>JBMNEH010000001.1:0-2381067 GCA_050948665.1 Christensenellales bacterium
CATTGTCCCAGAGAAATCTGACCCTCTCTATTGTACTGACCACACACATCGGCCAGCTGCGCAGGGATCTGCAGCCGCTTTTCACCGTTGCCGGCAGCGGAAAGAAAAAGGCGCTCGCCACCCTTGCCCGGGCTATCCGGGAAAAAACCGGCGGCTGCGTGATCTGCCGCAGGGTGGAAACGGTGATGGGAAGGTATATGCTGACATTGCTCCACCTCTGGAAAAGCGACCCGAAATTCCGGGAGCTGCTGGAAGATTCCAAAGGCTTTTGCCTGCCCCATGCGGGCATGCTGCTGGAGGCCGGGGAGAAGCGGCTTTTCGGGGAGAAGAAGCAGGCCTTCGCCGCCACCGTCGCCGGACTGGAAAGCCGGGCGCTGGCGCGGCTGGAGGAGGAGCTGGAACACTACTCCCGCATGTTTGACTACCGGAGCGCAGGGCGGAGCTGGGGCACCAGCCGGGATGTGCTGCCCCGGGCAACGGAGAAACTGCGCGGCGGCGTCCCCGAATCACCCACGGCGGCGCTGGAGCCGGAGCTGCCCCCGGAGGAAAAGGAATAGCGCCAAGCGGACGATTTGCCGTCCGCTTTTTCTCATGACAGGTTCCGGCGGAGAGAGGTCCGGGCGCCGGATCAGCAAATCGGAAGGTCGTTTTCGACTTGCGGAGAGCAGGCGGATCCTCCCGGGGAAAGCCGGCAATAATAAAGAAAAGGAGGAGTTATGTATACTTCCTATCCCTCGGATTTGAAAATAACAGACATGCGCTTTGTAGAGGTGGACGGCGCGCCCAAGCGCTGTACCATTATGAAGCTGATGACCAACCAGGGTCTTGTCGGCTACGGGGAGGTACGGGACGCCGCTTCCAAAACCTATGCCCTCATGCTGAAGAGCCGGATATTAGGGGAAAACCCCTGCGAAGTGGAGAGAATCTTTCAAAAGATCAAGCAGTTCGGAGGTCCCTCCAGGCAGGGGGGAGGCGTCAGCGGGGTGGAGATCGCCCTCTGGGATCTGGCCGGAAAAGCCTATGACGTGCCCCTGTTCCAGATGCTGGGCGGACGGTACCGGGACAAGGTGCGGCTTTACTGCGACACCGACGTGCAGGAAAGGCACACCGGCAGGGAAATGGGGCTGGCGCTGAAGGAACGGATGGATATGGGATTCACCTTCCTGAAAATGGATCTGGGTATCGGCCTGCTCCGGGGAATTCCCGGCACCCTTACGGCACCGCTCGGCTTTCTGGAGGACATGGAGAAATACGCCGGCCACATACTTCAGGTACAGGGCGGGTCGGTGACGGCGGACATGGTCAGACACAGGAAAGCCTATGAGATCGTCAATACCGCCCACCCCTTCACCGGCATTCATATTACCCCCAAGGGCATGGACATACTGGAGGAGTACATTGCCCAGGTGCGTGAGGTCATAGGCTGGGACGTGCCTCTGGCGATCGATCATTTCGGTCATGTCTGTGTGGAGGACTGTATCCGCTTCTGCCGCCGGATGGAGCCCTACAACCTTGCCTGGGCGGAGGATATGGTGCCCTGGATCTATCCGGACCAACTGGCGCGGCTGAAAGCCTCCACTACAGTACCCATCTGCACCGGGGAGGACATCTACCTCAAGGAAGGCTTCCGTACACTGCTGGAGACCGACGCCGTATCAGTGATCCACCCCGATGTGCTGACCTGCGGCGGAGCGTTGGAGATGAAGCGTATCGCCGACATGGCGGACGAGCACGGTGTGGCGGTAGCCATCCACATGGCGGAGAGCCCGGTCGGCTGTATGGCCGCGCTCCACGCCGCCGCGGCCATGCGCCATATTATGGCCATGGAGATACACTCGGTGGATATCCCCTGGTGGCAGGATATGGTCATAGGCTTGCCGAAGCCCCTTATTCAGGATGGCTTCATGACGGTGCCTGACGCGCCGGGCCTGGGCATTGAGGCGCTGAACGAGGAGGTGCTTGCCGCGCACGTCAACCCGCATATGCCGGAAATGTGGGCGGATACCTCCGCATGGGATACGGAATTCTCAAACGACAGAATATGGAGCTGAACATGATTTTTCGAACACCGGAAGAAATGATTGCAATGACCCCTCTTTGGAAAGGAGAACGCTTCCCCGACGGGCGGCCGAAGGTGGCGGATGTGTATCTGGACGCCCTTTACGGCATGACGCTTGAGGAGCTTTGGAAGCCCATTTTCGTACAAGGCTATGAGAGCCAGTTTATCGCGATGCCCGCCCTCCACCCGGAGTTCCGCGAGGACGGCAGCGTCAACCGAAAGCTGGTCGGCAGGGCCGTCACCGCCATGTACGCGCCTGTCCGGCCGGATTACAAAGAGGCCATGCAGACCGCAGCCGCCGCGAAGGGGTTGTCCGGCACGCCCAACCAGTGGGTGATCGACAGCCTGACAAGCCGGGACGTGATCGTCATCGATATGTTTGACAAAGTATACAAGGGCACCTTTGTCGGGGGCAATCTGTCCACTGCCATCCGCCGGAAGACCGGGAACGGCGGCGCCGTCATCTGGGGCGGTATACGGGACGTGGAGCAGGTGCGGAAGGTGCCGGATATACAGATTTACTACCGGGGTATCGACCCCACGCCCATCCGCGATTTTGTCATGACCGGCATGAACTGCCCGGTACGGCTGGGAGACGGCCGGGATGCCGCCATCTGCCTGCCGGGCGATGTGGTCTACGGCTGCTCCGGCGGCGTGCTGTTCATCCCTCCCCATCTGGTGGCGGAAGTGGTGGACGGAGGTGCCAAAACCCAGATCAAGGACATATTCGGATTCGAAATGATCACGCAGAACCGGTTCACCACCGCCCAGATCGACAAGAACACCTGGTCGAAGGAGATGCTGGATCTGTTGATAGAGTTTATCCGCACCGACGAACGGGGGGAGCCCTATCGCCGGCTGGACTGGAGCCATGAATACGATTTAGCGCTGCACGGGGACCCCACGGACACCCAGAGCGCATTATAAGGAGGAACGGCCATGAGCGAAAGACGAGAGCAGGTATTGAAGCCCTTTCGGGAAAATGAGGGCTTCCTGAAAAGCCGGGTTGCCGCCGGCATTGAAACCAACCGTAAGGGCGATATGAAGTTTATCGTCACCGACGGGGAAGGCCGTCCCCTCCCCGGCGCGCGGCTGAGGCTGGAGCAGACCGGTCACGACTTCTACTTCGGCGCGAATATTTTTATGCTGGGAGAGTTGGAATCCGGGGAGAAGAACGCCGCCTATGAGGAGGCATTCGCGAACCTGTTCAACATGGCCACCCTCCCCTTCTACTGGGACGGGCTGGAGCCGGAGCAGGGCAAACCCCGCTTCGCCGCCGACAGCCCCAAGGTTTACCGCCGCCCGGCGCCCGACCTCTGCCTGGACTATTGCGAGAAGCGGGGTATCACCCCCAAGGCCCATTGTCTGGTGTATGACAGTTTTGTGGCGCCCTGGGCAAGGACGGATGTCCCCGCGATGAAGCGGCTGTATGAGAAAAGGCTGCGTGAGATCGCGGAACGTTACGCCGGACGGATCCACGGCTGGGAGGTCATCAACGAAACCATCACCAACTTCCGGGCAGACTCTACCGCTTTTATGTATGCGGACGATTATGTGGAATGGGCCTTTGACCGCGCCGCCGCCTATTTCCCGCATAATGAACTCATCCTCAACGAATACGGTATGTTTGAGGATCCTCCCACCACACGGGCGCCCTATTATATGCTGATCGAACGGCTGCTCCGGCTGGGGAAGCGGGTGGACGCCATCGGTATGCAGTACCATTCCTTTTGGCCGAGGGAGGCGGAAGCCGCGCAGGCGCAGAGGCGGTATGATCCGGTGTACATCTCGAAAATCATGGATTTGTACGCCCGGTTCAACAAGCCCCTGCAGATCACCGAAATCACCATCCCCGCCTACTCCTGGGGCGCGGAGGACGAGGACATACAGGCGGAGATCATAAAAAACATGTACTCCCTGTGGTTCGCCCAAAGAGGAATGGAAGCCGCGATCTACTGGAATCTGGTAGACGGCTACGCCGCCTTTGCCCCTCTGGGAGATATGACCGCCGGAGAAAACTACTACCACGGCGGCTTGCTCCGCCACGACTTCACCCCCAAGCCCGCCTATCACACCTTGCGGAAACTGATCCATGAGACGTGGGTCACCAAGGACACCCTCACCACCGACGAAGGCGGACGGGCGGTGCTTCGGGGTTTCTACGGCAGCTATAAGGGCAGCCTGCACCTGGGAGACCGGGAGATCCCCCTTTCTTTCCGTCTCTCGGAGGAGGACCCCCGGAACACCCTGCGCATTACCGTCGACTAAATATAGAAAAACGCCCCCTTCTCGGCGGGGGCGTTTTTTATGCCCTCCTGCCGGGGATCAGACAGACTTTTTCCCGTCCGCGGGCAGCAGGGCTTTTTCATAAGCCGCCCGGAGTATAGCCAGCACCGCCACCGCCAGCAGCGTATTGGGCAGCATATACAGGGCATTGTAGGCAAGAGAGTAGGTCCAGGGGCTGGTGAAGGCACCCATGAACTCCAGGCCTACCAGCAGGGTGGGCTCGGTAATAGCGTACAGCACGACGCCGCTCAGTACATGGACGGCATACCGCGCGGCGCAGCCCAGGACGCTGCCCCAGACCCAGCCCGCTTTTTTACCGGACGCCAGCCCGGCCAGTCCCGCCATGCCGTAGGCCAGAACATAATCCATCAGCACGCTGGGCAGTCCCCAGCCGATCCCGCCGCCGACCAGACTTTTCAGCAGACCAGCCACCAATCCCGCGCCGCAGCCCCAGAGCATACCCCGGCGAAGGGCATACACCAGAAGGGGCACCATCACCAAGTCCACCGACCCGCCAAAGGGCAGACTGGGGAATTTCAGAAAGGAAAGAGCGATGGCCATGGCCACGGATATGCCGCCCTCCACCAGGGCGCGGACAGAGGAATTTTTCATGAAACACTCCTTTCCGGGGACGAAAAAGCCGTCCCCCCGAATCCAGGGACGGCTTGCGAAGGACCTTGATTTGTTTCCTACGCCGGCATTACCCGGATCAGGTTCGAGGGTTCGGGCAAGCGCCCGTCTCAGCCGGTTTCCCAGCACCCCTTGTCCGTCTTTGACGGACAGTTACAGTAGTTACAGTATACCCCCTTTTCTGGTCTTTGTAAACAGGGGAGAAATTACACCCCGCTTTGTCTTACAGCAGTTCTCCCCGGAAGCCCTTGCCGATGATCTCACTGGTGTTGGTGATCACCACAAAAGCCTGGGGATCGACCTTGCGGATCCATCCGCGGAGGCGCGCCGCGCGGGAGCGGCTCAGCACCGTCAGTATCACCCGGCGTTCATCTCGGGAAAAAGCGCCCTCCCCCTGCAGCAGTGTAGCGGTAGAGTGCAAATCGTCCCGGATAAAGGAGACGATCTCCTGCGCATGGGTGGTCACAATGGTAAAATATTTGGAAAGGTTGATGCTTTCAACCACATTGTCCACCACCAGCGCCCTGGACAGCAGCCCCAGCAGAGAAAACAGCCCGGTCTGCACGCCGAAAACCACGCCGGAAAGGCTGGCGATCAGAAAATCGCTGCAAAAAAGCGCTTTTCCCATATCCAGGTGGGTATACTTCCGGAAAATCATAGCGACAATATCCGTACCGCCGGTGCTTGACCGGTAATTGAACAGGATCGCGCTGCCGACCGCCGGCAGTATGACTGAAAAAATCAGCTCCAGCAGGGGCTGATCCGTCAGGGGACGGGTCAGCGGCACAAGCCATTCCAGTACCAGCAGGACGCCGGACATCAGCAGGCTTCCATACACTGTGCGCACGCCGAAGCGGGGTCCCAGCACCGCAAAGGCCGCCACCAGCAGCAGCAGGTTGATCGCGGTAATGATGGTGCCGGTGGAAATACCGGGAAGCAGCGGCTTCAGCAACACAGCGATACCCGTTACGCCGCCTGTGGAGAAGTTATTCGGAAGCTTGAAAAAATAAACCCCGACCGCCACCAGCAGCGCTCCCGCCGAAATGATCAGATAATCCCGAAACGCATCTATAAAGCGCTTTTTTCCCATACAGTCAGCTCCTCCGGGCGGCGGCTTTTTGCTCCAGCCGGCTGCCTTCAACGATCACTCGGACATGGGTGCCCTCCGCAACCTCTCCGGCGTCATCCGACGCGGAGAGGGCAAACGTCATTTTCCGCCCCTCTATGGCGGTCAGTACCGCTACGGCAGTAACCTTACCGCCTATGGGGGTGGGCGCGTTGTGCCGCAGTTCCAGGGATACCCCTACCGTCGTCCTGCCCTCCTCCAATTCCTCCTGCACGGCCTGCCAGGCCGCCCGCTCCAGGAGCGAGGCCAGCACGGGAGTGGCCAATACCTCCAGCGTACCGCTGCCCACCGCCCTCGCGGTGTGCGCCTCCGTGACTGTCAACCGAGTTATGCCCTGCCGGATCGCTTCCATGCAAACCTCCTCCTAAATGACCGCAAAATCCTCCGGCGCCAGCCCCAGCTGCCGAACGGATTCTCTGTACCGTTCCAGCACCGCCAGCCCATCGGGATGATGGGCATCGCTGCCCCAGGTCAAGCGGATGCCGGCTCTCCTGGCCATGGCAAACAGCCGCACATGGGATTCGGGATAGACGGTAAAGCCGGGGCTGCGCATACAGGACACATTGACCTCCGCCATAACGCCAAGGGCGGCCGCCTTGTCAAAAGCTTTCGCCACCCGGCAGGCGTGCCCGGAAAGCAGCGCTTCCAGCACCGGATCGCGCCCGTTGTCCGCCGGAAAAATATTCAGGTGGGAGAACACCGTCTTCTTCCAGGGCAGAGATAGGCAGAGAGCTTCCTCCAGTCTCTCCATCCAAAGAGCGGCAAGGCTCTCCGGAACGGCGGCGACCTCTCCGCGCACCTGTTGTATGTGAAAATGGTTGATGGGCAGCTGGATCAACTCCATCTCCTCCGCCCGGGCGGGGCTGAGGCCGATAAGCCTGCCGCCGCGGAACTCCGTCTCGCAGCCCGAGAGCACCCTAACCCCCTTGGTATCCGCCGGAATCTCCAGCTGCCGGAGATGACCGGTGTCCTGAGGCAGGTACCAGTCAAACACACCGGGCATCGTCTCATCCCAGTAATGATCGGTAAAGGCCACGGTTGTCAGCCCCTGCGCGGCTGCCGAAGCCAGTATGGCTTCCGGCGTCTGTCCGGGGTCCGCGCTGCAGGATGAGAGAAAAGTATGCAAATGCAGGTCATGAAAAGAGAATCCCATTTAGAAAACGCTTTCCGCCCTTATTCGGGGCATTCTGTCTTTTCCC
The DNA here is from genome assembly GCA_050948665.1 of Christensenellales bacterium. Taxonomy (GTDB): domain Bacteria; phylum Bacillota; class Clostridia; order Christensenellales; family UMGS416; genus JBMNEH01. Next base: position 7,301 of record JBMNEH010000001.1, read on the forward strand.
GGCCCGGGAGCAGATCCCCGCAGGCAAGGGCCATGTGGTTCAGTTCTTCCTGAAGCAGGGCAACGATGCGCTGCTGCTCCTCCTCTACCGGGCGCTCCATATCCATATAAATAGGTTCGCCTGCCAGAATAGTCCTGCTGCGGCTGCTGGTATAGATGGGCACGAAGGGGAAATTTTTCTTTGTCTTTTTCCACGCCCGGCGGGCCAACAGCACAAAGCCCTCATACAGTTCTCCCGTATAGGGAGAATCATCCAGCACGTCCACATCCGGAAAGATGATGACCGACGCGCCGCTGTCCAGCACCTCCACCGACTGGTTAAAGGTATGGATGATCTCCCTCTTGCCCCGGTGTACGGGTATGGCGCCGACGGAACGTAGGGTCTTCCCGATAACCTGCCCGAGGATCCATCCTATCGGCCAGGCCAGCCATTTCGGCATCCCGATCCGTTTGGTCAGGGTATAATTCCGCATATGCCGGGTACAAGTCCGGCTTTCGATCAGCACGTCAAGCACCCATGGGCGGGGGTAGAGGTCTATCTGCACCATAGCACCGACCGTTCCTCTTTTAAAATGACGGGAAACGTATATTACAGGAACATCCGGCGGTTGAAATCCGATGCACTTGTAGCGGGGCATAAAAAAGCGGAGAAACGCTCTCCAGAACCTGCCCCATAACTGATACCGCACCATACAGGCTTCTTCCTCCCTTTCTGTCACCGGTATTGTACCACGAGAAACCCTGTTTATCAATCCGAAGGAAGGGAAACTGCCCCTCCGCCGGAGGGGCAGTTTCAAGGATATTACACTTCTCCCCGGAAGCCCAATTCCTCCAGAACCTCCAGCGCCGCCGTCAGGCGGGTGCTGTCCGGCAGAGTCACGGTTTTATCCTCAAGAGAAACTTGAAAGGTAAATCCTTCTCTTTGCATCGCCCGGGTGATCCGGGAAACACAGCGTTCACAGCAGATGCTATCCACATGAATTACAGTCATCGCGGCCTCCTTATGAAGTTTCCCCATAGATTTGACTGGATTTTTGCCCAAATAAATCCGACATTCCCTCGTTTTCATGAGAGACATCATCTTTTCCCGGTTCAGCGCGGCTTCTCGCCGAAATACTGGAAGAATCTGCAGGCAATCGGACCATTATACAGCACCCGCTTGTGGTTCGCTTTACCGCCGAAGAGGCTTTCGAAACGCAAACTGGGTGAAATCACATGGATAGAACGGGTTGGGTCGCTCCGCCGCAGCCGTCCCAGCGCGGTAATCAGCGCTTCCGCCTCACGCCGCTCACCCAACCGCTCCCCGTAAGGGGGATTCGTAATGATATGACCGTACCTGCCCTCCGGCGGCGTATCCCGGAGGTCACGTATCATGAAGCGTATGTCCCCGGAAACGCCGGCTTTCCGGGCATGATGCCCGGCCATGGACAGCACCTCCGGATCAATGTCCGCCGCGGTGATCTCAAGGCGGAGGTCAAAACGTACCCTGTCCATCGCTTCCTCCCGCGCCGCCGCCCAGGCAGAGGAGGGTATCCAGGGAAAAGCCTCCCCGCCAAAGCGCCGCCCAAGTCCCGGAGCAATATCCCGGGCAAGCATCGCCGCCTCCACCGCCAATGTGCCGGAGCCGCAGCAGGGATCAAGAAAGGATCTGTCCCCCGACCAATGACTTATCAGCACCATGCCGGCAGCCAAAGTTTCCCGGAGAGCCGCGGAGGGGTTAAGCTCCCGATAGCCCCGCTTGTGCAGGGGTATGCCGGACAGATCCACCGAAAGGGTAGCCATATCCTTCCAAAGATGGACCTCCACCGGAACCGTAATGCCGGTCTCCGCCAGATGGCCGCGGTAGGCGGACGTCAGGCGGTCCGCCATGGCCTTTTTCACAATACGCTGACAGGCGGATAATGCGCCCAACCGGCTGTTTACCGAGCGGGCGGTCACAGGGAATGCCCCGTCCCGGGGTATCATCTCCTCCCAGGGCAGAGCCTTCACGCCTTCGAAAAGCTGGTCGAATGCGGCGGCAGGAAAGCGCCCTGCCACCCGGCGCACCCGACCCGCTGTCCTGAGAAACAGATTGGCGCGGCAGGCAGCCTCCTCATCACCGAAAAAGCTGACCCGAGAGGTCTGCACCTCTCCCACCTCCAGCCCCAGGTCACGAAGCTCCCGGGCCGTCACACCCTCAAGCCCGTATCCGGTCGTAGCCAAATACTCCATACGCACCTCCCCGTCCCGGTTTTATTATACCCCGCTGGGGGAGGAGTTGTCGAGAGTTTCCGCAAAAACAGGGCGGCGGAGGACAGAAGAGGCAGGAGGGTGGTCCCCTCCTGCCCCGCGGTATAATCAGGGTTTTCTGCTATTTCCCGCCGGTGATATGATCCGCGCGGAGGATAAAAGCGTCCTGCTCGATTTTCGGCAGATCCACAAAATACGCGTTCCAGCCGCAGATACGCACCTGGAGGGTGCGGTACTTCTCCGGGTGCCATTGCGCCTCCCGGAGATCGTCGGCATTAAAGATGTTAAACTGCAGCCCCGAACCGCCCCGGCGGACATAGGCCATAAGCAGCGACCGGAGCGCCGCCATGCCCTCCTCTCCCTTTACGGCGGTGGGATGCAGCATCACATCCAGACAACTTCCCTCGGTATGGAGGGCGACATTGGAAGCGGTAGCGGAGAGTATAAGCGCCGTGGCGCCCTCCCTGTCCATTCCGGGCGACGGGGAAAGGTTTTTACTTAATTCTTCACCGCGAAGCCGGCCGTCGGGAGAGGCGGCGGTCAGCGGCGCCCAGTTCAAAAACATACGGGCGCTGTGAAAGTCGGTCTTGTACACGCCGCCCCGGGAGTTTGGCCGCATATTCAGATAACCCGCCACAAAATCAGCGATACCGGCGGCATATCTGTCGGCTATGGGGTCACCCACACCGTATTTCCGCGGATCCTTTTTCACCCTCTCCCGGAGGATTTCCCCGCCCGCCCAGTTATCCCGGCAAAGCGCACGGAGCTGGGACAGGGTGACCGCCCCGTCTTCATACACCAGCCTCCTGAGAGAAAGCAGACCGTCCACCGCGCTGGCAAGAGAGCCGATGATCAGAGCGGTATTGCAATATTTCGTACCGGTGGCATAGCCGTCCTCTCCCTTTTCCAGCGCCCGGCGAAGAGTGCCGGTATAAAGCGGCGTCGGGTTGATAAACGCCAGTCCCCGCTCGACCTCGTCCACAATGGGCAGCAACTCCTCCAGCAGGCTGCGAAGCTGCGTCAGATAGGCGGCGTAAAAATCGTCAAACGCGGGGAAGTCCTCCCCGGTATCCGGGCCGAGATATGTGCCGTCACCGGCGTCCCGTCCGCGGAACAGCGCCATCTCCAGCGGTTTCGCCAGATTAATATACAGAGGCGCGGTGCTGACCTCCTCACCGCGTACGGCGATCTCGTAGCAGCCCTTGATATCGGCGTTCAGCGCCTCCCCTTCGGTACAGCCCATGGCCATACGGCTGGCAATGATATAGGGCTCTCCTACGAAAACGATGGACGCGTTCTTGCGCCTGACCATGTCCAGCGCCTGCTCCAGAAAATCCCGGGGGGTGTTCTCCGCTACCTTGATTTGTATTTTCGGGTTGAATATCTCCAGTCCGTCATAGGCCTCAAGTATCAGCCCGGAAACCTCGTTGACCCGGGTAGCCCCGGTCTCATCCGTGCCCCCAAGGTAGAAGGGGTGATTCCAGTAATTGCCGATAGCGGAAATCTGCAGAAAAAAGAACTGCAGAAGAGTGATAAGATCCTCCCGGGTCAGCCGGCCGGCCGCCAGATCCGCCTCGTAGAAGGGCTGCAGCAGCCCGTCCAGCCCCCCGCCCAGGGAGCGCACCTGCAGACACCCCACATACTCCCCGGCGATAAAATACAGATATATCATCTCCAGAACATCCAGTACGCAACCGGGCGCCCCCTCCCGAAGACGGCGGAAAGAAGCGGACATGGCAGACGCCTTTTCCCCGGGGCAGGCGTCCGCCAGCGCCTCCAGCCTGGAAAGCAGCGTAAGCATGGCCTCATAGGCGACTTCCACGCTGTCATAAAAAGCGGCGAGCTCCGAGGACAGCGGCTCCTTCTCCCGCCGGATCTCCTTTACCCGCTCAAGCAGCCCGGGAAAACCCAGCGTCACCAGCGCGTCCCAGTCCGGCACGGAATGGTCAAAGTCGATCCACATGTCGATGGCGCCGCAACGGCGGAGCCTTTCCACAGCCTGCCGCTGCTCCTCGGGCAGACGCTGCCAAACCTCGTTGCTCCAGTTGTCCAGCATGGCATACCGAATATCCTTATGCCAACAGGAAATACCCGGGAACCAGTCCCCCGGATCCACCCGCAGCCGGGTATTGGTCAGGACATAGGAAAACGCCCGCGCCTTCAGCAGGGCATGGGGCGTATCTCTCCGATCGGCAAAAGCCGCTTCCAGCCCCCTGCGGATATCCTCGTCCGCCAGCCCGGTGGCGGGATCATACTCCCAGCCGGAGGATAGCCAGGGTTGGAAGGGATCATAGTCCGAAGCATGGTATTTGCCCCGAATCAGGGTTTCTTCCGCGGAAGTCATTTTTCTCATGCGCATCACCTCACCCCGAGGATACCCCATACCCGGAGCAAATGCAATGGACGAAATAACTTTCTTGACTGTTTCGAAAGACAGTATCATGCTGAACGGGGAGGAATGCCTATGGAGATCGCAGGCTGCACCGTAGCGGAGATCGTGCTTGTCATGCGGGTAGAAACCGCCTGAAAAGAAGTCTAAAACAAACTACCGTATTTGGTTCTTTTTACATTCATAAAACCCTGTAAAATCAAGCTTTTCCGAGTGTAGCATTTGTTTGACATCAGGGGTATACGGATACTCGTGTGCTCTTGCTATTTGCAATTACAATTCGAATTTAAATATATTAGGAATAACTCCTGGCCCAAATGTCGCTATGCTCATCCTGTACATAGCTTTTGCGTGGATTCTATCGTGCCAGAGAAATCTTCTTAAAACTTTTGGAATCGACCATTCTTCCCCATAACTACCTTTATAAACTTTGCCTGACAAAAAATTTCCTCTCGCTTCCAATTCCTCAAAACCCCGAATTCGATTTTCTACTATTGTCCCATCATTTGAGACTTCCAATCCGATTTCTCCCCAATAATACTCGTTGACATTTTTAGTGTGCACATACATTTCCGAAGCGGTTCTGGGAGCAGTGCCGTAAAAAGTTTTTCTTATGGGTAACACGCTTTGATCCTTATCATGGAAAGAACTATAAAGGCTATAAAAATCATTTGACGATTTAAGCACAAGAGCTTTTAGTCGTTCATACTCTTCAATTGACAAATCCATTTTTTCCGTCTCAAATAAGACCTCTGAGTCTGCATCACTAATAGATAAATTTGTTACACTTTCCTGAGTAATTATCATTTCAATGGAAGACGGCGGAATTTCCCCCGTCCAAAGAAAATACGACTCAATCTCGCGCTCCATCTTTACCAAAGCTTCTTCTTTTGAAGAACCACGGGTAAAAGCACCAATCACATTGCTTGAATATATCAAGCTGTCATTTTTATTATGTTCCCAAACACAGTGAGCAATCATTTCGTCTTCAGTTGTCATCTTTGACCTCTCATTATTAATCTCAATTATATAAGCTTATTATATAAGCTTACTCTATTGAATATTTTTTATACGGTCAAATAATATCTTCTTTTCAACTCGATATTTAGAATGTCGGATTAAACAAAAATCACTCCCATTAAGGCTTTAAACATCCAAGCGGAATCACATAAACACCGTCAGGCCTTCGATAGGCCATTTGAGTATTCGTTAGTATCATAAGTAAAGACGGTTTAACAGTGGATATGTTTGCTAATTTTATTAAATTGGCACTTGCTTTATCAACTTCATTTTCTCCCAACTTTACTTCTATTCCTGCCCAGCTTCCGTCTTTTAACTCAACAATCAAATCTATCTCAAGGCCTGTTGTATCGTTATAGTAATAAACAGTTCCTCCAATTTCTTCCGTGTAAACCCTAATATCTCTTGTCGCAATTGATTCAAATAAGAAGCCGAGTGTTTCGAAATCTTTTTTTAATTTATCAGGGGATAGTCCTAAAGCAGCAACAGCAATACTGGGATCAACAAATTGTCTTTTACTTCCTTTTCTAAGCCTGGCAGAACTTCTAATGTTTTGAGACCAAGGCAAAACATCCTCTATAATAAATAATCTTTTTAAAGAATTAATATATGTATCAAAGGTTTTGGGATTTACAGCAACATCATAAGCTTGATCCTTATAAATAGTTGAATTTGCAGCTAAAGTGGAAGTGTTTCTAGCATAGCTTTTTACTATCTTCATTAATTTCTCTTTATCTTTTACTATTCCGTCAACTTCATCTATATCTCTTCTAATAATGCTTTCAAGCAAATCCTTAGGAACTTCTAATTGCACATCTTTACTCAAGTCTAAACTTCCCGGCCAACCTCCCCTGCAAATATAATGTGATATCTCGTCGATTGTAATATCAGACATAACAGGAATAAGCTTCGGCTTTGAAAATAATTCCTTTAAAGAAATTAGCCCGTTAGATTCTCCACTCTCATATAAACTCATAGGACGCATGTAAATCGAGTTAATTCTTCCTGTTCCTGTATGTGAAGTTTTAATGTTTTGCTTTTTTGTTGATCCGGTTAGAAGATACGCTCCTTTATGGTTATTCTCGTCGATATCAAGACGAATAAAATCCCAAATCTCCGGTACTTCTTGCCATTCATCAAATAATATGGGTTTTTCGCCTTTCAAAACCTCTTCTTTCGATATTGTGGCTAAAATTTGATATTGTTTTTTTATGAGTGGATCTTGTAGTTTTATAAATGTATTAGAAAAAATGCCGGCCGTCGTAGATTTTCCAACCCATTTTGCTCCTTCGATAATTACTCCGCCGCTATAAGACATCTTTTTTTTGATTTGAGATTCAATTAATCTTTTCCTATAGTTTAAAATATTCATTACGCCACCTCATTGCTATATAAATCTTATAAGCACATTATAGCACCGACTACCAAAAAATCAATAGATTTAGCACCAAGAAATAGCGTAAACCACTACCAAAAAATGCGCTAATTTACTGCTAAAAAATTCGAAGCTTGGCTCTCATACTTTTGTGGAAGCTCTGAAACCCTTTTGGTTACTGCGTTTTCCCCCTTTAGCATTATTATGACATACTCCCCTCCGCCCGCCTCATACACAAAAACCGCCCGAACCATGGCCTGGTTTACTTTACGGACTGTGAAACAGACTATCTTTTCGCCGGAGGGGAACGGCTGGAAGCCCGTCCCGGGAGGCTGTTATACCTGCCCGAGGGGTCGGATTACCGGGTGGTGATACGGAAGCCGGGAGACTGCTGGGCGATCAACTTTCTCTTGACAGAAAAGAAAGTGTTCGCGCCCAAACTGCTGACACTGCGGGAACCGAATGCCTGTTATTCCCTGCTCCGGGGAGCGGAGCAAGCCTGGCGCACCCGGGAACCGGGCTGGCGGGGCAGGTGCATGGCGGCGCTCTACGGTGTGCTGGGATCAGCGGAGGCGGAAGCCGCCTATACTCCCTTCGGGGAACGGGAATCTCTCAGGCAGGCGGAGGCCATCATTCGGGAGAATTTCACCCGGCCCATTTCGATAGAAAAGCTGGCGGCGGTCTGCGGCGTCAGCAGCGTAGCCTTCCGCCGCCGATTTGTCCGGGTATACGGCATGACCCCCCTCCGCTACATACGCAACCTTCGGTTGGAGCGGGCGGAGGCGCTGCTTTTGTCCGGAGAATGTACCACTGCCCAGGCTGCCCTGCGCAGCGGCTTCGGCGACCCGAGCTACTTCTCCCGGGAATATAAAAAGCTGCGGGGCGTAACCCCGGGGAGTCTGAAGCCCCCGCGCCGATAAACCCGGGAGAAAAACGGGGAACTCCCTGCCGCGTACGGAGAATTTGACAACAAAATATGCGTATGCTATAGTTTCGCCATATAGTTGGGGAGGTTGAAAATGAAGAAAGAGCCTGAGCATTTGTCCGACACGCATAAATCCCGCCGCAAGCCGGGACTTTGGATCGCGCTCGGCATTATCCTCCTGCTGCTGGCAGCCTTAGGACTGGCGGCGAATCATATATGGAACCTGTTGGAGGGCTTTCGCGTTCCCTCGGTATCCCCCGCGCCCGTAACGACCCCGGCCCCGGAAGAAACACCCGCCCCCTCACCGGAGCCGATCCCTTCTCCCACACCGGAACCCGATTTGCAGGAGGAGCCGGATACCACCGCCGAGCCGGCGGACGCTGTCGTTCAGGAACGGGACGAATCCATTTATATCTATGTGCTTTACGGCGCGGACACACGGGATCCGCTTTATGACCTGGACGGGAACACGGACACCGTGATCCTGCTGATACTGGACATGAAGCATCAAAAGCTCAAACTCATCTCCATCATGCGGGACACATTGATGGATGTGCCGGGCTGGACAGACGATATGAAGGTGACGGCGCTGGTACCCCGGACGGGAGTGGATAAAGCCATTTCCGTGCTGGAAACCACATTCGGCATACCGATAGACGGATACGCGGCGGTGACCTTCTCGGGGGCAGCCCAGCTGATAGACATTGTAGGCGGTGTGGATGTCGAGATCGCCGACGCCCAGGAACTGGGGCACCTGAACGGGAATTTATCCGAGCTGTGCCAGGAGGTGGGCGGAGACCCGGCGGATTATCCTCCGGTTGCCGACTTCGGTCTCCAGCGCCTCAACGGCCAGCAGGCGCTGGCGTATATGCGGATCCGCCACTACGGCCACGGGGACTATCAGCGCACCGAGCGGCAGCGGGCAGTCCTCATCTCCGCTTTCCGCGGGGTCAGCGACGCATCCCTGGGGCAGATGTATAAAATGCTGATCCAGATGCAGGGCTATGTCAGCACCAACCTTTCGGTTCCGGATATGATCCGTGCCGCCACCCGGGTATACAAGCTCCGCGGCTGTGAGACCGAGACCCTCCGGATCCCGCTGGACGGCGCTCATTATATGGGTAAATACAACGGCTCCTCGGTGTTGATCATGTCGGTGAAGAAAAATGCCGCCGCGGTCCAGGAATTTATCTACGAGGGAGACGAGATCACCGCTAACCCCAAGCCTTCCCCGTCGCCCGCCCCGGTTCCCTGACCCTTCGCCCGCCTGACCGGCGGGCTTTTTCATCCCCGAAAAACTCATGCGCGCAAAAACAGACGGACGTCGTCCGTCTGTCATAGGTACCGCTCAATCGGCGGGCCATAGGCCCGGAAGGAACTTCCCGGCGGCGCAAGCGTACCGTGTAGGCGGCCTCCGGAAGCCCCGGCTCAGATTTGGGGGGATTCGAACAAAGCGGCAGCCTCCCGATTTTTCTCTTTCCGCATACGGTACAGCACATTCACGGCCTGGGATACCTTGGCAGCCGGAAGAGAAGCGGGCAGCGTCACCCGGTAGGTATCCGTCAGGGTAGAAATCTGTATCTGCTGTCTTTCCCCGGCATAAGAAACATAGACCCCCCGAAGAGACGCGGCCTCCCAATACAAAACGGTTTGCTCCTCTCCCAGTTCTCCCTCAATCATCAGGCCCTCCGTCCCCAGCACAAACTGCGCCGGCACCTCCGGACCGAAGCCGGCGCTGCCGGTCATGCCGGCAACCCGCACCGGAACCTCCAGACTGAGGGAATCCGGTGCCTGCCGAAGCATGGCAGCCTGCCAGTCTCCCCAATCCGTCACCCGGGAAAACATCGTTTCCCCCGTTTCCGCTTCCAGTCTGCCCGAGGGGGTAAGCTCCCAGCGTTTACCGCAGGCAATGCAGCGCAGTGTATCCCCCCGGGAGTTCATGCGTTCCTCGCCGCACACCGGGCATTTGTACAGCACACGATGCAGCCCCTCGGCGCGGCGGGGGCTGCGCAGTTGTATATGATTCTCCTCCTGCCAGGCAAAATCGTCGTAGCGGAGCGCCAGGCGGATACGCCGGGTCATTTCATCCGGGGAAAGCCGGGCAACCTCCTCCCGGGTGATGATTTCGGTCGCCCGGGCGAACACAGGACAGGATACCGACCGTTCCCGCCAAATCGGCCGCCGGAGATAGAGCCCGTCAAAACAAACCGCTACCACCGGCACCCCCAGCATCCGGGCAACCCGTCCCCAGGAAGAGGAAACCGTCTCTTCCCGGCCGTAAAGCGAACATCCCGAGTCAGGGGAAACCGCCACCGGGCGGCAAAACTCCCCTACTGCCCGAGAAAGATGCCGTATCAGGCGAATATCCTGGGTGTACCGCCGTACGCCGATCGCCCCGGTTTCCCGGAGCATTTCCTCCCGGCCGATAAAAAACTCCAGCGGAGCCGCAAAATACAGAGGATGGGGGAATATCAACGCCGCCATGGCGCGGAAAACCAGGGGGGAGGGGCTGTTCACCAGCACAAGACAGGGTTCCCGCAACTCCGCCATGCCCGACCAACGCACCCGGTCCAACCGAAAACCCAGCCCCGCCAGCTTCTGCCGCAAAGATCCTGCCGCCGTGATCGGCAGGGGAGGCCGGTTCATATCAAATCTGGGATCCCCTTCGGAGACCTTTTTCATACTCCCGCCTCCCTTCCCATGTTTCCCCTGTTGTAGCACAGAACAGAAGGATATGCAAATTAAAAATTCATTACGCCCAAAAATACCGTGGATTCCTGTGTCATTTTGCCGTGGCGCAGGTCCGCCCGCATATGATAAAATAATATTATCGGAGGATGCAATATGAATCAGGCATATTTATTCGTTCATTTCCGGGAGAAGCGTACGCCGGATGGGGAACAGGTATACTTCTCCCTCAGCCGGGACGGTTTTGCATGGGAGGAGGTATATGGCGGACGCCCCGTGCTGGAGAGCCGGATGGGGGACGAGGGGGTCCGGGACTGTACGATCGCCCGCACCCCCGGGGGTTTTGTCATCGTCGCCACGGATCTATCCCTTTCCCGGCACATGCGGACAAAGTACGGGGGCTGGAAGGGAGTACGGGAGAGGGGCAGCCGTTCGCTGATGCTTTGGGAATCCCCCGATTTGCTCCATTGGGCACCGCAGCGGGCCATTACTCCCGAGGATGATGGCTTTGGCTGCCTTTGGGCTCCGGATATACTCCGTGACCCGGCGGAAGGGGACTATCTGCTCCACTGGTCCTCCGCCCACAGCAGCAATGACTACGGACCGATGAAAATCTGGTACAACCGCACCCGGGATTTTCGGACATTCACGAAGCCCGCCGTGCTGTATGAAAAGGCGGACAGCGGCATCATCGACTCCGCCATGGCGGAAGAGGACGGAATATACTACCTTTTCGTTAAGAGCGAGGGCAACCCGGAAACCATTATCATGTTGTCTTCAGACAGCCCCACCGGCCCCTTTGCTCGGGTGACCGGGTTTGACCCGGAAATGGCCAAGCTCGAGCAGGGGCAATACGAAGCCCCCGCCGTAGTGCGGTTAGAGGACGGCCGGTGGTGCCTGTTTCTGGACTACTACGGTACTGTACATGAAAAGCAGGGTTATGTGCCCTTTATCGCGAACCGGCTGGAGGGGGGGCATTTCGTCCGGGCGGACGAATCCTTCTTCTTCCCCTACGGCTTTAAGCACGGCACCGTACTGGCCATTACCCCGGAAGAATACCACAGCGTGAAAAACTATTATCAATAAGGAGGTTGCACATGAAAAATCCCGTAATCCCTCAAAATGCCGGCGATCCCTATATCCTTAAAGACGGCGCGAACTACTACATGTCGGCTACCGGCGGCGGCGACCGGAACAGGCCCGGCTTTGTCTGCTGGCATTCCACAGACCTGCAGAACTGGTCGGATCCGGTGACCATACTGGACTTCGCCGATGTATCCTGGGCGAAAAGCAAAGCCTGGGCGCCTTCCATGGTGGAGAAGGACGGATATTACTATTTCGCCTTCTGTGCCGACCAGCAGATCGGCATCGCCGTCTGTGACGCCCCTATGGGAACCTACAAAGACATTCTCGGACATCCCCTTGTTGCCAAGACTGATTACGATTTCCAGACCATCGACCCCTGTTTCCTGAAGGATGACGACGGTACGGTCTACCTGGCCTTCGGTCAGGGCAAGTGTATGATGAGCAAGATCCTTCTTTCCCCGAACTCCGCAAAATTCACCGGCCCGATGGTCTGCCTGTCCGATGGGATATACAGCCAGTTCTCCATATCACCCAAGCCGGAGAACAAGGCCATCTATAACGAAGCGCCCGATTTCATTAAAATAGGCGACAGATACTTGTTCAGCTGGGCCATTTACGACGTGATGGACTACCGCTATGCCATGCGCTATGCCTGGTCCCACAATCCCATGGGCCCCTACATCATGCCCCTGGACTTTGACCACGACAATATCCTTCTCCAGGGCAGGCATGACATCACCGGCTGCGGTCACGCCTGCGTTACCGAATACCGGGGAGAGTATTACATCACCTACGGCCGGCACAGAAAGAACCGCACGCAAGGCGGCTTCGGCCGGGAGATGTGCTGTGAAAAAATCACCTTCCTGGACGAGGATCACCTGATAGCGATCCCCACCCGCAGCGAATGATCCCTTTTCCCGCTCCGCCGGGCCACGGAGCGGTTTTTTCTGCCTTGAAGCCCCGGGAAATTTTCGATTTACCCCCGCCGGACGCCATGTTATACTGTAAATACGGAACGATGTGTATGAAAGGAAGATGACATGAGCGAAACCCGTGTTTGGATGCTTCGGGAAAATCTTGATTCTCTGCCGGAGGTTATTCTGCCGGAGGGATACCGCATCGCCTCTCCGGAAGAAACGACGGCGCCGGGCTATGAAACGCTCTGCCGGGGTATTTTCTCCCCGGATTTCACCTTTGCCGATAACATCGCCGGCAGAAAGGGCTATTGGCCGGGGGCGGAGACGGTACTGCTCCGGGCGGACGGAGGCACTGCCGCGGTGGCCACAGCGCTGTGCGGATATCCCGCGCCCCGGACGGGCTATCTCCATTATGTCGCGTCAGACCCGGCGGACAGGGGACGCGGGCTTGGCTATACGGTCAGCCTGATCTGTCTCCATAAAATGTGCGGACGAGGGATGACCTCCTGCCGGCTGGAGACCGACACCTTTCGTCTGCCCGCCATTATCACCTACCTCCGCCTGGGTTTCCGCCCCTACATCGTCGTTCCGGAGGAAGAAGCCCGTTGGCGGGAGGTCTCCAAACAGATCCGGCTCCCCTGACAGACAATTCCCTTCGGGGAAATACCCGCGGCAAATATCAAATCATCGGCGGCAGGAATTCAAATCAAGGCGGCGAAAGATAACAATGATAAGCTTTTCTCCATAACACAAAGAAAAGAGGGATAGGCTATGAGAACCAACATTACCACCCGCCGCATCACATTGGATGAACGGACCGAGAGACTGACCAACAAGAAACTGGCCAAGCTTGACAAATTCTTCCCCGAAGACACCATCGCTGAGGTACGCTTCTCCAGGGACAAACTGATGGAAATCTGCGAGATCACGATCCCCTTTGAAGGCCGGGTACTCCGGGCTGAGGTAACCGCCGAGGACGCTCTGACCGCTGTTGAGAGGTGCATTGCACGAATGGAGCGGCAGATCATTAAGTTTAAGACCAAGTTTGACAAGCGTCCACGGGGACAGCAGGAGCCGCCGCCGCCGGAAGAAAGGTTTGCCCATCAGCCCGTCCGCGTGGTGAAAACCAAAACATTCAGCAGCAAGCCCATCGATACCGAAGAAGCCGCCCTGCAGATGGACTTGCTGGGGCATGACTTCTTTGTCTTTATGAGCGCAGAAACCGGAAAGATCAGTGTGCTCTACCGCCGGAATGACGGCGACCTGGGCCTGCTTGAGCCGGAAAACGACTGAGTACTATTGCGCCGCCGTAAAAAGCGGCGCTTTTTTAGAGGAGGTTTCTTCCATGGCACACAAAATTGTTTTTATCGGTGCGGGTTCGCTGACATTCACCCGGAATTTAGTGCGGGATTTGTTAACTTTTCCGGCCTTCGCTGACGCCGAACTGGCGTTGGTGGACATTAACCCTACCCACCTTGCCCAGGCAAAAATGGCGGTGGAACACATCGTTGAAGCCGGGAACTACCCCGCCACCGTTACAGCTTCCACCGACCGCCGGGAGTTGCTTCCCGGAGCGGAGGGCGTAGTCAGCACCATACTCGCCGAGCCGGCGGAGGGCGTGGCGGTAGATTTGGGCATTCCGCTAAAATACGGCATTTCCACCAACATAGGAGATACCCGGGGCCCGCAGGGAATTTTCCGCTTCCTGCGCACCTGGCCGGTCATGCGGGAAATTCTCCTGGATATTGAAGAGCTTTGTCCCGAAGCCGTGTTCCTGAACTACACCAACCCCATGGCCATGCTTTGCCGCGCCATGCAGGAAACTTCCCCCGTCCGCGTCACCGGCCTCTGTCACAGTGTACAAGGCACGGCGGAGATGCTGGCCCGGTGGATCGGCGCTCCGATGGAAGAGATTTCCTATATCTGCGCCGGCATCAACCATCAGGCCTTCTACCTGGAATACAAGTGGAACGGCAAGGATGCCTATCCCTTGATCCGGGAAGCCGTGAAACGGCCGGAGATTTATAACGAGGAGCAGGTGCGGAATGATATGTTCCGGCATCTGGGCTATTATGTGACGGAATCCTCCGGTCATAACTCGGAGTACGTGGCCTGGTATCGGAAACGACCCGATCTGCTGGAAAAGTATTGTACCCACGGTACCGGCTGGAACCCCGGCATCGGCGTCACCGAGGAAAGAATACAAAGACGGATTGACCGGGAGAATTACCGCACAAAGCTGCTTGAAGACTGGAAGGAGCAGGAGCTGGATTTAAAGCGGGGGCATGAGTATGCCGCTTATATTTTCAACGCCTGCTTCGGAGACAACACCATGTTCCAGTTCAACGGCAATGTGCGCAACTTCGGGCTGATCGACAACCTGCCCTACGGCGCCTGTGTGGAGGTGCCGGTGCTGGCTTCCCTCCACAGCATACAACCGATGCATGTGGGAGCATTGCCGCCCCAACTGGCGCTGCTGACCTCCATCTCCTCCCAGATTGAGGAAATGGCAGTAAAGGCCGCCTTCACCGGCGACCCGGAGTTGGTAGTACAGGCTTGCTTCTTCGACCCACTGACCAGCGCTCTGTTGTCCCTGGAGGAAATTCGTTCCATGGTCACCGAGATGCTGGAAGCCGGAAAAGACTGGCTGCCGATGTTCAAGCATACCACCTAAAGGAAAAGGGGCGGTTCTCCGCCCCTTTTCTTTGCCATAGAAATCACCCGGTTCATCGGGCCCACGGTTGCGTCCTGCCTGAAGCAACGCGCTCTCCTTGGTAAAGCGGCTTCCTTGCCATGGGCGATGCCGTGGTATCCTTTTTACGGAAATAACGGAGGGAACAGCTATGCGGGAATTTGGTGTGGGAGTCATCGGATGGGGGTTTATGGGAAAAACCCATACCTATGCACTGCGAACACTGGAACAATTCTACAGTCCCCTCCCTTTCGGGATAAAGCTCCGCGGGGTTTGTTCCCGCCGGCAGGAAAAGGCGGAAGAAGCGCTTTCCCTGGGCTTTGCCTTTGCTGCGGCGGACTATCGGGAGCTGCTGGCCGACCCGGAGACGGACGCTGTACACATATGTACCCCCAACGCTGAGCATTATTCCATGTTCATGGACGCGCTGGCGGCGGGGAAAGCGGTGTGCATCGATAAGCCCCTGGCGGACACCGGCGCGCGCGCCGCGGAAATGGCAGCCGCGGCCGCAGCCTTCGGCATACCCTGTCAGATGCAGATGAACAACCGGTTTTACCCCAACGTTCTTTATGCCCGGGAGTGGATAGACGCCGGAAACCTGGGAGAAGTGCTGTCCTTCCGCGGTGTGTACCTTCATTCCGGCTCGGCTGATCCGAAAAAACCCATGGGCTGGAAGCAGGACGCCGCCCGGGCAGGCGGCGGTGTCCTGCTGGATTTGGGTACGCATCTGGTGGATATCGCCCGCTGGCTGATGGGGGATTTCGCGGAAATCAATTACTCTCAACGTGTACTTTACCCTGCCCGGCCGGACGGGCAGGGCACGCTGCGACAGGTGACCGCCGAAGACCACGCCATACTCCTGGTACGGCTGCCCAACGGCGCCCTCGGCACACTGGAAGCCAGTAAAATTGCCGTTGGCCATGATGACAGTCTGACATTGGAAATTCACGGGACAAAGGGAGCCGTACAGCTGTCCCTGGCTGACCCTAACACGGTTTGGATCTTCAACGCGGACAGGCCGGAGAAGGAGTCCAACGGTTTTACCGCCGTTCGTACCACCGGCCGCTTCCCGCCTCCCGGAGGAGGCTTCCCCTCCTACAAAAACAGTATCGGCTGGCTGCAGGGACATGTGCACAGCATATATTCCTTCTATGCGGCAATGGCCGCGGGGATCCTCCCGCAGCCCGACGCGGCGGAGGGCGCCGCGGTACAGGCAATACTCCAAGCCGCTTATGATCACCGGGAGAAGGGATGGGTCTCGCTATAAAAGCGGAACGGAAACCGGGCTGATGACCCGTACTTGCAAACCCGCCGCGCTTTGGGGCCGCGGCCGGGTATTTTCGCGCAGGCAGAATGCAGAGAAAAAAAAGACACGGGCGCCTCAGGACGATATCCGGGGGAAAGATACTAAATAATTCCTAATCCCCAGTAAAATATTCGCATCCTCCCGAAAGCCGTCCCGTTACAATAGAACTGTCAGGAGGATTTTTTATGGACATGAGCCGTTGGATGGAGGACTGGATAACCGCTCCGGTGAAAAAAACGATGCCGGTGCTCTCCTTTCCCTGTGTTAGCCTGATGGGGATCTCTGTAGAGGAGCTGCTTTCCGATGGGGCGCTGCAGGCGGAGGGAATCACCCGGGTGGCTGCCAGGGTGGATTCCGCCGCCGCCGTCAGCATGATGGATCTATCGGTGGAGGCCGAAGCTTTCGGCGCGAAAGTTCGCTTTTCCAAAACCGAAGTGCCCACAATAGTGGGCTCCCTTGTAACCACGCAGGAGGAGGCGGAAGAACTGCCCGTTCCCGTTGTGGGCGCCGGACGCACCGGACAGTCACTGGCAGCCATGGCGGAAGCCAAGCGCCGCATTCACGACCGGCCGGTACTTGCTGGGGTCATAGGCCCCTTCTCTCTAACCGGGCGGCTGATGGGGGTCTCTCAGGCACTGGAAAGCTGCTATGAAGACCCGGAGACAGTAAAGACCCTTATGGATAAAACAACGGACTTCCTGATCCGCTATATCAAAGCTTACCGGGACGCCGGGTTGGATGGTGTTCTGCTGGCGGAACCGCTGACCGGCCTCCTTTCCCCAAGGCTGGCGGATCGGTTCTCTCATCCCTGGGTAAAGCGGTTGACAGAAGCGGTGCAGACACCGGAGTTCCTCCTGATTTACCACAACTGCGGGAATTATACCCTGCACATGATCGACTCCATACGGGGAATCGGCGCCGGCGCCTACCATTTCGGCAATGCCGTATCCATGGCGGATATCCTTTCCCGTACACCGTTAAACACCCCGGTCATGGGAAATATTGACCCTGCCGGCGTGCTTTGCAACGGTACCCCCGAACTGGTGCGGGAGGCTACTCTGTCTCTGATGAACGCGCTGTGCGGAAAATATCCCAACTTTCTTATTTCTTCCGGCTGCGATATCCCGCCGATGACACCCTGGGCGAATATCGACGCCTATTTTTCTGCCGTTTCGGATTATTACAAGACGCATTGAATCCCCTTTGCATTCCATATCCTGGCCTGTTATAATAGAAAAAACATCTTTGGAGGCGCTTCATGAGCAAACACAGCACAGAAGGCAGGAATTCCCGGCAAAAGAGCCCGCGGCAGACAGCGAATCGCCGGCCGGGAACGCGCCGGCCGGCCTCAAAACAAAGGACCTCGCGCCAACGGCAGGGAAGCAAGGGTAAAAAGGTCCTTTTTCTTGTTCTGCTGTTTGCTCTGTCGGCCGTGTTTCTCTTTTCCGCATATAAAGTAACAAAGATCCTGTTGGACTATCGCTCCGCCCGACAGGAATACAATACCCTCAGGGAAAACTACTCTCCCAGCAATATTGAAGGACTGTACGCCGCCATACAGGGAGCGGAGGTCTCTTCCCCCGGTTCCGATCCCCAGGACGACACCGCTTCGGCGGAGGAGGAATATCTTCCCCCGGAGGGAGAGGAGGTCGGCGAAAAGATTTCATCGCTGGAGGACGAATCTGCGGAGGCTGTCATGGTACTGACCCAGGAAATGGCGGTAGACTTTGACGGACTGCTCCGCACGAACGGCGATACCGTAGGCTGGCTCATTGTTCCCGGTACCACGATCAGCTACCCGGTGGTACACAGCCACGATAATAAGGACTATATTACCCGCACCTTCACCGGCAGGGGCAACACGGCAGGCACTGTCTTTATGGATTATGAGAATGCCCGCGATCTGTCTTCCAGGCATATACTGATATACGGCCACAACATGCGGAACGGTTCGGTTTTCGCTCCATTGGTGAACTATAAAGAGCGGGACTGGTTCGACCAACACCGTACGATGCTTTTTATCACCCCGGGCAAGGTCTATCGGCTGCAGGTGTTTTCCTCCTATTACGCCCCGGCTTCCGCTGAGCAACGCACCATTGTGTTCACCGACGATACCGCATTTACCGATTATGTGCAAGGCATGCTGGATCGGTGCAGTTTTTCCGACGGTATCGCCGGGGATATCTCTCAGGTATTTACGTTTATCACCTGCTCCTATGAGTCCCCCGACGCGCGCACTTTTGTTCACGCCAGAGTCACGGGTATTTATGATTACACCATAGACGGATGATCCCCCGTTTTCCCATGGGGACGGGTCCCGAATTTCCTTATACGGCAGAAAAAGGGCTTGCAATCCCCTGCAAAACATGATAACATGCTACCCGTTCGCGTAATGCGAAGTCTGAAGGTCAGGAGGTGAAAAGCTTGCCGAATATCAAATCTGCCGCGAAGCGAGTCGAAATCACCGAGAAGAATAACCAGCGCAATCGTGCTATCCGCTCTACCGTGAAAACAGCCATGAAGAACGCTGCGACCGCCGTGGAGACT
Source organism: Christensenellales bacterium (assembly GCA_050948665.1). Taxonomy (GTDB): domain Bacteria; phylum Bacillota; class Clostridia; order Christensenellales; family UMGS416; genus JBMNEH01. Next base: position 26,474 of record JBMNEH010000001.1, read on the forward strand.
CAATCCTCTGACGCAGCCGCGGTGGTTTCCGCCGCAGTCAGCGCTGTGGATAAGGCCGTTGCCAAGGGTACGCTTCATAAGAACGCGGCCAATCGCAAAAAGGCCCAGCTGGCTAAATTACAGGCCGGAAATTAAAGCCGAACAAACAACCCGCCGGGGACACTCCGGCGGGTTTTTTGCCGTGCTCCGAGAAACATATCAGGCATTTTCCAATGCCGGCGTCCAAAAGCGCCGCATTTCCTCTATCCCCTCCTCTTCATCCGCTTTCGAAGCAGGCGCAGGGACGATTCGGCCTCCATCCATTCCTCCAGAAAGGGACGGTACTCCGGCCGGGCATACAACAGTGCAAGCGCGGCGGACACTCCGCGGAGAAATTCCGGATGCAGCGCAGCGGTGCCGCCCCGAACAAGGGGACACATTCCCGCTCCACGGATGTCCATTCGAAGGGAAAGACCATCTCCCTTCTTCAGGAAGGGTGTCAGCGGGAAAATACGGCAGGCCAGAGGACGAAACTCCCGGGCACAGATACCTTCGCAGCGGAGCAAACCTTCATTGATGCGGAAGCCCGGCTGTCCCGACAGCAGCTTCTCCTCTCCGGGAAAAAGCAGCATGCCCCGATCATCCTGTCCGGGGCGGCAGCATGCGCTTCCGCACAGTCTCCCGCAATCCCCGACCATGGGGACAGCATCGCCGATACAAGCGTAGGCCGCTAGAAGATATTTCGTCATATTCCCCTCCATTTTTGGAATTTTCTTGCATTTTTTATGGAAAATGGTACAATATTCATATAGAAAAAGAAAAAAGGGGGAACCCTTCATGAGCTGGCAGAAAGTCGCACCCCGGGAGGAGCGCAGCCCGGGGAAAGGAGTGCCCGGGTGCTTTATGCCCTGTGAGGGGGCGGAGGCGGCAAGACGCCTGGCTCCGGAGTGGACCGGGCGGGTGCAGACGCTGTATATCGACCCCCCTTACATGTCCGGTAAAACCTATTATTTCACCCAACGGGTGGGAGCGGCAGGCTGGCAGGGAGATCCATCGGCCCGGCTGACACGTCCTGCCTATACCGACCGCTGGCCGGGAAGAGAAGCCTATCTGGCGTTCCTGAGAGAGACATTAACGGCAGCGCTGCCTTTGCTCCGGGAGGACGGTTCTATATTTGTCCATGTGGATTGGCGAACATCCCACCATGTACGGCTGTTGCTGGATGATTTGCTTGGAGAACATCGTTTCCGGAACGAGATTATCTGGGCTTATAACAGCGGCGGACGGAGCCGGGACAGCTTTTCCCGGAAGCATGACACCATATTCTACTATCGGGCAGGAAAAAGGGCGGCATTTTACCCTGATGCCGTCGGGGAACGCCGGGGCCGGGAAAGGCGCAACAATCTGCGCCGGGGAATTGAAAACGGCCGCGTCTACTTTGCCATTAACGTGGGACGAAAGGAATACCGCTATTATGAGGATGATATTCTGACCCCGGGGGATGTTTGGACAGATATTCCGGTGCTGCAGCAGAGAGATCCTCTGCGGGTAGGGTATGAAACACAAAAGCCTCCTGCGCTGCTGGAGCGTATCCTGCTCTGTTCCACCCGTCCGGGAGACGCGGTGCTGGACTTGTTTTCCGGCAGCGGTACCACCGCCGAGGTTGCCGCGCAGCTTGGGCGGATCCCCCTCGCGGCCGACCCCGCCCGGGACGCTCTCCACCTCTTCCGCCGCCGGGTAAGGCTGGCAGGCGGGCATTACAAGCTGCCCGATCCTCCTGCCTGGCAGGGGGAAGAGACTGCCGGAGATTGGCGGCTGACCCGGGCTTCCGATATCGCTCGTATCACCTTTCTGCGGTGCGAAGCGGGGGACATTCCCAGTCCGGCGAATCCGATGCCCCTGCTGCCGGATACCCTTTGGGCGGCAGACGCATGGTCGGCCGGGTACCTGTCGGAGGGGGTATATACGGCCTCCGTATTCTTCGCCCGTACCCGGGAACGGCCGGCTCTGCCCCGGCAAGCCGAGGTTGCCGTTCCTCCGGGGGCCCGCCCGGCAGTCTCTTTCACCGATGCCGCCGGAAGAACCTTCTACCGGGTATGGGCGGAGTAGCATTTACAGCGTAAATCCCGCCTCCAGCGGATAATGATCGGACAGGTACATGCCCGAATCATAATCCTCCCAGCGCCTGGCCGGACCGGACAGAACGCCGTTCGCCATAATAAAGTCGATCCTCGTTTGTTCCTCCTCGGGAATCCTTCCGAAATTGTGGAAAGAGGACCCAACTCCCTCGGTCAGATCCCTGAGAGGCAGTTGTTCATGCTCTGTAAAGACAAGTACGGGCATGCTTTCCGGTGTAGCGTTGAAGTCGCCCGTAAGCAACAGGGGCAACGGCCATTCCCGATAGTCGGCCAGTATACGGGCCATTACGGCGGCGGCGCCCAGTTGTCGGGCGATATCGGATATATGATCTAAATGGGTATTGTATACCCGAAAAATTTTGCCGTCCCCGACGCAGCGCAGTGCGGCGCAGGTGCAGATCCGTGGACACGCGCTCTGTTTATCAAACCGGCTCCCGGGTATACGGGGAGTAGGACTCAGCCAGAAGGTGTCCAAATGCAACAATTCCAGCGCGTCCCGGCGAAACGCCACCATATTGCTTTCCCCGTGGCAGTCCGCCTCTCTGCCGCAACCCGCCATATCATACAAATCCCCCAATCCCCGGCGCAGCGCCGCCCCCATGGCGTCCCCGCATTCCTGAAAGCCAAGCACTTCCGGCAGCTCCCGCCGGATTTTATCGATAATCATTCCCTGCCGCAGGAAAAACCGGTTTATGCCGTCCTCGGCAGCCTCCACACGGAGATTAAAAGTCACGATCCTCATTATTCGCCCTCCGTTTTCGGTATTGTAGCACCCCCTCCGTTTCCCTGTCAATAAAAGGGAGGAGTCGCTCCCGCTGCGTCAGATTTCTTTGATGTCATACGCTTTCCTCCGCCGATACGGCCGGGCGAAGAATTTTTCATGTTTTTTGGAGCATATGATATAATACACAGTGAAATTTGAAGAATGAGGTGACCGTATGAGCAACGGAGTTTTCAGTATTCCCCGACCGCATAATGAGCCGGTACACAGTTACCTTCCCGGCGACCCTGAAAGGACGGCACTGCAGGCGGCATTGGCCGCCCGCGCAGCCATAACGGAGGAGATACCGGCGGTCATCGGCGGAAAAGAGATCTTCACCGGTGACAAAGTCCCCTGTGTGATGCCCCATGACCATGCCCATGTGCTGGCTTACGGCCATTTAGCGGGCGAGGCGGAGTTAAAAGCGGCGGCGGAAGCAGCCATGACCGCCAAGCCGGCCTGGGAAGCCATGCCCTGGGAGCACCGGGCCGCTATTTTCTTAAAAGCGGCAGAGCTGCTGACCGGCCCCTATAGGGCGGCGATGAATGCCGCCACAATGCTTGGACAAAGCAAGACGGTATACCAGGCGGAAATCGACTGCGTATGTGAAATGGCGGATTTCCTCCGGTTTAACGTCGCCTACGCCAGGGAAATTTACGCGCAGCAGCCCAACAACGCACCGGGAGTATGGAACCGTATGGAATACCGGCCGCTTGAGGGATTCGTGCTGGCTGTTTCTCCCTTCAACTTCACTTCCATAGGCGGGAATCTGCCTTCCGCTCCCGCAATCATGGGCAACACCGTGGTTTGGAAGCCCTCCACAACCGCTCTGGTATCCAACTACCTGCTGATGAGGGTCTTCCGGGAAGCCGGACTCCCCGACGGTGTGATCAACTTTGTTCCCTGCCGGGGAGCCGACGTTTCCCGGGTACTTGTAGCGGACTCCCGGCTGGCGGGCTTTCATTTTACCGGTTCTACGGAGGTTTTCAGCGATGTTTGGAGCCGGGTAGGCCAAAACATCCGGAATTATAGGACTTATCCCCGGTTGGTGGGCGAAACCGGAGGCAAGGATTTTGTGTTCGCTCATCCCACAGCGGACGCGGAGGCGCTGACAGCAGCACTGGCAAGGGGCGCCTTTGAGTACCAGGGACAGAAATGTTCCGCCGCTTCCCGCGCTTTCCTGCCGGAGAGTTTGTGGGAGAGGATAAAGAACCGCCTGTTGGAGCGGATATCCGAAATCAAGGTGGGGGATGTAGCGGATTTTTCCACCTTCATGGGAGCGGTCATCGACGAAAAGTCCTTCAAAAATATTGAAGCCTATATTTTGGATGCGCAAAACGACCCCAACGCCGAGGTTCTCTGCGGCGGGTGCAACGGGGAGAAGGGCTGGTTTGTGGATCCCACGGTCATACTGGCAAAGAGTCCGGAGGTGCGCACACTGAAAGAGGAAGTTTTCGGACCGGTGCTGACGATCTTCGTCTATCCCGATGAAGAGCTGGAACAGGCGCTGGCGTTGTGTGATGCCGGCTCTCCCTACGGCTTGACCGGGGCTGTCTTTGCCAACGACCGGCAGGCCATACTGCATATGGAATATGCTCTGCGAAATGCCGCCGGGAATTTCTACATTAACGACAAGCCCACCGGGGCGGTTGTTGGGCAGCAACCTTTCGGCGGCGCCCGGGCTTCCGGAACCAACGACAAGGCCGGCAGCCTGTTGAACCTCCTCCGCTGGACCTCCCCCCGGGCAATCAAGGAGACATTCGTTCCCTCCCCGGCCTTGCTTTACCCTTACATGGAGGAATAATACAATCGAGACGATCACGCTTGCCGGGGGGTGCTTTTGGGGATTACAGGCCTACTTAAGGCGGATTCGCGGGGTGATTTCCACCCGGACGGGCTATGCAAACGGGCATACTCCTTCCCCCACCTATAAAGAAGTATATACCGATACCACAGGCTATGCCGAAGCGGTGGAAGTGACCTTCGATCCGGCGACTATAGGGCTTTCCAGGCTGCTGGCCTTGTTTATCCGGGCGATCGACCCCTTGTCCGTCAACCGACAGGGAGCGGACACCGGCACCCGGTATCGTACAGGCGTCTACTTCCTTCCCGGGCAGGAGCCGGTTTGCCGCGCTGTGCTGGAAGGATTGTCCGCGCGGCTGGGGCAGCCCGTTGCCGTGGAAGCGAGTCCCCTGGACTCCTTTTTCCCGGCGGAAGAGTATCACCAGGACTATCTGGAGAAGCATACCGACGGCTACTGCCACCTGCCTTTTTCCGCTTTCCGGCAGGCGGCGGAAGCCGCAGTATGGCCGGAGACGCCTGTGTGGACAGTGACCGGAACGGTGCCGGCGGCGGCGCTGGGGAAGACCGTTGTCTGCGGGCAAAGTTTTCTCTCCGGGAAAGACGCTTCCGATTCGGACAAAGAAACGCTCACCACGCGGGGGCCGGCCTTTTTCCGGATGCTCAGAAAATCCGGCTATACCGGTTTTCTGGACGCGGCGCCCCGCGGCTTCAGCCGGGATCTGTTCCTTATGGAAGCCCTTTCCCGGGAAACCGGGGTGTATATCATCCCTGCTTATCGATTCGATCCCCCGGAGGCGGATGCCCTCACTCCGCAAGCGTCGGGGGATACGCTGATGACAGCAGCGCGGGCCGGATTCCCGGGGACAAATATCTTCCCCGGGTTTCTGAAGTGCGCCGCACAGGAGAAGATCACCTCCAGGAGCCTTTATCTGCTGGAAGCGGTCGCCCGTGCGCACAGAGAGACCGGGTTGCCCGTACTGGCCCTTAGCTTCCGGAAGACCGCCGCGGAACTGACAGACCGGCTGCTGCGCGCGGGAGTTGCGCCGCATAAGCTGATCATCGGTCATGCCGGGAATCCTTCGGACACGGATCTCCTGTTTTCACTGGCAGAAAAAGGAGTTTTTCTGGGTATGGACCCGGGCTTCGGCAATACAGCCGATCGGACAGAAGTCTTTGCCGCGCTGTGCAGGGCGGGGTTTTCCGGTCAGTTGATACAGACGGTTTTTTTCGACGCGTCCGTTTTCCCGGTCCAGCTGCCGGCGGAGCAAACCGCCGGCGGACGCAGGCAGTTTTTCCGGCCGGACGCGGTGCTGCCTATGCTCCGGGAAAAGGGTGTAACCCATGAGCATCTCTGGCGAATACAATGGGACAATCCCCGGCGATTTTTTGAGGGCGGGACCGAGTAATCCCCTTTTTCCCTGTTGCCGATATAATTCCGTTCTTTCCCGAGGCGATACCGAAAGGTGTTCTCCTAAGGATCTTCGCCCGGCAGAATCGTCGGGCGATCGCTTGACATGCACCTGTGAATGTGTTACCTTTTCCTTTGTTAGATATGTCTAACCGTAAGGAGGCAACTATGACACTGGCAGAGATACCGGTATCGGGAAAGGGCAAAATCATCTCTGTGAAGGGGCATGGCGCTCTCCGTCGGCGGCTGCTGGATATGGGGTTAACTCCCGGCACGGTGGTCCTGGTGCGCAAACTGGCGCCAATGGGCGACCCCATGGAGCTGTTTCTTCGAAATTACGCGCTTTCCCTCCGCAGGGAAGATGCCGGAAATATCATCGTGGAGTGCATAGAATGAGCCAGGTCTGGGCATTGATCGGCAACCAGAACAGCGGGAAAACCACATTATTCAACGCGCTTACCGGCTCCAATCAGCACGTGGGGAACTTTCCCGGCGTGACGGTAGAAAAGAAGGAGGGAACGGTTCGAAATCACCCGGAGATCACTTTGGTGGATCTGCCGGGAATTTATTCTCTTTCCCCCTATACACCGGAAGAGGTGGTGACAGCGGATTTTCTCCTCCGGGAGAAGCCCCGCCTGGTGATAAACATACTGGATGCCACCAACATACAGCGCGGCCTTTACCTCTCCCTTCAGCTAATGGAGTTGGGGCTGCCGATGGTACTGGCATTGAACATGATGGACGAGATGGAAGTTTCCGGCTTCACGGTGGATGTCAAAGGACTGGAGAAGGCGCTGGAAATACCGGTCATACCCATTTCCGCCTCCAAGGGACAGGGGATCGACGCGCTGCTTCGGCGGGCACTGGATACCGCCGACAGGGGCATACGCCCGGGGAATATGGACTTCTGCCGGGGAGAGGTGCACCGTGCCATCCACTCCACCGCTCATATCGTGGAGGATCATGCCCAGGCTCTGGATATACCCCCCCGATACGCCGCCACAAAGCTGATAGAGGGTGACCCCTCCATGGTCAAACTGCTGGGGATCTCTGCGCGGGAGCAGGACATAATCTGTCACATTGTGGAGGATATGGAGGCAGTGCTCCGTACCGACCGGGAGGCAGCGCTCGCGGATATGCGATATGACGCGATCGCGCGCATTACCGGACCATACGTGCATACCCCCGGGGATACCAAAGCGCAGCGGACATCCATCGCCATCGACCGGCTGCTGACCCATAAATACCTGGGCATGCCCCTGTTTTTCGGTATCATGCTGCTCATATTCTGGATGACCTTCGATGTGTTGGGGAAGCTTCTGCAGGACGCCACGGCCTACCTGTTGGGTTTTTTGATCGCCGGGGCTGATTCCCTGCTGACAGCCGCGCAAATCAACCCCACCCTTCACTCTCTGGTGATCGATGGCATCTTCGCCGGGGTGTCGGCGGTGCTGTCTTTTTTACCGGTGATCGTGGTGCTGTTTTTCTTCTTAAGCATACTAGAGGATACCGGTTATATGGCGCGGGTCGCTTTTATGATGGACCGGCCACTGCGGAAAATCGGTCTCTCCGGCCGTTCCGTCGTGCCGATGCTCATCGGCCTCGGCTGTTCGGTGCCGGCCATTATGGCAACCCGTACGCTGGGCTCTCAACGGGAGCGGCGGATGACCATGCTGCTCATACCCTTTATGTCCTGCTCGGCGAAACTGCCGATTTACGCCCTGTTTACCGACGCGTTTTTCCCTGCGCACAAAGCGCTTGTAATGCTGGGGCTGTATGCCGGAGGAATTTTACTCGGGGTGCTGTCCGGCTGGCTGCTGCGGCGCATGACCAGATGCGCGCCCGCGCCTTTTGTGCTGGAACTGCCGGCTTACCGTTTCCCCTCACTCCGGAGCGTGCTTCTGGCGCTATGGGAGAAGGCAAGGGATTTCCTTCATAAAGCTTTTACCGTGATTTTCCTGGCGACCCTTGTTATCTGGCTGCTTCAGAGCTTTGACTTCCGGGGAAACCTGACACTGCCGGAAAATTCGGCGCTGGCAGCCCTTGGGCGGCTGGCCGCGCCGCTGTTGACTCCTCTGGGATTTGGCAGCTGGCAGGCCGCCACCGCTTTGATCGCAGGTTTGACAGCCAAGGAAGCGGTAATCTCTACGCTGGCGGTTCTCAGCGGCAGCGCCGGGCTTACCGCCTTGTTTACCCCCGAATCAGCCCTAAGCTTTCTGGTGTTCACCCTGCTGTATCCTCCCTGCGTGGCCTCCATGGCTGTGATCCGGAGAGAATGGGGCGCCTGGTGGGGACTGCCGGCAGTCATCGCTTTTCAGCTGGCCCTGGCCTGGCTGGCTTCTTTCGCCTTCCGCGGCATTACACTGTTGGGAGGCATGATTTGATGGGTCTGCGGGATTGGCTGCTGCTGGGAGGCGTGCTGGCGGCTGCCGGAGCTGCGCTGTTTTTCCTGTGCAGAAAGCAACGGTCCCGCTGCGGAAGCTGTTCTCATTGTCCCTATAAAGGGAACGGCTGCAGAAAATAACCCACGGGAAAGGACCGCCACGCGGACGGGATCTGACCGAAGAGCCTGCTCCGGATGTTTACCGAAAAATCTTCCGGCGAATACCAAAGGAGTACAGTATCCTTCCGCAGAGGCGCGGCAACCTCTTTCCGATGAAATGAGCGCTTGCTTTTGCAATATATATACCGAAGATAAACGGGAGGCATCCATGCGGGACATTACCATACGGGAATTTCAGGATTATATCCGATCAAAGGACAATCGGACGGAACTGGCGGATCGGTATTTTATAAAACTGACGGAAGAGGTAGGGGAGCTGGCGGAGGCCGTGCTCCGCGACCGACATCTGGGAGAAGCGGAGGTGGCGGAAAAGCGCGGCACAATAGAGGAAGAGATATACGATGTGCTGTATTATCTGACCGTGCTTGCAAACCTCCATCATGTGGATCTGACCCGGGCGGCCTACCTGAAAGAGCAGTTCAACCAGCAGCGCTTCGGGCTGGACAATACGAAGAACGGCGCCTACGGTACCGGGACCCCGGTGATCAACCTCTTTGAGGATGCAAATGATTAAAAATATCTATTCCGCAGACGCCGATTTTCAATGGTTGGAGACCCTCCGGGACAACCGGAACAAACGTCACGCGGCCGGAACATTTCTTGTGGAAGGCGTTCGGAACATCAATTGCGCCGTTGCCGAAGGCTGGACGGTACGGCTTTGGGTATATGACCGGGAGCGGGCGCTGTCAGGCTGGGCGAAACAGCTGCTGTCCTCCGTCCCCGCCGGGCGGTGGACGCTTTCCCCCGCCCTGATGGAGGCACTTTCCGGCCGGGAAAATACCTCCGAACTGCTGGCGGTGGTGGAAATGCGCTCCGACGATATCTCACGGCTGACGCTGCCGAAAAACCGCCCGCCTCTTGTGGTGGTATTTGACCGCCCCTCCAACAAGGGAAACCTTGGAGCGCTGATCCGTTCCGCCGAAGCGCTCGGAGCGGACGGCCTGATCACTACAGGCCATTGTGCAGACCTGTACGACCGGGAAACGCTGCTGGCTACAATGGGCTCCTTCTTCGCGCTGCCCGCACTGCATATAGATTCCCTTTCAGCATTGACCGACTGGTACGCCGCCCGGAAGGCGGAAAACACGGCCTGGCAGTGCGTCGGCACTTCCGCCCACGGCAGTGTTGTCCCGTCCGAGGTGGATTTCTCCCGCCCCACACTCCTTCTCATCGGTAACGAAACATATGGGTTATCCAGAAGACTCAAGGAAATGTCCGACGCGCTCGCGGTTATTCCCATGGTCTCCGGCTCCGCAGCCAGTTCCTTAAACGTAGCCTGCGCGGCATCCATATTGCTTTATGAGATTACCCGGCAAAGAAGATAGCGAAAACCACCCTTTATGGCGTTTTTTGCGATGCATGCCGGGGGGAGTATGTCATAATAAGTACACAAGCCGGCGGAAGCAAGGATTTTAAGGCTTCACACAAAGCAAAAACCATGGAAAAGGTGCTTTTTGTTCAATGGTTTTTCACGAAAAATAAGCATCACGCATCTTTTTTTAAATGCCTGTTGATAATTAAAGATGCAAAACATCATGCCTACTGTTGCCCATTGTCATGAAGTAAGCCGGGATCCTTTCAATTTAATCCTCATCTTCCGCCTTATCAGCGTTTTGCTTGTGAAGTATTTTATGACGTATTAAAAACAAAACAGCAAAGGTAATTGTAAAAACAATTATTTTTTATAGAGTTATATACCAAGTTTTTAACCAATGTGTTATAATGCTGCAAGGTTGGCAAATAAGTTGGTATAAAGGTGGGTAAAAATGAGCCTTAAAGATAAAGTGCTTGAACTATGTTCATACGGCGATGAGCAGGAGTGGTTTGAATTTAAAGAAAATTGGTTTCAGCCTGAGGCATTGGGGGAATATATTTCGGCACTATCAAATACAGCGGCGTTTCGTCATAAAGAGATGGCCTATTTTATATGGGGAATAAACGATAAGACTCACGAAATAGTCGGAACAACCTTTAATCCATATTGCGAATTTAATAAAGAACCATACCAAAATTATCTTGCAAGAAACTTGTCACCCAGCATAAACTTCTCTTTTGAAGAAATTGAAATAGAAGGGAAACGCCTTGTTGTCTTGCTTATTCCACCTGCAGAAGAAATACCGACTGCATTCCGGGAGAAGCGTTATATCAGAATTGGCTCGTCAAAGAGAAATATAAAAGATTATCCTAAGCGTGAAGTAGAGCTTTTTAAAATTTTAACCGGTCTTGTCGAAACCATAGAAACAATCCCTGCAAAATACCAAGACTTATCATTTAAAAAGTTGTTCGGATATTATGGTTCAAAAGGTATTTTGTTAAAGAAAGAGACTTTTGAAAAAAATCTGTTACTGAGAACTAAAGCAGGAGAATACAACATGATGGCTCAGCTTTTATCGGATGATTCCCATATTCCTCTGAGAGCATCTATATTTGAAGGTGAAACAAAAGCGACTAAACTATTTTCCGTGAGGGAGTTCGGATACGACTGTCTACTGTATTCGCTTGATAATTTGCTGAGATACGGAGATGTCCTTAATATTATCCAAGCGGATGAAGAAAATCGACTTGTCGAGCGTAAGGAAGTACCTTTATTTGACAATAGGGCTTTTCGTGAAGCAATCATTAATGCCGTTCTTCATAATTTTTGGGTTTCCGGAAACGAGCCCATGATATCGGTTTTTTCAAACCGAATAGAGGTGTTGTCGCGCGGAACGCTTCCGCCGTCACAAACTAAAGAAGGCTTCTTTTTGGGAGAATCCGTACCTGTGAACGAAAAATTATCGGAGATATTCCTGCAGCTTCACATAAGCGAAAAATCCGGAAGAGGTGTTCCGAAAATTGTCGAGACCTACGGTAGAGGGGCCTTCACATTTAGGGAAAACTCTATCGTTGTCACAATTCCCTTTAATCGCATTCACCAAGTTGGTAAAAAACTTGGTAATAAAAGCACTGATAGTGTGAGTGTTAGAAAGCCTTTAAACGAGAGACGCAAACTTATTCTTTCCGAAATGAGAGATAATCCGAATATAACAAAGGCAGAGCTTCAAAAAATACTGAGAATAAGCGGTACAGCCGTAGATAACAACATTGCTTTTTTGCGAAAAAACGGCTACATAGAAAGAATTGGATCAAGAAGGGGCGGATATTGGAATGTAATATCTGATGAATGATATATGCTTCTTTAGTTGGTATGTTAAATGGACAGTGAAAAACTGCCCGGAAATAATAGCCCGATGTAACACAACGGTATTGTTTTCTGAAAAAACACTCTGGTCAAGCAAATACCACACGCCCGAAAGCCCTGTTTTATGGGCTTTTCTCAAATTCAAAATGCCTAAAAAAGCGGATTTTTGCTATGACCCCTGTTTAGGGGAGGGCGACTGTTTACTTCCCTGCTTCGGCAACGGGTGCGCATCCGGGATCCCGCAACAACGCTTTATAGAAATCCACGCACTCCGGCAGGGATGAAAGAGAGATATTCTCGTTCGCGGCATGGCAGCAAGCCTGCTGCTCCGGAGTGACCCGGAGGGGGCAGACACGCAGTATATGCCGGGTCAGCGGCACGAATGCCCGGCTGTCGGTGCCCCCCAACATAATAGAGGGCACTGTGCCGGCATCGGGAAAAATCTCCCGGAAAACTTCCGCTACCCGACGATAGGGAGCGCCGTCCGTGGGTGTCGGGGGTGTCGCTCCGTGTCCGAAGGTGCAGACGCAGGTGAGATCCAGCCCCCGGGCAGTTTTCCGCAGGATCTCCATCACCCGTTCCGGGCTTTGGCAGGAGAGGTTCCGAAGGTTGGCGGTCACCCAAGCCCTTTGGGGCAACACATTGGCAGCAGGGGAACCCTCCGCCATTGTAAACGCGCAGGTGGTGCGGATAAGGGCATTCCCGGCTCCGGACATCCGGGGCAGCAGCCGGGGCAGCAAGGGGCGGAAAAACCACAGATTGGAGAAAACCAAACGAGCGGGGAGGGGCATATCCGGGGCGACTGCTTTCAGCAATTCCGCGACCTCCGGCGTCAGCTTCCAGCCAAGGGGGCCGCGGCGTTCCATGCGGGAGATAAAGGCTGCCAAACGAGGGATGGGGGAACCCTTCGAAGGGCGGCTGGAATGGCCGCCCTTTCCCGCGGCAGCGATCTCCACATTCATAAAGCCCTTCTCCATTATACCGATCATCGCCATCGGACGGCGAAGGCCGGGGAATCCGTCGGTGGTGACAGAACCTCCCTCGTCCAGTACCCAATCCAAAGTGACGCCTTGCCGGCGAAGCAGCTCCGCCACCGCAAAAGCACCCGCGGTGGAGGTTTCCTCGTTACAGGAGGAGGTCACCCAGATATCCCGGACGGGGGAGAAGCCCTCCGCCGCCAATTCTTCCAGCGCCTGCAGCAGGGAAAACAACGTTGCCTTACAGTCCAGCGCACCCCGGCCATACAGCAGCCCCTCCCGTATCTCCCCGGAAAAAGGGGGTACGATCCAGCCTTCATCCGGCACCGGCACCACGTCCTGATGGGCCATCACCATCACCCCCGGACCCGGCTCCTTCCCCTTCCAGCGATACACCAGACTTCCCTGGCACACCCTTTTCTCCGCCAGGTGATGAAATCGGGGGAAGAGCTCTTCCAGCAACGCCTGCAGGCGAAAAAATTCCGTCATATCCTCCCCCGGTTCACGGGAAAGAGTAGGGATACGCACCATCCGCGCAAGCTTCTCCCCGTATTCTTTCTCCCGCTCGGGCTGCCGGGGTCGAGGCCGCGCCGGAGCCTGCCCCGTTTCCCGGTTATCCACATTGTTCCGATATACCACAAACCGGCAGAACAGGAACTCCGTCACAAAATTCAATACCATTGTCACCGCCAGCACCAGATACTCATTCCATCCGGCATGGGTGAGAGCGTCACCTCCCCAGGTCGAAAGGGGCGTAAACAAAGCATAGTAGCCCAGCACAAGCCCCATGGTCAGCGGCACATTGGCGGCAGACCTGAAGGTGAACCGACGGTTTATCGTAAAGTTGTAGAGTACCGAAAGAAGCAACGCCGCCAGATAGGCCGGCCAATAGGGCAGATCCGCCAGCTCATGCAGCAAAGTAAAGGAAAGGACCTGTATGACTCCCGCCGTACAGGAAAACACAAGGAATTTGAAAGAGCGGAGCAGCTCCTTCTTTATATCCGAGCGCGGTATCGTATCCATCGCCGCCTCCGTCAAGTTGATCGGTTTTGAGCATAACACAAACTCCGGCCCATTGAAAGAGGCCGGAGTTCTTCGGTGTGCCGCAGGCAATCCCTCCTCCTGTGACGGGGAACGGAAAACACGGCTTACTCGCCGCCCAAGGACATCTCCGAGGTTCCGATGATAATCATATCCGGCAGACGCCGCTGGCCGGGCGTGGTTTCGTTTTTATGATCGTTGATCTGGTTGCCCATAAAGACCATCGCGGTGGACTGGCCTCCATCCAGATTATAGGCGGACACGCAGCCCCGCGCCACAAATTCCTCCGCCAGCCGCTGGAGTGTGCAGCCGTAGCTTATGCGGGGCTTCCGCCCGTCCACCAGGATGCTGACGAAATGCCCGGGCTCCACCATGCCGATGGCGGATCGGGGGTTTTTGCGGAACAGGCTGTGCCGGGGCAAATCAGTACAGATTTCCCCGTTTTCCACCAATATGGGGCCGAACGCGTAGGTATGCTCGATCCCCTCCGCCAACATGGCGGCAGTGGAATAGTCATCCCGGCCGTTCCTCAGCATTTTCAGGGAACAGTCCGGCATAAACGCCATAGCGTCCGGACCCAGCACCTTCTTGTACTCGATCCCGTTACGAATGGAAGGCCCCAGCGCGGTATTCCAGGAATCCGCAAAAAAGTCCCCGTTCTGAGCATACACCGCCCGGTACTTCCGAGCAAGCTTCTCGGGGTAGACGCATTGCCGTCCTTTGCTCTCCTCCCAAAGACCGGAAATCAGATTCCCGTAATTCCGGGTGTAAATATCCGCGACAAAAAAGATGCTGGAGCAATCCTCATAATACATTTTTTCGATATGAACGTACAGATCCGGTCCCCGATACTCCCACAACTCCCCCTCGATGATCGTAACCTCTTCATTCTCTGAGAAATACAGGGAAAAGGGATCGGGAGTCGGGGTAGGCTCAGGAGTGGGTGTCGGGGCCTCCGTTGGCGTAGGCGTGGGCGTTGGGACAGGCTCCAAAGACGGCGTTTCCACAGACAACAGTGTTTCCGCGGAGAGAATAGATGACGGTGTGCTTTCCCCGGCAGCGCCGAACAGGCTCCTGCCGTTTTTTTCGTTGAAATACAACACCCCTGCCATCAGCAGAACAATCACACCCGCTGCCAGAAGAAAGAAGGTGTTTTTTCTCGCCTGCTTCCGCCGGCTATTTTTGATGGTTCTCCGATTATTCCGCTCGCTCATGTTCTCTTGACGCAACGCCCTGTTTTTTGGCTTTCCTTATTCGCTCCAGATCTATCCTCAAGGGTCCCCGGAGCCGCCGCCGGGGTCCCCGGTCTCTCCGCCGCCGGGATCTCCGGTCTCTCCGCCGCCGGGGTCGCCAGTTTCTCCGCCGCCGGGATCTCCGGTCTCTCCGCCGCCGGGGTCGCCAGTTTCTCCGCCGCCGGGATCGGGCGTCGGTGTTACAGGAGGCCATACAACCTTTGGCAGGTCGGGGGAGAAGGTCTCAATGGGCGCGGGAGTAACGCCTGGATAGGGAGTGTTCCGTATCTCGCTGCCGGGAGGAGTGATTGGGTTGGGGCCTTCCGGATCCGTGGGATCATACTTCGCTCCGGAGGAAATCGGCTTGTCGGGCTTCAGCAAGTCCCACAGCGCCTGCATCTCGGGAGATACTGTTTCGCTGGTGATCACCCGCACGGCCGTGCCGGTCGGTACATTGTCGTAGACCCATTTCGCCTCACTGGTGAACAACCTCACACAACCGCCGGAAGCCTTGTAACCCAGCTCGTCATAGGTTATCACATTAAACAGGGAGTTGCTCTTCCCGGTAAATGTCAGAGAATGGAAAAGGAAGCTGCCGGTTATCCGGGAGCAATACTGGGCATACAGGGGGGAGGCAGAGAGCATTCGCCGCCAATGGGATTTATCCTTCAGCCTGTAGGTTCCGTCCTTCAGGGCGCTGTCCCTCTTTCCGGTGGAACACAGCATATATTTTACGGGAACGGTATACTCCCCATTGGCATCGATCGTATATACCGTTACGATCTGCGTACCCTTGTCCACCTCCAACAGATAGGGGAACTCCAGTTCCACCGGCGTAATGGTGGGAGTGGGTACCGGCGTAGGCAGGGGAGTGGGTGACGGCAGGGGTATCGGTGTGGCTTCCGGCGTGGGAGAAGGCCTCTCCGTCGGCGAAGAGGTCACCGCGATTTCCGTAGCAGCCGGAGTCTGCTGCGCTGCCGCAGGAGCGGTAATACGGGGAAGAACAAGGGCTATCCCCACACCCAAAGCTGTCAGCCCACATACAGCGCCGGCAATCAGCCAGCCGCTTTTACGAGCCTTCCGCTTCTTTATTTCCCTGGCTTCTTTTCTGTTCGTCACTGGAAACCTCCTTGATAAGACGGGGTGATTATCCGTTAAAAGCAGGCGGCTGTGTGGGCGCCTGTACGGGGACGGGCGAAGGAGCGGGAGTCTCCGAAGGCTCCGGTGTGACGCCCTCGGGCAGTGGTGTCTCCACCACAAAATCCCCCTCATAGAAATTGACTGTCTTCCCCAGTGTGGTGGTAACATCCTTCTTAAACACGCCGAAGAGCTTTTCCAGCACACGGAGATAATCCGCTGACCCCTCTTGGTAAGGCATCGGTACAAAGTCGTTCCGGTCGGTCACGGTAGACAGGCGGCAGGGTATGATCCGGGTGACCCCTCGGGTCAATGTACCGTCAAAGGCGCGGATAAATTCCTGCTGTATGATAACGGTATCCTTATCCCCGGGATTTCGGTTACCGCCGAAGGAAAAGTTGCCCAGGCTGTAAAACACCGGGATACCCAGTGTAGTATCCATATTCTGCAGCACATGGGGGTGATGTCCCACGACCATATCGGCACCCGCCTCCGCCGCAGCTTTTGCGGACCTGGCTTGCCCTTTATTGTTGGTGTATTTTCCCTCAATCCCCCAATGGAAGTAGCAAATCACGATATCACAGCCCTGGTTCCTGCAATCCTGTACCCAGGCGGCGATTTTGCTGCTGTCCGGCTGATAAGCGCTGACAACTCCAACCAGCAAATCCCCCATTTGATAAATCGCGGGGGCGTCGGTATCGGTATAGGATATGCCGGCGGCGGACAGAGCGGACACGGTGTCCGCGTACCCGGTCTCACCGTAATCCCGGCTGTGATTATTGCCCAGAGACACCATTTCCACGCTGCCCAGGGTCAATATATTCGTGTATTCCAGCGGTCCCTTGAAACGATACGCCTTCTGTACCGCCGCATTGGACTCTGTAAACACACCCTCCAGATTTACCAGAGTCAGATCATCATTGGCGAAATACTCCTGTACCAAAGAGAAGGGGCGGGCATAATCCTCACCGATAACCTTCACAAAGGAGGAGGAAGACCCGGCCGTACCGTGGTCAGAACCTAACGTGCAGTCCCCCACCATCGTGATGGTATATACCCTCGGTGTCGGGGTGGGGGTGGGCGTGGGCACAGGGGTAGGTGTAGGAGTGGGTGTAGGTGAAGGTGACGGCGTGGGTGTGGGCACAGGCGTCGGCGTGGGTACAGGCGTCGGCTCTATGGTTGCTTCCGGGGCATAAGCGGTGCGCTGCCCCTGCCAAAGCACACCCACCGTAAGCAAAGCCCCTACAAATACCAGCAGCAATATCTTCCAAATATTTCTCATTTGATATACTCGCTGTAGGGGCTCATTTCAGAACCGCCGAAGACCAGTATATCCGGTACACGGCGCTGCCCGTTGAACATAGATTCGTTTTTATGGTCATTGACCTGATCGCCCATGAAAACCATGGCGGAAGACTGGCCGCCGTCCAGATTATAGGCAACGATACAACCTTCGTCCACAAAGGCCTGGGCAAGCCGGGTGGTGGTAATACCCTTGCTTATGCCGGGTTTTCTCCCGTCCACCACAATGCCTACATAATGCCCCGGCTCCACCATACCAAACGCGGAACGGGGGTTAATGTTCTTTAAAGGCTGGCGATCCAAATCGGACCGAACGGCGCCGTTTTCCACAAGGATGGGCCCGAAGCCGTATACATGGGTGGCGCCCATATCCAGTAACGATTGAGCCGAGTAATCATCCCTTCCCTTTTCAAATATCCTCAACTCACCATCGGGCAGGAAAGCCATACAGTTGGGACCCATGGTACTCTTAAACAGGGTACCGTTGCGGATATCCGGTCCCCTATTATTGTTCTCACCGTCAAAGGGATAATTCCCGTTCTGGGCATAGACAGAATTGTATTTCCGCGCAAGATCCTGCGGGAGAAGCGCGCCCTTGGCAGTTTCCTCATTCACAAGGCCGGAGATAAAATCGCCGGAGAAATCCCGGGTGTAAATATGGGCAATGAAGAATACACTTTTACAGTCCTCAAAGTAAGCCCGGCGGATATGCACGCCCAAGTCAGGGCCGTAATAGTCCCAGGAGGTGCCGGCAACCACTTCTACCCGCTCATCTTCGGCAAAATGGGCCGCCCAGGGGTGGAGTGTCGGCTCGGGGGTGGGCTCGGGCGTGGGTTCAGGCGTAGGCTCGGGGGTGGGCTCGGGAGTGGGTTGCTCCGTAGGCGCCTCAGTGGGCACAGCCGTAGGCTCGGGGGTGGGCGTCGGGGTCTCCGCCGCATACGGAGTGAGCTCCGGGGCTGTCGCATAACCGGGGAACAGATTTTTCATCAGCTGCCTGCCGGGTACGGTAACAAACAGAAATCCGGCTGCCAACCCGATTGCCAACAGAGGCAATACAATTTTCCACAAGAGACCGGAACGTCTCTTTCGTACGTCTTTGCGTCTGCGTCTTTCCGCCATACGTCCCTCCCTCATCACGCTCCGAACAGTATACACGATTTCAGACGAAGAATCAACCGAAGCCGTTCCTCACGGAATATCTTCTCACAAAATAACGCTGTAAGGCGAAAATTTCGTGAGGACCTCTGCCGATCCGGCTATAAGCAGATTTGTCCTCTTTCGGAGACCTGCTTTGCGGCCGCGATCTGTTTGTTTTCAAACAGAGCCGCGCCGCCGGAAAGTTTGCTTTCCTCACCGTATCCCCTCGATAGGGGCGGCTACGATCTGTTTCCGCCGAATTGTCATCCCCCCGGGACTGTGGTATAATCGCCCCAATAAGGAGGAAGAACCTTGCAGCGTTTTGAAACGTCTATTCCCGGTGTGTGGATACTGGAACCGAGGGTGATCGGTGACCATCGGGGTTATTTTATGGAGACCTACTCCCTTCCCGTACTGGCGGAAATGGGCATTCACGCGGTCTTTGTGCAGGACAACCAATCCTACACCAAGGAACAGGGTACCCTCCGGGGGCTGCATTTTCAAAAGGACCCCGCGGCGCAGGCCAAGCTGGTGCGGGTAGTGCGGGGCGCTGTTCTTGATGTTGCGGTGGATTTACGGCAGGGCAGTCCAACCTATCTGCGTTGGGTCAAGGCAGAGCTTTCCGCCGAAAACAAACGTATGCTGTATATTCCCCGGGGCTTTGCCCACGGCTTCGTCACCCTGACGTCGGATGTGGAGTTTGTGTATAAGGTGGACGCCGTCTACAGCAGGGAGCATGACCGGTCCATAAGGTTTGACGACCCGGCCATCGGTGTGGACTGGGGCATTGATAATCCGATACTGTCCGAAAAGGACCTGCACGCCCCGCTTCTGGCGGACAGCGATACGGATTTCCGGTATTTGGGGGATTAAATGGGTATACTTGTGACGGGTGTCGCGGGGCAGTTGGGGTATGAGCTATGCCTGAAACTGGATGCCGCCGGGATCGCCTGCAAAGGCGTGGATATAGCTGATTTTGACCTGACCGACAGAGCCGCCGTCCGACAGGCCCTGGATGCCTACAACCCCGGGACAGTCGTCCATTGCGCGGCTTATACGAATGTGAATAAAGCCGAGACCGACCGCGCTCTGTGCTTCGCCGTGAACGAGACCGGCACCCGGAATCTGGCGGAATGGTGCGGCGAACATAGTCGCAAGCTGATCTATATCAGTACGGATTACGTCTTTCCGGGGAACGGGGAGCTTCCTTTTGAGACGGAGGATCCCAAGGGGCCCCTGAATGTCTACGGAGAAAGCAAGCTGGCGGGGGAGGAAGCAGTGAAAGCACTCTGCGAAAACTATGCCATTGTCCGCACCAGCTGGGTATACGGCCTCCATGGCAGCAATTTTGTGAAAACCATGGCTGCCCTGGGCGCGGAACGGGAGTCCGTCCGTGTCGTATGCGACCAGATCGGTTCCCCTACCTATGCCCCGGACCTGGCGGCGCTGCTTGCGGAGATGCTGGAAAAGGACGTCCGCGGGGTATTTCACGGTACAAATGAAGGCTTTTGCTCCTGGAGCGAGTTTGCCGCCGCCATCATGACCGTTTTCCGTCGGAATTGCCGGGTGGAGCCCATACCGACATCGGATTACCCTTCCCCCGCAGTACGCCCCCTGAACAGCCGGCTGAGCAAAGCCTCTCTGGACATTGCCGGCTTGCGCCGGCTGCCCCACTGGCGGGACGCTCTCCGCCGATACGCCGAGGAAACCTGCGCTTCCACCCTCTAAGGAAAAGCCGCAAGAGAAAAGACGGGAAATTCTCCCGTCTTTTTTGCGTCCATACGAAGGGCCGCCCGCTTCTTATCCCGGCTGTTTCTTCTTCCTCTGCAAAAGAGAGGTTGTAATGACGCCCAAGGGAAAAATCAACGCCGCGAGCAGCCCCGCTTTCAGTCCTCCGGCGGAATGGTCCGCCACTAATCCGGTAATCCAGGGTCCCAGGGACCCCCCCAGATCCCCCGCCACCGCCAGCAGAGAAAACATTGCCGTACCGCCCAGCGGAAACCGCGCCGCCGCCGCCGAGAGCGTGCCCGGCCACATCAGCGAGACTGCCAATCCGCAGAGAGCGCAGCCCGCCAGCCCCAACACCGGGAGAGGAGCAAAAATCGCCAGAAGATAACAAGCCGCTGCACCGATACCGCAGCACAGCATCACAGTGTTTCCCGGCAGTTTATCACCGTATCTCCCGAAAACCGCCCGTCCTATCCCCATAAACCCGGCAAACATACAGGGGCCCAGCAGGTCTCCCATGGTTTTTGAAATATGCAATCCCTTCTCGGCGAAGGTGGATGCCCATTGGCTCATGGACAGTTCGCTGGCGCCGCCGCACACCATAGCCGCCAGCAACACCCAGAACAGTGGCTGTCGGAACAGCGTTCCGGGCTTCATCCTTTGGGTCTCGGGCACTGCGGGAGGCATAGGCGCCCCAAGGAACAGAAAAAGGTTCAAAAGCGGCACCAGCGCCCACACAAGAGGCAGTATAAACCAATTGTTGCTGCCCATCAGCCGCAACGCAAGGGTGGAAAGCAGCACCACCGCCATCTGCCCCCAGCAGTAAAAGGAATGGAGCAGGCTCATTTCCGCGGAAGATCGGCTCTCTTTGGGGATCGCCTCAATAATAGGGGAGACAATCACCTCAAGAAAACCGCTGCCTACCGCATACACGCAAACCGACAATATCAACCAGGGATAGGGGTTGGGAAACAGCCGAGGCAGCAGCCCCAGCATGATCAGTCCGAGGGCGGTGGTCGCCTGGGCAATGGTTGTGCATTTGCGGAAGCCCAGCTTGTCCGCGATTTTTATGCAGGCCAGGTCAACGACGATCTGTACGGCGAAGGTGAACAACACCAGCCGCCCGATCCGCTCGTAGCTGATGCCGTAATCCGTATGAAAAATAACGAAGAAAAGAGGCGCCAGATTCAGGCAGATCGCCTGCGTGACCATACCCAAAAAGCACGCCGCCCGGGTCAGCTTGTAGTTTTTCAATTAAATTCCTTTCAGCCATGCCTGAAACAGGTAGGCTCCAGCAGTATTCAGGACGATAGCCAGCCCCGCCAGGCCACCGAGAGCATACTCCCCCCATACGGGAGGCGCCCACCGCTCCCGCCGGATATACAGCAGGCAGGCAAATAAACCCGGCAACAGGTCGCAGAGGTACCGGGTCCCGAACTGTACCCCCCCGAAGGATTTATGCAGCAGCAGCAACAGGAAATGCGCCGCCGCCGTAAGCACAAACAGGGTCATCGCCGTATCCCACTTCCTTTTCACCAGCGTCAGCGTCCACCCCAGGGTAAAGGGGACGTACAGCAGATTCGTCATCCAAAACGCGAAGCCTCCCGCAGTGGGGAAGGGCGGCTTTTCCGAGAAGTTCGGCAGCCGCAGCACATTCCGCAGATTCTGCATCACATAAGAGAAAGAGAACTGCCCTTTCTCACTGTTTGTAAACTCCGGCAGATAATTGTGACCGAACTCGAACAGGTTTCCGAAACGGACGTAATTATACGCGCAATAGGCAACGGCAATCAGTGCCGGCAGCACGCACAACGCCCCAAGTTTTCCCAACGCCGGCAGGGGGTTCCGCTCCTCCCGGAGCTTCCGCCAGCACAGCCAAAGCAGGACCGGAACATACAGCGCCTGAAAGGGACGGCAGCCTACCGCGCAGGCGATCGCGATCAACCCCATCCCCATGGACAACCGGCTTCCCTTCTGCACTCCGTAAAAGGCAAGCAGTGTCAGAAGAAAACCCATGACCTGCGCCATATTCCACACGCCGCCGAACAAACCGTACTCCATCATATTGCAGCCGCAAGGCAGCGCCGCTGCCAGCAGCGCCGACAACCAAGGCCTGACCCCGGCCCGGCGGAGCATGGCGTAAGCGACCGCCGCCACACCCAGAAACATCAGGAAGGTCACCAGCCGACTGGGGGTGTTCTCTCCGAAAAGGAAGGTCAAAAGGTACATCGGCACCGTGGGAAAAGGGGGGAAGGAGACATAATATCGTCCCTCATACTCCGCCAGTTCCAGCCAGGGATAGTTATGGGACAGGGCGATCCGCCCCTCCCGCCACCGGAGCGCCGCAAGAGTGTAACTGTCATACACCGAATGCTCAAGCAATCTCTCCCCCAGCACCGCAAGCAGCCCCAAATACAGCGCCGCGGCCGCCGCCACCGCGGCAAGGCACCATATCAGATCCCGCTCCCTGCGCCGTAAAGCCATGCTCTCCCTCCAAACATCCGTCATTGTAACACAGTCCTCTTTCCCGTGGCAAGGCGGGAAAGGGGGCGTTTGCCCGATCCTGGCCGGTCATTCCGTCGTAATGGCTTTCACAAGATTCCCGGGCTGATCCACCGGCAACCCCCGGAGCATAGGAACCGCCGGAATTTTTGACAGCGGCGGATTTCCGGAACACACCGCCGATCCCGACGCAAAAAAACCCCGGGGAGATCTCTCTCCCCGGGATCCTGTTACCTATCGGTCAGCTTCTAATCCTTAAGATCAGTTGCCCTCCATGTAGTCGTGATACTCGTCCATCTGGCGCTGGCACTCGTCAAACAGTACCTGGAAACCAGCGGCATCGCGCTCGGCGATGTAGGCTGCCAGAGCGACTTCCGGATCACCGGCCATGCCCAGATACAGGGCCGGACGATGAGCGGTGTTCACGGCGTTCACGGCGTCAACTTCGGCAGAGATGGGAGCCTTGTCGAAGATGAAGGAGCCGTAGGGGTACAGCTTCAGGTGGGACAGCGCTTCCGCGGTGTAGGCGGTCTTGTTGGGCCAGTCCTTCACATGGGGGATCAGGAACTTGCCGGGACGCCCGCACCAGAAGTTGGACCAGTATCCGTCAACGGCGGAGTCATAGCCTTCGGGCTCTGCACGCAGGCCGTCCTCGTTGATCACATACTGCCAGCCTTCGATCCCGTAATGGATGTAGTGGAAGAAGGTCTCATCCTGGCGGAGCATCTCGTACACCATCAGGGCGCGCTCGGGGTTCTTGCAGTTGACGGAAATGGTCTGTGCGCCGTGGGTCACGGGCTCGCCAACACCGTTGTTGGTCTTGCCCATCCACCACTGGAACATCTTAAGATCGGATCCGGGGATCTTCTCTTCCATATCCACAACCAGGCCGGTGTAGGTCTCGACGTGATGCTGGTCGAGGCCGCCCAGGCCGGCCCTCATCTGGTCACGGGAGGAGCCGGTGTAGTTCAGAGCGTCAGTGCGCCAGAAGCTCTTCTCATACCAGGACTTGGCCAGCGCGTAGTACTCCTTCGCGGCTTCGCTCTGGTTCACATCGACCAGCTTCCAGTAATTCTCCCAGGACTCGGCCATCAGACCGGCGGCCTGGGTAAGGATGTACTCGGTCTCGGTATAAATGTAGCCGCTGAACAGACCGCCGGCGTCGGAGGTATCGTAGGGTACGACGCCGTCAGCCGCCTTGTTGTCTACGATCCACTGGAGGTAAACTTCCAGGTCAGCATAACTTCTGATGTCGTAGACGCCGGCTTCCT
Source organism: Christensenellales bacterium (assembly GCA_050948665.1). GTDB lineage: Bacteria > Bacillota > Clostridia > Christensenellales > UMGS416 > JBMNEH01. Next base: position 50,633 of record JBMNEH010000001.1, read on the forward strand.
TGGCCCAGTCGCCACGGTAGAATAAGCCGTGGTTGACAGCCTGAGGATAGCAGTCTTCGGGGATGCAGACGATCTGCCCCTTGTACTTGGCGCAGTCCCAAACGTCGGGGGAAATTTCCGCCCAGGTCAGGGGCGCGTACACGGGCAGCAGATCATCCAGGATGTACCACGCGCCCTTAGAGGCGTGAGGCCACAGATCCAACCAGGTGGATGCGCAGTCGACCAGGTCAAGCTCCTCGCCGGACGCCACCATCATGTCGTACTTGGACTTGTAATCGGTCCAGCCGGTCCAGTTCAGTTCATGATGGGCGTTGATCTTGGACTCCAGATACTTGTTGGCCTCATCCTGCACAACACGCCAGTTGTCGTTCGCGTCGGGATCGCCCAGCACAACGTGGTCGATCACAACGAACTCTGAGGTGTCGATTGCTGCTTCCGGCTCTTCGACGGGCTCTTCCTCAACCGGTTCCTCTTCAACGACGTCCTCAGTCCCATCTTCCACGGGCGCCTCAACAGCGTCATCTACGGGCTCTTCGACGGGGGTCGTCGTCGTACAGGCTACCAGCGCCAAGCACATCGCGACTGCCAGTAAAGCAATCAGGATTTTCTTAAGCATTGTCATTCCTCCTTTTTTTGTATGATAATAACCGCCTAGCGGTCTTATCGCACTGTATAGTAAAACAATGAACAGACGACAATCATCAATTCATTCTTTAACATATTCATGTTAACATAAACTTTACACACCGTCAAGGGGTGTTTGAACATTTTCCTAACACGGTAAATCAATTTTGCCGTCTTCTTGCTGTTATCTTAACTCAATCTACACAATTATACAACAAAAACGGCCGATAATGGGCCGTTTTTGCGCTGTTCTCTTTATAAAGGAGGTAATCCTTACATATTTGTCATTAATGCGCTCCAGGCGGGAGCGGACCGCATGATCACGCCGCTGTCCACGCAATAGGCCACGCGGAAATAACCCGGGCGGCCGAAGCCGGTACCCGGTACCACAAGTATGCGCTGCCGGAGTGCCCTGGCGCAGAATTCCACATCGTCCGGTATGGGGCATTTGGGGAAAATGTAGAAGGCGCCTTTGGGCAGGGAAAAAGAGAAACCGGCTCCGGTCAGTATATCCGCCAGCAGATCCCGGCGGTGGCGGTACTCACCGACATCCACGCCGGCATCCAGGTTCTCCGCCACGACTTGCTGGAGTATACCGGGAGCGTTCACATATCCTAATGTGCGGGTCGTATATGCCAGGGCGGAGAACAACGCGTCCGCCTCCGGCATGTCGGGCCGGAGGGCGATATATCCGATACGGGCGCCGGGAAGCGCATGCGACTTGGAAAAGGAGTTGATGACCATAGCGGCGGGAAAAATAGAAAGCACCGGAGGCACCTCCGCCCCGTCATAGGCTAACCGGGAATAAGGTTCGTCGGACAGTATGCAAACCGGCTCCCTTCCCAGAACATCGCAACGGGCGGACAGCGCGGAGGACAGCCCCTCAAGGCACTCCCGGCTGTACACCACGCCGGTGGGGTTATGGGGATTATTCAGTATGAGCGCCTTTGTGCGCGGAGTAACGGCTGCCGCCACTTCTTCCGCGATCGGGAAGAACTGCTCGTCCGTCTGGCAAACCACCGGCACTCCGCCGTGATTCCGGATATAGGACAGGTATTCCACAAAATAAGGCGCCAGCACGATAACCTCGTCTCCCGGATCCAGCAGAGCCTTGAGCGCCACGTTCAACCCTCCGGCGGCGCCCACTGCCATCACCACATGGTTCGCGGTCAGCTCCATACCGCAGTTCGCCGATTCCCTGGCGGCGATCCTTTCACGGGCGTCGGCAAACCCGGCATTAGGCATATATTTATGGATATCCGGCTTGCGCACCAGCCGCTCCATAGAGGCAAGCACCGTCTCGGGGGGCTGCCCGTCCGGATTCCCCAGGGAAAAATCATAGACGTTTTCAGCCCCGTACTTTTCCCTCAGCGGGCCGCCCGCTTCAAACATCCGGCGTATCCAGGAGCCCTTCTCCATAGCCGCGGCAATTCCGTTAGCGATCATCAGTATCCCTCCTCCCCCGGCAGTATAAAAAACTCCTCCGGAAATGTCAAGGTTTGGCCGGCCGAGCCATTACACCGTGGCGCCGCCATTATATGCAGTATACGTAGGCGAAAGTACGAACTTCCGGCAGCAAAAAGCCCCGGAGGTGATCCCCCGGAGCCCGGAAACAGTTCATGCCTCGGTATCGGTGTCCGTTTCGATATCCTCCTCATCGGAAGGAGGCAAATCCAGCTTCATCGCACGGATCTGCGCTTCCACGGCATTGGCCACATCCGCATGCTCCTTGAGGTAATTTCTGGCATTGTCCCGGCCCTGGCCGATACGGTCACCGGCGTAGGAATACCAGGTACCGGACTTCTCGATAATGCCTGTTTCCACACCCCGGTCCAGCAATGTACCCTCCCGGGAGATGCCCTGACCATAGAGGATATCAAACTCCGCGGACTTAAAGGGCGGAGCCACTTTATTTTTTACCACCCTCACCCGGGTACGGTTTCCCACCACCTCGCCGCCGGTTTTAATGGAATCTATACGGCGGATGTCCAGCCGGACGGAAGAATAAAACTTCAGCGCCCGCCCGCCGGGTGTGGTTTCGGGGTTTCCGTACATAATGCCCACCTTCTCCCGGAGTTGGTTGATAAATATGATCATACAATTGCTCTTGCTGACGATGCCCGCCAGTTTCCGGAGCGCCTGCGCCATAAGCCGGGCCTGGAGCCCCACATGGGAATCCCCCATTTCCCCGTCGATTTCCGCTCGGGGAACCAGCGCGGCCACTGAGTCCACCACGATAATGTCGATGGCGGAGGAGCGGACAAGGGCATCGGTGATTTCCAACGCTTGTTCGCCGGTATCCGGCTGGGAAACATACAGCTCGTCAATGTTGACGCCCAAGGCCCTGGCATACACGGGGTCAAGAGCGTGCTCGGCATCGATAAAGGCGGCGGTACCTCCCAATTTTTGCGCTTCCGCCACCGCATGGAGGGCGATCGTGGTTTTGCCGGAGGATTCCGGCCCAAAAACCTCGATGATACGGCCCCGGGGCAGGCCTCCCACCCCCAGCGCAATATCCAAGTCCAGGCAGCCGGTGGGAATCACCTCAAGATTCATCATGCTCGCGGATTCGCCAAGCCGCATAATGGACCCCTTGCCGAAGTTTTTCTCAATTTGATGGAGCGCCAGCGACAATGCCTTCGCCTTGTCCTCAACGGGCTCGACAGAAGCCTTTTGCTTTCTAACCGCCATTATAAAACTCCTTTCACATAGTGGTCACAGTATACACGATAATTCACCCGGGAGCAAACGGTTTTCACCCGTTTGCAAGTATAGGATAGCAGATCCGCTGTCCCATGAATGGGTCTTTCTATAGCGCCAGCGTCAACCTTCGCAACAGCTGGAGCGCCGCGTTCCGGCGTACGATCTGCCTCTCCCGCGGAATCGACAGTTTCCACGCCTCGCAGCCCTCCTCTCCGGCAAGAGCGATCCATACGGTGCCCACAGGCTTGTCGGGCGTGCCTCCCCCGGGTCCGGCGATGCCGGTGGTGGCCAGTCCCCAGTCGGCGCCTGAAGTGCGCCGGATACCCTCCGCCATTTCCACCGCCGTTTCCCGGCTGACAGCGCCATGGGAGGCCAGCGTCTCCGGCCGCACACCAAGCCGGTAGATTTTTGATGCGTTCGTATAGGTGACGCAGCTTTCAATCAGCACCTCCGAGCAGCCCGGCACCCCCACAAGAAGAGAGGTCAAAAGGCCTCCCGTGCAGGACTCCGCCGCCGCCACCGTGCTTCCCCGTTCCGCAAGCATCCTTACCGCAACTTCCGGCAGGCTCTCATCCCGTTGGGAAAACATGAACTCCCCCAACCGCCGGCCCAGTTCATCGATCACCGGCTCCAACAATACCCGGCAATCCTCTTCCGTAGCCGCCCGGGCCGTGACCCGGAGCAGCATATCCCCATCCCCGGCATAGGTAGCGATGGTGGGATTGGTCTGGTTTTCGATCAGGTCCCGTATACGGTAGGCAAGGTCCGATTCCCCCAGGCCGAACAATCTCAGCATCCGGGAGACTAGCCGGGTGTCGCTCTTGTTGAGGAGCCATTTCCGGAGGAATCCTTCCGCCATCGGGCGCAGCTCCCCGGGCGGTCCGGGCAGCACCGCATAAAACACGCCATCCTGCTGGCAGATACAGCCCGGGGCGGTGCCGTTGGGATTGGGTATGACGGTGCTTCCCGCGGGAAAGGCGGCCTGCTTCCGGTTGTTAGGGGTCATATCCCTGTGCCATCCGGCAAATATACTCTCCAGATGCGCCAGTTCCTCGGGATAAATGACCATCTCCAGCCCTAAAAACTCCGCCAGAGTTTCCTTCGTCAAATCATCCGGAGTCGGCCCGAGTCCTCCCGTCAGCAGCACGCCGTCGCTCCGGCCGGCCGCCAGCGCGAGCGCCTCCAGCAGCCTGCCGGGATTGTCCCCTACGACAGTGTGCCGATAGACATTGATGCCCAGCTCCGCCATCAGCCTTGAAAGATATTGCGCGTCGGTGTTTGCCACCTGCCCCATCAGCAGCTCGGTACCCACCGAAAGGATTTCCACCGTCATGTTTTTCCACCCATATCCATCGGGTTATGGAGAAAATAATCCACCATCGACCATACCGTCAGCACCGTCGCCAGACACAGCGTTCCCAATGTAATGTACCAGTCCCGAAAAAAGGAGAATACGGCAACATCCTGGAGCAGCGCCATCGCAAGGGCAATGTCGGTCACCAGCGTTTTGCCTTTGGCGATCTTACTCGCTGAGATCACAGGCGTGCCCTTGGAGGCGGCGACGGTGCGCAGCCCGCCCACAAGAAGCTCCCGTCCCACGATCACCAACGCAAATCCCCAATGGATCGTACCATTTGCCACAAGAGGCAGCATTGCGGCAATGACCAGCAGCTTGTCCGTAATGGGGTCGAACACCTTGCCGAAGTCCGTCACGGTGCCGGTTTTCCGCGCAATACACCCATCCAGAATATCTGTGATCCCGGCGACGATGAAAACCAGCGCGGCCCACAGTCTCGCCAGAGGGATCTCCGGGAAAATCAGAAAGACCAGCATAACAGGAATCATGGCCATCCGTACCAGTGTCAGTTTGTTCGCAGTGGTCAAGGCGTATACACCCCCTCTAAATCATAGGTATCGGCTGCGGTAATCCGAACCTGAACGAACTGACCCGCCCCGTATCCCGTTATTCCGGAAACCTTTGTAATGCCGTCCACCAGCGGCGCCTGAAAGGTTGTCCTCCCCTGCCAGCGACCATCCGGCAGCAATTCTTCCAGCAGCACCGTGCAGGGCTTTCCCACATGCCGCTGGTTCCGTTCCAGCGCAATGGGCTGCTGCGCCCGCATCAGCGCGTCCAGCCTCCGTCCCTTCTCCTCCTCGGGCAACTGCCCCGGCAGTTCCGCCGCAACGGTACCCTCCTCCGCCGAGAAAGCAAACGCGCCCAAATTATCAAAGGGTTCCTCCCGTATAAACCGCCGCATTGCCGCCGCCGCCTCCTCTGTCTCCCCGGGGAAGCCGCAGATCAAGGTAGTGCGTAATGTCATTTCCCTGGGCAGCCGGCGGATTTTCTCCATAAGCCAGCGGATCTCTTCACCGTTCGTCCTGCGATTCATTGCGTACAGCTCACGGTCCTCACTGTGCTGCAGGGGAATATCCAGATAGGGGCAGAGCTTTGACAGCCTGACAAATGTGTCCAACAGCGCGTCATCTACCATCTCCGGGTAACAATACAGCACGCGCAGCCAGGTGAACGGCAAGGCGTGGAGCCGCTCCAACAATACGGTCAACATAGGTCTCCCGTACAGATCCGTGCCGTAGCGCGTGGTGTCCTGGGCAACAAGGATCAGCTCTTTAACCCCCTGTGCCGCCAATGTCTCCGCCTCCGCCGTCAGAGACTCCAAAGAGCGGCTGCGATAGGGTCCCCGTATGGCAGGGATGGCACAGTAGCTGCAGCAATTGTCACAACCCTCGGCAATCTTCAGGTACGCCTGCCATGGCGCGGTGGTGAGTATGCGGCTGCCTCCCCCCACAACGGAATCATCCCGCGCGCATTCAAATATCCGCTCTCCCCCAAGCGCCCGGGTCAGCAGAGCTGCCGCCCTCGGATACTGGGAGACACCCATCCACACGTCCACCTCCGGCATTTCCGCCGCCAGCTCCCTCCCATAACGGCCGGAGAGGCACCCGCTGACCGCCAGCACACGGCATCGCCCGATTTCCTTGTAATCCGCCATCTCCAATATGGCGTTTACGCTTTCCTGCTTGGCGGCATCGATAAAACCACAGGTGTTCACTATGATCACCTCCGCCTCCGCCGGATCGGTAACCGGGGAGAATCCCCCCTCCACCAGCGCGGAAAGCATCACCTCGGCATCCACCTTGTTTTTACTGCAGCCCAGAGAAATCAATCCTACCGTCGTCATTATACCTCATCCAAAATTTGCTCTATCTCCTGACGGGTCTTCAGAAACCGCCGGGGTTTGGCGCCGACTCCCTCCGTTATGATGCCCAGTTCTTCCAGCTGATCCACCAGCCGCGCCGCCCGGGCATAGCCCACGCTCATTTTCCGTTGCACCATGGAGATGGAGAGCTGCCCCTGATCGTATAACTTATCCACAACCTCCGGCAACAGGTTGTCATAAACCGGGGCCTCCTCTTCCCTTTCAGAGGCGGAGAATCGTTCCTTTCGACCGGATTTGGGCGTGATCTCAAATGAATCCACATGCTGTTGAATCTCGTCGGAGTATCTTTCCCCGGTCTGCTGCTCCACGATCCAGGTCACGACGTCCTCGACCTCCTCCTCGGTGACAAAACAGCCCTGTACGCGCTGCGTTTTTCCTGAACCGGCGGGAGCATACAGCATATCCCCCCGGCCCAGCAGCTTCTCGGCACCATTCCCGTCAAGTATCGTACGGGAATCCGTGCCCGAGGACACGGCGAAAGCGATCCGGGAGGGAATATTAGCTTTTATCAGCCCGGTAATCACATCCACAGAGGGACGCTGGGTCGCGATCACCAAGTGGATCCCTGCAGCCCGGGCTAGCTGGGCGATGCGGCAGATGGCATCCTCCACGTCCGCGGGAGCGACCATCATCAAATCCGCCAGCTCGTCTATAATAATTACAATGTAGGGCAGATTCTCCCCGGGCGCGCACAGCTTGTTGTAGCCCTGCATATTCCGGGTCTTTTTCTCGCTGAACAGCTTATAGCGCCGCTCCATCTCCTCCACTGCCCAATGAAGTGCGCCGGCAGCTTTTTTCGGGTCGGTGACCACGGGAATGAGAAGGTGGGGGATCCCGTTATAAACACCCAGCTCCACCACCTTAGGGTCTATCATAATCAGCCGCACCTGTTGGGGCGAAGCTTTGTAAAGCAGGGAAATGATCAGGCTGTTAAGGCAGACGGATTTTCCCGAACCGGTGGCGCCGGCAATCAACAGATGGGGCATCCTGGCGATGTCGGTGAAGACATTCTCTCCGACGATATTCCGCCCGAGGCAGAAGGTGGTCGGACTGGTCACAGCGGCAAAGCTTTCGGTATCCAACACATCCCGGAGCTTCACGGTAGAAATGGACTCGTTGGGGATTTCCACTCCCACGGCGGATTTCCCGGGAATAGGCGCCTCGATGCGGACGCTGGGCGCCGCCAGGCTCAGCGCAATATCATTGGCGATATTGGTAATAGAGTTCACCCGGACGCCGGGAGCCGGCATCACTTCAAACTGGGTGACGGCAGGGCCGCAAGAGATGTTCACCACCTTTGCCCGGACACCGAAAGAAAGAAGCGTTTGCTCCAGTTTCGCGGCGCGTCCGCGGGCATCCTCGCGCCGGGGATTCCGGCTCTTCGACAGTAGCGCCACCGGGGGAAAGGCATAGGGCGGCGGTTCCTCCGGCGCGGGGGTCGCGGCGGCAATATCCGCCAAATCGGTTTTGCGGGGCCGGGAAGTCTTCGCCGCGGCGGCAGGGACAAAAGCGTTCCTGACCTCCCTTTCCGGGGACGCTGCCGGAGAATAGAGCGGCTCCTCCTGTACCGGCTCCTGAAAGAAATCCGGCTCAAAGTCGCGGGCAGCATCGCCGGCATGAGGCGCGTGAGGACTGAAGTCTTCCAACTCCAGCGCAGCAAATTCTTTGACCGCTTCCCGAGAGCGTTTCCAGTCCCGGGTACGGCGGACATCACTCGCTTTTCTGGAGACCGCCTCCCCCACGCGCTGGTTCACCCTTCGAATGGAAATTCCGGTCCACACCACAAGCAGCACCAGCAGCAGCGCGCACACCGTGATCCATGTCCCCGGCAGCCCAAGAAGCTTCAGAAGAGGCCAAAGCAACAGTCCGCCGAAGGCGCCGCCGCCGGCAACGGTCTTGCCCAGAAGGAAGGAATCTCCGATATAGAGAGTAAATCCGGTGAATCCGGCGCCCTCCGGTCTCAATCCCCCTATCAACTGCGCGATCCCCAGCAGCATCCAGAAAACAAAGCTTCCCAGCCACCAGTCCGCGGCCTTCAGTTGAAACACATAACTCAACAGCACCAGCACACCGCCAAAGGTCAAAAGCAACGCTGCCACGTATGCACCCACACCGAACAGGCCGAAAAACACCATCCGCAGCCACTGCCCCAACAAACCCGTACCGTCCCGCAGCAGGCTGATAAAGGAAAACAGCCCCAGTGCAACTAGGGCAATTCCCAACAAATCCAGCCCCAGGTTCCGGTTGTCCTTTCCCTGGGAGGGATTCGCGGCCTTTTTCTTCTTTCTTTTGACAGAACGGTTATCGGCCATATCTCTCCCCCTTATCATGTAGATTATACTGCATTCAACCCTTATTCGCAAGAGACGCTCTTTTCGCATTCTTTTGCGCATGCGTGTTTCTATGCCTTTCCGTCCTTGTTGTCTGTCATTGTTATATACATATCCCTTGGGCCATACCATGTATCGTCATATTGGACTTTTCACGGAGTTTCCGCCGGAAGGCGTTCCGCCCGGAAAAGCCGCCGGACAGAGCAGGCATATTCCCCGCACCGGCCGCTATAGGCAAACAAAGCCCCATCCCGGAGGATGGGGCTTTGCGGAAGAATCACTTGTCCAGTGTCACAAGCAGACAGGCATGAGGCTCCAGTCTTAAGGTCAGGCTTCTGCGGTCAGCCTCCAGTGTCTCAGTAAACAGACGGCGATAGGTATTCTCCTCATCCAACAAGGTGACGGTCATCTTGCGGCATCCGGTGATCCCCTGTAGCTGCAGCGTTACCTCCCGGGGCTTGGCCTTTTTTTCGTCTTGGGGATAGTATACCACAAGCAGTGCCTCCCCCTGTTCTCCGGCGGCGGCGCAGCTCAGCAGTTCTTTGTCATCGCTCCCGGAGGACGCCTGATGCTTTCTTTGATACAGAGCATTCCACATAAGGAAGGGATAATAGCCCCGGAGCCGCTCCAGTGTACCATATTCAAACATACCGTTGAATGCGCAGGGGCGGGCGTCATAATACATCAGCATATCCATGGGACTGCGCTGGCTCTCACATATGCAGCCGGCCACAAAGGCTGCCGCGCGCATGCTCCGTATGGCTTTGTAGGTGGCGATGATCTCATCCCCGTACCAGCCGAGCACATAGTTCCATTCGTTGAGGATCAACTCGCAGCCGGTATAGCCATACCGGTCGCACCATTCCCGGGCCTGTCGGGCGGTATCCGCCAACCGCCGTGGGTCGGTCTCATAACAGTGCCAGGAAAAGAAATCCATCGGTACCTTTCCGCCCCCCGCGGTGATCGCTTCAAAAAAGCCCTTGAGGAATCCTTCTTGGTTCATACTGGAAACAGCCGGCCCCCCCACCTTAATCTCCGGGAAACAGGCTTTCAGGTGGGTCGCGGCAATGCTGTACAGTTCATAGTACATCTCGTCTGTTCCCTGCCACATCAGCTCGTGAAGGTCGGGCTCATTCCAGATTTCCCAGTAAATGATGCCCATATGCAGGCCATCTGCCCACCCCTCGTTGTAGTGGCGGATGATATGCTCGCAAATCACCGCCCATTTGCGGAAATCCGCCGGGGGAACAGTGCCGTATTTCTTGGATTCGTGCTCGATTTTCACGCCGAGGCGGTAGAACACGCCGCTGCCGCCTTCCTCGATCTGCTTGAGGTAGACATCCGTAAGGGCAAAGTCATAGCTGGCGGGGTCATAGGGGTCGGCATCGAAATCGGTGAAAATGTTGGGGATGTCCACGCTGTGACTGCCGCCATAGGAAGCATTAAAGGCCGCGTCATGGTTGCGGGCGTAGGGGATGCCCGCTTCCCGGAAGTCCTTCATATTGCTGATCGCCCGAGAATGTACGGGGCCGTTGTTCACGGCGTGCATGGGCTTTACCGGCCCGTTGATCTTGGAAAAATTCGCTTTTACGGTATGCATATGTTCCTCCTTAATCCCTTAAAGGGCATTAATCACAATCAACGCCGCCACGCCGAGCAACACCCCTGATCCGCTGCGAAGGGTCAGCTTTTCCTTAAAAAACACCGCCGCCGTCAACGCGGCAAGAACGGTGCCTCCGCCATTCACCACGGTAAACAGGACCGCGGAGGGTACGGTCTTTGCCGCAACGGTGGAAAGCTGGCTGATAATCAGCACCGCCGCTGCCAGAATCCCGCAGTAGAGGTAAATTTTCCCGGGCAGGGGAGTAATAAAGGGCCCTTCCCCGCGGCGTTTCGCCTTCCGCAGGCAGAAGGCCGCCGCCAGCGCCAAGGCGGAAATCAGAAATCCCCAGAAGTTGAAGGATACGGCATTCCCCCCTTCCGCGTACAGACTGAACAATTTCTGCGCCACCATGGTCAGACCGTTGAACAAAAGGGAACCCGCAAGCAACAGTAAGGTCTTCCCGCTGAAGTTCGTGTAAATTTTCCTGGAGCTGCCCACAAGCAGCCAGCCGGAGACAAGCAATACGGCGATGCCCATCCATTGCCAGACGGATACCGACTCTCCCCACCAGAGCGCGCCGGCGAATATGGGCAGCAACAACCCGGCAGAGCCAGCCATCGTGCAAAGTATCACCGTGCCGCTTCGCATCGCCTCCAGGGAGCAAAGGGTGCCCGCCGCAAGGGACAGTCCCATCAGCGCCGCCGTCAGCAGCGTAAGCAGGTCAGGCTCCGTGAATCCGGTCAGACAGAGTATCATCAGCGCAAAGGCCGCCGCCGCCATCTTATTCCAAAAACCGTACTGCAGGTCATCCTCAGGCCTTGACAGTCCCGCGCTCACCCTCTTTACGAACAGACTTTGCACCAGTTTCATGCCAAGCATGATTCCCAGGTAAAGTGTTTCCATACGACCTTCCTCCGGAGGCACGGCAGTCCCCGTTCCTTCCGCCCGCGCCGCAGTACCATGCGCTGACCCATAAGATACCGGCTCAGGCAGTTGCGCGGCAGCCTTTTCTTCGTTTCTTTACGAAGCAATGTTTCATCCAAAGAATACTCTCCGCCGCAAGGCTTGTCAAGGAAAAGGACGGGACTTCTTCGGATATACATGGCGCTCTGCCTTCCCGGAAGGGAGATTGTGAGAAGGACCCCCCCGCAATACACGAACCCCCGGGAAGCTCGGCTTCCCGGGGGCGAATAATCATCATTTATTCTCCGGATACGCTGAGGCTTGATACCCACACCTCCGGGGCATAGAGCCCGGACATAGTCATACGGGGGGTGTCCGCGACCTCGGCAATGTCCCTGAGCAGGTCGTAGAAATTCCCTGCGATGGTAATCTGATTGACCGGACGTGTTTTTACTCCTTCCTCTACCAAATAACCAAGGGCGGTCAGCGAAAAGTCTCCGGTCACGGCGTTGGCGCCGGAATGAAGGCCTGAGACTTCGGTGACGATAATCCCCCGCCCCATATCCTCCAGTATGTCCTCCGTATTCCGGGAACCGGGCTTTACCCTCCAGTTGGAAGCGGCGACCCCTACTTTGCCCTTATAACCAGGCTTGGCGGCGTTACCGGTAGTAGTGACCCCAGCCTTTGCGGCGGTCTCCAGATTATGAAGGAGGGTTGTGAGCCTGCCTTCGGCAATCACATCCTTGGGGGAGGTAGGTACTCCCTGGGCATCAAAAGGAGAGGAGGCGAAGCCGGTTTCCAGCCAGGGATCATCGGTCAGCGTAAAACAGGAGGCGGCAATTTTTTCTCCCTCCCGTCCGGCCAGCCGGGACAGTCCCTTCTGGGCAGCTTCGGCGGAGAACATGTCTCCGAAGGCGCCGAGCATATCTCCCAGCACCTCAGGATCCAGCAGCACCGGCATATTTCCTGCGGGCACAGAAAAGGCGCCCCGCTTGGACAGTGCGTTTTCCACCGCTTTTTTTGCGGTTTTTTCCGGGTCGAAGGCTTTCCAGTCCCTTCCGGCGTAGAAAGCTATGCCGTCCACAGAAGCTTTGCCGTCCTTCACAACGGGCATAAGATAGGCCTGGACAAAATTCTCCCGGGTTTTCAGATCCAATCCGGCAGAATTTACAATCCGCAATACGGCGCGGGAGGTGGCCACGGTACAGTGCCCTACGGCCGTCACCTGGGGATGGGCGGCGGCAGCGGCCTCCATCTTCATGGCAGCAAGAATCTTGTCCCCCGGAGAAACCTCCTCCAGCGAATCCTCGAACAACTTCATCTCACGATACTCCCCAAGCCCCCCATCGTACAGGAAGGAGGGATCGTCCCCCTCCAGCAAAGCGGCGTTCTGGCAGGCTCTTTCCACCAGCATGGTCACCGCCTCTTCGTCCAGCACCTCGGTATAGGAGTACCCCATTTTTCCCCCGAAAAGCCCCCGGAAACTCAGCCCCCGGGAGGAGGAAACACGGTAATCCTCCACCTCACGGCGGAAAACGGTCACCCGGAAAGACTCGGACTCCACCTCATAGGCTTCATAAGCCTCCATACCTGCCTTCTCTGCAGCGTCAAACAGCGCCGCAACAAACTCACGGAACTCCATTAGTTTCTTCCTCCTACCGTAATAGCGCTGACCCGGATCATCGGCTGCCCCACATCCGTGGGAATGCTTCCGGACAGAGAACCGCACATCCCCTGGGCGGTAACCAGGTCGTCGCTGACCCGGTCAATGTTCCATAGGATTTCATTCCCCTTACCGATGAGCGTCGCCCCCCGGACGGGACGATCCAACTTCCCGTTTTTCACAAGATACCCCTCTCCGACGGCAAAGTTGAATTCTCCGGTCAGGGGATTGACCGAACCGCCCCCCATCTTGGCGCAATACAGCCCATCCCCCATGGAGGACAGCATTTCCTCCCGTCTGTCCTTGCCCGGGAGGATAAATGTGTTGCTCATACGGGAAGTTGCCGCGAAGACATAACTCTGCCTGCGGCCGCAGCCGGTGGGCTCCATGCCCATACGCCGGCTGCCCAGCCTGTCCACAAGGTAGTTCTTCAGTATCCCGTTTTCAATCAGCATCAGCCTCCGGGTAGGAATCCCCTCGTCATCTATGTTGTTTGAACCCCATGCGTTGGGTATGGTGCCATCATCAACGGCGGAAACTACGGGGGAGGCAATCTGCTGTCCCAGCTTCCCGCAGAAGACTGACATCTCCTTTCCAACAGAGGTCGCCTCCAGAGAATGACCGCAAGCCTCGTGAAAAATTACGCCGCCGAAGCCGTTGCAAATAATAACGGGCATCCTTCCGGCGGGACAGAGCCCGGCCCTGAGCATCACAACCGCCTGCCGGGCAGCCTCGTCTCCCAGCGCAGGCAGGTCGAACATCTCGGTAACCTCAAATCCCCTCTGCCAGTCAGGGGTAGCAGTACCAGTCTGCGTTTCGTTGCCATCGGAAGCCACTGCCATTGCAAACACCCTGCAGCGGGTACGGGAGTCCTGTACCCACAGTCCTTCGCTGTTGGCGACGGTTATATTTTGTGTCCAGTCCTTCCATGTGACGCGGGTCTGAGAAATGGCGGGATCATAGTCGGCGGCCCGCCGGGCTACCTCCCGAATCACCTCCGCCTTTCGGGCGGCATCCACACCGGAGGGGGCAATCCGTATAGGGCTACGGTTGGGAACGGCAACGGGAGCATCCGCCACCACGGGCACGATCCGCTCTCCGCCGTTAATGGCAGCGGCAGCCTGCGATGCGCACCGCATCAGACCCGCTTCGGAGGTATCGTTGGTATGAACATACACGCTGTCCACTCCCCGGAGCACACGAATACCGGCACCGTGATCCCGTCCGGAAACAGCCTCGTCCATCTTCCCGGAAATCAGCTCCAGCAACGTCTGATCGGTATCCTCCAGAAAGACCTCCGCAAAATCACCGCCGGTCGCCAACGCTTCCCGGAGCACCCGGGAAAGAGTATTTTTTTCAATCATGGGGTTTCTCCTTCTCTGTCAATTCCGCGCGCCATTTCCGAATCTCCCGTATCCGGTTCTCCGCCCCCTGGTCGCTGGGGGTATAATACTGTCTGCCCTGCTGGGCGGGGGGCGCATACTCCTGCGCCACATAATGTCCGGGAAACAGGTGGGGAAACAAGTATCCCTTCCCCGCGCCGGTACGCTCCGCACCGGCATAGTGAGTATCCCGCAGGTGGGGCGGCACGGGATCGGTGCGGCGCAGATCCGGATCGGCAAAAACCCTTTCCACGGCCTCCGCCACCGAGTAGGACTTGGGCGCTTCGCACAATGTGATGATCGCCTGCGCCATGGCAAGCCGGGCTTCCGGCAGCCCCACAGTCTCCAGCACCCGATAAGCCGCCACCGCCTGCTCCAGAACGGAAGGCGCGGCAAGCCCTACATCCTCGCTGGCGTGCACCATCACCCGGCGCAGTATAATGCGGGGATCCACCCCTGCGGTCAGCATCTTGGCGAACCAGGCCAGAGCGGCATCGCTGTCCGAGCCCCGGAGAGATTTGCAAAAGGCCGAAAGCATATCATAGAAATACGATTCGTCGCATTGCAGCACCCGTTGCTGTATAGATTCCTCCGCCACCTCCCGGGTAATGCGAAGCGCGCCGTCCTTCTCGGGCGGTGTGGTCAGCACCGCCAGCTCCAGGGCGTTCAGCGCTGACCGGGCATCCCCGCCGGCCACCAAAGCGATGTGCTCCAGCGCCTCCAGTTCCACCCGTATATCTTTCCCCCCGAAGCCCCTTTCGGTGTCCGTCAGTGCCGCATCCAGCACCCGAAGAATATCCTCTTTCTCCAAATGGTGAAAAGCAAACAAACGGCACCGGCTGACCAGCGCCGGGGTCAAGGCGATCATGGGATTCTCTGTGGTGGAACCGATAAAGTAAATGATACCCTTTTCGATGGCGGATAGTATGGAATCCGACTGGCTTTTACTCCAACGATGGCACTCATCCAGCAACAGATAGGTCGCCTGTCCGTAGAAGCGGAGCCGCTCCTCGGCTTCGGCAATCACTTTCCGTACGTCACCCACCCCGCTGGTTACGGCATTCAGTTTGGCAAAGGCAGAATGGGTCGTGCCGGCGATAATCGCGGCAAGAGTGGTTTTCCCGGTACCGGGAGGGCCGTAGAATATGGAACTGGTCAATCTGTCCGCCAGTATTGCCCGGCGGAGCAGCCGCCCCTCCCCCACAATATGCTGCTGCCCCAGAAACTCATCCAGCGTACGGGGACGCATGCGGTCAGCCAGCGGCGCCCGTTTCTCCGCCTGACGGGAAAAAAGATCAGTCATGTCGCTTTAAAGCGCTGCCGCCCGGATCTTGACCACCAGCTTCACATTGGCAGCGTCCTCAGCGGCGTCTGCGGGGCGAATCAGGGGACGGTGGGCGTCTCCCGGCCAGAGTATAGCAAAATCACCCCGGCGCATGGTCAGCAAATCTCCCTCCCCGGTGTAATGCCTGACATCCTTTTCTGGATTATATTCATCAACCGGATCCAACAGCGCCCTGTCGGACACCTCCATCAGCTCGCAGCCCTTGAGTACAATCTGTATATCCAGATAGGCATCATGCGCTTCCCATCGGGTATCCTCCCAATCCCTCAAAGGGGAAAGGGAATAGTTTATCCAGCAATCCTCCCCTTTTACGGGGATTTTCCCATAGGGCGTATGCGCCCAGTCGGTGTTCGCAACGGCGGCGAAAGCTTCTCTCATCAGGGGAGAAAGCTTTAGGTACTGTGCTGCATTCGCCAGTTTGTCTTTAATCATACCGCGCCTCCTTTACCCTGTTATTATACCATTATTTTACACGGGAACAAGGGCGGATTCCAAGAGATCTCTCCTCCTCCGGCGTAAACGCGTCATAAATGCCGTAACCTCATACCTACAATGAATGTGCTGCTTCCGGACAGAGAACTTCCCCGGGAGGGACACATTCACGTTCTCACTGACACTTTGAATCATTTTTCTTCCGATATCCGGAGATATCTGCCGAACACAGCAGCGGCAGGGCAAATATCTTTGCGCCGGACCCCCTGAGGATACCGGCACAGCTGTCAGCGGCAAAGGCGCCGCGGATGTTTCATCCGCGGCGCCGTATTCCGATCAACGGTGTATATACCGGAGCCTTCCGTGTGCTGCAAAGCGCCCTAACAAACGGATTCGGATTCCCGGAACTGGAGGTCATACAAATCCCGGTATAGACCGTCCTTCTCCATAAGCTGCGTGTGGGTCCCTTCCTCTTTCACCTCCCCATCTGCAATAACAGCGATACGGTCCGCATTCTTGATTGTGGACAGCCGGTGCGCCACCACCAGTGTGGTGCGTCCGCTGCACAGCTGATCCAATGCCTGCTGAATCAGTATTTCCGTGGTATTGTCCAGAGCGGAGGTGGCCTCGTCAAGAATGAGCAGGGCGGGATCCTTCAGGAATACCCGCGCGATGGAAATCCGTTGCTTCTGTCCGCCGGACAGCTTCACTCCCCTTTCGCCGACCGGGGTATCGTAACCCAGGGGCAGAGTCATCACATACTCATGAATATTCGCCATCCGGGCGGCTTCCTCCACCTCTTCCTGCGTAGCATCCAGGCGGCCATAGCGGATATTTTCCCCTATGGTGCCGTTAAACAGGAACACATCCTGCTGTACGATACCAATATTCCGCCGAAGAGAATCAAAGGTTATGTCGTTGATATCCTGACCGTCCAACCGCACAACGCCCTCTGTGACACGGTAGAAGTTGGGTATCAGATGACAAATAGTGGTCTTTCCCCCTCCGGAGGGGCCAACCAGCGCCAGTGTTTCCCCGGCGGGAATATCCAGGGAAATATCGTTCAGCACCTCACCGGAACCCTCGTAGCGGAAGCTGACATTGTCAAAGGTAATTTGTCCTTTCGCCCGTCCGATGGCTTTCGCGTCAGGATTCTCCTCTTCCGGCTGCTGATCCATGACCTCCAAAAAGCGCTTGAACCCGGTAACACCGTTCTGGTATTGCTCCACAAAGCCGATCAGCGTCATCACGGGGCCGATAAACAGGTTCACTGATACAATAAACGCGGAATAGTCACCGAAAGTAATTTCCCCTGCATACAGGAACAAACCTCCGGCGATCAACACCACAACATTGAACACATCTGTGATAAAAGAGGTGGACGCGTGGAATATCGCCATGTATTTGTAGGATTTCCTCCGCGCTTCCACAAAGGATTTGTTTCCCTCCTGGAATTTCTCTTCTTCCCTGGCGGAGTTGGTGAAGGCCTTTGTCACCCGTATACCGGAAAGAGAGCTTTCCAAAGCCGCGTTTATCACGGCAATGGCCTTCCTGCTCTCCATAAAGGCCTCTCCCATCTTTTTACGCAGCAGCAGCGTCACCACCACAAGCACCGGCACACAGGCAAAGATGATCAGTGTCAGTTGCCAGTGGATGGTACACAGATAAGTGAAGGAACCGATAACCATCAACCCGCAAATAAATAGATTCTCCGGCCCGTGGTGCGCCAACTCGGATAAATCCATAAGGTCGTTTGTCATACGGGACATGATTTTCCCGGTCTCATGTCCGTCAAAGAACGAAAAGGGCAGCGTTTGCAGTTTGCGGAACATATCCCTTCGCATATCCGCCTGCATGCGCACGCCGATCATATGCCCATAGTATTGGATAAAATACCGGAGCAGCATCCTTGCGGCGTACAGCCCCAACATACTTAACCCGAACAGCACCACCATGCGCAGGTTCCTGTTCGGTATCAGGTCATTGAGCATGGTACGGGTCAGCATCGGGTAGGCCATGCCGATAAGGGAAACCAGCAGGGAAGCGATCATATCGGCTGTAAACAGCAGTTTATGGGGCTTATAATAGGCAATAAAGCGTTTCCACATAGAAATATACTCTCTTATCTTTCTCTCTTTTTAGGCTTGGACTGCAATCTGCACCGTAGCGCCTCTGCCTGGTCGCAGCCTCCGTCCGCCCGTGTGCAGGGGGCGGGCTGCTGACGCAGCAAAGCTGCCAGCATGGACAGATTTGTCTCCGCCGCGTCCCGGTTCAGGGAGTAGTGGACATGGTAGCCGAATTTCCGCCGGGTCACCAGTCCTGCCTCCCGTAGAACCTTCATATGCTGGGAAACGGCAGGCGCGGACAGGCCGGTTTTCCGCGCCAGCGCCATGACACAGTAGGTGCGGGTGCTGAGCAGGGACAACAGTTTCAGCCGGGAGGCGTCTCCAAGCGCCTTGCAAAAGGGTAATAGTTCCATAGCGCCTCCTATCTTTGGTCAGCTTTCCAGGGGACGACATCCGCCGTCCGCGCCAAGAACTCCAATAGCCGCCCCCGGAGAAGCGTTTCCACCGCCGCCAACGCCGGATCTCCTACCCGGTTCACAATCTCCCGGGGATCGGTCTCCAAATCGTATAACTCGTCCTGCTCATACAGCCTGTAGACATACTTATACCGCAAGGTACGGAGCATAAAGGCCTTGCCATGAGCGACATCGTCGGAGACCTGCGCATGTATCCGGGGATAATAGAGGCCCTTCTCCCCTTGGGATACGCTCTGCACCTCCGAGCAATGCACTTCCTCCGGGTTGCGTCCACCCTCGCACACAACATAAGGGCGGCCGGGCAGCGCCGGGTCCGCCAACCGGGGCAGCAGGGATTCCCCGAACTGGGTGTAATCAAAAGACAGACCGCAAAGCGCATACACCGTGGCGGGGATGTCCACCAGCTCGGTCAATCCCTCCCGTATCCCCGGCGTAAAGGGAACCCTGGACGGAGGTTTTATCAGCAGGGGCACCCGGGTCAGACAGTCCTCAAAGGTGTTTTGGGTTTTCTCTACAAGACCATAGTCCCCGGTGAAATCCCCGTGATCGCTGAAAACCAGCACGGCGGTTTCTTCATACAGACCGTTCTCCTTCAACGCTTCCAACAGCATGCCCAGTTGGGTATCCACTCGGGCACACATCCCAAGATAAGTAGCCCGAAGCTCTTCATACCTTTCCTCCGTCCAGCCCTCCAGCCGCTGTCCCCGGCGTATCGCGCTCAATAGGGATGGTTTTCTCCCCCAGTCCGGACAGGGGATCCTGGGAGGCAGCTCCTTCCGGTCAATGGCGGAAAAGAAGGGCTCCTCCACGCCGTAGGGAGGGTGAGGATACAGCAGGGGCAGGTACATGCAGAAAGGCCTGTCCTTTGATATGGTCTTCAGCTGCGCAACCGCTTCCCGGAGTATGTCCCAGTCCCCGTCGGGTTTCTCGGTGCCGGAAACGTTTTCCCGGCGGCCCGCATAAAAGGAATAATAATTATCCCCTTCCGGCGCGCCCCGCCATTCATCCTGCGCATGAAGCTCCGGAAGCCCCGGCCGAGTTTGGTACTTCACATCGCAGTAGGCAGTAAAGCCGTTCTGTCCCGGAACCACATCGTTTTTTCCGCCCCACCAGACGAAGTAGCCGCTGTCTTTCAGCGTCCGGAGCAGCATGGGCTCCTCAGGCGCCAACATATGATACATGGTTCGATGTCCCCTGACATGGGGGTACCAGCCGGTCATAAAGCTACACCGACTGGGGGTGCACACCGGATTCTGGCAAAAGGCATTGCGGAAGGAAACGCCTTCCTCAAGCGCCAACCTGTCCATCACCGGGGTACGGGCTGCGGGGTTTCCCAAATGACCCAGTGCGTCTGCCCGGAACTGATCGGGGTTAAAAAGTATCAGATTCGGCCTCCGATTCCCCATTCTTCCCTTTCCTTTCCCAACGCTCACATGCTTGTCAGCATACCGCAGTCTTCTGATTAAGTCAATACTTAATAAGATTTCGCGCCCCATTTTAGCGGAAAAAACCCCGCCGAAAGGCGGGGTAAAAAGGGGCTTTTATTTTGCAAATTCTGTCGCGCGGGTCTCCCGGATGACATTGACCTTGATTTGTCCCGGATATTCCATCTCTTTTTCGATCCGGTGAGCAATGTCCCGCGCCATAAGCACGGCTTCAGCATCATCCACCTTGTCCGGAAGCACTGCAATACGTACCTCCCGTCCGGCTTGAATGGCGAAAGACTTGTCCACACCTTCGAAAGAGTTGGCGATCTCCTCCAGCTTCTCAAGGCGTTTGATGTAGGATTCCAGCATCTCCCGCCGGGCGCCGGGACGGGCGCCGGAAATGGCGTCGGCCGCTTGGACCAGCACCGCCTCGGCAGTATTAGGTTCCACATCGTTATGGTGCGCCTGTATACAATGAATAATGTCATTGTGCTCACGGTACCTCCGCGCCAAATCAGTGCCGATTTTGGCATGGGAGCCCTCCACCTCGCGGTCAACGGCCTTTCCTATGTCGTGCAGCAGGCCGGCGCGCTTAGCCACCCGCACATTAGCGCCCACTTCCGCCGCCATCATGCCGGCAAGATGCGCCACCTCTATAGAGTGCTTCAGCACGTTCTGACCGTAACTGGTGCGGTATTTCAGCCGCCCAAGCACCTTCACCAGCTCGGGGTGTACTCCAGTGATGCCGACATCAAATACGGCAGCCTCTCCCTCTTCCCGGATCTGCTGTTCGATTTCCTTGCGGACCTTGCCGGTGAGCTCCTCGATCCGTGCCGGGTGTATCCGCCCGTCGGCCACCAGCCGCTCTAAAGTAATCCTGGCGATTTCTCTGCGAACGGGGTCGAATCCGGAGAGAATGACCGCCTCGGGGGTATCGTCAATAATAAAGTCCACACCGGTCACCGTCTCCAACGCGCGGATATTTCGCCCCTCGCGACCGATGATCCGTCCCTTCATTTCCTCGTTGGGAAGGGTGACTACCGATACGGTTGCCTCGGAAGCCTGATCCGCGGCACAACGTTGAATGGCCTGGGTGATAATTTTTCGGGCGATCTTATCGGCATCCGCCTTGGCGTCCCTCTCTACATCCCGGATCATCAATGCGGCGTCATGCCGGGCGGAATTCTCCGCCTCGATCATCACCTGCTGACGCGCCTCCTCGGCGGACAGGCCTGCGACGCGTTCCAACTCGGCGAAGCGGGCTGTCAAAAGTTCTTCCGCCTTTTCTTTTGCGCGGCTGATTTCCTCCCGCGCCTGGTTGTTTTTTTCTTCCCGGACTTCCAGCGCTTGACTTCTTTTATCCAGGGCGTCTTCCTTTTGCTGTACCCTCCGCTCGGAACGACTTACCTCCGCTCTTCTGTCCCGAATTTCTTTCTCCAAATCATCCAACTGGGTGTGGATTTCTTCCTTTGCCTCTATCAATTTTTCCTTTTTCAGCGCTTCTCCCTGACTCCGGGCATCAGCAAGAATCTGTTCTGCCAGCACTTCAGACCGGCCAATCTTTTTTTCCGTTATATTCCTACGAATCAGATATCCAATCAGCAGACCTGCAACCAGCGCAAGGACGCCGATAACGATTTCAAGTACCAATTTGGTAATATCAGTCACGAATCAATTTGCCTCCTCCTTATTATGATTACGAATGAAAATCCGCCCGATACAGGGCGGCTAAATTCAATGATACACCCTTAATTATTGTAAACCTGTTTCACAAATGTGTCAAGGAAAAGAGGCTGTATTTATGAAAACTCTCCGATAAAAACTGCCCGGAGAAAACTCCGGGCGGGCGGTCAATACCTGGCGCGGCTTCCGCCGACAAGGGGCGGACGGGTAAAAGCCATGACAATGGGGGCCTTCCCCACCCGCTCTATCGGGGGACGGAAAGGCACCGCCACGCGCTTTAGGTGCATACCGATCAGTGTATGGCCGATATCCATTCCGGCATCCGCCTCCACCGTTTCCGCCATCATGGGATCCTTCAGGCGGCAGAAGTAAGCGGCGCCGCAGGCGCCTCCGGCATCAGCCACCGGCCGCACCGAAACCGCCCTGTACCCCTTTGCCTCCCCGTATGCCCGGGGCAGCACGATCGCCCGGTTCAGATGTTCGCAGCAACCCACGCCCAGGGTCATACCCCAGGGCTCCAGCGCCTCCATAAGGGATGAAACCACCACTTCCCCCAATGATTCCACCGAACCCCGGCCGATGGTTTTTCCTACGATTTCACTGGTGGAGCAACCCAGTATGAAGAGACCGCCCCGCTTGAGATGCCCCTCCTCTCCAAGGGACATCACCGCCCTGAGGATCTCCTCCCGGATGCAGGTTTCGTTCATGGCTTACTCCTTCTCTGCCAGACCGGTCAGCAGATCAGCGGCAGGCTTGAGCCAGTCACCCTCAAACAACTCAAGCAGCCCCGCGTCAGCTGCGGCGGTCAGTTTGGGATCAATGGGCAAGCGGCCCAGCACCGGCAGGCCGAACTCCCGGACAATATCCGCCGTTTTGCCCTCTCCAAATACGGAAATCTCCTTTCCGCAGTCCGGGCAAACAACATAGGACATGTTTTCCACCAGTCCCAGCACCGGCACATTCATCATGCCGGCCATTTTCACCGCCTTGGAGACGATCATGCTCACCAGCTCCTGGGGCGTGGTGACAACGATGATCCCATCCACCGGAATGGATTGGAACAGTGTCAGGGGCACATCCGCGGTGCCGGGGGGCATATCAAGGAACATCATATCCACATTCTGCCAGATAACCTCACTCCAAAACTGCTTGACCACGCCGGCAATCACCGGTCCCCGCCAGACAACGGGATCAGTCTCGTCCTCCAGCAGCAGATTGACGCTCATTACATCGATTCCGGTTTTGCTTTTACAGGGCAGCAACCCCAGGCCGTTGGAGACCGCCTTCTCACGGATACCCAACATCTTGGGGATGGAGGGGCCGGTCACATCGGCGTCCAATACAGCGGTGCGAAAGCCCTCCCTCGCCATTGTCACGGCCAAAAGACCGGTCACCATGGATTTGCCCACTCCGCCCTTGCCGCTGACCACGCCTATGACGCGCTTTACCCGGCTCAGTTCGTGCAGGGGTTCCTTCCGGATCCCGCTCTGCCGGGAAGAACAATTTTCACTGCAGGTTTCGCAATTGTGCGTACAATTCTCATTTATTTCGCTCAAAGAAACGTCCTTTCCGTCCCCAAAGGGGCAAGATTTCTTCGTTTATCCTATCCCTCCGACGACCGATTGTCAACCTATGGATGCCCGGGCAGGGAAAACCGGGCAGCCGTCGGCTGCCTGGCACAAGAGCACCCCCTTAATATCCGATCATGGGAATGGCTTCGGCTTTCTCAAAATAGGCCGGGCACTCGCCGCTGCGGACGTCATACAGCACCTTGGCTGTCTCCTCCATGGCGGCGGTCAGTTCGGGATACGGCCGTGTGCAGGCGTCAACGATGCCGATCTGGTAATTCTCCCCGTCCATCCGCCCGAGGCAGAACTGGTCATGGAACTGGAACCAGTGTACTCCGACACCGTAGGGGTGGGCCGCACAGCGCTCGGCGAAGGTGCGCCAAGCCTTGGCGCGCTCCGTTTGGTTCGTCACTCCCTTGAGGCCGGTGGCGGGCAAGCCCCGGTCCAGAGCGCCGAAGTGGAACTCACCGATCAGTATCGGCCGGTCCACACCGGCATCCACAGCGAAGTTCATGTCCACCTGGGGATCGAAGGAATAGCAGTTGATTGAAAACACATCGCAATACTCCCAGCCGGCGCACATATCCGCGTTATACGCTTTGCTCCACCGCAGCCCGAGATTCAGGTGATTGGGGTCGACCTTTTTACAGGCCTCGGCGGGGATGCGTACATATTCCCTCACGAGGAAAACGGAATACTCCCGCAAGTCCTTCTCGCAAGCGGGAGAGATCTTCGAACAATCCCGTATGGAGCGGTCAAAATCGTCAAACCCGTCAAAACTGCTGCCCCAGGCGGCATTCAACGCAGCAATATCCCCGTATTTATCCATCAGCCACTTCTTCAGCCCGGCGCGGCAGGCGGTGGGTGCGGGATTGTACAGTACTTCGTCGGCAATCACCAGATCCTCGATGAAGTTGAATTCCGGCTCGTTCCGCATGAAATACCCGATGAGCATGGGATCTTCCCTGAAGGGTTCCAGTTGTTTGGCGAAATTCACCGCGTTCCGGGCATATTCTGCACTGAGCACATCGGGAAAATCCCGGTAGATCCGGGTCTTTGTATCGGGGAACAGCATACCGATCTGCTGGACATAGGGTATCGGAACCGGGGGCAGATCCAGAGGCTCACGGGCGGCGTCGGGATTGGCCAGCCGAGCCATCAGCGTCCGGGCAATGCCGGGATGGGAACCGGTGGTATTCAAGCCGTAGCGGCTGAGTATATGGTTGTAGTTCCCCACCCACTTCTCCCTAAAATCCTTCCCATACACCCGGTACAGGTTGGCAGCGGTAAAGCCAAAGGACACCTGATGCTCCGAAGGCATATAGGGCGTGCGCTGCACGGTGCGCTCGGAATAAAAGTCCTTATACTCCCCGTCCCGGTCGGGCAGCCAGTCGCAGAATTTCTCCATGCCGTCTATCCTGTCCCCGGCGCCCAACATTCCTACGCCGCACGCGCCATTGGAGAAGAAAGAGTAGCCGTCCGGGTCTGTCAGATACCATCGTCCGTTCACCTTGGCGGAGGAGAAAAAGCCGGTTCCTTCCTTGATCTTATGGTCAAGGCTTCCTCCCCATTTGCTCCAACGGGGGTTGGGATAGTTTATCGGTCCCTCGTTTGCCCGAACCACCCGGCTGAGCTCCTCAAAGCTGTGCACCTTCCCGGGCCATTCCTTGGGCTTCCACTGACCGAACTCATCCACTAACTTCATATCGGGCAGGGGATGCTCCGCCGGCTCACTGTCGTCCATGTAGAAGTCGGACAGCTCTACCCGGATATCGTGGAATACATCCTCAATGCCCAGTTCGATTTTTACACACTCTTCCATGGAAATGCGGTGGCCATGGCAGACCAGTTTCAACATGCCCGGTGTGCGGGTGGTGTATATAGAGTGGGCATCCATATAATCCAGATCAAAGCGCACACGGGTTTTCACTCCCGGCAGCAGGCCGAATCGGTAGACCAGCCTCGCCTCTTCCTCGCCGGCGGCGTAGAAACGGAGCATAAAGGGCACGCAATGATCCTCACACAGTTTGATATCCCCAATAATGTACCGGCGCTTGGTGCCCGCGGCGCCCTCCAGAGAAGCTCCGCCGCCGTTGGCGCTGTAAATCACGATCATAGCTTCCGGAGAAGCGGAGAGTATCTCCGCATTCCGGGGCCGGGACAGGGCAAGATTAATTTTTTCCATAGTTTCCTCCGTTCAAATTTCCGGCCTATTGCAGGCCTAAAGTAGCATCGCCGTTGGGTAGCACAAAATCAAACTCCTCGTCCCGGTTACAGAACATGGTCTTGCCGTCGGTGGTCAGCCGCGCCACCTGAACAGACAAGCGCTTGCACTCATCCGGCAGGGGAATGCCGCTTCCCCTTGTCCAACCCTCGGGAAACTTCGCGTGGGAGAAGTAGAAAATATAGGCTTCCTCGCCGAGGACCAATACATCGGCATGGTTGCCCATGGAACCGTCTCCCGGCCGGGAACCTCCTTTTTCCAATATCCAGCCGGCAAATTCCCAGTTGAGGCAGTCGTCGCTGCGGAAGCAGCCCTGCCCTTGCCAGAAGTCGCCGATGTACCACCACTGTCCTTGCCAGAAAAAGACATTGGGACCCTCATGGTCCTTATAAGTCACGGCGCGGCCCATGTTTTCCCAAGTGTAGAGATCGCGACTGTCGGCATAATGGCTGTAAGAGTGATCGTCCTCATTCTTGTACCACATACGCCAGTGGCTGGGGGCAATGCGCGCCACACAGGCGTCGATCACCCGGGGGGAGGCCAGGGGCAGCTTGCTCTCCAAATGCCAATCCCACAAGTTGGTGCTGGTATAGTGGATAATGTCCCGGGGGAACTGCCAGTGGGTGGGCATGCCGGTGATGTAGGAGACATACATATGGTACAGCCCCTCATGGTAAATAACTTCCGGCGCCCAGAATGTGTTCCTGCCGCGCTCGAAATCCAGCCCCTGGCAAACGCCGCGGTACAGCCAGTCGTACCCGTCCTTGGAAGAAGCGATGCCGATATCGCTGCCGTGGATATTGGTTACACCGGGGCCGGGACCGTTGCTCCTGCGCTGGGTGTACAGTATCCACCACAGCTGCTCCTCTTTGTTCCAAATGATGGCGGGATCCGCCGCACCGTTAAATATGGGGTCCTGAAACAGGGGGGCCTGGGGTATTCTCATATTTCTCCTCCTTATCGCATTATTTTCAATATATATAATAAGTATACAACAAAACCACCTCCCGGCCTATGGACGAAATAGAGGGGGGTGGTCAAAATCGCACAGCGGCGGCGCCAAAAAAACAGCGCCGAATTTGTGTAAACCGAAAGATTTTTGCCGCTGGATCCAATCTCAGGGCGGGCAGGATAGCGGAAAAGGGACATTGGCGCCGGGAAAAGGAAGATTAGGGGGAGGCGAAGAGAGTCAGGGGGAAAGCAAGGGGGCGGACTCCCTCCCACCGGAAAAACCGGCAAAAACATACTACCTAATAAAAAGACCCTAATAGGGGAAACTTCGGAGGTTAAAAACATACCGAAGGAGACAGAAGAGGGGTGGTCGAAACTCAAGAGAAAGACCCGGAGGGAGGAAGATCAAAGAGGTCCCATATCTTTCCCTGAGGAGAAGCCGTGAAAGTTATAGCTTCCTTCTTCACCGGGTGGGGGACCGTCATTCTGACGCAGAAAAGAGCGATGTCCTGTCCCGGGCGGACAGAGGGGTTGTACCGTTGATCCCCCCAAAGAGGCGTTCCCCGGGAAGCGCACTGCACCCGGATCTGGTGAGAGCGGCCGGTAGCCAGCGTCACCCGGCAGAGGGTCAGTCCCTCTCGGGTCTGCAAGGGGGCAAGGGTCAGCCGGGCAGGTTTGCCGCCGGGGGTATCCGGCGGAACAGACCGGGAAGAGAATGTCTTTCCGTCCTTCAGCAACCAGTCCTCATACACTCCTCCTGCCGGCTCGCCCAAGCAGACACAAAGATACTCTTTTTCTGTCCTCCCCTCCCGTATAGCGGCTGACAGCCGGGCGGCGGCCTTGGAGGTACGGGCGAATACCATGACGCCGCCCACCGGCCTGTCCAGACGGTGGATCAGCCCAAGGTATACTGCGCCGGGCTTGCGGTATTTTTCCTTGATATAAGCCTTCAGCAGGGTAAGCAAATCGGCGTCCCCGGAGGAATCCTCCTGCACGGGCACGCCGGCGGGCTTGACCACCGCCAACAGGTGGTTATCTTCGTAAAGTACGGGGATCACGGCGTCCACCGGGCAGCAGCGCCGCAAGGGAGCACGATCCTCCTCCGGTCAACGGGCAGGCAAACCTCTTCCGCCGTGACGTTTCCTCCCCGACCTCCCAGAGCAAGGGTCAGCAGATTCCCCATCAACGCCGGTTGCAGGCCCGTAGTATAGCTGTTCAGCAGGAAAAAAGCCGCTTCGTCGTCCAGCAGGGCGGCACAGGCAGTCAGCAGGGGGTAGAGGTCCTCCTCCAACCGCCACATGGAGCCGTCCGGCCCCCGCCCGTAGGAAGGGGGGTCCAAGAGTATGCCCTGGTATTTCCGCCCCCGGCGACCCTCCCGGAGAACGAATTTCATACAGTCCTCCATGATATACCGCACCGGGCGATCCTCCAGCCCGTTCAGCGCCACATTGTCCTTCGCCCATTGGAGCATCCCCTTGGAGGCGTCCACATGGGTAACGGAGGCCCCCTCTCGCAGCGCCGCCAGGGTAGCGCCCCCGGTATAGGCGAAGAGGTTAAGCACCGAGCAGGGCTTGCCGAAATCCCGTATCTGCTGCCGCATCCAACTCCAGTTTCCGGCCTGCTCGGGGAACAGCCCTGTATGTTTGAAGCCCATGGGTCCCACGTAAAATTTGGTATCCCGCCAGGAGATTACCCAACGCCTGGGCAGCTCCCGAAAGACCTGCCACCGGCCGCCGCCCTGCCGGGCGCGATGATAACGGCCGGCAAGACCGGGGGTGTTTTCCAGCCCCTCCGCGGGCCAGATGGCCTGAGGGTCCGGCCTGAGCAGCAGGGCGTCCCCCCATTTTTCCAGTTTTTCGCCGTTTCCGGCGTCAAGCACCCGAAAATCGACCCAATCTTCCGCCAGTATCATGCCTTGGCCGCCGATACGGTCAACTGCATGCCGTCCACCGAGAACGTCTCGGTTACCGAGGGTTCCTCTGTCAAGGGCGCTTCCACCGCCAGCAACTCGGCGTAGATCTCCTTTCGGTTCTCCTCCACCAGGCAGAGTAGCCTTTCATCCCCCTCCCAGCGCAGGGCGATACGGTCGGTCACCACAGTACCCATGGCGGGGTTTCTGCGCATATTCTGCACCTTGGAGATGATTTCCCGTACACGGCCCTCCCGAATCAGCGCGGGAGTCAGATTGGTGTCCAGCAGCACCGTCACCCCCCGGTCACAGGCGGAGACCAGCCCCTCCTTCTCCAGGGTGGAAACCAGCACATCCTCCTCAGTCAGGACAATGGGCCCGCCCTCCAGCGGCAATGTCACCGAGCCGGTCTCCCGGAGGGTCCTCATAAAGGCACAGCCGTCACAGTCTACCAGCCAGCCGCGGACCTCGTTCAGCCGCCTGCCCAGCCGGGGACCCAGCGTCCGCAACTGGGGTTTCAGGGAATAATCCACCAGATCCGAAGTGTCTTCCACAAAGAGCAGCTCCTTGACGTTCAGTTCGTCCCGTACAAGGGCGGCATAATCCTCCGGCAACGGCTGCCCCTGTATATACAGGGCGGCGCAGGGCTGCCGGTTTTTTAAAGCGGCGGTATTCCGGGCGGAACGGGCTAGGGTAACAATCTCCAATACCCGCTCCATATTCTCCTCCAGCTCCCGGTCGATCCGGCTGACATCGGCAACGGGATAATCGCAAAGATGTACCGATTTGGGAGCCTCCGGATCCACCGAGCATACAAGGTTCCGGTACATCGTTTCGGTCATGAAGGGAACAAAGGGCGCCGCCAGCCGAGCCAGCCTCTCCAGAGCGGTGTATAGTGTCATATAAGCGTCCAGCTTATCCTGCCCCATGCCGGAAGCCCAGTACCTCTCCCGACCCCTGCGTACATACCAGTTGGACAACTCGTCCACGAAATCCGCCATCGCACGGCCGGCCTCGGTGATGCGGTAGTTTTCCAGATGGCCGTCCACTGCCTGTACCAGAGATTCCAGCCGGGAGAGCAACCAGCGGTCCATCACCCCCAGTTCCTTCCGGAGAGTGTGCTTTGTGGGATCAAACTCATCGATATTTGCATAAAGAATGTAGAAAGCATAGGTGTTCCACAGGGTACCCATAAACTTCTGCTGGGCTTCCTTTACCGCGTCATTGGAGAATCGGCTGGGGAGCCAGGGCGCGCTGCCGACAAAGAAATACCAGCGTACGGCGTCGGCGCCCCGGGTATCCAGCACCGACCAGGGATCTACCACATTACCCTTATGCTTGGACATTTTGACGCCGTCCTTGTCTCCCACATGACCCAGCACAAGACAGTTTTTAAAGGACGCTTTGCCGAAGAGCAGCGTGGAGAGGGCAAGCAGGGTATAAAACCAGCCCCGGGTCTGGTCGATGGCTTCGGAGATAAAGTCCGCCGGGAAATTTTCCTCAAACATCTCCTTGTTCTCAAAGGGATAGTGCCACTGGGCATAGGGCATGGACCCGGAATCGAACCAGCAGTCGGCAACCTCCGGGATACGGTGCATCTCCTTGCCGCAGTCCGGGCAGGTCAGTGTTACCCGGTCAATATAAGGGCGGTGGAGATCCATGCCGGGCGTCACGCCGTGACCCAGTTCTTCCAACTCCTTCCGGCTGCCGACGACATGGGTATGACCGCAGTCGCAAACCCAGACAGGGAGGGGTGTGCCCCAGTACCTCTCCCGGGAGATCGCCCAGTCGACAACATTGTCGATAAAATTGCCCATCCGGCCTTCCTTGATGGTTTCGGGGATCCAATTCACCGACCGGTTGCTGGCCTGGAGAGCCTCCTTCACCTGGGTCATGCGAATGAACCAGCCGGAGCGGGCATAGTAGATCAATGGCGTGTCGCACCGCCAGCAGAAGGGATAATCATGCTCGTAATCGGGCGCCGAAAACAGCCGGCCCGAAGATTCCAGGTTTTTCAGTATCAGCGGATCGGCATCCTTGCAGAACAACCCGTCCCAGGGGGTGCCGCCGCAGAGATTGCCCTGGTTGTCCACCTTTTGTACCAGGGGAAGGCCGTTGGCCATGCCGATCCGGGCGTCATCGGCGCCAAAGCCGGGGGCGATATGCACAACGCCGGTACCGTCGGTCAGGGTAACATAATCGTCGGCCACCACAAACCAGGCTTTACCATTCACATCACCGAAATCCCAAAGAGGCTCATATTCCTTTCCCACAAGGGCGCTGCCCGGGAACCTTTCCAGCACCTCCGCCTGCTCCCCCAGCACCGAGGACACCAGTTCCCCGGCAAGGATATAGGTTTCCTCTCCCAGCGCCGCCCGGACGTACTCCTCATCCGCATTGACGCAGAGGGCCACGTTACTGGGCAGCGTCCAAGGAGTCGTGGTCCATACAAGGATGGAGGCCTCCTCCCCCCTGAGCTTGAACCGTACAATGGCGGAACGCTCCTTCACTTGCTTATAGCCCTGGGCTACCTCATGGCTGGCCAATGCCGTGCCGCAGCGAGGGCAGTAGGGCACCACCTTATAGCCCTTGTACAGCAGCCCCTTGTCGGCGATGGTTTTCAGAGCCCACCAGCCTGACTCGATATAATCATTGTCATAGGTGATATAGGGGTTGTCCATATCAGCCCAGAAACCTACCCGTTCGCTGAGCCTCTCCCACTCGGACTTGTATTTCCAGACGGATTCTTTGCACTTTTCGTTAAAGGCAGCCACGCCGTAGGCCTCGATCTGAGGCTTTCCGCTGAGGCCCAGCTCTTTCTCCACCTCCAGCTCCACCGGCAGGCCGTGGGTATCCCACCCGGCTTTGCGCAGCACCTTATACCCCTTCATGGTACGGTAACGGGGGATCAGGTCCTTGATGGCGCGGGTCAGCACATGGCCTACATGGGGCTGGCCGTTGGCGGTAGGCGGTCCATCATAGAAGGAAAAAACAGGGCAGCCTTCCCGGATACGAATGCTTTCCCGGAAAATATCCTCCTCCTTCCAGAAATCGGAAACCTCCTTTTCCCGTTCTACAAAATCCATACTGGTGGATACCGGCTTATACAACATGCTGCAACCTCATAAAAAAAGTCCTCCGAAACCCTTCGGAACCATATTATTATACAGGATTTCCCCCGGTATGTAAAGGTTGAAACCCTTTCAACAGGGAGCGCCCGGGCCGCGAGGAACGGTTTCCGCCTCATCCGCCGTGCGTTGTGCGGCGCTCTCCCTCTCAAGCGGAGAAAAACGGGGAGACACCGGAGTGGAGAACTGCGAGCGCATATTCTATTTATAGGCACGAAAGTACGTTAAAAGCCTGCTTCTACATCTGGTTTTTTAAATCAAAATATCCTTTTTGTACTGGAATGAGCGGTAGAAATGGGCGTGAGCATATGGTATGCTTTTTTCAGAGATGACAAATATTTTGCAGTTAACTGGATTTTTCGAATTTCAGTAACACAATGAATGTATATCTTTCCTGAAAAAATTAAAGTTAAATCTTTAGGCTCAAAATTATTTGCAATCTTTTGGAAGTTTTCCGGCTCATTTTGGCGCATCCAGATAATCTTGGGCACGGTAAAACCCGCGAAGGCAATGTTCGCAGTCAGTGCGGGCAGTTTATCTTTGCCGATGATGTTATTAAGGTAGTCCACCTCTTTGAATGTGTGCCCGTCGTTCCACAGGATAGCTGAACGAATGATGCTGTTATTTTTGTCAAGCGTGACAAGGCCGTGCATTTGCCCGCCGGAGCTGATGCGCGCGACCTTGCGCTTCGTCAAAGTCGCGTATGAGCTCCGGAACGCCTGCCACGACTGCGTTCCACCCGTTCTCGGGCTTTTGCTTCGATCATCCGGGATGAGGGAACAGGTGAGGATACTCCTTTGTGACGGCGTTTACGATCGCACCGCTCTCATCAACCAGAAGCGGTTTGCACGCCGATGTGCCTAAATCAATTCCAATATATAGCATAAAATCATCCCTGATACAGTTTATAAATATGCGTTTCCAAAATGTCATTAAGAACATAGACGGCATTTTCGCGGAGCTTTTCCTCTTTAAGCGTACCGTTTTTCAGCGCTGCAAGGATCTTTTTGCGGTCAGAGGAAATGCCCGGCATCATAAGATCCACACCGGCATTCATTGCTTTGTCTGCATCCAGAAGATTTTTCTCGGTAACCCAATCTGTCATGATCTGGCCTTGATAACCCCATTCGCAACGTACTACCTTGGTTAGCAGATCATAGCTATGGGCGGTGTAAATGCCGTTGACCTTGTTGTAACTGCTCATAATCGCTTTGGGTGCGGCTTCCTTTATGGCAATCTCGAAAGCACGAATGTATATCTCACGAATGGTGCGCTGACTTACATTTTCCGAAACCCATCGGCGCTGCGTTTCCTGATTGTTGCAGCAAAAATGCTTCAGTGTTACGCCAAAGCCGGGTTTGCATTGTACGCCTCTGGTCACGGCAGCGGCCAATTTTCCCGCTAACAGCGGGTCCTCTGAATAGTATTCATAGTTTCTGCCGCAGAGGGGATTCCTGTGAATGTTGATTGCAGGAGCCAGCCAAACGGCAACGCCGAACTCTTCCATTTCAGCTCGGATAGCCATTCCCTCAGCTTCCAAAAGTGCTGTATTCCAACTCTGTGCCATGGAAAGGCCGGAGGGAAACGCTGTGGCGTACTGGTAAAGTTTTTTCCCCTTGGGATTGCCGAACATGACTTTTCTTGCTACCCAGGGAAGCATCTCCATAAATCGCATCACCGGCTTTACCATCCGAACCGTATTGCCGGTAATGACGGATTCATCATACATTCGCAAACCGGCTGGACCGTCGCAATAGGCTACTGACGGCACGCCCTTTTTTTCCAGCTTGCCGGTTGTGAAACCACAGGCCCCCGGTACCATAAAAAAGCGGTTTTTCGGCAATGCAATATCAAGACCGGAGCCTACGCAGAGGTACGCCGCATCTTCGATGGACATGCTATCCAGAAGTTTCCGGCATTCCGGAGAAACGGCCTTTTTATGCGGTGCATAGTTGTGGGTAACGGTCTCAATATTATCTAGGTTCCAATAAATCACAGGAGCTATTGTTTCCGCTTCAGATCCGGTCGCCTGTAATTCTTCAAACTGACGTTGTTTGGGACAAATAGCATGATGGTGGGACAGAATTTTCTCGTCAGACAAACGCAGACAGGCAACAGTTTTCGTATTCCGGGAATGTTCACCCACCCGAATAATGTAGTCACCG
Source organism: Christensenellales bacterium (assembly GCA_050948665.1). Taxonomy (GTDB): domain Bacteria; phylum Bacillota; class Clostridia; order Christensenellales; family UMGS416; genus JBMNEH01. Next base: position 84,454 of record JBMNEH010000001.1, read on the forward strand.
GCTTCTAAGACATAGCAATTTCTGCTTTCATCGTAGCTCGCCAGTTCCTGCGGACCAAAGGAAACGATTATTGTCTGCTCATGCCCGGGGTTTAGTTCAGTGGTTTTTCCAAAGCCTGCCAGTCGCTGATATTCCTTGTGAATCGTTCCGACAGGACAGGATACATATACTTGCACCACTGCTTTCCCTGTATGATGACCGATATTTTTGACCTTGGCGGAAACGAACGCTGTCCCGTTTTGTGTTGTGACTGTAGTTTCCATGGAGAAGTTCGTATAGCTTAGACCATAGCCGAAGGGATACATTGGCTCCACGCCAAATGAATCAGCATAGCGATAGCCGACATAAATGCCCTCCTTGTAATCCTCGTTTTCTAAATCGCCGTTTAAAAGGCTGAATTCCCCGCCAAAGGGTACATCGGCATAGCTGTGGTACCATGTAGAAGTCAAGTGCCCGCTGGGGGCAACCTTACCGGTGAGCACATCAGCAAGGCCATGACCTCCCTCACCGCCCTGTTGTCCAAAATAAATAATAGCGTCTAAATTCAAATCTGAGAGAGGTGAAATATCTAAATAGCCACCCACATTGATTACAAGAACTGTTCTTGGAAAATGGTTCTTGCAAAAGCGGATGTTATCAATTTCCCGCTCTGTCAGACAATAGCTGCCGGGTGTAGAAGTGCGATCCACATTCTCGCCTGCCTGCCGAGAAAGCACATAGAAGCAAACTTTAGCGTCCGCATCCACGTCACTTTCCCGAATCTGTCTGCCTACCGGATTGTTAAATGGATGGGACAGAAGAAAAGGAACTGCGGAGAAGTTCAGGAATCCTGTACGTTTGCGCATATCACGGGTATAATCATTCCGAGAGGCGGTCAGAAGTTCGTTGTATTCTTCCAGCCATGCTTTGCTGGTGAGAACAAAGCCTGCCGTTTCCATTCCTTCCCGAATAGATACCACATGGCGGGGATTTACTTCGCCAGAACCGGTGCCGCCTTTCACCGTGTGCTCCGCGCCCCCGCCAAACAGTGCCGCTACACAGGGGACGATAGGCAAAATGCCGTTGTTTTTCAAAAGAACGATTCCTTCCCGGGCGCATTGCCGCGCCATATCGCGATTTCTTTGTTCCACCGCGGTTATTTCAGGAGTTTGCTTTGCGTATGTTTTAAACTTCATAGTATTTCTCCAATTCCAAACAGAACGTTTGGGAGTCAATGCCTTCTGCGGTGACTGTTACCTTTGCCGTACCTGACTGTGTACCGGCACGCAAAATTGCCTGGGCATATCCAAGATGCGTGGTGCAGAAAAAATCAGTATAAGACTCCGGATTGCTGACTCGATCCGTACCCAATGCCTGTATGTCAATATTCTTTGTTTCCATACTGATTTTCACATTTCGGCTGCGGTACGGTGTGCCATATGCATCGGTGACGGCAATATCCACCCACACAAGACTTTGCCCGTCTGCATGTAAACGGTGGCGGCTGGGTGTAATGCGAAGCTGTGGAACACCGGAAGCAGACCGGATAGCCATAGTATCCAGTTTTTTGCCGCTTTTATCATAACCGACAGCAACCAGTTCACCGGGTCGCCATGGAAGCCGAAATCGGCAAACGGCCTTTTTCGACTTTCGCGTGCCGACTTTTTTCCCATTCAGCAACAGCCGTACATGATGTGCCGTTGTATAGACCTCCACATAGGCGATTTTGCCCTCACAGCCCGGCCAGTCCCAGCTTTCCACGGCATCCGTCATTCGCCAAGGAGATCGAGCACATTTTTCTCCGGCAAGTTCTACCGGGCGAACCGCTATTTTTAAAACCGGCTGTTTGCCGTAGCACGCCTGCGCATAGTAGAGCATCGGGTCAGGGCGCCCTGTGATACTGATCACGCCGCAGCCGGCAGTCAGCATTGGATAAGGTTTCTGAAAGCCGCCTTTGTCATAGCGCCAAGCGCCAATGCCGGATTCACCCAAATAATCCCAAGCTGTCCAGATAAAGTCTCCGACGAGATAAGAGTGGGTTTCTATCCTTTTCCAAGTATCATACAGACCGGGAATGTAGGTTTCCGAGCCCACAATAAGGCGCTGTGGATATTTTTTTCCATCTTTTATGTACCGTGCCGTGCCATAGTTATAGCCACATATGTCTAGCTTTGCAAAGGCAGCGCTTGTTGCTTTATCTGCAAAGGGTGCAAGGCTGACGATATTCTTAATGGTACTCAGATTCTCCATTATTGCATTGTACAAGGTGCTGCCGGACAATTTGGACATTCGGCTGTTTTCATCCTTCGCTTTATCTGCCATGCCTTCTCCGTCTTCGCTGTATATGCCGATCCCTTTTGAGATTAATCCGTTCAAAAAGAGGTTGATGCCGCAGGTCACCGGCCGAGTGTCATCCAGACTGTGGGCCAGTTTTACCATTTCCTCTGTCAAAGCGATTCCCTGCTGTTGGGCAGTTTCTGAAACCTCATTGCCGATGGAGTAAAGAATCACACTAGGGTGATTCCGATCACGGTTGACCATAGCAGCAAAATCCATGCGATAGTTTTCTGCAAAATCTCGGGCATAGTCATACTTGGTCTTGGGCATATACCATTGGTCGAAAGCTTCATCCATCACATACATACCCAATTCATCACAAGCATCTAGCAACGCCTCGGAGCAAGGGTTGTGGGCGCATCGTATTGCATTAAAACCGGCTTCTTTCAAAATACGGACTTTCCTGTATTCCGCATCTCGGAATGCGCAAGCGCCCAACAAGCCATTGTCGTGGTGGATGCAGCCGCCGCGAAGTTTGACCGGCTTTCCGTTCACCAGCAGCCCGGTTCTTGCATTCCACTCAAGTTTACGAATACCAAAATACTGCGTAACGCTGTCTGTATCCGTTTTCACAGTACATTTGTAAAGTACGGGTGTTTCCGCACTCCAAAGTACGGCGTTGGGGATTATTATTTTGCCGCAGCTACCCATATAGAGAGCGGTTTTTCCTTCTGATACGGTTACAGAAGCATCTTTTTCACTGCATGTCACTCGGATTGTAGGCGGTGCGTAGGATAATGTTTCAATCCGTAGATTGCGGATATGGTCTTTCTCCTTTACGATTAGCCAAACCGGACGATAAATACCGGAACCGGTGTACCATCGGGAATTTGGTTCGCCGGAATTATCTATTTCCACCCTTATATGATTCTCACCGGCTTTCAGACCAGTAAGTTCTAGTTCAAAAGGTGTATAGCCGTTGGCATGAGTTCCCAGCAGCACATGATTGAGCCAGACCCTGCTGTGCCGATAGACACCCTCAAAACGGATGGCGACATACTTGTTCTTCCACTCTTCAGAGGCGATAAGGCTGCGTTCATATACATATTTACCACCGGGAAAGTAACCGGTATTCTGTCCGTTTTTGCAATTGGCGTCCCTTTTTTCATGAATCATGGCATCATGGGGCAGATCTACTATTTTGAAACCCGGTCGACCGGCAGAAGAAAAATGCCAGCCTAAATTCAAATCATATTTCATAGGTATAGGTATTACAGATCCGCGAGATTCGTGCCGGCTGTGTCTTTTACCTTGAACATCAGGATCAGCAGGGAAACCGCTAACATGGGAATCACGCCCACGACACAGAGAATCCCTAACACATTGTAGTTGTCATGGGTCAAAAGCAATGTAATCACAGGCACCAGCATAGCAAGAAGTTTACTAACCATATTGGTTATGGTGCTGACAGACATCATAGATGCGCGCAGATTGGTAGGCGTAGACTCTCCTGCCATAATGGTACAGGCATCGGTAACACCCCAGCTTGCGCCGCAGTAGAGTCCCACGGCAAGCCCCGCGACCACCGGCATCCATTGCAGACTGCATCCCAAATAGAACAGCGCAAATCCTGCGAAGGAAAGCGCCGCCATAATGACAACCGCTTTCTTTCTTCCAATCTTATCGCTGAGAAAACCGTTGATAAAAGTCACCGCCGCAGCACCGAAAGGATAGTACATCAAAAGGGTCGTGACATCCTCCGTGCTGTAATATACATCCGCGATTTTTTCATAATATTGCAGACCGAATGCGCCAAGGCCGAACACGACTACCGTGATGAATATCCAACGCAGTTGGGGGGTGTTGAAAGCATAACGGAAGGCCGCTCCCACACCGCCCTGCGCATTTTTGGCTTTTTGTGCTTTGTCTTTTTCCTCCTTGGCGACACGGCGCTCTTCATCGGTCATTTTTAAGTAAGCAATGCGGCTTTCAAGAAATACATCGGATTCCCGGCAGCTGAATATGCAGAGCAGGCAAATGACGAGCCCCACTATGCTGGGAACGATATACACATGATTCCAGCGAGTGATATCACTGCCCATAAATGCTTTGCGCATCATAGGAATCAGAACCACGGACAAAAGTCCTACCGCATTGATGACAGAAAAGTTGGTCGCTCTCTTTTTGGGGTCTGAGGTCTCCATAATAAATAGTACTTGTGTATCATTAGCAATGAAAAAATAGATTACTGCAGAAGCCAGAATATAAGTAACCGCGCCACCGATATTACCGATTTCACCGGCCAGATATACCGCCAACAGGCCCAGACCCATACCCAAAGTGTTGATGCACAACAGCAACTTTCTGCCATAGCGGTCTGCCAATGCTTTGTAAAATATAGAAAGGATCAAAATAGGCATAGAAAGAGCAGACAGCAAAGACATAATGCTCAGCCGGTCTTGGAACAAACCTACTGCAATTGCGGACTGCATCTGGGTGTTTATAGTCGTGGCAATATTATCGATGCATTGAATCAACATCATCAGAAACAAAATATACAGACCGTATCCCTTCAATTTTGGCTTTTGTCGTTCTTTTTCCCATTTTTTCAGTTCTTTGGCTTCTCGGGCTTTATGTTTCCGGAGCATTTCAGGGTTTTCCTTTTTATTAATCATTGTGACAACTCCTTTCCAGTCACAGAATATTAGTAAGTAGCTTGACATTATCCTTCTGTATAATTATGCTAGAATCGTGTAGTTAATTAGCGATAAATTCAATAAGGATAGTTCGTTATCGAACATATTGTTCAAAAATCGTTCATTATTAGGAGACGCAAGGTGGCATATAAAATTGATAAGCGAATTATTCGCACAAGGAAACTGATTCGGGACAGCTTTTGCCAACTACTGGAGAAGAAACCGGCAAGTCTGATTTCCGTAACGGAACTGTGCAATCTGGCCGGTATCAATCGTAATACATTCTATTGTCACTATCAAACCACGCGGGATGTACTCGAAGAAATGGAAAATGAGGTTATGGTGCAGATAGACGATGCGCTGGGGGATACTCATAGCTCTATTGAAGCAATTACAATGGTTTGTCGTATTTTAAAGGACAACCAAAAAATATGCCAGTTGCTGCTTTCAATCAATGCGGAATCGGAATTATTCCCGAAAGTTCTGGAATTGTCAGGTATTCGTACTTTGAAAGTAATGGAACAAAAGAATAATCCGCTGACACAGGAGTATCAGATGATGCTTTCCGACTTTCTCATTGCAGGAAGCAATGCTGTGATTCAAACTTATTCAAAAAATGGCATGAAAGAGGCCCCGGAAGATATTGCCGAACTGATTATGGAGATTTGTTACCACGGATCAACCAAACTGTCCGTTGATCCATCCGAGAAATTCCGAACTCGATGACGAAAAAAGCAGCCCGCAGATTGTTGACTCGAGAGGATAACTGCATCATTATTTAGGTTTTTAATCAAGTTGTGTTTTGTTTGTGTGGTATTCACTAACAGTTTTCTAGTCTACCAGCTTTGTAAAATATTGGTATAGTGTGGTGCAGGCGAGACTTTACGACCTACTCCCGGTGTTTCAGCCGAATAAGATAACAGGAGCACAGACAAAGAGCCTAGACAAGCACCATGAGGATAATCTTCGATGAAAAAGTTATACACCGTTTCAATATTCTTTTAACCAAGCCCACAAAACCAACGGATTGACATTCGTTGGTTTTATTTTCACTTGATTTCTATATGGAATTTTACTCAACCTTACACACTTCCACGAATCGGGAATGTTAAACGGAGCATACGGCGACCGCACTTTATCTCCGCTTTTCTTGTAAAGAGGAGTATTATAAAAACTCGGCTGTTTAACGATAACCCCACAAAGCAAACTTTTACTTTTGAGAAAGTCTGCCGCAACCCCAAAGCAAGAAAAACCCGACCCGAAAATGACCCCGGACGGGTTGTTTCAACGACAATATGATTCAAAAAAGAGAAAAAGTGCCTGTTTTCAGGCATTTAAAGCGGTTCTGAGCATAAAAAGGCAGCAGACTTTATATCAAAATCTGTTGCCTTATTTGATTCAGTGTTCAGAAATTGAATCTATACCGTCTGAGGAAAATATCCCGAATCAGAAGCCCTCGTCCGTAACGGCATTGAACGCGCTGTCATTCGACGATGAAGTATGTATTTTCTCTATTACCTGCCCCCATATTCGTTGCACAGAAGGTAAAGCGGTTCTTCGTCCTCTTCAATTTTGGGAAAGCGGCCAACCTTATCGTAGAAACGATTGTCCGTAAGATCGTCATTGCACATGGAAATTTCCCCTAAAAGAACGGTTCCCTTTCCTTCTTCTCCCCGGAAACTGTGATAAAGGCCCGGTGTGAGCGTAATGCTTTCGCCCGGGAAGAGACGTACAACATGGCCTGCCGGGAAGGTGCGGGAAACGCCATCCATAGAAACCGTGACGTCCGTATCCGCGAGAGCCTCATCGGGCGTCGCGTTATAGAGCTGAATCATGAGGTTTCCGCCGCCGCGATTGATAATATCCTCCATTTTATGCCAATGGAAGTGCAGGGGAGTAATCTGGCTTTCCCGGACAATCATCAGCTTTTCAGCGTATACCTTGGGGTATTTCTCAGGATTCTTCTGATTGCCGTTGCGAAGCGTGATAAGAAAGAGCCCGTTTTTTTCAAAATCACCGAGGCCAAAGTCCGTGATATCCCAGCCAAGCATATTATCTTTAATTTCGCGGACCTCCTCACCCTTTGTCTTCCACTCTTCGGGCGTCCAAAGAAGGAATGGCGGCAGCATAATCTTGTGCTCTTTAAAAAGCTTGAGCGCGCTTTTCATAGCGGCGTTGATTTCGGATCTTTTCATGGCGATTCCTCCCTGTTCTGTCTCAAAGCATTTCTTTCCGCGGTCCTTGCGGAAAGAACGGAGCTCATTTCTAAAATTAACATATCCTGCCGGCTCTTATTTTAAACCATGATCCTCGCGTCATCAAGGGTGTCGGCGGAGGCGCCGAAGGAGAAAAAATAAACATCGGGAAAAATCCAACTGCGGAGGCGCGTCCGATAGAGAGCAACCGTTTCTCCCGCCGGCATTCTGTGGTATACTGGTGTAAAGATATCCGGGAGGTATGGAGTATGAAGCATTGGAGATTTTTATGCGGGCTGCTGGCGATGGGGCTGATCTGTACCGGGTGCGGCCTGACCGCCGCGCCGGAAAACACGAAGGATGTCCCTGCCGTCACCGCAGGGGAGGCGGTCGTCGGGGAAACCGACGCCCCCGGGCCGGAGCAGGAAGCCGAAAGCGCGCTGACACTGGATGTCGGCGTTACCTACCAGACGCTGGAGGGCTTTGGAGCCAGCGGCGGCTGGTGGGCTCAGGATGTGGGAGGCTGGACTGAGGAAGAGAACGGGGTCCCTCTCCGGGAACAGGTGTTGGCGCTTTTATACGACCCGGAAACCGGCATCGGACTGGATATCTACCGGTATAATCTGGGCGCCTCCACCCGGGAAAAAGAATACACCGGCATCTTTTGGGACAACTGGAGGAGAGCCGAATCCTTCCTGACCTCGGAGGGGGCGGTTGACTATACCCGGGACGCCAATGCCGTCTGGTGCATGGAGGAGGCGGTGCGGCTGGGGGCCAGTCAGGTGGTCTTCTTTGCCAACTCGGCCCCGGATCAGATGACCGCCAACGGTCTCGCCCACTGCGATAAACCGGGGACCTGCAACCTGCCGGAGGAAAATTATCAGGCTTTTGCCGATTACTGCATCGGGGCGGCGAAGCATTTCCGGGAGAGGGGCATTCCGGTGACCCAGCTTTCTCCGGTCAACGAGCCTCAGTGGGACTGGACGGAGGGGCAGGAGGGCTGTTATTTTACCGCTGAGCAACTGGTATCCCTCTACCGGGTATTCCAGCAAACCATGAACGCCGAACTGCCGGAGGTAGAGCTTTCTCTTCCCGAATCCGGCGAGTGGAAGAACAACCAGATCAAGCAGTATATCACCGGGATCATGAAGGACGATCTGCTTTCCCGGACAGTCAAGTTCATCGACGGCCATTCCTACTGGACGGATAAGATGGACAAGCAACTCTTTAAAGCATGGATGGACCAGAATTACCCGGACCTGAAACTGCGCGCCACGGAATGGTGCCAGATGGCCAACGGACGGGAGGAGACGATGCGGTCCGCTCTGGAGCTGGCAAGCGTTATCATCGAGGATCTGACGGTGCTGGACGTCACCGCCTGGAGTTGCTGGCTCGGGGTCTCCCGGTATGATTACCATGACGGGTTGATGTATGTACATTCCTTTACCCACGAAATCACCCCGGTCAAACGACTTTGGGCCTACGGCAATTTTTCCCGGTTCATACAGCCCGGTGCCGTTCGTATAGAGGCGGAGACCGGCATCAGGGATGTCTCGGCGGTGGCTTTTACCCAGTCCGGTGAGACGGTGGCGGTGCTGGTCAACAGGGGAAAAAATCATACCCTCTCGATACCCGCCAACGCCCGCGTTTACCTGACCGACGCCGAGCATGACCTTGTCGAGGTGGAAAACACCGTCGTACAGACGCTGCCGGCGGAGTCGGTAATAACGGTGATCATACCGGCAGAATAGGAGAACACGGCGGGGAGACAGGATGCGACAATCGAGAGAGGGGACATTTTTCCCCATCCGCCCCGTGAGCCCTCATTAGGAGATTGCATATCCGTCGTCCACACCGCCTATAATGGAGATAACCACAAAGAAACCCCCGAAAGGGGGTTTTTATATAAAAAAAGCCAAAAAGAACGAGAGAGAAAAAGACCGGTCAGTCAGGGAAAACAGATTGGGCGGCAGAAGAGAGATGCAGAGAAGAACGGCGGAGCAACATTCCCGCATTGTGAAGATGCAATCGATAGAGAGAGGACATCGCCTCTTCCGCCGTAAGGAGAAAACTAAGGCATCGAGTGACAGAAACGCATTTCCCTTTGAGAAAATTATTGACAGTATGATGAAAATATGGTAGTGTGTGCGCAACCGAGGAATTTCTCTAACAAGGAGGTAGGAATTATGAATTCAGATTATATGTACTCGGATTACGCGGATTCGCTTATCGGTGCAGGCGTCGGTGCGACCGCGGTAATGAGCCTGGTGGGCTGTGCGGTGGCAGTGGTCGTTATCATTTCGCTGTGGAAACTCTTCTCCAAAGCCGGTCAGCCCGGATGGGCAGCCATTATCCCTTTCTACAACGCCTTTGTGCTGTTTAAGATCGGCCTGGGTAGCGGCGGGAAAATGTTCCTGATGCTCATCCCCATCTACAACATCGTGGTGGCTATCCAACTGTGCATCGGTCTGGCAAAGAATTTCGGCAAAGGCGGAGGTTTTGCGGCCGGCTTGGTTTTCCTTCCCTATGTTTTCCTGCCCGTGCTGGCCTTCAGCAAGGCGGAGTACCAGCCGAAAGCCTGATCAACTGCGCAAAAAACCCTCCCCTAAAGGGAGTTGGCCTTAGGGATTTACGAAAACAAGTATATTTTTGACCGGCTCTCTTCAAGCGGAGACAGCAAAGAAAGGACTGCACTGAAGGATAAAACCTTTGGTGCAGTCTTTCACGTTGATAAGTAATATTATACATCCGACAGTATTGCTAACACCCAGAAGTTTGTTACAACTTCAAGTAACCCTGCTTGAAAGCATCTGGGAATAAGAAGAGTTTTTCCCCAACTGCAAACTTCACACGAATGTGTTTCCCAGCTTTATCGAGCTTTGTAACTATACCATCACCGAAGCTCTTATGCTTAACCGCATCGCCTTCCGAAATCTCCGGTATAACAAACTCTTCCATTTCCTCATCGGCTTGCGTGCTGGTGCTATAAGCGTTCTTATGCTCGGCTACTTTCGACAGCGGAGGCTTAATTCCAAAATGCCCCGTAACATATGTTGTAGCAGATGGTTTTGGATCAGGCTTTGGCACAGCTGCAACGGGCTTAACATCTTTTTCAATTGCTTCTTCGAACGCCGAGTTGATGGATTCCATTGTAGCCTGTTGATTGTAAAACAGTCTATCATATTCTTCGCGTTTGATGACGGTATCCCAGCCACCGATATCCTTTCCTTCGTGCTTGTCGATACCGGTATAGGAAAGGCTGCTGTCTTCGTAACGCTTGAACTTAAAAATGGCATCGTTCATCAGGCTTGCATTAAATACCCCAAGGCTGCAAAGAAGTTCAAAATCCTTTACGTTTAAGCCCGTTACCTTTTTAAACAATCCCGGCTCAAGCTGGGTTATAACATCTCTGAGTGACCGCTCGCGATAATCAGTGAGATACATAAATATCGGAATACGGGTAGCAAACTTGATGAGCTTTTCCTGAATCTGCTTCCGAAGAGACTTATATTCCTTTTCCTCTTCTGATATTTCCTTTTTCTCCTTCGGAGTCATCTTCTCGGATTCTTTCTTGGCTTTTTTTACCGCTTCTGACTTGTTGATGATTGTCTGAATATCCTGGTTCAGCGAACGGAAACCTTCAATGCTCATAAGAGCGTCGAGAGCTTCTTTGTTATTCATTAGGCGTTGCAGAGTGTCATTATCAACATTAACCAATAGCGCAGATTCCCAGCGCTTTGCAAGCAGAGTAGCAGAAGTTCCAGCCATTGCGATGTCGAGAATGTCCTGCGCATTAATCTGCCGCATGGTGCTGCCGTCATAGGCCAACACCGGCAGGAAATTAATGAACTCTGCTACCTTCTTTTCGGGATTGCTTTCATCAACATTCAAACGGCAAGAGTAGTCAGCTATCTGTCGCAGCGCCCTGTCCAAAGCAAAGTCAAAGACATAGCATTCTTCTTTCATAATCAGGTCTTTACCTTCTTCATCTTTAACTACCCACGGAGATTGGACACGAAATGCTGCTTGGAAATAGGTCTCCGGGCTCTTAAGGTTACGCAGCATGAATATGCCTGTCCACGGCTTTACGGTAACACCCGTAGTTAGCTTGCCACAGGTGAGGGTGATGGTGTATGTCTCCAATGGATTTCCCATAGCGTGAAGAACAGGATAGAGGGCATCCAAGCCTATGCCGGCTTCTGTTCCGGCGCAAACGATAATTTTATATTTCTGGTTGTAATACCCGTTCTGCTTTTGCATCATCAGGTTATACATAGCCTGGCAGGATGCCACATTCGGCAAAAACCAAATTGTGTGATTCAGAACATTCAAAAGTCGTGTATCGGAGAAAGGCATCGGAGGACGCTTGTCCTGCCCGAGCTTCATATCATCAACATTGGATGGAAGATAAGAACCGCGAATCAGATCAAGCCATTTCTGCACTTCATTCTCGTAAACAAACCGCGCATCTTTGCCTTTACCCTTGGCAGAAAAGAACACATTTAAGTCGAACTCGTTAAACTCGCCTTGCGTGGCAATCTGGCGAATGCTATCCGGTATCCGATAAGTGAGCATGACCATTCTCGGCAGCGACAAATAGGGATTACCAGGGCCTTTCCAGCTTTCCTTTGCACGTTGCTCGTCAGAATATGTCCAGTTATATATTTGATCTTCTATAAATTCGCCGCTATTAATGGCGCGGAAAGGTGTGCCAGAAAGGTATAAATAATAACTGGCTGTAATGGGAAGGAAGGTTTCGTTATAGGCGTTATCGGCCTCGTCTTTCTTGTACTTCTCTATATCAAAGTCGACTATTTCTTCCTCATCAGGATTCTCAAAGAGCTTCTTGGCATTTTCTCGCCATGCGCCAAAGTGATACTCATCAAAAATAACCAAGTCCCAGTTTTCCGCATGGATAAATTCATTCTTAGCTTTTATGCCACCATTCTCATTGGTACCCAACAAGTCTTGAAAGGAACCAAAAACAACGATAGGCTTCTTTTTATCACACTTCGCGTAGGCCTGATCGATATTAACATTATTGTTGTGCGCGTCCTTATTGGAAACAAACTGCCAGCCTTCGAAATCAATATGAGAAAGCAAATCATCTCGCCATGCGGATTCGACAGCGGGCTTAAAGGTAAGCACCAACACGCGCTTAAAGCCCATCTTTTTTGCAAGCTGATAGGCTGCAAAGGTCTTACCAAAACGCATCTTAGCATTCCACAGAAATTTCGGCGCTCTGTCCGGCTCGTCGTATTTGGCCTTGGTAAAATACTCGACCGTGCGTTTTACAGCCGCCTGCTGTTCCGGACGCATACGGAATGCAGCTGTTCGGCTGTCGGCTGCGATTTTTCCGGTTTTAAGTTCAATAATTGCTGTCTTAACATCATTTAGGGAGCAGTTGTACCACTCGTTATCGTCAGCGACTGCATTGAGCTGTCTGAAACCTCGTCGCTCCAAAATTCGATGTATATCCTTATCAGTAAAGACAGAGCCATCCTCCCTCATGGCACTCTCTTGATAGAGGATCTTAAACGGAACAGCAGCAGTGTGCAGCTGCTCCTTGATACGGGTAGCAACATCTCGTTCAGTATATCCGATTTTTATGTATCCCTTGTGAGAGGCTACGCCTATGAGTTCATACACATAAATGGTTGGTGTGATCGCAGGCCGTTGAATAAAGAATTCAGTTGCCACTAACGTCACCCCCGTTATACATTTTAAATAGATTATTCTCTACCATGTCAAGGTACCTCTGAAGATTTCTATCTGTCCTAGCCTGAATTTGAACTTGCCCCAATCCTTGTTCCTTTAACTTGGAATAAGTGAATGTTCCTTCAGGGTAAGTAATTACCAATTCCATCTGGACATACTTATCTTTTTTTGAAAAATAAATGTTTGGTTTCTTCTCTATGATGGCATATGAATTCTTCAACAATGTCTCATCATCGACTAATTCGCTAACAACTCGGCACTTAAACTTAATCTCAGCATACGGTGCACTCAGATAAATATATACTATATCTCCAACACACATAGAAAAAGAATTTCGCCAAACAACAATTGGAGAGTTCTTGAAATGGGCGATCACATCAAAGTACTTCGTATTACAAGGTACAATCCAGTTTTTCTTCATAGTGAGTCTCCCTTCAATTAATTTCCTCATTTGATGATATTCTAGAATCAATATATCGCCATTCTTCTTCTGTGATTCCCCAAAGCTTTTGAAGCTGTTCATCTGTATATTTACCAACATAGTGAATCAGATTAGGCACGAAGCAGAAGTTCTTTTTTGTAACATCCTGTGAAACAACGGTTTGTAAAAGTAAAAATCTTACTGTTTTCGTAAAAATATACGATTTAAATGATAACACTTCTTCTTCAGTATCAAAAGCACCAGCCACAATCCAAGATTCAGTGCAGCATTCTCCTGGTTTAGCAATACGGGTATTCCCATCATAATAAAACCCAACAGGTTTCGTAAAGTCAGTTTGGCCAGCTATAGGAGCTTTGGGTACAAGAAATTTCCACTTCTCCAAGTAGCCTTTACTATTATCAACATCTTTTTCTGATGCATACTTCAATCCAATTTTTTGAATAAACCAGCACGGTATTCCAGATGGTTGTGGGGTATAATTTGTAGGCAATCCAAACGGCTTTCTCGACGATACAACTTCATCAAGAAAATGTTTATGCTGCGCCGTAACCTTTTTAACTATATCGATAGCCAAATTTTGACGAATGAATATGTCATATTCATCGAGGTACCTTTTTGCTGATGAAGGTGTGTCTTTATTGAAGTTAACTACTTCACACGGGCCATCATAATCCCTATCCCAAAGGAAATAACAGGCGCCACCGGCTAGGTCAACACCTGGAAAAACGTCTTTGAAGTTTTCATAATCTACAAGTTTTCTAATTCGGCGATCCGATAGCATTATTTTTCTGAAGTCATCGAGACCTTTGCCACCGGAGAACCATCGGGAAGGTATAATCATTGCTATATAGCGAGGATTCAATTTTTTAGCTTTACCAACGAATTCTTGATAAATCGGTTTCGCACTTTTCCCATTACCACCATCACTCAACTGGTAAGGTGGATTTGATATTATCACATCAAACTTCATATTGAAAATTTCCTCCGGCTTTTTTGTATGGATAAACTCATAAGCATATGTTTCTAGATCTGTACTTCTATCGTACTCGCTTTGAGTAGCTCCGCAATATATACATTTACCTTCTTTCCACGTATGTTTAGTACGCACAAAGCGAATATTTCCTTGTGCGTGATCATCATCAAAGTAACTTACAGAAAACTCGCTGTTCGGGTATTTGGAGCAGTAAACTCCCCTGCGTGAAAGCAAACTGGTGAGTTCTGTAATAGCAATACCATAAAGCTGATTATGAAAAATATGATCTATACGCTCCTGTAAATCTGGGAACTGCGTCTCCAGTCCTTTGATAAGCCTTTTGGCAATTTCACGAAGAAAGACACCAGTCTTGCAGGCAGGATCAAGAAAGGTGGTATGAGGATTCTGAAAGAGCTCCTGCGGCAGCATATCAAGCATAGCGTTCACTACGTCGGGTGGAGTAAAAACCTCATCGTTTGAGAGATTAGCAAGGCAGGACAGCACGTCCGGATTGTATACATTATTAAATAATCCTGTATCAGCCATTTTCCTGTATCCTCCTATAATGTGAGATGTATTTCTTCAGGAACACTCCTTCATCCGATGGTGCCTCTCTTATATCTTCATCTAGCATGAGTGATATTTGCTCAGGCTCGTCTTTTTTCTTTTTACGTTTAGGCCTTTCCTCTTCAGCAGCTAGCAGTTCTGCAAAGGTATAATCACTGCGTTGCATCATAGCATCATTAAAAGGAAAAGTCCATTCGGAAAAAACTATAGGTTCATTAGTATCCTTTCCATTTTCATCGACACATTTAAGTGTCAACGCATTACCACAAACGATGTTACGGGAGAGGATAAACTTGGCAGCCTCGCGGGTGTCATCATTGCACTCTTTTTTACATATAGCCTTATATTCCTTATCCCACATTTTAAATAGCCGCTGCCTACATTCGATGCAGTTGTCGATCAGTAAATCCACTCCATATAAGCTACCCAGCGCCAGAAGTGAATTGCGCTCCCAATCATAAGGGCTTTTTTTATATTTTTTTCTCACAACAGCCAGCTTTCGTGAAAGTATTTCTGCAAGGAAATTTCCATTACCGCAGGCAGGCTCCAAAAATCGTGAGTCAATTCTTTCAGTTTCCTGTTTCACCAAGTCGCACATGGCTTTAACCTCGCGTTCAGCTGTAAAAACCTCGCCATGGTCAGCTACGCGTTGCTTGGATTTCACTTGTTTTGTCATTCCTTTATCTGCTCCTCGTCCGGAACAAACTCCAAAATATCATTAGGTGTACAACACATTGCTAAACAAATGCTTTCCACTTTATCTAACGCTATATATTGGCCTGTTCTAATTTTCGTGATTATATTTGCTGATATATTTGCTCTACGCATAAGTTCAGCATTAGATATATTTCTATCAATCATTAAGTGTTGCAACTTTTTATAGCTTACAGCCATAAGCTATACCTCCAATTAAGAGAAGTTATACAAAGGATATCACATTTCTGTTAAATTTTCAATAAATACATGAATAAGTTTTATCCGAAAGCATTTAAAACGTCACACACATACCAGGCATGGTAGCGAGTTCAATTTTTATTCCTTGTTTTCTACTTCCTTCGCCTTCTTCCGGGCATAGCTCGCTCGCCTGTTTCTCCGATTACGCTCGGCCTGGCAGTCCCAGTTATTACAATATAGCTGGCGGCTTGAATGCCGCACAAAGTATTTCCCGCAGGCAAGGCATGACAGTATCGAGCCTTGAGATTCGAAATAGTTAAGGTCTTCATCCACCGGCGGCGCAACGTCAGCTACCAATCTGGAAAAGGTGTACCAGCAAATATCGAATACCGATTGAATGTCGGCGCCGTACATCACTTTCCCGGTTTTCTTATCCAATTTCAGCCTCATACGGAAGTCCGGGAACATATCTATCACTTGGGATATGTGTTCATTGTAATTCTCAAGTATTCGGGCCTTGTATTCCTCGTCGTCCTCGTATTGTCGGTATCTTTCAAGAAAAGCGAGGCTGTCGCAAAGCCTGCCTTCATAATAAAAATTCCTTGCGCAATCAATCTCTCCGTAGTATTTAACCCTTCTCAAGGCAAAGTAAAGCTCAAATACAGTACCCAGACTGCATAAATCCTTTATGAATTGATTTACATAGAATGCGGCATCTTTCTGAATCAAATCCATGTATGTTATATGCGCAAACTTCTCGCTATCCAGCATTTCATAAAGACTGTCTATGTTGTAGGGGTGAATATTGTTTCTGCACCAATCCCAGACGGCATCTGTAATCGAAACAGTGCTGTCCGGGTTATTTATTTTTCCGTAAAGATTGCACAGGCTGACCAATAGCTCCTGTCCGGTAAGCGAATAATCAGTACCGCTTTCCGGAGCATGGCCCCCTGTGAAGATAGGTTTAATTATTTCGCCGTCATCGTCATAGTCCGGAACATACTCGGGAAATCGCACAGCCCTATATATCATCTCGCCAACGCCGCCAATTTCAACAAAGCCGAGGTTTTCTACCGGCAGTTTTTTCATGGCAATCATCCTTTGAATGTAATCGTTATTGTAAGCGATGAAAATTTAACATCACTTACATTGTATTATACAATGGCATTGAATACAAGAACAAATTGTAAAACCACTTAATTTCCGGATCCTTGACAACTGAATAGTCCGCCCGCAAGAGATACTTTTGCAGCGTAGCCGCCACGATGGTGAAAGCCGGAGCGCTTCTGCTGCAATCGGATACGGGGAGACCACGAGCAGGTGGCTGCCTCAGGAACGGTAGCGAACGGTGGATGTGGAAACCGAAACGACTATCAAGATAAGGAGGAAAGAGTATATGGAAAAGACGACCATGAGTGTGCAGGAACTGTCGGCGCAGATGGGCATTAGCCTGCCGAAGGCCTACGAACTTGTAAAAAAGCCGGGATTTCCAGTCATACGGGTTGGTACGAGAATCCTGATTCCTGTTGAAGCCTTTAAGGAGTGGCTGGTCATAAACTCGGCGCACGAATAATGGCAGCACAAAAAGCAGCGGAGAGGAGGTGGACAAGACGGCAAACGCAATGCAGGAACTGATGGATATGAAGATATGGATGCTGTGGCGATGGGCAACGGATAAAAATGGCAAACCGACGAAGAAACCTTTTGCGGCTGGAGGCGGCCCAACCGGAACAGATGACAAATGGTCTCATACATGGGTCACATACAATGAGGCAGTAAAAGCAAAGGAGCATAATCCTGTTGCCGCCGGTATCGGTTTTAAGATACCGAAAGGCTATTACTTCATAGACATCGACCATAAAGCGATTACAGATCCGCTTGTGCAGACGATTTTAGCAAGGCATGACTCTTATGCAGAATACTCGGTCAGCGGCACAGGCATACATCAATATGGCAAATGCGACTTTACACAAATCCCTACCTACATTGATAAAAACGGGAATTTAAAACTCGATCGGCAGTTCTATACGAAAAATCCCCATAACAATTTGGAACTGTATATCGGCGGCATTACAAACCGCTTTGCCGCTTTTACCGGCAATATCATTAATGATAAGCCTCTGCGCGAATGTACCGCGGCAGTCCTTACGACGCTTGATAAAAATATGCGTCGCAAAGGAAAAGCCAAGTACAGTGCCAAGCGTGACGGCGACCGCGCCGTTTTCGATATTGTCTGCAACTTACGCAAGCAGAAAAACGGAGAGAAATTCAAGAAGCTGTATGACGATGGAGATATCTCCGGATATGGCTCTCACTCCGAGGCTGACGCGGCGCTGTGCGCCATGATTGCATTCCGTACCGGGCCAGATCCCGCTGCTATTGATGAAATCTTCCGCAGTTCTGCCCTCTATCGCGAAAAATGGGAGCGTGACGATTACAGAGAAGCCACAATCAATGCCGGTATTAATGCCTGTCATGGCACCTTTCATAAATCCAGGATGGAGCATCCATACTTCATCAAATTTCATGAACAGACCGGTGAACCCTATGTCAGCGTTCCGCTCCTTGCAAAGTACGTACGCGAGCATCTCCGCTATGTGCTTGTAAGGGATAACGGAAAGCAGGGCCTTTTGAAATATGTCTACGAAAACGGCTGTTATCGGCTCTATGCCGACAATATGCTGATGGGCATTATCAAGCAGTACATCGCAGATTATGACGAGGAACTTGTGAGAATGGGCATCGTCAGCGAAACTTTACAGCATATCACCACTGACCTTAATTATGTTAGCCAGGATGAATTGAACGCCGATGAGGATTTAATCAACTTCAGAAATGGTCTGCTCCGTATCACCGCAGATAACGCCATTCTTGCACCACACTCCCCGGATATCCTCTCCACCATTCAGATTCCGTGCAACTGGTCGGGAAGGGAAACGCCTACGCCGGTCTTCGACAGGTATATGCACACCCTCACGGACGGAGACAAGGCCATAGAACACCTGCTCCTTGAGTTTATCGGTGTATGCATCTCCAACATCAAGGGATGGAGAATGAAAAAAGCACTTTTCCTTGTCGGCGATGGCGACACCGGCAAATCTCAGCTAAAGAGTCTTGTAGAGCGGTTGCTCGGCAAGGGTAACTTCATAGGAATCGACCTTAAGGAGATTGAAGCGCGTTTCGGCACCGGCGCGATATATGGCACACGCCTTGCCGGTAGCTCGGATATGAGTTTTTTATCCGTAGATGAGTTGAAAACATTTAAGAAAATTACCGGCGGCGACAGCCTATATGCCGAGTTCAAAGGACAGCAGGCCTTTGAGTTCACCTACAACGGGCTGCTCTGGTTTTGCATGAACAGACTTCCCAAGTTTGGCGGCGATGATGGCAAATGGGTCTATGACCGCATCATGGTGGTGCGCTGCCCTAATGTCATTCCAAAGGACAAGCAGGACAAAACACTCCTTGACAAAATGTATGCCGAGCGTGATGGCATCGTCTACAAGGCTGTTATGGCGCTGCAGACGGTTATTGCAAACGGGTACAGCTTTTCCGAGCCGGACAGTGTAAGCCTTGCAAGAGAGCAATATATGTCAGAGAACAATACTGTGATCTCCTTCTATGAGGAATGTATGTGCGAGCGGTCAGAAGGCAAGTTTAATGATTCCGCTACAACGAGCCGCATCTACGATGTTTACAGGGCATGGTGCCATGACAACAATAACGGCTTTGCCAAGACAGCCAAAGAGTTCAGAGAGACATTGGCATCCCATCTCGGCTGCACCTTTAAGGAGATGACCGTTCATACCAATAAAGGCACCTATTATAAAAACCTCACCCTCACTATTGAGGCAAAGGAGCAGTACAAGAAGGCTTATGGTTATGACAGTACGGATTTTCTTTCTTAAAAGTGACAGAAGTGACAGTCGAGTGACAGTTCTCACAGGCAACTGTCACCGCGAAAACGCCCATATATCAAGGGTTTCCAGCCACAAGTGACAGAAGTGACAGTCTTTCAAACTTCTTGGCGGGAAGAATAAAGTTTGGAATTGTACAGAGAACAAGGAAAAGATTATGAGTTGTTGTGAGTATGAAATGAAAAGTTCTGTCACTTTCGTCACTGAAGCTTTAAAAGCCTTGCTGCAAGCCGCTTTCCAGCGTGACAGTTCATCAAAACTACTGTCACTGAACCGTCACTTCTGTCACCGGAAGTATCACTGGAGAGAGGAATAGCTATAGTGATACGTCATGATCAGCGCTCAGCAGTTAGATCTACAGGAAATATCATCAACCACATTCAAACATCTTAATTTTGAGGAGGGCAAAAACATGAATTATCCGCTTATGAAAATGAACAAGGAAGGCACTCTGCTGCGACCGCAGCACACTTATTATTCCGATGAGTATGCCCAAGCCATGTGCGACCTGCATCTTTCCGATGTTGTCATCGAAGATGATAAAGGAAAGTTAAAATTGCGATACCGCCTCCATGCAAAGCATCCTCATACCATTGAAGGGGCTATGGCATATAGCATTCTGTGTCCGAAATGCCACCACCACTTGAAACAGGTAGGAAGATCGCTCAGCTACCATGACCTCGGTCTCTATGCCTGTCCATTCTGCGATAAGATTTAAGGAGGGGAACGCCATGAATTATACTGAAGTCAGAGTATATACCGGTCAGCCGGAATACAGCAGGCACTTCTGGAACGCCATGCGCGGCCAGGAAAGCGATTATTCTGGACTTTCCGAAGGCCGCAGCAGCGAGACGGGTACTTATGTCATGCCAAATGCCACAAATAACAAATATGAAGCAGCCATCATAAACGAGAGCCTGTTCCGTAAAATCGGCACAACCTTTAACGTATATGAAGGCAGTTATCACATCCTTGCAAAGGAATACGATGACCTTGCGCAGTTTGTGCCGGAAGGCGGCGCTATCCCAGTTTTTGACGGACTAAATGATTTCACTCAATACACCGTTGAAAGCCATAAGCTCGCTGCTCTTGTAAAAATGAATTCGGACTTTGTCCGCGATGCCGCATTCGACATTGAAAGCTACCTTGTAAAGCGCCTTGCCAGGAACTTTGCCAAAGCTGAGGACAACGCCTTTATTAGCGGTACCGGCGTACAGATGCCGACAGGTATCTTAAACGGTGCAAACGGCGCTGAGGTTGCCTATGCTGTCGATGAAATTACCTATGATGATATAATCAGCTTGTACTTCTCTGTGAAGCCGGAATACCGCAAAAATGCCGTATGGCTCATGAACGATAAGACAGCCCTTGCCTTGCGTACGTTGAAAGACGAAGCCGGAAACTACCTATGGCGCAGCAGCGATGATACCATCCTTGGCAAAAAGGTATTTGTCTCCGAGTTTATGCCGGATATGGAGTCCGGTTCAAAGCCTATTGCTTTCGGTGATTTCAGCTACTACTGGATCATCTGCAGAAGCCCTGTCAGCGTGAGGGCGCTCTCAGAGAAGTTTGCCCTGCTCGACCAGATAGGTTACCTTGCCTTTGAGTTTATTGACGGAAAACTTATCCGCCAAGAGGCAGTGAAGGTAATTCAGAAGAATACTGGAACCAACGGTTAAGACATATGGTGGAAAGGCACAGTGGAAAATCCTGCTGTGCCTTTTCACCTAAAAAAGCACTTATCAAGATGAAATACACACCAAGTTTATTTCAATTATTCGCATTTTATCCCGGTTGTTCCCTTAATACCCCGTTTGAATCAGCGTTTTTTCGCGCGAAACCCCACGCCCGTTGCACGATCGAAAGGGTGTAAGGATTTGTTACCCCCTACCCCAATGTCAGAAAGGAGGAGTGCCTTATGGCTGAGAAGACCATCTGCGTTACCGAAAAGGTAATCGGTGATACTCTCTACATTATAGAATCAGCAGTCAGCAGCACTGCCAAAGAAACCGCCTATGACAAGCTGAAACGAATGATACTTAACGGCACAGCAAAGCTTGAATTAAATAAGGCTTCTCAAACAAATAACTTGACTTCTTCGCGGCAGTACGGGAACATAGAGTACCGCTTGAAGACTGTCGGAAAGGAGGTAAACATGAATAGCAGGCAGTCTTATACTGCTGTGAAGAATAACGATAAAATAACCGCTCTGTATTGCCGTCTTTCACGAGATGACGAGCTGCAGGGTGATTCTAACAGCATTAAAAATCAGAAGACCATTTTACAGAAGTACGCTGATGACAACGGTTTTACAAACACTGAGTTCTTTGTGGATGATGGCTATAGCGGTACGAACTTCGACCGCCCGGATTGGCAGCGCCTTATCTCCCTAGTGGAAGAAGGCAGGATTGGCACCATCATTGTCAAGGACATGAGCCGTCTCGGAAGAGATTATCTAAAGGTCGGCTATTATACCGAAGTGCTCTTTCCCGGCTCCGACATTCGCTTCATAGCAATAAACAATAATGTTGACAGTGCCAACCAGCAGGACAGCGATTTTACACCGTTTCTTAATATCATCAACGAATGGTATGCCAAAGATACGAGCAAGAAGATACGCGCAGTTTTCAAGTCGAAAGGGGAGTCCGGCAAACCGCTCTGCACCAATCCGCCTTACGGCTATATCAAAGACCCGGAAGACAAGACACGCTGGATAGTCGATGAAGAAGCCGCCAAAGTTGTGCGTGAGGCGTTCCGCTTGTGTATGCAAGGGTATGGCCCTTCGCAGATAGCCAAGGAATTTACAAGGCGCAGAATTATGAATCCAACGGCTCACGCCAGGAAAAACGGAATCAATATTCCGGACAACAGAGGCCATGACGATGATTATGTCTGGCGAGGCAGCACAATAGTTCATATGCTTTCAAGGCAGGAGTATTTGGGACATACGGTTAATTTCAAAACTTACCGCAAGTCCTATAAGCAGAAAAAGCAGATGAAAAATGACCCGTCGGAGTGGATGATCTTCAAGAATACCCACGAAGCAATTATTGAGGAATCCGTATTTGAAGTAGTGCAGAGAATCAGGGATGGCAGACGCAGGCTCACACCGATGGGTGAAATGCCGCTTCTCTCCGGCATGATGTTCTGTGCGGATTGCGGAAACAAGCTGTATCAGGTGCGTGGGCGGGGTTGGGAACATGAAAAAGAGTATTTTGTATGCGCTACCTACCGCAAGATAAAAGGCGGCTGCAGTTCACACCAGATACGCAATGCGGTCGTTGAGGAACTGCTCCTTGACGGCATCCGCCGCGTAACGGCTTTTGCCAGAGAATGTGAGGAAGATTTCGTGGAGATGGTAACTAAGAAAACAAGGTCAGAGCTTGACAAAAGTATGCGTGACAGCAGACGTGAATCGGAACAGGCACAAGCCCGCATCGCCAAGCTGGACGAGATTATCCAAAGGCTTTATGAAGATAATATCGAGGGTAAGATATCCGACGAGCGATTCGCCAAGATGACCGCAAACTATGAAGCGGAGCAGCAGGCTCTTGAGAAGCGAGTAACGGAACTGAAATCCATTATGACAGAGGATAAGGAAAGCGCTCTCAATGTTGACCACTTCCTCTCACTGGTAAGAAAGTATACGGACATTAAGGAACTCACAGCGGAAATTATCCGGGAATTCGTTGAAAAGATCTATGTGTACAAAGCAGAGCGCATTGATGGCAGGCGGGTACAGCGTATCAAAATTGTATGGAACTGCATTGGCGAGTTTGATCCACCGGTTTCTACATCCACCACAAAGAATGAAAAATCGGCATAGCCGGTAAATACATACCAAACTATGCCGATATTTTTCCGGGATTGATAATCCCTAAGACGCACCCTCAAAGGAGAGGGTTTTTTTATCCTATTTCAGCTTTTCAAACAGCTGTTCCAGGGTATTCCGATCGGTATAAGTGATGCGTATGGTACCCCGCTCCAGACTGCCATCCACCTTGACCCGGGTGCCCAGATATTCCTGCAGATCCCGCTCCCATGCGGCTATTTCCGGCAGGCGGGTTCTGGCCGAACCTGACTTTTTCCGGCTCCTTTGGGTGGCGACGGCTTCCTCCAACTGGCGTACACTCCACCCGTTATTCATTGTTTGCGCGAAAAGAGTAAGCAGCCGGTCCTCTTCCCTTATTCCCGCCAGTACTTTTCCGTGGCCGGCGGTCAGCTTTCTCTCGGCGATTGCGCGGCGTACCGGTTCCGGCAACTTCAGCAAACGCAGCAGATTGGTAAGAGCTGAGCGGTCCATCCCCAATCTTTGGGCAGCCTGTTCCTGGGTGTAGGAAAAACGCTCCATCAGTTCCTGTATGCCGGCGGCAGCCTCCAGGGGAGAAAGATCCTCCCGCTGCAGGTTTTCCACCAGCGCCAGTTCCGCCGCTTCCCGGGTTGACATTTCCCGGACAAGGGCGGGGATTTTTTCCATTCCGGCCTCCCGGGCAGCCCGCCACCGCCGTTCGCCGGCAACCAACTGATACCTTCCCCTCACCGGGCGCACTACAATAGGCTGCAGTACACCGTGTTCCCGGATGGAGGCAGCCAGCGCCTCCAGCGCAACCGCTTCGAACTCCCGCCGGGGCTGATGGGGACTGATATCAATTTCCAGTATGGATATCTGCTGCACAGGTAACTGTGGACTCTCTTCCGTTGTCAGCAACGCCTCCAACCCTCGGCCCAGACCGGTTTTTTTCTTTGCTTTTGCAGTCATCCTTCCCCGCCTTTCTCCGCCAATATCTCTTTTGACAGCGCTTGGTATGCTACCGCGCCCGCACAGTCCGGATCGTATAACTGAATGGGCTGGCCGTAACTTGGCGCCTCACTGAGCCGAACATTCCGGGGTATCGGCGTACGATAGACTTTATCCTTAAAATATCTGCGCACCTCCTCCGCCACCTGGTTGGACAGATTGGTACGTCCGTCATACATGGTCAATAAAACGCCCTCCACCACAAGGGAAGGGTTGATATCCCTGCGTACAAGCT
The DNA here is from genome assembly GCA_050948665.1 of Christensenellales bacterium. GTDB lineage: Bacteria > Bacillota > Clostridia > Christensenellales > UMGS416 > JBMNEH01. The sequence continues at coordinate 109,145 of JBMNEH010000001.1, forward strand.
GCAGTGTATTCATCAGCTTAGTCAGCCCCTCAAGTGCGTAGAACTCGCATTGTATGGGTACCAGCACCGAATGCACGGCAGCCAGGGCGTTAAGGGTAAGCAGCCCCAGAGAGGGGGGACAGTCCACCAGAATAAAGGAGAAATCTCCTTCACACTGGCGCAGCACCCTCTCCAGGCGTTTTTCCCTATGAGGCAATCCTACAAGTTCGATCTCCGCTCCGGCCAAATCCACCGAGGAAGGAGCCACAAGCAACTCCTCTATCTCCGTCTCCCGGAGAATCTCTCCTGCCGGGACGTCCCCCAGCAGCGCCTCATAGATCCCCGGGGAGTTGCTTTCCTTTTTAAGTCCCAGACCGCTGGTGGCATTGCCCTGGGGGTCCATATCCACCAGCAGGGTACGTTTACCTGCCTGCGCCAGCGCAGCGGCGAGATTGACGGCGGTAGTGGTTTTCCCCACACCGCCCTTTTGATTGGCAATGGCAATAATTCTCGTCAAAAATCTCTTCTCTCCAAACCCGTCTTTTATATGGATACCCGAACCGGCAATACCAGGTACAGGAATTCAGTGCCCGTCACCGGCCGAATGACGCAGGGGCTTATAGAGGTGTTGAAACACATCTTTATAGAATCTTCTGACAGGTTCTTGATGACATCCCCGATATACCGGGAGTTAAAGGCGATCTCCAGTTCCCGTCCGGTGACATGCCCATCCAAATCCTCATCCACGGAGCCCATTTCGCTCTCGGCATGAAGTCGGACGCCTCCATCGTTGCGAATGGTCAGCTTTACCAAGTTGTTCCGGGCCTCCTGAGCAATGGCGGACGCCCTTTCCACCGCTTCCACCAGATCCATCCTGGATATCACGACATTCGTCTGGCTTTCTGTGGTAAGGAGCTGGGCATAATTAATATATTCCCCCTTCAGCAGCCGGGTGGAAAAGCGGGTCTCCCCCATATCCGCGATCAGGTGCTGGGGAGTGAAGGTAAGGTCAATATTTTCCTCGTCCGACCCGGCGATACGGGAAAGCTCGGTCATTGCCGAAGCGGGAACCACCGCGGAAAGTTCTTTATACGCATCTCCCAATTCCGTCTCCCGCAGTGCCAGCCGGAAACCGTCCAGAGATACCATGGTCAATTTTTGATCCTTCACATGGAGATAGACGCCCGTCAGTATCGGACGGGATAAATCCATGGAGGCCGCGAAGGCCGTCTGCCGCACCATATCCCGGAAAACCTGCTGTTTGAGAATAACCGGCGACTGCGCCCGTTCAGACGGCAGCAGGGGATAGGTATCCTCCTCCCGGCAGGAGAGCATAATCCGGGAACCCGGCGCCGAGATATACATCCGGGTATCCTTTCGTTCCAGCGTCACCTCTCCCTTGGGAAGATGACGCACCACCTCGTTGAAAATGCGGCCTATCAATACCACACCTTCTTCCTTTACCTGAGCATCGATGCGGGTAGTGATCCCCATCCTTTCGTTAATGACGGTGAGGGTCAGCCCTCGGCTGTCCGCCGTTAACAAAACCCCGTCTGGGATATTACCGGCATCTTCACCGCGTATCGGCAGCGCCCGGGCTACTACGGAAAGAGCATAAGAAAGCTCTTCCTGAGAACAACGGATGAACATGGTTTACCTCCTTGCCGGGGAGAGGAATCCCCGGAACTTTCTATATACAGATTATTATGATAGTATAAGGTAGTGGTAGTAGTAGTGTCTGTGGATTTGTGGATAAACCTCAAAACCATCAAAAAAACGCCGTTTTTAGTCGAAATACCGGGAATCGAAAGAAAATTTCCGCTGAGGGGGAGATTTTTGATTTGGATAACTTTGTGGAGGGCTTGGGGATACATTGTATGTTGTGGATAAAAAACCACTGTGCCCTCCTCCGCGCTGCCCTCATCGGGCGGGCCGGCAGTTGTACAAACGAATCAATATCACAGTTTTTTGTGGATAACATCCCCTATATGCGGCCTCATCCACAGTAAAGTTATCCACGTGTTCGTGAAATTGTGGCTAAGTATGATCCAACTGCTGGCGTATATCTGCCACCAACTTACGGAGATCCTGATCCCGCGTATACATCGCCGAAATATCCCTCCAAGCGGACAGAACGGTGGTGTGATCCCGACCGCCGTAAAGCCTTCCGATTTCCTCATAAGTGGAGCCGGTGATTTCTCTTGAGAGGTACATGGCGATTTTCCTCGGCTGGGCAATTTCCTTCCTCTTTGTACGGGAAAGAAAATCCTCTTCTGTAATACCGTATCGATCGCAGACCATCCGCATGATATTTTCCGGAGTAGCCTTTTTCCGGGAGTTGTTCAGCCGGTCTTTCAGTGCCAACCGGGTCATATCCAAGGTGATGTCACAGCGGTTCAGCCTGGCGTATTCGCAGACCTGGTTGAGAGCGCCCTCCAACTCTCGGATGCTGCGGTCGCAGTGGGAGGCTATATACTCGGTCACCTCTTCATCCAAAGGGGGCTGGGAGGGGTTCTCCTGCCGGCGGAGATCCATCTTTTTTGTAAGTATGGCGATCCGTGTTTCCAGATCAGGAGGCTGTATATCTGCGGTAAAGCCCATGGAGAACCGATTTTTGAGCCGTTCGTCAAGATTCTGTATCTCCAGAGGGGGTCGATCGGAACTGAAGACGATCTGCTTCTGTCCCTGGTGCAGCTCGTTAAAGATGTTGAACATCTCGTCCTGGGTCTCCTTTTTCCCGGCCAGGATCTGGATATCGTCGATCATCAGCACATCCGCACCGCGGTACATGGTACGAAATTTTTCCTTCGCCCCTTCGCTCCACTTGTTGATGGTGCTGATAGAGGAGATAAAATCGTTAATAAATTTCTCACAGGAAACGTAGACGATCCGCATCGGCTGGCCGGGGATCCGCCCCGCCATCATAAAGTTTCCTATGGCCTGAAGAAGATGGGTTTTTCCCATACCGGTGCCGCCGTAGATGAAAAGAGGATTCAGTGTTTTTCCCGGCGCTTCCGCCACCGCAAGAGCCGCCGCCGCCGCCAACTGGTTGGAGGCGCCCACCACAAAGGTATCGAAGGTGTTTTTCGGGCTGAAAAGCAGGTTGGAGGAATCGATGGCCGCTTCTTCTCCCTCCGGAGGAAGGCTGTCCAGGTCCTCCTCGGAAAGGAAAGTAAGGGCATAAAGCCTGCCATCGGCAGCTTCCAGCCCTTGGCGGATGTTCATCATATAATTTTGCATCATCGGCACATAGAACTCCGAAGGTACCTGAAAATACAGGCGGGGCTCTTCCCCCGGGTTTTCCTCCAGCCCCAGAAGGTTCAAAGGAGCAATCCAGGTATTGAAGCTCACCGGGTTCGGTATGATGTTTTTGATCTTTGGCAATGCTTTTTGCCAGGTTTCCCAACTCGTATCCAACTTACGGAACATCGGACGCGCCTTTCTTTATCCACAAAATGTGGATGGATATTGTGCATAACAAGTGTACAACCATAAAGTTATCCACTAACAATGTGGATAACTGGAAGAAAATAACGGAGCTATCCACCGAAGTATTCTCATAATAACATGGTTCTACCCAAAAGTGCAATACTTTTGCAATAATTATCCACAATTTATTTAAAGAATTTTTTACAATTGTGGATAAGTCAGAGTGCAGATACTATATGTTGTGGTAGGCCATCTGAGAAGAAAAAAGCCCCTCAGGAGAAGAGCATCAGTATGATGGAGGCCAGAGACGCCAATGCCATGATTACCGCCAGCACCAGGCAAATCACGCGGAACAACTGGCCTCTGTTTTTTGATTCCACAGTTTTCACCTCCGAGGCTATTTTCCCATGCTTCGTTGGTTATGTCAATAAATCGTAACGGAATTTTATAACAATAGTCAATTTTGGTCTTTACATTTTCCCGGCGCAAGGGTACAATAAAGAAAATACGGGTAATTGTTCGCCCCAACCTCAATATAATTACTAAGGAGATAAGGAGATATTGCATGAAAAAGAATCGTATTGTGATTTTGGCGCTGGCGTTCCTGATGGCGCTATCTCTGCTGGTAGGCTGTACTGGTAGCGGTACGACCGCTGATGACCCCAATGCTCCCGCCGGACCGGATGTATCCTGGACGACGGTACGCCGAGCCGGTGTGCTGAAGGTCGGCTATGATGAGGCCTTCCCGCCGATGGGCTTTAAAGATGCCGATGGCAATGTAGTAGGCTTTGACGTGGATTTTGCTAACGCCGTCTGCTCGTCCCTGGGTATCACCGCCGAATTTATACCGATTGCCGACTGGACAGCCTGCGTGGAACTGTTGAACACCGGCGAGGTCGACTGCATCTGGAACGGCTTCTCCATTACCGAGGAGAGAAAGGCGAATATCACCTTCTCCGATCCTTATATGGACAACAATATGGTGCTGGTGGTGAAGGCCGGCTCCGCCGCCACGCTGGCAGACCTGTCCGGGAAAAAGGTGGGCCTTCAGGCCGGTTCCTCCGCGATGATCGCGCTGGATGCCAACGAGAGCTTCAAAGAATCCGTGACTGTCGTCGAGTTTGAAACCAATGTCACCGCTCTCCAAGATCTGGAAGCCGGCGGTGTGGATGCCGTGCTGCTGGATGACACGGTGGCCAAGTACTACATCACCGTTAACAACAAGAACTTTGACATACTGGACGAGGTGCTGGGCTCCGAGGAGTATGCCGTAGGCTTCAAGTACGGCGCTGAAGACCTTGCCGCCCAGATCAACACTGCCTTTAAGACCCTGGCCACCAACGGTACTCTCCGCCGCATCTCCACCGAATGGTTCGGAGAAGATGTCACCAAGGTGGAAGGCCTCGCTGCCAATGACGGTTCGTATCAGCGAGTGCTGGACGCCGGTAAGCTGGTCGTCGGCATGCTGAGCAACAATGCCCCCATGTCCTTTGTGGATGAGGACGGTGAGCCTGCCGGTATCGATGTGAACATTGCCAATTCCGCCGTTGTGAAGCTGGGCGTGGAGGCTGAGTTCGTCATGGCCGATACCATCGAAGAGCTGGATGCCAAGCTGGAAGCCGGCGAGATCGACTGCATCTGGTCCGGCATTGAGGACAGCGTGGACAACCAGACCAAATATCGTCTCTCCGGTCCCTATCTGAAGGACTTTACCTGCTTTATCTCCCGCAACGGCTACGGCCTGCTAAGCTATGAATCCATCACCTCCTACAGCATACTGACACTGAAGGACTCCCCCTACACCGAGGACTTCCTGAACAGCCCGTACGCCGCCACTGCTAAGGGTATTATCGAGGTTGCGGACATGAAGGAGTACTCCGACCAGATGGATCAGGGCTACGCCCTTATCGGCGGCATGCCCTATGCCGGGCTGGCCGGAGAGTGGTACATCAAGTCCAACGGCGTTAATGACAAGATGATGACCGCCATCCCCCTGCGGACTTGGTACTACTGCGTGGCTTGCAAGACCGGGGATAATGACCTGGCGGACTTTATCACCACCTGCTTTGACGGCATGCTGGGCGACGGCTCCCTCAACAGGGCTTGCAAGAAGTACGTATCCATGGCCTTTAAGCTGATCAACTACGATCCGGCCTCTTAAGGAGCAACGCGAAAAGAACGCATCAACCGGCGGGAATTTCCCGCCGGTTTTTTCTGCCTCTGAAATAAGTTCTATCCGGCAACGGAGAAAGACGAGGGAGGAGCGGGATAAAATGAGCAGGGAGACCCTCTCTTCGGCGAAGCCTACAGTCATCCCCCTTATAATAGGTGTATGCCTATTTTTGCATCCTGTATATCGCGGCGGCACAGGCCCAGTGAGCGGACAGCCTGCCGGAGATGACGCCATGCTATTTCTTCAACCCGGTGTTGAGCGCCTCCTGTATGCTGATGCAGTACTCTAAGGGCGGATGGCGCAAACGGGAGATGGAAAGAGTGGCTTCAATATAAAATTCCCCCGGCAGGACTGTCGGGGGGCAGTTGTCTCAATGTCAGGGGATTTCGGAGATGTTTCACCCGATGCTGAGAAGTGTATTTTAAATCATTTGGCTTTCTTTGCGGTCTCCCGGAGGAGCCTTTTGATTTTTGCTGTCAATGAAGGATCGCCTCTTTATTTCCATCCCTGCAAACAGCAAAATGTTTAAATACAAAGGAGGTAAAAGCAGGGTTTACTTTTAAGGAATTTTAAGGCAGGGATTGTTTTACCCGGATTTCCCGAGCGAGGGATCTTTCGGCCGGTCGGATATTCGCCAGATCGTTAATTCAGTTCGGACTTCGGTCATGCCCAGGGGTCTGCTTTAATGGGTTTTCTTATATCGGCTAGAATACCCGGGAATTCCCATACGAACCACTCATTGCCTTTGCGTCTTAATGTGATTTGCCTTGGGCTGTCGGCGCCCGCTGTCTTAACCAACAGCCTCGCATAGCCTTCATTGACATAGGAATAATCGTTTTCAAGAATCTCGATCATATAAGGAAAATACGGCTGATAATTATTCTGAGGCGTTGCGCCCTCAAAATATGCCAAGCCGATGTAATCACCCTTCCCCATCATTCGATCGCGAATAAACGCTTTATCCATCGGACTCATCTTCTGAGGTCCTTTCAAAACGTCGATCATTTCGTAACACGCGTCGCGATTCTTCGGCCAAGCCGTTAAACTCGCTACTAAAAGCGCCCCTACTCTAAAAGGAGAATCAAACCCATACGCAGGCAATGCCTTTAACTCCTCAACGGATGCGGGCAGAACGTTAAACTCAAATTTTTTCATAAGAACCTCCTCATGTAGATTGTTGACGGCTGCCTTTTTGCAAAATCGTTCTTTTTCCATGATCCTGAATATTTCGCGCTTTCATATGTTTTTTCATATTATAACGCATTACGGTACGATACTCAAATGTTTAATTATTTGTGTCGGAATAAAAAGGAAAGGTCTTAACCGCGCCTTTCCAAAGAGATTATAAACGAAAAAAGGCTAAAAATAGTGTGTCCGGTCATTCTAAAACAGTGCGATTCTGCCGAAGGGATTAAAAAACTTTTTTTGTATGAATAATTGTGTTCACTTGTCGTTTCTTTTGAGGTATGATGAAGACAGGGGAAAGGGGGGCCGGGAGCATGGGGATACGGCCGGAGCGGGGTTTTCCGGAAAGAACATGGAACCTTGCGCGGCGTTTTGATCTCTCTCCCGGCTATGACGCAAGCGCAATCCCCTTTATTGCGATCTTGATGACCGGGCCCAGCACCGAAGATAACCTCGGAATGACAGCGACGGAGAGCCTGAAAAACGCCGTTGAAGCTTTTGCGGGAGATATACCGTCTGCCCTATGGAAGGAAATGACCGAACATGAAAGAGAAACCTTTAAAAAGACAGCTTACAGCCCAATTCTATCATAAGAATATTCTGGTTTTATGTGTTGCCGTTTTCAGCTCTTTGCTGGGGGGCTCCCTCAACATGATTGTATCCTGGATCATGAAGCATCTTATTGACGCCGCTTCGGGGGCGCCGGGCGCGCTGCCGATCGGTTTTCTTGCCAAAGCCAGCGGCGGCTTTCTGCTGATATGTATAGCGGTTTTTATGCTGGATTATTTTTCGGTACCATTCTATATCGGCCGCGCCATGAGGCAGTATAAGGATTTCGCCTTTCAAAAGCTCATGGAGAAAAGCATAGCAACCTTTCGGGATGAAAACACGGCTGCTTATCTGTCTGCGCTGACCAACGACGCGACAAGTATCGAGGCGAATTATCTCGTGCAGCAGCTTTCGCTGATCACAAAAGCGGTCGCCTTTTTCAGCGCGCTGGGAATGATGTTGTGGTATTCCCCCTTGATGACTGCCATCGCTGCCGGCATTACGATCCTTCCCTTAATTGCGTCATTGCTGACGGGAGGCAAGGTGGAGGCCGCGGAGAAGAAAGTTTCCGCGCGAAACAAGGACTTTACCGCCGCCCTGCAGGACTGCCTCGGCGGGTTTTCGGTAGTCAAGAGTTTTAAGGCGGAAAAGGAGATTTTCAAGTTGTTTGCCGCCAACAATCGGGCGCTGGAGGGGGAGAAGTTCGGCAGGCGGCGGATCAAGACCATCGTGGGGATGGTCGGGGCGGTGGCCGGTATCTGCGCCCAGCTGGGCGTGTTTCTGATCGGTGCCTGGCTTGCACTGTCCGGTCGCGGAATGACGGCGGGTCTGGTGATCATGTTTGTGAATTTGATGAATTTAGTGATACAGCCCATTGCGGAGCTGCCGGGGCTGCTGGCCGACCGCAGGGCGGCCCGTGGCCTGATCGCCAAACTGGCGGAGGCGCTGGAAAAAAATCCGACTTCCGTTGGAGATGCGGCGATCACCCGGCTGAAAAAAGGCGTCCGGGTAAAGGATGTTTCCTTCTGCTATGAAGAAGGAAAAGATGTCCTGCGGGATGTTTCCGCCGATTTTGAGGCGGGGAAGGCGTATGCCGTGGTGGGAGGCAGCGGCAGCGGAAAATCTACGCTGCTCCATCTGCTGATGGCAGGCAGCGCCAACTACAGGGGAGAGATCTTCTTTGACGATACGGAGCTTCGGCGCATTTCCGCGGAATCGCTCTACGGACTGGTCTCCGACATACAGCAGAATGTATTTGTGTTTAATGCCTCTATCCGGGACAATATCACCATGTTTCGGGATTTTCCGCGGAAGGAGATCGACACTGCCATTCGCCGCGCCAATATGAAGGATTTTCTGGCGGAACGGGGGGAGAATTACCTCTGCGGCGAGAATGGCAAAGGGCTGTCCGGCGGAGAAAAACAAAGGATCTCCATCGCCCGCAGCCTGCTGAAAAAAGCAGAATTGCTGCTGGCTGACGAGGTAACGGCATCCCTGGATGCGCAGACGGCGTATCAGGTAATCGGCGACATCCTCGACCTGCAGGGCATTACGCGCATTGTGGTGACCCATACGCTGGAGGAATCCCTTCTCAGAAGATATGACGGCATTATCGTGCTGAAGGACGGTCGCGTCGAGGAAAGGGGCAGTTTTGAGATGCTTATGGAGAAAAAAGGCTACTTCCACGCGCTGTTCACCGTAGCGCAGTAAATCGCAAAAAGAGGCTGGGCAGACAGGATGATCTATGCCGCCAGTCCCGGAGGCGGTGTATGCTTTCTGCCGAACACAGCCGGGCTCAGGCTTCTTCGCCGTATGTATGACGCTTTCCCCTTGAGGGGAAGGCGATAAAGAAAACCCCCGGCAGGGTCTTCGCCATATCGGGGGCTGCTGCCATGGAGGGGGCAGTTCTTCTTTCGGACGCTGTGAGGTTACGGGGAAAAAGTGACCAACTTCTCGATCAGCTTCTCCGCTTCCCAGTCATAAGAATCAAAAACACTGAAAAGCATTCCGATCTCTTTCACTTCGGTGATGCCGTTCTCCGCGAACGCATCAATCGACCAGTACATGGGAGAGAAGGCCCTTTTGCCCGGACGGAGTTCCTTTGACCAGTAGGGATCGGTCATGCAGCCGTTTACGAAAGCGTTGTCCTCCATAAATAAAAGCGTCAGATCCGTCTTGTTGACCAAATACAGTGTTATGAAGTAGCCCCAATCCGGATCTTCCCCGGACCCGGTAACAATGACGGTGACATTTTCATCATCGAACAATACGATATCCGTCGGCTGATTTTCACGGTCAAATACTCTGGCGTTCTCTTCGCCGTAGGGGTAAACATGAGCGGTGGCCTGCGCAACCGGTTCTGTAGACTCATAGGAGTCGAATATCTTGAAGGTCAGTTCGATATCGGTGAAAAGCGTAAGTCCGTTCGCTTGCAGTTCATTCCGATCGATGTGGATCTCCTGTTCCAATGCTTCGCCGGGCGCAACCTCCGCGAACAGGAACATATCGCAGGCAACACCGTCCACCGCCCCGTCTTCCGTGAAGAGGATGTACGGCACGGAGGAGCTATTTTCAAGAAGGACTTTCAGCGTGTAACCCCACTCATTGTCCGGCTCGATCGCGGTGATTGTAATGGTGCCTTCATCGCCCTCGATGACCACCAATCCATTAAAGGTGATTTCCCCCAATACCGGGGCTTCGAGCGCAGGCGCATCCGCGTCGGGCATGTCAGGCTCCGGATCATCGGATGCCGGCTCCTTGGACACGGGTGTCCCGTATATCGGCGCACTGTCTTCGGCTTCGGAGGGATCCTTTGCCGCGGAGATGATCGGTGCCTCGGTCGGCCCATAATTCTTAAAGGGGAGTAAGCCGGCAGGCAGCAAGCTGCACGCCCCCAATAGGAAGACAAGAAGGAGTGCCGTAATAATAACAGAGAGTTTTTTCATCATTTCTCCTTTCTGACACATGGTACGGTCCCGGAAGAGGTGTTGTTGAGACGGGTATCGGCGGCAACGCGTCCGGATGACGCGGTCCGGCCCACTCGGCGAGATCGATGGGCCCTGAGGAGTTTTCACCCAAAGTATAGCATCTTTTCCCGGTATCCCGCAAGAGCTTGCCGAAAAAAGCCGGAGCGATAATGGAAAGTTCCCCCCCCGCATAAACAGAACCGGGCTAAAAACAGGATGAAATGTTCCACGTGGAACATTTTGAGAAGGAAAATCGAAGGGGCAGACGACAGCGAAGGCGATAAAGAAAAAGCCCCGGCAGGGTAGAGACCCCGCCGGGGCGCTACTGCCCGGAAGAGGGGCGGCTTTCAGATGCGATGAGGTTACGGCGTTAAAACAACGACTTCCTCGATCAGATTCTCCGCTTCCCAGTCATGAGAATCAAAAACACTGAAACGCATCTCGATTTCCTCCACTTCGGTAATGTCGAGACCCTCGAGAATTTCTTCCGTCCAGAACATGGAGGCGAAGGCCTTCTTGCCCGAACGGACTGTCCTTGACCAGAGGGGATCAGCCATGTATCCGTTTACGGAGGCGTTGCTCACAGTAAATGAAAGGTCTTTGTCCGTCTTATTGACCAGGTACAACTCTACGGCGAATCCCCAATACGTTTCGGGCTCGTACCCTATGACAATGACGGTGACATATTCATCGTCGAATAATACGGTGTCCTCCGGCCGGTTTTCACGGACAAAGACCGTGGCTCTTTCTTCACCGTAGGGGTAAACATGGACGGTGACCCGCGTTACAGGATCGACCCAGTCGCCATCAATATCATACGCCGTTAAAGTCAACTCAATATCGGTACAAGCGGTGATTCCGAGCTGATGCAGCTGATCCTCAGAGATGATGATGATGTCTTCCGCAGTCTTGCCGGGCGCAACTTCCGTGTACAGGAGCAAATTGCATTCCATATCGTTTATCGTTCCGTATTCGTTGTTGAACAGGTACGTCTTCTCCCGGGACTTATTTTCCAAATGCAGTGTCAGTATGTAACCGCCCCATGTATTGTGCGGTTCGAACGCGGTGATTTTGATGGCGCATTCGTCGTTGTCCGCAACCACCAGCCCTTCAAAGGTGATCTCTCCGTATTCCGGCACAGCGATTACCGGATCTTCAAATCCCGGCGCGCCGAATCCGGGCGGATCGGACCCCGGTTCCTCGGATTCTTCCGCGGAGAGCGTCTCTACCGGGGAGGCGACCGGGTCTTCGGTCGGCGAGGGGATATTCTTGAAGGGAAGCAGGCCCGCAGGCAGCAAGCTGCATGCCCCCAATAAGAATACAAGAAGGAGCACTGTAAAAACAATAGAGAGTTTTTTCATCGTTTTTCCTTTCTGACACGAGATACAGTTTTATAAAGAAAGAGGGCGCCGCAGGCTCCGGCGGAAGCACGGGCAGGACTGTCATTTCCCGCCGACCCGGCAAAACAGGCAGATTCCTTCGGATCCATACACAACGTATCATTTTCCCCGGAAATCCGCAAGCGCATGCCGAACGGTTCACGGAAAGGAAGCTCCTCTCCGCATGAACCGGCTTTAAAACCGGGCGAAACATTCCGCGCAAAAGTCGAAGAGGAAGATGTGGGAAACGTGAACGGCAGAGAAAAGGCTCTTCCCCATCCCGCCGCTTGTACGGCAGCTTTCCTTCAAGGGGAAATGAAAAAGGCCCCGGCGGAAGTAGGAGGGCGCAAGCTCTGCCGGGGGCGCCGCTGCTCGGGAAGGGAGCGGCTTTTTGTTCAAATGCGATGAGGCTACGGGGTTAGAACGACGACCTCCTCGATCAGCTTGCCTGCCCCCCAGTCGTCCGCATCATAAATACTGAAAAGCATTTCGATCTCTTCCACTTCGGTGATGTCGAGCGCCTCGATGGTTTCCTTAAACCAGAACATGGAAGAGAAAGCCACCTTGCCCGGACGGACTTCTCTTGCCCAGTAGGGATCGCACATGAATCCGTTTACCGAAGCGTTGTCCTCGGCAAACAAAAGGGTGTTGTCCGTCTTATTGACCATGTACAGATGTACAATGAATCCCCAATCCGGGTTATCCTTCTCGTACCCGATGACGATGACGGTGACGTTTTCATCGTCGAACAATACGGTGTCCGTCGGTTGGTTTTTGCGGACAAATACTGCGGCCTTCTCTTTGCCGTAGGGGTAGACATGGGTAGTGACCCGGGCTACCGGATCCGCCTCCAAGTCCTCCGGGTCGTACACTTTAAAAGTCAGTTCAAAATCGGAATACCCTGTGATCCCGGTGTCTTCCAGTGTGTTCAGCAGAATGAAGATTGCGTCCGTTTCGGCTTTGCCGGGCGCAACTTCCTTGTACAGGAACAGATCATACTCCACTCCGTTTACCGCCCCGCCTTCGGTGGAGAATACGTAGGCCTTTTCCCCGGACTTATTCTCAAGAAGGACGTCCAGTTCGTACGCATATGTGTCTACCAGTGTAAGCGCAGTGATTTTGACGCAGCATTCATCATTGTCTATCACGACCATTTCTTCAAAAGAGATCTCCTCCGGTACGGCCGCTTCGGCTGCGGGACCCTCGTCTTCCGGGTTCTCGGTTTCCGGCGTGTCTGCTTCTTCCGCGGAAGGCGCCTCTGTCTCAGAGGCGATCGGGCCTTCAGTCGGCTCGCTGCTATTTTTGAAGGGAAGCAGACCGGCAGGGATCAAGCTGCATGCACTCAATAAGAACACAAGAAGGAGCGCCGTAAAAAAAACAGGGAGTTTCTTCATCATTTTCTCCTTTCTGACACGCGGTACGGTCCCGGAAACAGATTTTCCTGCGCCGGACGCCGGAAAGCACAGGCGGAGGCTGTGATTTCCCTTTGACCTGGTAAAACCGGCGGAGGCGCTGTTGCGTTGTTCACTAAAAGCATATCATTTCTCCCCTGCATCCCGCAAGAGCATGAAGAACAATCCGGATCCACAAAGAGGAATTCTCCTCCCGGCCCAAGGATCGGTTTTTGAGGAAGGGCAGCGGCGTGTTTCGCTAAGAACATTTAAAGGGAGGTGGGCGGGGGAACGCAGCCGGTTAAAAAGAGACCCGTCTCATTCACCGCGCATGTCGCGCCCTCTCCTCAAGGGGAAGACTGTAAAGAAAACCCCCGGCGGGACGAGGGCGTAAGCCCTGCCGGGGGCGCCGCTGCCCGGGAAGGGAGCAGAGTTTGAAAGATCCCGATTCTGTGAGATTACGGAGTTAAAGTGACAACCTCCTCGATCAATGTGTCCGCGTACGCACCGTCCGCGTTCGCTGCATAAACAATGAAAAGCATCTCGAACTCTTCCACCTCGGTGACATGGATTTCATCGAGCCGTTCCTTTAGCAACCACATGTAGGGGAATGCCATCTTGCCCGGACGGACTTCCCATGACCAGTAGAAATCGAACATGTATCCGTTTATCGAAGCGTAGTTCTCGGTAAACAAAAGAGTCTTGTCCGTCTTATTGACCAGATACAGATTTACGAAGTATCCATTTTCCGGATCATTCTCGTACCCGGTGACGATGACGGTGACATTTTCATCGTCGAACAATACGGTATCCGTCGGCTGGATTTCGCGGACAAATACGGTGGCCTTCTCTTTTCCGTAGGGGTAGACGTGGACGGTGACCTCGGCTGCCGGATCCGCGTACAAGTCATCGCTGTCGGTTACCATGAAAGTCAATTCGATATCGGTATAATCCGTGATCCCGTTTTTCAGCATGACATCCGGCACAATGACGATCCCGTTAAACGCTTTTTTGCCGGGGGCAACCTCCGAGAACAGGTACAGATCATACTCTACGCCGTTTACCGCTCCGTTTTCGGTGGAGAACACATAGGTCTTCTTGTCGGACTTGTTCTCGAGATGGACTTCCAGTGTGTAACCCCATGGGCCTTCCGGTATGATTTGGGTGATTTTAATGGAGCATTCGTCATTATCCACCACTACCAGTTCCTCAAAGGAAATCTCCCCGTATTCCGGCACAGCGATCACCGGGCCTTCGGATCCCGGCTCATCGGCCTCGGGGGGATCGGAGCACGCCTCTTCGTCTTCCGGTTCCTCGGCTTCCGGCACGTCTGCTTCTTCCGCGGAAGGCACCTCTGTCTCGGATGCGATCGGGCCTTCAGTCGGCTCGCTGCTATTTTTGAAGGGAAGCAGACCGGCAGGGATCAAGCTGCACGCGCTCAATAAAAACACAAGAAGGAGCGCCGTAAAAACAATAGGGAGTTTCTTCATCATTTTCTCCTTTCTGACACGCGACACGGTTCCGGAAACAGATTTTCCTACGCCGGACGCTGGCGAAAGCACAGGCGGAGGCTGCGATTTCCCTTTGACCCGGTAAAATCGGCAGGCACTCCTGACACAGGTTTCGCTCTATAACATATCATTTTTCTCGGAAAGCCGCAAGTGTGTTTCGAAAAATCCGGATACAAAAGGGGATTTGCCCTCCCGGCCCAAGGATCGGTTCTTGAGGAAGGGCGGAAGCGCGTTTCGCTAAGAACATTTAAAGGGAGGGAGACGGGGGAACGCAGCCGGTTAAAAAGAGACCCGTCTCATTCGCCGCGCATGTCGCGCCCTCTCCTCAAGGGAAAGACTGTAAAGAAAACCCCCGGCGGGACGAGGGCGTAAGCCCTGCCGGGGGCGCCGCTGCCCGGGAAGGGAGCAGAGCTTGAAAGATCCCGATTCTGTGAGATTACGGAGTTAAAGTGACGACCTCCTCGATCAGCGTGTCCGTGTACACACCGTCCGCGTTCGGTGCATAAACAATGAAAAGCATCTCGAGCTCTTCCACCTCGGTGACGTCGATTTCATCGAGCGTTTCCTTCGGCCAGCACATGTACGTGAAGCTCCTCTTGCCCGGACGGACTTCCCATGACCAGCAGGGATCGCACATATATCCGTTTACCGAAGCGTAGTTCTGGAAAAACATAAGGGTCTTGTCCGTCTTATTGACCAGATACAGATTTACGTAGTACCCCCAGTCCGGATCATTCTCGTACCCGGTGACGATGACGGTGACATTTTCATCGTCGAACAATACGGTATCCGTCGGCTGGATTTCACGGACAAATACGGTGGCTTTTTCTTTTCCGTAGGGGTAGACGTGGACGGTGACCTCAGCCGCCGGGTCCGCGTACCAGTCGTCGCTATCGGTTACCGTGAAAGTCAATTCGATATCGGTATAATCCGTGACCCCGTTTTCCAGCAGGCCTTCCGGGCCAACGATGATCTCTTCAAGCGCTTTCTTGCCGGGAGCAACCTCCGCGTACAGGAACAGATTGGTTTCCACACTGTTTACAGCGGAACCGTTTTCGGCAGAGAATGTGTAGGTCTTCTTGTCGGACTTGTTCTCAAGATGGACTTTCAGCGTGTAACCCCAGGGGCCTTCCGGCTCGATTTTGGTGATTTTGATGGAGCATTCGTCATTGTCTACCACCACCAGTTCCTCAAAGGTGATCTCCCCGTATTCCGGCACAGCGATCACCGGGTCTTCAGATCCCGGCTCATCGGATTCGGGGGGATCGGACCACGGCTCTTCGTCTTCCGGCTCCTCGGTTTCCGGCGCGTCTGCTTCTTCCGCGGAAGGTGCCTCTATCAGGGAAGAAACAGGGTCTTCGGTCTGCTCAAGGATATTTTTGAAGGGAAGCAGACCGGCAGGGATCAAGCTGCATGCGCTCAATAAGAATACAAGAAGGAGCGCCGTAAAAATAATAGAGAGTTTCTTCATCGTTTCGCCTTTCTGATTCATGATTTTTTGAAAGAGATGTTTGTGTAATGGGCGCCGGGGGGGAAAGAAGAATGTTCGATACCCTTCCTGCTCCGTAGCGGATAGTACCGGATCCCATGCAGGGGGTTGGCACAAGGAGATTTTTGCCTTGCGACGTGATCCGTTGCAGCGGCGTCGCCCGGAAGGTCTGCCGTGCCGATAAAACCGCGGCCCCCTCCGATGTGCTTTTCGTTCCGAATTATAGCATTTTTCCCGGCCTCTCGCAATAGCAGGCCGTAAAAACCGGATTCCACAAAGGAAATTTGCTCTTCTTCATCGCCGATCGGAAAAAGGAAGTAATGTTCCACGTGGAACATTGCCGGCAGGACGGGAAAAAGACCGTTTTTAGAGGGAGACGGAGGATAGAGGGAAGGCTGGTCTCATCAGCCGTTGCGGCGCCCTCCCCTGAAGGGGAAGCTTGAAAAGAAAAACCCGGCGGGGCAAGGGGGCAGGCCCGCCGGGGGAGAAGGGTCTTTATTCCGGGGCCGTCAGGTCGGGACCGCCGCAGGCGGGCGAATACCAGGTGAACCGGGCGGCGGCATCCTCGGGGGCCAACACCGACGGGGTGATTTTGTCCGCCTTGCTGTACCAGGGGTCTATAAGCAATTTGCCGGACTCGGTTTCTGCCACGCACAGCCGGGTATCCCGAAGGAAGGATTCGGCGGCGCCTCCCGGCGCATTTCCGGCGGCGGTCATGGCACAGGACAGGCCGGCCAGCCGCAGCAGAAGCATACATGCCTCGGCGGCGCCTTTCCGGGAGACGCTGCCCCCTTTCAGCAATCCCAAAGCGGTATCCTCCCCGGCGGCGCCCGCTTTTCTCTGGAGATCGGTCAGCAGTGACAGTACGGCGGAGAGCTTTTCTTCATCGGTCATGTCCTCACGCAGGACGGGTGAAAGCAGCGCCCTGCTCTTTTCCAACAGCAGGCCGGCTTCCGGATCCTTTTCATTGTCCGGCGTCTCTCCCCGGCCGGCATAGGCCAACGCCCGGGTCACGCTTGAAATGGGGGCGAAGAATACTCCTAAGGCGTACCCCTCGGGGATCAGCTGTTCATTCAGGCCGTAGAGATCGGTCTCCCGATCCAGGGATGTATCGTCAGGTGTGGTTTTCAGCACCAGCGCTTCTTCCCAGACCACATCTGCAGCGCCTTCGCCCACCAAAGCATAAGCGGCGAGATTGTCCCAGTACCAGCTGACGTCGACCGTATATTGCGGCGGGAACACCGATTTCCATCGGCGGAGCAGCGGCGCCAGGGGCAATCTGATGAGAAAAGGCACGGGCTCCCCGGTCAGCGCCGCCTGTTCCGTCAGAGCGGGGAAGGCGCCAGGACCGATGACGGGGTAGAAAACCCTTACCCGGTGCGTCGCGTATACCCGGCTGCCATCGGAGCGTATGCATTCCGCAAGTATCGTTTCCGCTTGATTTTGGCCAAAGCTGTGGGTTATCTGCCAGAGAGAAGCGCTTTTCATTACCGCGCAAGTCACTCCCTCGTCCCCCGGCTGCAGGCTGACGCTGTCCCAATAGGTATACAGGGTTTCCGGGGCGGAGACAGCCAGCTCTGCCAGCCGCCGGCTGTCCTCTTCCGCCAGGTAGCGATAGGCTGCGTTGGGAGAAACCCGGCGGAGTATCACCTTTACGCAATCGGCAGGGGCTTTCAGGGTATAGGTAATCTCCGGTTCTCCCTCTCCCAAGGTATGGAAGGCGTTTTCCGCCGTCAGAACCGGTGAGAATACTTCCTCAGAGGAGGGGAGACTCTCGTATTGCGCGATGAAAGTATGGGGCTGACGGGCGGCGGCATAGAAAATATCGGGATCGGACCAGCCGGTGAAGGCCATTCCTTCGATCTCCGGAGCTTTCGGGGAAGTATAAGGCTGGCCGTAGGGCACCTGTACTTTCGCCAGAACATTGCCGTTTATGTCCAGATAGCTGGTATCCAGCATCCAGACGGCGACCAGCATCAACTGGCCTTTTGTACCGGGGGCAATCTCGGTCACAGGCGTATCGGAAAGGTCGCCGTTTTTGTACCAGCCGGCAAAAGTGATCCCTTCACCCGGGGACTCCGGCACCGGAAGCTTTGCAAGACCGGTATCGCTGCTGTAGAGATAGGATTCATCCATTAAGCCATAGACGGAATCTACGCAGCGAAGACCGTAGGGAGGGTCGGATTTACAGCCTGCAGGCCCGAAAAGAAGGCCGGCCGTCAACAGCAGGCACCAAAGTTTTCGCAGAAGAATCCCCCCTTTCGAAGCAGTATTTTACAGGAAGGCGAGTTTCCTGTCAAATTGCCAAATTGCCCGGGATTGCAGGTATTCACCGCTTCCCGGAGAACATATTCCAAGGAGGGGCGCGATGGGGTTGCGGAAGACAAAAGAGGAGGACGTCTCCTCTGTGCTGGATCTGTATCGGGAAGCCCGGGAGTTTATGGCGGAGCAGGGGTTGCGTCAGTGGACGGAAGGGTACCCCGGCAGGGATTCCCTGGAAAAGGACAGAGAGCGGGGATACTCCTGGGTACTGGAGGAAGAAGGGGCTATACTGGGGACCGCGGCGTACTTTATCGGAGAAGAACCCACCTACCATAGCATAGAGGGCGCCTGGGGCGGGATTGGGCGGACCGCCGTGGTACACCGGCTGGCAGTGGCAAAGGCAGCGCGGAAGCGGCAGATTGCCACCCGCATCCTTACGGAATTGATAAACAAGGCCCGGACGGCGGGGGCGGACTGGTTCCGAGCCGATACTCACCGGGACAACCGGCCCATGCGGGGGCTGTTGGAGAAACTGGGCTTTACCATGCGGGGTATTATTTATGTTGCCGACGGCACCCCCAGGGTGGCCTATGATCTATCCTTGGAGCAGGGGGAAGACCCGGCGGAATAAACGGCAGGAGTGTTACGGAAACGGCATGAAGGTTACACTGTGTATCGACGGGGAGACCCGTGTTTGGCAGGGAGAGCCCTGCGCCCTTCGGGAAGTGCTGGCTTCCTCCGGGATGGGAGTAGAGGAGCCCTGCGGCGGCAGAGGCCGCTGCGGGAAGTGCAAGGTGACGGTGACTCCTCCGCCGGAGGCGACGGAAGAAGAACTTCGGTTGTTGACCCCGGCGGAATTGAATGGGGGCGTGCGTTTAGCCTGCATTACCCGGCTGGAGGAGGACTGTACCGTCTTTCGGGATTCGGCGGAGGCCAGCATTGAGACCCGGGGGGGAGAGACGTTTTCAATCCGTACAGAGTATACGCTCTCCACGGTAAATCTCTCTCCCGCCTCCCTTTCTGATCCCCGGAGCCCCGACCTTCGGCTTGAGGAGTTGGGACTGTCGCTCGCGCCGGAAGCGGTGCCGGGATTGGCGGAACTGCCGATCTCAGGAGGTGAGGTGAGGGTGTTGTCCCGGGGAGGGCGAGCGCTGTCCGCCCGTTCCGGCGGGAAGTACCGGCTGCTGGGTTGTGCCGCTGACATCGGGACTACCACTGTTGTGGTTTACCTCATGGATCTGCAGACCGGGGAAAGGCTGGCGGTAGCCTCGGCGACCAATCCCCAGGTGTCCAGGGGAGCGGATGTGGTTTCCCGCATGGCTGCGGCATCCCTCCCCGGGGGTCTGGAAGCCCTTTCCGGAATGATTCGGGACTGTCTGGCCCGGCTGATGGAGGATTGCCTCCTTCAGGCCGGGGCATACCCTTGGCAGATTGCCGAGACGGTGGTAGTCGGTAATACTGTGATGCTCCATCTTGCGGCGGGGATCTCCCCCTCGGGCATGGCGGCTGTACCCTTCGTTCCAGTCTTCCTGAAAGAATTGGAACCGCGCCCCTCGGATTGGGGGCTGCCGATGCTGCCGGCCGGGCGGTTGCGGCTGCTGCCGGGAGCGGCGGCGTATGTGGGGGCGGATATTACCGCCAGCGTCATGGCATCAGGCTTGGATACCCGGGAGGAGTTGACGCTGCTGGTGGATATCGGTACCAATGGAGAGATGGTGCTGGGCAATCGGCACCGGATGGTAGCATGCGCAACGGCCGCCGGCCCGGCGCTGGAAGGCGCCCATATCCGCTGCGGCATGGGCGGCGTTACCGGCGCTGTCAGCGCCGTCGGCGGGGATCTCTCCCTGGAGATTATCGGCGGCGGCACCCCTGCGGGTATTTGCGGTTCCGGCCTTGTGGACGGTGTGGCGGTGTTGCTGGCAGCCGGTGCGCTGGATGAAACCGGACGGCTGCAGCCGGAGGAAGGGCCCGAGGAATGGGAGTCTCGCTGGAGCCGGGAGGGGCGGCACTCCGTCTTTACGTTGGCGGAAGGAGTCACTCTTTGTCAACAGGATATCCGTGAGGTACAACTGGCAAAGGCTGCAATTGCCGCGGGGATACGGGTGATGCTCTCCCAATGGGGGACAAAGCCGGAAGAGGTAGCCAGAGTCTATGTCGCCGGGGGGTTCGGTTCCCGCCTGAACCGGGATTCTGCCTGTGCCATCGGCCTGTTGCCCCGGGCGCTGCGACAGAGGATCGACGTCATCGGCAACGGCGCAGGCACCGGCGCCCGGATGGTGCTGCTTGACAGCCGGGAGGCCGCCCGCGCCCGGACACTGGTTCGGAGGCTGGAGACGCTGGAATTGTCCGCCTTGGCGGAGTTCCAGGAAGTATTTGTGGATGAAATGCTTTTCGACCCCACGCCCATGGATTGAGGAATAACCGGCGTTGCCGGTATGATATACGGAGGTAGGTATGAAGCTGAAATTCGGACGAACTGTGTTGGTCGGCACGGCTTTTTTGGCCATCAGTTCCTTTTGGTCACTGTATGACGGGATCGTACCCCTGATACTGAAAAACACCTTTGCTCTTAACGACACCCTTGCCGGCTTTATCATGGCGCTGGACAACATCCTGGCCCTGTTCATGCTGCCCCTGTTCGGCAGTCTGTCGGACAAACTGAAAACGCCCCTGGGCCGGCGGACGCCCTTTATCATCGGCGGAACAGCGGTAGCGGTGGTTTCCATGCTGATGATACCGGTGGCGGCGAGGATCCACTCCCTGACATTGATGATGGTATCGCTGGGGATAACGCTGTTCGCCATGGGTACCTACCGCTCCCCCGCGGTGGCGCTGATGCCGGATGTTACCCCCAAGCCTCTCCGCTCCAAGGCCAACGCCATTATCAACCTGATGGGAACTTTCGGCGGCATTATGGCCCTGGGGCTGATCGCGGCGCTGGTCCCCAAGGGGGATAATCCCAATTATCTGCCGGTGTTTTCCTCGGTGGCCGCCATCATGGTGGCGGCGGTAGTGGTGCTGGTCGCCACCATCCGAGAGAACAAACTCCGGGTGCCGGACGACCCGGAGGAAGCCGAAGAGGAAGCCGCGAATGCCCCTTTGTCCCCGGAAAAGCGGACCTCCCTGCTGCTGATTCTTGCCAGTGTGTTCCTGTGGTTTGCCGGGTACAATGCGGTTACCACCGCTTTTTCCAAGTACGCAAATATCCGTTGGGGGCTGGAGGGCGGGGCTTTTGCCTATACGCTGATGGTCGCCCAGGCGGCAGCGGCGATAGCTTTCCTGCCGGTGGGCGTGTTGTCCGGGAAATTGGGACGCCGGAAGGTCATTCTCCTGGGGGTGGGGCTGCTGACACTGGTGTTCGCCAGCGCGGCACTGTTTAAGCAGTTCCACGTTTCCATGTTTGTCTTGTTCGCGCTTGCAGGGGTCGCATGGGCGGCCATTAACGTCAACTCCTTCCCCATGGTGGTGGAACTCAGCCGGGGCAGCAATATCGGAAAGTATACAGGGTATTATTATACCGCTTCTATGGCGGCTCAGATCATCACCCCCATTGTTTCCGGCGCACTGCTCGAGTATGCGGGCTACTGGACATTGTTCCCCTACGGCGCGTTTTTCGTGGCGCTGTCTTTTATCACCATGCTGTTTGTCCGCCACGGCGACTCCAAGCCGGTGAAGAAGGTTTCCTTTGAGGAATATGCGGAGATGGACACATGATTAAAGCGATCGTTTATACCTCAAACACCGGTTATACGGCGGAATATGCCCGACTACTCTCTGAAAAGACCGGCCTTGTCGCCTTGCCGCTGGAGGAAACTAAATTGCCGGCGGGCAGTGAGATCCTCTATATGGGCTGGCTGATGGCGGGAAACCTGCAGGGTTGTAAAAAGGCCGCCGCAAGGTACACTCTTCGATGCGCCGTCGGGGTGGGCATGGGGCCTTCCGGATCCCAGATAGAGGGGCTGCGCAAAAAAGAGATCCTGCGGGAGCTGCCTCTTTTCACACTGCAGGGTGGCTTTGACTACGGCAGACTCCGGGGGATCTACCGGTTCATGATGGGGACGATGATAAGGACTGTCGGCAGGCGGCTGGCGAAAAAGCCGGACATCACTCCGGAGGAAAAGGACATGCTGGAGCTGATGACCAAGGGAGGCAGCCGGGTAAGCCCGGAGAACCTGCAGCCGTTGCTTGACTGGCTGGAAAAGGAGGGCTTATGCGAAAGAGGGTAGCCTTTTTGACGGCGTTACTGCTGGCGTTGTCATCGGCACCGGCGTATGGGGAGGCGTATACCGAGAAAACCTATATCGGCTCTTTGGCGGCGGAGTTTTCCGCCGAAGACCGGATCGGGGACACTTCTTTGGGGATACTGGCGGCCGACGCCTATCTGGAGGCTTGCCCCGATGCGGTCATATCTCTGACCCTCCGCAGGGAGTACACAGGCAGTCTCCCCTCCGGCGCGTTGGTATGGGGGGACATCCTGCAAGTTTTCCCCGAGGAGCAACCCCTCTGCACGGCAAAGATCACCGCAGCCCAGCTGAAAGCGGCGCTGGAGGTCTGCCTTGCCGGTATCGTGACCGATGAGAAAGGGAACTCCTTTCTTGGAGAAGGAAAGGAAAGCTTTTTCTGCCCCGGCGGTTTCTCGGTGCGGATCGATACATTCCAGCCCGCGGGAAACCGGGTAAAGAGCATTAAACTGGATAACGGCGCAGAGGCGCCGCTGGACAACGACTATATCCCGCTGACGCTGGCTGCCCACCCTGAGACAATGGCGTTGCTCTTTCCCGGGACGGAAGTCCTGCCGGTCGACCGCACACCGGGGGAAGCTGTGGCAGATTTCCTCTCAGGAGAGCAGCAGTACGCGCCCCGGATTACCAATCGTATCACATTGGCGGCTCGCGGCCCGGAGATGTGGGTGCTCATCACGGCAGCCGGTTGTGGATCTCTGGTGATCGTCAGTCTCATGTTGTTCCTGTTCCGGAGGAACCGGAAGAAAGCCCGTTTGTAACGGCGCCTGCCGAGGCGACGCATCGGGAAAGTCCTGCCCGCCTGACAAGGCAGGGCTTTTTTGTTCTCCGGCGAAATAAGAAGCTTAGAAGGGAGGTTCGGCCGTGAAGCGAATCGAGCGGGCGATGGTGTACCGGGAACGTGCCCGGACTGCCGCTACGACCGAGGAAAGGGAGGGGCTATTGGAAAAAGCCTACGCCCTTGCCTGCGCTGCGCCCGGAATTCGGCCGCCGGAGCTTTGCCTCTTCTGCTTGGAGATCGCCTCGCTGGACATGACCGATGGGCAGTTCCGGCTCCTCTGGTTGCGGCGGGGACTGGAGGCGGCTTTATCGGACGGGGGGTTGCTGCCGGTGACGCCGGATTGCCTTCGGGCGCTGTTTTATACCGAGGAGCAGCCGGCGGCTGCCCGGCTGCTGTGGGGAGTGGCTGCCGCGGTGTCTTTGAGACGGCTGGAGCCCGGACGATTCCCTCAGGAACTCAGCCTTATCGGGCGGGCACTGGGAGAAATGTGGCAGGCGGCAGGCGAAGAGACCAGGAAAAACGCCGGAAAACTCCTGGAGACCGATGAAATGGCAGCGCTGCGGGCGTTGCCCATATGGGAGCAGGGGGATGAGTTGGCAGAGCAGGCCCTCCGGGAGGGGTTGCCGGCGCTGACCGCGGCGCTCACCGGAAGCTGGGAGATATTCGGGCTTACTGCTGATTGGCCGAAAGGGCGGCTGGCCCGTCTGAACTTTCTTGAGGGGGCTGCTCTGAACAGGCTGGAGAGGTTTGCCGAAGCCGAAAAGCGCCTGATAAAAACCTTGGCAGCAGCCGAGGCGGCAGGTTTTGGGGACGGACCTTTAGCGGCCGAGGCGTTACTGGAGCTGTATGCCTCCTATATCGGCAGGGGTATGCACGTTGCCTCTCTTCGGACGCTGCTTCGACTGGTGAAACATCCCGGCTTTACCGACTTACCTCAAGTCTGCCGCTTGATCGCCTATGCCGGGCTGGGGAATGAATCGCTTTTCCTGGAGAATTTTGAGGCAGCCCGCAAAGCATTTACCCGAGGAGTGGAGGTCCTTGAAACGATGGAGGAACCCTCCCTCCTTTATGGCATACAATTATATCAGGGGCTGTATTGCAGCTTGCGGGAGCTGGATCGGGAGGAAGAGACCCTGCCGGTGCTCCGAGAGTTGATCTCACAACTGAAGGAAGTCGGCGCCAACACAAAGGAAATCGCCCATACGTGGCTTTGCCTGGGGATACACGCCCGACATACCGGCCGGTTGGAGGAAGCCCGGGCATCCGTACGAAAAGCGCTGATCCTCTTCGGAGGGCTGCCTGATATGGAGGCTGAGGAAAGCGTGGCATGGCAGGAATTGATGCAGGCTTGCCTGCTTCTCCGGGATGATGCCGGGGCGGAGGAAGCCTGCCGGCTGGGGCTGGAGAGATGTGACGCCGCCGGTAACCAAGTGCTGCCTCTCCGGCTGCGCCATAACCTGGGCAAGACACTGCTTCTGACCGGCCGCGAAGAGGAAGCTGCTGTCGCAATGTGTCGGGCGCTGGAAACTTGGGAGGGAGGAGCCGAGGAAACGGTGCCCCTGCTGAGCGACTTAACCGACATATATTTTGCCCGGAAGGACTACGCCAACGCCCTGAAGTATGCCCGGCAGTATCTGTCGGCCTGCCATAAGGCCTACCCCCTTCGTCATGTCCAGACGGGAGTTGCCTGGAATGCCGTCGGCCGGAGTCAGCATATGCTGGGAGACAAAGAGAGCGCCTGCCGCAGTTATACCATGGCAATCCGCTGCCTTGAGAAACTTCCGGAGGAGGCCTCCGGCCTCCGGGGAGACGTGTTTTTTAACCGTGCCGTTTGTTGCCGGGCGTTGCAGAGGAATGAGGAAGCGGCAGAGGATCTGGAGCGCGCAATAGCCATCCAAAGAGCGGCCCAAGGGGATAACGAGAAGACCGCCGCCATGGCCCATGCCGCAGGAGAAATGCTGCTGTCCGCCGGACTGGTTTCCGCTGCTGAGAAATATCTGGAAGACAGCCTCCGTTGCTGGAACACCCTGCCCCGAAGAAACCCCCTTCGTCGGCTGGAGGCGGCGCTGCTGCTGACCACCGCCCGGCTGCGGCTGGATGACCTGCCCGGCGCCCGGGAGGCTCACGCTGTCGCCCGGGAGGCTATCGCCGACCTCCCGATGGAGGAGGCCGTACAGTACGCCGGCCCCATGTCCGTCAATGAGGAGGCAGTAAAACTCCCGCCACCTGGGGAAGGCGCGAAAATACTGCCCTTTAAGCCAAGGAAGAAGTAACGGGCAACACAACCGGCAGAGAGGGGGCGCCTTCTCCGCTGTGTGGGCGAGGCGCTTTCTCTTTTAGGGGAAGGGTATGCGTTAAGTTGTTTCAGGAAAGAAAAGACCCGGCAGTCTGTAAAACTGCCGGGTTCTTTGTGCTTTATAACGGATCCCGTTTTTACATCGGCTCTATCGGGTCGTCCTCCATATATTGCCGAAAACGGGGATCCTCCGCCAGCGTTTTCAGCCGGTCCCGCGGGACCAGGGTTTTTGTTCCCATGCAGGCATGACAGCGGGCGCCGCAGGCAGGGCAGGCGCAGCCCAGCCGATCTCCCTCCGCCTGCACCATATATTCACCGCATTCAGGGCATCCGCAACGCATATCAAGTACTTCCCGCCATGTATTTCTGCATTTGTATTACAAAGCCCAGCATCAGCAGGGCCAGTGCCAGCACCGCCAGCAGACCCGCGGCGAAGCCTGCCCAACCCCAGGGCCTATAACCCCCGGCGAGCGAGCGTATTTTCGCACGGGAAAAGACAATGAACCCCGTCACCGTCAATGCCGCCAGCGCCACCAGCAGAGCCCAGTCCCCCGGGGTGAACATCGCCAGCGTTCGCCGAAAGGCTTCCCCCATTATCTTACCCTCCGCAGTACCGGGATGTACTTCATCGGCGCCGGCAGCGTCACTGTCTGCCCGCCGGAGAATCTGCCGTTACCGTGGATCTCCTCCCACTCGGCACCGGCGGGCAGGTAGACCTGCCTCTCCCGTTGCCCGGCATAGAGTATGGGCGCGACAAGGTAGTCGCTTCCAAAGAGGAACTGATCCTCCGTCTCCCATGCCGCCCTGTCCTCCGGGAAACCGAAGAAGAGGGGGCGGATCACAGGCGCGCCTTTTTCGTGGGCTTCCTTCATCACCTGCCGGATATAGGGGCGCAGCGCTTCCCGTTCCTCAAGACAGGACACCAGTATAGGGTAATTCTCCTCCCCGTAGCTCCAAACCTCGTTATCCGCGCCACTGGGGCACCTGCCGCCGTTGTAGTTTGCCATGGGTTTTTGTTGGGGCACCCGGTCGCCGTGGAGACGCATCACCGGACAGTAGACGCCGAACTGGAACCAGCGCACCAGCAGTTCCCGGAATTCCGGGGTACGGGGATCGCCGGAGTGGAAGCCACCGATATCCGTTGTCCACCAGGGAATACCCGCCATGCCCATATTCAATCCTGCGGCCAGTTGGTTCCGGAGAGACTCAAAGGAGGAGTCGATATCTCCTGACCACACCAAGGCGCCGTACCGCTGGCTACCGGTCCAGGCGCAGCGGATGAGGTTAATGATGTTTTTTTGGCTCTCGGCCTCCATCCCCTCATAGAAGGTGCGGGCGTATTCCCGGGGGAAGATATTGCCGATTTCCAGATTGCTGCCCGCCCGATACCGGTAGTTGTCAAAGTCGTACACTCGATATTCCGGCTCAGCTTCGTCCAGCCAGAATATTTTGATGCCGTATTTGTAATAATTTTCTTTTGCTTTGTTCCAGACAAATTCTCTGGCGCCGGGATGGGTAGCGTCAAAATGCAGGGTGTTCCCCATAAAGGTCATGGAGATAGGCACCCCCCGCTCGGTGCGGATGAGGTAGCCGCGTTCGTCCATCTCATGAAAGTTATCGCTTTGCTCGTCCACGGTGGGCCAGATGGAGACCATCAGCTCAACCCCCATTTCCTTGAGCTCACTCACCATGGCGGCGGGATCCGGCCAGTATTCCGGGTCAAATCTCCAGTCCCCCTGATGGGGCCAGTGGAAAAAGTCGATGACGATGACACTGAGAGGCAGACCCCGGCGGCGGTATTCCCGGGCTACCGAAAGAAGCTCCTCCTGAGTCTGGTAGCGGAGCTTGCACTGCCAGAAACCCATGGCGTACTCCGGCATCATGGGTACGGTACCGGCAACCTTACCGTAGGCCTCCATGATTTCTGCCGGGGAATCCCCGGCGGTCAGCCAATAATCCAGCAGGCCGGTGGAGTAGGCTTCCCAGCGGTGGATGTTTTTCCCCAGGGTAACCTGTCCCACGGCGGGATTGTTCCAGAGAAAGCCATAATTCTTACTGGACACATAGAAGGGGACCGAGGCCTGGGAATTCCGGTGGGCCAACTCCAGCGTACAGCCTTTTAAATCCAGCATGGGCTGCTGATACTGACCCATGCCGTAGATTTTCTCCTCCGTCGGGGCTTCAAACTGCATGGTCAGATGAAAATTGCCGCCGGGAATGGCTTTGAACCACCGGGCGTCCAGGTCCAGCGCCGACATATAGTCCCGGGGGGCAAAGGGCGGCTTGTTGCTGTCCTTGGCGTGACGCCGGTTACGCAGGTATTCCTGGAGCAACACCTCGCCCTTCTCGTTATAGAAGGTGATCTGTCCCCGGGCCGACATATTGCAGAGCAACTTTCCGTTCCGCACCCAGCCGTGGGTATCCTCTGAAACGATTTCCGCCCGGCTCTCCGGGCGATAGACCAGTGCGCCCATATCCTCCGGGAAGGCATGAAGGGGCGTCGCCCGTACCCGGATGCCGCTCTCTCCCCAGGGCAGTATCTCCACTGTTTCTCCCCGACATTCATACACCAGCCGATCGGCTTTTGCCGTAAAAATCCCCATGGGCCACCTCCGTGTTTCTTTTAGCCAAAGTATAGCATATTCCCGGGTACCGGTAAAGACGGAAACAGGGGGCGTAAAAAACTGCCGGCCTTCGGGCCGGCAGTTCTGTTTTTAATGATTAGTCCGCCTGGTAGGGGAGCAACGCCATCATACGGGCACGCTTTACAGCGACCGCCAGCTGACGCTGGTGGGCGGCGCAAACGCCGGTCATACGGCAGGGCAGTATCTTGCCCCGCTCGGAGATATGCTTGCGGAGACGAACCGTATCCTTGTAATCGATATGCTTGATATGATCGACACAAAACTGGCATACCTTACGGCGGCGGCGCGGGCCCCGGGGGCCTCGATTCTCAAACTCACTCATGTACAGTACATTCCTCCTAAAAGAAAGTCGCGGAACCATCAACTGCGGGGATCACCCGCAGGATAAAAACGGAAACGGGGAAATCAGAAGGGCAACTCGTCGTCGATCTCCTCCAACAGGGGAGCCTGGGGGGCGGAATAATCCCCACGGGAGGCACCGCTGTCTCCGGTACTGCTGGGCCGGGAGAGGAACTTCACTTCGTCGGCGATAATTTCAGTCACATAGCGCCGGGTGCCGTCCTGGGCGTCATAGGAACGCACCTGGATGGAGCCGCTGACGCCGACCTGAGAGCCCTTGCGGAGATATCTGGCGCAGTTTTCAGCCTGCTCCCTCCACACCACGACCGGAATAAAATCCGCTTCGGGAGCGTTGGGGTTCGGGTTGGTTCTGGAGCGGCGGCGCTGCACGGCTACCGTAAAGCTGCACACGCTGGTACCGGTATTGCTGGTGGTGCGCAGATCGGGATCTCTGGTTAAGTTGCCGATGATAACTGCTTTATTCACAGGTCAAGCCTCCCTTCAAGAGGGTCATTCCTCCACCCGGAGGACGATGTAACGGACGACATTCTCGTCAATTTTAAAGTTCCGCTCCAACTCGGCGGGGAAATCGGGATCTGATGTGAAATGCATCAGGACATAATAACCGTCATTGGCGTCCTGGATAGGATAGGCCAAACGGCGGCGGCCCCAGACCTTGCTGCTGTCCAGCGTGGCGGAGCCGGTGATCAGATTGGTAAACTTCTCGATGGAAGCGGCGATATCCTCATCGGTCATGGCGGCCTTGAGGATAAACATGGTTTCGTACTTATTCATTCTTTCACCTCCTTGGACATAAGGCCCTGCTTCTCGCAGAGCGAAGATGGTTCCGAATAATTATGCTATCACAGCGGCCGGCCGGCTGTCAAGGGAGAATTGCGATATTTCCGGCGATTTTCCCACCCGGTGAGGGGGTATTTTGGCGAACCGCCCGGCCGTTTGGGCCGGGAAAGTGCCGGTCAAACGCCGGCGCCGCGGTAAGCGCCGGAGGTCACATTGGCCACCCATTCGGGATTGTCCAGATACCAGCGTATGGTGCGGATGATGCCCTCGTCAAAGGGGATCTCCGGCAGCCAGCCCAGCTCCCGGCGGATCTTTTCGGGATCGATGCCGTACCGCCGGTCATGGCCCTTCCGGTCGGTGACATGGCGGATCAGGCCCTCGTCGATGGTGGGATCCACATGAGCGGAGAGGTAGGCGATGATGGTTTTTACAATGGTCAGGTTGGCGCGCTCGTTATGGCCGCCCACATTGTAGACCTCCCCGGGACGCCCGCCCTCCAGCACCAGATCGATCGCCCGGCAGTGGTCATCCACATACAGCCAGTCCCGTATCTGCAGACCGTCGCCGTAGACCGGCAGCGGCTCATGCATCAGGGCGTTCCGGATCATCAGGGGGATCAGCTTTTCGGGGAACTGG
This sequence comes from Christensenellales bacterium, assembly GCA_050948665.1. Lineage (GTDB taxonomy): Bacteria > Bacillota > Clostridia > Christensenellales > UMGS416 > JBMNEH01. The sequence goes on from JBMNEH010000001.1 coordinate 139,197, forward strand.
TAGGGGCCGTAATTGTTGGAGCAGCGGGTGATCGTCGCCGGCAGCTTATAGGTATCCCCGTAGGCTTTCACGAAGAAATCCGCCGACGCCTTGCTGGCGGAATAGGGGCTGCGCGGAGAGAGGGGGGTATCCTCGGTAAAGAAGCCCTCGGGACCCAGGGAGCCGTAGACCTCATCGGTGGAGACCTGATGGAAGCGCACGCCGGGCCTGTAGGTGTCCTCCCCGGCGCTCCAGGCGGCTCTCGCGGCGTTCAGGAGCGTCAGGGTACCCAGTATATTGGTACGGGCGAAGATGCCCGGATCGGAGATGGAGCGGTCCACATGGCTTTCCGCCGCGAAATGCACCACCGTATCCGGGGAGAAGGAGGCGAACAAATGTTCCACAAGGGGAACGTCGCAGATGTCGCCGTGAACGAAATGATAGCGATCGTCCTCCGGTATGCCGGCAAGATTCTCCGGATTCCCGGCGTAGGTCAGGGCGTCCAGATTGATGATGCGGAGATCGGGATGCTTATTCCGCATATAACGAATGAAATTGGCGCCGATAAAACCGGCGCCCCCGGTGACAAGACAGGTCTTCATCGGTATCCCCTTTACAGCAGTATCGTTTCGCTGGCCAGCTCCGAGAGATACTGGCCGTATTCCGTCATTTTCAGCGCTTCCGCCCGGGCAAGCAGCTGTTCCCGGGTGATATATCCCCTGCGGTAGGCGATCTCCTCCAGACAGGAGATATACTGCCCCTGCCGCGTCTGCACCGCCTCCACAAAGGCGGAGGCGGCCAGCATCGCCCGGTGGGTGCCGGTATCCAGCCAGGCCATCCCCCGGCCGAAGAGCTCCACCCGCAGCTCTCCCCGCTTAAGATAGACATTGTTCACCGCGGTGATCTCCAGCTCGCCCCGGGGGGAGGGCCGGATGTTCCGGGCGATCTCTATTACCTTGTTATCGTAAAAATACAATCCCGGCACCGCGTAATCGGATTTGGGACGCTCCGGCTTCTCCTCGATGGAGAGGACCTTCCCCGTCGGGTCGAATTCCACCACGCCGAATTCCGAGGGATTGCTGACATGGTAGCCGAATATGGTGGCGCCGGAGGACTGCCGGGCGGCGGCCCGCAGCCGGGCGGAAAAGCCGTAGCCGTAGAACAAGTTGTCCCCCAGTACCAGGCAGACGCCGTCCTCCCCGATAAAATCCGCGCCCAGGATGAAGGCTTCCGCCAGACCCCGGGGGGATTCTTGCTCCTTGTACTCCAGACGCAGGCCGAAGTCGCCGCCGTCCCCCAAAAGCTCCCGGTAGGAGGGAAGATCCCGGGGGGTGGAAATGATGAGGATATCCCGTATCTCCGCCAGCATAAGGGTGGAGATGGGGTAGTAGATCATGGGCTTATCGTAGATCGGGAGCAGCTGTTTTGACACCGCCATGGTGGAGGGGTAGAGCCTTGTGCCTTTTCCTCCCGCTAAAACGATACCTTTCATGGGGAATCCCTCCTGTTCGGGGTGATTTTCAGGTCAAGTATAGCATATAGCGGGGGTGTTTACAATGTTCCCCGGCGGCGCCGGGCTTAACCCGTGAAGCCGTCCTTGCTGCTGCCGTAGACATTGCCGGCGGGGCCGGTTCCGATGGTGTAGGTCATGCCGGGGAGGAAGGTGAACAGATCGGTCACGTAGTATTCCCCCTCATCGCCGAAGGCCTCCTCATCGGAGATCCAGGTATCCCCCTCGGCGATCCTCAGCGTATACTTCCCGGCGCCGAAATATTTGGTGACGCTGCTGTGGGGATCGAGTTTTATCGTAAACACGAGGGACCCCCACTCATCGAACAGCTTATAACAGCCGGATTTTTCCCCCGTGGACAGATAGAGCGCGCTGGGCAGATCGGCATTTTCCGAGGGGACGGGGGTGGGATCGGGGGCGGCGTAGGGCAGCACATCCTCCGCCAGCACCGCCTGAGGCTGGCCGATGGCAGTCAGAAAATATTGGTGGGAAAGGCCGTCATAATAATCCATATACAGATAGTCCCCCACCTTTACGATACGGTTGGTGGGCGAGGCGCCGGTGAACAGGGTTTCCGGCGGCCCCCCGGCCAGCGGGATCCGCACGGTGGAGGGATCCTCCTCCCCGCCGGCGCAGTAGACATACCCGCCCTCCACCCAGTAGGGAGTTTTGGTTCCCCCCGGCATGGCGCCGGTTTCCCCGGTGGAGAGATCCATCCGGAAATGGGAGACGACACCATCGGGATCCTCCCGGTAATCCGCGTCGATGTTGAAAACGGTATAATACAGCACGCCGTCAAACAAATGGGGAGAATGGCCGTACTCCGCCACCGTCTCCCGGAGGGAAAGGTCGGCCAAGGAGGCCCGGCAGAGGTCGTTGTAGGTTTCCTGGGAGTCCTCCTCAATTTCCCGGTACCGGGTATAGTAAAGCCAGTCCCCGTATACCAGGATGTCCGGAAAGCCGTTGTCAAAGACCAAGTCGGTAACGGTGACGGCGCCGGAGGCGCAGTCATAGATCCGCAGCGTGTTGGTGAGGAAATCCTCCTGCGCGAGGAAATACAGCTTGCCCCCCGCGTACCAGGAGCCGGACACGTCAAAATACTCCAGGTCGGCGGAGGGATCGTACAGCAGCTCCGCCTCCCCGTCGCCCGTGACCCGGTAGAGCTCATCGGAATAACTCCAGAAATACAGGGTATCCCCGGCCAGACTGAGATGATTGTAGCCGCCCGCAAAGAGCGTCTCCTCTTCCGCGAAGGGAGGGGCCGACCGGCGGAGCCCGTTGGGGTCGTAACGGTTGTAATACAGGAACCCGCCGTCGGTCACCTCCCGCCAGCCGTTGACGCGGGAATCGGAAATCTCCGCCGGCGCAAAAGGAGCGGGCTCCGGGGTAAACTCCGGGGCGGACTCCGCCGTTTCCGACGGAAGGGGGGTCTCCCGCAGGCGGGAAACCAGCAGGGAGGCGATATCCTGCGCGCAGCCCGTCATCAGCGCCAGCAGCCCCGCCAGCAGCAGTGCAAGAATTTTTCTCATGGCTTTGTCTCCGTTTCATCGGCAGGGACGGCCCCGCCGCGTTTTTCCAGCGCCAGCAGCGCGATCTTCATTTCCGGGCCCGGAGCGTAGCCGCCGGGCCCGCCTTTGGCGGTGACCCGGTGGCAGGGGATCAACAGGGGGAGGGGGTTGGCATGGCAGGCGCCGCCCACCGCCCTGGCGGCCGACGGCCGGCCCAGTGCCGCGGCGATCTCCCCGTAGGCGCGGGTCTCCCCGTAGGGGATCTCCCCCAGCAGCCGCCATACCCGGGTTTGGAAGGGGGTGCCTTTGGGGGCAAGGGGAAGGGTGAAGCGCCGGAGGGACCCGGAAAAATAGGCCGCCAGCTGCCGCCCGGCCTCCCTCAGCAGCGGCGTCGGCGTATCCGGCAGGGACGGGCCGTTCCATACCAGCCGGGTCAGGGCGCCTCCCTCCTGGATCAGGGTCGCCCAGCCTCCGGGGAGGAGGAAGGTCATACTGTTCATGGCCGAGCCGCCTCCGCCGCCTCCCTGAGGAGGGCTCCGGCGTAGGCGGCGAAACCGTGGCAGAGGGAGGCGGTGGGGGATTCCATTTCCCAGAGGGTGCCGGTGGCGGACGCCATGCCGTCAAAGGTCTCGCGGAGTTCCCGCCGGAGCCTGTCATACATCCCCTCCCGGCGGAAGAGCTCCATACGCAGCATATAGCCGACGAACACATTGGCCGGGGCGACCTCCGGCCAGAGCCCGGTATCCTTTCTCCGCACGCCGAAATCCTCCACCAGCCGCCGCCACAGCGCCGGGTGGCTTTCCGGCGTTGCGGCGCGGGTGAAGAAGGCGTAATACTGGCAGACCTCCGTCACCTCATCGCCCGTCCGGAGAGAATTCCCCTCCCGGAAGGCTCTGTCCCGGAAAAACCGTCCGTCATAGGACTGCCCGCGCACGGTTTCCCGCAGAGCCTCCGCCTTGTCCCGGAGGGCTTCGTACCCGTAGAGGCCGGCCGCCGCCTCCAGTGTCAGGGCGTAGAGCATATTGGTGGGATAGTTCACGTCCCGCACCAGATCGTTGGCCCGGGACCACTCCACAAAGTTCCAGCCGGGGACATTTTCCAGCAGGCCCCCGTCGTTTTCCATGGACCGGAGCAGCGCCAGCACCTTATCCACCCGGGGACGGAAGGCACGCAGCAGCTCTTCGTCCATACCCCGGCTCCGGGAATCCGCCAGCTGCAGCACCAGCCACTGGGCCCAGTTGACGATGAACCCCCCGTCGGGGTGATCCGCCGGGTAGCACATGGCGGGCATTCCCTCGGGCAGCGCCGGATCCTGCCGGGAAAGGAGATAATTTTCCAGAAAATTCCTCTCCGCCCGGAGGTCGCCGGTGATGGCGTACTGGGCCCGGGCGGCAAACCAGCTGTCACACAGCCAGCCGCCCCGCTCCCTGGAGGGACAGTCCATAAAGATATCCAGCGCGTTCTGCCGCAGCGTTTCCTCCGCCGCCCGGTAAAGCAACTCGTCCTCCGCCGGGGGCTGCCACCCGTTTTTTGCCGGAGGCGCCTTATACTCCAGCATGCCCATCCTCCGGACCTCGCAGCGGCCGGAAAGCACCGCCATGCCCATAAACTGACAGGTGTAGCACTCAAAGGCGGTAAAACGGGAGGCGCCGGCCGGCAGCCTCAGTTTGATGATATTGCAGCATTCGCAGCGCATGGGGTCGATCTTCCCCCCGGTCAGCCGCTCGTCAAAGTACAGAAGCAGCTCGGTCTCCTCCCGGCAGACCGCCTCCAGCAGGGGGAAGCCGGTACGGTTTCCCGGCAGCGCCCGGACAAGGTATTCCCCCGCGGCGTATTCCCCGCCCTCCCTGCCGCCGGAGACGAAGCGCATCTCCTGAAAGCGGTCGGTCAGCCGGTGCTCCGGCAGCACATCGGGATAGCCGAGGTAATTTTCACTGATCCGGGTCTGCCGGAAGCGGATGTAGTTTGAGGGGATGTGGCCGGCGGTGAAGCGGCCCTCGTCCACCGGCAGCGCGGCGAGGACTTCCCCCATTTCCGGCAGCGCCACCCTCCGGGGCAGCAGCTTTACCGGGGGCAGGGGGAGGCATTCCGCCGGCGCCGCCTCCGGCAGGGTCATGTCCCACACCTCGGTAAACCCTCTTTGAAAGCTGTACCGTTCCGCCCGCCGCAGCCGGCGGTGTTCCAACCGGCAGAGGAAATCCCGGCCGGTGGCGAGGAGGCTTTCCTCCCCGGCAAATACCTCCGCCCGGAGGAAGGAGGGCTGGCGCAGGGTATAGTAGCTGTTGACGCAGTAGCCGGCCACCGACAGCTCCAGCCGTTTTCCCGGGGGCAGCGGCCACTCATCCACCCGGGCGTAGCCGTGGGCGGCCCTGGCGGGGCCGTAGGCGAAGGGAACGCCGTCCACTGACCCCCGGTACAGGCAGCCGCAGGCGACCCGGAGGGTCAGCTCCCCCTCCGGCAGATCGGCGGTAAAGCTGCAGTGGGTATTCATTTCCATTTCCCGCCCCGCCGGCCAGACCGGCAGCGCCCGCTTGAAATAATCCATTACGACCCCTCCGTTTCCTCAATTATACGGCAAGACGGGGGGCGGGGGCAAGGGATTTTATCCGGTTCCCCGGGGGAAGGGTACCCGGGGAGGCGGAAGGGCCGCATGGCAGGAAAGAAGGAGGGGGAAACAGGCGACGGAAGCAAGGGGGAGGCGGGGAGAACGCGGGGAGCAGAGGGACACAAATGACAGAGGGGGAACCCCGCCTCATCCGCCTCGCAAGCCAGGCGCCTTCCCGGTCGGAAAGCAAGGGGAAAGCCTGTATACATCCGTCTCCGTTGGTTGTGCGGACTTTTATCAAGGGGAGGGCGGGAAAGGAAAAAGGGGAAGGCGTGCAGGGACTCAAGGGGCGGGGGAAGGCTTGGAGGATGTCAGGGGGCAGTGAGGGGAAAGAGGAAGGCGGGGAGGGAAAAAGGGGAGGGCTCGCGGGACGGAAGACGGCGGAGGGAGAGCTCCGCGCGTCGGCCGGGGGGACGGCGCCGGTTATTCCTTGCCAGAGAGGGGGTTTGTTGCTATAATACCGTATAGTAAGCAGATAGAGTTATCATACCGCAGGGAAAGAAAAAGAGGACAGGCGGCAGGCATGGAAGATTTAACGGACATCAAGAAAGGCCCTTCCCGGAAAAAAGGGGCGCTGCTGTTGACGGGGCTGGCGCTGGCGCTGATATTCATCGGCGTGATCGTATGGGCGCTGGCCACCGCCTCTCCCTGGGGCGGCACCCCGGTGGTCCTCAGCGAGATCATGACTTCCAACACCTCTTATCCCGACAGCAAGGGAAGGCTTTGCGACTGGATCGAGCTGCACAACAGGGCGGACTACGCCGTCTCCCTGAGAGGATATACCCTGTCGGACAATCTGGAGGGGGCAAAGTATACCTTCCCGGAGGACGCCTCGATCCCCGCCGGGGGATATTATGTGGTCTCCTGCATCCGGGACGGGGGGGAGGACGCCGCCAATTTTGCCCTCTCAAGGGAGGGGGGAGAGGTGGTCTCTCTGACCGACGGCAACGGTACGCTGGCCGACAGGGTGATCACCCGGAGGCTGGACAAGAACACCTCGATGATCCCGGGAGAGAAGGGGGTCTGGGAGGTCTGCCTCCATCCCACCCCCGGGTATGCCAACGACGCCGCCGGGCGGGCCGCCTATGAGGCCGCCCGCAGCCGTGCGGATACCGGGATCGTGCTGTCCGAGGTGATGGCCGACAACGCCGGCGCGGCGGCCGACGAAAACGGCAATTGGGGGGACTGGGTGGAGATCACCAACACCGGCCCGGAGAAGGCAGACCTGACCGGCTGGTTTTTGACCGACGACCCCGCCAAGCCCACCCGCTACACCCTGCCGCAGGTCCTGCTGGAGCCGGGGGAGAGCCTGCTGATCTGGGCGGACGGGGGGGATACCGGCCTGCACGCCGGGTTTAAACTCTCCTCCTCCGGGGAGACGCTGGAGCTCCGCACGCCTGACGGCAGGCTGGCGGACAGCCTGACCTACCCCCCCCTGGGCGCCAACATGGCCTGGCAGCGGCAGCCGGACGGCAGTTTTCTGGCGGTGGAGGGAGGCACCCCCGGCAGGCCGGAGACCGGGTCGGACAAATCGGACTCACCCCTTCGCATTACGGAGATCATGCCCAGGAACCTGACGGTGGCCAAGGATGACAAGGGGTTGGCGTGGGACTGGGTGGAGATCACCAATATGGGGGAGATGGCGGTGGAAACGGGGGCGTATTCCCTCACCGACGACCCGGAGGTCCCCAAGATGTGGCAGCTGCCGGAGGGCAGGCTGGAGCCGGGCGAGTGTCTGCTGGTGTACGCCGCCGGAGGAGAGGCCGCCGGCGGAATGTACGCCCCCTTCGCCCTGTCAGCGGGGGAAAGGCTGGCGCTGACCGACGGCCGGGGGCTGACGGCGGACAGCCTGACGGTGCCGGAAACCGAGGAGAATTTCGCCTGGCAGCGGCAGCATGACGGCAGCTTTGCCGCGGTAAGGGGAGGGACCCCCGGTTCGGCGGAAACCGGGGAGCCGGCGATCGAGACGGATGTGTATATCAGCGAGGTCATGGCGGACAATACGCTGACCTTTGTTCCCGGCGCCGGCACCGCCGACTGGGTGGAGCTGGCATCCGCCGGGGAGGGGGCCGACCTGACCGACTGGTGGCTTTCCAAGGACGCCGATGACCCCTTCCAGTGGAGGATCTCCGGGATGGCGCTGGAGGCCGGGGGGTACGCCGTCGCCGCCGCCTCGGGCGAGGGGGAAAGCTTCCGCCTGTCGGCCAAGGGGGAGAGCCTTGCCCTCTACACCCCGGACGGGGCGCTGGCGTCGGAAATGACCTTCGGCGCCTCGGAGCCCGACCAGGCTTATGCCCGGAGCGCGCCGGGGGGGACGCCGGAAGCCACCTTCTACGCCACGCCGGGGCAGCCCAACAGCGCCGCCGGATGGCTGGAGGCGCAGCGGGGGGCGGAGATCCCCGCCGGACTGTACATCAGCGAGGTGATGACGGGGAACCGCACCCTTTCTCTGGGCGCGGGAGGGTATTACGACTGGGTGGAGCTGACCAACGGCGGAACGGAGGAGGCGAGGCTGTCGGAATACGCCCTGGGGGACAGGGATGACCCGGACAGGGCGGTGACCCTGCCGGGAAGGACACTTCAGCCGGGGGAACGGACGGTGGTGCTCTGCACGGGAGAAGACAGGCCGGGGGGGAACCGGCTGACGCTGCCCCTCAAGCTGAACGATATACGGGAGGGGGTCTACCTGTATAAGGGGGAGACCCTGATCGACGGCCTGCTGGCCTTTGACCTGCCCGCCGGGGGCAGTATCGGCAGGATGCCGGGGGAGGGGGGCGTTTTCCGTTTCGCCGTACCCACGCCGGGGGAGGAGAACACCGGGGGCGTCAGGGAAATCTCCGGACTGCCGGAGGCCTCATTGCCCCAGGGCGTGTATGACCGGGAAAGCGTGACGGTCACACTATCCGGCCCGGGAAGGATGCGCTACACGCTGGACGGCTCCGTACCCACAGAGGGGGACGCCGCGGTCACCGGCCCCCTGCAGCTGAACGGCTCCGCCGCCCTCCGTGTGCGGTGCTGGGAGGAGGGGAAGCTGCCCGGGGAAACCGCGACATTCCACTATATCCTCAATGAGGGGCATACCCTGCCGGTGCTTTGCCTGGCTCTCGACCCGGAGGATATGTTCGGCCATTATACCGGGATCTACGTCGCGGGGGCGCACAGGAATTATTTTCAGGACTGGGAGAAGGTCTGCAACCTGGCCTACTTCGATGGGAAGGGGAGCGTCTCGCTGGACTGCGGTCTCAAGATGCACGGCGCGGGCAGCCGGGAAACCAGCCAAAAAAAGTCACTGAAGGTGAATTTCCGGGGGGCCTACGGCGCGAAAACACTGGAGTATGACCTGTTCGGCAACGGACGCACCAGCTTTGATTCGCTGGTGATACGGGCCGGGGAGGATTACAACAGGGCTTTTATCCGGGAGGAGCTGTTTACCTCGCTGGCGGCGGAGGGGTGCCCGGAGCTGATCACCCAGGATTTTCAGTATGTGGCGCTCTACCTCAACGGGGAGTTTTTCGGCATTTTCTGTATGAAGGAGAGGCTGAACGCGGACACCTACGCCGAGAAGATCCATGTGCCGGAGGAGACCTGTCAGGTGGTGTCCGCCGGCAACGGCCTGGGCAGGGATTTTATGGCGCTGTACCAGTACGCCTACAGCCACGACATGACCGACCCGGAATGCTTCGCCTATATGGAGGAGCGGGTGGATTTTGATTCGGTGATCGACTGGACGGTGTTTGAGGCCTACTCGGGCAACCCGGATATTTCCGGCAATGTCCGCTACGCCTACAGCAGCGAGGAGGGGAAGTGGCGGTTCTGCCTGTACGACCTGGACTGGGCCTTCGGGCAGGGGAGGCTTTCCTTCACGCGGCTGCTGACGGGGAGATCCCACTACAATGTGTTTTTCAACGCCCTGATCAGGAACCCGGTGTTCCGGGACCGGTTCCTGACCCGGACGGCGGAGCTGCTGGACGGCGTGCTGGCCAATGACCATGTTTTCGCCCGCATCGACGAGCTGGCGGCGATCGTGGAGCCGGAAATGCCCCGGGAGAAGGAAAAGTGGGGTTCCTCCGTCAAGGCCTGGCGGCAGCGGCTGGGGTACCTGAAGACCTATCTGGAGATCGGCGACCGCCGGGCGGAACTGATCGCCGACCTGCGCACCGCCATCCGCCTTACCGCGGAGGAAAGGCAGAGGTATTTCGGAGGGTAAGGGGAGAAGCCCCCGCATCGGCGGGGGAACGAAGTTTCATAACAGGATCCCGCCTCATCGGCCTTGCCGCGGCGGGGCCGCCTTCCCCCGGTCGCGAGGCGGAGGGGAAGGCTTTCATACATCCGTCTGTGTGTATTGTGTGGATTTCAATCAAGAGGAAAAAATAAAGAACGACGCAGAGAAAGGCGGCGAGGGATAATGGCAAACGAAAGTTTGAGCAAGGCGAAGTCAAAGAAAAATGACGAGTTCTACACGGTATTTGACTACATTCAAAAAGAAATGAATGCCTATTTAGAATATGACCCCGATGCTTTTCGTGGGAAAACGGTTTTATTGCCTTGTGACGACCCCTCATGGAGCAATTTTACAAGGTATTTTGCACAGAATTTTGAAACGCTTGGCTTGAAAAAACTTATCAGCACAGGGTATGCAACTGAGAGCAAAGAACAGCAATATGAACAATATCACCAAATGTCATTGTTTGAGTTGCAGTCGCCGCAATACGACGAAAAGAAATCCCGCGCACACGGCAGAATTTTTACCCTTGAACGTGATGCTGACAAATCAGGTGTTATTGACATAGACGATTTACAATGGGAATACTTGGAGGGCGATGGAGATTTTCGTAGCGATGAAGTAAAGGCCTTGCGCGATGAAGCAGACATAATCGCAACAAATCCGCCATTTTCCTTGTTTCGTGATTTTGTCGCGTGGGTAATGGAAGCAGGAAAAAAGATTGTCGTTATTGGAAATCAAAACGCTATAACATATAAGGAAATATTTCCATTGCTTAAAGAAAATAAACTATGGATAGGCGCAACCAATAACGGAAAAGACATGGTTTTTGAAGTCCCAGAAGGCGCATATGTTGCGCCGAGCGACCGTGAGAAAGCCGCAAAATTGGGCTATGTTGGTAATTATACCAGATTGGGGAATGCGTGCTGGTTCACTAATATTGACCACGGCAGGCGACACCAGCCTTTATCACTAATGACTATGGCGGATAATTTGAAGTATAGCAAACATAAGCAGATTAGAGAACAGGGATATTTGAAATATGATAATTATGACGCAATAGAGGTTCCATTTGTAGATGCTATTCCAAGTGATTACTTTGCGGATATGGGAGTGCCAATTACATATCTCGAAAAGCATAACCCAGAACAATTTGAAGTCATAAAGTTTCGCAAAGGGAACGATGAAAAAGACTTGACATATACAGTTGAACCCGACACAATTTTGACAGACAGACAGACAGACAGACAGACAGACAGACAGACAGACAGACAGACAGACAGACGCAGAATTACGCCTTATTTCAGAATCATCATCAGGCGCAAGATGTAACGGTATCATGGGAGTGCCAATCACATTCCTTGAAAAGTTTAACCCCGAACAGTTTGAAATCATTGGAGCAACAGAAAGCGAAGGAAAGGGATTTGCCGCTGGGTTGTGGAATGCAGAAAGCGGAGTTGCGCAGCCTGTTGTTTGCGGAAGCCGCAGATACAAGAGATTATTTATCAGGCACAAGGTGTAATGGAGTTATGGGTGTACCTATTACTTTTTTAGAGAAATACAATCCCGAGCAATTTGAAATACTTGGTATTACGCTTGGTAACACTGTAGATTATCCAATGACCGTCATTTATGAAAATGCAGTCCAGCATAATAAGGACGGTAGCACACAAGGAGGTAGTAAGGTAAACACAAGAGCGGCTGTTTTGGTAAAGGAAAAACCAGCCGAAACAGTTTATTATACGGCTGACAATGCAGACGGTTATTTGCTTAGCATTTATCCGCGCATACTAATCCGTCAGATAAGTAGGGAGTGACAATAAAATGATTACTACATTACGAACAGATATAACCATTGAGCAAATCTGTGAAGGATTTGTCTACAATGAATATGAGGGGAAAGGGCTGTTCGGCCTTGCTGGGAAGTTGACTATTCAGCCGGAATATCAGCGTAATTATATCTATGCCGACGGCAAAAAAGATGTTGCTGTTATTCAGTCCATATTAAGGGGCTACCCTATCGGACTTATCTATTTTACAAAGGTTTCAGACAATGAATTTGAAATACTGGACGGACAGCAACGTATTACAAGCATAGGCCGGTTTCTAACGGGTAAGTTTCCCATTTTGGACGAAAACGGAATGCAGCAGTATTTTAGAGGATTAGCAGAGGATTTACAACGTAAAATCCTGGATACAAAGCTGACGATATACGAATGCAGCGGCACGGAAAGCGAAATTAAGGAATGGTTCAAGACAATCAATATCGTGGGCGTTCCGTTGAATGAGCAGGAACTTTTGAACGCTATATATTCCGGTCCGTTCGTGACGCTTGCAAAGGCGGAGTTTTCCAACAGTCAAAACGCTAACATTCAGAAGTGGGCGGCTTATATCAGCGGCGACGTAAAGCGGCAGGATTATTTGCGTACCGCCCTTATGTGGGTTAGCAAGGGCAATATCGACGACTATATGAGCCGTCACAGATATGGCACCAATATAACGGAATTAAAGGCATATTTCAACAGCGTTATTGACTGGGTTTCAAGCGTATTCATTGATGTTGAAACAGAAATGCGCGGCTTGAACTGGGGCGCATTCTATGAGCGGTTTCACATGAACGCCTATAACCCGAACGATGTACACGACAAGATGAAAGCCCTATATGCGGACTTCTTTGTCAAAAACCGCAAAGGCGTGTTCGAATACATATTAGGGGGCTGCACCGATACAAAGCTGCTTGACATACGTATTTTCGACGATGTGACGAAAAGAACCGTTTACGAACGGCAGACGGCGGGCGCGCAGGCGCGTGGCGTTTCAAATTGCCCGCTGTGCGCCCTTGGAAATGACAGCAACAAGCACCGTATCTATAAACAAAAAGAAATGGACGCAGACCATGTAACTGCATGGAGCAACGGCGGCGCAACCGATATTAGCAACTGTACCATGCTTTGCGCCACACACAACCGGGCGAAAGGCAACAAGTAAAATCCCGTATCGCCTGTTATCGTTTAGTATCTACTTATGGATTTAAGCAAGCGACAAATAAGCGATAAACGAACATAGAAAAACGACGGAAATCCTTATTTTACAAGGATTTCCGCCATTATGAATATACTTCTTCAAGAGAAACATGGTTTTTTCGCTCTCATAACCGATGTCACAAATGAGGTTTTGAAATGTTCTATCATAGTCGGCGCAGAGACGTTTTAGAAGAATGGTTCAAGGGTCCCAACATCGCTTCGTTCCGATGAAATATCGATGCCTATTATGTATTCACTTTCAATAGCCACTTGTAGATTGTGAGCGCATCTCATTTTTCTGAACAGCTTTCTTACAAAAAGGCTATACTTGTTGGTATTCGCCTTAACTTTCGTCCCATCAACAAACAAATGCCTATAAAAGATGTCTCCTTGTTTTGACAACCATTCTACAAGCCGGGTCAACAGATCTTCCACGCAACCTTTCAAACGCTCTTTACGAAAACGGGCCAGCGTATTGTGCGATCCGGAACAGGATCGCCGCGCAACAGGTCTTGGAATGCCAGATTAAGACGACAAGCTTCCGCTATCTTTCCGCCGGAATAAAGACCCGGACTGCAGCATATACCATTACCTTGAACAGATGTTCCGGACTGACTGACGGTTTTCGTCCCGAGAACGGGTACGACCGGTACAACTCTCCGCGATCCAACTCTTCCAGTACCTGATCCGGCAATCTCACCGCGTTGTCCACGGGAATGAACACTTCTGTTTCAATGGGTAAGCACAGATGAATACAGCGCATGTTTTGCTATATTTTTGACTGCAGACTGTTGTTTTCACAGAACAAGTTTACAGGATTCGCGGGCGTTTCGGTATCCGCTTCCTTTTATATTCTATTTCCTATCATCAAAAAAGGGGTGCCTCTTTTTGAGACACCCCCGTCCCTTCCATATCAACTGACAGTAGTTTGCAATGAATCACGTCATTTTCCGATTGCGGAGAAAAAATTGTAAACCAATGTGTCCGCATAGCGATAAAACACGTCGCTTCCTTTTTCGATGCCCGACAAAATCTCCACTCTCATTCCGTCGGATACTCCGGTTTCCACTTCCACCGGGGCGTTTAATGAATCCTTCTTCTCATCATAGCTTGTGTAGACATAAGTCTTTGCACCCTTTTCGACCAATGCCGCCGCCGGAACAGTGATGGGAGCCACGCATTCTGCCGTCGTAATCCTGACGGCAGCATTCATTCCGGGAATCATATTTTCTTCTCTGGGAATAGATACCGTTACATTGTACTTCGTGTTGTTGCCTTCTTTGGAGCCGGTTCTGCCGATTTCGATAATAGTACCTGTATATTCCCGTCCTTTCAACGCTTCCAACGTTATTTTCACAGGCAACTCCTCACGCAGCGAAAGAATGTCAAGTTCATCCACATGGATCGTAATACTCATAGTATCCTGCGGCATGATGCAAAGCACCTGTTTTTCCGCCAGGCTATACTTCTCGTATAGCTTTTGCTCTTTTCCCCGTGAGTTTTCTTCAGCCGTACCCGGAATAGCGGGTGTCATCACAAAGCCGGAACCGGACGGAGGCGTTTTTGAGTCAGCCGGCTGCTGCGGCTCCGACGATTCCTGCGGTTCGACGGGCTCTTGCGATCCGTCAGGCGGCTGCTCAATGGAAGCCGCACGATTGCAAACAATCCATACCGGATCCATGCTCGTCGCCTCATCCGCCCGCACGGTAATCACACAGAATTCCCCGGGAAAGAGTTCGGACGCGCGAACGGTTTCCCATACTCCGTTCCGAAACATATAAACGGAAGCGGTCCCTGTACAGGAATAGAAACCCGAGTATTCATAATTTTCTCCCGACAATTCGAAAAGTTTTGAGTAATCCACCACGCCGACAGCAGGATAGGATACGGTGAACTGAACGTCATCTTCTCCGATAGAAACGACAGTCGCTGCGTAATTCAGGAGTTTGGAAGCATCTTCTCCCGTTGGAGAATGGGAGAGAGTTTCCGATTCCAAACCTCCCCGATATGCCATATTCATTGCCCCGATGCGAGAACCGGACGATTTCAAAGCGACTGCGCTTCCGTTTACGAGACCGGAATCCGCGGCGTCCATTTCGTTCCCTTTTCCCCGCACTGACAGACTGATGACTGTACCGTCTTCCGGTATCCCTGAGATGACCCCGTCCCATTCGGCGTAGAGAACCCCATCCTGATACAGACGAAACAGGGATTCCATTTGCGCTTCCAGCTGTTGCCTTCTTTTCAAAAGAGTGTAATAGGTGCTCGTTTGACCGACATGATCGAGCTTCAGAAGCGTATCGCCTTCTTCCACCAAAGAATTCTCTTCGACGGGAACGGAAGATACGCTCCCGTAATATCCGGTTACTTTCAGTTCGCTGTGTATATACAGGCGTCCTTTTCCAAGCTCTGTCCCGTCTTCTTTCCATACGGATACGGTATCTCCGCAGCTCGCCGATTCATCCGAGAGCGTAACAGTCAGAAGCCCGTTTTCTTTTGCCGCAACCCGACCCGTCTCCTCCGTCCCGTCAGAAAGAGCAATCCTGACCGCATCCCCTACGGAAACGCCGCCCTTCTCATCTAAATCCACGCCCATGTGTCCGTCCAAGGAAATCAGCATCAAACAACCATGTTCGGCTATGACATCTAAAACGCTCTGCCCTTCCTGCGCATAAATCTTCTTGACCCGACCGTTTACGGCAGCGGTAATCTTTTTATCCGCGTTTTTGTCGGTTTCCTCATTCAGATCCGTATCGAGCTCGTCAATCGCCTTTTGAAGTTCCGCGACGGCAACGCCGACAGAAGCCTGATCGACCGAAGCCAAAACGTCTCCCGCTTTAACCGTATCGCCGTTGTTGACGTGATAAGCGGTTACAGTGACGCTGTCAGGTATGCGAACGGATTTTGCAGCCTCCTCTGCCAACATGCCCGTTCCGGAAAGCACGGTGGAAATCACGCCTTCTTCCGCGGCGGCAGACAGGACCTGTTCATTTACGGACACCGCCTCATCGCCGGTATTTTTTTGCGGTAACGACGCAATCGCGACCGCAACGGCAATGACGAGAATCATCGGGACAATCCAGTTTCCCTTCTTCCTTTTTTTTCCCGTTTCTTCATCCTCATCCGAATCCTCTTCCGATTCGGAAGCGGACCGCGAAACCTCGTCAGCCGACCTTCGTCTAACGCGGATATACAGAAACAGACAAATTCCGTCCCCGATCGCACATACGATCAGAATGGGAAGCCATGCCTTGCGGACGATCGATAAAAAAACATTTCCGCCGCCGTTTGATTGCCTGTTTATAAACGGAAAGCTCCCCGTACTTCCGTCGGGGAGGGCAATCCCTTCCCCTGTTTCTCCTTCCGGCACAGAGAAACCATCCGGTATCTGACCGTCGGGAGGCGTAAATCCATCCGGTATCCGACCTTCGGGAGGAGCAAAGCCTTCCGGTATTTCCCCGCTTTCATTAAAACGATCGACGAAAGACGGATCGAAATTCGGAAAATCATTCGAACCCTTTTCGGGAGTCAGAGCGAGATTCACCAAATCGAAGATCATCACGGATGTAAAAAATACCATGAGGACGATATAGACAATCCCTCTGATCTTTCTTGGGGAAGATATGTTTTGCTTTTTCATTGATTGATTCACCTCCATTAACCGCCATAGTGAAGCGCATCGATCGGCGCCATCTTCGCCGCTTTATTCGCCGGATACAATCCGAATACGATACCGATTACGAAACAGAATCCTACGGCTATCAACACCACATTCCACTCCAAAGAGAACGACATACTGAGACTCGATACGACTACGGAAATAATCCGGAGCACTGCCCAGGAAAGAAATACGCCAATGAGGCAGCCCAACATGCTGAGGACGACCGATTCCATCAGGAATTGCTGCAAAATATCTCTTCTCGAAGCTCCGATCGCTTTTCGGATCCCGATTTCCCGTGTCCGTTCCATGACCGTGACCAGCATGATGTTCATAATCCCGATCCCGCCGACAACCAGAGAAATGCCCGCAATGCTGCCCAGCAGGATCGACAGGATGGAGGTCACGCTGCTCATGGCATCCTCCAGTTCATCCCGCATAGATACCGCAAACGCATCATCGTCTTGATCGAATCTCTCCATCAGTAAAGAGGTCATCACCGTTTCCGCTGTAGCCATATCCGTTTCTGCGCTGACAGAAAAACTCGTAATCGCAGACGATGTTTCGGAAGACAGGCGCATCAACGACGTGTACGGGATATATGCGACGATGGAACCCCTGCCGAAGACCGCCGTCAAAGAATCCTCATCGTCCTCTAAAAGACCGACAACCGTATGTTTTACGCCGTCAATCGATACTTCTTCTCCGAGACAGTCCGCGTAACCGATGAGTTCCGTTGCCGCCGTTTCATTGATGACGGCTACGTTCGTATGATTATCCACATCGGAAGACTTGATAAATCGCCCTAAGAGAAGGGAAAGACCGTTGATCGTTTCGTAGGCAGGCGTCGTTCCGCATACGGTAACGGTATCGCTGTTGCCCTCATACCTCGCCGTCGCGCTGATTTCGCCGGACGGCGCAATCAGCCCGATACCGGCTTCTTCCATCCACTCGTTCAGCGTATGAAGAGTGACCGGAGCCCCTTTGTCATCGGAAACCGTCACCGTGAGAAGGTTGCTGCCCAGACCGGCAATGGAATCCGTCACCGAACCGGTAGCTCCGCTGACCAGACTCACCAAAATGACCAGCGCCATAACGCCGATAATGATCCCCAACATCGTCAGAAAGGATCTGAATTTGTTCCCGGCTATCGATTTAAATGCCATTTTTAACGATTGAATCATGCAACCACCTCCGACAGCTTTCCGTCCCGGATATTTACGATCCGCGACGCCTGTTCCGCAATCTCCCTGTCGTGTGTGATCAAAACGATCGTATTCCCCTGATCGTGCAGCTCACGGAAGATGCCCATGATCTCATCCGTCGTTTTGGAATCCAGGTTTCCGGTCGGTTCGTCGCCTAAAATCAGAGACGGCCTTGTGACAATCGCGCGCGCAATCGCTACCCTCTGCTGCTGCCCGCCCGAGAGCTCCGTCGGAAGGTGATCTGCCCATTTCGTCAGATTGACGCGTTCCAACGCCTCCGCGACACGTGTTTTCCGTTCTGATTTTCCCACCCGCTGATAAATGAGGGGCAGTTCCACATTCTCCATAGCCGTCAGTTTATTGATCAGATTGAAACTCTGAAAAACAAACCCTATTTTTTTTCTTCGTATTTTAGCGAGCTCCGACTCCGAATAATCTTCAATCGGTATACCGTCCAGAAGATAGGTACCGGAATCCGCGATGTCCAGGCATCCGATGATGTTCATAAGCGTGGATTTTCCGCTTCCGGAAGGACCGATAACGCTGACAAATTCCCCTTCATCAATATGAAGCGTCACTTTGTTCAGCGCGTAGACCTTACCGGAACCGACCTGATAGACCCGAGAAACATTTTTCAAATCGATCATAGTGTCCGCCTCCTTAATTTCCCGGCAGGCTCGTCCCGCCGGAACTTCCCGGCATATTTCTGTCGCCCGGCATGTTCCCGGGCATATTGCCGCCCGGCATACCGCCGCCCGGCATACCGAAGTTGAAATTCCCGGAGTTGTTGTTTCGCGACTCCGTGTAGTAGACCGTATCGCCTTCCGAAAGCCCCTCCAATATCTCCACGTAACTGCCGTTGGAAAGGCCGATCGTTACTTCCGTCATGCCTCCGAGCTCACCGGTAGACTCATCGCGAGAGGTATACACATAAGCGGAAGCACTGGTCTTTCTGACAGCGTCATCCGGCAAAAGCAGCGCATTATCCACGCCCTTGATTACGACGGACACGGAAGCGGTCATGCCGGCAAGCATTTTCTCCGCTCTGTCCAGAGTTACGGTGGCCGTATATGTCGTCACCCCTCCGGAGCCGGATGCGGAAGACGTGTCGATCTCCGTAACCTTTCCCGTATACGTATCGTCCCCAATCGACTCGACACTGACCGAAACCTCCTGACCGATCTCGAGAGAAAGAACATCCGTTTCGTCTACGCTTATCGAAACGGTCATGCTCTTTCCGGGATCGATAGAGAGCAGCACCGATTCTTCCTGCGAAGAACCGGATTCCGTTTCGCCGGAGGAACTTGCATTGTTGAGGACCTCAGCTTCCGAAGAATTCTCATCGTAAGAAACGGTGTCAATAATCCCGGAGATCGGCGCCGTAATCGCTCCGCCCCGATAGATCTTTATAAGTGTTTGCAATCTTTCTTCCAGATTCGCACGCTGCTTCAGCAAGCTGTCATAATTTGCGGAATACGAGGTGTCCGTCAGCGTAATCAGCGTAGAAGACGCGCCGACAGAGCTGTTTTCGGACACCTTTACGGAATCGACCGTTCCGGCATATCCCGTGATTTTAAGTTCCTCATGGATATACAGAGTTCCGCTGTCGGAATCCCCTACGGTCACGGTATCTCCGTAAACAGGCCCGTCATCCCCGATCAAAACCGTCGTTTTTTCCGCTGTTACCTTATCCACGGTTCCGGTATACGTATTTCCGCTTGAATCGGTCACGCTAACCGAATCGCCGATACTGTAAGCCGCAGAGTCCAGATCCACCGCCATATATCCGTCCAGAGACAGAAGGATGAGGGCGCCGTTTTCATACATGACGGATGAAACGTCGTCACCTTCCTCCGCAAAGACTGCTTTGACGCGCCCTTTCAAAGGGGCCTTGATTTTTGAATCCACTTCATTATCGCTGACATCCGCAAGCTGCCCGTCCAGCTCATCCAATTCCTTTTGGGCATCCGACAATGCCGACAAAACGGAAGAGACGTCCACGGAGGCCAAAATATCGCCTTCCCTCACAGAATCTCCCGCTTCCGGGTATACTTTTTTAATTTCCACGCCGGCAGGAATCATAACATCCGTGATCCCATCGCTGACAAGAGCTCCCGATCCGGAAACGGTGGTACGTATGCTGCCCGTAGTGACCTTGGCACTCTGAATCTCCTGTTCGGCAGACGCATAATTCTCACGAACCTGCTTCTGAAAGAACAAAACAGCGGCAATCAACAGCAGAATGACGACAGCGACGATGCTGATCCCGATACGGACACTTCGATTCCTGCGCTCTGCCTTCGACAGCCTTTTAGTCCTACCCATAATCATTCCTCCCATTCCTTGCGAATCGGCTTCATTATAAAAGCCGAGGCTAAAGGCAGCCTAAAGGAACCATGAACAAAATTTAAAGACAACACGCACAAAAAGGAAGCGTTCTTCGCAAGAAGGACGCTTCGTTGTGGAATCTTCACTCATTCGTTAACGTTATAAAGACTTAATCGTTGTCATAATCTGTTTTGATATAAGAGTCAAAAGGCAAAGTCGCATTGCCAACCTCTATACGCAGTATGTCTTTTGAGGGCTTGGGCACTGTATGTTGCGGTTTGCGTGAACAGCCGAAGCCTTTGCCCCTAACATCCTATTTTAAGATGACTCGAAAGCCGATACGATCCGGCCCCGCTTTATATGCGCGAATCTCGCCATGATTTCTTTCCACGATGGCTTTGGCAATGGAAAGGCCGATCCCGAAACTGCCCGTAAAAGTTCGGGCCCTGTCCGCGCGATAAAAACGGTCAAACAGCTTATCTAATTCCATATGATCCACTTCCGCAAATGTGTTTTCCATACAGATGACCGGATACCGCTTTGCGCTGACGGAAAGAGAGATGTTTCCGTTCTCGTCGCAATATTTCAGCGCATTGTCCAGCAGGATGGAGATTACCCGCCGCAGTTCAGATTCATCGCCGGTATAGAGAATCCCGGGCTGCACTTCCGCAAAGACGGTTTTTTTTCTTTCCTTTGCTATCGTCTGAAACTCGGAGACGGTATCGCTGACCGCATCGCTGAGTGAAAACGTGACGGCATTCGTTTCCGTATTCTCTTCATCCATACGGGTGAGCATCCCGAGCTGATTTATAAGAGTATTCATCCGTTCTCCCTCGGCACGGATGTCATCTATCCATTCGTTCTTACCGATATCCGATTCGATAATATCCAGATTGGCAAGGATGAGTGTCAGCGGTGTTTTCAACTCGTGATTGGCATTCGTAATAAACTGTTTCTGTTTTTCGTAACTCTTGGCAATCGGTTTCACACTGCGTTTTGAGAACAGGATAATAAGGACGAGAATTAGGGCAAGGCTGCACATAAGGATGACCCCGACTGCCAACAGGAGCATTCTCGTAATAGAGCGGTTCATCGTCCCGTCGACAAATACAACGGTCTGCCCCGCGGACGTGTCCGATATTTTATAGCGGTAACTGAAGATCCATCCTCTTTTGTTTCCCGAATTTATTGCCTGTTCCGCATATTCTCGTGCGGTCTCTTCCGTTACTGACGCAATGAATTCCACATCTGAAGAGACGATACGTCCGAAAGAGTCGTATCTGACTATAAAAAAGCGGGTGCTGAAAGGCGTTTCTTTCGTAATAAAGGGCGCAAACTCTCCGTCCGGCGGCGGGCTCACCTCATTAAAGGGCGGAAAGCGCCCGTCATTCGGAGAAATGATGTCTGTCAGCGTGTCCATTGTATTGTTTAATCTGTTTATACTTATCATGTAAATGCCGGCGTAGATGATAATAAAAACGAGGGTAACAGACAACCCGCTGATAAGGATCAGGCGTTTTCTTAATTTATAAATCATGGCTCGATATCCAATGCGTAACCGGCATTACGCACAAAACGTATTTTGACAGGAGCTTCCATAGCTTCCAGTTTCTTTCTTAAGTTGGAAATATGCACCCACACCACACTGGTATCCACGCTCGTTTCCCATCCCCAGATGCGTGTAATAAATTGATCCGTAGTGATGTGTATGCGGGGATTTCTCATCATCATCTCCAGCACCTGAAACTCCTTTCCGCTGAGATTCTGCGTCTGTGACCCGAATGAGAGCTCATGTGTGGAGCAATTTAACACGAGGTCGCCTATTTCCAAAAGATCAGGCGTATAATGATCTCTTCTTCGCAGCATAGCCCGCACCCGCGCCAGGAGTTCCGATGTGGAAAACGGCTTCGCCAGATAGTCGTCAGCGCCCGCATCGAGCCCTTCTACACGCTGCTCTATTTCCGTCCTTGCCGTCAAAAACAGAGCAGGTGTCGTAATATTCTTGCTTCGAAGTCTTTTCAATACGTCTATTCCGTCCATGCCGGGCATCATGATGTCCAACACCAGACAATCGTATTCGCCGGATTCCGCATAGGCCAATGCTTCCGTACCGCTTGTGACTCCGTCAGCGGAAAAAGCATTCTTTTTTAAAATATGCAACAATGTCTTCAGTAATCTCTCATCGTCTTCCGCTACCAAAATACGCATGACATCCCCCCATACCCCTGTTTCAATTCATTATAACTCAATATCCTTAAGATCCCCTAAAGAAATTCTGTCATCGCGCTCATTATAGCATCTATTAATCGGTTGGCACAAAACAAACCTTCCGCGGAGTATCATCTATTACTTACTATCAATAATGGGGCATCTCAAAACACTTAACAAAACGGAAGAGGCGCCTTCATTTATGAAGACGGCCATGAAAGCAGCCAGTACCGGTATCCGTCGTCTTTATGGTTTTTCTTTATTTGAATGCAAATCGATTGATAATTTCATTTGATGTCACAGCGACAACTTATGATCCGTCCGTCCTGGCATCGGCAGGAATCCTATTCCCGGAGATGATCCATTTGGCGGAGGGGGAAAGAGAAAGGTTTGCAGGGTCTCAGGGAACAGCGGGGAAAAGGGGAAAGAGCGGGAAGAAAAAGAGGGAGTCCGGGCGGGAGTCCGGGGATTCGGCTTGTTTTACATAATTTTTACCCGGAAAAGACGGATTTCTCCTTGTAATCTCCGGGGAAAAAAGGTATACTTATGGGCACAAGGCGGAGACGCCCTATACCCGGCAGAGATGAGAGAGCCACACCGTGCCTGTAAGGGCGTATAAGGTGTGTTTTTTTATGGAGGGAAGCATGGATTACGATGTACTGATCGTGGGCGCGGGGGTGACCGGCGCCGCTATCGCCCGGGAGCTGTCCCGGTATGACCTGACGGTGGGATGGGTGGAGGCCGGGGACGATGTGGCCCATGGCGCTTCCCGGGCCAACAGCGCCATTGTCCACGCCGGGTACGACTGCGAGCCGGGTTCGCTGATGGCGGAGCTGAACGTAAAGGGCAACGCCATGATGCCGGGGCTGTGCAGGGAACTGGGCGTGCATTTTAAGCCCATCGGCTCCATGGTGGTGGCCTTCGGCCCGGAGGAGGAGGAACACCTCCGCAAGCTGAAGGCGCAGGGAGAGGCCAACGGCGTACCGGGGCTGGAACTGCGCTCCGGCGACCGGGCAAGGGAGAGGGAACCCAACCTGAACCCGGAGATCACGGAGGTCCTCTGGGCGCCCACCGCCGGCATCACCTGCCCCTATATGCTGACCATCGCCCTGGCGGAGAGCGCCGTCACCAACGGCGCGGCGCTGCACCTGGATTTCAAGGTAAAGGCCATCGCCCGGGAGGAAGCCCTCTGGCGGCTGACCGCCGAGGACGGGCGGGAGGTTTCCGGCTACTGGCTGATCAATGCCGCCGGCAACCATGCCGACACGATCTCCCGGCTGGCGGGGGGGATGGATTTCCGCATCGCGCCCAGAAAGGGTGAGTACCTGCTGCTCGACCGCAAGGAGGGCGCCGCCGTGGGCACCGTGATCTTCCCCACCCCCACCTCGATGGGCAAGGGGATCCTGGTCAGCCCCACGGTGGACGGCAATGTGTTCGCCGGCCCCACCGCCATGAATATCCAGGACCCGGACGACACCTCCACCACCGCGGAGGGGCTCGCGGAGATCCGGAAATTCGCCCTCCGCAATGTGCCTTCCCTGAACCTGGGGCAGGTCATCACCTCCTTTGCCGGGGTGCGGGCGGCTTGGGCGGAGAAGCACGATTTCCTCATTCAGGCGGATACCGAAAAGACGCAACTGGTACAGGCGGCGGGGATACAGTCCCCCGGACTGACCGCGGCGCCCGCCATCGGGGTCTATGTCACGGACATTCTTCGCAAGGGAGGGCTGCAGCTGCGGGAGAAGCCCTGTTTCCGGCCCCTGCCCCCGAAAAAGAAGCCCTTCCGGAATATGTCCCGGTCGGAGCAGGCGGCGGCCATCGCGGAGGATCCCCTTTACGGCCGGATCATCTGCCGGTGCGAGACCGTGACTGAGGCGGAGATCGTGGAGGCCGTTCACCGGCCGGTGCCCGCCCGCAGCCTGGACGCGGTGAAGCGCCGCACACGGGCGGGAATGGGCAGATGCCAGGCCGGCTTCTGCTCACCCCGGGTGATGGAGATCCTTGCCCGGGAGCTGGGAACGGATATGACCCGGGTGACCAAAAGCGGCGGCGGCTCCTGGCTGGTCTGCGGCAGAATCAAGGAGGAACCCCATGCGTAACGATTGGGAAGTGATCATCATCGGCGGAGGCCCCGCGGGGCTGGCCGCCGCCCTCTCCTGCGCCGAAAACGGCGTGGCGGAGGAGGATATACTGATACTGGAGCGGGATCACGCCGCCGGCGGCATCCTCCAGCAGTGCATCCATAACGGTTTCGGCCTCCACGCCTTCAGGGAGGAGCTGACCGGGCCGGAATACGCCCAGCGCTACATAGACCGGCTGGAGCGGACAAAGATCGCCCTGTATACCGATACCATGGCGCTGGAGGTCTCCGATGACCGTACCGTGACCGCCGTCAACCGGGAGAGGGGGGTGATGCTCCTCCGCGGCAAGGCCGTCATACTGGCGATGGGCTGCCGGGAACGCACCCGGGGGGCGCTGAATATCCCCGGGACCCGCCCGGCGGGGGTTTTCACCGCCGGCTGCGCCCAGAGGCTGGTGAATATGGAGGGGTATATGCCGGGGAAGGAGGTCGTCATACTGGGCAGCGGCGATATCGGCCTGATCATGGCCCGGCGGATGACCTGGGAGGGGGCGAAGGTCAGGATGGTCTGCGAGCTGATGCCCTATTCCTCCGGACTCTCCCGGAATATCGTACAGTGTTTAGAGGACAATGAGATCCCCCTGAGATTCAGCCATACGGTGGTGGATATCCTGGGACGGGAGCGGGTGGAAGGCGTGGTGGTGGCCGAGGTGGACGCCAATCTCCGGCCCATCCCCGAAAGCTTTGAGACGGTGCCCTGCGACACACTGCTCCTCAGCGTGGGTTTGCTGCCGGAAAACGAGCTGACCGAGATGGCCGGCGCGGAGATGGACCGCCGCACCCGGGGCGCGGTGGTGGACGAGAACCGGCAGACCTCGGTGCCGGGGATCTTCGCCTGCGGCAATGTGCTCCATGTCCATGACCTGGTGGATAATGTTTCGGAGGAGGCCGCCAAGGCGGGAGGGGCCGCCGCGGCGTATATCCGGGGAGAGGTCGGCCACGCGGCGGTGATCACACTGAAAAACGGGGAGGGGGTCTCCTACACCGTGCCCCAGCGGATCACCGACCCGGAGAAGGCGCTGGATATCTACTACCGTACCCGGGCGGCCTACAGGCCGGCGATACTGGAGGTCAGGGCGGGGGATACACTGCTGCTGTCCCGGAGGAAACCCATCATGACCCCCGGGGAGATGGAGAAGATCACCCTCCCCGCCGGGAAGCTGGCGGGCATCAGCGGGGAAGTCACCCTATCGGTAAAGGAGGTATAAGCCATGGAAAACGTCAGGGAAATCATCTGCACCAGCTGCCCTTTGGGCTGCCGCCTGACGGCGGGGACGGAGGAGGGGAAGATTCGGATCATCGGACACACCTGTCCCAGGGGTGAAAAATACGGCATCGCGGAATATACCGATCCCCAGCGGACGGTGACCACCTCGGTCTGGGTGGAGGGGGGAGACGCGCCGCTGGTATCGGTCCGCACCGACAGGCCGGTCTCCAAGAAAAACATCCCGGCGGTGCTGGCCGCCGCGAAAACCCTCCGGGCATCCGCCCCTATCCGGGTGGGAGAGACGCTGCTGGAGAACGCGGACGGCGCCGGCGCCAACCTGACGGCGACGCGGCCGGTGAAAAAAATATAGGCGTAGAAGGATAAAAGCCCCCGGGAGGGGGCTTTTGTTATAGAAAATACGCGGCAGGGGCGTGGAGGCGGGAAGGGGGCCCAAGCATGCCAAAGGGGAAAAACGCAGCAGCGAGCAGGGCTTCAGAGCGTGAAATCCGAAAAAATACCGCGCAACCGAGATATTATATAATCGGCGCCGAAAAACGACACCGATTACGGCGCTTTTGCGGATGGTACGGGCTTGAACAATTCGAAGAGACAAAAGCGCCGCTTCGCGGCGCAATGATGTCAATTCGATTCGACAATCCGATCACAAATCCCTCCGACGAAACGCCGCAAAGCACCCCGGAGTTTTCCTGAATGAAGCCAGGGCATCCTATTAAAAGCAACAGGGAAACGCCCCGCAATCTTGCGGACAGCAGGGCGTTATCGTACTATTCGGAACGAAACAGCAACCGGTTTGTTATCTCCGATACGGGACTGTATCGCCTGTGTCTACCTGCCCCGTCAAGGAGCCTTCGGCATCGAATGTGTAGCGGAAAACCGCGCAATTGCCGCCTATTGTAAAAGAACTGGTTGCCGGAGAAAAGAACGTTGCCGTTATGCTTTCAACATTCCATTCCAACTGCCCCGAGGTATTGACAGACAAATGACCGCCCAGGGAACCTTTCACGGAATAGAAAGTTTTTGGAGCGCCTCCTTCCGGATCGCAGATAAGCAGCACCGCGGTGTAGTTGTCCCGGACAATCGGGGTCAGTTCCTCACCGGGAATATCCCATCCCCCGTCTTCTTTTGAGAATATATAATCGAGTATTGTCGCTATTTCTCGTCTTCCGCCCTCATCCCGCGGTTTTGGAACAGCATATGCGGAAAGGAAAACCTGTCCCTCAAATTCGACCATATCCGTGATATAGTAATCAAAATCGTCTTCCTCATACGAGAAGCTGTCGGTCAGGACACCTTCCCGATCCATTTTGTACAAAAGCGCGGTGTCTCCGGAAAACTGATTCCAGAGCTGGAGAATATAACCATCTCCCAGCCTCGCGGCATTCCGAATCCCGTAATTGCCCACTTCCGTTTTATGGAAGCTGAGTTCTTTCCCATCAGCGTCATAACAACTGAGGCAAATATACTTTAAATCACCTCTGCTGATCACCGCCCAGGTACCATCTCCGTTGGTCAGTACGGAAGCAACATACTCATCTTTGAAACCGTGGTCAAGGCGCCGCTGCCAAACGATGCTCCCTTCCCCGTCCACAAGGGCGATCCAACCGTATGTTGTATCAGAAGAAGAGAAGATTTCGCTTTGCCCCCACAGCACCGTTCCTTCTTTTGTATACGCGTAATCATCTATATAAAAACCGCTGAATTCCGCGCTCCAAAGCATTTCTCCATCCTGATAGCATTCCAACACGCTCTTTTCAAGCACTTCGAAGCCTCGTTTCTCATCATAAACATACCGAGAATCGATACGGCAGCTGATCCCCTTTTCGGATATTGCGTTCATCCATACATTCTTATCCCAAAGAGCGGCAAGTTCCTCAGGTGTTGGCTCGCGCTGCTGAATCTCCCAACCAGGGACGGCCTGCCGGATCACTTCCGCTGTCTTACCGTATGAAAACTTTTTATGTGTGATATCCCGATAAACAGCTTTCACTTCTGATCGGCTTAACCCCTCAATAGATAGTCCGTTTTCCTCAAAAAAAGCAACCGCTTTATTGTATTCCCCGGCTTCCGCCGCAGCCGCGAAGGCCGTGGAACTGATTATTACGATCAAAGCCAGGCAGGCCGCCATTGCCCCCCATCTGCGCCGATGGGATGGTTTTTCTATTCTTTCAGCAGGCATGGAGCTTTGTGTAATTGTTTTGTCGTTGCTGTCCAAAGCAAACATAGTCGCCTCATTGATATATTTCTCATCAATGTGACTGATGATTTGAGAAACATTCTCTCTTTTCATAGAAATACCCCCTTCTTTCCAAGGTGTTGTCCAAGGGCTTTACGGATCCGAGAAAGCCGTACCGAAATGTAATGCCTGTTCTTATGAAACAGCGCGGCAAGCTCTTCAATCGAATCGGCATGCCAATATCGCCGGATAAACATAATCCGGCTTTGCTGATCCAACGTCTCAAGAAAACCGTCAATTAAGCCGGCAACTTCTTTTGCCGCAATTTCATCCTCAACGGAGAAAGAAGCGGGAATACAATACGCAATTTCATCCAGAGCAATATCATAAGAACTGTTCCTTTTTTGAGCAGTGTTCTTATGATATTTTTTGAGAGCGAGGTTCCGAACAACGCGGCAAACATAGCTTAAGAGAGGATCCGGTCTCTGCGGCGGTATTGTGTTCCAAACCCCGAGATAGGCATCATTCACACATTCTTCGGCATCAAGGCCGTTGTTCAGTATGTTATAGGCAACCTTGCCGCATATGGCGCCATATTTGTTTGACAGTTCAATGATCGCCCGCTCTGAGCGCGCAAAGAACAATTCAATGATCCCGCTATCGTCCAAGCCCTCACCTTCCTCCCTGCCGCACCTACCTATATACTACGGTTTAGGCGGAATAAATCTCAACGCAGGATAAGTTTATCAGAGGAATATGTCTTTTTCCACCGCTATGAGGAAAACAGCGGGGAAAATACTCCCTGCTGCCCGATATCTTACCGCAAATGGTCTTTTTTATTGCGAAATCATCCTGTATAATAACATATAGGTGTGTTGGTATTCGCGGAAGACAGGCCGAATACCCATGTTTCGCCGCTCACGGCTTTATATCCCTGTCAGCAGACCGACAAGAAGGGAGACTATCAGAGCCCGGCCTCCTTAAAGACGAGGGGAGCCAGGGAGGGGCAAGATCATGAAGGGGGCCGGGCTCAAACCACCAAAAGAGAGGAGGCTTACATTTTATGAAAAAAACCCTCGGTATTTTGATCATTGTGCTGGCAATATTCCTCATGCCGATTGCCGCGCTGGCAAACTCCGCTCCGCAGCCGCATCCGGATCCTTTCAGCGGAAATCTGGAAAATTATGAGGGCAAGTGGATCATCAACGGAAAAACGGAAGAGGATACAAATTGGACACTGGAAATCTACTACGGGGAATACTTTTTGTACAACGACTATCAGGAATTCAGCGGCGATGTCATTTTCACACCCGGATTCAAAGACTTTGATATGCCGGACACCCTGGTCTTGGATTTTGATCCCGAGCTCGGCGTCGAAATAATTCTTGAAAACATGGCGGGAGGCCTGATCGACGTTTCAGGACAGGGCCTTGTCTTTGTAAGGCCTGGCAATTACATCGAGTTTGACCTGGATGAGGAATACCAAAATTATTCAAAAAAAGACATGATCGGCGATTGGCTATTTGATAAGATGTATGTCTTTGTCATGGATTATGATTTTTCCATGGTCCTTACCAACGAGGACGTCATGGCGGGAAGCGTGACGGGAGATAAGCGCCTTATTTTGAGCTTTGAAAAGGGGATTTTGTACCAGGTCTCGGAAGAACTGGAAATCCGCGTTCCTATCACCCACTACCGAAACAGGGGCTGGAGGGGCATGTATTTTGAAAACCCGAAACCGCTCTCTCCCTACGTCAACAAATTCGACGCATACATTGTGCGCGGCAGCAACGACCTGGCCAATAAGGGACAGTTGGTCATCAGCGCTTATCCTATGCCGGAAGAAATGGAAAACACGATTCTCTATATGACTTTCAATCGCCTGACCGCCGAAGATTTGAAGGAATAGGAGGAGAAAAATGAAAAAGACCGTATCATTGATTCTTTCGCTTATATTGGTCCTCGGTATGAGCGCATGTTTCTTCGGGAAAAAAGAAGGCGCCGGAGATGTTGCCGGGAATAAATCCGAAACGGCGGGAGAGGCTGCCGAAAACCTCGATTCTGAAGATCCGGGCGGAGAAAGCGATAAAAGGACAACTTTTGAGGAGGCTCAGGCGAAAATTCCCGAGGAATACCGCTTAAAGGTAAATATACCCGCCGACTGGAACGAGCCGCTGCCTCCTTCTGAAGACGACTTTGCTTCCCCCTTGTTCGGTATCGGGAATCTGGTCGGCACCGGGCAGCAAGACAACGGGGAACCTGTGGACTATCCCGATGCCGAAGAGCTGTTCACCATAGAGGAAATTGAAGAGTATTTCGGCATGATGGCTGAAGTTGAGGAAAAGAGCGATTTGTATATCATGGAGAACAGCACATCCGTCACGTACAAACTTTATAAAAGCGAACCATCGTCTTCGGCATTCGCTGACGGAATTGTCGATATTTCGCTCGAAGACTGGGGCAGCCCGACGGGCGCGTCGTCTACCATGAGCATGATCTACGGTGATGACAAAGAATTGGAGGGCTTCGGAACACGCGCGTATTTAAAAGAATTCGGAGGCGTTGCTATACTGGTGGACACCGCGATTCTGCATATCGATGTGGAGCTTGAGCCGCCCGGGGGAGGCCCGAAAGCGCCGGCGGATGAGGAGTTTATGCTGAAATTCTCTCATTTTGTCTATGATAGGCTTATGGAAAAAATGAAAAAAACGGAATAGAGAACCATCCCGCCTCCTCTTTTCGCGGGGAGGCGGAAAGGATGCCGGAAGCGTGCCAAAGGGGGAAAATACAGTAACCAAAAGGGTTTCAGAGCTTCCGCAAAAAAATGAAATTCGAAAATCGGTGTGTTGCTTAGGGTTGTTTTAGGATCTTTGACCGGATTCTTATGATGATTCTAAGCAATACATTATTCCTCGCGTTTCTTACAACTGGAATTGACAAGCGCAAACGCTTGAGAGCATGTTATAATGAGTCATATAAATTAGAATTTGTGGAGGTGATAAGTATGAAGAAAATCAATAAGACCAGTGTGGTATCGTTACTAATTTTGGTTATCTCATTCATTGTTATCAGGTATATATTATTTGAAACACACGGGATGAAACAATTTCCTTTTATGCTGTTTTTGCCTTTGCTTTTAGTTATGATTGTTTTATGTTTCATGAAAGTAAAAATAATCCCGTTTGTTGCTGCCATCTCATATCCGATTGGGTTTATAATAGCAGATTTGTTCCAAACAAATGGTGTTGACGCTGGTGGTGG
The DNA here is from genome assembly GCA_050948665.1 of Christensenellales bacterium. Classification (GTDB taxonomy): domain Bacteria; phylum Bacillota; class Clostridia; order Christensenellales; family UMGS416; genus JBMNEH01. The sequence continues at coordinate 170,245 of JBMNEH010000001.1, forward strand.
AGCAACAAGCAATTTGTGGATTATTTGGACAAGCGTGATTGCTACAATGATTGTTGCTTCCATTATTGTAGAATTAATAAACAGTAAGAAAGTAAAAGGATAGAGTAACAAATCCCGGCTTGTCGTTCCTAAAATTTTATATAACCCTGATGTCAGAGAAATGCTAAATGGGCAAGACGCCGATTTTGGCACCAATGATAAAGGTATTCGTTTGAACGAGGATTTATCTGCTACTGAGTAAAAGACAATCCCGGAGCTAATCAAAAATCCGAAACATACATATAATCAGTTGGCATCAGAGATTGGAATTTTACGAAGAACAGTTTCACGAACAGTGGCATCCCTCGTTGAAAAAATATATTGAAAGAATCGGTAATCACAAGTCCGGTTTTTGGAAGACAATCCGTTGATTTTTATGAAGATGTACTGATAAATTAGAATATGCGGGGGTTTTAAAAGAAATGAAAAAGTATATAAGTGTTATCCTTGTTTGCTTAATTTGCTTAACCCTTGCAAGTTGCAAGAAGACTTATAAAGGAATCGATAAACTTTCAGAGAAAGCAAAAGAAGAACTGCCGGTTTCGTATGGGGAATCTTCTGATATGAGGTATGCAGGAATGTGTACTGTTGACGATAAGGCTCTTGCATGGTTCATTTTCGGCAATGAGTATCAATCTCGTTATTATCTCCCCATGGAGGTTAAAATCATAGGTGAAGAGGAATATTCTTATGTTTGTACTTATAAGCCGATTGATGACCGGACAGAGGATATTGCACTGCTATATTGGGAAAACGGGTACGCCTTTATAGTAAATAATCAGAAATGTTCATCGGTGAAGATTATTGACGAAAATATAACACATGAGGAAAAGATAGAAAAAGAGACATATCCCTATGTTTTCTATTATCATCCATTGACTTTGCCGAAGACTATTGAGTATGTATTCCTTGATTTTTATGGAAATGAATTGAGATAAATTCGGATTTACTGTACTTGAATTTAAGAAACACCCTGATGTCAGACAAATGTCACACGCGGAGAAGTTTGATTTCAGGGGATTTTATGAATGTAAAAACAGCCAAAAACGCGTTTAATTTAGATCCCGCCACAGGGGGGTATGTCATAATAATGCTAAAGGGGGAAATGCAGCAACGAACAAGGTTTCAGAGCTTCCGCAAAATATGAAATTTGAAAACTTCGTCAAAGACCAATAACCCGACATTATTCATGTCGGGTTAAGTTGAATAAATGTCGGGAATGTTATCGAGATCTTTAGAACGGTTTTGTACATTCGGAAAATTTGACCGCATATAATTTAAAAAAATAACCGAATAGAAATTGATAATTTGACCGAATTGTGTTATTCTCTTTCTGGGAGGGCGTTATGGATAATCGGATATATTTGCCAAGATTAATAGATAAGAGAGTTGCGCTCAATTTAAAAGCGTTCGGGGCAATTTGTATTGAAGGCGCTAAATGGTGCGGAAAAACCTGGACTTCAAGGCACCATTCTAAAAGCGCTATATATTTAGGAGATCCGAGTGATAATTTTCAAAATAAAGAGCTGATGAAACTGGCGCCTAAAATAGCTTTGGATGGAGAGGTCCCGAGATTAATTGACGAATGGCAGGAACTCCCATCTGTTTGGGATACGATAAGATATGAAGTGGACAAAAGAGGAAAAAAGGGACAGTTTATTCTGACCGGTTCTTCTACTCCGGTACAAAAAGGGATACTGCACAGTGGAGCCGGAAGAATTTCCACCATTAGAATGAGACCAATGTCTTTATTTGAATCAAAAGATTCTTCGGGGCAGATTTCTTTGCAGTCAATTTTTGACGGAACATTTGAAGCAGCAGCGAGCCAGGAAATTGATTTGCAGACACTTATAGAATTAACGATCAGGGGCGGATGGCCGGGTAGTTTAGGTTTAAGTTATGAAGAGTACAGCATAATTCCGAAAGAATATATAAGTTCGATAATAAACCATGATATTTATAGGTTGGAAGGAATCAATAGAGATTCAAAGAAGATGCACCGTTTGCTAAAATCTCTTGCGAGAAACGAGTCGACAACGGCTTCAATATCCACTTTGAGAGAAGATTCCAAAGAATATGAGGGTGATGCGCTTGACAATGATACAATCTCGACATATTTAACTATATTTGAAAGATTGTTTTTAACTGACAATCAGAAAGCTTTTTCAAGCAATATAAGATCGGCAACGCGTATTAAGCAGTCAGATAAAAGACATTTTGTAGATCCGTCATTAGCCGTTGCTTTACTGGAAGCAAGTTGCGAAGACCTGATAAATGATTTAAACACGTTCGGTTTTATGTTTGAAGCCCTTTGTGAAAGAGATCTAAGAATATATGCTGAAAGTTTAGGAGGCGAATTATATCATTATCAGGATTATAAAAACAGGGAAATTGATGCGATTGTCCGATTGGAAGACGGCAGGTGGGGTGCTTTTGAAATTAAATTAGGCAGAGATGCGATTGATAAAGCAGCAAAGTCATTAATAGGAATAAGGGACGCGTTAAAGGCTGAAGGTGCTAAAGCTCCTGATGTTCTGGTTGTTATCTGCGGTCTAAGTAATTTTGCCTATCGACGGGAAGACGGAGTCTATGTTGTCCCGATTACAGCGCTTAGACCTTAAAGTGAAACATGTAGCAACTACTTTTGCCCCTCCGTTTTATCCCGGTGATTTTAGACGAAGATGTTAATCCCGGATCACCCGGAGAAGATGTCATAATAATGCTAAAGGGGGGAAATGCAGTAGTGAACAGGGCTTCAGAGCTTCCGGAAAAACTAAAACTGTAAATCATGTGCTATAAGGAAATGAACTGCTTACAATTTGTAAGCAGTTGAAAATGAAAGCAACAGATGGAAAAACGAGAATACTGATGTTACAGATATGCAAGGCATTTTCCGTATCATTCAGTCGATTCCATCGCCTAAAGCAGAGATATTTAAAATGTGGTTGGCAGAAATGGGAAAAGAAAGAAACGATGAGATTATCGATCCTGAATTTACTATCGACAGAGCTTTGCAATCTTTAAGAAGGCTATTCCAGAGAGCGGAATGATCAGAGACTTCAGGCTATACAGGACAGAAAAGAATTAACGGATGCTTGGCAAGACCATGGAGTTAAAGAAGAGGCTGTTGCAGACCGCTGATTAGAATATGCGGAGGATAAAGGCATGGACATATCATTCAAGTGTGATAATCATAAGTTCAATTATAGAGTATGTGGCATGATGATTTTTGATAATAAAATTTTAGCAATTCGTGATGATCGATCGCCGTACTTCTATCTTCCGGGTGGCAGGGTAAGTATGGGTGAGACTGCCGAGCATGCAGTTGTCCGAGAGGTACAGGAAGAACTGGGAATAACACCGAAAATAGTGCGACCATTGTGGCTGAACCAGGCTTTCTTTACAGAGGATGTTGATCATCTTGATTATCATGAGCTATGTGTATATTTTTTGATGGATATATCACATACTGATTTATTGTTAAGAGGAGAACTGTTTGAATGGAAAGAAGGAAAGCGAAATCATATTTTTGAATGGTTGACGTTTGAACGGATAAAAGACGAGTACTTCTATCCCCTATTTTTAAAAAAAGAAATATATAATCTTCCAAAAGAATTTACGATACGAACGGAAAAAGAATAAAACAGCAAAATCCCGGTTTGTTGTACCGGAAGTCGTTAAACCCCTGATGCCAGACAAATACCACACGCGGAGAAGTTTGATTTCAAGGGTTTTATGAATGTAAAAAAGCTTAAAACGGCGTTTTATTCTCGACTTTTTCTCAGGGGAGGATGTCATAATAATGCTAAAGGGGAAAAAGACAGTAAGCAAAAGGGTTTAAGAGCTTCCACAAAGTTTGAAATTTAAAAAATACTGCTCAATTGTTATGTTCTGTAATCGGGGCTATAAAGAAATACTGATTATGGTACTATTGCAGATGGCATTCGACTGAATAATTCTAAGTGACAGAAGTGTCACTTCGTGGTAGAATAATGTCACTTTGGATGTCACTTTGAACGGAACGGAGAAAGCGGTTTATGCTATTTTAAAACAAAAGCCGGATTCTTCAAGAGAAGAAATAGCCGATAAGATTTCTAAAACTGTAAGAACGGTTCAAAGAGCGCTCAATTCTCTTGGAGATAAGGGTTACATTAGACGAATAGGTTCTAAACAGAATCCGGTATGGGAAGTGTTGAAGTAAGACAAAATATAAAATTAGAATTTGATGAAGTGACTAAGATGATAGATATTACTACATGGATGAATGACTTTTTGCAAAAGTTAAACCATACATTTGGAAAACGCGTATGGTTTATTGGTTTGCAAGGTAGTTATGGCCGTGGTGAAGCAACCGAAACAAGCGATATTGATATTGTTGTAATTTTGGATGAATTGTCTGCTATGGACATTCAAACGTATAATGATATGCTGAATACCATTTCTCATAGGGAATTGATTTGTGGTTTCCTTTCAGGCAAAAAGGAAATTATGAATTGGGAGACATCTGACCTATTCCAATTTTGCCATGACACCACGCCAATCAAGGGAAGCCTTGACGAGGTGATGGCAGTTGTTGACGAAACTGCTGTGAACAGAGCAATCAAAATCGGTGCTTGCAACATATTCCACGGATGTGTACACAATATGCTGTATGAAAAGAGCGAAGATATTTTGCGGGGTCTGTATAAATCGGCCTCTTTCGTTGCACAGGCAATTGCTTTCAAGCAAACAGGAAACTATATCAGCCATCAAAAAGAATTGCTCAAAGTTTTATCTGCTGATGAACGGATAATTGTTGAAACTTTCTTGAATTTGAAAAATGGCGGGATGGTAGATTTTAATATGATGTCCGAAACATTGTTTGCGTGGACAAAGCAATGGATTTCTGAAAAAAGGTAAACAAATCCCAGATGTGTTTATGTTACAGGCATCCTCTTCGCATGGGCAGGATGATGTGGAAGATGACGCAGAAGGCGAAGTAATATCTGCAAGTTCAATGAGTGAATTTTGGCGATATTTTAAATGTTGCGGCATTGGCTGCTTGTGGAAGTTGCCACAACGGAATTGACAAATACAGAAAATCCTACAGGTTTTGAGGAGAATAAAGGTATCGCTAAATGTGGCGGAACAATATTTGAAAAGCTTCCCGGGAGAATATCATGAATCTTGAAATTAAAGAATTTACAAAACAAAGGCTCGATGATGTGATTCAGTTCGAAAGGAATCTCAGAGATGAAGAAAAGGTTTGGGGCTGGGAGATCGATAAAGCCTATATTGAGCGGGTTGAAGCCAGTTTCGATAATCCTTCATTTGATGATTCAATTTCTCTCTTAGCGTACATCGAAGAAAAGGTTGTCGGCAGGATTGATTCAGCCATGATTAAAAGTCGATTTGACGGATCTGTTAAGGCCTATCTCGACTGGATTTGTGTTATCAAGAGTTATCGCCATAATGGCGTGGCGCAGGCTTTACTGAACGCATTGCTATTGCGATTAAAAGAAAGAAATATTGATACATTGATTGCATTAACCGCAGGCAATGAAGAGAGTCAAAGCTTTTACAGTGGTATTCCCAACTCCATTATGCGAGATATCGGCATTTGGATCGATGTTTGATTAACTCTGATTTTTTGTAAAAGTGTATTGATAAACTTCAATTTGTTGTATCTGAACTTAAGAAGACCCCTGATGTCAAACAAATGCTGCACGCGGAGGTGTTTGATTTCAGGGGATTTTATGAATGTGAAAACAGCCCAAAACGGCGTTTTATTCTCGACTTTTTCTCAGGGGAGGATGTCATAATAATGCTAAAGGGGAAAACCGCAGCAACCAAAAGGGTTTCAGAGCTTCCGCAAAGTATGAAATTCAAAAAGATCAGGCTATTATACAGAATTTGCATGGCGTAAACTTTTATAATGGGAATAAATTTACAATATTATGCGTAAAACTTTTGCAAAATAAAAGTTTTACGCATATAATGTGTTAAGGAGGTCGTCATGTTTATTAAAAGAGAAAACCTGCTCAACACACTTATCCGTTATAGACACAAGGATTTGGTTAAAATCATAACCGGTGTCAGACGCTGCGGTAAATCAATCTTATTAAACGAACTGTTTTATCGCTATTTGATTAATGATGGAGTTCAAGCTGATCATATCATGAAAATTGCCTTTGATATGAAAAAATGGGAGAACTTGCGTAAGTCTGATGAGTTATATTCATATTTACTAAGTCAATTTGCGGATGATGAGAAGCATTATCTTCTGCTTGATGAAATCCAGATGGTTGATGGTTTCGAAGAAATTCTCAATGAAATTCGCGGCGAATACAACACCGATATCTATGTAACCGGTTCAAATTCAAAGCTGCTTTCGAGCGATATCAACACAATATTTCGAGGCAGGGGCATAGAAATAAAATGCTTCCCCCTATCATTTCAAGAGTTTTATTCTTTTCGCAAAGGTGATAAGAGAGAAGCCTTAGATGAATATATTTTATTCGGTTCTTTGCCGTATACTGTTACAGAGCCGGATGAACCCGCAAAAAGAGATTATTTGGAAATGGTGGCTAATACTGTTATAACGAGAGATATGATTGATCGTTACGATATAAGAAATGAAGAAGTCTTCCGCGGAGTAATCAATGTTCTTTGCTCATCTATCGGTTCAACGGTATCGCCGAATAAAATAGCGAATACATTGCAAAGCAACGGATATAAATCTGTTGATAATGAGACTGTGAGTCGTTATCTGCAACACATAGTGGATGCTTTTCTTTTTTACAAAGTAGAACGCTATGATCTCAAAGGAAGAGCCTATCTCAAAACACAAAATAAGTATTATGCCTGTGACATGGGCCTTCGCAATGCGCTTATACAGTACCGTCAGCTTGAAGTTTCCCGTGCTATAGAAAACATCGTCTATTTGGAACTCATAAGGCGGGGTTATATCGTTGATATAGGAAAAAACAGGAATGAAGAAATTGATTTTGTTGCAAGAGATGCAGGAGGACGAAAAAATTATATTCAAGTCACTTACAGTATTGAGAATCCGGGTGTAAAAGAGAGAGAACTCTCCTCTTTCCGCGGTTTGGATGATGGTTATAAAAAGATACTCATAACAATGGACAGGACGCCGTTTTCAAACTTAGAAAAAGGTTATCGTCTATTGACAATTTTAGATTTTTTGGAAAATGATGCCTCTATTGAGAATGTATAAGATAGGTATGCGTAAAACTTAAAAATACAGCAAGTTTTGCGCACAGGATGATTTATGCACTACCGACAATTAAAAACAGATTGAAGCAGATAAATTTGTAATTTATTGGAGAAAAGACGAAAGTGAAAGTTATAGACATTGTTTGAAAAAACTATCTCGGTAAGTGGGATGAAACCGGAACTATTTTCAGAGGTATAGACGAAATGCGTAGGGAGTATGTATCTGAGAGAATATACAGCATTGACGGAATTGGCAAAAGTGGCCGTTGATGATGAATTATTTTGAGGTAAAAAATTGACGAAAGTATACTATGTACGACATGCAGAGCCAAATTACGATAATCACAACGATATCTTACGCGAGTTAACTCTAAAAGGCTTGAAAGACCGGAAGAAGGTCACACTTTTTTTAGCAGATAAGGAAATTGACATTATTGTGTCGAGCCCTTTTAAGCGCGCTATTGAGACGATAATATAAAAAATAAAATGCCTTGGATTGTAGAATTTCAATTTGATCAAGATGCAAATTGTCAAGCTATTTATAAACATGATTTATTCTTATAGATTTCATTTTTTAAAACAACGACTTATGGTTTGTTGTACCGGAAGTCGTTAAGCCCTTGATGTCAGACAAATGCTACACTTGGAAAATGTTAATTTTAAAGGCTTTTGCAGGCTTGAAAATGTACAAAAACAGCGTTTTATTTTGACCCCGCCACAGGGGAGTATGTCATAATAATGCTAAAGGCGAAAAACGCAGCAACAAACAGGGTTTCAGAGTTTCCACAAAATTCTAAATTCAAAAATACTGCACAATTATGATACTTTGTAATCGGTGCCATAAAGTGACACCGATTATGGCACCGATTTCAGACAGCATTCGACTGAATAATTCTAAGTGACATAAGTGTCACTTCGTGGTACAATAATGTCACTTTGGAAAGAGGTGGTAAGATAATGAATCTCGGAAAAGAAACTGAAACTCTTGAATTTAAAAAATCGACGAGTGAGATAAAAGCTGCTATGATTTCCATAGCGTCTATATTAAATAAGCACGGTATCGGCACATTGTATTTCGGGGTCAAGCCTAATGGTGATGTTGTTGGACAGAATGTGTCGGAATCATCTTTAAGAGATGTTTCAAGAGCGGTTTATGAAAGCATTAAACCGCAGATATATCCTGCAATTGATGAAATTGTGATAGATGGAAAACAATTGATAAAGGTTGAGTTTAGCGGTGATAGCAAGCCATATTCCGCGGCGGGCAGATACTACTTGCGAACCGCAGATGAGGACAGAGAAGTAAGTCCCGAAGAATTAAAGACTTTTTTCGAAGCAAATAAATACCGTACGAAATGGGAAAATGGCAAATCCGACACTTTATCAAAACAAGTTGACAAGCTTGCAGTAAAATCGTTTTGGCAAAAAGCGATAAACGCCGGAAGATTACCCGAAGGCAGGTATACCACTCCGCTCATCTTAAAAAGATTCGGTCTTGTTAAAGATGAGCACTTGACAAATGCCGGTGAGGTTCTCTTTGGCAATACAAGGCCAGTTTCTCTAAAAGTCGGTATTTTTGCATCGGATGAAAAATTGACAATTCTTGATATGAAATTATATGAGGACAATATTTATAATCTGTTGAAGAAAGCAGAAGATTACATATTTAAGAATATACGATGGAAAGTTGAAATTATTGAATCGGAAAGAAGTGAGATTCCTGAAATTCCGACGGCAGTGATAAGAGAGGTTTTGGCAAACAGTTTTGCACACGCAATGTATGGAAGCAGGACAAATCATGAGATATGTATTCATCCGAGTATGATAACTATATATAGCCCCGGAGATTATGCCAGTAGATATAAGCCGGAAGAATATATAAAAGGTAATGTGGAGTCTGAGATAAGAAATGCGACAATTTCAAAAATTCTGTACTTGAGCAAATATATAGAGCAATTTGGTAGCGGTTTCAAGAGAATAGATAGCCTATGTAAAGATTCCGGAATCAAATATTCTTACGAAAACAAGGATAATGGATTCAAATTTATAATATACCGACCACCGGTTCAAAGTGACATTTTGGATGTCACTTTGGATGTCACTTTGAATGGAACGGAGAAAGCGGTTTATGCTATTTTAAAACAAAAACCGGATTCATCAAGAGAAGAGATAGCCGATAAGATTTCTAAAACTGTAAGAACGGTTCAAAGAGCGCTCAATTCTCTTGTAGAGAAGGGTTATATCAGGCGAGTCGGCTCTAAACAGAATCCGGTATGGGAAGTATTGAAATAGAGATATCTGATTAAATTCCGGATTGAAAAGGAGATATTATTTGACTTTAGAAAAAATAATTTCAGAACTGAATTATGTAAAAGATGTGCGGCAATCTGTGTTTCAAAAAATCAAAAAAGATGAAAAGACAATTAAAGAAATTGCAAAAACTGCATATCAGGGAGATGATTTTGATTTTGCATTACTTAAGCGTATGCCTTTAACTCGTTTATCTGTTGTCACCTATCTTTTGATTAGTAAATATGATGAATACAGAACAAAAGGAATTTCGGACAGGATTATTTTTGACACATTCGAAGATGTTTCTCTACGAGCAAATTTATATTATAAGAAAATAGGCAAGGCGGGCATTTCAAAGGATGATGTTATTTGGTTTAGACACATTATGAATGTTTCGATATTCAAAATAGGTTCTTTGCAGTTTCAGCCGTTTGAGATGATATATTTGGATGAAGATACGATTGGTGAGTCTTATATGGCATTTACGAAAGAGCAGAAAGAGTCTTTGCCAAACGGTTCACCCGTTATTAACTGCCATATTCAACAAGGTGCAGACTTAAATCCGAAATCAGTTGAATTATCTTTTCAAAAAGCAAAAGTATTTTTCTCGGAAATTTATCCGAAACAAGAGTATAAAGCTTTTCTGTGTTATAGTTGGATGCTATATCCACCCATGCTGGAACGGTTATCCGAAAAATCAAATATTAAGCAGATCGCTGATAAGTTCTCTATTATTGGAGATTGTCCTGATTCTGAACAGGCAAGAGAATTTATTTTGGGCTATAGCAAGAGAAAAGAAATTCCTGAAAATGCGAGTTCTCTTCAAAAGTTGGCATTTGAACATCCGGAATTACTGGGCTTTGCGTGTGGAATTATTTGGATATAGATTTTAGTCTGTTGTACCTGAGCTTAAGAAGCCCCCTGATGTCAAACAAATGCTACACTCGGAAAAGCTTGATTTCATGAGGTTTTATAAATGCAAAAATAGTAAAAAAGAGAGTTTTATTCTTGACCTCTTCTCAGGGGAGTATGTCATAATAATGCTAAAGGGGGAAAACGCAGCAACCAAAAGGGTTTCAGAGCTTCCACAAAGTTCGAAATTCGAAAATCATTGTCAAAGACCAACAAACCGACACTTGTTATATCATGTTAGGCTGAATAAACATCTGGTAATGTCACCGAAGTTTTTAACTGCCTCATTGCATGGCTTGGATAAACTCCTTACAATTATTTAAGGAGGTGAGAAAAATGGCCAATGAAGATAACAAAGATTTTAACGCTATGTTGCATGACAGCAAGGATATGCCTAAATTTAAAATCATAACGGATAAACCAAGTATTGAAAAATACGGTGGAAACAGAATGTATTTTGCTCCACCGATTGACTATGACAAAGTTATGAGAATGGTTCCGTTTGGAAAGGTTATTACTGTTGGGAAAATCCGCGATTATTTTGCAAAGAATTCGGGTGCGGATTTTACAGAGCCAATTACGGCGGGTGTTTTTGTGTCTATTGCCGCGTGGGCAAGTCACCAAAGAACAGATGATAAGACTCCTTACTGGAGAACATTGAAAGCAAATGGAGAACTTAACGAGAAATATCCCGGTGGCGCAAAGGCACAAAAAGAAAAATTGGAAACAGAAGGTCACACGATAATTCAAAGGGGTAGGAAAAATATCAGATACTATGTCAAGGACTATGAATATGTTCTCTTTGAGTTAAATTAAACAAGTTTCAGTTCAGTTGTGCCGGAATTCGTTTAAACCCCTGATGCCAAACAAATTCTACAATCGGAAAAGATTAATTTGATCAGATTTTCAGGATAATGTTGTCAGAAAGTGTATGCTGTTTTCAAGGGCAAATAGGAAAGGGGGATGATGAATGAATTATCAAAAATTATTGGGAATCAGCGATGACTGGCTTAAATATGCGATTCACCTTAATCTGGGACATGAGCCCAAGGATGACATTGCTGAAATCAGAGATGCGGCACTATCCGATGAACGTATAAAGAAATACCTTTCTGATATTGAGAACTTTCATGGGACTCTGGTGACAAATCATAAGAATCCCGATTTACCGATTCATAAGTTATTGTTTTTACTCGACCTCGGATTTGGTACGGAAGTTTCGGAAATTAAAACCGCCATCGATGAAATTCTGAAGCATAAAGATGAGTACGGAATATATCAGTCCATGACCAATGTGCCCAGGCATTTCGGCGGTACCGGTGAAGATGTCTTCAGCTGGTGCCTGTGCGACGCGCCTTTGCTTTTGCTCGCTCTGCTGAAAGCGGGTGTGGATTATAAGGAGTACATCAAACCCGGTGTCGACTATTTGGTATCCCTATGCTGCGATAACGGATTCCCCTGTACCGTGTCAGCTGAGCTGGGTAAGTTTCGCGGCCCGGGTAGAAAAGATGACTGCTGTCCGTACGCGACACTGATTATGACCGACTTGATGGCATATATCCCGGAATACAGTGACTCGCAGCTTGCAGCTTCCTGTGTAAGAGTTTTATTGGATCTATGGGAGAATAGCCTTGAGCAGCATCCGTACATGTTCTATATGGGAACGGACTTTCGTAAGCTGAAAGCACCTTCTTTCTGGTATGATATCGTCAGCGTAGCAGGAGTTCTGAGCAAATATGAGTTTGCGCGGGAGGATTCACGCTTTCTTGAAATGATTAAACAGATAAAAAGCAAGCAGGATGAGGAAGGCTTTTTTACGCCGGAATCGGCATATCAGAAGTTGAAGGACTGGGATTTCGGACAGAAGAAAGAGGCGTCTGCTTATTTAACATAACTTTGCTATCTGATTTTTGAGCGTTTACAATAGCGGGCATGAAACCACCGTAAAATATAGGAGTCGATTGAGGTAATTGCTTGAAAGAGCCGGATAATGGAAGAGCTTGTGAATATTCTTGAACCTGATGTCATAAAGAAATATGTGAAGGAGTGCACATGAAGATTATTAAAATTGATAAAGAAGCGGCAAATCGAGTCGCTCCGCTTGTTGCCGATTTTCGGGTGACATTGCGTGAATATAAAAACATTGTATCTCAAGCGGATATAGATTCAGGAAAGGAAGAAATTATTGACTTTTTAAATTCCGGCTACCCTGTATTTGCTGCAGAAGACGACGGAGTTTTGCAGGGCTACATTGTTTGTAGGATTGAAGAACCTTGTCTATGGGTAGAACATATTTATGTAAGTAAAGAACACAGGAGAAAGGGCATTGCAACACTGCTGTTTAATAAAGCAGAGGAGCTGGCAGCATCGATGGGAGAAGATACCGTATTCAATTATGTACATCCAAATAATGAAAATGCAATCTGTTTTCTTCGTTCAAAAGGATACACGGTTTTGAATATGATCGAGATAAGAAAGCCGTATAAGGGTGAAAGGCTGACAACTACCATCAAAGTTGATAAGAATGTTTTTGATTATTAAACTCCATATACTTTTTAGCTGAACTTAAGAAGAACCCTGATGTCAAACAAATGCTACACGCAAGAAAGCTTGATTTCATTGGGTTTTATGAATGCAAAAATAGTCAAAAACGGCGTTTTATTCACGACTCCGTTACAGGGAAAGGGGGATCATTCTTCCCTTTGGATGAGAAGGAGGTCGGCCCAGGCGTTGACGGTCTCGGCGGCGGCGGAGGTGCCGGGAAGGGCCCCGGCCTTTTCCAGCCAGGCCTGCCAGGCTTCCTCAAAGTTCCCGGCCACCAGCAGGGTCAGCCGCTCGGCCTCCCAGGCGGCGGCCAGCGATCCCTCGGCGGCAGCCAGCTCTTCCCGGGGCAGGATCTCGGTGAAGAGGGGGCTGTGCCAATCAAAGGCGGCGTAGTCCTCTTCCAATGTGGCCTCGTACTGGATGACGGCCTCGCCGGCAGGGGGCAGTTCCCCCCCGCCGTACCGGAGGCCCCGCAGCACCCGCAGCAGCGCCTCATCGGTCAGCCGGGCGGAAAACACCGCCACGGTCCTGGGCTCGGCGCCGCAGGCGTACCGGCGCTCATAGGGGGTGATGGGCAACGGCCAGGTGGAGACCACCTCGGAGGCTTCGGTAATGCCCAGGGCGGCGTACAGCCCGGCGGGATCCCGGGTCAGCAGCATGCCGGCCTCCCCCGCGGCGTAGGCGGCGGCCGCCTCCCCGGGCGTGCGGCGGAAAAAGTCGGCGGGCAGCAGACCCTCGCGGTAGAGCTGCCGCAGCCAGCCGAAGGATTCCTTCATCCTGCCGCTCATGACGCCGGGTACCCAGAGACCGTCCTCCAGCACCCATTCCCGCACGCCGAAATCCGCCGCCAGCAGTTCCTGCAGCTCCCAGCCGGAGCAGGACAGGGCATAGGGCTTCTCGGCGCCGGCGGGATTCGCCTGCTGATAGGCGCGCAGCCGCCGCAGAAATACCGTCCAGGTCACTTCCAGCTCTCCCTCGGGGAAAAGGGTGTCCTCCCAGTCCCCCCGGAAGTAGAAGATGCCGGTGGAATAGCTCCGGCGTTCCCCCCACCAGACGGCGGGCAGCGCCAGCAGCTCGGAGGAGCCGTTTCCCCAGGCGGGAAGGTACTCATCCAGCAGATCGTCCCACAGGCCTAAACGGCGGTAGAGCACCCGGGGCAGTGTGCGCAGCTGCCCCCGGCTGACACCCAGCCGGAGCAGGGAGAAGTCCTCCGGGGCAATGAGGTAGAGCTCGGCCTCCGGCCAGAGGGAGAGATCGGCATAGGCCGCGGCGGGAAAGGGCAGGAATTCCGGCTCCTCCCCCAGGGCTTCGGTCAGCAAAGCCAGCCGCTCCTTCTCGAGTGGAGCCTCGGCGGCGTAGCGGAAGCCCGGCTCCGGCGTCGGGGAGGGCGGGGGGGTGGAGGGCGGCGGAACCGGCGTGGGCAGGGGTTCCGGGGTGACGACCGGCGCCGGAGCGGGGGTGACCGGTTGCAGGGGGGCGGAGGCGCAGCCCGTCAGCGCCAGCGCCAGCACCAGCGCCAATATCGAAAGGGAGCGGCGCATCAGTAGGCCATCCTTTCGGGCGTCCAGCCGGCCAGCGCCCGGAAAAAGGCTTCGGCGCAGGTCTTCGCCCCGGGCAGGCTGTGCTCCTCCCAGTTGCCGCACTCGGCGGCAGAGGCGCCGGGGATCTCCCCGGCATAGTCCCGGATGAAAGCGCAGCTCTCCCGGACGAGCTCCAGGGCGGCCGACGCCGGCAGATCCCGGGTCAGGAAATAAAAGCCCGTGCGGCAGCCCATGGGGCCTATATAAATGATATTGTCCGCGTGAGCGGTGTTGCGGGCATAAGTAGCGAACAGATGTTCGAAGGTGTGGAGGGCGGCATTCTCCAGATAAGGAGGGGTGTTGGGCCGGACCATCCGCAGGTCATAGGTGGTAATGTCCCCGTCGACCCGGGAAACGTACATCCCCGGCACGAGTTTGGTATGGTCGACGGTAAAGCTGGCGATTTTCTTCATTCTTCTCCCCTTCGGGCCCGCGCCCTGGCCATGGCGAGCCTGGAATCCCGTTCGGCGGCGGCCGCCCGTTTGTCATAGATCTTCTTGCCCCGGGCGAGCGCGATCTCCACCTTGACGATGCCCCTCCTGAGGTAGAGGCGCAGGGGGATGATGCTCATGCCCTGAAGCTTTACCTGCTGGTGCAATCTCCGGATCTCCCGCTTGTGCAGCAGCAGCTTCCGCTCCCGCAGGGGGTCGGCATTGAAGCGGTTGCCCTGGGCGTAGGGGCTGATATGCATGCCCAGCAGCCAGACTTCCCCGTTTTTTACGACGCAGTAGGCTTCCTTCAGGTTGGCTTTGCCTTCCCGGATGGATTTGACTTCCGTCCCTACCAGGGCCAGGCCGGCTTCCAGGGTTTCCAGGATCTCATACAGATGCCGGGCCTGCCGGTTCGTCACAAGGACCTTGACGCCCTCCGCCATGGGTACACCCCCTCTCCCGGGATATTATAGCAGACCGCGGGGCGGCGCGCCAGTGGGAGGGGGAGCGGAAAGGGGGGACGCAGAGAACGCGGGGGGCAGAAAGCGAACCTCCGCCGCATCGGCCCCGCATGACAGGGGCTCCTTCCCCGGTCGGAAGGGCATAGGGGAAGGGATGGAACAGATCAGGGGCGGAAGGGGACGAGACGAGAGGAAGGCAGGCAGGCGTTAGAGGCAGAACCCCCGCCGCATCGGCCCCGCATTGGCAGGGGTTTCTTCCCCGGTCAGAAGGCATAGGGGAAGGGATGGAACAGATCAGAGGCGGAAGGGGACGAGACGAGAGGAAGGCAGGCAGGCGTTAGAGGCAGAACCCCCGCCGCATCAGCCCCGCATTGGCAGAGCCGCCTTCCCCGGTCGGAAGGCATAGGGGAAGGCATGCAATAGATCAGGCGGCGGAGGGGGAAAGGGGGAGGCGGGCAGGGGAAGGGAGGAGGCGAAGAATGGCGGGGCGAGCGGGGGAAGGGGGAGGTTTTCGGGGCGGGATTGCGGAGAGGGGCGGGGGCGGGTATAATAAAGGCGGACTTCCCGGGCTGCGGAGGGAAAGCCGGCAGCCGGCAGGGAGGTCCCGGAAGACTTTGGGAGGATTTCCATGAACAACCTGCTTGTCGCCCAGTCGGGCGGGCCGACGGCCGCCATCAACGCCACCCTCTGCGGCGTCGCCAAAGCCGCCATGGTCAACCCCGGCGTGGGAAAGGTGCTGGGCGGCCTGAACGGCATTGAGGGGATATTGGCCGGGCGGATCATCGATATCGGCGGCCCGCTGTCCGACCCGGACGCGCTGCGCCGGCTGCAGTATACCCCGGCCAGCGCACTGGGCTCCTGCCGGGTCAAGCTGCCCGACCCGGCGGAGGATGAGGCCCCCTTCCGTACGATACGGGAAGTTTTCCGGGAGAATGAGGTGCGCTTCTTTCTCTATATCGGCGGCAATGACTCCATGGACACCGTGGCGAAGCTCTCGGCTTACCTGCAGGGGGAGGCGACGGTGGTGGGGGTGCCCAAGACGCTGGACAACGACCTGTACGGCACCGACCATACCCCCGGCTTCGGCTCCGGCGCCAAGTACCTGGCGGCCACCATGGCGGAGCTGAAGCGGGACGTTCTGGTGTATGACCGACCGGCGGTGACGGTGGTGGAGATCATGGGGCGGAACGCCGGATGGCTGACGGCGGCCTCCGCGCTGGGCAGGGACGCGGTGCCTGGCGCGCCCAACCTGATCTACCTTCCGGAGGTGCCCTTTACCGAGGAGAAATTCATCGAGGATATCCGCCGCGCCCACGGCCAGGAAAAGGCGCTGCTGGTGGCGGTGGGAGAGGGCATCCGGTACCCGGACGGCTCCTATGTGGGAGAGGGCAGCCAGCTGGGCACGGTGGACGCCTACGGCCATAAATACCTGGAGGGGGTATCCGGCTACCTGGCCCGGGTGGTGAAGGAGAGGATCGGCTGCAAGACAAGGGGGATCACATTGAACCTGATGCAGCGCTGCTCCTCCCATATCGCCTCGGCCGCAGACCTGATGGAGGCGGAGATGCAGGGACAGACCGGCGTGGCGCTGGCGCTGGAGGGGAGGAACGGCTGCATGGTCAGCCTGCGGCGGCTGAGCAACCACCCTTACAGGATCGCCTTTTCCTCGGTGGACGCGGCGTCGGTGGCCAACAGGGAGAAGCCGGTGCCGCCGGAGTATATCCATACCGGCGGGAACGATGTGACCGAGAAGCTGCTCCAGTACGTCCGCCCCCTGATACGGGGGGAGGTGCCGGTGCAGTGGAGCCAGGGGATCCCCGTTCACTTCGCTTTTGACAGGGAGGAGATCGATTGAAGAGAGTGGTCGTCGGCATGTCCGGCGGGGTGGATTCCGCGGTGGCGGCGGCGCTGCTGCAGCGGGAGGGCCGGCAGGTCCTGGGCGTCTTCATGCGGAACTGGAGGGAGGAGGACGCCGAGGGGGTCTGCGCCGCGGAGGAGGATTACGCCTATGTACGGGGGGTCTGCGATAAGCTGGGCATCCCCTATTACGGGGTGGACTTTTCCCGGGAGTACCGGGAGAGGGTGTTTTCCTACTTCCTGCGGGAGTATCAGGCCGGGCGCACCCCCAACCCGGATGTGCTGTGCAACAATGAGATCAAGTTTGACGCCTTCCTGAAGTTCGCGCTGGAGCTGGACGCCGACGCGGTGGCCACCGGCCACTACGCCAGGCTGGAGGAGGAGGGGGGCAAAAGAAAGCTGCTCAAGGGGGCGGATACCGGAAAGGACCAGTCCTATTTCCTCCACGGGCTGCGTCAGAGCCAGCTCTCCAGGGTGCTGTTTCCTTTGGGCGGCATGAAAAAGAGCCGGGTGCGGGAGATCGCCCGGGAGATGGCGCTGCCCAACGCCGAAAGGAAGGACTCCACCGGGATCTGCTTTATCGGGGAGAGGAACTTCCGGGAGTTCCTGCGGGGTTACCTGCCGGCGCAGCCGGGGGATATCGTGGAGGCGGAGACCGGACGGGTGATCGGCCGGCACGCGGGGCTGATGTATTATACCCTGGGACAGCGGAAGGGGCTGGGGATCGGCGGCGGGGGCAGCGGCGAGCCCTGGTTTGTGGTGGGGAAGGAGCTGGAGAGCCGGAGGCTGCTGGCGGCCCAGGGCAGGGACCACCCTTTGCTGTATTCCGGGAGCTGCGCCCTCTCCCGCGTATCCTGGATCGCCGGAGAGCCGCCCCGGCTGCCGCTGGAGTGCCGGGCGAAGTTCCGGTACCGCCAGCCCGACCAGGAGGTAAGGGTGCTGCCGGAGGGGGAGGGGGTCCGGGTGGAGTTCGCCAAGCCCCAGAGGGCGGTGACGCCGGGACAGTACTGCGTGTTTTACGACGGGGAGGTTTGCCTGGGAGGGGGCCAGGTGGACTGAGGATCCCGGCGGAATACGAAATTAGGGGTTGACAAGACGCCGGAAACGGTGTTATACTGCCGATTGCACCGTGCGCGAGGTTCCCCGCGCGGAACGCAGCGGCTAATGTGCCATGTTGGCTTCTTGCGGAGGCGCTTTGTGCGTCTGTAGCTCAGTTGGATAGAGCATCGGCCTTCTAAGCCGAGGGTCCTGGGTTCGAATCCCCGCAGGCGCGCCACCTCATGGAGGGTATAGCTCAGTCGGTTAGAGCGCCAGGTTGTGGCCCTGGAGGCCGTGAGTTCAAATCTCACTACTCTCCCCATTTCCCATTGGGGTGTAGCCAAGCGGTTAAGGCACCGGACTTTGACTCCGGGATTCGCAGGTCCGATTCCTGCCGCCCCAGCCAATGTGATCCATTAGCTCAGGAGGTAGAGCACCTGACTTTTAATCAGGGTGTCCGGGGTTCGAGTCCCCGATGGATCACCATCTTTCTGCGGGCGTGGCGGAACGGCAGACGCGCCAGACTTAGGATCTGGTGCCGAGAGGCGTGTGAGTTCGAGTCTCTCCGCCCGCACCACGGGGTATATTGCGGGATTAGCTCAATTGGCCAGAGCGTCGCCTTGCCATGGCGAAGGTTGCGAGTTCGAGTCTCGTTTCCCGCTCCACAACCCCTGCGGGTGTAGCTCAATGGCAGAGCCCCAGCCTTCCAAGCTGGTCGCGTGGGTTCGATTCCCATCACCCGCTCCACCCCACGGCGGGCCTCCTTAGCTCAGTTGGCTAGAGCACCTGACTCTTAATCAGGGTGTCCAGGGTTCGAATCCCTGAGGGGGTACCATGGAAGCGGGCAGCCCAACACAACGGGCTGCCCGCTTTTTTATACGGAACCGATCAGGACGGGAGAAGATCCCGCCTTTTTTATACCGCACAAAAGAGGACGGGCGGGACGAAAGGCCGGCGCGGCGCTTCAGCCGTGGGGGGGGAGGGGGAGGGAAGACCGCGAGGCAGGCTTTTCCGCGTGTTTCATGACCGAATACGACGGAAAACGACCGAATACGACGGATGTGTTGAAAAAGAAAAAAGAGGATATTACAATAAAGTAAAATCCGGGTAAAGAAAAACGGGATATGTTAACGGGATGTAAAATCGGAGAAGCGGTGTCCCGGACTCTTTGCCCGAGACGCCGGTACCGCCCGCGGGGCGGGGAGGAACGCCAGGGAGGGCGGGCCCCGGCCGGCGGCCAAACAAAGGGATTTCGCGCGTATGCGGTATAAGACTTCAGCAGGAGGAACGGGATGATAAAAAGAGATCAAAGGCGCTGCCTTTCACCGGACGCAAACGCAAGAAAGAGCGGACAGCGCCGGTCTATCCTGTTTTTCAAAGACATGCGGAATCATTTCGCAATGCTATATGGGTGTTCACCCATATAGCAGTATTTTTATGCGCCCATGGGACAAATATTGTCCCGCGGCAAAGCGGCCAAACACAAAAAATACGGAGCTTCCGGCGGGACGCCGTAATATGAATGGGGGAACTTCTGCATGAAAAGGAAAAGAAGCTTGCGAAAGCTGTTGAGCGTACTGCTGAGCGCGCTGCTGGCCGGCGCCCTGCTGCTGGCGGGACTGCCGTTCGACACAGCGTTGGCGGAGCCCACTCCGCCGGCCGCAGTAAAGACGCTCACGCCGAATGGCGACGGCACCTACACGCTCTCGCTCAGCGTAACGGGGCAGGCATCCACCGTCACGGAATACAGCAAGGCGGACGTCATCATCGTGGCCGACATCTCCGGCAGCATGAATTACACCGTGCCGGACACATACTCACAGCACAATACGGGGCGCTATGGCCTCGTGAACGAGCAGTATGTGAATTTGTATTATTACCAGAACAACCAATACAGACAATTGAACAGCGACACCTATACAGGCACCGTATATACCAGAACGGGCTCCACATACACCGTATACACCGGACAGCGCTATATACAGTCCACGCGGCTGATCGTCGCCCAAAACGCCATCACAACGCTTGCCGGGTGTCTTCTCGCAAACAACGGCGAGCAGACCCCGGACATGGTCCAGCTTTCGCTGGTCTCTTTCTCCACTTTGGCGACTACGCATATCACCGGAACGAGGGACCTCACGAGCTTCAACAACACGGTGAACGGCCTCACCGCCACCGGCGGCACCAACTGGGAGGACGCCCTCGAGGAGGCGAACGGGATCGCCACGCGGGAGGACGCGGATGTTTATGTGATCTTCGTTTCCGACGGCGACCCCACGTACAGAAACACACAGGGCGGTTCCTCCGGGGACCCGGAAGATCAGCGGCACGGCAGCTCCCCCGACTACTACTATGGCTCCGGCAACACCGACAATAACGGCAAGAACTACCTGTGGGCGCTGCAACAGGCCACGGCCATCGTCAACGCCGGCAAGCATTTCTACGGCGTCGGTACATTCGGCAGCGTGACACGGATGCAATCCCTCGTTACCGACGCCGGCGAGCCGCTGTCTCATTATCACGACGCCACCGACCCCGAAGGGCTGGAGGGGGCCTTCTCCGCCATCGTCCACCAGATCACCAACACGATCGGCTACACCGCCGTCAAGTTCAACGACAGCGTCACCAGCATGACATCCTCCTTTGTCAATACCGACCCGAGCAGCTTCACCTATATGAGAAGCGGCGGGGCGTACGGCGCCGGCGAGCTATGGACGGGCGCGGAGGTTCCGCAGGCCAGCTACACGGGGGGCGTGGTCACCTGGGATCTGGGGGACATGCTGCTGGAGGACGGCGTCACTTATACGGTCAGCTTTACGGTCTGGCCTTCGCAGGAAGCGTATGACCTGGTTGCCGATCTCAACAACGGGCTCGTCTCCTACGACAGCCTGACCGATGAACAGAAGGAGCAAATCGCCGTTTCCGGTAACAGTTACGCCCTCAAAACCAATCTTGACGCGTCGCTGGATTATACCCAGGTCGAGACGATCGTTACGACAACGGAGCCGGAGGGCTATGTCGAGGGCCAGCCGGCAGCCGACGGCTACACCTATACCTATGACCCGGAAACGGGAAACTACACCGGCACCAAGGAGACCCCGGGCAGCGTCGTCCTCCCCAATCCGGACCCGATGCCCCTGACGGGCAGCACGATCACGCTGACCAAGGAATGGGTCGATACATTTGACCCGGCTCACCGCCCGGACAGCGCCACGCTGAACATCATGAGCGGCGACCAGGTCTATATGACCGTTACACTGAACGACGCCAACAACTGGCAGCAGGAAATCTCCATCGCGCCGGGAGTCATCGCCCAGGGGGAGACGCTGGAGACGGGTCATCTCTATTCTGTCGCAGAACCGGATATCGACGAGCATTACGAGCTCGAGCCAAACAGCTTTCACCCGATGGTTGTGGAGGGCACGCTGATCGCGAACTATCAGCCCGGCGCCGGCGCGCCGAGCGGGACTACCATTACCGCGAGGAACCATCTGAAGGGAGGCCTTGAGATCACCAAAACGGTCACGGCGGACGCGGGCCTTACCGCGCCCGCCAACGCCGCGTTTGAGATGAAGATCACCCTCATGGACGGCAACGAAGCCTGGAACGGGAACGCAAACGGCGCGACCTATGTCATTATCTCCGCAGGGGGCATCCCCTCCGAGCAATCCGCATTCCCCGCCGACGGCATTATCGTATTGACGGCGGGCGAAAAGG
This sequence comes from Christensenellales bacterium, assembly GCA_050948665.1. GTDB lineage: Bacteria > Bacillota > Clostridia > Christensenellales > UMGS416 > JBMNEH01. The sequence goes on from JBMNEH010000001.1 coordinate 192,331, forward strand.
CGGTCATCAGCAATATACCGTCGGGGATCAGCTATACCGTGGCGGAGCAGAACATCCCCGGGGGCTTCACGCTGGCCGCTTCCTCAAACGCCACCGGCACCATCGCGGGGAACGAGAACCAGACAGCGGCTTTCACCAACCATTACTCGGTCGACCCGATAACGGACGCGGTCATCCCGGTGACGAAGGTCCTCTCCGTTCCGCAAGGCCTGACGGGACCCGCGGACATTACGGGGGCGTACACCTTTACGCTCACGGGAGAGGAAGGCGCCCCGATGCCGGCGACAACCAGCGTCACCAACCCGGCTCCCGGCGGCGGCACAGCCGCCTTCGGACCCATTACCTACACCGCGCCGGGCACCTATCAATACAGCATCACTGAGTCCGGTGCCGTGGCCGGCGTCACCAATGACGCGGGGGCCGGCGGCAAGGCGGTAACGGTGTATGTGGAGGATAACGGACAGGGCGGACTGACCGCCTCCGTTTCCGGCGCGGACGCGACCGCGGATACGCCGAGCGCGAACACCACTTTCACGAACACTTACGACGCGACCGACGCACATTTCACGCTATACGCCGCCAAGCGACTGGAGACCGAAGCGCCCGCAAACAACCCGCCGGATGTTGCCGGCAGGTACACGCTCACCCTTGAGGGCGCCGCCGGCGCCCCGATGCCGGCGGGCGCGGTAAACGGCAGAATCAGTGTGACCAACCCGGACGGCAATGGTACCCCGGTTTCCTTCGGAGCGATCACCTTCACTACGGCGGGCATATATCAGTATACAGTCAGCGAATCCGGCACTGTGGCGGGCGTCACGAACGGTCAGACCTCTTACACCGTCAGGCTGCAGGTGACGGACAATCAGGACGGCACAATGTCCGCCGCCGTGATCACCGGCGGACAGACGACCACCTTTACCAATATTTACAGGGTCGGCGCCACCGAGGCTGTCATCAGCGCAAACAAGGAGCTCACCGGCGCGAACCTTTCTGCCGGCGCCTTCAGTTTCACACTGGCACCTGTCAACGGCGCGCCGATGCCGAATAACGCTACCGCGACCAACGACGCAAACGGCGGGGTCCATTTTGATGAAATCACCTATACGGCGCCGGGCGTATACAACTACACCGTCACGGAGGTCAACGGGGGGCTGGCCGGGTATACCTATGACAACAAGACGCTGGGCGTGACCGTCACCGTGACCGACAACGGCAATGGCACAATGTCGGCGAATGTCCAATACGACGGCAGCACGACTTTCAACAACAGCTACGAGGCGACGGGCAGGGTCCATGTCACGGCTATGAAGTACCTTTCCGGTCGCGCCCTCGCCGACGGCCAATTCTCCTTCACGCTTACCCCGGGTGAAGGCGCTCCCGGTACGGAACAGACCAAGACCAATAACGCCGCCGGCCAGGTCGTCTTTGAGGATCTCTGCTTCTGTGAGGCCGACCTGGGCACGACCATCGTGACGAATACCTACGCGCTGCGCTATCTGAACGGCACGACCGGGCTATATGAGGATACACTGCCCCCAGGCGCCACGGACAACGGGGACGGTACCTGGACCTATACGCCTCCCGAAGGGGACCCGGTGATCTACACCGCCTACTATGTGAATGTAGCCGACGAGAACGACGCCCATACCACATTGCCCGAAGGCGCCGTGGACAACGGAGACGGCACTTGGACCGTCACCACCGAAACCCAGAACACCACCGCGGACTTCACCTACACCATCACCGAGGTGACCGGAAGCGCCGCCGGCTACACCTATGACAGCCACACCGAGACCATCACAGTCACCGTCGTGGACAATGGAGACGGCACGATGACCGCCACGGCGACCTATGACGCCGACGGCGCGGTCTTCAACAACAGCTACGCGGCCGGCGGCTCGGTATCCCTGGGCGGAATCAAGACCGTCACAGGCAGGGCGATCGCGGCGGAGCAGTTCACCTTCAACCTGCTGGACAGCGGCAATAACGTGATCCGGACGGCGAAAAACGACGCCGCCGGCAACTATACCTTCAGTGCCCTCAGCTACACCCAGAGCGACGCCGGAAAGACCTACACATACACCATTGTGGAGGTTAACGACGGGCAGGGCGGCTACACCTATGACAGCAAGGTATGCACGGTCACCGTTTCGATCACCGACAACGGGGACGGGACACTGACCGTCACACCCAATTACAGCCCCAACGCGGATTTCAACAACACCTACGCGGCGACAGGTTCTGCGGTCATCGGCGGCACCAAGACACTGAACGGCCGCGCCCTCGCGGCATACCAGTTTACCTTCAACCTGCTGGACAGCGGCGATAACGTGATCCAGACGGCGAAAAACGACGCCGCCGGCAACTATACCTTCGCCGCCATCCACTACACACTGGCGGACCTGGGGAGCCACACCTACACCATCGTGGAGGCGGATGACGGGCAGCCGGGCTATACCTATGACAACAAGGAGATCACGGTCACCGTGAACGTCACCGACAACGGGGACGGGACGCTGACCGCCACGCCGAGTTACAGCCCCGACGCGAACTTTACCAACAATTACGCGGCGACGGGTTCCGTGACCATCGGCGGCAGGAAAACGCTGAACGGCAGGATCCCCGCGGCCAACAGGTTCACCTTCAACCTGCTGGACAGCGGCGATAACGTGATCCGGACAGCACAAAACAACGCTTCCGGCAGCTTCACCTTTGACGTCATCCAATACACGCTGGCGGATCTGGGGAGCCACACCTACACCATCGTGGAGGTGGATGACGGGCAGGCAGGGTTTACCTACGACAACAAGGAGGTCACGGTCACCGTGAACGTCACCGACAACGGGGACGGGACGCTGACCGCCACGCCGAGTTACAGCTCTGACGCGAATTTCGCCAACACCTACGCGGCGGCAGGCTCGGTATCCCTGGGCGGCAGGAAGACATTGAGCGGAAGGATCCTCGCGGAAAGCCAATTTGCATTCAACCTGCTGGACAGCGGAAACAACGTGATCCGGACAGCGCAAAACGACGCTTCCGGCAATTTCACCTTCGGCGCCGTCGACTACACCCTGGCGGATGTGGGGATCCACACCTACACCATCATTGAGGTCAATGACGCGCAGGCAGGGTATACCTATGACAGCAAGGAGGTGGCGGTCACCGTGACCGTCACCGACAACGGGGACGGCACCCTGACCGCCACGCCCCGTTACAATATCCCGGCGAACTTTTCCAACGCCTACGCGGCGACGGGTTCTGTGACCCTGGGCGGCACAAAGACACTGAACGGCGGTGTCCCCGCCAACGGGCAATTCACCTTCAACCTGCTGGACAGTGGCGACAATGTGATCCGGACGGCACAAAACGACGCTTTCGGCAACTTCACCTTCAGCGCACTCAACTACACCCAGGCGGATGTAGGGAACCACTCCTACACCATCGCTGAGGTCAATGACGGAGCGGGCGGCTATACCTATGACAGCAGGGAGATCGAGGTCACCGTGACCGTCACCGACAACGGGGACGGGACATTGACCGCCACGCCCAGCTACAACATCCCGGCAGATTTCGAAAACACCTACGAGGCGGCGGGTTCCGTGACCCTGGGCGGCAGCAAGACGCTGAACGGCAGGATCCTTACGGCCGGCCAGTTCACCTTCAACCTGCTGGATGCCGGCAGGACGACCATCCTGACGGCGCAGAACGACGCTCTCGGCAACTTCGCCTTCGACCCCATCCACTACACCCTGGCGGATGTGGGGAGCCGCACCTACTATATCGTGGAAAGGGACGACGGACAGGCGGGCTATACCTATGACAGCAGGGAGATCCGGGTCATCGTGACCGTTGTCGACAACGGGGACGGGACGCTGACCGCCACCCCCAATTACACCACAAGCGCGGATTTCACCAACACCTACGCGGCGGCGGGTTCCGCCACCATCGGCGGCACAAAGACACTGAACGGCGGCGTCCCCGCCAACGGGCAATTCACCTTCAACCTGCTGGACAGCGGTGACAATGTGATCCGGACGGCGCAAAACGACGCTTTCGGCAACTTTGCCTTCAGCGCACTCAACTACACCCAGGCGGATACGGGGATCCACACCTACACCATCGTAGAGGTCAATGACGGAACGGGCGGCTATACCTATGACAGCAGGGAGATCGAGGTCACCGTGATCGTCACCGACAATGGGGACGGAACGCTGACCGCCACCCCCCGTTACGACATCCCCGCGGATTTCGCCAATACCTACGAGGCGGCGGGTTCCGCCACCATCGGCGGCACAAAGACGGTGAACGGCGGCGCGCCCGCGGCCAACCTGTTCACCTTCAACCTGCTGGACAGCGGCAGGACGACCATCCTGACGGCGCAGAACGACGCCGAGGGTAACTTCGCCTTCGACCCCATCCACTACACGCTGGCGGATGTGGGGAGCCACACCTACTATATCGTGGAGGCGGATGACGGACAGGCGGGCTATACCTATGACAACAGGGAGGTCCGAGTCATCGTGACCGTCATCGACAACGGGGACGGGACGCTGACCGCCACCCCCAGCTACAATATCCCGGCGGACTTTGAAAACACCTACACGGCGGCGGGTTCCGCCGTCTTCGGCGGCACCAAAGCACTGCACAACGGCACCCTCACCGACGGGCAGTTCGCCTTCAGCCTGCTCAATGAGAGCAGAACGGCCATCCGGACGACGAGAAACGACGCAGCCGGCAACTTTACCTTCCCCGCCGTCAACTTCACCGAGGCGGATCTGGGCAGGACCCACACCTTCTACATCGCGGAGGTGAACGACGGGCAGGCGGGCATCACCTACGACAACCACGAATGTGTGATCACCGTGACCCTCACCGACAATGGGGACGGGACGCTGACCCCGAACATCGAGTACGCCGGGGGAGCAGCTTTCGTCAACACCGTAGACCCGCGGATCTCCGTTTCCGTGACCAAGATCTGGGTGGATGAGGAAGGCAATCATCCCGCTTCCCTCTACGTCCAGCTCTACCGCGACGGCATCGCTTACGAGAGCGCCGTACTGTTGAACGCGGCCAACAACTGGACCCATACCTGGACCGACCTGCTTGACGCTCACACCTGGACGGTGGATGAGCTGCGCGTCCCCAACGGCTACACCAAGAGGGTCACCCGCAGCGGAAACAACTGGACGATCACCAACGTCCGCAACCCCATCCCCAAGACCGGGGATGACAGCAGGCTGTTCCTCTGGCTGTCCGTGATGGCTCTCGGCGCTGCCGGCATTGTCGGCGTCGTCCTGTACATCAGCAAGAAAAGGCAGCGCGGCTGACAGGCTGAGGAAAATCTGAAACAATTCAAAGGCGGCGCGGCAAACCCGCGCCGCCTTTGCCGTTCACAAACAGCGCGGGGAAGGGAAACAGAAAGAGGAAACGGCGCTGCGTTTGAGAGGGAAGGAAGAAGACCGCGGGACAGGCGTTTCCGCGTGTCTCGTGACCGAATACGACGGGAAACGACCGAATACGACGGGCGTATTGCGGGCCGGCGGAAGTCCATCTATAATAAGACGTATCATACAGAAAGGGCAAGATATCGGTGGGGATCAAAATACGCTTTGAACAGGATGACGCGTTGGGCCAAGGGATAGAAATAACCTTGCGCGCCGCCGAGAAAAGCGAACGTGTGGAAAAATTAATATCCGTGCTCTCGAAGCATACCAAATGGTCGGTGTCCGGGCAACTGCTTTCGGAAGAGTATGATATCGACCCCTCGGATATCATTCTGGTCATGCGCGATGGCCGTTATGTAACGGCGAAAACCGTCGGCGGGGATGACTATATCATCAGGGACGCGCTGACACGGGTGGAGGAGAAACTGGACCCCGCCTGGTTCGTCAGGATATCCCAATCGGAGATCATCAACCTTCAATACCTTAAGCAATGGGATTTTGTGGGGGGCGGTGTGATCCAGATAAAGATGGAAAACGAAATCGTCACCTACACGTCAAGACGATACGCCAAGCAGATACGGGAAATGTTGCTGAAAGGGAGAGGGAAGCGATGAAAAAAAGTCTGTGCAACAAAGCGCTTATCGGATTCGCCATCGGTACGGTCGCCGCGAATGTCATCGCTTTGCTGATGAACTACTTTAACTACGGGGAATGGCTCGTCTGCGTACCCGAGCTTACGGAAAGCATCGGAAAGACCGAAGCGATCTTTTTGCAGATCTTTCTTGGAGGGATTTTCGGCGCGGTATCCGTTGGAGGAATGTGCTTTTTCGAAATAGAGGAATGGAACCTTTTGCGCTCCTCGGTGGCGCACTGCGGACTTATCGTCGGCGCTTACATCCTCATAGGGCTGACGCTGCGCTGGCTTTTATTCGACATCAGGGACATCCTGGCGGCGATCGCGATGATCGTCCTTACCTACGCGCTGATATGGCTGATCATGTACGCCTCCTGGAAGAGGGAAATACGGCAGATGAACCGGCTGATGGAGGAATACAAGAAGAATTCCGAAAAAGACAAAATACAGGATTGATCTCTTTGTTTTCGCGAAAAGAGTTGCAAGTCCCGCATAAAAAGCGCATTGTGACCGAATACGACGAAAAACGACCGAATACGACGGAAGTGTTGAAAAAGCAAAACGAGGGTATTAAGATAAAGTAAAGATAAGGTAAAGAAACCTGGAGGTATGTTTGGGGGAGGCAAAACCCGAAAACTCTTGCCCCGGACTCTTTACCGGTGACTCCGGCTCCGCCCACGGGGGCGGGGCAAACGCCCGAGAGGGGGGGCCGGTCTCGGCCGGCGGTCAAACAAAGGAATTTCCCGCACGCTATGCGGTATAAGACTTCAGTAGGAGGAACGAGACAATGTTGAAAAAAATCCTGATCTCTTTGATCGCGCTGGCGCTGCTATTCTCTCTGGCGGCCTGCGGAAAGGACGGGGAGCCCGAAGCGATACTTTCGGAGCTACAGGGGGTTGAAGGCGAGGCTGAAAACGCGCTGCCCGAGGAAGAGGCGCAGCCCGAGGAGGAAGCGGAGCTTGAAGAAAGCGAGCCCGAGCCCGAACCCGAACCGACAGAGGAGCCGCTGCCCACCCCGGACCCGGAGCCGGGCATCCCCGCGCCGGCAGGCTGGCCGGAGGATATCCCGACGCCGGCGACAGGGGAGATCCTGGGCGGCGGATGGGCCCCGGACAGGAGCTTCTATACGACCGACATCGTTTACAAACAGGCGGACATCGACGCGTACGGCAGGCGCTTGGAATCCTATGGCTTTTTGAGGCAGGAGGAGCATGACTACGGCAATATGTGGCCGGACGCGACGGTCTATTCCAACGGACAATGGGATGTGCTGGTAGCGGAGGAAAACGATACGTTTGAGTATTCCTACGTCAACTTCTACCCCCTCTTCGACGCGGCGACGGAAGGCTACGCGGGGCAGCCGGAGGGCTGGCCGGAGGAAGGCGGGTTCTAACAAAAGACCAATCTTCCCGGGGGGCGGCGCCTCCCGGGAAGAGTTTTCATGACGGGGCGCCCTTCCTTTATCAACGGTTTCGCAAATCACGATTTGTTTACAAAAGGTTTAAAAACTCATGACGCAAACCGCTGGAAAATCAACTGTTTTTTATGTAAAATCGTTGTCAAGGAAATGCGCGTACAGTTTGCCCCTCTCCGCTATGACAAGAGCGGGAAAGGGCGGACTGGATCCCAAAAAGAGGTCAAGGACACCGTTCCTTACAAACACAAAGGGAAAAAGAGTGAACGTCACTGTTTTTTCTTTTTATCAAGGTCATATCGAATCGCTTTATGTTACCGATAAATACCCACTTGTACATCGGTATTTACTTTTATGAGGACGCCGCTGTCCCGCGGGAAAGCGGCAAGACAAAACGCTTGAACTATCTATGGAACGCAGAAAAAAACGGAGAGTTATTTGCATGAAGAGGCAAAGGAACCTAAGAAAACCGCTGGGCGCGGCGCTGGTAGCGGCGCTGGCCGCAGCCCTGCTGCTGGCGGGGCTGCCGCTCAACACCGCGCGCGCGGCGACCTACGGGGACAACCTGGCGCTGACGGCGGCCAACGACTGGCAGATCGCGAGCGGCGGATACGCGGGGAACGGCCCGTTCCATAAAACCACCGTCTCGGAGGACGGGATGGTCCGCGTGCAGAAGAATGTGGTGCCGACGGATACGGAAAACGTATTCAAGGTATACCTGTCCCTTGACGCCGTGAAAAAGAAGATCGCCACCTATGAATCCATCACCGGGATACTGGAGCTGAACATTGACTCCCTGTATTGCGGCGGCACCGGCAACGGATTCCCGAAAACAAATGATGACGTGCGCACCGGCAACGGGTCCCTGAACAACGGGGTGCAGGGGGGCGAAAAGCCGATCACCTTCTCCCCCACCTCCCCGACCTTTACGATCCAGATCTGGTATAATGGACAACTGATCGCGGAGCCTCAGCTGCAGATGGTGGTCCCCAACTCGGGCCTCTACCTGAAGGTGGGAGAGCAATACATCGCCCTGGAGTGCATACAGCAAACCGGGCATGGCATCACCATCGGCGGCCAGACGCCGGAGATCCTCCCGGACGGATCCTATCTGGTGCCGGTGTACCTTACGGATATGGCATTTGACGCGCTGAGCACGACTGTCGTGAATGAGGAGACCGAGGAGGAAACCGTCATCGTCTTCGAGGGTGAGGGCAGCGCCACCATCACTGATACCATGGGCGATTATATCGTCTATAACGGGTTCGCGGAGGGGGACATCGCGGGGGCGCCCCCGCCGGCCGCCGCTCAGACGGGGACAACGGTCACCTGGTCCCTCAGCCCGAAGGCGGCGGCAGATATCACGATGACCGACCCGGTGCAAACCGTTACGGAGGAGACGGTAATCGGCGTGGACGGTACGGAGTATTATACGAGAGTCACGACCACCACACAGTGGTACCTGAACGCGGCGGAGGTCGTCTACAATGTATATCTGGATGTGGCCAAAGCCGGCTTTACCAGCGGCACCGTCTATGACGTCAACGGGCCCACGGCTCTCAACTACACCTATGACAACGCTCTGAAGAGCCTGACATTCCCTGTGCCGAAGGTGCGGGGCACATTATATGACATACAGTTCAAGAAGGAGGATTCCGTCACGGGGATCGGCCTTGCCGGCGCCGTGTTTACTTTAGTGGACGCCGACAATATCGGCTGGCCGGCAACCGCTTCCGGTGAGGCGGACGGCGTATGGCACTTCACGGGACTGCCGATGGGTACCTACACGCTGACGGAGGTGACGCCCCCAGCGGGCTATGAGCTTCCCGCGACAAATACCTGGACGCTCGACATCGGGTATACCGAAGACCTGAAAGACGGCCAGGTGACCGACCATATCCACGACATCTCGGGAAATGACAAGTATATCGGCCAAAACGAAGCATGCGGCCATTGGCACATCCGCAACGACCTGATCAAGGGCGGCCTGGCGATCACCAAGACGGTCACCGCGGGCGGGGGGTTGACCGCCCCCGCCGCCTCCTTCGATATAAAGGTCACCTTTATGAAAGACGGCACGCCCTGGGACGCCACGGCGAACGGCGTGACCTATTCGATCGGCGGGTCGCCGGAGGCGGTGTGGCCTTCCGACGGCGTCATTACACTGCAGGCCGGGCAAACCGCCACCCTCAGCGACATCCTTCCCGGCGTGACCTATACCGTCACGGAGCAGAACATCCCCGCCGGCTTCGCGATCACCGCCGCTACGGGATTGAACGGGACGATCGTTACCAACGCGACGCAGCAGGCAGGGATCACAAACAACTACACGGTCAGACCTTATACGCTCGCAGAGGGCAGCATCGGCATAAACAAGGAGCTCACCGGCGCCAACCTCGCAGCCGGCGCCTTCAGGTTCACGCTGGCGCCCGTCAACGGCGGACCGATGCCGGCGAATACCACCGTCTCCAACGACGCGGCCGGCACAGCCCACTTTGATGAAATCATCTATACGGCACCGGGCGTATACACCTACACCATCATCGAAGTCGACGGCGGCCTGGCCGGGTATACCTATGACAACAAGACGCTGGGCGTGACCGTCACCGTGACCGACAACGGCGACGGCACAATGTCGGCGGAGGTCGAATACAACGACGATGTAACGTTCAACAACAGCTACGAAGCCACCGGCTGCGTACAGATCACGGCAATGAAGCACCTTTCCGGCCGCGCCCTCGCCGACGGTCAGTTCACCTTCACCCTTACCCCAGTCAACGGCGCGCCCGGCTCGGCGCAGACCAAGACCAACGCCGCCGGCCAGATCGTCTTTGATGAGGTATGCTTCGATCAGACCGACATGGGCACGACGGTGGTGACGAGGACCTACGCGCTGCGATATATGAACGGCACCACGGGCGAATACGAAGACGCGCTGCCCCAGGGAGCCATAGACAACGGGGACGGCACCTGGACCTATACGCCTCCCGGGGAGGACCCGGTGATCTACACCGCCTACTACGTGAACGTGGATGACGAGAGCGACGCCCTCACCGAACTGCCCGCCGGGGCCGTGGACAACGGGGACGGCACCTGGAGCGTGACTACCGAAGAGCAGAATATGTTCGCGGCATTCACCTATACCATCACGGAGGTGATCGGCAGCGCGGCCGGCTACACCTATGACAGCCACACAGAGACCGTCACGGTCAACGTCACCGACGACGGGGGCGGCACGCTGACCGCCACCGCGATGTATGACGCCGACGGAGCGGTCTTCAACAACAGCTACGCCGCCGCCGGCTCGGTATCCCTGGGCGGCACAAAGACCGTCACAGGCAAAGCGGTCGCGGCGGAGCAGTTCACCTTCAACCTGATCGACAGCGGCAACAACGTGATCCGGACGGCGAAAAACGACGCCGACGGCAACTTTACCTTCGGCGCCCTCAACTACACTCAGAGCGACGCCGGCATGACCTACACCTACACCATCGCGGAGGTGAATGACGGGCAGGGCGGCTACACCTATGACAGCAAGATCTCCACGGTCACCGTGACCATCGTGGACAACGGGGACGGGACGCTGACCGTCACACCCAATTACAGCCCCAACGCGGATTTCACCAACACCTACGCGGCCACGGGTTCCGGGATATTCAGCGGCAGGAAGGCCGTCGAAGGTACGACGCTCACCGCGGGCCGGTTTACCTTCAACCTGCTGGACGAGCACCGGAATGTCATCCGGTTCACAAAAAACAACGCCGCGGGAGACTTCGCCTTCGCGCCCGTCCTCTACACCCTGGCGGATGTGGGAAAGACCCACACCTACTATATCGTGGAGGTGGACGACGGGCAGGGCGGCTATACCTATGACAGCAGGGAGATCGAGGTGACCGTGACCGTTACCGACAACGGGGACGGGACGCTGACCGCTACACCCGCATACAGCCCCGAAGCGAATTTTAACAACAGTTACGCGGCGACAGGTTCGGCCACCTTCAGCGGGAGCAAGACACTGAACGGCGGCACCCTCGCGGAGAACCAGTTTACCTTCAACCTGCTGGATGAGAGCAGGACGGCCATCCGGACAGCGAAAAATGACGCTACGGGCAACTTCACATTCGCACCCGTCAACTACACACTGGCGGACGTGGAAAAGACCCACACCTACTATATCACGGAGGTGGACGACGGACAGCCGCGTATCACCTATGATAACCATGAGTGCGCGGTATTCGTCACATTGATCGACAACGGGGACGGGACGCTGACACCGATCCTGGAGTTCGCGGGAGAAACAACCTTTGTCAACACCGAGGATCCTCCGCTTAACGTGAGCGTACACAAGATGTGGGAATGCGAGCCCCGCCAGCACCCGAAATCCGTGACCGTCCAACTCTACCGGGACGGCACCGCATACGGGGACGCCGTAGCACTGAACAAAGACAATCTCTGGTACTACGAATGGACGAACCTGGATGAGCATTACGCCTGGACGGTGGATGAGCCGAACGTTCCCTCCGGATTCGTCAAGAGGGTCACCCGCGACGGAAACAGCTGGACGATCACCAACGTTGCCAGCGCCCTGCCGCCGGCGGGGGACGACAACAGGCTGTTCCTTTGGATCCTGCTGATGAGCGCCAGCGTTGCCGGCATCGCCGGAATCGTACTGTTCGGCAGGAAAGAAAAACAGCGCGGCAAGAGCTGAAAAAGGATGAGGACCTGAACCGACGGAAAGGCGACGCGGTAAACCCAGCGCCGCCTTTTGTTTTCGGAAAAAGAGGGGAAGAGCGGCTGTCAATAAGGGGTTTCTGTTTTGTCAGGCAAAAAAAGACTCCGCGGCGGGGGGCCGCGGAGCTTTTGTTTTGAGGTTTTTATGCCGCTCCCGTCAGGAAAGCCTCGGCCAGGGGGAGAGGAGGCTCTCTTTATCAAAGCAGAAGTAGACGGGGGATCCGGGATCGGGGACAAGGCCGGCGAAACGGGCGGGGCTCAAAACGCCGGCGGCGTCAAAGACCAGCCCCTCTTCCAGGGCATCCTTATCCACCCGGACGGTGATATGGCCGGCCTCGCCGTCAAAATAGTCTTTCAGGATGTCCCCGCCGGCGGGGAAGACCCGCTCCCCGTTTTCATCGGGAAGGAGCTTTTCCAACTGTTCTTTCTCAAGAAGGGTTTTGATGAGGGTTTCCAGGTCTTCCAGTTCCCCGGCGGTAAAGGCGTCCACCGAAACCAGGGTGACGATATCTTCCTCAATTTCCACGATGACCCAGAGGGGGGCGGAGAGGGACACTTCCCGATCGCCGACCGCATAGGTCCGGGGAGAGGGAGAGGGGGCGGGGGTCCTGTCCGGGGCGGTTATGATCCTAACCGGTTCGGCGGTGTCCATGTCGGCGCCGGGGGCGTAGTATCTGATCCAACCGTCCGGCGTCAAACCGCTGACATCGGGGGGAACCTCATCACCGTTTACCGGGGCATCATTTTCATCGGAAGACCCACCGTTTCCGATGCCTGCACCGGCGCCGATATCGGGGTCTCCCCCGCCTCCCTGTACATTGACCCGGGCGTCTCCGGAGACGCTGATATCGCTGCCGGAGCCATGCCGTCCGCTGCCGATGCCTGCGCCATACTTGCCGCCGAGGGCGTTGACCGTTCCGCCGTTGACGGTGATAGCGCTGCCGGAGCCATTCAATCCGCCGCCGATGCCGGCACCAAACTTGCCGCCGAGGGCGTTGACCGTGCCGCCGTTGACGGTGATATCGCTGCCGGAGCCATTCCATCCGCCGCCGATGCCGGCGCCATAAGTGCCGCCGGCGGCGTTGACGGTACCGCCGTTGACGGTGATATCGCTGCCGGAGCCATTCCATCCGCCGCCGATGCCGGCGCCGTCATAACCGCCGGTCGCGTTGACGGTGCCGCCGTTGATGATGATACCGCTGGCGGAGCCATTGTACATATCGCCATCGCCGCCGCCGATGCCGGCGCCGTAGAGGCCGCCGGTGGCGTTGAGGCCGCCGTCATTGTCCGCGTCGTTGATGGTGAGGGTGCCGTCATTGTCCTTTTCCAGCCCGGCGCGGGATTCCCCGCTTCGCAGGGTGTTGACGCCGTCCAGCTCGATCACCACATCCCCGGCGCCGCCGGTGTAAACCGCCGCCACCCGGTCCAGAGCGGAGCAGTCGATATCGACGCCGCTCAGGGTGACCTCCGCGGTTTGGCCGGTTTCCGCCAGGATGGTGACGGTGTTGCCGGCCGCCCCGCCGCTCTGCTGAATGACGGTGTCGGAGTATTGTTCCTCATCGGTCACGCCGCCGAGCTGGGTGACATATTGCTTGCCGTCCTCTTTCGCTGTTACGGTGACGCTGCCGTCGGCAAGGTCGTATACCTGCGCCAGGGCGGCGACGGGGAGCGCCAGGCAGAGGAGAAGGGAAATGAGGGTAAAAAGAGAGATCTTCGCTTTACGTTTCATGGCGGCCCTCCTTTGGGCGTACGGGAAGAATTTCCAACACAGGTACGAGTTTGATCATTTCTTTGATAAGTATAAGAAAATCCGAGGGACCTGTCAATAAGAAATCCTCACGGTATCCGCGGGGAACGCCGGGGCGGGGAAGGGAGGAAGGCCGGATGAGCGGTACCCACCTTTTCCCATGTCTTTTTACCGAATACGCCGAAAAATGACCGAATACGACCGAAGTGTTGCATCCGGAAGGATGAGATACTATAATCGATACGGATGAAAACACCGAGAAAACAGGACCGCGGACGCCAATGCCGAAAGGGACGGCGGGCGTACCGGGGTTTTTAAGAATGGAATACGAAGAACAAGGAGAAAATACGCATGAAAAAGAGGATGGGGATCCTGCCGGCGATCATGCTGTGCGCGGCGGTGTTTGCCTCCTGCGCCAAGGAAGCGGAGGCGCCGGCCGGCGAGGAGGCGGCGGCAACCGAAGTCATCGTAATGGCGGCGGAAACAGAGGCCGCCGCGGAGGAGACAGAGGCCACCGCGGAGGAGACAGAGGACGAAACCGCCGGGGACGGGGCTGAAGAGGCGGCGACCGAAGAACCGGAGGAGACCCCGAGACCCAGCCTCGCGCCGGGGATCGAGGGACCGGAAGACTGGCCGGAGGATATCCCCACTCCCATGGCGGGGGAAATCCTTGAGGCCGGATGGTATGACGATATGCGGAACTATATGGTGGACATCGCCTATACGCAGGATGATATCAACGCCTACGCGGAGAGACTGCAGGAGGCGGGATTCCAGCTCATAGAGGCAAGCCCGGAATTCATGGTTGCCTATATTTTAGCGAATGACAAGTGGCTGATCGAGATGGGGGATGAAGGGATGTTCGGGGACTGTACCTTCATCGCTATTACGCCGATAGAGTGACCCCCTTCAGGCGACCGGGAGGGGAGGCGGACGGAAGGCTTTGCTGACGGATCCGCGGCTTCGGGACCGGAGGACGACCGCCGGCGGACTATGGACGCGAAACCGGACACGGGTTTTGATACAAGGGGTATCACCGGTGTCCGGTTTCTTTTATGAAAGCGGTTGTTTACAGGGGTTTGCCGGGCGGGGGCCGGCCCGACGTTCTTTACAAGGGGCGGTTTTCATATTATACTTTGTCACAACGCAAATCCCCGGGGTTTGACGCGGCAGGGCTTTTGCGGCGGCGCCGTTCCTCTCATCTAAAAGACGGGCCATACCGCGGGATACCCCGAAAATCGCCGACGAGGCACGTATATCTGTTTATGAGGGTAATGCCGGGTATGAAAAAGGAAGCTGATATTGTCCCGCAGGTCTACGCGGCGAAAACGGATCATGAGGCGGCCGACCGTTTGATCGGGCAGTACCTCCCGTTCATCAAAGCGGAGACCGCGAAATTTACCGGAAGGATCCCCGTTGAGGGGCGGGATGATATGCTCTCCATCGCCATGTTCGCGTTTCATCAGGCCGTAGGCCTGTATGAAAGGGGGAGGGGGAATTTCCTGCCCTACGCGGCGAAGGCCATACGCAACCGGCTGATCGACTACAGCCGCAGAGAGCGGAGGCATACGGGCACGGTATCCCTTCAGGAGGAGACCGGCGGCGAGGGCGGCAGAACGCTGCAGGAGCAGTTGGACAGCGGTTATGACGAGATCGGCGCACGCGCGCGGCGCGCGGCGGCGCGGGAGGAGATCATGAAATTCTCAAAGGATCTCGCGGGATACGGACTGACGCTGGGCGACATCGCGGACAACTGCCCCAAGCAGGAGAGGACGCTGGCCGCCTGCCATCAGGCCCTTGCCTACGCGAAGGCCAACCCCGAACTGCTGGAGACGCTGACGGAGAAGAAGCGGCTGCCGATGGGCAGGCTGGCGGAGGGCTCGGGCGTACATTATAAAACACTGGAGCGGCACAGGCGTTATCTGGTGGCGATCCTGCTGGCCTATACCAACGGATACGAGATCATCCGCGGCCACCTGCGCCAGCTACCTACGGAAAGAGGGGGGCAGAAATAATGCGTTATATGATACTGGAATGCCGCCGCGGGTATGCTGTCGCGCTGGATGAAAGGGGCCGCTTTTTAAGGGTGGCGAACCTGCAATACGAGGTCGGCCAGGTGGTGGAAAATGTGGTCATGGAAAAAGAAATCCCGGGCAGGGCCTACGGCAGGCCGAGACACCTGCTCAGGGTATTGACGGCGGCCGCCTGCCTGTGCATACTCGCGCTGGGGTCCTGGCAGTATGTGTTCGCTTCCTATGGGAATGTGCGGATGGAAATCAACCCGGACGTGGAGATCACGGTCAACCGGCTGCGCTACGCCATCGGCCTGGAGGGGCTGAACGGGGAGGGCGAGGCGCTGATAAGCGGCGTAAGCACGTTTATGAAGACGGTGGATGACGTCGCCGAGGCGCTTTCCGACCGCGCCGTGGAGATGGGCTATCTGGACGAGGGGGGGAGGATCCGGGTAACCGCCGAATCCGAGAACGAGAAATGGCGGATCGCCACGGAGGAAAGGGTGGCCCTCAGGCTGGGAACCAGGTTTGAGGTCAACGCCGACGCGGAGGGAACGGATCAGCCCCAGGAGATCATCATCCCGGTGACCGCCCCCGACGCCACGGAGGATACCGATGATGACGGCGATGACGACCTCTTTGACGGTGATGATGACGGCGATGACGACGATGATGACAATGACGATGACGACGATGATGACAATGACGATGACGATTGACGGATAAGAAAATTCAAAAATATTCCTATCGACCCCGGTTTTCCCAAAGACACCCCGTATTCTATATATGGTTGGAAGAAGCCAATAACAAAAGGAGACAAAGAAACATGAAGAAAAAGCTAAGAACAATCGCGCTTGTATGCCTGGTATCGGCGCTGGGCTTGTGCCTGCTCGCCGGATGCAGCGAAGGGGGGAATACGGAACCCGTCGTGAAAAAAGCCGCGGGCGTAATTTTACTCAGCGTCAACCCCGAAATAGAAATCGCGTATGACGAAAAGGGAGAGGTGCTGGAGGTAACGGGCGCCAACGATGACGGCAGGAACGTACTCGAAGGCTATGAGGGGTATGAAGGCGAGAAGTGCGAAGCGGTAGCGGCGGAATTGACCGAAAGGATCTATGAGGACGGCTATTTCGCGCAGACTGTGGGCGGACGTGAGAAGAACATCGTGATCAAGCTGGGCAAGGACTCCGCTTATCCGGAGGAGGATTTCCTTAAGAATATCGCGGAGAGTGTACGCCTGGCGGTCACCGGGTTCGGCGGAACATCGAGGGCGATCACCGTGGACGGGGACGATATGCTGGATGACGGCAATATCAAGGAGGACAAGGCCGCGGAGATCATGCTGGCGCAGCTGGGCATCGACCCGGAGAAGGTCACAAACTGGAAATTCGAGCTGGATGATGACGGCGTATATGAGCTGAAGTTCACCATCAACGGCGTGGAGTACGAATTCGAGCTGGACGCGAAAACCGGCAAAATCGTCGACATCGATATTGATTTTGACGAGGACGACTTCGACGATGACGACGATGACGACGATCTCGATGACGATGATGACGATGATGACGACCTCTATGACGACGATGACGACGACCGCGACGACGATGACGATGACGATGATGACGATGACGATGATGACGATGACGACGATGATGACGACGATGATGACGATGATGACGACGATGAAGACGATGACGACGATGACGACGATGACGACGATGACGATTAAAATCTGACTCGGGGAGCATCGGGCAAAACCCCTGCGGAGGCAGGGGTTTTGTTATGCCGTTTCCGGTCGTTGAAGGGACGAGCCGCGCGTTTGACGGAAACGCCGTTGACAAAACCCGCAAGAATAACATTGACAAAACCCGCAAAATCCCGTATATTTATGTAAATCCGGAAAAGAGGCAGGGGGCGCGCCGGAGGGCCGCCCCGCCGTATCGCCTGAGGGAGGGTATAGCACCGTGAAACGCAAGACAAACATCACCCTGTTCACACTGGTCTCGATCCTGCTGAGCCTGGCGCTGCCGGCGGCGGCGCTGGCGGAGACATACGACCTATCCCTGGGCAGCATCACGATAACGGCGGAGAGCGACGGCAAGCAGTATGTGAAGCAGGGCGACGGCGAAAAAGAGGCGCAGACCACGGAGACCGTCATTCAGCAGAGCGGCGGCGCGACCACCAACACCGTCACCATCACGGCGGAGGCCGGGCAAAGGGCGGAGGTGACGCTGGGGGGCGTCAATATCGACTGCTCGTCCAGAAACGAGGCAGCGGCCAGAACCGGCGGCGAAGGAGACGTGAATATCGAGACGGACGGCACCAACAGGCTGAAGAGCGGATCCGGCCACGCCGGGCTGGAAAAGGGCAATACCGGCACCCTGACCATCAACGACGCGGACAATGACGGCAGCCTCAGCGCCGCCGGCGGTCTAAGCGGCGCGGGCATCGGCGGAGGCAACGGCTACGGCAACGGCAAAGATATCACCATCAACGGCGGCACGATCACGGCCACCGGCGGCGGATGGGCCGCGGGCATCGGCGGCGGCAATGAGGGCGACGGCAGCAATATCACTGTCAACGGCGGCACGATCACGGCCAACGGCGGGGAAAACGGCGCGGGCATCGGCGGCGGGTGGAATTCCGCCGGCAGCAACATCACCATCAACGGCGGAACCGTCGCGGCCAGCGGCGGGCAAAACGGCGCGGGCATCGGCGGCGGCAAATACGGCAACGGCAGCGGCATCACCATCAACGGCGGCAGCGTCACGGCCAACGGCGGCAATCTGGGCGCGGGCATCGGCGGCGGGTATCAGGGCAACGGCAGCGATATCTCCGTCAGCGGCGGCACAGTCACAGCCAGCGGCGGCGTTCAGGGCGCGGGCATCGGCGGCGGGCATAACGGCGCCGGCAGCGGCATCACCATCAGCGGCGGCACAGTCACAGCCAACGGCGGCCGGGAGGGCGCGGGCATCGGCGGCGGCGAAAACGGCGCCGGCAGCAATATCACGATCATCGACGCTATCGTCACGGCCAGCGGCGGTCTAGGCGGCGCGGGCATCGGCGGCGGGTATAGCGGCGCCGGCAGCGACGTCACCATCTCGGGAAGATCCCAGGTCAAGGTACGGGGGGGTAAGGAGGACAACTTCGGCGGCGCCGGGGCGGGCATCGGCGGCGGCGGGCGCAGAGAGTATGAACAACCGGTAAACGGCCAAGAGATCATTCCCGATACAAACAATTTGACGGTGAATTACTGGGTCCAGTACTACGCCCCGGGGGTCAACATGGAGACAGGCAATCCTTACCGAGTGATTCTCGGCGACGCGGCGCCTACGCCCACCCCGTCCCCGACGCCCAGTCCTACTCCCAGTCCCACCCCATCCCCTACTCCCAGTCCTTCTCCTACCCCTACTCCCAGTCCCAGTCCCACCCCATCCCCTACTCCCAGTCCGTCCCCCAGTCCTTCTCCTACCCCTACTCCCAGTCCGTCCCCCAGTCCCAGTCCCACCCCATCCCCCAGTCAAACCCCGGAGCCATCCCCAAGTCAGTCCCCGGAGCCTACCCCCAGCCAGTCCCCGACGGCAGCCCCCGAAGGGCCCCCCCATGCCAGGACTTATAAGATCGGGGACGGGGAGGTGACGCTGGACGGCGCGCTGTGGGTGGTCACCGAGGTCGGGGAGGAGACCGTCACGCTGGTCTCCGCCGACCCCTTCACCGGGGAAGAAGGGCAGGACTTGGAAGCCCTGCTCAGGAGGCTGCTGAAGAAAGAACACCTGGAAAAACTGCTGGCGGACGAAACGACGGGAGAAAGAGCGTTCCCGGCGGATGAGGAGACCGCGGAGGCGTATTTCGAGGGCGAGGCGGGGCATATCGCGATCCGGGCGGAGAAGGATGTCCTCAAAGAGGGCCTGGTCTTCGACGCAAACGGGATATTGAGCAGGGGGCGCATCCTGCTGCTGGAGCCGGACAGCGAGACACCGGTGTACTTCTGTTTCGACAAGGAGAGCCTCCTCAGCCCATGGCCGGTTTCCTGAGGACAAAACAGAGACCGAGAACAACAAACTCCGCGGAGGATCTCCGCGGAGTTTTGCTATCATTAAAGAACCTTTAAATCCGTTCAAAACATTATTGACAACCTCCTCCCCATATACTAAAATAAGCACGGATATATCTACAAAACCGTACAATAAGCACTCCGACGGACCGTAAAGGAGGGCCGCGCCATGAAGCATAGAAAGAAGATCGCACTGCTCACACTGGTCTCGATCCTGCTGAGCCTGGCGCTGCCGGCGGCGGCGCTGGCGGAGACATACGACCTATCCCTGGGCAGCATCACGGTAACGGCGGAGAGCGACGGCAAGCAGTATGTGAAGCAGGGCGACGGCGAAAAAGAGGCGCAGACCACGGAGACCGTCATTCAGCAGAGCGGCGACGCGACCACCAACACCGTCACTATCACGGCGGAGGCCGGGCAAAGGGCGGAGGTGACGCTGGGGGGCGTCAATATCGACTGCTCGTCCAGAAACGAGGCAGCGGTCAGAACCGGCGGCGAAGGAGACGTGAATATCGAGCTGGACGGCAACAACAGGCTGATAAGCGCACCTCACCGCGCCGGGCTGGAAAAGGGCAATACCGGCACCCTGACCATCAATGACGCAGACAATGACGGCAGCCTCAGCGCCACAGGCGGCGATCAGGGCGCGGGCATCGGCGGCGGCGAGGATGGCAACGGCAGCGGTATCATCATCAACGGCGGCGCCGTCAACGCGACCGGCGGATTCCTGGCCGCCGGCATCGGCGGGGGATATAATGGCGACGGCAGCAATATCACCGTCAACGGCGGAACGGTCAACGCGACCGGCGGTATTAACGGCGCGGGCATCGGCGGCGGCATCTCCGGAAACGGCAGCGATATCACCGTCAACGGCGGCATCGTCACGGCCAGCGGCAGTCTAAGCGGCGCGGGCATCGGCGGCGGCAAGGACGGCGACGGCAGCGGCATCACCATCAACGGCGGCGAGGTGACGGCCAGCGGCGGGCAAAACGGCGCGGGCATCGGCGGCGGCAAGGATGGCAACGGCAGCGGCATCACCGTCAACGGCGGCGAGGTGACGGCCAGCGGCGGGAAATACGGCGCGGGCATCGGCGGCGGGAAAAACGACGCGGGCATCATCGGCATGTATGGCAACGGCAGCGGCATCACCATCAGCGGCGGCAGCGTCACGGCCAGCGGCGGCGATCAGGGCGCGGGCATCGGCGGCGGGCAAAACGGCGCCGGCAGCGGCATCACCATCAGCGGCGGCACAGTCACGGCCAGCGGCGGCCATCAGAGCGCGGGCATCGGCGGCGGCATCCATGGAAACGGCAGCGATATCTCCGTCAGCGGCGGCACAGTCACAGCCAGCGGCGGCGTTCAGGGCGCGGGCATCGGCGGCGGGTATAACGGCGCCGGCAGCGGCATCACCATCAGCGGCGGCACAGTCACAGCCAACGGCGGCCGGGAGGGCGCGGGCATCGGCGGCGGCGAAAACGGCGCCGGCAGCAATATCACGATCATCGACGCTATCGTCACGGCCAGCGGCGGAAACCACGGGGCGGGCATCGGCGGCGGCATGTATAGAAGCGGCAGCGACGTCACCGTCTCGGGAAGATCCCAGGTCAAGGTACGGGGGGGTAAGGGGGACAGCTTCGGCGGCGCCGGGGCGTGCATCGGCAACGGCGGGGACGGCGAGTATGAACAACCGGTAAACGGCCAAGAGATCTTTCCCGATACAAACAATTTGACGATGAATTATTGGGTCCAGTACTACGCCCCGGGGGTCAATATGGAGACAGGGGATTATTACTATATCATTCTCGGCGAGGCGGCGCCTACGCCCACCCCGTCCCCGACGCCCAGTCCTACTCCCAGTCCCACCCCATCCCCTACTCCCAGTCCGTCCCCCAGTCCTTCTCCTACCCCTACTCCCAGTCCCAGTCCCACCCCATCCCCCAGTCAAACCCCGGAGCCATCCCCAAGTCAGTCGCCGGAGCCTACCCCCAGTCAGTCGCCGGAGCCTACCCCCAGTCAGTCCCCGGAACCGACTCCCAGCCAAACCCCGGAGCCATCCCCCGTCCCGTCCCCGACGGCGGCCCCCGAAGGGACCCCCCATGCCAGGACTTATAAGATCGGGGACGGGGAGGTGACGCTGGACGGCGCGCTGTGGGTGGTCACCGAGGTCGGGGAGGAGACCGTCACGCTGGTCTCCGCCGACCCCTTCACCGAGGAAGAAGGGCAGGACTTGGAAGCCCTGCTCAGGAAGCTGCTGAAGAAAGAGCACCTGAAAAAACTGCTGGCGGACGAAACGACGGGAGAAAGAGCGTTCCCGGCGGATGAGGAGACCGCGGAGGCGTATTTCGAGGGCGAGGCGGGGCATATCGCGATCCGGGCGGAGAAGGATGTCCTCAAAGAGGGCCTGGTCTTCGACGCAAACGGGATATTGAGCAGGGGGCGCATCCTGCTGCTGGAGCCGGACAGCGAGACACCGGTGTACTTCTGCTTCGACAAGGAGAGCCTCCTCAGCCCATGGCCGGTTTCCTGAGGACAAAACAGAGACCGAGAACAACAAACTCCGCGGAGGATCTCCGCGGAGCTTTGTTTATGTTGCTGTTCCCGCAAAAACGGGGACATTTCCCCCGCAACAGGCGGCCCCGGGAAAGACGGCCCGGCGGGGGGCAAAGGCAGGGGAAGGGGGCGGACACGGAGCTCTTTCCCGGTCACCGGAGCCAGCCGAACAGAACATCCATGACGGTATCATATTCGGGCTTGAAGGACTGCTTTGTTCTCACGCTCAGGTCGTCCCATTCCTGCTGGAAATATCTGACCCACCCGTCAACCGAAGAGGTGTTGAACTTCCGGCGCCTGCACGCCGAAACGAAGCACAGGGGGATATTGCGGAAATGGGCAAGGATATCCCCGTCGGCAACGCATATCTCCTCGATGTTTTCGGCGTATTTGCTGCTTTTATGATGGAGAACGCAGCCGAGGACCCGCGCCTTTTTATCGTCCGGGTAACCGTATTTGGTCAGCAGCTTATCGGCGATCTTCCCGCCGTTAATGTGATGATCCCGCCTTTTGCCGACGGAGGAGACCAGGGCGATATCGTGCAGCAGGGCGCCGAGCTCCACGATCTCCCTATCCGCGCCGTATTCCTCCGCAAGGACCAGGGATCCTTCTACGACCAGCCGGATATGCTGCTCCCAAAAGTCGAACCCGTCCCGGGAATTGTCTTTGTATTTCTGATTGGCGGCCATGAGCCTGCCTTTTATATATTCCGTTACCGTCATGCCAGCCCCTTTTCCCGTTCTCATTGCGTTTTGTATTTACGCAGCGCCGCCTGCATCCTTTTGTTTTCGGCGCGTTCCCTCAGCCCGGTGACGACCACGCTGAGGACCATGCTTACCGTGTAGGACAGGATGAAACCGAGCCAGGCGCGCGGCTCGTTTATGGGAAACCAGCCAAACAATACGATCAAAACCGCGATGACGGCCAGGATCGTCAGAAAGAAGAGGGCGTTTCTCAGGAGGCCGGACATGTTCTTGATCCAGCGGCCGGTCAGAAAAACAATCCGCGCCAGGGTTATCATCGCCGCGAGCAGCAATAACTGCAACAATGTCGGAACGGAAAGCCCGTCGGCCCCGTATCTGAAAAGCGACGAATAATCGCCCACATAATCCCCAAGGATCAGGCTCAGCAGGACAAAAACCGTTACCATGACGCCGTATACGGCCAGCCCCCCGGCGATATAATCAAAAACCGTTTTCTTCTCTTCCATTACTTTAACCCCAGCTTTCTCCTCAATTCATCCGAGTACATCCGCGACACGACGATCTGCTCACCGTTCTGCAGGGTTATACGGATCTTCCGGTCGACATCCGACCGAAGACTCTTCACCTTACGCAAATTGACGATGCTCTGTTTGCTGACGCGAAGGAAATCCCGTTCCAGGAGCTCCTGTTCCATCTCGTACAGCCTCATATCGGATTCATACACCTGATTTTCGGTATAGACGAAGGTCTTCCTGTCGACAGTTTCGATATAGAGGATCTTCCCGGCGTCCAGCAAATAAGTCTCGCCGCCGCGCTTTACGCCGATCTGCATATCGATCATCCTCATAAGGGCGACCATTTTCTCGATATCCCGTGTCAGCCTCGGCGCGCGGATGGTCACCTCCGTGTCCCGGTAGGTATCGTTGATATCTATCTCTATCCTCATCTACTCAAGCCCTCTGCGTTTGAATATTATAAAAAACAACAGGACGCATACCGCCGCATTCATTATAACAATCCCGGCGCTTTTTGCCATACCCCGGCCGAAGGTCATATTCTCCAGAAGGGCGCTTAGCTGCCGCGTATATAAGAAGCCGGAGAATTTTTTGACCGTATCATTGAACAAAGACAGCATCGGAACGAAGCTCAGAACCGCCATTACGGGGATAACGACGGAGGTGCCATTATCTGATTTTTCGCGAACATGCCCACACATCCTCCCAGCACGACGGAGATAAAGAACCCGACCCCCATGACAACGCAATAGAACAGCAGATCCCCCGGCGCGAAGCCCGTTGCCATGACCGCCGCGCCGGCCATACAGACGGACCACACATAGATGCCGACGCCGGCCAGATACTGCCAGGGCGCGACATTGGCCATCATCAATACGCGCAGGGTGTTTTTCTCCTTCTCTTCGGAGATGATGGCCGCCGTGGCCGTCAAGGGGGCCATGCCCATATACATTATGGAGAATAATTTGGCAAAAAACAACTCCGGCATGCCCTCCAGCCTGACGGTGTTTTCCATGATCAGCGTCATGACGGGGAAGAGGATGAACTGGATCAGTATGGTTTTGTTTTTCAGGGTATCCATGAGCTGTTTTTTGATGATGATCAGGGTGTTTCGCATTCAGGCATCCTCCCGCAGGTTTCTTCCGGTCAGCTCCAGGAACACGGTTTCCAGGGTCGGTTCCGATGAGTGGACGGTCTCGACGACGCCGGCGTCAAACAAGCTGAAAAGCTCGCCGGCGGAGGCTTTCCCGTGGGGCAGCCGCAGCTCCTCTCCCGAGGACAAGCGCAGCCGCAGCATTTTCTGATGGTTATATTTCCGGCAGATCTCCCCGGGCGCGCCCATCTCGACGATGACGCCCTCATGCAGGAGAGCCACCGTATCGCATAACGCCGCCGCTTCCTCCATGTTGTGGGTGGTGAGGAAGACGGCGCACCCGGAATTTTTCTTTTCCAGGATGATTTTATGGATCGATTTCATGGTGAGGGGATCCAGACCGCCGGTAGGCTCATCCAGGAAAATGATCCGCGGCGCGTGCAGGAAGGCCCGGGCAAGCCGGAGCCGGGTCCGCATGCCCTTCGACAAGCGCTGGGCCGGCTTTTTCGCCGCGTCACGCAGGCCAACCTCCTCCAAAGCGGACTCTACGGCGCTATGGGGGACGCCGTAGATATCCGCGAATATCCTCAGATTATCAAGGCAGGAGAACCGCTCATATACGCCGAACCCGTCCATCATGACCCCGATCTTCTTTTTATCCCCGCCGGTAAGGGCTGGGACGCTCTTACACAGGACGGAGGCGGCGCCCTCATAAGAAAGCTGCCCGGTCAATATCCTGATGAGGGTGGTTTTGCCGGCGCCGGAGGGGCCCAGCAGGCCGAATATCTCTCCGGCGGGAACGGCAAAGCTTATTCCCGAGAGAACCGGTTTGCCGGAAAAACTTTTACAGACATTTTGACAGCGAATCATGGCGCCTCCTTCAGCGGTCGTTCTGATTCGATGGTAGGGGATGTTCTCACTCCGCGCAATGCCCGGGTACGCGAGTTGCCCATTTCCGCGCCTCAGTTGCCGCAATCCGCCGGACGCCGCGATATTTTGTGATCTTGACGGCGATTCCATGGGGGATGGGTTTTTGGCCCGAGCAGCAAAAAACGCCCCGGGAAAGAGGCCGGGGCGGGCGGATTTTTATGGGGGGAGGGGGACGAGAGGACGGCAAGGGGCAGAGGGGGAAACTCACAGCGGCCCGCGCTTGCTGACGGATCGATCCTGCCTTTTTCGAGAAAAACAACCCGGTATTTCCGGGTTTAAAATCTTAAGGCTTACCAATGCTTTTAATATTTGTTTTTTGTGTTGCTTTAGGTGAATTGCCCATACTATAAAATATTATAATTCAGACTTTTAAAGAATTAATCATTTTCATGTCTTTTACAAATCACAATCCTTCAAAATAATCTTCTTTACTTAAAAACATATGGATGATTCCATCCTCAGAATTACCTTCTTTGAATCCATACATTTTATGAATATGGTAAGCTGCCTCTCTTGTTCTTTCAAAAGAATTATGCAGTAAAGACACCTCATTTACTTCAAATGCTCTATCCAAAAGCAATTTCAACCCTTGCTTAGAATATCCTTTGCCTCGTTCTTTTGCTAAGATGCGATTCCCATATCCCACCAATCATCTGCTTTGTTATAGTAAAAATTAACATCACCTACAAAAGCATTGTCACCACTTCGCTGCAAGTAAGCGTAAAATCGATCAGGCTCCTGATTGATCCATCGTTCGTACCACTGTTCCCATTTTTCTCCAGGGAATTCAATACAACCGTTTGGAGGAAACCAGGGAGCATTGTAAGACATAGTATCAGGATCCGATAAAAGGAATTGGTGAAAATCAAGCTCTTCAAATTTTGGTATATAAAGTTTTAATTCCTCTGTTTTGTTCATTAAACCTCACTGATTATTACTAGTTAATATTTTCTATTTCTCTCGCAGAGGGATTGAAAGCCTTGTTTTATCGTTACTATTTGCCGTTATCACAATTATGACACGAGACCCGGGTGTTAGATCTGAAAATTCCCAACTATCTTTCGACTATTAATGTAATAAGCTCGATAACCTTGTCGACATGAGTATTTTGTTTAATCAAATAAATCCATAAACTCACATTTGGCCATAAGAATAGATCTATAATCTTTTGATAAGCGTCCCAAACACTCTTCTCAACATTATCCAAATCATAAAATTTAAAAATATAATCCAGTAAATGATTACGATAGTCTGTCATTTTTTTGAAGATTTCTTTTGCCGTTAGATTATCAAAGTCAGACATCAATAATCCGTATCTTGTTTCATTGAGAATATTATTAATATTCACTTCTTTGCCAGACATATTGAAATCAATTAGCCCCATAAATTCATTTTTGTTGACTAAAATATTAGTTGCATTAAGGTCACCTTGTATCGAACACTTTCTTAGATGAGGCAGAGCTTCTTTTATTTTGTTTCTACAAGTCTGATTTATTTCATCTAGTCTATAAATTAAATTAGATTGTTTTATAGATAATAATTCTTCTCTTAATAAATGATAATTTTGTTGTTTTTCATCAATCTCATCTTCCCAATCAGGTAATTCAATGATTGACCACATACTCCATCTGCTCATTAAATCTCGGTTTGAATTGATCGACATATATCTTGCATTCTTTTTTAAGACTTCAATTTTAATTTCATCTGAATAATCATTGAAGTTACTTACTTCATATGGAGCAAACTCTTCGATCCAGGCAATAAATTCTATTTCGCCAAAGTTAAATTCGTATAAGTAATTTCCATTTGGAGCATTGAGATATCTAGGCGCATAAATACCACTTCTGTTATAATTTTCTATCACTTTACTTACTTCAACAAAGTGATTTTGCGTTAATTCATTTTTTGAATTTATCTTAATAACCCAATCCTCATTCACATAAAAATTAATCCTAATGTCACTTTCTGAGTGACTAGTGTCGCTACCAAAGGAGATTCTTTTATTGTCGATTTGGAAAAAATCACATATGTCAAGGAGCAGTGTTCTTTCATTTTTAATACTCTCTACTATTAATTTGCAGTTCATTACTCTCCTTTATTTACAATTTTATTTTTTAGTAGCGGGTCGAAACCCAGTATCCATCATTACTATTTGCCGTTATCACAATTATGACACGAGACCCCATGGCAAGATCCGGGAATTTTTTACCAAATCCGGCAAGGCCTGCCCGTCACGGCGCACAGGCGGCTTCCGGGGTGGCCGCGCAAAAAGGGCAGCGGAATCAAAGCCGCTGCCTTTTTGGAAAAGGCGATGATGGCAGAGCAGAAATTTCAGCGAGGCGCGCCGGCGGGGCTTTGCCGCCTTTTAGGAGGGTGTTAAGAGCCGCAGACAAGAACGGAGACGGAGTGGGGCGGGAGGGAGACCGGCAGGGTGATGTCAAGGCGTTCCCCGGTGACCTTTACCCGGCCGGGGGCGTCAATGTCGTTATAGGCGAGGACGCTGTCTCCCGAGACCGTGTAAAGGACGCCGGTCCTGCCGCAGCCGGAGAGGGTCACTTTGACAGGGTCAGAGGCGTGTTTGTTGACAAGGGAGAGGGCGACCTTCCCGTCATCCCGCAGGGTGGCGACGGAATCGATAACGGGGACGGTTTTCAGATCCCCCCGTTTATCGGCGCAATCCATCGTCAGGGCGTCCGGGGACCAACTGTCAATCACCTTCGCGCCCATCCGGTTCACGTAGATATCAAACACATGGTAGGCGCCGCGCAGAACGATACCGTCCTTATGGGTATAAATCATGCCCCTTGTGTTGACGGTCGGCGCGAAGTTGGCCATTCTTACACTGTTCGCGTGGCGCAGGAACATATTCAGCACACAGCCGGTAAACACCGCGTCGGCCATGGTGTACTGGCTGTTGTCATCATTCTTGTCCCGGGGGGCGAGCCACTTGTCCTCATCGATCTCGGGGATGTCCGTATGGATGCCGGGGTGGTACCAGCCCTGGAGATTCCACTCGTCAAAGGCGATACGGATCTTCTCCTCCAGCCCCATGGCGGCAAGGAGGCCCTCGGTTCGCCGGACGGACGTATCCAGTCCGTCGGTGTAGGCCATGGCCTGCTCATAGGTGGCATGGTCGTTGGTGGCCTGGATCCCGTCCCAATAGGCATGGATGGAGACCCAATCGAGATATTTCCCCGCGTGCCTCAGCAGTTCCATGGTCCACTCGGGGTCGGGCAGGGCGGCAGCGGAAAGCTGCACCCCGGGATCGACCCGCTTCAGCATTTTCGCGGATTCCGCCACCAGGCGCGCCCACTCGCGCCGCTCCTTGGCGCCGATCTCCCAGGCGCCGTAGTTTTCGTTGCCGATGGAGAAATAGCGGACGCCGTAGGGGGCGGCATGGCCGTTTTCCTTTCTCAGGCGGGCGTATTTCCCGATGTTGAGGTTGGTGTATTCCAGCCAGTCGCTCATCTGCTCGGCGGTGCCGGTCCCCGCGTTAGAGCAGATATACATTCGCGCGCCGATCTTCTCGCAAAGCAGGGCGAATTCATCGGTGCCGAAGGTATTGGGCTCCTCCACGCGCCAGGCCTTGTCAAAGACCGGGCGGCGGTCCAGGCCGACGCCCTCTTTCCAGTCATAGCTCGACACGAAGCAGCCCCCCGGCCAGCGGATGACGGGGACCCTGATCTTCCGCAGCGCGTCCAGCACATCGGTGCGGAAGCCGTCGCCATCGCTCAGGGGATTGCCGGGGTCGAAAACCCCGCCGTAGATCTGACGGTGGAAATGTTCCAGGAAATGCCCGTAGATCATGATGTCCCGCTCCGCGAGCAGGCGTTCCGGTTCAATATGGATTTTCATAGGCGATCCCTCCGACGAGAATTTGTCCCGTTTTTTAAAGCGCTAAGATTACTTTACAGGGATTCGGCGTTGCAGTCAATACACAAAAGCGACAAAGGGGGGCGGGGTGTTATTGCGGGGGCTCATGTGTCGCGAGGGAGAATCCCGCCTCAGCGGTCCTGCATTGGCAGGGCGCCTTCCCCGGCCGGAGGGCTGAGGGGAAGGTATGGAAGAACACAAGCGTTGCGGGTGTGGGGGAGGCCGGGAGGGCAACAAGCGGCGGCGGGAGGAGTTTGGGGATGCGTTTTTAACATGAACGTCGATAGAAAGGCGAAAATATGGTATAATACAACAGTACAAAGCGGACGGAAACATGTGTATACTGTATCCATACCAAGCTGTTGAAGAGGAGGCGCGCCATGGAAGGGAAACGATTCACCGCCGCCGGCCCGGGGTATTATGAGGTAAAGGATCATCTTTTCGATCAGTATGAGTATCCTTCCTACGATGACCGCACGGGGCCCGACAGGGATACGCTTATACGGGGATTTCAAAGGATCCTCGATGAAGGAGAGGGACTTTCCCCGATCCGCAGAAAGGCCGCGCTTTTTTCCTATATGCTGGAAACCGCCCGGATCGACGTGGACCCGCGGGACTGGTTTGCCGACCACTTTGACCATGGGAACCATGTTTTTAACCGCCTGCAGGAGACCCGGCGCCGAGAATGCGGGAACGGCCCCCTTGCCGCCGACGCCGAAACACTCCGGCGGGGCGCGCGGACCGGCGCCTTCAGCGCGGAGCTGGACCTGGGGCATATTTCCCCGGGATGGCGTTTTCTGCTCCGGGAGGGACTTCCCGGGATCCTCGCCCGGGTGAGGGAGGGGCTTGCCGCCGCGAGGGACGGGAAGGCAGCGGAATTTTACGAATGCGCCGTACGGGTCTATGAGGCGGCGCTGCGTTATACGGCGCGGCTGGAGGAACAGGCCCGGCTGATGGGGAGGGAGCATCCGGAGACCGCCGACCGTATGGAAAAGCTTGCCGGCTGCCTGTCCGCGCTGGGGAGGGGAGCGCCCTCCACGCTGTACGAGGCGCTGCAGCTTTCCCTCATCTTCCACCAGCTCATCGAGTTCGAGGGGGAGCGCGTCCGCTCCATGGGAAGCTTTGAGCGGAATTACGGCCGCTTCTATGAGGCCGACCTGGCCGCCGGCAGGATCACCGAGGAAGACGCGAGGGAGCTGATCCGGTATTTCTGGATGAAGTTCTTCGCCGTCACCCGGGGCAGCGGCAACGGGAAGAATTTCTATTTCGGCGGACTGGAGGGGGAGGATACCGAGGCCGTCGGTCCCCTTTCCTACCTTGCCATGGAGCTTTTCCACGAGCTCAACCAGCCGGACCCGAAGCTTTCCATCAAGATCAGCCGCAAAACGCCGCCGGCTTTCAAGCGGCTGGTCGCCAAATGCCTCCGCGACGGGCGGACGAATATGGTGATCGTCAACGACGACCTGACCCTCAGGGCGGTCGAGAAAAGAGGAATCCCCCACAGGGAATGCTATGACTATCTTCTGATCGGCTGTTATGAGCCCGCCATCGAGGGGCGGGAGGTCGCCTGCAATATGAGCATCAAGGTCAACCTGGCCAAGCCGGTGGAGCTTGCCATGAACGGGGGGATCGACCCCCTGACGGGGGAACGCATCGGCCCGGACACCGGCGACGCCGAGCTGTTTGAAACCTTTGAGGAATTCTACGCGGCCTATGAAAAACAGCTGGCCTATCAGCTGTCATCGGTGCAGGGGGCGATCCGCAGCTATGAGCATTTCTGGAACCGGATCAACCCCGAGCCCTTCATCTCCGCCACCTTCCTTCCCTGCATCGAATCCGGCCGCGACATTTCCGACAACGGCGCGGCCTATAACAACACGGGGAGCATGGGCGGCGGCCTTGCCAACGCGGCGGATTCCCTGCTGGCCGTCAAAAAGACAGTGTTTGAGGAGAGGCGCTATACCATGGCGAAGCTCCGGGAGATGCTCCAGGCGGACTTCCGCGGGTATGAGAGGGAGCGGCTGTACCTCGCCGGCAGGATCCCCAAATGGGGCAATAATGAAGAGGAGGCGGACCGGATGGCGATCCGCGTCGCCGAGGCCTATACCGGGCGGGTAAACGGCATACCGAACGGACGCGGGGGCCGCTACAACGCCTCCATGTTCACCCTTGATTACTGCTTCTCCCTGGGCCACAGGACCGGCGCGCTGCCGGACGGACGGACGGAAGGGCATTACATCGCCAAGGGCATCGGCGCCATGACCGGCATGGACAGGGCCGGCGTGACGGCGCAGATCGAATCGGTATCCAAGCTGGATTTCAGCGATATCCCCAACGGTTCCGTGCTGGATATCTACCTGCATCCCTCGGCGGTGGACGGGGAAAAGGGCGTCGATACACTGGTCCACCTCATCGACACCTATTTCGGACGGGGCGGGTTCGGGATACAGTTCAATATCATGAACGCCGACGACCTGCGCCGGGCCCAACAGAACCCGGAGGAATACGCCACGCTGCAGGTGCGGGTCTGCGGGTGGAATGTGTATTTCGTCACATTGAATACCGAGCAGCAGAATCACTTTATCGAAACGACGATGCAGACGGTCTGAGCGGATGGAGGGTATATTTTCCGATATCAAACGGATGAGCGTCCACGACGGGCCGGGTATCCGCACCACCCTGTTCCTGAAGGGCTGCCCGCTCCGCTGCCTTTGGTGCCACAATCCGGAGAACCTTTCCCGGAGCCCGAACCTGAGCTACACGGCGAAGCTCTGCGCCGGGTGCGGGGCCTGCGGGGAGGTATGCCCCAGCGGCGTCCATTCCTTTGACGGCGGCATCCATTCCCTGGCGTATGACCGCTGCCGCGGTTGCGGCGCCTGCGTAAAGGAATGTTATATCGGCGCCCTGAAAATCTTCGGCCGGAGGATGACCGCGGAGGAGGCGGCGGAAATGCTGCTGGAGGACGAGCCTTTTTACGGCCGATCCGGCGGCGGGGTCACCTTCTCGGGCGGCGAACCGCTGATGCAGAGCGGCTTTCTCCGGGCGGTGATGGAAATCCTGAAGGGGAAGGGCATCCATATCGCGGCGGATACCTGCGGCGAGGTGCCCTGGGCGGCGTTTGAGGAGATCCTGCCGTATACGGATCTTTTCCTGTACGATATCAAGCACATCGACTCCGCCGCCCATAGGAAGGGCACCGGCGCAGGAAACGAACGGATCATAGAAAACCTCCGGCGGTTGTCGGCGCGGGGCGGGCGGATCGAGATCCGCACACCGGTCATCCCCGGGTGGAATGATGACGACGGGACGCTGGGGGCGATCGCGGCCCTGCTGGCCTCCCTGCCCGGCATCGTCCGCTGGCGCCTGCTCCCGTATCACAGTATGGCGAAGGCGAAATATGAGGCCATCGGCAGCCGCTATGAGATGCCCGAGACGGAGATGCCCGATACCGGAAGGATGCGCGCCCTGCAGGCGGCGCTGCGGGAGGTGTTTCCGGCCACCTATCTGTCATCGGATATCGCGGAGTGAGGGAAAAAACACCCGGGATCACAGGATCCCGGGCGTTTTTTGTCGGAAGAAAGACGTTTCCGTGTGAAACGATTTACACGGCAGCGGTCACGGTTTTTGGAAAACGAGGGTAAAGACTGTCCTGTCACCGCCGCCGAAGCCGGTCCCGCCGGCGACCGTTGTTGTCATCGTGCAGAGCGACCAACCCTGGGCGGCGTAGCTGTTGAGGGTGTTTTCCAGGAGATTCAGGTTCTTCGCGTCATGACCGATGAATTTTTCTTTCAATACCACCTGTTCGCATTTATACTGCATGGTTTTTGACTCCTTTGCGGGTTGTTATTCCGTATGATTTTAGCAATCCCACGCGGGAATTGCAACTATAGAATATGGGGGAGGGGGAAGGGGATACAGGACGGCAGGTTATCGGGGCGGCGCGTGAAAACGGAACGCGGAGGGAACAGATTGTGTGTTTCAGGATCGCCCCGGTTCGTAAAAACGGCGGCGGGCGGAGGCCAGCGCCAGCGAGCAGGCGAACACGACGGCAAAGGCAAGCAAGTTTGTCAGTATCTTTATCCGCGTCAGGCGGAAAAGCAGATCCACAAATTCGCCTCCCGTCAGCATCTGAAGGCAATACAATTCCAGCGTCGCTCCGCCGAGGGCGGCGACCGCCTTTGAAGAGCAGTTCTGAAACACGACATCAAACAGGAACAGCAGACCCGTTACACAGGACAGCGCGACGATATAGAACATGCCGCCGAAAGGAACGGTGAGCTTTTCAAGATGCCCGAAAAAGTACAGGAGGGCAAGACCGGGAAGAAACAGCGAGAAACCCGTTATCAGCCGCCTTTTTATTGACCATGCGCCCTCATATCGCGCGAGAAATGCACCCAGAAGCATCGCCGGGACGCGGCAGAGGAGAATGCTCACATCGATAATCCCGCGCAGACCGTATTCGACCGAAAACGTCAAAGCCGCCCACAGCGTCAACGCGACCGCGAGCCGCTTTACCGGACTGTATTTTGACAGGGCGGATCGGCAATACGGAAACGCCGCGTACATCAACAGCAGCGCCGGTATAAACCAGAGAAAGGAACCGCCGCCGTTTTTCAGAAAATCCAGGAAAAAGACGGTGGACAGAAAACGCGGGAACGACAGACTGCCCATCATAAGGGCGGCAGCGCAAAACATAAGAAAAGCGGGGTAAATTTTCCCGAACCGCCTCAAAATGAACTTTGGCCGGGAGGGGATATCGGATAACGCCAGCGTATACGCCGAAAGGAAGAAGAACAGGTCGGCTCCGATGTATCCGATACCCACCATAAAGCGCTCGATCCGCCCGGGTATGCCGGCGGCGGGAAACACCGGTATCCAGAGGTGATATACCGCGATAAGCACCGCGGCCGCCGCCATAATGTAAGCTTTGGTTTTCCGAATGCGCATCAGCCGGCAGCGGACGCGTCGAGTGCGGTCGCTTCCCCGTCGTTCGCGGCGGTCTCAAAATTAGCCATGATACCCTCGACGACCTCCGAGGAGGACATGACGAGAAGGACATAGTGTTCCGTGTAGGCGGCCCGCGCCGCTTCCGCGGAAACACAGATCCATTTGCGGGGGTCGGCGCCGGCCAGCATTTTCCGCGCCAGCTCGGCGGTATCACCGTTTTCGCTATGAATAAGCACCAGCGAATGAGGTATCGCGTTTATGAGCGCGTCCGCCTGGTACCCGGACAGACCCTCCGCATAGGGGATAAAAGCGAAATACGCGAAATCCTCATCGGTCAGAGGGGTTGCCTCATACGCGGGGACTTCGACCCCTTCGCAGAGGAGATCAATGATCTCGGGCATCGTCACTTTGGGCGACCCGCCGTCCGGGCCTTTTGGCGCGCATCCCGTGAACAGGATAAAAAAGAGAAGAAGGAGAGATATCAGTTTTTTCATTTGGGTTTCCTTTCTGAGATCGTTACGATCCTTAGACGTAAAGAAGGCCGGATAGTTTCCCTCGGCGTACATTGAGGCGCCCCGCGGGTATTTTCGCAGGAGATTTTACCGGCGTATATTTGCCCTTGAATATCGGCGGCGCGGAAAATAACCGGGATCATGGGATCCCGGGCGCCGGCAGCGCTCCTGGGGGGCGGGAGGGGGAACCTCGCCGCACCCGTCTTGCCGCGCGGCGCCTTCCCCATACAGGGAAGGGCCTGCAAGACGACGGGCTATCAGGGCGACGCGTGAAAGCGGAAGAATTGTCCGGCGTGCTATGAAAACACCGTAAAGGGGATCTCTTTCACCGCGCCGTGATGCAGGATCTCCAGTTTGTCCGGCAGAAGGGTGAGCCGGGGCATGATATAGTCCTTTTCGCCGGAGACGCGGCAGGCGGAGGCGAAATAATAGACGCCGGGGGCGAGGAGGGCGGTGGTATAGGCGGGGTAACAGGCGTGGGGGGCCAGGATGTGCATGCCGGGCTGGGGGATGTTTTCATAAAAGGAAACCGGTACGGCGGCCGCCGCCGTCAGACGGGACCACAGAGTCCCGTTTTCGATACAGAAGGAGCTTCCGCTCTCCGTTTGGGCGTGATAATCGCTCCAAAGCCCGATGGAAAAACCGCCCTCGCGAACGGTATATTTTTGCGACAGCGTCACCCGGTGGAGGCGCAGGTGGCTGCCGTCCGCCAGAGGGAGCAGCGCGGTCTCTATACGGGTGCCGGGATCGTTGGAAAAGGGGAGGTGGGATGACAGCAGGAGATCCCCCCTTCGTCCCAGATCCGCAAAGCCCCAGCGGTGGGAGGACATGGAACGGTCGGGCGTCTGCAGGCTGATCATATTGTCAAAGCTGACATTGTCACGGGTGCCCAGCGCGAAGCCGGATCTGGAATTATAGGCGAATTTGCAATAATAAGAGGCCATGTCATTGAAGGGATTATGATAGACGCCGCCCTGATAATACTGGGAGATATTGTTGTAAACCGTTACCCCGCAGGCTTTTGTGCCGCTGAGGGTAAAGGTCACGGCCTTGTTTTTCGGCGTTACCAGATAGTCCCCCTTTTCGATGGGCGCCGGGACCGCCCGGGCGGTCCAGAAGGGATGATCCTCCTCCATCAGCAGGCACATGAAGGTTTTGGCGCACCAATAGGCCCCGCCGTCGGAGGTATAATTCTCCACCAGGCCGGGGCTTTCGTACAGATAACCCGCCGGCAGGACGCCGCCATCGTTCAGGCGCATGTTCTCGGCGAAGTAGTTGAGATTCTTCAGCATGATCCGCCGAGCGAGGCCGTAGTCCATATCGCACCCGGCCAGCGCGGCAAGGGGGAAGACGCAGACGG
Organism: Christensenellales bacterium; assembly: GCA_050948665.1. GTDB lineage: Bacteria > Bacillota > Clostridia > Christensenellales > UMGS416 > JBMNEH01. The sequence continues at coordinate 228,851 of JBMNEH010000001.1, forward strand.
CGGCGAATTTGTAGGCCAGGGACCTGCCGAAGGCCGGGAAGGCGCCGTCGGCGTCGAAACAGTAGACATACTGGGAGAGGAAGGATTCGGCGCGCTCCAGATAACGGGCGCGGCAGGCTTCGTAACCGGGGAAGGAGGCGTCCTCTATCAGGCACCACAGCAGGGGATAGGCGTGGAGGGACCAGGCCTCATAATAATCAAACCGGCCGAAGGGGCCGTCGCTGTACCAGCCGTCGGACAGATAGAGGGCTTCCAGCGCTTCCAGACCCGCGCGGAGATACCGTTCGGTCTCGGGATAGGTGAAGCCGAATTTTTTCAGCACCAGCACGCAGAACAGGGGGAACCAGATATGGTTGTTTTCCGCCAAACGCTCGCACTCCCCTTTGCAGAAGGAGAAGATCCGGTCGGCAAAGAGCCGGCGGCGCCGGGGGGAGAAACGGTCCCAGGTCTTCTCACGGCAGAAATACAGGCCGATCAGCAGGCCGGCCAGCTCGGTAAGGTTCTGAAAATCCAGCCCCCAGCCGGCCCCGGTATCGCGGTACCGCTCCCAGGAGTTTTCGCTCCCGGGATCCAGGCCGTCAAACAGCAGGTCGGAAAGCCATTGCGCGAGATCCGCCGTCTTCCCGTTATAGGACAGGATGACCGGCTCGGGATTTTCGGAGATCACGGGGGCCATGCCCCAGAAGGGCCGGCAGAATTCCTCCAGAAAGGTGGGGATATAGCCCACATGGTCGATCACCGTGGGGGAGACCCCCCTCTCATAGCGGGAGGCCGTTCTTTCCAGCATGGTGCGGCAAAGGGAAAAAGCGTATTCTTTCACATCGTTTCGGGACTGCATCATGGCGGCTACTCCTTTGTCATATACAGGAACTTCTCATAGGGAACGGAAAGCAGGGGATCCTCCCCCCTCAGGAAGCGGCGGATGTCTTTGATGATCTCCTCCGTCATTTTTACGCCGGCGGGCAGCGCCGCGATATGGGGCTGCAGCAGAACCGAATCCAGACCGGCCAGGGCATCCTGGGGGCCGTTCTCCCGCTCGTAAACATCAAAGGCGGCGCGCAGGCGTTTTTCGGGGATCATTTTCGCGGCGGCCCGGGTATCCACCAGCGACCCCCGGGCCGTATTGATAAAGACCGCCCCGTCGCGCATGCGGGAAAAAGCGGCCTCGTCTATCATGTGATAGGTTTCGGGGGTTTGGGAGGCGTGCACCGATACCGCCTCCGCACCCAGGGCTTCCTCAAAGGTGGCCGCCTCGGCGTTAGGCCAGGGCGCCAGGGCGTCGGCGGGAAGATAGGGGTCGTAAACCAGCACGCGGGTACCGAAGGGCGCCAGCAGGTCCAGAAGACAGCGGCCGACGGTCCCCAGCCCGATCAAGCCCACGGTGGCGTCCAGCAGGGAGACGGAGGGAAGCTCCTTTGTCCATATCCCCCGCTGCAGCAGCAGGTCGTTTTCCTTATAGCCGCGCATACGGGAGATCAGCAGGCCCAGAACGGCCTCCGCCACATAACGCGCCATCACCGGGTTGGCGCTGAGGCAGGGGATGCCGGCGGCGTAGGTATCTTCGCTGGCGATATGGGCGACGGTGCCGGCGCAATGGGCGATCAGCCTCAGACGGGGGTTTGCGGCCAGGTATCTCCGGGTGATTTGGGGCGCGCCCCAGTGGGTCAGCAGGATCGTGGCGCCGGGCGCAGCGAGACAGAGCTGCTCCTCGGTCAGGCCGCGGGGCAGGGGATTGCAGGCCACCGTTCCGGTTTTTTCCAGCTCGGCGAGCAATCCAGGGGGGAAATACCGATCCCGCAGGGGGCCGGCTTCCGTTGTGATGAAATATTTTTCCGCCATTCGGTACTCCTCAAAGCGCTCATAAGCGGCATGCTGTTTCAGCGCGGTCCTAAACGGTTTGCTGTGTTTTCGGGTGTTTGTGGATCGGGACGCCGTCCCGGCAGGATAAGTATAACACGCCGGGGAGGAGTGTCAAGAAACGGGGGAGGCGGGCATGAAAAAACCGGAGCCGGCCATAAGACCGGTTCCGGCGGGACTCTTCGGCGGAACAGCCGCCCAGGGGCGAAAAGACCCCTGGACGTTCAGGCTGTCGGACGATGAAAGCCGCTGATTTTCATATCACCCTAAGGCGACCATGCTGAAGACCAGCGAAAACAGGGCGACGGTTTCGCAAAGGCCGACAACGGTGATGTACTGCGAGAAGCCTTTTCCGGTTTCGGCCAGCGCGTCCGCGCCGGAGGCGCCGGCTTTCCCCTGGATCACGGCGGAGATCGCGATCGCGATGCCCGACGCGATCCCAAGGCCGAATATGAATATCGGATCGGCGGTGGAGGCCCTCATCTGCTGCATCAAAAGAAAGCCGTAGATGGTCTGCGTAAGCGGCGCGCCGGCAAAAACGGAAAGTATAAACGGGGCGGCCTTATTGTTCAGATAGCTCTTTTTCCAGGCGCCTATGGCTGCCAGGCCCGCGGTCCCGATACCGATAGCAGAGCCTATTGAGGCGATGCCCATTGTGATCGATGTTCCTATTAATCCCCAATTCATCATAATTCTCCTTTGTCAATACGTTATTCTTCCAAGGGTTTAAATTTATATCCACTCCACGACATGCCCAGATGCGAGGAGAATTCCAATGTGTTCAGCCTGACGCCGTGAACAATGACCGAAAGAAGATTCAGGATCATATTCAGCCCGTGGCCGAACATCAAAAGGACAATGGCGAGCAGCGTCAGCATAAAATTGCCCAGCAGCGGACTCACCAGCTCGTTGACCGTCAGGGAGATCGCCGCGCCCGCGAGCCCGACGGCCCAGAGACGGATGTAGGAAACAATGTCGGAAAACACATTCACCACACCCAGCAATACCGATATGATATCGGTGACGCTGGCAAGCACGGCTTTTATCAGATTCCCCTCATAGTTGGAAAACAGGAAGCTCAGGAGGAAACCGGCCACGATCAGCCAGATCGCGCCCTTTCCCACGGGAACGCCCTCTATCACCAACCCGAAGCCGAAGACCTCGGGACTGACGACCAGGCTGAGCACCAGATAATACATACCGACGAGCTGCAATATCGAACCGATATCCCCGAGTATTTTCGCCGATCTCCTGTTCCGCACGGCCTCCAGGATGTGCGCGACGGTCAACTGGATGAGGGCGACCGTAAAACAGAATATCTGCAGGTTTTGCGAGGTGGTCAGCCCCACGCCCTCGGGTGTCCAAGGCAGGCTCCAGAGCGTATCGGCGTAGACATTTGAGATCACGGGGACCGACAAAGCCTTCAGCCACCGGGGCAGTTGCTCCGGCGGGAGCCCGAGCCAGGTGCAGGTAAGGGTGCCCCACAGCACGGTTGACAAGCCGAAGAGCCCCACCAGCAGGATGGCGGGCTGAATTTGTTCCCCGGTGATACGCGATTTTATGATCGAACCCGCCGCAATGGCGCAAATCAGCAGACCGTAGCCGCCGTCCCCGAAGATGATCCCGAAGAATATCAGGATAAACAATAAAAACCAGCCGGAAATGTCGTGCTCGAAATATCCGGGCACCGTACCCAGAAAGTCGGTCAGCGGATAGACGAGGCTGACAAACTTATTGTTTTTCAATTTGGTGGGGACGCGGTCCTCTATGCTGGGATCATCCGCGAGGAGGCCCCAGGCGTTCTTTTTGGCGGCTTGTTTGAGCCTGTCAAGATTCTCAGCCTCGATATATCCCTTGAAATACGCGACGGTAACCGGCCGGCTGTTCCCGGAGGACAGTTTTTCATCCGCCATCCCCATCACATAGGTTTCAAACTCGATTTCTTTCGCGATCGCCCCGACCGCCTTGCGCAGGCTCTCAACATAGCCGGCGCAGGAAGCGATCCGCTCATCGATCTGCTGCGCACGGGCGGACAACGCGGAAAGCCTCCGCCTCATTTCGGCGGTGGAGACCCGCGGAAGGGTGAATTTATAATGATTTAAGAAGGGGGAGATATCCTTCCCGTTTTCCGGATCGGGATCGCATACCAGAAATCTCACCGAGGATCTGTCCGCGCCCAGCCTTACGGTCGTCACACTGTCGGGAAGAGCGGCGTACTCGGCCTTGGGCATCTCATAGAAGGAGAGGGCGATGCCTTTCGACGCCAGGCGGCTGACGCTGTCCGGATCGATGTCTCCCCAGCTTTTCACCCGGGCATATTCCGCCTCAAGGGCGAGCTGTTCCGACAAGCAGTCCTTCTTTTCCTCGACAAGAGAAGCCAGCTCCGCCGCGAGGGACAGGCACTCCGCGACGCCGGCCTCTTTTCGCGCCGTGTTTTTGTTTTCCCCTATGGTAAAAACAGCGCTTTCAAGCAAAGAGACCTGTTCCTTGAGCGCGTCGATCCTTTCGCCCGCCGCCTCCTCGGTCACCTCGATATGCATGATCCCCAATTTCCGAAGCTTTTGCAGCGTTTCCCTTTTTTTATCTCCCGTGGTGATGAGAGAAACCGTCTTCATAGGTACGATCATAACGCGAACACCCGCCTTTCGGAAGCCTCGGCTTTGCCAAGGGCTTTGCGTTTGGCGATTTTCGCGCGCACAACGGCGCTGACCTGCTGATCCGCCAGGTAAATCGATATCCTTTTAATGTTTTCCTCCGCTTCGGGGATCTTGATCTTTTCGAGAAGGTTGACTTTTTGGGAGGTGGAAAGGAGCTCCGCCGCCAGAAGGCGCACCTGCTCGTCCAACACCTCCGCCTCCAAATCAAGGGATATGGCCTTCTCGATATGGTCCGCGGCCATGTCGACCCAGAGGGGAGTGTAGTACAAGTCATAGTCTCCCCTGGAGAAATCCGCCCCCTCAAAGGTGGGGACCTCCACGCCCACGATATTGTCCCGGCCCTTCCGTATATTGCTGACGGTGAGTATCCCGCCGGGGAAGGCATCCTTTTCGCTGAAAACAGCGATCCAGGAGGCAAAGGACTTTTCGAGATCCTCCCTCCTTTTACGGACGGCTCTCGCCCTGGCCTCAATGGCGCGCATTTCCGTTTGGAGCTGCTGCTTTTTCAAGGTGAGGGTTGGCAAATATCTCTGATACATCTTCAGAGCGTCTTTCTGTGTCTTCAACTCATTTTTCGTGAGCCTGATTTTTGCCATAATTACAGTTCTCCCTGCTGTTCGGGCCAGAATTCATCCACAAGGTCCGACCTGATCCCGGTTTCATCCCTTTGGAAGCAGGCGGCTAATATTTCCCAGCCCCGATCAAGGGCTTCCTCAAGAGACAGGTTCACCGACAGATCCATCAGCCCTGTTTCAAAAAGCCCGCCGTATTTCAGAAGCTTTTCATCCCAGGAGCTCATGGAAAAGCCCATGCTCCTCTTTTCCAGCGTTTCCCTGTACGAAGCGTAGATCCGGATCATGCCGTCCATCAGCGCGCGATGGTCTTTCCGTGTTTTGTCGTTGACGTTTTGCTTTAACCGGGAAAGGGAGCCGAATGGCTCGATGCGGCCGTCCTTGAGATAATACTGGCCCTCGGTGATATAGCCGGTATTATCGGGAACGGGGTGGGTCACATCGTCGCCGGGCATGGTGGTGACCGCCAGGACAGTGATCGACCCCGAATCCGCGAAATCGACGGCCTTTTCGTAACGGGCGGCAAGCTGGGTGTAAAGATCGCCGGGATATCCGCGATTGGAAGGGACCTGCTCCTGGGTAATGGCGATCTCCTTCATGGCGTCGGCAAAGTTGGTCATATCGGTGAGAAGGACCAACACATCCTTATCCTGCAGGGCGAATTGCTCCGCCACGGCCAACCCCATATCGGGGATCATCATGCATTCAACGATCGGATCGGAGGCCGTATGAATGAACATGACGGACCTGCTCAGCGCCCCGCCCTTTGAAAGCTCATCCCTGAAATACAGGAAATCATCATATCGCAGCCCCATGCCGCAGAAAACGATGACATCCGCCTCGGCCTGCATCGCGATACGGGCAAGAAGCTGGTTATAGGGCTCCCCGGAAACGGAGAAGATGGGCAGCTTTTGAGACACGACCAAGGTGTTGAACATATCGATCATGGGGATATTGGTCCGCATCATGCGGTTGGCGAGAATGCGCCTGACGGGGTTCACGGAGGGCCCGCCGATGGGCTTCATGTTTTCCGTCAGCGCGGGTCCTTTATCGATCGGCTCGCCCGAGCCGTTGAAGATACGCCCCAACAGATCCTCACTGAAGGATACCCGCATTTCGCGCCCCAAAAAGCGGACCTCGTCTCCCGTGGAGACGCCTTGACCGCCGGCGAATACCTGCAGGGAGACAATGTCTCCCTCGATCTTGTTGACCTGGGCCAGCGATTTGCCGAAGCGCGTATCGATCTGCGCCAGCTCATGATATCGCACGCCGCCGGCTTTTACGGTGATCACATTGCCGGTGATGGATTCAATACGGTTATACACTTTCTTCATTCTCATTCACCGTCCTTCAATAAATACGCGGCGGCGCTTTCCGCTTTGCCTTCGCCCTCATGATAGAGCGCGTCGATCCCGGCTTCGATCCGTTTGAAAGCGGCGCTTTCAAATTCGGTATAATTCCAGTCAATGAAGCTTTGGCGCAACCGGTTAAAGAACGCGCGCGCGGCCTCCCTGCCGGACAGCGCGTATGCGCTTCCCAGAATAAGGATGAGCTTATCGACCACATAGCGCTGGCGCGGGGCGCCGCAGTCGGCATCGATCAGGTCAAAAGAATTCTGCTGCAGATATACCGCGTCAAGTATGTCGGACTTCAGGTAAAGGATATAATCGGAAAGCGTCGTGCCCTCTTTGCCGACTACCTTCATCATCGTGTAAATCTCGTTGCCTTGGCGGAGAAGATCCCTACAGAACGCGGCTTTTTCGCTGCTGATGACGCCATCGTACTTGGACCAGGAAATGAGGGGGTCGATGGCGGGATATTTCCTGGCGTCCGACCTTTCACGGGACAAGCCGTGGAAGGCGCCGACGACCTTTAAGGTCGCCTGGGTCACGGGCTCCTCAAAGTTGCCGCCCGCGGGAGAGACCGTTCCGCCGATTGTGACCGAGCCGGCGCCGCCGTCGGGCAGACGAACATATCCGGCTCTTTCGTAAAACGCCGCGATATAGGATTCCAGGTAGGCGGGGAAAGCCTCCTCGCCGGGGATCTCCTCAAGACGGCCGGATATCTCTCTGAGCGCCTGCGCCCAACGGGAGGTGGAGTCCGCCAAAAGCAGGACATGGAGCCCCATCTGACGGTAATATTCGGCAAGGGTCACGGAGGTATACACAGAGGCTTCACGGGAGGCGACCGGCATCGAGGAGGTGTTGCAGATAATGATGGTGCGCTCCATGAGGGAACGCCCCGTCCTCGGATCGGTAAGTTTGGGCAGCTCGGTCAGGGTTTCGACAACCTCGCCGGCGCGCTCGCCGCAGGCGGCGATAATGACGATATCAACATCCGCGTATTTTGAGGTGGTGTGCTGCAGCACGGTTTTGCCCGCGCCAAAGGGCCCGGGGATACAGTATGTCCCGCCCTTCGCCACCGGGAAGAAGGAATCGATCAGACGGACCCTGGTCTCCATCGTTTCGGCGGGCGTCAGCCTTTCGCTGTAGCATTTTACCGCGCGCTTGACGGGCCACTTAAAAGACATGGTGACGGATATGTCGCGCCCGTGCGCGTCAGTTATCACGGCGACGGGTTCTTTTACGGTATATTCCCCTTTGGGGGCGATGGATTTTAAAGTATAATTCCCGAGCAAATAAAACGGGACAAAGATTTTATGCGTAAAAGAACCTTCCGGAACGGTCCCAATAGCTTCGCCCGCCCGCAGGACAGCCCCTATTTGCGCGGCGGGGGTAAACGCCCATTTCTTCTCGGCGTTCAGCCCGTCCGCGTAATTGCCGCGCTCTAAAAACCAGCCGGCTCTCTCCGCCAAAATGGGCAGCGGGTTTTGAAGACCGTCATAAATTTGACCGAGCAGCCCCGGGCCGAGCTCCGCCGAGAGCATCTCACCGGTAAATTCGACAGGATCTCCGTACTGTATGCCGCCGGTCATTTCAAAAACCTGTATTTGGGCGGTATTGCCCCTGATGCGGATAACCTCGCTTTTAAGCCTGGTGTTATCCACATGCACATAGCATATCTCGTTCATGGAAACATGGCCGTCAAACGCGACGGACACCAGGTTCCCGTTAATGCTGATAACCCTTCCGGTAGTTTCAATCATTGCGCAGCCTCTTCCCCGTTTCCGTTCAAAATGGAGCTGTAAATATTTCTGTACGCGGCTTTTCCGCGTTCCGTGTCAAACCGCCTTATCCGCAAAAGCAGCTTCAGTTTGATCCCGTAATAATAGAGATAATCCCTTGAGAAGGTGTCCGCAGGCCTGAGCGTCTCCAAAAAACGCAAACGATGCCGGGAAAGAAAATCCTCCGCCTCCATAGGGTTTTCCAGTTCTACCGCGGCATTGGCCGCCTCGATAAGCGCGGGAGGCAGGGGTTCGTTTCGCGGATCAAAGGATTTATTCATTTTGGCAGCCCGGGCTTTGCCGAGGGCCAGCCGCAGATCCCGCTCGCCCGCATTCCAAGCCCCGACCAGCGCGGAGCTTGATCTTTCGGGTTCGAGGGGCGGTACAAGCGTTAATTTCCCGATTTCGCCCTGTTTCTTTTTTCCCAAAAAACGGCCGCACAGCTCTAAAAACCGCTCCTCCGTAATGGGCAGCGGCGCGCCCTCATTGACCCCGTCCAAAGAGGGCAGCTGCGCGATCAGATAATATTCAACCATTACTCCGCCTCTTTTAAAAGCGCGATGACTTTAGGGCTCAGATAGTTCGACAGGATCTCGGCCACGGCCTCCGCGGAATAATCATAATACGCGTTTCCGTTGTTGACGGAAATGCGGAAGCCCCCGGTAAAGTTGTCGTTCGCTTTCAGGGTAACGCCCTTCAGCAGCCTCTCTTTGACGCCGGCGCGCAGGGCTTCCTCAAGGGATTTCAAATCCGCGCTGTTCAGAAGGACCGCCACGCTCTCGGTATCCGGCTTGTCGGACCAGCACACGATCACATCCATGATCAGCCGGGCCATTTCCGCGGAGGAATATACGGCGGCGACATTTTCATTTAAGACGGACCGCAGTTCCCGGGCGACGCTCTCCCTGAAGGAGATAAGCATATTTCGACCGGCCTGGCGGATGGCGTCCTCGCCGGATTTTACCACGCGCGCATTCTCAATTTCCGCATTCGCTAAAATCTGTCCCGCCTGAAATTCAGCTTCCGCGATGATTTTCTCGGCCTGCGCCCTTGCCGCGGCAAGTATGGACGCGGCCTCGGTTTCGGCGGCTTCCACACCGTCCCTTTTGACCTGATCAATAAGCTCCTGAAGCTGTATTTCCATCACGCTGACTCCTTTAAAGCAATTTCCTTTTAACGGGAACCCCCTCCGGGCAAAAAACAAACGGGTACCAACAGCCCAACGCAGCCGTCCGGTTCCCCGATGATCTGTTCGCCTTTTATTGAAACATATTTTGGCTTGATTGTCAATGTTTGCCGCCGCTTTTCGGGCGCCGGAGGAAATACCCCGCGGCATCGTGCCGAAGGACGATAGAGGGGCGAGATCCCCGGGAATTTTCCCGGCTTATCCGGGGGGCTGGCAATCTCCGGCGGGCGGAAGTATAATCATATCGCGGGATCCTCCGAAAAAGATGGACAGAAAGACGCGGGAATGATACTCTTTCTGTAAAGGAACAGGTTAAGGAGACTGGCCATGTTGTTTTTAAAGCTTTTATTATCAGACCCGGCGACGGGCGCCGCGGCCGCGCCCCGCATCGGAGAGATCTTCTTCCCGGCGGGAAAAACAGCCCGGGAGTGGGTGGCCGAAACCTTCCCGCTGGGGTTGCTGAACACGCTCATACTGGCTGCCATAGCGGGCGTCGTTGCGTTCGTGCTGATCCGCCTGATCAAGTTCTTCTTTGAACGGAAAGCGGGAGGGAATGTCCGGATCATCTATCGTTTGATTTATATATTGATTCTTTTGATCGCGGCGATGGTGGTGGTGTCCAACATCACGCCGCTGGCAAAGCTGGGCACCTGGCTGATGGCCGGCTCGGGTATCGCGGCGGTGGTGATCGGACTGGCGGCCCAGCAAACCCTGGGCAATCTGCTCAGCGGGATCTCCATCAGCGCCAATAAACCGTTTTTAGTCGGGGAGATCGTTGAGATCCTGGATACCAATCCCCCAATAAGCGGCGTGGTGAAGGATATCGGCCTGCGGCATACCGTCATCGCGGACATCACAAACAAACGCATCGTCATACCGAACAGCATGCTGGACACAAAAATAATCCGCACCTCCCATACGCTGGACAAGGAAAAGAATATTGTCAATTTACTGTCGGTCTATATTTCCTACGCGAGCGATATCGATTTGGCGATCGATATCCTGCGCAGGCTATGCGAGGAGCATGAGGACAGTATCGATGTGCGCACCGAAAAGGAGATACAGGACGGCGCGCCGAAGGTCAATGTTTTCGTGATGGAAATGGGGAGCTCTTCCATTACGCTGCGCGCGTCCATATGGACAAAAGACCCGATAACGGGGTTTAGGGCCCTCTCCGACCTGCGCTACGCGGTCAAAAAAGAGTATGAAAAACAAGGCATCGAAGCCCCCCATCCCTATCAGAACGTGGTCGTGACGCGGAAAAAGAAAGAGTGATCCCGCGGCGGGTTCCCCGCGGGGATGAACGGAGAACGGGAGAGGAGGACAGGCGCTTTGCGGGTAAAGATCGATTATTTGGGACACAGCGGATTCCTTGTCGAAACGGAAAGGGTATTATTGCTTTTCGATTATTATCGCGGAGACCTTTCGTTTATAGGACGGAAACCGGAGGAAAAGCCGCTGTTTGTGTTTGCCAGCCACGCGCACGGGGACCATTTTAACCCGGAGATCTTCTCGCTGGCGGATACACGCCGGACGAAATACCTCCTGTCCTTTGATATCAGGGGGAACCCGGCGGCGCCGGAAGGTCCCGGCGCGCGGTATCTGGAGGCGGACAGGACGTATGATATCGAAGGGCTGGGCAATGTGACGACGCTGCCCTCCACCGACGAGGGCGTCGCTTTCCTGGTCAGGACCGGCAGTGAGACGCTGTTCCACGCGGGAGACCTGCACTGGTGGGACTGGCCCGGCGAGGACCCGGAATGGCTGGCCGGACAGGAGGCCGATTTCCGGCGGGAGATCCGGAAACTGAAGGACACGCCCATCGATATCGCCTTCGCGGTGCTGGACGACCGGCTGGAGGAAAATTACGGAAAGGGCATGGCGCTCATCCTGTCGGAGCTGCGCCCGCGGTATCTGCTGCCGATGCACTTTTGGAGGGACAGCGGCGTGGTGGGGCGGTTCAAAGCCCTCTCCGGCGGGGAGGAAGGGGGAACCGTCATACTGGATACCGCAAAAGAAAAGCACTGGGAACTGTGAAAGGAGAAAATTACGATGAAATTCAAAATGATCCATGAAAACTACAATGTAACCGACCTTGACCGTTCGCTGAAGTTTTACGGGGAGGCGCTCGGTCTGAGGGAAAAACGCCGGAATACAGCCAAGGACGGTTCTTTCATCATCGTGTATCTGGGGAATGAGGAGAGCGAGTTCGAGTTGGAATTGACCTGGCTCAGGGACCATCCCGAGCCTTACGACCTGGGGGAAGAGGAGTTCCACCTGGCCTTCCGGACGGATGATTACGAGGCCGCCTACGCGCTGCACAAAAAGATGGACTGCATCTGTTACGAAAACCCGTCCATGGGGATCTATTTCATTCAGGACCCGGACGGATACTGGCTGGAGATCGTCCCGACGCGGTAAAGGAAGCCGCCGTATAGAAAAGCCCGGAGATGAGGGGTGCGATATGAAAAAGCGCGGGCTGTGCGTTGCCGCTCTTTGTGTTTTCCTGTGCGCCGCGGGGTGCGCGGCGGCGCGGCCGAAGGCGTACGGTGTTTTTATAGGGATCAACGGGGAGGAAGCCGACCGCCTGAGGGGGTATCAGCTCGTTGTTATAGAGCCTTCGGCGTTTACCGGGGAGCAGATAGAGCGGCTGCGCTCCGACGGGAAAACCGTATACGGGTACCTCAATATCGGCGCCCTGGAAGAATACCGCCCCTACCATGACAGGTTTCAAGACCTCATCCTCGGCGTTTACGAGGATTGGCCGGACGAGGGCTGGATCGACGTCGCCGACCCCGGGTGGCAAAGCTTTATCATTGACGAGCTGGGCGGGCAATACACCGGCATGGGGCTTGACGGGCTGTTTTTGGACAATGCCGATGTGTATTACAATTATCCCACGGAGGAGATCTTTCAGGGGATTTGCGCCATCCTGCGGGGCTTGAGACAATATCATATTCCGCTGATCATAAACGGCGGGGACACCTTTGTTTCAAGATGCATGGAGGACAACGCCGCGCTGTTTGACGGCGTGAATCAGGAAACGGTGTTTACGGCGATAGACTTTGACGACCGCAGCTGCGGAAGGCAGAAAAAAGAGGAAACGGACTATTTCAAAGCGTATCTTTCAAAGGTAAAGGAAGGGGGGCTTTCGGTCTTTCTGCTGGAATACGGGGCCGACGGGGAACTCGCGAGGGAGATCGACGCCTACTGCGCCGGGAACGGGTTTCTCTGGTATAACGCGGAAGATATCGAATTGCGATAGGGCCGTGTTACGGAACCGCGCACGACCGCCGTATGACGGAAGGGTATTCTTGAAGAATAAGGGCATCCTGTTTTGACAGAAAACAGGATGCCCTTCGAATGGGGAGGAAGAAGAGAACAGGGGAAGAATGTCCCGGGTGTTCTCACCGGAAAGCCCCTATTTTTTTGATACCTTTATGCCGCTCCAGCCGGATACCTGCCATCTGTCAACGTAGTTATCGCCTACGGCCGCCACGGTGCCGTCCGCCCTCAGCCCGACGACGTGAGAATATCCTGCCGAAATCGCCACGATATCTTTCCAGCCGTATATGTCGCCTTCACTATCAATGAAGGCGGTATAGCCCGCAATTACCACGGTGCCGTCCGCCCTGAGGCCGACGGTGCACCAGTCTCCCGCCGCAACCGCTATGATATCCTTCCACCCGGATACGTCGCATTGCCCGACTTCATTGGAGCCCGTAGTTACCACTGTGCCGTCCGCCCTGAGGCCGACGGTGTGATCGTATCCCGCCGCAACCGCTGTGATATCCTTCCATGCGGCTATATTTCCGGCGGCGGAGAGGTTTTCTCCCGCAACCAACGCCGTTCCATCCGCCCTGAGCCCGACCGTGCGATAAGGTCCCGCCGTAACCGCTACGATATCTTCCCAGCCGTATACGGCGCATTGACCATTCACGCCGAGGCCGGCCGCCGCCACGGTGCCGTCCGCCCTGAGCCCGACGGTGTGGAAACCGCCGGCCGAGACCGCTACGATATCCCTCCACCCGGACACATCGCATTGGCCGTCACCATTGAGACCGGCCGCCGCCACGGTGCCGTCCGTCCTGAGCCCGATGGTGTGATAACCTCCCACCGAGACCGCCACGATATCCCTCCACCCGGACACATCGCACTGACCGTCATTGTTTTCGCCTACAGCCACCACGGTGCCGTCCGCCCTGAGCCCGACGGTGTGCGTATATCCCGCCGAAAGGATCTCCCGCTGTACAACATTCTCCCAGAGAGCAAAGCCGCGCTCGCGGGCGTCGCCGTAGGCCCCCAGCTTGCCAAACGCGATGGCCGCGGCGGCATGGTCCCCCGCCTCCGCTATGGCCGCGGCATGGCGGTACCGGCATTCCGTCAGCTTTTCCGCGGCATCCTTATAATCCCCCAGTTCTGTGAAGGCCGCGAAGGCCTCATCGTACCTGCCCGCTCCCAGCAGGGCCAGGGCGTCTTGATACTTCTCCTCCGTGATCGCGGCCCGGGCTTGGACGATTCTATCCGCGGAGTCCCTGTAATCCCCCAGGGCCGCGAAGGCCTCTATCGCCTCATCGTACCTGCCGGCTTCCAGCAGGGCCAGGGCGGCGCGATAGTTCTCTTCTACGATCGCGGCCCGGACTTCGGTGATTTTATCCGCGGAGTCCCTGTAATCCCCCAGGGCCGAGAAGGCTTCTATCGCCTCATCGTATCGGCCCGCCTCCGCGAGGGCCGCGGCTTTGTAATACGCTATGCCCGGGAGGATGACCTTTGCCAGCACGACGGCAAAGGCCGCGGCAAAGACAAGGGCAGCGATCACGACCGCGACGATCGTAAGGCCGCGTTTCCCGCGCCTTTTTCCTTCGGCTTTCAGATTATTCGACATGATACACCTCAAAGAACGATTTATTCGGCGGGCAAAACCTTATCTCTCCATAAGGCACGCGGCATTCAAGATATGGCGCCAATGCCCCTCCTGCTTTCACCGGAAGGGTCCGAAAGAGGGGCCGCTCCGGTGCTCTCATCAACAAAACCGCTATTTTCCCGATACCCTTATGCCGCTCCAGCCGGATTCATCCCATTCGCCAAAGAAGCTGACGCCGACAACCTCCACGGTCCCGTCCGCCCTGAGGCCGACGGTGTGAAAAGGACCCGCCGAAATCGCCACGATATCTTTCCAGCCGTATATGTCGCCTTCACTATCAATGAAGGCGGTATAGCCCGCAATTACCACGGTGCCGTCCGCCCTGAGGCCGACGGTGCACCAGTCTCCTGCCGCAACCGCTATGATATCCTTCCACCCGGATACGTCGCATTGCCCGACTTCATTGGAGCCCGTAGTTACCACTGTGCCGTCCGCCCTGAGGCCGACGGTGTGATCGTATCCCGCCGCAACCGCTGTGATATCCTTCCATGCGGCTATATTTCCGGCGGCGGAGAGGTTTTCTCCCGCAACCAACGCCGTTCCATCCGCCCTGAGCCCGACCGTGCGATAAGGTCCCGCCGTAACCGCTACGATATCTTCCCAGCCGTATACGGCGCATTGACCATTCACGCCGAGGCCGGCCGCCGCCACGGTGCCGTCCGCCCTGAGCCCGACGGTGTGGAAACCGCCGGCCGAGACCGCTACGATATCCCTCCACCCGGACACATCGCATTGACCGTCACCATTGAGACCGGCCGCCGCCACGGTGCCGTCCGCCCTGAGCCCGATGGTGTGATAACCTCCCACCGAGACCGCCACGATATCCCTCCACCCGGACACATCGCACTGACCGTCATTGTTTTCGCCTACAGCCACCACGGTGCCGTCCGCCCTGAGCCCGACGGTGTGCGTATATCCCGCCGAAAGGATCTCCCGCTGTACAACATTCTCCCAGAGAGCAAAGCCGCGCTCGCGGGCGTCGCCGTAGGCCCCCAGCTTGCCAAACGCGATGGCCGCGGCGGCATGGTCCCCCGCCTCCGCTATGGCCGCGGCATGGCGGTACCGGCATTCCGTCAGCTTTTCCGCGGCATCCTTATAATCCCCCAGTTCTGTGAAGGCCGCGAAGGCCTCATCGTACCTGCCCGCTCCCAGCAGGGCCAGGGCGTCTTGATACTTCTCCTCCGTGATCGCGGCCCGGGCTTGGACGATTCTATCCGCGGAGTCCCTGTAATCCCCCAGGGCCGCGAAGGCCTCTATCGCCTCATCGTACCTGCCGGCTTCCAGCAGGGCCAGGGCGGCGCGATAGTTCTCTTCTACGATCGCGGCCCGGACTTCGGTGATTTTATCCGCGGAGTCCCTGTAATCCCCCAGGGCCGAGAAGGCTTCTATCGCCTCATCGTATCGGCCCGCCTCCGCGAGGGCCGCGGCTTTGTAATACGCTATGCCCGGGAGGATGACCTTTGCCAGCACGACGGCAAAGGCCGCGGCAAAGACAAGGGCAGCGATCACGACCGCGACGATCGTAAGGCCGCGTTTCCCGCGCCTTTTTCCTTCGGCTTTCAGATTATTCGACATGATACACCTCAAAGAACGATTTATTCGGCGGGCAAAACCTTATCTCTCCATAAGGCACGCGGCATTCAAGATATGGCGCCAATGCCCCTCCTGCTTTCACCGGAAGGGTCCGAAAGAGGGGCCGCTCCGGTGCTCTCATCAACAAAACCGCTATTTTCCCGATACCCTTATGCCGCTCCAGCCGGATTCATCCCATTCGCCAAAGAAGCTGACGCCGACAACCTCCACGGTCCCGTCCGCCCTGAGGCCGACGGTGTGAAAAGGACCCGCCGAAATCGCCACGATATCCGTCCAGCTGCGTATGTCCCCGTTATCATCGGCAACGACGGCTTTGCCCGTAATCAATACGGTCCCGTCCGCCCTGAGGCCGACGGTATGATAATTGCCGGCCGAAACCGCTATGATATCCGCCCAGCCGGACACGTCGCATTGACCTGCATCGTTAGAGCCGGCAGCGACTACCGTGCCGTCCGCCCTGAGCCCGACGGTGTGATCGTATCCCGTCGAAACGGCAGTGATATCCTTCCAACGGATCACATTTCCCGAGCCGGAGAGGTTCTCTCCCGCAACCAACGCCGTGCCGTCCGCCCTGAGTCCGACCGTGCGATAAGATCCCGCCGCAACCGCCACGATATCCTCCCACCCGTACACGGCGCATTGGCCGTTATCATTGAGGCCCGCCGCCACCACGGTGCCGTCCGCCCTGAGTCCGACGGTGTGAAAGGTACCCGCCGCGACCGCCACGATATCCTCCCACCCGGATACATCGCACTGACCGTCATTGTTTTCGCCTACAGCCGCCACTGTCCCGTCTCCCCTGAGCCCGATGGTGTAATTATATCCCGCCGAAACCGCTATGATATCTTTCCAGCCGGACACGTCGCATTGACGGTAGCCGTTATCTCCCGCGGCGATCACCCTGCCGTCCGCCCTGATCCCGACAGTGTGACGATATCCCGCCGAAAGGGTATCCCGCCGGGCAACACCCTCCCAGAGAGCAAGGCCGCGCCCGCGGGCGTCGCCGTAGGCCCCCAGCTTGCCGAACGCGATGGCCGCGGCGGCATGATCCCCCGCCTCCGCGAGGGCGGCGGCATGGCGGTACCGGCATTCCGCCAGTTTCTCCGCGGCATCCTTATAATCTCCCAGTTCCGAGAAAATCACGACCGCCTCGGCGTAGTTCCCCGCCTCCGCAAGAGCCGCGGCATGGCGGTATCTGCATTCCGTCAGTTTTTCCGCGGAATCCTTATAATCCCCCAGTTCCGCGAAGGCCTCGAAGGCCTCATCGTACCTGCCCGCCCCCAGCAGGGCCAGGGCGACGTGATACTTCTCCTCCGTGATCGCTGCCCGGGCTTGGGCGATTCTATCCGCGGAGTCCCTGTAATCCCCCAGGGCCGCGAAGGCTTCTATCGCCTCGTCGTACCTGCCGGCTTCCAGCAGGGCCAGGGCGGCGCGATAGTTCTCCTCTACGATCGCGGCTCGGGCTTGGGCGATTCTATCCGCGGAGTCCCTGTAATCCCCCAGGGCCGCGAAGGCTTCTATCGCCTCGTCGTATCGGCCCGCCTCCGCGAGGGCTGCGGCTTTGTTATACGCTATGCCCGGGAGGACGACCTTTGCCAGCACGACGGCAAAGGCCGCGGCAAAGACAAGGGCAGCGATCACGACCGCGGCAATGATACGGTTTCGTTTTCCGCGTTTCTTTCCTTCGGCTTTCAGATTATTCGCCATGATACACCTCTAAGAACGATTTGTTTGGCTGCGTATATCACATTGTAGCGTTATAGTATGCAATATTCAAGCTTCCCGGCGGGAAAAACGAAAAAACAACGCAATAAAAGGCATCAGCGGACCCTTGCTCCCCGGCGCAACAGCGGAAGGATCGCGAAAGCCGGGTCAAAACGAGGCAAGGGCAAACGCACCACAGGACAACAAAACCCCGGAATACGGTATTCCGGGGGGTATTTGTGGTGGAGCTGAGGGGGATCGAACCCCTGTCCGAAAATGCGTCCTCGCGGGTTTCTACGGGCGTAGCCGGTGATCATGGTTCCCCTCCCCGTGTCCTCGCCGGCAGGGGCACGGTTCGGGTAGCTTCATCTTTTCCGGCCGGGCTCAAAGCTTTGCCCGGTCCGGTTCACCTCATGCTTGCGCCGCTGCATCCGTATGAGGTATCGGGAGAGCGACGGCGGCTTAGGCCGCTGCTAACTGTGTATTGTCAGTTAAAGTTTAAGTTTGCCGCTTTTAAGGTGGCTCGGCGCCACCGCCCGCTTCCCGGGATTCTCCATCCCCGTCGAAAGCCATGTACAGCCCCGTACATATACTATTATAGGCGGGCGGGGCTCCTTTGTCAATGAGGAGCGGCGCGCGGGGGAGAGGGCCCGGGGCATAAAAAGCCCGGGAGAACGGAGGCTCTCCCGGGGGGGCGGGTTTACAGTTTCTTCCCGCACCAGCGGATGGCGTTGGAGAGGAGCCTTTGGAACAGGGGGTGCCGCAGTACGGCGCAGTTGTGGCCGGGGGTCAGCACGCAGAGACGGCCTTTGCCCATTTCCCGGACATAGCCTCCGGGCTGCCGGCCGCCGGCCTCCGAAACCGTGTCGAAGAGGGGCCGGGCGTCCTCCGCCAGCATTTTCAGCTGATAATGCTCATCCCGGAAGGTAAAATTCTTTACCCCGGCGGTGACGGGGTGCTCCGCCGTGATCTCCAGACCGATGGGGCACTGCCTGGGGTGGCCGAGGAACTCGTTGCCGATAAAGGACGCCATGTCGGGCCGCCTGGCCATCGAGTAGGTGTTCCCGGCGTGGAGGGCGATAAAGCCGCCGCCGGCTTCCGTCCAGGCGCGGAAATCCTCCGGCATCACGGCGGTGACCTCGTCCTCAAACCAGGGGGCGGAGGCGTTGCCGCAGTTCAGGGCGTTGCCCTTGGCGGAAATGATGACATCGTAATCGTCCAGCATGCTCTTTGTCAGAATATCCTTGGCGTCGCAGACAAAATCCAGGGTAAAGCCCTCCTTTTCCAACGGCGTCAGTCCCCTGCGGATGACCTCGCCCGGGTGCCAGAGATCGTCACATAGTACCAGTATATTCATGGTTGCCTCCCGTATGTATTAAGATATGACAACAGTATAGCACAGCGGGGAAATTCCGCAAGTTCCGAAACCGGGGCGGGTCCCGGCAGAAAAATTTTTAAAAAACCGCGGGCGGGAGGGGGCGGGGGAGCTCCCGTATAGGGGGAGGGACCCCACAATATAGCGGCGCGCATACCCGTCGTACACCATAGGATGTGGGAGCCGTCGAAAGAAAAAGAACGGAAAAAATATGTAAAATATACTTGACATTGCAAGCGCGGTATGATATATTTATCAGGCTACCCTGTGAGAGCGGGGCAGCGGATGCTCCTTGAAAACTGTATAGATGCACACCAAGAACGAGCGTAGCGGGAATGCCGTGTGAGGCATGACCGCGAAGGTTTTGGAAACCAAGAAAAAAATTCCGAGAGAAGCAAGCGCAAGCGAGAGCCGGCAAAGGAGCCGGCGAAGTGAGCGAAGGATTTAAACATAAGAGTTTGATCCTGGCTCAGGACGAACGCTGGCGGCATGCCTAACCCATGCAAGTCGAGCGGAGGGAGCCCTTCGGGGCGAACTTAGCGGCGGACGGGTGAGTAACGCGTGAACAACCAACCTTACACAGGGGGATAACAACCGGAAACGGTTGCTAATACCGCATGAGACCACAACGGCGCCTGCCGAAGGGGTCAAAGGAGAGATCCGGTGTAAGACGGGTTCGCGTCCCATTAGATAGTTGGGGGGGTAACGGCCCACCAAGTCAACGATGGGTAGCCGAGCTGAGAGGCTGAACGGCCACACTGGAACTGAGACACGGTCCAGACTCCTACGGGAGGCAGCAGGGGGGAATATTGGGCAATGGGGGGAACCCTGACCCAGCAATGCCGCGTGAAGGAAGAAGGCCCTCGGGTTGTAAACTTCTGTGATGGGGGACGAAGGAAGTGACGGTACCCCATAAGAAAGCTCCGGCAAACTACGTGCCAGCAGCCGCGGTAATACGTAGGGAGCGAGCGTTGTCCGGAATTACTGGGCGTAAAGGGCGTGTAGGCGGCGATGCAAGTCTCATGTGAAAGCCCCGGGCTCAACCCGGGAAGAGCATGGGAAACTGTGTGGCTTGAGTGAGGTAGAGGATCGTGGAATTCCTAGTGTAGCGGTAAAATGCATAGATATTAGGAGGAACACCGGTGGCGAAGGCGACGGTCTGGGCCTTAACTGACGCTGAGGCGCGAAAGCGTGGGTAGCAAACAGGATTAGATACCCTGGTAGTCCACGCCGTAAACGATGTATGCTAGGTGTAGGGGGTATCGACCCCCTCTGTGCCGCAGTTAACGCAATAAGCATACCGCCTGGGGAGTACGGCCGCAAGGTTGAAACTCAAAGGAATTGGCGGGTCCCCGCACAAGCAGCGGAGCATGTTGTTTAATTCGAAGCAACGCGAAAAACCTTACCAGGGCTTGACATCCAACGGACCGGCGCGAAAGCGCGGGGTGCTCCTTCGGGAGAACGTTGAGACAGGTGGTGCATGGTTGTCGTCAGCTCGTGTCGTGAGATGTTGGGTTAAGTCCTGCAACGAGCGCAACCCCTGTTGTTAGTTGCCAGCGCGTAAAGGCGGGGACTCTAACGAGACCGCCGGAGACAATTCGGAGGAAGGTGGGGACGACGTCAAATCATCATGCTCCTTATGTCCTGGGCTACAAACGTGCTACAATGGCCGTAACAGCGAGAAGCGAGTCTGCAAAGGCAAGCGGAACTCCAAAAGCGGTCTCAGTTCGGATTGTGGGCTGCAACCCGCCCACATGAAGTCGGAGTTGCTAGTAATCGCGAATCAGCATGTCGCGGTGAATGCGTTCCCGGGGATTGCACACACCGCCCGTCACACCATGGGAGTTGGTAGCGCCCGAAGCCGGTGAGCTAACCGCAAGGAGGCAGCCGTCGAAGGTGAGATCAATGACTGGGGTGAAGTCGTAACAAGGTAGCCGTACCGGAAGGTGCGGCTGGATCACCTCCTTTCTAAGGAGACCATGGGGGAAGCGGAAGCGTTCTCCCGAAGTCTTCGGTCGAGCTCGATCGAAGTGTGCGCTATACAGTATTCAGGGAGCGAATGCACCTTGACAACTGTATAAAGAACTGCGAAACAAAGAGAAGCAAGTATAAACGAGAGAAAAAGAGATGGGTAACCATCGAAGACATACGAACTGCAAGTCTTAGAGATGATCAAGAAAGAAAGAGCGCAGGGGGGATGCCTAGGCACCAGACGCCGAAGAAGGACGTGGTAAGCTGCGAAAAGCCATGGGGAGTCGCAAACAGACATCGATCCATGGATATCCGAATGGGGGAACCCGGCGGGGGTAATGCCCCGTCACCGTTGACTGAACAGATAGGTGAACGGAGGGAACCCGGTGAACTGAAACATCTAAGTAGCCGGAGGAAAAGAAAGAGACATCGATTTTCTGAGTAGTGGCGAGCGAAAGGGAAAGAGCCCAAACCGGATGACTTCGGTCATGCGGGGTTGCGGACTGTCAAAGGATATGTGAAGCATAGTCGAAGCGCGCTGGAAAGCGCCGTCATAGGGAGTAAAAGCCTCGTAGACGAAATGCAGAGCATACAGGACAGGATCCAGAGTACCGCGGGACACGTGAAATCCAGCGGGAAGCAGGGGGGACCACCTCCCAAGGCTAAATACGAAATGGTGACCGATAGCGCATAGTACCGTGAGGGAAAGGTGAAAAGAACCCCGGGAGGGGAGTGAAAGAGAACCTGAAACCCTGTGTTTACAAGCAGAGGAAGCACGAGCAAGGTGCGACCTCGTACTTTTTGTAGAACGGACCGGCGAGTTATTGTACGTAGCGAGGTTAAGGTATTAAGTACCGAAGCCACAGCGAAAGCGAGTCTGAAGAGGGCGAGAGAGTTGCGTGCAATAGACCCGAAACCAGGTGACCTATCCATGGCCAGTGTGAAGTGGTGGTAAGACACCATGGAGGCGCGCACCCACATCTGTTGAAAAAGGTGGGGATGAGTTGTGGATAGCGGAGAAATTCCAATCGAACCTGGAGATAGCTGGTTCTCCTCGAAATAGCTTTAGGGCTAGCCTCGGGGTAGAGATCACCGCGGGTAGAGCACTGAATGGGCTAGGGGGCCACAAAGCTTACCGAACCTTATCAAACTCCGAATCGCGGCGCATTATACCCGGGAGTCAGACTGCGGGAGATAAGTTCCGTAGTCGAAAGGGAAAAAGCCCAGACCATCAGCTAAGGTCCCGAAGTGTATGCTAAGTGGGAAAGGATGTGGAGTTGCAGAGACAACCAGGATGTTGGCTTAGAAGCAGCCATACATTTAAAGAGTGCGTAACAGCTCACTGGTCGAGTGATTCTGCGCCGAAGATGTCCGGGGCTAAAGCATACCACCGAAGCTGTGGAGTCGAAGTTGAAAGAGACAGAGACTGGTAGAGGAGCAATGTGTAGGGGCTGAAGTACAAGCGGGAGCCTGTATGGACTTTACACAAGAGAGAATGCCGGTATGAGTAGCGAGAGCGCGGCGAGAATCCGCGCCGTCGAAAGCCTAAGGTTTCCTGGGGAAGGTTCGTCCGCCCAGGGTAAGTCGGGACCTAAGCCGAGGACGTAAAGTCGTAGGCGATGGACGATCGGTTAAGAATCCGATACCGCCGTACATGAATGACCGAAGCAGTGACACAGAAGGATAGTCGGACCCGGTTGATGGTAGAGCCGGGGCAAGGACTGAGGGGGGCAGGTAGTGAAGTACGCCTGCCGGGACCCCGGGGTCTGACGCGGAGCGAAAATAAGTAGTGAAGCCGATGATTTCACGCTGGCGAGAAAACCTGCTAGGGAGTGGAAGGCGCCCGTACCGCAAACCGACACAGGTAGGTGAGGAGAGAATCCTAAGACGAACGGGAGAACACTTGTTAAGGAACTCGGCAAAATGACCCCGTAACTTCGGGAGAAGGGGCGCCTCCGTAAGGAGGCCGCAGCGAAAAGGCTCAAGCGACTGTTTACCAAAAACACAGGTCTATGCGAACACGAGAGTGGAAGTATATGGGCTGACGCCTGCCCGGTGCAGGAAGGTTAAAGGGAAGTGTCAGGGCAACCGAAGCACAGAACTGAAGCCCCTGTAAACGGCGGCCGTAACTATAACGGTCCTAAGGTAGCGAAATTCCTTGTCGGATAAGTACCGACCCGCACGAATGGCGTAACGACTTGAGCGCTGTCTCAACAAGTGACCCGGTGAAATTGAAGTATGTGTGAAGATGCACATTACCCGCAGCTGGACGGAAAGACCCCGTAGAGCTTTACTGCAGCCTGATATTGGGATTTGTTGTCGGATGTACAGGATAGGTGGGAGACAGGGAAGCCAGGTCGTCAGATTTGGCGGAGTCACCGTTGGGATACCACTCTTCCGGCAGTGAATTTCTAACCCGGTGCGGTGATCCCGGCCGGAGACAGTGTCAGGTGGGCAGTTTGACTGGGGCGGTCGCCTCCCAAAGAGTAACGGAGGCGCCCAAAGGTTCCCTCAGAATGGTTGGAAATCATTCAAAGAGTGTAAAGGCAGAAGGGAGCTTGACTGCGAGACACACAGGTCGAGCAGGTACGAAAGTAGGGCTTAGTGGTCAGGTGGTAGAGAGTGGAATTGCCATCGCTTAACGGATAAAAGCTACCTCGGGGATAACAGGCTGATTCCTCCCAAGAGTCCACATCGTCGGAGGAGTTTGGCACCTCGATGTCGGCTCGTCACATCCTGGGGCTGAAGCAGGTCCCAAGGGTTCGGCTGTTCGCCGATTAAAGTGGCACGCGAGCTGGGTTCAGAACGTCGTGAGACAGTTCGGTCCCTATCCACTGTGGGCGCAGGAAGTTTGAGGAGAGCTGTCCCTAGTACGAGAGGACCGGGATGGACGCACCGCTGGTGCATCGGTTGTCCTGCCAAGGGCATAGCCGGGTAGCCAAGTGCGGACGGGATAAACGCTGAAAGCATCTAAGCGTGAAGCCCCCTTCAAGATAAGACTTCCCATCTCGTAAAGAGAGTAAGACCCCTTGAAGACTACAAGGCGATAGGTCGGGTGTGGAAGCACAGCAATGTGTGAAGCTGACCGATACTAATAGGTCGAGGACTTGATCAATAAGAGTTGCAGGCAGTTTCTTTATACAGTTGTGAGGGCGCAGACCCTCTTTATTTCCGGTGGCGATAGCGAAGGGGATCCACCTGTTCTCATCCCGAACACAGAAGTTAAGACCTTCATCGCCGACAGTACTTGGCTGGAAACGGCCCGGGAGGATAGGTAGCTGCCGGAGCTCTTTTCTACACCGCAGGCGTCGATGAATTCATCGCCGCTTGCGGATTGTTTTTATTCCCGCACCCGGCATACCCGGCCCCGAATATGTATAATACGGGAGGTTTTCGCTTATGAAAGGCATGATCACGGATATCAAGCGCTTTGCCGTACATGACGGCGACGGGATCCGCACCACGGTGTTCTTTAAAGGATGTTCGCTGCTGTGCGTCTGGTGCCATAATCCCGAAACCATCGCATTTCGGCCCCAGATGGCATTCTATGCCGACAAATGCGCGCACTGCGGAAGCTGCGCCGAAATTTGCGGCTGCCACAGTATGGAAAATCAACGGCATGCTTTCAACAGCGCATGCTGCCGCGGATGCGGCCTGTGTGAAAGCGCCTGCCTCCACGACGCGCTGCAGCTCTACGGAAAGGAGTATACCGTCGACACGCTGATGCCCCTTCTGTCGGAGGACAGGGACTTTTACGGGGATGACGGCGGAATCACGCTGTCCGGCGGAGAGTGCCTCTGCCAGATCGATTTTTGCGAAGCCTTGTTAAAGCGCTGCAAGGAATACGGACTGAACACCGCGGTGGACACCTGCGGAAATGTGCCCTTTTCCAGCTTTGAGCGGGTCCTGCCCCATACAGATACATTTCTTTACGACATCAAAGCCATAGACGAGAGGACCCACATCCGATGCACGGGGCATTCAAACAAACACATTCTGGAAAACCTCAGGGCCCTTGACGGCCTGGGGGCGGGCATCGAGATCAGGATCCCCTATGTTCCGGAATACAACAGCGGAGAGATGGAAAAGATCGCCGCGTTTGTGAAAGAATTGAAAAATATCCGGAGAGTCAGGGTGCTGCCCTATCATAACTATTCCAAGGGCAGATACGCCGCCCTTTCCATGGAGGACACGCTGCCCGGCAGACTGCCGGAAAAAGAGGAGATCGCCGCCGCCGAAAGATTTTTTGATCAAAGAGAGCCTTCCGTTTAAAAAACCGGTATACCCCCATGCGGCGGGTATGCCGGTTTTCCGTATTGGCGGAAGGCGGTTTATCGGGCCTGCCCGAACAGGTAAGGCGCTCTGCCCCGGTATTCCGACTCCATCATGACGGCAAACCCCGCGTCTTTGTCGGTTTCCGGGTCCGCCCCGAACGCCGCCGAAGTGATCACAAGGAATTCCATGGCATCCCCCGCAAAGCCGCAGCTCGCCGGGATAGCGCAGGGGGTTTCGATATGGCCGGCAACCCTGAATTTCTCAGTGTCGATCACGGCGATATGCTTTTTTCCCCAACAGGCCGCCAGGATATCCCCCGCGGTATTCACCGTAAACCCGTCCACACCCGGGACCTCCGCCGACCTTCCGGTATATTCGATCTCCCCGGATCCCCTGTCAAAGGCGTATTCCCGGATCAGCGCGGTATCGCTGTCCGTATGATAAAAGCGTTTTTCATCAGGGGACCAATCCAGGCCGTTGGACAGGATCAGACCATCCAGAAGGACCTTGACATCCCCGTCCTTATCGATACGGTAGAGCTTGCCGTCGATTTTGTCCGATACGCCCTTGCGCTTTCCGCTTTGCGTTCCGATATAGATCCTGCCGTCGGGACCCGCCTTCATATCGTTGCCGAAGAGAATGCTGTGCTCCGCCGTATCGTACAACGCCTCCGCGGAATCATCCGGCCGCAGATAAAAGACACCGTCGGCACGGGAGACGATCAGCCGGTTGTCAATATCAAAGGCCATGGCGGCGACCCCGCGGGAGACCGGCCTGACAGATACGCGGCGGGTATAGGGGTCCAGCCTGCAGATCTCATTGCCGCCGTACCCGTTTGTAAAATACAGCCTCCGCTCAAAGGCGTTCCAGACGGGGCCCTCACCGATGACGCATCTTCTGCCGGTACATACGGTAAACTTTTTATCGACCATTGGATATCTCCCTGCCTTTCTTGCCGGCCGGCGCGACGCGTAGGAGCGGGATCAGGCGGAAAACGATACCGGCGCCGCAAACCGGCAGACCGGGAGCATGGGGACATCCCCCCGCCCCGGCAGCGACGCCGAACGCCCTGCCGCCCGTCCTCATAAAGGCGAACAAGGAGCCGCGCAGGGGGAAGCGGGATACCGCCGAAGTATTTTGAACGCAACAATTCCCGCTTTTCCCGCCGATGATCTTAATGCTGTATATTCTCGGCTCTTTTGATATAAGCGTCCTGCTCTTCCTCGCTCATATTGTTCCACAACACACTCCAGCCGCATACGCGCACCTGTAAATTACGGTATTTATCGGGGTTCTCCTTGGCGTCGCGCAGCATCTCGGCGTTGAATACGTTGAACTGGATCGCCATACCGCCGCCGTTCATATACACCCTGATCAGCTTTTTCATCACATCGGTGCCCTCATCCCCCGCGACCGTGCTGGGATGCAGCATCACATCCAGGCAAAAGCTTTCGGTATAATGACTGGGCGTCAATTGCAGCGAGGACCGGATAAGGGCGGTGACACCCTCCCTGTCCATTCCCATGACGGGGGATCCGTTTTTCGACAGCTCCTCCCCCGCCAGCCTGCCGTCCGGCGTCGCCCCGGTAAGCCTGCCCTGTTCGATGAACTGGCGCGCGGAATGCATATGGGGCTTGTAGACGCCGCCCCGCGCGTTGGGGCGGTTGCTGATCCGCATCGCGAAATAATCCGCAAGGGCGCGGGAGTACATATTCGTTTCCTTGTCCCGGTTGCCGAATTTGCGGTCCGAGCGGAGGATCTTCCTTCTGAGCGGTTCATAGCCCTCCCAGTTTTTTTCGACGGCATCTTTCATCTGCGCCAGGGTGACTTCTTCCTTGTCATACACAAATTCCTTGATGGCCATCAGGGAGTCGATCGCCGAGGCGAAGCCGCTGTTTAAAATATGGGAATTGTTGTATTTACTGCCGTAGGAATAAGCGTCCGCGCCC
Organism: Christensenellales bacterium; assembly: GCA_050948665.1. GTDB lineage: Bacteria > Bacillota > Clostridia > Christensenellales > UMGS416 > JBMNEH01. Next base: position 256,038 of record JBMNEH010000001.1, read on the forward strand.
TTTTCCAGGCTGTACTCCACGGTGGCGGAATACATGGGGGAGGGGTTGATGACCTCCAGCACAGGGTCGTACAAATGATTGCCTATGGAAACGCAGATCTCGACCAGATTGTCGATCTGCTTTAAAAAGGCGTGGTAGAAGGCGTCAAAGGTGTGAAAGGTATCGACCCCGCCGGTTTTCACGCCCATCTGTTTGCCGATGGTGGTATCGTATCCGTTATACAGCGCATACAAAACAGCCTTGGCGATATTGATATAGTACGAACCGGTGCTTACCTCATTGCCCCTGACACGGGTCTCATAGCATCCGCTTATCTCAAATTGCACCGCCTCGCCGTAGCTGGCGCCGTAGCTCATCATAGCCTGGATAAACCCCGGCTCGCAGCAGAATACGAAACAGCCGCAGCCGGTCTTCACCCGTTCCAGTACCATCTCAAGAAAGGCGTCCGGCGTTGATTCGGAAACCTTGATCTGGATCTTGGGATTGTAGATATTGATCGCCTCATGGACCCGCAGGATGTCATAGGACAAATCGTTCACAAGGGTGTTCCCCTCCATATCCGTTCCGCCCAGATAAAAGGGCTGCCCCCAATAATTGCCTATCGCCGAAAACTGCATCAGAAAATAGGCGAGATATTCCAGTATCTCATCCTTTGGGGTACCGGCCGCCAGATCGCGGAGATAGAAGGGGTAGAGAGTGCTGTCCAGCCCGTTTCCGAGGGACCTCGCCTGATACCCGTCCACATGCTCGATCAGCATAAAAAAGATATAGATGGCCAGCAACGCCTCATAGGTCGTCCCTGGCGCGGCGTTTTCCAGGGTGGAAAGAGCCCTGACGATCACATCGGTTTTCTCATTCCTGTGCGCGAGAGCGTAAAGCCGGCACCTCTTAATGACGCGCAAAATGGCGTCATACTCTATGACCATCGCGTCAAAATGGGCTTTTTTCTTCTCATCCAGGCTGCCGTTTTTCATATGCAGGTCCCTGTAGCGCAGGACCCTTTCCCTCAGGCCGGTAAAACCCAATCGCATAAGGGCTTCCCAATCGGGTATGACATGGTCAAAGTCGGGCCATACGGTGGCGGCCCCGGAAAGATTGCAATCATCCGCAAGATCGTTATATTGCCGGCGCTCGGCGTTTTTGCCGAACTCCTCCGCCTTCCAGATGTTCTGGATAAAGGCAAGGGGGCGGTTCCAACTGTAGAACCCGACAAAATAATCATGGGGATTCACATCGATCCGCATGTTGTCAAGCGCAAAGGCGAAGCACCGGGCTTTTACCACGGGATGGGGCAGGTGCTTTATCCGATGGAACAATTCCGTAAGGCCCTCGCTCAGCCGGGCGTCATCCAGACCGGTACCGGGATCGTATTCGTAACCATGGTAGGCGTATCTGTTGAAGGGGTCGAATTCCCTGTCGGTCCGATGGTATTTGTTCTCCAGATATTCCCTGTCCCGCGCAAAGGTTTTAAACATGCCGCATTCCTCTCCTTTTCAATCCTTTATACGAAATCCAAGCTTCTCCAGACAACCGCGCCGGATTTGACCGTCAGCAGCGGGGCGAACATACGGGAGGCCGGCAGCCTCTCCCTGTCAAATACGAGGTCAAAGGACTTCTCCCTGACTTCAAGAAGCGAGATATCCGCGTTTTCACCGACGGCCAGCCGGGCGGGGAACCCCGCGACGGCGGCAGGGTTGACCGTTACGCGCTTTAACACCTCCGCCGGGGACATGCCCAGATGCAGGAACTTCGTCATGACATAGGGCAGGCAGAAGGCGCCGTCCTTAAAAATGCCTTTGTCGGTAAAATCGCCGCTGATGATATCGGGAAGTATCCCCCGGGCGGCGGCTTTCCTGTAAATATCGGCGGAAAAATGATACCCGGCGTCGCCGACATCGAAAATCACCCCGCGTTCCTTTGCCGCGCGGACGCCCTCCGTCACATCCCCCCTCCCGTCAAGGATGGTCCTGCCGTGGTTGTGAAAGGCGTGACTCAAAATATCGCCCTTTTCAAGGAAGGAGCAAAGGACATCCATGGGGACCGCGGGATCCGTCGCGTGGACCATAAGGGGGACCCCCAGTTCACGCGCCAGGGCCGCCGCGGCCTGCAGCGGCCCGGTATCGCCCTCTTTCACAATGCCGAGGCTGTATCTGATTTTTATGCCGAGCAAAACGTCGTGATATTGTTTGAACAGCCACTTAATTTTTTCTATCAGGACCGTTTCCGGGCCGACGTTTTCAGGATGGCTTCTCAGGGAGGCCAGCCCGGCGGCCGCGATATTCAGGAAGCACTTTATACCGGCGCGGCAGGACCGCAGGCCCTCATATCCGGAGATGAAGGTTTCGCTTCCCGCGCTGCCGGCATCCGCGGCCGAGGTGACCCCGTAGGGAAACATGGCGCTTTCCGCGTGTACGCCCAGCTCGGCCAGGGGATAAATATGGGCATGCAGATCGATCAGACCGATAGAGGCGACAGCACCCCCCGCGTCAATCCCGATCCCGCCGCAGCGCCTGTTTTCCGACCTGACGATATCCGAAATGACGCCGCCCTCTACGATGATGTCGCTCAAATTGCCGCTGATTTTTTCACCGTTATAGATTCTTGCGTTTTTTATCGTGAGCGCATACATGCCAAACCCTCATTCCCGCAACAAAATACTGCTTTAATACCGTGTATTATAGCAAAAAAAGGAGAAGCGGTCAATGTGTTTTTTAACGAGGCTTGACTAAATCAACGGAAAGTGCTATCATTGGAGGCAAGGAGGTATCGCTATGTATGATTTTATGAACACCGATCTTATCATCAAAGACATTTCTCTTGCCTGCTATGTGCCGGTGGGAGCCGGTACCGCCGTTCATAATAACAGGAAGGACTACGGCCTGGCCGTCAATCTCGAAGAAGATAAAACCTACCGGTTTGAGAACGGTCAAACAGTCCGTGTCCCCGCCAACGGGATCATTTTCCTTCCGAAGGGCGCCAGCTATGTCGTGAAGGCCAAACGGAGCGGCGGGTGTTACGCCGTCAATTTCTCGCTGGCGCAGGATATCGCCGTTGAGCCCTTCAGTATGAAAATGAAAAATCCCCCGGTCTTTATTGAAAACTTCAAACAGGCCGAAAACGCGTGGCATACGAAAAAGAACGGCTACCCGGAGAAATGCAAGGCGGAGCTTTACGCGATCATTTACAACATGAAGCGGGAGTATTCCGTTGAAGAAAGGCCACAGGACAGATCCCGGGTCATGCCGGCGATCACGCATATCCATGCCAATTATGCCGCCGGGAAAATAAGCGTGCCAAAGCTCGCGGCGCTCTGCCATCTGAGTGAAACGGTGTTCAGAGAAAACTTTTTTGCCGCGACGGGGACAACACCGATCAAATATATCAATCATTTGAGACTATCAAGAGCCGCGGAGCTTTTGTCGTCCAATATGTACACGGTCAAGGAAGCCATGAGATTGTCGGGCTATGAAGATGAGGCCCACTTCAGCAGAGTGTTTAAATTGGAATTTCATGTTCCGCCGAAGGAGTATAAGGCGCGATACAGCAAAACCGAACCGGCCGATGAATGATCCGCAATATCCCCGGCGCACAAACAAGGGGCGGCAGACCGCCGCCCTTGTTTGTTATCCGTTTTCCGCCCCCGCTGTAAGGAAGGAGCCCGCGGGGCGGGCTTTTACCCGCCGGCGCCTTCCTGCCCGGGCTCTTCGGGGAAGTAGCTCACGACGGTGAGGATATCCTCAAACTCGATGACCTGTATGCCGCCTCCAGTTTCCGGGGGGAGGATCTCCGCGCCGGGCCGGATCTCGACAATGGCCACCTCGTGGGGCAGGGTATCCGGGAGCCGGGAGAGGTCAAAGCGCAGCTCCCGCATATCGACGACGCCTTCCCGGCAGCCTTCGCCGGGCTTGATATCGATGACCCCTTCTTCCGATACGGTCAGCACCCCGATAAGCCGCAGGGAGGCATTGTTGAGAAAAATCTCCTTCCGCCCCGTGAAGGTGATCCCGGTCAAATCCAATGTCTCATCGCCCGAAAGGGACACGGTGGCGTTGCCCTCCGCGGCGAAGGCTTCCGATAATGTATCCCGCTCCGCGAAATTCCCGCCGGGAACGCCGGGGCCCGCTTCCCCGGCGCCCCCCTCTTGGGGGGCCTTGGCGCAACCCGCGGCGCAGACTGCCGCGATCACAAGCAAACAGCACAGGAAAAGCTTCATTTTCCGGAGTTTCATGGGAACGCCTCCTTGGTTGTTTATTTGCCGGAAAAGCCGGAGGAATATAAAGAAACAAGCAGCCGGTCAACGAACCGCGTCGACCGGCTGCCGTTCCATAAAAGCGGAGAGGAGACCCGCCCGCGCCCCGTTTATGCAGACCCGGAACGCCGGACTGGATCTCCCGGGGGAGAGAGGCTTTATCGGCGGCTCTCAGGAAAGGGTCAACCCAGCTTCGTGCCGCAGACGGGGCAGAAGGTGTAGCCTTCCGCGTAGGGAGCTCCGCAGGTGGGGCACTTGGGCGGCTGGTATTGCCGGGCTTCCTGTATGGACTCATACAGCTTGGCCTGGTACAGCCCGATAAACAGGTTCCCCACCGCGGCAATCAGCAGGAATGCCAAAGCCAGGACCACCATGAAGAAATAACCGGCATAGGGGATCAGGCAGAGCAGCAGCAGCACGGTGAAGGCGGTGCTCAGTATCACGGAGAACAGGATATCAGCGCCGAAAAGCTGCCCCCGGTAGCCCTTTGTTTCCTCTATGGAAATCTTCAAAGCCTCCGTGGGGGAGACCTCCGGCCGGGTCAGCAGGATATAGGGGACGAAGCGGTACTGGTAGCTCTTGATGATGGCGAACACAGGGCCGGCGACCGGGATCAGCCCCCAGATCAGTATCCAGAGCTGCTGCCAGGCCATACCGGCGCAGATGCGCTTAAAATCCTTAAACCCGGCGAAAAGCTGCTGGGAATCCACCTGTTCACCGCGGAGACCCGCCATATAAATCGCGATCATTCCGGTTTGAAGGGTCAGGGTGATGGGGATGAAAATGATGGGAAGGACGCCGAAGGAACAGGCAAGGGCGATCAGCAACTGGCATAAGAGGGACAGGCCCCACAAGCGGAAGGGCTTTTTTGCCAGCACGCCAATGGCAGCGCCGTATGCTTTAAAAATCATGTATTGCCTCCTTTTCTTGTTTGATTCCTATTATAATACGAAATGCCGAAAACGCAATAAAAATTTACAAAAACACAATGTTTTGCCGGAAACCGCATTGCCCGGAACAAAAAACGCCCGCTTTCCCGCGCGGGCGGAGGAAAACAGGCGGCCCCTGGGAGGGGCAGGCGGCGTATTACAGGAACAGACGGCGGCGAAGATGATCCCTGGCGCGGCGGGAACGGTTGAGCACCAGCATCGCCATGGAAAGCCCTACCATGGGGATGAGTACGAATACCGACCAGCTGACCCGCAGCCCGGCCCCCAGATACAGCCCCAGTATGAGATCGATACACACCGCAAGAAAGCCGCCTCCGGCAAACAGCGAGCTGATGCGGAGCAGGATACGGGGACGCCGCCGGTAGAAGAACCAGAGCGCGAAACCCATCACAAAAACGGTCACGCAGCAAACCAGCGGCAGCGCCAGGGGCAGGAACCAGTTCCCGCCGCTCAGACGCTCGATCAACAGCAGATACAGCGCCGCCGCCAGGCAGTCTATCGCCAGAAAGGCGGGAGAAAACTCTTTGCCGTAAAGGGGAAGCACCCCCCAGACATAGGCCAGCGCCACACCGCCCGCCACATAGGCCGACCAGTGGATGGTATGGCCGGTGAACAGCTCGCTGATGATCGACAGCAGGATGGGGATGAGGCTGATGATCCCGATAAGGGAGGCGACATACTTCCTGTCGATGGACGGCAGTGTCTCCAGTTCCCGGGGATAGGGGGTCGGATGATCCGGGGACCAGGGCTGACGGGGGTCGATCACCGTGGTATCACAGAGGGGACAGGCCTTCTGACTGGGATCCAGCTCCACGCCGCAGTGCACACAATAGCTCATACAAACCTCCGATTGCTTTCGATCCGGACCGGGATCCCCAGCTTCACCAGTCTGCGGAAAAAGTTCCGCTCGAGTTCGGGCTCCCGTATGGTACGGGTAAAATTCAGATACAGCGTATCGTCATAGCTCACCGCGGCGCAGGCCACCTTCGTCCGGGAAAGGGGGCCGAGGAGGAAATCCATCCGGGTGACGTACCGGGCCATTTCCTCCGGCAGCCGATGGTTTCCCAGATTGGACAGCGAGGTGGTGGATTTCCTGTCCCCTACCTGGTTGAAGACCATGCGGATCACCCAGTTTTTCAGGAAGAGGGGGGTGACCTGCAGCGCCCTGGAGCGCTGGGGCTTCACATTGGCGGAGAATTTGGCGTTCATCAGCTTCTCGGTAACCTCGGCGCCCATATGGTGGCGGACGATGTCCACCGCTTCCCGCAGGGAGTATTCCCCGTAGGAGGGGTCAAAGCCGGGGTTGACATAGCTGGAGAAATTCCGGAGGGTACGGGTGGGATAGAACCTCCGCAGATTCACCGGCACCTGTACTGCCACCCACCTGCGCCGGCGGGAGGGCACCTTCTGCCGCTGGATGGCGTCCGCCGTCAGCAGCAGATTGGCGGTCAGATATTCCGTCAGGGTGGCGCGGCAGGCCCGCGCCCGCTCCAGAACGGCGTCCACCGGTATGAGACCGGTGATCACATCCACCTCGCCCCGGCGGTAGGGGGTGCCGGTAAGGGCGTAGGCGTCGGGCTCCCTGCGGCTCCGGACGGATTTCCGGGCAAACCGGGCGAAAGAATCCTCCTTCTCTCCCGGATCCGGGGGCTGGTCGCAGTCTAATATATCCTCCCCCCGGGGGATCAGGGCGCCGTAGCGGAGGGACAGGTATTCCGCCACGAGGGTCTTGAGAAAAACCAGCCCCCCCGTACCGTCCGCCAGGGCATGGAACACCTCCAGCGCGATCCGGCCGCCGTACACCCGCACACGGAACATATGGTGACGGTTGGCGGCGAAGTCCATACGGACACAGGGGTTGGAGACATCCTCCTGCACCTCGGGAGGAAGATCGTTGTGCTCCAAATAATGCCAGAAAAGACCGCTCCGCAGCCGGGTGGCGAAGGTGGGGATCCGCTTCAGGGTGCGTTCCAGCGCCTGCCGGAGCACGGCTTTGTCCACCGGCTCGGTAAGGGTGGCGGATACCCGGAAAAGGGCGTTCCAGTTCCGCCGCCGGGCGGCGGGATACACCAGGGCGGCGTTATCCAGTTTCATCCAGGGTCGGCTTCGTTTCAAGGCAGTTCCTCCATCCGTTTGGCCAGCTTGGCCAGCGCGTCCCGGCCTTCCGGTATCGGGTACAGGGGATAGGCGTGCCAGAGACCCGGCTCGATCCGGATCTCACAGGGCACACCCGCCTCCGCAAGGCGGAGCGCCATTCTCACCGCGTCATCCAGCAGGATCTCATTGCCGCCGACGGTCAACAGTGTGGGGGGCAGCCCGGCAAGGTCCCCGAACAGGGGGGAGGCCAGGGGATCCTTCTCCTGCCCGGGGGCATAGCGCCTGGCGTGACCCCGCAGTTCCCGCTTGGTCAGGGCGGGGTCCTTCCTCCGGTTGGTTCGGTAGGAGGCGCCGGACAGCGTCAGGTCCACCCAGGGGGATATGGCGCAGAGGAACCCCGGCATCGGTTCCCCTCTCTCCTTCAACAGCAGGCAGAGAGCGAAGAGCAGCCCGCCCCCGGCGGATTCTCCGACAACGGTCACCTGTTCCGGAGAGCGCCCCTCCGCCAGCAGGGCCTTCCACAGGGTATAGGCGTCCTCCGGGGCGGCGGGGAAGGGGTGTTCGGGAGCCAGCCGGTAGGCGCCGGTGTACACCGGCCGCCCGGTGGTGGCGGCCAACAGCCGGGAGACCCCTACGCAATAGCCGATATCCCCGGTGTTGTAGCCGCCCCCATGGAGGTAGAGCAGCACCTTTCCATCGGGGGCGGGCGCGTCCGGAACGACGACCGCGCCGGCCATGCCGCCCGGGTTCCAGTCCCGGCGGGTCAGCCGGTCCTCCGCCGCCGCGGTATACGCCATGGCGGCCTCCTGTATCTGACGGACGGCGGTAAGGCTCATGTTGGTCACAAGGGGCCTTAAAAGAAACAGTTGATCCCGCAGGACCCGCGCTGCCATGGACGGCATTTTCCCTCCTTCGGATCCGTATCCGGGTCCTCATACGCGGAGGCCCGTCCCCGCGCGGCCGGACAGGCGCGGCGGCAGGGCCTTCCTCAAGAGAGGTTATACCCTCCGGGCGCCGAAATGTCAAGGGAGGGAAGGGAGGCGCGTATTGCGGCGGCGTCCGCGGCGTGCTATACTTTGAGGGAGACAGAGAGAAAAGGAGGTCCGCATGAGAGAATTCGGTTTGTCCGTCAACGGGCGGCAGGGAGCGGCCTGGCTGGAGGCGGTGCGGGAGGCGGGGTTCACCCGGTGCGAGGTGTCCGACGCGCGGGAGGACGATACGCCGGATATAGCGGAAGCGACCTGCCGGGCGGCGTCCGCGGCGGGACTGCGGCCCCATTCCATCCATATCCCCTTTGGCGCTTCCTGGGATGTGTCCGACCCGGATGAGGGAGTGAGAAGGGGCGCGATGGCGCGGATATTGCCCTATATCGGGCTGGCCGCGTCGGAGAAGATCGGGTATCTGGTGTTGCACCCCAGTCAGGAACTGGAAACGGATGAGGGCAGGGGAACCAGGCTGGCGATGCTGCGGGAGACGCTGCCGGCGCTGTGTGACGTAGCGGAGAAATGGGGGGTGACCCTCTGCATGGAAAACCTTCCCAGGAAGTGCCTGGGCAATACCAGCAAAGAGATGCTGGAGATCCTTGCCATCGACCCCCGGCTGCGTATGACGCTGGACAGCAACCACATGCTGCAGGAATCCCTCACAGACTTCACCGCGCCTCTTGCCGGGATGATCGTGACCACCCACCTTTCCGACTATGACGGCGTGGACGAGAGACATTGGCTCCCCGGGAGGGGCATCTGCGATTTCCGCGGGCTGTTCGCCCTGCTGGAGGCGGCCCGATACACCGGCGTCTACAACATGGAGCTGGCCGCGCCGTATACGCCCCGGGCGGCCATGGACGCCCTGCGGCAGTTCTGTTAAAGAGAAAAAGCTCCCGGAAACCGACGGTTTCCGGGAGCGCTTTTTTTATGCCATCCGGGGCGCCAGCTGCAGCCAGGCCAGGGTATCGGCCAAGGTGGTTTTAAGATCGGTGGTGGTGTAGCCCAGTTCCCTGTCCGCCTTGGCATGGGAGTAGAAGATGCGGGTCGCCAGCGTCTTGAGCGAATAGGCGGTGAAAAGGGGCGGCGTGCGCCGCAGCTTGTAATACAGCTCGGCAAGAGGGGCCGTCGCTTTGGCAAACCACAGGGGAAGGGCGCGGGGCACCTTCCGCCCCACCAGCTCTCCCAGGGTCTTCAGCAGCTCGGGTATGGAAACATACCGGTTGGAGAGGATGTAGCACTCCCCGCGGCCGCCCTTTTCGCAGGCGGAAACCACGCCCTTCGCCACGTCCCGGACGTCCACAATGTCATAACCCCCCGTGACGCAGGCCTTCAGTTTTCCGGAGACGAAGTCCTTCACCAGCTGGGTCAGGTGGTTGCGACCGGTATCATAGGGGCCGATGATGCCGGAGGGGTGGACCACAGAGGCATCCAGCCCGGCCTTCGCGGCGTCCAGCACGATGCGGGTGGCTTCCGCCTTGGTCCGGGCATACAGCCCCTCCACCTTGTCCGGGGAAAAGTCCTTTGTCTCGGTGATGACGCGGCCCTTCTCCTCGGGTATGGCGTGGACGGAGGAAACATATACCAGCTTTTCCGCTTTATGGCGGAGACAGGCCTCTACGATGTTCCGGGTGCCTTCCACATTGACCTTCCGCACCAGCGGATTGTCCCTGGAGGAGATGGTGACGATACCGGCGGCATGGATCACCCGGATACGGGTGTCCGCCGGCAAAGAAAAGAAACGGTCCAGAGAAGAATTGTCCAGAATGTCGCCACGGACGATCTCCACCTTCTCCGGATCCAGTTCCAAAGGTTCGCCCGGCAGCACCAGCGCCCTGACAGCCGCGCCGCGGGCGTCAAGCTCCCGTAAAATCGCGCTGCCAAGGTGGCCGTTGGCGCCGGTAACCAAATATTGTAAAGCCATGGGTAATACCTCCTGCCGCTGTTATACTGATGATACCGGAATGAAAAAGGATCCGCAGGAAGGTTTACCGGGGTTCTATATGCGTATTTTCACGGAACCGGGGGACCCGGCGCCGGCTGCAATATATGGGGGGGAGAAACTCTCCCTGCTGTTATCATACCCTAAAATACCGGAAGATAAAAGGGATCCGCAGGAAGGTTCACCAAAGATTCTCAGATTATTCACATTTTACCGGATCCCGCACATGATCCGGAGATTTTCCAGCGCGGCGCCGCAGGCGCCCAGCCCCAGATTGTCCAGCGCCAGGGTGGCTGACCAGCGCCCGGGCCGCCCGGAAGCCGTCAGCAGCCCGCCGTCGGTATGACAGACCGGCTGACAGCTGAAATACCCGTCCTCCGGCGGATCAACCACCCGGACGCGCCCGGCGGCGTAACGTTCCCGATAGATCGCCATCGCGGTATCCGGATCGCCGGCTGTCATGAAAAGGGTGACGGACATCCCGCGATAATAGTCGCAGACCACCGGATTGAACACCGGGGGCTGCCCCAGGGTGCCGTAAACCGCCATCTCCGGCAGGTGCTTATGCTGCTGGGCCAGCCCGTATATCCGGGGGTATGCCAGCTCCTCCGGCCGGCCCCCGGCCTCATAGGCGGCGATCATCCGCTTCCCGCCGCCGGAATAGCCGGTGGTGGAAAAGGCGGTCACCGGAAGCTCCGGGGAGATCCAGCCGGCCTCCGCCAGAGGACGGGCCAGCAGGATAAAGCCGGTGGCGTGGCAGCCGGGATTGGCCACCCGCCCGGCCGAGGCGATGGCCTCTCTTTGCCCGGGACACAGCTCCGGCAGACCGTAAACCCAGCCCGGCGCGGTACGATGGGCGGTGGAGGCGTCCAGCAGCCGGGTGCGGGTGCCCTCCGCCAGGGCGACGGCCTCCTTCGCGGCGGCATCCGGCAGGCAGAGCACCGTGATGTCGGCCCGCTCCATGGCTGCCCGGCGGGCGTCCGGGTCCTTGCGCAGCGCGGAGGGAAGGGGGATTTGTTCCGCGCCGGGCACTTCATGGAGGCGGGAAACGATCTCCAGACCGGTGGTTCCCTCGGCCCCGTCAATAAACAGCTTCATTTACACCTCCGGACGATAGCGGAAGGTATACGCCCCCGGACGCAGCTTGAGGATCAGCCCTTCTTTTCCCAGCTTCGCGGGGAAGTCCGCCGGCTGTTCCAGCGCGGCCGCCGTACGAAGCCCCTCCAGTGTCAGTTCGGCGGTGCTGCCCGCCGGTATCTCAACCGATACCTCCATCCTGCCGTCCTCCCGTTTCCATCCGCAGGAGACCCGGCCCCGGACGGTTTCCAGCTCCGCCCTCGCGTGGGTGAGGGAGCCGGTGCGCCGGGGATGGAGCCTCAGCACCCGGTAGCCCGGTTCCTTCTCCGCCATGTCCAGCCCGGCTACCTTTTCCACCAGCCAGTCGCACACCGAGCCGTAGGCATAGTGGTTGAAGGAATTCATGCCGGCATCCTGGAAGCTGCCGTCGGGCTTGATCCCGTCCCAGCGCTCCCAGACGGTGGTGGCGCCCCGGTGTACGGGATAGAGCCAGCCGGGGAAGCTCTCCTGGAGGAACACCTTCGCCGCCAGATCGTGACGGCCGTTCTCGGTCAGCACATGGAGGAGATAGGGGGTGCCGACAAAACCGGTGGCCAGGTGGTCCTTGCTCTCATGGATCAGAGCGCAGAGATCCTCCAGTACCCGATGACGGTGCTTCTTTTTGCAGAGGCCCAGCTTCAGCGTCAGCAGCAGCGCCGTCTGTGTGGGTACCGCCACCCTGCCCAGGGGGGTGATATATTCCCGGCGGAAGGCCTTGACGGCGCCCTCAGCCAGTTTGTCCATCTCCCGGGCGTCATCCTTCAGGCCGAGCACGCGGGCGGCGGCCGCGGTGATCCGGGCGGAGAAAACATACATGGCCTGGGCGATCAGGTAGGGGTCGGTGGTGCCGATGGAGTTGTTGTCCCGGGCGCCCAGACTCAGCCAGTCCCCGAAATGGAAGCCGGTGTTCCAGCGATAGGGGTCGTCCCCGGTATCCCGGATATAATGCACCCATTTTTTCATCATGGGGTAGGACTCGGCCAGCAGCCTCTCGTCACCGTAGACACGGTAGATCGTCCAGGGACAGATGGTGGCGGCGTCCCCCCAGGCGGCGGAGCCCCGGCTCTGTTCCATCCAGTCCTCGGCGTCAAGATCCGCCAGCACATTGGGTACCACAAAGCCCACGGCGCCGTTGGGAGCCTGCTCCAGCGCCATATCCCGCAGCCACTTGGTAAAGAAGGCGTCCACCCCGTAGATGAAGGCGGCGGTACGGCAGAAGACCTGGGCGTCCCCCGTCCAGCCCAGCCGCTCATCCCGCTGGGGACAGTCGGTGGGGACATCCACAAAGTTGCCCCGCTGACCCCAGACCGTGTTTTCAAAGAAGCGGTTGACATCCTCCCGGGAGCAGTCAAACCAGCCGGTACGTTCCATATCGGCGAAGACTACCTGCCCGGTAAAGGACTCGGCGGTAAAGGGAAGGGATTCAGGCCACTTTTCCAGATAAATATACCGGAAGCCAAAATGGGTGAAACGGGAGCTGTAGGTCTGCCGCCCTTCGGCGCAGGTATAATCCAGCGCCGCCCGGGCCGCCCGCATATTGTCCAGATAGACATTACCCTCCTTGTCCAACACCTCAAAAAAGCGGAGGGAGATCTCATCCCCGGCGCGGGCGTCCACCGACAGATCCAGCACGCCTACCATATTCTGCCCCATATCCACCACCTTTTCCCCTTTGGGGGTGGTGAAGAGGGCAAGCGGCCGCAGCGCGAATTGCCGTTTGGCGGCGGGGGCCTCGGCGCCGGTCAGCGGCAGGGCGCAGGGCTCGGCGATCTCGGCTGCCGCCCAGTCGCCCGCGAAACCGGGGAGATCCCACCCGGGCTGCCACAGCCGGGCGTCCACCCTTTCGCCCATGTAGAGATGGGCATGGATGACGGCGGTGGGAGCGCAGCGCCAGGAGGTGTCGGTGGACAGCACCTCCTTCCGCCCGTCGGGGTAGAAGATATGGAGCTCCGCGAGTACCGAGGGGAAGCGCGCCTGCTGCCCGCCAAGATCGTCCCGGCCGAAGTTCCCGAAGAAATCCCCGTTGTCCCAGCCCTTGCCCAGCATGAGGCCCAGCACATGGGCGCCCTCGGTCAGGGAGACCTCCAGACACTGATAGGTCAGCCGGCGGGGATCATGCCAGCCGGGGGCGAACATCTGCTCTGAAAGCTCCCGCCCGTCCAGTACGGCATGGTACCAACCCCTGGCGGTCACCGTCAGCACGGCGCGGCTGGGGGTCTCGGAACAGACAAACTCACGGCGGAAGGCGGGCACCGCCCAGGGATCCGGCACCACCGCCCGGGGCGCCGTGATCCATTGGGCTTCCCAGGGGGTATCCAGCCTGGAGGTGGTGAAAAAGCCCTCGGGAGACAGGGCCTTTTCCTCCCCGGCGGTCACCTCGACCTGCCAGCGGTAGGCGGTCAGCGGCCGGAGAGCCTCTCCCGCATAGGGGACGTGCAGCGATTTTTTACCGGATACCCGGCCGGTGTCCCACACCTTGCGACCGGTATCCGCTTCCCATACCCGCAGGGCATAACCGGTCTGGCGGGAGCGCCCCCGGAGCTTCCACCCGAACCGGGGATGGGGAGACTCCACGCCCAAGGGGGGGGATTGATATTCCGTCGATAAGCCGTAAATTTCCACCATGACCTCCTTTTATGCCGCTTCTACCCGGATACGGTCGGTGCGGTCCAGATAGAACGCCGCTTCCGCGGCGTTCATGTAGGGAACCAGCCAGATATAGCCTATCCCGCAGGTCAGCATCGCCAGCAGCGACCAGCCTATAAAGCTGAAGTGCAGACAGAAAAGACGCCCCTTGTGCCCATCCATCAGCCGCTTGGATTCATTGATGGCCCCCATCGGGCTCAGAGAGGGATCCTCCGCCATCAGGTAGGGGGCAAGGGCGTAGCGGTAGGCGGCAACGATGCCGGGCACGATAAAGAGCAGTGACCAGAGAAAGACAAAGAGCGAGATCAGCATATGCATACCGAATGCCCGCCAGACGTGTTTAAAATAGGCGAAGAGACGGGTAAAGGGCGGATTCGACCCTCCCGCGAGCCGGGTATAGAAATCGGCATTGCCCAGGGAAAGCACACTGCTCAGAACGGTCAGCGCCAGGGATACCGCGATGCCCAGCAATACCGCGCCGAGGACCACGCTGCCCAGCAGGGTCCAGACGCCGGGGGGGATCTGCAGGTCGCGGATGCTGCTGATGATCTCATGGGTTTCTCCCTTATAGGTTTCCTTGAACAGGGTGGTAAAGCCGTTCCCGGAAAAGCCGAAGCTGACGCCGCCTCCCGCAGCGCCGGCGATCAGGGAGACCAGTATGGCCTTTCCCCAATGGCCGTTCAGGGCGTGCATGCCCAGTTTCCGATAATCCGATGCGTACATATTTTTTCCTCCTATGATGCATATTATACGGCGGGGCCTCTGTTTTCGTCAAGCCGGCCACGCCCCGGCGGGGGAGGCGGCACCATTTCCTTAACGGCTGTTTCAGAACGGCCTTGCCCCGGCCGGGACGGGGGTGCTATAATAAGGGCATAAAAGACAGGGAAACGAATTACGGGAGGACAGACTATGGCTTTAAAAATCGCCTTCATCGGCGCCGGCTCCATCGGCTTTACCCGGGGATTGCTCCGGGATCTGCTCAGCGTGCCGGAATTCGCCGACGCGGAAATCGCTTTTACCGACATCAATCCCCGGAACCTGGATATGGTGACCCGGCTCTGCCAGCGGGATATTGAGGAGAACGGGCTTTCCATACGGATCCGGTCCACCCTCGACCGGCGGGAGGCCTTCGCCGGCGCCAAATATGTGATCAACTGTGTCCGTATCGGCATGCTGGAGGCCTTCAGGAAGGACGTGGAGATCCCCCTGAAGTACGGGGTGGACCAGTGCGTCGGGGATACTCTCTGCGTGGGGGGCATCTTTTACGCCCAGCGGGATATCGCGGCGCTGGAGGGTTTCTGCCGGGATATCCGGGAGGTTGCGCTGCCCGGCTGCATGATGCTGAATTACTCCAACCCCAACGCCATGGTCACCTGGTACTGCAACAAGTACGGCGGCGTGCCCACGGTGGGCCTCTGCCACGGCGTGCAGGGGGGACACGCGTTGATCGCCAGGGCGCTGGGTTACCGGCAGGAGGAGATCGACATCGTCTGCGCCGGCATCAACCATATGACCTGGTATATCTCGGTCAAGCACAAGGGAGAGGAGCTCAGCGGGAAGCTGCTGGCGGCGCTGGAGGCCGACCCGGAGATCGCCGCCACAGAGAAGGTGCGGATCGATATGATGCGCCGCTTCGGCTATTTCTCCACCGAGTCCAACGGCCACCTCTCGGAATACCTTCCCTGGTACCGGAAGCGGGTGGAGGAGATCCCCCGATGGATCAACCTCAACAGCTGGATCAACGGGGAAACCGGGGGCTACCTCCGGGTCTGCACCGAGGGGCGGAACTGGTTTGAGACGGATTTCCCCAACTGGATGAAGGAGCCCGCCTTTGTCTACGGGGAGCAGCACCGTTCCCAGGAGCACGGCAGCCGGATCATCGAGGCCTTGGAAACCGGCCGGGTATACAGGGGACATTTCAATGTGGTCAACAGGGGCTGTATCACCAACCTGCCCGATGACTGCGTGGTGGAGGTGCCGGGCTACGCGGATACCCACGGCATCAACATCCCCCGCGTCGGCGACCTGCCCCTGGGCTGCGCCGCCGTCTGCATGTCCAACATCACGGTGCAGCGGCTGGCGGTGGAGGCCGGCGTCCGCGGGGACATCGACCTGCTGCGGCAGGCGGTGATGATGGACCCCCTCACCGGCGCCGTATGCAACCCGCCGGAGATCTGGCAGATGGTGGACGAGATGCTGATCGAGGAGGCGGAATGGCTGCCCCAGTATGCCGAAGAGATCGAAAAAGCCAAGGCGCGCCGGGCAGAGGCCGAGAGGAACGGGACCTGGATACCCCCCATCGTGACCCGGGGCGCCGCGCGGCTCCATACCAAGACCGTGGAGGAAATGGCGGCCGACAAGGAGGCCGCCCGGAGGAACGCCGCCGAGGCGGATAAGGGCAAGCGGCGGACGGAAAACGCGTAAGGTCCTTTCCATACCGCAGGGCAGGGCATTCCCTCCCTGCGGTTTTTCGCCGCCCCGGGACAACGGGGAGGGGGAAGGCCGGGAAGGCGTCCGCCCCGAGCGTGCGGCGCATCGCGTCAAGGGGGGCGCTATAGTTCCTTATATTCCGCCCCGCAGGGGAGAAACAGATCACCGTCCCGCTGCCGGAGAGTAAAAAATCCCCGGCGAGGGACTTTCGTCCCCCATCGGGGTAAGGAGGCGGGACCGTGTCAGCCTTCCATTTTGAAACGGATGACACCGCAGTCCCACATGGCCCAGATGCCGTGACGCTCGTCGCCGGCGCGGACACGGTCGACAACGTAGTTGCCGTCCTCGTCAAAGTGGCCTTCGGTCAGATCCAGTACCGACATATCGCTGGACTGATGCTCGGGGGACAGCAGCGAAATGCGGTAGGAGCCGTCATCGGCCGAGGGACGCTCGAAGAACAGGCGGATGAGGTGGCCCACCAGGTAGTACCAGCCGTCCTCGCCCAGCATCAGCACGCCCCGGCCCTTTTCCTCCCGGGGATCGTGGGTGCCCTTTCCTTCCCGGAACTCCTCTTTGCCGCGGTGGTGATAGTCGGTGGCGCCTGCCCAGGCGAAGCCGGGACCGTTGTAGTTGACCAGGACTTCCCAACCGTCAAAATGCCGCAGGGAGGCGTTTTCCCCCAACTGCTGCAGGATGGTCATGGCTTTCCTGCCGGCGATGGCGGGCTGCAGCACCGGCCAGGCGGCGGTCAGCATGTGCATGGAGCGCTTCATGGGGGCGGCGGCGGGGCGTACCTCCCGGGTCTCCGGATCCAGTGTGCTTTCGGTGGCGAAGATATGGTAGCCGATGGCCTCTTTGTCCACCACGGCGTAAAAGATCTCCGAAGCGTTCAGCGCGGCGGCATGGGATTCCGGCACATACAGAGGCCAGCCCTTATCCTTGTTGGCATAGGTGTCGGTGACTTCCCGGTGACGGCTCTGTATGGCCTGGTAGTTGTCCGGGCTGATGGCGTCCAGGGAATCGGCCACGGCGTACCAGATATCCAGGGTCCGGGTGACGGCTTCGCCGGAGGGGTAGTTGATGCCGGGGTTGTTCCAGGTCTGGGGATGGGACAGGCCGTCCAGCCACACGTTGGCGTACAGGAACAGGTCATAGACCTCCTTGCCGGCGGCGGCGATGCCGTTGATGTAGTTGGAGAGAGCGTAGGCCTCGCAGGCCTCGGCGCCGAAACGGCCGAACACCTGGGTCCAGGTCCCGCCGCGCTTGCCGCCGGCGGCCTTCCAGAACTCGTACAGCCTGCCTTGCGGATGGGCTTTGGCGTAATCCAGCAGCAGCTGGGGCACCTTTTTCGCGAAGCTGGCCTGACCGAAGGGGGAGAAATCCCGGGCGGTGGGACCGATGATGCCGGCCTCGTTCTCCACCTGTACGGCGATAACGGTCTGGGTGCCGCCGTCATGGGCTTTCAGCACCTTCATCAACTCGACAAAGGCCTTCCTGTCCGCCTCGAAATTTTCGGGACAGTGGGCGGACAGCACGCCCAGCTCGGTGCCGTCCTTGCAGGTGGTGCGCTGAAAGCGCCTGCGGTCGCACTTTACCCAGTTGGGGGTGTATTCCATGTTCCCGTTTTTCCAGGAGCCGAACCAGAGGAACACCAGGTGCATTTCCTCTTCGCGGGCCAGGTCGATCAGGTCGGTGACGTATTTGGGGTTGAACCGCCCCTCCGCCGGTTCAAAGGTGTGCCAGCAAATGGGGGTGGCCACCGTGTTGCCGCCCAGCTTGCGTACGCTCTCAAAGGCGTAGGGCATATCCGCCAGCACGTAGCTGGAGGAGTTGTGGGTCTGTCCGCCCAGGGAGAAAAAGGGCTTTCCCTGTACGGTGAAACAGCTGTGTCTGCGCATGATGAATCACCTCGTATTATAAAATCGCCGCTCGGCGTGACTGCCTTTAGTATAACACACGGGGTTCCGGGTTTCCATGCACAAACCCTATGAAGAAAACCCCTCCTTCCCATACAAATGGGAAAGAAGGGGTGCGCCTGTCTACTTCCGCGCCTCCGGCGTTCCGCCGCTTTTCTTCCGGCGGCGGACGCATTCGGTCAGCAGATACTCGATCTGCCCGTTGACCGACCGGAATTCATCATCTGCCCAGGCTGCCAGTTGGGCATACAGTTCCGAAGAGAGCCGGAGGGGGACCTGTTTTTTTCCCCCGGCCATCAATAGAGGCTGCCGGAATTCACCACGGGCTGGGCATCCCGGTTGCCGCAGAGTACTACCAGCAAGTTGGACACCATGGCAGCCTTACGCTCATCGTCCAGCTGTACCACTTGATTCTCACTCAGCTTCTGCAGCGCCATTTCCACCATGCCCACGGCGCCCTCCACGATCATCTTCCGGGCATCGATAATGGCGTTGGCCTGCTGCCGCTGGAGCATGACGGCGGCGATCTCCGTGGCGTAGGCCAGATAGGTGATGCGGGCCTCCAGTATCTCCAAACCGGCGGCGGCTACCTTCGATTGGATCTCTTCCTTGATGCGCCGGGAGACCACCTCGCTGGAGCCCCGGAGGCTGCCCTCGTCCGGCAGCCCGTCCCCGGTGGTATCCACATTGGGGGCCACGTCATAGGGGTAGATGCGGACGATGTTCCGCAGGGCGCTGTCGCTCTGGAGGGAGAGGTATTCCTTGTAATTGTCGACATTGAATACCGCCTTGGCGGTGTCGACCACCCGCCATATGACGGCGATGCCGATCTCCACGGGATTGCCCAGGCAGTCATTCACCTTCTGCCGGTAGTTGCTCAGCGTCATCATCTTCAGAGAGATCTTCTGCCCCCCGGCGGCGGCGGCCGCCGTCTCCTGGGGCGTGGAGGGGAGGCCGGTCACATCCCCGCTCTGACCCAGCTTGGTCTTCGCCGCCGGGTTGACCGCCACGCAGAAGGGGTGCACATAATAGAAACCCTCCCTCTTGAGCGTGCCGATGTACCGGCCGAACAGCGTCAGCACCAGGGCCTCCTGGGGTTTGAGGACCTTCAGCCCCATGAAGGGGAAGAAACCCACAAGGAGCCAGAATATCCCCGGAATCAGGGGAATAAGACCCAGGTTGTTGCCCATCTCCAGCAGCTCGGCGCCCAGGATGGTGGCCGCCAAAGCCCCAAGGTATGAGGCGATCGACACCAATAGCACCGGCATGCCCGGCTTCGCTTTCAAAATCTTCTCTTCCATATCCAACCTCCTTCGGCTTGATATGTGAATGATATCATTATGATATCAGTTTGTCAATACCCAAAAACAATTCTTTTAATAGAAAAATCACAAAAAATCCTATGGGAAGCCAGGGGAAAAAATAGAGGCAGGCCAGCATCTCATAAAAGGAGGCGTAGAGGAAGGGGACGCTTTGGGAGCCGGCGCCGGTCAGCCCCCGAAAACCGGCTAGGCACCCCAGCAGCAGCGCCCGGGGCAGGTGGTAGCGGCTGGTCACGATAAGGCAGGGAGGCTCCGCCAGCTCCCGGCAGGCTTTCAGATTTTCCAGGGTATCCCTGGAACGGTTTTCCTCCCGTATGGCCGGGGCGGGGACGCCGGCTGCCCGGAGCTGCTCCGCGATGACGGAGGATTCCGGCCTTCCCTCCCCGCCGCCGGAGGCGACCAGCGTCTTTCCGGGCCGCCAGAGGGAGGCCGCCAGCGCCGCCCGCCCGGCCAGTTCATTCCGGGAGGCGAAGCCGTCCTTCCCCCCGCAGCCCAGCACAAGGATCGTAACCCAGGGACCTTTTCTGTGAAAGGCAGCCGCGGCATAGAGGCAAAACCCCCCGTACAGCAGAAAAAGGAAGGCGGTCAGCGCCCGGCAGCTCCGCAGCAGCAGAGCGGTAAAGCCGGAGGACGGAAGGAAGGGCAGCAAAAGACAGCCAGCGCAGGCCAGAAGGCCGCAGAGGGCGGCCGGCAGCGCCAACCGGTTGGTACCCCGGAAGCCCTCCCGCCGTATCAGCCCCAGAGTGTAGGCCACGCCCATGGCCGCAAAAGGCAGCAGCGCGGAAGCCATTATAATAAATGCCCAGTCCCAGGCGTTCATTTTTCCACCTCCACGGATGCAAGTATAGCTAAAATCGCCCGGAGAAACAAGGGATGCGGGGGCGGGGAAAGAAACGGAGGGAGACAAAAAAACCGGGACATTTCTGTCCCGGCGCGGCGGATCATTCCTTGGCCTGTTCTTCCAGATATCTCTCCAGCTTTTTCTTTACCCGCTGGAGGGCGTTGTCGATGCACTTGACGTGACGCTGCATTTCCTCGGCGATCTGCTGATAGGATTTGTCCTGCAGGTAGTTGTTCAGCACCTCCCGCTCCAGGGCGGACAGGCTGTCTTCTATCCTGGCCTGGATATTCCGCCGGCTCTCCATGCTGATGAGGAGTTCCTCGGGATCCTGCTCCCAGCTGTAGGAAACGATGTCCTGCAGGGTGCGCTGCTCATCCTCCTTATAGACGGGCTTGTTCAGAGAAATGTAGGAGTTCAGGGGGATGTGCTTTTGCCGGGTGGCGGTTTTGACGGCGGTGATCATCTGCCGGGTGACGCAGAGATCCGCAAAGGCATGGAAGGAGGACAGCCGCTCCGGGTCAAAGTCCCGGATGGCTTTATAAAGGCCGATCATCCCCTCCTGGATAATGTCCTCCCTGTCGGCCCCTACCAGAAAGTAGCTCCGGGCCTTTGCCCGGACGAGGTTTTTATATTTGTTCAGGAGGAAATCCTGGGCGTCCATATCTCCGCCCCTTACGCGATGGATGATTTGCTCGTCGGTCAGTGAATCGTAATAAGCCAGGCCGCTCTGCCAGGTAGATTCCATATTTTCCTCCAATGCGCCCCGGGAGGCTTGTTCGGACAGGTATAAGGTATAGATACTATGGTATATTATAATCCATTTCCGATAGCCGGTCAAGGGAGAAAGCCGGATTTTCCGGGCGGGCAACGCCCCGGCGCCTCCGTGAGGGAGGCGTATTCGGGAATATCCTGTTGACAGTTCCGGGCGAAATGCGTATAATCAATCTGTACGCGGCGCGGGCAGGAAAACCTGCGGGTGTAGCTCAATGGCAGAGCTCCAGCTTCCCAAGCTGGCAGTGCGAGTTCGATTCTCGTCACCCGCTCCACGATACGATCTCGTCATCTGACAAGGAGGAAAAGAACCAATGGCAAAACAGAAATTCGAGAGGACCAAGCCCCATGTAAACATCGGGACGATCGGTCACGTAGACCACGGGAAGACGACATTGACGGCGGCGATCACCATGACACTGGCGCAGTACGGGCATGCGAAGGCGCAGAAGTATGATGAGATCGACAAGGCGCCGGAAGAGAAGGCGCGCGGGATCACGATCAACACATCTCACGTAGAGTATGAGACAGATAACCGACACTACGCGCACGTAGACTGTCCCGGACACGCGGACTATGTAAAGAACATGATCACGGGCGCAGCGCAGATGGACGGCGCGATCCTGGTGGTATCGGCGGCGGACGGTCCGATGCCGCAGACACGGGAGCATATTCTGCTGGCCCGTCAGGTAGGCGTTCCCTACATCGTGGTATTCCTGAACAAGTGCGACATGGTGGACGATGAGGAGCTGCTGGAGCTGGTAGAGATGGAAGTTCGCGAGCTGCTGAGCCAGTATGAGTTTCCGGGCGACGACACGCCGATCATCAAGGGATCGGCGCTGGAGGCGATGGAGGCGGCCCAGGCGGGCGGGGACCTGCGCGGCAACCCGGCCAGCCAGTGCGTATTCGAGCTGATGGACGCGGTGGACAACTACATTCCCACCCCCCAGCGCGATACGGACAAGCCCTTCCTGATGCCGGTAGAGGACGTGTTCACCATCACCGGACGGGGCACGGTAGCGACCGGCCGCGTGGAGCGCGGCACGGTGAAGGTGCAGGACACGGTGGAGATCGTAGGGCTCTCGGAGAAGAGCCGGACCACGGTGGTGACGGGCGTGGAAATGTTCCGCAAGATCCTGGACTATGCCGAGACGGGCGACAACATCGGCGCTTTGCTCCGCGGCATCCAGCGCACCGACGTGGAGCGTGGTCAGGTGCTGGCCCAGCCCAAGTCCATCCATCCTCACACCCATTTTCAGGGGCAGGTGTACGTGCTGACCAAGGAAGAGGGCGGGCGGCATACCCCCTTCTTCAGCGGGTATCGTCCCCAGTTCTTCTTCCGCACCACCGACGTGACCGGCACTTTGGAGCTGCCGGAGGGCGTAGAGATGTGCATGCCGGGAGACAACGTGGTGATGACCATCAAGTTGATCACCCCTATCGCCATCGAGGAAGGCCTTCGCTTCGCCATCCGCGAGGGCGGGCGCACCGTAGGCTCCGGTGTTGTGACATCCATCATCGAATAAGACGATACACAAAAGGTACCGGCCATCAGGCCGGTATCTTTTTTATGACCCACCGGGTCGGAAACATATAAAACGCGTAAGATTATACAATACAGGCAAAAAACATTCCATAATTGATTTACATCGCCTATGGTATTACCATGAAAAAAAGGCGCATAATAGACGCAACGGGAGTGGAAAAGCATTGAAGGGGGAAGGACGTAAAAGAATAATAAATACCCCCCAACAAGAATAAAAAACAGGAAGAGAAAATGAAACCGCCAAAGAAAGGGTTCTGCTTTGGCATCGCGACAATGACAGTGATCATGCTTTGCCCCATGTCAGCTCTCGTGGCAAATCAAAGCGCCGTTGCTCACCAGAAGCGCTATCCCATACTCAATGATGACTTCGCCGTACCGGAGCCGGCAACGGGCGGCTCCCTTAAAGTCCCCGGTTTGGCCAACGGATTTGTACAGCAGGCCCTTTGTATCCTTTCGCGGGGGATATTCATATAATAAGCGCACCGTTTTAATACGTGATTCATAATCCCGCGCTTCCGGAAAAGGCCGGAAAAACGATGCCGAACAAGGAACTATGTAAATCAGGAGGACCGTAAAATGAAAAGGAAACACACCCTGTGGCCGGCGCTGCTGTTGCTGCTGTGCCTTGCCGCCTGCGCCGCGCCAGCGCCGGGGTATGCCGGGGAACCTGTGCCCGGCGCGGCCTGGGGCTGCTCCCTTGAGGAGCTGGGACAGGCGCTGGGACTTCCGGCGGAGGACTTGGCCGGGGACGGGAAGAACTGGTACACCCTCACCGTGGAGGATATCGAGATCTATGGCCTGCCGGCGGCGGAGGCCTCCCTCACATTCACCCTGGCGCACACCCGGGACGCCCTTTATCCCGCGCCAGAGGAGGGCGGGGTCTATCGCCTGGGGCAGATCTCCTTTAAGGCAGCCGACCCGGCGGCGGCGGAGGCCGCCTTTACCAAACTGCTGGGGCAGCCCCGGGAGGGGGACGCCTCCACCAAATGGCTGGAGGAGGGTTCCGCCGCCCCCGCCGAGACGCTGGTCTGGCGGGCGGAGGCCACCACCTCCGCCACCTACACCGACAGGCAGAAGGCCTGGCTGGCGGATATCCGCGCCGCCCTGCGGGACAACGGCGTGCCGGAAAGCATGCTTCCTCTGGAGGAGGCTTCCATGCTGGTGATCTATCGGAAGACCAACCTGCCCGCGGAATTCACCATCTCCGGCATCTACCAGATGTACGCCCGTTGCGCCGATCTGGAGGCGGGGGAATAATACCTTCTGAGGAAGCACCTCCCCTTTTTGTCTTGTTCCATTCTCTTTCGGGGCATGATCGTTGGGGAATATCAATCATGCCCGGCGTATGGCCGAGGAGACCCGCAATACGACCGGGAAGCGGGGCAGGATGTACGTACCGACCAAGGAAGAGGGAGGACGCGCCGCAGGATACGGGGTCGCGGCATCCCTCATCGAATAAGACGACACACAAAAGGCACCGGCTATCAAGCCGGTGCCTTTTCCCCCGCGGGGGGTTCGGTCATTCGATGGATACCTGCCGGGGCGCGGCGGGGTCTTCCTTCTTGGGCAGGCAGATGGTCAGCACGCCGTCCTCGTATTTGGCGGAGATTTTGTCCGTCTGTACGCCGGTGACGTCAAAGCTCCGGCTGAAAGTGCCGTAGCTGCGCTCGCAGCGGATGTACTTCTCCTTTTTGTCCTTCTCCTCATACTCGGAATGCCGCTCGGCGGTGAGGACAAGGGCGTCCCCCTGAAGCTCCAGATGGATATCTTCCCTCCGGAAGCCGGGCAGATCGGTTTTCAGCCGGTAGCTGTCTCCCTCGTCGGTGATGTCCGTTTGGTAGACGTTCAGGCTGCGCTCTCCGAAAAAGTTATTGAAAAAGCTGTTGGTAAAGTTTTCCATTTCGGAATAGGGATTATAAGTGCGAATCTGGTTCCTGCGATAAGGTAAAAGCTCAAACATACTCATTTCCTCCTTTTGGATGTGTCAGAGGCGCCTCCGGGGAGAGGGATCCTCCCGACTGTCTTTATCATAACCCGCTTTCGTGAACAGACTGTGTCGGAACTGTGAACGGACTGTAAAATTAGCACTCATCGATCAAGAGTGCTAACAAGTTTGGAAGGCCCAGGGCAAGAAAGAATTCTCCTGTTTCTTTCATTTTCCATATTTAAGTCTTTCAAATGTATTAAGGAGATGGTATAATAGTGTAACATATCCACCGGTCGGGGTGGGAAAGGGGGACGTATGGCAGGCAGGTACAGGGTAAAACCCCGTTTTTTTATCATATTGGGTTTGGTCGGACTCATGGCCTCGGGCATACTCTGTCTGACGCTGGGTGTGTTCGGCCCTCCTACGGTACAGTGGGGCTCGCTGAGCAGCAGCCAGGCGGTGCGTATCCTCCTTGTCCGGGATGAGACGGTGGTCACGGCGGGAGATTACGCCGCCGGTATGGTGGCCATCGCCCAGGAGGGGGATACCGTCCGGCAGTTGGACCCGCTGCTGGACCTGCAGACCGCCTCCTGGAACCCTCGTGACACCGTCGCCCTCTCCCAGGCGGAGCGGCAGATACGGGATATCCAGGAGAACGATATACGCAAGGATACGGTCGACCCCGCTTTGGACACGCTGGACCTGCAGATAGCCGCCCAGAGGGAAAAGCTGAACACCTGTCTGCTGAAGGGGGACATCCTCTCGGCCTATGTTGCCAAAAACGAACTGAACGAACTGTTGTCCCAGCGGATCGCCTACCTTCGCGGGGCGGTGCCGGCAAATGAAACGCTGCAGAACCTGTATGATACCGCCGAAGAACTTGGCAGGAAGCTGTACGGCGCGGCGACCCACCTTGCCAGTCCCCGGGGCGGGGTGGTTTCCTACGACTGCGACGGGCTGGAAAACCTGCTGACCCCCGACGCCCTGGAAACCATTACCGTCGCGGAAGCGGAGGCTTATCTTGCCGGCGGCGGCAGCAACCTTTCCACCGTAAACGGGAACGGGCAGATCACGCCGGAAACCGCCCTTTGCCGCGTGGTGGATACTGGGGAATGGTACGGATGTATGGTGCAGCCGGTTTCCGACACCGCCCCGGAAGTGGGGGTGGTCTATGAGTTCATCCTTGACGGTTGCGAGCATACCCAGCTGGGAGAAGTGACGGCGGTCCGGGAGGAGAACCGGAAACGGCTGGTGGTGCTGCGGTTTGTCGGCGAAATAGGGAACCTGCTGCGGCTCCGCAGGGTGGACGGCGCTGTCGGCACCCATAACAAGGGCTATATCGTGCCCAAGAGGGCCCTTTGGACCCAGGACGGGCAGACGATGCTGACCCTCAACCTGAACGGGACAAGAACGGCGGTGCCTGTTACGGTGCTGATATCGGACAGCAAACAGGCGATGGTGGAGGAGGCGCCGGGCGTTGCCCCCTCGCTTGCCAACGGGGCGGAGATCATCATGCCATGATCAAAGAAGAGATCGCCGCCAATATCCGGCGGGTGCGGGAGGCGCTGGCGGCGGCCGCCGAAGCCTCCGGGCGTTCGCCCCGGGAGATCACCCTTGTGGGCGTCACCAAATCCCAGCCTCCGGAAGCCATCGAAGCGGCGGTGGAGCAAGGATTGACAGACCTGGGGGAGAACTACCCGCAAGAGTTCAGGAAAAGGGTTGCCGCTTATCCCGGGGCAGGGTGGCATTTCATTGGACATTTGCAGACAAATAAGGTAAAATATGTGGCGGGCCGGGCGGCGCTGGTGCAATCCGTCGGCTCCCTCCGGCTTGCGCAGGCTCTCAGCCGCTACTGTGAAAGGGCCGGGCTGCGGCAGCCTGTGCTGCTGCAGGTCAATATCGGCCGGGAACCCCAGAAGGGCGGCGTAATGCCCGAGGCGCTGTTCCCTCTGCTGGAGGCGGCGATGGAGCTGCCCGGGCTGGAGGTGCGGGGGCTGATGGCCATCCCCCCCGCGGGGGAGAACGGTCGCCCCTGGTTTGCCGCCATGCGCGGCCTTTGGGAAAAGGCGCAGGCGGTAGGGCCGCTGCGGGTGCTGTCCATGGGCATGTCGGCGGACTGTGCCACTGCCGTGGAGGAGGGCGCCACCATGGTCCGTGTGGGACGGGCCATATTCGGAGAACGTAAGAGGAAGGAGGGCCCAGTATGGCAGGAAACGGCTTCTCAAGATTTCTGCACGCGATAGGCTGGGAAGACGAAGCTGCCCAGGAACGAAACAGCCAAAGCCGGAACACCGGGACCAGGGACCGCCGCACATCGGCTCCCTCCCGGGGCAGCGGTTCTCCCCGGACTTCAGCTGCCGGCAGAGCGCCTGCTGGAAGGGCGGCCGCCGGTCGTTCCGTCGTCCCCTCCCCGGCTTCCAACCCGGTCAGCCGGGAGCCTGCCCGCTCAGCCGCGGAGAGGGTGTCCGCCGCCAGACCGGCCCCCGCCTATTCCGGGACGGAAAGCGTGCGGATGGTGGTGCTACAGCCCCGTTCCTATGAGGACGCCACGCTGGTGACCGACCAGCTGATGCAGGGTAAACCGGTGATCATGAACCTGGAGGGATTGCCCAAGGAAGTGGGCATGCGGATACTGGATTTTGTCGTGGGCGCCTCCTACGCGCTGAACGGCACCATACGCCGGGTCTCAAAGAATATTTTCCTTGTTGCGCCGGAGGGTGTGGATATTTCCGGCACCATGTCAGGCGGTTACACCGCCCATTATTCCTGACAGGAGGCCGCTTTGACTTTTTATGTGTTCGGATATTACCTGTTGACCTGCCTGCGATGGCTGCTGCAGCTATATGCCTGGGTCTTTATCGCGGATGCCCTGCTCAGTTGGTTCCTCCTGCCGGACAACAAGCTGCGAAGAGTGCTGATCTTTTTGACCGAGCCGATCGTCTCCCTCTTCCGCCCCCTTTCCGAGAGGATCATGCGGAACGCCCGGATACCGATCTCTCTGGCCCACCTCTTTGCGTATGTGTTTATCCAGCTGCTGTACTACGGTGTGAGCCGGCTGATACTGTTTCTCTATTAGCGTGGAAACCTTTTTTTCCCGGAGGATGGAGGAGATGGCACGGCGCAGCCTGCAGCAGCGCCGCCCGGTGCATACCGATTTCCTGGATCCTCCCCAGCAGGAAATCGCGGCGCTGGCGGCGCGGAAGGCGGGCGCCGGGTTCCGGCTTTGGGATGACTGGGAGGACGCCGAGCGGCGGATGGCCGCCTTTCTCCCGGATGAGGAAACCGAAACTGATTTCCCGGTGAGGGTGCTGCGGTATACCTGGGACGACCGATTCGTACAGCCTGGTCACCGTGATTTTCTGGGAGCCATGCTGGCGCTGGGGTTGGAGCGCGCGGCGTTGGGGGATATCGAATTGGGAAACGGCACCGCGCTGGTGCCGGCTACCCGGGCCGCCGCGGCGCTGCTGCTGGCGGAGCTGACTCGGGCGGGCAGGGCGCCGGTGCGGGGCTGTGAGGCGGCGCCGGAGGAAGCCCGCCCTGCGCCCTCGGAATGGCAGGAGGTGCGCGCCACCCTCCGGACGCCCCGGCTGGACGCCGTGGTCGCCGCCGGGTGGAGGATCTCCCGGGGGGACGCCCAGGAGGCTGTTCGCAGGGAGCTGGTGAAGGTCAACCACCGGCTCTGCAGCAAGCCGGACGCCCTTGTAGCGGAGGGCAGCCTTGTTTCCTACCGGGGGCGGGGCAGACTCCGGGTGATGGATTTGGGAGAAACGACCCGAAGCGGTCGTCTTCATATGTTCGCGATGCGAACCAAAAAATAAAAAGCAAAAAGGGGGATATTTCAGATGGCACAGATTACACCCGAAATGATCGGTGAAAAGAGTTTTTCCTCTCAGTTCCGTGGGTATAACATGGACGAGGTCGACGACTTTCTGGATGAGATCACGGAGGAACTAACCAATCAGCTGAGGAATCAAAAGGAGCTGAACGGAAGGATACTGGAGCTGCAGCAGGAGCTGGCGGAGGTTTCCCAGAATGCCGGCGGTTCCCAGGAGACCACCCAGCTGCAGGCGCTGCTTCGGGCGTCCCGTCAGCGGATCGCCGAGCTGGAAGCCGAACAGAAGAGCGGCGGCGCCGGCGATCCCGCCCTGCGCAAGCAGCTGGAAGATGCCAACAAACAGATCGCCCAGCTCCGCAGCCGTCCCGCGGGAAATGCCGAGCTGGAGGAGCAATATGCCATCGCCAAGAAGCGGATCGCCCAGCTGGAAGCCATGATCGGCGAGCCGGAGAAGCTGATGAGCCAGCTGGACGCCGATCTCCAGGCCAAGTTTGACGCCGCTTCCGCCGAGACGGAGGCTATGGTAAAGAAGGCCAAGGACGAAACCGATGCCCAGCTCGCCCAGACCAAGGACGCCCTGGCAAAGGCATACAAGGAATACAACGACCTGACCGCCCAGGTGGCGGATTTGAAGACCCGTTATATCGAGATGCTGGAGAATCAGATGAAGCTGATGGGCTAAGCCCGCGGGAACTGACCGCCGGAATCTCCCGGCGGTTTTGTTTTGCCCGCGAAAAAAGCGCCCGCCGGACAGCGGGCGCTTTGTATTCAAGAAGCTTACTCGGTGTCCCCGGAGGCTTCCGGCGCCGGAGACTCCTCGGGATCCTCGTCGATCTCCTCTTCCTCGTCCACTCCGCAGTCAATAGAGAAGGGGGGCGCGGCGGAGGGAACGGCGGGCGCCATGGCAAACAGACCCGCGGCGGCCAGCAGCAGTGTAAACACCAGGGGCGCGCCCGTCTGGTTAAAATAGAACTGGGTAATATCGAACAGGGTAAAATCCAGACCGAGTACGGCGCCTTCGGCAAAAAGGGACCGGAGGTACACCGCGGCCTCCGTGCCGGCCCACACCGTATAAGCGGCGAGAAGTACCGCAAAAGCCCAGAGTACGATGGAGAACGGGGTGACTGATTTCTTCATATTAATTCCTTCCCGGCTATCCGCCATAAAGATGGGGGTATTGTATCATGCTCCCGGGGCGTTGGCAACTTCCGCCGCGGGATTCCGGGAGGAAGACCGCAGGGAGGAAGCCGGGCAAAGAGCTTCCTGCAGCGCCTTTGCCAGCTGGTCCGGGCAGGAGGTGCCGTTATGGCACTGTATGCCCCGGCAGCGGGCGATGACCTCCTCCGCCGGCATCCCCTCCGCGAGGGCGGCGACGCCACGGGTATTTCCCGGGCAGCCGTTTGTAAAACGGACATTGTAGACACGTCCGTCCCTGATCTCAAAATCGATTTGCGTGGAGCAGGTGCCCCGGGTTTTGTAGGTCATGATCTCTCCTAAAGCTTTTCTGTAAGCCGGCGCACCAGTCCGGAAAAAAGGGCGAGGCCGTCGGTGATGAAGCGGCGGCAGACAGCCTGGGCGGTGTCCTTGTCCGGGGCCGGCAGCAATACGCGGAAGATCTCCTCCCCGCTGTCCCCCGTCAGCCGCAGCAGGGCATGGATGACACCATCGCTCTCGGTGACCTCGGCATGGATACACCCTCCGCCGGTGAGCTGGGACAGATTATCCGCCACATATTGCCGTATTTCCTCGCGGATGGAGGCGGGGATCCGGTTTTCCAACGAAGCCAGGAGGTCCTTCCCGTCGGGTGTGATGGTGTGGCGCAGCTGCCGCCGCACCGTATCGCTGACGATGAGCCCGGATTCCGTCAGATCCGCCAGATGCTGCACCATATCAAAATACAGCATCCACCCCCGTTCGATGGTCAGCACGGTAAGCTGATCCGAGGTCACGGGAGCGTTTACCTCCCGCAGCACATACAGCAGGATCAGCTTATTGACGGGCAGATCGTTGGGCGAATGCAGGGAAAGGGGAATATCCATCTTACGGCCGGTCATCCTGCACCATAAAGGGGGCCAGCTTCTCTAAAAAAGCCTCCGGCGCCCGTCCGTAAATGTCCAGAAGCAGCACCTCCCGACTGCCGAGGCTGAGTATGCCGAGTATGGACTTGGCGTCCACCACATATCTGCCCGCCCGCAGGTCCATCTCTACCGGGCAGTCCGCCGCCAGGGCGACAAACTCCTTTGCGTCCTCCATTGTGGGCAGCGCGATTTTTATGCTTGTGATACGATCCATCATTTCCGCCCTCCTTGTTTTATTATAACGGAAATCACCCCGCTCCGCAAGATGAACACGGGGAACGGGGCAGGCGGTTTCCGCGGCAGGGAAGCCGGCGCGCAGGGCGGGCGGCGCGGGCGCTCCTCCGGGTTTTTGATGGGCGCCGAAGGGGGGTAGAGGGTGTCGACGGAAACGGGTAAAATTCCTGTAAATCGGTTGACAAACCCGAACCGGGGCACTATGATGAACAGGGCATGACCCTATAAAACAGGTAAGAAGGTGAGATGTATGGATTCCGGACGAAGTAACGGTGCCGCAACAGACGGGCCGTCAGGACATTCCGTACAGCTTGCCTGTTTGAATACGCAGGACTGACCTGCGGCAGCACCGCACTTCCTTTACCCAAAATAAAAGGAGGAGCGTTTTATGCTTGAGGAAATTTTGCAACTTTTGGAGGAACGCCGTCTGGCGGAGCTTTCCCGGAGACTGGGGGAGCTGAACCCCGCCGACATTGCCGCCACTTTGGAGGAACTGCCGGAAAAAGACCTGCCCCTGGTTTTCCGCATTCTGCCCAAGGACAAGGCGGCGGATACATTTGTTGAACTGGATATCGATATCCAGGAGCTGTTGATCCACGCCTTCAGCGACAGGGAGCTGAAAGCGGTGATGGATCAACTGTATATGGACGACACGGTGGACATCATCGAAGAGATGCCTGCCAATGTCGTGCGCCGGATATTGGCGGTCACCACGCCGGAGGATCGGGCGGCCATCAACCAGCTTTTAAGCTACCCGGAGGACAGCGCGGGCAGCCTGATGACGGTGGAGTATGTCTCGCTGCCCCGTCAGTTGTCGGTGGACCAGGCGATCCACCGTATCCGCCGCACCGCCGTGGATAAGGAGACGATCTACACCTGTTATGTCACCGACCCCAACCGGAAACTGATCGGCGTGATCACCGTCAAGGAGCTGCTGACCCAGCCGGGGGACGCCTGTATCAGCGACATCATGGAGGAAAACGTGCTGTTTGTCACCACCCATGAGGACAAGGAGCAGGTGGCCCAGCTTTTCAGCAAATATGACATGCTGGCGCTGCCGGTGGTGGACACGGAGCGGCGGTTGGTGGGCATCATTACGGTAGACGACGCCATCGACGTCATGGAGGAGGAGACCACGGAGGACATCGAGAAGATGGCCGCCATCACCCCTTCGGAAAGGGATTATCTCCATACCGGGGTATTCACCATATGGAAGCAGCGCATACCCTGGCTGCTGATACTGATGGTCTCTGCTACCTTTACCAGCAAGATCATCAATCATTTTGAAACGGCGCTGGCCGCCCAGACGGCGCTGATCGCCTTTATCCCCATGCTGATGGATACCAGCGGCAACGCCGGTTCCCAGTCAGCGGTCACGATCATCCGCGGCCTGTCCCTGAATGAGATCGCTCTGCGGGATGTGTTCACCATCATCTGGAAGGAGCTCAGGGTGTCCCTACTTTGCGGCGTATCCCTGGCGGCGGCGGCCTTCGGGAAGATGCTGCTGATCGACCGGGTGTCATGGATGGTGGCGCTGGTGGTCAGCATCACCATGGCGGCCACGGTGGTGCTGGCAAAGCTGGTGGGAAGTCTGTTTCCCCTGCTGGCCAAAAGAGTGAAGCTGGACCCGGCCGTGATGGCCAGCCCCTTTATCACCACCATTGTGGACGCTTTGGCGCTGCTGGTGTATTTCCGGGTGGCCGCGGTACTGCTGCAATTCTAAGCCGCGGCGGGTTCCTCCGGGCAGGAGGGGATCCCGGCCGCGGATGTTTACCCGCAAGCGCCGGGCATTGGTCCCCGCGAAAGGATCCCCTGCCCGCGGGAAAGCGGGAAAAACCAGAGAGAAGGAGGACGCGTCACCCCATGAAGCGAATGACAAAAGAGGAGACCAACGCGCGCATCCGGCAGGCCGCGCTTTCCTGTCTCCGGGAGGGGGGACCGGTGACAATGGAGGAGGTGGCCCGGAGGGCGGATATCTCCCGCCGCACGCTCTACCGTTATTACGGCAGCCGGGAGAAGCTGCTGGAAAGCCTCCGCGGATCCTGGCTGGAGGACTGCCGCCGGGAGCTGAACGCGCTGCGGCCTCTGGACGCCTACCGAGTGGGACTGGCGGTGTTCCGCACGATCACGGCGTATCTGCCGGAGATACGGGCGTACCGGGAAAGCGGCCGGCTCCCGGTGCTCTTCAGGATGGTGCAGGAGGAGATGTCCGGGCTGGAACGGACCTATTGCCCGGAAAAAATGGAGGGAAAGCCGGAGCATTATCTGCGCTTTGACGGGATCTACCATTCCGCCGGCTTCATCGCGCTGCTGAACGCCTGGCTCAGCGAGGAGCCGGAGCGCACCCCGGAGGAGATGGCGGAGATCTACGCCGCCATCATGGACCGCTGCTGAGGAGGGATGACGGAGCCGGGCGGCGGGATGCCGCGGGCCTTGCCCGGGCGGACTTATATACTATATACAGGAACGGTAAAAAGCCCCCGACGGGGTTTTTTTGATTATAAAGAGCGCGGATGACGGCGGGAGGTAAGGGACGGAGGGGATTTCGGCTCTTCCGCGTGAGGAACGCAGGGGATAGGGGGAGAACTCCCGCCTCATCGGTTATGCTTTGGCCGGGCATCCTCATCTTGCGGAAACAGGGAGATTTTGACAGAAGGACGGCCTTGTATTTTCGGCGGAAAAGGGCTATTATGAAGCGACACGTGTTTTTCCGCGGAAGGAGAAGGAGATGACACAGGGCAGGGGATTATTGAACGACAGGGAATTTTATAAAAACATGCTCCGGATCGCGCTGCCCATCGCCGCGCAGAATCTGCTTTCTTCCTCCGCCCATCTGATCGATACGATCATGGTGGGGGCGCTGGGGGAGACCGCTCTCTCCGCCGTGGGGATGGCCGGACAGTGGAGCTTCTTCATGTTCCTGTTCCTCTTCGGGTTTTCCTCGGGGAGCAGCGTTTTCTTCTCCCAGTACTGGGGCGCCCGGGATATGCCCCGTATACGGCATACCTTTACATTGGGCATGATGAATATCCTGCTGATCACGATGCTGTTCATGATGGTGGGTCTGGCGGCCCCCGCCTTTGTGCTGCGTGTGTTCACCCCCGATGAGGCGGTGGTGGAGCTGGGCGTCAGGTACCTCCGGGTGGTTGCCTGGGGATATCTCGCCTCGGCCCTCAATGTATATGCCGGCGCCCTTCTCCGCTCGGTGGAACAGGTGAAGCTGACGGTATTCGCCAATGTCACCGCCGTGGCCGTCAATACCTTCTTTAACTGGGTGCTGATCTTCGGCAAGTTCGGCGCGCCCGCCATGGGGGTGGAGGGCGCCGCCTGGGCGACCGTTCTCTCCAGTTGGGTCTGTACCCTGATCCTCTACGGCGTTTCCCTGAGAGACAGAAACATCCTTGTGATGGCACACAAAAAATTCTTCCGGGTTAGGCTTTCCACGCTCAAACGCTTTTATCCCGTGGTACTGCCGGTGGTACTGAATGAATCCATCTGGGCGCTGGCGGTGATCGTGATGAATATGGTCTACGGCCGGCTGGGCACCGGGAATTACGCCGCGATGACCGTCAAGAACACCATTGAGAACCTGACGTTTACCTTCTTTGTCGGTCTTTCCTCCGCCTGCACCGTCATGGTGGGGAAGCGCATCGGCGCCGGGCAGATAAGGGAGGGACACAAGGATGCCCAGCGCTTCGGTCTGCTGGCGCCGCTGCTGGCAGTCGTCACGGGCGGGCTTCTCATATTGTTCCGCGGTACCTTGACCGGCCTTTTCGACCTAAACCCCGAGGTGCGGCAGACGGCCCAGACACTGCTGATCATCAGCTCCTGCATCTATCCTCTGCGCATGTTCAACCATATGAACATCGTGGGAACCTTCCGGGCGGGCGGGGACACGAGGGCCAGCCTCTTTATTGACGCCGGCGGCGTCTGGCTCTGCTCCGTTCCGTTGGTGGCGGTGACGGGAATGCTCCTGAAGCTGCCTTTTATCTGGGTGTATTCCATGACGGCGGCGGAGGAGATGGTAAAGTTCGTGCTCGGCGTATGGTATCTTCGTTCCGGCCGGTGGATCAAACCGGTGACCGTGCCGGCGGTTCCGGCGACAGAAAGTGAGGTCCGCAATGAAAACCAAGCCTGACGTAATCCTCTTTAACTGCGACGACATGGGGTACGGCGACCTGGGATGCTACGGCTCCCGGTGGAATGATACCCCCGCCATCGACCGGCTGGCTGCTGGGGGCGTACGCTTTACCAATTTCTACGCCTGCTCGCCGGTATGCTCCCCCTCCCGGGCGGGGCTGCTGACCGGTTGTTATCCTACGCGGGTGGATATCCCCAAGGTGCTTTTCCCGGGGGAGGCCGACTGCCTTGCCCTGCGCGAATATACCCTGGGGAACCTTTTCCGGGACGCTGGCTACCGCACCTGCATGGTGGGAAAGTGGCATCTGGGAGACCAGCCGGGGCATTTGCCCACGGATTTCGGTTTTGATTCCTACCTGGGGCTGCCCTACAGCAACGATATGGGGATACAGGCAGGCAAGGACCCGGAGAAGACCGTCCCGCTGCCGCTGCTGAAGAATGACAGTGTATGGCAGCTTCAGCCCGACCAGCGGGGGCTGACCGAACGGTATGTGGACAGGGCGATGGAATTCCTCCGGGAGGAGGACGACCGGCCCCGGTTTCTGTATTTTGCCCATATGCATGTGCATCTGCCGCTGTACGCCTCGGATACCTTCGTCAAACGTTCCCGGAACGGGGACTACGGCGCCTGCATAGCATCGGTGGACTGGTCGGTGGATGTTATAGTGAAGGAGTTGGAGGCCCAGGGCAGGCTGGAAAACACCCTGCTGCTCTTCACCTCCGACAACGGGTCCCTGGGCTTTTTCGGCGGCTCCAACAAGCCCCTCAGGGGGAACAAGACCACCAACTGGGAGGGAGGCCAGCGGGTGCCGATGATCGCCTACTGGAAGGATCATCTCCCGGCGGGGAGGATCGCCTCCGGCATCGCCAGCAATATCGATATTCTTCCCACGCTGGCAGGGCTGATCGGACAGCCGCTGTCAGACGCGGTCATTGATGGGCAGGATCTACGGCCCCTTTTCACCGGCGCATCGGAAGCCGGGAGGGAAGAATTCGTCTACTGGCACGGACGAAATCCCGCCGCCATCCGGCTGGGACGGTATAAGCTCCATTGCCTGCGGCAGGGACAGCCCGTCCGGGAGTTATATGACCTGGAAGCCGATGTGGGAGAACAGGAGGACCTGGCGGAGAAGCTGCCGGAGGTCACGGCAGCGCTGGAAGCCCGGTTGGAGGAATGGCGGAGGAAGCTGGGAGACGCCTCCCGGGGGATCATCGGAAGCGAGGTCCGCCCCTGCTACAGGGCGGAGGATCCCCAGCCGTTGGCGCACTACGATCCCAATCATCCCTATATCATCGCGTCCTATGACAAGAATGAAGTCGGTTAAAGCCCCGGAGCACCGCCCCGCCCGGGGCAACGGGAGGAGAACCATGAAAAAGTTGCTGCCCCTTTTCGCCGCGGCGCTGCTGTGCGCCGGATGCGCCGCGGCGTCGGCGCCAGAGGCGACGATAAGACCGTTTTTCACCCCGGCCGCCCCGGCAGCGGCGGAAGCGGCGGAGGCGGAGGCGACAAAAACACCCTTGCCCGCCGCTACGCCCGAAGCGACCGCCCTGCCGGAGAAGGGGCTGGTTTCTGACAAATGGTTTACCCTGGCGGAGGACGGCGTATTCTACGGAGACACCTTCTGCTTCATTCTGCCGGCCGGATGGGTGGAGGCGGAGGGCGTGGCTCCCTCCGGCACCTACGTGTTTTTCAAGAAAGACTCGGCTGACGGCGGCGCCGTCACACTGGAGCTGACGGAAGGAGGGGGACGGGAGACGTTTACCGCCGAGGCCTATGCCCGGGCTGTGGAAAAACAGGTGAAGGACAGCGGGGAGGAAGCGACCTGCAAGGTACTTGGTCAGGAGGATTTCCACGTGGACGGGCGGCAGGCGATCTCCCTCGTCTGCCTGGTCGACAGGGAGGAAGACCCCTGTACGCTGTACGGCTATGTGTTTTTTGAGGAGGGAAGGCGAATCTTCATCACCTGCAGCGACCCCACGGGCAAATGGAAGAAGGAGTTTTCCGAGATAGGCGGTACGCTGTCCTTCTACGAATGAGGGGTATCCTCCGCGGCAGGCGGCAGCGGGCAGAATCCATATACCGTCATCGCAGGGAATAAAAACTCCGGACCGGCATTCCGGGGTTTTTTGTTGACGGCGGGGGACTGCCCGGGTATAATGATTTCTTGAGACCGACAGATCGGAGGAACGAATTTGCCACAGGATATGCAGCGTTATTTCTTGCATTTAGACAAGCTTGCCGAGCGCAAGGCCCTGGAAAGGCTTTTCTTCCTTACCGGTATGGACCGGCGGGAACCCTACAGCGTCTGCTGGGAGGAGGGGGAAAAACGGATCTCCTATGACCGGATGAAGGAGACGGCGATGCGGTATGCCGCGGCGCTGCGGCGGCTGACGGAGGGGAAGGTCCGCCGCGGATACGCGGGGCTGAAGCTGGACAACTCTCCCAAGTGGGGAGCGATCTTCTGGGGGCTGCTGGCCGCCGGGTTCAAGCCGGTGCTGATCGGCGCCGCCACCGACCCCCGGGGCACCGCCTATATCCTCCGGCAGGCCGGCGCGGTGGCCCTTGTGGCATCGGCAACCGACGGGGATTTCGGGATACCGGTGTTTACGCCGGAACAGCTGGAGGCCGCCTTCGGCCGTGAGGAGGACTTCACCGCCACCTGGGCGGATGAGGTGGCGTTCTGCTCCTCCGGGACGATGACAGAGCCACGGATCTATACCTATAACGGGCAGGCGCTGACCGCCGTGATGGAGGTCGCCCGGGCCATCCCCGCCGCCAGCCGGGATATCATGTACCCGGACGGGCAGCTGCTGCGGAACATGGCAATACTGCCCTTTCACCATATATTCGGCTTTGTGGCGGTGTTCCTGTGGTACACATTTTTCGGAAAGACGCTGGCCTTCCCCCGGAGCCTTGACCCGGACACCCTGCTGGAAGACTGCCGGCGGCTGCGGGTCACCCATATCTACGGGGTGCCCCTCTTGTGGAACCGGGTGGCCAATACCCTGGAGGCCCGGGGGGCGGAGAGGGGCATCAAGGGGATGCCGGTGCGGAGGATATTACGCCGGGCGGAGGCGCTCCGGGAGGGGCGGAATCTGTACGCCCTGCCGGGCTTCCTGCTGAAAGCGGTGCAAAAGCGGGCGTTCGGGACGGATATACGATATATGATATCCGGAGGCGGCACCATAGACAGCCGCACCCTCTCGGTGCTGAACGCCATGGGCTACCCCCTGCATAACGGCTACGGGCTGACCGAGGCGGGGATCCTCTCGGTGGATACCGAGACCAACCCCGTCCTCCGGACGCAGGGCAGCATCGGCCGCCCGCTGAAGGGGGTGGAATACCGGATCGAACCCATCGGGGAGAAGGGGGAATACGGGGAGCTGATGATCCGGGGGGAGATGCTGCACACCGCCCGGCTGATCCGGGGGACGAAGGAGGCGCCGGAGAGGGACGGGGAGGGCTGGTTTGCCACAGGGGACCTGGTGAGCCGGTTTGCCGACGGCCGTTACAGGA
This sequence comes from Christensenellales bacterium, assembly GCA_050948665.1. Lineage (GTDB taxonomy): Bacteria > Bacillota > Clostridia > Christensenellales > UMGS416 > JBMNEH01. Next base: position 294,578 of record JBMNEH010000001.1, read on the forward strand.
TCGCCGGCCGCAGCAAGGACGTGATCATCAACGCCTCCGGGGAAAATATCCTGCCGGATGAGCTGGAGACCCACTTCAACCGGCTGCCCCACGCGGAGCAGATCTGCGTGCTGGGGCTGAGCGGCAGCGGGGGCCGGGAGGAAATCGTCCTTGTGGTGCAGCCGGAGGAAGGCGCCACCCGTGAGGACCTTTCCGATATGCGGGACAGGATCTTTGAGGCCAATGAGGAGCTGGCCTTCCACCGCCGGGTGCGGTCGGTGCTGCTGGCGGAGGAGCCGATCCCCGTGGTGAACACCATCAAAGTCCAGCGGCAGAAGCTGAAAAACGCCCTGGAGGATCAGACCTTCCGCTGCATCCGTATGGTGCTGCGAAAGGACGCCGCTCTCTGCGGCGCCCGGGTGAACCGCATCGACCCCGCGCTGGTGGAGACGGTTCGGTCGGCCTTTGCCGAGGCGCTGAAGATCGATGAGGAGACCATGTCCAATACGGCGCACTTTGTGTACGACTTCGGAGGGGACAGCTTTGCCTACGCCGGAGTGATGCAAACGCTGACCCAGAACACCGGTCTCACCATCCCCGCGGAGGACTACGGCCGATGCGCCACGGTGAACGACTTTGCCGCGGCGCTGCAGAAGATCCGGGACGGACAAACCCAGGCGCCCTGACGGCGCCTTTCCGAAAGACCGGGAGATAAGAAATGTATGCGATTTCATACGATTTCCCCCGTTTTTCGCCACTTGTTAAGAATAATTAAAAGTTTATCCCCAGAATTGTATTCATTTTAACGCCTTCATGCTTGCATGGAGGCGTTTGTTCTGATATAATAGATTATCGATTCGAGTGGATTGTATACACTTGATTCGGATATATCAAGGAGGAATTCAACATGAAGAAAATTCTGGTCATGCTTCTCGTGTTGGTGATGGCCGTTTCCATGTTCGCTGGATGCCAGAAGGACAATGGAACCCCCGTTCCCACGGATGATGCCGTTGAGGCGCCCGTGGACGGCGGAGATACCGGCGATGAACCTACAGGAGACGCGACCCCTGAGGAGGAAGGATTCGAGGTATTCTCCCGTCCCGCCGACCAGGGCACCACACTGCAGGATACGACACTGATCGTGGGAACCCCCGAAATGAACGGGGATTTCATCGGTGGTTTCGGCAACAGCGCTTATGACGCGAGCATAAAGACCATCGTCCACGGCTACTATGACACCTACGTGACGACCCCCGCCGGCGAGATCGCCCTGAATACCCAGGTAGTCAAGGGCCTCAAGACCGAGGAGGACGAAGCGGGGAATAAGACCTACACCTTCAAGCTGTATGACGATCTGAAGTGGAATGACGGCTCCGCCATGACCGCCAAGGATTATGTCTTCGGTCTGCTGATGGCAGCCTCCCCCGAGTGGGTGACTGCCGGCGCAGCCAGCTCCGCCGGCGAGGGCCTGCTGGGCTACCGTGACTATCACTATGGCTACAAGACCACCACCGATGAGGACGGCAACGTTCTGGCCGCGGACGCCGACGGCAATGCCATCGAGGTATTGGACGAGGAAGGCAACTCCAACCTTGAGGAGATCAAGGATCAGCTGATCCCTGTGACCGTGTTCCCCGGCGTCAGCTACATTGACGACGTCACCCTCTCGGTCACCATTGACGCGGCCGAGCTGCCCTACTTCTGGGAGACCGCCTATGCCGCGGTCGGCCCGACCTCTCTGGCTGTTTACGCCCCCGGCGCGGATGTTGTTACCGATGAGAACGGCTCCTACATCGTCGCTGACGATCTGCAGGCGCTGCTGAACAATGTCGCCGCCACCGAGCGCTTCGCGCCCTCCATCGGCTGCGGTCCCTACAAGTTCATCTCCTTCGAGAACCAGACCGTGACCCTGGAAGCCAACGAGTTCTTCGTAGGCGACCTGGACGGCTACAAGCCCCAGATCAAGACCCTGGTCCAGAAGTCCGTACCCTCTGATACCGACGTTGACGGCGTCATCGCCGGCGACTACGACCTGGTGACCGGCGTCATCGAGGGCGCCAAGATCGAGGCTGCCAAGGCTGCCGAGACCACAGAACTGAACAGCTACCTGCGCTGCGGCTACGGCATGATCGCCATGCACTGCGACTGGGGCGTCACCGCGGATCCCAATGTACGTTGGGCGCTGGCCTGCCTGATCGACAGGAACGAAGTCATCAACTACGTGCTGGGCGGCTACGGCGGCACTGTTGACGCGGCCTATGGCCTCGCGCAGTGGACCTATGAAGAGCAGGCGGATTACCTGGATGAGAACCTGAAGCCCATCTCCTTCAACGTGGCCGAGGCCAACAATTACCTCGACCAGACCGAGTGGAAGTATGAGGCCGACGGCTCCACTCCCTTTGACGCCACCAAGGCGGCCGAGGACGGATCCTACATGCGTTACAATGATAAGGGCGAGATGCTGGTCGTCCGCCACCTGGGCACCGAGAACAATGGGGTGACCGATATCATTGAGATCCAGTACACCAAGAACGCACCTCTGGCCGGCGTGAAGTTCGAAGTCACCAAGTCCGACTTCAACGCGCTGCTGGCGAACTACTACTACAGCTATGACCTGGGTGACGACCGTTACTACAACACCTTCAACCTCGCCACCAACTTCGGCGCTGTAGACGACAAGTACTATTCCTGGCACTCCGATTGGCTGGGCACCTGGTACAACGCAAACCAGCTGTCCGACAAGACTCTCGACGATCTCACGATGCAGATGCGCAAGCTGGATCCCACCGAGACTGAGAAGTTCTCCGAGCTGTGGGCCCAGTTCCAGGTCCGCTGGCAGGAGCTGCTGCCGAACATCCCGCTGTACTCCAACGAGTACTTTGATGTGTTCGACGTCAACCTCAAGGGTGTGGCCACCACTCCCTATGCCGGCTACGCCGACATCGTCTGCCAGTTGCATTTCGCCGAGTAATTGGTGATCAGGCCAGGCTGTGCCTCTTGACACAGAATGAGCCTTTGACAAAAGGGGGATTTTTATCCCCCTTTTGTCGGATTTATACACGGTTGGAAATTCTATCCAAGGGGTACCGTTATGCTGAAATATATAGTAAAGAGGATATTGATACTGATACCGGTGTTCATCTGTATCACCATTATCCTTTTCGGGGTCACCAAGATCATGCCCGGCGATCCCGTGAAGGCGATGCTGCCCACCTCTCTGAAGGCGGAGCAATATCAGCTTGCCTACAATAAAATGTACGCCAAGCTGGGTTTGGATAAGTCCATCCCCGAGCAATATGTTCGGTGGCTGGTGAACTTTTTCCAGGGAGATTTCGGTTTCTCCACAAAATATAACCGGGAAGTAAAGCTTGTGATCGGCGAACCGATCCGCAACTCCGTGATACTCAACTTTTTTGTGATCATACTGGAGCTGGCGATCGCCATCCCCGTGGGCATTCGATGCGCCACAAAGCGGTTTTCCCTCTATGATAATTTCTGGCAGGTCTTTTCTCTGGTGACCTATTCGATGCCCTCTTTCTTTCTGGGCCTGTCTTTGATATCAATTTTCGCGATCAAGCTGGATCTGCTGCCGATGGGCGGCATGCCGAACTCCACCCTTGAGACCGGATTTGCCTATATTCTTTCCTGGTTGAAGTATGTGACCCTGCCGGCGATCACACTGACGATCATCTCACTGGCGGGTACCATACGGTATGTGCGGAACGCCATGATCGAATGCCTTTCCCAGGATTATATCCGCACCGCCAGGGCAAAGGGGCTGAACGAACGGGTAGTGGTGTATTCCCACGCCTTCCGGAACGCCCTGATCCCGGTATCCACCATCGTGGTATTCACGATATTCTCTCTGTTCTCCGGCTCCGCCATTACCGAGACCATATTCGGCTGGCACGGCATCGGCAAGGTGCTGGTGGAGGCCGTGAATGCCCGGGACACCCAGCTGATCGTCACGCTGAACGCGTTTTTTGCTTTCCTCAGCGTCATTGCCGTGCTGATCGCCGACGTGGTGTACGGATTAGTCGACCCCCGTATCAAGCTGAGCTGAGGAGGAACCATGAGCGAGAAGCAATCAACAGTGAAAAAGCTAGGCAGGTCCTTCGGCAGCATGTTCAAGCGTCTTTTCGTAAGGGAAAAGATGGACGTACTGGAGGAGGAGGCTGTCCGCACACCCTGGCAGACCATATTGCGGAACTATTTCCATAATAAGCTGGGGATCATCGGCATCATCGGGTTTGTGCTGACCATGCTGTTCTCCTTTTTGGGGAGCTATTTTATCCCCCTTGACGCCACCTATACCGAACTGACCAATATGAACCTCCGGCCGGGGTTGAACTATTTAAAATACCCCGAATCCCTGGAGGGGAAGAAAATCGTGAAAATCGTTTCCGGCGTCTCCTTCTCGGTGGCTCTGACCGACGACGGGAAGCTGACCATATGGGGGACCGAGTCCAATATCTACCTGAAGGACAGCTCCGACTATATCATGACGATCCCCCGGGAGATCCAGGAGAAGCATATCGTGGATATCACCTGCGGCGGACAGCATGTGCTGGTGATCGATGATGAGGGAGAGGTCTCCGGATGGGGCTACTACGGCTCCGGGCAAACATCGGTACCCGACAAGGTCGCCAAGGTGTTTGAGGAGGAGGGCGTCAAGCCCAAGCAGATGCTGGCGGCTACCCAATGGTCCGCCATTGTGGGCACGGACAAGAAGCTCTATTTCTGGGGCGGCACCCAGTCCACGCTGAATTTCCGCATCAAGTCCTCCTATCAGGGGCATATCGAGAAGGTGGTGGCCGGGGACAACAATATGCTGCTGCTGTTGGACGACGGCACGATCGCCGTCATCGGCGACAGGGGGACCGAGATGGCGATGAACATCCCCGAGGCGCTGGCCGCCGGGGAGGTCAATGTAAAAGATATCGCCGCCACCAACCGGAATTTCCTGGTACTGGATGATGAAAACCACCTGCATATCTGGGGTTCCGCCGCCGACGGGATACTGCATGTGCCGGAGATCACCGAGCCCATCAAGTCCCTTAAAGCGGGCTACAAGCACTTTGCGGTGCTGACCGAAAGCGGAAAGCTGTACACCTGGGGATCCAATTCCCTGAACCAGACCATCCCGCCCGAGGACCTGCCGGCTCTCACCGAGGTATACACGGATTACTTCCAGAACTACGGTATCGACGAGAACGGGGGCATTCACGCCTGGGGCAATAAGGGATATATCTTCGGCACCGATCAGTTCGGCCGCGATATATTCATCCGCCTGATCCACGGCGGACGGATCTCCCTCACCGTCGGCGCCATCGCGGTGCTGATCTCCACCACGCTGGCATTGATCATCGGCATGGCCGCCGGCTTCTTCGGAGGGTGGATCGACCAGGTGCTGATGCGTCTTGCCGACGTGGTGACCTCCATCCCCTTCCTGCCGCTGGCCATCACATTGAGTTACGCCATCGGTTCGTCGGTCAGCCAGATGAACCGGATGTACCTGATCATGGTCATAATGGGCGTGCTTTCCTGGCCCGGGCTGGCCCGGCTCATCCGGGCCCAGCTGCTGCTGGAACGGGAAAAAGACTTTGTGCTGGCGGCCCGCGCCCTGGGCGTCAAGCAAAGGAATATCATCACCCGGCATATTCTGCCCAATATCTTCAACCTTGTGATCGTCAATGTCACGCTGGGCTACGCTTCCTCCCTGCTGAGCGAAGCGGGGCTCTCCTTCCTGGGCTTCGGCGTGACCGAACCGACCCCCTCTTGGGGGAATATGCTGACCTCCGCCCAGCAATCCACCGTGATGCAGTATTACTGGTGGCGGTGGTTTATCCCGGCGATATTCGTCGTGCTGGCCGCGCTTTTCGCCAACCTGATCGGCGACGCGCTGCGTGAGGCGATGGATCCCCACGCCAACGATCGATAGGAGGTGAATGTATGGAACAGGCAATGAAACAAGCGCATCCCCATTTGCTGGAAATAATAAACCTTCACACCTATTTTGAGACCCGCCGCGGTTTGATCAAGGCAGTGGACGGCGTATCCCTTACGCTGGATGAGGGGCGTACGCTGGGCGTTGTGGGAGAGTCCGGCTCCGGGAAGAGCCAGACAGCGATGAGCATTTTAAAGCTCTTTGAAAAGAACCAGAGGATCTATGACGGAGAAGTCTGGTTTGACGGAAAACGTATCGACAACCTTTCCCAGGATGAGATGTACCATATCCGGGGTAACTCGATATCCATGATATTCCAGGAACCCATGACCTCCCTTAACCCGGTATTCAGCGTGGAGCGCCAGATCGGCGAGGTGCTGATGCTGCATCAGGGAATGAATAAGGCCCAGGCCGGCGCCAGGGCTGTGGAGATGCTGGATTCGGTCAAGATCTCAAATCCCGAACAAATCGCCAAGCAGTACCCCCATCAACTGTCCGGCGGGATGCGGCAGCGCGTCATGATCGCCATGGCGCTGGCCTGCAAGCCCAAGCTGCTGATCGCCGACGAGCCCACCACCGCGCTGGACGTCACCATTCAGGCCCAGATACTTCGCCTGATGAACGACCTGAAGAAGGAAACCACCACGGCGATCATGTTCATTACCCATGATTTGGGCGTTATCAACCAGATGGCGGATGACGTGGCGGTGATGTACTGCGGGAAGGCGGTGGAGATCGCCCCGGTCAACTATATCTTTAAGCCGGTGACGGATTATTCACACCCCTATACCGAGGCGCTGCTGAAATCCATCCCCCTGCTCTCGGGCAACAAGTCAAACCGGCTGGACGCCATTCCCGGCGCCGTGCCCCATCCCCTGGCGCTGCCCAAGGGATGCCGCTTCGCGCCCAGGTGCAGGTATGCCACCGAAAAGTGCCGCAAGGAGGAGCCGCATATGATGAAGGTCAGCGATGTGCAAAGCGTACGCTGCTTCTATCCCCAGAAGGGAGTTCGCAACAATGGCTGATATGAAAGAAAAAAAGGTACTGCTTCGTCTGCAGAACCTGAAAATGCACTTCCCCATTAAAAAGAGCTCCATTTTTGACAAGCAGCAGTATGTCCGGGCGGTGGACGGGATCACCGTCGATATCTATGAGGGTGAGACCTTCGGTCTGGTAGGCGAGTCCGGCTGCGGCAAGTCCACATTGGGCCGGGTGATCCTGCAGCTTTATAAGCAGACCGAGGGCACCGTGCTGTACGGCGGTCAGACCTTTGAGGATTACTCACCGGCTTATCTGCTGCGCATCATACGAGGGATCCGCGGCATCCCCGCAGGAATGTCACCCGAGGAAATGATCGAGCAGTATCCCGAACAGGTGGCACTGGCCGGCGGCATGCTGCTCTGGCACAATATGGCGGACCTGGAGCGATCCATGGTGGCCCAATTCAACCAGATAAAGAAGCAAAGCAAGCTCTCTCACGACCTTCATCTGCTGGAGATCCAGCTTGCTGAATTGACGGAGCGGGAAGATATTACCCCCGCCGAAATCAGGAAGAAGGCCGAACTGGCCATCAGCATAGGGAAAAAGAAGGACGCCAAGACGGCCGCAACCAGGGCTTTCGCTTCCGAACAGAAAAGGCTGGATGATATCCGGGAGGCCTGCTCGACAGCGGAGGGGTATCAACTGCTGCAGAGCAAGCTGAACCATATGATCAACCTGGGCAAGCTGACGGGTGAGGAAATGCGGACGCTCCGCCGGGATATGCAGATGGTATTCCAGGACCCCTACTCCTCGCTGAACCCCAGGCTGACGGTCGGCCAGCTGATCAGCGAGGCACTGGTGGCCCATGATATGTTCCAGCGGGGCTCCAACCAGGCGGAGAAGTACACCCTTTCCACTATGGATAAGTGCGGCCTGCAGAAATATATGCTCCACCGTTACCCCCATCAGTTCTCCGGCGGACAGCGGCAGCGTATCGGCATCGCCCGGGCGTTGGCGCTGCAGCCCAAGTTTGTGGTGTGCGACGAGGCGGTTTCCGCGCTGGACGTCTCGATACAGAGCCAGATCATCAACCTCCTGATGGACCTGAAGGACCAGAACCAGCTGACCTACCTGTTCATTTCCCATGACCTGAGCACGGTGAAGTTCATCTCCGACCGTATCGGCGTGATGTACCTGGGCGACCTGGTGGAGCTGGCCTCCTCCGACACGATTTTCGTGACGCCCCTGCACCCCTATACCGAGGCGCTGCTTTCCGCCATCCCCACCACGGAGGAGGATGCCAATAAGGAGCTGCAAACCGTTGAGGGAGATATCCCCAGCTCCATCAACCCCCCCACCGGCTGCAAGTTCCATACCCGGTGCAAATACGCCACCGAGAAGTGCGCGCAGGAGCGTCCGGAGTGGCGCGAGTGCATCCCCGGCCATTTCGTCGCCTGCCACTACCCTCTGGTGGAGAAGAGTGAAGTATAAGGGACTCCGGGACAGGCTTCCGGAAAACAAGAGCAAGGAGGAGCTGGAGGCGCACTATGAGGAGATGGAGCGCAGCGGCGCGGATAAAAAGCAGCAGCGTTCCATGATCATCGCGGCCCTGCTCACCATCCTCCCGGTGGTGGCGGCTATGCTGGCCGCGATATACGGGCTCATATGGCTGTTGTTTTTACGCTTCTGAGGAAAACCCCCTGTTTAGACGGGGGGTTTCTGTTGTCCGTATTTTGTGAGGAATAGAAGCGTCCTTGTTTTTTTTTGTGAATTTTACCGATGACAAAGAAAGAGAGGGCGTGGTATTATTTTAATATACAATATGAGAAATGAGAGCCGCGGAGAAGGGTGAAGCGGGTGCTCAGAACAGACATATTTCGGGAAGGAGATGAGATTCCATGAAACGGATCGTCGCGATGGCGCTATGCCTTTTGCTATTGGCGGGATGCGGACAAAACGGGGCGCCTGCAGGGGATCCCGCGGTTGAGGAGCCGGGGGAGACTTCCCTGCCGGAGGAACCGAAAGGGATTTCCCTGCCGGCGGATATGACGGATTGCCCCATGGAGGATATGGAGTGGCTGATGCCGCTGTCGGCGTTTTACGAGCTCCCGTATTTCGATACCTATGAGGGCAGCGAAACACAGAAGGAGAACGGAAGGGTCGAGATCATCCTGCGGGGGTATGACGCTTTGGGCGGGAACGAATGGGTCAACCTGGGGTTTGAAAGCCTCGCGTCATCGACGGGGTATATCGAGGGGGATCCTCTGCTGGTAAGCATACAGATCGTGGAGCCGGAGGGGGAGGACCTTCTGCAGGCATTACGGGAGCAATACGGCGGCGATGAGGCGGAAAGATGGACTACGGAGGAAACGGTCGGCGGGACGCTGACGGAGGAGAAAATAGCATACCTGAAAAGTTTTATTCCCTCGTGGGAGGACTTCAACGACAGCGCGCTGTTTACCATCACGTATAAAAAGTACGGAGGCGAGGAGGAAGGCAACAGCCAAGGGATCCTGACATTCAGCGCGTTCGGACAATACCTTACGGCCTGCGCGGAAACGGAAACATAAGCAGCCCCCTGCCCTCCCGACGAACTTTCGGGAGGGCGTTTTTTTGATGAGGCCGGAGTTTCGGCCCCGCCCGCAGGGGAGGGGGCTTTTTACACGCGAAATTTCGCGATATTTTCCGGAGGGGGAGAACGCCCCTATGGGGGAACGCGCCGCAACAGACCGTTCCTTCCGTCGGGACGGCGCCATCGATCGCGGGATCCGCGGCGGGAGAAAAAAGGGAGGAAAACAAAGAAAGAATCAAAAAAAAGGTTGACAGGACGGAAAAAGGATGGTATATTACTAAGGCTGACCCATAAAAAGCGGGGCAGCGGATGCTCCTTGAAAACTGTATAGATGCACACCAAGAACGAGCGTAGCGGGAAAGCCAGTAAGAGGCGGCCCCGCGAAGGTTTTGGAAACCAAGAAAAAAATTCCGAGAGAAGCAAGCGCAAGCGAAAGCCGGCAGAGAGGCCGGCGAAGTGAGCGAAGGATTTAAACATAAGAGTTTGATCCTGGCTCAGGACGAACGCTGGCGGCATGCCTAACCCATGCAAGTCGAGCGGAGGGAGCCCTTCGGGGCGAACTTAGCGGCGGACGGGTGAGTAACGCGTGAACAACCAACCTTACACAGGGGGATAACAACCGGAAACGGTTGCTAATACCGCATGAGACCACAACGGCGCCTGCCGAAGGGGTCAAAGGAGAGATCCGGTGTAAGACGGGTTCGCGTCCCATTAGATAGTTGGGGGGGTAACGGCCCACCAAGTCAACGATGGGTAGCCGAGCTGAGAGGCTGAACGGCCACACTGGAACTGAGACACGGTCCAGACTCCTACGGGAGGCAGCAGGGGGGAATATTGGGCAATGGGGGGAACCCTGACCCAGCAATGCCGCGTGAAGGAAGAAGGCCCTCGGGTTGTAAACTTCTGTGATGGGGGACGAAGGAAGTGACGGTACCCCATAAGAAAGCTCCGGCAAACTACGTGCCAGCAGCCGCGGTAATACGTAGGGAGCGAGCGTTGTCCGGAATTACTGGGCGTAAAGGGCGTGTAGGCGGCGATGCAAGTCTCATGTGAAAGCCCCGGGCTCAACCCGGGAAGAGCATGGGAAACTGTGTGGCTTGAGTGAGGTAGAGGATCGTGGAATTCCTAGTGTAGCGGTAAAATGCATAGATATTAGGAGGAACACCGGTGGCGAAGGCGACGGTCTGGGCCTTAACTGACGCTGAGGCGCGAAAGCGTGGGTAGCAAACAGGATTAGATACCCTGGTAGTCCACGCCGTAAACGATGTATGCTAGGTGTAGGGGGTATCGACCCCCTCTGTGCCGCAGTTAACGCAATAAGCATACCGCCTGGGGAGTACGGCCGCAAGGTTGAAACTCAAAGGAATTGGCGGGTCCCCGCACAAGCAGCGGAGCATGTTGTTTAATTCGAAGCAACGCGAAAAACCTTACCAGGGCTTGACATCCAACGGACCGGCGCGAAAGCGCGGGGTGCTCCTTCGGGAGAACGTTGAGACAGGTGGTGCATGGTTGTCGTCAGCTCGTGTCGTGAGATGTTGGGTTAAGTCCTGCAACGAGCGCAACCCCTGTTGTTAGTTGCCAGCGCGTAAAGGCGGGGACTCTAACGAGACCGCCGGAGACAATTCGGAGGAAGGTGGGGACGACGTCAAATCATCATGCTCCTTATGTCCTGGGCTACAAACGTGCTACAATGGCCGTAACAGCGAGAAGCGAGTCTGCAAAGGCAAGCGGAACTCCAAAAGCGGTCTCAGTTCGGATTGTGGGCTGCAACCCGCCCACATGAAGTCGGAGTTGCTAGTAATCGCGAATCAGCATGTCGCGGTGAATGCGTTCCCGGGGATTGCACACACCGCCCGTCACACCATGGGAGTTGGTAGCGCCCGAAGCCGGTGAGCTAACCGCAAGGAGGCAGCCGTCGAAGGTGAGATCAATGACTGGGGTGAAGTCGTAACAAGGTAGCCGTACCGGAAGGTGCGGCTGGATCACCTCCTTTCTAAGGAGACCATGGGGGAAGCGGAAGCGTTCTCCCGAAGTCTTCGGTCGAGCTCGATCGAAGTGTGCGCTATACAGTATTCAGGGAGCGAACCTTTGGGGGTGTAGCTCAGCTGGGAGAGCACCTGCCTTGCACGCAGGGGGTCAGCGGTTCGAACCCGCTCATCTCCACCAAACCTTGATAGGGTCAATACGGTCATACGGGCTCATAGCTCAGCTGGTTAGAGCGCGCGCCTGATAAGCGCGAGGTCGGTGGTCCGAGTCCACTTGAGCCCACCACGCCTTTTAAAAAGGCGACCCGAAAGGGCGGGATAGATTCCCAAATGCACCTTGACAACTGTATAAAGAACTGCGAAACAAAGAGAAGCAAGTATAAACGAGAGAAAAAGAGATGGGTAACCATCGAAGACATACGAACTGCAAGTCTTAGAGATGATCAAGAAAGAAAGAGCGCAGGGGGGATGCCTAGGCACCAGACGCCGAAGAAGGACGTGGTAAGCTGCGAAAAGCCATGGGGAGTCGCAAACAGACATCGATCCATGGATATCCGAATGGGGGAACCCGGCGGGGGTAATGCCCCGTCACCGTTGACTGAACAGATAGGTGAACGGAGGGAACCCGGTGAACTGAAACATCTAAGTAGCCGGAGGAAAAGAAAGAGACATCGATTTTCTGAGTAGTGGCGAGCGAAAGGGAAAGAGCCCAAACCGGATGACTTCGGTCATGCGGGGTTGCGGACTGTCAAAGGATATGTGAAGCATAGTCGAAGCGCGCTGGAAAGCGCCGCCATAGGGAGTAAAAGCCTCGTAGACGAAATGCAGAGCATACAGGACAGGATCCAGAGTACCGCGGGACACGTGAAATCCAGCGGGAAGCAGGGGGGACCACCTCCCAAGGCTAAATACGAAATGGTGACCGATAGCGCATAGTACCGTGAGGGAAAGGTGAAAAGAACCCCGGGAGGGGAGTGAAAGAGAACCTGAAACCCTGTGTTTACAAGCAGAGGAAGCACGAGCAAGGTGCGACCTCGTACTTTTTGTAGAACGGACCGGCGAGTTATTGTACGTAGCGAGGTTAAGGTATTAAGTACCGAAGCCACAGCGAAAGCGAGTCTGAAGAGGGCGAGAGAGTTGCGTGCAATAGACCCGAAACCAGGTGACCTATCCATGGCCAGTGTGAAGTGGTGGTAAGACACCATGGAGGCGCGCACCCACATCTGTTGAAAAAGGTGGGGATGAGTTGTGGATAGCGGAGAAATTCCAATCGAACCTGGAGATAGCTGGTTCTCCTCGAAATAGCTTTAGGGCTAGCCTCGGGGTAGAGATCACCGCGGGTAGAGCACTGAATGGGCTAGGGGGCCACAAAGCTTACCGAACCTTATCAAACTCCGAATCGCGGCGCATTATACCCGGGAGTCAGACTGCGGGAGATAAGTTCCGTAGTCGAAAGGGAAAAAGCCCAGACCATCAGCTAAGGTCCCGAAGTGTATGCTAAGTGGGAAAGGATGTGGAGTTGCAGAGACAACCAGGATGTTGGCTTAGAAGCAGCCATACATTTAAAGAGTGCGTAACAGCTCACTGGTCGAGTGATTCTGCGCCGAAGATGTCCGGGGCTAAAGCATACCACCGAAGCTGTGGAGTCGAAGTTGAAAGAGACAGAGACTGGTAGAGGAGCAATGTGTAGGGGCTGAAGTACAAGCGGGAGCCTGTATGGACTTTACACAAGAGAGAATGCCGGTATGAGTAGCGAGAGCGCGGCGAGAATCCGCGCCGTCGAAAGCCTAAGGTTTCCTGGGGAAGGTTCGTCCGCCCAGGGTAAGTCGGGACCTAAGCCGAGGACGTAAAGTCGTAGGCGATGGACGATCGGTTAAGAATCCGATACCGCCGTACATGAATGACCGAAGCAGTGACACAGAAGGATAGTCGGACCCGGTTGATGGTAGAGCCGGGGCAAGGACTGAGGGGGGCAGGCAGTGAAGTACGCCTGCCGGGACCCCGGGGTCTGACGCGGAGCGAAAATAAGTAGTGAAGCCGATGATTTCACGCTGGCGAGAAAACCTGCTAGGGAGTGGAAGGCGCCCGTACCGCAAACCGACACAGGTAGGTGAGGAGAGAATCCTAAGACGAACGGGAGAACACTTGTTAAGGAACTCGGCAAAATGACCCCGTAACTTCGGGAGAAGGGGCGCCTCCGTAAGGAGGCCGCAGCGAAAAGGCTCAAGCGACTGTTTACCAAAAACACAGGTCTATGCGAACACGAGAGTGGAAGTATATGGGCTGACGCCTGCCCGGTGCAGGAAGGTTAAAGGGAAGTGTCAGGGCAACCGAAGCACAGAACTGAAGCCCCTGTAAACGGCGGCCGTAACTATAACGGTCCTAAGGTAGCGAAATTCCTTGTCGGATAAGTACCGACCCGCACGAATGGCGTAACGACTTGAGCGCTGTCTCAACAAGTGACCCGGTGAAATTGAAGTATGTGTGAAGATGCACATTACCCGCAGCTGGACGGAAAGACCCCGTAGAGCTTTACTGCAGCCTGATATTGGGATTTGTTGTCGGATGTACAGGATAGGTGGGAGACAGGGAAGCCAGGTCGTCAGATTTGGCGGAGTCACCGTTGGGATACCACTCTTCCGGCAGTGAATTTCTAACCCGGTGCGGTGATCCCGGCCGGAGACAGTGTCAGGTGGGCAGTTTGACTGGGGCGGTCGCCTCCCAAAGAGTAACGGAGGCGCCCAAAGGTTCCCTCAGAATGGTTGGAAATCATTCAAAGAGTGTAAAGGCAGAAGGGAGCTTGACTGCGAGACACACAGGTCGAGCAGGTACGAAAGTAGGGCTTAGTGGTCAGGTGGTAGAGAGTGGAATTGCCATCGCTTAACGGATAAAAGCTACCTCGGGGATAACAGGCTGATTCCTCCCAAGAGTCCACATCGTCGGAGGAGTTTGGCACCTCGATGTCGGCTCGTCACATCCTGGGGCTGAAGCAGGTCCCAAGGGTTCGGCTGTTCGCCGATTAAAGTGGCACGCGAGCTGGGTTCAGAACGTCGTGAGACAGTTCGGTCCCTATCCACTGTGGGCGCAGGAAGTTTGAGGAGAGCTGTCCCTAGTACGAGAGGACCGGGATGGACGCACCGCTGGTGCATCGGTTGTCCTGCCAAGGGCATAGCCGGGTAGCCAAGTGCGGACGGGATAAACGCTGAAAGCATCTAAGCGTGAAGCCCCCTTCAAGATAAGACTTCCCATCTCGTAAAGAGAGTAAGACCCCTTGAAGACTACAAGGCGATAGGTCGGGTGTGGAAGCACAGCAATGTGTGAAGCTGACCGATACTAATAGGTCGAGGACTTGATCAATAAGAGTTGCAGGCAGTTTCTTTATACAGTTGTGAGGGCGCAGACCCTCTTTATTTCCGGTGGCGATAGCGAAGGGGATCCACCTGTTCTCATCCCGAACACAGAAGTTAAGACCTTCATCGCCGACAGTACTTGGCCGGAAACGGCCCGGGAGGATAGGTAGCTGCCGGAGCTCTTTTCTACACCGCAGGCGTCGATGAATTCATCGCCGCTTGCGGATTGTTTTTATTCCCGCACCCGGCATACACAGGCCCCGAATATGTATAATACGGGAGGGAAGGAACCACGCGACGGGTGTAATCGCCCGAAGTTTCCTGACGCTTTCGCGAAGGGAAGGCGACGCTTTGTTCATGCGGAGCACCGGATCTCCCTCGCCATGGAATTGCGGATGCCGTGGAAGCATTACGGGCATATTTAAGAAAGTGTTGACAATTCCATGGAAAACGAATATACTATAATCACAGGAAAAGAAGTTCGCTTTGACACCTTACAGGAGGTGATCGACATGAAAAAGACGAACCAAGCCACACAGAAGAGCAAGAAAGCGGTCGGCTTCTGGACGAAGCTGGGCATATGGCTGGGTATGACCACCTACGGAGAAGACAGGAATGTGATGATGACCCGGCTGGGCGATCCCAACAACGCCTCGTACCGGAATATCAACCCCTCGCAGATGCGAGGCAGCTAAAGATTTCAACAACAAGGGGAGCCGCAGGGGCGGTTCCCCTTGTTTGTTTTCGGAAGGCTGCAGCCTTCCATCCTGAAGATGACCGATAGGAACAGGCCGAGGACTTGACCGACAGGATTTACCGCGATTTCCTTATACAGTTGTGAGGGCGCGGCCCTTTTTATTTCCGGCGGCGATAGTGAAGGGGATCCACCTGTTCTCATCCCGAACACAGAAGTTAAGACGACAGTGCCCGGCCGGAAACGGCCCGGGAGGACGGGTCGCCGCTGGAGCTCTTTTCAACACCGCAGGCGTCGAGGCTTTCATCTCCGCTTGCGGCTTGTTTTTATTCCCACGCCGGGATACCGTCCGCTCACCTTGCCTTTTCCCCCGGCTCATGGTATAATATATTCGATATGGCCGGCATGAAGCCGGCGGGAGAATGCGGCGCATTCGTTACCGGGTTTTTTTGTTACGGTATGCTATTGAAGGCATACGGCTTTTCCGAAGAAGAGCCGTAGGCTTTTTTTATGCGGAAGACGTTTGCCGGAGAGTGTATGAAAAAACGATCGAATGGAAAGAATCACAGGGGAAGGGCGGTATTGCCGATCCTGGCCGCCGGGGTGGTGATCCTGGCAGCGGTTTGCCTGTTTGTAGGTTCCTCGGGTATGACGGCGGGGGAAACCCTTGACGCGATCGCGGGAAAAGGGACGCCGGCACAGACGCGCATCCTATGGAATATCCGGCTGCCCCGGGTGCTGGCGGCCGTCATCGCGGGGGCCGGACTGTCGGTCTCGGGACTGATGATGCAGACGGTGCTGAATAATGATATGGCCTCTCCCTCTACACTGGGGGTATCCAACGCGGCGGTATTCGGAGCGAACCTTTCGATCATCGCCTTTGCCGGCGGCTTTCTTTCCACCGGCAACAACCTGAACAACTACACGGTGGGCGTCAACCCCTACGCCGCGTCCCTGATCGCCTTCCTGTTTTCTCTGCTGTCCATCCTTCTGATACTGGGACTCTGCCGCCTGAGAAGATTTTCCCCAGGAGTAGTGGTGCTGGCGGGGATCTCCGTCGGCGCGGTCTGGACGGCGGGCACCACCATCCTCCAGTTTTACGCGACGGACGTGGGGCTGTCGGCCGCGGTGATCTGGAGCTTCGGGGATTTAGGCCGGGCCACCTACACCACCGACCTGATGATGTTCGGGGCGGTGGCGGCGGGCACGGCGGTATTCTCCCTGTTCTCCTGGCAGTATAACGCCCTTCTCAGCGGGGACGCCACCGCCGGCACCATGGGGGTCCATGTCAGCCGACTGCGGTTTGTCACGCTGCTGCTGGCTTCCCTGATCACCGCGGTGTGTGTGTCCTACCTGGGGATCATCGGATTTGTGGGAATCATCTGCCCCCATGTGGTGAAAAAGATACTGGGGCAGGATCACCGGCTGACGATACCCGCGTCGGTGCTCTCCGGCAGCCTGCTGCTGCTGGCGGCGGATACCTTTTCCCGGAGTATGGGGAGGGGGGCGGCGCTGCCGGTGGGGGCGATCACCACACTTCTGGGCGCGCCCTTTTTCTTCGCGCTGCTGTTTACGAAAAAGGGGGACGGACATGCTGCGGATTGAGGAGCTGACCTTCCGGTACAACAGGCGGAACGGGTATGTACTGCGGGGGATCGACCTGGAGCTGCCGGCGGGGGAGATCGGGGTACTGCTGGGCAAAAACGGTTCCGGGAAAACCACCCTCTTTAAGAATATCCTGGGGATCTGCCGGCCACAGAGCGGAAGGATGGAGATCGAGGGAAGGGAACTCTCCCGTTTATCCGCCCGGGAACGGGCGGGGCTGGTGGCGTATGTCCCCCAGATCATCACCTTCGGGGATCTGTCGGTTTTTGATTCCGTTTTGATGGGCAGGATCTCCCGCTTCGGCCTGAGGGCGGGAAAGGAAGACATCCGGGCGGTGGAATCGCTGCTGGCGGAGATGGGGCTGGAGGAATACGCCCCGCGGAATGTCAACAGGCTTTCCGGAGGGGAGCGGCAGAAGGTGGCGATCGCCCGGGCGCTGGCCCAGCAGCCCAGACTGCTGGTGTTCGACGAGCCCACCGGGAACCTGGATATCGCCAATGAGATGAGGATGATAGAAGAGGCGAAAAAGCTGGCGCGGGAGCAGGGGATCACACTGCTGTGCTCCCTCCACGACCTGAATCAGGCGCTGCGCCTGGGAGACAGGTTCTTCTTTATCAAGGAGGGACGGATCCGGTATGCCGGCGGAGAGGAACGGTTTACCCCGGAAGTCATCAGCGATATTTTTGACGCCGAGGTACGGGTACTGACACACGAGAATGAGAAAATCATCATAGGAGGAAAGCAATGAAAACTTTGACAAAATGGATGGCGCTGCTATTGGCGGCAATTCTCTGCCTGGGACTGGCAGCCTGCGGGCTGAAAACCGGTGAAGAACCGGCCGGCGGAGAGGAAAAGGAAGTTGTGACGCCCGTGGAAGAGCCGGCGGTTTCCGAGGAGATCACGGTGACTGACAGCATCGGCCGGGAGGTAAACGTGATCCCCGGCAGTTATCGGCGGGTAGTCTGCATCGGCGCCGGGGCGCTGCGGATGTACAGCTATGTAGGGGACGTCAGCCTGCTGGCCGGGGTGGAGGATATCGAC
This sequence comes from Christensenellales bacterium, assembly GCA_050948665.1. GTDB lineage: Bacteria > Bacillota > Clostridia > Christensenellales > UMGS416 > JBMNEH01. The sequence goes on from JBMNEH010000001.1 coordinate 312,732, forward strand.
AACACCTCACTGGAGGAGCGGCCCAAGATGTTTGACGGTGTGGCGCGGCCCTATCTGATCGCCCATGAGGATGTATTCTCGGCGCTGCCCTCCTGCGGCGTCGGAGGCCCCGCAGCCCAGACCGCGGAGGCGGAGAAGATCCTTGCCTGCGATCCCGATATCGTGATCTCCGAGTATGAGGATGTGGAGAAGGGGGACGCCCTGCAGGCGCAGCTGGGCGTGCCGGTGATCACCCTGCGGTCCGGCCCCGACGGCGTGTTTGACGAAGCCTTTGCCGGCAGCCTGACCCTTTTGGGCAGCATTTTCGGCAGGGAGGACAGGGCGGCCGCGCTGATCGCCTATATCGCGGAGGAGCGGGCCGAAATTGAGCGCCGTACCGCCGATATTCCCGAGGAGGACAAACCGGGGGTCTATATTTGCGGACTGGGCAATTGGGGAACCACCAACCACCTGATGACCTCCCAGAACTATATCGCCTTTACGGTGGCCAATGCGCGGAATGTCGTCACCGGGCTGGAGGGCGGCGGCGTGCAGGCCCTCGAGGAGGAGAAATTCGTCGCTCTGGGAGAGGAAATGGATATCATGATCATCGATGCCGCGGCGGTGAAGAATATCAAGCCCCTTTTTGACGAGGATCCCACCCTGCTGGACAGCTGCAAGGCCTGGCGGGAGGGGGAGGTTTACCTCCAGATGGCGTTCAACGCCTATTACACCAATTATGAGCTCGCGCTGATCAACACCTGGTTTATGGCCAAGACCGTCTACCCGGAGGCTTTCGCCGATATCGACATGACGGAAAAAACCGATGCGGTTACCGAAAAGTTCCTCGGGAAGGGGCTGGCGGAGGAGATCTTCGGCTACCCCAACAGCTTCGGCGGATACGGGAAGATCGATACGGCAACTTTCTTCAACTAAACTATGACACGGCGGGGGCGACGCCCCCGCTTTTTTGACGCCCGGGAGATCCGGGCGGCCGAGCCGGGAATCTTGTGAGAAGAAGGGATTCCTGTTATAATGACTCCGTGCGGGAGGATGAAAAATGGCGCGATGCCGGTTGCTGCCGGGTAAGGAAAAGCGGGTCGCCGCGGGGCATCCCTGGATCTACCGTACCGAGATCGACCGGGTAGAGGGGGATTATACCCCCGGGGATATGGTGGACGTGGTGTCCGCCAAGGGGCGCTTTTTGGCGAGGGCCTATTACAACCCGGCTTCCATGATCTCTCTGCGGATCATGACCTATCAGGAAGAGCCGGTGGACGGGGATTTTATCTTCCGGCGGATACGGGAGGCGGTGGAGTACCGGCGAGGCTTCGCGGATATGGGCTCCTGCCGGATGATTTTTGCCGAGTCCGACCGGCTGCCGGCGCTGATCTGCGATTCCTTCGGGGAGGTGCTGGTACTGCAGTTCCTTTCCCTGGGTATGGATAGGTTCCGGCAGCCGGTGGTGGAAGCGCTGCAGAGCCTGCTCCGCCCTGCCGGCATCTATGAACGGAGCGACGTTCCGGTACGGAAGCTGGAGGGGTTGGAGGAGCGCACCGGGCTGCTTTACGGCAATGTGCCGGATCTGGTGGAGTTCCGGGAGAACGGCCTGCGGCTGAGGGTGGATGTCAAAAAGGGGCAGAAGACAGGATATTTTTTGGACCAAAAGGAGAACCGGGCGGCGATCGCCCCCTTTGTGAAGGGGGCCAGAGTCCTGGACTGTTTTTCCCATGTAGGGGGATTTGCCCTGCACGCCGGGATGTACGGCGCGGCGGAGGTGACAGGGGTGGATATTTCCGGGGAGGCGGTGGCCCACGCCGCCCTTCATGCCCGGATGAACGGGCTGGAGGACCGGGTCCGTTTTACAGAGGCCAACTGCTTTGACTTCCTCAGGGAGCAGGAAAAAGCCGAGGAGAGGTACGATGTGGTGATACTGGACCCACCCGCGTTTACCAAATCCCGAGCATCGGTGCCGGGCGCCCTGCGGGGATATAAGGAGATCAACCTCCGGGGAATGAAGCTGCTCCGGGAGGGGGGGATCCTGGTGACCTGCTCCTGCTCCCAGCATGTGAGGCCCGATGCTTTCCGGGAGGTGGTGGGGGCGGCCGCAAGGGAGAGCCGCCATATCCTCCGGCGGATCGCCGGCCGTACCCAGGGGATGGACCACCCGGTACTGGCCGCCGCGCCGGAGACCGAGTATCTGAAATGCCTGTTTGAACAGGTTTGGGAGAAGTAGAGCATGTCTGTCGATTTCCTGCCGGAAAGGCTGCCGGCGAACCCAGTCAAAAAGCCGCTACACCCCACACTCCGTTTGCTGCGCCAGCTGTGCATCGGGGCGGCCTGCGTGGTACTCTCCGCCTTTTTCTTCGGGCCTTTGGTATTTTTCATCGGCATGACATGGCCGGTGCGGTATCATGACAGCCTGACCTATTCCCCGATGCAGGAGGTCTACACCCCGGAGGAGTGCGGCATTACCGCCCGGGATGTCACCCTGATGACGGCCGACGGGCTGCGGCTGTGGGCGTCGTTGGTGGAGACTGAGAAGCCCCGGGGGATCGCAATTTTTATGAGCGGCGTGCGGCAGCCCTCGGTGACCTATTACTACGCGCATGCCGCCTGGCTGCAAAGGCAGGGCTATGCCAGCCTGTTGCTGGAGCTTCGGGGGCATGGCCGCAGCCAGGGCAACCGGGTAGGCATGGGCTTTACCGAAACAGAGGATGTTCGGACGGCGGCGGAGTATATCCGTTCACTCCCCGGGTATGAGGAACTGCCGATCCTCCTGCACGGAGTCTCCATGGGGGGATCCGTGGCGATCAACGCTTTTTCCGCGATGCCCGAGCTCAGCGGGATGGTAGCGGAATCAGCCTATTCCTCGGTATCCCACCTTGTAAGGGACACCTTCCGCCGGTATGGCGCCCCGGAGTGGTTTGTTTCGCTGGAGGGCAGGGTCGTGGACGCCACCCTCTACCTGATTTACGGGGAGGCCGTTGAAACCCGGAACCCCATAGACCTGATCGGAAGCATCGACCGCCCTATGATGCTGATCGCCAGCGACGGCGACCCCGTCGTGCCGGTTGAGAATGCCTGCCGCCTGCTGCATGCCGCCGGGCCTGCCTGCCGGCTGTGGATACGGGAGGGGGATGACCATTTCATCGTCCGGGACAATAACATTTTCCGCATGGAGGAGGACGAGGAGTACTGCGCCCGCCTGCTGGATTTCTATAACAGCGTTTGCCCCGGCCAAGGGACGCCGTAACGGGGGACCGCGGGCCGGCGCGCGCATGTTCTCCGACAAGAAAAGCCCCCTGCCGCTTCTTTAAAGCGGAAGGGGGCTTTATGATCCGTGCATTCCGGTCGACCTGCCGGTTTTTTTCCTTTATTCCTGATCGTAGATCTTGTAAGCGGCTTCGATTTTGTCCTTCTCCTCTTGGGTGAGGACGATATCGCCGGCGGCGAGGTTGTCCTGCACCTGTTCGGGGGTGCGTCCGCCCACCAGGGCGCAGCTCATCCAGGGGTTGGACACCGTCCAGGCAATGGCGATGTTGCCGACGGAGACATTCCGCGCCCCGGCGATCTCCCGCAGCACCTCGATCAGCGCCAGGGCGCGGGTGAAACGGGGCTCCTGCCAGTATTTGTAGAAGCGTACCCGGCCGTCATCGGGCTTGTTGCTGTGGTTGTACTTGCCGGAGAGCAGACCGGAGCCCAGGGAGCCGTAGGACAGCACGCCCATGCCGTTCTCGATCAGATAGGGCAGCTGATCCCGCTCCAGCTCCCGCTCCAGCAGGGAGTACTGGGGCTGGAGGGAGACCAGGGGGGCATACTTGGCAAACTCGGTCATCTGTTCCACGGAATAGTTGGATACGCCGATGGCGCGGATCTTGCCTGCCTTCTGCAGGTCATACATGGCGGTGGCGGTCTCCTCCTGGGGGGTGCCGAAGAGATCCGGCCAGTGGCACTGGTAGAGGTCAATATAATCGGTCTGGAGACGGCGGAGGGACTCATCCACCTCCCAGAAGATGGATTCCCGGGTAAGAAGCTTGTCCATACGGGGCCGATCGATACGCAGGCCGCACTTGGTGGCCAGGAAAACCTGATCCCGCTTGCCCTTGATCGCCTCGCCGACAACCTCCTCCGCCTCGCCCCGGCCGTAACAGGGAGCCGTGTCGATCAATACCTTGCCGGTCTCGATACCGGCCCGGAGGGAGCGGATGCTGTTTTCTCTGTCCTGGGGACCCCAGAAGCCATCGCCGCCGATCGCCCAGGTGCCCATACCGATAACGGGAACCTCCATATCTGTTTTGCCTAATTTACGAAATTGCATTTTCTCCTCCTGTAATACAGCAGATTGGCTGCCTGATACTTTTATTATCCCACGGGAAAGCCGACCTGTCAATTCACGAAACCGACAAAACCAGGGGCAGGATTTCAGCGTTCCGTGTGGAAAAAAGGGTTATCGTATATAAGGAGGCCGCCTATGAAAACTTTGACGTACGCCGCTCCCGCCGAGGCAGGGATCCCCGCGGGGGCTTTGGTAAAGCTGCTGAAGAAAATGAACAGCCGAGACACCGGCGCCCACAGCCTGATGATCGCCCGGCGGGGCAAGGTAGTGCTGTCCTGCCGCTGGAAGCCCTATTCCCTTGAGGATGTGCATATGCTGTACTCTCTCAGCAAATCCTTTACCTCCACGGCGGTGGGATTCGCCGTGAAGGAGGGGAAGCTGCGGCTTTCTGACAAGGTGGTTTCTTTTTTCCCGGAGAAGCTGCCCCAACGGGTCTCCCCCCGCCTCCGGACGATGACGGTGGAGAACCTGCTGACCATGGCGGCCGGGCATGACCCCGACCCCACCCGCGCGGTTTTCGGCAGCGAGGATTGGATCGGCGCCTTCTTTGCCCAGCCATTGCCTACCCAGCCGGGAACACACTTCGTCTACAACACCGCCGCCACTTTTATGCTGTCCGCCATCACCCAGAAGGTTACCGGGGAAAAAATTATCGATTACCTCCGCCCCCGGCTGTTCGAGCCGCTGGGCTTCAATATGGAGGGGATCTACTGGGAGGAAAGCCCCGAGGGCATCTGCCAGGGAGGGAGCGGGCTCCATATCCATAATGAGGACATCCTCCGTTTCGGCATCTGCCTGCTGCAGAAGGGCCGCTTCGGGGGACAACAGGTGATCCCCGAGGAGTGGGTGGAGCTGGCAACCGCAAAACATATCCCCAACGGTGATCCCGCCACAGGCTCCGACTGGAACCAAGGCTACGGGTATCAGTTCTGGCGGTGTGTTCCCCGGGAAGTATACCGGGGGGACGGCGCTTACGGGCAGTACTGCATCGTATGCCCGGAACAGGAGATGGTGATCGCCATGAACTCCGGCACGGATGACCTGCAGACGCCCATGACGCTGTTCTGGGAGACGCTGCTGCCGGCGCTGGACACCGCCTCGGACACCGAGGACGCCGACCGGGCGGAACTGGAGGCGATGCTGGAGCAGCTCCAGCGCCCCACCCAGCCTTGCGCACAGCATTGCCCCTGCCCCAACCGCCACCCGGAGCGGGGCGGCTTCTACCGGGCGGAGGACAACGAGCTGGGAGTGGCCGGACTGGAGCTGGCTTTTGCCAACTGTGACGGGACATTGACCTTCCATTACGGGGGGAAGACCTATTCCTTTACCTGCGGCCCCTGGCGCTGGCGGAGGGGGAGCCTGCCCGGCCTTTACGGCAGGGAGCTGACGGAGGTCGGCGTATCGGCGGCCTGGCAGGATGACGGCAGCTTCGCTGTGAGGGCGGCGGTGATCGGGTACCCCGGGGAGCTGGGATTCCGACTGGCCTTTGAGGGGGATACATGTCTGATGCATTGCAGCACCAAGCGGTTCCGGGACAACAAGGAGATCACGGTACGGCTGCGCAAGGAGGGGACATAAATGAAGGAGATCCTGTTTTTCACGCTGGAGAACTGCCCCTACTGCCGGGAGGCCGAGAGGTGGATCAGGGAGCTGTGCGCCGGGAACCCGGCTTACGGGCAGATCCCCATCCGCCGGGTGGATGAAAACGAAGAACCCGCACTGGCGAACAGCTATGACTACTGGTATGTCCCCACCTTCTATGTGGAGGGCGTAAAAGTCCATGAGGGCGCCGCTACAAAGGAAAAAATCAAGGCCGTTCTAGATAAGGCGCTGCAGCCCTTTTTCCCGGAAGAGGGAAAACCGGATAAAAGGAGAGAGGCATGAAGGAGATACTACTGACCGCCGGCAGGTTTGACGCCGGAAAATGGACGTTTGACACCCAGTTCCTCCCCAATATGGGGATGCCCTATTTGCTGGCCCACGGGCTGGGCCTCCCTGTGGGGGAGGCAAGGGCGGAGTTTACACTGCCGCCCGGCGGGTATCTGCTTTGGGTGTACACCTATAACTGGGTGGCGCCATGGAAGCCGGAGTACGCGCCGGGACGGTTCGCTCTTACGCTGGACGGCGAGGAGATCGGCATTTTCGGGGACGCGCCGGCGACCTGGGGCTGGGTGCCGGGAGGCAGGGTCGAGCTGAAAGGGGAGACCCACAGACTGACCCTCCGGGACCTGACCGGCTTCGCGGGCCGGTGCGGCGGTGTTTTCCTGACGCAAAGGGAAGGTTTTACGCCTCCCCCGGGAGCGGCGGCCGCGGCGTTCTGGAAGCAGCAGACCCAAACCGGTGAGCCGGAGGCGCTTTCCTGTGATTTTGCCGTCTGCGGCGGGGGCATTGCCGGGATATGCGCGGCGGTCATGGCGGCCAGGCAGGGGCTGGATACCGTGCTGGTGCAGGACAGGCCGGTGGTGGGCGGCAACAACTCCTCCGAGGTGCGGGTGTGGCTGGGGGGTGACCGGAACGCCGAACCCTTCCCCGGCATAGGGAATATCGTGGGGGAACTGGAGCAGGAACGCACCGGCCATTACGGCGCCGAGAACCGGGGGGAGATCTATGAGGACGACCGGAAGCTGGCGCTGCTTCGGGAAGCCGGGGTGCGGGTGCTGCTGCACACCGCCGTGACCGGCGTCACAAAGGAGGGCAGCCGAATCACCTCCCTGACGCTGCGGAACCTGAAAAAGGACACCCTGCAGACACTGGTCGCTCCCGTTTTCGCCGACTGTACCGGGGACGGAACGGTGGGGGCGCTGGCGGGCGCCGAGGGCGAGACCACCACAAACGGTCATATGGGCATGACCAACTGCTGGTATATCGAGGATACCGGGACGCCCCAAAGCTTCCCCGCCTGCCCCTGGGCGATGGACCTTAAGGGGGTGGAATTCCCCGGCAGGGGCCAGGTAAGGGATATTTACGGCGGACAGAGGGAACGATCCTTCGGTTGCTGGTTCTGGGAATCCGGTATGGAGCGGGACCCCATCGCGGAGGCCGAGCTGGCCCGGGATACCAATTTTCGGGCGATGTACGGCGCCTGGGATGCGGTAAAGAATACCGACGGGGACTACGGCAGCTGGCGTCTGGGGGAAAGCTGCGCCATCGGAGGGAAAAGGGAATCCCGGCGGCTGTTCGGAGATGTGATACTGACCAAGGCGGAGGTATACGCCGGCCGGGTATACGAGGACGGCTGTGTGCCTTCCTTCTGGAATTTTGACGTGCATTACCCCGACCCCCGTTTCTACGCCGCCTTCCATGAGGGGGACGGATTCCTGACCCATGACTATCACGAACAGTTTCCCAAGCCCTTCTGGGTACCCTACCGCTGCCTGTACAGCCGGAATGTGGACAACCTGTTCCTGGCCGGCCGGGACGTCAGCGTATCCCATGACGCGCTGGGTACGGTCCGGGTGATGCGGACCGGCGGTATGATGGGAGAGGTCATCGGCATGGCAGCCCGATTTTGCAAGGAAAGGGCGGCGGTCCCCCGGGAGGTATATACCCGGCACCTTCAGCCCTTTATGGCGGCTTTAAAGGCCATTCCCCATAACGGGATCCCCCGGCCGGAGAAGAACCGGGGTTAGCCGAAGAGCCGTTCCGCAAGGGTGAACGGCTTAGATGGATGGCAAAAGCCGCCGGGGATTTTCCCCCGGCGGCTTTGCTTTATCCGACACGGACCTCCACCCGTTCCCTGACATGCGCCTTTTCATGGACAGTCAGCTGCTTGGAGTATTCCACCCTGTCGATGTCGCAGCCGGGGCCAAGTACAACCGTTTCTCCCCGGACGATCTTGGCTTTGGCGCAGGCAAGGGTGACATGGGTGCCCTCGATGCTTTCGGCCTTCAGACTTTTGCCCCGGTAGACAACGAAGAAACGCCGGACACTGCCGATCTTCACCAGGATGGTTTCCCCGCCGATCTCCCCGGCGCTGCTTTCGCCCCCCAGCGAAAGGGAGAACTGTTCAGCATTCAGCAGCCCTTTGACCCGGAAGGAGCCGGAGCAGGAGAACTTTTCGCATTCCACGCCGCCGCCGCAGCGGAAACCGCCGGAAACCGCGATCTCCTCCCCGCGGACATTGCCCCCGCACTCGACGCCGCCGGAAACCTTCAGTATCTCGCAGTCGGCGTCGGCCTTGATATTGATGGAGCCGGAAACATGGACTCTTCCCGCTGTAAGAGCCCCCCCGCATTCGGCGGAGCCGGATACGCGGAGTTCCCCGGTTTCCACATCTCCACTGAACTTCCCGGAGCCGGAAATACGGATGTCGTTGGCTTTGACACTGTCCTCTATCCTGCCGGAACCTGAAATAAGGACCTCATTGTAGACGCCGCCGGAGGCGGTGCCGGAACCGGATATACGGCAGCTGGGCAGATTTTCTTGACTCATTTTACTTCCTCCTCGTAGATGTCGTTTAAACGGCGGGTATAGTTCGCCGATATGTCGCTCATGGAGACCTGAAACCGTACGTTCACCCCCGGGGGAGGCACCGGCCGGCTTTCCGGGGTGAGATAGAGAGGGAGTCCCTCCCCTGTATCCAGAAGCACCAGTGTGCCGTCAGTGTCGTTCATGAGGCCGAAGGACCGCTGCCATTCCAGCAGCGCCCGAAGGCAGACGGCGGCGGAAGCGGTATTCCCGGCGGCCATATCAGCAGCCACCAGCAGGCAGAGCGCCTGACCGTGGTCCGGTTCCTCGGGCAACGGCGCCGACCGGAGAAGCTGTTCTCCCACCAGGGAGGCCAGCGCCTCCCGGGAGTATCTTCGGGCGGAGGGAGGAGGATTCAGCTGTTCCAGCAGCTGGCTCAGGGTGTACCGATCCTTGTTCTCCAGTATGAAACGTACCCGGGACAGTACCCGCTCCCTGGGAAAGAAGGTCTCCTGACCGGTGAAGGAGGAACGCTTTTCAAACCAGTTCTCCGGAATCAGACGCTCCCGTTTCCAACGGTACAGCTGGCCGTAGGAGATGCCGGTAACCTCAAGAAGCTCCTTTTTGGATATCCATTCGCCCATGACGCGACTCCTTTCTCTGATGCTGGGGATAGTGTAACAAAACATTGTTACGTTGTCAACAGGTTTTTTTAAAATTCTTTCAGTGTTTTCGGAATCGCCTCATGTATAAACGGAAAAATTCCTGTTTTCGGAATTTACTTCCTATACAAGCCGAAAAATTCCTGTATAATAGAACCGTCGCCGGCGGCGGCAATCCCTGAGAGAGGAAGAGGACGATGGATTATGATGTGCAGATGCTGAGGGCGGCAAAGGGAAACCGGGCGGCTATGAACCGGCTGACGGAGGCGGGGAAGGGCGAGGCCTGGCTGCTCTGCCGGCTGTTGACGGAGAACAAGGAGGAAGCGGTCCGTGTTTGCCGGGAGGGCTATAAGGCCCTTTGGGAGACGCTGAAGACGGAAAGCGACCCCCGGAGGAATACGATAGAGCTGTGGACAGCCATCTGCATGGCGCGGGCCTGCCAGAAGGCGGCGCTGGAGAAGGACAGCGGCGTTTTCCGGGAAGTCCGCGTGGGGCCCCAACCCGCCGGAGAGGATTGGGAGGCGGCGCCGGCCGACGATAAGGCGGCAGAGGCGATGCTGGAGGCGGTCATGGGGATGACCCTCCGCCGCCGGTTTATCTGGCTGCTGGCAAAAACCCGGGGATTGAACCCGCGCCAAATCGCCGGCGTGCTGAAACTCCGGGAGGAGAGGGTAGCGGACAGCCTGTCCGCCGCCGAGAACGACATCCGGCAGGCACTGGCAGCCCGCAGGGAGAAGGGGAAGACCGCCCCCGCGCCGGGGCAGGCCGGGGAGCTGCTGGCGCTGGCGGCCCGGGAGGCGCTGCCCGAAGGCCTGGAGGCCGGTATTCGGGAGGATATCGCCAATGCGTCCCCCCCGGTTTGGAAGGCCCGTCCCTCCGTATTTTGGACAGGCGTCGCCGTTGCGCTGGTATTGGCGGCGCTGCTGCCGCTCATTATAGTGACTGCGCTGCAGACGGCTTCAAAGAAGGACACGGCTGCCGGCTTTGACTACAGCTACGCGGTGGAGGACAATGGGTTCTTTACGGGGATCATCGCAGGGGACTATGTGGAGCTTTGCGACTATGAGGGTATTGTCATCCCGGAGGACGTGCATACCGTAAAGGAAGAGGACATCAATGCCCAGGTCGCCGGCTACCTCTCCGCCTATACTGGGGAGGAGCAGGTGACCGACCGGGCGGTGAGGGACGGGGATACCCTCAATATCGATTATGTGGGCTCGGTAGACGGTGTGGAATTTGAAGGGGGCAGCACCGGCGGCGCCGGAACAACGGTGACCATCGGAGAGACGAATTACATAGATGATTTCCTCGCCCAGCTGATCGGCCATATGCCGGGGGAGACCTTTCCCATCGAAGTGACTTTTCCGGAGGATTACGGCAATGAGGAGCTGAGCGGGAAGGACGCGGTGTTTGAGATCGCCATTCACTATATCTCCGAATCCAAAGCCCCGGCTCTGACCGACGCCTTTGTGGAAGAGAATTTCGCGGAATACGGATGGAGCACCGTCGCCGGGATGCGGCAGGGCATCGAGGAGGATCTGCGGAGCGCGGCGGTCGCCGCCTACCTGCGGGAGTATGTGACGGAACATACCGTGGTGAAGTCGCTGCCGGAGGCGTTGGTGCAGTACCAGCGGGATCTGATGGCCGCCGATTATCATGAGTACGCCGGTTACTACGGCATGGAGACCGACGCTTTTATCTCCTACTATATGGCGTACGATTCGCTGGAGGCGCTGCTTGACAACTATCAGGAGGAGAACAGCAAAGCCGCCGTCCAGGCTCTGGTCTATCAGGCCATTGCCGAGGCTGCCGGGCTGGAGGTGACGGAGGAAGCGCTGGCTGTATATTTTATGGAGGACTTCGGTGACAGCGATTATACCTCTTACGCGGAGGACTTCGGCATCGGGTACCTGCGCTATACCCTGCTGCCGCGGGTGGTGGAGGAGTATTTGACTGCCCATGCCGTCATGCCGGAGGCGTGAAGAGGAAACCGGGGCATTCGCAGGTATCCGGCATGAAAATAGGGACCGAGGAAATGCGGAAGATATGAAAAGAGGGGCTGCAAAGGCCCCTCTTTTCAAATGACGCGGGGGCAGCGGAGAACGGGGACAACCGGAAGGCGGAGGCGTTCCGTCTTGCCCGCCTTACTTTGTTCGTCACCCTCCCCTCATAGGGGATGTCATGGAAGAGGGTAATCGGCAGAGGAAGGACGCAGCCTCATCCGGTCCGATGTTTTTATAAAAAATTCAAAATAATTATTGACAAACAATAATTCTACATTATAATGATTATCGTAAAACAATAATCCCGCGAGGTGGAAGGATGAAAAGAAAAATATTGCTCCTTATCCTTTTCGTTGAAGCGGCGCTTCTGGCTGCATTCACTGTACTGACAAAGCATTTTCCGAATCTCTTTTCTTCGATGATGGCATTCCCTTTTGAACAAATCGCCGGCGGCCTCGGTTTCTTGTCAAAAGCGGGAGCGGTGGGGAACGGGATCGCGGCGGCCCTGTGGGTCGGGATCTCCGCGGTACCGGCGGTCTTCGCGCTGTGTTACAAATGCGGAAAAGAAACGCTGCCGGAGAGGATCGCGTTATATGTTTTATCCGGCGTGATCCTTCCGGCTCTTTACGGAATGGTGAATCCGCACATCTTCCGCCCCGTGACCGCGGAAGGCTTCTCCGCATACACAAAGATGATAAAGGCGGCCCTTGGCGTCGCTGTCTGGGCGGTGGTTGTTCTGTATATTGTTTTACGTCTCATTCGGTTGTTCCAAGGGGGAAACAAAGAACAGCTGCTCAAGTATATGCGGAAGGTTCTGTATGCTTTATGCGTCCTGTTTACGGCAACCGCTGCCGTTGCCCTTACCGATGGATTTTTATCCTTGCGGGAGGCGGAGCAAACAGATATCGACAGAATTTTCGGCGTGCTCCGCATTGCGGCCGGGCTCATACCGTATGTATTTGACATTGCGATCATCATTCGGGCGCTGGATCTGCTTGGTATTGCCGCGGGAGACGAACAGGAGGGGATTGCGGAAGCCGCCGAAAGGGTCAGTAGAATCAGCTGCGCGGCATTGGGCTTTACAACAGCAATCACAGCGGCATCCAATATCATCCGGATCGCCGCTATGCGTTGGCTGTCGGATATCACCGTTACGGCGGATATCCCGATCGTCAGCATCGTGTTTGCCGTCATGATCCTGCTGTTCTCCCGGCTGCTGATCGAGAACAAGCGGCTCCGTGACGACAACAGCCTGTTTATATGATGGGAGCGGGATATGGCGATCAGGGTGTATTTGGAAGAAGTTCTGAAGGAACGCAATATGACGTCAAAAGAGCTGTGCGGTCTCATCGGGATCACGGAAGCCAACCTTTCCATCCTTCGCAGCGGCAAGGCAAAGGGCGTCAGGTTCGGCACAGTCAATAAAATATGCTATTACCTGCAATGTGATGTAGGAGATATTCTCAAATTCGACGGCAATCTGGAGGAAGATGATGAAAATTAGGCGCATAATAGGCATCGTTTGTTTATTGATCGCGGTCGCTTTTACGCTGGGAGCGATGGGCGTGATAAAAGTTGCGGACGGATACGCGGGGGAAAGTCAAGACGCGGGCCGCCTGATCGGTGTTTTTATTACAACAGAGTATCTTGACTTGTTTGAGAGTGACCGGTACTTTGAAGAAAACGCCCAAAGGCTTACGGAGGGCGGCGAAATCAGCACAGAAGAAAGCGCCGGGTATCGGGGGCGTCTCTATGCGACACTCACGGAAACAAGCCGGAAGGATGGGACCGGTGAAACGGTCACAATGCAGGAATACATCTTTGACGTTGAGGGTATCCGCTTTTTTGCCCCATACATCCATGATGAAGCGGGATCATACCGGAGTGTATTGATCGACGAAGGGATAACGGACAGCAACACGCATGTCACTTCAACGGATGAGGGTGAAAACGTATCACTGAAAGGTACGATCAACATTATTCCTCACGGCGACGCGGGAAATTTCTATTTTAACCCGGTATATCAGTCATCAGACGGCAAAGTGTATGCTGTCAACGGAGAGGGTGTCTTCTTTGGCGGGGAAAGCCTGCCGGGAGGTTCCTGGAGCCAGAAAATGACCGAAACCCGGGCAGAGACCGCCGGCGATACGAATATATCTTCAGGCACGGAAATTGAGATAACGGTTTGCGTCACGGAAGATCCGACAAAAATCACGCTTCTGCAATTTGACAGCGAAAATACGTTGCTGGCAAAGACGGAGTATATTCCGGGGACCCTGCCGGAGAGGATAGAGACCCTTCCGGGCGCGCGATATATCATTGTTGAAACATCATTCCGTGAGAAATTGAGCCGGACACTGTTCCAGCGCGGGGACAGCTTTGTATATGCTTTTTACTGCCGTGATGACGGGATCTGCATAGAACAGGCATGTAATATCCTTTGGAAGGATTAGGTACTTTTTATAAACGCCCCGCAGGCAGTATGCCTGCAGGGCGTTTTTACAGGCAGCGAAAAACCCCCCGGTGAAGGGGGGCCCGGGTGTTTGTTAGGTGGCGCTTTGGCGGTTTCTCTCCTCCAGCCATTTGATGATGTTACTCAGACCGGCGATCAGCCGGCCGTCGGCCGCCAGAGTGGGCGCCTGCAGTACGCCGTAGGAACGGGTAAGGTCGGGCTGCTCTTCGGCAAGAACGATGGTGTATTTCACATTGGACCTGCCCAACTGTTCCTTTGCGACCCTGCAATTGGGACAGGTGGCGGTGGTAAAGAGGAGGATCTCCCCGGACACCGGGATGTTGCCGCTGGAAGCGGCTTCCTTATGCCTGGCGGCGGCTTTGGGCCGGAAGGCGGATACATTATAGGTCTTGCGCTGCTTGAACTCCTGGGACTTTCCGTCATTCCAGTTCTGTACCGGCCGGTAATAACCGGTAATGCGGCTGTAAACCTCGGTTTTACCGTGGCAGGTGGGGCATTCCTTCTGCTCGCCCACCAGATAGCCGTGCTCCTTGCAGACCGAGTAGGTGGGGGACATGGTGTAGTAGGGCAGCTGATAATTCTCAGCGATGGTACGCACCAGCTTGGCGCAGGAGGACCAGTCCTCCAGCCGCTCGCCCAGGAAGGCGTGGAACACCGTGCCGGATGTGTACAGCGTCTGAAGATGATCCTGAATGTCCAGCGCGGTGAAAATATCCTCGGTATAGCCCACGGGCAGGTTGGAGCTGTTGGTATAATAGGGAGTGCCGTTGTTCTCGGCAGCGGTGATGATATCGGGGAACTGCTTGACGTCGTGCTTGGCCAGACGGAAAGCGGTGGATTCCGCCGGCGTGGCCTCCAGATTGTAGAGATCGCCATACTGCTCCTGATAGTTGGACAGTCGCTCCCGCATGTGGTTCAGCACATCTCTGGAGAAAGCCTGAGTCTCGGGATGGGTCATATCCTTCCGGAGCCATTTGGCGTTCAGCCCTGCTTCGTTCATGCCTACAAGACCGATGGTGGAGAAGTGGTTGTCAAAGGTGCCCAGATACCGCTTGGTGTAGGGGTAGAGCCCCTCCTCCAACAGGTGGGAGATGACGGTGCGCTTGGTTTTCAGGGAACGGGCGGAGATATCCATCAGCCGGTCAAGTCGGCGGTAGAAATCCGCCTCATCCTTGGCCAGGTAGGCAATGCGGGGCAGGTTGATGGTGACAACGCCCACGGAGCCGGTGCTTTCACCGCTTCCGAAGAAGCCGCCGGTCTTTTTCCGCAGCTCACGGAGGTCAAGGCGGAGGCGGCAGCACATGCTGCGCACATCGCTGGGCTCCATATCACTGTTGATGTAGTTGGAGAAATAGGGGGTGCCGTACTTGGCGGTCATCTCAAACAGCAGACGGTTGTTCTCGGTGTCCGACCAGTCAAAATCCCGGGTGATGGAGTAGGTGGGGATGGGATACTGAAAGCCCCGGCCCTCGGCGTCTCCCTCTACCATGATTTTGATAAAGGCGCGGTTGACCATGTCCATCTCGGCTTTGCAGTCCTTGTATTTGAAGGGCATTTCTTTGCCGCCCACGATGGCGGGCAGCTCGGCCAGGTCATCCGGTACCGTCCAGTCCAGTGTAATGTTGGAGAAGGGCGCTTGGGTGCCCCAGCGGGAGGGAGTGTTTACGCCGTAGATGAAGGACTCGATGCACTTTTCCACCTGTTCGTAGGTAAGATTATCGGCCTTGACAAAGGGGGCCAGATAAGTATCAAAGGAGGAGAAGGCCTGGGCGCCTGCCCATTCGTTCTGCATGATGCCCAGGAAGTTCACCATTTGGTTGCAGAGGGTGGCAAGATGCTTGGCGGGAGCGGAGGTGATCTTCCCCGGGATGCCGCCCAGGCCCTCCTCGATCAGCTGCTTCAGAGACCATCCGGCGCAGTAACCGGTCAGCATGGACAGGTCGTGCAGGTGGATATCGGCATTCCGATGGGCTTTGGCGATCTCATCGTCATAAATCTCAGACAGCCAGTAGTTGGCGGTGATAGCGCCGGAGTTGGAGAGGATCAGACCTCCGACGGAATAGGTAACGGTGGAGTTCTCCTTCACCCTCCAGTCGTTGATGTTGACATAATTGTCCACCACCTGCTTGTAGTCCAGCAGGGTGCTTTGGACACGGCGGAGCCTTTCCCGCTGACGGCGGTAGAGGATATAGGCTTTTGCCACATCGGCATAGCCGGCCTGGGACAGCACGTTCTCCACACTGTCCTGAATGTCTTCCACGGCAATGGTGCCGTCCTTGATCTTCGGCTCAAAATCCGCGGTCACCCGAAGGGAGAGAAGATCGATCACCTGGGGGTGAAAGGGCTTTTCCAGCGCGTCAAAGGCCTTTGTGATAGCTCCCGCGATTTTATCTAAACGGAAATCCGCCAGCTTCCCGTCTCTCTTTACTACTCGATAACCTGCCATCCTGATGAATTCCTCCTGTCATTACTACGGTCACAATACCACAACATATTGTGTCTGTCAACACATTTAGAGACAATATGTTGATTTTTTACAAAAAAAATTTTATGTGCGTCCTACGCCGCGCAGCGCTGCCTTCGGACAGCTTTTCTGGGCGAAGGACAGCGCTTCCGCCATCTCCTCCGCCGAAAAGGGGGAAAGGCCTTCCGGCATCAGAATATTTCCCGAATCCTCATAATTCTGGAGATAATAGGGGAGACTGCCGCCTATCCAGAGACCGATTGCGCCGGCATCCTCCGGGGTGTGGATCCCCTTGACGAAGGTGGTGCGGAACTCACAGGGAACAGCGGCGTCCCGCAGGAGAGCCATGCCGGCCTCCACCCGGGGAAGCACCTCCCCGTTGTCCAGGCCGGTGACGAAGAAATAATTTTCCCTCCGATGCTTGATATCCATCGCCACATAATCCGTCAGCCCGTCCGCCAGCAGACCGGCCAGCCTCTTGGGGAAGGAACCGTTGGTGTCCAGCTTGACTTTGCAGCCGAGGGCTTTCACCTCTCTCAGAAAATCCGGGAGATCCGGCTGCAGCAGGGGTTCCCCTCCGGAAACCACCAACCCCTCCACAATGCCCCGTCGCTTTGCCAGATAGGCAAGTACCTCATCCGGGGCAATCTCTTCGGCGGGATCCTCCAGCAGCGGCGCATTCTGGCAAAAGGGGCAACGGAAGTTGCAGCCGGGAGTAAAAAGAATGCAAGCCACGGTTCCGGGATAATCCAGCAGTGTGAGCTTTTGAAAACCGGCTATACGCAATATCCGCCTCCTAAAACGCGCTCTTATGAAAAGACGGTGTTCAGCCGCCCTGTGCTTCAATACGCGCCTGCAACAATTCTACCACAGTATGTGGGGGAAAGCAAGGCAAACGCCACTAAGGATTGTGGTGAGGGTAAGCAGTAGGCCGACCCCCGAATTCACCGCTTTTTGGGCGGAATAGTCGCCTTTATCCCCCCTTTGCAGGAGAAAAGCCGGGCGCGCGGGGAAAGTGCGCCGAAAATATGACCTTGTGCCATTTGTCCGGGAAACAAAATGTAGGACGGCGGAGAGGGCTCCTCATCAGACGCTGAAAGCGGTGCCTTCTCCCGCCGGAGGAGGAAGGGGAAGGCTTGGGGGTGTTCCCTGGGTAAAAGGGAGGGCGGACCTCCGCGAAAAGGGATATCCAAAGCCCGGGGAATATGGTACACTGTCGGTACAAACGAAGGAGGCGCCCATGAATCCCGCGAAAACCGTTGAAGAATCCCGTACGACACAAATCCATATACTGATGCCGGCAGACAGCAACGGCTTCGGAAGGATGTTCGGCGGCAAGCTGATGGAGTGGATCGATGTGGTGGCGGCGGTCACGGCCCGGCGGCATGCCGAGGCCAATGTGACCACTGCCGCGGTTGACCACCTGGAATTTCTGTCGGCTGCCCATGTAAACGATACCCTGGTGCTGGAAGGGCGGTTGACTTGGGTGGGCAACAGCTCGATGGAGGTACGGGTGGATACCTTTGTGGAAGCCCTGAACGGCGCGCGCCGCTGGGTGAACCGGGCATACCTGGTCCTGGTGGCACTGGACGGGAAGGAGTCCCCTGTCCGGGTCCCTCGGCTGCGGCTGACCACCCCCGAAGAGGAGGAGGAATGGGATGCCGCCCTTCGGCGGAAAGCCGTACGGGACGCCTTCAGGCAAAAATAGCCCTTTCCTCCCGTGGATAAGCGTGTTATACTGATGGACATAATATGGGAGTGTGTGCGATGGATAAATGGGACGCGCGGTTCATGGCAATGGCGGACATGGTGGGAAGCTGGTCCAGCTGTGTGCAGGAAGGGCGGCATATCGGCGCGGTGATCGTCCGGGACAGGCGAGTACTGACCACCGGGTATAACGGCGCGCCATCGGGCGTGCAAAGCTGCCGGGAGCGGGGAGAGTGCATGCGGCGGAGGCTGAACATACCCTCAGGTACCCGGGCGGAGCTCTGTTATGCCATCCATGCCGAACAGAACGCCATCATACAGGCAGCGCGGATGGGCGTCTGTATCGACGGGGCGACGTTGTACTGCACCCATCAGCCCTGTGTCATCTGCGCCAAGATGATCGTCAACGCCCACATTGCCAGGGTGGTCTACCGCGAGGGGTATCCCGATGAATTCGCCATGCGGATTTTCCGGGAGGCCGGTACCCTGGTGCAAAAAGTATCAGAATTGGAGTGAGATGATGTTTATTTCCGAAATTGCCAGGCTGTTGGACGCTGAGATCGTCGTAGGAGGAGAGAAGCCCGATTTAGAGGTTTCCGCCGCTTTTTCCAGTGATCTGATGAGCGATGTGCTGGCCTATGTGCGGGAGGGCACCCTGCTGATCACCGGGTTGGTCAGCCCCCACACCATCCGCACCTGCGAAATGCTGGATACTCGGGCGGTGGTTTTCGTTCGGGGGAAGCAGGTTCCCGAGGAGGTGCGGACGCTGGCGGAGGAGAACGGCATGCGGATACTGACCACAAAACTCTCCATGTACGAGACATCGGGGATACTCTGGCAGAACAACCTGGCAGGAGAGGTCCTTCATGAGTAATCCGCTCTTACGAAAAGAATATCCGGTGGACAGCGGAGTGTTTGAATCGGCGGGGGACTGCTCCAGCGATATCAAAGCTACCCTGAAAAAGCTGGGGCTGCCCTCCGCGCTGATACGGAGGGTCTCCATCGCCGCCTATGAGGCGGAGATCAATCTCATCATACACAGCCATGGGGGAGAGTTGATACTGGAGGTTAATCCGGAGGGGATCCGCCTGGTATGCAGGGATGTAGGCCCCGGAATGAAGGATGTTGAAAAGGCCATGCAGGAGGGCTGGTCCACCGCCCCTGACAGCGTACGGCTGATCGGCTTCGGCGCCGGGATGGGACTGCCCAATATGAAGCGGAACACGGATGTTTTTGACATTCAATCGGTATACGGTAGCGGTACCACGATTACGATGGATTTTCATACCGCCTGAAAGAGGATAGAATGGAACACAGATATTCGGTAAGTTTAGATAGGGCGCGGTGCAACGGCTGCACCCACTGTATGCGGGTCTGCCCTACCCAGGCCATACGGGTGCGGGGCGGCCACGCCAATATACTGGAGGACCGGTGTATCGACTGCGGGATGTGCATCAGCATCTGTCCCCGTCATGCCAAAAAAGCGGATACCGATCCGATTTCCCGTATCCATGATTATAGATACCCCATTGCCCTGCCTGGGCCGGAATTTTTCGGCCAGTTCGCGGGGCTGAAAAAGCCGGAGACCCTGATGCAGGGGCTGCTGGGCGTCGGTTTTGCCGATTGCTGCGAGGTCTCTCTCGGCGCGGATATCCTTTCGGTCAGACAGCGGCAGTTGCTGGAGAGAAGCAGCCGCTTTCCGCTGATCTCCGCCTCCTGCCCCGCCGTGACGGAGCTGATACGCCGGGATTTCCCGGATCTGCTGCCCCATATATTGCCGGTGGAGCCGATGGAGGAAATTGCCGCCCGGATCGCCCGACGGGAATTTGCCCGGAAAACCGGGGCGGAGCCGGAAGAGATCGGCATCTTCTATATCACGCCCTGCCCCGCGAGGGCGACTCGGAAGGCGCTGCATACCGGAATGGAGCGTTCCAATATCGACGCCGTGTTGTCGGTGATGGATGTCTACGGCCTGCTGTCGGCCTATAAGCAGCCGCAGGAGGTGAACATGATCTCCAGGGCCTCCTATTCCGGCCTGTACTGGTCGATCATCGGGGGAGAGTCCCGGGCGCTGGGAGAAAAGGAATCCCTGGCGGTGGACGGTATCCATGACGTGATACAGGTGCTGGAGGCGCTGGAGGACGGAAAGTTCCCCGAGCTCCGGTTTTTTGAGCCGATGGCCTGCAAAGGGGGCTGTGTGGGCGGCTGCCTGAATTTTGAGAATCCCTTTGTGGCCCAGAACCGGGTAAGACAGCTGATGGAGGGGGCGCCCCGGGCCACCATGACCTCCGATGAAGCCGACGCTTTGCTGGAGGGCGACTCGGTATTGCTGACCCGGCCCGTTACGGAAATCCCGCCGCAGCCGCTGGACGATTCGTTTACCGAGGCGATGAAAAAAATGGCCCGCATCAACCGGCTGACCGCCGCCTTCCCGGGACTGGACTGCGGCTCCTGCGGATCTCCCACCTGCGCCTTGTTGGCGGAAGACGTGGTGCGGGGGAATGCCACCGAGTTGGACTGTATCTTCCGCCTGCGGCAGAAAATGAGGGAATATACGAAGAATGACAAATCGTGAACTCCGGGAAAGAACCGACTGGAAGCTGCTGACGGCCGAGGATATGCCGGACAGGGAAATTACCTCCGGCTGCTGCTGCGACCTGTTAAGCTGGGTGATGTCCTCCGGGGAGGAGGGGATGGCCTGGATCACCGTTCATACCCATATGAATGTGATCGCGGTGGCGTCGCTGCATGATATGGCCTGCATCATCCTTCCGCATAACAGCACCATGCAGCCCGAGGTGCTGGAAAAGGCGGAGGAAGAAGGTATCGCGGTGTTTTCGGCGCCGGACAGCGGTTACGGCGCCTGTTGCCGGTTGTACAGCCTGGGCGTTGCCCCATGATCCCGGCGGACCTCCACATCCATTCCTGCCTTTCCCCCTGCGGGGAGGAGGAGATGACCCCCAATAATATCGTCCGCATGGCCCTTATCAAGGGCTTGCGGGCGATTGCCGTTACCGATCATAATGCCTGCGCCAATGTGCCGGGGGTACAGGCCGCCGCGGCGCCCCTGGGGCTGACGGTGATACCGGGGACGGAGGTCACCACGGTGGAGGATATCCATGTGCTGTGCTATTTTCCCGATTATCCCAGGCTGGCCGCCTTCTGCGCCTGGCTGGACGCAACCGATCCCGGCATCCCAAACCGGTCGGAACGTATGGGCCGACAGGTCATACGGGACGGAGAGGATAACGAGACCGGCCAGTTGCCCAACCTTTTGATTACCGGCCGGGGCGGTCCGCTGGAGGAGGTGGAGGCCAGGGCGCTGGCAATGGGAGGGGTGGCTGTTCCCGCCCATATCGATAAAAGCTCCAACAGCATACTGTCGGTCCTGGGGTATATTCCCCGGAGCTTGAATGCGCGGACAGTGGAGGTATTGGGGGAGAAGGGCAGGGAGGCCGCCGGTTTCCGGGGGGTCATCCGATCCTCCGACGCCCACCAACTGACGGATATTCTGGAGGGAGACGCCGCCCCCCTGCTGCCGGCGGAAACGCCGGAAACGCTGATTGCGGCATTTTTAAAGGGACAGTGGTAAGCGGCGAAGGAGGATAAGCCAGGATTCGCTCTGGGAGCTCACCGCATCCGTCTTGCTTCGCAAGACACCTTCCCACCTTAGGAAGCTGATAAATATTATTTTAAGGAGACCATATGTACTACCGGCATTCGATGCAATATGACTACCCCGACAGGAGCGATGCCCATATGATGGAGGTCGTTCATCAGGTGGACACCCATTTTGACGAGCATTTTCCCTATTTGGACGAATCCTTCGGGTATAAGCTGGCCCGGGCCGGGCTGTGGCTGGCGCTCAACACCTTTGTGTTCCCCGTCTGCTCGATGAGGTACGGATTGAAGATATCCGGCCGGGAGCACCTGCGGGCCAACAGGAAGCTTTTCCGCGACGGGGCGATCACCATCTGTAACCATGTGTTCCGGTGGGATTATATCTGCGTCATGAAAGGTATTCGTCCCCACCTCCAGTACCACCCCGGCTGGGCGGGCAACTACGAGGGGAAGGACAGGACGATGGTACGGCTGGTGGGGGGGATCCCCATCCCGGCGGGGAATCTGCCGGCGATGAAAGCCTTTTCCAGGGCGATGGACAGGTTGTTCGAGAAAAAGAGCTGGGTGCATTTTTTCCCGGAGGGCTCCCTTTGGTTTTATTATCCCGACCTTCGCCCGCTGAAGCCGGCGGTGTTCAAGTATGCCCATAAATACGGGCGCCCGGTGATTCCCATGGCGCTGTCCTTCCGCCCACGGAAGGGATTCTGGAGACTATTCGATAAAAAGGATGTACCCTGCGTCGAGCTACATATCGGTCAGCCGCTGCTGCCCGACCCCGCCCTGCCGTTGATGGAGGATGCCGATCGGATACGGCTGGAGGCCTGCCGGGTGATGCAGGCGATGCTGGGGGTTTCCCCCGGAGATCCCACCTACAACGAGAACCAGAACATAGACGAATACGTAAAGACCATGTAGCGCCGGCATCTTCCTCGCCGGAGGGAGAGTCTTCCCCTCAACAGGAAGGCGGGGAGGGGTTCTTGTACGGGCGGGAAGTTTGGGTTATAATGGAGCCGTTAAGGAGGGAGTATGGACGACCCGTTATTATGGCAGCTGCTGCTGCAAGCCCTGTTGATTTTCTGCAACGCGGTGTTTTCCGGCGCTGAGATCGCCGTGATCACCATGAATGATCTCCGCATGGAGAAGCTTGCGGAGGAGGGAAACCGGCAGGCCAAGCGGCTGAAGAAGCTGACATCCCAGCCCGCCCGTTTTTTGGCCACGATACAGGTGGCGATCACGCTGGCGGGCTTTTTGGGAAGCGCCTTTGCGGCGGACAACTTTGCCGAGCGGTTGGTGGATCTGTGTGTGAAGGCAGGGTGGGCGATTCCGGTGAAAACGTTGAATGCCGTCGCGGTCATAATGATCACGCTGCTTTTGTCCTATATCACACTGGTATTCGGAGAGCTGGTGCCCAAGCGGCTGGCCCAGCGCAGGGCGGAAAAGTTTGCTCTGGGGATCTCCGGCCTGATCCGCTTTACGGGGATCATCTTCGCCCCGCTGGTGTGGCTGCTGGAGAAATCCACCAACGCGGTGCTCCGGATATTGGGGATCGACCCCAATGAGCAGGAGCAAAATGTCTCCGAAGAGGAGATCCGGATGATGATCGATGTGGGCAGCGAAAGAGGCGCCATCGAGCCGGAGGAGAAGGAGATGCTCCAGAACGTGTTTGCCTTCGGCGATACCCGGGTGGAGGAGATACTGACCCACCGGACGGATGTGGTTCTGTTGTATTTGGAGGACAGCGACGAGGAATGGCGGGAGATGCTGCGCTCCACCCGGCACAGCTGCTATCCCGTCTGCCGGGATACCGCGGACAAGGTGGTGGGGGTGCTGAAGGCCAGGGAATATTTCCGCATCGGCACTTATGACAGGGATACAGTGATGCGCTACGCGGTAACGCCGGCCCGTTTTGTGCCGGAAAGCGCCATGGCGGACGACCTTTTCCGGGATATGCAGAGTAAGCGTTATTCCTTTGCTGTGGTAGTGGACGAGTACGGCGGCATGAGCGGCGTCGTCACGATGAACGACCTGCTGGAGGTCATCGTAGGTGATTTGGATGAACCGGGAGAGATGCCGGAATTGATACAGACCGGAGAGGATACCTGGCAGGCGGTAGGGACGCTGCCGCTGGAGGAACTGGCGGCGGCGGGCATCGATGGCCTTCCCACAGAGGAGTTCGATACCTTCGGCGGCTGGGTGTTTGCTTCGTTGCCAGAGGTACCGGGTGACGGGACTACCTTTGAGATCACGCTGCAGGGACTGCACATCAGGGTCGCCGAGATTCGTAACCGCCGGATACAGAAGGCCTTTATCGAAAAGCTCCCTCCCCGCCCGACGGAAGAGGAGTAGAAAACGGAGGCAGGGACAGAATAAGGAACGGGACACGCGCCGAGCGACCGTGTCCCGTTCCTTATTTCGTGTTACCAAATAAACGGTATCAGGCGATATTTGACTTTTTGCTTATACGCGGCATACCCCTCGAGTTCTCTCTCAAGAAGTTCTTCCTCGTTTTTGATTCTGAGGATGATGAGAAAAGGATGTATAAGAAAAAACGGGAACGCATACAGGGAACCCAGCACGAACGGTATTGAGAAAGACAAGAGGATCGCGGCGGCGTACATGGGATGCCTGACGATGCCGTACAGCCCCGTGTCGATCACCTTCTGATTTTCCTGTACTTCAATAGCGTGGCTGAGGTAGGTGTTTTCCCTGAGTACCTCCGCATAAAGAAGATACGCCGCAAGAAAGACCGCGGCGGCACCGATCGCGGCGCCCTTTGGCAGGATATACCACCCGAACCGAAACCCCAGTCCCGCGACGATGAAGCCCGCCGCAAACATCAGTCCGCTGCATATGACTACGATGTTCTGCTCTTTTCGCTTTTCTTTTGCATGAAGCCGCTTTTCCAGCAGCGCGGGATTTTTGATCATCATAATGACGCCCGCAAGGAGCATCGGCGCAAATAGTATCCCCATAAACAACCAGCCGTTGGGAAAGGATAAAGTACCTGCAGACAAGAACAGCAATAAGCCGACCGAGACAACGCCTGATATAAATTTCGTGACCGCCCGCAGAAATAATTTTGCCGTCATCATCAAGCTCCGTGAAATGGTGATTTTTCAGTCTGGCACCCCTGCACAGGATCGTCAGCGCCTTGCTCTTTTATATATCCTACCCCTCGGGAGACGGGAGATCATAACAGTATTATAAATACTTCGCGTCCTTTTATCAAGATAGTCCGCGGTCTCCGGAAGATTGTTTCTGCCGCTGCTTTCAGCGGAGACCGGGATCCGGGGCAGGGTTTTCGGGGGGATGTTTCATCCTTTTCTGTTTAATGATGACGGACGCCCGGAACAGAAGAAGGCCCGATCGATGATGTATCGACCGGGCCTTTATATATATGACAGGACGGGGATCTCATTTCCTCCGGGAGATCATTTGCCGCCCTGATTACCGTTTCTCTGCCCGCCATAGCCGCTGCCGTTCCGCGGCTCACCGGCGTTCTCGGACAACTCCTCGATACGGTCCCATATCTGCCGCATGGTCAGCTCCCGTACCTCCTCCGTGGAAACATCGGGGTCAAGTTCCTGTAGCTCCCGGAATGCCCGATACTTTCCGAAAGACAATCCGGCATCGTGGGCCGCGGCTACCTCCTCACGGTTTCCGTACCGGCACTCCACATTGGGTGACGCGGCATACGGACAGGCGGCTATCCTGGCGCGCATCTCCTGGCTTTTCCTTTCGGTACTTCCGATAACGGTAATGGAAACAAGGCCGTTGTTTTCAAGATAGGGCTGCATCGCGTCATCGGACAAAAGGGTATCAAGGGCGTCGGCATAGTGGAGATTTTTCAGCTCCACATCAGCGGCAAGAGCCGTTCCGTCCTCATTATAGCCCGTCACCGATACGACCCGGTCAAAGGGGTTCACCCCCAGCTCGATGGAAGGGTTGACATCCACGCTGATGGCGGATACCGGCGTCACATAAGATTTCCAGCCCCCCAGGCCCAGCAGCGCCAGCGCAAGGCAGGCAAAGGCGACGGCTATCCGCAGGACGGGCGTCCGCTTCGGAGCAGACAGCTTTGCCGCAAGGAAGGTTTTTGTGCTCCGCTTGAGCCCCTCCTCCGCGCGCACACTGTCTATGGCGTCGCGAATTTTATTATCCAACCTCTTCACCTCCCAACGCTTCGCGCAGCAAACCTTTGGCGCGGCGCAAAAGTGTATAGACCGTGTTGACTTTTTTGCCGAGCAATTTTCCTATCTCCACTGCCGAATAGCCTTCATAATAGTGAAGATACACCGCGTCCCTGTACTTTGCCGGCAACGCCAGCACCGCTTCCAGTACCCCGCGGTGTTCGTCGCTGATGCCGGTATCCGCCGGGATGGCTTCCTCCAATGAGACGGAACGGGAGCGGAAGGCGCTTTTCAGCAGATCCTTGCAGGCATTGATGGTCACACGGATAAACCAAGCCTTTTCGTGCTCCTCATTTTCAAATACAGCGGAGCTGAGGACATATTTCAGAAACACGGTCTGGAATATATCCTCCGTATCGGCATAGCTTTTCAGATGTACCATACAGATCCGCCGGACAGTGTCCGCATACAGTGCAATGGCACGGTTTGCCTCCGCCTCACTCCGCATAGAAACCCTTCTCTGTCAGTTATTCCGCCCGCCCCTGCCGCGCTGCGCGCCGGTACCGTTCCGGGGCTGTATACCGCCGTTGGGGCGGTTATCGCACACGCCGTCGCCGTCCGCGTCGGCAAACCCGGCTTTTTCCGCCGCGCGCTGACGCGCTTGCCTGCCGGTGCCGTCCTGAGGACGAACGCCGTCATTGGGGCAGTTATCACACACACCGTCGCCGTCCGCGTCGACTCCGCCGCCTATATCGCACACGCCGTCACCGGCCGTGTCCGCAACGCTTTCCGCTCGGGTATTCACCGCGGCGAAGGCGCCGGCGGCGCCGATAGATAACAACGCGGCGACTATAACGATAAGAACTACTTTTTTCATGGGATTGACCTCCGTGGGTTTTGTAAGCCACTTCTGACTTCACCCATAATACGAATGACAATGCCGAATCCGTTCATTTTATGACCGGCCTCTAAATAAACAGGTTCACATCGGATTCCTCGGCGTCTCCCAGATAGGCGCCCACGCCGCCCAGTTCCACGCCTTCGATCAATTCCTCCGGCTTGATGCCCATCACATCCATGCTCATGGTGCAGGCAACGATCTTCACTCCCTGACCGATGGCTTTTTCGATCAGCGTTTCAAGGGAGTCCACATTTTTGTCGGCCATGATTTTTTTCATCATGGCGGTGCCCATCCCCCCCATATTCATGCGGGAGATCGAAAGCTTTTTGCTTCCGCGGGGCAGCATCGCGCCGAACATGGATTCCATAAATGTTTTTCTCACCGGCTGTTTCTTCGGTTTGCGCAGCGTCGTCAGGCCCCAGAAGGTGAAAAACATCGTCACCGGCCGCCCCATGGCTGCCGCGCCGTTGGCAATGATAAATCCGGCAAGCACCTTGTCCAAATCGCCCGAGAAGACGATTATCGTTTTGCCATCGGAGGCTTCACGGGATGTCTCCGGCAGGGAGCTCCCGCCTTTTCTGACGACGGCGACATAGTCGGTTCCCCGCCGTTCCGTTAAAATAAGCGTGTTGCCCGTACGCCGGCACCAGGCGCCGATGTCCTTCATAAAGCCCGGATCGGAAGCCGCCACCTCCATAACTTCCCCGTTTTTCATATCCCGTATGGATTCAAACACCTTTATGATCGGGCCGGGACACTGCATACCGCTGCAATTCAGTCGCACGGCGATCGCGGGGGCTGGGGGGATCTCTGTCTTTTCATATCCTGCGTCAGAAACAGGGGAAGTGATGCTGCCGGTCATATTCTGCTCCTCATAGTGTGTCGATTGATAGAAACGGGTTCCCGCGGGATAGAGCAGCACATCGGAAAAGCCGCTTTGCATCAATATGCGGGCCGCGTTATAGGAGCGCACGCCGATGGTGCAAAACGTAATGATGCGCCGGCTTTTATCAAGCTCGCCGATCCTTTCGCGCAGCTGACCCAGAGGGATATGTACCGCGTTCGGCAGTGGAAAGGTCATCAGCTCGGCGTCCTCCCGCACATCGAGCAGCACGGCGCCGGGGTCCTTTTCCACCGCGTCCCATGCGGAAAAGCGCACCATGCCGCGCAGCACGTTCTCCGCCACAAAGCCCGCCATATTGACAGGGTCTTTCGCGGAAGAGTAGGGGGGCGCGTAGGCCAGCTCCAGCTCCTTGAGCTCTGAAATGCCGGCTCCCAGCCGTATCGCCGCGGAGATCACATCGATCCGCTTATCCACACCCTCCCCGCCTACGATTTGGGCGCCGAACAGCTGCCTGCCGTCCGTTGAAAACAGGAGCTTGATCACCATGGGCACAGCGCCGGGATAATAGCCGGCGTGGGAGTTCTGGGTAATGATGAGGCTTTCATAATCCCTGCCTTTCACAAGGCCGCTTTTGATGAGGGATTTTTCGTTCGCGCCGGTGGAGGCGGCAGTCAGATCAAAAACCTTTGCCACCGATGTTCCCTGGGTCCCTTTATAGGTCTCATTGCCCCCCGCGATATTGTCAGCGGCGATGCGCCCCTGCTTGTTGGCGGGGCCGGCAAGAGGTACCATGGCGGGAGATTTCGAAATGAAATCCTCCACTTCGATCACATCGCCCACCGCGTAGATGTGGGGGTCGGAGGTGCGCAGGGAGGTATCCACTACAATGCCGCCACGGGCGTTGACGGCAAGGCCCGCCGCCCTGGCCAGTTCCCCGTTGGGACGTACACCGATGGAGAGTATGACAAGCTCCGCCGCGACCGTTTTCCCGCTTTGAAGGGTAACGACAATATGATCCTGCCGCTCTTCAAAGGCGGCGACGCCGTCGCCGAGATAGAGCCTCACACCGTTCTGCGTGATGTTTTCATGGAGCAGCTGCGCCATCTCATAATCAAAGGGCGCCATCACCTGGTCCAGCATTTCGATCACGGATACCTCAAGGCCGGCATGCCGCAGATTCTCCGTCATTTCCAGGCCGATGAAGCCGCCGCCGATCACCGCGGCAGTCTTGACCCCCCCGTCATGGACAAGAGCCCGGATTTCATCCGTATCCGGTATCGTCCACAAGGTTTTGACGCGGGGGGAATCGATGCCGGGTATCGGCGGACGCAGGGGGGACGAGCCGGTGGAGAGCACAAGGGTATCATAGCTTTCGTCGTAGACCCGGCCGGTGGAAATGTCTTTTACCGAGACGGTCTTGTTCTCCCGGTCGATGGAGAGAACCTCATTCTTTACCCGTACATCCACCCGGAATTTTTCCCGCATGCCCTTGGGGGATTGCAGGAAGAGAGCGCTGCGGGACTTGATCACATCGCCGACGTGATAGGGGAGACCGCAGTTGGCATAGGAAATATACGCGCCGCGCTCCAGCAGCACGATCTCCGCGGATTCATCCAGCCGGCGCAAGCGGGCGGCGCAGCTTGCACCGCCCGCTACGCCGCCGACAATGACGATTTTACTCATGTGAACCCTCCTCACTTTTTTCCGCCACACAGGCACGGCAACCGCCCGGCCGCAGCACGGACCCCAACAGACCGCCCATTATCCCGCCGTAGAGAGTCGAAAGAACGGGATTTGCCGTAATGAGGCAGGCCCCGTCGGAGCATCCTACATAGCGGTACAACAAAAAGCCTCCCGCGGCGCCGACAGCTATCCCTATGAAAACGGGAAAGTTTCTCTTTAAAAATTCTTTGAGTTTCATGGATGGTACACCTCCTCTTCGTTATCAGTATAGAGGAAACGCCATCGATTTTCTGTGAGTTTATCACATTGGACGGGGTTCAAACACAAAAAACGGACGGACGAAAAGGCGCCCGCCGCGACGCAGAACGGAAACTCATTTCGTTTTGCCGAAGAATCCGGATTTGATGGCGCCGGCCGGGCAGACATCCTTACACAGGCCGCAGCGGATACACTCGACAGAGTTGATATTCCGCAGTACTTTCACGCCCATTTTACAAGCGCCCTCGCATTTGCCGCAACGAACGCAGGCGGTTTCATCCACCCTCATTTGATACACGCTAAAGCGGTTGAGAAGACCGTAGATCGCCCCCAGGGGGCACAAATACTTGCAGAAAGGGCGATACAGGAATACGGAGCCGAGGAGCACCGCGATCAGAACAGCCGTTTTCCAGGAGAACAGGAAGCCGAGAGCGCCGCGCACCGCTTCGTTTGCGATGGCCAGGGGGATACCGCCTCCCAACGTGCCCGCGGGGCAGACGTATTTACAGAAGAAAGGCGCGCCGATGCCGTAGGCGTCGGTCAGTATCGCCGGAAGCAGCAGCACGGCGGCCAGCGCGATATATTTCCCCCAGCGGAAGATCTTGTCCGGCTGTTGGGGCAGCCGGGGCTTGGGAGAGGGGATCTTATGCAGCAGATCCTGCACAAAACCGAAGGGGCACAGAAGCCCGCAGACAAGGCGCCCGAACAGGACGCCGAAAAGCAGGACTGTGCCCGTGACATAATAGGATATGTTTTTTGTCCGGCCGCCTATCACCGCCTGCAGCGAACCTATGGGACAGGCTCCCGCCGCGCCGGGGCAGGAATAGCAGTTCAGCCCCGGCACACAGATATGCTTTGCCGCGCCCCGGTATATTTTACCGGTGAAAAAATTGGGAAGGTGGGGGTTGTGCAGCAGCGATAAGGCTGCCTGTATGAGATGCCGCTTCCACTCTTTCATCAGCCCACACCGATACATTCCAGACAGATGTTGACGGCCTTTTGAAAGACCTCTTTTGCTTCGCCGGAATAAACGCCGAAAACGATGAGCCCTACAGCCGCGATGATGATCGCGGCTGTTATGAGGGCCCGGCCCTTTGCGGACTTGTGAAAAAGGGACGCATTGCTCACGCACAGCACCTCCGTTATATGGGATCAGCTCCGGACCTCCGGAAGGTATTTATCGATGACGGAAGCCCAATCATTCTTGCTGCGGGCGCCGAAATAGGGCTTGTCGATGATGTTGCCGGCGTTGTCGACAAAGATGGTTTCGGGTACGACGCTGACCTGGTTTAATATGGCCTCGTAAAGGTCGGCGCCGGGCAGCAGATGGAGATATTCCGCGCCGGTGATCTGCACCAAATTCCGGGCGGTGCTGACCATATCGGAATCATGGCTGCCGTCGGAATTCTGCGGCACATCGGCAACGATGCCTACGATGCGCACACCCTTATCCGCATACTCGGCCGCCAATTCGCCCAAGGCGGGCATTTCGCTCAGGCAGGGGCCGCAGAAGGTCGCCCAGATATTGATCATGGTGAGATCATAATCGGCGAAGATGCTTTCATCGACCTCGTTCCCGTCCAGATCGACCGCCGTGAAGGAACTGAGAGTGGCAGGCCCGGCCGGCGCTCCGGGAGCCGCCGTGCCGCTTTCCGCCCGGGGCGCCGGAACACCGCAGGCGGTCAGCAACATTATAAGCGATAACGCAAGGATTGTCATTCTTTTCATAGCGGGTACTCCTTTCGATCCGTTGCCGGCAGTTATGAGAACATGGCAAGGATCTGCTGTTTCGGTCTGGCGCCGGCCATACGATTTACCACTTTCCCCTGCTTGATCACCACAAGAGTGGGGATACTGGTGACATTGAACATGGAAGCCAGCTCCCGTTGATCGTCCACATTGACTTTGCCCACCTTGACCGATGGCGTTTCAGCGGCGATCTCGTCTATAACCGGCCCGACCATTCTGCAGGGGCCGCACCAGCTTGCCCAGAAATCCAGAAGAACCGGCTTGTCGCTTTCCAATACTTCCTGCCGGAAATTGTTTTTTGTGATCGTTAATGCTGTCATTATCGCATCCTCCTTGTGTCTATTCCAATACAAGCGCCCGCATGGGACAGAATCCGACACACTTTCCGCAGCGGGTGCAGGTATCCTGATCAGCGACGGGGGCCTCAAATGCGTTTTGGGTTAGAGCGCCCACCGGGCAGACGCTTACGGCCGGACAGAGATGATCCTGCGGGCAGCGGTTTTCGCGGACAATCAGCTTTCTGTCCTTGCCGTTTTTGCCAGGTGCTCTCTTTCCGTTGCCAAAGGTCATTTCCCTCATGCCTCCTTTGCCGATCTGATTCCAGTATACCGCGTCCTTCACCGGTTTTCCGTGACAATATCACGCTTTACCTGGTTTATAAGGCAAAGAATATTCCGACGATTGTTGTTTTCCGGGGCGCCATGATGTTCGGACGGCATGCTTTTTCGAGAAAAGACTTGCATATTTAAGACACTGCATTACAATGGACTTGCACCGTATGCGCCCCATCGCGGGTGAAAACGGACATCCGCAAACTGTAAAAAACGGGTGATTTGATTTCAAATCGACCCTGGCGGGTTGCTGATTGAAGGAGAGAGCTTTCCGGGAGGGTGAAAATACAGGATGAAAATTATCATTGTCGGATGCGGAAAGATCGGCTACACAATAGCAAAAGTCTTGTCCGAAAAAGCTGACATAGACGTAACGGTTGTGGATAAGGATCCCGCGGTTTTTGACCACACGGAGCCGATCGATGTCATTTTTATTACCGGAAACGGAGCCAATGAAAAGATATTGATCGAAGCCGGGGCGAAGGAAGCGGACCTGATCGTATGCACAACGAACGCCGATGAGTTCAATGTCCTATGCTGTATTATGGCCAAGCGCCTTGGCACTAAACATGCAGTGGCAAGAGTGCGGAACCCCGAATACATGCTGGAATTCAATAGGCTTTGGAAGGACCTGGGGATCGATATGGTCATCAACCCGGAGCGGCAGACGGCGAGAGAGATCTCAAGGATATTAAGATACCCCGCCGCGGACAAGGTGGATACCTTTGTAGACGGACGGGTGGAGCTGGTGGCGTTTAGGATATCGGAAACAGCGGAGTATTTTGTAGGCAAGAGCGTGGCTCAGCTTTTTAACAAAGAGATGGGTATCCTTCTGGCGACCGTCGAAAGGGAGCGGGAAGCGATGATCCCGGACGGCAGTTTTGTCTTTCGGGAGGATGACATTGTCAGGATCATGGGCCGCCCATCCCAGATCATGAAATTCCTTGTGCAGATACAAAGAAGACCGAAGAAAACACAGGAGGTCATGGTCATAGGCGGCGGCAAGATTACCCATTATCTGGCGGAGCTTTTGGGTAGGCATACGGCGAGAACGAATCTGAAAATCATCGAAAAGGACCGGGAAAAATGCATCGCGCTGAGCGAGGCGTTATCCTCTTCCGCCGCCCTTGAACGCCGCTGCCTGTTTCTCCACGGGGACGGCGGTAATGAGGAACTCCTCAACGCCGAGGGCATCGACAGGATGGACGCTTTCATATGCCTGACGGACAGGGATGAGGAGAATGTCTTCATCTCCCTGTATGCCCTGCGCAAGGGTGTCAAGAAAGTAATTACGAAAATAAGCCACATTCAACCGAGCATGGCGGAGAACCTGGGGCTGGGGAATATGATCATGCCGCAAAATATCACGGCGAAAACTGTTTCCCGGTATGTTGACGGGCTGACCGGAGCGATCGGCAGCAATATTCTGACGATGCACAGGATCTTTACCGGCGGGGACAGAAGCGTAGAGGCAATGGAATTCCAGGTGCATAAAAAAGCGAGGTGCATCGACACTCCTCTGAAAGATCTGAGACTGAAAAAAGGGATATTGATCGGCTGTATAAGCAGGGACGCGGAAATCATCATTCCGTCGGGCGGAACAGAGATCCGTATCGGCGACAGTGTCATTGTCATATCCAAAGGTCATGAGATTCGTGAGCTGGACGATATATTGGCAAACCCTATCGATATGTTGGCGGACGCTTTACGACACGGACAAGAGGGCTGATGAATCATGAATTACAGGCTGATTCTCAGGATGATCGGGAGAGTGCTGGGCATAGAAGCGGTTTTCATGATCTTTCCGCTGATCGTTTCCTTCATTTACGGCAGCGGAGATCACATGGCTTTCCTGTGGTCCATTCTCATATCAGCGGGAGCGGGAACGTTGCTCGCGCTATTAAAGCCCAAGGACCAGAATATCAGAACGAGGGACGCTTTCATCGTCGCCGGCTCCTCATGGATACTGCTCTCCCTCTTCGGAGCGCTGCCGTTTCTCTTTTCGGGGTATTTCGGGAATTTTATCGACTGCGTTTTTGAATCGGCATCGGGATTTACTACTACCGGCGCATCCGTTTTGAAGAACGTGGAAGCGCTGCCCAAGGGCATCCTGTTCTGGAGGAGTTTTTCCCATTGGATCGGCGGAATGGGGGTGCTGATGTTTATCATGGCAGTCATGCCCTCGATAAACGCTTCGTCGGTTAATTTGCTGAGAGCCGAAAGCACGGGGCCGTCGCCGGATAAAATCGTCCCCAAGATACGCGAAACCGCCAGGATCATGTATTTGATTTATCTGGTGATGAGTGTTTTACTGGCGGGGCTTCTTTTGGCGACCGGGATGCCGCTTTTTGATTCTCTGGTCAACACCTTTTCGGTGGCGGGAACGGGCGGATTTTCGGTTTTGAACACAAGCGTCGGGGGATACAATAACCTTGCCGCCGAGGTGATCATGACTGTCTTTATGTTCTTATTCGGCGTCAATTTCTCATTATACTTCCTCCTGATCGGCAAAAAGTACAGCAGATTTTTTAAAGATAATGAACTGATTGTTTATTTCGGAGTTGTTGTAACAGCGATATTGATCATCGCGGTCAATATAGCGGGAATGTATGGCGGGTTTTGGGGAGGGCTGCGCCATGCCTCATTTCAGGTTTCATCCATTATATCGACAACGGGATTCGCCACTACGGATTTCAACCTTTGGCCGGCTTTAAGCCAGATGATACTGGCTTCTCTCATGGTTACGGGATGCAGCGCCGGCTCCACCGGCGGCGGGTTAAAGTTGATCCGGATCATTATCCTGGTGAAAGCCGCTTTGGTTGAACTGGGGAAAATATTCCATCCCGAAAGCGTCAAGGCCGTGACGGTAAACGGGAAGAGGGTCAGTAATGAAATGGTGCTGAAAGCAGCCCTGTTCTTCTTTATTTACTTCGCGGTTTTTCTTGTTTCGACACTGTTGGTAAGCATTGACGGCAAGGATATGGTTTCCAACGCAACGGCGGTCATCGCCACATTAAGCAATATCGGCCCCGGGCTGGGGATAGTGGGGCCTGCGGGAAACTACACCGCGTTTTCCGGATTTTCCAAGGCGGTGCTTACATTTTGCATGATTGCGGGTCGACTGGAGTTTTACCCGCTGCTGGTGTTGTTTGTGCCGTCGGTATGGAGGAGGAGCTGACACGGCAAGAAAAGAAACCGCCCCGGAGGGGGGCGGTTTTATTGTATGGATTTATACGGAACGAAGGACGGGGGAACGGGAAAGGAGGGGCGCGTCTTATTCCGCTGCGCCTGCCTTGCCGCGCAAAACATTCCTCCTTCGGGAAGCGAGAGGAAGGACGAGGGAATGGTTCGATCACCCTGCTGTTTTGATTGAAATGTAATGACTTCGCCGTTATAATAGGGAGCGGCAAAACATGAGTTGAGGTAAAGCATGATCACAAAGAAGGATGTATTTGATTTTCTTGAGGATTGCGGCATAGAGCGGGATGACAAGGTGACAATTCACTGTTCGCTTAGGGCGATCGGCAAGATAGAAAACGGCGCCGATGGCCTGATCGACGCGTTTTGCGCGTATCTTTCGGACGGGCTTTTTATCGTTCCTACCCATACATGGGCCAACGTAAACAAGGACAATCCGTTTTACGATGTGCATACCACCGAACCCTGTATAGGAACACTGCCGAGGATCGCGGCATTACGGCCGGATGGATTCCGTTCCCTTCATCCGACGCATTCGGTGACTGCGTTCGGGAAAGGCGCGGCTGATTATATAAAGGGAGAGGAAAAATCGGCAACGCCCGCGCCGGTCAGCGGCTGTCTGAACAGGCTGTATGAGGAAGACGGGAAAATCCTTATGATCGGCGTGGGACATGAGAGAAACACCTACCTTCATGCCGTGGATGAGCGGCTGCAAATACCGAACAGATTGAATCCCGAGACTTTTGAGATCACTATCAAGGATCATGAGGGAAACACCCTGACCTCGCCTCCCTATCACTCCCATATCGGCGGCGATGTCTCCCGGTTTTATCCGAATTACAAGGAGGCTTTCGCATACACGGGAGCGGTCACCTATGCGCGGCTGGGCAACGCGTTGGTGTACAACTGCAGCGCGAGGAAGATGACGGAGACGGCGCGAATGATATGGGAAAAAGCCGACAGGGACCTTTTCACAGCCCACGAACCTATACCTATGGAGTATTACAGATAAATTCCGGATCCCGGTCATCGCGGCCGGAAGGTCTTTGCCGGAGAGGGTTGCCGGAGGAGAAGAAAAGCTATAAAAAACCGCCCCGCGGGGGCGGCTTTTTATAAGCGGAAGATCGCAAAATGAGGGGGAGGTGTAACGGGGACCGCATATTTTTCCCTGCCGGCACGGTTTTACATGCCCCCGTTTTTTTGCACGTATCAGATAAACGGCCGCCTGTCGAGAACCGATTTCAGCGGCCTGGTCGATACCAGCTCTCCCGGGAGAGCGAGCTGAAGCTCCGCGATGGCGCAGGTCATGCCAAAGAGCATATGCAGATCGTTGAAGCCGTCGTGGCGCGGATAGTCAAGGCTTTCGAGATAGTCCAGAAACTCTCCGGCGAATTCCCGCAGCAACCTGCGGCTCTCCCGGAAGCGGTAACCCGTCTGAGAGGCGGCGCGGTTCAGCGCATAGACCCAATCTATCTCACAGAAGCCTATCATTTTACCGAAATCGGTGGAAAAATCGCGGTCCCGGTACAACCGGATCGCCGTATCCACCAGGGTTTCCGCGTGGGGGAAGGGGCGGCGGGAATGTGTATAGTTAAACATATAGTGGAACCAGCCGTAAAGATGGCGGTCCTCCGCGCAGCCCCGGGAGTCAATGGCTCCCCTCCGGCTGACGCCGTACTTTTCGTCGCAGTTGGCGTCGAGCCAGCCGAAATAGTCATTCTGCCACCGGAGGGAGGCCGCGTCGGTGTTCATCAGCGCCGCGTATATGCCGGCGCCTTTATGGGCCTCCGGCCAGGCGTTGTTTTCCCAGTCCAGCGATTCCAGCAGAGCGTAAAGACCCTCACGGGTCAGGAACTTGTCGTACGCGCGGATCGGATAGAGGGGCCGGGCGTCAAAAAGCTCGAGGGCCGCCGTGCAGTGGGCGGTCGAGTGCATGAAATGATGGGTCGGTTCGGAAAAGAGCCCCGTTTCAGGGGTTTGAAAGGACTGAAGCTTTCTGACAAACGCTTTTCGTTCGGCACCGGAGGAAGGAAAGCGGCCGATGGTGTATAAGATATTCGCGGCATCCGCGCAGCCGTATTCGCTGGGCGCCAGGTTCCGGCTGCCTGTCTCATCCTGCCAAAGCCAACGCGCGTACTCCCCATCGGCAATACGGTGACTCTCGACGGCGGAGAATACAGCCGCTATAAGTTCGTCAATGTTTCGTTTCATATAAACCTCGTTTGTGTTTGATGGGTGTATTATAATAGGGACGGGAGAATATGGCAAGAAGGGGCGCGCAACGGGGGAGGAGGACCGCGTTGCCGGGCATAATGCTACATAAGAACGGCCGCGCCGCAGGATTTTACCCGCGGCGCGGCCGTTTTTGATTTGGAGGAATACAACGGATTTTTCAGCAATCCGGGATGGAACACCTCCAGGGGAAGGGGATGGCCTATTCGATGAAGCCGGTTTCCTTCATGTTGTAATAGGCGGCGGTAAGGGATTCCATGGGGGTGAGGTGGCGCTGGACGTCCTGCTCTACCACGGCCCAGCCGATGCCCTGGGCGTCGGCTTCCGCCAACACCCCGGGAAGATCCAGCTTACCGGTGCCAAGAGTGGTGAACACATCCTTGAAGTTGGTGAAGGGGGAGATGATGCCGTAGGCGGTATCCAGATCGTAGAAATCCTTCAGATGGATACAGGGCATACGGCCGGCCAGACGACGCATGATCTTTACGGGATCCTGCTTGCCGACGGTGACCCAGCCGGTATCCAGGTCAAAGCACAGCCGGGGGTCGACCTTCAGCAGCATGTGGTCAAAGGCGGATACCCCCTGATGGTAGACGGTGAACTCCTGGAAATGGTTGTGGTAGCAGAGCTTGATGCCCTCTTCCGCCAGAACCGGGATCACCTTGTTCATGACGTCAAAATCCGCCATCATTTCATCATAGGTGCCGGGCTTTTCATTGCCGCGGCCGAAGCTGGCGATGATTGAGCTGCCCCAGAGGGTCACCCGGTCCACCCGGTTGGCCTTTGCCCTGGAGATCAGATCCGGCAGCTGCTCCTCCATTTTCTGCAGGGGGCCGGCGCTGACGGTCAGCGGCTGTACGCCCAGATCCAGCATACGATTGAGATTGTCCTCCACGCTGCCTCCGAGCCTGGGGGAAATCTCACTGTCCATCCCCCGGTAGCCCAGCTTGCCCAGCTGTTCCACGGAGGCCCAGAAATCCATTTCCTTGTTGATAAAGCCTATCCAGCCTGCTTTAATCATGATATTCTCCTTACTCAGTCGTCCAGTACGCCTTCGGCGGCGCCGCCGACGAAGCCGGCGCGCAGGGGCTTGGGCTGTACCATCTTGGTGGTCATATTGTAGACGATGCCCTCCTCACAGGACTTTTCGGTGCCGTAGATGATCTCCATCGCCGAGAGGCCCATTTCGGCGGAGCAGCGATGGGGACGGTTGTTGGTGATGGCGTAGGCCAGGTCAGCCACGCCGATGCCGCGGCGGGAATCCTGCCAGGCGAGCTTCTCCAGCTCCGCCCTGTCACCGGCGGCCCGGGCGGCGGCAACTTCGGCGGAACGGTCGACACGGTTGCCGGGGTTGTACCAATGGGTCAGGGGGATCTCCATAAACTTGTTGGAGCCGCTGCGGGAGAACAGCAGGGGCCCGGAGTAGTTGTTGGGATCGGGCACGATGAGGCAACCGTCGGTGCCGTAGATCTCCACCCGGGGGGTTTCCCCGTAGATCTCGCCGGAAACGGTCAGATTGCCGATGACGCCGGATTCAAACTCCAGGGCGGTGGTCATGGTGGTGGGCTGCTCGGGAATGTAGACCTCGCCGTAGCGGGGGTGGGCCACATTCATGAAGGGCTGGGGCACCTTTACGCCGAAGCCGGAGAGGCGTTTGACCGGGCCCAGCAACGCCAGCAGCGCGTGGGAATAATAACCGCCCATGTCGTAGGGGATGGCGGAGCCGTGGGCATACATGCCGCCGGGGCGGTTGGGACCGAACTCATAGGGGCCCTGGTTCTTATAGCCGCGGAGGATCAATGCTTGGCCGGTAATGACCTTGCCGATGTAGCCGTCCTTGATGAGCTTGAGGGCAGTCTGGATAGCGCCGCCCAGGAAGGTATCCGGCGCGCAGCTGAGGCGGAGGCCCTTGGCCTTTGCCAGGTCGTAGAGCTTCTTACCATCCTCAAAGTTCTCGGCCAGCATCTTCTCGGTATGGACGTGCTTGCCGGCTTCCAGCGCCTGGCGGGTCACTTCATAGTGAGAGATGGGGTAGGTGGTGTTGACGACGATTTGGATCTCCGGGTCGTTGAAGATCTCCTCATTGGTCATCTGCCGGATGTTGAACTGTTCGGCGCGCCGAGCGGATTTCTCCGGTACGATGTCAGAACAGCCCACCACATCCAATATGTGAAAGTTCTGGGTCATGTTCTGCAGGTAGGTGTAGCTGATCGCGCCGGAACCGATAAGTCCGACCTTGATGGGTTTGATTGCAGGCATAGTGTTTCCTCCTTCAGTTAAACAATTCTCTTATGATGCTCTGATACCCGTAATAACCGGGTTTGGGGTTCTGGTCAACATCCACCACGCCCCAATGGGTCTCGGTGGGGCAGTCCTTTTCGCCGCACTGCCAGCAGCGCTCACTGTCTCCCCAGCGGAAGAAGAAGGCGCCCAGGCAGGCCGGATGGTCGGCAAAAAGGGCGTAGCACTGTCGGATGTAGTCCGCCTGAAGCTCGGGCGTGTGGGGCCGGCCCTCCCACATATTATTCCAACGTTTCTGTTTGCAGTTGATGTTGTTGTAAAAGCCCTTCCGGTCAAAATCTCGTTCGAAGGGGGCTTCATAATTGGTGCCGTAGCCCCATTCGTTGATGATCAGGGGTTTACCGGAGATCTGCGCCATGGTGTCCATGTAGGGGATCCAGTTCGCGGGGCCGCCGGGCTGCCAGCAGCCGAAATACCCGTCCAGCCCCAGGTAATCATAGGGAAGCGCCAACTCCCGATAGAGTTTACGGGTGAGGTTGACGGCATAGTCGGTGATGGTGCCGTCCCCCGCGACGCCGGCGAGGTTGATGCCCACCTTACTCCCCGGGTAGCAGGCTTTCATGGTATTGACCCAGACGGTATTGAAGCGGACATTCTGCTCATAGGTGGTGGGGCCGATGAATACCTGGAAATCCGGCTCGTTGCCCAGCTGGTACCAGGTCACGAGATGCTTGGTCATGGCGCAGATCTCACTGATGCCGGCTTCCAGCGCGGGGTAGAAATCCTCGTCCGCAGGGCTGCCCATCCAGGCAGGATAGCCGCTGTGCCAAACAGTATCCCCCACTTCGGGGTTGAACCGGGTGGAACCCAGAGCCGGCGTGCTGCAGAGCACCTCAAAGCCCTGCCGACGCCAGGCGGTGATCTCCCCGACGGCGCGGAGAAAACCAGGGGCGTAGGCGCCGCCCACCCTGTCTTCCCAGGGGTAGGGAACGCCCAGCCGCACCCATTTCGTGCCCATATTCCGAATGAGCTGCCAATTGGGGTTGTCACAATGGGCGCAGAGGCCAACCATAAAATTATCCCGCATATTTCCCTCCTTTGGGGCTGCCGCCCCCGTTATCATAAAAATATTATACCATTTTCCAACGGTTTCTGTTATGTCCTTATTTTACATTCCATGGACTATATTGCAGGCAGTGGACAGATTCTCCGTCATGAACAGATCGGCTCCCCGGATTTGGTATATTTGTCAGGTTTGACCATTGAAATACACCTTTTTTTATTTTATAATCAAACAAAGACCATTGGGCGGCGAGAGAAAGGGCGGAAAGATGACAGAGATCAAAGCGGGGCGGGCTTCGAAGCTTCCCGACCGCGACCATTATAAGAGACAGCACAGGGATATTGAGGAAGCGACGCCCCGGCAGCGAACCGGGGTTATCCTTGCGCTGACCTGGCCGGCGCTGGCGGAAGCGCTGCTGGGCAGCCTAGCCTCCATCGTGGATATGATGATGGTTTCCGGCCTGGGGACCCACGCGGTTTCCGCGGTCGGCTTGGTGACACAACCCAAGTTCATACTGATGGCGGTTTTCCTGGCGATGAATGTGGGGACTACCGCTTTGGTTGCCCGGTTCCGGGGAGCCGATGACCGGAAGTCCGCCAATATCGTGCTGCGCCAGACGATCTTCCTCTGCATCGTACTGTCGGTGGTAATTTGCGGCATCATGCTGGCGGTGAACAAGCCCCTGATCGCCTGGATCGCCGGCCCGGAAATGTCTAAGGATACACTGCAGCTGGGGATGGATTATTTTGCCATTCAGCTGTATGGATTCCCCCTTGTGGCGCTGACCATGGGGATCAACGCCATCCTACGGGGCTCGGGGAACACCCGCACCGCCTTTTTTACCAATACGCTGGCAAATATCGTCAATGTATTCTTTAATTACTGCCTTATCGGAGGGAACTTAGGCTTCCCCGCCTGGGGAGTGGCGGGCGCTTCCCTGGCCACGGTGATCGGCCAGGGCGCCGGGTTCGTGCTGGCACTGATGGCGATACTGAGGGGCAATGATTTCCTCAGGCTGGATTTCCGCACCCGTTTCCGCATCGACTGGAGCATGATCAAACGTATCCTCAGGATCGGTTCTCCGGCCATGGTGGAGCAGCTCATCATGCGGGTGGGTATGATGATCTATACCATGACCATTACACGCCTGGGGGACAACTCCTACGCCGCCCATATCATCGCCAACAATATCCAATCCCTTTCCTTTACCGTGGGACAGGGCTTCGGCACCGCGAGCACCACCCTTGTAGGCCAGTGC
Organism: Christensenellales bacterium; assembly: GCA_050948665.1. Lineage (GTDB taxonomy): Bacteria > Bacillota > Clostridia > Christensenellales > UMGS416 > JBMNEH01. The sequence continues at coordinate 354,555 of JBMNEH010000001.1, forward strand.
CTCGGGCGAAAACGCCCGGATTTGGCGGAGGCGTATGTTATCCGCACCCGGGCGCTGTGTTTGATCGTGTCCACCACGGTAGGGGCGGTGCTGATCTTCCTGGGAGGGCCGATGGCGCGGATGTATACCGCCGATACCGAGGTCATCCACCTGGCGGCCACGGTGCTGATGATCGTGGGGGTGATGCAGCCGCTGCAATCCGGGCAGATGGTGCTTTCCTCCGGGCTCCGGGGAGCCGGGGACACCTTGTCCACCGCGATCTCCATTTGCGTTGGAATCCTGATCATCCGCCCGGCCCTCTCCCAGGTGGCGATCAATGTCTTTGATATGGGGCTGGTGGGGGCCTGGCTGGCTTTTGTCATTGACCAGTCTTTCCGTTATTTCTTCTGCCTGTTCCGTTTCCGCAGCGAGAAATGGAAGCATATCAGGGTATAGGCTCATTCCAAAGCGCGGGAAAGGGAGGCGTTTAACACCGCGCCCCCGTTTCTACAGGATAAAAATGACTGCTTTATGAAAAATATTGCTCTGGGTGTTGTGAATGAGAAAACTTTGTGGTATAGTATAAGTACCAAACTACGCGGGGCCGCCTTTGGCTTTCAGAGTTAAGCGGCACGCACCAAACTAATTATAGATGAGGTGTGAAAATGTCGGAAAATAATTTTAATCAGGAAGAGATTCAGGAAGTGAAAGGTACGACTCTGGAAGTGAAAAAAGGCAAGGTTGGCGGGAAGATCATGCGGGTCATCGGCTGGATATTCTTGCTGGTCGGCGGCGCGGGAGGCATCTATTTCGGATTCATATTTATGTCCAATATTCTGAACTGGATTGGCCAGAACTACGCCCTGAAGACGACGAATGTGGGCTTCTTGGACATGTTGATGACCGGTTCAAGGGAGATGAGAAGCAGGGGGACTGTTTTCGCCAGTTTTGTCTGCGCGATCCTGCTGCCTTTCGTGTTCGCCTGTGTGGGTTTCTTCGGCGGGGCCCTGCTGCGTCATCTCTGCAAAGATATTGCTTTCAAGATCGATGGCGTTGCTTAATTCCACAAGACAGCCGCTCCCCGAGGGGAGCGGCCTTTTTGACTTTCAAAGATTCTTCGCGGGGGACGCGGAGGCGTCCGGCAGTTTCTCAGCGGCAGGATGGACGCGGGCACAAAAAAACCGGGGGAGATGCCCCGGGAAAAAGCCCCGAAGTGCCGTGACTCCCCGATGATAACCCGCCATCTGGCAGGTGGGTACCCTGCCGCCGTTTCAATCGTCCCCTCAAAGGGGGCTTGACATCCGCAGGCTGGACCCGGATTCCCTATGTTATCATGTGGGTTTACATATGGAGAGCCACGAACACTCCAGGAAAATGGTGGGGTTAATTGGGCTCGAACCAACGACCTTTACGATGTCAACGTAACGCTCTAACCAAGCTGAGCTACAACCCCATGGCTACCGTCAATTTTTATTATACACATATCCCGGGAAATTGCAACTGTTATTTCCGCCTCTTGTCCGGGAGAGGTGTGGTATAATGGTAACCGGAGGGATGGTTATGAGAACTTTGGACAGCGCTTTGAAAAGGCTGGTTCCGATTTTCCGGGAGAAGCTGGGTGAGAATCTGCAGGGATTATACCTCCACGGTTCGGGCGCGCTGGGATGTTTTAGCTGGGAAACCGGGGATATAGACCTCGTCGCGGTGACGGAAAAGTCTCCGACGGAGGAGGAGAAGACCGCGCTTCTGGCGGCGTTGACGGGGTTCACGGAGGCGCCGGCAAAGGGGATAGAGATGAGCCTGGTGCTGGCGCGCCACTGCAGGCCTTTTATCTATCCTACACCCTATCAGCTCCACTGGTCGGAGAGGTGGCGGCGGCATTATATGGCGGATCCCTCATGCCTGCTGGGAACCAGGGAAAAGACCGACCGGGATCTGGCGGCGCATTTTACTGTGCTCCGTGCGGCGGGGAGGGCGCTGATCGGCCCTCCGCCACGGGAAATATTCGCGCCGGTGCCCCGGGGCAGGTTCCTTTCCGCATTGAAAGCCGATTCCCGGGACTACGCCGGAAATCACCCGCGCGACCCGGTTTATACCACCCTCAACGCCTGCCGGATCCTGCTGTATCTCCGGGAAGGAGAAATCGCCGGGAAGGCCCGGGGAGGGGAATGGGGGTTGACCCATCTGCCCGGAACCTTCCGGCCGCTGCTTTCGGAATGTCTCGCCGCTTATCGGGGCGAGGGAGAGGTCACCCGGACTGCCGAGGGAGGAGGGCTGTTCGCACTCTGCGAGGAGGAGCTGGAGGCTGCCATGGAGCGGGAAAAGGTACTGATGGCCTTTATGCCGGAGGGCAGGGTGAAGGCCATGCCCGCCAAGCGGAAGAAGAGGCTGGTGATCTACGAGGAGGCGGCAAAGCTGCTGACGCCCGGCCGCAGTTATGCCGAAGGGGAGCTGAATCTATTGCTGGCAGCTTTCTGGGAAGACTACTGCACCCTCCGGCGGGCGCTGGTGGATCTGGGCTATATGACCCGCGGCGGCGGGATCTACCGGGTAAAGGAAAAGGAGGAGTGGCCGCGGCCGGGCGATTTGGCCGGCAAGCCCCGGAGGTGAGAGAAAGTCCCGCTTCGTTCTCCACGCGAGGCGCCTTCCCCTATGAGAGGAAGGCGTCTGCGTTTATTGTACGGGTATTTTATCAAAGGGAGGGGCGCATATCAAGTACGAAGAGACAAAAAACCCCGGAAGGCTCCGGGGCTTTTGATTTGGTCTACTCGTGACGCAGGGCGTCAATGGGATTCAGATTGGCGGCCTTGACTGCCGGGAGGATCCCGAAGAGCACTCCCACCGCTACCGAGAAGGCCACGGCGGCGATACAGATGGGGATGGAGATCGCCACCGGCACCGAGGAGATCTTCTCGATCACGAAGGCCAGACCGATGCCCGCCAACACCCCCAGCAGACCGCCCAGGAAAGTCAGTACCGCGGCCTCGGTGAGGAACTGGGCGGAGATAAAGGACTTCCGGGCGCCCAGCGCCTTTTTCAGGCCGATTTCCCGTGTGCGCTCGGTGACGGAGACCAGCATGATGTTCATGACGCCGATGCCGCCCACCAGAAGGGAGATCGCCGCGATCCATATCAGCTGGCGGCTGGTGGAGCTGCTGAGCTCCTGCAGCTGCCTGGCCTGCTCCAACTGATCCTCGGAACGGTATTCCACCTGGACCTCCTCGGAGACAGAGAGGGCGGTGTTCAGCAGTTCAGCGGCCTGTTTCCCGGCAAGGGTCATATCATCGGTGGAGACCGCCCGTACTACTACATTGGCCGGTTCGTCGAACCGGTAGAGTATGGACCAGGCGGCGGAGGGAACGAAGACCTTTCCCCCGGTAGTATCCATGTAGGTGTAATAGTCGGATACCGAGTTGATGACCGGCATAAAAGAGGAGGACTGGCCGGCTACCCCGATGACGGTGAAGGGCTCTCCGGAGATCAGCAGCGTCTGACCCAGGGGCTCTTCATCCTGGAAGAGGGAGGAAGCGGTGACCTTGTCCACCACCGCCACCTTCCGGAAGGCGGTATAGTCTTTCTCGGAAAAGCCCCGGCCTTTGAGTATGCGGTAGCCATAGACGCCGAACCAGGCATCGTCAATGCCCAAGAGGTTGCCGCCGTCCAGCGAGGTGCTGCGGAAATAAATGGTATCATAAGCCGAGCGAGCATAATAGGCGGAGACCTCCTCCACCTCCTTCAGGGCGCGGATCTTTTCCAATGTTTCCGGACTGATCGGCGGAACCCCCTCGGGTACCGGTGACCAGGTCAGATCCATGGGATAATCGCCCTGATACAGGGAGATCTTTACGGCGTTGTTACCGGCGCCGATCAGGTTATTCTTGATCTGCTCGTTGGTACCCAGGATAGTGGAGGCGATAGCGATGATGGACGCGATGCCGATAATGATGCCCAGCATGGTCAGTACCGACCGCATTTTGTGCGCCCAGATACCCTGGAACGCCAGCCGGATATTTTCTAGCATACCTGCCTCCTTACTGGTACAGCCAGCTTAGATCGCCGCTGTCGTCTATTTCGGTGTTCATGCCCTCTTTTACGTCCTTGCCGTAGGGGAAAGCGATGTAGTCGTCCTGGGACATGCCGGACTTGATCTCCAGATAGAAGCCGTAGACCATTTTCCCGGTGACCACGGTCTGTTTGCGGAGCTTTCCGTCTTTGCCCCGGATCATGACATAGGAGGTGCCGTTTTCATCCTCCCGGATGAACATGCGCTGGAGATACCAAGCGCTGTCCCAGGCGCCGTGTTCGGCCAGCGTCATTTCCACATACTCCCCGTTCCGCAGGGAGACATCATCCTCGATGTAGGCGGTGAAGGCGTACTGGGAGGAGGGGAGGGAGGAGCCGGTATCCACAAAGCTGGGGTACTCGGAGACCGAAGTGACCCGGGCGGTGGCGGAAACGCCGCTCTCCCAGCTTTGCACCATGAATACGGTGCCGACGGTGACCATGGGCAGGCTGGACTCGTTGACGGTGCCGGTGATCATATACCCGTTGCCGCCGGTGACCGAGATGAAGGGGGTAGCGTTCATACGGGCGTCGGCCTCCTCCGCCAGGGTCTTGACGACGCCGTTGATCTGGGCCTTTACCACGGCGGAATCCAGCTTATTCCGGAGGTTCTGCCGTTCCAAGGTGGCGGTCTTGATATCCAGCTCCGCCTGCATGACGGCGGCCTTTTGCTCCCGGATCAGCTGATCGATCTCCTCCTGGGTATATCGTTCCACCGGCGGATAGTAGGGGGGGAAGGGGGCTTCCGGCTCGAGGGAGGCCGAGGGATCGGCGCCCGGAGTCTGCGTGGCTGAGGGATCGGTGGTGGCGCCGGAGGAGGGGGTGGGGGTGGCGTCCGCCGAGGGCGTCGGGGTGCTGTCCGCCGAGGGTTCGGGGGTGGGAGTAGAGGGCGGCTTCGGCGTGTTCATGATGGTAAAGCTGAAGTTGCCGTCGGCCGCGAAGACCATGGACCAGGAATACAGCAGCGCGCCCTCCCGGGTGTTGCCCTGCCGCACCTCAAAAAGTGTGTAGTAGGTGGTAAGGTCGGTTTGGGCCTTGAGGGACATGGCCAGCATATACCTGGAGGTGATTTTCGCCCCGGAGGTCAAAAGATAGGTAAAGGGGGCGCCCGACGAGCCGTCGCCGGTGTAGTAGGCGTCGGTGTTGGTATCGTCCAGCGAGGAGAGAAGAGCCGTATCGGTATGGGTCATGCCGGAGAAAGGGGCGGAGGCGGTTTTCCGCTGCCCGGCTTTCAGCTTGCTGACCCGGTCCAGCTCGGCCAGGGCATCGCTGTATTTGTTCTGGAGGCTTTGTATCTCCAGCTCCTTGATCTGCAGCTTGAGGGAGGCCAGGGCGGTGTCGTACTCGACCAGGGGGTCTCCGACGGAGACCTGCTGGCCCTGGGTGACAAAGACGGTTTTGACGATATCGGTATCCGCCAGATAGACGTTCTGAGAGACATCGGTGGACACCATGCCGCCGCTGCTGAAACCGTCACCGTAATAGGAGGTCACTACATAGGATGCCGGAAAGACCTTGACCTTGACGGCAGCCTTTTTCCAGGCGGTGATACCGATGACGGCTCCTGCGATGACTGCGGCCGCCGCCAGTACGCTGATGATCGCGATCACGGGCTTTTTCATGGGGTACCTCCTTCTGCCTCGGCGGTCAGCACGCCGTCCCGGATGTACAGTATACGGCGGGCATTCTCGGCGATCTCCCGTTCATGGGTGATCATCAAAATCGTGACGCCCTCCTCGTTCAATTGGCGGAAGATCTCCATCAGCTGCCGGCCGGAGGCGGTGTCAAGGGCGCCTGTGGGCTCGTCCGCCAGCAGCAGCTTGGGATGGGTCACGATAGCTCGGGCAATGGCGACCCGCTGGCTCTGGCCGCCGGAAAGCTGGTTGGGAAGGAAGCGGGTCCTGTCCGACAAACCCACCTTTGCCAGCGCCTCTTCCGCCCGCTCCCGCCGTTCCGCCCGCTTGACCCCGGCAAACAGCAGGGGAAGAGCCACGTTTTCCAGGGCGGTCGCCCGGGGCAGGAGGTTGAACTGCTGGAAAACAAAGCCGATATACCGGTTCCGCAGATCGGCCATCTGCTTATCGGTCTGCCGGGATATGTCATAACCGTCCAGCAGATAGGTGCCGGAGGTAGGTACATCCAGACAGCCTAGGATATTCATCAATGTGGACTTCCCGGAGCCGGAGGGCCCCATGATGGAGACATACTCCCCCTCTTCGATGGTCAGGTTCACATCATGCAGTACCGGAACCGGCATCTTTCCCTGGGTGTATTCTTTACAGATATCACGCGCTTCGACGATCATCCCTTTGCCTCCGGGTCGTATCCCGCGTCCCCCATATCATCAACGGGGACGCTCTCACTCTCGTCAAAGCCGAACTCATAAACGTCGCCATCCGCCGGCAGCCCGGCCCCGCCGTCCGGGTTCGCGGCAGGCGCCGCTCTGACAGTGGTGGTGGGGGCGCCCGGGGTGATCCAGTCCTCCGGGAAGGCGATAGCATCCTCAAGGGACAGGCCCGAAAGCACCTCATGGCGCCCGGCCAATTCGTCATACCCGCCAAGGGTGAGGGTTCGGCGGACGATCCTGCCCTTCTCGTTTGCCCAGACGGAGGGATTGCCCTCGATATCCATGATATAGGCCTCGGGGAGCCAGAGCCCCTCGCCGCTGCCCGGCAGCTCCGGCTCTACGGTGACATGCTGACCTAAGATCAAACCCTCCCGGCTGTCCAAAGCGACATAGAAGGGATATTTGGAGGGGGTGGTGGTGCCGTCACCCTGACCGCCCATCTCGTAAACAGGTTCGCTGCTGCCGCTGCCCACCGGGTTGGCGAAGTCAATGGAACTCAGGGTGCCCGTCCAGGTGGTGTCATCCACCCGGGAACGCACCACCATCCGCATGCCGGGGGCAAGGGAAAGGGCGTTTTGCTCAGCTACGGTGCACTTAATGCGGAAGTTTGCGGTATCGGTGATGGTGATAAAGGCGCCAGAGGAGATGCTGCCGCCGTAATATGCGTAAGGGTCATAGTTGTTTTGATTCTCGGCCTGAATAGATTGCACGGTGCCGGACATAGGGGCAAACACGGTGGTGTTTTCCAGCTGGGCTTCAGCGCGCCGGATCTCCAGCTCCTTGGCGGACTGGTTATACTGCGCCTCCATCACCTGCAGCTGGAGAGTTTGTATCTGGAGGGTGTATTCCAGCCTGGCGGCTTCCTTCTTCGCCTTGGCCAGCTGGGCGGTCAGCGTGTCGATCTGGTTGTTCATGGTGAAAATGGAGTTTTTGATATTCTCCAGTTCCAGCTTCTGCTTCTCCAGACTCAGTATCATTTCATCCACATCGTAGGAGAAAAGGGGATCCCCTTCATTGACCTCGTCTCCCACGGCGACGAAGATCTCATCTACGGTTCTGTCGGAAGCCTTCTGCACCTTGACGGTGTCCAGGGTCTCGACTACACCGGCATACCGGTTGACCTGCCCCGTGCTGTCTTCCAGCCCCAGAAGGGAGCCCACCGGTGTTACATATACATTCTGCGCGGCGTTCCCGGCGCAGCCGGCGCACAGCACCAGCGCCACTGCCAATATCCCCAGACTCAAACGTTTCATGAAAGCCTCCTCAGGATCGTTCCTATTCTTTGACGTTGCCGGGAGGGATTTTTGTTCCTTTTACAGGGGAAAAATAAAAAAGACGGAGATTCCCGATGTTTTCGGTCAATCCTCCTGCCGCCACAGGGTTTCCGCCAGCTTGTAGGCGTCTTTCTTGGAAAAGCCCTCGGCCGCCAGCGTCGCTACGGCGGTTTTTTTGTCATAACCGGCGGCGCGGAGCGCCTCCAGCCGTTCCTCGGGAGAGGGGGCGGCAGCCGCCTCCGGCTGCCATGGACCCAGCACCAGCACGTATTCCCCCAATACCTCACGGCCGTCTCCCCAGACTTCCGCCAGTGCGGAGAGACTGTCACGGAAGAAGGCCTCGAACTTTTTGGTGAGATCTTTGCAGAGGCAGGCGGGCCGCTCCGGCATGGCCTCAGCCAGATCAGCCAGGGTTTTCGCCAGCCTGTGGGGGGCCTCATAGAGCAGGACCATATCGGCCAGCCCGGCAATACGCGCGACGCGGCGCTTCCGCTCTTTACCCTGCCGGGGGAGAAAACCCTCAAAATAAAATCTGCGGCTGTCCATCCCCGAGGCGGCCGCCGCGGTGGCCACTGCCGTGGGCCCGGGCACCGGTGCCACAGGGATGCCGGCATTGCGGCAGGCATCCACCAGCTCCCAGCCGGGGTCGCTGATACAGGGCATCCCGGCATCGGTGCACAGGGCGATGTTTTTTCCCTCCCGCAGCAGCGCCAGCAGCCCGGGCAACGCCTGTTTCCGGTTATGCTCGCGATAACTGATCAGCCGCTTGGGACAGCCCAGATGATTCAGCAGCTGAAGGGTGCGGCGGGTATCCTCCGCCGCCACGATATCCACCTCCGCCAGTATTCTGGCGGCACGGAGGGTGATATCTTCCAGATTCCCTATGGGGGTGCCTACGATGTAGAGTGTACCGCTCATGCTATGCCTCATAATAATACCGCCGCGCCTGGGGGGTGTAGCCGTTCTCGTCCTTCAGTATCAGGGGGGGCAGCCATTCCACCCCGGGGCCGCCGCCCCGGCGGCCCTCCGCCAGCAGCAGCACTGGGGGCTTCCCGGCGGAATCACAGACCAACTGGGCCCTTTTCAGCCGAAACTTGGCATCAAAAAGCGCGGAAAAAAGCCGGTCGGCGTACCGGGCGGGGTAGATCAGGCTGAGAGAGCCGCCGTTCCGCAGCAGACGGTATGCCGCCGCCGTCACATCCTCAAGGGTGCAGCAGATTTCCCGGCGGGCAATGTCCAGAGCAGTGTTTTCGCTGCCCGGGCCGGCGTCAACCCGCTCATAGGGGGGATTGGAGACCACCCGGTCAAAGGCGTTCCAGCCCAGGAGTTTTTCCGCCTGCCGCAGATCCCCCTGCAGGACGGTCATGTTCCCCAGCCCGTTGAGCGCCGCCGACCGGGCGGCCATCTCCGCCATTTCCGGCTGCAGTTCAAGGCCCGTGACCCGGGCGCCGGTGTAGGCGGCGATCAGCAGGCCGATGATGCCGGTTCCGCAGCCCAGATCGGCCACCCGCTCCCGCTTCTTCGCCCCGGCAAAGTAGGAAAGAAGGATGGCGTCGGTGCCGAAGCGAAAGCCCCCCTCCGGCTGCAGGACCTTGATTTTTTTGGGTGTGATCTCATCGATCCGTTCGGACATATGCCCTCCTTTTTCCGGCAGTATAGCAAATTCCCCCGTGGCCTTCAATCAAAACATGAAAAAAGACGGGGTTTCCCCCGTCCTCAGGCGGCAATCAATCCCTGACCCGCTCCACATCGGCCCCCAGGCACTGGAGCTTGGTGATCAGCCCGCTGTAACCCCTGTCGATATGCCGGATGTTTTTGAGGGTGGTAGTCCCTCCCGCCATCAGCCCGGCGGTCAGAAGGGCGGCGCCGGCCCGGAGATCCGTCACAAGGACCGGGACGCCCCAGAGGGACTTGACCCCCTCCACCAGGGCGATCTGCCCGGATACCCGTATACGGGCGCCCATGCGGACCAGCTGGTCGGTGTAGGCGAAGCGGGACTCAAAAATCGTTTCGGTCACAATGGAGTTGCCCTGAGCCATCGAAAGCAGTGCGGTCACCGGCGCCTGCAGATCGGTGGGGAAGCCGGGATAGGGCATGGTCTTCACATTGGCGGCCCGGATCGGGCCGGTACGGGTCACACGGAGGGTGTCATCCCCATCCTCGATGGTGACCCCCATTTCCTGGAGCTTGGCGGTGGTGGCCTCCATATGGTAGGGGATGCAGTTGTGGATGGTGATATCCCCGGCGGTGGCGGCGGCGATGCACATCCAGGTGCCGGTCTCGATCTGATCGGGGAGGATGGAATAAGTCGCGCCGTGAAGGGTGGAGCGGCCCTGGATACGGATAATGTCGGTACCGGCGCCTTTCACCCGGCCGCCCATGGCGTTCAGGTAGTTGGCCAGATCCACCACGTGGGGCTCCTTCGCGGCGTTGACGATGGTGGTGGTGCCCTGAGCGCGCACGGCCGCCAGCATGATGTTGATGGTGCCGCCAACGGTGGGGCAGTCCAGATAAATATCCCCGCCGGTGAGACGCTCGGCGAAGCAGTGATACTCGCCGTTGATGACATCGATATTGGCGCCCAGCGCCCGCAGACCCTTCAAATGCTGATCCATCGGCCGGGCGCCGATATTGCAGCCCCCGGGCAGCGCCACCCGGGCTTTTCCGAAACGGCCCAAAAGGGTGCCGATGAGGTAGCTGGAGGCGCGCATGCGCTGGACAAGGTGCATGGGGACCGTCCACTTATCCACGGGACGGGGATCTATCCGGAGGGTGTTGCCTTCAAAAGAGGCCCGGGCGCCCAGGGTGCGCAGCATGGTCACCAGGAGCTTGACGTCCTCGATATCGGGCAGGTTCTCAATGGTGCTGGGGCCGTCCGCCAACAGCGAGGCGGGAATGACGGCGACGGCGGGGTTCTTGCCTCCGCTGACCGTTACATGACCTTTAAGGGGCTTGCCGCCCCGTACAAGAAGCTTTTCGTCCATCAGTGCCCTCCGCATCCGGCACAATGGGAACAGTTCCCGGAGCAGCCTCCGCCGGCGGCGGCGCCGAGGACGCCGAAGGAACATTTCCCCTTGTAAAACCGGGTCGTCTCCTCCCCGCATACAGGGCAGCGGGGCGCTTTGTCGACAGTGCGAACCAATTCGTCAAAAATCTTACCGCAGACGTTGCAGCGGTATTTCAAAAGCGGCATGGGATCCCTCCGGGGCACACAGTAAACTACCTCACAGTTCGAGGCTAAAGGCATTATACATGATTGTTACAAATTACGCAATGATTTTTTACAAATTGTAGCAGACCTGCTACGCAAAAAAAATACTTTCCGGGGAGGGAGGAGGGGAGGGCGGCGGGGTTTGGAGATAGAACCCCCACCTCATCAGCCCCGCTATGGCAGGGCGCCTTCCCCGGTCGGAAGGCATGGGGGAAGGCACGCAAGAGATCAGGCGGCGGAGGGGAAAACGGGGAAGGAGGGAACAGACGAAAAAGAGCGCGGGGGCGGCGCGGGAGGGATTTGAGAGACGGGGAGGCGGGGGGGTTGATGCGGCGGAGCGCAAAGGGAGGAGGGCTTTTGAAGGAGGGGGGATTTTCGGCGTTGCGGAAAGGGCGCGGATGGTATAGTATAAAGGCATACAAGGGAGAGGAGGACGGAGGATGCTGCTTGAGAGGATCGCCCGTATGGCGGAGCGCAGTTTGACGGAGGATGTGTACCCCCCGATAAACCCCGTGGAATATGACCCGGAGGATATGTTCCTTCCCCAGCCCAGGATGGACGCCAAGCGGCTGCGGGAGTATATGGCCGGGCAGACGGTGCAGCTGCGGGAGGATCAAAAGCTGGTGGGATTCCTTCGTTTTGACGAATCGGTGACCAGCGAGCTTTTCCAGAGAAGGGGGCACGGGCATTTTAAGGAGCTGGCGGCTTCCTTCTACTGCGTCCCTTTTGAAAATCTCTGCACGATGGAATGGCAGCATTCCTGCGGGGATTTTTCCTATGTGCTGAACCACGGGCTGCGGGGTTACCTGGAGCGGATCGCCGCGGCGCTGGAGACGTATGAGGATCAGCCCGACAGGCGGGATTTCCTGCTGGCGCTGGAGGAGGTCTGCCATGGGCTGATCGACTGGGCCCGCCGCTGCGGGGACGCCTGCGCCGCCGCCGCCGAGACCGCCGCCCCCGAGCGGGCGGCAGAGCTGCTGCGGATGCGGGAGAACTGCTACCGGGTGCCGGAACATCCCGCCCGGGATTTTTATGAGGCGGTGCAGTCCTTCTTTTTCGTATTTCAGTGCCTGCCGGACGGGCTGGGCACCCTGGACAGGACATTCGCCCCCTTCTTCGGCCCGGAGACCGACCGGGAGGAGGCGACGGCGCTGCTGCAGGAGTTGTTCATCATGGTGTCCGGCTATACCAGATACAATTCCGCCCACGCCCATAAATCCGCCGAGAGCCACTTCTCATTGGGGGGATGGACGGAGGAGAAGACCGACGGGTTCACCGCGCTGTCCCGGCTGATACTGGAGGCGATGCTGGCGCTGCCGCTCTACCGGCCCCAGGTCTCCCTGCGATGGACGCCGGAGATGCCCCGGGAGACCTTCGCCTACCTGCTGGATAAGGAGCGGACGGACGCCAACAAGCGGATCGCGCTGGTGGCCGACCCACCCAGGGTAAAGGCGCTGATGGAGATCGCCGGGATGCCCTTTGAGGAGGCCATACGGTATACCGCCGTCGGCTGCAATGAGCCCTCGCTGCAGGGGGGGCTGTGGCAGGGGGGAAACACCTGCAACCTTGTCCGCCCGCTGACCGACGTGTTGTACGGGCGGCGGGAGGAGGTGCTGGCCTGCCGGGACTTCGACGGCTTTTACGACTTGTTTGAGGACTCCCTTTTCTCATCGCTGCAGAGAATGATGTATTACTCCAACGGGTTCAACTACAAGCGCTCCCGGGATATCAACATCCTCAGCACGCTGTTTATGGAGGGCTGCATCGAATCGGGGAAGAGCTGTACCCAGGGGGGCGCCAAACGGGCGATCACCGGGTTCGAGCTGATGGGGGTCACCACCGTCATCGACTCCCTGACGATCATCGCCCAGTTCGTCTTTGAGGAGGAGCGGGTGACCATGGCGGAGCTGACGGCCGCGCTGGACGCGGACTGGAAAGGGCATGAGGCGCTGCGCCGGCAGATACTGCGGCAGGGAAGGTTCTTCGGGAACAATGATCCCCTGTCCGACGGGATCGCCCGGCGGCTGACCGGCAGCCTGGCGGCCGGCGGTCCCCAAATGGAGGATATCTTCGGGAACAAGGTGCTTTTCGGCAGCCAGGCGGGGTACAATCCCCACTTTGCCTGGTTCGGAAAAAATACCGCCGCCACCCCCAACGGACGCTATGCCGGGGATCCCTTTGAGATCGGCGTGGGTCAGTCCGGGGGAAAGGACAGGCAGGGGCTGACGGCGCTGCTGCAGTCGGTGGCGCAGATGGACCCCCACTGCATACTGACTGGGCCGGTGGTCTTTAACCTTTCGCTGGAGCCCAGCGCCATGACCGACCCGGAGAAATTCGACAAGGTGGCGGCGCTGCTGGAGACCTATTTCCGGCTGGGCGGCCTGCAGGTGCAGCTGAACGCGGTATCCGCCGAGACGCTGAGGGACGCCAGGGAGCACCCCGAGAAGTACGGCAGCCTGCGGGTGAGGGTGTCGGGGTTCTCGGCCTTCTTTACCGAACTCAGCGAGGAATTCCAGGAGGATCTGATCGCCCGGACGGTGCAGAATGCCTGAGGCGGTAGTGTTTGACATACAGCGGGGGTCCTTTGTGGACGGTCCGGGAATACGCACCGCCGTCTTCCTGAAGGGCTGCGGCCTGCGCTGCGCCTGGTGCCATAACCCGGAATCGTGGGAGGGGGCGCCCCGGCTGCTGTTCTTCGCCAACCGGTGTACCGGCTGCGGCGCCTGTCTGTATGCATGCCCCCGGGACGCCATACGGGCGGACGGGTTTCCCGACCCCAGGAGATGCGCCGCCTGCGGGATCTGCGCCGACGCCTGCCCCGCCGGCGCCCGGCGGCTGTGCGGCATAAAAATGACGGCCGCGGAGTCAGCGGAGAAGTGCGTCGCCGACAAGCCCTTTTACGACGCCACCGGCGGGGGTGTTACCTTTACAGGGGGGGAATGCCTGCTGCAGCCGGAGTTTGTGGCGGCCTGCGCGGCGCTGCTGGAGGCGAAGGGGGTGGCTTCCGCGGTGGATACGGCGGGGGATGTGCCGTGGGAGGCCGCGGAGAAGGTCATGCCCCATACCGCCCTGTTTCTCTACGATATGAAGTGCCTGGACGAGCTGCGGCACAAGAGTTTTACCGGCAGGGGAAACCGGCGGATCTTAGAGAATTTGGACCGGCTGCTGCATACCTGCCCGGAGCGGGTGGAGGTGCGGATCCCGCTGGTTCCCGGGTTTAACGATATACCCGCGGAGATCGCGGCGATGGGGGATTGGCTGGCCGCTCGGCCGCTGCCCGTAGGCGTCGCGCTGCTGCCCTACCATGCCATGGGGGCGGTGAAGGCGGCGGCCTGCGGGGAAAAGACGATGGAAACAACGCCTCCCTCCAAGGAGGAGGCGGAGGCGTTCCGGCAGATCTTAAGGGAGAGGCTCCCGGGTATAAGGATATCGTAAGAAAAGGGCGATCAAACGTTTTCCTCAATAGGAAGCGCATAAGGTTTACCCCGCTGTACCGTTTGGAAGGCGGGGAATTTTTGACGCGTTTGGGCAGGGCGTTTTTCGGTGTACCGGAGGGGGCCTGGAAGAAGGCAGGTGTCGGAGGGTGAACCCCCGCCTCAGCGGCCGGAAGGCATAGGAAGGTATGGAAGGCGGCAGACGTTGGAGGGGGAAGGGACATATTACGATTTTTCAAAGAGCTTCGGGGAGCAGATACAGGATTATAAAAAAGGAAAGTTCCCGACATATGATTCACTCATCGTATCGGGAACACCAAAGCTGCTCCAGCGAATAGGCCTGAACGCGCTGCCTATTACCTATACAACAGGACACTTAAAAGTAGTACTGGACGGGAAGACCGCGGATCATGATTTCGGAGAGGCCGTTCTGAAAAGAATACCGGAAGCGATAAAGGATCCGATCGCGGTTATAGACACACAGTCAAAGGACGCCGCGCCAGGAAGCCTTGTTGTAATAGTGGGGATAAAAAACCCAAACAACAACAGGGAGATCATAGCGGCTATTGTAATAGACGGACACGGCAGATTAAACGGTAAGAGAGTAGACAGCAACGTTATCACGACAATACATTCAAGAAAAGCAGCGGAAAAGATGCTGGCAGCCGCAATAAAATCCGAATCGGCACATCAAAACGGGCTATATTACTGGGATAAAAAAAGAGCCGTGAGTTTGTTGAGTCAGAGGGCCAGGGTACAATTCCCTGGTGGTCCGACTCTTACCGACGGCTTTATACGCAGTATACATGACGCAGGATCAAAAGTCAATACACGACTAAAAAATGTAACAGAAAGTTTACAATTCAAGCGCTGGTTTGGCGAAAGCACAGCCACAAACCCGGACGGCACGCCGAAAACGATGTATTACGCCGCCGAAACCAAAGGAGCCGGCGCGCCGAAACCGGACAGTGCCGGGCTGATCGTGCTCACAGCCAACGAACAGGAGGCGGCGCGGACCGGGGAACCGGTAGAAGCGGTTTATGTGCGGGCAACAAACCCTGTCAACATAGAGAGCCGCGCGACACTGAGGACGGATATAACCGCCGAAAAGGTGAAAGCGTGGAAAAGAAGCGGATATGACAGCATATATATACGGGACGAGAACGGCGTCCACCTGGCGGTGTTCAACGCGACGCAGATCAAGTCCGCCAGGGATAATCTGGGGACATACGACAGGATGAACCCGGATATCAACTATGCCCTGGACAGCGAACCGGTCAACACGGGGAAGGTGCTGGAGACGCGGGACCGGGAGGACGTGAACGAGGCGATGAACGGCGCGCTGGAGGGGCGGATCGGCTGGCAGGGGGACGAGAACGCGCTGGCGGAGCGGCTGCTGCAGCCAAACCAAATACCGGCCCCGCCGCAGCTATAGCAGCAACCTGATAATCATTTCCCAACATACCGATAAAAAACATATCGGCCATGTTGCGGATGACCATCATCAATATGGCCAATACAGAAGGGACGGCCAATGTAAAGACGGCCGTCCAAACCGGCTTGTCCCGAAAAAGGGCTTCATTACCCACGGAATCACTTCTTTTATTTGATTATCAAGAGTATAAGCGGAACGCGGCAGGAGGCACTCGCGTTCCGCTTGCGGATTTGAAAGAGGAAAATGTCCCGTTATTTCACATAGCTTCCCAAAAAAGCAAGGCTTTCCTTGGGATAGCGAGTTTGCGTTGACCGGTCAACGGCGATCAAGCCAAAGGTCATGGAGAAACCCTTCTGCCATTCGAAGTTATCCAGCAGACTCCAATGGCAGTAGCCCTTTACTGGAATGCCGTCGGCAATACAATTCTGTATGCCGGCCAGCGCCCGGCGAATAAATTCCACACGGCGGGTATCATCGGAAGTCGCGATGCCGTTTTCCGTGACAAGGATGTCGCCATGAAAATCTTTATGTACAGCGCGGATGACATTTTCCAGCGCTTCGGGGTAGAATTCGTAATTCATCTGGGTCAGTTCCGCACCGTTGGGCATACCGAGCCGGCCAAAAGCACCGATCCGGGTACGGGTGTAATTCTGGACACCCAGATAATCATCATCCCTGATGTAAGGCAGGTAGTGCCCAAACTCAGCATGCCACTCCCTGGCTGCATTCCCTGCGCCGCCTTTTTCCGCCTGAATGTCGTGGAGGCTCAGAGAAAGGCCGATCTTCAGGTGCGGGCACAGGGCTTTCATGGCTTCCCTGGCCGCGGCATGGGCGCGCATCACCAGCAGGTCGCCCTCCTCCGTTCTCTGTGAAACAAAGGTGTTCAGCTTTTTCACGCCGAAAACTTCCGCATTTTCCGCGGCTGCGATCTTCTGATTGGCCAGCAGTTGCTTCAGGTTGATGCCCACCTGTACATTGCCGTCAGTTTCGCTCTTTTTCTTGGGAAGAAGCATCTGCTTCATGTACCGCTTGGCGATAGCTGCCAGTTGAAGCCCTATATTGGCCTCATTGATGGTGCACACATATTCCATCCCGCTGCCCAGTTTTTCGGCAATGTAAACGCAGTAACGCCTGAAATCCTCCACGGTGGACTCAGTTTCCCAACCGCCCTTGGAGATCAGCCACCTGGGAGAAGTGAAGTGGTGCAACGTCACAATGGGCGTGATGCCGTTTTCCTTGCAGCAGCGGATCACGTTGCGGTAGTGATCCGCTGCTGTTTCGTCGAACTGCCCTTCCATGGGCTCGATCCTTGCCCACTCGACGGAGAAACGATAACAGTTCAGGCCTGCCGCCGCCATCAGCCTGATATCGGATTCATAGCGGTCGTAGTGAGCAACCGCATCGCCGCTGGGTTCTGTAAAGCCGGTGGACTTCATCCGCTCCATGATCCAGTAATCGCTGTGGATATTGTTTCCTTCCACCTGATGCGCGGCGGTAGCGGCACCAATCAGAAAACCTTTATCAAAACCCATGATGTTGCTCCTTTGCTTCATTATCCGCTGTTATTTTACAGGAAGAAAGGCCGAAAATCGATAGTTTGCCGGGATGAAAATTACCAAACCGATATAAATATTAAGAAAACACAAAATAACACACGAATAATCATCTATTATAGCGAATATATGATTTCAAATTGAAAATCACAATTGCTATACTGATGTAAAAAGCAAGGGCAGCGCGTACTGTCTAAAAATCAAAAAGATGGAGGTTCCCTTTATGGCACAGGTGAAAAAAATGAGCCAAAGTGAGATCGACGGCGTTTCTTACCGCCGGATCCCTACATGGCAGATCGCGGTAGGCCAGCTTCACACCGGCTGCGCAATGGCATTTTACGTTTTGATGGGCATGATGAGTTACTTGGGCGATGTGGGCTACGGTATGGCTACCGCAGCGATCGGCGTGATCCTTTCCGCCACCCGTATTTTTGACGGCATTATCGATCCGTTCCTTGCTGTCTGGATCGACAAGTTTAAATCCAAACACGGCAAAATGCGCATTATGCTCCTGCTGGGTTTTGCGATCCGCGCTCTTGCAGCAGTGATGCTGTTTGTTTGGTTCAGCGGCAAGACCAAGAGTGTGTTCCTGTTTGTTGCCATGTATTTGGTCTACATTGTCGGCAACTCCATTTATGATATTGTCGGCAATATGGCACCTGCCATTATGACCAACGATCCAAAGCAGCGTCCCAGCATTCAGGTTTGGACCACGATCTATAACTATATATTCCCCATGGCGCTGAGTATGGTTTCCACGGCAGTTCTGCTGCCTATGTTCGGCGGCGAATACAACACGGCATTTCTGGCAGCCATGTGCTGGGTCACCGTCATTTTCAGCTTTGTTATGACCGTGATCGCCTGCATCGGTCTGACCCCTGTGGATAAGCCCGAAAACTTTGAGGGTATCGCGGCTTCCTCTGATGAGGATAAGGTGTCCATGAAGGATATGCTGAAGTTCCTGAAGGACAACAAGCCCTTCCGTCAGTATGTCTTTGCCGCCGTCTCCGACAAGCTGGCGCAGAATGTAGGCTCTCAGGCCATCGTCACCACCATGATGTTTGGTATCCTGATTGGCAATATGATGTTCGGCACCATCCTGACCGTTATTTCCATGCTGCCCTCCATTATCTTTGCGATGTTCGGCGCAAAGTATGCCGGTAAGCATGGCAGCAAAAAGGCCACTATTACATGGACATGGGTCGCTATGATCGTGACGGTTGTCATCTTTGTGTTCTGCGCCGTTGTGGATATGCGCCAGATCAACATTCTGGGTGAGGGCGGCAATATCGTGATTGCCGCTATATTCCTGCTCCTGCTGCTGGCCGGAAACGGCTCCAAGATGTGTATCACCACTGCCAACGGCTCCATGCGCGCCGATATTGTGGACTACGAGATGGACCGCAGCGGCAAGTATCTGCCAGCTGTTGTCACCGCTACTTATAACTTCATTGACCAGTTGGTCACATCTCTGGGCGCTACCATTGCAACCCTCAGCGTCGCGGCCATTGGTTATGCGGAAAGTCTGCCTCAGCCCACGGACGCGGCCACTCCCGCCATCAAGTGGGTGGCGCTGGCACTGTACTTCGGACTGCCCATTCTGGGCTGGATCTGCACCATCTTCGCTATGAGGAGCTATCATCTGGACAGGGCTGAAATGGTCAATGTACAGAAGCGCATTGCGGAAAAGAAAGCAGAATTGAGCGAGTAAAAAAATCGGGCGGCCTTTGGGCTGCCCGACGCATATCTAATTTTTCTCCCGGAATCGGACAGGCGTATGGCCGACAATTTCGGTGAAGACACGGGTGAAATAATTGCGGGTTCCGAAGGCCAATTCTTCGGATATCTCCTGAACACTCATCCGGGTGCTTTTCAGCAGCACCTTTGCCCGTTCAATTTTTACAGATTTTACATAGTCGTTGACGCAGAAGCCGGTCTCCTCTTTGAACTTGCGGGTCAGATAGTATTCTGTGTATCCAACCAGTACAGCGAGATCCTTAGCCCGTATTTTTTGGTTGGTGTGCATTTCTATGTAGTCGCAGCAGGTCCGGATTGGGGCTGACAGCCTGGGATCGGTACGGCACCGGTGGACCCGGCGCACAAAATCATCATACATCAGAAGCGGAATAGCGGATACTTCATCATAGGTCGCGGCATTTTCCGCATCCTGAATATAGCTGTCTCCCAGAGCGTAGGCCTCCTCCGGTGAAAGCCCTCCCTCGATTGCGGCCCGGCTCACCAGTGTCGTGAAGACCACAGTGGTGGTTTTTGCCTGCCGGAGCGGATCCTTGCCGCTGACCGGTACGCCGGAGCTGATCATCATAGACTGGCTCAGTGCGCTTTTGTAGTTCAGATCTCCGTTGCGGACCATCTGGAGCATCGCATACTCTGCCATCCACACTCTATGCCGGTCCCGCCGGTCATTTGAGGTAACAAGTTTACGATCAGAGGTCTGAAAGTTTATCTGGCTGGCATCCAGACGTTCGCCTGTAAGGCAGTAATGAAGCATCAGCAGATACCGGGCAAAGACAATGTTCTGAGCAACGGGAATTTTGGAAAAACGTTCCATCAGCCGGTGTTTCCATGAAAGGCTGATCTCAAGATGCGCGTAGTTTTTGAAGCCGCCTTCTATATCGGCTTGAGAAACATTGCTGAAATAGGCGGGGCCAATCACGTACATGTGCCGAAGTTCGCCATTTTCTTTTTCAAAGGCGGCACCCCAAATCAGGCCGAAGGCGGTGCCCAGGTACACCGGGACATCCACTTCTTTTGCCAGCTGCAGCGCCCGGTCCCGACAGCCGAGAAAGGAAAATGCACTGCCAAGCAGGACCTCGTCCGGACAATTGGAATGGAGCAACTGCCCGTCCGCATCGTAGCACCATGTATAGATGTCGTTGCCGCAGCGAACCAGTTCCTGAAACAGCTCCATGTTTTTGATAATATCCATTTTTCGCGTCCTTTTGCGGTGATGTAATCATCATAGCATAAAAATTCACGTCGCTAAAGATGTTTTTTCGCCTTTTACCATGACAATCTTAATTTTTATCCCAAGGAGAAAATAATGAGAAATATCATTTCGTTGAATCAAAACTGGAAATTTGTCAAAACGGCAAAGAATGCCGTCCATGCAGCGCAGCAGGCAGGTGAGGCGGTGACGCTTCCTCATACATGGAATGCGCTGGACGGGCAGGACGGCGGCAACGATTACCACCGGGGCACCTGTTGGTATGTCCGGGGGCTGGAAAGGCCGACAGGAAACAGCGCCGTATATCTGGAAATCCTTGGCGCGGCGATGACGGCAGCCGTTTATCTAAACGGTGAAAAACTGGCGGAGCATCGGGGCGGCTATTCCGCTTTCCGGGTGAATCTGACAGAGCGCCTGAAAGAGGAAAATACCCTTGTTATCTCTGCGGATAACAGCGATAATGACACTGTATATCCCCAGAAAGCAGACTTTACCTTCTATGGAGGTCTGTACCGGGATGTTAATCTGATTGTGGTGCCGGAGGAGCATTTCGAACTGGATCACTGCGGAACTCCCGGTATCAAGGTAACACCTGCGGTAGACCTAAACAGTAAATCTGCTTCCGTTACTGTGGAAACATGGCAGAATGCTCCCGAGGTGACCATTTGTGTAGACGGTCAGAGAAAAACCGTTGCCACTGCGGACGGCCACGCATCCGCAGAATTTGTGATTGAAAATGTCCATCTCTGGGACGGTCCGGATGACCCCTACCTTTATACCGTTACGGCTACCCTTGCCAGCGGCGATGCGGTTTCAGCCCGTTTTGGATGCCGCCGGTTTGAGATCGATCCACAGAAGGGTTTTATCCTCAATGGACGCAGCTATCCCCTCCGGGGCGTCAGCCGCCATCAGGATTTCAAGGACGCCGGCAACGCTTTGACCATGGAGCACCACCTGAAGGATATGGAGATCGTTAAGGAATTGGGCGCCAATACCCTGCGCCTTGCCCATTACCAGCATGCACAGGAATTCTATGATCTGTGCGATGAAAACGGCATCATCGTCTGGGCAGAGATCCCCTACATCACCATGCACATGAAA
Organism: Christensenellales bacterium; assembly: GCA_050948665.1. Classification (GTDB taxonomy): domain Bacteria; phylum Bacillota; class Clostridia; order Christensenellales; family UMGS416; genus JBMNEH01. Next base: position 375,916 of record JBMNEH010000001.1, read on the forward strand.
AACGGCCGTGCCAATACCCTGAGCCAGATGGAAGAATTGGTGGTTCAGAATTACAACCATCCCAGTATCATTGTCTGGGGGTTGAGCAATGAGATCACTGCCGCCAGCGCAGTCAATGAGGATCTGCTGGAGAACCACCGGCTGTTGAATGATCTGTGCCACCGGCTGGATCCCACCCGCCTTACCGCCATGGCCAATGTCTTCATGCTGGAAACGGACTCTCCCATTCTGGAGATCCCGGATGTAAACAGCTACAACCTGTATTTTGGCTGGTATCTGGGTGAAATGGAGCAGACAGACGAGTTCTTCGATACCTATCATGCCAAATTCCCCAACCGGGTCATCGGCTTTTCGGAATATGGCGCCGACGCTAATCCCCAATACCAAAGCCCGAATCCGGAAAAGGGCGACTATACCGAGTCTTATCAGGCACTGTACCATGAGCATATGCTGCGAATGATCGAGGCGCGTCCCTGGATCTGGGCCAGCCATGTGTGGAATCTGTTTGATTTTGCCGCCGACGGCCGGGACGAAGGAGGCAAGCACGGCGAAAACCAGAAGGGACTCATCACCTTTGACCGGAAACTGAAAAAGGACGCATTTTACCTTTACAAGGCAGCCTGGAGCAAAGAACCGGTGGTTCATATCTGCGGCAGTCGGTATGTGGACCGGACGGAGGATGTGACAGAGATCAAAGTCTACTCCAATTTCCCGGAGGTAAAGCTGTGGGTGAACGGGAAGCCGTTTGCCGTGGAGACCGGCCGGTGTGTATTCCGCTTCCATGTCCCCATTTCCGGCGAGCATGTCATCGAAGCAAAAGCCGGGAACTATTCCAGTGTCATTTTTATCCGAAAAGCAGCAAGTCAAAATCCTGCGTATGTCTTTGAGAAAACGCAGGATGTCGTGAATTGGTTTGACCAGGAGGAGTTTGACCCCTCTTGCTACAGCATATCGGACACTTTGGGGGATCTGCGCAGCAATCCGGAATGCAATGCCCTTGTGGAGAAGATTATGGCCGACAGCGCGGCATCCCGGGGCGATGTGGCGGAAATCGTAAAGGATAATCCAGCGCTGCAGCGTATGATGAGCCGTATTACTCTGATCAGCCTGTTGAAACAGGCCGGTGGAATTGACGAAGAAAGCATCCGGCAGCTGAACAGAATCCTGCAGGGAATAAAAAAGGTGTTATGATGGAAAAAATTATTTGCAATCCCCTGAATTTGGAATACCGCTATCAAATCAAGGACGCGTTGACCGGAAAGGGCGTGTTCCGGGAGGCAGCGGATCCGACCATGGTGGTTTTCCGGGACAAATACCTGCTGTTTTGCTCCATGACCGGCGGCTTCTGGTATTCCGATGATCTGTATGACTGGAAATTCCACGAAACACCGGAACTACCCATCCACCACTATGCTCCCGATGCCCGGGTAGTGAATGGGCAGCTGGTGTTCTGCGCCAGCCGCCGCAGCGAGCCCTGCAAGATCTACCGCAGCCCGGATCCGCTGAACATACCCTTTGAAGCGGTGTCCGCGCCCTTCCCCTTCTGGGATCCGAATATTTTTCAGGACGATGACGGCAGGGTCTATCTCTACTGGGGCTGCTCCAGCAGGGAACCTCTCTACGGAATCGAACTGGACGCGCAGACGCTGGAGCCCATTGGGGAAAAGAAGGCCATGTTCGGTGAAAACGAAGCGGAGCACGGCTGGGAGCGCAAGGGCGAAAACAACAAAACGTCCCCTCCCAGAAAATTCCGGGACTTTATGATGCGGGCGGTGGCGGGTACCAAGCCGTTCATTGAAGGCGCCTATATGAACAAGTACGGAGGCGAATATTATCTTCAGTACGCAGCCCCCGGGACCGAGAGCAATGTCTACAGCGACGGTGTTTACATCGGGAAGACACCCCTGGGCCCCTGGACCTATCAGGCCCACAATCCCTTCTCTTCCGTTCCCGGCGGGTTTATGCAGGGCGCGGGTCATGGCAGCACATTCCGGGATCTGAAGGGAAACTGGTGGCATGTTTCCACCATGCGCATTTCCGTCAACGAAAACTTTGAACGGCGGATCGGCCTGTTCCCCTGCGATTTCGATCAGGATGGCATTCTTTACTGCAACCAGAATTTTGCCTGTTATCCGCAGGTGTTGCCCGAGGGCAAGCGGGAAGATATGGGCAGGATCGCCCCTGCGATGAATCTGATTTCCTATCAGGCGGCAGCTGCCGCATCCTCCTCTCAGGCCGGCTGCGAACCCGCTTTGGGTGTGGATGAAAACTGCCGCACCTGCTGGGCGGCAGAAGCCAGTGATCAGAATGCATGGTATCAGATCGACTTGGGTGAAGTGAAGACTGTCCATGCGGTACAGGTGAACTTTGCGGATCATAAATTGCCTGTACCGTCGGTTGACAAGGGAACAGCTTACAAGGACACAGCGGGCTACCGCATTATCCGGGTGCAGTGTCAGAAGACCGCTTATCTGCTGGAAGGCAGCGCCGACGGCGAAAACTGGAAAACGATCAAGGATACCCGTAATGAAAACACGGATTATTCTCACGATTTTATCCTGCTTGAGGAACCAAAGCAGCTGCGTTACCTGCGCCTGAGCCACATGGAGATCCCCATGGGCGGTGTGGCGGCAGTCAGCGGCCTGCGCGTGTTCGGTAAGGGAAACGGCAAAGCGCCTGCTCAGGTGGAGAAGCTGTTCTGTACACGTTCAAAGGACGGGCTGAACCTGGATTTGCGGTGGACAGAAAGCGCCGGCGCGGAGGGCTACAATGTACGATATGGCATTGCCCCCGATAAGCTCTATAACAGCTGGCAGGTCATCGGAAAAACCGGACTGGATCTTTCCACGATCAATGCCGGAACACAATACTGGGCGGCCGTGGACAGCTATAACGAAAACGGCGTCACAGAAAGCAAGATATTCCGCACGAAATAAGGTGATTTTATGATAAAGGCAGTCCAGCAATTTATGCTGGGAACCGTAATGAATAACGAAAAACAGACCCGGGAAACACTCCGGGCCATAAAAGAAGCCGGATATGACGGTGTTGAGCTCTGCGGTTTTATGATCCGTCCCATGGGGCTGATGGTTCGGATGCTGACCCGGGCAGCCGGAATGCCCGTTGGGAAGGGCGGTAATCCGGATTGGCGCACCCTGATAAAGGAGTCCGGCCTGCAGGTGGTGAGCCTGCATCTGGATATGGGAACGCTGGAACGGGACGCACATGCAGCCGCCGCGGAAGCGAAATCCTTTGGGACGAACCGCATCGTCATCACCGGCATGTACCGCTTCGATTACGGCAGTGAAGCAGCGGTGCGGGAACTGGCGCAGCGGCTGAACAAAGCCGGTAAAGCGCTGAAGGAGCAGGGGATGAAGCTGCTGTATCACAATCATAATTGTGAGCTTCGCAAGGTAAATGCAGCACAGACGGCGTATGACATTCTGCTGGAAGAAACTGACTCTGCTTATGTAAATTTTGAGTTTGATTCTTACTGGTTCGCCGAGGGCGGCGCGGACGCGCTGCAGTGGATGAGAAAGCTGGGCAACCGCATGAAGCTGTGGCACATCAATGACCGGGGCAGCCGTGCGGCAGGTACATCCATGACTCCCATCCTGAAAACCGACTCCATGGAACCGGGTACCGGAAACATGCCCCTGGACGCGCTGATGGCACAGGCCAGGTCTGTGGGTGTGGAAGCTGTGATTCTGGAAAGCCACCGGAACTGGATTGATAAGAGTCCGGTGAAGAGCTTTCAACTTAGCGCAAAATACCTGAATAAGAGGGTGTAACCATGGAACTGAAAAATCATTTCATCACCGTTCCGCGGGAATACCGGGAGGGCGCGGTGGAAGTGTTTGAACAGAGGATCACTTCCGGGCAGGTAAAAAAAGCCGCTCTTGCGATTACCGCCCTCGGTCTGTACGAAGCGGAAATCAATGGCAAAAAAGTGGGCGATGCGCTGTTTGCACCGGGATTTACCTATTATCCCACCCATTTGTACTGCCGGAGCTATGATGTGACGAATCTGCTGACCGGTGACGATACACTGACTGTCTATCTGGGACAGGGCTGGTATTGCGGACGGTTTACCTTCGACAATAAGGCGCGGATCTACGGAGAAAGACCTGCCGTCTCGTGGGAGCTGACCGTCGAAGACGAATGCGGTGTACACACCTTTGCATCAGATGACGAAACAGTTAAAGCCGTTGACTCTCCATACGAATACGCGGGATTCTATGACGGCGAAGTATATCACGAGGGCAGAGAACAGGAAGTTCTCCAGCCAGTCAAATTCGACGGACATATTCCCGGAACGATTGAAGAGGGGACCATGTGTGTCCGCATCCGGGAGGCAATGCCGGTCAAATCCGTTACAAAAAAGGGCGCAGTGAGCATTCTGGACTTCGGCCAGAATTTTGCGGGCATCATAGAAATCGATCCCGCCAAGATGAACAGCGATTGTCTGAAATTACGCCACGGTGAAATCCTGAATGCGGATGGCAGCCTGTATACTGCCAATCTGCGTAAAGCCAAGGCAGAGATCGTATACCATAAAGGCCGCGGCGTCTACCGCCCCCGATTTACATACATGGGTTTCCGGTACGCGGAGCTTTCCGGCGCGGACTATACCGACGGCCTGATCACCGCCCATGCCATCTACTCCGACATGGAGCGGACAGGCCATTTTACTTGCGAAAACCCGCTGGCGGACCAACTCTACCGGAATCAGGTCTGGGGACAGAAATCCAACTATGTGGAAGTTCCCACTGACTGTCCCCAGCGGGATGAGCGGATGGGTTATACCGGTGACGGTCAGGTGTTTGCCCGGACAGGCGCCTATAACTTCGATACGGAAGCATTCTGGGCCAAGTTCTTAAAAGATATCCGCCATTCTCAAGCAGCCAACAAGGAAGGCTATGTAGCCCCCACCGTACCGGCGCCCCCCGGAGAACAGGGAATCGGCTTTATGTCCATGCTGGGCTGGGGAAACTGCATCTGTATTGTCCCTGAAATGCTCTACTGGCAGTTTGGTACTGACCGCTATATCCGGGAATACTACGATTGCATGAGGATCTTTGTGGAATGTGAGATCCGCAAAATGGGCGGCCTGCTGGGAAAGAAGGATCTTTGGATGGCGCCCAGCCTGGGTGACTGGCTGGCCATGGGCAGGGATGTAAAATACATGGCCATGCACAACGGCCCTGTATCCAACGCTTTCATTGTCAACGATTTGCGGATCATGACCCGGGCAGCAAATTATCTTGGAAAGCCCGATGATGCAAAACGTTACACCGGGCAGCTGGAAAAAACACGGAATGCCTACATAAAAGCCTTCATCAAAAAAGACGGCACAATGAAGGATGACTATCAGGGTGCTTATATCATGGCGCTGCAGATGGTCATTCCCAAGGGGGAACTTTGGGAGAAGGTTTTCACCAAGTTGGTGGAGAAAATCAGGGCAGAGGGCATGCAGACAGGCTTTTTTGCCACGGAGCACATCCTGCCGATGCTTGCAGACAACGGTCAGGAAAGATTGGCCTTTGACCTGCTGCTGGATGACCGATGCGGCGGCTGGATGTATCAGGTCAAAGCCGGCGCTACCACCACATGGGAGCGATGGGACGCCCTTCGGGAAGACGGTACGGTGAATGAAACAAAAATGTCCAATGACAATATGGTTTCCTTTAACCATTACTCCTTTGGCAGCGTAGGTAAATTTTATTATCAATACATTCTGGGCATCAAGCCTGCCGTGCCCGGCTTTGCGAAGGTACGGATCCGGCCGTTTATTGACGAAAGAATCGGATCTTTTTCCGGAAGCTACCACAGCCGGAATGGTGAAATCAAGGTTTCCTGCGATGGTGAAATACTGGAGATCACTACCCCTGTGAAAGCAGAAATCATCCTTCCCGACGGAAGATATGAAAGCGCAGAACCAGGTGCTCACTGTTTTACATTGAAATAAACAGGAAACGGAAACGGATAAATTGAAACGGTATATTGTCAATGGCTGCGGAGCGATCCTATAAAAAGCGCCAGACAGCCGTTGCAAGCAATAATCGGGGATGTACCCGGCCTCTAATCGAATACCGCCTGAGAGAGCTCTCCCTCTTTCTTCGAAAGGGCGCAAGCTGTTGCCATTACCGCCTGCGCCCTTGACTATTCGGAACATCATTCCTCTTTGATTTCCATGCCGACCTTTATACCCGCGATAAACCCGGCCTTTTCATGATCACGGAAGAATGTACGGACGGGGCAGATGCTTTTATCCATCTCCCGGAGGGGCATACCATTCATCTGCTGATATCCAATCTTATCCGCCCCGCTATGGCAGGGCGCCTTCCCCGGTCGGAAGGCATAGGGGGAAGGCATGCAAGAGATCAGGGGGGCGGAGGAACAGGGGGAAAATCCAAAACAAAAAAGACACCGACAGCTTCTTTCATGCAGGCGACATGGTGCCAGAAGCGATCACTGACGATGTCCTTGGCAATATTATAAACGATGGCAGGGGAAAAAGCAAGCACAAAACGCAAAGATTTATACTTTTACAAAAACGGATGTGTTTCCCGGGGAATACGGGGTGAAAAAGAAGGGGATGCAGGGGGAAGCAGGGGACAGAGACAGAGCCACGCCTCATCCGTCTTGCCGCGCAAGCCGCATTCTCTTTCATAGGGGAAGGATTGGAAGAGCGCGGGATGTCAGGGGTAATAAGGGGAGGCGCCGGAAGCGGCGCTTTTTTCGCGGGCTGGTGTGGTAGCTTCAGGGCGGAGAGGAGGGGAGCGGGGATGGAGTGGCTGAAGGAAACGATGACGGTATTGCAGAGCGTCAGCATACTGACGGCGCTGATCGTGGCGTTCCGGTCGGCACGGCAGCAAATCAGCTCCACGATACCGGAGATCATCGAAATGAAGAAGGATGTGGAGTATATCAAGGAAAAGGTCTCCGGCTATGACGGGCTGAGGGAGGACTTCGCCATGCTGCGGGCGTCGGTTGCCCGGGCGCATGAGCGGATCGACGGGCTGGAGAGGAGGGACGGCCATGTATGATAAAAGCAGGGTGATCGCCGCCGCGCTGGGGGAGGTGGGATACAGGGAGAAGGCGACCAACGCCATGCTGGATGACCCGGCGGCCAATGCCGGCAGCGGGGACTATACCAAGTACGCCAGGGACCTGTACGCAGCGGGGTATTATAACGGCAACAAGAACGGGCACGCCTGGTGCGATGTGTTTGCGGACTGGTGCTTTTATCAAGCCTACGGGGAGGCGGGGCAGCGGATCCAGTGCCAGACGGGGAAATTGGGGGCGGGCTGTCAATATTCCGCCGGGTATTTCAAGGAAGCGGGGAGGTATGACAACAATCCGAAGCCGGGGGACCAGGTTTTCTTCCGGACGGGGGGCGTCATCAACCACACAGGGATCGTAACGGCGACGGAGGGCGATACGATCACGGTGGTGGAGGGCAACGCCGGGAACCGGGTAAGAAAGGTTGTGTACAGGCTGCCGCAGGAGAGGATCGACGGGTACGGGCACCCGTTCTTCGGACCGGAGGCGCGGCCGGGCGTATCGGCCTCCCCGAAGGGGGGTTTTGTACGGAGGCTGTATCTGCAAAGGCCGTATATGACCGGGGAGGACGTCAAGGCGGCGCAGCGGGCGCTGGAGGCGGCGGGGTTCAGCGTGGGAAGCGCCGGGATAGACGGGGAATACGGGCCGGACACGAAGGCGGCGGCAGAGCGGTTCCAGGCGAAAGTGCTGGCGACCGGAGAGGTGGACAGGGTAACGGCGATACTGCTGGGCATCGCGGAAATATAAGGAGGAAGGCATGGACTCTATGACGGAACTGCTGATCGGGCAGCTGCTGGAGATCGCGGCGGCGGTAGTAATCTCGATGATCGGCGCGGCGGGGACACTGCTGACGGCCAAGATGGCGGAGAGCAAAAAGTTGCGGAACACCGCGGAGGCGATGGGGATATTGGGGGAGGCGACGCGGACGGCGGTGCTGCGGCTGCAGCAGACGACGGTGGAATGGATGAAGGAAGCCAACGCCGACGGAAGGCTGACCGATGAGGAGAAGCGGTATCTGCGGGAGGAACTGGTAAGGACGACGACAGCGACGCTGACCGGCCCCGTACTGCGGACGCTGACCGCCGGGGGAGCGGATATTCGGGAGGCTATCGTCAACGCGGGGGAGGCGTATATCAGGATGAGGAAGGAGGAGGCGCGGTAAAAGAAAGACACCCTGCCGGGGGGGCGGGGTGTTTTTCTTATGGGGGAGTCAGGCGGCGGAGGGCGGAAGGGGAAGGGGAAGGGGAAGGGAGCGCCCGGGCGGGAGGTTTTATCGCCGGATGTTCCGCATGTTCTGCAAAAAGGAGACGCGTTCGCCGCACAGCAGCAGGGGCTGGGCAAGCACTACCCCCGCGGCCGCCTGCAGGGCGTTCCAGGGCAGGCCGGCCAGCGCCGCCGCCCAGCCGTAGATCAGCCACTCATAGGCGAAATACCCCGCCACCATCCAGAGGGAGGCGGCTGCCGTCGCCAGCAGTCCCTGCCAGCCCGCCCTTTGCCGCCTTTGGAATACCAGCCCGGTCACCAGGCCCATCAGCCCCTTGATGACCAGCGTCGCCGGCGCGTAGAGGGTGAACCCGGAAAGGAGGTCGGCCAGCGCCGAGCCCAGGCCGCCGGCCACGGTGCCCAGACCGCCGCCCAGCATCCAGGAGGAGGCGTACAACAGCGCGTCCCCCAGATGGATATACCCCCTGCCGGCGGGGATCTGTATCAGGGTGGCGGTGATGATCAGCGCCATACAGACCGCTGTCAAGGCCAGGCGCCAGACATAGCCCTTTTTTTCCATTTTGTTCTCCTTAATTCTGTATCAGGCCCGGATTCCGCCACAGGGGACGGGAGAGGTTGAAGTTCCCTCCCAGCTCGCTGACGGCGGCCCCGTCCACAAGGAACTGGACCCTGTTGATATTGTCCATCTCGGTGAGGCTGTTCACCACCGAGTAAAGCATCAGCCTTTCGCGGGCGACCTCCATACCCCGGCAGGCGGCGGCGAAGGCGGCGGATACATTGACATAGGCGCAGGACTCCGCCACGTAGACGCCCAGTACGTCTGCCTGGGTGGCATCCACCGGAAAGGCGTAGGTGACGGAGGCGGAATCCCCCTTCATGGGGCCTTCCACCAGCGCCCGGACGCAGGCCTCGGGAGACCATACCTCCGACTGCGCCATCGCCCGGGAGACCCCTACCAGCGCCGTGCCGTTCCTGTCAGGGAAGTACAGCTGCATGGGCTCTCCCAAAAGACGGCTGAAATCCTCCCGGGTGAACTCGCCGGAGGTGGAGATCCGCGCCCCCTGGTAGCTGATGACCGGGTTGCCGTCCAGGAAGATGGCGACGGAGGAGACCCGATCAACACTGTGAAACAGGGAAAGGGTGACCGCGCCGCAGAGCATTTTCAGGGCGCTGCTGTCCAGAGAGGAGGCGCGGGCGGAAACCAGCCATACCTTGATCCGCACTCCGTTGGAGCCGGGGATGCGCTCGGCCTCGGGGGAGGGGGTGATCGTGACATTGCCCGCTACAGAAACCAGCCGGGAGGTGTTGGCCGGACCCCTGAGCAGGCCCACAAGGGTGTCCAGCGCGGGGTTGGCGCCGTCCCCGGTATACTCCTGCACCTCGGGCATCAGATATTTTCCGGTGGTGTCCTGAAAAAACAGCACCAGGGGGGAGCGGGTGGTGATGCCGGAGGGTACGGCCTGCCCCGAGAGGATGGCCTGCTGTAAGATCCACAGCACATCCAGAGGCTGGGTCTGGCGGGTCATGGGATTGGTCAGCAGGCCGGAGGGGGTCATCCGCCCGCCGTTCAGAAGGATGCTGACATGGGTCACCCCCAGGTTTTCCGTCAGGGTATTGGTCAGGGCGATGACGCTGTTAAAAAGCTCATGATCGGTGAGCAGACCGGTGTCGACCCGCAGATTCACCACCGCCAGATCGCCCCCCTTGGAGACGCCGGCCAGCCGGGCGCGGCCGCGGAAAAGGAGGGAGAGCTGGTCATCCCCCGGGTTTTCCTCCAGCAGCCGCCGCAGCAGGGGGACGGCCTTCCACTGGCCCTCCTCCACGATGACCTCGGCCGTGCGGCGCACCAGCTGACTGCCGGCGGCGTTTGGGTAATACAGCGCGGCGGGGACCGCCTGGTCGGTATCCACGGGAGGCAGCGCCTCCGCCGCGGAGGGAGCAATCTCCGCCGCGGGGGGAACGGTCTCCGCTGCCAGGGGGGCGGCGGCGCAGCCCCAGAGACAGAGGGCAAGCAGCAGGGGCAGGAAAGGCAGACAGCATTTTCTAATCCACATGGTTCAACAACAGCTCCAGCGAGGCGTAGGTCAGCTTCCAGGCGCCGTCCTCCCGGAGGAAGCGGAGGGGGATATCCGTAAGCCCGGAGGATTTGGAGGACAACTGCACATCCACCAGTACGACGGCGGTCTGCCCGTCGGAGGAGCAGGTGGAGTCCTGTACCGTGTAGCTCATCAGGGAGGGGTTCCGCGCCACCAGCTGGGCGTTCAGGGTAGCTTCGTCCACCCGGGTCTGCCCGGTTTGGGGATCGCTCAGGGCTATCAGGCTGACAAGCTGGTACCAGTCCTGCTCCAGCAGGGCGGTCAGCACGCCGGCGGCGGCGGTGGAGGGACTGTAGACCGAGTCCAGATTCCGGGGAAGGGGGTTCAGCAGCTGGTTGCCGTCGGGACTGTCGCCGGCGGAAAAGCCCATTTCCGCCCGCGTGGGGCGGGTCCCCTCCCCCGAGCCGTCCATGTCGATCAGGATCTGCACCCGGGTGTACCGGCCCAGCTCGGTCACCGTGTTCACCACCGAGTAGGCCGCCAGCCGCAGCATGGTATTCCGTATCTCCTTGCGCTTTTCTTCGGAGACATCATCCAGCTCGGGCATGACGGGATCCAGAAACTCCTTGCTGAAGGTCACATACAGATTATCCCGGCTTTCGGTGACCGAGACCAGCTTGGCGGAGGGGTTGATGACGGCCCGGAGAGAGTTCTGGGTGGCGCCGGGTCCTTTCAGCAGCGCGGCGATCAGGGCGTCCTCGATCCGCCCGGGCTGCTCCACCGTCAGCAGGCGGCTTTCCCCCGAGAGGGCGTAGCGGTTGGCCATGGGGAAATAGAGGGTATAAGTCTGCCGCAGGGCGGTGGGCGGCTCCGGCTCCAGCGGCATTTTTTCCACGGCCAGAGTGGCGGCGGGATCGGGCAGACCGGCGGAAAAGGCATCGCACCCGGCGGCAGCCGTCAACAGCAGGACCAGGAATAACAACAAAAACTTTCTCACGGGATCCCTCCCCTCCGGATCTCATAAAGGGGCAATGTGACTGTCATGGTGGTGCCGATGCCCGGGCTGCTGGACACTTGTACATCCCCATTATGACTCTGGACGATACTTTTCACGATGGACAGCCCAAGACCGGTGCCGCCGGTCTGTCGGGAACGGGCTTTGTCCACCCGGTAAAACCTGTCGAATATATGGGGCAGGTGCTCCGGCTCGATGCCGATGCCGTTATCCTCCACGGAAAACAAGACATGATCGTTGTCATAGCGGAGGCTCACCACCACCCGCCCCCGGTCGGGGGTGTATTTGATGGAGTTGTCCGCCAGGTTGACGGCCATCTGCTCCAGCGCGACAGGATCACCCCAGACGGTAATGCCGGGAGAGAGGTCGGGCTCCAGGGTAATACTTTTCGTGGCGGCCAGCAGGCTGAGCTTGGTCATCACATCCCCCACCAGCTCAGAGAAGTTCACAGGCTCCATCGGCATCTCAGAGCCCTCGTCCCGATTGACCAGGGTGAGCAGATCCTCGATCAGCCGGGACATCCTATCCACCTCGGCGTTGATGTCCCCCAGGAACTCCCGGGCCATGGCAGGATCGGGAGAATCGGTATTCAGAAGGCTTTCCGCCAGGATCTTGATGGCGGCCAAGGGGGTTTTCAGCTCGTGGGAGGCATTGGAGACGAACTGGCTCCTGGAACGGTCCAGGGCTTCCAGCTTGTCGGTCATGCTGTTGAAGGTGCTGGCCAACTGGGCCAGCTCATCCCGCCCCCGTACCCGCACCCTGTGGGAAAAGTCTCCCTGGCCGATGCGGCGGGTATTGTCGATCAGGGAGCGCACCGGCCGGATGATGGCGCCGGAGACCAGAAAATTAAAGACCACCGCGATCACGGCGATGATGATGGTGGTCAATGTCAGGATGGCGTTCAACTGCCAGATCCGCTCCATCAGCGGCTGCACCGACATGGAGAGGATGACCGCGCCGGCGACGCCGTTATCCCCGGTAATGGAGGCGGCGCTGTAGATGACGGTCTTGACCCCCTGCCGCCCGCCGGATAAAAAGGCCTCCGCCCTCTGCCACGGGGTCCGCTCGGCGGGCGGGGCAGCGTTATCTGCCAGGGTATGGAGGCTCCAGGCATAGGAATGGCCCCCTGTCAGTACCGCCGCCGCCTCGGTATAGGGCACCGACATGCCGTTGTAACGGGAGGAAGCGTCCATCAGCACGGTGCCTCCCTCGTCCAGCACAAGGACGGCGCCGTTGATAGCGGCGGCCTCATCGACAAGGTAGGCGTACAGTCCCTCGGCATCCACCCGGCTGAGGTAGGGTTCCGTTTCCACGGCGATGCGCTCGGTCACCGAGCGCACTTCCTGCACCTGCCGGGACATAAAAAAATCGTACACCACACTGGTGGCAAGGCTGCGCATGGCCACAAAGGAGACCACCAGCAATGCCAGGTAGAAAAAGGCCATCCGCCAGCGGATGCTGAATATCCCCGGACCGATAGCCTGCCTCACTTTTCCAGCGGTGTTATTTATCTGTGAAATAGTAGCCAACTCCCCATTTGGTAAAGATATATTCCGGCTGCCCGGGGTTGCTCTCCACCTTCTCCCGCAGGCGACGGATATGGACGTCTACCGTGCGCAGATCCCCCAGGTAGTCATATTTCCAGACAGTTTCCAGCAGTTTTTCCCGGCTGAACACCTTGCCCTTGTTGGACATGAACAGCTTGAGCAGGTCAAACTCCTTGGCGGTCAGGTTGATCGGACGGGAGCCGATATTCACCGTCCGCCGGTCCAGATTCATGGAGATATCCCGGCAGGTCAGCACTTGGGACTCCGCCGCCCGGTCCGCCCGGGTGCGGCGCATGATGGTCTTGATACGGGCCTTTACCTCCAGAATGTTGAAGGGCTTGGTCATATAATCGTCGGCGCCGTATTCCAGCCCGAGGATCTTGTTCATGTCCTCCCCCTTGGCGGTCAGCATGATGACCGGCACATCGCTGTTCTGCCGGATCTGCTGGCAGACCTGCATCCCGTCCAGCTTGGGCAGCATCACATCCAGCAGCACCAGATCATAGTCATTGGCGAATACCTTCTCCAACGCCTCCTCGCCGTCATACGCGACATCCGTTTCATAGCCGTCCTGCTCAAGTGAATACTTCAACCCTTTTACGATGGTAGGCTCGTCATCCACAATCAGGATTCTTTTTGCCATGAGAATACCTCCCCTTTCCCACACTCTTCTTCTATTAAACCACAGATTTCAAAAAATGAAAAGAGATTACTGCAAAAGTGTTTCGAAAATGTGGAATTTTTGTGTTTTACGGTTATATTTTGCATTTCATGAATATGTATGTTATAATTCTTCCGGTTCATGGACAAAGCTTACCCTCAAAAGGAGTTTTGGATGAAACGGTTCCTTTGTTTTATGGCGGCGCTGCTTATCATACTCGGTATGCCGACCGAGGCAGCCCGGGCGGATGAAGCCGCCCGACCGACCCTTCCCTCCGAGTACGTGGAGGGAACCACATTAAAGGACGAAGCGATCAACGCCGTGGCCGCTATCGTAATCGACAACCAATCCGGAGAGGTGCTGTACGCCAAGAATGCGGATGACGTACTGCAGCCGGCCTCGATCACAAAAATCATGACATGCCTGCTGGCATTGGAATACGCGGAAACCACCCCCGACGGCTTGCAAGAGAAGGTGACCGTTCGCTCTGACTGGAAAGCCATGCGGAGCGATTACTCTCAGATCAAAGTAAAGGGCGATGAGATCTACACACTGGAGCAGCTCCTTTACGGCTTGATGCTCCCCTCGGGGAACGACGCGGCGGTGGTGATCGCCGAGCATATCGACGGGAGTGAGTCGGCCTTCGCCGACCGGATGAACGCCAAGGCGGCCGAGCTGGGGATGGAAAGCTCCCACTTCGTCAATTCCCACGGCATCACCGCCGAGGGGCATGTGGTGACCGCCCGGGATATGGCCCGCCTTGCCCGCGCGGCGATGGAGAACGAGACATTCCGCGCTATCGTCGCCACCGAAAAATACAAATGTGCCGCCACCAATAAGCGGGACGCTCGGACATGGACAAACACCAACGCCTTTTTCGGCAACAGCGCCAGCCACCCGGAGCTGGCCTGGAGCCCGGCTATCGGCATCAAGACCGGCTACACCAACGCGGCGGGGATGACCTTTGTGGGCGCCGCCAGAGAGGGAGCTCGGGAGGTCATCTGCGTGGTGCTGGGCTCACCCGATACGGTCACCCGGTTTGTCGTGGCTAAGCGGCTGATGCAATACGGGCTGTATTATTATGACACAATGGATGCCCGGCAGTATGTGCTGAACCGGGTCTATACCGCGATCATCCCCTACGCGGAATCCAGCAACCCCAACGCCACAAAGGCGGAGCTGGAGGCCGGGAGGGAGTTTCAGGTCTCCCTGGGGCTGACGGAGCCGATATGGCTGACGCTGCCGGCGGAGGAGTTTGACACCGTGGCGGCCGACCCCGCGCTGATCCGGGCGGACCTCAGCCTGCAGCCCGGGCTGGAGGCGCCGCTGTCGGAGGGGCAGCAGATCGGCGAGATCAGCGTGCTGTACGGCGACAAGCTGCTGGTCACCGGACCGGTGTATATCACACAGAATGTCGCCCGGCAGGAGCCGGCGCCGGATATCACCCCCGCGCCGGAGGAGGAGATGCCCGCTATTACCGGCGGCAACGGGAACGAGGCACACCGCCCGGGCAGCGGCGCCAAGGGATACTGGATCGCTGCTGCGGTGCTGGCCGGCGTAGTGTTGACGGCGGTGATCGCCGGCGCGCTGGTCTCACAGAGGAAAACCTCCCGCTCCCGGCACGGCTCGGCAAGGCGTACCGATTACCATAGCGACAATATCGAACCCGAAGCATCCCGGGACCACCGGAGCATACGCCAGTCTTCCCGCGGCGAGGGCCGACGCCGCAGACGCTGAAGCCCCGGCGGAAATTTCCGCTTGACGGGGAGGGCGCGTTGGGCTATAATGGCGTTGCCTTTGCGGTAGTGCTGGAACAGGCAGACAGGCACGTTTGAGGGGCGTGTGGGTAACTCCGTATGGGTTCAAGTCCCATCTACCGCACCAGGATCCCCCGGATTTTGACTAAATCCGGGGGTTTTGTTGTGTTTTGGGGTTTTCAAGCGATCAGACACAAATTTGCCGCAATTTACGCGGACGGATCCCCGGACGGCGGAGGGAGCGGATTCGAGACGGACGGAGGGGGAAAGGGAGGGGGTGGGAGGGAAAAAGACTCCGCGGCGGGGGGCCGCGGAGTCTTTTTTTTGAGGTTTTTATGCCGCTCCCGTCAGGAAAGCCTCGGCCAGGGGGAGAGGAGGCTCTCTTTATCAAAGCAGAAGTAGACGGGGGATACGGGATCGGGGACAAGGCCGGCGATACGGGCGGGGCTCAAAACGCCGGCGGCGTCGAAGACCAGCCCCTCTTCCAGCGCGTCCTTTTCCACCCGGACGGTGATATGGCCGGCCTCGCCGTCAAAATAGTCTTTCAGGATGTCCCCGCCGGCGGGGAAGACCCGCTCCCCGTTTTCATCGGGAAGGAGCTTTTCCAACTGTTCTTTCTCAAGAAGGGTTTTGATGAGGGTTTCCAGGTCTTCCAGTTCCCCGGCGGTAAAGGCGTCCACCGAAACCAGTGTAACGATGTCCTCCTCGATCTCCACGATGACCCAGAGGGGGGCGGAGAGGGTCACTTCCCGATCGCCGACCGCATAGGTCCGGGGAGAGGGAGAGGGGGCGGGGGGTATCACCACGCCGGTGATGATCCTAACCGGTTCGGCGGTGTCCATGTCGGCGCCGGGGGCGTAGTATCTGATCCAGCCGGCCGTCATCAAAGCGCTGACATCGGGATCGATCTCGGCGCCGTCTATCGGAGTGGAGGAGGACAGGTAATTCCCGCCGTTTCCGATGCCGGCGCCGGCGCCGATATCGGGGTCTCCCCCGCCTCCCTGTACATTGACCCGGGCGACTCCGGAGACGGTGACATCGCTGCCACTGCCGTAGAGACCGCCGCCGATGCCGGCACCATGGCTGCCGCCGGAGGCAGTGACCGTTCCGCCGTTGACGGTGATACCGCTGCCGGAGCATCTATTCCCGCCGCCGATGCCCGCGCCGCCATAACCGCCGGTCGCGTTGACGGTACCGCCGTTGACGGTGATACCGCTGCCGTCCCCGCAGTATCCGCCGCCGATGCCGGCAGCAAAATTGCCGCCGAGGGCGTTGACGATACCGCCGTTGACGGTGATATCGCTGCCGTCCCCGTACCATCCGCCGCCGATGCCGGCACCATCAAAACCGCCGGTCGCGTTGACGGCGCCGCCATTGACGGTGATATGGCTGCCGGCGCCGTCCCGCCCGCCGCCAATACCGGCGGCGGTGCCGCCGCCGGTCGCGTTGACCGTTCCGCCGTTGATGATGATACCGCTGCCGTCGCCATTATAATAATCACTGTCACCGCCGCCGATGCCGGCGCCGTAATCACCGCCGAAGGCGTTGAGGACGCCGTCATTGTCCGCGTCGTTGATTGTGAGGGTGCCGTCATTGTCCTTTTCCAGCCCGGCGCGGTTCGCTCCGCTCTGCAGGGTGTTGACGCCGTCCAGCTCGATCACCACGTCCCCGGCGCCGCCGGTGTAGACCGCCGCCACCCGGTCCAGGGCGGAGCAGTCGATATCGACGCCGCCCAGGGTGATCTCCGCGGTTTGGCCGGTTTCCGCCAGGATGGTGACGGTGTTGCCGGTCACTCCGCCGCTCTGCTCAATGACGGTGTCGGAGTATTGCTCCTCGTTGGTCACGCCGCCGATCTGGGTGACATATCGCTTGCCGTCCTCTTTCGCTGTTACGATGACGCTGCCGTCGGCAAGGTCGTATACCTGCGCCAGGGCGGCGACGGGGAGCGCCAGGCAGAGGAGAAGGGAAATGAGGGTGAAAAGGGAGATCTTCGTTTGGCGTTTCATGGCGGCACTCCTTTGGATATACAGGCGGAGCCTTTTTCACACGGCTCCGTGTCTGATCATATTACTTATTGTATTCTTCGAGGGCGTATTTTGTCAACGATGTTTTATCAAATCACAGGGGTTTTTCCGGGCGGTTCGGTAATATAAACTCCGCGGCGGGAAGCCGCGGAGGTTTGGCGTTCTTTCTATCTTGTTTCCTCACGGTCTCCCGCCGGAGTCAGGGCCAGGGGGAGAGAAGGCTCTCTTTATCAAAGCAGAAGTAGACGGGGGATACGGGGTCGGGAACAAGACCGGCGATACGGGCGGGGCTCAAAACGCCGGCGGCGTCGAAGATCAGGGCGCCTTCCAGCGCGTCCTTTTCCACCCGGACGGTGATATGACCGGCCTCGCCGTCAAAATAGTCTTTCAAAATGTCCCCGCCGGCGGGGAAGACCCGCTCCCCGTTTTCATCGGGAAGGAGCTTTTCCAGTTGTTCTTTCTCAAGCAGGGTTTTGATGAGGGTTTCCAGGTCTTCCAGTTCCCCGGCGGTAAAGGCGTCCACCGAAACCAGTGTAACGATGTCCTCCTCGATCTCCGCGATGACCCAGAGGGGGGCGGAGAGGGTCACTTCCCGATCGCCGACCGCATAGGTCCTGGGAGAGGGAGAGGGGGCGGGGGTCCTGTCCGGGGCGAGGGTGGGAGAGGGGGTCGGGTCGGGGGACTGGCTGGGAGACGGTGAAGGGGAGGGAGAGGGGGAAGGTGAAGGAGAAGGGCTGGGGGAAGGTGAAGGAGAGGGAGAGGGGGAGGGACTGGGAGAGGGAGAAGAGGGCGGCGTTACCGTGCCGTAAATGACATTTATCGGCTCTTCGGACTCCATATCGGCGCCGGGGGCGTAGAATCTGATCCAGCCGGTCGTAAACAAAGCGCTGACATCGGGGGTGATCTCCTCGCCGTTTACCGGGGCATCATTTTCATCGAAAGATCCACCGTTTCCGATGCCTGCGCCGGTGCCGACATCGGAGTCTCCCTCGCCTCCCCGCACTTTGACCCGGGCGTCCCCGGAGACGGTGATATCACTGCCAAAGCTGTAGAAACCGCCGCCGATGCCGGCGCCGGCGGTACCGCCGGTCGCGTTGACCGTTCCACCGTTGACGGTGATATCGCTGCCGTGGCCACTATATCCCCCGCCGATACCGGCGCCATTAATATCGCCGGTCGCGTTGACCGTTCCGCCGTTGACGGTGATACCGCTGCCGCTGCCATAATACCCGCCGCCGATGCCGGCGGCATACTCACCGCCGTAAGCGTTGACCGTTCCGCCGTTGACGGTGATATCGCTGCCGTCTCCATTGTCCTCATCGCCATCGCCACCGCCGATGCCGGCAGCCCAGTCGCCGCCGTAAGCGTTGACCGTTCCGCCGTTGACGGTGATATCGCTGCCGTTGCCGCCATACCCGCCGCCGATGCCGGCGCCGGAAGAGCTGCCGTAAGCGTTGACCGTTCCGCCGTTGATGATGATACCGCTGCCGTTAGCATTGTAATAATAACTGTCACCGCCGCCGATGCCGGCGCCGTAGAGGCCGCCGAAGGCGTTGAGGACGCCGTCATTGTCCGCGTCGTTGATGGTGAGGGTGCCGTCATTGTCCTTTTCCAGCCCGGCGCGGGATTCCCCACTTCGCAGGGTGTTGACGCCGTCCAGCTCGATCACCACATCCCCGGCGCCGTCTGTGTAGACCGCCGCAAGATATGTGCCGTCGCAGTCGATATCGACGCCGCCCAGGGTGACCTCCGCGGTTTGGCCGGTTTCCGCTACGATGGTGACGGTGTTGCCGGCCGCGCCGCCGCTCTGCTGAATGACGGTGTCGGAGTATTGCTCCTCGTTGGTCACGCCGCCGAGCTGGGAGACGTACCGCTTGCCGTCCTCTTTCGCTGTTACGATGACGCTGCCGTCGGTAAGGTCGTATACCTGCGCCAGGGCGGCGACGGGGAGCGCCAGGCAGAGGAGAAGGGATATGAGGGTGAAAAGAGAGATCTTCATTTTGCGTTTCATGGCGGCCCTCCTTTGGATATACAGGCAGAGTCTTTTTCACACGGCTCCGTGTCTGATCATATTATTTATTGTATTCTACGAGGGCGTATTTTGTCAACGATGTTTTATCAAATTCCAGGGGTCTTTCCGGGCGGTTCGGCAAAATAAACCTCCGCGGCGGGGGGCCGCGGAGCTTTTGTTTTGAGGTTTTTATGCCGCTCCCGTCAGGAAAGCCTCGGCCAGGGGGAGAGGAGGCTCTCTTTATCAAAGCAGAAGTAGACGGGGGATACGGGGTCGGGGACAAGATCGGCGATACGGCCGGGGCTCAAAACGCCGGCGGCGTCAAAGACCAGCCCCTCTTCCAAGGCATCCTTTTCCACCCGGACGGTGATATGGCCGGCCCCGCCTTCAAAATAGTCTTTCAGGATGTCCCCGCCGGCGGGGAAGACCCGCTCCCCGTTTTCATCGGGAAGGAGTTTTTCCAGTTGCTCTTTCTCCAGCAGGGTTTTGATGAGGGTTTCCAAATCGGCAAGTTCTTCAGGGGTGAAGGGGTCGACGGAGACCAAGGTGACGATATCCTCCTCAATTTCCACGATGACCCAGAGGGGGGCGGAGAGGGTCACTTCCCGATCGCCGACCGCATAGGTCCGGGGAGAGGGAGAGGGGGCGGGAGTCCTGTCCGGGGCGGGGGTGGGAGAGGGGGTCGGGTCGGGGGATGGTTCGGGGGACTGGCTGGGGGACGGTGAAGGAGAGGGAGAAGGGCTGGGGGAAGGACTGGGAGAGGGAGAAGAGGGCGGCGTTACCGTGCCGATGATGATTTTTGTCGGGTCATCAGAGATCATATCGGCGCCGGGGGCGTAGTATCTGATCCAACCGGTCGTAAACAAAGCGCTGACATCGGGGGGGATCTCATCGCCGTTTACCGGGGCATCATTTTCATCGAAAGATCCGCCGTTTCCGATGCCTGCGCCGGTGCCGGCTTCGGAGTCTCCCTCGCCTCCCTGTACATTGACCCGGGCGTCCCCGGAGACGGTGACATCGCTGCCATTGCCGTAAAAACCGCCGCCGATGCCTGCGCCGGCAGTACCGCCGACGGCAGTGACGGCGCCGCCGCTGATGCCGATATCGCTGCCGCTGCCCAGATATCCGCCGCCGATACCGGCGCCCAGGTCGCCGCCGACTGCAAGGACCATGCCGCCGGTGACGGAGATGTTGCTGCCGTCCCCGCACCATCCGCCGCCGATGCCGGCGCCCTCATAACCGCCGTAAGCGATGACCGTGCCGCCGTTGATGGTGATATCGCTGCCGTCCCCATTGTACATATCGCCATCGCCGCCGCCGATGCCGGCGCCGTAATCGCCGCCGCAAGCGGTGACCGTGCCGCCGTTGATAGTGATATCGCTGCCGTTGCCATCATATCCCCCGCCGATGCCGGCGCCATTAGAACCACCGGTAGCGTTGACGGTGCCGCCGTTGATGATGATACCGCTGCCGGTGCCATTGTAATAATCACTGTCACCGCCGCCGATGCCGGCGCCGAAGAGGCCACCGGTGGCGTTGAGGACGCCGTCATTGTCCGCGTCGTTGATGGTGAGGGTGCCGTCGTTCTCCTTTTGCAGCCCGGCGGCGGACTCCCCGCTTTGCAGGGTGTTGGTCCCGTCCAACTCGATCACCACGTTCCCGGCGCCGCCGGTGTGGATGGCGGAAGCGGTATCTATGGAGGAACAGTCAATATTGACACCGTTCAGCGTGACTTCCGCCGTCTGCCCGGCTTCCGCCCCGATGACGATGTTGTTGCAGGTCGCGCCGCCGCTTTGGTAAACAACGGTCGCCGAGGTCTGCTTCACATCGTTCACAACGCCGACCTGGGTCACATACTGCCCTCCGTCGCTATCCGCCCAAATATGGAGTTCGCCGAGGGAAAGGTCGTATGCTTCCGCCAGGGCGGCGACGGGGAGTATCAGGCTCAGGAGAAGGGATATGGCAGTGAAGAGGGTGATTTTTTTCGTGTGTTTCATGACGCTACTCCTTTGGGTATAACAGGCAGAGTCTTTTTCAAACGGTTCCGTATCTGATCGTACTCATTATTATATTTTATAAGGGCGTATTTTGTCAACGATGTTTTTTCGATCATCAGGAAATACCCGCTTTGTATCGGCGGGCGCCGCGGGGCTGTTTCCCGGAGGGGAGGATCCCTGTTATCACGGGGAGAGGGGAATAAAGGAAACAGGGTATGCCGCGGCGAACATAAAAAAACTTGCTTTGGCGGGGAGGAGGATCTGCATGCGGGACAATAAGGCCGGGACCTATGGGCCGGCGGGCATGACGCGGGCGTACTTTGGAGCGATGAAAGCGGCGGCGCGTGAAGCAGGCGGTATAAGGCGCCGCGGGGCGGGGAGGGGGCGGGCCGCCGACATCGCCGGGAAAGCACCGCCGCATATTGCGGGGATACCGGTAGAGACGCGTAAAAAGGATATCAAAAACCTGCGCCTCTATGTCAAACCGGACGGAAGGGTGACGGTGTCCGCCCCTCTCACGATGGGGGACGAGGAGATCGAAGAGTTTGTGCGGAGGAAGGCGGGATGGATCAGAAAGCAAATCGCCAGATTCGAAAACCTGGAGCGGCAAGCACCGCGGGAGTATGTCTCCGGGGAGACGCTGTATGTTTGGGGGAAGCCGTACCGCCTCCAGAGGGAATACGGCAGCAAAAACGCCCTTGTCCTTTCCGGCGATGAAGCCGTGCTGACGGCGCGCAGAGAAAGCACGGCCGCGCAGCGCGGAAGGTTCGTCCGCGAATGGTACAGGGGGCTGCTGAAAACTGAAATCGGGAGACTGCTTCCCAAATGGGAAAGGATAACGGGATTAAAAGCCGCGGGATGGCAAACGAAGTATATGACCACGAGATGGGGGACCTGCAATACCGGGACGGGCAGGATATGGATCAACCCGCAGCTTGCCGGGAAGCCGCCGGAGTGCCTGGAATATATCCTGTTGCACGAGCTTATCCACCTCAGGGAAAAAAACCACGGCGCGGGATTCGTTACGCTGATGGACAGGTATATGCCGGCGTGGAGAGAGGTCAGGGCGACGCTGAACGACAGGACATTTGATCCCGCGGACAGACGGGCGGGGCGGATCGGGTCCGCCGCGGGTCAGACGGGGGGAAGAGATGGCGAAAAAGAAAAAACCTGACATATTCAAGGAAGGGGTCCTTGTGACGATCGGAAGCCTAGCGGCTTTGCTCACCGCTTTTCTGGTCTATTCTCTTGTATTTATGATCTTCGAAACGGCGGCGAACAGGGACGGGGGATATCATTTCGTTTCATCGCTGCGCATCGGATACGGGGCCGCGTGGATGATCGCCGGCATCATACTGTATCTCACGAAAATCCCCGATTGGGTGAAGGCCTGCGGACTGGCGGGGGCGCTGGGCACCATGCTGACCGGGGTGGGTATAACGTTACACGAGAGACCGATCATCGTGGGGATCATCATTTTTCTGGTTTCCGCCATATGCGTGCTTATCCTTATCAAGGCGAAAAAAAGATGGTATCACTACTACGCGGTCGCGCTGGCGCTGACCGCGGCGTTATTCTATTTATAAGAGATATGGCGAGGAGGGGGGATCCCCGTTCCGCCGCGGGAGGGATGGGAAGAGGGCGGGTTTTGGAGACAGAACCCCCGCCTCGGCGGCCGGAAGACATAGGGGAAGGCATGTATACATCCGCCCGCGTTTGATGTGCAACGTTTTATCAAGGGGAAGGCGGGGAAGATTTTAAGCTCCGGAGGGGGAAAGGGGAAGATCGATTTAGAACAAAATTAAATTGTTGCAATCGGGCGGGGACGGGATTATAATAAAATCATCAAATTTCGTTTATTCGTTTTAGTCCGCGGACGGGTCTCTTGTTTTATATTTTGGAAAAACGCAAATACAGAAACAGGACGGATGAAACACAACACCGATCAGGGCGGACAGAGCGCAGATCCGAAGCGCGAAGTGGAGGCAGGCCGCGCAAGGACCGGAAAGAGGGGGATTGGAGGCAGAATGGTCACCGGTAACCCCGCCTTTTGGGCAAAAAAACAAGACAGAGAAGGAGAATTCGCCTGGCTTTCCCTGGCCCAGCATCTGGAGGATACCCGGCAAATCACCCGGCTGCTCTGGACGCACTGGTTGAGCGAAGGACAGCGGCAGAACATCATTTCCTCTTTGAGCGAGCCGGATGAGGAGACCGCCGTCAGCTTGGCCGGGCTTTTGGGCGCGGTCCATGATATCGGCAAGGCGACGCCGGCTTTCCAGAGCAAGCCGGGCTTCACCAATTCCCCGGACCTGGACGCGCTGTTGATCGAGAAGCTGGAGCGGGAGGGGTTTGCCGGCCTGCGCCACGCAGATATCACGAACCCGGAAAAAACGCCGCACGCCCTGGCGGGACAGGCGCTGCTGACGGAATACGGCGTGGGGGAGGATATCGCCTCCATCGTGGGGGCGCACCACGGGAGACCCGCGGATGACGATATGAGCATCAACAGCCCAAGGTCATACCCCAGAAACTATTATCAGAAAGATTGTATAAATCATCCCCTGTATCAGAGGTGGAAGACTGAACAGCGCGCGATTTTTGACAGGGCGATGGAGATCAACGGGTTTGAGGGGGCGGCGGGACTCCCCGCGGTACAGCAGCCGGGACAGGTACTGTTATCCGGACTGGTCATTATGGCGGACTGGATCGCCAGCAACCCGGCGTATTTTCCCCTCGTACCCCTTGAGACCGCTGCCGTTGAAGACCAACAGGCCCGGATCGAGAGAGGATTCACGAAATGGATGGAGGGCGCCAGCTACCCCTGGGAGGCGGACGCCTGGGAACCGGACGCGCTTTTCGGGAAGCGGTTCGAATTTACACCGCGTGAAATCCAGAGAGCCTTCGCGGAGGCGGCCGAAAGGACGGAGCAGCCGGGTATTTTCATACTGGAGGCGCCGATGGGGATCGGCAAAACAGAAGCAGCCCTGGCCGCCGCGGAGCTGCTGGCGCACAAGACGGGAAGAAGCGGACTGTTCTTCGGGCTGCCCACCCAGGCAACCTCCAACGGTATCTTCCCAAGGATCTTAAAATGGCTGGACAGCGTGGGAGAAGACAGCGACGGCAGGCTGGGGCTCCGTCTGCTGCACGGAAAGGCGGCGCTCAACCAGGAATTCGACGACCTGATCCAAAATAGGACGGCGCAGAACGTCAATACGGACGGCGAAGCCTACGGGAACGTGACGGTCAACGCATGGTTTTCCGGGCGGAAGGCGGCGCCGCTGGACGACTTTGTGGTCGGAACCATCGACCAGTTTCTGATGACGGCGCTGAAGCAGAAGTATCTGGCTTTAAGACACCTGGGCTTCAGCAAGAAGGTCGCGGTGCTGGATGAGGTGCACGCCTATGACGCGTATATGTCCCGGTACCTTGACGGGGCCATCGGATGGATGGCGGCCTACGGCGCGCCGGTCATCATCCTGTCGGCGACGCTGCCGGCGGAACGGCGGGAAGCATTGACGAAAGCATACCTGCGGGGGGCGGGCTACCGGTATAAGGAGTGCATACAGCCCCCGGAGGGGCTGCGGACGGAGGCGTATCCCCTGATCACCTATACCGACGGGAGGAGAATCCGGCAGGCGACCTTCGCACCCGCCGAGGAAAAGACCGTACGCATCGAGCGCTATGAAAGCTGCGAGACGGAGGATATCGTATCACTGACGGCGGATCTGCTCCGGGAGGGGGAGGGCGTGATCGGCGTCATAGTCAATACGGTCAAACGGGCGCAGGAGTGCGCGGCGGCCTGCTCCCGCCGGTTCGGCGAAGAAAACGTCATGCTGCTGCACTCAGCTTTTATCGCGCCCGACCGCATCGAAAAAGAAGCGCGGCTGCTGGGAAGCATCGGAAAAGGCGCAGAGCGGCCCGCTCAGAAGATCATCATCGGCACGCAGGTCATAGAGCAATCGCTGGATATTGATTTTGACGCGCTGCTCTCCGACCTGGCTCCGGCCGACCTGCTGATCCAGCGGGCCGGAAGGCTGCACAGACACGAGAATCCGCGCCCCCAAAGGCACAGGCTGCCGGTGCTCCACGTTTTCGGCGCCGGCGCCGACCTGGATTTCGAACCCGGGGGCGAGGCGGTTTACGGAGGTTATCTGCTCGCGCGGACGGCGGCTTTGCTGCCGGAGACATTGTCTCTGCCAGGGGATATCTCCCCCCTGGTGCAGAGGGTATACGGCGGGGAGGACCCGCCGTATACCGGCGCGCAGCAGACCCGCTACCTGGAGATGAAAGCAGAGCACGAAGCGTTCGTCGCCAACCAGAAGGAAAAGGCGGAAACCTACCGCATCGAATCGCCGCGGAGGAAGGACTCTCTGGTGGGGTGGCTGAAAAACAGCCACCCCAACGAAAGCGAAGAGAGAGCCTACGCGCAGGTGCGGGATACCCGGGAGACGCTGGAGGTCATCGCGCTGCAGAAGACAGGGGACGGGTACGGATTTTTCGGTACCGGCGAGGATATTTCAGAACGGATAGAGGAAAGCGCCGTCGCGAGAAGGATCGCCCAGCAAACCCTAAGGCTGCCGCGGATACTCAGCTCAACTTACCGGATCGATGGTACCATTCAGGAGCTGGAGCGATACAACCTCAAATACCTGGGGGAATGGCAGAAGCAGCCGTGGCTGAAGCACTCGCTGGGCATCCTCTTTGAGGAGGACGGCAGCTTCAGGATCAACGGATACCGCATACAATATGACGAGAACATCGGATTATCCTATATGAAGGAGGAGGGAAATGAGTCGTTTCAATCTGGTCGATGAGCCCTGGATATCGGTCATCGCGGAACGGACGGGCGGCACAGAGGAGGTGTCACTGAAAACGCTGTTTGAAAACGCCCGGCACTACCAACGGATAGCGGGGGATACCGCCACGCAGGACTTCGCGGTGCTGCGCGTACTGCTGGCGGTACTGCACACGGTTTTTTCCCGGGTGGACGCGGAAGGGAAGCCCTATGAAGGGCTGACGCTGGACGAGCGTTTCAGACAGATGAGCATCATCGAGGACGAGGACGAGCTGGAGGACTACGGGGAGGCGCTGTTCCGGACATGGAGGGAATTGTGGCAGGCGGGGGAATTCCCGGGGGCGGTTGGCGATTACCTGGAGAAGTGGCATGACCGGTTCGATTTGCTGGATGACACCTACCCCTTTTTCCAGGTCACGGAGGCGGACATGGCGCCGGAAAAAATCAGCAAAAGCACGCCGAGTACGTTTTCCGGGAAAAATATCAACCGCCTGATTTCGGAAAGCGATAATAAAATCGCTTTGTTTTCACCAAAAACCGCAGATGAAAAGGGGATACTAACACCGCAGGAATGCGCCAGATGGCTGATCACATTTCAGGGATATACCGGATTATCGGACAAGGTCATCTTCGGCAAGGAAAAATATAAGGCGTCCAAGGGATGGCTGTTCGATATCGGCGGGATTTTTATCGAAGGCAGGAACCTGTTTGAGACGCTGATGCTCAACTTCCTCCTGCCCCACACGGAGGAGGCGTATCAGGCGACGCCGCAAACGCCCTGCTGGGAATACAGCGGCGACGAGATCATCCAACGGGCTTTCTCGGGACGGGACCATGACAATCTGGCCGGACTCTATACAAACTGGAGCAGGGCGGTCTTCATCGACCCGGATATGGATTTCGCGGCGCCTTTCGCATGCTCCATAGTGAAGCTGCCGGATATCCGGCACGAAAACAACTTCCTGGAGCCGATGACGATCTGGCAGTATAACAGCAGGGGCCCGCTTAAAGATACGTTTACGCCGAGAAAACACAGGGTCAACCAGGCGATCTGGCGTTCTTTCGGACTGCTTTCGCTGCCCAACGCCTATCGGGGAGAGAACCAGCGGCAGCCCGGCATTATCGAATGGCTGAACAAGATAGCCCCCATTGCCGGGAGCTACGATGTGACCCTGCGGGCTGTCAGCATGGAGGATGACGGGAACGCGACCTCATGGGTCCCGGTGGATGAGATCACCGACGCAATGCGCATCAACGACCTGGTGCTGACGGATATCCGGGAAAACGGATGGGCGCCCCGGATCAGCGACACGATCGAAGAGACGAAAGCAGCGGTGGAGGGGACATACAGGCGGTTGCTGCGCGGCATCGGGGAAATACGCAATGTGAATTCCACATTGTTCGTAGATGAGGAGGTTGAGAGACTGTACTATCAAATTGACCGGCCGTTTAACCAATGGCTGTCAGAACTGAGAGCCGGCGATTCCATGGATGACCGTATTTTCGCATGGCGCGGCATCCTGAAGAGGATCATCCTTCAACAGGCCGAGAGGCTGATCGAAAACGCCGGGCCGAGGGATTATACCGGCATCGTGGCGGACAACAAAGTGAAAAACATCGCCACGGTCTACAACAGTTTTATCTATTTCCTGAACCAGCAAATCAAACTAAAGGAGGAAGCACATGGAGAAGACACGGCCGGATAATACGGTCAGGTCGGTGACCAACCGCATCGTTGCCAGGCTGGACCAAACACTGGAAACCCCATCCGGCAGGGCAACGCTGGCTAACCTGCGGAATTCCATCGGAAGGCCTTTGAGCGAATCCGTCGCAATTTGGCCGTTCATGTTTGAATTCCTGCCGGAAGAATTCTTAGGCAGGAGCCAGCCGCTATCCAAGAAGGAGGAGGCCATACTGACCTCACTTCAGCTCTACGCGCTGTACCGCCAGGGCAAGGGAGCGGAAGCGCGGGGGGCACAGGGGACAAGCCCCGGCAATATCGGCAGGGCGCTGAACGCCCTGCGCACGGGGGAGAACACCGTTTCGACAGACAGAAGATTCAACGCGCTTGTTACGGCAACGACCTATGAGGAGCTGAAGCATCACCTGCGGCAGATGATCACGCTCCTGAAAGCCAAGGCAGGTGGAGAAGCGATCGACTTCGGGAGATTGGCCCAGGACCTCTACAGTTTCCTGATCGGCGAGGAGGAGGACGTCCGCCTCAATTGGGCAAAGGCATATTACCGCACATATTATAAGGAGGGAGGAACAGAAAATGAGCAATAACCGTTTGTTTCTGGATATTCATGTGATCCAAGCCGTACCGCCGTCCAACATCAACAGGGACGACACAGGAAGCCCCAAGACCGCGCAATACGGCGGCGCGCGGCGGGCCCGCGTCAGCTCCCAGGCATGGAAAAAAGCCGTGCGCGATTATTTCAACGAGAACGGAGTCCGGGACAATGTGGGCGTGCGGACACTGATGGCGCCCCAATACGTCGCGGAGGAAATCATCAGACAGGACCCCGACATCCCCCAGGACAAAGCCTTGCAAATGGCGGAGAAGGCCATGGAAGCGGCGGGCATCAAAACACAGGAAGGAAGAACCAAGGCGTTGTTTTTCATCGGAAGCATACAGGCCAAGGCGCTGGCACGGGAGGCGCTCCGGGGAACCGAGGACAAAAAAACGCTGCAGGCCATACTCAAGGACAACCCGGCCGTGGACATCGCGCTGTTCGGCAGAATGGTGGCTGACGATCCCTCATTGAACGAGGACGCTTCCGCGCAGGTGGCCCACGCCATTTCCACCCACGCGGTGCAGACGGAGTTCGACTTCTTTACCGCCGTCGACGATCTGCAGCCGGAGGACAATGCCGGAGCGGGGATGCTGGGTACCATCGAGTTCCAGTCCTCGACCATGTACCGCTATGCCAATGTGGCGATGCACGAGCTGTACCGCCAACTGGGGAACAAGGAGCAGACGCTGAACGCGTTAAAGCTGTTCATTGAGGCGTTCGCCAACTCAATGCCCACGGGGAAAGCCAACACTTTCGCAAACCAGACCCTGCCGCAGGCGATCCTGGTCACCGTCCGCGGCGACAGGCCAGTCAGCCTGGTAAGCGCCTTTGAGGACCCGGTCAAATCCTCCGAGGGATATACGCGGGAATCGACCGAAAGACTGTTCAGGGAATTGAAGAGGGCGGGGAAATTCGCGCGCGAACCTCTTGTGACGCTGTATGTGACAAACCGCGACGTGGATGACGCCGGCATCGGGGAGGAAGCCGAAGACCTGCCCGCCCTGCTGGACAGGTTTTACGCCGCGGCGGACGGACTGCTGACCGAAAAGGCAGAATAGCATGAAAACGATATTGCTTAAGTTCGCGGGTCCGCTCCAGTCATGGGGCACGCGCTCCCATTTTGAGACCCGCCATACAGACCTGTACCCATCCAAGAGCGCGGTGATCGGCATGATCGCGGCATGTATGGGTTACCGGAGGGAGGAGGACAGGAGGATCCAGGCGCTGAACGGGCTGGATTTCGCCGTCCGCATGGATCAGAGCGGACAGCTGTTAAGGGATTATCACACCGCCAGGAAATTCAAAAGCAGCGGAGCGTTTGACAGGACCTATGTAACGAACCGTTACTATCTGGAAGACGCCGTTTTTACGGCGGCGATCGGCCATGAAAACGACGCATGGATCGAGGAGATCGCGGAGAGCCTGCGGAACCCGGTTTTCCCGCCGTATTTGGGCAGGCGCTCCCTCCCGCTGACAGCGGATTACTTCCTGGGGATCCGGGAGACCGACGTGCTGACGGCCCTTAAAGAATGCCCCTGGCAGGCACGGGCAGAGTATCAAAGAACCCATTCCGACCGCCTGACCATTTACGCGGACGCCCGCCTGGAGCCGGGCGGCCTGCAGGCGGGCAGCCGCAAGGACGCGGCGGTCTCCTTCTCACAAAAAGGACGCCGCTTCGGATTCCGCCCGGAAGTGAAAATCACCATGACGGCAAGGACACCCGCTTCCTCAACGGAACACGACGCCTTTGGCGCGTTAGGAGGATGAGATGTATTTATCCCAGGTAGAAATCGACACACAGAACCGCCGGAAAATACGGGACCTGAGCCACCTGGGCGCCTACCATTACTGGGTGGAGCAAAGCTTTCCCGATGAGAGGGGAGGAGAGAGGACACGCAAATTATGGCGGATCGATACTTTAAAGGGGCGCCGGTACCTGCTGGTGGTCAGCCCGACGAAGCCGGACCTGACGCGCCTGGAGCAGTACGGGGTAGAAGGAAGCGGGCAAACTAAGGATTACGAATCGTTTCTGGAGACGCTGAAGGAGGGAACGCGGGCCCGGTTCAGAGTCACGCTGAACCCCGTTATCTCGGTGACGGAGGCGGGGGGCGCCAGGGGACGGGTAAAACCCCATGTGACAACAGCGCATCAAACACAGTTCTTATTGGACCGTAGCCTGAAGAACGGCTTTTCACTGGGGGAGCAGGACTTCACCATTACGGAGCGCGGTTTTGTTCCGCTGAAAAAAGCCAACGAGAAGCCCCTCGAGCTGAGCAGAGTCACCTATGAGGGCGTGTTAACGATCACGGACAGGGAGCAGTTTATCAAAACACTGACCCAGGGGTTCGGGAAAAAGAAAGCCTATGGCTTTGGCATGATGACCGTTATACCGGAAGGAAGGGATGAATAGAAAGCAAAGAGGGGCGAAAAAAGCCAGCCTGCCGGACTTGCCGCGGATCAATGAAAGGGTGACATTCCTCTACATCGAGCACGCGAAGATCAACCGGCGGGACAGCGCGATCACGGTCGCCGATAAGCGGGGCATCGTCCACATCCCCGCGGCTATGATCGGCGTGCTGCTGTTAGGCCCGGGCACCGATATCAGCCACAGGGCGGTCGAACTCATCGGCGACACAGGAACGAGCATGGTATGGGTGGGAGAACGCGGCATCCGCAATTACGCCCACGGAAGAGCGCTGGCCCATTCCACCCGACTCCTGGAAAAGCAGGCGAAGCTGGTTTCCAACACAAGGACAAGGCTGGCAGTCGCGCGGAAGATGTACCAAATGCGTTTCCCGGAGGAGGATGTGTCGGCTTTTACAATGCAGCAGCTGCGGGGACGCGAGGGCGCCAGAGTACGAAACGCATACCGGAAGTATTCCCAAAAATACAAAATACAATGGGACGGGAGGGAATACGATCCCGATGACTTCGCATCAAGCACACCGGTAAACCAGGCGCTGTCCGCCGCGAATGTCGCGCTGTACGGCGTGGCGCACAGCGTGATCACCGCGATCGGCCTGTCCCCCGGGCTGGGGTTCGTTCATACGGGCCATGACAAATCTTTTGTGTACGATATCGCGGACCTATACAAGGCGGAATATACCATCCCCCTGGCTTTCGAGATCGCCTCAAGGGCAAAGCCGGAGGACAATATCGGGAGCCTGGCAAGGCAGGCGATGCGGGAGAAATTCGTTGACGGCAAGATCATGAAGCGTATCGTACAGGATGTGCAAACCCTGTTGGGGGCGGAGGAGGACGAACAAATATACGCTGACATTATCCACCTATGGGATGAACGGGAGCGGCTTGTTCCCCATGGCGTCAACTACAGTGAGGTGAATTAATGCCGCTTACGGTGATCACACTTGTTCGGTCGACCCCCTCTTTGCGGGGAGACCTGACAAAGTGGACGCAGCAAATAGCTACCGGCGTATATGTCGGAAACTTCAGCGCGCGTGTGCGGGAGGCGCTGTGGGCCCGCGTCATAGAAAGCGTGGGCGAAGGCGAAGCTACAATGTGCTTTGCATGCAGGAATGAGATCGGCTACCAGTTTGTCACCTGGAACACCCGGCGCGAGAGTATCGACTGCGAGGGGATCCCATTGGTGCTGCTGCCTAAAGAGGGAAAGGAGATCCCCCCACGCGCCATGGGTTTCAGCAGCGCCGCAAGGTTCCGAAACGCCAGGAGATTTTCTGGCAAAAATCCCTCCGCAAAAGCCCCGGCACCGCGCTATGTTGTTCTCGACATAGAAACAGACGGCCTGGATGAAAACGCAAACACTATACTGGAAATAGGGGCGATCAGGGTCGAAGGGGAGGAGCGGAAGGAGTTTCACCGGTTAATACGCAGCGGGAAGAGAATACCGGAAGAAATCACAAGGCTTACCGGGATCACAGAGGATATGCTGCAGGAAGGAGGCGTATGCCCGGCAGAAGCACTGGAGGACCTATCGAACTTTATCGGCACGGATGTCATTGTGGGATACGGAGCGCATTTTGATATCCGATTCATTCAAAAGGCAATGGACAGGATCAACCGGCCAAGGATCAAAAACCCGGTTTGCGACTTGATGCGGTATGTAAAAAAAGAGAAAATGTTTCTTGGGGATTATAAGCTGAAAACGGTTTTGCCGGCTTACGGGATCAAGGAAAAGGTCCCTCACAGAGCCCTGGAGGACGCCCGCTTGATCGCCGCGCTGGCAGACAAAGTGAATAAATTCCGGGAGGCGGTCAACAAAAAGTCCGCATTTTAAGGGGGTTTTTCAAGTGTTGTTCCCGCATGCGCGGGGGTGATCCCAATGCAGAAAGAAACCGTTTATCTTGCGGGAAGTTGTTCCCGCATGCGCGGGGGTGATCCCCGGAAGGCGCACGCGAAGAAGGGATGGGACGGGTTGTTCCCGCATGCGCGGGGGTGATCCAGGCGGCGGAAATGCAAAGAGTTAAACGAAGGAGTTGTTCCCGCATGCGCGGGGGTGATCCAAAGACTATCAGGCCGCCTACCTGGCAGGGGACGTTGTTCCCGCATGCGCGGGGGTGATCCCCGGAGTACATCGCCCTGTATGACGCCGGCGACGTTGTTCCCGCATGCGCGGGGGTGATCCCAGCTCTATATAGCTGTCCTTCTCCGGGTCTTCGTTGTTCCCGCATGCGCGGGGGTGATCCCATCGGCAAGACCCGCGTTACCGTTCCCTCTCAGTTGTTCCCGCATGCGCGGGGGTGATCCTCCTGGGTGGCATAGATTTCCGCCACGGTCGCCGTTGTTCCCGCATGCGCGGGGGTGATCCCTGGTCAAAGAGGGAAAGAGCCGAGTTTTTAGAGTTGTTCCCGCATGCGCGGGGGTGATCCTCAGCGTTACAATCGGGCTGTCTGACTTGCCTAGTTGTTCCCGCATGCGCGGGGGTGATCCCGCCATGCCCCGGGAGGCGGCGGAGGAGCTGTGGTTGTTCCCGCATGCGCGGGGGTGATCCTACCTCCGGCGCTCAGCTCGGCGGTTCGTGGCCGTTGTTCCCGCATGCGCGGGGGTGATCCTGTCTATGTTATACTTTAGACGAGGGATAGGAAGTTGTTCCCGCATGCGCGGGGGTGATCCTGATGGCTACGACCCCGCGCTATTGGATTCGCGGTTGTTCCCGCATGCGCGGGGGTGATCCCGCCATGCAGCAGGCTTCCGGAGCTGCGGATATGTTGTTCCCGCATGCGCGGGGGTGATCCCTAATACGACCTGAAAGGAGGTAAAACATGGCAGTTGTTCCCGCATGCGCGGGGGTGATCCCCGCTCCATCAGCTTGATGTCCAGCCCCGCCCGGTTGTTCCCGCATGCGCGGGGGTGATCCTCACTGATGAAGATATCCGGCGAGCGCAGACGCGTTGTTCCCGCATGCGCGGGGGTGATCCCGCCAACCGAGACTATGCGCTCAAAAACGCAGAGTTGTTCCCGCATGCGCGGGGGTGATCCCTCACACCGGCAAAGGAGCCGATGATCGATACGGTTGTTCCCGCATGCGCGGGGGTGATCCCTATTTGCGGAGGATCAAGCGCTGGCGGGAGAAGTTGTTCCCGCATGCGCGGGGGTGATCCCAGACGCTCCGGTATCGGTGACAGACTCACGCCGTTGTTCCCGCATGCGCGGGGGTGATCCCGAGCCAGCGAACTATCCTAACGGCTGGTACGAGTTGTTCCCGCATGCGCGGGGGTGATCCTTTGAAAGCGGTCTATTTAGCGGATAGGGAAAAGTTGTTCCCGCATGCGCGGGGGTGATCCTTACCGGGGCATCATCTTCCGTAAGACCTACCCGTTGTTCCCGCATGCGCGGGGGTGATCCTGAGCGCTGGGCGAAGCTAAGGCAATGGGACGTGTTGTTCCCGCATGCGCGGGGGTGATCCCGTAGATGCTATCGGGCGGACTCTTACGGCGGTGTTGTTCCCGCATGCGCGGGGGTGATCCTGATTGCGCGCGGGAAAAAAGAGTATATCACCGGTTGTTCCCGCATGCGCGGGGGTGATCCCTCCGTGAACACCTGCCCGGAAAATACGTCCCAGTTGTTCCCGCATGCGCGGGGGTGATCCTTGTATTTTATGGAGTGCATATATAAAGAGAGTGTTGTTCCCGCATGCGCGGGGGTGATCCCTGGTATGAACATATCAATCTGCTTGATATGGCGTTGTTCCCGCATGCGCGGGGGTGATCCTGTCGTCCCGCTCGAAGATATGGCTGTCTGCGCGTTGTTCCCGCATGCGCGGGGGTGATCCCGATAAAGTGGCCCTGAAAGTCCTTTTGCGTGTGTTGTTCCCGCATGCGCGGGGGTGATCCTTAGGGGTCAACATTTTTAGTGCATATCTAAAAGTTGTTCCCGCATGCGCGGGGGTGATCCCTCTGCAACAGGGAGCATCCTTCCGCTTAGTACAGTTGTTCCCGCATGCGCGGGGGTGATCCGTCCGTCCATCTCCAGAAGCTCAAAAACCTCTAGTTGTTCCCGCATGCGCGGGGGTGATCCTAGTTTAGCATATGCTATCTGTTTTTCGGATACGTTGTTCCCGCATGCGCGGGGGTGATCCCGAAAGGCGGGTGCGGAGGCAGATCACCCGGCTGTTGTTCCCGCATGCGCGGGGGTGATCCTTGAGCTCCGCCGCACTATGTATGATGGCGAGCGTTGTTCCCGCATGCGCGGGGGTGATCCCGTAGAAAGGGGTTATTCCGGCCTTTTCCCGAGGTTGTTCCCGCATGCGCGGGGGTGATCCTCAAGCCATTCCGCCAAGGTCATGGTCGAGGGCGTTGTTCCCGCATGCGCGGGGGTGATCCAGAGGGGAGGGCGGTCGGATGCCGAAGGAGAGGGTTGTTCCCGCATGCGCGGGGGTGATCCTGGACGGACGACGACTGGAACGCGATATTGGACGTTGTTCCCGCATGCGCGGGGGTGATCCTTTATGACGCAATGAGAAAAGTACCGCCCGAGGGTTGTTCCCGCATGCGCGGGGGTGATCCTACCCGCATCATCCCCGCCTATCCCCCACCATGGTTGTTCCCGCATGCGCGGGGGTGATCCCGATGCAGGAACTGATAGAGGGGTACCTGCTGGGTTGTTCCCGCATGCGCGGGGGTGATCCCGAAAGGCGGGTGCGGAGGCAGATCACCCGGCTGTTGTTCCCGCATGCGCGGGGGTGATCCCAACATGGTCCGGCGCTCCTGCCATTTCATTGTGTTGTTCCCGCATGCGCGGGGGTGATCCTATCAGAAACATCACAGTCGAGGGCTTCACAAAGTTGTTCCCGCATGCGCGGGGGTGATCCCAAGGCCATCGCATACGCCCGCGCGCGAGAGGTGTTGTTCCCGCATGCGCGGGGGTGATCCCCTTGTCAACATATGTGGAAGAACTCGACGTCGGTTGTTCCCGCATGCGCGGGGGTGATCCTTACATGCGGGCGGCAACCAACCCCGGCGGGCCGTTGTTCCCGCATGCGCGGGGGTGATCCCGACGCGCTCCGGGCCTACGGGACCAGCAACTTGTTGTTCCCGCATGCGCGGGGGTGATCCGGCGCTGGACAGGGCGTATGAGAGAGAGGAGGAGTTGTTCCCGCATGCGCGGGGGTGATCCCGAAAAGCGGGTACGGCGGCAGATCACCCGGCTGTTGTTCCCGCATGCGCGGGGGTGATCCACCGGGAGGGGATCACTTGCCGAGATCGCTAAAGTTGTTCCCGCATGCGCGGGGGTGATCCCTGATCGAGCGGTACGGTGAGCTCCCGGATACCGTTGTTCCCGCATGCGCGGGGGTGATCCCCCAGAGGATGCTCAGGTATACTTTGACCGGGCGTTGTTCCCGCATGCGCGGGGGTGATCCTACCTTTTTTGCAAGAAGTCAAAATAATACATAGTTGTTCCCGCATGCGCGGGGGTGATCCTCCCTACTGGGATACCGCCGCTTTTGACTGGCTGTTGTTCCCGCATGCGCGGGGGTGATCCTGTACTCGATGTCTTTTGCAAACCCGGTAGACTGTTGTTCCCGCATGCGCGGGGGTGATCCCGGGGCTGCCGGTGGCAGGCTTTACGGTAGACTGTTGTTCCCGCATGCGCGGGGGTGATCCCAGGGCGCTCGCCCTGCGCGTCCCTGTACCTGCGTTGTTCCCGCATGCGCGGGGGTGATCCCGCGGCGACCTCACCATTGGCTCCAAGCTCCAGGTTGTTCCCGCATGCGCGGGGGTGATCCCCGTACTCCGCCGAGTGCGTCTCCCCGCCGTGCGTTGTTCCCGCATGCGCGGGGGTGATCCTACATATCACTATGTACTAAAGTGATATATAAAGTTGTTCCCGCATGCGCGGGGGTGATCCTACCCGCATCGTCCCTGCCTATCCCCCACCAAGGTTGTTCCCGCATGCGCGGGGGTGATCCCTCCTGTAATCAGGAGCAGGGAGAGCACTTGTGGTTGTTCCCGCATGGCGGGGGTGATCCATGGACATATGCAGCATCTTTTGGTACAATAAAACAGCTCCCGCATGCGCGGGGGGTGATCGACCATATGGCGTAATAGCCCAGTTACCGAATAACAGCTCCCGCATGCGCGGGGGGGGATTCCGGAACGCTAACACCGGACGGTATAAAGGTCATACCTGCCGGTCATTTATATGCGAGGGCGAGGCAAAGAAATGTCCCGGCAGATGCCGTTGTTAACGCCTTAACTTTCCGCCACCACACCTTTGAAAGATGATGAAACTGGCCGGCCAGCAAACAGTATATAGGGGAAATCGCAACAGTATCGTTAAACCTCAATAACAGCAAAGCCGCATCGTGTCGGAAGACGAGATCAAGAGCGGTTAGAAAAATAAGGAGACAAATGTTAAGGAGAAGCGCGGAATGAAGTATGATTTTACGAAAAAAGATGTCGAATTGATCAATACGTTAGGTTTGCCGTTCAACCCTTTGGATGATTTATCAGATGATGAGGCAATTATGCTCATTGAGGCATTATCAGATAAAGCCGGGTTTGGATCAGAGGAAAGCGACGCTTTTGAAGATATCCTTCAGAAGATGGCAGAACAGGAAGAGGAGTACGAAGGCAGATAAGGCAAGTTCATTTACCATTTCGATCCACCGCCCTCCGGGGCGGTTTTGCAATTTCCTCATGCGCAGGGCGGACCTTCTCTGCCGCGAGAGAAAAGGACGAAGGGAGTTTCCGAGACGGGAGGAAGGCCCCCGCCTCAGCGGCGGGAAGGCATGGGGGAAGGTATGCATACATCCGTCCGCGTTTATTTGCGACTGTTCATCAAGGGGAAGGTTTGCAATAGATCAGGGGCAGGAGGGAAAGGGATTCTTTGACCTATTTGCCCCGGAGGAGTTTGCTGGTGAAGCCGACGGCGAGGCCGAGGACGCGGAGAGGCTCCCTGGCGGTGTCGACCACGATGGGGGGATAGCCGGGGTTGGCGGCGGCCAGGGTCACGATCTTGCCGGAGGCGTAGAAGCGCTTGAGGGTGGCTTCCTCCTCGATGAGGACGGCGGCGATCTGCCCGTTTTCCACCTCCGGCTGGGCGCGGATATAGACAAGATCCCCATCATGGATGCGGGCGCCGACCATGGAGTCTCCCCGGCAGTAGAGGGTAAAGTCACACTCGATAAGATCGGGAACCTCGGCGTAGCCGGCCAGGTTCTCCTCGGCAAGGATGGGGGCGCCGCAGGCGATGGTCCCCAGGATGGGGACCCGGTAGGTCCCGGGCACCGGGAGCAGGTTGGCGGGGAAGGGGGAAAGGCCGGTCCTCCTTTCCAGATCGGAGCTGCCGGTAAGATAGTTCATATCCACATTAAAAATATCGGCGATGGCCTCGCACATGTCAAGGGAGGGCTCACGGCTGCCCGTCTCATACATCCCGATGGCGCTCCTGGATACCCCCAGCAGCTCGGCGAGCCGGGCCTGGGAGATGCCGCGGTCTTTCCGCAGCTGCCTGATCCGTTCGGCGTAGATCTTCATTTGATACCTCCTTCACGCGTCTGCAGCCATGATATCACATTACGTGATAATGTCAAGGGCGATTGTCACGAAAGGTGTTGACAAATCCTCAAACAGGTGGTATAGTGCGAAAGGACACGATACGTGACGAAGGGAAAGGGGGGTAAACATGGACAGCAAAGGAATAGGCAGACGGCTGCGGGCGCTTCGGGGCGATATTTCCCCCGAAAAGGCGGCGGAAGACCTTCATATCGGGATCAATTCCTTGATACAGTATGAAAAGGGAGGGAGGATACCCCGGGACGAGGTGAAGATCCGCATCGCCCGGTATTACCGGACGACAGCCGCGAAAATTTTTTACCCAGAAATGTCACTAAACGTGACGAGTCAGGAAGGAGAAAACGAGAAAGGATGGAGAGAATGAGCCGGGAGAGACAGAAAACAAGGGCGGGGGAGTTCCCCCGCTGCCCCTGCGGGGACTGCCCGAGGGACGGCGTGTGCGAGAAGGGGCTGGAGTGCGAGCGGTTCCGGACGTGGTTCCGTGTGAGCTGGAGGAGGACGCAGGCGCTGTTCGGCAGGAATACGGGAGACAAAAGGGGGAGCGGCCCGGCGGGCGGCGCCCCGCTGAGAACAGGAGCGTTACATGAGCGATAAGAACCCGCGGGCTGCCTGCCCGTATTTCCATTCCGCCTACAACGCGCTGCTGCGGTGCGGGGATCCCGCCCGGGTGCAGATCGTCACCCGGTTTGCCCAGCTGACGAGGAAGCGGATGTATATCAGGAAGCACTGCTGCGACGAGAAGAGATGGGAGGGATGCGCCAGGGCGCTGCTGCTGATGGAGACGGAGGAGAATATGGCGGAGACCGGGTTTCGGCCCGCGACATGAGGGCCGGAGATTTACGGCCCCGGGAGGGGGGACGCCGGAACCGGCGTTCCTCCCCCGGGGAATCGCGATATCGATAAAGGGGGAGGAGAGACAATGGAAAGGAAATGGGCTATCGATTACAACCGGCTGCGGATGATCTATATCACCTCGGACAAGAGCCTGCGGGAGTTGGCCGAGGAGGCGGGCATCTCCTACAGCAGGCTGCGGGAGATCTCCGGGCCGGAGGGCTGGTTCGCCCAGCGGAACCGATACCGCAGGGAGATCGCGGATAAGCTGATCGCGTATCGGGGGGCGCGGGAGGTGAGGACGGTCAAAACCGCCATGCGGGCGATGGACAGGCTGGCGCGGGAGGCGGAAAATCTGCTGCGGGAGGAGAACCCTTTTGAGAAGACCGCCCTGACAAGAAGGGGGATGGTGGTGCGCATGGGGACGCCGGACTACAACGCCATGCGGGCATACGCGGCGGGGATGAAGAGCATCGTGGACGCGTTTGTGGCGCTGTACCCGATGAACGGAACGAAAGACCGGCCGGAGGGCGCGGGGGTGGTGGAGATGCCGACCCGGCGCAAGCCGAAGCCGCCGGAGGGGGAAGGCGATGGGTGAGGTGATCTGGTCGCCCCAGCCCCGGCAGGAGACGTTCATGGGACGGGGAGAGGACGAGGCGCTGTACGGGGGCGCCGCGGGGGGCGGGAAATCCGACGCGCTGCTGATGGAGGCGCTGCGGCAGGCGGAGAAGCCGCGGTACCGGGCGCTGATCCTGCGGAAGACCTACAAGGAGCTGTCCGAGCTGATCGACAGGAGCCGGGAGCTGTATCCCCGGGCTTTTCCGGGGGCAAAGTACAATGTCATGTCGCACAGGTGGACGTTTCTGAGCGGGGCGACCATCGAGTTCGGGGGGATGCAGCACGCCAAGGACCGGATACGGTACCAGGGGCGGAGCTACGCCTACATCGCCTTTGACGAGCTGACGCACTTCACGTTCGAGGAGTACGACTACATGCGGAGCCGGAACCGGACGCGGAGCCGGGAGGTGGAGTGCTATATCCGGGCCAGCGCCAACCCGGGCGGGGTGGGGCATTCCTGGGTGAAGGACATGTTCGTCAGCCCGGCGCCGGCGGAGGAGACCATCTGGGAGAGGGTGGAGTACCGGGACAACAGGGGCAGGGAGCGCATAAGCTGGGTTTCCCGGGCGTTCATCCCGGCGACGGTGTGGGACAACCCCAAGCTGCTGGAGGCGAATCCGCGGTATATCGAGCGGCTGGCGGCGATGGGGGAGGCGGAGAAGCGGGCGCTGCTGTACGGGGACTGGGACGCATTCAGCGGGCAGGTCTTCCGGGAATGGCGGGACGACCCCGCCCATTACAAGGACGGGCTGTACAGCCACGTGATCGACCCCATCCCCGTCCCGGGGCACTGGAAGGTATGGCGGAGCTTCGACTGGGGATACGCCCGGCCCTTTTCGGTGGGGTGGTACACCATCGACCCCGGCGGCTGCATCTACCGGATCGCGGAGTATTACGGCTGCCGGAAGGACCGGCCGAATACCGGGCTGGAGATGGACCCGGCGGAGGTGGCGGCCGAAATCCGGGCGATGGAGACGCAGCACCCGCTGCTGGAGGGGAGGAAAATATTAGGGGTGGCGGACCCCAGCATCTGGGATTCCCAGACGGGGCAGAGCACCGCCGGGCTGATGGCGGCGGCGCCCAACTTTATTTACTTCGAGCCGGGGGACAACGCGCGGATCGCGGGGAAGATGCAGCTGCATTACCGACTAAAGTTTGACCAGAAGGGGCGGAGCCTGTTCAAGGTGTTCTCCACCTGCACGGAGTGCATACGGACGCTGCCGGCGCTGGTGTACAGCCAGCGCGCCGTGGAGGACGTGGACACCGACGGGGAGGACCATATCTATGACGAGCTGCGCTACGCGATACAGACCCACCCGGTAACGGCGGAGCAGCTGCGGCAGAAGCCGGGGTACCGGTATATCTTCGACCCGCTGGAGCTGACGCCGGGGCGGAAGAAAATCTACGGGAGGTAGGACATGAGCGAAAACAAACAGCCGGAGGATCGGCGGGCGCCGATCGGCGCGGAGGAGGTAAGGAAGGCGCGGAAGACGCTGGAGGAGTACGCGGCGGGGAAGCGGGAGACCGACACCCGGATCATCCAGAACGAGCTGTGGAGCAGGATGGCCCAGGACGAGCTGCATCACGCCGACCATGAGGGGAACCCGACGGACCCGGCGATCCCCAGCGCGTACGCGCTGAACTCACTGCACAACTTCCACGCCGACCTGATGACGGCGTTTCCGGGGTTCGACCTGACGCCGAGGGAGGAGACCGACAAGGCCGACGCCGACCTGCTGCGGCAGGTGCTGCCGGTGGTGCTGGACAGGGCGGACTTCCGGCAGGCATACAGCGCGGCGGGCTGGGATTACGGAAAAAAGGGGACGGGGATCTTCGGCATCTTCTGGGACCCGGCCAGGGAGAACGGGCTGGGGGACATCTCCATCAAGGCGGTGGACCCGCTGCGGATCTACCCGGAGCCGGGTATCAGGGAGCTGCAGCACTCCCGGAACGTGTTCGTGCTGGAGGCCATCGACGGGGAGACGCTGCGGGAGGCGTTCCCGGAGATGGAGGAGGGTAAGGGCGAGGACAGCAACGCCATGCGGGACTACGTACAGACCGACAGCCGGCAGAAGGAGCGCAAAAAGCTGGTGGTGGACTGGTACTACAAAAAAGCCGGGAAGCTGCATTTCTGCAAGTTCAGCGGGGAGACGGTGCTGTTCGCGACGGAGAACGAGCCGGAGGAGTACCCGGAGGGCTGGCTGGCCCACGGCCTGTACCCCTTTGAGTTCGTGACGATGTACCCCTTCGCGGATTCGTTGTTCGGGCTGGGGAAGATGGACCTCTGCCGGCCGCCGCAGAAGTATATCGACGGGCTGGGCAGGGCGATCATGCGGAACGCCCTGCAGGCGACCAACCCCCGGATCGTCATCAAGGAGGGGCTGGACATCAATGAGAAGGACCTGACGGACCCGGAGAAGAGCGTAGTGCGGGCGGCGGGGATGGGGAACCTCAGGGACGCGGTGCAGGAGCTGCGGACGGACCCGCTTTCCGGGAACGTCATAGAGGTGTACAGCATGAAGGTCCAGGAGCTGAAGGAGACCTCCGGGAACCGGGATTTTGTCTCCGGCGGGACGACCGGCGGGGTCTCCACCGCCACGGGGATCATGGCGCTGCAGGAAAGCGGGATGAAGGTCAACAACGACGCCATCAGCGCCATGCACCAGGCGGCCAAGCGGATGGCGGAGCAGGCGCTGCACCTGATGGGGCAGTTTTATACCGAGACGCGGTATTTCAGGATCATAGGGCCGGGGGGCGAGGAGGAGTACCGGCAGGCGGTGCTTTCCCGGGCGCTGGCGCCGCAGACCGCCATCGACCCGGTGACGGCGCGGGAGACCAGCCGGGTGCCGGTATACGATATCCGGGTAACGCCGCAGAAGGACACGCCGATCAACGCCTACGCGCGGAACGAGCGGGCGGAACGGCTGTACGGGATGGGATTCTTTTCCCCGGCCAACGCCGAGGTGGCGCTGGCCGCGCTGGAGATGATGGAGTTTGACGGGATCGAGCGGGTGAAAACCATGATCCGGAAGAACGCCGACACCATGAGGCTGCTGCAGGAGATGGCGCTCCAGCTTGACCGGCTGCTGGGCGGGAACATGTACAGCGCTCAGGTGGCCCAGCGGTACGGGCTGGCGCCGCCCATGATGCCGGCGGGGCGGCTGCCGGGGGGCCGGACGGCGGAAGAGGAGGCCAGGATCGAGCGGGGCGGGATCGCCGGGCGGCGGGCGCGGCTGGAGCGGAGCCTGGACGAAGTCAAGCAGGGGAACCCATGACGCGGATAGAGATCCTGCCGGAGGGGCAGACCTTCCGGCTGACGGCGGAGGGACACGCCGGGGGGATGGAGGGGGATACGGACGCGGTCTGCGCGGCGGTATCCGGGAGCCTGATCGCCTTCGCCGCCTGGCTGGGAAAACAGGGACTGCTGGAGGCGTATGAGACGGGGGAGGGGCGGCTGCGGATGGCATGGAGGGACGGGGACGGAACCAGCATCCCGGTACTGGATTATCTGATGACGGAATGGAGGATGATCGGGGCGCGGTACCCGGGCACGGTGGAGGTCGTGTAGGATCCTTCAAAGCAAC
Organism: Christensenellales bacterium; assembly: GCA_050948665.1. Classification (GTDB taxonomy): domain Bacteria; phylum Bacillota; class Clostridia; order Christensenellales; family UMGS416; genus JBMNEH01. Next base: position 419,373 of record JBMNEH010000001.1, read on the forward strand.
AGCGGGAGCGCCGGAAACGGCGCTTTTCTTATGCCCTCCCGGCGCGGGGGAGGCGAACTTCGGAGGGCGGCGGGATTTGGAGGGAGAACCCCCGCCTCAGCGGCCGGAAGGCATGGGGGAAGGCATGGAATAGATCAAGGGGGAGGGATGAAGCTTCCTTCATCCGCTCCGCGCGGTTCTTGCCGTATATGGACTTGAACAATAAGAAGTTCCGTCAGTTCTGTTGAGAAGGTTGAAATTTCCGGGATCTTCAGTATCTTTGTTCCGTATTTACCCGGATTTTGATGTATCTTTCCGCAATTTCCCATTCCAGTGACACCTTTCCCCAAACGGCAAAAAACGCGTTCTTGCTGAATCCGGCAGATGCATGACGCTCGCCATCACCGGCTAGCGGAAGAACAGCGGAAAGCAATTGACAGAAGCACAAAAACTTGTTAAAATTTTGGAAAAGGGAAATTCTGACGCCGCACTTCAATACGCGCTGACAATTCTGGAAATATCAGCTCCTGCGCTATTAACATTCGAAACCATTTAATAGTACGGAGGAAAATAGAACCATGAAAAAATATGGGGAACTATTTAAACTGCAAATTAGAAAAATTAAAAAAATAATTCTAAGGATACGGGACAGGACCAATATAAAAAGGATACTGAAAGAGAAACTCTTTGATATCGATTATTATAACCGGCGGTATCACAAGAATTTTTCTGAGCCCGAAGGTCTCGAACACTATCTGTCCATAGGTTGGAAGGAAGGGAAAAACCCATCCTCCGCTTTCCACACGAAAAGCTATCTTGATATGTATCTGGATGTAGCAGCAGCGGATATCTGTCCGCTTTGGCATTACATTGTTTATGGGAAAAAAGAGCGGCGGGAAATCCGCCCGGATGAATCTCAAGACGTCTATTCCGAAGGCTATTCCGAAGGTATTTATAAGAAGGATAAATTCGTTTTCCCAATTTACTTTGTTGAGACCTCTCAAGCGCTGGAAACACTTAATGGTAAGGAAGGCCTGTTTTGCATCGGTTCCGCTGAATCACAAGCAGCGGAGTTTCTGCTTTCCCAAACAGAACGATTCTATGATGAATCCGTGATGGCTTTGGTATGCATGGAAGGCGGAGACATTTCGGATGGATTATACAGCGCCAATACACTGGTGTCTCATCTCACCAACCCTGATACATTTACAATCAAACGCGAAAACTGCCTTTTCCGGGGTTGCGCGGACGCCTTGAAACAGCGGCCCCGGATTTGGGACAGTGACTATTCATTTACAACGTATTTTCTGGAAAACGTATCCGCGGGCAAAGTCTATGTGTTCCAGCGGGAGGATCCGCAGGGGGAGAAAGAAATTATGGTTCCCCGGGAGGAACGGATTCAACGCTTTCATTATATTACCCGGAACTACTATCTGGAGCCTAATTTTATTACCTCATATTTCCGCACGCTTTGCGCTCACGCAGGGATCGAAGAGGATCAGCGGTTCCGACGCGAATTGCTTCGAAAGATGAATCGAACCAACAACCGTGTCATGATCAGCTTGTATTCCTTTTCTAACGGCGGCGGCGAGATACAGCCCATCCGTCTGGCTAACGAACTGAAAAAAGAGGGTATCAGTGTAGTTGTCCATGTTTTCAGTCTGGAAGATTCAGCCGCCGCTATCCGCCGCTGTCTGCGTTTTGACATACCCGTGATTTATACTCAGAACGGGGAAACCCTGTCACGAGAAATTGATTCTCTTGCCATCGACTGTGTCAATACGCATCATTGCAATTGTTATGTTTTGGTAAGCTCTATCTATTCGCCCCGATTTAATCATGTCGCCACCTCTCACGGGATGTTTGATGCCATGGCATCGAAAGAAGTAAAATATTTGCACGACTACGTTCTAAAGGACAAGGTGGATTACTGGACCTATGTTGCTGATAAGAATATAGAATCCTTTCACAAGGCAGGGATGTATGAGAAAGCGCGATTCAGCAAGATCCCCAATGGCATTGAGACGCAGAACAATATTCTCCCGGTAAATCTCGAGGAAATCGGCATACCAAAGGATTCTTTTGTAATTTGTCTCGCCAGCCGGGCGGTTGCGGAAAAGGGTTGGTCGGAAGCTATTGAAGCCGTGAAAAAGGCCCGGAAGAAAAGCGACGCAGATATCCGTCTGGTTCTTGTGGGAGACGGCCCTGTTTACGACCAAATCCGTGAAGAACACCCGGACTATGTTTATCCGGTAGGATTGCAGAGCAATGTGCTATCCTGGTTTTCTGCAGCGGATGTCTGCATTCTGCCCACCTATTATTCCGGTGAGAGTTTCCCTTTAACCATTGTGGAGGCTCTTCAGTGCGGGAAGCCCATCATTGCGACGGATATTGGTGAGATTTCGAAAATGATTTCCGATGGCGTCCACAACGCGGGAGTGCTGCTGACCCTGAAAATGGGCCGTATATCTGCGGACGAGCTGATGGGCAAAATCATTTTTATGATCAACAATCCCTCCGCCAGAGAATTCTACTCTTCTATCGCGAAAAAAATCCGCGGAAACTTTGATATTCAAAAGGTCGCGGAACAATATTTGGACGTTTACAAAGCGAAGGAAACCCCGCACTACCAGCATTACCACGCGGCAATGGCCCGAATGAAGCTGGTATTCATGAGTGAATACCATCCGAAGCTCTGTCCCAAGGTCTCCATTATTGTACCGAATTACAACTACGCCCGGTTCCTGCATCGCAGGTTGGAATGCGTGTACGGCCAGACCTATCGGAATTTTGAGGTTATTTTACTGGACGACTGCTCTACTGACAATAGCCGGGAGCTTCTGGAGCGATATCAAAGGGAGTATCCGGAAAGAACCGTGACTGCCTTCAATACAGAAAACCTTGGTGTTTTCGGTCAATGGAAAAAGGGAATGTCTCTGGCTACAGGAGAACTGTGCTGGATCGCCGAGACGGATGACTGGTGTGAGAATACATTCCTGGAGTGTCTGGTTCCTTTGATGCTGGAACCGGATGTCCGGATTGCCTACGCAAAATATATCTATGCCCAGGATGAAACTCACATCTTCCCTCATGCCTATGAAAACTACACGGCGTTCCTTGGCCAGGGAAAAAACAAATACTCTTACATTCAGGACGCCGATGATGAGGTCCATCAAGCCCTGGGATTTCGCAATATACTGGTAAACGTATCCGGCCTGATTTTTGCCCGTCCCCAAAATCTTGAGTCCGTATGCACACCGGAATGGATTTCCATGAAGATCTGCGGAGACTGGATGTTCTATCTGACTCTGTTGAAATACGGCCGGATCGCCTACTGTAAGGATGTTCATTCCTATTTCCGGATCTCCTCCGGGGAGTCCAGCGCCGGAACCAGCACCTACGTTAAGGACTCATATTACCAGGAGCACGCCCAAATCATGGCATTCCTGAAACATAATTATAGTTTTACCCATGAAGAACTGTCAATTTTCCGAGGCTTTGTCCAGGATCATTGCAACGCTCTGAATATTACCCAAGATCGAAAGAACGAGTTGATCGAGCATCTGAGTATCAAATCCGTGGCATCGAAAGCTACTTGGGATATTCCCGGTATTTCCTTTGCAGAACTGCCATACTTCTTTGTGGAATCCGCCATGGAAAGTGACGAAACCGACCAAATGGCCTTTCGGCGCAGCGGCAATAATACCGGTAATCTGGTGTTTGTTGACGCTGCGAAAAAGCAGTGCCAATTTGCTGAAACCATAGGGATTGGAGAAGCCGGATTCAGCGAGTTTTATGGCCGAAGCATTCTATGTCTTTCCAACTTGATTTTGTTCACGCGCGGCAATGACCGCAATTTTGTAACTGTGTTGGAAAGGCTTTACAACGGCTTTGGAGGGCAAATCGTAATCCTGGGTTTGGGAAGTCAATCCACTTTCCCCGCGCAAACTCCCTGTGAATTAGTGGAAACACTGACTTTTCATAAGATCGCTGTTTTGCGGAAACTCGCCTCTAAATCCCACACACTGGGCATTCGGGGACAATTTACTGCGGATTGCCTGGAGGAAATGAGTATCCGTAATTACCAGATCATCGGATGTCCTTCAATCTACCTTGAGGAAAGCTACGAGCATATGCGGGGTAAAAAGCCCTCTCTGGAGCGGCCATTGGTTACTTTCACCCGGAATGTAGCGGACGCTCCCTATAAGCCCTGGGAGTATGCACTGATGCAGACAGGCGCCAAATATCATGCGGCATGGTGCAAGCAAGCCATGAGCGAATATCCCGGAGATTTGATCCAGAGGGGAGAACTTGATCCACAGATCGTGGATTGGGTCAACAGCAGCTGTCATATTTTCTACAACTGTGAAAAGTGGAGCCAGTGGCTGCGGGAGAGCGAATTTTCCCTGTGTTTTGGAAGCCGCTTTCACGGTAATATGATGGCTTTCCAGAACGGCATCCCCACTCTCTGGGTAAATCACGACAGCAGAACCGCGGAGCTGCTGGATTTCTTTCACCTTCCGTACGTGGATAAATCTCAGATCACCGATGCTGACAGTGTAAAGAATCTGCTGGATTCATGTGATTATGATGATTTTTTAGCACACTATCCGAATCTTCGTAGACGCTATATCCAGTTCCTTAGAGATAACGGAGTTATGTTGAAGAACTGGTAACAGGGCTAATCGCCCAATTTCAGAAAGAGGCACAATAGAAAAGCATCATCCTCGCCGGCGGGCGTCCGGAAGACTGATCTCGCCGCCCGGCTGGAAAAACAGGGACAGCCGGAGGCGTATGAGACGGGGGAGGGGCGGCTGCGGATGGCATGGAGGGACGGGGACGGGACCAGCATCCCGGTACTGGATTATCTGCTGACGGAATGGAGGATGATCGGGGCGCGGTACCCGGGCACGGTGGAGGTCGTGTAGGATCCTTCAAAGCAAAAGCAGGAGCGCCGGACGCGGCGCTTTTTTTATGCCCTCCCGGCGCGGGGGAGGCGAACTTCGGAGGGCGGCGGGATTTGGAGGGAGAACCCCCGCCTCAGCGGCCGGAAGGCATGGAATAGATCAAGTGTCAGAGGGAAAATCCCCACCTCAGCGGACGGAAGGCATAGGGGGAAGGTATGCAAGAGATCAAGCAGCGGAGGGTAGAAGAGGATGGATTGGGAAGGGAAAAGATGTTGACAACTCAACAAATGTGTGGTACAGTGCTTAGCGGCCGCGGACCGGAAGGGAGGACGGGATACATGACGGACAGGGTGGAGACCTTTACCGTGCTGATCAACAGGATAGGACGGAGCATCCGCAGGATCAAGAACCAGGAAATGGCCGAGTGGGACCTGCGGGGCGCGCCGGTGGCATGCCTCTATTATCTGTATACCGAGGGGGACATGAACGCCGGGGAGCTGCGGGAGCGCTGCGAGGAGGACAAAGCGACCATCTCCCGGGCGCTGGACCATCTGGAAAAGAACGGATACCTGACCTGTGAGGCAGAGGAGGGCCGGCGGTACAGATGCCCCTACAGGCTGACGGAAAAGGGAAGGGCGGCGGGGGAGAAGGCTGCCGAAAGGATCGACGGGATCCTCAAAGAGGTCGGCAACGGACTCAGCGACGAGGAGAGGGTCGCCTTTTACCGCAGTCTTTCCATCATCAGCGAGGGGCTGGAGACGGTGGTAAACAGGGGCGGCAGATAGGCCGGCCCGGTATCACGGGGGAGGCCCGCGGGGAAAAAACCAAAGGGGCGCAAAACGCGCCCGGTAATATATAAAAACAGGAGCAGATGATGAAGACAAGAATAATCGCGGATTCCACGGCGGACTTCCCGCCCGCGCTCAAGAGCCGTGTGCGCACGGTGCCCCTTACCGTGTATTTCGGAGAGGAGGAATATATAGACGGGGTCACCATCGACCACAGGACCTTTTATGAAAAGCTGATAGAAAGCGATGTTCTGCCCACCACAAGCCAGGCGACGCCTGACGCCTTTATAAAGGAGTATGATAAGGTCCGGCAGGCCGGTGAGGAGGCGGTGGTGATCACGCTGGCCTCCACCTTCTCGGGTACCTATCAGAGCGCGGTGCTCGCGGCGGGGCAGTATGAGAACATCCGCGTGGTGGACAGCGCGAGCGTCGCGATCGGGACGGGTATCCTGGTGGAGATGGCGCTGAAGCTGGCGGAGACCGGGATGGGGGCGAAAGAGATCGCCGAAATACTGGAGGAGCAGAAGGAAAAAATCGTGATCGTGGCGCTGGTGGATACGCTGGAATACCTGCATAAGGGGGGCCGCCTTTCCAAAACAGCCACCATCGCGGGCACGCTGCTGAATATCAAACCGGTACTTTCGGTGACCGACGGGAAGATCAATATCCTGGGCAGGGCGCGGGGCTCAAAGACGGGCAACAACCTGCTGGTAAAGGAAATCGAGAAGGCCGGCGGCGTGGACTTCAGCAAACCGGTATTGCTGGGCTACAGCGGCATATCCGACGCGCTGCTGCTGAAATACATGGAGGACAGCCGGTATATTTGGGAAAAGAGCGCCGAAAGCCTGCGCTATACCACGATCGGCAGCGTGATCGGCACCCACGCGGGGCCGGGAGCGGTGGCGGCGGCGTTCTTCAAGAAAACATAAACCCATACGGGAATCATAAAAAAACGGCGGAGGCGAGGAGCCTCCGCCGTTTTATATAGCCGGAGAGGGGAAAGGTGAAACGTTTTACATGCCCGGGGGGATCATTTGGAGGAGCGGTATTTATTCATGAAATCCGTGGGGGTGACGCCGATATACTCCTTGAACTGGCGGCTGAAGTAATACACATTCCCGTAGCCGCACATTTCGGCGATCCGGGAGACGGTATACTGCCCGGAGCGGAGCAGATCGCAGGCGTAGTTGATCCTCAGCTGGATGATGTATCTCACCGGCGGGACGCCGAATTTATTGATAAAAAGCTTTCTCAGGTAAGACTCGCTGATTTGATATTTTTCCGCGAGGGCGGCGACGGAAAGACCGTCACGGAGGAAATTCTCGCTGATATGGCCGATCACCGGCTTGATGGCCTTATACTGGCTTTCGGGGATGTAGTTCCGCTTCTGGACCCCGGCAAGGATCTTATACAAGAGAGAGAGGCTCTCGAAATAGTAACCGTCATTCCTGGAGACCCAGACGGAAAAGAGTTTTTTAAAGAGGTTGCCGACGGCGGCGTCATCCCGGAGCTTTAAGGTAAAGGCCTCCTCCGAGGGGGGGACATCCGTGTCAAAAAATACATCGATGCACTCGCCCCTTTCCTCACGGTCGACGGTGTATTCCCTGACCTCGCCCCTGGGAAGAAAGCGGATGACATTCTTTTCGCAGAGGAGGGTCTTCCCGTTGAATCTCACGACCGCCCTGCCGGAAAAGTAAAAAATCAGCTCATGGCTGGCCAGATGATCGGTAAAAGAGATGGTCCTTGTTTTGTACTCATCCCGGCCGACCAGGATCACCCGGTTGATTTTTGTGATGAAAAAATCGCCGCGCATCAAACAGCACCCCGGTCCATGGTAGCAGAGAGGGGCCGGGAAAGCAATATTTTCGCGGCGAAAAGTATAAATCAACCCTATTCGTGTATTTTTTTCGGAGGAAGAATCGGGTAGAATAGGATCAAAGGACGGCCGCGGGATCAAAAAACACCGCGGCGGGCGGCTATGACCGGGGAAGGAAAGGGAGGATTCATGATCAGCAAACGCATCGAGGCGCTTACAAAGCTCACGCTGGAGGGGAAAATGTACGCCCACCCCCAGAAGACGGAATATGACCGGGAGGATTTATTCTTATCAAGGCAGGGGAGGGAATCCAAACGGCTGCGCGAGTTTATTCTGAATCAGGAGCCGGTGCTGACCGAGTATTCCAAAATGACGGGCTTTTTCAACTGCGACGGTACGGTGGTGGGTGACGCCTTCCGGCGCGGGGGGCATAAGGCTTTCGAGGCCATGAAGGAGGATTTTTACCTCAAGCATATCGACAATCTATCTACATTCGAATGGCAGCACGCCACGGCGGATTATAAAAAGGCGCTGGAAAAGGGCATCAAGGGGATCATGGAGGAGATCGACGCGTCGATGGCCGTCCACACGGGGGAGGAGGAGAGGGAATTCCTGCGGGCCCTGAAAAGCGTGGCGGAGGCGCTGATCGGCTGGGCCCGCAAATGCTCCCAAAGGGCGCGGGAGCTTTCCGCGGCCGTCGCCAGGGAGGAATACAAGGAAAACCTGATCCGCCTGTCGGAGGCGCTGCTGCGCGTCCCGGAAAACCGGCCCTCCTCCTTCTATGAGGCGGTGCTGACCATTTACGTCTGCTTCTCGGCCGACCCGGACAGCGTGGGGACGCTGGACAGATACCTGCGGCCCTTCTATGAGGCGGATATGGAGAAGGGCGTTTTGACGCGGGAGGAGGCCAAGGAGTATCTGCAGGAGCTGTTCCTGATGCTGCAGGCGGCGACATCCGCCGATTCCCCCTACTTTACGCGGGGAGCGGAATCCCATTTCTGCATAGGGGGATATATGCCCGACGGCAGCGACGGATTCAGCGACATGTCAAGACTGATCCTGGAAAGCCTGATGGAACTGCCCACATGGATACCGGAGGTCACCCTCCGCTGGACGGCCAAGACGCCCAAGGAGGTGTTCCGGTTCGCGCTGGACTGCGAGAGGAAGGACCCGTTCAAGAGGATCGCCTTCCAGAACGACGAAAAGCGGCTCAAATGCTATACCGAGATCTGCGGCTTCCCCTTTGAGAAGGCGGTGGCCTATACCACGGTGGGCTGCAATGAGCCGGCGTTTTTAGGGGCGATCACCGGGAGCAACTCCAAGATCAATTTCGCCCGGTCGACCGAGACGCTGTTCCATAAGAAGAGCGAAAAGATCATCAGCGCCGGGTCTTTTGAGGAATATTACGAGATTTTCCTGGAGGAGCTTTTCAGCGACCTCACCACCGCCTACGCCTATGACGACGCCTACAACAGGGTAAGGGCCAGGGATATCAATTACCTCTCCTCCCTGTTCTTCCAGGGATGCGTGGAAAAGGCGAAGAGCCTGACGCGGGGGGCGGGGGATATCGTGATCGCCTCGCCGATGTATATGGGGATCACCAATGTCATCGACGGGCTGATCGCGGTCAAGCAGTTTGTGTTTGACGAGAAGATCGTCACGATGGAGGAGCTGGTCGCGGCGGTACAGGCCAACTGGGAGGGCTATGAGGACCTGCGCAGGCTGATCGTCAACAGGGGGGACTTCTTCGGCAACGATACCGAACGCTCAAACGGCGCGGCGCAGAAACTTTACCGCAGCCTGTACGAATTCTTAAAGGACAAAAAGAACCTGTTCGGCTACCAGTGGCTGGTGGGGGACCTGATGGGGTATAATGTCCACCACAAATGGTTCGGCGAGAGGATGGAGGCGACGCCGGACGGCAGGTACCGGGGGGAGAGCCTGAAATTCGGACTGGGGCAGAGCGAGGGCAGGGACAGGGCCGGCCTCTCGGCGCTGCTGAATTCCGTCGCCAAGGCCGACCCCAGCGGGATCGGCTGCGGGAGCACGGTGACGAATTTCATGATCGACGAGCAGTTGGTCAAAAATGACGCGCATTTCGAGAAGACTGTTGACCTGCTGGAGACCTACTTCAAAAACGGGGGCGTCCATTTCCAGCTGACCTATGTTTCCAAGGAGGACCTGATCAACGCTAAGGTGACGCCGGAGGATTATAAGAACATACGAGTAAGGGTATCGGGATTCTCGGATTACTTTGTGAATCTGAATGAGACGATACAGGACGATATTATTGACAGGACGACGCAGAAATGAAATTAAGGAACGAGAACATCCTCATTTTCGGCGGGGGGAGCGGGATCGGCAAGGCCATCGCGAAGCGCTTTATCGAGGCGGGGGCGAGGGTATGCGTCACCGGCAGGACAAAGGAGAAGCTGGAGGCGGCCGCCCGGGAGATCGGCTCGGAGAGGTTATGCCACAGGGTGTTCGATATCACCGATATCGAGGGGCACCGGGCCTTATTCCGGGAATGCGCGGAGGTCATGGGCGGGCTTGACGGCTTCGTCAACGCCGCGGCGGTGGGCTCCAGCGCGCTGGGCAGGGGGTATGAGCCCTGGGATATCACCCCGGCGGAGTGGGACAGGATCACCGAGACGGATTTCAAGGCGGCCTATTTCCTGACGCGGAACGAGATCGACTACCTGCTGGAAAACCGGATCCGGGGCAATATCCTGAACCTCGCCTCCAACGCGGCCTGCATGGATATCGTGGGCAGCTACGGCGCGGCGAAGGCGGCTGTCATCAGATGGACACGGGCCTTCGGGAAGAAGTACGGGCATGACGGCATCATCATCAACGGCATCGCGCCGGGGGCGACCTTTACCCCGATGATCTCCCACTACGCCCACGCCATCGACCAGAGATACGAGCGGCACGCCATCGAGCGGTTTATCCGGCCGGAGGAGATCGCGGAGCTGGCCTTTTACCTGATGAGCGATTACGGGGAAATCATATGCGGGCACACGGTGGTGGCCGACGGAGGGGACAATGCGGCATTTTAACACGGTATTGGGAAAGATCCCCAAGAATGAGGTGGGGACGGCGCTGACCCATGAGCATATCTGCTGCTACAGCGAGTATCTGTATCAGATGGCGGGAAGCCGCTATCTGGACAAGACGAAACTGCTGGAGGCGGCGGCGGAATACTTAAAAACGATGAAGGAGAGGTACGGGCTAAGCACTTTCGTCGACTGCACGGCGGTCAATATCGGCAGGGATATCGAGCTGTTAAAGGAGGTGTCCCGCAGGACGGGGGTGCATATCATCTGCTCGACGGGGTTTTATTATACGGAGGAGACCCTGTTTGCCAACCTCGCGACGGAGCCTATCGCGGAGGCGATGATCGAGGACGCCGGGAAGGTCAACGCCGGCGTCATCAAATGCGCGGTGGAGCAGGAGAAGCTCACGCCCTTTCATGAGAAGATCCTGCGGGCCACGGCAATGGCGCAGCGGGTATTGAAGATCCCCATCGTGCTGCACACAAACGCGAAGAACCGGAACGGCAAAAGGGCGCTGGAGATCCTGCTCTCGGAGGGGGTGAAGGCGCCGGCGATCACGGTGGGACACCTGAGCGATACGGAGGATTACGAATACGTCAAGCAGATCCTGCGGTACGGGTGCTATATCGGACTGGACAGGCTGTACGGGCACACCGATGAGGAGTACATCCGCCGGAAGGTCGAAAGCATCATGGAATACCGGGGCAGCGGGTACGAGGACAGGATACTGCTGTCCCACGACGCGTTGTTTTTTAACGGGTTCGAGGCGGAGCCGGACATCAACCCGAAGCCCAGATTCGCCTACTGCTTCGAGGCGATTTTACCGCGGCTGCCCAAGGCGGCGGCTGAGAAGATCATGAAGGAAAACCCCGCCGGCATGCTGGCCTGCGGGGAATAAACCGAAGGGGAGACCGGATGCCGAAAGCGACGATTTTTGATATAGAACGGAATTCCTTTGTGGACGGACCGGGGATCCGGACGACGGTGTTTTTCAAGGGATGCAACCTGGAATGCGCCTGGTGCCACAACCCGGAGGGCATGGACGGCAAGCCCCAGATGATGTTTTACCGGGACAAATGCAGGGGCTGCGGAAAATGCCGGGAGATCTGCCCCACCCCGGGGGATTGCAGGCTGTGCGGGAAATGCGCGATCTACTGCCCGGCGGACGCCCGGAAGATCTGCGGGAGGGAATACACCGTTAACGAGGTGTTCGGCGAGGTCGTCAAGGACAGGGCGTATTACGACAACTCGGGAGGCGGGGTCACGTTCTCGGGCGGGGAGAGCATGCTGCAGATCGATTTCCTGGAGGAGATACTGAAAAAATGCAAGGAAAACGGCATCCACACCGCGGCGGATACCGCGGGGCATGTGCCGTACGGGTATTTTGAGAGGATACTGCCCTATACCGATCTGTTCCTGTATGATATCAAATGCATCGACGGGGAAAAACACAGACAATACACCGGCGCGGATAATCAGCGCATATTGGACAACCTCGAAAAACTGTTTCGGGCGGGCGCCAAGATATGGATACGCATCCCGGTCATCGCGGAGGTGAACGACAGCCCGGAGGAGATGGAGGGCATCAAGGCGCTTTTATCGGCATACGGAAGGCCGGAAAAAATCGAGCTGCTGCCCTACCACGCGATGGGGGAGAACAAGTACGCGGCCATCGGGCGGGAGGCCCGAACATTCCGCGCCCCGGACGGGGAGAGGATGGAAATGCTGCGGGCCGTGTTTTCAGACACATCATATAAAATCAAATAAAATAAAATCAATTCGTTCTTTCTATATGTCAAATTTATGGTATAATGAGGTAAAGACCGGGTAAAGAGGTTTGACCATGTTTGAGAGGACGAAACAATTTTGCGACTCATTTCTGGAGATGGGGGTCCCCGGTTTCGATTTGGCGATTTACAAGGACGGGGAGCCCGCGCTGCGGTACGGCAACGGCTGCAGCGACATTGAAAACAAGGTCAAAATACAGGGCAACGAAAGATATAATATTTACTCCTGCTCCAAGCTGATCACCTGCGCCGCAGCGCTGCAGCTGTGGGAGAGGGGCGCTTTTTCATTGGAGGACAGGCTTTCCGACTATATGCCGGAGTTCGCGGATATGACAACGCGAACCGACGGGGGCGCCAGAAGGGCGGAGAAGCCGATCCTCATCCGGCATTTGTTTGAAATGACGGCGGGCTTTTCCTATGAGACGGAGTCCCCCCAGCTGATGAAATGCAGGGAGGAGACGGGGGGCAGGTGCCAAACCCGGGAGGCGATGAAGTACCTGGCGCGGGAGCCCCTGCTGTTCGAGCCGGGGGACAGGTGGGAATACAGCCTCTGCCACGATGTGCTGGCGGCGCTGGTCGAGGTGATCTCGGGGGAACGGTTCGAGGACTATGTAAAAAGGCATATTTTTGATATCGCCGGCATGAAGGATTCCACCTTTATGCTGCCGGAGGAGGAGAGCGACACGATCGCCGCGCAGTACGCCTACGCGGAGGGCAGGGTCATCAATATCGGCAAGCATATCACCCCCTACAAGCTGGGCAGGGAATACGCCTCGGGCGGCGCGGGGGGGATATCCACGGTGGACGATTACATCAAATTTCTGGAGGGGCTCCGGACGGGGCTGCTGCTGGAACCGGAGACGCTGCGGCTGATGCAGACCGACAGGCTGACGGAACACCAGAAGCGCACCTACTGGACAAGGGAGACCCACGGGTACGGGCTGGGGGTACGCTGCCCCAAGGGAGACGGGCGGTATCAGGACTTCGGCTGGGGCGGGGCGGCCAGCGCCTACGCGGCGGCGGATACGGAAAACGGGATCACGATCTATTTCGGGTGCCACCTGATCGCCTCGCCGGCCAAGGAATTGCGCCCGATGCTGTACAGATTCGCAAGGGCGGAGCTGCTGGACAAGGCCGAGTTCGCGGAGATACGGAGGGACTTAAAGACGGCGCAGGATTATCCGTTCCCTTATTGAGGGGGCGCGAAGAAAACCCGAAGGAGGAAAGAAATATGATGAGAGAAGCGATACGGGCATTCGACTACGCGGAGCGGATCCTCAAGGCGCTGCCGGAGGGGATCCTGCTCAACACGATGGACGAGAAATTCAACAGCATGGTCATCGGCTGGGGGCAGATGGGCATCCTCTGGGGGCAGCCCACATTCACCGTGTATGTCCGCCAGAGCCGCTATACCAAGCCGGCGCTGGACAGGACGCGGGAATTCACCGTTTCCGTACCGTTGGAGGGGGAGCTGAGCAGGGAGGTATTCCGGATCTGCGGCAGGCAGTCCGGGCGGGAGACAGACAAGGCGAAGGCCGCCGGACTCACATTGGCGGGGGCGGAGAAGATCAACACGCCGGGCATCAAGGAGGTGCCGCTGACGCTGGAATGCAGGGTATTGTACCAGCAGGACCAGGTGTTGGAATATCTTCCGGAGGAACTGCGGGAGCGGATGTACGGCCGGGAGGGCAACGCCGGGGATTTCCACACGACCTATGTAGGGCAGATCGTAAGCGCCTACATCATCCGGGAATAAGAGGCAGGGCACGAGAGCCGGTATTCAAAAAAACGCGTTAAACACCGCACGTGAAAAGCGGAAGTGAAGGACAATGGCAGAACGGATCAAAAAACGGCTGACAGACAAATACGCGGTATTTTTGATTTTCAAAAGCAGGCTTTTTGACGCAGACCAGTACGCGGAGCGGGCGGGGCTGTGGAAGGCCGGCAGAATGAAGGCCGCGGCCCATTATTATTACGGGGGTTGGAAGCAGAACGACCCCTCCCCGGAATTTAATAGACATGAATACCTGAAAAGTAATACCGATGTACGGGAGGCGGGGATATGCCCCCTCTACCACTATGAACACTTCGGGAAAAAAGAGGGCAGGCTGATCGGCGGCAGGAAACAGTACCCCAGACGCTTATTTAGGAAAAACGCGGAAGTTTTGATTTCCGGAAGCAAGTTTTTTGACGCGAAATGGTACGCGGAGCAGGCGGGGCTGGGGAAGGCCAGCAAAATGGAGGCGGCGGCCCACTATTATAGCGGGGGATGGAGGACGTATGATCCCTCCCCGGAATTTGACGGGCAGAAATACCTGAGGGACAATCCCGATGTGCTTGCCGCGGGGTTATGCCCTCTCTACCACTATGAGCGCTTCGGGAAAAAAGAGGAAAGGCTGTTCGGCGGAAAGCAAAGATACCGCAGATGGAGAGTACGGCGGGCGCTGGACAGAGCGGCCGGCAGGCTGCTTTACCGGAAGGAGATCAGAAAAAACCGGTCGGTACGGATACTGGCAGCCCTGCAGCTTTACTACCCGGAAAGCTGGCGGGAGATCAAGGAGTATTTAAAGAACCTGGGGCCGTATACCTACGACCTTGATCATCACATATCAGAGGGACTTTGATATGGGGGATGTGCTGGAGGATATACGCCGCTTCAAGCCGGACGCCCGGCTGACCGCGGTGGATAATATCGGCTTTGATCTGGGCGCGTTCCGGATATCGCTCCAGGGGGTCAACTTAGAGGACTACGATATCGTTTTCAAGATCCATAGTAAGGGTACTACGCGCAGGAGCGTTTTTATTTACGGTCAGTTTTTCAAATACCGGGACTGGTTTTTATACCTCTACGAGGGGATCCTGGGGGGTAAGACCGTTCACAAAACCATCGATGTGCTGACGAACGACTCCAAATGCGGACTGGTCGCCGCCGACAACCTGCTGGTACATGACCCCGGCTTTAAACAGAACCTGACGAGGGCGGGGATGAAGTCCTATCCGGAAATCGAAGTGCCGGAGGATTATATCTTCGTCGCGGGGACCTGCTTCGCTGTGCGGGCGGAAACGCTCCGCTGGTTCCAAAGGAACACATTCCCCTTTGATAAATCCGCCCGCGGGAATTTTTCCCTGGCGCATGTACTGGAGAGGGTCATTTGCTTTCTTCCGGTTTCAATGGGGTATGAGGCGAGGGGGAACCGGGTATGCCTGACGCTGCAGAAGCTGCGGAAAATGCAATCCAAAGAGTATCAGAAGGACGCGGAGATGCTGGAGGCGCTGTTATCGGACGAGCGGTTCGATATCGACAGCGAGTTCGCATACCGTAAATTCGCGGTGACCCGCATCAGAGGGTACGAACTGACAACGGAGCGTATCGGCAATATCAAAAGAGTGTGGTTCGACGGCAGGGTGATCCCACTGGAGGAATGCGCACCCTACCAGTATTTATGCGGGGATACGGAAGCATATGAGGCATATTGCCAATATCATAAGGAACATAACCTGTACCCGATGTCGAAGGAGAGATTCGACGGGCTGATCAGGAGCCTGGAGGAAGAGGGGTTTAACGAGCGCAATGTCATCGTGCTGAATCAGGATTTAAACTCTGTCATGGACGGGCAGCACAGGCTCTGTTATTTGCTGAAGAAGTACGGCAAGGACTATATCGTCCCGGTGGTGAGAATCAAACTCCGCCCGCCCGGGAGGCGGTAAGGGCGGGGGCGGGGGACAGGCAAGCGAGACAAAGGGAAAGCCGTTGTCTCGCTTTTTTATGGGGTTTTGGGGGGAAAGGGGGGCAGCCCACAGGGGGGCTTTGAGACAGAACCCCCGCCTCAGCGGTCGGAAGGCATAGGGGAAGGTATGCATACATCCGTCTGCGTTTGTTTGCGCGGTTATTCAGCAAGGGGAAGGTATGCGACAGATCAGGGGGCGGAGGGGGAAGGAGCAGGGGGGAAGGAGCGGAGGGGGCGGGGGAAGGAGGGGGAATTGCGCCTCACCGGCGGGGGCCGGTCTCTTTCACAGCCCGCAACCCGCTTTTCATGATCAGATAGCGCAGGAAGGGGGTGAAAAGGACCCATCGCTTCAGCACCTTCAGCAGCAGCTTGCGCCGGAGCCCGGCGGTTTTCCCATGATAGATCCGCGAGGCGCGGCGGATATCCGCTTTCATGGCAGAGGCGAGGATGCTTCCGCTTTCCATGGCGTAGGAGAGCCCCTCAAAGGAGCTGGGGCTGATGAACCCCGCGGCCTCCCCGATCAGGAAAATATCGCCTTTCCCGGTCTCAAAATCGCGGGGGCGGCGCGGGCTCGCGCAGAGGCAGGCCTCGGTTTTCACGGGTTCCCCGAACGAGACCCCGAGGAAAGCCTCGACCCGGCTTTTCTGCCTTTCGAAGGCTTCCCGGCCGCCACGGGGGGAGAAGCAGCCCCCGTAGAGAAGGTGGGAATCCTTATGTATGATCCAGGAGCAGCTTTCGCTGGTTTCGGGGTCAAATATGCAGGAATAATGGGGGCAGGCCTTGCCCGCCGCGGGGAACCACTGCTGAATCGCGAGATATCGCCTGATGGGGACGCCGAAAAAAACGCGCCGGACGAGGGAGGAGGCGCCGTCCGCACCGACGAGCAGGCGACCGCGCAGCTCCTTTCCGGAGGCGAGCCGGAGGGAAAAACCGCCCTCCACGCGGGAGACGGAGAGGCACCGGTCTTCCAGGACCTCGGTCTCCGCGGGCACCAGGGAGAGGAGATAGGCATCAAAGGCGGCGCGGTCCATGTTCAGATAGTATCTCTGATAGGAGCGGATGAGCCCGCCGGCAAGATCGACCGTTTTGACGGAGAAGATCTGGGGATCCACGAGGACATCCTTGGGCAGCACAAAATCAAAGGAGGCCATCAGCTTCTGGGCGTCCGGCGCGAGGAGGCCGCCGCAGGGCTTGGAGCCGTTCCCTACCAGGACTACCGACAGGCCCAGGGGGGCGACCTCCCGGGCGAAGGTTGAAGCGGCGGGACCGGCGCCCACCACAACGATATCATACATGCATACCCTCCTTACGCAACAGCCGCGCGGCGGAACGGGCGGCGCGCGGGAAGACAGGTTTATCAGAAACCATATTAGCAAAGTCCGGCGGGGTTGGCAAACGGGGGAGGGGAATTTCATATTGAGGACAGGCGCCTGCAGAGGCGCTTTTTTGTTGGGCGGAGGGGGTATAAGGGAGATGGCGCGGGGGAGAGACCCCAGGGACGCCGGGGAGAGACCCGAGAGGACGGAGGGAGGAAGATGGAGCGGATAAGGATGGACCTGCGGCTGTTCGAGGGCGAGGGCGACGCGGAGGCGGAGGTTACCGGCGCGGAGGCGGCCGGAGCGGAGGCCGAGGGGGTAGAAACGGGTAACGCGTCCCGAGAAAACGCGGACCCCGAGGCGGAGTTTGAGGCGCTGATCGGACAGGCAGGGAAGTACCGGGAGCAGTACACCCAGC
The DNA here is from genome assembly GCA_050948665.1 of Christensenellales bacterium. Taxonomy (GTDB): domain Bacteria; phylum Bacillota; class Clostridia; order Christensenellales; family UMGS416; genus JBMNEH01. The sequence goes on from JBMNEH010000001.1 coordinate 437,168, forward strand.
GCGTGGAGCGGATCGTAAAGGGGCGGCTGAGAGACTACGAGGCATTGCAGAGCAAGGCCGGGGAGTACGACAGCCTGATGGGGGCGCTGTCAAAGCGGTACGCCATCAGCGCGGAGGCCGACGGGAGCGTATCCGCGGAGAAGGTGCTGGAGGCGCTGAACCGTGATTCCAAGACGCTGGCGCAGCGGGCGGCGGAGCGCGGGACGACGGAAGAGGCGGAAGCCGAGATGGAGACCATGCGCCACCGGCTGGAGGAGGCGACCCGGCGGGAGGAAGCGCGCCAATTACAGGCGCGGCAGGAACAGGAGCGGGCGGCGCTGCGGCGGCAGGCCGAGGCGACCAAGGCCCGGTTCCCGGACTTCGACCTGGCGAAGGAGACGGAGGACCCGGAGTTCCTGCGGCTGCTGCGGTCGGGCGTGGACATGGAGCACGCCTACCTGGTACTGCATCACGAGGATCTGCTGGAGGGCGCGGTGCGCTACGCTGCGGACCGTGCGGGCAAGGCCGCCGCCGACAATATACGGGCGAGAGCGGCGCGGCCCGCGGAGAACGCGGCAAGCGCGACGGCGCCGGCACAAGCGGGCCGGAAGGCATTTTCGGCCATGACAAGCGCCGAATACGAAGAAGCCAAGAAGATCATGGCGGAGGGGGGCAAGGCGCCCTGGGAAAGGTAGCCCTCCGGAAAGGGATAAAAAATGTTTGAAATCATCATGGATCTGCGGCTGTTCGCCAACGCGAACCCGCAGACGACCACCACCAACAACGCGGGGAACTCCGTGACGAAGGATATGGTGGAATTTCTCAAGCGGGGATTCCTTGAGAACCTGGAAAAGGACCTGGTGTTCGCCGCCGAGGGCGACAAGGTCAGCATCCCGCCCAACGAGGGCAAGAAGTTCAACGTCAACCGGATGGACCACTTCCTGCCGGTGGACACCAACCTGCAGGAGGGCGTGGAGCCGGACGGCGGGAAGATCAACATCACCCAGGTCAGCGCGGAGCTGATCCAGCGGGGCGACTACAGGACGATCTCCGACGTGCTGAGCGACACGGCGAAGAACAACCTGCGGGTGGCCATCGCCGAGCGGCACGGCTACCAGGCGGGGCTGACCGCCGACAGGTACTACAGGGACATTGTTTGCAACGGGACCAGCCGGATGTTCGTGCCCAACAGCGGCACCCCGGTGACCGCCCGGAGCGAGGTGACGACCGGCTGCCTGCTGACGCTGGACGAGATCGCCCGTGCGACCCAGATCCTGCGCGAGGCGGGGGCGCAGCCCAAGGAGGACGGATTCTTCCACGCCATCATCACCCCGGCGGTGGAGCGCGACCTGATGAAGGACAGCAATATCCTGGACTTCATCAAGCGGAGCAAGCCGGAGCGGTTCGTCAAGGGGTATGTGGGCGACGTCTTCGACATCCGTTTCATCCGGAGCAACAACGGCAAGGTGATCGCCCCCAGCCCCATCTGCGGGATCCTGCCTAACAGGACGGAGGCCAACGCCGCGGTCAGCTCCGCCACCGACGTGTACCCCAAGTTCTCCATCGCGGCGGACGACGCCACCGCCATCAACGCGGCGATCACGGCGGGCACGGTGTACAAGCTGTATCTGGCGGGGTCGGAGAAGACCATCTCCTCCGTGACCGGCGGCGTGGTCGGCACCGCGAAGTTCACCCTGTCCGCCAGCGTGACCTGCAGCGCGGGCGCAACCATCTGCGGCCCGGACGCCGGATCGACCGGCGCGGCGGTCCAGCTTATCCCGGTGTTCGGCAAGGGCGCGTTCACCTACGTTGACTGGAACGGGCAGGGGACGGAGTACATCTACCACGACCGCAGTTACGGCGGCGCGCTGGAGCAGTGGGAGACCCAGGGCTGGAAGGCATACCTGGGCGCCATGATCACCAACCAGGCGGCGCTGCTGCGGATCGAGTGCAGCACCACGGGCGGCATGACGGCCATCAGCAACTAAGGACGGAAAGGAGGCGGAGATGGCGAAGAAGACAGAGAACACGGGCAGGGAGACCATCCTGATCCCGGTGGACACCGAGAACCCGGAGGCGGCGTTCACCTGCGGCGTCAACGGCCTGGCGTATGTGATACGCCGGGGGGAACCGGTGGAGGTGCCGCGGGAGGTGGCGGAGCTGGTACGGGACTGGACGAATGGCAATGAGGAGTTGCTGCGGGCGCGGATCAAGGGCGACCGCGAGACCCGGGAAAAGATGCAGGGCCTGCAATAAGAGGCAGGCGACGGGGCGAAAGCCCCGCATGGCCGTAAGAGCAGCGCGCCGGTGCGACTCCGGCGGCGGCCAAAGAGGGGACGGGGGCCTGCCTCCGCCCCCGTTCCCTTAAAAGGAGGTAAAAATGACAGTAGCGGAAGCCATCGCGAGAGCCGACGCCATGTACCCGGACACCGTCTACACCACGGCGCAGAAAGCGGGCTGGCTGTACGAGCTGGACGGGCAGTTGTGGGAGAGCCTGCTGCGGCTGTACCGGCCGGAGGCGGACAGGCCGGAGGAATACACGGCGGAGGACGCCGCCACCCGTGAGCTGCTGATCGAGGCGCCGCACGGGGAGATCTACGCCATGTGGCTGGTGTACAAGTACCTGTTCTGGCAGGGTGAGAGCCAGGAGAGCAACGACATGGCCAACGCCTACAACGCCGCCATGCGGGAGTACAGGGCCTGGTATGTCAGGAACCACAGAGAACTGGACCCGCCGGTGATCCGGCTATGGAGGTAAGATGAGGGCGACCTACATGAGCGGAACGCCGAGGAAGTACGACACCCTCTCCGCCTTCGGCGGGCTGAACACACGGGAGGAGCACGGGCCGGCGGAGTTCGCGGCCACGAAGAACACCGCCTGCGGCGAGTTCCCGGCGGTCAGCGCGCGGAAGCGGCGGGCGCGGCTGCGGGCATTGAGCGGCTGCCGGGGGATGACGGGGGAGGACGCCCTGGCGTGGGCGGAGGGCACGGCGCTGTATTACAACGGTACGGCGGTGCCGGGGCTGACCCTCACGGCGACGGAGAAGCAGTTCGCCCGGATGGGGGTCTGGCTGTACATACATCCTGACGGGGTGGCGTACAACACGCTGGACGGCAGCGTCAAGAGGGCGGGGAACAGGTGGCCGGCCGCGGGGCAGACCCATGGGCCGGTCATTTACACACTGGCGAAGGACGACGGGACGGACTACGGGAACTACACGGTGGCGGACACCGCCCCGGAAAGCCCGGAGAACGGCGCCCTCTGGATGGACAGCAGCGCCGTCCCCCATGTATTGAAGCAGTACAGCGCCGGGAGCGGGACATGGGTGACGCTGGTCACCACGTTCATCCGGATCGCCGCCGCGAATATCGCCCTCAATTTCCACGAGCACGACACGGTCACCTTCGACAAAAGCGAGGTGGCGGGGGTGGAGGGGGACATGATCCTCTACCAGGTCCACCGCGACGAGGCCAACGCCGGGGCGGGGGACTACCTGGTGGTGGCGGGGGTGCTGGACGCGGCGGTGACCCAGGTCTCCCAGATGAGCGTCACCCGGCGGGTGCCGGCGATGGACTTCATCACCGGATGGAACAACCGGATATGGGGGTGCAGCTCTGCGAACCATGAGGTGTACGCCTGCGCCCTGGGCGAGTTCTGGAACTGGTACAGCTTCCCGGGCACGGCGGCGGATTCCTGGCAGGCGACGGTGGGAACGCCGGGGGAGTTCACCGGCATGGCGGCCACGCAGAGCTATTTATTGGTGTTCAAGGAGCACTGCGTGCACAAGGTATACGGCGGCAAGCCCAGCGAGTACCAACTGTATGAGGAGCAGAAGGAGGGGATACGGGCGGGGTCCTTCCGGAGCCCGGTATCCATCAACGGGGTGCTGTACTACCACGGGCCGGGGGGGATCTACGCCTACAGCGGCGGGACCGCGCGCAAGATCAGCGAGGCGCTGACGGGGGATTTCTACAACGCGGTATCCGGCGCGGAGGGGGAGCGGCTGTACCTGTCCATGGAGGAGGAGGGCGGCGGGCGGCTCCTGGTACGACTGGGCGACGCCGGCGGGGAACCCGCCGGTGGGGCAGACAGGCGGGGCGACCATCCCGGATATCTGGACCTACAAGTCCTACATCAGGATCCCGGCGCTGCCGGCGGGGTATACGGCCACGGGGAATATCCGGCTGCAGTTCTCCCGGGGGGACAGCTACGGGAATATCGCGTGGGTGATCGGGCTGCGGAAGGGGACGGAGCCGGCAAAGACCATCACCGAAAGCGGGCTGGACAGGGTGCTGTCCTCCCGGTTCGCGACGGCGTCGCTGGGGGCGTATTCCATCACCATCACGCCGGAGCAGTGGGGCAGCCTGCAGCAGGACACCTATATCGTCTTTATGGGATACAACCAGGACGTGACGCCCTACTACTCCTGCGGGAATATCAGCAACACGGCGTCGGTGTACCCGTATGTGACCATCCCCTGCGTCAACTCCTCCACCGGGACCCTGTCGGACACCACGCTGGAGGTCAACGGTACGAACAGCCTGGGCGTGGCCATCACCGCCCATTCGCCGGGGTTCACCCATTCCGTGACCTACCGGCTGGGGGCGCAGAGCATGACCCACGGGCTGGAGGCGGGGGTGGACAGCTACAGCTACGTCATCCCCGCGGCCTGGCTGGCGGCGATCCCCGCGGCGGACAGCGGGACGCTGTATGTGGACCTGAAGACATATGACGACGGCGTACAGGTGGGGGACACCTATACCATGACCTGCGCGGCGACGGTGCCGGCCTATACGCTGACGCCGACCCGGAGCCTGACCGGCGTGGGGCTGTACCACGGGCTGTACGTGCAGGGATATTCCGGGCTGTCCCTGACGGTGACGGCGGCGGGGGCGTACGGTTCCGAGATCACCGGGATCGTGACGACGGCGGACGGGGCGACGGTCAGCGGGGCGGCGGGGAGCATCCCGACGCTGTACGGCAGCGGGGATATAGAAGTCAAAACCACGGTCACCGACAGCCGGGGGAAGACGGCGGAGATCACCGGGAGCGTCAGGGTATACGCCCGGAGCTACCCGGTCATCTCCGCCGCCCGGGCGTTCCGCTGCACGGCGGAGGGCGCGCCGGACACCGCCGGGACCCATGTCAAGGTATTGCTGACGGCGTCGGTCTCATCCATCAACGGGGAGAACAGCTTCGCGGCCACGGCGGACGCCGGGACGTTCACCCTGACGGGGCAGAGCTGCACCGACGCCAGCGTCATCCTCACGGGATACGGGATCTCATCCGAGCACACGGTGACGGTGACGGTGAGCGACGCCTTCGGCGGCACGGCGGTGGAGCTGTATATCCCCTCCGGGGCGCGGATATTCAACATCCCCGCCGAGGAGGTTGGGGACGGCATCGCCTTCGGCAGGTTCGCGGACAGGCCGGACACGCTGTATTCCGCCTGGGACATCTACACCGAGGGGGACGCGGAGGCGGAGGGGGACATCAAGGCGGGGGGCGCCGTTACCGGCGCGTCCGTGGAGGCAACCGGGGATATACTGGCGGGCGGCGACATCACGGCCGCCGGCAATGTGGGAGCGGAGGGCGCCACACTCAGCGCGGCATCGCCGGCGATCAGCTTCCACCACGGGAACAGCGATACGGCGACGGACGACATCGCGACGGAGTCAAACGGGATCCGTATCCGCCACGGGGACACCACGGGGTTCAAAATATACGACACGGTGGCTCGGATGAACGGCTCCGTGGTGGCGACCAACGCCAACAGCGGGCTGGCGGGAGGGGCGATCGATGTCAGCGGGGAGAGCGCGAAGGCCAACCGGCCTACCGGGTTTTATACGGGATACAATATGACCAACACGCCCGACCAAACAACGGAAAGGGTGTATGTCCTGTGCATGCGACACACAGCGTCGTCCTGCAGGCTGATCGCGACGAAGACAAACGATGACTATCTGTGGACCTGCCGCCAAAATAGCGGCACGTGGAGCACCTGGAGAAGGATATAAGGGAGGAGAAGGAGATGGCGGTATACAGGAAAAGGCGGGAGGACGAGGAACGGCGGGACTACACGCCGCCGGAGTACGGCGGGAACAGGCCGGGGGCGGAGGCCGGGCGGTATTATCAGGCGATGCGGGCGGCGGAGGAGGGGTTCAGCAACCCCTATGCGGAGGATATCGAGGCGCTGATGGAGCGGCTGAACACCATGCCCAAATACAGCTATGACGCCAACGCTGACCCGTTGTACCAGAGCATCCGGGACAGGGCGGTCCGGGACGGGAAGATGGCGGCGCGGGACACGACGGCGCGGATGGCCGGCCTTACCGGGGGGATGGGGAACAGCTACGCGGCGTCCGCGGGGAACCAGGCGGCCCAGGAGCACCTGCGGCGGGCGACGGAGCAGCTGCCGGCGCTGGAGGGGAACGCGAGGACCGCCTACTACGCCGATATGGACGCGCAGCTGGAGCGGCTGAACATGCTGCTGGGGATGACCGACAGGGAGCTTTCCGCCTGGCAGCAGGAGCGTGCCTATAACCGGGACGCCTATGCCGACGCGCTGGGGCGCGAGGCGGCCTATTGGGGCGGGAGCTCCGGCGGCGGATACGGCGGGGGCGGGAGCGGCGGCGGGGCCGGCCTGCCATATGACAGGGAGGACGCCGCCCCCAGCTACAGGGAGGCGGAGGCTGCGGTCGCCGGGATGGGGAGCAACGCCGAGGCGATACGGGGGTACCTCAACAACCAGGTGGCGATCGGCAAGCTGACAAAGGAGGAGGGCGACGCGATCTGGCAGGGGTATACCGGCGAGGCGGGGACCTACAAGACGGCGGCGCTGACGAATGCCAGCGACGCGATGAAATCAACGGCGTATGACGCCGTAAAGGCCACGGCGCTGCGGCAGAACGTGACGGCGGCCCGGACCTACCTGGCCAACCAGAAGAACGGGCGGAACATCACCGAGCAGGAGTACAACGAGCTGATGCGGATCATCCAGAACGACTACAATACCAAATTCAGGGCGGCGGCCAAGAAGTACGCCAAGCCAACGCCGGCGAACGCGGACAAGATCGACAGGCTGATCAGCTCCTATAACCTGCCGGCCTCCGAGGCTAACGCGCTGTGGGACCAGTGGGCGCGGATGTCGGGGTTCGACCTCAAATCGATGTAAAAAAAGGAGCTGTCATGGCCATCAGTTACGAGGAGTACAAAAGGCGGAAGGGCAATACCGGGGGCGGGAGCGCCGGAAAGGCCCCGACATACGCGGAGTATAAGCGGGCGAAGGGGGAGACGTACGCCCCGGAGGCGCGGGAGCTGCCGGAGCCGGCGGCGTCGGAGAGTCTACCCCTTATAGGGGAAGGTATGCAAGACGGCATGGTGCAGAGGAACAGGGGGAAAATCCAAAAACAGAAAAGGCACCAATCAGCCTCTTTCATACAGACGATACATGCCAGAAGCGAACACTGACGATGGCCTTGGCAATATTAACGATGGCGGGAAAAAAGCAAGCGCAAAACGCAAAGATTTATACTTTTATAAAAACGGATGTGTTTCCCGGGGATACGGGATGAGAAGGCAGGGAGAAGGGGGAAGGGGAAGGGGAAGGGGGAATGAGAAAGCGGCGGGCTGGGATTGACTCAGGGGGGGCGGAATGTGTATACTTATCTCAGTTGCAGTGAAACCAAGGCCGGAGAGAGGGATATTGCTTCCCTTGGCAGAAACCGGGCAGAGGGAGGAAAAAATGATAAAACAATCTTTCAACAGAGACTGGACATTCTCAAAGGGGGCCGGCGGGTTTTTCCGGCCCGCGCAGGGCGAGGTTTGCGCCGTAACGCTGCCCCATGACGCCATGATCCATGAGAGGAGGGAGGCCGGCAACCCGGCGGGGGCCGCCTGCGGATACTTCCCGGGGGGCAGTTATGTATACAACAAAACACTTACCACAGCCCCGGAGGACGCGGGCAAAACTTTCATCCTGCAGTTTGAGGGGATGTACAACAGGGGCTGGGTGTTCGTCAACGGCACGCTGGCAGGGGCGACACATTACGGATATGATGAACTGACGCTGGATATCACGCCCTATTTGTACTTCGGCGGGGACAACTTGATCACCGTGAAGGTGATCAATGCCGACCTGCCTAACAGCAGATGGTACACCGGTTCAGGCATCATCAGACCGGTCAGCCTGTATGTGGGCGGGCAGATCCGGATCGAGGCGGACGGGATACGTATTTCCACGCCCCAGGTAAGGGAAGATATGGCGGAGGTACTCGTCCGGACCGATGTGGTTTATGACGGGAAAGCAAGGAAAACCGTCACCCTCCGCACGGAGTTGATCGGGGAGAAAGGGGAGACGGCCGCGGCGGACAGTACACCGGTGACATTGGAGGCAGAGGGGATGACCACGGTCACGAGGCGGTTGTATGTGAGGGACCCGGCGCTGTGGTCGACGGAGACGCCTAACCTGTACGGATGCAGGGTGACGATCGCCAAGGAGGGGGAGGTCCTCGATACCGGGGAGGAAACCTTCGGCATCCGCAGGTTTGAGCTGGACCCGATCGGGGGCCTGCGGCTGAACGGGCAGCCCATACTGCTGCGGGGCGGCTGTATCCACCATGACAACGGTATCGTGGGCGCGGCTACATTCGACCGGGCGGAGGAGAGGCGTATCGAGATACTGAAGGAGGCGGGGTTCAACTCCGTCCGCATCTCCCACAACTCCTCCTCAAGGGCGCTGCTGCGGGCCTGCGACCGGCTGGGCATGCTGGTGATGGAGGAAAGCTTTGATATGTGGACGCAGACGAAATCCCTGTACGATCACGGACTGGTTTTCTCCGAGACATGGGAGGGCGAGGTAGAACGGATCGTCCGCAAGGACTACAACCACCCCTCGGTATTCATGTATTCCATCGGCAACGAGATACCGGAGCCGGCGACGCCCGACGGGGCGCGACTCAACCGGAGGATCGCCGAAAAATTCCGGAAGGAGGATCCTACCCGGTATGTGACCAACGCCTTCAACGGCTTGTTCGCGGTGGGGGAGGAACTGCCGAAAGTGATGGCGGACCTGGGATTCATCACACAGGAACAGATGGCGCTGATCATGGAGGGCGGCAAAGAGACCGGGGACGGGAATATCAATGAGATGATGACTTCGCTGATGAGCGGGATGAACGCTATCGGCGGGCACCCGCTTGTGGAGGAAAGGCTTTGCGAAGCCTTCGACGCGCTGGACATAGTGGGGCTGAACTACATGAGGGGCGCCTACCGGCTGCAGCAGGGGTATAATCCCCACCGGGTATTCTACGGTTCGGAGACCTTCTCTCCGGATATTGACCTCAATTGGAGGGAGGTCAAGGCGAACCCGGCCTGCATCGGAGATTATTGCTGGACAGCGTGGGACTATCTCGGCGAGGCCGGTATCGGCGTGGTGGAATACGATGGCTCGCGGCAATTCCAGAAGGCCTACCCGGCCTATATCGCTTACTGCGGGGATATCGATATCACCGGATACCGCAGGCCGATGAGCTACTACAGGGAGACTGTGTTCGGGCTCCGGAAGCGGCCGTATATCGCAGTGCAGCTGCCGGAATATTACGGGGTTGAGGCACAGTGCACGCCCTGGGCGACGAGAGACACGATAGCCAGCTGGACCTGGGAGGGGTTTGAGGGGAAGCCCTGCGCGGTGGAAGTGTTTTCCGACGCGCCGGAGGTGGAACTGTTGCTGAACGGAGAAAGCCTGGGGCGGAAAGCGGCCGGGGAGGAGAACCGGTTCAAGGCCGTGTTTGAGACGGAGTACCGGCCGGGGAAGCTGGAAGCGGCGGCATATTACCCTGACGGAAGAAAGACATCCCACTGCCTGGTCACGGCGGGAAAGACAGCGGGTATCGCGGTACGGGCGGACAGGACCGCCATCGGCAGGGATGAGTTGAGCTACCTTACCTTTACGACGGTCGACGAGAAGGGGACTGTAAACACCTGCGACCGCCGCAGGATCTCGGTCAGCGTGACCGGAGAAGGCGTTTTACAGGGCTACGGCTCCGCCGATTACAAATCCAAAGAAAACTTCTTTGACAGGGAGCGCACTCCCTTTTACGGCAGGGTGGTCGCGGCCGTAAGGGCAGGCGGGGTACCGGGGACTATCCGGGTGACGGCGGAAGCTGAGGGGCTGGATCCGGTCAGCGTGGAGATCAGGGTAAAGGAATAACGAACCGAAAGGAAAAGAACCGCCGCCGAAAGGCGGCGGTTCTTCAACGGGCGGAGTACACGGGCCGGGAGGGGGAGCCTGAATCATCGATAGGGGGGCAGGGGGCAAAGGACGCCCCCGCCCCAGCGGTCGGAAGGCATAGGGGGAGGCATGTAATACGGCAAGCGTTGGAGGGGAGGAACCCCATCTCAGCAGTTCTGCATTGGCAGGGCACCTTCCCCTTCATAGGGGAAGGGATGCAACAGATCAGCTGGCGGGGAGCGCCGACAGGGCGACCCGGCCGGAGGTATACGCATTGCGGGAGGATACGGCGTCGCTGCGGAAGATGCTGGAGATCATGGACAACGCCTTCGCGGGAGAGGAAAGCGCCGCGGAGAGGGGAGCAGAAAGCCGAACAACAAAAAGCTCCATAGAACAAGAAAGGGCAAACAGCTATGAAGGCAAGTCACTTACTGACGATCCTTCCGTTTACAGCTACAACTTTCTCATCGCTCAAAAACCTATGAAGATAGTGGATCTGCCTTCGGTGGCAGAAATCAAAGACAAAGGAAGGGTGGAAAGGAGGATCGCAAAAGAAAAAGCATATATAAATTTAGAAGAAGCAGGAAAAAAGGATGGGGATAGGTATCTCCTCATAAACACATATACGGGCAGAACGATGAGTATTTATAAGGGCGCTATAAACCATGGACTTGGCGGAAAAATAGGACGCGTTATAATGAACTCTCAAATAGTTGCAAAGGCAGGAGACGTTATAAAAAACGGGATACCGATAAACGCACTCACAACTGAATCCAAGAACGCAACAGGAACTTATGCTCTTGCATCAATCTGCCGCTATGACAATGACAGATATTATGTAGTTATAACCACTGTTGAGCAAAGAGATGACAAAATAATAAGCATGGAGCCTTACGACGTTGTCCATGCTATAAACGGAAGATATATAAAAGAGGAGAACCGAGGGGCTGCTATTTTTAATACACGGGTTTTTACGCCCTCCACCCCGGCCTCCGATGTAAGTATAGCAGATTTATTAAAGGTTGTCAACATCACTCATCAAGAAATTTTGTCAAAAGATGTGCAGAGTTATTTAGGGAAAAAGAACGAAGAAGAGGGGTATTATACAAACAGGACAATCTTTTCATTAGACGCGGACGCGGCAGAGAATCAAATCAAAGAAGCCGATCCCGCCACACGCTACGCCCTGGACAGCGAACCGGTCAACACGGGGAAGGTGCTGGAGACGCGGGACCGGGAGGACGTGAACGAGGCGATGAACGGCGCGCTGGAGGGGCGTATCGGCTGGCAGGGCTCCTTCCCCGGTCGGAAGGCATAGGGGAAGGTATGTATACATCCGTCTCCGTTTGTTTGCGGCTGTTCACCAAGGGGAAAGAGCGGGGGGCAAGTGTTGGCGGGGGGAGAAAAGGGGAGGACGGGAGGGGGAAAGGAGGGGGGTACTTGTACGCCGGGAAAAAAGGAGTATAATGCAGGTACGCCGGAGGCGTTCTCCGGGGGGCGCCGCGGGGCCCCGAAAGTGAGAGGAGAATCCATGTTCGCATTCATCCGCAGGCAGCCGCCGGGGCGCATCATCGCCCTGGGCTTCGTGCTTGTTATATTGATCGGTTCGGTACTGCTGTGCCTGCCCTGCTGTGTGCGGGAGGGGGCGGCGGTGCGGTACATCGACGCCCTGTATACCTCCACCAGCGCGGTGTGCGTCACGGGGCTGATCGCCGTGGACGCAGGGGATACCTTCACGCCGCTGGGGCAGGCCGTCCTCGGGCTGCTGATACAGATCGGCGGGCTGGGGGTCGCCACGGCGGGCGCAGGCATCATCGTGGCGATGGGCAAGAAAATCAACCTGAAGGGGCGCTTCATCATCCGGGAGGCGCTGAACTTGGACACGGGCAAGGGGACGGTACGGTTCCTGAAGGTCATCTTTATAATCACGATCATTTTTGAACTGACCGGGGCGCTCCTCAGCTTCATTGTGTTTTCCAGGGACTATCCCCCGCTGCGGGCGGCGGGGATCAGCCTGTTCCATTCGGTCGCGGCGTTCAACAACGCGGGCTTTGACATCCTCGGGGGCTTCCGGAATATGATCCCCTATCAGCAGAACATCCTGCTGAACCTGACTACCTGCGGCCTGGTCTTCTTCGGCGGGATCGGGTTCCTGGTGATCTGGGAGGCGGTGGAGAAGCGGCTCAACTGGCGGAGATTCTCGATGCATTCAAAGGTGGTGCTGACCGTCAGCGCGGCGCTGATCGTCATCGGAACGCTGCTGCTGAAGCTGACGGAGGATGTGACATGGCTGGGCGCCTTCTTCCACAGCGTTTCGGCCAGGACCGCGGGCTTCTCCACCTATCCCCTGGGGCAGTTTTCCCGGGCGGGACTGCTGGCGCTGAGCGGGCTGATGTTCATCGGCGCCTCGCCGGGATCGACGGGGGGCGGCATTAAAACCAGCACCGTCTATGTATTGATGAAGAGGATAATCTCCGCCGCCACGAACAGGGCGGAGAAGGGATTCAAATACGCCATACCGGCGGACGCTTTCCGCAAGGCGGCGGTCATCACGCTGATCGGGCTGGCGGTGGTGGGGACCGGGACCTACCTGATGGCTGTGATGGAGCCGGAGCTGCCGCTGATCGATATCCTGTTCGAGGTGACAAGCGCTTTCGGCACGGTGGGACTGTCCACCGGGATCACCGCGGGGCTGAGCGACGGCAGCAAGGCGCTTTCCATCCTTATTATGTATATCGGCCGGCTGGGGCCGCTGACCATCGCTTCCCTGTGGTATTTTTCCAGGGGGGAGAGGACGGAGTACCCCGAAGGCAATATCGCGATCGGTTAAATTACCGGGAGGAGATTTATGTACAGACACAGAAAAAAAGAGAAGGACAGCTACGGTGTGGTAGGGCTGGGCCGCTTCGGCCACGCTTTCGCGATGGAGCTGGTCGATTCCGGCCAGGATATCCTGGTCATCGACAGGGATGAGGAGAAGGTGCGGGAGCTGCGGGAGTATACAGAGAACGCATTCGTCGTCAAGACCCTCGACAAAAAAACCCTTTCCGAAACGGGGATACAGAACTGCGATGTGGCGGTGGTCTGCATCGGGGAGCAGATCGACACATCGATCCTGACGACGCTGCACCTGGTCTCCATGGGGATCCCCCGGGTGATCGCCAAGGCGGCCAGCCATGAGCACGGGGAGATCCTGGAGAAGCTGGGGGCGGAAGTGGTCTACCCCGAGAGGGATATGGCGATACGGCTGGTCCGCCGGCTGGAAACCACCAGCATGCTGGACTTTGTACAGCTCAGCGAGCGTGTGAACATCATAAAGATGGTGACCCCGGGCAGGATCATCGGCAAAACGGTGAAGGAGGTGAACCTCCGGCGGACGTTCGGGCTGAATATCATCGCCATTGAGAACACCGGGACGATTACCGAGGTCGTCGACCCCGATTATGTTTTCCAGAAGGGGGATATCCTGTTCCTCGCCGGCGGCAAGGCGGGGATAAACCGGCTGTCCGACTGGGCGGAGAACGAATAGGCTGCCTGCCGGGAGGCGGGAAAAAGCGGAGACGCAGGGCGTCTCCGCTTTCGGTATCGGGAACTATTCCGCGGTTTCTTCCGATGTTTCCGCGGCCGCTTCGGCTGCCCCGACAACGGCCGTTTCGGCAGGCGCGGCCTTTTTCTCCCCGATGCTGAGGAGGAGATTCAGCAGGATGCCGAAGATGGCGGCGCCGGCGATGCAGGGGACCTGCAGGCCGAAGAGGGGGATATTGCCGCCGAAGGCGTACTGGCCGCCGATGCCGATCACCACGATGGTAGCGATGACGGCGATGTTCTTGGCGGAGAACATATCCACCTTACGGTCGATCATGATGGCGATACCCTGGGCGGCGATGGCGCCGAAGAGATAGACCTCCAGACCGCCGATGACCGCCAGGGGGATGCCGTAGATGGCGGTGATCAGGGGGGTGAAGAAGCTGATCACGATGGCGATGACGGCGGCGGCGATCAGCACGGGGACGGAGAATACCTTGGTGATCGCCATGGTGCTGATGTTCTCACCGTAATTGGTGCCGGCGGGGCCGCCGATCACTCCGGAGATCATATCGCAGATACCGTCGCCGATGAGGTTGCGGTCCAGCATGTCCACAAGCTTGTACTTCATGGGCCTGCCTTTTTTCCTTGCCAGGTCATTCACATAGATGTCCAGCTGGTACATATGGGCGGTGGACTCGGGAATGGTGGCGATGGCGATGGGCATGATGGCGGCCACCGCCGTCCAGGAGACCCGGGGGAGGGAGAAGGCCGGCACCGCGAAGAGAGAACCGTCCCCCAGCTTCCAGAGGGAGGCCTCGATGGCGGCGGCGGGCATCGCCCGGAAGAGGCTGATACCGCCGGCGGCATACACGATACCCGCGGCGGCGCAGCCGGTCAGCGCGCCCAGCAGCAGGGGGATCTGGCCGAGGAAGCCCTTCAGGTAACGGGAGTAGAGGATGGTCGAAAGCAGGGTGATCAGGGAGATGACGATCCACCAGGTACTCTCGGCGGTGGGGGCAGTTACATTGGGGATGGCGTCGGACAGGGCGTTCCCCGCCAGGGTAAGGCCGATGATCATGGCCACGGGACCGGTGATGGTGGGGGGGAGGACCTTTTCCACCGCGTTGCGCCCGAAGAAACGGACCAGCAGGCCGGCGGCGATGGAAACCAGACCGGATAAAATGATGCCGAACTGGGCGTACTGAATGGCCTCGACGGGGAGGATGCCGTTCACCTTCTCAAAGCCCTCGGCGGCGCACATGCTGGCGATGGCTGTCAGGTAGGCGAAGCTTGAGCCGTAGTACATGGGGATCTTACGCCCGGTGATCAGAATAAAGCAGAGGGTCGCCAGACCGCTGGCAAAGATCGTTGTGGACACCTGGAAGCCGGTGATCAGCGCCACGGTGACGGTAGCGGGGAACATGACGATGACCTGCTGTATGGCGTACAGCAGCAGCTTCCAGAAGGTCGGGCGTTCATCGGGAAGATACCCGACGGCTTGGTTCAATTTCTCCATGAATTCGTACTCCTCACTTATATATTTAAACTACGCCTGTAGTTCAGAGGACGATCATAAATCGTACAGCTCCACACACTGCCGGCCGTCATACTCCGGCAGGCAGACGGCGACCAGCTCCTTCCGGGAGGTGGGGATGTTTTTCCCCACGAAGTTGGCGGAGACGGGCAGCTCCCGGTGGCCGCGGTCGATCAATACGGCGAACTGTATGGCGGCCGGCCTGCCGACGGAAAAGACCGCGTCGATAGCCGCCCGGATGGTCCTGCCGGTATAGAGGACATCATCCACGATGACCACCTTTTTGCCGGTGACGGGAAAGGGCAGATCGATCTTCCGGGTGACGGGGTCAACGCTCTCGGGGGTCAGGTCGTCACGGTAGAGGCGGATGTCCAACTCGCCGCAGGGGACCGCGACGCCCTCGAACCTTTGGATATTGTCCCGGATCATGGCGGCCAGCGGTACGCCGCGGCGGCGGATGCCCAGCAGGACGAGGTTTTCGGCGCCTTTATTCTTCTCAAGGATCTGGTGGGAGATGCGGGTCACCGCGCGGGTCAGCATCTCCTCATCCATCAAAAGCGCTTTGAAGTTCAAAAAAAGTCCCGCCTTTCTCCGGCAGGACGCAATAAGCCCCTTCTCTGTTGACAATCTTGCCGGCATCTCTGTACCAGGCCGGGCCCCGCCCGACCGCTTAAAGATCGCGTTGTCAGTATAACCCAGGAGACGGCGCTTTTCAATAGGTTTTTCAAAAAAAGGCAATTTAATGCCGGCGGCGTTTTTGCCGGGGGGAAGGGGATATACAATCGCCCGCCCCGGAAAGGCGGGGGGTAAAAATCCCGTACGCGCGCGGCTTTTCGGACCGCCAAGGGGCGGGGCAGGGCGCCTACCCGCCGCGCGGTGGCAATACGCGCGGTCCCGCGCTATAATAGCAAGGCCGGCAGGCAAAAAACACTTACGGGGGGCGGATGATGCTCAGATGGTTCAAACTGTATAAAAATCAGTATATCGGATTTTGGGTATTGGGAGTTGTTCTGTTTGTATTGCAGGAAGTCCCTTATATCGTTATGCCACTGTTCAGGTTGGCGGACAACCCGATCATGCATATGCAGGAGTCATCCCAGATACTGAATATCTGCGAAAAGATACTGGGATCATTATGCGTCGCGGTGATGTGCTTTGTCGTGCATGAGAAGGCGACCGTGTTCAGTACGGGCAAGGGCATCCGCAAGGCCGCCTTTGTATCGGCCGCCGTCATCCTGTTATTGAATTTCTTCGGATGGGGACTGTATTACAGCGGCTATCAGGCTGTTTGGGTCATGATGTTTTTCATGGTCGCATTGCCGCCGCTTTACTACGCGGCCATCGGCGTATGGCGCGAGAACCCGATATTGTCGATCACGGCGATCGCGTTTGAAATAGTTCATGTCGTCCATGTGTACGGCAACCTGACGATGTAAACAGATCAATACACCGCGCGGGCAGACACGCGCACGGACAGCCGGTTCCCGCCGCGGGGGCCGACGCCGGGCATCCGACGCCGGGCATCCGCCGCCGGCGCGTATCAACGGCGGGAGGAAACGCGGGGCGGGCCGGGCAGAAACAGACCCCGGCCGCCAAAGGGGCCCCAGGATTTTGAAAGCATCCGCTATTTAAGGCCCCTTCCGAACGGAAGGAAAAGAGATTTCCCGTGACAGGGAAATCTCTTTTGCCGTAGCGGATATTCGGCTTCGATCCGCGGCCCGCGGCTTTTGCCCCGTATCCCCCGCCCGCATTCGGCCGTATGCGGGGCGGACCGGGGGGACATCCTCCCGGGGGAGAGGGGATCATTCCCCGGTTTCGACGGTCAGATTCTTCACCCAGAGGTATTTTTTATATCTGGGGATGATGAAGGGGACCTTTACGATCTCGTCGGCGCACATCACGATATAGATCAGCATGACCGGCCAGCGGAAGACGAAGCACCCCAGCAGGGAGAGGGGGATCGCGAAGCACCAGGTGGCGAAGAATACGCTGACAGCGTCATATTTGGCGTCCCCGCCGGCCGGGAAGACGCCGCAGACGATGATGGTGTTGTAGGAATAGGCGAAGACGTAGAGGGCGCTGAAGACCAGCATCCGGATGAGGTAGGCTTTCGCCGTGGGCTCCAGCAGGTAGAAGGCGGTCACCAGGGGACCGACAATCGCCAATACCGCGACGCTGAGCAGCCCCGCGAAGGTGGCGACCGACCAGAACCGGCGGCCGTAGCGCTTGGCCTTTTCCAGCTCGTTCCGGCCCAGCAGACCGCCGATCATGACCCCCGCGCCGCCGGAGAGCCCGTGGACGAAGCACTGGATCAGCTGCCGGGCCACCGCGGTGACGGAGGCCGCCGCCGTGGCGTCCGTCCCCAGATGGCCCATGATCAGGGAATGGACGGAGATGCTGAGGCCCCAGGACAGGCTGGAGGCCAGCATGGAGGGGGCGATCCTCCAGACGTCCGCCTCGCACTGTTTTGAAAAGAAGAACAGGCTCTTTCGGTCGGGACGGATATGGTCCTTCCGGCCGGCTTCCAGCAGGCACCAGAGGAGGGCGACCGACTCGACAACAACGGTGGAATAGGCCGCGCCGTCGGCGCCCAGGGCCGGGAGCCTGCCGACGCCGTAGATCAGGAAGAAATCGGCGGCCATATCCACCGCGACGGTCACGGCGGAGATCCAGACGCTGATCTTCGCCCGCCCGCCGATCTTCATCATCATCAGGTAGACCTGGGAGATCCCGGAGAAAACATAGGAGAAGCCGACGATCTTCAGGTAGCTTGCGCCGATCCGGATCAGTTCGGGCTCGGGCGTGAAGATCCGCATCAGCCGCTCGGGGATGAGAATGGCCGGCAGAAAAAAGACGGCGGAGATGCCGAAGGCGTACCGTATCGCCATGCTCATGAAACGCTTGGCGTTCTCCCGATCGCCCTTTCCGTAATACTGGGCGATCAGCACGCCGAAGGCGCCGGTAATCGCCCCGTTGAAAAGGGACATCACAAAGGAGACCTGGTTGGCCAGCGCCACCGCCGCCACCGACTCCTGGTTGAGCCGGCCCAGCATGAGGGCGTCGGTGGCGCCCACCAGGGCATGGAGCAGGGCCTGCAGGGCGAGGGGGACGGCCAGGGCGGCCAGTTCTTTATAAAAAGATTTTTTCTCCAATACGTCCATGCATACCAAACCTTTCGGAAGCAATCCGGCTTAGGGCAGTATAGCCGAAAAGCCGGCGTTCGTAAAGTGTTTCCGGGGGAGGCCAGGGTTTTTGAAGGGATACGGGAGGAATAAAAGTGGATGTACCGAAAACAAGTACCGGCGGCAGATGCGAGATCAGGACCAGCACCGGCAATATACAGATCAGATTGACCGGGGAATGACGCGGGAGGTTTGAGGAAGGGGCTCCGCTCCGGGGTGATCATAAAACACCGCGGAGGGAGCCTCTTTTTTTGTGGAAAGGAGGAGGGGGATTTGGTATGATAGGGGGGGAATGACCGGAAAAAGAGGAGCGGAGCGGGATGGCGCGGGATATCAGAATACGCCCCTATGAAGCAGGCGATGAAGCGGAATTGTCCGGGGTGATCCGCCATACGCTGCGGGTCAGCAACAGCGGGGAGTACTCCGCGGCATATATCGAGGAAAGCGTACGGAGCCATACGCCGGAGGCGATCGCCGCGCAGGCGGGGGAGGCCCATTTTCATGTGGCCTGCGAGGGGGAGAAAATCATAGGCTGCGGCGCCATCACGGGGTATTGGGGCAGCGAGACGGAAAGCTATATCATGTCGGTATTCGTGCTGCCGGAATACCAGGGCCGGGGGATCGGCAGGCGGATCATGGAGACGCTGGAGGGGGACCCTTACTTCGCGCGGGCGCGGAGGACGGAGGTGGGCTCCTCCCTGAACGCCGTGGGATTCTACAGAAGGTTGGGGTACACATATAAAAACGGCGTAACGGAGCCCGACGAATATCAGGTCGTCAGGCTGGAGAAGAGGAAGAGGCAGGCGAGGGAGGCTGACGGGGAAGCCGGGCGGGGATGATCATGTGTTTTGCGGCATGCCGCGGTCCGCGTTATAGCCGCGGAACATCAGGGCACCGGCAAGCCCGGGAGCGGCAAATCAGGATTCAGCCGTTGGCGGAACCGAAGGATTCCTTACCTTGTAGTAATTCCCATCAATGATAATGTACGATACACTTCCCCTGTCCTCATAGGTAAACGCATAATCACCGTTTACATAAAAGGCGTAACTCTCCGCCCCTTCCACCATCCCGGGCTCATCACAAGCGGTCGCCTCCAAGCCATAAAACCACTTGATAACAGACGAACAATCCTCCGCGCCGATCCGGAACGGAGTTTCTTGCCCCTGTGAATAGAATGAACCTGCAATCTGTGTCGTTGGTTCGGGAAATGTATATATTTCCGAACCACCAACGGCTTTCCCGCAGCCAACCAACAAAAGGACCAGCAAGAAACAACAAAGCACTGCAACGGGGTTCTTTCTCATACAACCTCACTCTCCTTTTCAGATCCCAATGTATCAAACCATTTTTGAAGGCGGAAAATCCGGCGCCCGCCCGGCAATAACGGAAGCGGCAACATCCATCACCTCCCGTATATTTGGCAACGAGACCCTGTCCGCCCTCAAAAACCTTTTCTTTTCCGTATCATGGTTTCGCGGATCGAGGAGTCAAATGCAAACAAACCGTTTTGCTTTCCGATGTCAGTACGGTATGAAACCTGCCATATTGCGTATCATGCAACAACCATGCTTTATTGGGAATACCGCGTTTGTCGAGAACGGATTTCATCAAAACAGCCCTGCCGCCGCTATTCCATTTTGAAATCAAAAGCTCTCATCCATTGTCTCATCGGTTGTTCAATCGTATCATTATACCGTTCAACAGCGCAATCATAAGGTAACGCCGATCGTCTGAACTGTCAAGTTAACCGCAGTAAAACGTTTCAAAGGAGGCGGGGGGATTTTCATACGGCAAGCCGGGTGTTTTGTTTCCCGATAATGTGATAGGATAGTTTTCAAGGGAGGATGGGGAGATGACAGAGTTTCGGAACAAGACCGCGGTGGTGACGGGCGGGGCGTCGGGGATCGGGAAGACGATCTGTGAGGAGTTCAGGAAGCGCGGGGCCAATGTCTGCGTCATCGACCTGCGGGAGAATGACTATTTTGTCGGAGATGTCGCAGAGGAGAAGACGCTGCGGGCCTTCGCGGAGAAGGTGATCGGCGAGTACGGGGGCGTGGATGTACTGGTCAACAACGCCATGCTTTCCAGGGGCGGGATCAGGGACTGTTCCTATGAGGACTTTCTGTACGCCCTGCGGGTGGGGGCGGCCGCGCCCTTTATGCTGACAAAGCTGTTTATGAACCGCTTCAACCCGGGGGCCAGCATCGTCAATATCGCCTCGACCCGGGCATGGATGAGCCAGCCCAACACCGAGAGCTATACCGCCGCCAAGGGGGCTGTCGCCGCCCTTACCCACGCGCTGGCGGTCAGCCTCGCGGGAAAGGCGCGGGTCAACTCGATCTCTCCGGGGTGGATCGATACCGGGTTTCAGACCTATGAGGGGCCGGACGCCGGGCAGCACCCCGTAAAGAGGGTGGGAGACCCGCTGGATATCGCCAATATGGTGCTGTACCTTTGCAGCGGGAAGGCCGGCTTTATCACCGGGCAGGATATCCGCGTGGACGGCGGGATGACGAAACAGATGATCTATCACGACGATTTCGGCTGGAGGCTGACGGAGTGAGGGGTCTCCCCCGGCAGGTACGCCTTGGGCATCACGGCTGACGGCCGCGGAGATTGCAAAGAAAAAGGATATGCGGTACAATCGACCCGATCGGAAAAGCCGGCGGCAGGCGCCGCCGCGGAACGGGGCACAGCGGGAATCATACGACGCAATAAAGGAAAAACAAGATGAATGATACAATCAAGGTCATAATCGGGCTCCTGCTGCCTTTGGCGGGGACCTCGCTGGGATCGGCGATGGTGTTCTTCCTGAAGGACGCCATGAGTCCGAAGGTGCAGAAGGCCCTGCTGGGATTTGCGGCGGGGGTGATGATCGCGGCGTCGGTATGGTCGCTGCTCATCCCGGCGATCGAGATGACAACGGAGCAGGGGGGCATCCCGTGGCTGCCGGCCGCCGCCGGGTTTCTGCTGGGGATAGGGTTCCTGCTTTTGCTGGATACCGTCATCCCCCACCTGCATGCCGACGCGGAAAAGCCGGAGGGCATCCGGTCAAAGCTGGGCAAATCGGCCATGCTGATGTTCGCCGTCACATTGCATAATATACCGGAGGGAATGGCGGTCGGCGTGGTGTTCGCCGGGTTCTTCGCGGGGAATTCCACCATTTCCATCACGGGAGCGCTGGCGCTCTCCATCGGCATCGCCATACAGAACTTTCCGGAAGGGGCGATCATCTCCATGCCGCTCCACAGCACCGGGATCTCCAAGCGCAGGGCGTTCGGATACGGTGTGCTTTCCGGCGTGGTGGAGCCTGTCAGCGCGGCGCTGACGATGGTGCTGACCGGGCTTGTCACGCCGATATTGCCGTATGTGCTGGCCTTTGCCGCGGGGGCGATGTTCTATGTCATACTGGAGGAGCTGGTGCCGGAATCACAGGCAGACGGGCACAGCAATGTGGGGACCATCGCCGGGGCGCTGGGGTTTGCGCTGATGATGGTGCTGGACGTGGCCCTGGGATAAGGGCGGGACGGGGAAGAGAACCAAACAAAAGAAGCCGCAGGGTAAAACCTGCGGCGGTTTTCTATGCGGCGGCCGTGAGGGGGCGGGAGTGGGAGGCGCCGGATCGCGGGGAATTTCCCGGGTCAAAGCCGGGAAAGGAGGAGGACGGTCTCCGCACGCCCCGGGAGACCACTGTCGATGTCATGCGTTAAACGGGAACCTGCCGTTTGATTTATCGGTTAACGGAAACATATCATTCAATTCAAAGCTCTACCACAAGCACATTCTCCGATCCGGCCGCCGCCTCTTGAACGATCCTGTTATCCGCAAAACAGCAGGCTCCGCCTTTTGCGGCTTCCAGCTCATCCGCCTTATCCATACAAATCGAATTTACACAGAGGACCGGTCTTCCTAATTTTGCCGCCTGCGCAGCGTATTCGTATTTGATAGTTGTATTCCAATCATTCAAATGATAATCCGTATAGACCGGCCACCAAACAACATCCGGATTTAAAAGCTTGATTGCTTCGATGTTTTCTTCATACCAAAGATCCCCGCACAGACCAACCGCAACTCTCTTGCCAAGAAAATCAAATGCATGAAACCGCGTACCCTCACAATATAATTCTCCCGCAAACCTTTCTTTCCATCCGGGGGATACTCTCCTAAACAGATCGATAACCATCCCTGATCGGTCAATTGTAATCTGTGAGCTGTAGAACCTGGTTTTTTCTTTTTCCAGAAACCCAAATGAAACAGCCACCGTGTTTTCCTTAGCCGCATTGCATATATCCTTAATTATCCGAGAGCCTTTTTCAATCGCGATCCCGCTATCATGCTCAGGAATAAAATTGACGCCGTAAAACCCCTGCAGATACGCTTCCCCGAAGATTACGACATCTGCCTTGTTCGAATAATCCACCAAAGTATTAATGATTTTTGATTGATTGTACCGGATATCTTCATTGATAAACCCAAGGGACGCAAGCGCACATTTCATTCAAAACCCCCAACACGTTTCAATCATAAAGAACGCATGTTTAATAACAGGCAACAGCTCTACAGTCTCCGCCTAAACCCGAGACATTAAAACCACAGTCTCCACGCCGGGGGTTTGGGGGAACATGTCCAGGGGCCGGGCATAGACCGGACGGTAGCCGCCGGCGGAGAGGAGGGCGGCGTCGCGGGCGAGGGTGGCGGGGTTGCAGGAGACATACACGATGCGGCCGGGACCGGCTTCCAGGGCGGCATCGATGAAATCCGGGTGGCAGCCCTTGCGGGGCGGGTCGACCACCAGCACGTCCGGCTGTTCTCCCCGGGCGACCCATTTGGGGAAGACCTCCTCCGCCCGGCCGGCCAGATAGGAGGCGTGGGGGATGCCGTTGGCGGCGGCGTTGGCGACGGCGTCCTCCACGGCGGCGGGGGTCTCCTCCACCCCCAGCACCGAGGCGGCGTCCTTGGCCAGCAGCTGGCCGATGGTCCCGATGCCGCAGTAGGCGTCATACACCCGCTGGGTGCCGGTAAGGGCGGCGGCGCCAGCGACCTCCGCATAGAGCCGGGGGGTCTGGTAGGGGTTGACCTGCAGGAAGGCGTGGGCGGATACCCGGAAGGAGAGGCCGCCGATCGCCTCGGTCAACGCCGGTTCCCCCCATATGCAACGGGACTCCGGACCGAGGATGACATTGGTATCCCGGTCATTCACATTCCAGATGACGGAAGCCAGCCCCCTTACCCGGGTCTCCAGCACGCGGAGCAATTCCCGGCGACGGGGGATCTCGGGGGAGGAGGCGACGATCACCGCCATCACGCCGCCGGCGGTGTTCCGGGCTATGATGTGCCGGATAAGGCCCTGCCCTTTTTCCTCCCGCCAGCCGGGGACACGGTGCTCCCGCATCCAGCTTTCCACCGCCCGGATGGCGGATGTGACCTCCGGCTGATGGAGGGGGCAGTCCGTCCCCGGGATGATGCGGTGGCTCCGGGGGGCGTACATGCCGACCTCCGGGCCCTTCTGCCCCATGCCGACGGGGAAGGCTCCCTTGTTCCGGTAGTAGTATTCCTTTTCCGAGGGGATGACGGGGGAGACCGGGCAGGACAGCCCCGCCCGGGCAAAGCAATCCTCCACCTGGCGCCGCTTGAGCTCCAGCTGAAGGGAATAGGCCATATGCTGGAGGCGGCATCCCCCGCATTTCCCGAACCGAGAGCAGGCCGGCTGCCGCCGCCGGGGATTGGGGTCGCTTTCCAGGGCGACCATTTTCGCCAGGGCGTATTTTGACGTCACCTTCAGGATATGGGCGCGCACTTTTTCATGGGGCAGGGCGCCCTCGATAAACACTACCTGCCCCTCCGCCCGGGCAACGCCCGCGCCCTCAAAGGACAGATCCTCCACAAAGAGGGACAACCGATCGTTCTTTTGCATTTCCGCCTCCCATTTCATTATACCCGCTTCGGGAGGAAGGCACAAGGGAGGCGCGCTGACCGCGCGGGGGAGGAAAGTTTTCAATTCTTTGCCGTATTTGTTGCGCGGGAGGGCGGGAAGTGATATGATTTTGTCATAACGATCTGGAGGTATAGGGGATGGCGGTAACGATACTCCATATGTCGGATGCCCACCTTGATACGCCCTTCGGCAGCCGGGAGGCGCTGCGGCAGCAGCTCCGGCAGGCGCAACTGGAGTCCTTCCGGCAGGCGGCGGCCATGGCCAAGTCCCATGGGGCGGATGTTTTCCTGGTAACGGGGGATTTATACGACAGCGAACTGCTGGATTACGGCACGGCGCAATGTATCCGGGAGGTTTTTTCCGGCCTGCTGGCGGCGGGGATCGCGGTGCTGTACGCGCACGGCAACCACGACCCGGCCTCGGAAAGCGGCGCGCTGGAGCTGCCGGAGGGGGTGGCGGTGTTTTCCGACCCGGAACCCGAGGAATGGATCCTCCGCCGGGAGGGGAGGGAACTGGCCCGCTTTATCGGCATGGGCTTCCGGGAGAAAACCGCGAGGTTCCCCGGCGCGCTGCCGCCGCGGACGGTGCTGCCCACCATCGGTGTCGCCCATGCCCACCTGACGGAGCTGGGCGGGCAGGCGGACAGCATGGGGGTCTCCGCCCGGACATTGAGGGAGACCGGCTACGATTACTGGGCGCTGGGACATGTCCATGCCCGGCAGACCATTGAGGGTTCGATCGCCTACCCCGGCTGCCTGACCGGACGGGATTACGGCGAGACCGGGGAGAAGGGGGTATTGCTGGTACGGGCGGAGGCCTTCCGCCCCCCGGAGATCCGTTTTTTGCCGGTGCCCGGCACCCGGTTTGCCAGGCTGGAGGCGAAGGACCGGCCGGAAACAACGCTGTCCGCCCTCGCGGCGACGCTGGAAGGGATGGCAAGACCCCTGCTGACCGACGGCGGCGGCATGACGATGCTGCGCATCGAGCTTTCCGGACGCTTCGGCGCCTACAGGGAGCTGACGGACAGGCGGGGTCAGGATAACCTGAACGCGCTGGCCGCCAAACTGACCGGCCTTCTGGGGGTCACCGATGTTACGGTGGAGATACGGGACATGTTTCCCCCCGTACGGCCAGAGGAGCATGAGGGGGAGAACAGCCTGCTCGGCAAGGCGATGGAGCTGGCGAAGGAAGCCGCGTTTGACGACGCCACGGCGGACGCCCTGCTGGCGGAATTATCGGAGCTCCGTTTTGTGGAGGACAGGTTTCTGTCAGATGAGGAGCGGCGGGAATACCTGCGGAGCCTGCTGCCGGGGATGGACGCGCGGCTGTGCACGGAGCTGGTAAAGGAGGAAGGCTGATGCGCTGGATAAAATTGGCGGCTGAGAATTTCGGGCCGATGACCCGGTGGCAGGCCGATACCGACCGGGATCTTGTGGTGTTTTTAGGAAAGAACGAGGCCGGGAAATCCACGGTGATGGAGCTGATACTGGGGCTGCTCTTCGGTTACGGCAACAGGAAGGAACTGCGGACGCGGCTGATCTCCCGGGACGCCGGGGAGGCTGTGATCAGCGGGGAGGCGGTGCTGGACGACGGCAGCCGGGTCACGCTGCAGCGCACATTGAAGGAAAGCGGCGCGGTCGGGGTGTACACACGGAATGAGACCGCCGTTCCCATGCCCAACGCCTACCCGCCGGTGGCCTCCCTGGGACGGGATATGATGCAGGGCGCCTACGCCCTTACCCAGGATCAGCTGAAATTCCCGGAGACCAGGGACTGGCAGCAGGTGCAGAGCCAGGTGCTTTCCGGGCAGGTGGATCCCCGCCTGCAGCCCTTCAGCGAGGCGGATAAGAAGCTTCTGGGGGATATCAACAGCATCTGGCGGCCGGATAACCGGGGGAACACACGGTGGAAGGAGCATCAGAGGGCGTTGGAGGAGGCCGGACGGGCGGAGACGGAGGCCGTACAGCGGCAGACGGAGATCAGCGCGCTGTACAGAGAGAACCGGAACGAGACCGAGCGGCTGGCGGCGGCGGAAGACAGGAGAAGAGAGGCCGAGACCTTCCTCCGATCGGCGGAGTATTGGAACCGTCTGGCGGGAGAGGAGGCGGTTTTAGCCCGAAAGCAGAGGGAGGCCGAAAGGGCCCGGGCTTTTGAGGCGCTGCCGGCCGATCCGGGGGCGGAGTGGGCTGCCTGCCGGACCCGGAAGGAGGGGCTGCAGCGGGAGCGGGAGGAGCTGGCCCGGAGACTGGCGGAGGCCGAAGCCGCACGGGAAAAGGCGGAAAGCCCGGAATGCGTACAGCTGCTGCAGAACCGGGAGCTGCTGGAGCTGATCCCCGGCGCCCGGGTGCGGATGGATGAGGAGACACATACCCTGCATTCCCTGGAAGAAGGGAGAAAAAGGGCCCGGGAGGAGCTGGATGAAACGCTGGAGGCGGTGTTCCCCGGCTGTCCGGAGGCGGCGGAGAAGCTTGTGCGGCTGGACGGGGTACGGATCCAGCGCCGCGGCATCGCGGTAAAAGAGGCCGAAGCCGCGTTGGAGCAGGCGGCCGAGGCGCTGGAGGCGGCGCCGAAGGCGGCCCGCAGAGCCGGCCGCGGGCTGACGATCCTCTACTGGTTTTTCGCGGTATTGGCGGCGGCCTTTCTGGCCCCCGGGCTGTACGGTGTGATCAGGAACGACCTGTCCTTTACGTTGCTGCTGCTGCCGGCGGGCGGGCTGATCCTGCTGTTCGCAATCTTCCTGCTGGCAAAAAGCCGGCGGGAGGCGAAGGCCCTTCACCGGGCGGAGGATGACCTGGCCGAGGCGGAGGAGGCTTTGGAGAACGCGGATGAAGACCTGGGCGAGGTTCTGGCGGGCCTCACGCTGTCCGAGCGTCTGATGGACAACCCCGGGAATATCGCCGGGGAGATCGCGGCCTGCCGGAAGGCGGCAAACAGACTGGCGGCGGCGGAGGAAGCGATGCGGACGGTCGATGACCGGCTTCGCAGGCAGAAGGACGCCCTGCTGCGCGCGGTGTCCATGGCGTTGCCGGGCAGGGAGCCGGACGAGCAGGCCCTGCAGGAGGTGGCAAGAAAGCTGGAAGCCGCCATTACCGCGAAATACGCCGCCGATAAGGCCGAAGAGGCGCTGCCGGAGTTGCTGCGCAGGAAGGCGGAGCTGGAGGCGGAGGCGGGGAGGCTGGAGGCGGCGGAGGCCGCGCTGCTGAAGAGCCTGGAAGGGGCGGAGGGAGAGACCGCCGAGGAGAAGATCGCCGCCGTCCTCGCGCTGCGGCAGGCCGCGCAGCAGACGGAGGCGGATATCGCCGCGATGGAACAGAAAGAACCCGGCGCCATCGCGTTTATCCGGGCACGCCGGGAGGATTGGCCCTACAGCGGGGAAGCGATGGAGGCGGCCCGGAAACAGAAGGAGCAGGCGGAGGCCGACATGAGAAATTCCACCGCCCTGCAGGCCCAGCGGAGAGAGAAAGCACGGCATCTGGAGGCGCTGACGACACCCTCCGAGGCCGCCGCCAGAAAGAACCAGATTTTGGAGCGGATGGAGAAGGACCGGAGGGAACGGGACTCCGGCGCGCTGGCTCTTGCCCTGATACGGCTGGCCTACCGGCGCTTCCGGGAGGAGAACCAGCCCGCGCTGATACGGCGGGCGTCGGCGCTGATGGCGATGGTCACCGACGGCCGGTATGACCGGCTGGCGCTGACCGAGGACGAACAGGGACTGCTGGTGCGGCTGTCGGAAACCGGGGAATGGCTGGATCCGGAAAAGAGCCGCCTCAGCAAGGGAACACTGGAGCAGCTCTATATCTGCCTGCGGCTGGCGCTGGCGGAGAGGCTGGATCCCGGGGAGACGCTGCCCATCAGCCTGGATGAGACCCTTGTCAACTGGGACGCCGACCGTATCCGCCGGGGACTTTCGATGGTAGTGGAGTTCTCCCGGAACCGGCAGGTATTCTTCTTTACCTGCCACCCCTGGATGGTGGAGCTGCTGCGGGAGCAGACGGAAGATTTCGGATTCATAGAATTATAAGGGGCAGAATGGAAAAAATAGGCATTGACTTTTTCAGAGAGTTTTTCCATCCCCACGCACTGACAGCGGAGGGGGAGAGGATCTGGTTCCTGGGCGGCCGGGCCGATATGGAGGAGGACCGCTATGTAACCGACCTCTATCGCCTGGAGGGGGGGAAGGTGACGCGACTGACGACCTCCCGGGACGTCTCCGCCTATTGGCGGGTAGAGGGGCGGACGCTGCTGCGCACCACCCGGGACTCCAAGGACAAGGAGGCCATCAAGGAGGGGCGGCCGCTGACGGTGCTGTACCGCCTCCCGGAGACCGGGGAGGCGGAGGAGGCGCTGCGGCTGGAATACAGCGCCGGCAGCTTCTACTTCATAAGCCCGGAGAAATTCCTCTTTACCGCCAGGTTCGATCCCGCCTACGCCGCGGCGCTGGAGGAGAAGGGATCCCCCGAGGAGGCTTTGAAGGCGCTGAAGGAGGAGAAGGACGTACGGGTGCTGACCGAAGCGCCCTTCTGGAGCAACGGAGAGGGATTCATCGATTCGGTCCGCAGCCGGCTGTACCTGTATGACCATGGCAGGATTACGCCGATCACCAGGGAAAACTTTGCCTGCGAGACCGCCGCCGTTTCCCCCGACCACAGCTTCGCGCTGTTCATCGGCGAGGCGTATACCGACAGAATGCCGCTGACCAACCGTATTTTCCGGCTGGAGCTGGAAGACCTTACCGTCACCGAGATGACACCGGAGGGAGAGGGGGCGAGCTATGAATCCGTTACCTTCGCCGGGAATGACAGGGCAGTGGTGTTTTACAACCGGGGCGACCGGCGCGGCATGAACCAGAACAGCGATATCGGCCTGCTGGAGCTTGCCGGGAGGAAGCTGACCGTATTGTATGACGGGGGAGAATTCTCAGCCTATTCCTCGGTGGGGAGCGATGTGCGGATCGGCGGGCCGGCGGCGCCCCAGCGGTGGGTGAGGGGGGAGAACTACTACTTTATCTCCACGCTGGAGGAGCATTCCTGCCTGATGGAGGGCAGCCTTTCCGGCGGGAGCCCCCGCCCCTTTTTCCGGAATCCCGGTATGCTTTGCGAGGCCGCCCCGGCGGACAACGGATTTGCCGCCGTGGTGATGGAGGAACTGGGAGGAGAGATCTGCCGTATCACCCTGGAGGGCATGACCCGGCTGACAGAGCTGAACACCGGCCTGGGAGAGCGGTTTGAGACTTATCCCCTGGCGCCGCTGTATTTCTTTAACGAGAACGGGGAGGAGATCCACGGATTTGTCATCAAGCCCGCGGGATTTGACCCGGCAAAAAAACACCCCGCCATACTGGATATCCACGGGGGACCCAAAACGGCTTACGGTGTGAATTTCTTCCAGGAGATGCAGTACTGGGCGGCCCGGGGCTACGCCGTATTCTTCTGCAACCCCACAGGAAGCGACGGAAGAGGGGAGGCATTCGCCGATATCCGCGGGCGGTACGGGGAAACGGATTACCGGGATATCATGACATTTACTGACAGGGTGCTGGAGGCCTGCCCCTGGATCGACCGGGAGAAGGTGGGGGTGACCGGCGGCTCCTACGGCGGATTTATGACCAACTGGATCATCGGCCATACCGACCGGTTTGCCGCCGCCGTTTCCCAGCGCGGTATCTCCAACTGGATCAGCTTTTACGGAACGACGGATATCGGCTATTACTTCGGGGAGGATCAAATTGCCGCCACGCCCTGGCGGGAGCCGGAAAGGATGTGGGAGCAGTCCCCCCTGAAATATGCCGACAGGGTCAAAACACCCACGCTGTTTATCCACAGCGATATGGACTACCGCTGCTGGATGGCGGAGGCGCTGCAGATGTTCACCGCGCTGAAGATCCGCGGCGTGCCCGCCCGGCTGTGCCTGTTCCACGGGGAGAACCATGAGCTGTCCCGCTCCGGGAAGCCCTCCCACCGTATCCGCCGGCTGAAGGAGATCACCCAATGGATGGATACCTATCTCCGATGAAATAAACGCCCCTTTGAAGGGGGCCTAACGGTAAGAAAAAAAGATTCGGCGACGCGAAGGGCCCGAGATCTGTTCCGCGCAGACCTCGGGCCCTTCAGGTTTGCGCACGGCAGCCGGGGCTTTCAGGGACTACGGGGCATGATCCCGGGGAGGGGACAGATTTTATCTCATCCGCGGGGGAAGGCAGATGTTAGAGGACGGATCCCGCCTCATCCGTCTTGCTTCGCAAGCCGCATTCCCCTCAGAGGGGAAGGCTTGTATACATCCGTCTTCGTTTGACGCGCAGATCCTCATCAGCGGGAAGCCTGATCGAAAAAATTGCCGGGGGTGTTGACAGCCGGGCGGAGATGTGCTACAGTCAGCATATTAACCGTACTAATACGATTAGTACAGAAGGAGTCGGCAATGATACATCTGGATCTGCGGAGCCGGGAGCCGATCTACGAGCAGATCGCCGCGGGGTTCCGGAGGCTGGCACTGGCCGGCGTGCTGGAGCCGGGGAGCCAATTGCCCTCCGTCCGGCAGCTTTCCGCCGAGCTGGGGGTGAACCCCAACACGGTGCACCGCGCCTACACGCTGCTGGAGGAAAGAGGGGTGACCTATTCCCAGCCCGGAAGGGGCAGCTATATCTCCCCCGATATGGCGCAGAAGGCGGACGCCGCCCGGGAGATGGCGCTGGAGGGTCTTACACGGCAGTTGATCAAGGCCAGGGAAGCGGGAGTTTCCCGGCAGGAGGCGGCAGAGCGGCTCGAGGAGGTTTACCATGTTTGAAATGATCGGAATAACAAAGAGTTTTGACCGCCGGGAGGTCCTTAAGGATATCACGGTGACACTGCGGGAGGGGTCGATACTGGGGGTGGTGGGCACCAACGGCGCCGGCAAGTCCACCCTGCTGCGGATCGCTTCCGGCGCATACCGGCCGGACGCCGGCCGGGTGCTGCTGGACGGGGAGGAACTCCGGGAGGATTCCCCCGTCCGCAGGGAGATCTTTTATATCTCCGACGATCCCTATACCTTCCCCAACGGTACGATTTGGGAGATGCGGGATTTTTACCGCGCACTGTACCCCGCTTTTGATGATATTCTGCTTTCCCGGCTGACAGAACTGCTGGGGCTGGGACTGCGGCAAAAGACATCCTCCTTTTCCAAGGGGATGCTGCGGCAGGCGATGATCTGCCTGGCCTTTGCCTCCCATGCCCGGATGATCCTCTTTGACGAGACCTTCGACGGGCTGGACCCGGTGATGCGGCAGGCCGTAAAGGGACTGATCGCCCAAAGGGTGGAGGCGGGAGAACTGCTGCCGGTGATCGCCAGCCACAACCTGCGGGAGCTGGAGGACATTGCCGACCATGTGGCGGTGTTGCACCGGGGCATGATGGTGTCCGAGCTTTTCCTGAACCGGGAGCAGGAGCTGGTGAAGGCGCAGTGCGCCTTCGAAGAACCGCCGGAGAGGGACTGGTTCCGGGAGCTGGAGCTGCTGCAATGGAATCCCAACGGACGGTTCGTCTCCTTTACGGCGAGATGCTCCAGAGCGGAGGCGGAGGCGGCGCTGGCAGCCCGCAACCCTTTGTTCAGCGAGTTCATCCCCCTTTCTCTGGAGGAAATCTTTATTGCGCAAATGGAGGGCGTAGGTTATGAAGCAAAGAATATTCTCCTCTAAAGGACTGTTTGGCAATACCCTGTACCGCAGCAGCTGGCTGGGGCTGGTCAACGGCATACTGTTCTTCTTTGCGCTGCCGGTCGCCATGCTGTTTATTCTGCAGGACCCGTTTTTACCCGATGACAGGGCGACCCGGGCGGCGGAGGTGTTTATCCCCGGGGAGGGCGGGTACGGCATCTGGATGCTCCTCGCCATGATGATGGGGGCGGTCACCGCCTGGGCGATGAGCATATACCTGCATGACCGCCGGCAGGTGATCTTCTTCCACAGCCAGCCGGTTTCCCGGCGTGGACTGTACCTGACCCGGCTGTCCTCGGGATTGATATGGTTTGCCGCGGCGCTGCTGACCAACCTGCTGCTGACGGCGGTGGTATTCGCGGCTTTCGGCACCGGGGTGCCCTGGGGCAGGATGGCGGCGCTGTTCGGACTCATGCTGCTGGGATTCTTCTTCCTCTTTTCGGCGACGGCCTTCTGCGCGCCGCTGGCCGGCAGCGCCCTTTCCCATATCGAGGTGACGGCTTTCGCCCTGTTCGCGCCGGTGGGGCTGGCGGGCAGCGGACTGCTGTTGTGCGGCCGCTTCTTCTCCACCTTTGTCGTGCAGCCCTGGTTAAAGCCGCTGCTCCGGCTGTGCGGCCCGGCCTGGATGCTGAGCCTGCCGATCGAGGGGGAATCCCTCTGGTGGCTGGCGGTTTATGCCGTGGCGGCGGCGGTACTGCTGGCGCTGGGTGTGACGCTTGTGGGGAAATATCCCTCGGAGGCGGCGGGAACCACCCTGACCTACCCCTTTACCCGCACCGTCATCCGCCTGCCGGCGGTATTCATGGGGACGGTGTTCATGGGCGCCTTCTTCTACATCATCAGCAATAGTCCGCTGCTGGAGGGGCTGGGCTGCCTGCTGGGCGGGATCCTGGTCCATATGTACTGCCAGGGACGCTTCTTCCGGGATTTCCGGGCAGTGTTCCGGGGCTGGATCAGCCTGGCGGCGCTGTTGATCGTCAGCGGCGCGCTGATGGTCTGCATGGGACTGGATGTCTTCGGCTACGACCACTGGCTGCCGGAGAACGACGCGGTGGCTTCCACCGGCGTGTTCGTCTGGTCGGAGAACTATTCGTATGACGGGCCGGAGGATCTTATAAACGAGGGAGAGGAGTGGGTGACTGTCAGCCGCGGGCTGGCGGAGAGCGGCCTGACCGTGGTCGATCAACCGGACGCCGATTTCTATTTCAGCTCCGTCCGCATCCTCTGGAAAATGAAGGACGGCAGAACCGTCAGCCGGCAGTATCAGCTGCCCAGGACTTCGGAAAATCTGGAGATGCTCTGCCGCCTGCAGAATTCCCCGGCCTACCGGGCGGCCTACGGCGCGGATACCCTTGCCGAGGCGCTGGGGAACGCTGCGTATGTCGGCCTGTGGGCGGAGGACCGGCTGAACATGGACTCGGCAAAAGAAAACTATGTCCATGACCCGGAGACGGTTGCCCGGCTGCTGGGAGCCCTGTCGGAGGATTACCTTGAGAAAGGGGTTTCCCCGGGAGTGGGCACGCGGGTCACGGTGCAGGTTAACATCGAAGCGGGGGACGGCTGGAAGAGCAGCGCCTTCCCGGTATATGCCGACTGGAGCCGGAGCCTGCGTGTGCTGGAGGAGGAAGGCCTTTGGGCACCTCCCGGTGAGGAGTCGATCTACCGGTTCTACGGCCTGCGGATCTACAAACCGGACGGAGACGCCTTTACGGTGACGGAGCCGGAGGAGATGCTGGAGGCGCTTGCCTGCCTCCAGTGGCAGGGGGAGTTTACCGATACGGAGAACAGGGAGCTGTTCCTGCCGTGCGCGCTGCTGTCCTCAGCGGAGGAGAGGAGCGAAGGGAGTTTCTATATCACGGAAAAGTACCCCGGGGAAATATTATTCCCGGGAACGGATACCGTCAATCTGATGTACCTGCCGCTGGAGGAGTATAACCGCCTTTACGG
The DNA here is from genome assembly GCA_050948665.1 of Christensenellales bacterium. GTDB lineage: Bacteria > Bacillota > Clostridia > Christensenellales > UMGS416 > JBMNEH01. The sequence goes on from JBMNEH010000001.1 coordinate 471,195, forward strand.
CGAATAAACCAAATAAAACAACCGCCGGTTTTTTAGCCGGCGGTTGTTTTTACGGGCTGCCCTATATTTCCCGGAAAACGCCGCCCAGCGCTTCGGCGGCGGCGCGGAGGGGGGGATCGCCCAGTACCCCGGCTCTGCCGCAATAATGGGTCAGGGCGGCCGTGACCTGCTCCGGGGCCTCTCCCAGGAACAGCAGGCATTTCCGGGGCAGATCCTGCTCCTCATCCAGCAGGGCGGCGATCTCCCCGGGCGACAGCCGGCGGATATCCAGGCAGAGGGCGGCGGCTTCGGCACAGTCGTCCATCCAGTCGTCCATGGTGTCCGACAGGGAGACGCCGGGGGCGCAGGCGTAGGTAAAGAAATCACCGAAGGCGTCCTCCGCCGGGAGGGTGAGCCGCCGGGAGCTCAGCAGCAGGGGAACGCCGCGGGCCGACCGGGGGCCGCCGGTCAGGGGGCGCATCGCGGAGATATGGGCGGGGGTGGTGCCGCAGCAGCCGCCGATGCCGTCTGCCCCCGCCTCCAGCAGCCCTGCCATCAGGGAGGCCATGGCTTCCGGACCGTAGGGAAAGAGGGTGACGCCCTCCTCCACCCGGGGCAGGCCGGCGTTGGGCTGTACCAGGAGGGGGAGGGAGGCAGCCCGCGCCATGGCTTTGACCACCGGCAGCAGTTCCCCCGGGCCGCCGGAGCAGTTGACCCCGGCCGCCGCCGCCCCCAGAGCTTCCGCCGCCACGGCGCAGCAGGCGGGGGTATTCCCCATCAATGTGCGCCCGTTATCCTCAAAGGTGAAGGAGAGGATGAAGGGCAGCCCCAGCGCTTTCGCCTCCAGACCCACCCGCCGGGCTTCGGTCAGGTCGCACTGGGTCTCAATCATGGCGAAATCCGCCCCCGCCCGTATGCCGGCTTCCAGCGCCGGCCGCACCAGGGCGCCCAGCCCGGAGAAGGTCAGCCCGCCGTAGGGGGCGCAGAAATCCCCCACGGGGCCGATATCCAGCCCGATGAGGCAGCCGGGCGCGCCTTCCTTTGCCGCCCGCACGCCGGCTTCCGCCATCTCCGGCAGCTTGTCCGCCAGACCCAGCCGCCCGGCCTTCCGCAGGTTGAGGCCGAAGGTATTTGCGGTGGCGAATTGGGCGCCGGCTTCGGCATACTCCCGATGAATGGCCGCCATTTCCCGGTAATGGGTCAGGTTGAGCAACTCCGGGCAGCTTTCCCGCAGGCCCCTTTGCTCCAGCAGCGTGCCCATGCCCCCGTCCGACAGAAAGATCCCCTCCGGCAGTTTCATCCCGTACCTCCCGCGATTTTATGCGATGATTGTAACATACCGGGAAAATTGGTTCAACCGCAGATTTGCCCCCGCCCGCCGCGCCGCTGCCGTTGCGGCGCGCTTCCCGCCGTGCTATACTCTCGATATAGAAGGAGGCAGAATATGGGCAGGATCCGTATCGGCATTGTGGGCTACGGCAACCTTGGGCGGGGGGTGGAGCTGGCCCTGCGGCAGCAGCCGGATATGATGGCGGCGGCCATACTCTCCCGCCGGGCGGGCAGTTTTACGCCCCTTACCCCCGGACTGAAGGTATACCCCCTGGAGGCGGCGGAAGAGCTGCTGGGCGTGGCGGATGTGATGATACTCTGCTGCGGCAGCGCCACCGACCTCCCCGTACAGGGACCGATGATGGCGGCCGGCTTCAACACCGTGGACAGCTTTGACACCCACGCGAGGATACCCGAATATTTCACCGCGATGGACGCCGCCGCCCGGGATTCCGGCCGGCTCAGCATCATCTCCGTGGGTTGGGATCCCGGCCTCTTCTCCCTGAGCCGGCTGTACGGCAGGTGCGTGCTGCCCGAGGGGAGGGACTATACTTTCTGGGGCAGGGGGGTCAGCCAAGGACATTCCGACGCCGTCCGCCGGATCCCCGGCGTGCTGGACGCCCGGCAATATACCGTGCCGGCGCCCGAGGCACTGGAAGCGGTCAGCCGGGGGGAGACGCCGGAGCTGACGACCCGGCAGAGACATACCCGGGAGTGCTATGTGGTGGCGGAGGAAGGGGCCGACAGGGGGCTGATCGAGAAAACCATCAAGAGCATGCCCGACTACTTCGCCGAGTATGATACCACGGTGGAGTTCATCACCCGGGAGGAGATGGAGGCCAGGCACGCCGGCATGCCCCACGGGGGCAGGGTCATCCGCAACGGCGCGACCGGCGGGGGGGCTGCCCAAACCGTAGCTCTTTCCCTGAGAATGGAATCCAACCCGGAATTTACCGCCTCAGTGCTGACGGCTTACGCCCGGGCGGCCCACCGTATGGCGGAGAGGGGGGAATACGGCGCCCGCACCGTACTGGATGTGCCGCCGGCGCTGCTGTCCCCCCTGCCGCCGGAGGTTTTACGGAAGGAGCTGCTGTGATGCGGGTTCCCGGTTTGGGAGGGGAAAGAAAGAGCGGAGACCATACGGAGGAAAGCGATGAGAATCAAGATGATCGTCACCGACCTGGACGATACCTTCCTCCGCGATGATAAAACCATTTCGGAGAGGACTATAGCGGCATTCAGAAAATGCCGCGAAAAGGGAATCAAAACCGTTTACGCCACCGGAAGGGGGGACAGCTCCGTCATGCTTGCCCCCTCCGCGCTATTTGACGGTTTTGTGCGTATGAACGGCGCGACCGCGCATGCGGGCGACAAACTGATATACGACAGACTCATACCGATAAGCGAGATCCGCGGTTTACTGACCGCCGCCGACCGGGCAGGATTGAAAATCGCGGCGGAAAGCGACGGCAGGCATTACGCGAATTTCCATGTCACCGACGTATGGCCCTATATGGAGGATTATGAGATAGCGGATTTCAAGAGCCTGGATATCGAAACCGAAAAGGTATATGTCCTCGCCGAATCGCCGGAAGCGATCGATTTGATGGAGAGGTATCTGCACGGGGGCCTGCGCTTATGCGTCAGCCGCGACGGCCTCGCGATGGTGATGCACAGCGAGGCGATGAAATCCAAAGCCGTCGCCGCCCTTGCGGCATATTGGGATATCGACATCGCGGAGGTCGCGGCGTTCGGCGATGATACGAACGATATCGATCTGCTGAGGGAATGCGGCATCGGCGTGGCTGTCGCCAACGCGGTGGATGCGGCGAAAGAGGCGGCCGACCATATCTGCGATACCAATGAGAACGACGGTGTCGCGAAATGGCTGGAGACCCATGTATGCGGTTCGGAAACGGCGGGGACCAGGGGATGAAAAAACCGGAACTGACAGCGGACGGCGCTGAGGAAAGCGGGCCGGACGCATTGCCGCGGACTCTTTAGAACAGGGAAGAAAAAAGCGGTATAACCATGGATACGGCTTTGTATAAGCCGTACAGCCGTAATACACCCGTATGAGGAATAACGCCTCAAAGGCGGGGGACGGGAGAGGCAGCCCGCCCTCCTTTTGTTTCCGGTGACAAAGCGGGAATTTTTTACGAAAATTTTACATGAATAACAGAAAACAGGTGTTGACAACTATTACGTTCGGTGATATATTACGTATAGCGATATAGTTGCGAACGTAATATATCGCCGAATACAACGGAAGGAAGGTCGAGAGATGGGGGAAGCAATCAAAAACCGCGCTTTGGCAGAATCCGTGTATTACATTCTGCTCTGTCTGCACCGCCCGGCGCATGGCTACGCGCTGATGAAGAATATCGCGGAAATAACGAACGGCCGCGTAAGAGTCGGGGCGGGCACACTCTACGGAGCGCTGGACAACTTACAGAAAAGGAAATGGATCAAACCCCTGGACGGGCCGCCGGACAGGAAGATCGAGTACATCATTACGGACAAAGGGAAGAGGTATTTTGAGGCGGAGCTTGCACGGCTGGAGGAGCTGTTAAGGCACGCGCAGGAAGTAAGGGGGGCATAAAATGAAATCAAGAGTGAAAAAAGCATTTCTGGACCTCAACAAAGAGGAGGAGTGGCTGAACGAGCAGGGCGAAAACGGCCTCATGTTGATCGGATACGATAACGGGGAATACGAGTTCGAGGATGTCTCGCCCGCAAAATACCGGTATAAGATCGATATCCCCCATTATACCGGCGTAAAGAAGAGAGACTACTTCGAGTTCTTAGAGGAAAGCGGGATCAGCGCCGCGGCGGAATACGGCGGAAGGGTATATCTGCGCAAGAACGCTTCCCTCGGTCCGCTGGAACTGTATACGGAGCATTTTGAAATCAGCAAGCAGACAAGAAAACGCTACGCGCATTATTTCAGCACCGGCATCTCACAGTTTACGATCGGTGCGGCGATGCTGGCGCAGATTTTCGGGTTCGCGAGAGGGAATCCCACGGCGATTTGGATATCCGCGATATTCGGGACAATACTCACGGTATCGGGCATCGTGTTTTTCATCCTAGGCGCCCTGGGATATAAAAGACATTCCCCGAAAAAAGAAAAACCGCGTCTGTGGGAATAGCGGCCACCCGTTCATCACGGTAATTGAAAAGGCGGCGCGGGGGATCCCCGCCGCCTTTTCGCGCGGCTTTATTGATTCTTTTCGGCAATGCGCTTGTTCATCTCTTTCGCGACTCTCTTCTGGTAGGCGTAGAAGAACAGCCAGACGACAAAGGCGGTCACGACTTCACCGGCGATGGCGATGACGGCCGCAAGGACGCCTTTATCCGTGGGGATCCACCCGACAAAGAATCCCGCGGCAGTCATTACGACACACCCGATCCCCATGTGGATCAGCGTTTGAACGGGGAGCGACAGCCTGTCATTTCCGTAGACGACGGTCGGCAGGCCGAAGCCCAATCCGATCGCCAAGGTGCCGGCGGCCATTTTGGAAAACGCGTAATCCGTCATCTGAAAATTACCGCCGAAGCTGATGTCAAACACCACGCCGCTGATCACGAAAAGCACGGCGGCCAGGCTGGTGGCGATAAGGGTGTTTTTCAGCAGAGCGTTCTTTTTAGATTTCATGATAAACCTCCTTATAATCCCAGGTATTTTTTGAGGGAGGGAAGATACTTCCGTGAAATATAATCCCTGCATTTGTTCTTCAGGACGATCAGCATCAGCCCGCCGAAGGTCGGCTCCACGTAATCAAGCATACGCAGATTCATAAGGGCGCTTTTCGATATCCGCATAAATCCCTTTCCGAGGATTGCTTCCAGTTCGTAAAGACGCTTTCTGCTGATGTACCTTTTATCCTTGGTGTAGATGACCGTCTCTTCATTCTCCACCCTGACCATATAGATCTCATCGGGACGAAGCACGATGATCCGCTCGTTTTCCACCACCGAGATCACGCCGGGGCTGTCCGCCCGGAGAAGATCCGCCGCCCGTTGGACCTGCGGTGTTACCTCGCTTGCGTGGATGACGGCATAGGGTTCCTTGGCTTCCGGTATCAATTTTATTTCGACCTTCATTTGCGTTCCCTCCTTTCTTTGCAAGTCCATTATACTTGAAGCGGGCCGCCTTGTCTTTGGTTTCGCGGCAAGTGGCGGATCCGGGGGGGGTAAGATGCGGTTTGCGGCCACTGTATATCCAATTTTTCGTTTCCGCGGGCACGACGACTGCTTGCTTCATGGAAGATGGCGCAGGTTTTTTCCGGCGTTTTTCAATGCCGAAAAGCCCGAACCGCCGGGGACGACGGATCTTTGTTTCGCTTTGTTGATGAGAACGACGAAAAACGGTATAATAAAGGAGTACCGGGCGCGGAACAAATATCGGGATCTATACAATGGCTGGAGGAGATCATGAAAAGGATATTGATTTTCACGATGCTGGTCGTTTTGGGTTTCGGCGCCTGCGCCTGTAACGCGCGGGAGCGGGAGGAGGAGCCGGCGCCGGCCGGCACACCGGAAGTGACGATCCGCGTCGCCTTCAGAAATGAAGTGAGGGAGGCCGACGCATGGATCCTCCCGAATACCGAGGAGAACCGCGGCCTCGGCATATGGGGAACGGCAACCGTCGCGAAAGCGGCTCCGGGTAGGGAATATACCGCCGAGGTCACCAAGTCGGACGCCGGCGAGTATGTTCTGCATATGATCGATACCGGCGGGATGTATTACGGATCCGGCGTGATCCCCCTTGCGGACGGTTATACGGTCACCGTCTCCGAGGAGGGGTTTGAAATACTGCTGGAGATCGCCGACGCCGCGGGCGGGATCGTTTTCAAAGAATACATCTTCAGCGCCGCGCTGTAAAAAAGGGAATCATCCGCAGGATAGGGGATCTTGTTACGAAAAGAAAGGAGAACCGCCATGACGAAAAAAGAACGTGGGATATTGCGGGCTTATGTCGTTCCGCATCCGCCGGTCGTGCTGTCGGAGGTCGGCAGGGGACGCGAAGAGGAGATCGCCGCCACCGGCGCGGCTATGCAAAGGGTGTCCAAAGAAATCGCAGAACTGGCGCCGGATACGATCATCCTTTCCTCACCCCACGCGCCGGCTTATGGCGACGCCTTCTTTATTTCCGCGTCCAAGCGCGATGAGGGGGACATGGGGCGTTTCGGCTGCCCGCAGCTGCGTCAAAGCCTGGAAAACGACCGGGCTTTGATGAAGAGAATGATGGAAAAGGCAGAGCGGGAGGAAATCGCCGTCTACGCAGATACGAGAACAAATCAACCGGACCATGGCAGCTTTGTGCCCCTGTATTTTGTTACGCGGGAATATCAAAGCTTCAAATTCCTGCGTATCGGTTTATCCGGCTTACCGGCAGAGACCCACTATCGTTTGGGGCAAATCGTCGCCGAGGCGGCGGAAGAGCTGGGGCGCCGCGCCGTCTACATCGCCTCGGGCGACCTTTCCCATGTGTTAAAGCCTGACGGCCCCTACGGTTTTAAGAAAGAGGGACCGGAATTTGACGGCATGATCAACGACATACTGGGGAGAGCGGATTTCGGCGCGCTTCTGGCCGTGCCGGCGGGATTGATAAAGGAGGCCGCCCAATGCGGCATTTCCTCCTTCCGGATCATGGCGGGCGCTTTTGACGGGGAAGAGGTCGCGGCGGAGCGTTTTTCCTATGAGGGGACCTTCGGGGTCGGCTACGCCGTCTTCCGCTTTGACCCGACGGGGAAAAACCCGGCGCGCAGGTTCCTTGAAGCGCCGGCGGGGCAGGAAAAAGGAAGCGGCGCAACGGAAGACCCCTATATCGCGCTGGCAAGAGATACCATAGAGGCGTATATTCGTACGGGCCGCCGCAGCGCACCGCCCGAGGACCTGCCCGACGAGATAACGCAAAGACAGGCGGCCTGCTTTGTGACCCTGCATCGCAAGGGGCGCCTGCGGGGCTGCATCGGCACATTGGAGCCCTACCGGGAATCGCTGGCATTGGAAATACAGGAGAACGCGATATCCGCTTCCACCCGGGACCCCCGCTTCGACCCGTTGCGCCTGGAAGAGCTGGAGGATCTGGAGGTCAGTGTCGATGTGCTCTCCCCGGCGGAAAAGATCTGCGGTATGGAGGAGTTGGATCCCAAGCGGTACGGCGTCATTGTCAGCGCGGGTTACAGACGGGGCGTCCTGCTGCCGAATCTGGAGGGCGTTGATACGGCGGAAGAACAGGTGGATATCGCAAGACAGAAGGCCGGCATCGCGGCCGGTGAGAGGTTCGCGCTGGCGCGTTTTGAGGTGGTCCGCCATGAATGAGTCCGCCCGCTGCCGACTCTGCCCGCGCAATTGCCGATTATCCGAGGGGCAGACCGGTTTTTGCGGCGCAAGGAAGGCCGAGGACGGGGTTGTGCGGCCGATAAGTTACGGGAAAATCACTTCTATCGCTCTGGACCCGATCGAAAAGAAACCCCTGCGTTACTATTACCCGGGCAGTATGATTCTATCCGTGGGGAGCTTCGGCTGCAACATGGCCTGCCCCTTTTGCCAGAATCATCGCATCGCCGGAGCCAGGGACGGAGAGATCCCCTTTCGGGAGATCCGACCGGAAGATTTGGCCGCCCTGGCGGAAGCGGAAAAGCGGAGGGGGAATATCGGGATCGCCTTCACCTATAACGAGCCCCTGATCGCCTTTGAGTTCGTGCTGGACACGGCAAAGACCGCGCGGGCAAAGGGCCTGAAAACCGTGCTGGTCACGAACGGGCAGATCAACGAACCTTATTTGAAGGAACTGCTGCCCTATATCTCGGCATGGAACATCGACCTGAAAGCCTTTTCAGAGGAAGCCTACCGCAGGATGGGGGGCGATCTGAAGACGACATTAAGAACGATCGAAGCGGCTTTCGCCGCGGCGCATGTTGAGGTCACCACGCTGGTGGTGCCCGGGATTTCCGACAGCGCCGAGGAAATGGAGGCGGAGGCCGGGTTTCTGGCCGGGATCAGTCCCTCCATCCCATTGCACCTGAGCCGTTATTTTCCTTCCTACCGGTATACCGCGCCGGCTACGGAGAGGAGCAGAATGCTGGAGCTCAAGGAGATCGCCGGACGGTATCTGGAACGGGTAAGGCTGGGGAATATGGCGGAATAAAAAACGGACAAGTATGTCCGGTACGACGGAACACGGCATTTCTCGCTTTGTGTCGTGTTCAATATCAGCGCCGGATCCTATGATGACAGGGAAAGGAGGTTCCCATATGGACCAGGTCAAGATCGGTTCGTTTCTGAAGAGACTGAGAAATGAGAGGGATTTGACCCAGGAAGAGCTGGCGGAACAGCTTCGGGTCTCCAGCAGAACGATTTCCCGATGGGAAACCGGAAACAATATGCCGGATATCGGCATGCTGGTGGAGATCGCGGAATTTTACGAAATCAGCATACCCGAAATCATCAAAGGAGAAAGGAAAAGCGAGAATATGGATCAGGAAGTAAAAGAGACAGCCGTCGCGATGGCGGCATACAGCAAAAACGAGGCAAAGAGCAGAATACAAAAAGTGATCGGTTATTTCATGGCGGCCTTCGGTATTTTCACCATTGTTTCCGCCCTGGCCGTATTCCCGAGCGAAAGCAGCTGGGGGAGCGTTTATTCGATCCTGGGAAGCATCCCGTTGGTGATCGGCGTTTATCTGATCATCAGACCCCTGATCGTAAAAAGAAGCTTGCGCATACTGAGCGTTGCCGGGTGCGTCCTGCTGTTGTTCGGCTTCTTCAGCCTGACGGATTTTGTCGCGGTCTCGCAGTTTCATCAGGTGCCGCGGTTCCGGTATATAACGACCTACGATTCGCGGTATCCGGATCGGCTGGTGCATAAGACCCTGTTTTATACGGTGGTGCAAAAGAATCCCGGAACGGAGTACGAGGAAGTGGAAATCGTAAAATGAGGGGAAGGGGCCGCCCGCCAAAGAGCCGGCGGTCCTTTCATGTGTACAGTTTTGACGCACGCCGTATCCAATCTTTTTAACGGCGTGATAATGCAGCTGCTGCGTGATAATTCCGTGATCGCGCTGGGGATCTATGCCCTTATGATCATGGCGCTGGGCGTGACCGGCTTGATTTTATTCTTTATAAACAGAAAAAAAGTTGTCCTGGACGATACGCCGGGCCTCATAGATAAACAAGCGCTGAAGGATGTGTTTACCAACAAGGGTATTGTATTCTACACGGCGCTGACGGTCATTACCATCGTGCTGAAAGCCGTTCTCAAGTAATCATACGGAAAAGCGGCGCTTGTCTTTTCAAGAAAGAAAAAGGAGAAGGAGGGGGATTTGTGGAATTCGGATGGATCAATCTGTTCGGAGCGGGGGTCGTGATCCTGCTGCTGATCCCGAATATCGTTTATGCCGTACGAAACAAGGATGAGAAAAATCTCTGTTCCAATCGATACATGAACGTGACGGAGCAGATCGGACGATATGCCTGCATCATTCTGATGTGGCTGCCGCTGCCGGGTTGGGAATTCGGCTTTGCCGGCGTATCGGAAATGCTGCTTTATATGGCGGGCAATATCCTTCTCCTGGCCGCGTATTGGTTCGTGTTCATACGATATTTCAAGAAAAAGACCGCAAGGCGCGCGATGACCCTGGCTGTACTGCCCGCCTGCATTTTCCTGATGAGCGGCTTGCTGTTGCGGCACTGGCTGCTTGCGGGTTTTGCTCTCCTGTTCGCGATCGGGCATATATATGTGACAAAGAAAAACACGGAAGCGGCTTGATCCGTCAACGGGGAACGGCAAAGGGTTTGTTCTGCGCAACGGTATTATGCTTTGTTCCCAACAGTTAACGGCCTTTGCGCATATAGGGATAAGCGCGGGCTTTCCTTTCCGATCGGCGGGCCGGAAGCCGCGCCCCGGGGATTCTTGCCCCGGGGTTTCTGCTGTGGTATACTGAGCCGGGAGGCAGCGCATGACGGAACAGGATTTTATAAGGATACAGGATTTTAAAAAGGGTGATACGGCGACTGGTTTTTATATCGTGCGGAATTCCGCCCTCAAGACCTCGGCGAACAACAGGAACTACGGGGACCTGACGCTGGGCGACGCTTCCGGGGAGATTAACGCCAAGATCTGGACCGTTCCACCGGAGGGACTGCCCAATGTGGGGGACTTTATCAAGACACAGGGCCTGGTCACCGAGTGGCAGGGGAAGCTGCAGTACCGTATCGATAAATTCCGCCAGGTGAGGGAAGGAGATCCGGTGGACATGGAGCAGATGACCCCCTCCGCGCCGGAATCGCCGGAGGCGATGCTGCTGGAGATCGAGGGCTATGCCGCCCGGATACGGAATATCGATATCAAAAGTATTGTGCTGCTGCTGCTGGACCGGCACCGGGAGGCGCTGTCCTACTACCCCGCCGCCCTGCGGAACCACCATTCCATCCGGTCGGGACTGGCGTACCATACCCTTTCGATGCTGCGGGTGGCGGACGGGATACTGAAGGTGTATGATTTCCTGAACGCCGACCTGGTGTACGGAGGGGTGATCCTCCACGACATCGCCAAGATCGATGAACTGGAGGCGGGTACGGGGGGCATTGCCAGCCAGTATACCGCCCCGGGACAGCTGCTGGGGCATATCACCCAGGGGATCCTGATGGTGGGGAAGGCGGGGGAGCAATTGGGCTGCGACCCGGAGATCGTCACCCTGCTGCAGCATATGATACTGTCTCATCATTATGAGCCGGAGTACGGCAGCCCCAAGCGGCCGGCCTTTCCGGAAGCGGAGGTTCTCCATTATCTGGATGTGCTGGACGCCCGGATGTTCGATATGCGGAGGATACTGGAGGATCAGCAGCCCGGCACCTTCTCGGAGATCATCTGGACGCTGCATAACCGGAAGCTGTACCGTACCGTGTTTGACGCCCCGGAAGCGCCGGAGAACGAACAATAAGGAATAGCCTTTGGGAGGACCGGTTTTTCCGGTCCTCCTTTTTTACGCGAAAAAACAGACGGGAAGGGCAGCCGGCCCGTTTTCTAATACCCGGCATGCAATTTCCGGCGAAATTCCCGATTTTCCGGCTTCTCATTTGAAATAAATCATGCTATAATGGGGAAAATCCGGAGGAAATCCGCGTGAATTTTAATTCCTATTCCTATTTGATTTTTCTTCCGACCGTGGTGATAGGCTATTATCTGCTGCCGAAAAAAATACGCTGGGTGCTGCTGCTGCTCGCCAGCTATTTTTTCTATGCCTGCTGGGACGTGCGGTTCGCCGGACTGATGCTGCTGTCCACCACGGTGGAGTATACGGCTACACGGATGATGGGGCGGGCCAGGAAGCGGATCACCGACCCGGTCAAGCTGAAGAGGGCTCTCCGGGGTTGGCTGCTTTTCAGCCTGTGCGGTAACCTGGGCTTGATGCTTCCCTTTAAGTACTACGGTTTTGTGGCGGGGACCCTGCAGGGTATTTTTGACGCGATGGAAGTGGCGCTCCGGCTGCCGGATTTTTCCATACTGCTGCCGGTGGGCATTTCCTTTTTTACCTTTCAGGCGATCGGCTATACTGTCGATGTCTACCGGGGAGAGATGGAGCCGGTAAAGAATTTTGCCCGATACGCCCTCTTTATTTCCTTTTTTCCCCAGCTGGTGGCGGGGCCGATCGAACGGGCGATCAATCTCCAGCCCCAACTGAAGAAGACATACGATTTTTCCCTTGATAATATGCGGGAAGGACTGGCGATGATCCTGCTGGGCCTGTGCAGAAAAGTGCTGATCGCCGACCGGCTGGCGGTGCTGGTGGACGCCGTCTACAAATACCCGGACACCTTCGGCGGATTTTCACTGGTGCTGGCGACCTTCTTTTTCGGGTTTCAGATCTACTGCGATTTCTGCGGTTATTCGGATATCGCTGTCGGCAGCGCGAAGCTGCTGGGGGTGCAGCTGATGACCAACTTCACCCAGCCGTATTATTCCCTTTCGATCACGGAATTCTGGCGACGGTGGCATCTCAGCCTCAGCACCTGGTTCCGGGATTATGTCTATTTCCCCATGGGGGGCAACCGGAGAGGACCGGCGCGGACGGCATTCAATATGATGGTGGTTTTCCTCATCAGCGGACTGTGGCACGGCGCCGATTGGACCTTTGTGGTATGGGGGGGCGTCCACGGGGTGTATCAGCTGGTGGGACGCTGGACGCTGCCCCTCCGGCAGAAGCTGCGGGCGGCGCTCCGCATCCGGGAGGAGGGCTGGCTGCGGAAGTCGGCGGCCTGGCTGTTTACGATGGCGCTGGTGACATTGGCCTGGGTCTTCTTCCGCGCCCAGAGCCTGACGGAGGCTTTTGAGATATTCGCCGCGCTGCCCCGGGGATGGACTCTAAAAGAATTTCAGTTTCTGCTTTCCCGGGTGGATTACCGCGACCTGCTGCTGGGGGCCGGCGGCATACTGCTGCTGTTCCTGTGGGACGGCTTCAACCTGAAGCGGCCGCTGATGCCCAAAATATTGGAAAAGCCCTCCTGGTTCAGGTGGGGGCTGGCATTGACGGTGATTTTTGTCCTGATCCTTTTCGGACAGTACGGGGAACTGACACCCTTTATCTATTTCCAGTTTTAGGAGGCGGCATGAAGAAATTATACCGTATCGTTGCTTTTGTCGCTGTCTTTGCGCTGCTTTTCTGGGGATTGGACACCCTGCTGTGGGACAACGCCCAGGTCTGCACTACCTGGAAGGAGATCACCGGCAGGAACAAGCCGGAGGTACTGATCATGGGCAGCTCCCATGCCCATACCGGGATCATACCGGCGATGCTGGGAGGGAAGACCGCCATCCTTTCCAACGACGCCGCCAGTATGCAGCTGACGTATTTGAATCTGATGACGGTGCTGCATTACTACACGCCCCGGGTCATTATCCTGGAGACCCAGGTCATACTCGATACCCAGTATGACAGGCTCCGGGGGGACAGAAAGGCGCTGCTGCTGGATGTGCTGGACGGCATCCCCAATATCTGGGACAAGTGGCATACCGCCGTGGTTATGATGGACTTTGACGACATTCCCCTGGGGCTGAGCCAGCTGACCCGGCCCCAGATGATCTGGAGCCGGTGGCTGCCGAAATCCCAAATCCCCCGGGACACCGACGGTTTTGTGCGGAGGGATACCTACGCTTCCGGCGAGGTGAACGGCAGGCGGCAGACCGACTACATGGAGGAGACGGGGTCGGCGCCGCTGGACCCGGTAAACGCCCGGTATCTGGAGAAATTCCTGGCGCTGGCGGCGAAAAGAGGGATCCGGGTGTGGATACTCAAAGTACCGGTGCCCATGCCGGACGGCGAGTCGGCCGCCCAGATGCATACCCTTGAGGCGATGGAGGGTGTTGAGGGCGTGCTGGATTTCCAGTACCTCATTTCCGAGGAGCTGTTTACCCCCGGGGAATGCAACGACCCCATGCATTTCAACCGCCGGGGAGCCGCCATCTTCACACCCCTGCTCCGTGAGGCGCTGCTGGAGAAGGGCATCGACATCGGGGAGACCGCGCCCTGGTACGCCGGGGAAACCGTGACGGCCGCGGGGGAGGGGCTCTGGGAGTACAGCCTCCGGGTATCCGACGGCAGCCGGGTGGACTATTTGCTGGACGGCGAACCCGTCGAGGGAGAGGGAGGAGCGCTGCTGTCCGTTCCCCCCGAAGAGGCCGACCGGGTGACGGCGGTCTTCACCGACAGGGACGGGGAGACCCGGCTGCCTTTTATGACCCCCAGCACCTGCATACTGACGGATAAAAAAGAATAAATCGGTGCCGGGAAACACAGACGGCGCAACGGCGATACACGGAATAACGGAACGCAGTTCCGGCAAACAGCCGGGACTGCGTTTTTCCGACGGTTTTTTTGATAACTGACGGGCAAGACGCCCGGGCGTTCGCGCCTTGAGCCGGAAGCCGGCGGATTGCCCTCAGGGCAGCAGCACCGTTTGACCGGTCCGCATGGAGCGGTCGGCGGCGAATACGATGCGGTGGCCGTTCAGGGAGTCCTCCAGCATTGTGCAGGAGGGGGAGGGGGTTTCTCCCCGCAGCAGCCGGACGAAATCCTCCGCCAGCGCCAGATCCCCTCCGCCGTGGGCATCGCCCTCGATGCCGGCGCGGCAGACCTCTTGGGTATATTCCGCAGGGCAATGGGGGTCCAGCAGCCGCACGGTATAGCAGGCCTCCTCCAGATTGCCCTCGATCTCCCCCTTTGTGCCGGTGATGTGGATGGTGCGCCGGGGGAGGCAGGTGCCGGTCATCAGATTATGGGAGGCCACCGTCCCGTTGTCGAAGCGGACGATCACCGTCTGGGTGTCGGCGGTCGTGTTGCCGCAGCGGTATACGCATTTCCCGTAGTCCGAGACACGGAGGAGGGCCTCGCGCTGGGTGTCGGTAGGGTTTTCCACCCCCTCAAGCTCCGACCATACATAGAAGGCCCACCGGTCCGGGGACTGCAGATACTGCCTCCGGGCGGAATAGGGGCAATTGTTTTCCACCTCGGCGGGGCAATCGACAAGACAGCGGCTGCCAGCGCCCTCCGGCGCGCGGCCTGGGCGGTAATGGAGCTGGCCGCCGAAGCTGGAGACCGCCCGTGGATCATGACCGCTCATCATCCAGCAGAGGATGTCCAGATCATGGCTGCATTTGGCCAGCAGAATGGAGTCGTGGCCGGCGGTCTCCCTGCCCCGCCACTTCCCCCGGACATAGCTGACCGCCATATGGTGGTGGGAGACATGCTCGGTGGTTTGGATCCCCAGGATATCGCCCAGCTCCGGCAACCTGGCTTTGATCCCCTGATAGAAGGGGGCGTACCGCAGGACATGACAGATCATGATCTTCCGCCCGGTTTCCCTCACCGCCGCCTCCAGGGCGGTCAGCTCCTCCTCATGGATGGCGAAGGGCTTTTCCAGCAATAGGTCATAACCCGCCCGCAGCAGGGGAGGGGAAGGGAGGTGGCGACGTGCTGTTGATCCATGGTACCGTTGATGGCGGCATCGGCGAACTTCGGTACCTCCGCCAGAGCCCGGGCGGAGGGATAGCAGCGCTCCTCTCCGAAGCCGAAGGCTTGCGCAGCCCGGCGGCGGCGCGCGGGATCCGGATCGGCCACCCCTACGATCCGCAGCAGATCGGGGCGCAGCTTTGCCAGACCGGCATAGATAAAGGACCGGTGTCCGGCGCCGACGATGACGGCAGTGACAGGTTTCATTTTTCCCCCTTGCTGATCCGGCATACAACGAGCTGATGATCGGAGACGGCGAATTTCGTTTTTGTCTCATAGACATTCAAGCCGAACATCCTCCAGCCGGACGAAGCGAAAATATTATCGATGATTTTATAGTTCACGGTATCCCACCGGGTGTTGATACAGGTCAGCTCCGGGAATTGCCGGAGAGTGATATCAGCCTCGCTGTTCATGTCCCCCAGAAGGATGTAGTCTTCCCCGGCGGTTTTCTCCCGGATGTAGTCCCGGAGCCCCCGGTAGCCTAACGTGATGGCTTCCGGGCTCTCATAGGGCAGGTGGGTGTTGAAAAGATGCAGGATCTCTCCCCCAGGCAGCGCGATCTTACAGTAGCAGACGACGCGCTGCTCGGTATCGGGCAATGCCGCCAGGCCGGGAAGCAGCCGGCGGTCATTCTCCAGTATGGGAAAGCGGCTGAGTACCGCCACGCCGTAGCCCCGGCTGCCGGTGCCGATGGCCGGCGCGAAAACGTAGTAGGGCAGATCGGCATACAGGGAGAGGAAGGCCGGCTGGTGGATGCGATAGCTCCGGGCGGCTCCGACGTCCACCTCCTGCAGGCCGATAATGTCCACCCGCGCCCGGAGAATGGCGTCCCCCAACTTCTCGGTCAGGCAGAAGCGGCCGGCGGCGATATTAAAGGTGCCGATACGCAGACTTCCCTCCGCGGGCGGCTGTGTTTCCAAAGGCAGCGGCGCGCAGACGGCCGCCGTGGGGAAGGGAGGGGGATTCGTAGGCGGCTGGGGAGAGAGAAGAGAGAGAGGGCGCTCCGAAGGGGGCAGGGGGGAGGGTGTGCGCAGGGCGGGGGGAGCGCCGGCGCAGCCAGCGAGCAGCAAAACCGCCAGCAGCGCCCCGATTATTTTGAAGCCCATGGTTTTTCCGTCCTTTCCGTCATCAAAAGCCTGGCTTCCGCCGTTTCACAGCGCCTACGCGGGGCCGACGTTGCCGGGAACCCGCGGCCTTTTCCTTTACGGCCTATATTCTATCATAATCTCCGAAAAGTGAAAAGACGGGGTTCCTTTGCCGCATAGTCGGAGATTCCGCGGAAGCTCGGCGGAAATCATGATTTATTCCTTGCATTTCGGGTTATTATAAGCTATTATTTTATAAGATGATCACAAGGGAAACGGGGAGGTGTATCTATAAAATGAAGCAATGTGAGAAGGGACATTTTTACGATGAAGGCAGGTTTTCATCCTGCCCCTACTGTGAGACCGCGCCGGTTGCCGCGGTACAGCCTTCTCTCGCCGCATCCTCAGTGGGAAAGACCGTGGCGGTGGCATCCGGCCCGATAGGCAAGACGGTGGCCGTAAATAACGCGGGACCCGACCGGGGAAAGACAGTGGCGATTATGAAGGAGAAGATCGGTCTGGATCCCGCTGTGGGCTTTCTTGTTTGCGTGAAAGGGCCCCACAGAGGGAAGGATTACCGGCTGATGGCAGGACGCAATGCCCTCGGCCGCAGCGGGGACGCCGACATATCTCTGCCGGACGATCCCACGGTTTCCCGGGAGAAACACGCCATCATCACCTATGATGAGCGGAACAATCAGTTTGTGCTGTCCCCCGGCACAGGCAGGGGGGTCACCTACCTGAACGATCAGCTGGTGGAAGCCGCACGAGATATTTCCGCCTATGACCGGATCGAGTTGGGCGCCACGGTACTGGTGTTCCTGCCCCTTTGCGGACCCCGGTTCAACTGGTCGGATCATCCTGAGGAATGAGTATTCTTCAGTGGCTTTCAGTGCCCCTCCGGGAAGGCGCGCCCGTATTGCGTTGGCATGTCCTCGCGGCAGCGGCAGCCGCGCTGCTGCTGACGGCACCGCCGCTGCTGGCGCTGCTGGCGGTGCGTCGGAAAAGAAAAAGGAGAGCACGGGCGATGGTGACCCTTCGTCCCCATGCCCCGCCGCCGGTGCCCGGTATCCTTACCGTCGGGAATCTGCAGGGCCTGGGAAAGAGAGAGACCCAGCAGGACGCTTTTGCCGTCTCCTCCCTGGAACGGATGGGGGAGCAGGGGCTTTTCGCCCTTGTGTGCGACGGTATGGGCGGAATGGAAGACGGGGGAGAGATCGCCCGGAAGGTGACCGAATACCTGCGGCAGGGGTTTTCCTTTGACCCGTCGGCGCCGGAGGCGTTGGACACCCTGATCCGGACGCTGCTGGAGGCAGCCAACCGGGAGGTATATGCCGAACACTTCCGGAGAGGAGGCACCACCGTGGTGGCGGTCCATATATGGCAGGACGCTTTCCGCTTCTGGTCGGTGGGGGACAGCGATATTTTCCTTTACCGGAAGGGGAGGCTGTACGCCGTAAACCTCCGGCAGGAGTATCAAAACGACCTGATGCTGGAGGCGGTGCGGGGCAAGATGGACCCGGAGGACGCGATGCAGAACCCCCAGGCTTCAGCTCTCAGCGCCTTTATCGGCGACAACTCCCTCCGGATGGACGCTTCCCGGCAGCCGATACCCCTGGAGCCGGGGGACAAGCTGCTGCTCTGTTCGGACGGCATCAGCGATACCCTCCATCAGGGACAGATGGAAGCCGCTTTGGCCTATGCCCCCCCCTCCGCCTGTGACCGGCTGGAGGAAGCGATACTGGCGGCGGCAAAGAGCGGACAGGATAATTATACGGCCGTAATAATCGGGTATTCCGGCTGAGGATCATATCGACAAATAAAAATGGCATATGGAGGCTTTTCATGGCACAAAAGAATCGTTTTCTCGGTAAACCACTGGTTGGCGTTATATTGATAACCGTCTCTATCTTTCTGTTGACGGCTTCGCTGCTTGTCGGCTTAAGCGACCTGTGCCGGGGAGCCGGTACCTATGCCAATGTCCGAAATTCCGTGGCGTTGGTATACAGTGAATTCACCTACGAAGGGGACCTCTACGCGGCTACCGGTACCGCCTTTGCCATAGGCATACCGGGCAAGCCGGTACAATATATGGTCACTAACTCACATGTAGTGGAGGATGTGCAGACCTACGGCGGACTGCTGCGGGTGTACTTCTCCGCCGCCACCAATGATTATATGGTGCCGCAGATCGTGTACCAGTCCCTGCAGAACGACAAGGATCTGGTGGTGCTGAAGCTGCCCGAACCCACCGAAAAAAGAAAGGCGCTGCTGCTCGTACCCAGCGACAGGGTGAAGATCGGCCAGGAGGTCTTTGCCATCGGCTACCCCGCCATCTCCAGCGACGCCGAAAGTTATACGACCTATGACAGCACTAACGCGACCGTCACCCGGGGCATTGTCAGCAAGCGCACTACCACCACCCTGGGGACCTATGAAGCGTGGCAGACGGATACCCCCATCTCTGGCGGGAACTCCGGCGGACCCCTTGTGGATTCCTCCGGCGCGCTGGTGGGTGTTGTGGTGGCCGGGTATGGAAACGAGGATATGAACTATTCCATCATCGGGGACGAGCTGCTCCGCATACTGACGCTGAACGGCTTCCGGTATACGCTGAAAGGGGAGTATGACTGGATCTGGATACTGCTGCTGCTGACGGGGCTGATCACCATTACCGTCGGCACGATACTGCTGATCGTGGGACTGGTGAAGAAGCCGAAGCCCGCCGCAGCGCCCGCGCCCGGGCCGGCGCCGGTCAGGGCTGCGCCTCAAGCGCCTCGGAAGTCCGTTCCGGTGCTGCGGGGATTGAGCGGCGCCTATGCCGGCCAGCGCATCCCGTTGAACGGACGTGTCGTCATGGGCCGGGATCCCAGCCAGTGCAGCCTGGTGTTCGCCCAGAACACCCCCGGAGTCAGCTCCAACCATTGTACGGTATCCTACGATGTCGCCCGGGGCGTGTACCTGCTGGTAGATAACGGCTCCAGCTACGGCACCTTCCTGGGGAACGGGCAGAAAATCGCGCCCCATGTGCCTTCGGTATTACAGAACGGGGACACCTTCTACCTGGCAACACCCGAGAACCGGTTCTCGGTAACCCTCGAAACCCTATGAGGATCGACGCGCACACCTATGCACACCCTGCGCGGGGAGGCGCTCTCTGCCTCCCCAGCTCCTCCGGACTGCTCTGCGTGGCGGCAGGCGGCGGACGGCCGGAGGAAACGGCGCAGGAGGCCTCCGCCTTCCCCGGAGGCCGGCCGACGGCAGAGGTGGATTGGGGCGTGCTTTTATCGGCCGGGGATATATTGACATGGGCGGCGGGAAAGGACGCCGGCGTTTGCCGGATACGGCAGGGCCGTTTTGAGCGGTTGAATCGGCAGAGCCTTCCTGAGGGAAAGGAGAAGATCCTTCCGGGAGACAGGTATCTGGCGGCGACCCGCGGGTTCTGGCAGTATGTCGGAGAGACGGAGGCCGCGCTGGATGCCTGCGCCGCGATAGACGCCAGGGATTGGGCGGAGCGCATGCTGCTGCGGCTGGCGCACCGCTGCCTGCTTCGAGGGGAGCCTTTCGCGCTGACGGTATTGACAGCAGAAAAAAACGAGCAAGGGGGCCAATAGGATGGATTACACAAAGATTTGTTACGGCTGCTTCAAGGAGAAGGAGGGTTCCTTTTGTCCCTGGTGCGGATTCGGCGAAGGGAACTATGAGCATCCCTATCTGGCGCTGCCCCTTGGTACCATACTGAACGGAAAGTACCTGACCGGCAAGGTGCTGGGCGCGGGCGGTTTCGGCGTGACCTATCTGGCCTACGATATCGTACTGGAAATGAAGGTGGCCATTAAGGAATACATGCCACAGGGCATCGCCACCCGCATGGCGGACCGTTATACCGCGACAGTAGTATCCGCCGCTGACCGGGCTACCTATGACAAGGGCGCCGACAAGTTCTTGGACGAGGCGCGCATCCTGGCGCGGGTGAAGGATGTGCCCCACATCGTGACGGTCTATGAATACTTCCGGGAGAACGGCACGGCGTACTTTGTCATGGACTTTGTGGAGGGCACCAGCCTGAAGTCCGTCATGGAGAAGGAGGGCGGAAAGGTTTCATACGAGACCGCGCTGCGCTGTCTGCTTCCGGTGATGGCTGCCATGGACCGGGTGCACGCCCAGAATCTGCTGCATCGGGATATCAGTCCGGACAATATCTTTGTGACAAAAACCGGCGAGGGGATGCTGCTTGATTTCGGCGCCGCCCGGTTTGCCGTGCGGGATGAACAGAGTCTTTCGGTGATACTGAAACACGGCTACGCGCCGGAGGAGCAATACCGCAGCCGGGGGAAACAGGGACCCTGGACGGACGTTTATGCCATGGCCGCCACGATGTATCATGCCATTACCGGAATGATGCCGCCCGATGCCATCGAGCGGGTGCATCAGGATACCTATGTGTCTCCCGCTGCCATGGGAGTGGCGCTGCCCGCTGCCGCGGACGCGGCGATCACCAAAGCCCTGGCGGTTTCGGCGGACAACCGGCTGCAATCCATGAAAGCCTTTGCCGACGCGCTGCGCGGCAATACGGTGCATACCCGGCCGGCAACGGCCTATGTTCCCCCAGCCCCCGCGGCAACCGCCGGCAGTTATACACCTGTCGTGCCGCCGGCGGCGCCCGCTGCCCCGGCGGGCGGAACCTACGCAGGACGTCCCAAGAAAAGCCTGAAGGATCGCCCGGGTCTGCTGGCGGGGATCATACTCGGCGGCGCGGCGGCGCTGCTGACGATGGTGCTGGGGATCGTGCTGCTGGTCAAGCTGGGAAATACGGGTACCGGCCCGGTGCTTTCCGGCGGCAGCAGCGGCGGGGAGCCCATTACCTTGGCGCCGAAACAGCCTGTGCAGGATGAGACAATCGCGCCGGTGCTGACACCCGACCCCACAGAAGAGCCGGCGGTGGTTTTCGTCGATGAGTCCTTCTCCGAATACACCTGCGGCAGTCTCGGTTGTACGATAGAATTCCCCGATAGATGGGCATCGGGCGTCGGGGTATACAGCAGCGGGTTTGAAATGTTTGACACCGGGGATTACGACAACTATACCACCTATATGGACGTCTCCTACTGGGCGCACCTGAACGATACCCCGCTGTATTCGCTGGAGGATATGAACGATGACGTTTTCGTCCGTATGGCGGAGTACTACAGGAGTAATTACCTGGCTTCCGGGCCTCTCAACAACCTGGATTACGGCATCGGTGAAGCCGGCACCTGGGACCGGCCTTATGCGTACATCACCTTCACCACGACGGTGCGCGGACAGTCCGTCCGGGTGTATATCGTGTTCTGCGAGAGCCTGAATAACTACGGATTATACGGCATTTTATCCTGCTGCGTACAGGGGGAGAATGAAGACCTGTACATGGCGCTGATGGAGCGGGCGACGCTGTCCTTCAAGGCGGTATCTTCCTTTGAGGACAAAGATACCATGCTGCTGGACCGCTCCTACGACCTGCGCTTCAAGGCGCTGCTGAACAGGGCGTGCGTGGACCGTGTCGATACCGCCGGATTGAACAACGGTATCGCCATGTACACCAACTCGGGAAACACTTCCTATGTGACGGTGTTCTACATGCCCAAGGGACACGAATTTACGGCGGATGCCTATTACGACGCGCTGGACGGCAGCCTGGTCGACAGCGGCGCTACCGTGAAAGAAGAGCGCTACACCTATAACACCGGGGACTACCGCATGGCCTATGAGGTGAAGGAATACGAATACACCGCCAGCGGAACCCATATGAGCGCCACCTCTCTGTTTTATTACAACGGTGCTTTCAGCTTCGCGATATTGATGGAGAGTGACGACGAAGGTCTGGAGGACGCTCAGAACCTGCTGAATTACGTGGTGGCGACCTTTACCGTGGTGGAATAAAGAGGAAGGCAGCATGTACGTCCATCACGGGAAAGCCATTGCCAACCTGACCGCCTACTTTCAGCCGATGGACTGGGTGGTGACACTGGTACTGGGAGGATCGGTCGCCAAAGGGACCGCGCGGCCCGACTCGGATATTGATGCCATGGTGGTGGTCACCGATGAAAAATATGCCGAGATGGTATCGGCGCATCAGACCTATGAGATGATCGAGGGGCACTGCGATTACCCCGGCGGTTATTTCGATGTTAAATATTACAACAGGGATTTTATACGGGCGGTCGAAAAAAAGGGAAGCGAGCCCGCCCGCAACGCCTTTCTGGGCTGCCGGGTGCTGTTCTCCCGGGATGAGGAAATGACCCGGGTGGTGGAGCGGATCCCCGTGTTTCAGACCGCTTTGCGGGAGGAAAAGCTGCAGTCCTTCTATGCGGCCTATGCCCTTTCGCTGTACTATTTCCTGCCGGTTTCCGGGGATGACCTGTTCCTGCGCACCAAAGCGGCGGCGGAAATCGTCCATTTCGGCCTGAGAATGATGCTGGAGGACAGGGAAGTGCTGTTCCCCTGCGCAAAGGCGATGAGGATGACGCTGCTGGATCACTTCCCGGACTGCAGGCCGCTGCTGGAGGCGGCGGATGTTTTTCTGGCCTCCCGCGATCAGGCCGACGCCGAGGTGTTTGACAGACAGCTTCGGGCGGCGCTTTCCTGGCAGCCCCCCGGGGATTACAACAGGGTTTTGGCCCGGTTTACATTGGATCACGAACAATGGTGGTACGAGCCCCGCCCCTATATCGCGGAGTGGTAACGCCGTTTACTGCCGCCCCTCACAGCAGCGGGGCGGCTCTTTTTCTGCCGGCAGCCGCATAAAATAGTGGAGCACGCCTTCATCCAAGTGTCCTTCGTCCTGCCGTGTGAAACCGAGGGCGGTATAAAAGGGCACCGCCTGACTTTGGGAATCCACCCACACATCCCCCGCGCCCAGGTTTCGGGCGCGGCGGATCAGCATACGCATCAGCAGGTCGCCCAGATGCTGCCGGCGGAATTCCGGGAGCACGGCCACCCGGCCGATGAAATAGCGGCCGTCATCCCTGCGGTACAGGCGGCCGGTGGCCACCGGGATCCCTCCGTCCCGTATGAGGAGGTGGGTCGCCGCGGCGTCGACCCCATCCCGTTCCGTCTCCCGGGAGAAGCCCTGTTCCTGGATGAACACTTTATCCCGTATTGTCCAAGCTTCTGCCATGGCTTCGGTATCCCCCATAAGGAACCATTTTGAATCGATCATGCCGTTCTCCTTGCCGATACGGGGCAAAAGCCCTCCGCCGCTTCCCGCGGCGCATTGTATATTCCTGTCAAAGGGAAAGGCCGGGGCACAGGTCCCCGGCCGGTTCGGGCGCGTTAATCCCGGGAATCGTCATAATCCTCACAAGTATCCGCGTCCTCACATTCCGCGCAGTTGCCGTCACAGGGTTCCTCGTCACTGTAGACGGTCAGCAGGGCGAAGGCGTTCAGCTCCCGGTCGTCATCCTCAGGCATGGGCATATCCGGCAGCAGTTCCCACATCTCAAAGTGTTCCACCGTCTCCCCGGGACGGAGGGTGGTCAGGGGAGAGAGGGTCTCCACCTCGGTAAAACGCTGGTTGGTATAGGTCTCAAAGGTCATCCCGCCGTCAGGGTATTTGGCGTCTTCTTCTACGATGAATTGCTTGATAAAGGCGCAGTCATGGTTGAAGTAGGCCGCCCAGCCCTCCTTATTGTCCAGCCCCACCTTAAAGGGACCGGATTCGGCGTCATGGCTGAGGGTGAAATATTGAGCGCCCTGCCAGAAGCGGGGATCGTTCAGCTTGGCATAGGGCCAGATCGCCATCAGCTGGTTGGCAAGATAACCGGTATCGTCGCTGTTTCTGGGGAAGACCACCTTGCCGCCGGGGGCGCAGACGGTGATCGCCCAGGCGGCCAGCTCTATCGGCCAGGCGTTCCGGTTTGTGACGCGGTGGGTCACCTCTACGATACCGCTGTCTTCCTGGAGGATCACTTCGATCTCCTTGCTCATGCCGGAAATAGGGTCGATATCGTTGCGGACGATGATGCCGTCCTCCAGTATTTCATAATCTACCGGGTCGTTGTCTAGCTCATAGGTGCGGGGCATCGCCTCGGGGCTGGTCCAAAGGCGGTGTCCGCCCCAAATTTTCCAGCCGCAGATCTCATCCTCCATATCGGGAAGCTCGGCGAACATGTTCTCTCCGCCGGGAACGGAAAGACGGATCACCCTGGGACCGATATCTACCGTCACCCATAGTTCGATGTAGGGATTACTGAAGGCAATACACTTGCCGAATTCTGGATGGACACGTTCCTGGATGGTAATGGACATGCTGCACCTCCTGCCTTTTGGTAGACCTATTATAACACAGATAAAATGACAATGTAACCCCCGCAGGGAGAGCTCGGCGGTTTCTGCCTCCTCCGCCGGGCGCGCTTTGGATACACCGATGCCGGCAGGGCCTCTTAGGGGAAAGACCGCCATCCCTTCGTTTTCGGTTTTGGCGGCCCTTTGCCGGGGGAGCCGGGCTGTCTCTCAAACATTGACATTTTCATGGTTGAGGGCTATAATAAAAGTCAGTCATGGAGGGCTATGCATCTGTGACCCCGATAGCGCAAACGAATCTTTCGGTTAGAATAAAAAGGAGGTATTCCATGTCCAAAAAGATGACTTTAGATGGCAATACTGCTGCGGCGCACGTCGCATACGCGTTCAGCGACGTAGCGGCTATCTACCCTATCACACCGTCCTCGCCCATGGCTGAGTACGCGGATGAGCTGGCTGCAAAAGAAACCAAGAACCTGTTCGGACAGACCGTCCGAGTGGCGGAGATGCAGTCTGAAGCCGGCGCGGCGGGCGCTGTCCACGGCGCACTGGCAACCGGCGCGCTGACCACCACTTTTACCGCATCCCAGGGATTGCTGCTGATGATCCCCAATATGTATAAGATCGCCGGTGAGCTGCTGCCCAGCGTATTCCATGTTTCCGCCCGGGCGATCGCCGCTTCCGCCCTGAACATTTTCGGTGATCACGCGGACGTTATGGCCTGCAGGCAGACCGGTTTCGCCATGCTGGCCTCCGCCAGCGTACAGGAAGCGATGGACCTGGCACTGGTGGCCCATGTGGCTACGCTGGAGTCCTCCGTGCCTTTCCTGCATTTCTTTGACGGATTCCGTACTTCCCATGAGGTGCAGAAGATCGACGTGATCGATTATGAGGAGATGCGGCCGCTGCTCCCCACCGAGAAGGTGGCGGCGTTCCGCGCCCGCGCCATGAACCCCGAGCATCCTCACCTTCAGGGCTCTGCCCAGAACCCGGACATCTACTTCCAAGGCCGTGAAGCCGTCAACAAGTATTATGACGCCGTTCCCGCCATTGTGGAAGAGGCGATGAAGAAGGTTTCCGCCCTCACCAGCAGGCAATACAACCTGTTCGATTATGTGGGCGCGCCGGATGCCGAGGATGTCATCATCTCCATGTGCTCCTCCTGTGATACCATTGAGGAGACCCTCAACTATCTCACCGCCCGCGGCGAAAAGGCAGGCGCTGTGAAGGTCCGCCTGTACCGGCCCTTCTCGGTGAAGCATCTGATGGATGCCATCCCCGCCACCTGCAAGCGCATCACCGTGCTGGACCGGACAAAGGAACCCGGCTCCCTCGGTGAACCCCTGTATCTGGATGTGGTTTCCGCGCTGGCTGAGGCCGGGCGCAATATGGAAGTGGTGCTGGCCGGCCGTTACGGCATGGGCTCCAAGGAATTCACTCCCTCCATGGTCAAGGCGATCTATGACAATATGCGCGGCGCGCAGAAGAATCACTTCACGGTGGGCATCGAGGATGATGTGACCCATACCTCTCTCCCCATCAAGGATATCATCCATACCGACGCCGAAGGCACCAAGTCCTGCATGTTCTGGGGCTTCGGCTCCGACGGCACGGTGGGTTCCAACAAGAACTCCATCAAGATCATCGGAGACCATACCGACCTGTATGCCCAGGGATATTTCTCCTACGACTCCAAGAAGTCCGGCGGCATCACCATCAGCCACCTGCGCTTTGGAAAGACCCCCATCCAGGCCCCCTACCTCATTGAGTCGGCAGACTTTGTGGCCTGCCACAACTCCTCCTACATCACCCGGTATGATATGACCTCCGCCCTGAAGGAAGGCGGTGTGTTCCTGCTGAACAGCCCCTGGTCCGCCGAGGAGATGGAAGAGCAACTGCCGGCTTCCGTAAAGAACACACTGGCAAGGAAAAAGGTCCGGTTCTATAATCTGGACGCCGTCAAGGTAGCCACAGAGCTGGGACTTGCCCAGCTGGTGTCCACCGTCATGCAGGCTGCCTTCTTCAAGCTGGCCCAGGTGATCCCCTATGAGGAGGCCGAAGGATACATGAAGGCCGCCATTAAGAGAACCTTCTCCAGGAAGGGCGACGCGGTGGTCGCGCAGAACTATGCCGCGGTAGACAACGCCATCGCCGGACTGGTGGAAATCCCGGTGCCCGCCTCCTGGGCGGATACCACCGAGGGCGCGCCCCTCAGCCTGGCGACCGGAACCCCCTTTGTGGACTCCTTTATAGCCCCCATATTGGCGCAGGAGGGCGACAAGCTCCCCGTTTCCGCCATGGATCCCGCCGGCCGCTTTCCCGTCGGCACCACCAAGTACGAGAAGCGCGGTGTGGCGATCAATGTTCCCCAGTGGATACCCGAGAACTGTATCGGCTGTAATATGTGCTCCATGGTGTGCCCCCATGCCGCCATCCGGCCCATCCTCGTACCCAAGGATGCCGAGACGCCCGAGGGATTTGTCACGAACAAGACCGTCGGCAGAGGTCTGGAGGATTACAGGGTACGGATCCAGGTTTCTCCGTTGGATTGCACCGGCTGCCGCAACTGCGTAAGCTCCTGCCTGGCCAAGAACAAGGCTCTTGTGATGAAGCCCCTGGACACCCAGATGGATCAGGCCCCCTTGTGGGACTACGCGGTGAGCCTGCCCGCGGCGAAGCCCGATGTGGCTTTCAACAACCCCAAGAACAGCCAATATCTGCAGCCGCTGTTTGAGTTCTCCGGCGCCTGCGCCGGCTGCGGCGAAACGCCTTATATCAAACTGGTGACCCAGCTCTTCGGCGACCGTATGATCATCGCCAACGCCACCGGATGTTCCTCCATTTACGGAGGCTCCGCCCCCACCGTTCCCTACACCGTGAACGACAAGGGACACGGCCCCGCCTGGGCAAACTCTCTGTTTGAAGACAACGCCGAATTCGGTTACGGCATGAACCTGGGGGTGACCCAGCGCCGGAAGGCTCTGGCTGACAAGGTAAAGGCGCTGATCGCCGTCGAATGGTGCAGCGAGGACATCAAGACCGCCGGCGCCGAGTGGCTGGAGAAGATGGATGACGCCGAGGGCTCCCGCGCTGCCGGCGAGAAACTGCTGGCCGCCTGCAAGGAAGGTGTGGATGTGGATCTTACCGGCACCGAGTGGGAAAAGGCGTGGCTGGAGAATGGCAGGAAGTGCCCCTGTGACGCCTGCACCCTGGCCTATGCCGTGATCGACGGCGCGGACCTGCTGACCAAGAAGTCCATATGGATCTTCGGCGGCGACGGCTGGGCTTACGACATCGGTTTCGGCGGCGTGGACCACGTACTGGCAATGGGCGAGGACGTGAACATCCTGGTGGTCGATACCGAGGTGTACTCCAACACCGGCGGGCAGTCCTCCAAGGCAACCCCCACCGGCGCCATCGCCAAGTTTGCCGCCGCAGGCAAGCGCACCCGTAAGAAGGACCTGGGGATGATGGCGATGTCCTACGGTTATGTGTATGTGGCCAGCGTTGCGATGGGCGCCAACCCCTCCCAGCTGGTGAGGGCGCTGACCGAGGCGGAGGCCTATCCCGGCCCCTCCATCGTTATCGCCTATGCCCCCTGCATCAACCACGGTATCAGGATGCATGACACCCAGGGCGAGGAGAAGAAGGCTGTGGAAGCAGGCTATTGGCAGCTCTACCGCTTCAACCCCGCGCTGGCAGATGAGGGCAAGAACCCCTTCATACTGGACAGCAAGGCGCCTACCGCTCCCTATCAGGACTTCCTGAAGGGCGAGAACCGCTATGCCGCCCTGCTGCGTCAGTATCCCGATGAAGCGGCCGCCCTGTTCGCTCAGAATGAACAGGAGGCCCTCAAACGGCTGGAGACCTACAAGAAGCTGGCCGAGGAGCGGATACTGTAAAACCCGGCAAAAGGCGCCCGAAGGCGCCCCGCCATAGGGATCGTCCTTGAAAGATCCGGCATAGCCGCGAGAAGCGGCTATGCCGGTTTTATGTCCCATCTCCCGGGACAAGGCGATGCACGAAAGAAATTTTAAACGCTGCCCGGATCATTTCCCGGGCAGCGGCGGATTATCTTCCCTTTGTCTTCCCCAATGTTACGGGCGACGGCTTTTCGGGGATGAATCACACGGCCGGTTCTTCTTTTTCCGCCGGGACTTTTTCCGGTATTTTGATCAGCATGAGAAGGAGAAGGAGCAGGCCTATCCCCGCGATGACGGCGCCCTGTATGAGCAGGGGCAGGAAATAGACCGACATGAGACGGGTCAGGCTGTTCGAGATCTCCAGGCGCGCATAATCGGACACGGCGGAAAGGAGGACGCCCTTAACCGCAGCGATGATGCCCGGACGCCCGATCAGGGCGAGAAGGACAACGAGGGCGCCGCCGGCAAGCAGCGGGATCCCCACATACTTCCCCAGCGCTTTCCGGGAACGCACCTTCAATCCCGCTATCAACGCAATAAGCGCAACCACAAGCAGCCCTCCCGCAAGGGCGGTGATCCGTATGGCCCGCAGAAAGGTTTTTACCAGAATGAGGTTTTCCTCAGACGCCGACTGCCCGAATTCCGTACTAAAATTGAATATCGCGGGGAGGTTGTCATTGACGGAAGCCAGCGCGTCCATATAATCGGCGATTTGGTCTTCCCGCCAGTCCACTTTTTTGCCATTCCATTTATCGGGAAACTGGCAGAGGTTATACAGGATCTCCACGCCGGGCGGCACCTGAGAAAGGCGGTGCTTAAAATCGGCAATATCCTCATCGGTGGCTTCCGGCAACGCGTGATAGGCGATCAATACGGCGTCCCTGCCCTCCTGCCCGGATAGGCGCTGCTTTACAAGCTCCATATCCCAGTTGATATCGGGCCAGATATCTTTGGAATCGATCCAGGCATACAGGCTGTCCACGCTGGAGGAAACGGTATTGATGATGAAATCATCCGTTATAAGCAGTTCCTTGACCTCACGCCATTCCGCGGCTTTCATAAAGGACACCAAAAGCACGATATCCGGCTCGTTTACGCCGCTTAAAGATTCTTTGTTCTCGAAACGCTGCTTCGCCCGCCATGTTGAAAAAACCTCAAGGGTGGCCGGAACAAGCTCGGACGTGATAAATTCCTCGGTGAGGGATTCCTTCACCAAGGAGGGGTTGAATAAAACACGCCACGCGTTAAAGCTGAGCAAGCCGATCACGATAAACAAACCGAGCAGGATCGCCAGGGTGACAAAAAGGCCCGAACGTGTTTTTTTCTTCGGAGTCTCCGTCGTCTGCTGCAGGGTATCCAGGGTATCCATGGCTATTCACCTCCGTAAATCTTAATATATACCATTTCTGTGCCTTGTTGCTGCAGGATCATTGTATCCCCATCGATCCTGCCGTTCACTGTGCCCGCCATTTCATCCGAACCCGCCGGCGCCAGGGCAAACCGTATCACGCCGTCGGAATATTGGTATTCCCCGTGGCTGAAAGTAGCGGTCGCCGTTTCATTCAGATAGGGGCTGATATAGTCCCATGTAGCCTCGCAGCTGTCCCACCCCTCTACGTTTGCATGCAGGACGACCCCGCCGGGGAAGAAGCGCAGCACACTGTATACGACTTGGTGGGCTTCCGGCGGCGACTCCATGCAAAAGGCGGCGTCAAGGGGCTCCAAAGCCCCCATCGTTGGCGCGGGTGTGCTGACAGCTGCCGGGACGGGGGTGTTGATTTCCCCGGAAGAGGGCATCACTCCCGTCAGGGTGTCACAGCCAGATATAAACAATACAAGCAATGCAGCGATTACAGCAGGAACAGCTTTCTTTATCATGATCCCGACTCCGTTCATTGGATGTTTGGTTTTATGTTCTGCATAAAGCAATATTTGCGGACGCGGATCTTTACTGCGATGGATTATCATTTTAAGGGACGGGCAACCGTCCCTCTCATACGTATATTTGATTCAATTTCATTATAGTGTTTGTTGCGCGATACGTCAATACTTTCCGACCGGGTTGTCGCCGGCGCGGATGGAGGGGCCTCGTTTTCATGCATATCCGAAAGCGCCTTATAGTATCCATTTGCGATTGATATTGTGCCGGCAAATGAAAAACAGCGCCGCTGCGAAGACCAGCAGCATCCCGAAAGAGAGGAGCGCGGGGAGGGTATTTGCTCCTACGAGCGCGCCTTTGAGGATGTCGGTTCCGTAAGTGAGGGGCAGGCAGTAGGAAACGGGACGCAGGAACACCGGCAGTTCGGAAAGCGGAATAAAGAGTCCGCAGAGAAACAGCATCGGAAAGCGGAAAAAATTGGAAAATGTCTGCGCCTCAAATACCTGTTTCGCCGATACGGCGATCAGCAGCCCGGTCAACGCCGAGGTTATGGCGACCATGAAAACCGCAAGCAGCAACACAACCCAGTTTACCGCGCGCAAATCGACAAAAAAACTTGCGAAAATGACCGGGACAAAGGCATTGAATACGCCGAACAAAACCGTTCCGGCAATTTTCGCGAGCACCATAACATTGAGGCTGATGGGCGCCAGCAGTAACCGGTCAAACGACTTCCCGCTCCGCTCAAAGGTGATCGTAACAGCGAGCATAGAGGTGGTGCCGAATAAAACGCTCATTGAGATCAGACCGGGAAGTAATTCCGGAATGTTCCCGCCGGGAGAGCGAATGAGCTGCATCAGCGTCCAGGAAAGGGGAAAAATGATGCCCCAACTGATATTCGGCGGTTTGAGGTAATAGTTTTTTATATCCTTTTTCAGAATATTCCAAAATGCGATCCAGCTTTTCATCAGCGGCCCCCTTTCTCCCCGTCTTTCTTCAGCGCGGAAGAGTCAATGCCGGTCAGCCTGACAAAAACATCTTCCAGGGAAGGACGCAGCACCCGCGCTTCATACACTTCCACCTGATTGTTATGAAAAAAATCCATGACCGGGAACAGCGGAAGGGGCTGCGCGGATGTCATTACAAGAGAATGATCGGGCCGGATGGTGACCTCGCTTCCCTTAAAACGGGCCTGAAGCGCAGCGGGTAATCCTTCGATATTTCTGTCGGTAACAAACCGCACAGCGTGGTTATGGGAGATACTTTCCATCAACCGGGGAACGGTGCCCGATGCGACGATCCGGCCCTCCGCTATAAAGGCGATCCTGTCGCAGATGCGTTCGGCCTCCTCGATATAATGGGTGGTAAGGAAGATGGTAGTCCCTTTCTCTTTCAATCCCACGATCATATCGCGGATTTGCCTGGAGCTTTCCACATCGATCCCGGTTGTCGGTTCATCCAGAAAAAGAACTTGGGGGGAATGGATAAGCGCCGCCGCGATCGTCAGTCTGCGGCGCATTCCTTTGGAATAGGCTTTAAACGGACGTTTGCCCGCGTCTTTCAGCCTGAACAGCTCCAAGAGCTGACGGGCGCGGGACTCCCTTTCTTCCTTGCGCATCCCATACAGCGCAGCGCAAAAACAGAGGTTGTCAAACCCGTCCATCTCATTGTAAAGATTGCTTTCATCCGGAACGATGCCCATGATGGCTTGCGCCTTTTTTGTTTGACGCTTTACGTCTATGCCGTCAATTGCGATCTCCCCGGCAGTGGGTCGGGACAAGCCGGTCATCATATTGAGGGTGGAGGTTTTTCCCGCTCCGTTCGGCCCTAAAAAGCCGAATATTTCACCCTTCCCGATGTCAAAAGAGATATCATCCACGGCGGTAAAGCTGCCGTATTTCTTTTTCAGGTTTGAAACACTGACCATTCCCATGATCCTTATTCTCCCTTGCCGTGATCCGCGCCGTGGCAAAACGCCTTGACCTCATCACTGCACGTGCCTTTCCTCGGACAATCCGGCTTTGCAGCGGCAGGGCACTCATCGCGGTTTTTTGGCTGACAGGCTTCCTGCTCGATGTCTGCCAAGGCCCGGATCTCCTTTGCCAGCGCATGCAGTACCGGACGCTCTACGGTATAGTGCATGAAATACCCGCGCTTTTCTCCCGCAAGCAAACCGGCTTCCCGCAGCACTTTCAGATGCTGGGAGACGGTAGCTTCGGTCAATTGCAGCTCGTTTGCCAGCGCGCGGACGCAGTAGTTATGCCGCAGGAGCAAGTTCAAAATGCTCATACGCGTCTCATCGGCAATGGCTTTCAATACATTTTTCATATTCATGGTCATCCTCCAGCGTTTTGATTAAGTGTTTACCTAAATAGATTCTATCAAGAATTATTAATTAGGTCAATACCTAATCGGAAAAATCAGGAATTAAAAAGAACCCCGGGATCCGGGTTGAACGCGGATCCCGGGGCGAATCATATACTGCAGACAATTATTTACGCAGGTTCGTTTTTCAAAAGGGAGGATGGACGCGCATGCCCGTATCCCCTTCAAAGATTCGGGTTTAACCTTTTCTGTTATCGGAGGTACTGCCGCCGCGTTCACCGCCAATCCCGGCTCCGCATCGGTTTGCATAAGGGCAGCCGATGCAGGAGGGTTTGCTGCGTTTTTTCGTACGGAAAAAATACCACAGAATACCTGCCACCATGACAAGCAAAATCAAAACAACGATAATATCTTTCATAACCACGGATCCCGTCAGAAAATTTTAGCTTTTAGCGCCGGTCAGAGCATACTCTGCTTTCAGTTTTTTATTAGTGTTCGCAATAAGACCGATCACAACGGCTGCCATAGCAAGAACGGCAGCAAGACCGCCGGCCGCAGCGCCGATGTGAAGGACGCCGCCGGTAACAAGAGTGCCGATGGTGTAAACAAGATATGCGACGGTGTAACCTGTGGCGAGTTGGAGTCCGACACCACCCCAAAGCCACTTGCCGCTCTTCATCTCGGCATTCATGGCGCCGATAGCCGCAAAGCAGGGAGGCGTATAAAGGTTGAACATCAGGTAAGCGAGAGCCGCGACCTTGGTGATCGCGAAAATACCCGCAACCTCCGCACCCGCACCTTCCATAAGGGCAAACTCTTCGACATCGATGAGATTTTCAAGCCCGACGAAGGTAACGGCAAGGGTGCCGACAACGTTTTCTTTGGCAATGAGACCGGTAACCGCCGCTGCGGCAAGCTGCCAGGAGAGAACGCCGACGATCGGAACGAGCAGATAAGCGAAAGGCGATGCGATGGAAGCAAGAATCGACTGATCGGCAGTCTCGGCAACCTGGAAGCTCCAGGTGAAAGTCTGCATCAGTTGTACCGCCAGGTTGCAAAGAAGGATAATGGTAGCGGCTTTAACAATGAACGCCCAGCCGCGGATGCACATGGATTTGAATGCGCCCCAAAGGGAAGGAACCTTGTATTCAGGGAGCTCAATGATAAAGAAGGATTTTCTTGCTTTGTAGCCGGCAACCTTATTGACGAGAAGCGCGCCGAGGAAAATAAGCAGAATACCGGAGAGATACATCAAGGTGCTTACCCAGCCTGCATTGTCAAAGAACGCGCCCGCAAAGAGGGCGATAATGGGGATCTTTGCGCCACAGGGCATGAAGGGGGCAAGCATGGCGGTTGCTCTTCTTTCGCGCTCGTTGCGGATGGTACGGCTGGCCATGATACCGGGGACCGCACAACCAATAGAGATAACGAAGGGAATGACGGACTTGCCGGAGAGCCCGACCTTCTTGAAGATGGGATCCAGTACAACGGCAACACGGGCCATATAGCCGCAGTCCTCGAGCAGGGCAATGAGGAAGTACATCACCATAATAAGCGGCAGAAATCCGACAACAGCAATCACACCGCCGATGACGCCGTCAACAAGGATGGTGGAAAGCAACGGGCTGGCATCCGCAAGGAGTTCTCCTACCCAGCCCTGGAAGCTTTCCAGCCAGCCTACAAGCAGATCGGCAACGGGAGCGCCTACCCAAACCTGGGAGATCTGAAACACCAGGAACATAACAACCGCAAAGATCGGAATACCAAGCCACTTGTTTGTAAGCACAGCGTCGATCTTATCGCCGAAGTTTTTATCCCTGGTGAAGATCTTACGGGTCTCAACGGCATCTACAATCTGGTTTACAAATTCAAACCGTTTACGGTCAGCAGTTTCAACTACTGCCTTGTCGGTCAAATCGATGTCGCCTTGCACATAAGGAGCGTTCTGCGTTTCGTTTGCGTGAGCGACGGCGGCGTCAATCGCAGCCTTTAAGCCTTCGCCGGAGGTGGAAACGGTGTTAACAACGGGGCAGCCGAGTTTTTCAGACAAAACGTCCGTATCGATCGCGGTACCTTTCTTTACATTGAGATCGCTTTTGTTCAGAGCAACAACAACAGGAATACCAAGTTCCAGAAGTTGTGTTGTGAAGAAGAGGCTACGGCTCAAGTTGGTGGCATCCACGATATTGATGATGACATCCGGATTTTCCTTCCTAACATAGGAGCTGGTGATGCTCTCTTCGGAAGTGAAGGGGGACATAGAGTAAGCGCCGGGAAGATCAACAGCAATCAGCTGTCCATCGCCCGCATACGACTTCTTAATCGGGTGTTCTCTCTTGTCCAAGGTGACACCCGCCCAGTTTCCGACCTTTTCATTACGGCCGGTCAAGGCATTGTACATTGTGGTCTTGCCTGAGTTCGGGTTGCCTGTTAAAGCGATTTTCATTTGAATTACCTCCTTTTTGCTTTTGGTTTAAGTTGAACAGTGAACCGGACTATGTTAGCAAAGGCTAACAACAAGGCTAAAAAAAGCAGTTTGCGCTTCGCCATATGGTGTCAAACAACAATGGCGTCAGCTAACTGCGTGTCGATATTATAGCGCCCGTCTTTAATTGAAACCGTGCAACCGCCTTTTCTGTGGGCAACAACAGTAATTGTTTCACCGACATAGCATCCAAGGGTGAATAAAAACGAGTTCAATTCTTCGTCGCCCGTTTTGATTTGCCGGATAATGTACTCTTTTCCTTCTACAGCGTCTTTTAATGTCATACTGATTATCACCGCGCGTCTCCTTTTGTGATTGTGACACACATATTGTATTTTGCAAATTACCAATGCGGCACAATTAGTTAGCTTACGCTAACAACAATTATAATACGCCTGTTTTTTGAAGTTGTCAATAGGGGGAACGCAGGTTTTTTGCTTTTGCGTCATAAAAAAATTTTCCTTTGATTTTTCCGCATATCTTTTGTATCATAGAGATGGCAGTTTTCATTTTGCGTCCTAAGGAGTTTATGATGGGCTTAAAACCTTCCAGCGAGATGTATCTCGAAACTATTTATATTCTTACCAAATCAAAACCCTTTGTGCGTTCTATTGACATCGCGGAGCATATGAATTACTCCAGACCCAGTGTCAGCCGGGGTATCGGTATCCTCAAAAAAGCAAAATACATTGTTGTTGATACGGACGGATATATTTCGTTGACTGACAGGGGTCTCTTGCTGGCAGAAAAAATCTATGAAAGGCATACTGTTTTAAGCAAGATACTCATGATGCTCGGCGTCGATGAGAAAACAGCGATAGAGGATGCTTGCAAGGCAGAGCATGTGATCAGCGACAGGTCTTTCCAAGCTCTGAAAAAGCATGCGGAGGACAAACAGAGATCTGAAAAGGATCGATCTTAAATCCGTCCGCGGTTTTATTTAATATATTATTTCAATCACCTGATATTCGATACCCGTAAAAATGTCCGCGAGAATAGCTTTTTACGACAGAAACGTACAGCTTTAGAATGACTCTTCTATCAATGTTCCGGGCTATACAGACCGGTGATCTCCGATGAACGGATATGAATCCATAATGCACAAGGCCGGTTTTCACCGGCCTTTCGTTTGGGTCATTGGGTATTCTTACAGCTTTTCCAATTAGCGGCGCTATTTGCCGAAGAGTTCTTTTGCCAGCGCCATACGCTGCCGTACCTTCACACCAAAGGGGCAGCGCTCCTCGCAGGCGCCGCAATCAACACATTCCCCGGCGTGGTGGGGAAGGTCGTTGTAATGGCTCATGACGGTTTCCGGAACGGTATCGCTCCCGGCGGCCAGGTCCATATATTTTTGAATCGCCCCGATGTCCAGCCTGGCGGGACAAGGCAGGCAATGGTTGCAGTATACACACTTGCCCGCCAGGGAGACAGCCTGTCCCTCCAGGATGGAGGAAAAGTCCTTCTCCTCATCGGTGGCGGTTTCGTACCGAAGCAGTCCCTTTACCTCCTCGGGCGTTGCCGCGCCCAGCATGACGGAAGCCACCGCGGGACGGGTCAGAGCGTAATGGGCGCACTGTACCGGCGTCATCGCCCGGCCAAGGGGACTGGCGGCAGGATTCAGCAGCATGCCGCCGGCCATGGCCTTCATGACGGTTATCCCCACGCCCTTGCGGGCGCACAGGCTGTACAGCCCTTCGCGAAGAGGATTCATCCCCCGGTTCCCCTTGATTTCCCGGCGCATACCCTCTCCGAACAGGTCGTCGATCTCCATGGGGGGCAGCATATCATATACCGGGTTCAGGGAGAACAGCAGCACCTCGATCTCCCCGGACTCCACCGCCCTTGCGGCCGCCACCGGGTTGTGACTGCTCAGACCCACCGCGCGTATGACCCCCTTCTCTCTCATCTTCCGGACATAAGCCATGGTGTCGCTCTCGGCAAACCGGTCCCATTTCTCCGGGTCATCGATAAAGTGGATCATGCCTACGTCGATATACTCCCGGTTCAGCCGGGTCATCAGATCTTCAAAGGCGTTCTTACAGGCTTTATAATCCCGGCTCCGGAAATATTGCCCATCCCTCCAGGTGGATCCGATATGCCCCTGCACCATGGCATCCGTGCCCCGGATCGCCTTGCCTATGGCGCTGCGCACATTCGGTTCCGACATAAAGACCTCAAGAAAATTGATGCCGCCCTCCAAAGCGGCCTGCACGGTGGACAGGACCTGCCGCTCGGGCTTCCCCTGCAGGTGCTCGCAGCCCAGCCCGATCTCGCTGACAATAAGACCGGTGCTGCCCAATTGACGCATGCGCATCGAGGCTTCCTCCTGTGTGTATTGAAAATATTGTAGTCGATTCCCCCTTTGCCGTCAAGTATGAAGTGTTGCCCGGCAGTTTTCCGCATCCGTTGGAATATTGCAAAAGAAGCTGTTTTATTTTATAATGCATACGTTCGGAGGTGACCTGAATGTTTACGCTTATACGCGGCGCGGAGATCATAAGCGATACCCTGACTTCCCGGCTGATCGCCGCCGGGATACTTGCTTTGCTGGCCGGAACGGGAGCATTGCTGCTGTATTTTGAGAAAAGGAAGGCAAAAAAGAGGCAGGAAGCCGGAAAGCAGGAATAAGGGAGGAAAGGTATGCGACACATCAAGGATATTCCCTACGGGAAGGAGGAGCGGAATCTGCTGGATATCGCGCTCCCGGAAGGAGAGGGCCCTTTTCCGGCTGCGGTGTTTTTTCACGGCGGCGGGTTGACGGGCGGGGATAAGGAGGAATTGCGGGGACTGGCGGAGGAGTTCTGCGCCGCGGGCGTGGCCTTGATTTCCCCCAATTACCGGCTGTATCCCACCGCGGCCTACCCGGATTTTGTGGAAGACGCGGCGGCGGCGGTGGAATGGGCGGCGAAAGAGGCGGGAGAGCGCTTTCCTTTGCGGAAGTTTTTTATCGGCGGCTATTCGGCGGGTTGTTATTTGGCGATGATGCTGCTGCTGGATAAGCAATGGCTGGCGGCCCGGGGACTGGATCCCGATGATTTTGCCGGCTTCCTGCTGCTCAGCGGGCAGCCTACCAAGCACTTTGAAGTGCTTGCGCGGGCGGGGGAGGACTCCCGTAAAATCGTGATCGATGAGACCGCGCCCCTGTACCATGTCCGTTCTTCCGGCCCGCCGCTGCTGATCATGGTGTCGGATGAGGATATCCCAAACCGGCTTGCCCAGAACCGGCTGCTGGAAAGCACCCTGGCGCATTACGAATACGAGAGTCCGGTGATTTTCAAGGTGATGCGGGGACCCCGGCACGGAGATTTTTTGCATGACAACGGCGCGGGTCACAGTTGGTTCGGCGGTGAGGCGCTGCCCTTTATCGGTAAATACGGAAAATAGGAGGCGGATATGACTTTTGCGGAGGTAAAGTGCCCATCCTGCGGGGCAAATCTGGAATGGGAACCGGAGCAGGAGAGCGGCTTTTGCAACCATTGTGGGACTAAAGTGGAGCGGGAGGTGATCCGGGTAGAGGTAAAAGCGGATCATTCCGCTGAGATCAACAACACCCTGAAGCTGGCAGAGGAGGCGTTTACCCTCCGAAAGTATCAGGAGGCCTACGATCTCTATACCCGGGTCATGCTACTGGACAGCACCCTGCCCCGCGTGATTTTCCGCCGGGCGCTGTGCACCGGGTATTTGGCGGTGGGGAGCCTCTATGTGCAGGAGGTGGCAAAGGGTTTTTCCGATGCGGACGCGCTGCTCAAGGAGCGGTTTGACACGGTTTCCCGGCGGAGCAACGCCGGGGAGCTGGCGGTATATGCCGCAGGACTGATCCCGCCCGTCCCCGACAAGCCCTTCAGCAGCCTTGCGCAATGCCAGGGATGGCTGGACAGGCTGGAGGCCGCCGCCTCCGTAGGGGAGGTACTGTACGACGCCTTGCCCCGGGATCTTCCGGAGGAGAAACGGAGCCTGCTGGCTGCGGAGGCAACATTGCCCGCGCTGCTGGAGAGGGAGTATAAATACGCCGTCCAGACGGTGAGGGACGGGGATACGAAAACCGGGTATGAAAAGTGCCGCCCTTCGCCGCAGCGGCTGGAACAGGCGGCGGCGCTGGAGAAGAAGTACGCCCGGGAGAACCTTTATTATAAGATATGGGATCACCGGACCCAGACCGGAGGGGCGGACATCGCCATGGTGGAGGCGGAGACCGACGATGTGATCCGCTTCTGCGCCGGGGATCGGGCGTTGGTCAAGAAACTCCGGAAAAGGATACAGGGCTGGAGCTGGCTGCTGACCGCGCCCTGGCTGCTGCTGTCACTGGCGCTGACGGTCATCCATCCCCTGCTGCTGCTGCTGGCAGTACCGGTGCTGGGGATACGGGCGACTTTTGTGAAGATATATACTGAGAAATACAACTTCTGCCGGAATGAGATGAGCTGGTATGACGAGGCGGTCAAACGGGGGAAAACCGAGCCGCTGATACCCGAGATCACCGATTCCCAGGGCCGTCCC
The DNA here is from genome assembly GCA_050948665.1 of Christensenellales bacterium. Lineage (GTDB taxonomy): Bacteria > Bacillota > Clostridia > Christensenellales > UMGS416 > JBMNEH01. The sequence goes on from JBMNEH010000001.1 coordinate 510,998, forward strand.
ACCGGCAAACCCGTGCCGGATTTCAAAGCCGGCCGGCTGGCCGGCTGGTGGCTGATCCCCCCGGTGATGGGCCTGCTGACCGCGAAGGACATCAAAACGAAATGGAAGAGGGTCGCGGCGTATGTTCTCTGGGCCCTTGCCCTTCTTGTCTGGATCGCGCTGATCGTGATCGCCGTGATCCGCATTGCCGATAGGGGATCCGTTGGGTAAACCGATGCCGTGACTCCTGCACAAGGCATATAAAAAGCCGCCGGGAAATTTCCGGCGGCTTTTTGTCTGTTTTCGATTTCCGGCGGTTATTATTCTGTGATTTTCAACTTTTCCCAATCACAGGCGGCGGCCAACAGAGAGGCGAAAGCCTCCAGCCGGGGGATGTCCTCCGGGGTAAAACGGCCGGGGAGGGGACTGTCAATATCCAGCAGGGCGACGACCCGGCCTCCGCTCCGCAGGGGGATGACGATCTCGCTCCGGGAGGCAGGGTCACAGGCAATATGCCCGGGAAAGGCGTGAACATCCTCCACCCGCAGTGTCTCCCCACGGGCGAGAGCGGCGCCGCAGACCCCTTTGCCCCCGGCGATGCGTATACAGGCGGGCTTGCCCTGGAAGGGGCCTAGCAGCAGCCCGCCGGGGCAGGGCAGGTAAAACCCCGCCCAGTTGATGTCCCCAAGGGAAAGCCACAGCAGCGCCGCGGCGTTGGCCAAATTGGGCAGGGGATGCCGCTCCCCCTCCGTCAGCTCCCGCAGCTGCCGCAATAAGAGTTCCTCCACAGCAAACCTCCCCCCACACTATACCCTTTCCACCATTGAAAAACAACCCCGTTTGGGGTATACTGAATTCTGACGAGAACTGCGGATACTCCGTGAAAGGAAGGGGAGAGAGATGGCATACCGGGCGCTTTATCAGGAGGACAGACCCTTCCGCTTTGCCGATGTGGTAGGGCAGGAGATGGTGGTAAAGACCCTTGCCAGGCAAATAGAGACAGGACGGATCTTCCATGCCTATCTTTTTGCCGGTCCCCGGGGGATCGGGAAAACCACCGTCGCCCGTATACTGGCTCGGACGGTCAACTGCCGGCGCCCGGCGGACGGAGAGGCCTGCGGAGAATGCGATTTCTGCCGGTCGGTGAATTCCGAAGGCGCGATGGACATTATCGAGATCGACGGCGCCTCCAACAATCGGGTAGATGAGATCCGGGAGCTGCGGGACAATGTGGGATATCTTCCTGCGGTGGGGAAGTACCGGGTCTACATTGTGGACGAGGTCCATATGCTGAGCAACTCCGCCTTCAACGCCCTGCTGAAGACTCTGGAGGAGCCTCCGGAGCATATTATCTTTATATTCGCCACCACAGAGCCCCATAAGCTGCCGGATACCGTACTTTCACGCTGCCAGAGATATGATTTCAAGCGGATGACGATGCTCCAGATGACCGGGCGGATGGAAAGCATTCTTTCCCGTAAGGAACGGAAGGCCCAGCCGGCCGCGCTGGCCATGATCGCCCGGCAGGCCGGCGGCGCCATGCGGGACGCCGTGTCCATGCTGGACCAGTGCCTGACGATTTCCGAAGGGGATATCACGACCGATACCGTGACCCGGGTACTGGGGGTAACGGACGCAGCTGCCCGGGAAAAGCTGGAGGACAGTATACTGGCAGGGGATGCCGCCGCCGCGGTGACCCTTTCCCGGGCGCTGCTGGAAAAGGGGGCCGATCCTTCCGCGATGGGGCAGGAGATGCTCCGGGGCTTCGGTGACCTGTTCCTGGCACATTTTCAGCCGGCTTTGGCGGAGGAGCTGACCGGGGACGCCGCTTTGGCTGCCGCGCTGCGCCGCCGCGCCTCCGCCGCTTCCCCCCGGCAGATCACCCGTATCACCCGGTTGTTAAGCCAGCTTGAGGGGGATCTGCGGTTTGCTTCCCAGCCTTCGCTGCTGCTGGGGACGACACTGGCACGCTGCGCCCAGCTGCCGCAGGAGGAGGATATGACAGCGGTGCTGGAGCGCCTGGAACGGCTGGAAAAGGGCTTGACCCCAGCGCCCGACGCCCGCAACGCCGCCCCGGAAGTTGAGACGGAATACCCGGAACCCGTATCGGACAGCGCGCCCCCGCCGGAGGAGGCGCCTTTGGAAGGGGACGATGAGGAGCCCCTTTCCGCGCCATCGACCGAGGAACAGGCGAAGCCCCGGGATCCCGGCGCACTGCGGCGGGTGTTGAGACCGAAAAAGGAGAATACCTCTTCCGTTCCCCCGGTTGCCGGGCAAGCTGCCCTGTGGACGGAGCTGATCCGGCGGCTGGATGAGAAGGGCAAGCAGATGTACACCGCGCCGATGCGGCGATGTAAGCCGGAGGCGCTGGAAGGGATGCTGCTGCGGGTAACGGTGCCGCCGCCGGATGACGGTACCCTTTCCCGGATGAAGCGGTATACCGTCGCCCTGGAGGAGGAGCTGGCTGGAATGACGGGAAAGCCGATGAAGCTGGAGTTTCAACAGATGGAAATGACGCCGCAGGAACGGGAATTTGTGGAGGAATCACTCCGGGCGCTGCCCGACGATATACCGATCGATATTTGTGACAAGGAGGATTAATATGGCAAAAAAAGGTGGATTTTCCGGCTTTCCCGGTATGGGAGGGCAGAATATACAGCAACTGATGCGGCAGGCGCAGAAAATGCAGGCGGATCTGGAGAAGGCGCAGGAAGAGGTTAAGCTTCTGGAGGCCGAGGCTTCCGCGGGAGGCGGCATGGTGACGGCAAGGGTCAACGGCGATAAGAAGCTGCTTTCCCTGACGATCCAACCCCAATGCGTGGATCCCGAGGATGTGGAGATGCTACAGGACTTGGTCACCGCCGCGGTCAACGAGGCGATGGCGCAGATAGACGCTCTTTCCAGAGAGAAGCTGGAAGCTGTAGGAGGCGGGATGAACATCCCGGGGTTGCTTTGATGGGAAAAATGGCGGAACCTCTTGCCCAGCTTATCAATGAGTTGGGCAAGCTGCCCGGTATCGGCCCCCGTTCGGCAGCGCGAATGGCCTACTTTCTGCTGGATCAGCCGGAGGAGGAGGTACGGAGACTGGCCGAAGCCATCTGGAAGGCGAAAAAGGCGCTGCATAGCTGCTCGGTTTGCCAGAACTTCACAGACACCGACCCCTGTGCTTTCTGCGCCGACCCCTCAAGGGACGACAGCCTGATTTGCGTGGTGGAGCAGCCCAGGGATGTGGAAGCGATGGAGAAGACCCGGGAGTTCCGGGGGAGGTACCATGTGCTGCATGGGACGATCTCACCCCGGGACGGACGGGGCCCGGAGGATATCCGGCTGCCCCAGCTCCTTTCCCGTTTGGGGGAGAGCGTGCGGGAGGTGATCGTGGCCACCAGCCCCAATGTGGAGGGGGAGGCGACCGCGCTGTATATCGCCCGGCTGCTGAAGCCCCTGGGGATGAAGGTCAGCCGGATCGCCTCGGGTCTCCCGGTGGGATCGGACCTGGAATACGCCGACCAAGTCACCCTTGGCCGGGCCATACTGGAAAGACGGGAAATGTAGCGGATGGACAAAGCTGACGCGCTGGCGAAGGTGTATGCCCGCTGTAGGGAAAGGGTCGATTTGGCTTACCCCGGGGCGGAAAGAGTGCTTGTATTCGGAGAGGGGGACCCCGATGCCCGGGTAATGCTGGTTGGGGAAGCGCCGGGGGAAAAGGAGACGCTGCTGCGCCGTCCCTTTGTGGGGAAGGCAGGGAAGAATCTGGAGGAATTTCTGGAGATCCTCCGCTTTTCCAGAGAACAGCTGTATATCACCAATGTGGTGAAGTTCCGTCCGGTCAAGATCCACCCCCGGACAGGCACCCTGTCCAACCGCCCCCCGGACAGGGAGGAGATCGGGCTGTTTATTCCCACATTGCTGGAGGAGATCCGCACCGTATCCCCCGCCTTTCTGGTGACCTTGGGGAACACCTCCCTCCGGGCGGTAACGGGCGACAACCGGTTGACCGTGGGGGGCTGCCACGGGCAGCCTCGTAAGCTGGAGACCGGGGGTGTTTCCGTCACGCTGTTTCCCCTCTATCACCCCGCAAGCATCATTTACAATCGCTCCCTCGCGCCGGTGTACCGGCAGGATGTTGCCGCCTTGGGAAAATTCCTGCAAAAAATGTGAAAAATATGTTACGCAACGGTAAAAATTATTTGACTTCCCGTTTCATAAGTGCTACAATAAAAAGGCAGTGATCTGCGACATTGTAACCCGGAGGAAATGGGATGATTTTTTTGCAAAATGCCAAGTGGAAGCACGGCCTGTCTTTGGTGCTTGCGGTACTGCTGTGCCTGATACCGGTATCTGCGCTGGCAACGGAACCCGATATGACGACAACGTTAAAAAAGGGTTCCGCTGGAGAGCAGGTAAAGCTGCTCCAACAGAAGCTGGCGGACTATCGCTTTTATTTTGATGAAATCTCCGGTACCTATGGGGACGCTACCTTTACCGCGGTAGTCGCTTTCCAGATGAAGAATTTTCTCGGCTCCGACGGGATCGCCGGGCCCAGGACGCTGGCGGTGCTGTACGGGGATGAATCCGCTGTCCGAAAGCGGGATTTATTCACCCCCGCCACCGAGGCGATACTGACCCAGACATTAAAAAAAGGCTCCTCCGGCGCGCAGGTGGCCTTGCTGCAGAAAACCCTGGCGGAAAAGGGATATTATCCCTACCCCGTGAACGGCTACTATGAGCTGTCCACCGTCAACGCCGTGAAGACCTACCAAAGGGCAAACGGCCTAACACAGGACGGGATCGCCGGAAGAAATACACTGACCAAGCTCTATGCCGGTTCCGTACCAGTTGGTACGGCGTCACCTGACGCCAGCGCTACGCCCGATTTAAGAGCGTTGCTGAAGCTGGGCTCCACCGGGGAGCAGGTAAAGCTCCTTCAGGCCCGTTTGAAGGAGCTGTTGTACTACGGCGGGGAGATTTCCGGCGTGTATGATGACGCCACCCGACTGGCCGTGGGCGCCTTCCAGGGCAAGAATAACCTGACGCGGGACGGCTGCGCTGGGCCGAAAACACTGGCCAAACTCTACAGCGACGGCGCCATTGCCGCCACCTCCGCTCCTTCGGGCACACCGACGGCTTCGCCGTCGGCTACTCCTACGGTCTCCGCTTCCGCCACACCAACGGCTTCGCCCTCCGCTGCGCCCTCCGCTACCCCGAACCTGACGATATTGCTGAAAAAAGGCTCCACCGGCGAACAGGTGAAGCTGCTGCAGCAGCGGCTCAAAGAGCTGCTCTATTATACCGGGGATGTGGACGGGATCTACGATGACGCTGTATATGCCGCGGTGAAGGCCTTCCAGAGGGCCAACGGCCTGACTCAGGACGGATTGGCCGGGAACAAGACGCTGACCCGACTTTATTCAGCCGCCGCAAAGCCCACCTCCACCCCCACGGTAGATCCCTCCGCTACCCCCAACCTGACCCTGATTTTGAAGAGAGGCTCCTCCGGCGCACAGGTGATCCTGCTGCAGAGGGCGCTGAATGACCTGGGTTATGACGCCGGTGACGCGGACGGGTATTATGACGAGCAGGTCGTGCTGGCGGTGAAGGATTTCCAGCGCAAAAATCGCCTGACCGTGGACGGTATGGCTGGCCCCATGACACTGAGGAAGCTTTACTCCGGCAGCGCTGTCGGGGTGGAGGGGGAAGCCACTCCCACGCCTGCTGCTTCCGGCGACCCCGGCGTCATCGCCACCCCCAAGCCGGACGCCACCACCACCGCTCAGCCCGTTACGAATATCATACTGAGAAAGGGCTCTGTGGGTGACCAGGTCATACTGCTGCATGCTGCACTGAAGAGGCTGGGGTATTTTTCCGGCACCGTGACCAATGTATACGATTCCGTAACTGTAGCCGCCGTGAAGCTGTTCCAAAAAACAAACGGCTTGTCTATGGACGGCTGCGCCGGCCCCATCACATTGACGCTGCTGTACTCAGGCAACGCCAAGGAGGCACCCGAGGGATGTGAGAGCGAAAGCGGCGGGACCGGAAATACCGAAATATTCACCTATGTCAACGGAGAGAATTTGAATTACACCCTGAGAAAGGGACAGACCAGCGTACAAGTCGGTCGGCTGCAGAATGCCCTCCGCGCGTTGGGCTTGTACGGCACTATAGGCTCCAATATGGACAAGGCCAACTATTTTGGCGACTATACCCTGGCGGCGGTAAAAGCCTACCAGAAGTCTGCCGGGCTGACCGTGGACGGATTGGCAGGGCCGAGGACGCTGACAGCTATGTATAGGGAGGCTAATGGAAAGCCGATCCCCGCCCTTCCTATCGCCGAAGGCATCAATTACTTCCGTTACGACAACGGTATGGCCTACCCCATAGAAAATGTGGATTGGTATGAAGGCGGCAGCGGCATTGTTCCCAGAGGCGCTTACTTTACGCTGGTGGACGTCCGTACCGGTTATACCCTCCGTTGTTATCGTATGGGCGGCACGAATCACATTGACTTTGAGCCTGTTTCCCAGGAGGATACACTGATTCTGCTGGCGGCCCAGGGTGGTACCTGGAACTATTTCCGCCGGCCGGTGTGGGTCGTCTATAACGGGCGGCGGATCGCCGGTTCAACCTATTCCTATCCCCATGGCGAACAGACCATTAAAAACAACGGTATGGAAGGGCAGGTTTGCCTCCACATACTGAACAGCCGTACCCACGGTACGGACCATGTGGATGAAAGCCACCAGGCTTGTGTCGAGGAAGCATACCAGGCGGGACTGACGAATACCCTGGGATAAGAAGCTTTAATTAACGAACGCGCCGTTTCCCGAAAGGAAACGGCGTGTTTTTTACATCGGAGGAAGGCTTGCGGGAAGTTCCCGTATTCCGGGGCCGATGATTCACTGCGGCGATTTATCTTTTATACCATCGGATACCGGTTTTATCCCACTGCAGCAGCAGGGGACCGGTTTCTGCCAGGTTGACCGTGCCGCTTCCGTTCCAGACCTGCAGTGTGCCGGGGAAATCCCCCGCGCCCCGCAGGCGCCCCGAGGTCGTACAGGAATGAATATACAAAAAGCAATCGGCAAAGGAGGTGTCCCCCGTCTTCAGCCGGAAAAGCTCCCCATAGACAAGACGCTGCCCCTTCCAATCGATCACCGCGGCGGTGTAGAGCTTTGTTCCGGCAGAGCGGCAGTACCGGCGGAGGGACAGGGAGAAGCCGCCGGCGGTCAGACCCTCCTCCGGCAGTATTCCGCAACCCGGGGGCGGCGGCGCCTTCGGATCTCCGGGGAGATAGACCGCCGCCAGACGGGTCCTGTCGGCCAGCGCCTCCTGGAGTTCCGCCAGGTCTCCCATATCTTCCCCCAGATACAGCAGGGTGACGGGGTTTCCCGCGGCCTCCTTTTGCAGCGCCGTTACAAGAGGATCGCCCCCGGTATCGGTCACCGCGTACAGCATGTCGTCCCCCGCAAACACCAGCGCCGTATGGTTCCAGACCGGCGTGAGGAGCAGGTGGTCCCCGGTAACCTCCCGGGGAACGGGTAGAAAGGCAAGTGCTGTCAGCAACGCGGCCAGCCCCATCGCGCTGAACCGCACCCACCTGCGGGGACGCAGAAACCCGGGCGACCAGAGGGGAGTCAAACAGAGGGCGGCAATGGCGGGCCAGGGCCGGTTGAGCGTCAGCGGGACGGTATGGACCCACTTCGTCAGTATCGACATCCCCCTTGCCATCAGCCGCAGCAGGGCATCCAGCGGACTTGCCAGAACCCGGGCAAGCCAGGGAAACCCGAAAATCCCCAATGTATACAATACGCCGATAAAGACCACCGCGATCAGGGGGGGCGTCAAAAGGAGGGTGGTGACCGGCGTCAGAGGCTGCACAAGGCCGAACATCGCGGCCGTCAGCGGCAGTACAAACAACAGGGCGGCGACCCCTGCCAGCAGATCCCGCAGCCGGTTCTGCAGGAAGGGCTGCCGTACGGGAAGCTGGCGGCTGAGGGGCAGGACGGACAATATCCCGAGCACTGCCAGCATGGACAGCCACAGACCGGGATCCAGCCCGTGCAGCGGCTGCAGCGCCGTGATGGCTCCAAAGGAAAGCACCAGCGTCAGCGGCGGATCGGGAGGTTTTGCCAGCCCCTTCAGCAGCCAAGCGAACAGCCACATCCATATTGCCCGCATGACCGACAGACGAAAGGCGGTGAGCAGCCCGAAGAGCAGCAGTAAAAGACCGTTGGAAAGGAATATAAAGGGAACTGCCCAGATGAATTTGATTTTCCACATAGCCGCGGGCACCCAGGCCAGCAGCATCAGGATGATGGATACATGGAGGCCGGAGACTGCCAGCAGATGGGCGCCGCCCATTTCCCTGTACAGCCGGTGATCTTCATCCGGCTGGCTGCCGTCACCCAGGAGAAGGGCTTTCATCACCGCGGCGGAGGAGGGCGAGAGGTCTTTATCCAGCGCCGCCGCCAGACGCACACGGAAGGCATCCATACCCCACAGCGCCGGGCCGGGCACGACGTCATACCGATAGGCCGCGGCGGTGTAGCGGATCCCTCTTGAGAGGGTGTAACAGCCAAAGAGGGATTCGGTTTCCGCCGGCCGCAGGGAAAGCTCCGCCGAAAGAAGGGCGCCTTTTTGCAGAGCCGCGTTCTCCGCGGGCAGCCAAAGCTGCAGTCTGCCCTCCTGTGGTTCTCCGTTTACCGTCAAAGAGCCCAGCAGGATTTGTCGGCTCCCGGGCAGCACCACACCCTCTACTACGCCGGTTACCGGCGCCCCCGGCAGTATTTCTTTTTCGGTGTTCCGCCAGGAAGGGAGGGAGAGGGCGGCATATAGACAGGAAAAGGCGGCCAGCAGTCCGCAAAGGACGGCCAGCCGCCTTTTTTCGCGGCAAAGCCATATGATTCCCCCGGCAAGCAGGCATACGGGGATCAAGCCCGGGTATCCCAAGGTCAACCCTGCCAGCATCCCCAGACCCCAGGCCAAACCGGCGGAAAACAGAGGGCGTTGCCCAAAGGCCGCCGAAAAGGCAGCCGGGAAGGAGGGGCGTACCGGAGAAGCCATGGTTCCTCCTTATTCTGTCAGCAATCTGCTCAATGCGGCAATGTCCTCATTCTCTATGCCGTAATGAGTCACAAAACGGTAGACGCCCTTTTCCGGCGGGTTCACCAGCCAGCCCTCCGCCGCCAGCCGGCGGTTGAGTGCTTCGGCATCCCCTTTATAGAAGGCGAAGACCATGTTGATCTCCGTTTTAGCCGGAGCGGTATCCCATAAGGGGCTGGCAGCCAGGATTTCCGCCAGTTCCTTTGCCCGGGCGTGGTCTTCCGGCAGACGCCGGGGCATTTCCTCCAGCGCCAGCAGACCCGCCGCCGCCAGTATACCGGTCTGCCGCATGCCACCGCCCAGCATCTTCCGGTACTTACGGGCGCGGGCGATAACCTCCTCCGGTCCCGCCAGTATGGAACCTACCGGGGCGCACAACCCCTTGGAGAGGCAGCAGCTGACGGTATCGGCGCAGGCGGTCAATGCCCGCACGGGTTTGCCCAGCGCCGCCGCCGCATTGAATATCCGGGCCCCGTCGATATGCACCGGAAGATGCCGGCGCCCAGCCATGGCATAGATCTCCCGCATATTCACCAGCGGCACCACACGACCGTTGGATAGGGCGTTTTCAATGCAGACAAGGGCGGTGGGCGGCTCGTGAATGTCCCGCGGGCGTATCACCTCTTCGATCTCCCTCCACCGGAACAAATCGTCGGGGAAAGCCGCTTGTCGCAGGGTTACGCCCGACAGCACCGCCGCCGCGCCGACCTCGTGAATGAGGATGTGGGCATTCTGTCCACAGATAACCTCGTCCCCCCGGCGGGTTTGGCTCATAATCGCCAGTTGATTCCCCATTGTGCCGGAGGATACGAAAAGCGCCGCCTCTTTCCCCAGTATTTCCGCCGCCCTCTCCTCCAGACGGTTGGTGGTAGGATCGTCCCGGTATACGTCATCTCCTATCGGCGCTGCCGCCATGGCTGCCCGCATTGCGGGCGTAGGTTGGGTCACGGTGTCGCTGCGAAAATCTTTTCCGGGTGTATACATGCTGACCTCACTGGTTTGTTTTATGAAAATGAAAGGCGAGAGAAAGAAGCACCGCTCCCGCTGAGCGTTGTTATCCCTTATTCTCGTAGGCCTCTTCGCAGGCGACCCTGAGCGGTGAGGCTTCCTTTGCCGTCAGCGCGATCAGGGAATGTCCTCTGCAGGACAGCTTCCCCGGGAGATCTGTGACCGGCCGCCCCGTAAGCCCGCGGGCCAGACAAAGGGCGATCAGGTAGCTTCCGGCCGGAGAGGCATGGCGGCGGTCCGGCCCGTATAGGTCGATGCCGCTGCCCTCCGCCCGGCGGAAAGCCTCGCCCACAGGGGCATAGTCCATGCCGTAAACGCGCTTTGCCTCCTCCCACAGGGACTTCTGGGCGGGAAGCGTATCGGGCTTGCCGGGAATGCTCCAGGTCTCATAGCCCAGGGGAATGGAGTCCGTTTGCCGGATCCACTCCATCAGCCCTTCCAGACCCAGCAGATGCTCCTCCATCGCGGGGACGGGCTGCTGCCGGTTTTGCAGCACGATACCGTCATACCCGCCATACAGGATGTTGAAGCGCACATCCGTCTGCTCCCGGTGAAACAGGAGATCCGCTCCGCCGGTAGTCTGGAGGGTGACCTCCGCCCCGGTCAGCGCCGCCAGCATCGCACCCATATCATTGTAGAAGATATGACTGTTTCCGATCAGCAGAAATTTCATCCTATCCTCCTTGTCGCGCCGGCCAGCCACGCCCTCTCCTCTTCATCCAGCCGGGGCGCCAGCCTGTCGTATACCAGCTGATGGTATTGATTCAGATAGTCCAGCTCCTCCGGCGCCAGCAGGGAGGGATCCACACCCTTCAGGTCGATGGGGCAGTAGGTCACCGGCTCAAAGCGGTACCATTGGCCGTACTCGTTGAACTCATCCTCCACTACCAGCACCTCGTTCTCAATGCGCACGCCGGAGACGCCCTCCCGGTATACCCCCGGTTCGATGGTGATGAGCATGCCGGGCCGGAAGGGGATGTGACGCCCCTTCTGGGAGAAATTGATGGGTTCCTCATGGACGGAAAGGCAGTAGCCCACACCGTGCCCGGTGCCGCAACGGTATTCGATGCCCAGCTTCCACAACGGGCGGCGGGCAATGGCGTCCAGTGATAAAGGACTGGCGCCCTTCAGGAATTTCGTGTCCGCCAGGGCGATATGGCTTTTCAGGGTCATGGTGTAGTCGATGGTTTCCTGCCGCGTCAGTGTACCGAACACCGGGGTACGGGTGATATCGGTGGTGCCGTTCAGGTACTGACCGCCGCTGTCCAGTACCATCATGCCGTTTCCATCCAGCGTATAGGCGGTTTCAGGCGTGGCGGAATAGTGCATCATCGCTCCGTGATCCTTGTAGGCGGCGATGGTACCGAAGCTGGTGCTGATACACAGGGGCATGGTCTTTCGGATCTCCGCCAGCTTTACCCCTGCGGTGTATTCGGTCTCCGCGGAACGGTCAGCCTCCTCCAGCCATTTCAGGAATTTGACCATCGCCACGCCGTCCCAGACGGCGCTCTCTCGGATACCGGCCTGCTCGGTGGGATTTTTGACCGCCTTCATCAGTATGGTGACATCCTCTTGCTCCCGGGTGGGGCAGGCAATGCTGTCTGCCAGGGTTTTATTGACGCGTTTGGGGTCGAAAGCCAGCACTGTATCCCCGGGCAGCGCCCGCAGGGCGGGAACGATTTCTGCATACTCCGCCAGAGTCACGCCGTTGTCCTTCAGCATGGAGGCGGCGCCCTTTTCGACCCGCCGCAGTTCGGTGAAGAGCGTGGCGGTATCCCGGGTCACCAGCGCCCAGGCGTAGGCCACCGGAAGGCCGTCAATATCGCCGCCCCGGATATTGAACAGCCAGTGGATATCCTCCAGGCGGCCGATCAGCTGGGCGTTGGCTCCTTTTTCTGCGATGGCCTCCCGCACCCGGTTGATCCGCTGGGCGGCGGCTTCCCCCGTATATTCCAGCGGATGCTCCCAGACCGGCGCGGCGGGCAGAGGGGGACGATCTGTCCAGATAGACGCTGTCAGGTCTCCTGTCATTGTCAGCCGGATACCGGCGGACTTCAGGTCCTCCTCCAGCTTCCGGGCGACGGACAGACTGATCAAGCTGCCCCACCAGCCGGCACAGCCGCCGGGGATCTCGGATTTCAGCCATTCTTCCATCGTAGGCTTTCCCGGGCCGCCGATCAGCACCATTTCGATGCCGGAGCCTTCCAGCTGCTTGGCTGCCTGTACCACATACCGTCCGTCCGTCCATAAGGCGGCCTTTTCCGTGGTCACGACCAGTGTACCGGCGGAGCCGGTGAAGCCGCTGAGCCATGTGCGCATGGTATAATGCCGGGCCACATACTCCCCGGCATGGGGATCTCCGTTCAGCGTGATATAGGCGTCCAGACCCTCTGTCTTCATCAGCGCCCGCAGCGCCGCAATTCTTTCGGGTATATTCATAACTGCCTCCTGTCGATGATAGGAGAATTATACACCCCGGGCACAGGGATTACAAGGCGATCCGGGGAAAGCGAAAGGGCCTGCATCCGTTGCAGGCCCCGGGGTACCTCGGGCTATGTTTTTTCCAGCAGACCTACGCTGCCGTCCTCGCGATAGGTAACGGCGTCGGTATCCAGCGAGAGGCTGTCGATCGCCCGGAAATAGTCCTCCTTTGCGGCGAAGCGGGGAGAGGCATTCTCCAGCACACTCCGGGCGGCCCCGGCTTCCTTCTCCAGAAGAGCGCAGGTCATGGCGGCCAGGAAGACGGCCGGCCGGACTACCGCCTCTTCGGGATCGACGATCCGGTAGTCGGTGCCGTGACCGGTACCCGCGGCGCCGCCGCAGTAGGGCTGGATGGCCGGCATGACGGCGGACATATCCCCCATATCGGTACAGCCGGTGTCCCAGTAGCCGCCGGCGGTCACCGGGCCGGAATCCCCCACCACCTGCCTCATCATTTCCGTTGTCAGGCGGGCAAGCTCCGGGTCGACGGCAACCGGCATATAACCCGGAAGATCACGCAGGTGCACTTGGGCGCCTATGGCGGCGGCAGAGGCGGCCAGCGCCCGGTTGATCTTCGCGTTGGCTTCCGCAATGGCTTCAAGGGTGGCGCCCCGGACATAGGACTCCAATACCGCTTTGTCGGGAATGACATTGACTGCGCCGCCATTCCCGGTGATAATGGGGTGAAAGCGGATATGATCACCGTCCCGGAAGGTTTCCCGGAGAGAATTCGCGGCCTGCATACCCAGGGAGGCGGCGTACAGGGCATTGATCCCATCATGGGGGGCGCCGCCGGCGTGGGCCGCCTTCCCCTTGTAGGTGATCGTTTTGGCGATACATCCGTTTCCGCCGTCCGGTATCCCCATGCCCCGGCCGCCCGCGGTATGTACCATCATCGCGATGTCCACACCGTCCATCATGCCCCGGTGCAGGAACTCCACCTTGCCTCCCAGGTAACGGATGATCCCCTTTTTCCGCAGTTCCTCGCGGTAGCCGATCTCCAGCAGTTCTTCCGCCGGCACCGCCATGATCCGGACCTTCCCGGAAAGCCCGCGGAGCAGGCTGCCGTCCCGGAACAGCCCGGCAATACCGATCAGTGAGGCAGCCTGGGCGCAATGGCCGCAGGCGTGCACCGCTCCGGTTTGGGGGTCGGCATCGGGGTGCGCAGGGCAGATGACGGAATCCAGTTCCCCCATCAGCAGTACCGTGGGCCCTTCCCGGCCGGTATCCACATCGGCATAGAAGCCGGGTATATTGCCGGCTTCCGTAAGGGTGTAGCCCATTTCTTCAAAGCTGTTTTTCAGGTATTCATGGGCAAACCACTCCCGAAAGCCGGTTTCCGGATGCTTCCAGATGGCGTCCAACGCCCGGAACATGGGCTGCCGGTAGGGAGCTATCCCCTCCTGCAGCCGGGCAAGAAATGCGAAATCCGACATGTGCTTCTCCTTTACGGCGGGGACTGGCGCGCCGCTTTATATACCATTGCCTGGTGGTCAGGATCGATCAGATTGCTGCAATGGGTCCGGCTGTTCAGGAAATGGATGCAGACCTGCCCGTTCATATTGTTGCCGGCTACCGTTTCGTAGCCGTGGGGATAGCCGTTGATGGAGGCCGCTATCCAGCTGCCGTTGATATTGACCACGACGGCCCGCCTCGCCCAGGACCAGGAACCGCCGTAAACTCTCTTGAAGGCGGCGGTATCCGCGGCGGTAGCCGGCTCAACATCGGCATGGAGGGAGCCGCCGACCCGCTGGAAGGTCATCTGCACGCCGGTGTTGACGTCAATGACTTTGTAACGGGTCCCCCGGGGCCAGAGGTTATTGACCTTGCTCCATTCCGTCAGCTTGCCGGTGGGTACGGAGGAGACCGTGACAACATTCCCGCCGGCTTCGCCCGACCCGCCTCCGCCGCCACCGCCTCCGGAAGGGGGCCTTCTCGTCGGCACGGGTGTGGGTGTGGCGATGGCGATCACCTTCTTACGAGGCGCGTCATTGCTGAAAAGCAGCGACTGGGTCACAGGCCCTGCGATACCGTCCGCGCCCAGTTTATTGTCCCGCTGGAAGTCTTTTACGGCGTCCATTGTGTAGTCGCCGTAGTATTGGGTGATTTTATAGGTGAAATACCCCAGGTCCCGGAGCCGCATCTGCAGCATTGCCACCCTGTCACCCGAATCATGCAGGGTCAGTGTGCTGTAATCAGCCGCCGCGCCCTCCTCAAGAGGCGGAAGGGTACGAAGGGGGGGTGCCGTGGTTGCCGGCGCCGGCGTGGCAGCGGCGGGAGAGGAGGAAGGGGAAAGAGAGGGCGCGGGCGTTGCTGCGGAAGCGGGAATTTTCCCTTCCGCGCCCAGCCAGAAACATAGTATTGCTACGGGCAGTATGATCCAAAGGGCTTTTTTCACGCCGCGCACCTCCTTTTGTTACAAGAGTATAACATATCCCGGTAAAAACCGCAAACCATACTTGCACGGGGCGAGAACCCTTCACCGGTGTCCGAGCGACGCCGCATTTTTGCTTTTCGGCTTCCGTGGAAGGTGTTTTCCGGGCGATCCCCGTTCCCTTGCATTACAGCCGGGTTTTCTGTATAATGATACTGCCCTTGGGGCAGGATAGAACGGGATGGAGAGACTTTATGATGCGTATCGCTGTGGATTGTATGGGCGGGGATCACGCCCCTGCCGCCATCATAGAAGGGTGCAAACTGGCGTTAGAAGCCGACGCGTCTATGACACTGGTGCTTTGCGGCATCGGGGAGAAGATACGTCCTCTCTGGCCGGACGCTCCCGCGGACCGGGTGACCTGGGTGGATTGTCCCTCCGTCATTGAGACGGGGGAATCCCCCACAGACGCCATCCGGCATAAGAAGGATTCCTCCCTCATTGTGGCAATGGATAAGGTGAAGGCCGGAGAAGCGGACGCCTATGTATCCGCCGGCTCCACCGGCGCGGTGATGGGCGGCGCCTTGTTCCATATCGGGCGGATAAAAGGCGTACTGCGCCCGGCGCTGGCGCCGGTGCTTCCCGCCATGACCGGCCCCGCCCTGCTGATCGACTGCGGCGCCAACGCCGACTGTAAGCCAGAATATCTGGTGCAGTTCGCTATGATGGGGTGCGCCTATTGTGAGAAGGTACTGGGCATTCCCTCCCCCCGTGTCGCGCTGCTGAATATCGGCGCTGAGGAGGAAAAGGGAAACATACTGTATAAGGAAGTCCATCAGCTGCTGAAAGCCACGCCTGGTTTTATTGGCAATGTGGAGCCCCGGGAAGCCCTTATGGGACATGCGGATGTGCTTGTGGCGGACGGTTTTGCCGGGAATATGGTGCTCAAGACCCTTGAAGGCACCGCGGCGTATGTGATGTCGATCATGAAGGATACCTTGCTGTCCGGCTTCCGGAGCAAGGTGGGGGCATTGCTGTTGAAGCCGGCGTTAATGGGCATGCGAAAGCGCCTGGATTATACCGAATACGGCGGCGCGGTACTGCTTGGGGTGAAAGCGCCGGTAATCAAAGCCCACGGCTCCAGCAATCCCAAGGCATTTGCCGCCGCCCTGAAGCAGGCGGGTACCTGCGCCGGGGAAGATGTACCCGGAGCCATTACCACCGCCCTGGAAGAAACACGGGCATGACCCTATCCGCTGAAGCGCTGGCCGCCCTGCGGGAGCTGGCGGAGTATCCGCTGCCGGAGCCGCTGCTGAATGAGGCTATGACCCACCGTTCCGCCGTGGCGGAGAAGGGCGGCAATTCCTATGACCGGCTGGAATTTTTAGGGGACAGTGTGCTGCAGCTGATCACCACCGAGGCGCTGTATGAAAGATACCCGCGCAAGGATGAGGGCTGGATGACCCGTACCCGGCAGAGATTGGTTTCCCAGCCGACGCTGGCCGCTTTGGGGAGGGAGATGGGGCTGGAGAGGTGGATCATGGCTGACGCCGGCGCCCTCCGCGCCGGGACCACCCGCCTGGATTCCGTAGTCTGCGATGCGGTGGAGGCCTTCCTTGCAGTACTGTACCTGGCCCGGGGGCTGGATGCCACCCGGGAATTTATTCTGCCCAGGCTGGAGCCCATGTTCCATTCCGCCGGGAGAGGCGCGCCCGATGCCAAATCGGCCTTGCAGGAGTTGCTGCAGAGCCACGGCACGGTGCAGATCGCGTATGTACTGCTGGAGCATACCGGGATGCCCCCCCGGGAGACATTCACCGTGGAGGTGCGGTGCGACGGGCAGCCGCTGGCTGTCGGCACGGGCTCCAGCAAAAAGCTGGCCGAACAGGAAGCCGCCGCCGCGGCGCTGGCGGAAATCTCTACCGATGAGAAAGGCAAAACGACTTGACATTAAAACAACTTGAGATATATGGTTTTAAATCCTTCGCCGACCGTACGGTGATCACCTTTGATCAAGGGATCACCGGTATTATAGGCCCTAACGGCAGCGGAAAATCCAATATCGGCGACGCGGTACGCTGGGTCATGGGGGAGCAGTCCGCCCGTTCCCTTCGTGGCAAATCCATGGAGGACGTGATCTTCGGCGGCACCGACAAGCGCAAGCCCATGGCGTATTGCGAGGTAACACTGGTGTTCGACAACGAGGCGGGAGAATACCCGGACATGGGGGCGGAGGTAGCCGTCACCCGCCGGGTATACCGGAGCGGGGAAAGCGAGTATATGCTGAACCGGAAGCTCTGCCGGCTGAGAAGCATCGTCGAGCTTTTCCGTGACAGCGGTATGGGCCGGGACGGGTATTCGGTCATCGGGCAGGGCAGGGTGGATGAGATCCTCTCCAACCGTCCGGAGGACCGGCGGAATGTCTTCCATGAGGCCTGCGGTATCATGCGCTTCCGTACCCGCCGGGATGAGTCCCGGAAGCGGTTGGACACCGCCCGGCAGAACATGACCCGGTTGAAGGACATTTCCTCCGTACTGGAGGGACAACTGGAACCTCTTGCCAAACAGAGCGAGGATGCCAGGAAGTATCTGGCGCTGTCACAGGAGCTGAAGGAGCTGGAGGTCAGCCGTTTTGTATCCCAATACGGCAGGCTGACGGCAGAAAAAGCCCAGGCTGCCCAACAGGCGGAGCAGATAGCCCATGTGCTGGAACAACGCGCGGACCAGGCGGAGGCGCTGGAGGTCGGGCTGGAGACGCTCCGGGGGCAGGTTGCCCGGGCGGAGGAGGGATTGGCGGCGCTACGGGAGGAGCAGCTGGAACACACCCGGTATATTGAAGAGGCTGTGGCGGAGGAACGGCTGGCCCGGCAGGAGGAGACCCATATTGCCCAAGATATACAGCGCTTGGAGGCGGAAGCCGGAGAAGACGCCATAAAAGCCGACGCTTTGGAGAAGGAGGCGGCAGAACTGGAACGGGATGCCGAAAACGGCAGCGGAGCCTCCGGGGAGCGGGCGGAGCGAATCGCCGGCCTGGAGGAGCGGCTGCGGACGCTGGACGCCAAGATCACTGAAACCGAGGCGCGGGTGGAGGCTGCGAAGGAGGAGACCATCGCCCGATTGACCCGATTGTCCGATCTGAAGGGGGAGAGGGCCCGGCTGACAGCGCTGGGTGAGAGCATTGCCCGCCAGCTGGAGGCGATGTCCGGGCAATTGGCGGAGATGGAGCAGGCCCGGGAGGCGGAGGCCGGGGATATCACCCGGGAAGAGGAGACCTATGCCCTGATCACCGGGCAGCGTCAGCAGATCCGGGAGGAAACGGACGCCCTGCAGAAGAAATTTGAGGAGATAAATACCAGGCTGAACGGTCTGACCGCCGGCCTGCAGCGGCGTCGGGAGCAGACACAGGCCGCCCGTACCCGTTTGAAAATGCTGGAAGACATGAAGCGGGATTATGAGGGCTACAGCAATACCGTCCGGGTACTGTTGACCGAGGCGCAGCGCGACGCGGGATTGGCCGCCCATATCGACCATGTGGTGGCAGAGGTACTTGAGGTGCCCAAGCGGTATACCGACGCGCTGGAGGCGGCGCTGGGACCGGCGCTGCAAAATGTGATTACCCCCGCCGAAGAAGACGCAAAGGCGCTGATCGATTACCTGCGGACGCGGCAGCTGGGCCGGGCGACCTTCCTTCCCCTGACCGCCGTTTCTGGCCGCCCTCTTGCCACGGAGTACCGCCGAGTGCTTTCCATGAAGGGCTGTTGCGGCGTAGCCGCCGAGCTTGTGCGTTATGACCGGAGGTATGAGGGGATCATACAGAGTCTGCTGGGACGGACGTTGATCGCAGAGGATATGGACGCCGCCATCGCTTTGGCCAGGGAGACCCGGCATTCGCTGCGTATCGTCACGCTGCTGGGGGATCTGATCCAGCCCGGCGGCGCCATGACCGGTGGGTCCCTCCGTTCCCGGAACACCTCCATCCTTGCCCGGGATGGGGAGATCGAGGAGTTGCGCGCCCTGCTGAAGAGGACGGAAGACGAGGCCGTTTCCGCAGGAAACGAGGAAAAGACCCTCCGGGAGGGGCTGGCTGAGACCGCGCTGCGGCGGGCGGAGAAGGACGAGGAGGCGCAGCTGCTGCTGGTGGCTTTTACCCGGCAGGAGGGGCTGGTGAAGCAGCTGCGGCAGAACGCGCTGCAGCGGGAGAAGCTGCTGGAGCAGGTACGTAGCCAGAAGCTCCATCTGGAGGAGACGGCCGAGGATGTGAAAGAGAAGCTGACTGCCGCCTGCAGCGACGAAGAACAGGCCGCCAATGCACCCGGGGAGGATCCTGCTATCGCGCTGCAGTGGGAGTTGGGAGCGCTCAGGGAGGATAGGGATGAGGTCCTCAACACCCTTTCCGATCAGAAGGCGCTGCAGGCGGCCGGGGAGAAGGAGCTTTCCATGCTGACCGGACAGGCCTACCGCCTCCGGGAACAGGCTGAAGCCCTGCGGGAAACCTCCGGGGAAAAACGGGAACAGGCGGCTGCTTACAGGAAGAACGCCTCGGCGCGGCTGCGGAATATACAGGAGGCGGTCGACCGGCAGCAGCGTTTCCGGAAGGTACTGCAGAAGAGCCGGGAGACGGCGACGGAGGACGGCAGAGGGCTGGAAATGCTGCGACAGCGGCTGACCGACGCAGAAAAACATCGGGCGGATTTTCAGGTGGAAACCGTAAAGGTAGAGGCGCGGGCTCAGCAGCAGGACCAGAGGATGGCCAGGGCTTCCGATGACCTGGAAGAACTGCAGACAAGCATCTGGGAGCGGTATGAGCTGACCTATGCCCAAGCGCAGCAAATGGCCGACCACGCCTATGATACCGTTGAGGGGCAGACCCGGATCGATTCCCTCCGCCGCCGTATCCGCGGACTGGGAACGGTCAATGTCCGCGCGGTAGAGGATTACGAGGCGGTGAAAGAGCAGGTGGAGGAGTATCGCCGGCAGATGGAGGACCTGGAGAAGGCGGACCAGGAACTGACCGGCATACTGGAAGATCTGAACGATGCCATGACAAAGCAGTTTGCAGAGAATTTCCGGTTGATCAGTCAGTACTTCTCCGCCTCCTTTGCCCGCCTTTTCCATGGCGGAAGAGCCCGGCTGTACCTTTCGGAACCCGAAAATCCGTTGGAGTCCGGTATTGAGATCGAGGCGCAGCCGCCGGGGAAAAAGCTCCAGCTGCTGACCCTGCTTTCCGGCGGGGAGAGGGCATTGACCGCCATCGCGCTGCTTTTTGCCATGCTGGAGTTGCGGCCGACATCCTTCTGCCTGTTGGATGAGATAGAATCCGCGCTGGATGAGGCTAATATTCGGAACTTCGCGGAGTATCTCCGCGAATACGCGACCCGTACCCAATTTGTGGTGGTGACCCACCGTAAGGGCACCATGGAAGCGGCGGATACGCTATATGGCGTGACCATGGAGGAGAAGGGGATATCCACCCTGCTCAGCGTGCGCATGAGTGACCTGATAGATGAGGAGGTTTCCTGATGGCAGAAAAATCCGGACTATTCTCCCGCATACGGGATGGACTGACCCGTACGAGGGACGCTCTGTCCCAGAAGATCAATAACCTGATCTCCTATTACCGTGAGATGGATGATGAATTCTTTGAGGAGCTGACCGATGCCCTGATCGCCTCCGATATGGGGCTGGCGACTGCCGCCGGCTTGACGGAGCAGGTGAGAGCGCGGGTCAGGGCGGAAAAAATCGGCGACCCTGCCCGGGTGCGGGAACTGCTACGGGATGCCATTGCCGCGATGACCGGCGGAAGTCCCCCCGAGGTGACATTCCCGGCCGTGATCACCATGGTAGGAGTCAACGGCACCGGAAAAACCACTGCCGCAGGAAAGTTGGCCTATTATTATAAGTCCCGGGGGCATTCCGTGCTGATGGCGGCCGCCGACACCTTCCGCGCCGCCGCCGCGGAGCAGCTGGAAGTATGGGCCCGGCGCGCCGGGGTGCCGATGATCCGGCATCAGGAGGGATCGGATCCCGCCGCCGTTGTCTTTGACGCCCTTTCCTCCGCCAACGCTCGGGGCACTGAGTTGGTAATCTCCGACACCGCCGGCCGTCTTCATAATAAGAAGAATCTGATGCAGGAGCTGGAAAAAATTGACCGTGTCACCCGGCGGGAGGCGCCTGACCGCAGCCATGAGGTATTTCTTGTGATCGATGCCACAATTGGACAGAATGCCATGGAACAGGCAAGGGTATTCAGCCAGGTTATTGCCGTGACCGGGCTGGTTCTCACAAAGCTGGATTCCACGGCGAAGGGCGGCGTGGCGGTGGCAATCTCCGCCCAGTTGGGTGTGCCCATCCGTTTTATCGGCATCGGGGAGGGAATAGAGGATCTGCTGCCCTTTGATCCCGCTGCCTACGCCTCGGCGATCGCGGGGATTTAAAAGAAAACCGGGACGGAGATCCTCCGCCCCGGGTCTTTTTTTATTTTTCCAGTTTGTACACGATGCCGGTGCCGGCCGGGCTTTGCAACCGTCGCCAGGCGGAATCGATCCGCCCAAACCCGCCCCAGGTGGGGGAGGTCACTTCCCTGCTGCCCTCCTCGCCCGCGAGTATCCGCCGGTCAAAATCGATAAACAGGTCGATATATTCCGGAAGTATGGGAGAACCGTTGTGGGCGGGAAGGATGAAGGAGATCTCATCCTTCCGGGCGAACAGTTTCTCCATGTTGGCCAGATGACGGCGGATCGCCTCGTTTCCGCCCATGCACAACACCTGCCCGGATTCCAGTTCGTCACCGGTGAAGAGCAGGCCGTTTGCGGCGTCCAGGTAGGCCAGACTGCCGGGACTGTGCGCGCCGATGGCCAGCACCTCCAGCTCCCTGCCGCCCAGGTCCACCCTGTCTCCCTCCCGGAGGGTGTGGATGGTGTAGTCCAGGGGATATTCCAAGGCGTCGCCGAAGGCGCGCTTGGCCTCTCCCGCGGCGTATTCCGACATCCAGGCGTCGGAGAACCAGCCGTTGCCGCCGGTGTGGTCAAAGTGCCCGTGGGTATTCAATACCATTACGGGGAAATCCGTCAGTCCCGCGACAAACTCCGCCAGGTTGTTCCGGCTCATGCCGGTGTCGATGAGAGCGGCTTTTTTATTACCAGTCAACAGATAAAAGTCACAGCCGACACCGGTGATGAGCCAGGTGTTCTTCGCCACCTTGCGCGCGGTAAAGGGACGATCTTTTTGAGCAGCCATTTTACACCTCCGCCAAACTTTTTCTATCATTATTATAACAGAGGAGAGAGGATTTTCCAACAGGCGGTTGCCACATAAAAAAAGGTATCATTTTGAAAAAACAGAAAAAAGCCCCTGCCGCCGGCAGGGGCGCGGAAGATGCCGGTTGGGTTAATACATAAACTTCAGATCATCCAGAGAGGCGCCGATGGCCAGTGAGATGATCACCAGCGTCAAGCCGATCGCGAAGATGACGGCCATAAGGATCAGCATAAGTTTAGCAAGATTGCGGATGGATTTCCGCACCTTACGGTTGGCGGCCCATACGATACACATGATGAAGTTCAGCGTGGGCACGGACAGCAGCAGTAGTATGCCGAACCAGGTCCCCATGGATACCGGCTCCTCCAGATTCCCGGAGGCGGGGGCGGCCGCCGCGGGGGCCGGCCGGGGAGCCGCCTGCTGTGCGGCGGCGCGCGGCTGTTCCGGGGTGACGGGCATCACGGCTGCCTGCGCGGCTTCCCCAAAGAGGTAGCCCAGGGGGGTGTCTTTGGCATCCGACCATTGGGTCGCGCCCCGGATACAGATCTTTGAATGGGGGAGGACGCTGCCCTCCCGGATGCGCCGGACCAGCTCGCTTTCAGGCAGCTCCACCGCGGCGCCGTTTTCCACAAGGTACCAGTGATTCTCTGTTTCCACGGTGCTGCCGCAATAGGGACAGACCGCCGCGCCGTCCGGCAGAGATTTACCGCATTTCGTACAGATCATATTTATCCTCCCGAATTTCATTTCTGTTATTATTCCACAGTGATCGGCCATCCGCAAGAGGAAACAGGAAATTAATAGGTTCCCGATCTCCCAAAAGCCCGGAATTTTACGGGCTGAGGGTTATTGATTTTCGAATTCCCTGAATACGCGGATGATGATTTCCGCTGCCTCGTCGATCTGGGCGGGCGTATGGGTGGCGGTGTAGCTGGTGCGCAGCATACACATGTTTTCCGGCACGGCGGGGGGGAGCACCGGGTTGACATATACCCCCTCATCCAGCAGCCGCCGGCAGATGGCCAGTGTGCGTACCATATCATAGGTATAGATGGGAACCACCGCCGTCACACCTTCCACGGTGGGGATGCCGGCGTCCTTCAGCTTTTGCCGCATGGAATCGGCCACCGCCAGTAGTTTCTTGGGACGGTCCGGCTCCGCTTTCAGTATGCGGAGCGCCTCCAGCGCCGCCCCGGCGTTGGCCGGAGGAATGGAGGCGGAGAAAATGAAGGGGCGGGACTTGTGCCGTACGTAATGGGCGCATTCCTCCGATGCCGCCATGCAGCCGCCCAGAGAAGCCAGGGACTTGGAGAAGGTAGTCATGATAATATCGGTTTCATCTTCCAGTCCGAAGTAGCTGGCGGTGCCTCTGCCGCCCTCTCCGATCATGCCGACGCCGTGGGCGTCATCCACCATGACCCGGGCGCCATACTTCTGGGCAAGGGCGATGATCTCCGGCAGATCGGCAATGTCTCCGGACATGGAGAACACACCGTCAGTAATGATCAGGCAGCCGCACTCCTCCGGCACCCGCTTCAGCCTTGCTTCCAGGTCTGCCATATCGTTATGGCCGTATTTCAGCACTTTTTTTGCGAAGCTGAGCCGCCCGGCGTCCAACAGACTGGCGTGATTCTCGCTGTCATGGAGGATGTAGTCATGGGGCCCCACAAGGCAGGAGACGATACCCAGGTTGGTCTGGAAGCCGGTGGAGAAGGTTACGCAGTCTTCCTTCCGGAAGAACTCCGCCAGCTCGGCCTCCAGTTCTTTGTGCAGCGTCAGTGTGCCGTTCAGGAACCGGGAGCCGGAACAGCCGGTACCGAACCTGTCCAGTGCCGCGTGGGCGGCAGCGATGGTCCGGGGGTCGGTGGTCAGCCCCAGGTAGTTGTTGGAGCCCAGCATGATGGTGCGGCGGCCCTCCATGATGACCTCGGTATCCTGGGCGGTCTCCAGCGGGTGGAAGTAGGGATAGAGTCCCCTTTCCTCCATTTCACGGGCAAGTGTGAACTGAGAATGAGGCGCAAATAAATCTTTCATGATTCCGAATAAAACCTCCCATTCTTGATCCGTTTTCAGTTTCGCTTCATTATACACGCTCGGCTGGATTTCGGCAAGTCCCGACAGCCGCCGCCCGCCGGGACCGGTGATGCGAATGCCGCCAGCCTCTGTTGCGTAAACACAAAAATATATGATATACTTCAGGTGGAATTATGATTTTTATCTTGGGAGGCATTTATGAGTAGGATTCGTTTAACGGCTGACAGCACGGTGGATTTATCCGACACGCTGGTTGAGGAATGCGGCGTAGAGATCATCCCCCTGCATATTACCATGGGAGAGAAAACCTATGCGGACGGCATCGATTTAACGCCGCAGATGGTGACGGACTATTTTAAGGAGAATGGGACGCTGGCCAAAAGCGCCGCCGTATCGGTGGGGGAATATCAGGAGATTTTTGAGAAGTATGCTGCGCGGGGGGAGGAGGTCATCCATATCAACATCAGCGCGGAAATGAGCGCCTGCCACCAGAACGCTCTGCTGGCCGCAAAAGAGGTCCCCGGTATTTATCCGGTGGACTCCAGGAACCTGTCGACAGGCTCCGGATATCTTGTTATGCTGGCCAAAAAGCTGATCGACGAGGGAGGCCGTACCGCGGCGGAAATCGCGGAGGAACTTCGCCGCGCCACTCCCCTTGTGGAGGCCAGCTTTGTGCTGGATACCCTGACCTATTTGTATAAGGGCGGCCGCTGCTCCGCCGTGGCGGCGCTGGGCGCGAATATGCTGAAGATCCATCCCTGCATTCGGGTGAAGGACGGCACGATGGGCCTGGGAAAGAAGTATCGCGGCAATATGGGCCGTGTGGTTGCCCAGTATGTGGCAGACAGCCTGGAGGGACGGGACGATTTGGATCCCAGCCTGATTTTTATCACCCATACGGCGTATTGCGATCCTGAGATGATACAGGCTGCCTGTGACAGCGTCGCCAAGGTGGGGGTGTTTGAACGGGTGGAGAAGACCGTTGCCGGCTGCACGATCACCGCCCATTGCGGACCGAACACCCTCGGCGTACTCTTTGCCCACAAGCCGGAAACGAAGGCGTAGTTTTTCGCCGGGATATACCGGCGTTTTTTGCGTACTATTTTACGGCGGGAAGAGGGATGGAGATCATATTCGGAGGGTATCGGCATGGCAATGACTTCATATGAACGGTTTCTGCGGATGTATCAGCACCGGGAGGCGGACCGGATTCCCATGGTGGACAGCCCCTGGGAGGGGACGCTGCGCCGGTGGCGCCGGGATGGCATGCCGGAAGACGCGGACTGGCGGGATTTTTTCGGTATGGACAAATGGGAGCTGATATCCACCGACAACTCTCCCCGGTATGAGGAGAAGGTCCTGGAGGACGCCCCCGGCTATACGATCAAAACCTCTTCCTGGGGTGTTACGATGAAGCACTTTAAGGAGGAGGACTCCACGCCGGCGTTTTTGGATTATAAGGTCCATGACCCGGCATCCTGGGAGGATGCCAAGGCGCGCATGCTCAAGGGGGAGGGCAGGATCGACTGGAAACACCTCGAAAAGCATTATCCCCTCTGGCGGGCGGAGGGACGCTGGGTGTCGGCGCTGTTCTGGTTCGGGTTTGATGTCGCCCATTCCTGGATGGCGGGCACCGAGAATATACTGATCGCGATGGCTGAGGAGCCGGAATGGGTGGAGGACGTGTTTGAAACCTTCCTACAGACAACCATGCACCTCTTTCAGCAGATATGGGATGCCGGTTACCGCTTTGATGAAATCTTCTGGTACGATGATATGGGGTATAAGAACACCACCTTCTTCTCCAACCGAATGTACCGGCAGCTGCTGAAGCCCTATCACCGGCGGGCGGTGGAATGGGCTCACGAGAAGGGCATTTACGCCCATCTCCATTCCTGCGGGGATGTGATGACCCGGGTGCCGGACCTGGTGGATATCGGGGTGGATTGCCTGAATCCGCTGGAGATCAAGGCCGGTATGGACCCCCTGGCGCTGAAGGCGGAATACGGGGACAGGCTGACGCTCCACGGCGGGATCAACGCCGTGCTTTGGGAGGACAGGGAAAAGGTCACTTCCGAGATCGCCCGGCTGGTTCCGCAGCTGAAGGAGAGGGGAGGGTATATCTTTTCTTCCGACCATTCCATACCCAACTCCGTCAGCCTGGAGAATTTCCGGGAGATCATTAGGGCCGTGAAGCGGTACGGCACGTATTAGGAGGGCGAATGGAACCTTTTTTGGAGAAGACCCATGACTTCTATGCCATGAAGCCCGGCGCCGGTATTTTGCAGCATGAGTTCGGTTTTTACAGCCTGGAAGCCTGGGAGGAGGCGGGTTTTCTGCGGCCCGGGGACAAGCCGGAGGAGGTGTTCGGGCTGGAGCCATCCGGTGTGTATGCCCTGGGGGGGCTGGGCTGGTGTGAGGCCGCCCTTTCCCCCGCCTTTGAGGAGAAGGTGCTGGAGGACCGGGGCGCCTACGAGCTGGTACAGGATTTTGCCGGCCGGAAGCTGCTGTGCTTCAAGGGGCGGCGTTCGGGTTTTATGCCGGAGTATGTGGGACACCCTGTGACGGATATGGCCTCCTGGGAGGAGAACGTGCTTTGGCGGATGGACCCTGCCGACCCAGCCCGAGCGGAAGATGGAAAAAAGGCCGGGCTGGAGGCGATAGAAAAACAAGCCGCCGGCTACCATGTGACCCAGCAGCTGGTGGGCGGGTATATGTATCTTCGCTCTCTTATCGGCCCCGAGGAGCTGTTGTACGCCTTTTATGACCAGCCGGAGCTGATCCATGCCTGCATGGAGGGCTGGCTGACACTCGCCGACAGCGTGATCGCCCGCCACCAGTCCTATGTGACGCTGGACGAGGTGTTTTTGGCGGAGGATATTTCCTATAACCATGGTCCCCTCATTTCCCCGGATATGATGCGGGAGTTTCTGCTCCCTTATTACAGCCGGCTGCTGGACAATATCAGAAAGCGGCAGAAGGACGACCGCAGGCTCCACCTGCAGATCGACACCGACGGGCATTGCCTGCCCACCATCCCCCTGTACCGCGAGATCGGGATGACGTATATGTCCCCCTTTGAGGTGGCCGCCGGCTGCGATGTGGTGCGGGTAGCCGAGGAATATCCGGATCTGCTGATCCGGGGCGGGATCGACAAGCGCATACTGGCCTCCGGGAGGGACGCTATCCTCGCGGAGGTGCGGCGTATCCTCCCGGTGATGAAAGCCCGAGGCGGCTATATCCCCGAGTGCGACCACGGCGTGCCGGCGGAGGTGCCCTTTGAGGACTATGTGTATTACCGTCAGCTGATCCGGGAGTACAGCGAGTAGGAATACCTGAAATACGAGAAACCCGGCCGGAAAGGGATTTTCCTTTTCCGGCCGGTTTATTTTACCGTGCGGGTTACGTTCGGGAACGATTACCGCACCCCGCTTTTGTGAAAGGCGATCTCCCGGCAGAGAAACAGCCGCCAGGAGAAATCCGCCTGTATATCCGCATAATACAGTTTCGCAGTCTGCCCGGCCAGGGTGTCGGTCTCCCCGATAACAGTGGGGTACCAGCACAGGCTGTTTCCGCCGGAAAGCAAAAGGCAGGGCAGCTCCCAATGCTCCAGATCCGGGCTGTAGGAAATATAAATATCCCCCTCCCAGCTGTGCCATACCATGACCCAGCTCTCCAGATGGGTGTTCCAATGCACCGAGGGATTGCTGCCCGGTACGGTGACCAGGCCGGGGATCGGTGTGGACGGGCCCCCCAGCCCGGGGGAGGAGAAGCTTCCGCGGAAGTATTTGTACCAGGTCCCTGGCGCGCCCAGAGGATCATGGGAGATTGCCATACACAGGAAATTTTCCTGATAGAAGAGCACCCAGCGGGCGTTCTTCCCGTCCCATACGGCGCAGCAGTCCCCGGCGCCGCCCCATGTCGGCTCTTCCGGTTTCTCCCGCGCGGAGGTGATGATCTGCCGGGTCTCGCTCCAGGAAATGCCGTCGTCCGCGGAGCGGGTCACACCGATGGATTTCCAGGCAATATCGTTACCGGCATGGGGGTACCAGTGGTCCTCCATGTGGGAAAAGCCGATCAGATGCTCTTCCTCCAAACGGAAGACCGACATCAGCCAACTTCCGCCGTTATCCGGTCTCTCCCAATTGCCACGTCCGCCGTAGACCTCCTTCGCGTCATTGTCAAGCACCTGCTCCCGGGGCTGGTTGGAATCTCCACGGGTGCGGAAGTTTTTGTACTCCGCCCAGTACATGGTATATCCTCCCTCAAGGCCGGGCAATACGCTGATATGCCCGTCGGGGAAATAATGGAAGATCTCGGTAAAGCCGGGATTCCGGGGGTTGGGATTCCGCAGCCGGACGGCCTCCGCCGAAAGTACGGCAAAATAACCGCCGTATTGTTCCCTCCGTACGCCGATGCAGACGGCGCAGAGCAGGCCGCAGAGCAGCAATATACGCCAGCGCTTCATCAATAGCCTCCTTTGGACAGTATGTTATACGAATTATACCCCGGGACGGGGAACCCGGTCAACGCCGGAGTTGGCGCCGGGGATAATGTTCGGCTTTTTGACGGGTATACATCGCAACTATGGTGAAAAATACGGAAAATTCTTCCAATTCCCTATAAGAATCGAATGTTTTTGTCAAAATGCTAAAATTCATATTGCGTTATTCGTGAAGATGGGGTATACTCATTATTGTTGGGAGGTGCGCCTTGGAGCTGTTGAAGGAAAGGATCCTCAGAGAGGCCAGAGTGCTGCCCGGCCATGTTGTGCTGGTAGACGCCTTTATCAACCAGCAGATCGATCCGGAGCTGGCGCAGGCTATCGGGGTGGAGTTTGCCCGGCGTTTTGCCGGCGCCGGGGTGACCCGTGTGCTGACCGCGGAAGCCTCCGGCATTGCCTTCGGGCTGACCGCGGCACTGGCGCTGGGCGTGCCCATGGTATTCGCCAGGAAGCATGTCGGCTCTAACCAGACCGGGGAGATGCTGATGGCGCCGGTGCGCAGTTATACTCACGGCGGCGTTAACCATCTGACCGTTAGCAAGCGATTCATTTTGCCGGGGGATAGGGTGCTGATCGTGGATGATTTCATGGCTATGGGCGAGGCTGCCCGGGGTTTGGTTTCCATCACGGAGCAGGCCGGGGCAACCGTAGCTGGCGTAGGCATCGTGATTGAAAAGGCCTTTCAACCCGGAGGAGAATCCCTGCGGGAGGCGGGCTACCGGGTGGAAGCCCTGGCGCGGATCGCCGCAGTCAAAGAGGATGGCAGCATCATTCTTTACGAATGATGATCCCATAAATAATTCGTTTTACGAAGGGAGTAACTATGAAGAAAATTCTTGCTCTGGCTTTGGCCGCACTGATGGTATGCGCCATCTTTGCCGGCTGCGCAAAGACCCAGGACACCGGCGATACCGGTGCCGAAGCCCCCGTCAGCGACGCTGCTGAGAGTGTCAAAGTTGGATTTATCTATGTCGGGCCGGTAGGAGACGGCGGGTTTACCGCTGCCCATGACGCCGCCCGTCTGGCCATGCAGGAAAACATGAAGGATTACAATGTGGAGACCTTCATGGTGGAGAACGTACCGGAGTCCTCCGACTGCGCCACCGCTATCGAGTCCCTGATCAAACAGCAGGGCTGCACCATCATCTTCGCCACCAGCTTCGGCCACCAGCCCTATGTGGTGGAAATGGCGGAAAAATATCCCGATGTGACATTCTTCCATTGCTCAGGTTATGAGACCCGTGACAATCTGTCCCAGTACTTCGGCCGTATGTATCAGCCCCGTTACCTCTCCGGTATCGCCGCCGGCGCCGCCACCCAGACTGACAAGATCGGTTATGTGGCCGCCATGGGCATCCCGGAAGTTATCCGCGGCATCAACGCCTTTACCCTGGGTGTAAGATCCGTCAACCCCGATGCCGAAGTGCAGGTGGTCTGGACCAACACCTGGTATGACCCCACCTTGGAGCGCTCGGCTGCCCAGTCCCTGCTGGATGCCGGCTGTGACGTCATCGCCCAGCATCAGGACACCTTTGAGCCCGTTGCCGCCGCGGAAGAGGCCAACGCTTATTCCGTAGGCTATCATACCTCCATGTTGGGCTCCGCTCCCAACGGCTACCTCACCGCCCCCATCTGGAATCTGGCCAACTATTACACCGAATCGGTGAAATCCGTGATCGACGGCACCTATGTCTCTTCTACCTATTGGGGCGGCCTGGAGACCGGCACCGTGCTGCTGGACGTATTCGGCCCCTCCGTCAGCGAGGAAACCAAGGCTCTGATCGCTGAGAAGCAGCAGGCCATCATTGACGGCACCTGGGATGTTTTCTACGGAGAGATCAAGGATCAGGCCGGTGAGGTGCGGGTCGCCGAGGGCGAGTCCCTTACCGATGAGGAGATCTGGGGCATTGATTGGTTCGTGGAAGGCGTTGTAGGCTCCGTGAACTGATCCCTCCTTAAAACAGGAAACACCCGGCTGTATGCCGGGTGTTTTTCTTGTGTTTTCACGGGGGTTGTGGCATACTGGGGAGGATCGCCGGGTGTGGAGGGCAGGATGAAACGACCAAATATTCTTTTTTTTCTGGCGGATGATCTGGGAGGACGGGATCTGGGCTGTTACGGCTCCTCCTTTTATGAAACACCGAATTTGGACAGGCTGGCAAGGGAGGGCGTCCGTTTTACCGATGCCTATGCCGCCAGCCCGGTCTGCTCGCCCTCCCGTGCTGCGCTGATGACCGGGAAGTACCCGGCGCGGGTGGGGTTGACGAATTATATCTACGGCCAGGAACGGGGACGGCTGATGGAGGTCCCCTTTGTCGACCATCTGCCGGAGAATGAGAAAGCGCTGCCGGCCGCCCTTCGGGAGGCCGGGTATCAGACCTGGCATGTCGGAAAGTGGCACCTGGGGGAGGAGCGGCTGATTTACGCTCACGGGTTTGAGCGGAATATCGGCGGATGCCACTGGGGGCATCCCGCGGGCGGGTATTTCGCCCCCTTCCGTAACCCGGTCATTGACGACAGCCGGGTGCCGGAGGGAACCTATCTGGACGAATGGCTGACCGATCAGGCGCTGACGCTGCTGCGGGATCGGGACAGAGAACGCCCCTTTTTCCTTAATTTCTGGTTCTATCTGGTGCACCAGCCCTGCCAGGCGCCGGAAGCGTTGGTGGAGAAATACCGCCGGAAGGCCGCCCGTTTGGGATTGGACAAGGCGGAAGCGCTGGTGCCCGGAGAAAACTTTCCTACGGCGAATAAGCGGAACGAGCGGGTGGTGCGGCGGGTATTGCAGTCCGACCCGGTATACGCCGCTATGGTGGAAATCATGGACAGCTGTATCGGCAGGGTGGTGGCGGCGCTGGAGGCAGAGGGCGCGCTGGAGGAGACCTGCGTAATATTCTCCTCGGACAACGGCGGCTTATCCACCGCGGAGGGTTCTCCCACCTGCAATCTTCCCCTGCTGGAGGGGAAGGGCTGGGGGTATGAGGGGGGCGTTCGGGAGCCGCTGATATGGCGCTGGCCCGGCCGCATACCGGCGGGGACGCTGACGCCCGCCCTGTTTACCGGCCCGGACCTGTATCCCACGCTGTTGGAGGCGGCAGGATTGCCCCTGATGCCCGAACAGCATATGGACGGGGTCAGCCTGCTGCCCGCCCTGGAGGGCAGACCCTTTGACCGGGGCGCTATCTACTGGCATTACCCTCATTACGGTAACCAAGGGGGGACTCCGATCTGCGCCGTACGAGAGGGGAAATATAAGTTGCTGGAGTTCTTTGAGGACGGCCGGCTGGAGCTGTACGACCTGGAGGAGGACATTTCCGAATCCCGGAACCTGGCGGAAAGACTGCCCGGCGTCAGGGCAGGGCTCCATGCGTTGTTGACGGCATGGCGGGACCAGGAGGTCCGCGGCGCCATACCTGTCAGCAACCCCGATTACGACCCGATGGATTAAGGCTTAAAAAAATCGCCGCCGATCTTCCGGCGGCGGTTTTTATTTTGCCCGGGTCTCGCAGTAGATGCAGCGGTAGGTGGAGGTTTCCGGGTCGGACAGCACAAACACGCTTTCCAGCGCCGGCTCATCGGCCGTGATGCACCGGGGGTTTCTACACCGCAGCACCCCCCGGAGCTCTCCCGGCAGCGCCAGCTGCTTTTTCTCGGTTATGATCCCGTCGCGGATGATGTTGACCGTGATCCCGGGGTCGATATACCCCAGCAGCTCCAGACGGAGGCGGATCAGCTCGTCGATCTTGATGATGTCCTTCTTTCCCATACGGGTAGAGCGGACATTTTTGATGATAGCGACCGAGCAGTCAAGCTTTTCAAGCTCCAAATAGCGGTAGATCTCCATACTGCGGCCGGCAGTAATATGGTCCAGTACAATGCCCTGACGGATATCATCAACATTCATGGGTTTCCTCCAACAGCTTTAATATCAATGCCATGCGGACAAATTTGCCGTAGCGTACCTGTTTGAAATAGCAAGCCCTGGGGTCCTTGTCTACAGATACCGATATCTCGTTGACCCGGGGAAGGGGGTGCAGCACGATCATGTCCGGCCGGGCCAAGGTCATTTTATCATCATCCAGTATGAAGGTATCCTTCAGCCGAACATAATCCGCTTCGTTGAAGAACCGCTCCCTCTGTACCCGGGTCATATACAGGCAGTCCAGACGGGGCATTGCCTCCTCAAGGGAGGTGGTCTCCTCCCAAGACGCGCCTACACGGCGGAGGAAATCCTTCATATACTCCGGCAGCCTCAACTCGGTGGGGGAGATCAGAATAAATCGATTGCCCGGGTAGCGCACCATCGCCTCCAGCAGGGAATGTACGGTGCGGCCGAACTGCAGGTCGCCGCACAGGCCCAAGGTAAGCCCCTCCAGCCGCCCTTTTTCACGGCGAATGGTCATCAGGTCGGCCAGGGTCTGGGTGGGGTGATTGTGACCGCCGTCCCCGGCGTTGATGACCGGTACCCGGCTGCGGAGGGAGGCGGCCAGAGGAGCGCCCTCCCGGGGATGACGCATGGCA
The DNA here is from genome assembly GCA_050948665.1 of Christensenellales bacterium. Lineage (GTDB taxonomy): Bacteria > Bacillota > Clostridia > Christensenellales > UMGS416 > JBMNEH01. Next base: position 544,258 of record JBMNEH010000001.1, read on the forward strand.
ATGATATCAGTATACCAGGAGACCGTCTCCACCGTGTCCATCACGCTCTCTCCCTTTGCGGAGGAGGAGGACATGGCGGAGGAGAAACCCAGCACGCTGCCCCCCAGGCTCAGCATGGCGGATTCAAAGGATAGCCGCGTACGTGTGGAGGGTTCGAAGAACAATGTGGCCAGCTGCTTGCCCCGGCAGGCGTCAGCGTAAGCCTCTGGACGGGAGAGGATGTCCTCACCCAGCACCATAAGCGTCTCCAGCTCCCCGGTGGAAAAATCTTCAATACACATCAAATGGCGCATGGTGTCACCTCATCCAGCTTTCGTCGGCAGGGTTGTCCCGGAAAGCCAGTATCCTTCGGGCCGCTTCCGGGGGGATATAGCCTCTTTCGGCGGCTACATCCACCAGGGTATCCAGGTTGCAGAGGCTGTGGTTCTCAACGCCGGCCTCCGCCAGCCGGGTGAGGCCTTTCCGCATGCCGTATGTGAATATGCTGACGATGCCCAGCACCTCCGCTCCCGCGCCGCGTAGGGCGGCTACCACCTCCAGTACGCTGCCGGCGGTGGAGATCAGGTCTTCCACCACCACGACCCTGTCTCCCGGTTCCAGTTTCCCCTCGATCTGATTGGTGCGGCCGTGGGTCTTCGCGTCGGAGCGGACATAGCCCATGGGCATCCCCAGCAGGTGCCCCACGATGGCGGCATGGGCGATCCCCGCGGTGGAGGTGCCCATCAACACCTCCGCCTGCGGATAGAGATCCCGTATCAGAGCGGCCAATCCTTCCTCCACACGGTCGCGGACGGCGGGAGCGGTGAGAGTCAGGCGATTGTCGCAATAGATAGGGCTTTTGATACCGGAGGCCCAGGTAAAGGGCTGTTCCGGCCGGAGAAATACGGCGCCGATGGAGAGCAGGTCCCCGGCGATCCTTCTTTCGGCGTTCATGAGAGACCTCCCGTAAATTCTTCCACCGCCCTGCGATAAGCCGCCGCGGGGTCGGTGGCGGCGGTGATCGGCCGGCCTACAACGATGTAATCCGAGCCCAGGTTACGGGCCATGGCCGGGGTGGCGATACGGGCCTGGTCATCCTTTCCGGAACCGGCGAAACGGATACCCGGCGTCACCGTGAGGAACCCCTGCCCGCAGGCCTCTTTGACCCTCTTCACCTCAAGGGGGGAGCAAACCACCCCGTCCAGCCCGGCCTCTTTGGCGTTCCGGGCATAACGGAGTACGGTATCCTCCATGGAGGACGTTATGAGCATCTCCTCCCGCAGCTGCTCCGGGGAGGTGGAGGTCAGCTGGGTCACGGCGACCAGCAGAGGACGGCTACCATCCGGCCGGGTCAAACCCTCCAGCGCCGCTTTCATCATGGCTTTGGTACCGGCAGCATGGAGATTGACCATATCGGCCCCCTGCCCGGACAGCACCGCCATGGCTCGCTTTACGGTGTTTGGTATGTCATGGAGCTTAAGGTCAAGGAAGACCCGATGTCCCCGTGCCTTGATATCCCGTACGATTTCCGGGCCGCAGGCATAATACAACTCCATTCCGATCTTCACAAAGGGTTTTTCTCCGGGAAACCTGTCAAGGAAGGAGAAGGTTTCTTCCCGCCCGGGAAAATCGCAGGCAATGATCACACACATCCGTGGGCACCTCCAATCAAATCAGAAAGTTTATCAACATGCATTTCATCCAGCAGTTCCGGCAGCTCCGCCAGTATCCGTGGACAGGCCAGAGGATCCCGCAGATTCTCCCCTCCGATCTGCACCGCCGTGGCGCCGGCCAGCAGCATTTCCACCACATCGCGGGCGCAGGTTATCCCGCCCATACCCATGATGGGGATATTTACCGCGTTGTACACCTGATAGACCATCCGCAGCGCCACCGGGAATACGCCGGGACCGGAGTATCCGCCGAAGGTATTGGCCAGTACCGGCCTCCGGGCGCGCAGATCGATCCGCATGCCCAGAAGGGTGTTGATGAGACTGATGCCATCGGCCCCCGCCTCCTCGCAGGCGACCGCCATGGCGGCGATATCCGTTACATTGGGGGACAGCTTGATAAAGACCGGTTTTTCCACTGCCTTTTTCACCGCTGCCGTCACCGCCGCAGCTTGCGTCGGATCAGTGCCGAAGGCCATGCCGCCGTGTTTCACATTGGGGCAGGAGATGTTGACCTCCAGCGCGCCCACCGAGGGATCCTTCTCCAGCAGCGCCGCCGTTTCGGCGTATTCCTCCACAGAAAAGCCGGAGACATTGGCAATGCATTGTTTGCGGTAGAAGGTGCGGAGTTTGGGCAGCTCATTTTCCAGCACCGCCATTACCCCGGGGTTCTGCAGCCCGACCGCGTTCAGCATACCGGCAGGGCATTCTGCGACGCGGGGGAGGGGATTGCCGAACCGTGGTTCCCGGGTGGTGCCCTTTGTCACAAAACTGCCCAGAATGTTCGGGTCGAAAAAATCCAGATAATCGGCTCCGTAACCGAATACACCGGATGCCGGAATCAGGGGATTCTCCAGCTTCATTCCCGCCAGGGTCACCCTTAGGTCTGCCATTGTATTTCCTCCCTTGTCAGTACGGGGCCGTCCTTGCATATGCGCTTGCTGCCGGTAAGCGTCTCGCAGGAGCAGCCCATGCAGGCGCCGAAGCCGCAGGCCATACGCGCCTCAAAGGAATACTGCCCGGGGACGGAAGTTACCTGCCACAGGGCTTTGAGCATGGGCTCGGGACCGCAGGCACAGAGAGAATCAAAGTCCAGCCCCCGCAATCCATCGGTCACAAGACCCTTTATCCCGAGACTGCCGTCCGCCGTAGTCAGCACCGTCCGTAGGCCAAGGGTCGAGAAAGATTCCGCCAGGAAGACCTCCCGGGCGGTGTTGAAGCCCAGCAGTATCGTCGGAGGCTTTCCAGCCTTCAGCAGCGCTTTTGCCAGCCCGTACAGCGGCGGCGCACCCACACCGCCCCCCGCAAGGAGGGGCTTTTCGCCGCAGGCTTCAAGAGAAAAGCCGTTCCCCAGCCCGGTAAGCAGATCCAGTTTCTCACCGGACGACAGCGCCGCCATGGCTTTTGTGCCCTGTCCCACAATTTTATATATGAGGGTCATCCCCTTTTCGTCCCAGTCGCAGACCGACAAGGGGCGGCGGAGATAGAAGCCGGGAAGGGCCGCGTTGACGAACTGGCCGGGCCGGGTCAGCGCGGAGGTGTCGCCGGACAGTTCCATACGGTAGACCGTATCGGTCAGGGGGCGGTTTGCGGTAATTGTATAGATTCCCTGTTTCATACATCCTCCCCGTCAATGGGGGAGATCCCCAGCGTGATCTCCTCCAGTACATCCAGCAGCACCCGGACGGTGTCCAGGGCAGTGAACATGGTCACATTATTTTCTGCCGCGCAGCGTCGGATCTGTGCGCCGTCGCTTTCCTGGCTGATTTGGTTGATATCCCGGGTGCTGATGACATAGCTGACATATCCCTTCCGGATGGAATCCAGTATTTCCTCGCTGCCCTCACTGAGCTTGGCCCGTACCCGTGTGCGGATACCGTGGGATTTCAGGAACTCCGCTGTACCCCGGGTGGCTTCGATATTGAAGCCCAGCCGGTAGAACCGGCGGATCAGGGGCAGCGCTTCTTCCTTGTCCCGGTCGGCAATGGTGACGAGGATCGTGCCGTAGTTAGACATGGTGATGCCGGAGGACTGAAGGGCTTTATATACGGCCCGGGTCAGGGAGGCGTCGTAGCCGATGGCCTCCCCTGTGGACTTCATTTCCGGGGAAAGATAGGCGTCCATTCCTTTCAGTTTGGAGAAGGAGAAAGCCGGCGCCTTGACATACCACCATTTCCGTGGGACCGGGTCGAGGCGGGTGATGCCTTGCTCCCTGAGAGAGACTCCCAGCATTACCCGGGTGGCGATATCCGCCATGGGGACACCGGTGGCCTTGGACAGAAAGGGTACCGTACGGGAAGAGCGGGGGTTCACCTCGATGATATAGACATTCTCCTGCCTGTCCACAATAAACTGGATATTGTACAGCCCTCGTATACCGATGCCCAACCCCAGACGCCGGGTATAGTCCAGTATAGCGGCAAGGACTTTCTCGCTTGTGCTGAATGTGGGAAAAACCGAAATACTGTCGCCAGAGTGCACGCCGGTCCGCTCCACATGCTCCATGATGCCGGGGACCATGACCTGCTCCCCGTCGCAAATGGCATCGGTCTCCAGCTCCCGGCCTTCGATATACTTGTCCACCAATACCGGCTGATCCTCGGAAATATCCACCGCCAGCCCGAGGTAGCGGCGCAGCTCCGCTTCATTGCCCACGATTTGCATGGCGCGGCCGCCGAGGACATAGCTGGGGCGCACCAGTACCGGGTAGCCGATCTCCGAAGCGACCTTTACGCCCTCTTCCAGCGCCGTGACCGCTCTGCCCGGAGGCTGGGGGATATCCAGCTCCTCCAGTATCTTCTCGAAGGAATCCCGGTTTTCCGCCCGGCGTATGGCTTCCGGCCCGGTACCCAGCAGGGGCACTCCCAGCCGGCTCAGAGGTTCCGCCAGGTTGATGGCGGTCTGACCGCCCAGGGTGACGATGACGCCCCAGGGCTTCTCCAGGGTCAGAACATTCATGACGTCCTCCACCGTCAGCGGTTCGAAGTACAGCTTATCGCTGGTGGTATAGTCAGTGGAAACGGTTTCCGGGTTGTTATTGATGATGATGGACTCGTATCCCGCCTCCCGGATGGTCCATACCGCGTGCACGGTGGAGTAATCGAACTCCACGCCCTGGCCGATGCGTATGGGACCGGAGCCCAGCACCACGACCTTCTCCCTGTCGCCCCCGGGGTCAGACTCGTTTTCATCCTCGTAGGTAGAGTAGTAGCAGGGTACATCGGCGGGAAACTGGCCGGCGCAGGTGTCGATCCGCTTGTATACCGGCATCAGTCCCTCCCGCCTGCGCAGAAGGAATACTTCTTCCTGGGAGAGGTCCCAGCATTTTCCGATATACCTGTCGGAGATGCCCAGCCGCTTGGCTTCCGCCAGCACCCCCATATCACCGGAGGATTCCATGAGTATCGATTCAAAGGCTACGATATGCCGCAATGTATCCAGAAAAAGGGGGTCGATGCGGGTCACGGCATGCAGCACCTCCGGAGCCGTGCCCATGCGCAGCAGCTGACCCAGGGCGGCTATGCGGTCGTCCCGCCCCACCTTGACATATTCCAGCAGATCCTCCCCGGACATGGCGGAGAATTTCTTTGCTTCGGGGTGCCACATTCCGGTTTCCAGCGACCGCAGCGCCTTCATAAGCCCTTCCTCAAGGGTCCGGCCGATAGCCATGACTTCGCCAGTGGCCTTCATCTGCGTGGAGAGGGCGTTGGAGGCCATCGGCAGCTTGTCAAAGGGGAAGCGTGAAATCTTCAGCACCACATAATCCAGCGCCGGCTCGAAGGCGGCAGAGGCGGCGCCCAGCCTGATTTCCTCCAGTGTCATGCCAACCGCCACCTTGGCGGTGACCCAGGCAATGGGATAGCCGGTGGCTTTGCTGGCCAGGGCGGAGGAGCGGGAGACCCTGGGATTCACCTCGATCACGGCATAGCGGAAGGAATCGGGATGCAGGGCAAACTGGACATTGCAGCCTCCCTCGATACCCAACGCATGGATGATACGCAGAGCGGAATCCCGGAGCATGGTGTATTCCTTTTTCGCCAGCGTCTGGGCGGGAGCCACCACGATCGAATCCCCGGTATGGATGCCGACCGGGTCGATATTCTCCATGGAGCAGACCGCGATGGCGGTGCCGTTCCTGTCCCGCATCACCTCAAATTCGATTTCCTTATAGCCCTTTATGGACTTTTCCACCAGGACCTGCCCCACCGGGGAGAGCTTCAGGCCGTGATCCAACAGGGGGAGGAGCTCAGTCTCATCATTGGCAAAGCCGCCGCCGGTGCCGCCGAGGGTAAACGCCGGACGGCAGATCACCGGGAAGCCGATTTCCCGGGCTGCCGCCAGCCCCTCCTCCGGTGTCCCGGCAATCCGGGAAGGCACGACCGGCTCGCCTATGCGCTCACACAGCTCCTTGAACAGCTCGCGATCCTCGGCTGTTTCAATGCTTTCAAAAGGGGTGCCCAGCATCTCTACCCGGCACTCCTCCAGTACGCCCTTTTTTGCCAGCTGCATCGCCAGGTTCAGGCCGGTCTGGCCTCCCAGCCCGGGAAGAACCGCGTCCGGACGCTCATAGCGGATGATTTTCGCGATGTATTCCAGGGTAAGAGGCTCCATATACACCTTGTCCGCCATATGGGTGTCCGTCATGATGGTGGCGGGGTTGGAGTTGGCCAAAAGCACCTCATACCCCTCTTCGCGCAGCGCAATGCAGGCCTGTGTTCCGGCATAGTCGAATTCCGCCGCCTGTCCGATGACAATGGGTCCGGAGCCGATGACCAGTATCTTATGGATATCCGTACGTTTTGCCAACCTATCGTCCCTCCGTTTCCCGCATGAACCGCTGTAATACCCCGGGCACTTCCTCGCCCCGGAACTGGACGCCGAAAGAACCGTTGCCGAAGTCTACCGCCTCCGGGGAGCCGTCCGAAAGGTCCCGGGCGGTGACGCGGAGCCCGCCGGAATTCGTCAGGGTATAACGGTGGTGCTGGGCGGCGGTGAAGACCTTTCCTTCCGCGGTTTTCACCGGCCTGACCCCGAAATGCCCGGCAGGCAGCGCCTCGACCCGACCGCTTTTTGCCAGACCCAGTACCTGACAGCCCAGGCCGATGCCCAGCACCGGCAGCCGCTTCAGCAGCGCATCCGCCGTCCGTATGGGCGCGGTCAGCTCCCGGGGATCACCGGGGCCGTCGGAGAAGACCACCCCCTGGGGCAGCAGCCCCAGTATCGTTTCCACAGGTGTGTTCCAGGGAACGACGGTCACATTGCATCCCGCCTGGTTCAACGCCCGTATCAGGCTCATGCGGACGCCCAGATCGACCACGGTGATCCGCCGGGTATGGTCGGCGGTGCGGGCGTACCAGCGTTTGGCGCAGGAGACCCCGGCCACCGGGGAGGCGGGAAGGCGGCTTTCCGCCAGCAGCGCTCCGGCCTTCTCCGGGGGCATGTCCTCTGTCAGAAGCGCCTTCATGCTGCCCTTTCTCCAAAGCTTCAATGAGATCTCCCGGGTGTCTACCCCCTCGATCCCCGGCACGCCGGCGTCCTCCAGCCATTCGGAGACCGATTGTATGGAACGGAAGTTGCTGGGATCCCGGCAGACCTGCCTTGTCACCACCGCCGAAGCCTGTACCCGGGTGGATTCGTTGTCCTCCGCGGTGACGCCGTAGTTGCCCAGCAGGGGATAGGTGAACAGTATCCCCTGTCCGTATACCGCCGGGTCGGTGAGAAGCTCCTGGTAGCCCACCGCTCCCGCGTCCGGGGTCAAACGGAATACCGCAGGCCGACGGCTGCCGAAGTTCCTTCCTCTGTAGAAGGAACCGTCCTCCAGCGCCAGGATCATGTCTTTTTCCAAACCGTTTCCCCCTTCCACACCGTTCTGTGATTTTCCGCCGTCACCCGCTGCCCCGCGAAGGGGGTGGACCTCCCCATGGAGCGGAAGTCATCAGGATCGATCCTTGCGGCGGCATCCAGCCGCCATACCGAGAAATCCGCCGGCATCCCCGGCTCCAGCCGCCCTCCCCGGAGACCGAGTATCTCCATCGGGCGGGCGGTCAGCGCATCCATGATCCGGGAAAGAGATACCCTGCCGGTTTGCACCAGCCTCGTATACAGCATGGGGAAGGCTGTTTCCAGCCCGACGATCCCCATGGCGGAACCGGCAAGCCCCCGGCTTTTCTCTTGATGGCTGTGGGGAGCGTGATCGGTGGCGATACAGTCGATAACTCCCTCTGCCAACGCCTCCACCAGCGCTTCCCGGTCTTCCGGCGTTCGAAGCGGCGGATTCATCTTCCAGCGCCCGTCCTCCTCCAGCATGGTATCGTCCAGAAGGAGGTAGTGGGGAGCGGTTTCGCAGGTCACCGGCAGTCCCGCAGCCTTGGCTTTGCGTATCAGCGCCGCGGATTCCAGGCAGGAGATATGGCAGACATGGTACCGGCAGCCGGTTTCCCCTACCAGGCTCAGGTCCCGCGCGATGGGTCCCCATTCGCTTTCGGCGCAGATGCCCCTGTGCCCGCGGGCGGCGGCATAAGCGCCGTCGTGAATATATCCCCCACGGAGAAGGGATTCATCCTCACAGTGGGCGGCGATGAATTTCCCCAGCTTTTTCACCCGCAGCATGAGCTCCCGCATCAGCGATTCCGACTGTATGCCGTTGCCGTCATCGGAGTAACCGCAGACATAGGGCGCCAAACCTTCCAAATCAGCCGGGACCTGCCCCGCCCGCCCCATTGTCAGCGCGCCGTAGGGCTGTATCTCCACCCGTCCGTCCCTGCGTATGGCGGAGAGCTCCGGTTCCAGCGTCTTCCGGCTGTCGGGTGCCGACTGCAGGTTGGGCATGGCGCATACCCGGGTATACCCTCCCCGGGCGGCCGCCAGGGAGCCGGTGCGGATGGTTTCCTTATATAAAAAACCCGGCTCACGAAGATGTACATGTAAATCCGTGAAACCGGGAAATACGAAGAATCCCCCTAAGTTAAATACCTGATCCGGAGAATCCGGGAATACATCCGCCTCTACTTTGAATATCAAACCGTCCTCAATAAGGAAATCCGAAAGGTGGAATTCTCCGTCCCGGAAAATCCTGCCTTTTTTGTATAGCTGCCGCATTTCCCCACCCCGCTCATTGCGTATGTACCCAGTCGAGCATTATAGCACACCTCCCTAAGCATGGCAAGCGGCTCACGGCGGTTTCCCGCAACCCTCTCTCCCGCCGCGTATGGGGGAAGGACGGCGCGGGCGCTCCTGCGGGCTACGGAAGGCGGCCCCAGGGACCCAGCAGCAGCACTGTATCTCCACCCGCTTTCAGCGGCTTTTTCTTGGACCAGAGAAGATCTCCCCCGCCCTTTTCCCCGGAGACTGTAAGGGAGCTGCCGGCAGTCAGGCGGGTACCTTCCGGAAATACGAAAAGGCTTCCCTTTTCCCGGGAGAGGAGCATCCAGCCGGATAGGTCGGCATCGCCGGCCGCGGTAACGGTCACCGTTTGACCGCCCGCATCCGTATACAGCGTAACGGGGAGGACGGCGGCGGGGGGGATGGGGGGATCGTCTATGGAAATATCCGATCCCCTTTGGGTCAGCCGCCAGCCGCACTCGGCATCCTGGGTCAGATACACCTCCGCCGGGGACAGCAGGGCGATGACACGGGGATTGGCGGAGTTGGTATCCTCGGCGGTGTTGGTAGAGATTACCGCCAGTCGGGGCGATACGGCGGCGGCAAAGGCGGGGGAGGTGGCATCGGGATTCCCGTGGTTCCCCACCTTCAGCACATCCGCGGCAAGGTCGATACCCGCGTCCAGCAATGCTTTCTCCCCGGCAAATTGCATATCTCCGGTGAACAGCCACCGCGTTCCCTCCCAGTTTAGGCCTAGGACAAGAGAATTGTCGTTATCGTCATCGACATTGGTGACAAGAGGACCCAGCACATCCAGCGCCGTATCCCCAAAGGGCAGGGTTTCCCCCGCCTGCAGGAGGGTGACCGGCAGTCCGCAGTCCCGGGCCGCTTTCTGGCAGCGTAGAACCCCGTTCTTATTTGTTTCACCCAAGGCGGAGCAGTAGATCTGCCCTATGGGCAGATTCTCCGCCAGTATTTCCAGACCGCCGATGTGATCCTTGTGGCTGTGGGTCAGTATGACAGCGTCCAGGGCGGTCACGCCCAGCGCCCGCAAATTCCCCAGCAGCCGGGGGGCGGCCGCTCTCGTACCGGTATCCAGCAACAGGGCGCTGCCTCCCGCCCGGAGCAGCAGGGAATCCGCCCGCCCCACATTGAAGAAAACGACCTCCAGCGCCCCGGCCTCCGCTTCCCTGGCCACCGGCGCGTCAACCCCGGTTTCCGCCTCTACGGCGGCCGCAGGTGTGATGCCGGAAAGGGTTTCGGCGGGAACCGAGCCTGTTCCCGCGCAGCCGGCCAGCAGCAGCGCCGCCAGAAGCAGGCATAGGGTCCTCACGGGATGACCATGCCGTCATGCGTAATGACGGTCTTTACCGGGCAATGGGCATCCATATACGCCTGGTACTCGCAGGGCAGGAAGGTATTCCCCTGGTTGATATGGGTCACATAGGTCACCGCATCCCGACGCAGGCCTCTGTTCTCCAACAGGCGGGTGACATTTTCTATGTAATGATCGGCATTCAGGTGGGCGTCCTCCCGCTTGGCGGGCCGGCTGCCGTTGGTGCCCTCCATGATCAGCGTGTCGATCCCCTGCCCCGCCAGGGCGGCCAGCGTCTCTTCCCCGTAGAGGCCGGTATCGCAGGCATACAGCAGCCGGCGCCCCCTGGCGGAGAAGAGATAGTTCACGGCGTACTCGTCCTCTCCGTTGCCGGCATGGTTTGTTTCCACCGGGAGCACCTGCCATTCCCCCGCGGCAAAGGGGACATAGGGCGTGACCGGGCGGAGGGTGATCCGTCCCTCGCGGAGCAGATCCGACAGCGCCTGATAGGGCCCCCGCAGATGCCGTGTGGCCTCCATCACGGCGTTTGTCCAGCGGAAAGCGGCTTCCGACAGCACGATCTCAAAGGGATGATCAAAAGCGGGAAGCATGGAGATCACCGTAAGATTGGTGAAATCCATGTGATCCGCATGGGAGTGGGTGATGAAGACCCGTCGAAGCGAAGTCAGCAGCACACCGTAGCTCATACAGGAAAAGAGGCAATCCGGCCCCATATCGATCAAGTTCTCCTCATCCAGCAGGAAGCTGCTCCGCCGCCTCGGGGGGATTTTTTCTTCCCGCAGCCGGTTGCATACCGCGCAATCGCAAAAGGGACTGGGTACCATTTCCGCCGCGCCTGTTCCTAAGAAAATCATCATTCCTCCTTGTCTGTGTGAATCGTTACACACCCTTCCGGCGGAGGATAGGCAGAGAAATAGGCCTCCTCCATCGGTATCCACTGCGTAATAAAGCTGTTCAGCAGCTGCGGATCCCTCTTTGCCAGCCGGGCGCGCTGGGTTTCCGGAGCCGCGGTGACAAATACAAAGGAAGCAATATACTTCCGCAGCGCCGGATGGTGGGAATAGGAACCCTCCAGCAGCAAATGCTCCGCTTGAGGCAGAGTGACGGCATTATCAAACTCTCCCGTGCCGCAGTCGAAGGGGGAATAGGTCACCTGTCTGCCCGCCTGAAAGGGCGCCAGAACCTCCGCCTCCAACCGCTCGTAATGGACATTGCCCCCGGGCGCCGACAGCCTTTCCTTTGTACGAAGGGGGAAGGGAAGAAAAAAGTCGTCCATCGGTACCACCGGCCAGCCGGAAAAGCCGGAGAGGGTGGCTGCCAGAGTGGTTTTTCCGCTGCCACAGCGGCCGTCTATCGCCAGTATCCCCCGGGGCGCGGCGGCCGCCCGCAGCAGGGCTTCCACTGCCGGGAGCGCCGCCGCCAAAGCGGCGTCGATGACCCGGTATCGGGGGGCGTAGGCCTCCCGATAGGCCGGACTGTGGCGGACTGCCGGCCAGCCCTCGGCCTCCTTCCCGCGGATATACGCGGTGAATGCCTCACCGTCCCAGGGGAGGTCGCCCTTTCCGAGGAGAGCGGTTGTCTCCCTCAATGCCTCGCGGAAGCCGGCAGGGTCGGCGGTGAAGCGGTTGGCGGTATGGACAAAGCACCCGGCGGCAGCGGCTTCCAGCCCGGGGGGGAAGGCCTCGCTGTCCAGATTGAGCCGGACAAGGTCATTGCCCAGAGACTCCGTAAGAGGCAGGGGACGACGGGGACAGTCCGCCTCCTGCCGTAGATACGCCAGGGCGATCTCCGGGTCGTCGACCATATGCCCCGGACCGAAGAACCGTTGGTAGAGCAGCTTATACAGATCGGCAGCCCGGGAAAGAGGGTGAAGAAGGGCTTCACGGCCCAATAGTTGGGATACCGTCATTTGCCGATCCTTTCCAGTATGGCGGAGACGGCCCGGCGGACATACTCCTCTATGGACAACGGTTCCACCCCTGCCATCTGCAGGGAGCATTTGCCGAAGGGGATCAGGACCTTCAGTGCGTCGGAGGCGGAAACCGCCGCCGCCATCGCCGGGGTGATCTCCCCGTGCATGGCGTTGGCCAGCAGGATACCCGCAGGCCCGGTAATAATCTCCGCCCGGGGCGCGTTGAAAATAACGGGGTTTTCTCCGGTTGCACCGGCAGTGGCGCCGGCCCGCAGCATGGCCGCCGTAGCCTGGGTATTAGCGCCGACAGCCAGCAGTTCCTCATTGGGAAGATCGGCTTTGAGGGCCGCTGTCAGCCTGGCGCCGATGCCACCCCCTTGTCCGTCAATGATCAGTATCATAGCGCACCGTCCTTTTCAAGCTGCGCCCGGATCTCTTCTCCGGCCAACCGGCAGGGATGGACGCCCCGCAGTATCGATAACGCCGCCGCCGTGCCGGCCGCCTGCCCCAGCGCCGCACAGGTGGGCATGATGCGCAGGGAGGAATGGGCTTCATGGGAGGAGCTGATACACCTGCCCGCGCAGATCAGGTTGCGGATCCTTAGGGAAAACATACAGCGCCAGGGGATCTCGTAATACCCGCCCTCCGGCAGGCGAATGAGCGTGGTGCCGGTACCCGCGGGATTGTGGATATCGATATTGTAGGAGCAGCGGGCGACGGCATCGGGGAATCGGGCGCAGCCCAGTACATCTTTCTCTGTCAGCAGATACTCGCCAAGGATACGCCGGCTTTCCCTGACGCCGATCTGGGGGGCGGTCGTCTGGAGATAGGCGTTTTCGAAGCCGGGGATCTCCTTTTTCAGGAAGGCCGCCATTTCCCAGACCTGTTCCCGCGCCTCGATCTCCGCCGCTGTCAGCCCCTCGGCGGAAGCACCGTCACGTTTGACGACGCGGGTGGTGTTGAAGTGGACCACATCCTCCTGCATGACATAGAAATACAGCACATCCTCCCGGGGGTTATGGATCTCTCCCCGGACGATCGCCGCCCGGTAGGCGGCGTTGATGTCGCTGTTTGAGGGCATACGCCCCTTATCCACACCGGCCATACGGAAGGAAAGGGTCATGGGCTGGGAAAAACCGTCCTCTTTCCGCCCGTTTTCGTACGGTACGCCGCAAAGGCAGGCAATATCCCCGTCTCCTGTGCAGTCGATAAACACCTTTCCGGCGATATACTCCACACCGGATTTGCTGGCCACCCGGATTGCCGACAGCCTGTCCCCGTCCTTGATGTGTACCGCTTCCGCCAGCGAGTGCAGCAGCAGGGCCACGCCCTCCTCCAGCGCCATCCGCTGCAGCGCCAGCTTCATGCCCTCGGCGTCAAAACTGACCCGATCGTCCCGCAGGCAGCCCAGGGCCTGGAGCCGCTCCAGCAGCTCGGCGAAGATCCCTTTTACCAGCCGATGCCGGGGATCGCCGTAATGGCCTTCCGTCCAGTAGGTCATAAACGGGTTGACCAACCCGTTGGTGGCCGCGCCTCCCAGAAAACCGTACCGCTCGATCAGCAGTACGCTTTCGGCGCCTCCGCGCCGGGCGGCCACCGCCGCGGCGACCCCGGTAAGCCCGCCCCCGGCAACCACCACCTGATATGCTTTCATTCCTGCCTCCCCAACCTGTGATGGGGATATTATACCCCATTTCCGCATCCCGGGCAACGGATATCCCGGGTTGAAGGGGCGGAAATGCCATTGCGTATGTCCTTAGCTCCCTAAAAGGCCAACGCCCCGGCCGGGACGTTTGTTAAAAGGAACGTATTTTTTTCGGGCTGAACGGGATCCCGGCAGACGGCTATAGGGGCTTTTTGGCAGGCAGGCCGGCCTTCCGGGGGAAGGCGGGCGCGATGGGGTGCTTTTTCTCCGCCGTGACCAGATGAAACGCACGGCTCTCTCCGGGGAGGGTGTAAGTTTCCGAACGGGGCATCGACAGCCCTACCTTCGGAAATGCGCGGCGGGCGGCCGCCAGTTCTTCCTCGATTTCCGCCCCCTTCTGGCAGAGCAACAGCCCCCCGACCTTCAGAAAGGGGGAAAGGTATTCACCCAGCACCGGCAGCGCCGCCACCGCCCGGGCGGCTGCCACGTCAAACCGCTCCCTGAGGATGGGATCCCGTCCCGCGTCTTCCGCCCGTCCCCAGCGGCAGAGCACATTCCCCAGGCCCAGAGCTTCCGTCGCTCCCGCCAGGAACTCCACCCGTTTACGGAGACTGTCCAGCAGCATGACCTTCAGGTCGGGCCGGGCGATGGCAAAGACCATTCCCGGAAAGCCGGCGCCGGTACCCACATCGATCACCTTCGCCCCCTCCGGCAGCCGTGCCAACGGCAGAAGGCTGTCCAGAAAGTGGCGGACCGCGATCCCCCGGGGATCGGTAATGGCAGTCAGATTCATGACCATGTTTTTCTCCAACAGAAGGGCGGCGTAAGCCTCCAGCTTTTCCGCTGTTTCCGGGGAGAGAGGGAAGCTTTCTCCGGTGATTGCGGTGATCTCACCCATTACAGGACAAACTTGGTCAGTACCCAGACGGTAATGATGATGACCGCGGCGGCGATCAAAAGACCTTTCCAAATCTTCCCCGCCACCTTGATTGCCAGCACCAGCAGTACGATGATCCCCACTGCCCAGATAATATCGTTAAAGCTCAGAGAAAAAAGGCCATTCTCGGAAACCTGCTCCACGATACCGCTGCCCTGTTCAATAACCTCGTTCATAGTTGCTCCTTTGTGTTTAATCCGGCTTTCATAGCCTGAAGAAATTGTTGCGCCCGCGGTATACGGTAGATCACGCCGTCTTTTTCCAGACGGGCGCCGGTTTGACGGAAGGTAAAGGGGATCCCCGCCTCCCTGCACTGAACCGCCAGTGATTCCACCCAGCTGAACCGGCAGACCCGGGCATCAGGCCCGGATTCGCCCCCTGCCGATACCTCCTCGATGGCCGGGGTGAGCCAGGGACGGAGATCGATTTTCTCCAATAACGGTTCGCAGATGATCCGCTTATGGGCGATGGGCGCCGCCAAGAATATAGGCAGCCGCTCTTCCGCCCGGCGCTGATCCTCGCAGGTGACGCAGAGAGTGACATTGCTCCAGCCCGCTCCCCAACCCTCCGGCAGGCAGGAGGCCAGCCGGGAGATACGCTTTGTGATGATCAAGAAGGACAAGTCCTTCCGTACAAATATAGCCTCCCAGGCCCGGGGACGCCACGCATCGGCCTCCTCCAGGAAAAAATCACTGGAAAAGCAGGTATAGACCTTTTTCCCGGACGGGATCTTCCATTCACCCCGGCGGTTCTTCCTCAAAGGGAGGTCGATATCCCGGTTCATCGTGATAAGGGAGCTGTCCTTACCGTGCTGCCCGTCAATACGGTAGACATAGCAATGCAGGCAGCCGGGGCTCAGCCTGCGGCAGCCGTGCCAGGGATTCCACCCGACGGTCATTACAGCCGGCTGAGCAGTTCCTCATGGAGGGCCTGCCTGACCGCCGGGAAATCACCGTTTTCCGGACATTGTACCGCCACTACCGCATCCGCCTCCGGAAGCACTGTGGTGACCTGCCCGAAGGCGCCGTCCGCCCTGTAGGAACGGGGATAGGGACTGATCCAGAACTGATAGCCGTAGCCGCAGCGCCAAATATCCTCCAGCTGGGGGATCTCGATCTGTTTGGAGGAGGCCGCTTCCACCCAGGCCTCGGAAACCAACTGCTGCCCTTGCCAGCGGCCCTTCTGCAGGTAGAGCTGACCCAGGGACATCATATCCCGAATGCCCATATACATACCGCCGCCGCCGAAGCTGTGGCCCATGGGACAATGCTCCCATATGGGGTGCGCTATCCCCATGGGAGCCAGCACGCGCTGGTAAAGAAAGGCCGCCATGGTCATGCCCAGCCGGGCCTCCGCCATGCAGCCGGCAAGGTAGCTGTCGGCCGTGGAGTATTCAAAGCGGGTCCCCGGATTGGTTTCCAGAGGCAGCGACAGCATGTACCGGATATAATCCGGCATGCCGGTGCCCTCACGGCGGTCGGTATTCATCAGCAACGGGCGGTTCCAGCCGGAGGACATGGTGAGCAGATGCCGGAGGGTGATCTCACGCACCCGGGGATCGCTCCCGGGAGAGACCTTATCCGGAAAAATCTCCGTCAGCTTATCCTCCAGGGAGAGCACCCCTTCCCCGATGGCGATGCCAACTACGGTGGACATAAAGGATTTTGTATGGGAGTAAATATTCCTCGGTACGTCCTGTATCCAGTGATATTCCCCGGCGGGCTTTCCATACTGCAGCATCGCCGCAGCTTCACAGGGCAGCTTCTGATCGTTCACCCGGTCGATAAAATTCCGTAAGTATGGATGCATGGGAACCTCCTTGCCACTCCGGTCCGCGGGGCCGGTTTCTGCGGGTATTCTATCATAATCCGCGGCATATTTCCACCCGGGCAGGGGAAAACCCCGCTTCTCCGACAGAATAAAAGAACCCCCCTTAGGGAGGCTCCCGGCCTTTTGGCCATAGGTAAAAATGTGAAATTAAGAAGAAATAGGAAAAAAAACAGAAAATGTACATTCGCTATTGCGAACTGATAGAATATAACATAATCTAACATCAAAGTAAAGAGGGAAGATATTACAAATAATATACCATATATATGGTCAATATAACCATCAAACCCACCGATTCTCGCCCCGTGGCGGAATAATATGCCTCTTAATGGCGCTCCGGCGGTGTTTCAAGACAGTAAAGAAGGGGAAGGACACCGGCGGCTCATGCAGGAAAAACCCGTGTAAACGGCGAAATTGACATGTAATACTTTGTATGCTTTGGAGGTGTTTATGGCTTTGATGAAACCCACCGTGGTCACCGACCTGCGTATGGAGGTCGGGGCGTGCGCCCTTGAGGTGCAATCGAACGGCGCGTTTGCCTGGTTCTTGGACGGAAAACGTATCCGCAGATTTCATTCCCTGGCGTCTGTGGCGGACGGACGGCGTATCGATACCCGTACCGCAAGCAGAAAAAATATCCGCGAGGAGGACGTCCGGACTGTATGGGGCGTCGGGCGGACGCTCTTTGTGACCTATGAGGCCGAAGGGCTGCTGCTGGAGCAGCGGCTCACACTGTTCTCTGACAGGAGGGAGTTGATGGCCTCCGTTGCCCTCCACGACGGGGAGAAGCTCACCGAGAGCAACTTCCTGGCGCCGCTGGATAATCCCTACCCGGACGCCGACGAGGAGCTGCTTTTCCGCTCGCTGGATCAACGGATGCTGCTGACACCTTATGACAATGATATGTGGGTGCGCTGGGAAGCCACCCCTCTCCGCCCAGGCAGAACCAGTTACGATGTTTCCGCCCTGTTTGACGACAAATCCAGGCAGGGTATGGTGCTGGGGGCGGTGGACCATGATGTATGGAAGAACGCCATCGCCTGCTCCGCCTGGGACGCCCGCTGCGTCATGGCATATTCCGGTGTGGCGGACGCCGCCACCCATGACAGCCTGCCCCACGGCACGCTGACCGGCGAATGGGTGGAGTCTTCCCGCTTTATGGTGGGTTGGTACCGGGATATCCGGGACGGGCTGGAAACCTTTGCCGATTACTGCGCCGCCAAGCGTCCGGCGTTGGCATGGGAGCAGCCGGTACCCTTCGGATGGAACAGCTTTTCCGGATTGGGTCTTACCACGCTGGAGGGCTGGGAGGCAGCGGCTGACCTGTTGTACTCTCTGCCGGATTTCGGGGATACCGAGGGCGTGACCTACGCTAACCTGGACGCTACCTTCGGGTTGGACGCGGAAAAAAAGGCCGCGCTGGTAAAAAAATTCCATGACAGAGGACAGAAGTGCGGCACCTACGGCGGCCCCTTCCTCTACCATCGTCTTTTCAGCAACCGGCAGGTCCCCGGTTCGGATATTCCTTTAAGCGACCTGATCCTCAAGGACGCCCGGGGAAACGCGCTGCCCACCATTGACGGCACCACTCCGCTGGACTGCACCCACCCTGCCTGGGAGACATATGCCCGGACGATCGTGCGGAATGCCGCGGCGGAGGGATTTGATTATCTGAAGATCGATTTTCTTGCCCACGGCGCGGTAGAGGGCTGTCACCATAACCCCGAGATCCGTACCGGCCGGCAGGCATACACCTATGGTATGCGCATTATTACGGACGAGCTGTCCAGAGCGGGCCACCCGATATTCCTCTCCCTCTCCATCGCCCCGCTGTTCCCCCATGGCTACGGCCACGCGCGGCGCTGCTGCTGCGACGCCTTCGGTCATACCGAGGATGTGCGCTATATTTTAAACGCGCTGAACTTCGGCTGGTGGACAAACCGTACCCTTTACGCGCTGAATGACCCGGATCATATCGCACTGTACAATTCCGTAATCGACGGAAGGGGCCCCACCCTGTTTGCCGAAGCGCGCAGCAGGTACAATGCCGCGGTGATCTCCGGGACGGTGATGCTCCTCAGCGACAATTACGGACCCGACGGGGATTCGGAGCTGATAGAGCGATCCCGGAAGCGGGCGGAGGAACTGGCCACCAACCCGGCATTGAATGCCATCGCCCGGAGCAAGGTCGCTTTCCGTCCGGTGGAGTTGTCAGCGGATACCGCCGCGGTTTACAGAGCGGATATTGACGGGAAGACCTACGCGGCCTTTTTCAACTTCGCCCGCACCCCCGGGACACTGTCGCTGGAAGCGATAAGGGGAAGCATTCCGGCAGCCGGGCGCGTGAAGGATCTGAACCGCGGCGTGGAATGGGATTACACCTCGGTGCTGACGGTGGCGTTGGAGCCCATGGATTCCGCGATCGTGGAGATCACTTCTCTGTAGACGGCAGCCCCGCCGTTTCGACAGGCGCCCCCTCCTCCTTGACACAGAAGGGGGGAGGGGGTATACTTATCCCCATCTACATGTGGAGGCGCCCCGCGGATGACCGGACTGTGATCTTTGGCAGAGTAAAACATGTGTTTTTTGCTGCAGAAATCACGGGAGAATCCGCTGTCTTTTTGTGTTGACTGCTTTTCCGTGATGTACTTTACTGAATAGGAGGCGACACAATGTCGATGATTCGCGTACAGGATCTGTCCTTTACCTATCCTTCCGGATTTGAGCCGGTGTTTTCCCGTGTCTCTTTCTCCCTGGATACCGACTGGCGGACGGGTCTCATCAGCCGAAACGGGCGGGGAAAAACCACCTTTCTCAGGCTGCTGATGGGGAAAATGCCCTATCAGGGCACCATTACGGCGGCGGTGGATTTTTCTTACTTTCCCTTTCCCGTGGAAGAGCCGGAGCGCCCGGCGGAAATCGTGCTTCGGGAGCTGATCGCCCCCTACGGACGCTGGGAAGCCGAAATGGAGAAGGCGGCAGCATTGGGAGAGGCGGGCATGGATGCCTATGCCGCAGCTTTCGCCGCATATATCGACCATGACGGCTATGCCATTGATGAAACCATTGTCCGGGAGACAGCGCTTCTGGGCGTGCGGGAGGGAGTTCTTTCCCGTCCCTTTGCTACCCTCAGCCCCGGAGAACGGACGAAATGCCTGTTGGCGGCACTGTTCTGCAAGCACCATGCCTTTCTTTTGATCGACGAGCCTACAAACCACCTGGACCTGGAGGGAAGGCGGCAGGTGGGGGATTATCTTGCCGGAAAAAAAGGCTTTATACTGGTTTCCCATGACAGGGACTTTCTGGATAGATCCGTGGACCATGTGCTGTCCATCAACCGGGCGAATATCGAAGTGCAGCAGGGGAATTTCTCCTCCTGGGAGGAAAACCGCCGGCGACAGGACGCCTTTGAGCTGGCGGAAAACGAGAAGCTTGCGGCGGAAATCAGCAGGCTTCGGAAAGCAGCGGAACGGACTGCCGGGTGGGCGGATAAGGCGGAGAAGAGCAAAATCGGCTTTGATCCCCGGAAAACCGAGAAGACGACAGGCCGGCGGGTCTTTGAGGGGGCAAAATCCAAAAAGCTGATGTCTTCCGCGAAGGCGGTGGAAAAGCGGCGGAAGGCGGCGCTGGAGGAGAAGGGGAAACTGCTGAAGAACCTGGAGCGGAGCGACGCCCTGAAGCTCCGTCTCCTGCCTCCGCCTAAGCCGGTGTTCTTCCGGGCGGCGGAGCTGTCCCTCTGGTATGAACCGGGGAAACCTCTGTTCCTGCCGGTTTCCTTCACACTGGAGCCGGGGGAGCAGGTCGCTGTTACCGGACCCAACGGCTGCGGTAAAACCACCCTGCTGAAGGCGGTGCTGGGAGAGACATCGGGGTACAGCGGGGTACTGGAGCGCTGCGGCGGACTGACCGTCTCCTATGTGCCGCAAAGCACGGATCACCTGCGGGGGGATTTGACGGAGTATGCCCGGCAGGAGGGGCTGGACATCACGCTTTTCCTGACCATCCTCCGTAAGCTGGATTTCTCCCGCGCCCAGTTTGAGAAGGATATGGGGGAGTATTCCGGGGGACAAAAGAAAAAGGTGCTGATTGCCGCAGCGCTTTCCCGCCCGGCCCACCTTCTGGTATGGGATGAGCCGCTGAACTATGTGGATGTGCTCTCCCGTATGCAGATCGAAGAATTACTGACGATCTACCGACCCAGCCTCTTGATGGTGGAGCACGACGCCCGGTTTCTGGACAATGTGGCGGGCAAGCGTATCGCGCTGGAGAAGGCCTGACATCCCTTGAGATAAAAAGAAATCCCTTCCGCCTTTTGGCGGAAGGGATTTGTCTGCCGATCAGTACTTATCCCGCTTCACATAATGGGTGTGGAGCAGTTCATGGGCCTTATGACCGCCGATTTCGCCCAGATAATCGGCGTAGAGATTTTTGACCTCCTGATTCAGATGGGATTTACGGATGGGCAGATGCTTGTCCTCCTCGTAGATGGCCCTGGCGCGGAGCAGCCGGGGATCGGCCTTGAACTTCACGGGAGCGGGGACGATGGGCTGCCCGCCGCCAGTGACGCAACCGCCGGGACAAGCCATGACCTCAATGAAATCATACTGCTTTTCACCGGCTTTGATGGCCTCCAGCAGTTTGGCCGCGTTCCCCGTGGAATGGGCGACCGCGATCCTGACAGGAGTGCCGTCCAGGTCGATGGTGGCTTCCTTAACACCCTCAACACCGCGGACAGCGGTGAATTCGATTTTATCGAGAGTCTTTCCGGTGACGATCTCATACACAGTACGGAGCGCCGCCTCCATCACGCCGCCGGTAGCGCCGAAGATGACGGCGGCGCCGGAACCTTCACCCAGCAGGGTGTCAAAAGGCTGATCCTCCAGACTGGCGAAATCGATACCCGCCACCCGGATCATATGGGCAAGCTCACGAGTGGTGATGACGATGTCGGTATCCGGGTACTGTGTCCCATGCATTTCCTCCCGCTGCGCCTCAAACTTCTTGGCGGTACAGGGCATGACGGCGACCACCACGATGTCCTTGGGATCGATCCCCGCATTCTCGGCATAATAGGACTTAATGATCGCGCCCTCCATGCTCATAGGGGACTTGCAGGTGGACAGGTTGGGGATAAACTCGGGATAGAAGGTTTCGCAGAACTTGATCCACCCGGGGGAGCAGGAGGTGATCATGGGCAGCACGCCGTTGTTCTTCAGACGGTGCAGAAGCTCGGTTCCTTCCTCCATAATGGTCAGGTCGGCGGCAAAGTTGGTATCGAACACTTTGTCAAAGCCCAAACGGTGGAGGGCGGCGGATAACTTGCCGGTGACACGGGTGCCCATGGGAAGGCCGAATTCCTCGCCGATGCCCACGCGGATGGAGGGCGCCGTGTGTACCACAACATGCTTGGAGGGGTCCTTCAGGGCGTTCCACACTTTGGCGGTGTCATCCCGCTCCTTGATGGCGCCTACCGGGCAGACCTGGATGCACTGGCCGCACTGTATACAGGCTACCTCTCCCAGGCCTTTTTTGAAGTAGGGCTCAACATGGGTCATGAATCCCCGGTTTGTGGGGCCCAATACGCCGACACTCTGCACGGCTTCGCAGACGGCAACGCAGCGGCGGCAGAGGATGCACTTGTTGGGATCACGGATGATGGCGACCGAAGAATCATCGGCGGGCTCCATCTCTTTGGCGCCGGACTGGAAGCGGATCTCGTCCACACCCAAATCCCTGGCCAGAGCCTGCAGTTCGCAGTTCTGGTTGCGGATACAGGTAAGGCAGGAACGGTCATGGTTGGAGAGGATCAGCTCCAGATTCATCTTCCGGGCTTCCCGTATGGCGGGAGTGTTGGTCTTTACCACCATGCCGTTGGTAGCGGGCATGGTGCAGGCAGCGTTGAAGGCGCGGGCGCCGGTATCCACGATACACATACGGCAGGCACCGATCTCGTTGACACCCTTGAGATAGCACAGGGTGGGAATCGTAACATTGGCGGCGGCGGCGGCCTCCAGTACGGTAGAACCGTCGGGCACCGTGACCTGTATGCCGTCAATGGTCAGTGTAATCATTTTTTCCATGAATGTCCTCCTCTGGCTTACTTGCGGGAAATCGCGCCAAGCCTGCAATGATCGATACAGGCGCCGCACTTGATGCACTTCTTGATATCAATGGAGAAGGGGATGCCCGCTTTCCGGTCGCCGGTTATGGCGGAAGCGGGGCAGTTCCTTTGGCACAGGCCGCAGGAAACGCACTTCTCGGTGTCGATCACGAAGTTGGTCAGCCCTGCGCAGACACCCGCGGGGCAGCGCTTTTCATGAATATGGGCCTCGTACTCGTCACGGAAATAGCGGATCGTGGAGAGCACGGGGTTGGGCGCGGTCTGACCCAGTCCGCAAAGCGCGGTTTTCTGAATATTTTCACCCAGGGTCTCCAGCAGCTCGATATCCCCTTCCTGTCCCTTACCGTCACAGATACGGTCAAGTATGTCCAGCATACGCTTTGTGCCGATACGGCAGGGAGGACATTTGCCGCAGGACTCACCCACGGTGAAGTCCAAGAAGAACCTGGCGATATCTACCATACAGTTGTCCTCATCCATGACGATCAGGCCGCCGGAGCCCATCATGGAGCCGATGGCGAGCAGGTTGTCATAATCGATGGGGGTGTCAAGGTTGGCTGCGGTGATACAGCCTCCGGAGGGACCGCCGGTCTGGGCGGCTTTGAATGCCTTCCCGTCAGGGATGCCGCCGCCGATCTCATAAATGACCTCCCGGAGGGTGGTGCCCATGGGGATCTCCACCAGACCGGTATTATTGATCTTGCCGCCCAGCGCGAACACCTTGGTGCCCTTGGACTTCTCGGTACCCATGGAGGCAAACCATTCGGGACCTTTGAGGATGATCTGGCAGATATTGGCATAGGTCTCCACGTTGTTCAACAGCGTGGGACGACCGAACAGACCCTTAGCGGCGGGATAGGGAGGACGGGGATGGGGCTCGCCGCGCCTGCCCTCGATGGAGGTCAGCAACGCGGTTTCCTCGCCGCAGACGAAAGCGCCGGCGCCCAGACGAAGTTCGATATCAAAGTTAAATCCGGTACCCAGTATATCATCGCCCAGCAGGCCGTATTCCTTGGCCTGGTCGATGGCGATCTGCAGCCGCTTTACGGCAATGGGGTACTCGGCGCGGACATAGATATAACCCTGATCGGAGCCGATGGTATAGCCCGCGATGGCCATGGCTTCCAGTACGGCGTGGGGGTCGCCCTCCAGCACCGAACGGTCCATGAAAGCGCCGGGGTCACCCTCATCGGCGTTGCAGCAGACATATTTTTTTCCGCCCTGCACAAGGGTGCGGGCCATATCCCATTTGCGCCCGGTGGGGAAGCCGGCGCCGCCGCGGCCGCGGAGACCGGAGCGGTTCAAAACATCCACAACATCCTCGGGCTTGTACTCGGTCAGCACCTTGGCAAGCGCCTGATAGCCGTCCATCGCGATATACTCGTCGATCTTCTCCGGATCGATGATACCGCAGTTGCGGAGGGCGACGCGGATCTGCTTTTTATAAAAGCCTACCTCATTCAGCGCGACGTGGTGACCCTCTTTGCCGTCCTCACGGTACAGCAGGCGGCTTACGATACGGCCTTTCATCAGGTGTTCATTCACGATTTCTTCCACATCTTCTACCCGGACATGGGAATAGAAAGCCGCCTCAGGGTAGATGACGATAATGGGACCGGCCGCGCAAAGGCCGAAGCACCCGGTGCGAACCACCTTGACCTCTTTGTCCAGGCCTTTTTCTTTCAGCAGCGATTCCATTTTTTCGATGATCTGGATGCTTCCGGAGGAATGACAGCCGGTACCGCCGCAGACCATGACATGGGAACGAATCAGTTCCATGGATTTTCTCCTTTCCGGTTGTTATTCCTTAATGTAAGCGCCGTAGGTATATTCCTCTACGGGCTTGTTATTCACGATATGCTCGGTGACAATACGGGCGACCATGTCAGGGGTCACCTTGCAGTAGGTCACCTTTTCCTGGTCCGGAGTAAAAACCTGCACCATGGGCTCAAGGGCGCATATGCCGAGACAGCCGGACTGGGTCACCATGACATTGTTCAGCCCCCGCTTTTGTACTTCTTCCACAAACTTCAGCAGAACGGGGCGGGCGCCGGCAGCGATCCCGCAGGTGGCCATGCCCACGACGACGCGGACGGAACCATCCTCCTTGCGCAGCGTGACAGCTTGTTGCGCTTTGGCGCGAATGGCCATTAATTCTTCAATAGATTTCATGGGTCGAACCTCCGTATAATGATTTCACCCCTTCAGGGATGGTTTGAGCAAACCAGGCCGTCATGTCCGGCCCGTCCAGCGGCACATCGGGACCGACGATCTCCCGTATTTGCCGTGTATCCAGAGAAAATTCCCTGCCGTCCCGTGTCTGCTTCCAGACAAAATTCCGTTCCGGGTTCATCAGTATCAGCGTCTGCAGGGTGCCAGCCATATCTCCCATGGGAGGGCGGTCAATGTGACTCAGCCGGTACCAGCCGCTGATCCGTGTCCCGACGCCGGGGGCGCTTGT
This sequence comes from Christensenellales bacterium, assembly GCA_050948665.1. Classification (GTDB taxonomy): domain Bacteria; phylum Bacillota; class Clostridia; order Christensenellales; family UMGS416; genus JBMNEH01. The sequence continues at coordinate 569,250 of JBMNEH010000001.1, forward strand.
CAGGGAAAACTCCCCCTCGCAGGCTTCGCAGGCCTCTTTAAACAGGGGGATGCCCAACCCCACCTTTCGGGTGGTTCGCCCGGTCACAAAGGGACTGACCACCTTGCTGACCAGTTCGGCATCCATACCGCGGCCGTTGTCTTCAACGGTGAGGGAGAGCCTGTCTCCGACGGTGTCCTCCTCAATGGTGACCTCCACCAGGGAGGCGCCGGCGGACAGCGCATTCTGCGTCAAATCCAGCACTGACAGGGACAGGTCTTTCATACTTAATATTTCGCCAGCATGGCGGCGACTTCCTTGGGAGTCAACCGTCCGTATACGTCCTCATCCACCGTGACGACCGGCGCCAAACCGCAGCAACCCAGGCAGCGGGTCGACAGCAGTGTGAACTTGCCGTCCTCCGTGGTGGCTCCCTCTTCGATGCCAAGCTGTTTTTTAAGCTCATCAAATACCGCTTGCGCGCCCTTTACGTAACAGGCCGTCCCCAGACAGATGGAAATCGTGTGCTTGCCCTTGGGGTAAAGCGTAAACTGAGAGTAGAAGGTCGCAATGCCGTATACCTCTGTTACGGGCACCTTCAACGCCTCAGCGATATGGTTCTGTACCTCGATGGGCAGGTAGCCGAAAACATCCTGGGCTTTCTGCATGACACGCATCAACGGTCCGGGGGTGTCTTTCACCTCCGCGATGTACTGATCCAGCACATCAAACAATTCTTTCTGGCTGCGTTCCGCCATGGTAAATCCTCCTTGTACATAGTGCGACAACATACTTTAAAAGTATAACATAGTTTTTATGGTTTTGCACTTCTTTTTTCCGGGAATCGGGGTAATCGGACGCCTTGTTTTATCATCGGACGAATGTCCCCGGTTTCCGGAGGGGAAAGAGCTGATTTCCGGCTCACCTCCCAAACAGCTTCGCCAAAGGTCCCACGATCTTCTGCAGGTCCGCGATGGATTGATTCAAGCCGTCGATATCGATGGTGTCCAGCTTCTCCGCGGCACCGGCGACGCTGCCCTGCCCTTCCTCGATAAAGGCTTTGACCTCAGTCAGCATACCCGCAAGGTCGAGGGAGGAGATATCCTCCAGAGCGGCTTTCAGGGAATCCATGCTCCCCTCCCAGTCGGCGGCGGCCAGCGCCTCCGCGGCCCGGTTCAGCTTATCGATGGTGTTGTTCAGATCTTCCTCCTCCAGCACCGATACGATTTCCGACAGCCCGTCCGACAGCGCGTTCATCTTTTCACCGGCTGTCTGCAGGGTTTCCAGCGCCCGATTCAGCCGGGGCAGCGCCGGCAGCAGGGCAGCGAAGCAAAACACTGTCAGCGCAAAGCTCAGCCCCAGAGAGATCCAGGCGACCAGCATTTGCTTTTTCAATGTGCGGTTTTGCTCAATGGCGGTACGGGCCAGCTGCTCCAAGATAAGGGTAGTGTCCTGTGTTGCTTCCATATTATGCCTCCCGGAAACAAGATAACGCAATACAACCCGAAATGCAAGAATTTTTCCTTCAAGGGGAGGGGCAAGTCTCTTTTGCTTTCCGTATCATAGGGGTGTTCCGGGAACGAGGACACCGACGGGACGAGGGGAACGCGGCCGGGCCGCCGCCGCTTTTTTGCTTTCGGAAAAAGGAAGGAAGGCCCCTTTCCGCTTCCTTTCGGGAGCCCGCAGACAGGTCGGGAACGAAGGCCCGGCGGGACGTTAAAAAACTTTTCGAAAAAGACTGTACAAAATAAAAACATGTGTTATAATAGTGGAGGCCTAAGGGTAGAGAGTCTTTCGGGTATTCCTTCTCCAATATTAGAGATGGGAAAACAAAGAGACATCCCATTCTCAGGTAACATATTTTAGGAGGATCCCCATAATGTATCAGGACAAAACACTCGTCTGCAAGGATTGCGGAAATGAATTTGTTTTCTCAGCCGACGAACAGGCTTTCTTCGCCGAGAAAGGCTTTGAGAATGAACCCGGACGCTGCCCCGCCTGCCGTCAGGCTCGCCGCAGCACCCGCCGTACCCGCGAGATGTATGATGTTGTATGTGATGAGTGCGGCCGGCCCACCCAGGTGCCTTTTCAGCCCACTGAAGGCCGTCCCGTGTACTGCCGCGATTGTTTCGAGAACCATCGTCGTTAATGCATGAAAGAAACTGCCGGTATGCGTACCGGCAGTTTTTTTGTATGGAGGAAGGATGCTGCGTAAAGAGTTTGTGCTGACAGAATTGAAGTCCCGTGGGATCGCTTTCCGGGTGTTTGACCATCCGCCGGTGATGACGGCCGATGAAGCGGCGCGGATCCGGGAGGCCGCGGGGGACAGGGGACGGCATTGCAAGAATCTGTTTCTGACCCCGGTGCGCCGGGGGAGAAACGAAAAGTTCTGGCTGCTGGCGGTGCCGATCTATGCCCGACCGGATCTGAAAGCACTCGGAAAACGGGTGGCTTCCGCCAAGTTCGAGCTGGGCGGAGAGGAACAACTGGCGGAACGGCTGGGGGTGAAGCCCGGATCGGTCAGCCCGTTGGCGCTTGTCTATCCTGGCGCCGAGAACCTGCCCCTGCTGCTGGACAGCCGACTGGGAACGGAGGAATTTATCTCCTTCCATCCGGGGGTGAATACCTCCACCTGTGTGTTGGAAATGGGGGAATTTCGCAAGTTTCTTTCCACTCTTTCCAATCCTGTCACCTGGATCGACATTCCCGAACAGGATACGAGGGAATAAGACGCAGTTCTCCCGCTGCCCCATTCCGTACAATGAAAAAATCCGCCCGGAGGGCGGATTTTCGTTTTCTTTACTTGAGCAGCGCCAGCGCCTTTTCTACGGCGTTTTCCACGGTGAAGCCGAACTTTTCAAACAGACGAGCCGCGGGAGCGGAGGCGCCGAAGCCCTTCATGCAGATCATATCCCCGTCCAGACCGATGAATTCTTCCCAGCCGAACCGGGCGGCCGCCTCGATGCCCAACCGGGCGCGGACGGTGTTGGGGATGACGGATTCCCGGTATTCCGGGGTCTGTCTGGCGAAAACCTCCCAGCTGGGCAGGGAAATCACCCGGCTGTCCACGCCCCTGTCCCATAGGGCTGCCTGTGTCTGCAGAGCCAGCTCGCACTCCGAGCCGGTGGCCAGCAGCAGCAGGGCGGGGGAGCCGCTCTTTTCCCTTGAAAGGATATAGCCGCCATACCGGGCGTTTTTTCCGATCTCGCCGGGATAAAGGGGGAGGTTTTGCCGGGTCAGCACAAGACAGGTGGGACCCTGGTTCTCTATGGCGTACACCCAGGCGGCGGCAGTCTCGACGGGATCTGCCGGGCGATAGACCGTCATACCGGGTATGGAGCGGAGGCTGGCCAGATGCTCAATAGGCTGGTGGGTGGGGCCGTCCTCCCCGACGCCGATGGAATCATGGGTGAGGATATAGATCACAGGAAGCTGCATAAGGGCGGACAGCCGCATGGAATGCTTCATATAATCGCTGAATACGAAGAAGGTGGCGCAGTAGGCGCGAAGTCCCCCGTGGAGGGCAATGCCGTTGGCGATGGCAGCCATAGCGTGTTCCCGGACGCCGAAGTGCATATTGGAGCCGCTCCGGTCCTCCCCTGAGAAGTAGGGAACGCCCTTCATATCCGACATATTGGAGGGGGCGAGATCGGCGGAACCGCCGAAAAGGTTGGGAAGGATCTTCGCCAATTGATTCAAGACTTCACCGGAGCTTCTCCGGGTGGCGTTCCCCTTCTCAAAGGAAAAGAGGCTGTCCTCCTGCCAAAGATCCGGAGTCTTTCCGGAATGGAATTCCTGCCAACGGACGGCTAGCTCGGGGTAATTCCGGGCATAAGCTGTAAAAAGGGATTCCCACTCCTTCCGGCGGGCGGCGGCGGCGCCTTTCAGCTTTTCCATATAGGCGTAGACCTCATCCGGAACGTAGAAGGCGGGTTCCTGGGGCCAGTTGAAAAACTCCTTGGCAGCCGCTAAATTCTCGGCGCCCAAAGGTTCCCCGTGGGCGGAGGCTTTCCCCTGTTTAGCGGGACATCCATAGCCAATGACGGTATGGACGATGATCAGGGTGGGTCTTTCTTCCTCTTTTACGGCTTCTTTCATGGCCGCCTTCAGCGCGGCCAGGTCGTTGCCGTCTTGCACCTCCAGCACCTGCCAGCCGTAAGCTTTGTAACGCTCCGGTACCGACTCTGTAAAGGTAATATCCGTATGGCCTTCTATTGAAATATCGTTATCATCGTACAATACGATGAGTTTTCCCAGACCCAGAGTGCCGGCTAGGGAGGAGGCCTCTCCGGAGATGCCCTCCATCATACAGCCGTCTCCGCAAAGCACCCAAGTGCGGTGGTCCACCACAGGGTAGCCCTCCCGGTTGAACTCGGCAGCCAGCCGCGCCTCCGCGATGGCGAAGCCGACGCCGTTGGCGATCCCCTGCCCCAGGGGTCCCGTTGTGGTTTCAATGCCGACGGTATGCCGGTATTCGGGGTGGCCGGGGGTTTTGCTGCCCAGCTGCCGGAAATTCCCCAAATCCTCCAAGGTCAGTCCGTAGCCGAACAGGTGGAGCAGGGAGTACAGCAACATGGATCCGTGGCCGGCGGAGAGGATGAACCTGTCCCTGTCCGCCCAGTCGGGGCAGGAGGGGTCATGCTTCATCACATCGCCCCAGAGTGTAAAGGCCATGGGCGCCGCGCCCATCGGGAGACCGGGATGGCCGGAATTGGCTTTCTGCACGCCCTCGGCGGAGAGCATACGCACCGCGTTGACGGCCAGTTGCTTGACATCTTGCATTGGGGTACCTCCATGTATTTGAAAGTAAAGAAAAGGGTAAATAATTACAATCCCGCTATATACCGGTAAACCGGCGCAAGCAGGGAGACGCTTTCCCGCAGGAGGGAGAGCAGCTTGTCCCGGTCGAAAAGCCGGGGATCATCGGAGGGAAAGCTCCTCTCGTAATAGAAGGAGCGGAGTGTGTACCAGGGAAGCAGCGTTTCCGGCAGATCTCCCGGAACGGAGAGACGTCGGAAGCGCTCTCCTTCGGTACGGAATGCCGCCATTTCCGGCCGGGAAAGGAGGGAGAGGAAGGAAGCCGGTCGTGTGGCCAACCGGTTCCGGAAACCGTCCATCATTTCCCTCAGCTCGCTATAGCTGCCTAAGCCCACGCTCCAATCCCGAAAGCTGAGGTAAAAATAAACGGTCAGGGATTCCCCCGTTCGTTTTCCCGCCGGCCGATAGTTCACCATGATATAATCCTTGAAGGGTACGCCCCGAGCATACCGGGCGTCCCGATAGATGCGGGAGACCGCCTTCTCCGGCCGGGGGTCGAAATTGGGGTTGGCTTCCCGCGCAGCGGGCAGCAGCGCCTCCGCCAGCGCCAGACAAGGCTGCCTGAGCTCCCTGTCAAAGACCTCTCTGTTCTCGTCGAACCATTGCCGGTCGTTATGGAAGTGAAGATCAAGGAGGAATTGGGGGGCGGCCGGCGTAAATCCCTGAAAATCTGCCATTACTCTTTTACCTCATCCTCTTTGATCGCTGTAAATTCCTGGGTATCATCATCAGCGATCGTTTCTTCCGGTACGACGATCCGCCGGAATTGAAGAGTGTCCCCCAAGGCGGCGCCTATACGTCCCTCACGGAGAGCAACCACCGAGGGGCTGTCTGCCCTGGAAACGGAGGTCGTGTAGGAGGCGGTACGGACAGGTGTCCGGCGGGGGTCGGATTTGCGCAGGCGACGGCGGACGCGTCGGTTCATCCGGGCAGAGTAGACGATCAGTCCGACGGCAGCGGCTACGGCAGCCACCGCCAGCAGCACCAGGAGAAGTGCCAGAGCGGGACTGGCCTGCCAAAATGAGGTGCGGCGCTCTTCCGCATGGAGCGGTCCGGTGCCTGTGGGAAACGGGTCGGCCGGGGGCGCGGGGGTGGAGTCCGGAGAGGCGGTCACAGCGGCGTATTCGATGGAGATGTCTTCGCTATAAAATTCCCGTTCGGTTCCGGTTTCATCTGTGACCCTGGCGTAGAAGCGGTAGGTTTTCGTTTCCTCCACCATGACGGTACAGGAGAAGGTGTTCTGCCCTGTCGGCAGCTTATCGAAACTACGGATCAGCCCCAGGCTTTCTTCATATACCGATACGCCGGCAAGGGTGTCCTTGCCGGTATTTTCCAACAGCAGAATGATTTGCACCTCTCCCGGTTCGGTCAAACGCAGCACCTCGCTGGAGGCGAACAGTGTCAGCATGGCGGGGGCATCGGCTTCGGATATGGTGATCTTTATTTCCGGGCTTTTATAGGAGAAAACCCTCCTACCGGTGGAGGCTCCGGTGACCTTGATGGTGAACTGGTATCGAACGTCGTTACCAGAGGGCACCACCTTCTGGGAGAAGGTACGGATCGCGCCCACCGCCAGGCTGGAGCTTTCAAACGGGGAACCCAGTAAAGGTTCGCTTATCTCCAGAGTACCGAAGTCCACATCCCCGGTGTTTGTGACCGTCAGCACAAGGGTCACAGCTTCTCCCGCGGTCACAGTATCGGAGGACGCTTCCAGCTTGACGGTCAGCTTGGGGTTCAGCATCGTGATCTTCAGGCTTTCCACCGTGGGGAGGAAACTGTAGTTGGATTGGGCGGCATCGCAGTTGACCACCGGTGCGCTTGTGAGGGACCGGGTGACCTTCAATGTTTGCGTGTAGGTCTGGGAGGCGCCCGCGAGGATACTGCCCAGATTCTTTATGATGCCCATCCCCGTATCCCGTATGGTTACATTATCGGCATCGATCTTGCCGGTGTTGGTGATGACATAGGTGATGATAATGTTATCATTCAGCACCACGAGATCCTTATCCACCGTCCGCTCCATGGTCAGCTTGGGGTCGGAGGGTATACGGGTGACGGTGACGGATTTGGAGGTTGATTTATTGACGCCGCCCTGCTCCCAGGTAAGGGATACGGGTATGTCGGCGCCAAAATCCTCCCACTCTATGGTCAGGGAGCCGGTATAGGATTCGGACTTGCCCGCTTTCAGAACAGTTGGGAAGGGGACAGTTTGTCCGTCCACCTGCAGCACCAGATTGGCCGCGTCGGTGGAGGTGGTGTTTTCCACCTCTGCTGTGATCGTGACGGTGCCCGGCTGGTAAAGAGAAGAGGGATCCACCGATGCCGTAAGGGTAAGCCCGCTGTCCGCGCGGGCGGGGGGGGAGAACAGGAACAGCGCAAGTAAACCAGCTACCCAAATGACGCGCTTCATGTTGCCGTCCTCCTTTTCTTTCATGATACCTTTACCAGCGGATTATACCATAAATACGCCGCCGGGTAAAGCGCTCCCGTCTGTTCGCGGGTATCCGGATATATAAGAAAATGCCCGGCGTTACCGTCGGGCATTGGTCGTCACCACCGCTTCATTGGGCAGCGGTTCTTTGGCAGCGCGCACCGGAGAGGGATGTAGCAGCCGCACTGGCCGCAGGTGGTACCCATCCTGTCCCGGCAGGCAAGGCAGGTTTCCACTCTTTGGAGATATACGGCGGGCGCGGCGCGCTTCTCCGGCGCATAAACAGGACTATGCTCCATGAAGTCCTCCAGCTCCCGGAAGTTTTCGGGGGCCCCGGGCAGCCGGCAGGCGCGGCAGCGCCGCAGTTCATCCACATCCCTTTCCCGGGTCATGAGTTTATTCCAGCTCCAGCGCCACGACGGAGGCGGCGGGCAGCTTCAGCCGAAGAGTATTGCCGCGGAGCGCGGCGCCGTCGAAGGAAACGGGACGAACCGCTTCGGGATCTTCGAAGGTGTTGCAGGTATGGATATCCGGGGCTGTGAGTATCCGCCCGGCAACGCGGCCGGCTTTCACCCCCCGCAGCTCCACTGCCAGCGAAGCGGTTTTGTTTCTGGAAAGGTTGGCGGCAGTGAACAGGATCTTTCCGTTCTTTTGGGAAGCTCCCGCGGTGACCTGCGGCACCTTGTTCTCCATCAGGGGGATATCCGGACCCTCCAGTTCCAGCCGCTCGGCGTCCTGGTGCCCCTTGAACATCTCAAAGACATGGTAGGTAGGGGTCAGCACCATCTGATCGCCCTGGGTGAGTATGACGGATTGGAGCACGTTGACAGTCTGGGCAAGGCAGCACATATTGATGCGGTCATTCTTCTCCTGGAAAAGGTGGAGAGTCAGGGCGGCGACCATGGCGTCCCGGATGGTGGACTGCTGATAGAGGAAACCGGGATTGGTGCCGGGTTCCACATTGTACCAGGTGCCCCATTCGTCAACGACCAGTTTTACCCGTTTATCCGGATCATATTTGTCCATAATGGTGCAATGCCGGTCCAGCAGCGTGCGCATCCTGTAGGCGTTGGCCAGGCAGGAGTCCCATTCGGAGACGGGATAGTCCGTGGAAGAGCCTTTTCTAGCCCAGTCGGTGGGCGTGGTGTAGTAGTGGAGGGACAGCCCTTGCATGTAGCGGGCGGCGTTTTTCATCATCACATCTGTCCAGGCGTAATCATCGCTGTTGGCGCCGCAGGCGACTTTAAACAGCCTATGGGCAGGGTCGTAGTTCCGCAGGTAGGTGGAGTATCTCCGGTACTCGTCGGCATAATACTCAGGACGCATATTGCCGCCGCAGCCCCAGTTCTCATTGCCTACGGCAAAGTATTTGACATTCCAGGGCTCTTCCCGACCGTTCTTCCGGCGCAGGTCCGCCATGGGGGAGACGCCGGCGAAGTTCATGTATTCCACCCACTGGCTCATCTCTTTGACGGTGCCGCTGCCCAGATTTCCGTTGACATAGGGCTCGCAGCCCAACTGGCTGCACAGCTCCATAAACTCGTGGGTGCCGAAGCTATTGTCTTCGGTGACACCGCCCCAGTGGGTGTTGACCATCTTGGGCCGCTGTTCCCTGGGGCCGATGCCGTCTTCCCAGTGGTATTCATCGGCGAAGCAACCGCCCGGCCAGCGCAACACAGGGATCTCCATTTTGCGCAGCGCTTCCACCACATCGGTCCGAATACCGTTGACATTGGGTATGGGACTGTCCTCTCCCACCCAGAAACCGCCGTAAATGCAGCGGCCCAAGTGCTCGGAGAAGTGCCCGTAGATGTTCTTGTCGATTTTCCCGCGGGAAATATCGGCGTTCAGTATAAGCTTTGCCATGTGTTTACCCTCCAGTATTGTATTTATAGGGGCTTTCGGGCCCGCAGCACGATACGTTGTGTGTCCGGACCGGCCGGGTCGTCTTCCCAGCCGTCCGAAAGCCGTATATCCGAAAAGCCTGCGCAGGAGAACGACACCCGCAGTTCCTCCGGCGTATGGAGATATTGCCGGTGCAGCTCACGTTCCCGGCGGAAGCGGCCGTCGGCTTCCCGAATGAACAGCGTCAGATCCATGGACAGGCAGCCCGCCTTGGGATGATAACGGTTGCTCCAGAGGTAAGCCACATCCTCCTCCTCCAGCCCGTAGAACTGGCCGTCCATCCCCAGTAGTTTGGCGGGCGCCGACAGGTCAGCCAGCAGCAGCCCGCCCGGAAGCAGCGCGGCATGGAACCCGGCCAGCGCTTTGCGCAGATCCGTTCCTTTTTGGAGATAGTTCAACCCGTCGCACATGCATAGCAGGGCGCTCACCCGGCGGGGCAGTTCCAGCTCCCGCATATCCTGGCAGACCAAGGGGACCCTGACCCGGGCGGAGGCGGCGTTTCTCCGCGCCTGCTCCAACATCTCCGGGGACAGATCCACGCCGGTAACGCTGTAGCCCCTATCGGCCAGCGCTGCCGTAAGCCGTCCTGTGCCGCAGGCTACATCCGCCAGACTTGATGGCGGAAGGATTCCCTCTTCCCGCAGAATACGGGGCGTCTCCCGTAGCCAGACGGACTGCTCCTCCAGCGACAGAGAGTCATAGACCTCCGCCAGAGAGGTATAGGCGCTATTCGCCCTCATCCGCCGCCCCGTCTGTTTTCAGATATCGGTCGATGGTCACATTGCCGTAGAAGGTGTTGATAAAGCCGGTAAGGCCGAAACCCAGGATCAAATAATAGGCGATCAGCACAAGGAAACCATATCCCCACACGTAGGAAAGCCAGAGCAGCGCCGCCAGCGGCGCGAAAGACAGCGCCAGAAACAACAGGGAAAGGGGCAGCCGCGCTACCGCAAGCAGAAAGCTTGTTTTCAGCAGCTGGCCGAAAGAGGCTTGATAGGTGACCATCAGCGGCCAGAAATACAGGTTGATGGAAAGGAAGACGGCCACCGCCAGTATCAGCAGCGTACGAAGTACAAAGACCAGATTGACATTCAGCGTCACGGCGGCATAAATGGTTGAGCCGAACCAAAGAATATTGAGGAGCACCGCGTTCATCAGCATCATGCCGAGGGTCTGCTTCCAGTTGACCTTTATGCTGTCCCAGAAATCGCTCAGAAAAAAGACATGTTCACCCCGGGCGTACTGTTTCAGTACATAGGAAATTCCCGCCATGCCGGGAGAACTGATTATGAAAGCGGGGATCAAACCCAGCATGAAAATGTTCATGATCTGCCGGAAGCTATCGCCCGCAAGCAGGCTCCCGGTGGCTTCCGCCACCCGATTGATCTCCACAATGGCCACCGTCACATTGTACCATATCCACAGAAAAAGGGGGATCATGAACAGACAGAATAAGAAATTGGCTTTTATAATGCCCCAAAGCTGGTTCCAAAGCCTGTCGGCAAAGATACCGAACAGGTTGGTGGGCAAATCTTCTTTTTTTAAGTCGGTTTTACGGCCCCCGCCGTATAACTTTTGAAAGAGCCCCTCAAACATACCGATTCCTCCCAGTTTCTTCTTTATTATAACAGTGAAGAAAGATACTGTCCATGCCGATCGGATCACCGCGGACCGGACGCTTTCTTGCGCGGGGAAGGCCGCTCAGGCCTCCACCCCCGCGGCCCGCAGCTCCTCCCGTGCAGGGATCCGCAGGGAAGAGAGGTATTCTGAGTAGAGCGCACACATGGGTTCCACCGGCCCGTAAGCGATCTTCTTCCCCCGGTCCATCCACATCACCTTATCGCACATCTGCTGAACGGCTTTCATGGAGTGGGACACCAATATGGTAGCGGAACCCCTGGAGATGATCTCCCGCATCTTCGCGGCGCTTTTGTCCTGGAAGGCGCCGTCCCCTACCGACAACACTTCATCCAGCACCAGGATATCCGGCTCTACCACGCTGGCAATTGAGAAGGCAAGCCGGGACTTCATGCCGGAGGACAGCTGTTTAAACTGACGTTCCTGATAGTTTTCCAGCTCGGAGAAGGCGATGATCTCGTCATACTTCTCATTCATGAATTTCCGGGTGTAACCCAGGATAGCCCCCCGCAGATAGGCATTCTCCTTTACCGTCATATCCGGGTCGAAGCCCGACGCCAGCTCCAGCAGGGAGACGACCGAGCCCTCTGCCCGTATGTTGCCCCTTGTGGGGATCATGATCCCGCTGACCGCCTTGAGCAGGGTGGATTTCCCTGCGCCGTTGGCGCCTACGATCCCCAGCATATCCCCCGCGTCCAAAGTAAAGGAGACGTCCTTCACCGCCCAGAATTCTTCCACATGATACTTTCCCGTCAGGCGGCGGATGATATATTCCTTTAACCCGATATCCCGGAAATCTCCCAGCATATAACGGATGGAGACATTGGCGGCTTCCAGTATTGTGCTCATGCAGGCCTCTCAGACATAGTATAGGAAACGATGGTTGTTTTTATAGTATATCAGTCCGCCGACAAACAGGGCAACCAGAGCATACGTCGCCATCAGCAGATGGAGTATGGGGCCCGGAACAACCCCGCCGATCACGATGGATCGGAAGTAGGTGATATGGCAGAACAGGGGATTCAGGTAAAACAGCTTCTGCACGGTAGGGCTATAGCCGTCAATAGTATAGAAAATAGCGGAGAAATACATCAGGATCAGCGTGAAGATATCATACAGATACTCGGTGTCATGAAAGAACACCTGCATCGCCGACAGGATCAGGCTGACGCCGATGTTGAACAGGGATATGGTGAGAATGGGGTACAGCAGCAGAAGAAAGCGCCAGGCGAAGGGAATGCCGTCAATCGCGACAAAGAGGAAGAATACCACCAGCGTCAACATAAAATTCACGAAGGAGGAGATGCTTTTTGACAGCACAAACATATATTTGGGTACATTGATCTTGGTAAAGATGGGGGCGTTGCGCTTCAGGGCGGACATGCCGCCCACGGTGGATTCCCGGAAGTAGCTGTACATCAGGTTGCCAGAAAACAGGTAGATCGCATAATGCTCCACCGTTCGTCCGAAAAACTGGGTAAACACGATCTTCATCACCAGAAGGGTCAGCAGGGGGGAGAGCACGCTCCACAGCATTCCCAGCACCGTGCCCTTGTATTTGGATTTAAAATCCCGCTTGACGAGCTCCTCGAAAAGAAACCGATGCTTTTTGAATTTTTCTATCAGCTGCATTCTTCCTCTCGCTCCCGCTTGATATATCACAAAGCAATTAATAATATACCACCTTTGGAGCCGGCGCGCAAGAACAGGGTACGCGGGAAGCCTTCTTGCAATTTGCGGCGGCTGTGTGTATAATCAACCCGTATTTTTGCACAGGGACCGCCCCGGAGAGGATGTGGAATGGATCAGGCAAAAAAAGAGACCTTTAAGGGCTACCAGAAGAAAATGCAGGCGTACGGCCATGCTTTGGGGCTGATGAATTATGATGCCCAGACTGCCGCGCCCAAAGGCAACACCCGTACCCTGGGCGAAACCATAGGCGTGCTCAGCGAGGAGATGTATAAGCTCTCCTCCTCCGATGAGCTGTATGACCTGGCGCAGGAGGTTCTGGCGGATCCCGCCATGGATATGCAGACCCGCCGCGAGGCGGAAGAGATCAAGCGTGACATCGATGAGACCCGGAAGATCCCCATGGATGAATATGTGGCCTTCCAGATGCTGCTGAACGAGTCCGGCAATGTTTGGGCGAAGGCAAAGACAGCCAATGATTTCGCTTCCTTTGCCCCCTATCTGGAAAAGGTAATCGGGACGGTCAAGCGAATGGCCGGATATGTACAGCCTGAGACGCCGGTCTATGACTATTTGCTGGACAGGTTTGAGCGGGGGCTGACCGCTGCCCAGTGCGACGCCTATTTTGCCACGCTGCGGAAGACCCTTGTGCCGCTGATCCGGGAGGTGTCAAAGGCCAAGCGCGCCATCCAGGAGGATTATCTGACCGCGGCCTACCCCATCCACCTGCAGCAGCGGTTTTCAAAGGTACTGATGGACCTGTTGACCATCGACCCCCGGTATTGCTCCATCACCGAGACCGAGCATCCCTTTACCACGAGCTTCAGCAAGTATGACGTACGCATCACTACCCATTATCATGAGAACGACTTTGTCAGTAATATGTACAGCGTGATCCATGAGGGCGGCCATGCCCTGTACGAGCTGCACACCGGGGACGAGCTGATCGGCTCCGTGCTGGCCGGCGGCACCTCCATGGGGATCCACGAGTCCCAGTCCCGTTTCTTTGAGAATATTATCGGCCGCAGCCGCGAATTCTGCGGCGTGCTGCTTCCCAGAATGAAGGAGATCTTCCCCGGCCAGCTTCGGGGGGTCACGGAGGAAGACCTGTACCTGGGCGTCAACAGAGCGCAGTGCTCCCTTATACGTACCGATGCCGATGAACTGACCTATTCCATGCATATCATGATCCGGTATGAGCTGGAGCGGCAGATCATGGCCGGGGATCTGAAGGTAGCCGAACTCCCCTCCGCCTGGAACGCCGCGTATAAAGAGACGCTGGGCGTGGATGTTCCGGATGATACCCGCGGCGTACTGCAGGACACCCACTGGTCGGGCGGTATGTTCGGTTACTTCCCCTCTTATTCCATCGGCTCCGCTTACGGCTGCCAGATGCTTGCCTCCATGGAGAAGGACCTGCCGGTGTTCAGGATGGTGGAGGAGAATAACCTTGCCCCCATCGTGGAATGGCTGGCGCAGCGGATCTATCGCTACGGGCGTATGCTCCACCCCGATCAGGTGATGGAAAATTGCTGCGGCGCAGCCTTTGAACCCGCTTTCTACACCGATTATCTGACCCGGAAATTTACGGAGATTTATAAGTTATGAGAAACCTTATGCTGATTTTTGTTTCCCTGCTGCTGTTGGGCGGATGCGCGGCGCCCGGGTTGCAGCCGGAGGACATCTCCGCCGATAAGGTGACCGCCGTGATCACCGTGGAAGGCTACGGCGTGATTACCGCGGAGCTATACCCCCATATCGCCCCCCAGTCGGTCTATAACTTTGCATCCCTCGCGCGGCAGGGGTATTATGACGGGCTGACTTTTCACCGCATTATCCCGGGGTTCATGATCCAGGGGGGCGACCCCCTCGGCACCGGTCTGGGCGGACCGGGCTATACCATTAAGGGGGAGTTTGAGGCAAACGGCTGGGTCAATTCGCTGCAGCATACCCGGGGCGTGCTGTCCATGGCCCGGAAGGAGGCCCCCTATAACAGCGCCGGCAGCCAGTTCTTCATCGTACAGGAAGATGCCGCTTACCTGGACGGCCAGTACGCCGCTTTCGGCAAGGTGACCGAGGGGATGGAAGTGGTGGACGCAATCGCCGCGGCGGAGACCGACGAGAATGATTACCCCCTGACCCCGGTGGTCATCGCTTCCGTCACCATCGAAGGGCCCGAACTCCCCGAGCCGGAAAGGCTCGGCTGAACAAGTTTACCGGATAACAAAACGGACGGCATGCCGTCCGTTTTTTGTTTCGTTTTTCAGCCGGCAACAGCCTTTTCGGCGGCCAGGGCCCAGGACAGCGTACCTAGGAGCCAAAGCTTTCGGGGATCATCCTTCAGGACATAGCACCGCCACAGGGGAGTATCATCGGGAACAGTTTCGGTTTCCGCCAGACCCTGAGCAAAAAGCTGAGCCTGGTAACCGGCGAGCCAATCCCGGGAGGATTGGGGCAGATCGGCATAGGTCCGGTCGCTCTGCCACACCAGACTGTCCGCCCTGCCGGCGTCCGGATTGCCAACGGAGTCACCGCTCCGCCCCGCGCCCAACAGCTTTTCCACCACGGCGTCCATGGCCTGCTCCCCGGTAATTTCGATGGAGACCAGCCGCCTGACTCCCTCCTCGGGGAAAGCCTCCTCCCCATCCGGCGCCAGGTAGAAGGAGAAAGCCGCCTCGGCGTCGACGCCGCCCACCTGTACCGGCAGGGTCAGCCAGGAATGCTTCGCGTCGATCTCGCGGAACTCGCCCTCACCCAATACCTCCCGCAACGCACCCTCCGTCATGCCCCACTGTACGCCGGGAATCAGGGTATCTTCAGGAATCAACGTGTTTTCCTTTTGCTGACAACCGGCCAGCAGAAGGGAAAGGCAGAGAACAGTAATAGCTATTGATTTAAATTTTTCTTTCATAAATGTATCCTTTACTTCTCCATTTCTTTTATTTGACATTTTCAACATTGAATATAACTATAAACTATTTAAATATTTCATGTAAATACACTTCCTTCCCCTACATAATCATACCAAGTGTCTCATTTATATATAAATTTTAGCATAATAAAAAAAAAAAGATAATGGAAACATTAACTAAATTTCATTCTATTTTTTGGAAAAAAGCATATAGAGACCTCCACCGAACCACCGGAGTCTTTCCGTTTCATGTCGGCGGTCTACAGGCTACATGCAAAGAGAAATATGACCTGCTTGACATGTTTAAATCCGCCGAACGAGGATGTTGTACATTTCGCACTTGAAAGGGATTGTCGCAAAGCACAAAAATTACATTGACAAAGGAAATTCAAACGCAGCGGACAGTTATCGTGGGAGCGAAGAAGGACGCGCTCCCGTTTTTCATACCCTGCCGCGGTGTTCTCCGGACGATTCAACAATTTCCGCCTGCGATTTACACAAAGAAACCCCAAAGAGGAACGCTTTCGGAACGCAGCAGCCCCTACGGAGGAACGGGGGGCCAATATAATGGGAAACAGGCGGCAGACGAAAAACTGCTGAAAAACACCGAGGAGGAATGTATTATGTACTTTGACACTATCGCGAAAATCGTTTCCAAACGCACCGGCTGTGATGCGGCCGATGTAAAGCCGGAAAGCAAGTTCTCCGAGCTGGGCATCGATTCCCTTGATACGGTGGAGCTCCTGCTGAACCTTGAAGATGAGATCGGTATCGAAATCGAACTGGATCAAAAGATAGAAACCGTCGATGATCTGGATAAGTTCATCCAGAGCAAGCAGGGATAGGCCCATGATCCAGTCTCCGATTTGTGAAATGCTGGGCATTCGATACCCCGTATTTCAGGGCGGCATGGCCTGGATCGCCGACGGTAAGCTGGCCGCCGCGGTATCCGACGGCGGCGGTCTGGGCATTATCGCGGCGGGAAACGCGCCCGCCGATCATGTCAGAGAACAGATCCGGATCGCCAGGGATATCACCGATAAGCCTATCGGCGTCAATATCATGCTGATGAGCCCTTACACGGATGAGGTTGCAAAGGTTGTCATAGAAGAAAAGGCGGAGGTCGTGACCACCGGCGCGGGCAATCCTTCCAAATATATCAGGGAATGGCTGGCCGCGGGGATCAGGGTGATCCCCGTCATCGCTTCGGTGGCAATGGCAAAGCTGATGACACGCCTCGGCGCCTCCGCCCTGATCGCGGAGGGCGGCGAAAGCGGCGGCCATGTGGGCGAACTGACCACGATGGTGCTGGTTCCCCTGGTCTGCGACGCTACGCCCCTGCCGGTGATCGCGGCCGGCGGCATAGCGGACGGCAGAGGTGTTGCCGCGGCGTTTATGCTGGGCGCCCGGGGCGTGCAGATGGGGACCAGATTTCTCAGCGCCTATGAATGCAATATTCACCCTGTATATAAAGAAAAAATATTAAAAGCCACCGACCTTTCCACGACGGTAACGGGAAAACGGCTGGGCCATCCGGTGCGCAGCCTCAGAACGCAGTTTGCCAGAGCCTACTCTCAGGCGGAATACGGCGGCATGCCGGATGAGGAGCTGGAAGCGCTGGGAGCCGGAGCGTTAAGACTGGCCGTGCAGAACGGCGATAACGAGAGAGGCTGCTTCCTGTCCGGTCAGATCGCGGCGATGGTAACAAAAGAGCAACCGGCAGCGGAAATCGTCAGGGATGTGATGGAGGAAGCAGAGCCCATCCTGATGAGGGCGCCGCAATGGGTAAAATAGCCTTTGTTTTTTCGGGACAGGGCGACCAGTATCCCGGCATGGGAAAAATGCTGGCAGAAAAATATCCGGCCGCCCAGAGGATCTTTCTGCTCTGTGACGGGATCCGTCCCGGCACATCCTCACAGTGCTTTTACGGCACGGAGGAGGAATTAAAAGAAACGATCAACACACAGCCCTGCCTGTTTGCACTGGAATTGGCGGCGGCAGCCGTGCTGATGGAAAAGGGGATCCGTCCGGCAGCCGCCGCGGGCTTTTCCCTGGGAGAGGTGGCCGCGGCGACGGTCAGCGGCGCATTCGATCTCGGGACAGGATTTCGCCTTGTATGCAGGCGCGGGGAGATCATGCAGCGTGAAGCGGAAAAGTTTGACACCGCCATGGCCGCGGTTTTAAAGCTTGAGCCCGCACAGATACAGGAGATATGCGGCAGACACCCCGGCGTTTATTCCGTGAATTTCAACTGCCCCGGCCAAATCACTGTGTCAGGCCTATCCTCCCGGATGGCGGATTTCCTTGCGGATGTAAAAGCGGCGGGAGGCAGGGCCATCCCTCTGAAGGTAAAGGGGGCGTTCCATTCCCCGTTTATGCAGGAAGCCGCGAAAGCGTTTGCCGAGGAACTGGCGGGGGTTGAAACAAAGGAACGGACCGTCACCCTCTACTCCAATCTGACGGCTGCGCCGTATACGGAGGACACGACCGGGTTGCTTTCGGCGCAGATATGCAACCCCGTACAGTGGGAAAAACTCGTAAGAAATATGATCCGCGACGGTGTGGATACGTTCATCGAGATCGGTCCCGGCGAAACTCTTACGAATATGATCAAAAGGATCGACAGGGAGGTAAAGGCGGTAAGCGCCAGGGAATATCTTGCGGAGGTGGAGGCGTGCTGAAAGGAAAAACAGCGGTTGTGACCGGTGGATCCCGCGGTATCGGGGAAGCGATCGTATATAAACTGGCATCGATGGGGGCGGATATTGCCGTTGTTTATGCGGGCAATACCGCCGCAGCGGAAAGTGTATGCAAAAAATGCAGACAGGAATACGGCGCGGAGGCCAAAACCTACCAATGCAATGTAGCGGACTTTGGGGCGGTCAAGGATACCGTCGCGAAGATCAAAGCGGATTTCGGCACCGCTCATATCCTTGTCAATAACGCGGGCATTACCCGGGACGGTTTGCTGGCAATGATGAGGGAGGAGGATTATGACGCGGTACTTGATACCAACCTGAAGGGCGCTTTCAATATGATCCGCCATATGACGGGCTTGTTCATCAGAAACCGCGGAGGGTGCATTGTCAATATCACGTCGGTTGCCGGGCTGACGGGCAACGCGGGCCAATGCAATTATTCCGCTTCCAAAGCGGGACTTATCGGCCTGACAAAGGCCGCGGCAAAAGAGCTTGCATCCAAGGGCATCCGCTGCAACGCGGTCGCTCCCGGTTTTATCGCGACCGATATGACGGGAGGGCAAGCAGACAACCCGCTTCTGCAGATGATCCCCCTTGGGAAGATGGGAGAAACCGAGGATGTGGCGGATGCGGTGGCGTATCTTGCTACCGCGAAATATGTGACCGGCGAAGTGCTCCGCGTTGACGGCGGCCTCGCCATGTAAGGAAGAAATCATGAGAGAAAACAGAAGAGTTGTTATCACCGGCATCGGCGCGGTCACCCCTCTGGGCAACAATGCCGCCGCGACCTGGGAAGGATTGAAAAACGGCAGGAACGGCATTGCTCCCATTTCGCTTTTCGATACTGAAAAGTTCAAGGCAAAGCTGGGCGCTGAGGTCAAAGGATTCGATCCGGAAGACTATTTGGTGATCAATGATGTGCTGCGCACCGACCGTTACGCGCAGTTTGCCGTTGCGGCCGCGCAGCAGGCCGCGGAGGAGAGCGGTGTGGAAGGCACGGTGGAGCCTGAGCGCTTGGCGGTCGTGTTCGGAACGGGTATCGGCGGCGTGGGAACCTTTGAAACAGAACACACTAAGCTTCTGGAGAAGGGGCCCCGCCGAGTATCCTCGCTGTTTGTGCCGATGATGATCGGCAATATGGCCGCCGGTATGATCGCCATTCGTCACGATTGCCGGGGCACCGCGATGCCCACTGTCACCGCCTGCGCGTCCGGAACGAATGCTATCGGCGAGGCGATGCGCCTCATCCGACACGGCTACGCGGACGCTATGATCACCGGCGGCGCGGAGGCAGCGATCGTGCCTTCCGCGATAGCGGGCTTTGTCAATATGCAGGCGCTTTCCACCTCAGAGGACCCCGATGAAGCGTCCCTGCCCTTTGACAGGCGCAGACGCGGCTTTGTGATCGGCGAAGGCGCGGTGGCGCTCGTGCTGGAGGAATACGAACACGCCGTAGCCCGCGGGGCGAAAATATACGGCGAAGTATGCGGCTATGGTTCCACCTGCGACGCATATCATATCACAGCCCCTCACCCGGACGCCCGCGGAAGCACCCGGGCAATGCTGGAGGCGATGAATGAGGCAAGGTATACGAAGGACGATATTGTCTATATCAACGCGCACGGCACGGGTACCCCGATGAACGATATAATCGAAACAACGGCGATCAAAAAAGCGCTGGGTGAGGATGCCGCAAGGAAAGCCTTTGTCAGCTCCACAAAATCCATGACGGGGCATATGTTGGGCGCCGCCGGCGCCCTGGAGGCGCTGGCTTGTCTCTTTGCGCTGAACGAGGGCATCATTCCGCCCACGATCAATTTGAAGGAGCAGGACGAAGCCTGTGATTTAAACTGTGTTCCGAACACCGCCGTAAGGGCGGACAGTACACTGACCCTTTCCAACTCTCTTGGATTCGGCGGTCACAACGCCTGTCTTGCTTTCAGAAAGGTGTGATCCGATGAAAGAAACAGATATCCGCAAATATGCCGAACTGATGAAGGAGCTTGGCCTTACGGGGCTGGAGATCACGGACGAAACCAATAAAGTCCGTTTGGAGCGGTCCGCGCCGGTATCGGCAAAAGAGCCCGTATATTCCGTGCGCGAGGCGGATACCGGCGCGCGGCCTGCGCCTGAAGACAAGGACTGCATCAGCGTCAAATCCGCTATTGTCGGCGTGTTTTATGCGGCACCCGCCGAAAACGCGGACCCCTATGTTTCCATAGGCGACAAGGTAAAAAAGGGACAGACGCTTTGCATTATAGAAGCGATGAAGCTGATGAACGAGATCACCGCCGAGGAGGACGGCGTGATCACGGAAATCTGTGTTACCAACGGACAAGTGGTAGAGTACGGTACGGAGCTGTTCCGCATCAGGAGATAGAAAATGGACAGAGAAGAAATAAAGAACATATTGCCACATAGAGACCCCATGCTTTTGCTTGATCATGTGGAAAACAGGGATGGCACGGCCATCGGACATTATACCGTTCGCGGCGATGAGTTTTTCCTGCAGGGCCATTTCCCAGGCAACCCCATTGTGCCGGGGGTGATCCTCTGCGAGATACTGGCCCAGTCCGCCTGTATACTGATGCAGGACGCATTGCGCGAAGGAAAATTGGCGGTATATACCGGGCTTAATAATGTCAGGTTCCGTTCTCCCGTAAAACCGGGCGATACGATCAAAACCCGGTGCCGTATCACACGGGCCAAGAATCCCTTCTACTTTGCCGAGGGGACCCTCACTGTGGATGAGCGCCTATGCGTATCGGCGGAATTTTCTTTTTCCCTGGTAGGAGCGTAACCATGTTTTCAAAAATACTGATCGCCAACCGGGGAGAAATTGCTGTCCGCATCATCCGGGCCTGTAAGGAAATGGGCGTGGCTACAGTGGCCGTATATTCCGAGGCGGATAAGAATGCCCTGCATGTGGCCCTTGCGGACCAGAGCTATTGTATCGGCGGACCGGAGGCATCGGAAAGCTATCTGAATGAAAACCAAATCATCAGTACCGCTATTCTGGCGGGCGCACAGGCGATCCACCCCGGTTACGGATTTCTTTCAGAAAGCGCGCATTTTGCCCGCAATTGCAGAAAGAACGGATTGGTATTTATCGGTCCCGACCCCGAAAGCATGGAGGACCTCAGCGATAAAGCGCTATTGAAAGAACGGATCCGCAATACCGGGCTCTCTGTCATTCCCGGAACAAAGGCGGTATCCTCCGCGGAGGAAGCAAAACGGGCGGCTGTCAGGATCGGATATCCGGTGATGCTCAAAGCCTGCGCGGGAGGCGGCGGGCGCGGGATACGCCTGATCCATTCTGAGGAAGAGCTGGAGGACGCTTACCACCAGGCAACAAGGGAAGCCGTCAGCGCCTTCGGCGACGGCAGCGTATATCTTGAAAAATACATTTTCCCCGCGAGACATGTGGAATTGCAGATCCTTGCCGATGAGCATGGAAACGCGGTATGTCTCGGAGACCGTGACTGCTCTCTCCAGAGAAGAAACCAAAAGCTGCTGGAGGAGACACCTTCTCCCGCCGTCAATGAAGAACAAAGGAATGAGATTATGGAACTTGCGGTGGATGCCGTAAATAAGATAGGGTATGTCGGCGTCGGCACCCTTGAGTTCTTGCTTGATCGGGAGGGCAGCTTCTGGTTTATGGAAATGAACGTCCGCTTGCAGGTGGAACACTGTGTTACCGAAATGCTGACCGGCATCGACCTGGTAAAATGGCAGATCCGTATTGCCGCGGGGGTTCCGTTGAACTTCAAGCAGGAAAACATACAAATCACAGGCTGCGCGATCGAATGCCGTATCAATGCAAGAAGCTGCGGCACGCTGCAAATGCTGCATGTCCCGGGCGGTCCGTCCGTACGGTTTGACACCTACCTGATCAAAGGCACGGCGGTATCACCCTATTATGATTCGTTGCTGGGCAAGCTGATCGTATATGCCGCGACAAGAGAGGAAACCCTCCGCAAGATGCGGGCATCTCTTTGCGAGCTGGTCATTGACGGTATACCGACAAATATTGAGGAGCAACTGCGGATCGTTGAGGACGAACGATTTGCTTCCGGGAATTATGATCTGACTTTTATGGGAAACAGGTGACAAAATGACATCGCTGAATTTCTTGAAACCCAATAATGAATTGGAGGAAGGCGGACGCACCGCCGCATCCCTGCAGCGTGATGCCGGTGAGCCTGAGATGAATTGCCCGAATTGCCGCAAAGACATTCCCCTGAGCCGCCTTTGGGCAAATGATCTGGTGTGCCCCTGCGGCCATCATTTTCGTATGAAAGCCCGTCAGCGCGTGCAGATGATCGCCGACAAAGGAAGCTTTCACGAACTGTATTCCAATATTAAAGCGGACAATCCGCTGGGTTTTCCCGGATACAACGAAAAGATCGAAACCGTTCGCGCCGCAAGCAATGAGAAAGAAGCCGTGATATGCAGCACCGCTATGATCGGCGGGCAGAAATGTTGTTTGTTTGTCATGGAATCTTATTTCATGATGGGAAGCATGGGCTGCGCCGTCGGTGAAAAGATCACATTGCTTTTTGAATATGCACTGCAATATCGATTGCCGGTCGTCGGCTTTACGGTATCGGGCGGCGCCCGTATGCAGGAGGGGCTGCTGTCTCTGATGCAAATGGCAAAAACCAGTGCCGCGGTGAAACGCCACAGTGACGCGGGATTGTTATATATTGCCGTTCTCACCGATCCGACAACCGGAGGCGTGACGGCCAGCTTCGCGATGGAAGCCGATATTATTCTCGCGGAGCCCGGCGCGATCGTTGGATTCGCGGGAGCAAGAGTGATTGAGCAAACGACAAAAAAAGCGCTCCCCGAAGGATTTCAAAAGGCGGAATTTGTGCTGGAGCATGGGTTTATCGACAGTATCATCCATCGTTTCAACCAAAAGAAATATTTGGCCGAACTGTTGAAAATACACGATGTGAGGGCATTTAAATGAGTGAGGCGGCATATGAACGGGTAAAACTTGCCCGTGACAACAAAAGACCGACCGGGCTTGACTATATCAAGAATATTTTCAAAGGGTTTGTCGAGTTTCACGGGGACCGCCGCTACGGGGATGACCCGGCGGTTGTCGGCGGTATCGCCAGGCTGCATGAATCCCCGGTGACCGTGATCGCGATCGAGAAAGGCCGTACCGCCAAAGAACGCGCGTATCGTAATTTCGGCGCGCCGCAGCCGGAGGGATACCGCAAAGCGCTGCGCCTGATGAAGCAGGCGGAAAAATTCGGAAGACCAATTATCTGTTTTGTGGATACGTCCGGCGCCTACTGCGGGATAGACGCCGAAGAAAGAGGTCAGGGCCAGGCAATCGCAGAAAATCTGCTGGAAATGTCCACCTTATGTGTGCCTGTTATCTCCATCCTGGTCGGCGAGGGAGGAAGCGGAGGCGCCCTTGCGCTGGCGGTCGCGGACAGGGTCTGGATGCTGCAGAACGCCGTATATTCCGTTATTTCCCCCGAGGGCTGCGCAAGCATTCTTTGGAAAGACGCCGCAAAGGCGGAGTTGGCGGCGGCAAGCTTGAAATTAACGGCGGAGGACGCCAAAAGTCTCGGCGTGATAGAACGCATCCTTTCCGAAAATGATATCGGCAAAAAGGAGTTTTATGACCGTATCCGTGTCCTTTTGACCGAAGAAATCAAAGTATTGGCAGACGATGTTGACCTGGTAGAGAATCGGTATGACAGATTCCGGAGTCTTGGTGTCAGCGCGATCATAAAGGAGTAAATATGAGCATATACGAACAGTATTGCAATGAGATCACCGGCGAAAACGGCAGGCTTCTGAAAATAACCCTGGATTATCCCGAGAACTTTAATTTCGGCTATGATGTCGTTGACAAGATCGCAAATGAAACGCCGGATAAACGCGCTTTTGTGTGGTGCAACATTGAGGGCGAAGAACATTTCTTTTCCTTTGCGGATGTTAAAAAATACAGTAATAAAATGGCGAACACCTTTCGCAACGCGGGCATCGGACACGGTGACCGGGTGATGTTGATTTTGAAGCGCCACTACGAGTACTGGTTTGCGGCAATCGCATTGCATAAGCTGGGCGCTGTAATGGTGCCCGCCACACATATGCTGACGGTCAGCGATTTTGTCTATCGGCTGAATGCTTCAAAGGCAAAAGCCATCATTTGCACCACCCAAAACGAAGTGCCCGCAAAGATCACCGCCGCGCTGCGGGAGGTTGAAACGACAGTGAAGCTCTGGTGCGTGCAGCAGGACGCCGAGGGGTTTGAAAACCTGACCGCCGCCATGGAAAGCATGAGTGAGGAATTCGGACGCATCCATACGCTGGCGACCGATCCGATGATGCTGTACTTTACTTCCGGAACCACAGGATATCCCAAAGGAGTGATCCACGAGCACAGTTATCCGCTGGCCCATATCGTAACGGCGAAATATTGGCACCGGGCGGAAGATAACGGGCTGCATTTCACTGTGGCGGAAACCGGCTGGGCAAAAGCATCCTGGGGAATGATGTATGGACAGTGGATGATCGGCTGCGCCGTGATGGTATTTGATTTCGACAATTTTGAGCCGAAACAGTTGACAACTGTGATCAACCGCTATGGCGTGACCTCCTTCTGCGCCCCGCCCACCGTGTATCGCTATCTTGCGCGGAAAGGCATCCCCGAGATGCCGACCCTCAAGCACGCCACGACCGCAGGGGAAATGCTGGCTCCCGAAGTGTTCCGCAAGTTTACGGAAAGCACGGGACTTCCGCTTTGTGAGGGTTACGGGCAGACAGAAACCACCCTTTTGATCGCAAACTTTAAAGGCAGCCAGGCAGCGGAAGGCTCTATGGGAACACCTTCCCCCTTCTACAATATCGAACTCCGGGGAAAGAACGGTCAGCCGGTTGCTCCGGGGGAGGTGGGTGAGGTTGTCATCGTGCCTGATAAGGAAGGCAGACAAATCGGTGTGTTTACGGCATATCTTGACAATGAGGAACAATATCGTTATGTTTGGCGGGACGGCGTCTATCATACGGGCGATGCGGCATATAGGGATGAAAACGGCCGGTATTGGTTCCATGGGCGCTTTGATGACATCATCAAGACCGGCGGTTTCCGGGTAGGCCCCTATGAAGTGGAAAATGTGCTGATGGAGCACCGGACGGTTGTGGAGTGCAGTGTGATCGGTGTTCCGGATATGCTGAGAGGACAGGCGATCAAAGCATTCGTTGTTCTTGCCGCAGGCTATGTTCCCTCCGCGAAACTTGAATTGGAAATCAAAAACTACTGCAATAAGAAGCTTGCCGAATACAAGTGGATCCGGTCGATCGAGTTTGTAACCGAAATGCCCAAGACGATCAGCGGGAAGATTCAAAAAACCGTGCTTCGGGGACAAAGCGGGTGAGTTTTGCGCGATTTCATGCGGAGAAATCAAAAAAAATACCTGCAGCGGCTTTAAGTGCGGCCGCATCGTATGGGCGATTTTTCAAATCAACGCAACTTCGTCATGTTTTTATGATATGATAATACGGTGGGATTATTCAGAATCCCGTTCGCAGAGGGAAAAACTCTGCAAAAGGAGATGCTATGAACAAACTCTACAATATGGAGGAGATATTTCGTCATCAGATTTGCGGCTTTCATCAGTATGTTTTAACAAGCCCGATCCATCTGCGCTACGTGAGTCAAAACTTGTGTGATTTGCTGGGTGTTCGGGAGGATGCGTTGTTGCATGACGAAAAAGACCTTTATATGCAATGGATCCATCCGGCCGACCGTGAGAAGTATTCCGATTTCATACATCAAACAGCGCTGAAAGAACAAACGCTTACCGGGGAGTACCGTCTTGTGAAAAAGGACGGCACGATCCTCTATATAAGGGATACGGTCACATCCAAAAGGCTGGTGGACGGTACTCTTGTGGGATCATCGGTTTTGTCGGATATTACGGACATTAAAAACGAAAACAACAATCTGCAGTTTTTGAATGAAACCATACCCTGCGGATTTTTAAAATATACCTGTGAAAAACAACCGAGGATCACCTATATCAATCCGAAGATGATCGAGATCCTGCGATTTCCCGAGGCGAAAGAAGGAGAGATGGACTATCTGGAAATGTATAAAGGTAATATTTTCCTGATGGTTCCGATGGAAGAACGCCGCAGATTTTCCAAATATCTCAACCGGGTTTATTCCGCGGACGCTCCCATTGCCGGGGACATGACGCTGCTTCGTTGCGACGGCACCCGCGCCAGGGTGTTCGGCTGGGTCACCAAGTGTGTCAACGAACAGGGCGAAGCGGAATTCCAAAGCGTTTGCATGGATGTCACAGACCGGTATCAGGCAAGAAAAACAACCGAAAACAGACGTTATCTGAAAGCCCTTTCGGATGTTTACGACAAGGTGTTTGAGTTCGATCTGGACGCTAATACCGTGAAGTGCCTGCACTGCAGCGAGGCATCCTATTTTAAGCGCTTCGAGAATATCGCAATGCAAATCGAGGACGCGCTGGAAAGGTGGCTGATCACCTCGGTCGCTCCGGAGCATCAGGAGGATATTCGCCGGTTCTTCATGGATTTCTGCCAGAAAAGCTCCCACGATGAGGACGGGAAGCCGCCGCAGATTACCTATAAAGCCCGTGCCACTGATGACAGTATCAAGCAATACACAGGAATATTCATTAAAATCGATGACTCCGTGAGCTTTTACTGCTGCCGTGAAATGAAGGACGCGGATGATTCCGTGTCCTTGAAATTGGAAAACGTGCATTTAAAGGAAAAAATGCGTGATTTAGTGATGCAGTTTTCCGATGGAATCGCGGCCTTTGAGGTATCGGCGGAGGGGTTGGTAAAGCCGCTGTATGCGAGCGAGAATGTAAGCGAGTTCTTTGGCTACACCCAGGAAGAGTGGCTTCCGCTGACGGAATCCTTTACGCCGTTGAAAAGCTTTGTAGCCTACAGTGAAGCCACCTACGAGGATTTCGCGGACCTTCTGCGAACGGGCGAGGCGGAGTTCACATATTTTGATTATAAATCCGAAACTGAACGAAAAATAAAGGCGATTTGCTCTGAAAAGGAGCCGAACTATAATGCCTCGCGTTACGTGATGCTGTATGCCGTAGAGGGAAAGGAGCCGGACAATAAGCAAAACCTGCCGGAAAACCGCACAGTTTTTATCCGTACGTTCGGATACTTCGATGTGTTTATCGGCGACGACCCGATCGCGTTCCGCAACAAAAAATCCAAGGAGCTTCTGGCCTTGCTGGTTGACCGCAGAGGCGGATATGTTACTTCAGAAGAGGCTATCAGCTTTTTATGGGAGGACGAACCGGTCAGCACGCTGACTCTTTCCAGATATCGCAAGGTCGCTCTCCGCCTGAAAAGCACATTGGAGGAATACGGGATCCCGGATATCATTGAAACAGTGGACGGAAAGCGCCGCATTGTGACAAACAAGGTCGAGTGTGATTTGTATCAGTATCTTTCCGGTAAAGAGGAATACGCGCAGCTTTTCAAGGGGAGTTACCTGACGAATTACAGCCTAGGTGAAACGACTCTGGGTGAATTGATCAGCAACTTGAAATGAGGGGGACATGTGCAAATATATCCATAAGGTCCATTATTATGAGACCGACAAAATGGGGATAACCCATCATTCAAACTATATCCGGTTTATGGAAGAAGCCAGACTGTATTTTTTGGCCGAGATTGGTTATCCGATGACAAAGCTGGAAAGCGCGGGGATCGTCTCACCGGTGGTTTCGGTCCAATGCGAATACAGGCATACAACCACCTATGACGATGAAATCGAAATCGAGGTGCGTGTGACCGGATATACCGGGGTAAGACTGACGCTTGCATATCAAATGAAGGATAAAGCGAAGGACGTATTGGTGGCGACCGCAGCATCCGTACACTGCTTTATCGATCGGGAAGGGAAGCCGATACCGGTAAAAAACAGCTTCCCGCTCTTGACACGATTTTGAAAAACCAGTGTTCCCCCGCATGCAAATAACAAAACGGACTGTATTATACAGGAGGGCAGAAAGGAATCCGCATAATGGGCATTACTACAATTTTATTTGATTTGGACGGAACGCTTCTGCCGATGGATCTGGATATCTTTGTCAACACCTATATGAAAGGATTGGCAAAGGCCGTCATGCCCGCGGGATACGAGCCGAACGCTTTTATCAAAGCGGTCATCGCCGGAACCTACGCCATGGTCGAAAATGACGGACACGGGACCAATGAGGAAGTGTTTTGGGAAACCATGGAAAACATTTACGGCAGCAAGGCCAAAGAAGATATGCATATCTATGACGCATTTTATCGGACAGACTTTCAAAAAGTCAGGGATGTTTGCGGATATGAGCCCAAAGTCAAGGATTTGATCAAGAAACTGCAGCAAAAAAAATATCGCGTTGTACTGGCAACCAATCCGTTATTCCCGGCGATCGCCACCGAAAGCCGGATCCGATGGGCCGGGCTTGAGCCGGGCGACTTTGAGATCTACACAACGTATGAGGATTACCACTATTGTAAACCCAACCTCAATTACTTTAAGGAGCTTCTTGAAAACCTGCAAGCCGCTCCGGAAGAATGCCTGATGGTCGGGAACGATGTACAGGAAGATATGGTCGCCGGCCAACTTGGAATGAAGGTTTTTCTTCTGACGGACTGCCTAATCAACAAGGATGACGCTGATATATCGGTGTATCCCCACGGAAATTATGAAGAATTGGACGCCTTTATAGACGGTTTGCGCGATATAAGAGAATAGAACCGGCCGCTAACGGTTATAGAAATCCTTAAAAAGAAATCGGGGCCGCTTGAAGAAAAGAAAAAAACGGTATAAAAAGACTCCTCACCGCCATTACCGTCGGTGAGGGGTCTTCTGTCAATTGTCCTCCATGATCTTTATCAAAAGCAGTTTCCCGTATTGTACGGAAACCATCGCCTTTTCCCCGGGCAGCACCTCATTGCTTATGCCGTACTGATATTCGCTGCAAATTTCCGCATCCTTCAACGGATACTTTGCCCCCGTAACGGTGACGCCCCCGGCGCGGCCGGCGATGCTCAAAAGGGAGAAGAAAGCATAGCGGCCGCTGATCGAAACCGGATCGGATGAAACGATCTCCATTTCGGAGTAATCATCGATCACACATCCTCTCTTTCCCAATCTATCGAGATAGAGCAGAACGGACACATTTCCGATGGTGTGATCGAGCCTTCCGCCGACAACGCCGATCAGCAAAAAATCGTCAAAACCTCTTTCGAGCGCTTTCCTGACGGCAAACATGGTATCGGTATCATCCTTTTCGCGGGGAAGAACGATGGTTTCCGCATCAAGACGGGGGTTTTCATGGGAATCAAAATCGCCGACGATCAAGCCCGGTTTCACCTGCAAACGCTCCAAATGTTTTAAACCGCTGTCACAGAATATGACGTAGTCATCTGCTGACAGCTTTTCGCGTATAAAGGCATAATTGCTGATTTCAGCACCGCCTACGATTACACAACGTTCCATCATTCTCACACCGTCCATGATACTTCTTCGGGCTGCAGTACAGTATTATTACTATTATACATCAACCATGGTTTTTAATACCGTAAATTTTAATGAGCCCTTCGCCGGCTGCCTTTGGCGGCATCAGTATTTTCCGGAAACGACAGGGCAGGTTCGCGCCGAAGACGGCACCGGCGCCGGTGAAAGAAAATCGGCATGGCCGGGCGCCGGACCATGCCGATATTTGCCGGATGAATCAGTTCCGGGGCACATTCTCAAATGATACTTTGCGTTGTTTTGCTCATTCCTCAAATGTGACCACAGCAATATGGTTGGCGGGGAGAGCGAAGACTTCCGCCGGGCCGACCTGAGCAGAGGTTTCCTCACCGCCGTAAACCTCTACATTTGCCGCAACCCTGGGCAGCCGTATCTCCCTGTCCTCATTGTCCTCCTTGTCGGGGTGATAGTTTGAGAGCATCAGCAGAGTCGTGCCGTCCTTTTCGGCCGCCAGGGCGTAGATGCGAGGATCATCGGCGGAGGCGGGACAGCAGGCACCCATTTGATACAGCTTATTAAAGGCAAGGAAGGATTGGAAGGCAGGTTTTGTTTTGACAGTCATGCCCATGCCGTGCTCGCCGGAGGAGAGAGGCTCAAACAAATAGTTCCAGGCGTACCGCATCACCATCTGGGCATCATAAAAGGCAGCGATGTCGGTGGAGGTGTTCTGGAGGGTGATCATGCAGGCGGCAATAAAGGCCATGCCCCGGAGCGTGCGCTGCTCTTCATAGGTACCTTCGATGTCGCTCCAGGAGCGGACGAAATTCCATTCGTCCAGTATGGACAGGGCGTTCGTGTAGCCATACCGGTCCATCCATTCCCGGGCCATTGCGGCTTCCTTTGCCAGGTCGGCGGGATCGTAACAATACCTGTGCCAGGAGAAGAAATCCAACTCAGCCCGGGGCTCCCGGGTCAGGGTGTCAAATATGGATTGGAGCCACTCGGTGTTCAGCATGGAGCAGAGAGCGGGGCCGCCGATTTTGAGGTGGGGGAAACACTTTTTCAGATGGATGAGCACCGTGCGGAAGAACTCACAGAAGGCCTGCTTTTCACCGTACCAGCACATCGGCAGTTCCGGTTCGTTCCAGATCTCCCAATACTCGATACCCATATGGTAGCCGTCCGCCCAGCCCTCGTTGTAGTGACGGATGATATGCTCGGCAATACGGGCCCATTTTTCCGGATCCTGCGGGGGAATGACGTGGCGTTTGATCGGCTGATGCTCGATGGAGGCGCCCAGGCGGTAGATGATCTTCGCCCCGGAATTCTGTATGGCCTTCAGATAGGCGTCCGTCAGGGTGAAATTATAATTGGCGGGGTCGTTCTCATCGGCGTGGAAAAGGGGGAACAGACAATGCAGGTCGACGAACTCTCCGCTGCCGTAGGGGTATTCCGTATCATGCAGGCGGGAGAAGGGGATGCCGGCCTCCTTGAATTGGGGCGTGGCATCGATCAACATAAGCTCTGTCAGCGGGCCGTTGTTCACCCCGTGCATGGGCTTGATCACCCCGGCGCGCTTTCCAAAGTCTATCCGAATGTTTACCATAATAAGCTCCTTTCAATCCGGTATTCGGGGAGGCTTTCCGGCGAATGCTTCATAGTGAAATACTAATGTCTTCCCGTGTGAAAGCGAAAGGGGCCGAAACGCATCAAATATGTTCCGCGGCTGCCCGGATACCGGAAACACCGGACGCGGGCCGGCCGGGAATTTTCCTCATCAGACTTCGTCCAAATCCCGCAGGCAGCGCAGGGAGTCCGCAAGGACCTCTTCCGGGTGGGGGACGGAGGCTTCAATGCTGATTCCGCCGCTGTAGCTGATGGCATGCAACGCATGGAAAAAGGGGAGATAATCATAGCTGTCCCCCGCAAGAGGCGCGGTGCGGCCGGCAGGGTTGGCAATGTGGCAGTGCCGCAGGACGCTGCCAGCGCGAAGGATGGAAGAAAAATCCTCCCGCTCCTCCGCCATGTGGAAAAGATCCGCCAGCACCGCGAGACCCTCCGGCTCTCCGGCAAGACGGTAGATCCCGAGAGCTTCGTCCACCGAGCGGATGATATTGCATTCCGCTTTCCGCAGCGGCTCGATCACTACCGTGATTCCTTGCTCCGCCGCAAGGGCCGCGACCAGCCGGGCAAAGGAGGCGATCTGGTTGTTGGCCTCCTCAATGGAAAAGCCCTCCGGCACTCTTCGGGCGCCGCCGCTGCCGAAGACGACATGCTTCACCCCAAGGGCGGCGGCTCTCTTCAACCCCTCCTCCACAAAGGGGAGGGGAGTATCGTGGTCGGCCTCAGGGCCGGTGAGACGGTACCGCGCGGGAATAAAACCGTTCATCGCCTCCACCCGGAGGGGGAAAGACTCCACGGTTTTTTGAAGCGCTTGAAAATCCTCTTCCGGCATATCGGCGATTTGGGAAAAATTGAATTCCAGATAATCACACCCCGCCGCGGCGGCAATGAGGAGATTTTCCGGGCCGGTGCAGAATCCGAATCGTATCATGATTGCTCCTTACTTATAGAGGGGGCCGAAGTTGCTGCAGGCGCGGTAGTCGGCTCCCTCAGGGTCCTTTGTACCGAAGCTGTTCCATGCGGAGGGGCGGTAGATCTTGCCGGCCTCCACATTGTGCATGCAGACGGGGATGCGCAGCATGGCGCAGAGTGTGATCAGATCGCTGCCGATATGACCGTAGCTGACCGCACCGTGATTGGCGCCCCAGTTTGCCATCACGGAGTAGGTGTCGGTGAAAGCACCCTCCCCTGTGAGTCTGGGAGCAAACCAAGTGGTAGGCCAGGTAGGATCGGTTCTCCGGTTCAGCTTGTCATGCACATCCCCGGGCAGGTCCACCGTCCAACCCTCCGCCAGTTGGAAGACCGGCCCCAGCCCCTTCACCCAGTTCATCCGCATCATAGTGACCGGCATACCGCCCTTTGTCACAAAATGGGAGGAATAACCGCCGCCACGGAAGTAGCCCAGGCTCGCGTAGCAGAACCGTGTGGCGTCCAGACAGGCTTCGGCGTCCTCAGGCGTCATGTTCCACCACTGCTTGATGACCGGAGAGCCGTCCTCCTCAGCGGCGCCGCTGCCGTCCAACGCCGCCGCCCCGGAATTGAGCAGATGGATGATGCCGTCCGCCGCAGTTCCCTCAAGGGTGTAGCCGGTGACCCGCTTTACGGCTTTGGGGCTCCAGTAGGTGCGTACATCGGCGAATACCTGGGCTCTGCCGGTCAGCAAATGCCCCAGAAGCATCGCGGCGCCGTTCATCGCGTCGTTTTCGGTAGCGATGATCATAGGCTGGCGGATACCGTTCCAGTCAAAGGAGGAGTTCAACATTGCTTCGAGGAAGTCTCCGTTGGGCATATAGTCCGTCCACTGCCGCTGACCCTGGAAGCCCCCGACGATGGCATGGTGCCCATTTGATTCCTCTTTAAAGCCAAGCTCCAACAGGCGGGGATTCCCTACCATCAGATCCCGGGCGATCAGGGTCATTTTCACCACAGTTTCCCAGACAGCTTCTTTCCGCGCTGGGTCGTGCTGCGCCTCCGGCGGGTTGGGGTCCCACCCGTACCGACAGTTGTCCTTGACCCATTGCAGCGCCAGGGCATACTCCTCCGGGTCATAGATATTCTCCTTTATCCGGCGGGTGAACTCGGAAAGGTCCACATTCTCCACCCGCATACCCAAATACTCCTCAAAGAAATCCGGGTTGACGATGGAGCCGGCGATACCCATGGATACCGAGCCCATAGCCAGGTAGCTCTTCCCGCGCATCCAGGCAACTGCCAGAGCGGCCCGGGCGAAGCGGAGCATTTTTTCCCGCACATCCGCCGGGATCTCGGTGTCATCCGCTTCCTGCACATTCCGTCCGTAGATGGAGAAGGCGGGGAGCCCTTTCTGGGAGTGGGCGGCAAGTACGGCGGCCAGGTATACCGCTCCCGGACGTTCTGTTCCGTTGAAGCCCCATACGGCCTTGGGAATGAACGGATCCATATCCATCGTTTCAGATCCGTAGCACCAGCAGGGGGTAACAGTAAGGGATACCCCCACGCCTTCCCGGGCGAATTTCTCCGCGCAGGCCGCGGCCTCCGCCACGCCGCCTATGGTGGTGTCGGCAATGACGCAGACGACCGGACTCCCGTCCGGATGACGCAGCGTGGAGAGCAGGGCGGCCGCCCTCCGGGCCAGCCCCATGGTCTGCGCCTCCAGGGATTCCCTTACGCCGCCCTGCCTGCCGTCGATGACGGGGCGGATGCCGATCTTCGGCGGCGGGCTTTTAAACCGAACCGGGGGGTTGTGATTTTCTATGAACTGCATGACCGCAGCCTCCTTTTTTAAGCTTGCCCCTATCATGCCATGTAAACGGGTCGGGGTCAAGAGAAACGGCAGGAAATGCGGAATATTTATCGAAGTATTTTTATACAACCGACAGCAATGAAAGGACGATGCAAAGATGAAAATGGAGAATGGTTTTCTATACCGCACACGCTCCGACGCCACCGGGAAATACAAGCTGACCGATCTGCCTCCCGTGGAGATGCAGCCCGGAAAAACGCTGGATGAGAATACGCTGCTGATCGACCCCCGGACGCAGCACCAGCCGATGCTGGGTTTTGGCGGCACATGGACGGATACCGACGTTTACAACCTGCTGCGGATGTCCCCGGAAAAGCAGGAGGAGGTACTTACCGCCCTGTTTGACCCGGAGAAGGGCGCCGGCTGGAACTTTATGCGCCTGCCCTTCGGCTCCACCGATTGGGAATCCACCTATGATTTTTATACCTATGACGATATGCCCCGCGGGGAGAAGGACTGGGAGTTGGCGCATTTCTCCATACAGCGGGATATAGACAGGGGCCTGTTCAAGCTGGCCCGCCGGTGCAAGGAGATCAATCCGGAAGTGATATTTCTGGGCAGCGTATGGGGCGTTCCCGGGTGGATGAAGAATAATGATTCCATTATGTATGGGATATTTGACCCCCAATATACCGATGTGTACGCAAGGTACCTGCGCAAAACGGTGCAGGCTTATGCCGAGCAGGGCGTGGAGCTGTATGCCGTGACCCCCCAGAACGAGTCCCTGACCGGCGACGACCGGGCGACGCCTGCCTGCCGGTTCACCTGGCGGCTGCAGCGTGATGTGATCCTGGCGCTGCGGAAGGAGTTTGACGCCCATGACATTACCACCCAAATCTGGATCTATGACCATAACTTTGACATGGCCCGGTATTTTGTGGAGCCCATGCTGGCGGACGAAGCCGCCCGTAAAGCGTTGGACGGCGTAGCCTTCCACGATTACGGCGGCAGTCCCGAGGAGATGGGACGGCTGCAGGCCATGTACCCCGAGATCCCCTTTTATATGACGGAACGGCGCATCAGTTCCGTCTCCGAAATGAACAACATGGTGGAACAGTTCCAGAACGGTTCC
Source organism: Christensenellales bacterium (assembly GCA_050948665.1). Lineage (GTDB taxonomy): Bacteria > Bacillota > Clostridia > Christensenellales > UMGS416 > JBMNEH01. Next base: position 604,303 of record JBMNEH010000001.1, read on the forward strand.
CGGAGTTATATACAGTGGACGACCATGACGGACGAATACGGAGGGCCTCACCAGTACATCGGCATCGCGGCGCCCTATCGGAATCCCCGGCCGGAGACCCAACGCACATTCATCTGGAATCTCCGCGACGACCCGGATACCTGGAGCACTTCTCCCGCTTGGGGACTGTACGGACAGTTCACAAAGTTTCTCCGCAGAGGCGCCCGCCGGGTGGATTGCACGCCCGGATGCAGGAAATGGGTGAAAGCAATCGCCTGGCAGGAGGAGAGCGGCCGTATTGCGGTCACGGTGGTCAACGAAAACCCCGACGCACAGGTATTTACCCTCCGCTGCGGCAGCCTGGAAGCGGCGCTGGAGCTTCCCGCCGAGACGATAGAGACCTACCGTTTCCTCCCCCAGGGGGATTACCTGCCGCTGAAGGCAGCGCCGGAAAAACAGCTTCCCGATGACCCGGCCTGGGATATTACGCCGGTTTCTCTGACATGGGAAGGAGAACTGAAGGCCGGTGAGAAGCTGCTGTTTTCCTGCAGGGTGAAGAATGTCGGGGCATTGCCGACGCCTCCCCGGGCGACACTGCTGGTACAGTTCTCTCTGGACGGGGATGAACCCATCGCCCGGGCAACCGGATTGTGCCCCGTCCTTCAGCCCGGTGAGGAGACGGAGGTGACCGCGAATGTGCCTTATGGGACGGATATTCGCTGGACCGCGACCCCCGGCTGGCATAACCTGTTTGCCCGTCCGCGGATGGGAGGGGACTGCTTCCCCGAAAAGAATACCGCGAACAACTGTATCGGTACGGAAATTTTCGTAGAAGGCGAATAAAGCGAAGACCGGGCAAGAAGGGCAACACCCCGCCTACGGGAAAGGAGGCCGCTCCGCATGGCGGCCTCTCCCGTTTTATCCCAGCCCGGCTTTACAATCTATAGAATAAGGAGTTTCACAATGAGTCCGTTTGAGATTGGTATGTTGCTCTGCTTCGGCGCCGCTTGGCCCTTTTCCATACTCCGCTCTGTCAGATCCCGCTCCACAAAGGGAAAGAGCGTATTTTTTCTCTTTGTGCTGCTGGCAGGGTATGTGTTCGGTATCCTTCATAAAATTTTCTATTCCCCGAATATCGTACTCTACCTGTATATTTTAAACTTCCTTATGGTGGGTACGGACACCATCCTTTGGTTTGTCAACAGGAAGCGGGAAAAGGCGCACGAGCAGGGATAATACCGCGCTTCGCCCTCCGGATAAAAAGCCCCTATGCTTTGCGGAGGGGGATCTTTTTGTTTGCGGGTTGTATTTGGCCGATCAACCGCTGCCCGGGCGAAGGGAACGGGCAAACATAAAAAGCCGGAGGCTTCCGCCTCCGGGCAGGGGACCGTGCTCAGGGCAGCAGCAGCCAGGTCAGACTCTCCAAAAAGGTTTTTCCGTTGGAGGCCCGGTAAATCAACAGGTCGGACACGGCGACCCTCCCGCATACCTGCCGAACGGAGCCCTCCTCCGACCAGGAGTAAAGGCTGTGTATCACACAGGGGCGGCCGTCATCCTCGCCCAAATAGACCATGACATGCCCCCTCATAAAGGCCAGCGCACCCGGGCCGAGAGTTTTCAGCGCCGTCAGCTTTTGTTCGCCGGACATGCCCTCCATATCCCATGTTTTTCCGGCGCAGTGGGGCTGCCAGGAAGTGTTTCGGGCAAGGTGAACGCCGAAGTACCGATACAGCCGCGAGGTATACTGGGAGCAATCCAAGCCGTTCCTTCCGCCCCAGCCGTAGGGCTCACCCAATGAGACAAAGGCTTGGATGATCAGGTTCCGCCGGGTAAGGGGGAGCCAGCCGAGGGTCAAGCCTTCCGCCGGCGCTTCCTCCCGAAGGATCAGCCTCCCCTCGTCGTCCCAGTCGGGCAGCAGCACCTTCCCCTCCCGCTCAGGGAACACCGTGCCCGTCGGGTAGACCGTTTCGCCCAATGTTGCCGATGCCGCCGTGACCACCCAGGGCGATTCCGGGTCGGCAAAAATCAGCCAGGTATCCCGGTCGGTCAGGGCCAGAGAAGCTGCCCGCACCCAACCGCCGAGCTGCCGGGCGATGATGTAGTACCACGCGCCATCGGAGGAGGTCCAGAGCACCGCCACCGCTTCTCCCGGATAGAGGACGGAGAGGTCAAAGTAGTCGAACTCCACGTCCCCGGGCGCTGTCAAAAGCTGGATATCCGTAGGGTAACTGCGTACCATCGCAGGTTCGACGGCGACGCCCCATGACACCGGGATCTCCGCATCCGGCTCCGGGGGCAGCAGTTCGGGCGCCATGGCATCATACAGGGTTTGATAAAAACCGGCGTCCGGATGGGCGTCCGGGGCATAATAGTCACTGTAATCCGCCTGCAGCACGTTTTCCGCCATCGCCCGAAGGGAAGCCGCCGCGATAGCTTCCGGATAAGCCGGCAGATCCGTCATGCGGGTCTCTTCATTGATGTAATTTTCGGAATTTGCCCGGTCAATTTCCTCCGCCGTTGCCAGAAGGGCATCCGGATCCTCCAGTTGCCCGATCCAGTACGCGGCGGTTTCCATTTCGCCCCGGACGCGGGGGATCCCCTGGGAGGAATAGGGGACCGGTGTGGGGATCGGCGTGGGAGCGGAGGTGATCTCCGCCACGGTATCGATATAGGAGGGGGCCAGCGCCGGCGTGCAGCCGCTGAGAAGTACCGCCAACGCCAGCAGAAGTACCGGGGCGGTCAGCCGTTTCTTCAGTTTCATCGGCGCCAGCGGAAGGGCGCCTTCCCTCCGACTTCCAGACGCACCTTAAAAAGACCGCCGGGATGGCTCTGGGGTTTCCCGGAGCGGCTCTGGTTCGCGGTAGTAATAAACATGGTGCGGTAGTCCCCTCCGCCGAATACCGGGCAGGAGGTACACTCCACCGTGGTACGGACTACGGCAATGGGTGTATTCGTAAAAGGACGATAGCAGTATACCCCGAAGCCACCCCAGCGCGCGGGCCAAAGGTTACCGTGGGTATCGACGGTCATGCCGTCGGGGGAGCCGGGCGTGGCGCTGTCCTCCACACAGGGACGCCGATTGGATACGGTTCCCCGGACAGCGTCGTAATCAAAGGCATCAACCCGCCGGGTCGGTGTATCCACGTAATACATGATCTTGCGATCGGGACTGAAGGCAATACCGTTGGAAATGGAGACGCTCTCCAGTACGATTTCAGGTTCGCCTTCTCCCGGGAGCCGGAACAGCTTTGCGCCCCTGCCGATGGTTCCCGCCCATAATTCACCCGCGGGGCCGGCTTTCCCGTCGTTGAAGCGTATGGCGGGATCCTCATTCAACAAGGCCAGACGCTTCAATTCCCCGGTTTCCGGGGAAAACCGCCAAATGCCGTCCGGCAGACCCAATGCCAGGTCGCCGCTTTCCATCGGCACCACGAGACTGGGCTTGTCCGGCATGCTGTACCGCTGCAGATCCTCTCCGTCCTCGCGGACGGAGTACAGGCGCTTTTCATCGATGTCCACAAACCACAGCCGCTGACGCCTGTCATCCCACATGGGGCCCTCGCCCAGGGTGCAGCCGATATCCAAAAACAATTCCGCCTGATATTCCTTCATGTTCGACCTCCGGTTTGGTTTCCTGCAGATGCTATTATATATGTTTCTATACTGAATTACAAACTTCCCCGGTGGGATTTATTCCGAGATCCCCCGCTTTTCCGGTCCGCGGCCGGTCGCCAAAAGCACATGGGAGACGGAGAAGAAGCAACGTACGGCGCAATCCGGCATGATCCGCAGAAAATTTCATGCACGATCGCAGAAAAGATTTAAAATGCAACATATTCTTAACATATAAATTGCCGGTTACCGGTTTTGCTTTTGCATAATTTGCCCTATAATGACTATATATGGGATAATAAGCGCATTTCATCCCCAATATTTGGTAAACTGGGCTCAGAAAAGAAAAAGACTTGACAAATCAATGTAATAGTTTATAATAGATTTGTAACACTTAGGAAGGAGCCAGAATCGACAGATGATAAGAAAAAGCAAGCTATCCATTGTCGCCTCAGTCCTCACGGTACTGACCCTGGCGGTTTCCTGCTTGTCCGGCCCTGCAGCGCTGGCAGCTACACTGCGGTACGGTGATCGGGGCGAAGAAGTGAAGGAAATGCAGAGAATGCTGGTCGAACTGGATTATCTTAAAAGAGCGGACGGCATCTATGGTAACGCCACCCAGGCAGCCGTCATCAAGTTCCAGAAGGCCAACAGCCTGAAGGCGGACGGCCTTGTGGGCACTGCCACCATGACAAAATTGAAGGCTGCCGTAAAGAGCGGTTCCATATCCACCTATCTCAAGAAGGGAGATAAGGGGGCAGAGGTCAAGACTCTCCAGAGAATGCTTATATCCGCCGGATACCTTTCCGGTTCCACCGACGGCATCTTCGGTGAAAAGACGGAAGCCGCCGTTTTAGCCTTTCAGAAGGCCATGAAACTGAAAGCCGACGGGCTGGCAGGGGCAGCGACATTAAAGAAACTGGAAGAATCTGCCTCTGGCAGCACCATTACCCAGCAGTTGCGGAAGGGGTCAAAAGGCGTGCAGGTAAAGACACTGCAGAACCTTCTGATCAAGGGAGGCTATATGTCCGGTTCCGCGGACGGGGACTTCGGCGAGGCTACCGAAAAGGCGGTCATCCTTTTTCAGACTTGTAACGGGCTGACGGCTGACGGCGTTGTGGGATCCAAAACCATCAAGGCGCTGTCCTCCTCCAGCAGCACCTCCGCCAAGGGAGCGCAGGTAGTGGCCGAAGCGATGAAGCATCTCGGTGTGAAGTATGTGTACGGCAAGGCTTCTCCCACCGTGGGCTTTGACTGTTCCGGCCTGGTGTGGTATGTGTACAAGCAGCGGGGTGTTACGGTTCCCCGCACCTCCGATACGCTGTACGGTTACGGCACCAAGGTTGCCGGCCTCAGTTCTGCCCGTCCGGGCGATATCCTTTGCTGGTCAGGCCATGTGGGCATCTACATCGGCAACAATAAGTTCATCCACGCGCCCTACACCGGTACGGTCGTACGGATCGATACCGTGTCCCAGACGCCCATCTGGATAGCCCGCGTATTCAATTAAAGTCCGTATATGAGGTCCCGCCTGTGTCGGCGGGGCCTTTTCCCGTAAAGACGGTCAATACGGGTGAAGCCCCCAACGATTTAAACCGAGGGTTTCCGGAAAGCCGAACATCAGGTTCATGTTCTGTACCGCGGCGTGGGCGCCCCCCTTGCCGACGGAGTCCAGAGCGGAGAAGAGCACAATGCCTCCCCGATCCTCGTCCACATCTAGACCGATATGACAGTGATTGGTGCCGGAGGTGGCAGCCACCCAGGGATAGGGAGCGTTGACCCAGGAGCCTTCCTCTTTGGAAGCCGTATTGATATGGATAAAAGGTTCGTCCCGGTAAAACTCCATGTACAGGTCCAGCAGCTGCTGCCGTGAGACCGGCCGGGCAGGGAAAGCATGGATGATATTCAGTATTCCCCTTGTGATCGGCGCATAGGCGGGAGTGAAGAGAATTTTCACAGGGCGCCCGGCCACCAGCCCCAGCTCCTGCTCCATTTCCCAGGTGTGCCGGTGGTTTACGACATTGTAGGGCACGATGTTGTTGCCGATCTCCGGGTGATGGATGGCCCTGTCCAGCTCGGCGCCGGCGCCGGCAGTACCGGACAGCCCGTCCACAACCAGAGCGTCCGGCCTGGCAAGGCCGGCCTTCAGCAGGGGCGCCAGCCCCAATATGGCGGCGGAGGAGAAGCATCCGGGGTTTGCGACCAGCCGGGCGCCGCAGATCGCCTCACGGTGGAGTTCGGGTATACCGTATACCGCTTCGGATATCAGCGCAGGCGATAGATGGGGCTTCCGGTAAAGGGCTTCCCAGGCCCGGACGTCTTTCAGCCGGAAATCCGCCCCGAGGTCGATGACTTTTGTGCCGGCAGCCAGCCATTGGGGAGCCAGCTGCAGCACCAGCCCGCTGGGAAGGGCAGCGAAAATCACATCGACAGGCGTTATGTCCTCGGGCTTGACAACAGTAATCTCCGCGCCTGCAAGGTTCCGGTGGATTTGCGAAAGGGGTGTGTCCCCGCGGCTGGTGGCCCAAGCGATTTCCGCCCGGGGGTGCTCCAGCAGCACCCGAAGCGCCTCGCCGCCCATATAACCGGTTGCGCCGTATACGCCGACTCGAATCATGATTCCTTCCTCCTCTTAAAACGTGTTCCGATATCTTTGCCGGCCAGAACATCCCAGACAACCAGCGGGTCTTCTCCCGGGGCGATGATGAAGTCCATGCCGTGGCGGGTAGCCAGAGCGGCGGCATCCAGCTTGGTGACCATGCCTCCCGTGCCCATTCCCGTACCGGGTCCGCCCGCGGCCCGACGCATGCCTGGGGTAATCTCTTCCACTACGGAGATACGCTGCGCGCCGGGGAGGCGGGGATCCCGGTCATAAAGGCCGTCCACATCGCTGAGTACGATGACCTCATCCGCCTCAATGAGGATGCCCACTACCGCGGCCAAGGTATCGTTTTCACCGAAAGTGAATTCATTGGGGGATATTTCTTCCACCGATACCGTGTCATTCTCGTTGACGATGGGTATGACCCCCATTTCAAAGCAGGTGCGCAGTGTATTCACACAGTGCTGCCGCCCGGTTTCATGGGTGGTGATATCCCGGGTCAACAGCACCTGCCCTACCGGGTAGCCGTAGTCGGCAAAAAAGCGGCTGTACATATTCATAAGCGCGCATTGCCCCACGGCTGCCGCCACCTGTTTTCCCGCCGTGTCCGCCGGCCTCCCGGGCAGCCGAAGCTGCTGCTGGCCCACACCGATGGCGCCGGAGGTCACCAAGGCGATCCGGTTCCCCTCGGAGGTCAATTCCGCCGTAAGCCGCGCCAGCCGGTCAAGACGCTGCAGGTGCAGTCTGCCGGAGGGCAGTGTCAGGGTGGAGGTGCCAACCTTGATCACAAGGGTCTTTCCCATTCCTTCCTCCTTTGCGGTTCCCGCCGAAAGATTTCCATCATTGTACACAATGTTGGAGGGGATTACAAGAGGATTGCGCAGGCCGGTGGATTGGTGTATAATAACAAGGGATTTCACGATTATTCCGTAGTATTGAGCGGGAAAGGAGCAAAATGGCTCTTCGTCTGCGCATCGTCAGTTCCATGGAAAAGCTGCTGCCCGGGCAGGACGGCAGTATTTTGCCGGCTTTTTCGGGCACCGGCATGTTTGCAGATGAAAGCCTTTCTTTCCAGGTACTGTTGAAGAAGGAGGGGGGAAAGGCAGCGAAAGCCCGTATGGAACTGAAGTCCTCTCTGACCGATTGCCTGCGGATGCGGGAGGTATGCTATGTGCCGGTTCGGACACCGTCCTGGCCGGGCGCGGACGAGAATTATCTGGACCTGCGACCGGGTCTCTTTCCCGATCTGCTTGGGGAAATGCCTGACGGAGAGGTAGCTTTGCCGGCAACCGGAGAGTGGGTTTCCGTGCTTGTGACGGCGGAACCGATGGGCCGATTTGACGCAGGACACTATACGCTGACGGTGAAGGCAGAGGCGGCGGGGGAGACGGCTACGGGCAAAGTAGAGCTGGAGATCCTGCCCCGGACGCTGCCGGCGCAGACGCTGCTTCATACTGAATGGTTCCATGGGGACTGCCTGGCGGATCATTACGGATGTCCGGTGTTTTCACGGCGCTGGTGGGATATCGCGGAGCGGTATATTGCCGCCGCCGCCCGCATGGGCATCAATGTGCTTTTTACCCCCATCCATACGCCTCCCCTTGACACCGCGGTGGGGAAGGAGAGACCCACCGTACAGCTTGTCGGTGTGACCCGGGATCGCGGGGTTTGGGAGTTTGACTTCTCTCTATTGGACCGTTGGCTGGCACTCGCCCGGAAATACGATTTCCGCGGGCTGGAAATAAGCCATTTCTTTACCCAGTGGGGGGCGGAAGCTACCCCCAAGATCCTTGTCCGGGAGAATGGAGAGGAGAAACGCCTTTTCGGATGGGATGTACCGGCGGAGGATCCCCTGTATTGGAGCTATTTGGAGGCGCTGCTGCCAAAGTTGGTCGCCCGGTGTGAGGAGGGGGGATTCCCCCGTAGCTGCCAGTATTATCACCTGTCCGATGAGCCCCATGCCTCCCATCTGGAGCGGTATGCCCGCCTCAGCCGCAGTTTGCGGCCCCTGCTGGGGGGAGCGCGGCATATGGATGCCCTTTCCGATATCGAGTTTTACCGTTCCGGTTCGGTGGAGATACCGGTGGCCGCGCTGAACCATGCCGGACCCTTTATGGAAGCCGGCGTAAAGCCGCTTTGGGTATATTATTGCTGCGGCCAGTATGTGGATGTGCCCAACCGCTTTATCGCCATGCCGGGCGCCCGTACCCGTATACAGGGGTTTCTATTCTGGAAATACAGGGTGGAGGGGCTGCTGCAATGGGGTTTCAACTTCTACTACAGCCAGGATTCCCTTTTCCCGGTGGATCCCTTTGCCGTGACGGACGGTCTGGCATTCCCCGCCGGGGACCCCTTTATCGTCTACCCCGGGCCGGACGGACCGTTGGAATCCCTCCGGTACGTCCATATGCGGGAAGCGCTGCAGGACATGCGGGCAATGCAGGCGCTGGAGGAGTTGGCCGGACGGCCCGCGGCGGAATCTATTCTCGGGGAGATGTTCCCGGATATGACAATGACCTGTTACCCCTGCCGGGGGGAGGAGCTCCTCGGCCTGCGGGATAGGATACATCAAAAAATGAAAGCATATTTTCTCGAAACCAAGAAGGAGGCTACATCATGAAAGCCCTGCGATTGTTCACATGCTTACTGGCGGCGGCCCTGCTGCTTACCGGGTGCAGTCTGTTTGATTCGGGAGAGGTCGCGCCGCCGGCGGTGACCGCCCTGAATCCCGACGGAGGTTTTACGATTACCGCTGCTCCAACGGAGATGCCGACATTGGTTCCGGCGGAGACTATTGCGGTGCAGATTACTCCCATTCCCTCTGATGAGGACCCGGAGGAGAGTCTCGAGCCTACCGCCACTATTGACCTGAATGCCACGCCGAAGATCACCACCACCATGTACGTCTCGCTGACTGACACCTCCCTGACGCTGAACGTTCGGAGCAGAGCCAGTACAAAGGGCAGGATCGTGGCAAAATTGGTACACGGCACCCAGTTGGAGGTGTATTCCATTACCAGCGGCTGGGCGAAGCTTGGCGACGGATTTTATGTATCCTCCAAATTCCTGACGGATAAGGCGCCTACGAATGTGGAGATCACGATTTATGATCCGCTGGGCGGCACCGTAGCCTCTACCCCCGCCGCGGGCGGCACCCTGGCACCGGGGACAACAGGTGCCGCCCCCATCACCGGGAATGTGGTATTCGATACCCCACAGATCATGTATGTGAAGCTGACCCATTCCACCAACCGCCTTCGCACCCGCAGCATTCCCTCCACCAAGGGGAAAATTCTCGGTCACCTCTATGACGGAGACATAGTGAAGGTGGTATCGATCACCGACGGTTGGGCGAAGCTGAATACAAACCCCGTAAGCTATTGCATGGCGAAGTATCTGACGGCTGAAGCACCGGTTACCACGACGATGTATGTTACCACCAACCGTCCTGGATCCCACCTGTATGTGAGAGACCGGCCATCCACTGCCGGAAAGATACTGGACAGGCTGACGAACGGCACCGCGGTAGAGGTAGTGTCCACCGCTAAGGGCTGGGCGAAGCTTGCGGGCACCGGGGATCGGTATGTTCGCTTGACCTACCTCTCCATGACGCCCCCTGCCGGGTACAGAACCGTTGCCCCCACCCTGAAGCTGACTGCCTCACCGGCGGCGACGGCTACACCTACACCTACACCGTAATCCGTGCATATCGGGCAGCCTCAAAGCAGGCTGCCCTTTCCTGTGAGAAAGCGGGAAACCCGATCATTTTAAAAGACAGAGGAAGCTGCTATGTTTGAACGTTCATCCGGAGTCATTGCGCATATTACGATGCTGCCGGGACCGTATGGCTGCGGGACCTTCGGCAGAGACGCCGAAGTATGGATCAACAAGTTGTCGGAAAGCGGTTTTACCTGGTGGCAGGTCCTTCCCTTCGGTCATCCCGATTTGGGAAACAGTCCTTATACGGCGTTCTCGGCTTTTGCGATGAACCCTTTGTTTGCCGACCCCGGCATACTGGCAGAGGACGGGCTGCTGACGGAGGAAGAAAGGGCTTCCGGAGAATGGCGAGGCTCCCCGTATACCGTGGATTTTGACCGGCTGATCCCCCTGCGAAACGGATTGCTGCGCCGCGCCTTTGCCAGGGCGGGCGATGACATACTGGAAAAGGCTGCCGCATTTACCCGGGAACAAGCGGATTGGCTGCCGGATTATGCTCTCTATATGACGCTGAAGGATCAGTTTGAGGGGACGGACTGGTGCGCTTGGCCGGATCCGCTGGCAAATCGGGAGCCTGCCGCTCTGGAGGCGGCAGCAAAGGTATACGCCGATGAGATCGCTTTCCGGGAGTTTGTTCAGTGGGTGCTGCACGACCAGTGGCGGCGGCTTCGTTCTTATGCGCGGGAAAGGGGTATCCGGATACTCGGGGATATGCCGATTTATACATCCTACCATTCTTCCGATGTTTGGGCGAAGCCGGAACTGTTTCAGATGCGGGACAGAAAGCTGACCCGGGTGGCGGGCGTGCCGCCGGATTTCTTTAATGCCGACGGGCAGCTGTGGGGGAACCCCCTATATAATTGGGATGTCATGGAAGAGAATGGATACGCATGGTGGCTCCGGAGGATCGGTGGGGCGCTGGAGGTGTTTGACGGCTTGCGTATCGACCACTTCCGGGGGTTTTCCGCTTACTGGTCGGTTCCCGCGGAAGCGGAAACGGCAAAGGAAGGGGAGTGGGTCCGGGGCCCTGGGATGAAGCTTTTTTCCCGGGTAAAGGAGGCTTATCCCGAGGCGAACATTATCGCCGAGGATTTGGGACAGTTGGACGCGGAGGTGCATGCCCTGATCGCCGCGACGGGGTATCCCGGTATGCGCGTAATGCAGTTTGCCTTTGCTTCGGGGAACGATCCCCATCTTCCCCATAATTACCCGGTGAATTGCGCGGTTTATACCGGTACGCATGATAATAACACGACTTTGGGGTATTTTTATGAAGCCTCTCCCGAGGAGAGGGATTATGCCTGCAGGTATATCGGACTGGAGGGTCCGGACGCCTGGCGGCAGGGCGGAGCGGATTCTCCTGTTTGCCGGGCGATGATGCGCTGCCTGTGGCAGTCCCCCGCCATGCTGGCGGTGGTACCCTACCAGGATCTGGCGGGCTGGGGAGGCGATACACGGATGAATCGCCCGGGAGTGCCCCTGGGGAACTGGTCGGTACGCATACCTGGCGAGAGTCTGTCTGGGCTTGATTGCGCATGGCTTCGCCGACTAAACGAGGATTTCGGCCGTTTGCAGCGGGAACCGGAGCCTGCTCCGGAAGAAGAAAATAATCCGGAAGAAGGGGAAGCCTAAGCCGGAAGAGAGAATCGCCTGTACGCGGATATCGAACAAGCCGCCCCAAATCAGCAAGGGGCGGCTTGCTCTTCTGTCTCGGGTCAGGCGGGCGATTGTGGGGATCCCGACGCGGCGGCTGCTTCCGCATCGGCGATCTCAATGGCTTTCCTGAAGATAGCCCGCTCAATATCCCGCCGAATACCGCCCTGATCAGCAGGGACCTCCAGGGCAACGCAGACCAGTAAAGGGGCGGAACCGGCGGTGTTAAAGGCGATCATCCAGGCGATTTCCCGGTCATTGGCTGAGCCGACCTGGGCAGTCCCCGTTTTGCCGCAAATATCCCATCCGGCAATATCCAGAGAGGCGTCGGCGACTCTTGCGGTGATCACGCCCCGGAGAGCCGGGATCAGTGTGTTGAGGGTGGACTGTTCCAACAGGTTCAGGTAAGCGTATTGAGGAGTGAACTCCTCAATCGTGATATAGGTGTGGTTTTCCGTACGGGCAATGCGCTGCACGACCCGGGGTCGAATGATATTGCCTTTGTTTGCCCATGCGCTGAACAGACAGGTCATCTGCAGGGGGGTAATCAGCATTTCGCCCTGTCCGTAGCCGGAGTCAGCCAGCACCTTGATGGAGGTAAAGCTGATGGTATTGGAGATACGACTGGTGGAAACGGGCAAATCATACTCGAAGGGCTCGCCGAAGGTGTATTTCGTACAGTATTCACGGAAATTGGTTTCACCGACCTGCATCGCGGCATAGGCAAAGTAGATGTTATCCGAGTTGACGATAGAGTTATACAGGTTCATGGGGTCCGGCGTCTTGGATACCCGCCGAATGGCCGGGTAGGTCCAACGAATATCATCGGGGGACCAGGTGTTGCGGACGATCCTTGACTGGTCGAAGGCAAAATCGGCGGTCAGCGCTTCGGTCTCCAATGCCATGGCCGCCGTAAAGGGCTTAAAAATCGAGCCAGGGGGATAGAGCCCCAGGGTTGTTCTGTCATACAGGGGCAGGCGGTTTACGGGATCCTGCATATATGCCCATTGCTCCTGTGAAAGACCCATGGTAAAGTCGTTGGGATCGTAAGAGGGCGCGCTGGCCTCCGTGAGGACATGGCCTGTCGTCGGGTCGATCACAATGACACAGCCGCTCATCTCGTCGGTCAAATACTCCATCAGTGTGCATTCGGCAAACTGCTGCAAATCCGCGTCCACGGTCAGGCGGAGGTCGGAACCATCCACGGCGTCTTTTCTGTACAAAATATTCTTCTTCGTTCCGGTGGCGGAGTAAGTGGACAATTCAATACCGGAGCTGCCTCGGAGTGTCATCTCATACTCCTTCTCCAAACCGGCCTTGCCGATGATCGCGTCGGTGGTAAGTCCGGCGTTCTCCGGACGGGAAAGGTCCTCCAATGTGACGAATCCCGTATAGCCCAGCACATGGCTCAGCAGCTTCCCGTAGGGATAACGGCGAATGACCGTGAAGGTACTCTCCTCAATACCGATGCCGGGGATCGCGGTGATCGGATCTTCCAGCGCCCGATTAAAATCGTCGGGGGAAATCGCTTTCACCACAATCAGCCGGGAGCTGCCCGTGGTGGTCAGCGCCGCGGTGGGCGCCGCCGCAGGCGGGGAGGTGGGCGCCGGAGTGCGGTTCAAGAAGTTTTCTATATCTACCACTGTTTCCGGCGCGATCTTCTTTCTCACTTCCGTCTCCGTCATATCAAGCAACGGCGCCAGCAGCCGCACGGTGGAGTCAATATCGGTGATCTTGTTCAGGTCAGCATACACGGATACCGCGGGAACGTTCTCCGCCAGAAGCTTGCCGTTCTTGTCAAAGATCTCCCCCCGGTTGGCTCCTACCTTGATAATAGAGATCCTGTCACCCTTCTCCAGACCCGGGAAAAACATGGAATCGTCCCATTGAAGCTTCCAGACATTATCTCGCAGCACCAGCCGCAGTGTACCGCCCAGTTCGAGGTGTTGTATCTGGTCCAGGTGGAATGTGTATAATACCGCCACATCCCATGCGCCGTTGTCCACCTGTGTACGGTTCACGATTTCGTACTCCATGGACTGTATCCCCAGCCCGGATTGAATGGTATCGTACCGGTCCACCATGTCCGCCAGCGTCAGATCTACGATGGAATCGTTGCTCAGCAGCTTGTATATCCGCGGGTATTGACGGTTTTGCAGGTAATTCAGAAATTCAATGGCCGGATCCGATACTTTGGCAGCGCAGCCAGGAAGTACTCCCGCCAGCAGCAGCACCACCAGTAGCTTCAGGAGCAGGCGCTGAAATCTGTTTCTCATTTGCCGACCTTTCAGAGCCGAAGCCCAAGATATTACGAAAGTATTATATATTGTGTTCGGCCGAATGTAAAGTGCAGGGTAAATTCCGGGGCTAAACAGGTTTAGCCCCGGGCCGGGCGGCAGGAACCCGGCACCTCATCCAGACCGGAAAGGATCCGCCTATATAATACAATATAATGCGTGATATAGGACGCGACAGTATAAAAAAGTCTTCGTTCCGCCAGGAACGAAGACTTTTCCGGAGGTTACATGCCGAACATAGAGCGCTTCAGGTCAAGATAATAGAGATAATCATGAGGCGGTATGTTGGGGGGGCAGCGGTGGTCGCAGAAGGGGATATAGCCACCGGCCGCCACATATTTCTCCAGGGATTTCATATAGGCAAGTATGGCGTCCCGGCCGGAGCCCAACTGGATCTTATCCACACCACCCATGATGCGCAGCTGACCATGGTACTGATCCAGCAGCTCGCCCGGGTGGGCGCAGGAGTTCACCTCATAGGGGAACAGGCAGTTGATACCGCCTTCCAGCAGGTAGGGGAGTATGGTCCGCACATCGCCGTCGCAATCGGTGTACCACAGGTCAATACCGTACTGATCCAGTTTCTTGCGGATGCGTTTATACCGCGGCATGACCACGTCCCGGAAGAAGGGGACCGAGACGATCGGACCTTTGTTGAAGCAGATATCCTCCCAGCCAGAGGCATAATCGAAGTCAAAGTGGGGCAGAAGCTGATCCAACGAAAATTCCACCAGTCGGTACATGGTTTCCACCATATCCTCGACCATATCGGGATAGTCGTAACAGGCGTAGGCGAGCCCCTCAAATGTGAGCATATCCCGCACCTTCCCGATCATGGAGCCGCAGTCGATCCCCAGGGGGTAGGTTCTGTCCGCGGGGTGACGCGCCTTGAGCGCTTCGATATCCAGTATCCTGTCCGGGTAACGCAGATCGAAATGCTCTTCTTTTACCCGTTTCCAGTCGTCCGGGGTTTCGATGGAGGATTTGATGAAATGTGGGATGGTGCTGTATCCGGCGACGGGGACTTCGGCGAGCAGCCCTTCTGAGTTGATGAGGATACGCTTGTTACCCCAGCGGGAGATCTCCCTCTCCTCAAAGGGGGGACACATATAGTTGCGGCCTGAGATCCCCTCGATCCTGTCAAAACTGAAGAACAGGTCTGCCTCATGATTGTTTGTAATGCCATTTTCCACAAATATGTCCCATTGGGTGAAGTTTTCTTGCCAGTAACCGAACTCCATATTGAAGGTGCGGTCGAAGCTCTGCCAGCGCATCTGCCGGTTGAAGCGCTCTCTCGCGGTCATGGTGCCGCCCCATGGCGGGCGAATCGGCGTAATCTGCTTGCTCTGCGTCATGACGGTTCCTCCTTGTTATTTGCAGTATAGCATCCTTTGATCACGGAATGCAATGCGATCGCGGAATGTGTTAAATTATTACATGTGTTAAATTTTCACAACACTTTGTTCATGAAAAAACGTGTAAAAAATGGTAAAAATTGTCCATATACCGTTTTGCCGGGGAGGAGAGGGCTTCTGCCGCGGATATCGGGCTCGGACGCGGGGGGGTCCCTCCCCGCGGTTGCGCCGGCTCCGGAGTTCCTGGGCCAAACCGTATTTTTTCCCGGAGCGCGGAAAAAACGTATAGGACGAAACGTGGCTTATTGCCGTATTTATCCGCAAAAAACGGTAAAAACACCATGGGGTTTTACCGCGGCAGGATTTTCATTTTCTCTGCAGAATAAAAAAATAAATGGAAATACGGCGGAGGGACTATCATAAGAATCCGCTTCTAAAATGCTAAAACGAAGCCGAAAAATGGGGAATCCTCTTAATTTATATAGAGAAATTTGCTATTTTCTATGAACGAACTGTAAAATATGGACGATTCTATCCATATTGACCAATCGAAATTGTCGTGCTATAATCCAATTATTCCGGTACGGGTACATCTCCGGCTGCCTGTTTTGTGGGGCAGAGGGGTAGGTTCCCTGCTTAAAAGGATATTAATAAGAAGGAGGTTAGGCAATGAACTTGACCCAGTCGGAGCCGGTAGCAACCTATAGAGCGCCGGTGTTTCGGAAGAAAAGCAAGTGGGTGATCTTCAAACAGAACTTCGCGCTTCTGGCGATGTGTGTTCCGGCGATCGCGTTTTTCTTCCTGTTCAGTTACGTTCCCATGCCCGGTATCTATCTTGCGTTCGTAAACTTCCAGTACAACCTGGGCATCCTGGGCATCTGGAAGAGCCCGTTCGTCGGATTTGAGAATTTCCGCGTACTGACAATCGGCGGATGGAGCAGCCCCATGTTCGCTTTGACGCGGAACACGGTGCTCTATAACATCGCTTTCATCATTGTGGGACATGTGACGCAGATCGCTGTCGCCATCATGCTGAATGAGATCACTGCCCGATGGTACAGGAGAGTAACGCAATCCATGCTGCTGCTGCCCCACTTTATTTCCATCGTTGTAGTGGGTCTTTTTGCGTTCAACCTTTTGAACTACGACAGCGGTGTTATCGCCGGCGCGATGAGGAATAACCTGGTTCAGAAGTATGTGGCGGAGGGAATGGACACCAACGCCGCCCTGGCGCTGGCCAAGAACGACCCCAGTATCCCGAAGTTCTATCAGACGCCGATCTACTGGCCTTTCATTCTGGTTGTCGCGAATACCTGGAAGGGCGTAGGTTACGGTTCCATCGTGTACTTTGCCTCTCTGATGGGCATCAGCACGGAGATCATGGAAGCGGCTTCCATTGACGGCGCGAACGCCTGGCAGCGTATCCGCTATATTATGCTCCCCCTGCTGAAGAACACCATGATCATGCTGATCCTCTTCGGAATCGGCGGTATCGTCAGAGGCAACTTCGGTTTATTCTACAATATGGTCGGCGCCAAAAACACGACACTGCGGCCCATTACGGATATTATTGAGACATTCCAGTGGCGCATGCTGACCGTACAATTCAACTTTTCCCTGGGTTCCGCGATTTCCCTGTATCAGTCCGTATTTGGCTTGGTTCTGGTGCTGACCTCCAACGGTATCGTCCGAAAGGTCAACCCCGAATCGGCATTGTTCTAGAAAGGCAGAGGTGATTGAAATGACAGCAACGAATCCTTCCGCCTCCAAAAAGGTGGTCCTCAGCAAGTATCACGTGAAACCCGACGTATCGCAGATCGTGATCCGCGTTATCAGCTTTGTATTCATCGGCGTACTGGCGGTTGCCTGTGTTCTTCCCTTCTGGCTGGTTATCAGCGCTTCTTTCACCGCCGAGGATGAGATCCTGCGGATGGGCTTCTCCTTTTGGCCTTCTCAGTGGGACTTTGAAGCATACTCTCTGCTGCTCCGTCACCCTGAGCAGGTGTTAAGCTCCTACGCGGTGACCATCGCTTTGACGGTACTGGGCACTTTCCTTGGCGTGTGGATGTCCTCTATGACAGGGTATGTGCTCCAGCGCCCCGACTTCGCGTACCGCAACGGCATTATGTTCTATATCTACTTTACCACCCTGTTCGGCGGCGGACTGATCCCCTGGTATGTGCTGATCGTCATGGTGCTGCAGTGGAAGGACAACTACCTTGCGATACTGCTGCCGGGCGTCGCAAGTTCCTGGAACATACTGCTGTTCAGGAACTTTACCAAGGCAATTCCTCATGAGGTCACAGAGTCCGCCCTGATCGACGGCGCTACCGACTTCAAGATTTATTTGAGGATCATCTTGCCAATGTCGGCCCCTGCCTTGGCGACGGTCGGCTTGTTCATCGCCCTGGGCTATTGGAACGAGTGGTACAGCTCCATGCTGTTCCTCTCCGCGAACACCAAGAACAAGCCTCTGCAGCTGTTCCTGTATAACACGATCAATATGGCGGAGTCCATTAAAAACACCGCAGCCGCCGACAACGTAACGATCCAGGACGTGCCGACCAACGCCATGAAAATGGCGACCGCCGTTCTGACCACCGGCCCCATCATCTTCGTATATCCGGCAGTGCAGAAGTACTTCATTTCCGGTATCACGATCGGCGCCGTAAAGGGTTGATCGTTCATCGGAACTTACTTCAGTCAATCCCGGCAACGGTTTGACATATTATTCTCAATAGGAGGAACAAGAATGCTTAAGAAAATCCTGATTGCTTTACTGGCAGTCGCGATGTGCTTGGCGCTGGTAGCCTGTACGACGACGACCCCCGTCGAAGAGCCCGTAGATGACGCTGTTGAGGCGCCCGTGGAAGATGGGACTGAGGACGTCGTTGAAGAGGAACCGGTTGAGGAAGAGCCCGTCGAAGAGCCGGAAGCAGCAATCGACACCTCAGAGTTCGTTGTGATCGACCACGTTGTGCTGGGCGATCCCGACGCGAACGACAACTGGCGTGTTGTGCAGGATGAGGCCAACAAGTATCTGGAGTCCAAGATCAACGCCCATCATGAACTGAACTGGACCGGCTGGACCGATTACAAGTCCAAGTACGACATGATGGTGGCGTCCGGCGAGGAGCTTGACCTGGTCGACTGCGCATCCACCTGGTTGGATCTGTGGCCTCACGCCTCTAAGGGCGCGTGGTACATCCTGGATGATCTGCTGCCCGTGTACGCGCCCCTGACCTGGGCGGAAATTTCCCCCGACGTTTGGGACTGCGCCAAGTACAAGGGGCAGATCGTCTGCATCCCCGAAGACTGCTATCCTCAGGCTGTCAACCACGGCTTATTCTACCGTGGCGACTGGGCCAAGGAAGCCGGCGTCTACGACATCAGAAGTTATGCTGACCTG
This sequence comes from Christensenellales bacterium, assembly GCA_050948665.1. GTDB lineage: Bacteria > Bacillota > Clostridia > Christensenellales > UMGS416 > JBMNEH01. The sequence continues at coordinate 622,927 of JBMNEH010000001.1, forward strand.
GAAGTTTACCTCCAGTGGATCGTAGACAACAAGGCGGCTGACGGCGTCGTACCCTACGATACCTCCGACGCCGGCGGTCTGTTCAGCGGCTACATTTATACCGAGACCGAGTACATCCTTACCCAGGCCGCCGGTCTGATGGCCGAGTCCTGGGAGAATTACTGGAAGCTGGTCGATGTGAACCAGAGCGAAGCCGCGAAGGAGTACTACGCGCTGGCCAAGTCCTGGTATGAGAAGAGCTTCTGGCGCACTGACGCTCTGAACTACACCGGCTCCTCCCGTGACCAGATGAGGGCCGGCCTGGGCGGCCTCGACCAGCATCACGTCGAGACCTACACCGGCCTGGTTGTGGATATGGAAGAGAAGATCCCCGGATCCGATCTTAAGATGTTCCAGTGGTGGATGGGCAAGACCAACAACGGTGTTGGCGAACCCGTGACCCACGGCGCACAGACCATTTCCGTCAACTCCAAGAACCCCGAGCGCGCCCTGATGGTGTACGAGATGCTCCGCCAGGATGAGACCTTCTTCCACTACATCCATTACGGGATCGAAGGCTGGCAGTATGTGATCAACGAGGACGGCCTGCGCGCAGAGCCCGAAGGCTATGACTCCGCCGTTGACGGATACTGGTCCAACTTCTGGTGCGGGCGTCCCGGCAAGTTCCTGATCCCCCATGTGAAGGACTGGCCCAACAAGACCGCCTACACCGCGGAAGCGCTGTCCCACCTGAAGCTGTACCCCTACGGCTCCTTCATCTTCGACAAGGCTCCCATCTCTGCCGAAGTTGACGCCGTGAACGCCGTGAACACCGCTCATCGTCCGGCCCTGTATCTGGGCATGGCCGGTGATCCGGAAGTCGCTCTGGCAGCCTACATCGCCGAGCGCGATGCCGCTGGTTTCCAGGTACTGTTTGACGAGTGCCAGCGCCAGATGGACGAGTATCACGACTACATGGAGGGCAACTGATCTTAAGGATTAGAAGCTGACCGATAGGTAACAGGATCCCGGGGAGAGAGATCTCCCCGGGGTTTTTTACGCGCAGGGTGTTTGCCGACTTTACCCGCGGCAACCCTTTTGGCCAAGGTAAAGAAAAACGCTGAAAACTTTTGTTTTCAGCGTTTAGTGGTCTGGGTGAGAAGATTTGAACTTCCGGCCTCTTGAACCCCATTCAAGCACGCTACCAAGCTGCGCCACACCCAGAGGCGAACCTTACGGCCACTCCGGCATTATATATGGAAAGAAGAGAAATGTCAATAGCAAATCGCGGGAGGAGTCAGAGAAATTTAAAGGGCTGGACACGGGAAAAGGGATAAACACGCGGCGGGATCACGGCAACTTCCCCGCGAACCCGCCGCATCGCGGCAGCAACAAGAAGGTTTTCCTGTCAGGAAAGAACGATCTCCCGCCCGGCGGCGGAGGAATCATACAGAGCCTGCATGATGCGGGAGGTCACCAGGGCATTGTCGATACAGGAGGTGATTTTCCCGCCGTTGCGCACATTCTCAATGAAAGCGTCGATCTCGGTCTGGTACATGGGATCTTCGGCATCGGGCGGGGTCTCGGATACCATCTTCCCCTCCCGTATGGTGTAGAAGGTAAAATTGCCGCCGTACTGCAGGCGGATGCCGGCCTTGTCACCCAGAAAATCGATGAAGGTGTCATGAACGAATATATTCTGCGCCCAAGCCCCGTTGAGGGAATAGGTGGGACCTTCCGTACGGATAAAGCCGGTGACGGAGTCCTCCACATCATAGGTGCCGTTATAATCCGGCGGACCAGCCCACATGGATTCGTAGGCATAGCTGGGCATGTCCACACCCAGTACGCTGAAGGTCTTGCCGGAGACGGTCAGGGGCTTGGGGTCGCCCACGATATACTGCACAAGGTCAATATAATGAACACCCCAGTCGATCAGGGCGCCGCCGCCGGCGATGGCCTTGGTGGTGAAGGGGCCGCCCAGGCCGGGAATGGAGCGGGGCGCCCGGAAGGAAATATACACATGATAGATGTTGCCCAGCGCTCCCTCCTCCACCAGTTTGCGGATCTCGTTTACCTTTTTATTAAAACGGTTGACCACGCCGATGTTTAATATCCTGCCGGTTTCCTGCTGCGCGCGATACATTTCCAAAGCCTCGGAATAGGTGCGGGCGGCGGGTTTTTCACAGAGGACATCCTTCCCGGCATGGAGAGCGTCGATCGTGATGGTTTTATGGGCGGCGTTGGGCGTGCATACGGATACCGCCCGTACCTCGGGGTCGTTCAGCACGGCACGATAGTCCTCCATGGCGATGCCGACACCGTATTGAGATACGGCATCCTCCGCCCTCCGGGGAATAATGTCACAGAAATACTTGATCGTAACGCCGGGATTGTTGATATAGGCGGGGATATGCGCGGCATTCGCGATTTTCCCGCAGCCGATGACACCTACGACGATTTGGTTCATGGTTCCTCCTAATCGTTTTTCATTGGTTGATACCGGGACGATTGTAGCATAACGGCAAGAAAGAATCAACCAAAGAGAGTTGACATCCGCGGGAAATATGATATATTCTTAGAGTCCTAACAATTAGGGCACTAACAATAGAAAGGAATCGTCATGGGAGCTTTGGAGCCGAAGGATGTCACATCGGTAAGTCTGAAGATGATGCGGATATCGCAAATGCACCGAATGATCACAAGAAGCGCATTTCAATACTTCGGACTGACACCGGGGCAGCCGCCGATACTGCACTACCTGTCGAACCATGATGGCTGCATTCAACGAGAGCTGGCGGAGCATAACCACCACCGGGCAGCCAGCATATCCACGGTGATCGATTCCATGGAGCGTACCGGGCTGGTAGAGAGACGGAAGGACGAAAAAGACAGAAGGGTTTTCCGGGTATTCCTTACGGAAAAGGGGAAAAGGATCCATACGTCCATCAAAAAGGTGTTCAACACCATGGATACCGCTATGACCGGGGACATGACACCGGAGGAAAGGGAGAGGCTGCTGTCTTTTCTGGACCGGGTCATCGGGCAGATGACCAAATTAAAAGAAGAAAATCAAATTTTAAACAGAGGAAAGGAACTGTCGGATGAAGAAACTGACACCCTACATTAAGGGGTGGAATCTCTTTTTTACCCTGCTGGCGCCGTTGCTGATGCTGGTGGAGGTATTTATGGACCTGCTCCAACCTACCTATATGGCGAATATCATCGATGTGGGGATCCCCGCAGGGCTGGAGGCCGGGAGCGTGGCTCCCATACTGGCCATCGGCCTGAAAATGCTGGCTGTAGCCTTGATCGGAGCGCTGGGAGGCGCCGGATGTTCGATCTTTGCCGCCATTGCCTCGGGCAACTTTGCGGCAGCGCTGCGACAGGGGGCATTTGCCAAAATACAGACTTTCTCCTTCCGGGAGATCGATACGTTCCGCACCTCTTCCCTGGTCACCCGGCTGACCAATGATGTGACGCAGGTGCAGAACGCCTACCAGATGATATTGAAAATGGCGATCCGCGCCCCCTTTTCATGCATCGGCGGGATCATTATGGCGGTAACCATCAGCCCCCGCCTGTCCGTTATTTTTTTGGTGAGCATGCCCATCATCATCGCCATCGCGATACTGGTGCTGTCCAAGGCATCTCCCATGTTCGGGAGGATGCAGCAGAAAATCGACCGCGTGAATACCGTCATGCGGGAGAATTTGCTGGGTGTGCGGGTGGTGAAGGCTTTCGTCAGCCAGGACGCCGAATCCGCACGGTTCGACATCGCGAATAAAGACCTGAAAAACTGGTCCTCCAAAGCTATGAAAATCGTTTTCACCGCATTCCCTGTGCTGATATTTATCGTCAATGTTTCCACGGTGGCGGTGCTTTGGTTCGGCGCGCAGATGGTCGGACAGGGGATGCTGATGACAGGAGAAATTATGGCTTTCATCAATTACCTGACACAGATACTCATGTCCATTATGATGGTGGCGATGATTTTCAACCACGCCGCCCGCGCCAAGGCTTCCGCGGACCGTTTGGCGGAGATACTCACTACCGACAGCTCCATACAGGACCCGTCAGATCCTGTGTACACCGACGCTTACGGCGTGGAGTTCCGGGATGTAACCTTCTCCTACAGTGACAGCGCCCCCGAGCCGGTGCTCAAGCACATATCCTTCACGGCGGAGCCGGGGCAGACCATAGGCATTATCGGAGGTACCGGTTCCGGGAAAACCTCGCTTGTCAGTCTGATACCCCGGCTGTATGACGCCACCGAGGGTGAAGTATTGATAGGCGGGGTGAATGTGAAAAACCAGACCATGGAGGAGCTCAGGAAAAAAGTAGGCATGGTCATGCAGGAAAGCCTGTTGTTTTACGGGACCGTGGAAGAAAACCTTCGCTGGGGAGACATAAACGCATCCGCCGAGACCATAGAATCCGCCGCCGCGGACGCGCAGGCGGACGAGTTCCTGTCCAAGCTTCCGGAGGGGATGGATACCATCGTGGAGCAGCGGGGAAAGAATTTCTCCGGCGGACAGAAGCAGCGGCTCAGCCTGGCGCGTACCTTTATCAAGCAGCCGGATATTCTGATCCTGGACGATTCTACCAGCGCGGTAGACCTGTCCACCGAGGCAAGGATACAGGCGGCATTAAAGAAAAAGACGGATATGATCACCTTTATTATCGCCCAGCGCATTTCCGCCATTGCCGATGCCGATAAGATCCTTGTGATGGACGAGGGTCGGATCACGGACCAGGGTACTCACGCGGAACTGTTGAAACGCAGCGAGATCTACCGCTCGATCGCGGTTTCCCAACTGGGAGAGGAGGTATTGCACCATGCAGGATAAAAAGCAAGAAAAGCCTCCCTTTGAAGGTAAAGGCAAGCAGCCTCCCCGGGGCAGCGGCACGTCCGGCGGACGGCGGCGGCAGATCAGCGAAGAGGAGTTGATGCAGGCCAGGGGCAGAGGCCGCGGTGGCGGCATGCGCTTCGGCAAGCCCAAGGACGCCAGAGGGACCTTCCAGCAATTGATGGGGTACCTCAGGCCATATATCGGCAGACTGGCGCTTGTTATGGTCTTTTCCCTGGTATCCACCATTGTAAGCATTATCGCCACGAGGATCATCGGCTCCGCCATCGACAAGTATATAGCGGCGGGGAATATACAAGGACTGGTCCCCGTTTGTATCGGTTTGCTGTCTATTTATCTGGCGGGCGTGATGGCGCAATACTTTTCCAACATTATCACGGTCAATATTTCCACCGGACTTTCCGCCGACCTCCGTACCGCCATATTCGGCAAACTGCAGCGCCTACAGGTCAGCTTTTTTGACACAAACTCCAGCGGGGATATCATGAGCCGGGTAACCAACGACGTGGACACGATAGGCTTTACCTTCTCACAGGCGGTGGTGCAGGTATTTAACGGTGTGGTGACGATCGTTACGGTACTGACTTTCATGCTGATCATCAGCCCGATCATGACGCTTGTGTCGTTGATCTCGCTGCCCCTGATCATGGTCATTACTCGTTCCCTGATGCGGGTTTCCCGCCGCACCTTCCTCGCGCGGCAGCGGTACCTGGGGGAAATGAACGGATATGTGGAAGAAATGGTCTCAGGACAGAAGGTCATCAAGCTGTTCGGCAGGGAAAAAATCGTTGAGGAAGATTTCAGCGCCATCAATGAGGACCTGCGTACCACCGGTATAAAGGCGGAGTGCATAGGCGGTGTAATGGGCCCCATGATGAACATGCTGGGCAATATGACCTACCTGATCGTATCCGCGGCCGGCGGCGCGGTGGTCATCCTCTCTAAAGGCTCGCTGCTCTCCGTCGGCGGTATATTCTCCTTCCTGGCCTACCAGAGGCAGTTCAGCCGACCGATCAACGAGCTGGCCAACCTCGCCAACACCATACAATCGGCACTGGCGGGTGCGGAGCGGGTGTTCAACATCCTGAACCAGCCGGAGGAAACGGACGACGAGGGCGCGACGGTACTCACCCATACCGAGGGAAAGGTGGAGATCGAGAATATTCACTTCTCCTACGAACCCGGAAAGCCGGTCATGAAGGATGTGTCGCTGCAAGCTGCCCCCGGGGAACAGGTAGCTATTGTCGGCCCCACGGGAGCCGGGAAAACAACGATCATCAGCCTGCTGACCCGGTTTTACGATATCGATGAAGGCAGGATCACGCTGGACGACAAGCCCCTGCGCAGTTTCACCCGGAACAGCCTGCGCAAGCAGGTGGGAATGGTGCTGCAGGATACCTACCTGTTCAGCGAGACCGTACGGGATAATATCCGGTACGGACGACCGGACGCCACTGATGAGGAGGTCATACAGGCGGCAAAGATGGCAAACGCCCATTCCTTTATCAGTCACCTTCCCGACGGGTATGACACGATACTCGGAGATAACGGGGGCGACCTGTCCCAGGGGCAGCGGCAGCTGCTGGCGATCGCCCGGGTCATCCTCACCGACCCAGGCTTGCTGATACTGGACGAGGCTACCTCCTCCATCGACACACGGACGGAGATCAACATCCAAACCGCTCTGCTGGAGCTGATGAAGGGACGGACAAGCTTTATCATCGCCCACCGGTTGTCCACCATAAAGAATGCAGACAAGATCGTGGTGATAGACCAAGGAGAGGTAGTGGAGCAGGGTACGCACACGGAGCTGCTGGAACAAAACGGCTTTTATGCCGATTTGTACAACAGTCAGTTTAAAACCGGTATGGCGATTTAATAAGAACAAATGAGGCAGGTTCTCGGAGCCTGCCTTTTTTTGGTAATTGCAAACGCGTATCGGAGAGGGTATACTGATGGAGATAAAGACAGCTATAAAAAAGACATAAGGAGGGAATATGCAGTATACGATTGAAGGCGGATCTCTGCCGGTGGTATTATGCCGGCTTGAGCCGGGGGAGGCAATGATCAGCGAGGCGGGCGGCCGTACCTGGGCACGGGGAGAGATTACCACAGAGACAACCAGCGAGGGCGGGGCAAAAAAGGCTTTGGGGAGATTGTTCTCCGGGGAAAGCCTCTTCATGAGCAAATACGCCGCGAAAACCCGGGCAGAAATCGGTTTTGCATCCTCTTTCCCCGGACGTATCCTTCCGGTGGAGCTGGGGCACGGGCAAAGTATCATCTGTCAAAAAAAGGCGTTTCTGTCGGGCACTTACGGAGTGACATTGTCGGTCCACTTTCAAAACCGGCTGCGGACGGGCCTTTTCGGCGGCGAAGGATTCATTATGCAGAAGGTCACCGGCCCCGGCATTGTCTTTTTGGAAATCGACGGCCATTGTCAGGAGTATACCCTGGCGGCAGGAGAACGCATCGTTTGCGACACAGGCGTGGTGGCGGTGATGGAGGAGACCTGCACAATGGATGTGCAGATGGTCAAAGGCGTGAAGAATGTGCTTTTCGGCGGAGAGGGATTGATCGATACAGTGGTCACCGGCCCCGGAAAGGTGTGGCTGCAGACAATGACCGTAGCCAAGCTGGCGGGGTTGCTGCGCCCCTACCTTCCCAGCGGAAACAATTAAAAGAAGAGGCCCTCTGCGGGATGATTCCCGCAGAGGGCTTTTTTGCTTCTCTTTTATACAGCAAAAAAGACTGCCTCCCGGAAGCGGAAGAGAAAAACCTTGACATGTGTAACAAAAAGAGTTACATTATATATACGTAACCAATACGGTTACAGAAGGAGGGGGGCATGAAAAAAACATTTTCCGTGATTGCCTTTCTGCTTGCGGCGCTGCTGACATCGGGATGCGCATACGGACCGCGGCCTGATGCACAGGTGGAGATACAGCCGGAGATACTGACGGAGGCGACTCTGATCCCCGCGGAAGCCTCTGCCGAAGAGCCGGAGACGCTTTCTCCCACCGAAACCCCCGCGACACCGATACCGGAGAGGATCTCTGCCGATGAGGCAAAGGCACGGATAGACAGCGGGGATCCGGTCATCATTCTGGATGTGCGTACTCACGAGGAATATGAGAGCGCCCATATTCCCGGGGCGCTGCTGCTGCCAAATGAAGAGATCGAAGATACGCCGCCAGCACTGCTGCCGGACAAAGACGCGGAGCTGCTGATATATTGCCGATCCGGAAACCGCAGCAACCAGGCGGCGCATAAGCTGGCCGCTATGGGGTATACCCGGGTATATGATTTCGGCGGCATCATCAACTGGCCTTACGAAACGGTGACAGGACCTAACCCGGAGGGCGACCCGGTCATAGACGGCATACTTTCCGATCTGTCCGCGAAGGACCTGAACGGGGCACTGGTAACGAAGGACTTTTTTGCCGGCGCGAAGCTGACGATGGTATATGTCTGGACCACCACATGCGACGACTGTACACAGGAAATGCAGGATCTGGCGGCGCTGAACCGGGATTTGGCGGGCCAGGGCTTTCAGGTGATTGGCGTGGCGGCGGATACCACGGACGCAGATGGGAATGTCATAGACTCCGTGAAAAAAGAGGCGCGGGATATCATCTCCCAAACCGGCGCAGACTACCCCCACCTTATACCCAACGCTACCTTAACGGAAGTACTGGAGGAAGCCCAGACTGTGCCCACTGTTCTCTTTGTGGACAGGTATGGCATGCGGGTCGGGAAGATATGGACCGAAGCCATGCGTTACGACAGCTGGATGGAGGTTATTCTGACCTTAATGGGAGAGATGGAATGACAGGGAGGGCAGCGCCGCGTCAGGCTTATGACATTGAGCATATTTCCGGTGCTGCCGGCGGCAGTATGAAGAGGAGCGGGCGCACTATGACAGAAAACGCAGGGCTTCTGTCCGGCGAGCGTCACGGTGTGAGGCGTGTAAGACCTGTCCCCGAAGAGGAATAAGATGGAGGAAATTGCGTGACCGCTGAGTTTATTGTTGCTGTTCATGCCCTTGTATTCCTGCATCATAAGGGCTGCTGCCAATCCAGCGAGGTGATTGCCGAGAATATCTGCACAAATCCCGCCCGTGTACGGAAGGTGCTGGGTAAGCTGCGGACAGCCGGACTGGTGGAAGCCCACGGACGGCAGGGAGGCGGGTATCGTTTTCTGGGAGATGCCGGGAGCGTTACACTCGCCGGGATACTGGAGGCAGTGGGGGAGAACGTTGTTCATCTTTCCTGGCGGTCGGGTAAAAACTGCGCGGAATGCCCCATCTCCCGGGGAATGGGGCCTTTGATGGACGAGGTGCTGGAAGGAGTGGAAACAGCCTGCCGCGCGGAGCTTGGGTCGACCTCACTGGCTCAGTTAAGCTGCCGGTTGTTCTCCGAACCTATAACACCCGATCAAATTTGTAGAATATCACAAAACGCGCGGGACACGTAAAAAAACTATTGCATACCGCCTGCCGGTTTTGTATACTATAGGACGAAGGCCGACTAAATTAGTCGGGATTGGGGGAGTCATGACAGAAATACTCAGACTGGAACAGATAGAGAAATCCTTTGATGGCGTTAGGGTGCTCAAGGGGATTGATTTGTCGGTTGAAGAGGGGGAGTTTGTGACCCTGCTGGGCCCCTCGGGCTGCGGGAAAACCACCACACTCCGGGTGATAGCCGGGCTGGAAGCCCCGGATTCCGGCAGGGTATGGATACGAGAGCAGGATGTCACCAAACTGCCCCCGGAAAAGAGACCGGTCAACACGGTCTTTCAGAGTTATGCCCTGTTCCCCCATATGACGGTAGCCGGGAATATAGGATATGGCCCCAGAATCCGAGGAATGAAGAAAAATGAGATCCGCCGTAAAGTAGAGGAGATGCTCTCCCTTGTACAGTTGGAGGGATATGGTTCCCGGCGGCCTGATCAGTTGTCCGGGGGACAGCGGCAACGGGTAGCTATCGCCCGGGCAGTTGTCAATAACCCGGCGATACTGCTGCTGGATGAGCCCCTGGGCGCCCTCGATTTACAGCTCCGCAGGCAGATGCAGGTGGAGTTGAAGGAGCTTCAGCAGCGCATCGGCATTACCTTTATTTATATCACCCATGATCAGGAGGAAGCTCTCAACATGTCCACACGGATCGCCGTGATGCATGAGGGACGTTTCCAGCAGGTCGGAAATCCGGAAGAGATTTATGAACACCCGGCGAACCGCTTTACCGCGACGTTTATCGGCCAGGCGAATATTGTGGAGGGAAGGGTGATCGCCGCGGGAGAAGGGATGCCCGTGGTGAAATGCGGAAGCGGAACTTTTCCTTTGGCTGCGGACGCGGCTGTAGGAGACGAGGTGGCGGTTTGCGTACGGGCGGAAAGGGTGGATTACGCCGCCTCAGGCCCCGCCGGGTTCCATTTGCCGGGCAAGGTAGAATCCCACAGCTATATCGGCGGCGTCCTTCGCACCAAACTGGTTCTGGCGAACGGGAAGGAACTGCTGGTTACCGGGGCAAACCCCACCAGCGTGTACCCGGACGGTTGTGACGTTCAGGTATTCTGGGATCCCGAGGCCGCGCCGCTGGTAGAAAGGATAACCCATGGCTGATTCCGGGAAAAAGCATTTCTCCCCGGCATTGATACCGATGACACTGGTTTCGGCGCTGTTTGTAGCAGTCCCCCTGGTGTATATTCTGGTACTCTCCTTTTTGACAAAGGGTGATATCTGGGGCGTGAAAGAGGTTTTCACACTGGACAACTACAGGAAGCTGCTGGATCCGATGTATGCCGACGTATATCTGGATTCCTTTGGGCTGGCGGCTATGACCACCCTGGTCAGCCTGCTGCTGGGATATCCCTTCAGCTATATTACGGCGAAGCTGCCGGCACGCTGGCGGCAGACGGTATTGTTCCTTCTGATGGCGCCTTTCTGGCTGAACAGTTTGATCCGCCTGAACGGCTGGATCATTCTGCTGCGTACCGACGGGGTTGTCAATGCGGTACTCACCGGCTCAGGGCTGCTGCCTGAGCCGGCGAAACTGCTGTTCACCCCGGGATCGGTACTCCTGGGCATGGTATACGGGCTGTTCCCCTTTATGGCGCTGGCGATCTATAACTCTACCGAGAAGATGGATTGGGAGCTTGTGGAGGCGGCGCGGGATTTGGGCGCTTCCCCTGTACGCGCCTTTCTGACCGTGACGCTGCCCCAGACACTGCCCGGCATACTGGCAGGATCCATACTGGTGTTTGTTCCGTCGGTCGGGCTGTTTTTCATCTCCGATTTGTTGGGCGGCGCAAAGACCATGCTGCTGGGAAATCTAATCAAAAATGAGCTGCTGACAGCCAGAAATTGGCCCTTCGGCGCGGCGCTTTCTGTGGTGATGCTGGGAATTACGGCGTTGTTCCTTTTCATTTACCGCCGTATTACCGGAAAGGGCTTGCAGGATATGCTATGAAGAAGCGCAGTATAATCGGCCCCCTGTATGTTCTGCTGGTGCTGTTAGTCATGTATCTTCCGGTGGCTGTGGTGGTGATCTACTCTTTTAATACCAGCAAATACGGTATCTGGACAGGATTCTCCCTAGATTGGTACAAAAAACTGTTTGAAAACCGCGCGCTGCTCACTTCGCTGGGCAACTCTCTGGCTGTAGCGGCGATGAGCGTATTCTCCGCGGCGGTGATCGGCACACTGGGGGCGCTGGGAATGGCCCGTTCCCAGTTCAGAGCCAAGGGACTGCTGGAGAACGTCACATTGATGCCCATGATGATACCGGAAATCATTCTCGGCATGGCTTATCTATCCACATTTACCTTTGTGGGGCTGAAATTCGGTATGGGGACTCTGGTGCTTGCCCATACGACCTTTTGCGTACCGTACGTGTTATTGAACGTGCAGTCCCGGCTGGCAGGAATGGATCCCGCGCTGGTTGAAGCCGCCCGGGACCTCGGGGCGTCCCCTCTGCGGGCGTTCTGGGATGTGACCCTTCCCTTGATCATGCCGGCGGTGCTTTCCGGGAGCCTGCTGGCGGCCGCCATGTCCATGGATGATGTGGTAATCAGCTTCTTTGTGTCGGGTACCGGGATGAATACCCTTCCGGTACAGATCTATTCCCTGCTGAAAGTGGGAATCTCCCCGGAGATCAATGCCCTTTGTACGCTGATGCTGGCGGTGTTACTGCTGGGCGTGGCTGCCTATGGGATCATTCGCCGTACGCGGGGAATCCCCAAAGTAAAGAAAGAGAAAGTTTATTAAACAACGGAGGTAGTTTCTATGAAAAAATGGATGAGTTTGCTGCTTGCGGCAGCATTGGCTCTGGCGCTTCTTTCCGGCTGCGCCCCAAAGGGCGAGACAAAGGAAATGGTGCTGTTTTCCTGGGCGGATACCTTCCCCCAGGAGGTATTGGACGCTTTTACCGCAGAAACCGGAATTAAGGTTGTCTATACCTATTTCGAATCCAATGAAGAGATGCTGACCAAGCTGGAAGCGGCGAAGGGCGGCGATTATGACGTTGTAATGGCCAGCGATTATATCGTGGACATTGCCCGAAAGGAAGGGCTGATGCAGAAGCTGGACAAATCGGTGATTACCCGTTACGGGGATATCGAACCGGCAATGCTGAATCAATTCTACGATCCGGATAACGAGTATTGTGTGCCCTATGAGGCGGGCACTCCCTTGATCATCTATGATCCGGCTAAGGTGGATTTTGAAATCAAAGGATACAACGACCTGTGGAATCCGGCGCTGGAGGATTCCGTGGTGATCATCGATGACGCCCGGGTCATAACCGGGATCACCCTGCTGTCCATGGGCTACACCATGAACGAAACTGAGGAAAGCATTATCCGGGCTGCCGGAGATAAGCTGATTACCCTTAAGCCGAACATCCGGGTGTTCGACTACAGCGCGCCCCATGAAAAAATGATTTCCGGCGAGGCGGCGGTGGGCTTCATGTTTACCTCGCAAATCGTCTGGGCCCTGTCCGAGCGGCCCGACCTGAAGGTTGTTTACCCCGAGGAGGGCATGGGATACGGCATCGATTCCTGCTTTATTCCTTCCAACGCGCCCAATCCCGAGTACGCCAACCTGTTCCTGAACTTCATACTGGACGGGAAGATCTCCGCGCAGATCAGTGAATTCACCCAGTATATCAACTGTGTGACCACCGCGAAGGAATACCTGTCCCCGGAATACCTGAACAATGAAGCGCTGTATATCCCCGGAGAGATCCTGGGAGACGCCCAGTTCATTATGGACGTGGGCCCGGATGCCACGGCGTTGTACGACGAGGTTTGGACGGCGATGAAGCAGTCCTGATTTTCGGTCACCGCGGGGGGAGCGAAAGGCTCCCCCCCTTTTGTGTGCCCGGGCAACGGTTTCCCGCGGAAGGAGGTTGAAAGAAGTATCTGCGGGGGTAGAACAGAGTTTTCTTATCATGTAAAACGGTATACAAAAGCCGCTCCCGATTAGAAGTGGCTTTTATATCATTTAGAGCAATAGCTCATCCCTCTTGCGACGGCGATGCTCAAACACCAACTGTAGGGTCAGCAGAAGCAAACCAATTCCTATAGAGACTGCAGTGGGAATGATCCATCCGGCCGGCTTTTTCTCCGTGATTTCAGTAGGAGCGTCAGGTACAAGTGCTACAGGTCTTTGAGTAATCTCCGTGAACAAAGAGAGAGTTTGCGTGTATAATTTACCGGAAGCGTCTTCGGCGATAAGTGTTACGGTACCTAGGCTCTCTCCGTAGCTGCCATCCATGGAAGAAACAGAGAGGTTGGCCTTAGCGGTTTTGGTCTCTCCGGGGGCGAGGGAACCAAGTAGCAGACTTCCTGCCGATTCCAGCCCGGGAATATCAAAAACGAGTGCGACATTGTAAAGCATACCTTTTCCCAGGTTCATGACATCCATGGAAAAGGCGGCGGCATTCCCTTCCTGTACCATGTCCGGGAAAACGGGCTGGTTATGGGAGAGGCGTACAGGCTGGGTGATCTCCAGAGACAGGCTGTCCTTAAAGGAGGAGGTTACGCCGTAGGTATCCTCAAACTCCCCGCACAGGGTCAGGCTTGCGTGTCCCGGGGCGGAATCAGCCGCCGCCTGCAGCGGGAAAACGATTTCCGCCGTTTCCCCCTTAGGAAGAGATTCAAGATAGAGAGAGGAAGCTTCCGGGAAAATCAGCCGGGAATCCGTCGTTTCCAGTGAAAGTTTCAGGTACAGTGCGTCCTGCCAAGTACTGGTATTGCGGACGGATACAGTCAGTTTGCTTTGGCTGCCGGCTTCCAATGTGCCGGATCCTATAGAAAAACCGGTGACCAGAAGTTTGGGTATGCTGCGTTTTCCGGCAAGGGCGGGAGAAGGGAAGGCAGATAGCAGAAGAAGCAAACAACACATGATCATGATAACGCTTTTTCTTTTCATTGGATACTCCTTACAGACGACGGATATTTTCGACGATAGGGGCTTTCAGCACCGGCCGCAATTTCGTCCGTATGCTGATATGACACAAACCGAACAGGATTAGCAGTAGTGCAGGAGCCAGCAGAGACAACTGCATGACAGTGCTGGACAGAGGCTGGCTCAGACGCAACAGAATGAGGAGAACTCCACCCACCCCCAACAGCCAGCCTCCTCCTCCACCCAGCAGGAAAGGAAGCAACAGTTGATGATTGTAAACGGAGGTGATACAGAATGAGGAGGCGCCTACTGCCCGAAGGGTCCCGAGCTGGGGGATATCCGCCTGTATGGAGTTGGACAGGGTACTGTAAAGCAGGGCATAGGTAAAACCGAAAAGCAACAACAACACACAGCAGCAGACAGAAAGTATGACCACGGAGACACGCCGGTTAGAGGCGGCAATCTCTATCCCGTCATAGACATTCATATGGGGGGAGCGGGATGCCAATCGCTTGAGGGTATCGGATATAAGGTCCGCTGTGGTTTCGTCCGGCTCCTGTGTCAGATAAAGGGAAAACTCCGAGTACCCTGTATCCCCGTAGCCCATGGCCGCCAGTCCGTCAAAGGTGGTCAGCAGACATATAGTACTGAAACCGAAGAAAGATATGTTGGATGGCAGCTTGTAGGGTTCGATCACGCCGCAGATCGTGCAGTCATGCGACTGCTTTACCACATCATCGGGCAGTATGTAGCTGCCGGCGGTGCTGTCAAATTCCAGTGCGGAATCCGTTACAAGCCTGCTGATCTGCAGCGTATCCCCCACAGAAAGCGCATCCTTCCGGTAAAGGGTGCCGGCATTATTCCGAAATTGGGCAGGATTTGTCAGAATCCTACAGAATTTGGAGTCAGCACGTTCTTCTGTTTCCAACATATAAGCGGCCGGCGCTACAGCCAGCACCGCTTCCCCCCGGTTCAGAGCATCCATATCAATGGTTCCTTCCGACAGGGCGGATATGGTTACCCGCAGCTTTTCCGGGGAGATCGCTATCAGTTCCAGCTGCACAATCTCTCCGGCATAGCCGTATTCCTGTCGTATGAGCTGGTAGATATAGATATCGGAAGAATCACCGCTATTATAATATTGCCCGTATGTAAGACCGACTTCGGTAAGGTAGCCAGTCAACTCCGAAAGCTCCACATTGACAGAGGTGGTTTGGAAACCCTCCACCCGGCTTACCAAAGGCAGCGAGGATAGTACAGCCTCATCTTCCAGGGTAAGACGGCCTGAGGAATACTCCGACAGAAGAAAATCCATATCCTGTGAGCGGTTGTTGTACAATATGTAGTCCGGAGCGCTTCCGCTCCCCAGGGGTGAAAAGTATTTGGCGTTTTGAATGACGATAAACCCGCTCAGTGTCAGCAGTACTGTACCTGCCACCAGAAGCAGACATAACAACACTGTCCGCCCACGCTGAAAGCCGGCTTTTCGTAGGGCCAACAAACGGGGAAGATGATAGACCTTCCGGCTTTTCAGGGATTTCCGACTCCATTGCCGGGCAGCGTCGGTATTCCTGATAGCCTGCATCGGGGTGATACGGAGAGCGTGGGAAAGGGGCGTCAACGCAGAAAGCCAAAGGCTGATCAGACACAGCAGAAAGGTCAGACCCAATACCGGGAGATCTACCCGGAATACTATCCAGCCTGGAAAAAGCAGGGAGAGTCCCCACAGCAGCCCTAAGGCAGCAAAAAAGCCGGGGAGGAATACACAGAGACTGATGACGCCTATTTCCCCGAGAAGCAGGGAGCGTATCTGATTTGCGGTGGCACCGATTGCCCGGAGCAGACCGATTTGACGCCGCCTTGCTTCCAAGCCGGCGGACATAATAGCTGCCAGCGCCAGTAAATCCGTCAAAGCCAGCGCCAAACCCACAATAGGAAGAGCGATAGCAAGTACCAGCGTATCCCCGGACAGGACAGAAAGCATGCTGCTGACAGAGAGGCAGTTAAAACCATTCCAGCCTTGGCGGGGATGCCTGGCAAGCCAAGCATCCAACCCGGTTTGGTTCCCCTGCAATACTCCCCAGTACTGGACCATGACCCGGCTACCGGGGAGAGGGACTTCCTCCTCCGCCGTTAAGCCCTGACAGAAGTCAGCAATGCCCGCACTTTTACTGCCTGTGATTTTCGATAGAGGCGATCCTCTATCCTCAAGGATCCCCACAAGCGTATAGTCCTTTGTCTGAGAGGGGGAGAGCATAGCTGCGCCGTCCCACCCGGTGACGTTCAGTTTCAAGGTATCCCCCGGCCGGGCGGCGTTGTCGATTCCCGAAAGCGTCAGCCGTTCCAGAGCGATTTCCCCGGCCTTTTCGGGATATCGCCCTGCTAAAAGGTTATAATGGAGCATAGCGCAGAGCTCCGGGCTGTATCGAGCAATGGAGAAATCGTCATCGTGATCCTCCGGTCGGTTGGTAACCAGAAGCAGGTTTTCCTGTAGGACGTATCGGCTGACAACACCCTCTGTAAGCAGAGAATCTGTATCGGTATCGGCAGTATGGATGAGATAGAAATCTCCTTCACCGTAATGATCATACCTGTAGGCCTCAGCTGAAGCCATGAGACAGCTTTCCCCCGCCATCACAAGACTTAGGAAGAAAACCGCAAAAAATATACCCAACAAAAGCCGTATATTCTGCTTCCGCCGATTTTTCAGATTGCCACGGAGCAGAGTGGACATGGTTACCCTGCGACTCATATCCTTCCCTCCCGCCGGCTGTCGGAGAGGAACTTCCCATCCCCAAGGGTGAGCACTCGATCCGCCTGTTCAGCAATATGCAGGTCATGGGTCACAAGCACGAGGGTAACACCAAAATCCTGCCCTGACTGCCGCAGCAGCCCCAGCACCTCACGGCCGGCTTTGCCGTCCAGATTTCCGGTAGGCTCATCGGCAAACACCACACCGGGTTTATTGGCTAATGCCCGTGCAATGGCTACCCGCTGCTGCTGCCCTCCGGACAATGCTCCCGGCAGATGATCCAGCCGGTCACCGAGACCCAGCCGGGCTATTAACTCCCGTATATAGATTTCTTCCGGTAATTTCCCGTCCAGCATACAGGGAAGCAGGATGTTTTCATAAGCGGAAAGCTCTTGCACCAGATTGTAAGCTTGAAAAACGAAACCAAAACGCCGCCGCCGGAGTATGGATAACTGGTTATCGTTATAATGGTAGAGGGACTTTCCCTGATAGCGAACAATGCCCCCGGTGGGGGCTTCCAATCCCCCTAACAGGTGAAGCAGGGTGGATTTTCCGGAGCCGCTGGGCCCGGTAATGGCTAGAAACTCCCCCGGATCAATTTCCAAGTCAACATGATCCACCGCTGTTATCTTCTGATCTCCATTGGCATAGACCCGGGTCAAACCTTCACAAGATAAAATCGACATGTTTACTCTCCTGCTTACAATATACCGCCGGAATCTTACGATTAGGTGAAGGAGTGACTTACGATTCCGTAAGGTGTACCAAGGTCCCGGCATATTGGGGTAGCCAGAGAGAGAGCACCAGTCCCCTTTTCCCGTTGAAGGCTGAAATATCTCCATGATGCAGGTTGAGTATGCTTCGGGCAATGGCCAGTCCAAGTCCTGTGCTACCTACACCCGGAGTGAGGGAGGAGAATCTGTCAAAAATTCGGTTCAGCGCTTCCGCCGGAATGCCGCCGCCGTCGTCTTCTATACGGATACGGAGCATCCCCTCTTCGGCGGAGGCCTGTATTAGAATTTTCCCTGAGGGGGAGGTGTGTTCACATGCGTTTTTCAATATATTGGCGAGCGCTTCCTCCAGCCACCGGTGGTCAAATCGGCCGGGAACGGGGAAGGAAGGAAGGACGAATTCCTTCTCCGGAAACAGCGGCATCAGTTCTCCCGTTATCTTTCGCAGCAACGCCGAAACGTCCCCCTCCTCATATTTGAGCGAATAAGCGCGGGCGTTCAGCTTCTCCAGTTGCAGGAGGGAGACAATCAGTTTCTCCATCCGGTGGGTCAGGATGAACAGCTTGTCCACACGAGGATCTCCAGTGTCCTGTGCCATCATCTCCAGATACAATTCCATGGAGGCCAAGGGAGTCTTCAGTTGATGGGAGATGTCCGCAATCAGGGAAACGGTGCGTTCCCGGTGCTGTTGCAGTTGTTCCCGGCTACGATGGATTTCATCCGTCAGTTCTGCCAAACCATTTTGCAGGGGGGCAAGGATGTCCTCCGCAACACTGTAATCCAATGTGTCACCCTCCCGGGAGAAGATCGCAAGGGCGGAACATAGGGCGTTCACTTGTTTTTCCAGTTTCTTCTGCCGGAATATCATCAGCAGGGAGACCCCAGTCAATGCCGCAGCCAGTACCGCACATAGCCAGATCAAGATACTTCCTCCTTCCAACGGTAGCCGACGTCCCGAATGGTCTCTATATTGTCCGGACCGATCTTCTTCCGGAGACGGCTGACATGCACGGACAATGTATTGTCGTCGATGAAAGCGCCACCCTGGTCCCACAGGCGGGAAAGCAGCATCTGCCGTGTCATAATACGCCCCCTATTCCGCAGCAGCAACATCAGAAGAGAGAATTCCGTAGGCGTCAGGTAAACCGGGCTGTTCCCCCGGGTAACGCTCCGGGCATCCAGATCCACCCGAAGATCTCCCCGCATGTACACCGGACTTGCTTCCCGAAGCCGGGCTTTGATGCGGGACAGTAACTCCCTGGTGCGGAACGGCTTTGTCACATAGTCATCCCCACCGACATCCAGCCCATGCACCACCTGCTCCTCCTCGTCATAGGCTGTAAGGAAGAGTACCGGTAAACGATGCCCTTCCTCACGAAGCCGGCGGCAGAGACTGAAGCCATTGCCATCCGGCAGGAGCACGTCCAGAACAAGTAGATCCGGAAGGTTTTCCATCGCTTTCTGGGTTTCTCGGCAGCTACTGACCGCTGTTACTCGGTAACCTTCCCGTTCCAACAACTCACGGATGCTCTCTCTCAGAAGCGGATCGTCCTCAGTTAACAGTATATGTTGCATGCCCTGCCCTCCCATAGGTATTATAGCATATTCTGTGCCGGGGCATGGCCTAAGAAACCATAAGAAGCCGCCCGGAGCAGGATTCTGTCAGGATTTCGGAATAAAAACGCAAGGAAAGAGGGAACTGTCATACAGGAGAAAGGAGGTCGCGCCCGCAAAAAATCTTACCGGTTTCTAGCGCAGGGTATACGAAAAGCCGCGGGGGATCCCCGCGGCTTTTTATACGATTTATCTGCAGAGCTCCTCGGCCAGCGCATCCAGTTTACTATCGGTGCCGGCGTCGGCGGAAGAAAAGAGGGTAACGGTATTCTCGGTAAAGGTCAGATCGGGTTGTTTCTCCAACAGCTGCCGCATGAGCTTAGCGGCAGCGGGAGCCCAGGTGCCGTTCTCTATCAGTGCGACGGTGCGTTTCCGGTAGCCGCGATGGGTCAGGTGGAGCAGGAAGTGCTCCATCGGGGGAAAGATACCCATGTTGTAGGTCGTGGCAGCCAATACCAGCCTGTCATACCGGAAGGCCGCCGATACGGCCTCCGACCAGTCACACCGCGACAGGTTGTATACGGCGACTTCACAGTTCCGCTGACGAAGCTTTTCAGCCAGCGCTTCCGCCACGGCCTGGGTATTTCCGTAAACGGATGTATAGGCGATCACCACACCCGCAGATTCCGGATGGTAGGAGGACCAAGTGTCGTACAGGCTGATATAATAAGACAGATTTTTCCGCAGTACCGGACCGTGAAGGGGGCAGATGGCGGAGATGTCCAACGCAGCCGCCTTCTTCAACAGTGCCTGTACCTGGGCGCCGTACTTTCCCACGATGCCGATGTAGTATCGCCGCGCCTCGGCCTCCCAAGGCTCATCGGTATCCGTTGTGCCGAACTTGCCAAAGCCGTCCGCCGAGAAAAGGACTTTGTCAATGCTGTCATAGGTTACCATGACCTCCGGCCAATGCACCATGGGCGCAGCCAGGAAGGTCAGTGTATGCCGGCCCAGGGAGAGAGAATCCCCCTCCTTGACCGCAATGCGCCGGTCGGCAAAGCTTTGCCCGAAGAACCGGCCCATCATGGTAAACGCCATGGGAGTCGCCACGATCCGGGCTTCGGGGTAGGCTTCGGCAAAAACCGCAATGCCGGCGGAATGATCGGGTTCCATATGCTGCACGATCAGATAATCGGGCTGCCGCCCTTCCAGCGCAGCCGACAGATTATCCAACCATTCCCGAATCATACGGCGGTCCACAGTATCCAACACGGCGATTTGATCGTCGAAAATCATATAGGAATTGTAGGACATGCCGTTTTGAAGGGGATATTGCTCCTCAAACAGGTCGAGGTCAGGGTCATTGACGCCGATACAACGGATATCTTTTGTCACAAGCATGGCATTTACCTTGACTTTCATAGGGATTCTTCCGCCAGCCTCTCGAGCCCGGCGGGATCGATGAGGGTGATACTGCCCCTTTCGAGGGAGACAAGCCCCTCGGCCTGGAGAAATTTCAACAGCCGGGTAATGACCTCCCGGGGACTGCCCAGATGGTTGCCCAGCATGGCATGGGTGACGGTCAGCTTGTCTGTCCCCTGCAGGATCCTTTCCTCCAGCAGTAGCGCCGCCAGCTGGGAATCCAGTTTTTTGGACTGTATCTGCTCCATACGCCACATGACTTCCGAAAAATGAGAGGCCATGAGAAGATTGGTAAAATTGGCGACCGCCGGGGATTCCTCCATCAGGGGCTTGTATACCGACGGAGCGACCACCAGTACCCGGGTGTCCGCCTCGGCGGAGACCATGACATCAAACTGGATGCCTTTGAGCATACAGGAGGCGGAAAGAAGGCAAATATCCCGATCCAGCAGGCGATAGAGGGTCATTTCCTTTCCGCTTTCCGATATCGTGTAGATGCGAAGACGGCCGGACTCCACCAAAAACAGTCCCACACAATCTTCCCCGCCCCGATGCAGCAATGTGCCTTCGGGGTAGAATCTCCGGCTGATATTGTTTTTTACCCGGTCCTTCTGCAGGGCTGTCAAAGCCGTCCAAAACGGGAAATAGGACGCGGGATCGATCTCTGCTTTGTACTCCACCGCTGCACCTCCGTGCTCCTATTATAACGTATTTGCGGTGAAATACAAGAGAAACTGCCCGCTTATCGAAAGCAGGCGGACAAAACAGGGTTATTGCCGCTTTTTAAGCGGCGGAGGCGGCCGCACTGTTCTCCTTTTCCATGGAAGCGGATAATCCCGGTAAAGAGCAGATGTTTCCCCGGTTGTTTTCTGTTCTTAACCGAAGAAGACTTCTCCGCAGCATACTTCTTTGTTCGCTCCGTTTACCGGAGCATTGCCAGCATGGACTCTTTTGTGCGGGCGCCGACAGCCTTCTCGTGGATCTTGCCGTTTTTCATCACGACAAGAGTGGGGATACTGGATACCTTGAACTGCTGTGCCAACTCCGGCTCCTGATCCACGTCGACTTTACCGACGATATACTCGGGATGCTCCTCCGCAATGGATTCCACGAGGGGAGCCACCATTCGGCAGGGACCGCACCAGGTGGCAAAAAAATCGATCAACACAGGCTTCTGCGCCTCAAGCACTTCTTTCTGAAAATTTTCCTTCGTCAAATGCAATACTGCCATTTTATATCCTCTCATTCATCTTTCTCCGCAGGCGGTTTGTCTGCGTTTTGATTCTATCATATCTGAAATGGATCCGGAATACTGTGATGATGTCACATTCGGAATTATTTTCTGTGAATTGGAACGAATTGATAAAATTCACATCTAAAGAATAAGAGCATTTGGTAATGGAGGTACAATTTTTATGAAATTGCGCGGATGGACGGCTCTTTTGCTGGCGGCGGCGGCGATTATATTCCTTTTTTGCGGCTGCGACGGAGCAAAGGCGCCGGCGGACAGGTATGAAAGCACGTCGGACAGCTACTATGCAGATACGGATTGGTTCAACGAGGCAGAATTCGTTGAGGCTGAAGCACCGGCACAGATGGAAGAGCAGGGCGCGGGATTGGCCGGGGAAACGATCGGCGCCGCCGTGGTGGATTCCTCCCGCAAGCTTATCTATACGGCGGATTACACCATTGAAACCTACAAGTATGAAGAGGACTACAGCCGTATCCTGCAGTCACTGGCTGCCTGCGGCGGCTTCATCTCCTCTGAGGTGACATGGGGCGTTAAGCCGGAGGCCTACGGGGATGCCGGCAGGACTACGGATTTCTCTCTCCGTATACCCATCGAGCAGTATAAGAGTTTTTTAGACGCGTTGGCGGGCGTGGGGGAGGCGACCCATAAAACCCAGACCGCCAATGATGTCACTGTGAGTTATTACGATAATGAAGCCCGTATCGAATTGTATGAGGCCCATTATGACAAGCTCATGGAGTATCTGAAGAACGCGACGGAAATGGCGGATATCATTGCCCTTGAGAGCGAGATGACGGACATCCTTTATACCCTGGACGCTTTAAAGGGACAGCAGAGGTACTATGACGACCAAATCGCCTATACAACGGTATCCATCCACCTCAAGGAGATGGTGGCGCCGATGGAGGTCGTGACATCCAAAGAAAGCCTGGGCACCCGTATGAGCAACGCCTTTATGTCAGTGCTGAAGGGGCTGGGTGTGTTCTTTGAGGGCTTCCTTGTGGTGCTGGTGGGCGCATTGCCGATACTGGCGATACTGGGGATCCTCTTCTGCGCGATCTTCTTCCCCGTGCGCGCCGCGTCCCGGCGTAAAGCCAAGAAAAGAGCCGAAGCCGCAGAACGCATGAAGCCCCCGTCCGTTCCGTAAGACTTCACAGCCTCATACCCGAAACCGCCGGAGATCCTCCGGCGGTTTTTTACGGCGCGTCGAGGTCAATTCTTATTTTCTGTCCGAAGCGTGCGCTGGGCAAGAATTTTACAGGTGTTGGCCAAGGTGGCCATCCGGAGGGAATAATCCCTGAGGGGCATATCCTCAGACACGGATATGTTCAGCATCTCGGCGAACATGGACTGCTGCTGGCTGCAAAAATCATCATACAGCTCGCTGATATCCCGCGTCTCCAGCTGAAGGCGGAACAGAGTGTCGATCTCCCCGATGCTCAGGGATTGCTTCAGTATAAAAACCATAATGAGGTATGCCAGATGGGCGCGGCTGTACCGTTTCTTTACCGGGGAAGGGATAACACCCATTTTCACATAGTTGTTGATCATGGTGGGCGTGACCTGCCCGGCGGCGGAGCATTTCAGGAAGGCCAGCAGGTATTTGTCTATCAGAGCTATGACCTGGTCCATATACAGTTCCAGGTCGGGAAGCTCGTTCCATCTGGGCAGTTTTGAGGAGGCGATCTCCTGCTCCTCGGCGCCCAGCAATTCTCTGATGGTATCCATACCGCTCCTCCTCTGTGGAATGGTACCAGTATAGCAGTTTCACAACTCTGTTTCAACTGCCGCTTGAACCATACAACACCTGATAACAAATACGAGCAGAAGCCACGTGGATACTTTCGGGGCTGGCCCATCTCCCGACTGAGAAGTCCGTTGCCCGGGCAGCGGCATCAGCAGGGGCTTCGGCAGCGATCGCTCCGTTGCTTTGCAACAGGCAATATACAACCTCCCGGGAATGTGATATGATGGGCGGGAAAGGATGGGTCCATGGAATATCTTGTGTTGGCGGGCGCCTGTATCGCTTTTGCCCCGATGTTTCTCTTTAATAAGGCGTATCAGCGGAGGTCGGATCAGTCGATAGAAGCTTCGCTCTGGGTGTCTGTGATCACCGGTGTGACAACCGTGTTGTTCGGATTGCCGCTGTGCGGCTTCAGACCGACCGGTTCTCTTCCGTCTCTTTTGTATGCCTGCGGTTTTGCGGCTTCCTGCGTATTCTGCGGCGCCGCGATTTTTTTAGCCCTACGGCAAACGCGGGTCGCGGTGGTGTCCTTGTTTATGTATTCCGGCGGTTTGCTGCTGCCCTCTCTGTACGGGATATTTTTCCATGGAGAACCGGTAACTGTGTGGAAGGTAATCGGGATACTGCTCATATGTTCTTCTTTTCTGCCCAGCCTGCTGGAAGGCAGGGGCGATCAAAAAAAGAGCGGCCGGAGCGTTGCTTGGATACTGCTGCTGGCTTTTGTCAGCAACGGCATGATCGGTGTATTCTCCAAGGCAAATGTGATGCACCCCGCCGGTGCGGAGAATGCGGATTTCATTGTGATGGCGGGATTCTGGGATGTGGTGATCGTTTTTCTGCTGCTGGGAATCAACAAACTGTTCCATAAGGACGCCACCCTCTCCCCGCGGTGTATTGCCGCCGACGGAAAACCCAGGACCTATCTGCTGCAGGTGCTGACCATTGCCCTGTGTACCGTAACCAACAGTATCTCCAACATTTTAAGCCTGATGGCCAACGCAATGATGGATTCCTCCATACAATACCCGATATTTAACGCCGCGCAAATATGCCTCGCGGCACTGCTTTCCGCCTTGGTACTGAAAGAAAAACCCAATACCGCCACGATCATACAGACCGGAGTATGCGTTGTCGGCATATTAACGTTGTTGCTGTAAGGAGCAGACGGATGACACATCGCGAGCGAATGATTGCGGCTCTGGAGAGGCGGATCCCCGACCGGGTGCCTACAATGGAGCTGGAGTTTCAGTTGACCCGGGAATTGAACGGCGGGGACTGGCTCAGGCAGGATCAGCTGGACCGGGCTTCCCCCGGGGAAAGAGAGCGCCTGATAGAGGAAAACGCCGTTTATCATCTCCGTACCTATGGGGAGCTGGAGCATGACGCCTTCGGGATCCACCACCTGGACGAAAAGGGGGCGGCGGAGACCATCCGGGCGATCCGCCGATTGTCGGGCGACGCGTACATGCTTTTTGTCCACGGCGACGGTACCTTTGCCATACCCGACGGCAACGGCATGGCGGAGTTTGCCTACCGTATGGCAGACGATCCGGAGTCGCTGGACGCCGAGGCGGAAAGAATGTGCCGTGAGGCGATCGACAGGAACCACCGCATGGTGGAAGCCGGAGCGGATTGTTTTATTCTCTGTTCGGATTATTGCTTCAATAAAGGTCCGTTCATGTCACCCCGCGCCTTCCGCAGGTTTGTTACACCCTATTTGACCCGCATTATCGCCGCCATACGGGAGGACGGCGCTTACGCCATCAAGCATACCGACGGCGACATTATGCCCATTATCGACCAGCTGGCGGAGGCAAATCCCCACGCTCTCCACTCCCTTGACCCTATGGCAGGAGTGGATATTGCCCGGGTGAAGAAGGAATACGGAAGCCGCCTGGCGCTGATCGGCAATGTAAACTGCGCCCTCATGCAGACCGGCACCGATGAGGAGGTAAGGAGATCGGCCGCCTACTGCATGGAGCACGGGAAACCCGGGGGCGGATATATCTTTTCCACCTCCAATGTACCTTTTTTGGGGCTGCCTTTGGAGCGGTATCAGTTGGCGCTGGAAGTCTGGCGAGAAAACAGGGAGTATTGAAGAAAGAGCCGCAGCGGCAGAGTCGCCCCGCACGGTTGCGTGTCCCGCAGGCGGTATTTCCACGGCATTTCTACCTGCAGAAACAGAGTATAAAAATCAATAGCCGCACCTTATCCAGCGAATTACCAAAGAGACCCCCCTCCTGCCGTCAGCGGAAGGAGGGGGTCTTTGTGTAGGCCGGGCAGTATTTATTCCGCGCCGATCGCTCTGCGCTGCGCGGATGTGAAGGCCTCGCCCATGCCGCAGGGTGAATCCAGGCGCATCACTTTTCCCGGGGAGAAAGGCGTCCAGCGAGGGAGACCGGAACCGTTGGGGTCACCGGTGCGGCAGAAATTTGCCCAATACGCCATCATATCCCGGGAGAGGGCATAATCCGACGACTCCCAGGGACGCCAGCTGGTATCCAGCGTGCCGAACTCATACACCAGCTCAGCGGAGTGGAAGGGGCCGATGCCCCCATCTCCCGGAAGCCGCTTGCAGAAGCAGGCACTCCATACCTTCGCACCTGTCAGAGACTGGGCTTTGGCCAGAGCTGCCATACCGGCGTAGGCGGACGCCGCTCTCAGCTCCAGAAGGCGTCGATAAGCGTCCTCCGGATGGTCAACCGGGAAGGCGGCAGCCAGCGCGGGGCCGGCTTCCCCTGCCTGTTTCAACAGCAGCTCATAATGCTCGGCATCCCGGGGATCGGGTTTGGCGATGCAGCCTTCATCCTCGCAGGAACAGGAGATCATATCGACCTTGTGCTGGCCGCCCCGGGTAAAAACCGCACCGGGATCCTCCGGCAGCAGCATTCCGTCACGTATGATGCTCATCCTGGGGAAATCTTTGGCCGCTGCAAGCAGATCTTGCCACGACGTGGTATACAGCGCCTCCTCGCCCCCCAGGCTGGCGGCAAAAGCCAGACCCGCCCTTTCGGCAGCCGGCATAGGAAGAACGGTGCGTCCGCGAAGAACGCTGCCGGATTGCAGGATCACACGGTGGAATAAGCCCTCCGCCAGGGGACTGGTCATAAGGGCGCCCACACAGTAGGAACCAGCGGACTGCCCCGCAAGCGTCACATTCTCCGGGTCGCCGCCGAAGGCGGCGATGTTCTTCCGCACCCATTTCAACGCGGCAAGCTGATCCCACAGGGCATAATTGCCGGAAGAGCCTTCCCGGGCAGTCAGCGACGGGTGGGCCAAAAACCCGAAGGGACCCAGACGATAATTAAGGGTCACGACCACCAGGCCGCGCCTGGCCAGGGCATTCCCGCGGAACTGCAGGGCAGAGCCGCTCCCTTCCACAAACGCGCCGCCATGTATCCAGACAAATACCGGAAGCCCGGCATCCGCTGATTCCGCCGCTGTCCAGATATTCAGATACAGCCCGTCCTCATCGGTATATTTTTCCGTGGGATAGAACTCCTTCTGGTAGAAGCTCCCCTTTTCCAAATCATATTGGGGCGTACAAGGGCCGAAATTCTGGGCTTCCCGTATGCCGAACCACCCTGTTCGGGGCCGGGGTTTGCGGAAACGCAATTCTCCCACCGGGGGCGCGGCATAGGGGATGCCCAGGAAGGCTTTTACACCTTCCCCGGACATCAGCCCCCGGAGCCTACCTTCATTTACCCGCACGATAGCGTCTATGAACAAACTCATGTTTCCTCCTCACACTACGCTGTTTCATTATCCCATATTCTCATTATACCATAAAACGGCGTGCGCTGCGTGATTTGCAGACTGTTCCGGTGAGGTAAATTTATATCCCATTGATATGGATTGTTTGAATATTATGGACAATCTTCTTGCTTATGAATCCCGGCTTTGGTATAATCTATGTAAAAGATCAAAACCCTTTGGGGTCTGTGTAACAGGAGGTAGTTATGAACAGGAAGTGGGTCGCGCTGCTGCTGGCGCTGTTGATGGCATGTGCTGCGGCAGGTTTTATGGGCGGATGTAAAACCGCTGCGCCGCTGGTGATTTGGGTGGGAGTGGAGTCGGTGGACTTTTATCAGGCTCAAATGGACGAATATGTGAAATCATACGAGGCCAAATACGCAAAGGCTTTCCCCTATGAAATCCAGGTGCAGGGAGTTGACACTTCCGCCGCCGCCGCCAAGTTTCTGGACGACACCGAAGCCGGGGCGGATATATTTACCATTCCCCATGATAACCTGGGAAAGCTGACTGCCGGCTCCAGCGCGATCGCGCCCATTACGGACGAGGCGCTGCTGGCGCAGATACAGGAAGATAATCCGGAAACCTTCCTCGGCGTGATATCCAGGGAGGTGCAGGGCACGGAGTACACCTTCGGCGTTCCCTATGTTGCCCAGTCCTTGGTGCTGTTTTACAATACCAAGTACCTGACTCCGGAGGATGCGGAATCCTGGGAGGGGATTTGGGAGGTAGCGAAGGCCAATAATATGCAGGCGATGTCACTGATGGGCTCGGATGGCTATAACAACTCCTTTCTGACCCTGGCTACCGGTGAGGAGGACGGCGCCACCTCCGTCCGCATTTATGCCGACGGCAACCTGGAGGATTGCTTCTTCACCGGAGACGATACGGTAGCGGTGTTTCAATGGGGGCAGAGGTTCTTTACCGATCCCAACGGCGGGAAGATGCCCACCGATTCAGGATGGGAGATCGAACTGCGGGATGAGATCTCTCTTTCCCTGATCGGCGGCGCCTGGAAGTTCAATGCCGCCAAGGCTGCTCTCGGAGAAAACCTGGGCATTGCCATTTTGCCCACATTTACGCTGACCGAGGAGGATGTGAAGGGCACGGACATGGCGCCGGGCACCGTCTTCCGCTCAGGCACCTTCACGGATACAAAGATGTTTGTCATGAAGAAGGGCTCCGATAAGGCGGAATATTTGCAAGAGATCTTAAAGTTCCTTTCCAGCCGTGAAATACAGGAAAAGTCCTATGTAGCCTGCGCCAATCTGCCGGCGTATAAGAACGCGGCCGCGGAGTTTACTTCCATGCAGGGGGATAATCTGGAAAACCGACTGGCTACCTGTCAGCTGGAGATGTTCAATTACGGTATACCGCAGCCCTTCGGCTACTCAACCTCCCATAATTTCTACTTCTACTCCAAGGGAGCGCCGGACCTGATGAAGGAGATCCTGGAAAACAAGGATGGGCTGTTCGGCACGACGGATGCCATACGGCAGCAGCTGGCACTGGTAGAGAAGATTTGGGAGACCGGCAGCAAAGACTAAAAAATGCGGGCGGCTGTAAAGCCGCCCTTTTTGGAGGAAGAAAATGGAACAAACCGCCGTAAAACCGAAGGAACCCAAACGGAACGTCTTTGCACGGTTCGGCAGCGGGCTCCGCAGCAGGCTTGCGGGATTTTACCATCGCTTCCGGGACGGAAGCCCGGGGACGAAGCTGGCTCATTTTGTGATGGGCGCCGGGAATTTCTTCCATGGGCAGATCGTAAAGGGGCTGCTGTTTTTCGGTCTGCAGGCCGCCTATGCCCTGTTCATGATCGGGTGTCCCGAGGTCAACGGTACGCCCCTGGGATGGAAAGCGTTGGTAAACCTGGTGACACTTGGCACCAATCCGGGAGATATATTCACTCCCACAGATAACTCCATGCTGATGCTGCTGTACGGTGTGGTGACCCTGGGGATCACCGCGTTGTATCTATATGCCTGGGGAGCGAATCTCCGCAGCAGCTATAAAGCCGATAAGGACGCCCACAGCCGGGGAAAGGCGGCTTCCTTCCGGGAGGATTGCCAGGAATTGCTGGACAAACGTTTCCACATTACCATGCTGACCCCCGCTATCATCGGGGTGATGCTGTTTACCGTGCTCCCCACCGTATTTATGATCCTTATTGCTTTTACCAACTACGACAAGCTCCACCCGGCAGGGCAGGTCCTCTTTGATTGGGTGGGGCTGGATAATTTCACCGCCCTTTTTACCAATCCCAACGGGGAAATATCCGCAAGGTTCCTGCCCGTATTGAGCTGGACCTTTATATGGGCATTTTTTGCTACCTTCCTGAATTATTTCGGCGGGATGATACTGGCATTGATGATCAATAAAAAGGGTATCCGGGGGAAGTTGCTGTTCCGCACCATATTCGTATTGACGATCGCCATTCCTCAGTTTATTTCCCTGCTGGCCATGCGGAATCTGATCGGTGAATACGGCCCCTTTCAAAAGTTTCTGATGGAGATCGGAATACTGGCCGAGCCCATGTCTTTCCTGGCTAACGCGACCAATGTCTGGACGGCGCGTATCTCGGTTATTGTGATCAACCTTTGGGTGGGAGTCCCCTATTCCATGCTGATGATCAGCGGTATACTTCCCAATATCCCCAAAGATATGTATGAGGCGGCGGAGCTGGACGGCGCGCCGAAAATCGTGACATTCTTCAAGATCACGCTGCCATATGTATTTTTCATTACAACACCGTATCTGATATCCTCCTTTATCGGAAATATCACCAGCTTTAATATCATCTATCTGCTGACCGGCGGCCTGCCCAAGGTGACCGGCGGGTATATCGCCGGGGGCACGGATTTGCTTGTCACATGGCTGTACAAGCTGACAATTGACGAGCAGCAGTATAATCTGGGCGCGGTGATCGGCATCATGACGTTCCTTATTACCTCAGCAATCACCCTTGTGACCTACCGCCGCTCAAAGTCGTACAGAGAGGAGGACACCTTCCAATGAAGCATGAAGTTAAGCTCCGCAGCATGAAGCGGGCAGAGGCCGCCTCCCGCGTGCTGGTGTACGCGGTACTGGTGGTGATGTGCATTGCCTGGCTCTATCCTATCGTGTGGGTGTTCCTGAACGCTTTCCGAGTGGAGTACAACACCGACGGAACCCTTGTGGGAACGGTTGTATCCCACTATTTTCCCAAGGGATTCGGGCTGGATAATTTCAGGACACTGTTTGCGAGCACGTATTTCCCGCAATGGTTTATGAATACCCTGCTGGTGTCGGTCTGCACCTGTGTGCTGAGCACATTTCTGACCCTTTCGGTGTCCTATGTGATGAGCAAGCTGCGGTTCAAGATGCGAAAGCCCTTTATGAATCTAGCGATGATCCTGGGACTGTTTCCCGGATTTATGTCCATGATCGCGATCTATTACATATTGAAGGCCATGAACCTGACCCAATCCCTGTTTGCCCTGATACTCTGCTACTCCGCCGGGTCGGGGCTGGGATTCTATGTGGGCAAGGGCTTCTTTGACACTATCCCCGACGCGCTGGTGGAGGCCGCGCGGATAGACGGCGCGACCTCCTTCCAGGTGTTTAAGAATATCATTCTGCCTCTGAGCAAGCCCATTATTATTTATACGGCGCTGCTGAGCTTTACCGGGCCGTGGATGGATTTTATATTTGCCAGGGTCATACTCGGTGAGCAAAACTCCCACCTCCATACAGTGGCGGTAGGACTATATTACATGATGTACGGACAGATCGTAGATACCTCCCGGTTTACCGTATTTGCCGCCGGATGTGTCTGCGTAGCAGTACCCATCGTGATATTGTTCTTATTCCTGCAGCGGTATTATGTGGAGGGCGTCACCGCCGGCGCAGTCAAAGGATGAGGATGAGAGGGAAATTCTGTTTGCCTGCGCTGCTGCTGGCGCTGCTGGTAGGGCTGTGCGGCTGCGCAGGCTTCTTGGAGAGAGAAATAACCCTGGACACTGCCGGATTGGAGAATATCTCTCCCCGGGACGGTTACCGTACCTTTTATGAAATATTCGTGGGCGCCTTCTCCGACAGTGACGGGGATGGCATGGGCGACCTGCAGGGAGTTATCAACAGGCTGGATTACCTCAATGACGGAGACCCTGCAAGCGGGAAGAGCCTGGGCGTGAGCGGACTGTGGCTGATGCCGGTTTTCCCGGCAGGCAGCTATCACAAGTACGATGTGTGGAATTACACCGATATCGACAGCGATTACGGTACGCTGGAGGACATGGATGCTCTCCTTGCGGCCTGTCATGAAAGGGATATTGCGGTGATAGTGGATTTGGTGCTGAATCATACCAGCAGCTATCACCCTTGGTTCAAGGCGGCAAAAAAAGCGGTACAGGAGGGGGATATGGAAAACCCCTATGCCGCTTACTATTCTATCGGCACCACGGAAAAAGCCGGCTGGTATCCTCTGGCAGTGGATCCGAAGGGGGTACAGTATTATTACGAAGGGAATTTCTCCCCGGAGATGCCGGAGCTGAATATGGATACGCCGGCTTTGCTGGAGGAGATCCGGAACATTGCCGCATTCTGGCTGGAACGCGGTGTGGACGGCTTCCGTCTGGATGCCGTAAAGTATGTCTACCTCAATGATGACGCGCGGAATATCGCGTTTTGGCAATGGTTCGCCGGGATGTGCCGGGAGATAAATCCGGAGGTGATACTGGTGGGGGAGGACTGGTCGGACGACAGCCACATTCTCTCCTATTATAAGGCCATAGATTGCTTTGACTTCGGCATGGCCGGCTCGGGAGGTGAACCGGCATTAACGCTGAACGCGGTTTATACGGTGAATCAGTACGCCGTGTATCTGGAGAGATATACCGCAAAAATAACAGACGCAAGAGAAGGGGCGATCCCGCGCCCGTTCCTGTCCAATCACGATATGGACCGATCCGCCGGATACGCCTCGGTGAAGGGAAAGGAAAAGGCTGCCGCGAATCTGTACCTGCTGTCCCCGGGCAGCCCATTCCTGTATTACGGGGAGGAAATCGGTATGCTGGGAAGCCGGGGCAATGCCAACACTGACGCAAACCGCAGGCTTGCCATGCTTTGGGGAGATGGGGATAAGGTACAGGATCCCGTCGGAAGCACATACCCTGCCTCCAGGCAGGTGAACGGCACCGCGGCGGCTCAGGTGAGGAGGAAGGACAGCCTCTATAACCATTATAAAAAGCTGTTGCTGCTGCGGGGCGCTTACCCGGAGATCGCCCGAGGCAGCCTTACCGCGCTGGAGCTGCCGGGTTATGATCTGGCCGGCGGTTGGGTTTGCACCTGGCAGGGCAGGCGGGTGGCGGTGGTGCAAAACATCGGGGAGGAAACTCTGACCCTCTCCCTGGAAACAATGGGGCTTTCCGGAGCGACCCTGGGAGGCTTTGCCGGAGGATCGGCCCGCCTGGAGGGTGATTCCCTGACGTTGGCCGGACAGACCGCGGCTGTCCTGCCCATACCTTGAGCTTTTGTCGGGCGAGGTAAAATGTTTGTAAGATTTAGGTTGACAGTATGTACTTTTGGCTATACAATAAAAGAGTAGTATTGGTTTTTCAATTTGCCGAAAAGGCAAATAGTAACAGGAGGTTATTTTATGAAGAAAGTTCGTTTACTGGGGCTCGTGCTGGCGTTGGTGCTGGCCGTGGCAGCTTTTGCTGGCTGTGCCAATGACACAGTACTGGAGAATGCCGAGAAGGACTACTATGTCACCGGCCAGTTTGCCGGCTGGGGTGACGCAGTGGGCAATGACGCTTTTAAGATGGAAGCCGTCGCTTTGAGCGACAGTCGTATCGCTTCCCTGAAGAGCGCGTTGAAGGACGCAAAGTACGTCTATGTCATTGATGTCACCATTACCGATGAAGGCGCCGGTTGGGAAGCCGAGTACGTAGAGAATGGCGAAGTCAAGACTGCTGACGGCAACCAGACCATGAAATGGCTGCAGGTTACCAAAGGCGACGTAGCTCCTGACTGGTGGGCCCAGTCCCCCGAGTCCGGCGAGGTCAAGAACCTGACTCCCGACCTACTCTTTATTCCCGGATTTACCGAAACTCCCGAAGTCGGCCCGGACTGGAACGGCAATCCTGTTGTTCTCAAGGCTGGTGATTATACCGTAGTGTTTGCCGTGTTTGCCGATTATAAGGCCGCCGGCGTGATCGCAAAATAGAACAGTATCCGTAATACACAGAGAAGCGGGGCACCAGTCGGGTGCCCCGCTTCTCTGTGTATATTATGGTAAAAGCTATACCGGCGAGAACACGTCCGTTTTTTATCGTGCTGCCTCTTAATACTTTCATGACGCGGAAACCCCCGCGTTTACTGTATTTAGCTGATGGGGATATCCCCCCGGGCTACCCGGGACAACACTTCAACCAGAAAACGATGCTCTCTCTCCAAGACCCGCGCTGCCAGCGTTTCTGGGGTATCTCCCGGCAGTACAGGGACCTTCGTCTGGGCGATGATCTCACCGGCGTCGTATTGATGGGTGACCCGGTGGATGGTTACGCCGGTTTCCGTATCTCCTGCGGCAAGTACAGCCCGGTGCACATGCATACCGTACATACCCTGCCCCCCGAATTTTGGCAGCAGCGCAGGATGGATGTTCATAACCCGGTTTTCATATCGCTCCAACACTGCGTCCGGCAGCTTTTTCATATATCCTGCCAGGAAAATCAAATCGGTATCCGCCTCTCCCAGAGCCCGGAGCAGGGCAGCCTCATAACCCTCACAGGTTTTAAATTGGGCTCGGCTGATACGGTAGCCGGGGACGCCCATCCTTGCCGCTCTTTCAAGTACGGGCGCCCCCGCGTTATTACATATGACGGCGCTCACCTTCGCCAGGATCTCGCCGGATGCGCAGCCGTCCATGATGGCCTGACAATCAGTACCGCCGTGGGATGCGAAAACAGTAATATTCATGCTTCCTCCTGATGTCGGTCTCTATGCCGCATGCCACCCCGTTTGCCGGGAGAACACAGGGGCAAACGTTATAAGAACCCTTTTTCATTTATAGGAAGGGCCTTTCCTCCGCCGCTGCGATACGCTGCACGGTAAACTTAGCGTTTGTGGCGGCGATCGGCGCGCCGCCCGGGGGATGCAGCCACTGTCCCGTCAGAAATACATTCTCCAGCCCTTTAACGACGCCGTTGCTTATCAGCATTTTATCTTTCCCGGTTGACAGAAAGGCCATCCACGCACCGTGGGTCGCACCGAAGTATGTATGATAGGTGAGCGGAGTGGCAGTGTCCAGCAGCGTGAGTTTCCCCCTGAGCTCCGGAAAACGACCTGTCAGGCGGCTTTCGACGGCCTTCGCCATGGCGTCTTTGGCGGCAGCATAGGCGGCAGGGTCGTTCCCCAGCTTTTTCCATACGGAATAATCCCCGTCGGTCTGATTCAGTTGTAAGCACAATACACCTTTTCCGGGAGGCGCAAAGTCCGGCTGCCAGGCAAAGTGCCGCAGGCACAGGTGCCGGAATATGGTTGCGCCTATGGTAAACGGCTCCACCTCAAAATGCAGATTCTCAGGCAGCCAGTCCAGCGGGATCTCCGCGCGGAAAGCAAGGAAGCAACTGCTGGGCAGGGGATAGGCGGCCGGGTCGGCGAAGCGTTTTTCGTAGGACGAATCGTTGAAACGGCCTCCAAGCAAACGGTGATAAAACATACCCGCATCACAGGCGGCTACCACATACCGCGCCTCGAACATGCCCCGGGATGCGCTGACGCCGGTGCTCCGTCCGTTTTTCACCACAATCTCCTCGACGGTACAACCAAGACGGAGCTCCCCGCCCAAGGCTTTGTAACGCGCGGTCATACGGTCGATGATGCCGCGACTGCCGCCATGAGGCAAGCCGCCGTTACCGGAGGACATCATGGCAAATTGCATAAGCAGGTTGAACATGGCATAATTCTCCGGGTAATACTCCCGGGAAAAGCGCCGGAGTACCGGGCTACGCAGACGACCGAAAAATTCCCAGACCGTGATCTTACGCCATACAAGCAAAGAAGGGACGGCCTTAAGCAGCCCCAAACCCAGTTTCAGCTTTCGACGCAGCGGGGCGAGATCATTAGGCATCAATGCAGGTATCTGCAGTGCCTGCAGCGCCCGAATACTACGGGTCAATATCCGGAGAAGTGCGCCGTTTTCCGGCGCCACCGACAGGAGTTCCCGGTACAGCCGCTCCGGATCGCACCACAGGGTGAGCCGGCGGCCATCGATCTCATAAACACCGATCGAGGGGGGGTGATACACCGGGATGCCCTCTCCGAGTACACCCAGTTCTTCCCAGAGAGCATAACCCTCCGTCCCGGGAAGGGTACCGGTCAGCCAGTGAATGCAGCTGTCGATATGGCAGCCGCCTCTATACCAGCCGGCGCATACTCCGCCGGGCGCAAAATGCTTTTCCAGTATCATGGATGAATAGCCCAGCCGCTGGGCGGTAATACCGGCGGTGAGCCCCGCAATGCCGCCGCCGATAATCAGGATGTCTGTCATACCGCATCTCCCGTCCGCTCTTTTCCGTCAAGTATAGCAAACTGCCCCGTCCTTTACAAGACCGGGGCAAAACATCCATATGATAAAAAAGGGGAGCGGGGACAGAGAGTGCGGTGCAGAGCGGGCAGGCATACTTCGGGATCGACACGGAAACGCGGTATGATTGCCGTTATAGGGAAAAAAGGGCGGCGCTTACTCTTTGGGTTGACGGGATGCGAACCGTTTGCCCCGCGTCCCTGAGGACAAAATCCTTATTTTGCGGAATCCTGAAGGGAGCCGGGTGTGTCTTTGGAGCTCTCACGGGCAGCAAATGATCTGCCGTCGGTTTCCCTCAGCCGCACGAGGGGAGGCCCCAGATTTGTATACCTTTCCAATGAATGCACCCCCTCCATGATAAAGGGCCAGGAGGATTCATCCCCGCAGGGTACCGCTACCTCCGGGGAAAGCAGGAAATCCAAAAATGCCAGGGGGTGATCTCCGTATCGGGCATCAAACTCCGCTGCCAGCCGCCTCTTTTCCTTGCCGGAAATATTCCCGGCTTTATTATGGAGTACATGCTCCCGGTTTCGGGAAAAGAACCGCAGTGTGTAGGGGATGCCATTGATTTGGTCCATGCCGGACAGCCGGTCCGCAGCCTCTCGTTTTGCATGGTTGCGCAGCCGGGTGCTGTCGGTAAAGGCGGTTTCTATCCGGTCAATGTAGTATACGGTTTTTACCTTTCGGTTGTATACCACCCGCTCCGGGGGGATAAAGGCGCCGTCGGTATCCAGTATATGGATGACACAGAGCATATCGGACCGGCGAAATTTACTTTCCCGGAGGAACCGTTGTATAACGCTTTGCAATACGCGGCAGGCGGTATCAGGCGTGATCCCGTTGCGGCAGCAGATATCTCCCTGAGTGAGCGCAAAATGGATGCGGCGGCTGCTCAGCAGCCGGGAAAGCGTATAGCCCAGGGCATATTGATCCGTAGATCCCTCCAACAGGAAGAGCACTACCTTTTTCGTTGGATTAATCCTTGCCACGGAGGCTCCTTCCCGCCTGCCGGAAGGCTCTGCTGACAGCGTAGGGATCGGTCGGCGGCAATATGGCCTCCGCCTCTCCTCCCAGAGCAATACTGCGAAGGTACTGATCCCGCAGGTTCCCGCCCCTTCCGCGCAGCCGAATGAAACGGTTTTCAGGGTTGGCGGTAGTAAAGAGCAGTTTACGCCTGTCTATCATTTCCAGCGGCCGCAGATCATGGGAGGTGAATACAAGCTGCCCCAAGCCGTCTTGTTCCAGCACCCGGAGCAGCTCGCCCAACAGATACTCAAACAGGCTGGCATCCAATTCATCGGCTACCAGACAGACGGAGGGATCTTCATATACCCGCAGCAGCAGGCTCATCAAAGAAAGCAGCTTTCGGATCCCTTCGGACTCCTGGCCCAGAGGGATCGTCTTTCCATCCCGCCTTGTCATCAGTGTAAAGCGTACCCCGGGGCGCCCCTCCGGCGTATGACCGCCGCCCGACTCCCGCAGTATTACTTCGAGCCCCGGGATCACGGCGGCAAGCAGACCGCTGAACGGGGGAAGCGCGGTACGGATCTCCGCCATGCGCGGCTCCTCCGCCACACACCAGGAGGAGAAAGGGATCCGGAATGTCTCTCCGCCGGGAAGGGGCAGATCCATACCCGCCGGCGCGCGGCTTGCGCTGTAGGTCACATAGAGGCCGTTGCGGCCGTAGGCGCGCAAGACCTCCATGGCTCTTCGCAGCACATCCTCCGAGGGCAGGGACTGCTTTGTCCATTCCCTGATATCTGCTCCGAAAAGACCTGAGCTGCCGGACACCATTACGGCGCTGACAGCCCTTCGTATTTTTGAAGGAAGGATCCTGCCGCCGGGGAAAGAAAGCAGGCTCCGGCGCCGCTTTCGACCGGCAGAGGGATCGGGCAGAAGGATCAGCTCTTCACGGGACAGCGCGGCGCCGTTCTCCCGGCGCACCAGAGTGAAGACATATTCCAGGGGCAGCCGCGTTTCTCCTATTATCTCAAAACGAAAAGCGCAGGAGGATTCAGGGCTGCCGAGCCGGATGAACGCGCCGGCGGAAGGAGGCAGTGTCTCTCCGCGGAGAAGACACCGCAGGTAGGAAAAGGCTTCCGTCACGGCGGATTTCCCGGTGCCGTTCTGACCAAAGATACCCAGGATATCGGCCTTTTCCTGATAGCCTGAGGAGATCGGCAGTACGCCCCGGGCAATATTCTTGCATTGCCGAAGCTCCGCCCGTGTAATGCGGACGATCTCTTTGTTTTTTTCCATGGCAACTCCTCCGTACTTTCATGGTAATATACCGGTATAAGGTTGTCAACCGTCCGCAGAAAAGCGAGAAAATACGTTTGCCGGCCGCCTGATGGGGGCGACGGAGAAGCTCCTGTCCGGGAGAAAAATATATGACCGAAGGGCATTTTTCAATGCTTTTCAGGCCGCAAAGGTTGTGATATAATAAGATAAATTTCCTGCAGGAGGTCGCCATGCAGCCGAATACCAATGCCATTACAAATTTACTGGAGGCGAATCCCGTCATTGCCGCAGTAAAGGACGGTGAAGCGGCGGAAGCGGCGGCGGCCAGCGGTGTGGGCGCGGTTTTTTTATTGGGAGGGGATATCCTGACGCTGCCCCAGCGTGTGGCGATGCTCCGGGACGCGGGGAAGAAGGTTTTCCTGCACATTGATTTGATCGAGGGAGTCGGAAGGGACGCTGCAGGCGTACGGTATATCTCCCGGGTCATGAGGGCAGACGGCGTCATCTCTACCCGGGGCAACCTGATGAAAACGGCCGCCGAGGAGGGATTATGGGGAGTGCTTCGCCTGTTTATGCTGGATTCCGCCTCTCTCTCCAGCGGGATGAAGTTGCTGGAGGCCGCCCAGCCCGCAATGGTGGAACTGATGCCGGGACTGGTGGGAAAGGCAATACAACACTTTTCCAAATGCGGTTTTCCCGTTATCGCAGGAGGGATGATCACCACCCGGCAGGAAGCCGCCGCCGCATTGGCTGCCGGAGCTCTTGCGGTTTCCACCAGCAGGCGGGAGCTTTGGGTTTAACATGGGGGAATATGCGGATAAAGGAGATAGGCACATGAAAAAAGCAACTTGTTTTTTGTTGATAACAGCGCTGTGCGGCATATTGGCTGCCTGCAGCCAACCGGAGATACAAATATCTTCCGGCGGCCGGATGGAGGTAATGACCGAAGAAGAGATCGAGG
This sequence comes from Christensenellales bacterium, assembly GCA_050948665.1. Classification (GTDB taxonomy): domain Bacteria; phylum Bacillota; class Clostridia; order Christensenellales; family UMGS416; genus JBMNEH01. The sequence goes on from JBMNEH010000001.1 coordinate 662,162, forward strand.
GGCCTGCGCCGGAACCGACCGGAGAGAAAATTGCGGACGGAAGCGGCGGGGGGGAGGAAACGGAAGAACCGCAGGAAACACCTCTGCCGGAGCCGTCTCCGAATCCTGTAACACAGGAGGAGGAGTTGAATACGGTGGTATTTGAAGGCGAAGGCCTTACCGTGATCCTGCGCCGTTTCACCTTCGCGGCGGATCATCAGGCGGTGTTTACCTATGATGTGGTGAGTAATGCGCCCGAGGAGCTGACCTGCAGCCTGAAGCTGAACTCGGCGAACTGTTACAGCCTGGCGAACCAGACGATCGAGGGTTTTTGCACGGAGTCTCATAACGATACCTGGACCGTTTCTCCCGGTACTTCCGTTACTCTGGAAGCGCAGTATTGCCTCCGGGATCCCGGCACCAGAAAAATCGGGATGACTCATTTCGACCATTTTTCCGTCAACACGGTGGTTACCCGCAAACATCCGGACGGCTGGGATGAGACGCTGGCGGATGAAATCACCTATGTGGAAGTTACCGGCGCGCCGGATCCCGACTATCTGAATCCAGAAGGAGATATCCTCTATACGGATGATCTGCTCACCGTGACCTCCCTGGGCTATGAGTCCGAAACAAAGTTGCTGTATGTCTACCTGGGCTTCCGAAACGAAGGAAAGGATGACACTATCTGCATATTCCCCGGCGTGAACGGGACGACCTGGCAATCAAAGTTTTTCCTGATGGAGGAGTATGATATTCGGGTCAACTGCTGCAAAATGGCCATACTAGCCCTGGATATGAAGCCGATGATGGATCAGCTGGGGGTGGAACAGCCCTCTTCATTGCAGCTTGCCATCAATTTCTACGGGCAGAGGTGGCAGCCTGTGACGCTGTCCGTCCCGCTGGAGTCCCCGGCGCCTGCAATGGCTTATCCTTGGGCAGAAAATCCGATCGGAGAGACGGCGGATCTGTCCCTTTTCTACTATACGCGGATCCTCCGGGAGGGAGGAGACGCCGACCTGATCACCTTCTGCGCGGTGAACAATACGCAAGAAGAGTTCCTCATCAGCCTGAAGGACGGCGACTATACGGTAGACGGACAACTCTATTCCGCCTGGGGCTATGCTGTGCTGCGGCCGGGAATGGCTACGGTCTTCTCGGTGGAGATCCACCATAAAGACGACAGCCCCGCCGCGAATGTCACGGGAAACGCTTCCTTTATATTCGACTACTCACCCCAGGTCAAGGGGGAAACGTATTATTCCGGCGCCCGCTATTCCGGAACCATTACGATCCCGGTGGAATAAGCAACCGTGGGATGAACGGAAGAACCGCCACTTTCTGTGAAAGGGGCGGTTCTTTTCATATCAGACAGAAACCCTGCGAGGGTCATTATGGCCGTGTTCCGTACTCTGCCGGACGGCTACAGCAGCCCCAGGGCGCCCAATGTATAAATCCAGAGGAACATTGTAAGGATGGAGCCCAGTGAGGTAAAGACGACGATCTGCGCAGCCAGGTCACCGTCTCCCTCCATTTGCCGCGCCATCGTAAAGGATGAGACCGCCACCGGAGAACCCAGCATGGTCAGTAAGGAAACCAGTTCTATCCCCCGAAAGCCCAACGCAACCGCAATAGGCATAAACAACAGGGGCACGATAAGCAGCCGGCCCGAAACTGTTAACAGAAGCTGACGGGCATTGCTTCGTACGGTTTTAAAGGTAAAGGATGCGCCGAGCGCGATCAATCCGAACGGGGTGGCAACGTTCCCGACATCGTTTACGGTACCGGCGAGAACCTCCGGCAGTGTAATGCCTGTCAGCTTGATCAACAGCCCCAACAGCGTGGCGATGATCAGAGGATTGGTGATAATGCCTTTCAATATTTTGCCGATATGCACTTTTCCGGAGCCTCTGTGGACTTCCAGCGCCACTACAGCCAAGCCGTTGAACAAGGGGATCACCACAAGGCTCATCATACAGGGCACACCGCCGGCGTTCTCTCCGTAGATCGCCAGCGCAACAGGGAGCCCGTAAATCACATAATTACTCCGGAAGATGCCCTGTATCATGACCCCGCGTTTGGCGTTATCTTTCTCACACGCGCGGACAAGGAAAAAAGCCAATAAAAAAGAAGCCACGATCGCGCAGCCGGCAAAGATCAGTAGCTTGGGATTGAGCAGGGAGGCGATATCCGCCTTATAGATATTGTTGAAGAGAAGAACCGGCAGAAAAACAGTGAAAAGCAGCCGGCTCATTTTTTGCAGAGAGTGATCGTCCACCAGTTTCAACAGCTTGATGCCGTAGCCCAACGCCATCATCAGAAAGAGGGGGAGTACTACTTTCAGGGATATGATCAAATTTTCCATCGCTTATAAACCTGTCTCTTTCTGTTCTGCTTCCGGTCCCCGGACCGGCTTCTTCAACTGCCGCTCCAGTTCTTTACCCAGGCACACCACCCTCTGCCGCAGTGTTTCGCAGGCCTTTGTCAAGGCTTCCTGGAAGGGGAGAGACGGGTCAATCAGGGTATCGGCGGTGATGGGCTCTCCTATGATGACCGAGACCCGCTCCCGGATATACCGGCCTTTTATATGCATGGGCAGTATGGGCACACCGACTTGGTGGGCCAATATGACCGCTCCGGGCTGAAAGCGGAGCAGAGAGCCCTTTTCGTGGGGAAGGGGAAGCCGTCCCTCGGGGAAGAGGATGACTACGCCGCCTCTCTTCAATGTCTTCGCGGTCTCCTGCACCGCGGTCAGGTCCAATGCCGAGCGCTCTACCTTGATGAACCCCAAATGATGCAGAAGCCAGGCAAAGGGCTTATTTTTTTGGTACAGCACTTCGGCAGCCATCACCCTTACCTCACGGAACAGGAATACATAAGCCAGAAACAACCCGTCCATGACTGTGCGGTGGTTGGCCACGATGATGCCGCCCTGCTTCAACGGCGCGTAACGGTTTTTCGGCGCGCCGGGAGCACGAAACAACTTATACCGCAGCGCCGGCCATAGGCCGGGCAGTGCCGTGATTTTACCGAATATCTGAAAGGGAAACTGTATCATAAATCCGATAACTCCCCCAGCGGGGTTTGCCCGCGTCATGTCACTATTCTACACTGATTCAGTCAGAAAAACAAGACATCCCCTGTATCTATGGGAAAAGCCCGGCAGACTTGCGGACTGCCGGGCAAGAAGGCGGGGATCAGGGGTCGTAGGGCAGGGTCTCACTGGGGGTATTCCCTCCGGCGACTCCGTAGAGGGTCACGGTGATGAAGTATCCATCCTCAGAATCGATGATGCTCTTAAACAGATAATAACTCCCTTCCGGACCGAAGATGTATTTGCTGCCGTACCAGGTGGTACCGACTGCGTACTCCAGACGGTAGTTGTTCTGGGGTAAAGAGACGGTGAACTCGTCACCTCCCCGGATATAACAGGTCATATACTCGGTTCCCGTATCGTTCAAATCGGTGCCGGGCAGCAGATAGAACCTGAGGAAATAATCTCCGCGGGCGGCAGAGGTCTTGATGATTACCCGGTTACCGAAGCTGGTGCCGGAGAGGATCTTTGTAGAGGGCCGGAGCTGCTCAGTGACCCGATAGGCAGCGTATATCCGCTGGGCAGCATCTTCCTCGGCAAAGGCTTTGGTAGCTTCCAACTCATCCTCGGCTACAGAAATCTCCGTCTGGGAGACATTGCCGGCAGCGTCGGTGACTAGCGTGAAGGTGCCGTCGAGCATGGGGATCTGATCGGTATCCGGCAGGTCGTTAAGGTCGAGAGTAACGGTGATGACCCGGTCGTCATAAAACACCTCGTCCCAGGCCTCCACCGCTTGATCGGCCAATATCTGATAGAGGATACCGGGATCGGCATAGCGGAAACCGAAGAGGTACCGCCCCTCGCCCACCTTTTCCAGCGAGGTGATCTCTATTGGGTAATTGCTGCCGAAGATGTTGCGGAGTTCTCTTAATGCGGTATCTGCCAGCGCCAACTCCTCCCGGATGCCGGAATTCTCAAACACAGTTTTTCCCAGGGCAAGGAGTTGCGCCTCAAGGCCGGTCTGGACAGTTTTCATATCGGCTTCCGAAAGCTGACAGCTCCAGGTATCACCCAGTTTGATAAAGGTGATGCCTATCGTCCGAGGCGCGGTGACAGGAAGAGCACCGCTGTTGATGACTTTTTTGCCCTCTTGGACAAAACGGGTAAGATAATCCTCTTCCAAAGCACCGGCGTCCGCACCCAGAGAAAGCTCCGGGAGCGCGCAATCCACGTCTTCTGCATTAAGCTGGGCAACATCCGGTACCAATATCTCCAGCTTGCCATGCGCGATTTCACCCGAAAGCTTCTGGGCTTTCAGCTGAGCCGAAGCATCCCGGATTTCAAAATACAGGTTGTCATACGCCTGTACGGCGGCGGACAGTGCTTCCAACTGCTTCGGGACTTGAGAACAGCCCGAAAGCAAAATTAAAGCCGCCAACAGCACCAAGGGGAGAATGGGTCTACGTTTCATTTTGCGCCTCCTGCACATTTCTCGATTACCTGATTATAGCGATTCCATCCGGTTTTGTAAAGAAAAAATCACCTTCAGATCCGTTTCAAGGTATATTCCCGGGTGCCGATCCCCAGCTTTTCCGCATGCTCGACGCAGGACATCCAGTTGGTGGTAGGAAATACCGCGCGGAAATGATCCGTGTCAGGTACGGCTTTGTCCAGCAGGGAGCCCTTTACTGGACTTTGAGTGTTTACGGCATCCGCGCAGGCCACATCCAGCGCCACCGGGTCAAAGGAGGCAAACATGCCGATGTCCGGTACGATGGGGATGTCATTTTCGGAATGGCAATCGCAGTAGGGGGAGATATCGATGGCCAGAGAAATGTGAAAACAGGGGCGGCCCTGCACCACTGCCTTGGCGTATTCCGCGATCTTGCAGTTCAATATATCGTTGGCCTCGTTGTTGGTGGGCCCGATGGCATCCACGGGGCAAACGCCGATACAGCGTCCGCAGCCAACACATTTGGAGGGATCGATCTCCATTTTTCCTTCCCGGAGCACCGGACCCTCATGGGCGCAGATCCGGGCGCATTTACCGCAGGCAATGCACAACACCCGCTCCACCTCGGGCTTACCGGCATAGTGCATCTCCATCTTTCCTGCCCGGGAACCGCAGCCCATGCCGAGGTTTTTTAACGCGCCGCCAAAACCGGTGTTCTCATGCCCTTTGAAGTGGTTCAAAGAGATGATAATGTCTGCGTCCATGATGGACTTGCCGATTTTCGCCTCCCGCACATACGTTCCACCTTCAACCGGTACTTCTACCTCGTCGGTGCCCAGAAGCCCGTCCGCAATGATCGTATGGACGCCGGTGGCGAAGGGGTTATACCCGTTGGTGTAGGCAGAATCCAGATGCTCCAGCGCATTCTTCCGGCCGCCCACGTAGAGAGTGTTGCAGTCGGTCACAAAAGGCCTGCCGCCCAATTCCTTTATATAGTCACAGACGACTTTTGCATAATTCGGTCGCAGAAACGCGAGATTTCCCGGTTCCCCGAAATGAAGTTTTAACGCCACAAACTTGTTCTTAAAGGGGATGTTGCCCATGCCCGCCGTCTCCAGCAGCCGCCGCAGTTTTTGCAGAAGATTCTCGGTATCTACCGCGTGCATATCCGTAAACCAAACCTTTGATGCTTCCATATAATACCTCCTGTATGATTCGGTATCTCCATTATACCCCACATACGGGGAATTGTGTACCCGGGGTTTTGCCATAAATACGGGATTGACTTTAGTCAATATACCCGTATAATGACTATAAAAAGGAGGAAAAAATGTATTCGTTGGATAAAAAGTGGAAAGAACTGCTATACGGGGCGTCCGGCTTCGGGCCCAATCTCCTAATGGTGCTGATGATGGCGTATTTTACCGATGCGGTGTATCCTGTTGCCCTGTCAGCGGATAAGGCCAATTGGAGCATCACGGGGTATACCCTGATCATGCCTTCGATTTGGGGTGTTCTGTGGATGCTCGGCCGGATTTTCGACGGTGTGATCGATATCCCCATGGCCCATTTTACGGATGGTCTCCGCACAAGGTGGGGACGCCGCCGCCCGGTGATCGTTGGCGCCTTTATCCCCATGGTTGTGGGATTTGTATGCTGCTGGACACCGCTTCAGCTTAAGGAATACAGCCTGGTAAATACCCTTTGGATCATGGTGATGGCGGTTATTTTCTTTGCCGGATATACCATGTGTTTGCTGGGATTTTACGGCAGCTTGTCAGTAGCCTGTAAAGATGAAGCCCAGCGTATGCGCGTCTCCAGCATCAAATCTGTTTTTGATACCATCGGCTACTGCCTGGTATATGCCCTGCTTCCGGTGTTTATCGGCAAGGGCATTAACATCCGTACTCTCGTGATGTACTGCCTCCCTCTGATGCTGACCATCATCATACCGATATTCCTTCTGAAAGAGGGAGTGAAGTACGAGGGAGAGGCGGCTCTGATAAAGACGGAAGAAGAACGGACGACCCTTGCGCAAAGCTTTGCGGTTGTTTTCCGTAATAAGCAGTTCCTGACCTGGATGGCTCCGAATGCCTGCTCCTTTTTCGGACTGCAGATGTTCCTTGTGTCCCAGAACGCCTTGATATCCGGCTGGATGAATCTGGGCGCCGGCTACGCCGCCATTATGAATACAGCCGCTTTCGCACCGGTACCTTTTGCGTTGTTGCTGTTCTACCGTGTTTACAGGAAAAAGGGCGTACGCTTTGCGTACCAGCTTGCGCTGCTGCTGTTCGCTATCTCCGTGCTCAACTTTGTGGTGGGGGGAGCGGTTTTCTGGGGAGACGCGGTGCTGCCCCGTCTGTTGATCGGCTGCATCGGCGGCACCCTGTCCAGTTATTCCATCGGGGCCTTCTTTGCGATGCCCTACCTGGTGCCGACACAGATCGCCACAATAGAAAGGGAACGTACCGGGCGGGATCACTCGGCAATGTACTTCGCGGTACAGGCGCTGCTGACTTCCGTGGTCGGAGCGATCTCCGGCGGCCTGGTCTACGAGTACGTAAAAGGTATTACCTTCCCCTGGCTGGAGAAAGCGGGACTGGTCATCGTGCCGATCATAGTATGCATCGCCTGCCTGGCCGGATTCTTCCTCTGTTTCCGTATGCCCAGGAATTACAGCGCCCAGCCCGAACAAAAGGATTGATCGATAAAACGACTGCCCCGGTGCACACCGGGGCAGTTTTTTATACCGCTGCGCAACTGTCAGCCGGCCGGAAACACGCTGTCTGACCGGCAGCTTCCGCAAGTTTTCCGGGCACAATACCCGGAACAGGCTATTTCCCGCCGACCCACAGAAAAATAAGACCGCCGATTGTCAGTATCAGGCCGACTATGCCAAGTACAAATGCCAACCGTACCTGCTTTTCACAGTGATAGAGCCGCACATCCTCCGGGTCGTCCTGGGCGACCAACAGCATGACCCCCTTTTCCGCTGTCGGCTTCCGGGAGTAGCCCTCCCGGGATACGGTTTCATAATCCTTCCCGTCCAGATGGTAGGACAGCTTGGGAATGTAAAACAGCCCCCCGTCTGCCTCCTGCCGCTCTTCCCAGGCCACAATATTGCCGAGGAGCTGCCGTCTGTCCTTGGAACGCTTCTGTATCCGTTTCATGAGTGAAATGGTGAGAAAATTCAATAAAATCCCTACCATCGTCACAATGTAAAACAGAATATCCATTTTCTCTCCTTGTGCTTTTCCGTAAAATCCGATACAATCATATCATACGCGGCGGTTTGCCGCAATAAAAGGGAGGTAACCATGGATTTATTACGTTTCGGCGTGGCGTACTACCACGAGTATCTGCCCTATGAGCGACTGGCACAGGATGTGGCCATGATGAAGGAAGCCCATATCAACACGGTCCGCATTGCCGAGTCTACCTGGAGCACTTTGGAACCGCATGACGGGGAATTTGATTTTCGCCATATTGATCCGGTCCTAGACGCCATGGAGGAGGCGGGGATCGACGTCATCGTGGGCACCCCCACCTATGCGCTGCCTCCCTGGCTGGCGCTGAAATGCCCCTCCGTTCTGGCAGTCACCTCCCGGGGCCCGGGCAGGTACGGCGCACGGCAGATTATGGATATCACAGACGAGAGCTATCTTTTTCACGCCGAACGGGTAATTCGCAAGCTGATCTCTCATGTAGCCGGACGGAAATGTGTTGTGGGGTATCAGCTGGATAACGAGACCAAGTATTACGATACCACCGGGCCTAATGTGCAGCGTAGGTTTGTCGCTTATCTGAAAAAGCAATTCCCGGATATTGAGGAGTTGAACAGGGTTTTCGGGCTGGACTACTGGTCCAACCGCATCAATGCCTGGGAAGATTTTCCCGATGTTACCGCTTCTATCAACGGATCCCTTACGGCGGAGTTCGATAAATTCCGCCGTACATTGGTGGATTCTTTTCTGGCTTGGCAGGCGGATATCGTCCGGGAGTACGCCCGGGAAGATCAGTTTATCACCCATAATTTTGACTTTGAGTGGCGGGGACATTCCTACGGTGTGCAGCCGGCGGTCAACCATTTCCATGCCGCAAAGTGCTTGACCTTCGCCGCAGTGGATATTTACCACCCTTCCCAGGATGTTTTGACCGGCGCTGAGATTGCTTTCGGCGGAGATATGACCCGCTCTCTGAAACAGGATAATTACCTTGTCCTGGAGACCCAGGCCCAGGCGTTCGCCCATTGGCTGCCCTATCCCGGACAGCTGCGGCTGCAGGGATTCAGCCACCTTGCCAGCGGCGCCAACGGTGTAAACTATTGGCACTGGCATTCCATCCATAATTCCTTTGAAACCTACTGGAAGGGATTGCTGAGCCACGACTTCGAAAAGAATCCCACCTACCTGGAGGCGGCAACATTGGGCGCGGACATGGAGCGGCTCAGCGAAAAGCTGGTCAATCTGAAGAAAAAGAACCGTGCGGCAGTACTTGTGAGCAATGAAGCGCTGACCGCGCTGCAGAAGTTCCCTTTCCTTCCCCCCAGCGGCAGCCCCTTTTTCCAAAGCGCCGATTATAACAATGTTGTGCGTTGGGTCTATGATGCCCTGTACCGGATGAATCTGGAGTGCGACTTTCTCTGCCCCGACGACGCTTCCCGGCTGGGAGACTATGCTTTTGTAGCGGTGCCGGCACTGTACTCCGCACCGGACAGCCTGTTGGCGGCGCTGCGAGATTATGTGAAGAAGGGCGGGCATCTGCTGGCTACCTTCAAGACCGGATTTACCAACGAGTATGTAAAGGTCGCCCATGACCGTCAGCCCCATATACTCGGGGAAGCCCTGGGTATTACCTATTCTCAGTTTACGGTTCCGGGTAATGCCATGATGCGGAGCGAGGAGCTGGCGCTGCCGGAGAATGCGCCGGCGCTGCACTTCCTGGAGTTGGTGACGCCCACAACCGCCAGGGTGTTGGCGGAGGTGGAGCATCCCTTCCGAAAGGGTTATGCCGCTATAACCGAGAACGCGTTCGGTAAAGGAAAGGCCGTTTATATTGCGGCTATGTCCACGGACGAGGTCATGGAACGGCTGCTGGAGCACATTTTAAAGGACGCTGGATTATGGGGCGCCGAACAATCCCTGTATTTCCCCCTGATTACCCGGGGCGGCGTCAACCGGCAGGGGAGGGATGTGCATTACTGCTTCAACTATTCCGGGAGACCCGTTTCTTTCCCCAACCTGTGGGGCGGGGCTACCGAACTGATCAGCGGAAGCGCCGTTGCTGCCGGGGAGACACTGACTCTGCCGGAATGGGGCGTGGCGATTTTAGAGATCCTGTAGGCAAAACCGAAAGCCTCCCCTCGGGGAGGCTGTTTTTGCAGACGAGGAAATAGGAGACTTCCCGGCGCTGCAAAGCCGGATGGGGCTGTTGAAAACAGAGAAATGTGGTATACTGTCAGGTAGAATTTCCGGGGCAGCACCCCGGCGAAGAGAGGCAATATTTGAACCGCAGAGAAAACGCAATGAAGGCAATGCTGTCGCATGCCGGCACACCGGGGTTGGCAATGACACTGGGCGCGGTGCTGCCTCTGGCAATACCGGCCATATTTGAGCAGATACTGGTAACGATGGTCCAGTATGTGGATGCCGCGATGGTGGGATCGTTGGGCGCTGTAGCCACCGCGGCCGTAGGCCTGACGGCCAGTTCCACCTGGTTTATCGGAGGAATACTCAGCGCCGTGGCGGTGGGATTCTCGGTGCAGGTGGCCCAGTATGTGGGGGCAGGAGAGCTGGAGCGGGCGCGGTCGGTTGTGGGGCAGGGCATACGGTTTGCTCTTTTGTTCGGGCTGGCGGTGGGGCTGGCCGCCTTTGCCCTTTCCTGGCCGCTGCCCCATTGGTTGGGGGCGGACACGGAGGTGGCCCCGCCGGCGGCGGTTTATTTCCGCATTGTGGCTTGCGCCGTTCCTTTTAACCTTCTTTCCCAGCTGCTTGGCGCCTCCATACGCTGCGCCGGGGATGCGAAAACACCCCTGTTGCTCAATATCGGAATGAACCTGCTGCATGTGATATTGAACTGGTTGTTGATCTACAGCTCCCGGACGGTTACGCTTGGAAGCTTTTCTTTTGTTGTCCGGGGCGCGGGGATGGGGGTGCAGGGAGCTGCGGTAGCCTCTGCCGTTTCCATTGCTGCCCTCAGCGGCGCGTATGTATTGGTTCTGCGGCGGAAGAAATCCCTCCTCCGTCCTCAAAAGGGGGATGATAATCGTTTATCCCCCCGTGTGCTGTCAAGGGTTTGGAGGGTCGGCTTTCCTATCGCACTGGAGCGCTCCCTGACCTCCCTGGCCCAGATCGTCATCACGGGCGTTATCAGCAGCATCGGCACGGCGGCGGTGGCGGCCAACCACCTGGCTGTGACGGCGGAGTCTCTCAGTTATATGCCGGCCTACGGACTTGCCGCGGCAGCCACTGCGTTAACAGGGCAGGCGGTGGGCGCAAATCGACCGGACATCGCCAAGCGCTGCAGTTCACTGGTTGTCTGGATGGGGGTGGGAGCCATGACGGCGGGAGGCGTGCTGTTGTATGTGCTGTCAACGCCGCTGATCCGCCTCTTCACTCCGGACCCGGAGGTCATCCGCCTGGGCTCGGAGGCGCTGCGCATTGTAGCCTTTGCCGAACCCTTCTTTGCCATGTCGATCGTGATAACCGGGGTGTTGCGGGGAGCCGGGGACACGAAAGTGCCTTTTTTGATCAACCTTGCCACAATGTGGGGGGTAAGGATCACACTATCGTTGCTGCTGTACCGCCCCTTGGGACTCAGGGGCGTATGGCTGGCTATGGCAGCGGAACTCGGAGTCCGCGGAATCTTGTTTTACCTGAGGTTGCTGCGGGGGAAGTGGCTGCGGAATCGATTAATTTAGCCTGTACCGGAGGGGAAAATGGAGCAACAGAGTTTATTCGGCAACGACGCTGGTCTTCCGCTGGCGGCAAGACTGCGGCCGCAGGAGTTGGAGGACTTTGTCGGACAGACTCATCTGATGGGGCAGGGTAGGATACTGCGCCGATTGATCGAACAGGACATGATCTCCTCTATGATTTTCTGGGGTCCTCCGGGCGTGGGAAAAACCACGCTGGCAAGGATCATCGCTCTCCGTACCCGCGCTGCCTTTATCGATTTCTCCGCGGTGACCAGCGGTATACGGGAAATCCGGGAGGTGATGCAACGGGCGGAAAGGAATCGGATCACCGGGGAGCGCACGATACTGTTTGTGGATGAGATCCACCGTTTCAACAAGGCGCAGCAGGATGCATTCCTTCCTTTTGTGGAGAGAGGCAGCATCATACTGATCGGCGCAACGACGGAAAACCCCTCATTTGAAATCAACGGCGCGCTGCTATCCAGGTGCCGGGTTTTTGTGATGAAAGCCCTGACTCCTGAAGACTTGATGACCCTCCTTTCCCGGGCGATTTCCGATGAGCGGGGCTTTGGGAAGCAGAAAGTGGATTGTCCTCCCGAGTTGATGCGAGCGCTTGCGGAATTCGCCAACGGCGATGCCCGTACCGCGCTTTCCGCTCTGGAAATGGCGGTGCTGAACAGTCCGGAGGAGGAAGACGGCATCGTAGTGACACGGGAAGTGGTGGAACAGTGCATCTCCAGAAAATCCCTGCTGTATGATAAAAACGGGGAAGAACATTACAACCTGATATCCGCCCTCCACAAATCCATACGGAATTCCGATCCTGACGCGGCAGTTTACTGGTTGGCGCGGATGCTGGAGGCGGGTGAGGATCCCCTGTATGTGGCGCGGCGGGTCGTCCGCTTTGCCAGCGAGGATATCGGTATGGCGGATTCCCGGGCGCTGGAGGTCGCGGTGGCCGCTTACCAGGCCTGTCACTTTATCGGTATGCCGGAATGTACGGTACACCTGACCCACGCGGTGGTGTATATGTCCCTTGCGCCGAAGTCGAATGCCCTGTATGTCGCTTATGAGGAGGCGCGGGAGGATGCCCTGACCCGGTTGGCTGAGCCCGTCCCTCTGGTGATCCGGAATGCGCCTACTCGGCTTATGGCGGATCTTCATTACGGAGAGGGTTACCAATATGCCCACGATACGGCGGATAAGCTTACTGATATGCAGTGCCTGCCCGAATCCCTGCAAGACCGGGAATACTACCGCCCGACGGAACAGGGTCTGGAGGCGAGATACAAGGCGCGGCTGGAGGAAATCAAAGACTGGAAGCGAGGCAAGCGGAAATCCGCCAAGCCGGATGACTGACGGAGGAAGGGATATCCGGACAAATCCAGGGATAAAGAAATACCGGGGAGCGATAGCTCTCCGGTAAACTTTACTTTCGGAATTATCCTGCATTCTGGGCTGCTTCCCAGGCCTCCCACACAGCGTCCTGATGTCTTTTGGCAAACGCAGTGTTGCCGTTGTGAACATTAGAGTTGAGGAAGTGGAGACAAACCTGCCCGTCCATGCCATTGTTCTGGTTGGGACCGTAGGCGTGGGGCATCCCATTGATGGATGCGGCTACGGTGATCCCGTTATAGGTGACCCATACCGGCCTGGGATCCCAGCTCCAGGTTCCACCGTAGGTTTCCAGCATAATGGCGGTATCCTCTTTTGTGAGAGGCTCCACATCGGCGTGATTCCCGTTGGAGAAGGAGCGAACAATGTAAGTCTTACCAGAACGGACATCATATATGGAGAGATTGGTGTTTTTCGGCAAGGTGGACTTTACGACCTTGAACCAGTCCAGAAGTTGTACGCCATTGGGAGCGGGAGCCGGCTGGTTCCCGGCGGAGGTATCCACCCCCCTCAGATCGGCGTTCTCTCCGGTATTCGAAGAGGACGCCGCCCTGGAGGAGGAGGAGGAATAGACAGGAGCGGAGGAAGACATCAGTTTGGCGTAGGTGTTCTTACCCACAACACCGTCTGTCTTCAGTCCGCAAGCCTTCTGGAATGCCATAACCGCGTTATAAGTGCCTTTTCCGAATTTTCCGTCGATAGCACCGGAGTAATATTTTAGCGCCGCCAGCCGGGTCTGGAGAGTTTTCACCTTTTCACCGGTGGAACCCTTCCGCAGGGTCGTGGAGGTCATTGAGATCATCGTGTTGATCATCGCCTGTGTAGCGGAGCCGGCCACGCCGTCCTGGGTCAAGCCCATTGCTTTTTGGAAGGCTTTGACTGCCGCTACGGTTTTCGAGCCGTAGTTTCCGTCGACACCGGCAGTGTAGTAGCTCAATGTTTTCAGATTTCTCTGGAGGGTGCGCACAGCGTCTCCGGAAGTACCCTGGCGCAGCGTTTTATAGGTACCGCTGTTATCATCGGAAGAACTGGCCGCGGTTGTTTTTAACCCGCCGTCAGCCTTGATAGCGGCCCAAGTCGATACGCCGCAGATGCCGTCTGCTTTCAGATTTTTCGCAGTCTGATAGGCTTTCAAGGCGGCAGTGGTTTTTCTGCCAAAGACACCGTCCACATTGCCATCGAGGTATTTCTTCTCTATAAGGAAGGTTTGGAGCACACGTACCGCCGTGCCGCGGCTTCCGCTGCGGATCAGGCCGTAAGATGCTGCGCTGCCCGCGCTACCGCTGCCGCCTGTAGAGCCGCTTTCACCCGCGGCGAGAACAGAAGACAGCTTCGACCAGGTGGCTCTGCCGCAAATGCCGTCTGCTTTTAATTGATTTGCTGTCTGGAAAGCTTTGATGGCTGCGATGGTCTTGTCTCCTGCGTTGCCGGAAATGTCCCCGGAGTAATGGCCGAGTATTGTTAAAGCCACCTGCAGAATTTTCACATCGTCGTGCTTCACGTCTTTTTTGACGGTGGTCTTTGTGGAATCTTTTGCGGTAGTCAGCATATCCGAGCGAATATAGCCCACATATTTCCCTGTCCGCACCTTTGTCCACTCACCGGAGGTTCCCAGCACGGCGACATTTGTGCCTTTATTGACAGTTGTAAGGACGCCGGATGTTTGCGACGCAGAGGAGCGAACATTGACCCTTACCTGCGTTGTCCCATAGCTGAGAGCCAGGGCTCCGGGAGCTGCAAAACTCAGCAATGTCAGCATTGCCAATGTTGCAGCAATCAGTCTCCCGAAATACCTTTTCTTCATGCTTCTCGCCTCCTCAGGTTCCTCAAAGCAATTCTATTACAAAAGTATAACAATGTCAAGTGTTTTCAAGGGGAAATATTACAAATATGTTTAAATATTTATGATTTCCTAACAAATACAATCTGTAGGCGTTGCGTTGCATACCAAGTACAAAATATGGTAAAATAAGCAAATAAACAGGAATATTTTCTGCGGACGGGAGAGGGAATGCGCTATCTGAGCCGGACATTTTCACATACGGGAGGACGTGAAGGGAATGAGGATGCTTTCCTCTGCCTTCCTGTGTGGTGGGCTGTGGCGGACGGACTCGGGGGACACGAGCGCGGAGAAGAAGCGTCCTTGACGGCGACGGAGGAGTTGAAGGCGGCATACCACCGGGGACAGACGCCGGAAGAAGCTTTCAATCTGGCCCAGAAGGCGGTTTGCCGGATGGATGGTCCTCGAACGACGCTGGTGCTGGCGGCAGCGCAGGAGAACACTCTGCGTTTTCTCCATCTTGGAGACAGCAGGGGGTATCTTTTTCGAGACGGCAGGCTGCTGTACCGGACGGTGGATGATTCCCTGCCGCAGAAATTGGTGCAGTTGGGGGAGATCTCTTCCGAAGAGATCCGGCGGCATCCTCTCCGCAACCGGCTGACCGCTGCTTTGGGTGGGGAGGATATTATCGCACCCCATATTTCTTTCCCCTTACAGCTTACCCACGGAGACGCGCTGCTGCTGGTCAGCGACGGATTTTGGGAGCCGGTGACGGAAGCGCGCATGCTGGAAGCGTTGGCGGCTGCCGACGGCCCGGAAGCGTGGATCATGGGGATGCTGGAGGGCATTGACCCCTCCGGGGCTGAGGATAACCTGACGGCGGTGGCCGTCTTTGTTCTTGCGGAGGGAATGGAAAGGAATGAGGCGCATGGCGTTTAAACCGCGTCCGGTATTGCATTTTACACCTGAAACCGGGTGGATGAACGATCCCAACGGGCTGGTCTATTTTCATGATAAATACCATTTGTTCTATCAGTATCACCCGGATTCCCTTTTCTGGGGACGCCCGATGCATTGGGGACACGCCGTGAGTGAAGATCTACTCCATTGGCGACATTTGCCTGTCGCGCTTGAGGCGGACGAGTTGGGAGATATTTTCTCCGGCTCCGCCGTGGTAGACATCGGGAATACCTCCGGGCTGGGGAGAAAAGGCGAACCTATGGTATTATTCTACACCTATGACGACGGGCAGCGGGAGGGTCAGGCTTTGGCTTGGTCGGAGGACGGTTGCAGCTTCACCAAGTATCCCGGGAATCCCATACTGCCCTTTGAAACAGGGGATTTCAGGGATCCTAAGGTCTTCCGTTTCGGAGAGAGCTGGCGCATGGTGATTTCCCGGGGGGACAGGGTGCTGTTTTATGGCTCGGAAAACCTGTTGGATTGGCGGAAGGCCGGGGAATTTTCCGGTATTCCCCTTCCGGGTGTGTGGGAATGCCCGGATTTGTTTCCCCTTCCCAAGGCCGGCGGGGAGAAGTGGGTGCTGGTGGTCAGCATGGGGATGCCCCGGGAGCTGGGGCGGCGGCCGGTGTATCTGATCGGCAGCTTTGACGGCGCAGCATTTACCCCGGAGGGGAACTTGCATTATCTTGATGAGGGGCCGGAGCAGTATGCCTCCGTCACCTGGTTTGATCGGCCGGAGGGTGAGAAAAGGATGTTGGGCTGGGCATGGGACGGAGACTGCGGAGACGCCTTCCCCACAGCGCCCTACAAGGGTCAAATGGGATCCCCCCTCTCCCTTTGCCTGATGGATACCGCCTCCGGGATGCGGTTGGGGCGGCGTTTCTGCGAGCAATTGATCCTGGCGGCAACGGACAGCTTTTCCCTTCCGGCTTCCGGATTGCCAAAGGGGCCTTGGGCGCTGGAGGCGGAAGGGGAGACCCCTTTTACCCTGTCCCTGTGCAATGAGGCAGGGGATTGTTTTACCTTCGGATGGGAGGGAGACAGGTTGTTTATCGACCGGTCGGGCTTGCCTGCCCTGCCGGGAAAACCGGCTTACAACCGCCGCTGGGAAGCGAAGCGGGTGGAAACCGGGCCCCTTTATCTCCGGGCGTTGGTGGACCATTCCATGTTTGAGCTGCTGGGAGACAATGGGGCGCTTCTTTTTACGGCCGCGCTCTTTCCCCGGAAGCCCTTTACCCGGGTTTCCGTGACCGGAAAACCCCGGTGCTGCGGTATTCTTTTTGAGGAAAGCGACCGATAAGAAGGGGAGCCGGTATGCGTATTCGATTTACCGGGGGCGCGGCATTTTGTTGCCGCCTGAGGGCAAGGGAAGACAATATTTTACCCCATGCCGGCAGCGTCCCCTGAGGATGGCCGGAAAGAGAACGGAGCGGAAAACTGTCCGCTCCGTTTTATGCATGTAAAAGCCGCCCTGAAAAGGGGCGGCGGGCATGGGATTACATGTATTTATCCAGTATCTCCCGGATGCTGGAAGCCGGGACACTGCCCACGAGTTTATCAACGGGCTTTCCGTTCATAAACAGCAGCAGTGTGGGTATGGATCGTATGCCGAACCGCATGGTCAGCCCGGTCTCCTCGTCGACATTGACCTTTCCGACCAGTACACGGCCTTCATATTCACCGGCAATCTGTTCCACCACCGGAGCCAACATGCGGCAGGGCCCGCACCAGGCTGCCCAAAAGTCCACAAGCACCGGCATACCGGCTTCTTCCATCTCCTTGTCAAAGGTTAGGGATGAAAAACTCTTCATAACATACTCCCTCCGTTGGTCCTCCGTTCGGGAAATGCGGGTTTTTTTATCCGATTACAATATTGCAGATACGCTTTGGGATCGCGATGATTTTACGGACGGTTTTTCCCTCGAGAAGGGATTGCACCGTCGGCTCCGCCAAGGCGGCGGCTTCTATGGCTTTGGCATCGGCATCGGCGGGCACAATGATACGGGCGCGCACCTTGCCGTTGATCTGCACTGCCATTTCTATGGTGGCTTCCGCGCATAATTCCTCCACATATTCCGGCCAGGGCGCCGTGGCAAGAAGCCCCTCAAAGCCTTTCTCGGCCCAAAGCTCCTCAGTGATGTGAGGCGCTACGGGATTCAGCAAACGGAGCAACGCAGAGAACTCGCCCCGGGTCACACTGCATTTGGAAACCAGAGCATTGGTCATTTCCATCATGGCGGCGATCGCCGTATTAAACTTCATGGCTTCGTAATCCTCGCCGACCTTCCGGATCGTGCGGTGCGTAAGCGCGGTGGTATCGGGAGCGTAACCGGTTTCCTCCGTCATACAGTCGGCCAGCCGCCACACCCGTTCCAGGAATCTGCGGCAACCCGCCACACCGTTGGTGGACCAAGGTATGGGCTGATCGAAGGCGCCCATGAACATCTCATAGGTGCGGAAGGCGTCGGCGCCGTATTGGGCGACCATATCATCGGGATTGATGACATTGCCCCGAGATTTGCTCATTTTCTGCCCGTCTTCACCCAGGATCATACCGTGGCTGGTACGTTTTGCATAGGGTTCGGGGGTGGGTACCGCGCCGATATCGTAAAGGAACTTGTGCCAGAACCTTGAGTAGAGAAGATGCAATGTTGTATGCTCCATGCCGCCGTTATACCAGTCTACCGGCAGCCAGTACTTCAGTTTCTCCGGGTCTGCCAGCGTCTGATCGTTATGGGGGTCAATATAACGCAGGAAGTACCAGCTGGATCCAGCCCACTGGGGCATGGTATCGGTTTCCCGCGTCGCGGCGCCGCCGCAACGGGGACAGGTGGTGTTTACCCAGTCGGTAACCGCAGCCAGGGGGGACTCGCCCTCCCTGCCGGGCTTGAATTCGCTTACCTGGGGAAGCTCCAGAGGCAACGCTTCCTCGGGCAGCGGCACCCATTCCCCGCAATGACCGCACCATACCAGCGGAATGGGCTCGCCCCAGTAGCGCTGCCGGGAGAACACCCAATCCCGGAGCTTATAATTGACCGTGGCTTTGCCGACACCTTTCTCTTCCAGAAAACAGGTAATAGCCTCCTTGGCTTCCGATACCTGCATCCCGTCCAGGAAGCCGGAGTTGACCAGTATGCCGGTTTCGGTATTGGTGTAGGCTTCTTTTGCCACATCTCCCCCGGCGACCACCTCTATGACCGGAAGGCCGTATTTTCGAGCAAATGCCCAGTCCCGGGTATCGTGGCCCGGAACCGCCATAATGGCGCCGGTGCCATAGCTGACCAGTACATAATCGGAGATAAACACCGGAATGACACGGCCGTTCACAGGGTTGACCGCATCCAGCCCCACAAGCCTGACGCCGGTTTTCTCTTTCTCGGCAGCCATTTCCGTCCGGTCAAAATCGGACTTACCGGCGGCTTCCCGGCAATAGACCCGCACCTCAGCCGCGTTCTCCAGCCTGTCCATGTACTTCTGTACAAGGGGATGCTCGGGGCTCAGCACCATATATGTCGCGCCGAAAAGAGTATCGGGGCGGGTGGTGAACACCCGGATATTCTCGTCATATTCCGCCAGACGGAAATCCACTTCCGCGCCCTGACTCCGACCGATCCAGTGGACTTGCTGGGCTTTGATCTTCTCCAGGAAATCCACGGTTTCCAGCCCGTCCAGCAGCTTCTGGGCGTAATCGGTGATACGGAGCATCCACTGGCTCTTGGTTTTCCGCACAACGGGGGAGCCACAGCGCTCACAGTGGTTCTCCACCACCTCCTCGTTGGCCAGACCTACCTTGCAATTCGTGCAGAAGTTGATGGGCATGCTGGTTTTGTAAGCCAGCCCATGCTTAAAGAGCTGGAGGAAGATCCATTGTGTCCAATGATAATAGGAGGGATCCGTGGTGTTTACCTCACGGGTATAGTCAAAGGAAAAACCCAAGCTTTGGAGTTGCCGTCGGAACCAGTCCACATTTCGTTCGGTGACAATGGCGGGATGGACGTTGTTGGCGATCGCATAATTTTCCGTGGGCAGCCCGAAGGCGTCCCAACCGATGGGATATAGCACATTATAGCCCTGCATCCGCCGTTTACGGGAAATGATATCCAAAGCGGTGTTGGAACGGGGATGCCCCACATGAAGCCCCGCACCGGAGGGATAGGGAAACTCGATCAGCCCGTAGAACTTGGGCTTTGTGAAATCATCCTGTGCATGGAAGACTCCGGTATCCTCCCAGATTTTCTGCCACTTTCCCTCGATCTCCGCCGGATTGTACTCGCGCATTATGTCCTCCTCCAACCCCATTTGGGTTCGCGTTATTATACAATACTCCCGCACCGTTTGCAAGACGGAGCGGGAACGCGATCGTCTTTGGAGGGATCAGGGCATCCGCCGGCGCCGGGGCAAGCGGCAAAGGCCTTCCTCGAATTCAACACATCATGAAAACAGCGGAATGGAAAGAAAAAGTTATTATAAATTTGCTGGCTTCAAAAACTTTAGCGAGGCAAGAAGAGAAAAAAGCGAATAAAAACAGGATTTTGACTAACGTATATGATGAATTTCTGTTATGATATAGAAAAGCAAAGCGATAATGCGGCATAGATCCTTTGCATTTCACCTGTACCGGGGAAACCGATGCGGACTGTACCGCATTCAACCAAATAAGGAGGTCATTATGGAATTACTTGAGTACGAAAAGAAGCACCTGGAGATCCTGCGCCGTTCCTTGGCGGAATGTACCGTACTACTGAAGAGCAACGGCGATTTCCCTCTGGCTGCCCCTGGCAAGATCGCAGCCTACGGTTGCGGTGTCCGCAAGACCGTCAAGGGCGGCACCGGATCCGGGGAAGTCAACTCCCGCTATTTTATCAATGTAGAGCGGGGCTTGAAGGACGCCGGATTCACTATTACCACCGATAAGTGGCTGGATGCTTACGATGCCGCCTATATGGAAGCCCGGAAGGCTTTCCATGCAAGAATGAGAGCTGAAGCCAGGGCCAATAAGACACTTGCGGTTCTGTACGCCATGGGTAAGGCCATGCCTGAGCCCGAGTATCAACTGCCTTTGGACGGCGAAGGCGATGTGGCGATTTACGTGCTGTCCCGAATCTCCGGTGAGGGCAATGACCGTGACCCGGTAGGCGGCGATATCAAGTTGTCCGATACCGAAAAGCGGGACATTATGGAACTGCATCAAAAATACGAGAAGTTCATGCTGGTAATCAATGCCGGCGGCGCGGTGGACTTGAGCGGGATCAGCGGGGTCAAGAATATTCTGGTGCTGTCTCAGTTGGGAGTGGAGACCGGCGCGGCTCTGGCGGACATTCTGCTGGGCAAGCAGAATCCCAGCGGTAAGCTGGCAACCACCTGGTCTAAGTGGGAGGATTACTTTCCCATGGAGGATTTCGGTGACCATAATGATACCCACTACCGGGAAGGTATCTATGTGGGTTACCGTTATTTTGATGCCGTGGGTAAAAAAGCTCTATTCCCTTTCGGTTATGGCTTGAGTTACACTACTTTCTCCATCACAAATGCCGAAGCGTCTGTTTGGGCGGATCAGGTCACCGTCACCGCAACGGTAACCAATACCGGCACCCGTCCGGGTAAGGAAGTAGTTCAGGTTTACGTTTCTTGCCCCGAGGGAAAACTGGACAAGCCCTATCAGGAGCTGGCCGCTTTCGGCAAGACCAAACTGCTGTCTCCCGGTGAGGCGGAGAAGCTAAAGCTCTCCTTCTCCATGAAGGATCTGGCATCTTATGACGAAGAAACCGCCGCATGGATCCTGGAGAAGGGCAATTATGTGATCCGCACGGGCAATTCCAGTGTGGACACAAAGGTTATTGCCATAGTAGTTCTGGAGGATACCGTGAATGTGCTGCAAGTCCGCAACACCTGCGGCAAGCCCGACTTCACCGATTGGAAGCCGAAAACCGGGATCCCGGCCGCCATCGACGGTTCCGTTCCTGTTTTGCCGATGGATCGTGCCGCTTTGGCCGGAGAAGCCGTGTCCTACGATACGGAATATCCCGTTGACGACACCGTGGCAGCCCTAACGGATGAACAGCTGGCCTATACGGGTATTGGCCGGTTCAGCGGTTCCATCAGTGTCATCGGAGAAGCCAGCAGTCAGGTCGCCGGCGCGGCAGGTGAATCCACCTCAAGGATCCCCAGCATTCCCGGCATGGTTATGGCTGACGGGCCTGCCGGAGTTCGTGTGAGTCCCAAGTTCTACCGTGACGAAAAGGGTGCGCACACAGTGGGCCGGAGCGGCATGCCGGAAAGCATCGCAGAGTTTATGCCTGCGCCCGTTCTGTGGATCATGAATTTGGGAGCGAAGAAGAAACTCCCCAGGGACGCCGTTGTAGAATACCAGTATGCCACCGCGCTGCCCATCGGTACCGCCCTGGCCCAGAGTTGGAACCTGGAGCTGGCAAGAGAGTGCGGTGATATCGTGGGTAACGAGATGGTACGTTTCGGTATCCATCTCTGGCTTGCTCCCGCCCTGAATATCCACCGGAGTATTCGTTGCGGCAGAAATTTTGAATATTTTTCAGAAGATCCCCTCATCAGCGGTAAGATGGCTGCTGCCCTGACCCTGGGTGTTCAATCTCATCCAGGCCGCGGTACCACCATCAAACATTATTGTGCCAACAACCAGGAAACCAACCGCTATGGGAACAACTCTCTGGTCAGTGAGCGAGCAATGCGGGAGATTTATCTGAAGGGGTTTGGTATCTGTATCCGGGATTCCCGGCCCAAGGCTGTGATGACCTCCTATAATCTGCTCAACGGTACCCATACCGCTGAGCGCAGGGACCTGAGCGAGGACGTGCTGCGCTGCGAGTTCGGTTTCGAGGGCATTATCATGACCGACTGGGTAATCGGGAACGGCATCATGAACTCCAAGAAGGATATTCATCCTACCGTGAAACCCAAGAAAGTGGCAGCGGCCGGCGGTGATCTTTTTATGCCCGGTTGTAAGGCTGACTTCAGGAGTTTGATGCGCGGCCTTTCCGACGGCACTCTGACCCGAAAGCAGCTTCAGATCAACGCCACCAGAGTCTACCGGATGGCAAAGGAGCTGACGGAGAAATAAAAGCATAAGGCGCAAGGCCTATGCGAAGGTTTATACTGCGTTCCTTTTAAGCAGGATTGAAACAATGCCCCGGTCCCTTAGAGAGTCGGGGCGCTTTTATGCATTCTAAGAACAGTGACTCAGGGAGTTGCAGAACAGCGAATACATTCAGCTGTTTTCTTTGCATTCATATTCGGTATCAAAATTTCCGTCCCAAACCGGGGGACGTGTATGCAGGAGCAGCCGGGTCATCCGCTTGACAGATACAAGGGAAAAAGATACCATAAAAAGACGGAAAAAAGGGGGATATGGGGGTGCTCGCCATGATACATACCCAGGTGATCGACACGCTGGACGGGGCTTTGCGGCTACTGTCCGAGCAGGATGAGAATATACAGCTGAAAAGGTACCGGAATGCCTTCCTCTACCGGGGGATGCCGAATGCCTCCAACGAACTTGTAACCAGCCTTAAACGAAATTGCAAACATTTGCAGAAAGAGCTGGAACCGATCATCCTTCGGAATTTTACCAAGTACGCCATCCATGAAGACCCATCCATCGGGGATTCCGTTTGGAGGCAAATGATCGTCGGCCGGCATCATGGCCTTCCCACCCGGCTGCTGGATTGGTCGCGCTCGCCACTGATCGGACTCCATTTTTCCCTGGAGGAGAAGGATATGGACTCCTTTGACAGGCATGATTCCGTTGTCTGGAGGATCGACATGAAGGAGATGCATAATCTGCTGCCCGATCCGTATAAGCTTCCCTTGAAGCGGAACAAAACTTCGATCATGTCGGTGGAGATGCTGAGCGAAACTACCACAAGCCTGAAGCAGTATGATGCGGATATGGGGGATAATGCCATGGTGCTTGTGGAGCCGCCCTCAATCAATTCAAGAATCATCAACCAGTATTCCTACTTTTCCGTAGTGCCTTGCGGTATGGATGATATTGAGGGGTTCTTTGACAGGTATACCGATAATACTGTTCGATACCTGATCAAAAAAGAGGTGCGCTGGCGGATCCGGGATATGCTGGATCAGCTGAATATCAGTGAACGGATCGTGTATCCCGGCCTGGATGGGCTTTGCCAGTGGATCGCCCGGCATTATTACGTGAAAGAATAATAAGGAATAAAAAAGCCCCCGAACGGGGCGGCTCAATAAAACAGTATAATGTTTTCGGGGCGGCGGCATGAGTACTCATGCCGCCTTTCCGTTTATAATGTCATAGAGCAAATTGGCGGGGAGTATGCCGATATAGTTGTAGCTGATGTCTACATCCTGTATCCTCTGTCCGTTGGAATTGTCCGGTGCATGGACATATACGGCTTGTACCATGTCGTTCAGCACATCGGGAGTCAGTTTTTCCAGATACAGATGCTTCTTTGCCACTCGAATAAACCGATCGACATTCTCCGCTTGATCTTCTTGATTCTGTATTTCGTTTTCAAGCATTTCAATCTTGGCTCTCAGTTCTTCCTGCTCCTGCTCATAATCATCAGACAACATTTGAAAACGAGCCTCAGACAGCTTTCCGTTGACCATATCCTCATAAATACGCTTGAACAACTTGTCCAGTTCAGCCAGACGGTTTTCAGACTTTTGCAGCGTTCTTCTCTTGGCCGCCAGTTCTTTCTTAACCTCTGCACTTCGTTTTGCTCCCAACGCATTACGGAACGCATCTTCATAGTCTGCAATGCAAAGCTGTACCAAACGCAGATGCTGCAGGGTTCCTTCCTCCAGCATAACCGCACGGATGAAATGTGTTTCGCATACATCTTTGCCACGCTTGCGGGAAGTGGAGCAGATGAAGTGATCTTGTCGGGTTTCAAAGCTCTTGCTGGTACAGTAGTACAATTTCTCACCGCAATCGGCACAGCGAGCGAGATCGGAGAACATATTGGTCTTGCCTGTTCTGGTAGGTCTGCGTTTGTTCTTGCGAAGTTCCTGTACACGGGCAAAGGTTTCTTCGTCAATAATGGCTTCATGGGTGTTCTCGAAAATCTTCCATTCTTCACGGGGATTTTCGAGTTTCTTTTTTGTTTTGTACGACTGCCTGCGGGTCTTGAAGTTAACCGTATGACCAAGGTATTCCTGTTTCTCCAGTATACCGGAAACTGTGTCCGGCACCCATCCATAAGGGTCATCGGGAGTTTTGGCAGGAGCATTGCGTCCCATCTTCATCCAATGAATAGTTGGACACTCCACCTTTGCGTCTTTCAGCTTGTGAGCAATCTGCGAGGGACCATAGCCCTCCATGCACCATGCGAAGATCTGACGGACAACGGCTGCGGCTTCATCATCAACGATCCAATGCTTCTTGGGATTGTCGGGGTCTTTCATGTAGCCATAGGGTGGATTGGTGGTCAGATACTCACCGGCTTCGCCTTTCTGCTTCATGACGGCTCGGACTTTCTTGCTGCTGTCCTTGACGTAGAACTCGTTAATGATGTTAAGGAATGGCGTGAAATCATTGTCCTGCTGATTGTTGCTGTCCACACCGCTGTTCACAGCGATGAATCGGACATTGTGTTCGACGAAAAGTACCTCTGTATAAAAGCCGACTTCCAAATAGTTTCTGCCGATACGGCTCATATCCTTGGCAATGAGAACGCCGATCTGGTCATTCTCCACCAGTTCAATCATGCGTTTCCAATCGGGTCTGTTGAAGTTGGCACCGGAGTAACCATCGTCCACGAAAAACTGGATATTTCGGAAACCTTGTTCTTGTGCGTATTTTTTGAGACTTGCCTTTTGGAAAGAGATTTGTCAAGGGTGTTTTACCTAATATTATTTGGGAATATAAAATCGCTGCTCATAGAACACATTCCTATGAGCAGCGATTTTGTGTAATGCTTTGGATGGAATTGTTTAATAAAACGCTTTTGGCAAGTTTCAAAAATGGTAGTCATACAGATAAAACTCAAACTCTTCTGTATGATCTCCGATTTTCATACTGCATATTTTCTTCGTTTTTTGTTGCATCCCCTGATGCTCATAAAATCCGTAGTTACAGCTGGTATCTGTAAACAGATAAAACGATGAAATCTTCTGTTTCCGCAAATACTCGACTGCTTTTTGGAACAATTGCTTGCCTACGCCCTGTCCTCGATAGGAACTGCTAACGGCAAAAAATGCAAGTTCCCCCATATAGGGCGGGCAGCAGCGCAGAAGCTCCCGGTCAATGGCCTCTACTTTAACAAAAACCCGGGATGCCGCCCGCCCCTCACGGGTGCGGAGCAGATCGAGCACTGCAATCCATTGTTTGATGCGCAGGGATGGTGGACAACGATGGACTGAAACATCCTTGGCATGATAATGCCTGCGGGTATATCGTTTACAATCGCAACCTGTGTATAGGTCTGGTCTGCTAAACAACTGTACAGATACGCCTTTGCCAACTTTTCAGCTATTGGGGGAGAACAAAAGCGATCATATCCCCAAGTTTCTCGGATAATTTGTATCATCTCAGTGGAATCGCTTTGTTGAAATTCTCTAAAATACAAATTCACTCCTCCTCAGTTGATTCTCCCACATGATTGTGATAGGCAGAGCAAATTGTTTTCACACACTCATCCAGCCCAAGGGAACCGCTATTCAAACACATATCATAATTCTGTGCATCACCAAATCGTTTCCCAGTATAGTGCTGATAATAGGAGCAACGTTTCTTTTCTAACTTTTCCAGTTCGTTTGCCGGTTCATGGTATAAAGTTTCAACACGCTCTCGCCTTGTATCGGCATCTGCATATACAAACACCCGGAGAATATGTGGATTGTCCGCTAAGATTGCATCCGCACAACGTCCAACAATCACACACCCTCCATTTCTAGCGATGTCACGAATTGTTTTCACTTGCTGCAAATATACCCTGTCGGTAATCGGAAGCATAACATGGCTACCTGCAGAAAGATCATAAATCAAACTGCCGGCATCTTTCGTTTCACTGTTCTCAAAAAAGCTGATGTCAATATTACTGTCCTTGGCTGCCAGCTCAATAATCTCTCGGTCATAGAAAGGTAATCCCAGTTGTTGAGCCACCTTTCTTCCGATTTCTCGTCCGCCGCTTCCATGTTGCCTGCTAATTGTAATAATGATGTGTTGCATCTTATCATCGCTCCTGTTCGTTGCGCTATTCATCTCGCCAGCCCATTCAAATCCTTTTTTTGCTGTGATTACAGCAATGATTTCATTGATTACAGCTGCCGCCGCAATGGTTCCCTGCACAATTTTTGCACATTCAGGAGCCGGTGCAGCCAAAACAGAAACAGCGATGCCAGTAAACACCAGGGAAACGCCGGAGTGTGGCAGCAATGTAAGGCCGAGATACTTTTTCACCGTTTCGGGACTCTTTGTGATGCTTGCTCCAAAATAAGCGCCGAAATATTTTCCTGCCGCTCTTGCCAGAATGTAAATGGCGGTAAACAAGCCAGCACCAAGGATCAAGTGGTAATCCAGTGGTGCGCCCAAATTCAAAATCACAACAATCATGGAAACGCCCAAAATAGGATTAAAACCATCCATGATTTGTTCCAGACGCATTTCTGAAATCATATTGGAAAAAGTTGCCGAAAACGCCATGCCGATCAGCATAAAATTCAAAACAGGGCGGGGCAACACCAATGTATTAAAAATAAAGCCCACAGCAGAAGCTACTATAATCATGACAATCAGCAGCATCAGCGTGATCGATTTGCTTCGCTCTTTTTTCAACACCAAGCCAGCTGCCAGACCCGTTACAACGCCAATGAGCAGAGGGAGAATAACAACAAGAGCAATCATATATGCGGGTAAATCGCCAGCAGAGAGATTGCCTGCAACAATCGCAATCGTTGTGATAAAGACAATACAGCCTACAATATCATCCAATGCTGCCATAGGAATTAAAGTTTTAGTAACCGGTCCTGTGGTCTTAAATTCCCGAACGATAGATAATGCCGGAGCCGGTGCTGTCGCAAGCGCAATTCCTCCAACAATGAACGCTAAATAAACTGGTATGTTCGATACATAAAATACAATACCAAAAACCAGCGAAACAAGCAAAAATGTTCCGAGTGATTGTGTTAGTGTGGTAATGACAATGGCTTTTCCCGACCGCTTTATTTTGTTCCAGACAAGTTCTGTTCCAATCATCAGGCCAACGCCGCACTCAAGAATGTGAACAACTGTCTGATACCACTGTGTATCCAGAAGCTGCTGGTTCATCAGCGACAGTGCATGAGGACCTAAAACCATTCCAGTGATCAACCATCCCAATATGGACGGTAACTTCACTTTTGAAACAAGCTTACCTACAAGGAAAGCAGTTCCTATGGTAAGCAATAATCTTAGAAATAACAATATCATTTTGTTTCACCTGACCTTTCCTGACAGGAACTATTCAAACTTGCTTGCACCATTAAATAATCCCTTTTTTCTTCAATCGTCATGATGCTCCTCCTGTTGGTTCCTTTGCGACACCATAGAGCATGATGTCAAAGATAGCAGACAATCTGCCCTCGTGGTCGTCAATCAGTTCCCGGTAATCACCGTTTTGCTCGGCTTTTTTTTGAAAATAACTGTTGAACATTTCACTGGCAGCCAGAAAATATTCCAATGCCAGTTCTTTTGTGATTCCATCCCGTAGGGTTAGACAATTCAAAACGGCAAGATAGCATTGACTGAAATACTCATCGAACCCTCTTCGCAGTTGAGCAAGTTCCTGAGCCAGATGCTTTGGAGGTTGTAACACTGCATTGAAAAAAATGTTTGCATAGTTCGGGTTTTCTTGAAAAAATCTTTGCCTTACCATCAAAAAGTTCTGTAGGCTCTCTTTTGCATCCAGGATTTCAAACGAATGCACCTCCAAAGCTGCCATCATTTCATCGTAGCAAGATTTCACACAAAGTAAATACAGTTCATCTTTACCCTTAAAATTATGGTAAATTAGACCTTTGGGAATTTGGCCTGCTTCACAGATACTATTGACCGAGGCCGCATCATAACTTTTGCTTCCGAATTCTTCAAGAGCAGCAGCAAGGATACGTTCTTTGGTTTTCTGAGTTTTCTCTTGTTTTTTCATCCTCTACCTCCCCTGTCACATATTATTGACCATACGGTCTATTATAGAGCAAATAGACCGTATAGTCAATAAATCAAATGTAAACATTAAATGTCCTTCAAAATCATCATCGTTCCTGCTCCTTACTCTTTTTCTTATAAACGCTTTGCTGCGCCTGCCGCACCATCCTCCGCACGGCCTGCCGCTCCATATCCTCATGCAGCATACGGGAAACCGCCTTTTTGCTGTCAAACATCAAAAGCGGGCTGTACTTCTCGCCGTAAACCTCCTGCGCCCGGTTCTCCGCTTCCTGCTCCTTGCTGGGGCGGCTGGCCTGCCTTGCTTCATACAGCTGCACCGGGTCGAAGCCCTGTGCCTGCTCCCGAAGCCCGGCATACTCATTCAGGGCAGCGTCCAGCTCGGCGGAATATTTCTGTTCCTGTTCTTCCAACCGTTTCAGACTCTGCTCCATGGCAGCGATGTCTTTAGAGAATTTATCGGCGGCATCTTCCTCGGTATATGCCAGCGATGCCAAAAGCATATTTTTCTCCGAGCGCAGTTCCTCTAAATCCTCTGTCAGAGCCGCAATCTTTGCCGCCAGTTCCCGGTGTCGGAACACATGGACAGCAGAGATCGCCTTTTTCTCGGAAAGCAGGCTGCGGCGCTCTTTCGTCTTATCCCGGATGTCCTTTGCCAGCTGATTGTACTGCGTGAGGGCAGGGCGCAGCGTATTCAGCGAAGCATTCAGGCGTTCCTTGCCCTTGCGGAGATACCCCAGTTGATAGCAGAACAGCAGCAGATTTTTACGCAGATTCTCCATAGCCTCAGCAAGCGCCGGGAGAGTATTCTTGACCGCCTGCGTCAGCTTTTTGACCTGTCCCCTCAGCTCCCGGAGCAGGGCATTGTCCGCCTTGATCTGCCGGTTCAGTTCGCACCGGTCAGAGATAATACCCTTTTTCTCCATGGCTCTGGCAACCACGCCTTCATGGACCGTAGGCCGCTCCAGCAGACCACGCTCGGCATGGCTGCGGTGGTCGATGCGTTCTTCGTGCCCGGTGCGCTCCAGATAGCGGTTTGCCACATCCGCCCATGCAGCCCGCCACAGGACAAGCTGCTCGTCGCTGTTCCATCGTTCCGTGATGGGATTCTGCCTGCCATATTTGGTGCTTTTGGGGTACTTGGACACCCGCTCATAGCCCTGTGCCTGCGCTGCGGAAGGGGCCATATACACCTTCTTTTTGCCCACCTTGTACTGGTACTGTTTCTCCCATCCATCGGTCTGTGCCTGTTTGAACTCAGCGGCGGTAAAGCCCCGTTCCTCGCCGTCTTTGACACAGAGATATTCTTTCTCGGTCTTGTACTGCCATTTTCCCTTTTCATCCAGCGGGCGCACCGTCAGCAGGATATGGGCATGGGGATTGTGTCCGGGAGGATACAGGTCATGGATGGCAGCATCGGCGCACATTCCGTCTGCAACAAACTGTTCCTTGATAAAATCTTGCAGGAGCTGGATTTGTTCCTCCCGGCTCAGTTCTATGGGCAGCGCCGCCACAAATTCACGGGCAAGGCGGCTGTCCTTTGCGGTTTCGGTTTCCTCCACAGCGTTCCACAGGATTTCCCGATCCTGCCACTCTGCGGGGGCGGTGGCTGGCAGAAAAACCTGCCGCCACCCAAGGCCCTGTTTGCGGGTGTAGTCATGCTGTACCCCGTCATACTCGTTGAGCATCCGGGAACAGCTCAGATAGGCCGCAGCAGCCACGGCGGAGCGTCCGGCTCCACGGCTGACTATTTTGGCCTCCAAATGATAAATCGCCATAAATCACCTTGTCCTTTCTGAAAGGGGTGCCCCGAAACAGGGCACCCTTGTTTTCGCTCAGTGTGTCGTGAAATACGACGCACCACCAGCAGGGGCGGAACGATTCGTTCCCCCCTGTATCTGTGTCAAGCTGCCGGCGGCAGGTTGATGCAGGCAGGCGGCGGGATGGGGTGGCAATATACCACCCCTGCGCCGACTGCATGGATAAGGCTGGCAGTTTGGCAGAAATGCAGCCTTGTCCAGCGGCTCCCGCAGGAGCCGCAATCCCCCTCGGAGAGCGCACGTGCCCGACCACCGGGAGGGCTACCACCGCCTGCTTTAGCAGGTGGTGAGTAAGTGCGCCCTTCGGGATAAAAAAGAGGAAGGCCCCCGGTTTCCCGGAGACCTCCCAGCCGTTTTCAATCGTGTGCTGCCAGCTTTCGCCGCAGGTATTCTTCCAGATTGTCAAGCCCTACCGCCTGTACTTCCGGCAGCACTTTTTCCAGCACAGCGCCCTCCTGAATGAGCCGCCTTGTCCGGGCTTTTCGCTCCTTCACCCGGTCCCGTGCCTGGGCTTCCTCCAAGCGGTGCTTTGCCTGCAACAGTTTCTTTTCTTCACTTGTCATAGGTTTACCTCCGTTTCTGCCAGATCAGGTCATAGCCCAGCACATCGGCCAGCTCCACAACCTCCTTGTAGCGGATGGATTCCCGCTGGAGTTTGGCCGACAGGTTGGAAACGCTGTCCGACCAGCCGTATTCCTCATGGAGCCGGTCAACTACCTCCTGCATGGTATATCCCGCCCGGACGATCTGTGCCTTAATCTCGTTGCGTACCGTCATCATAAAAAATCCTCCTAAATTTACTTGATAAAAAAGCGAAGCCGGTACGCCCTATGGCATAACCGCTTCGCTGTGCCGTAAAAATTCCCTTGTCACCAAATCCGTTCAGAATTGCCGGTGTGATGTCCTGCCCATAGGTCGCACCTTCCGACTTTTCCGTTCCGTGTGACTTGGCTTGAAACCGTGCATTTTCCCATGATTCCATGTACCCGGTTCACCGGGACGAGAAGCACGGTTTCGTAAAATGATTTCTTCCAACCGTCAAATATTTTTCGATTCCCACTCGCCTTGATTTAGCATGGAGATTTGACCGGTGATTCTGACTACCATAGCCGCCGAATTGCTATAAAAGGTAGAACAAGGGTTAATCAAAGCGTACGTACGTACACGGTTCAGCGCCGCCATTCCTCCGGCACATCTTCCGGTACGTACGTACGCATCGAATCACCGGAAAACACTGATATATGATTTCTTACCAGTACCTCAATTCCCAGAAAGCCACGCACCCGCCGTCCGGCTGCGTTGGTCACATTGTTGCAGTATTCCAGATTGTAGCGGCTCTGGCAGGCGATCAGGGCTTCGCTGAAGCTGCGGGGTTTCAGGGCAGGCAAGTTGTTCTCGGTGCAGTAAATCTGGTATGCTTCGTACAGCTCTTTGGAACTGGCGGATAGATCGGCTTTCAGGCGAACATACCCGTCAGAATCCAGAAAATCATACACATTGTTGTTGTCTCGTTTGACTGCCTCCCGGTTCCCTCTGGTGCGCTCACTTTCGGTGAATTTGAAGTTGTTGGCGGCCAGCCGCTGCAACCCCTCAAAAGCCCAGAGCAGAATACCCTCCACCTCGGCTTTCATCTTCTCGGCCAGGTCGGGATCATCCACACGGTCAGCCGGTTTTTCTTTCGTGGTCAGCACCAGCTGGCGGCGGTAAAATCCATCGCTCCGGTCAAACAGCGCCTGCAAATCTCCGTTGGAGAAGGCCAGCAGCCGGGCGCACATCCATCCCTGATAGCTCTGCTTGCCCTTGCGCTCCAAATCCATCTTGCCCTGGGCAGTGACGATGGATTTCACATAGTTGGTCTGGCGCAGGGCCTCCATTCGCATATCGTCATCCACGCACAGGAGGATATGTTCCAGGTCGGCACGGGCAAACCGGTTCTCGGATATTTTCCCGATGCTGCCATCCTTCATGTTGGAGCCGAACAAAGTTCCCAGCACAGCGCCGATCTGTGACTTTCCCTCGCCGCCGCTGCCCTTAATGACCATCATCCGCTGTCCCTTATTGCTGGGAATCAGGCAGTAACCGATATATTCCTGCAAGGTGGGGATGTCCTCCGGGTAGAGCAGGCCATCCAGAAATTGCAGCCAGAGAACAGGTTTTGGGGCGTTGGGCTTGTAGGACACGGGGAAACGGTTGCGGACGATTTTCGGCTTTCACTCCACAAAGGTTCCGTCCAGAAAAAGAGTCCCGTTGGAAAGGTGAATCCGGTCCGGCTCCGGGGGAAAATCCTCCACCAGCGCCGCCAGCTTCATCAGCTCCACAATGTTGCTGATTTTGCGGGGAATGTTGCTGACCGCACAGCATTTCAGCTCCTCAAAAATCTCGCACCGCAGGGGGAGTTCATCGGTCACACGGCCTTCGGGCGTAAAAAAAGCCCCGTTTGTGAAGATGATCTTGTGCGTCTGCAAGAACTCCTCACAAAACAGGGCTTCGTTGATGCTTTTTCCATCAAACCAGACGGGCATCCCGTCAAGC
Organism: Christensenellales bacterium; assembly: GCA_050948665.1. GTDB lineage: Bacteria > Bacillota > Clostridia > Christensenellales > UMGS416 > JBMNEH01. The sequence goes on from JBMNEH010000001.1 coordinate 695,184, forward strand.
TGCGTTTTGTTTTTCATGGGCGTTATCCTCCTTTTTCAGCCTGTCCAGCCGTTCCTCCAAACCGGCAATCAGGCCATCCTTGTTCAGCATTTCTACGATTTTCACCCGCTGTTCCAGTTCGGCGGCAATGAGCAAATCCGCCAGATACTCCACATAGTCCAGCATCTGGCAGGCTTCCACAAACCGGTCATCCAGAACATCTTCCGGTGTCTTGGGTGCGTACTGCGCCTTCCAGCTTTCCAGAAGATGCAGATAATCACACAGCACCCGCAGGCAGCGCACTTCTTCCTGCCGGTATGCTTTCAGCAGAGGTCGCTCCGGTTTTGGTAAGGCGATTGCCGCCGGGGGCTTGTCCGGGTCAATCCCGAAATCCTGTGCCAGCTTCTGCGCCGCCTCGTAGCTGCTCAGGTCAAACAGCCTCGTCACAAGGTCGATCACATCACCGGTGGCCCCGCAGCCGAAGCAGTAAAAATACCGTTCGTTCAGCTTCATGCTGGGGTGCCGGTCCTCATGGAACGGGCAGCTGCACATCCCGTTTCGGTTGACTTGCAGCCCATAGTGTTCCGCCGCATCCGGCACACAAATATTCTGTTTTACCAGTTCAAAGAGTGTCATGAAAATCCCTCCGTTTCAGGGCATAAAAAAAGCGGCCCGCCCGTTTTCTTTGGGCAGGCCGCAGTCCTTATGCAGTTTGTGATGCTTCCGTTTCTTTGGCTTTCCGCTTTTCCTGCCGGTAGAACTTCTCCCGGCAGGCGGGTTTGCAGAATTTAGCGTTGGGGCGGACCGACTGGAACGGCTCTCCGCAGCACTGGCATACCAGCTGGTACGGTTCCCCCGGAATGATCAGCCCCTCAGCAATCTTCTGTTTTCGCTCCTTCTGGCGCAGGTATTTTTCGTGGTCACGGATACGCTTCTGGCGGCGCTTTTCCTCCGCAGCCAGTTCTTCCTCGGTGGGTTCAGGCATGGGCACTTCAAATTTCCCGATAAAGTTCAGGTAAATCTCGATTTCCTGCACCCGCTCCCCGGTGCTTCTGTCCGGGGCATGGACCAGAATCTTCTCCACAAATTCATGGATCATGGGGGCGGTCAGCTCGGTGAAATCCGTATATTTCTGTGCCAGCGCCAGAAAGTGGCTGGCACGGTCGGTGTCCTCGTGAAACTGGTCCAGCTGTGCCTGCTCAGAGGCAAGCAGCTGTTCCAGCTCGGCCTGTTCCTTCTCATATTCGGCACACAGCAGCTCGAACCGTTTTTCCTCCAACTTGCCCATGGCATAGGTTTCATACAACTTTTTAATCAGCACGTCCAGCTCGGCGCTGCGCCTGCGTTCTTTGGCGACCTTGCGTTTCAGCTCCTTGGCCGCTTCCTGCTGGCGAACCTGTGAAATGCTGCGAACCTTCTGAATGAATTCCTCCTTGTTCTGGATGGCATAGCTGGCAGTGGTGCGGATGGTTTCCAGAATCAGAGCGTTCAGGGCTTTGGTGCTGACGGTGTGGGAAAAACACATCTGGGTTTCACGCTCAAAGGTCAGGGTGTAGGTAGAGCAGTTATAAAAGTCAGTTCCATACTCCCGCCCGTCCTTTTTGCGCTTGCCCCGGTGGTTATACATCTTGGCTCCGCAGTCGGCGCAGAACACAAGGCCGGTCAGGGGATTGGCGACGCCGGTGGTATCTGTCCGGCGCACGGTTCGCTTCACCTGCTGGGCCAGCTGCCAGGTTTCCGGGTCAACAATGGCCTCGTGGGTGTTCTCAAAAATCAGCCAGTCGGACGGATCATTTTTTACCCGCTTATCCCGGTAGGACTTTTTGGAGGAACGGAAATTGACGGTGTGCCCCATATACTCCGGTTTCTCCAGCATGGAGCTGACCGTGAAGCCGTACCAGTCATAGGGGCGGCTGGTGTCCACGGTGTTCTTCCGGCTGCCTCTGCCGTTTCGTGCCAGATAATAGGCGGGGCACTCCACCTTTTCCTGTGTGAGTATCTTGGCAATCTCATGGGGACCGTGCCCCTCCACAGCAAGCCGGAAGATCCGCCGCACCACGGCGGCGGCTTCCTCGTCTACCAGCCAGTGGTCCTTGTCCTCCGGGTCTTTTTTGTAGCCATAGATGGCGTTGTTGGTGGTGGGCTTGCCCGCCTTGCCTTTGACGCGGTATGCTGCTGAAACCTTTTTTGACTGGTCACGCAGATACCATTCGTTCATGATATTGAGAAAGGGCGCAAATTCGCCGCTGTCCTGTTCCTCACTGTCGATATTATTGGCGACAGCAACAAAATGAACCCCATTCTGCCGGAACATTACCTCGGTATAAAAGCCGGTTTGCAGGTAGTTTCTGCCGATCCGACTTAGGTCCTTACACAGCAGATGGGCTACCTTTCCCGCCTCGATGTCCGCCACAAGGCGCTTCCATGCGGGACGGTCAAAGTTGCCGCCGGACCACCCATCGTCTGTGTAGTGGACGATATTGGTGTAGCCCCGCTGTACTGCATAGCTTTCGAGATAACGTTTCTGGTTCAGAATGGAGTTCGAGTCGCCCGTGAGGTCATCGTCACGGGACAGGCGCTCATAGAGCGCAGTGATTTTTTCTTCCGTCTGTCTGTTTGCCATATCAGGCGCTCCTTTCAGACGGACGGCTCATTTGTGGCAGTTCCATTATACCACATTCCGGCTGGTTTGCCAGCCCGTCATTGCGGATCAGCCGCAGAATTTTATCTTCCATCGTTTCCTCGGCGGTTTCGCTGAGGTAGACACGAACTTTATAGGTGGTGTTGCCAATGTGCCGGGTTAGAAACACGGCGTTTTTATCTGCCATAGAACCTCTCTTTCTTGCGCTTTCGGCGCATCCGGTGTATACTGTTGTTGTAGTTCCGATGTTTGTAACCTGCGATTGTGTTACTTCTTTTTTGTGTCAAGCCTGAACATGGCGAAAGCCCTCTTTCTCCAGCGTGAATGAGCCGATGTAACCCAAGTAACTTGTTTTTAGATTACCCTTTCACTAATAGGAGAAATCCGGGGTGCAAAACGGAACCATTTTTGAAAAATTGAAAAATATTTTTTTGAAAAGAGGTGGGGTCATGGCGTATCTGTCTGATGACGAGCTTCTGGATACCGAGGGTGGCTTCGCCGGGTGGGACGATGGGACAGGCGCAGGGGCGGAAGAAACGCTGGAACAGGCGCTTGCGGAAGAACGTCTGGCCGAGCTGGAAAGCGAGCTGGAGCAGGACGAGCATCCCATCGACTATGAAACGGAACTGGAGGACGAGGAGGAAGAAGCCGCCCCGGTCAGTGATAAACGGCTCAAACGGGAGATGCGGGCCGAGGCCATACGGCGGCTGGAGGAAGCAGCACGCACGGAGAAGGATTTCCGGGACGTGGTGGAGGAATGGAACAAGCTGGACCGGAACCGGGAGCGCCGGGAACGGGACCATGAAAACCTCCGTGGAGATGTGCCGCTGGAATATCAGGCGGTGCCGGAACCCAAACTCATTCCCCGCTGGATGAACAACCCTACATACCGGCAACTGATGGCCGGAAACTTTCTGGACATCCTGTTTGACTGCCCCTATGAGATGCACAACCTGACCGCTGACACCTTTATATCCCGCATGGTGGAGGAATTAAGCGAGGAACATAAGGAAGTTCTGTATTTCCTCTCTTTGCGGCTGTACAGCACCACCCGTCTTGCCGCTGTTCGTGGGCAGTCTGACCGCAACATCCGCAAGCTGCGAAAAACCATCCACAAGAAATTGCAGCGCCAGATGTATGACCATCTGTGCGGCAAACAGGAGCATGGCGGCAGCCTGACCTTGCGGGAACGCCAATTTTTGGAGGAATACTCAAAAATCGCAAAGAAACAGGGCAAGGATGCCGTGATCCGGCGGGAGAACAAGACCAAGCGCAGAAAAAAGAAAAACCGCCCCTGATAATTGGGACGATTAAGGAGAAAGGGCGTGTATGATGAAAAATTTGTTTGAACAGTCCCGTTCCCATTGGGTGCGGTACGATCACTACGAGCTGAAAACAGCGGAAGATGGCAAGCGGTACATCACCCCCGGCAAGAGTGCAAAGCCGGATGTCTACAATCCGCTGAAAGAGGCCCCCAACATTGTGCTGGATGCGCTGAATGTGGGGATGCTGATGATGGGGCGCAAGCCGGAGGCAGAAGTGGAAAAGGCGGTGATGGAGTTTGTCACCCGGTACGGCCTGCTGGGGCTGATGACCGCTCTGCCCACCACGCCGTCCTTTATGGACTATGAGGCGGTATACCTGCCCAAAAACCATTTTATCAAGGAAGAATCCATGGCGACGGACAAATATCTGTCCCTGTTTTATCCCTTTGACCAGCTGGACTTGGTGAAGAAAGGCATAGAATCTACATGGAACGTGTCCGGTGACCGGACAATGATTGCCCTGACCATGACTTTCATGGACGAGCCGATGGCGAAGAACATGAGCTTCCAGCGGGAGTATGCGGAACCCTATGACTGGGTTGCCCAGCAGTTCAAGGACTGGGCCTTTACGCTGACCACGGCCATTTTGTACTACAATGACTATGATTCCATCGACGAGGACGCACGGGGACTGTACCGCAAGGCCATGGCTGCGTTTGGTGGGATTGCCCCCAGTTACCATATCGAGCTGCTGGATAAGCCCACCATCTACTGGGATTTCCATTCGTTGCTGCTGGGCATCCAGATGATGTTCAGCTTTATGCTGGTGGACGGTGACCAGCCCCTGCGCCTGTGCAAGCACTGCCAGAAGGTGTTCCTGGGCAGTCGGTCCAACGCCGCCTTTTGCAGCCCACGGTGCAAGAACCAGTACAATGTCTATAAGAATCGTTCAAAAAAGTAGCAAAGAGACGAAGCCTAACATCTGTTTTGTCAAAAAACGTAATCTGTTCTGCAAATATTGGAGGGAGATATCAGCTATGAGATTGTTTGAAGTTGCAGACCGGTATTGTAAAGAGAGCAGTTGGAAAACCCTTGCTCTACTGAAAATGTGTCTGTTTTCCGTTGGCGTTATGGTTGGGATGCTGGTTCCCAAAGAAAAGAAAAAGGCTGTCTTTTGTATTGGTGCCGTGACATTCCTTGCAACTTACATCCCGTTGATGGAGAAACTTTTCCGCACATGGCAGACGGAAGAACAGGAGAAAACCGTATGAATCACGAAAAAGTTTATAGCATGAGTTTTAGCAAGATTTATCCGCTTTTGGTTAGTAAGGCGGAGAAAAAAGGGCGTACATTGGAGGAAGTAACTCAGGTCATCACCTGGCTGACGGGATATACCGCAGAAGAAATTGAAAAGGCTGCGGCGGGTTCTGTGACATACGGCGATTTCTTCCGTAATGCTCCGCATCTGAACCCAAATCGGAAACTGATTACCGGCGTTATATGCGGTGTGCGTGTGGAAACCATTGAGGAACCGCTGATGCAGGAGATTCGATATCTGGATAAACTGGTCGATGAACTTGCTAAAGGCAAGGTTATGGAGAAAATACTGCGTGATGGAACATAACAGGCAAAACAATCTCTGGAAGAAAAATTTCTATATCCTGTGGGCGGGACAGGCGATTTCCGTGCTGACCAGCTCAATTCTGCAAATGGCGCTGATCTGGTATCTGACCGCCCAAACCGGCTCGGCGCTGGTGCTGTCCCTTGCATCCATGGCGGGCTTTTTACCCAGCGCCATATTGGGAATGGTTGCCGGGACGCTGGTGGACCGGGTGAGCCGGAAAACGGCCATGATAGGGGCGGACTTGTTTATTGCCGCAGTCAGTCTGGTATTGGTGCTTGCTTCCGCAGGCGGCGAACTTCCCATCTCGCTGGTGCTCGCCGTGCTTGCTGTGCGGAGCATGGGAACTGCTTTCCATACGCCTGCCATCAGCGCGGCAACGCCCCTGATCGTGCCTGCCGAGGAGCTGACAAGGTGTTCCGGCTACACCCAGTCGCTGCAAACTGTCGGCTACATCGCTGGGACTGCCATCGCCGGGATTTTGTACCCGATCTGCACCATCAGCCAGATGGTGGCGCTGGATGTGTTCGGCGCATTGGCGGCCAGCCTTGCGGTGGCGCTGATCCATATTCCAAACCACAAAGTGGAACAGGTGGTAGCCAGGAAGCCCTCTCTGTTCAGAGAGATGCGTGAAGGGCTTGCTGTGATCCGAAAGCAGCGGGGCCTGTATGCCCTGATGTGGACAGCGGCGCTGTTTATGATTTTGTATTCCCCCATCAACGCCCTGTTCCCACTCATGTCGCTGGACTGTTTTGGCGGCACCACCGTCCATGCGTCCATCGCAGAAATTGCCTTTTCTATCGGAATGCTGGCCGGCGGTCTGCTGCTCGGCAAATGGGGCGGCTTCCAGAACAGGGCGACGTCGATCATCGGTGCAGTAGTTTTGATGGGTGTGCCGATCCTTCTTTCCGGCCTGCTGCCATCAAACGGCTTCTGGCTGTTTGCCATGTGTTGCGTGGCCATGGGATTTTCCACTCCTTTTTATAACGGGCCGGTCACCGCGCTGATGCAGGAACGCATCCCTCCAGAATATCTGGGCCGGGTATTTGGACTGTACGGCAGCGTTGCGTCTCTGGCAATGCCCATCGGCCTGATGCTGTCCGGCGCGTTTGCAGATACTGTGGGGACGCAGAACTGGTTTGCTTTCACCGGCGTACTCTGCATCGTACTGGCCGGACTCATGTATGGAATTCCCTCCATCCGGCACATCGACCGGGAAAAATCTGAATAGAGAGGCTGTATATGATTCGAAAATTATGTGTGGAAGATATGGATCAAGTTATAGAACTGTGGCTTCACGGGAATTGGGATGCCCACAGATTTATTCCGAGAAGATATTGGGAAAGTCATGCGGCGGAAGTCCGTGAGCAGCTTTTGTGTGCGGAAGTTTATATATACGAAGAAAATGGGCGTATCCTTGGATTTGCAGGGATGCAGAAAAACTACCTTGCCGGAATCTTTGTCAAAAAAGAATCGCGCGGCAACCGGATCGGAAAGCGGCTTCTGGATCATGTGAAATCTGTGCATCCATCCATGACATTAAATGTGTATCAGAAAAACCAGAGGGCAGTATCGTTTTATGAGCGGGAAGGCTTTTTGGTTCTCCAAACAGAAACTGACCACGAAACTGGCGAGATAGACTATACCATGGGTTGGAAACGAGGAAAAAAGGAAACGTGCCAAACGCATTATGAATTTCTGGCAAAAATCGAACTGTCCCAGACAAAGGCGGCGCTTATGTGCGCTTTCCTTATGACATTCGAAAAGAGTTCGGAAAGGGCCGGATGAAAGCGGAGATCACCTTTGACGGCGAGCCGTACTCCGGCAGCATCGTCAATATGGGAGTAAAAAACGAAGACGGTTCCGTTTGCTATATCATTGGGATTCGGAAAGATATTCGAGAAAAAATTGGAAAACAGCCGGGTGATCCTGTGAAAGTTACTGTAACAGTGGCTCGGCCGTAAGGAGGTGGAATGCCATGTGGGAATGTCCCAAATGCGGACGGAAGTTTAAGAATACCAATCAAAGCCATTACTGCGGTACTGCTCCGCAGAGCATTGAGGAATATATCGCACAGCAGCCGGAATATACCCGGCTGTATCTCTGTCAGATCAACGAAGTCATCCAAAACGCACTGCCGGACGCTGTGCAAAAGATTTCCTGGAGTATGCCGACCTACTGGAAAAAGCGGAACCTGATCCAGTTTGCGGTATTAAAAAAACACATCGGGCTGTATCCCGGCCCTGCGGCGGTAGAAGCCTTTGCAGACCGGCTGCAAGGATACAAAACCAGCAAAGGAACCATCCAACTCCCCTATGACAAGCCGCTTCCCCTTGACCTGATCTGCGAAATTGCGGTATGGTGTGGAAAGGAGTATGGAGAATGGAGGTAACGAAGAATGAGTGGTGAACAGGGGCTGACCCCGTATGAAACCAGAGAAATCCTCTTTTACAAGACCGAAAACGGAGAGGTGCGGGTGGAAATCCTGCTCTTTCAGGAAAACCTCTGGCTGACACAGGCAAAAATGGCAGAGCTGTTCGAGGTACAGAAAGCGGCCATTTCCAAGCATCTGAAAAACATTTTTGAATCCGGCGAACTGAGCGAGGATTCAGTTGTTTCCAAAATGGAAACAACTGCGGCGGACGGGAAACGGTATCAGACCAACTATTACAATCTGGATGCCATTATCGCTGTGGGGTATCGTGTGAACTCCAAAAAGGCGACCATGTTCCGCATTTGGGCGAACAGAGTGTTGAAAGAGTTCATCATCAAAGGTTATGTGATGGATGACGCACGGCTGCGGGAGCCGGAGAACTTTTTCGGCAAAGATTATTTCGAGGAACAGCTGGAGCGTATCCGGGACATCCGGGCCAGTGAGAGAAGATTTTACCAGAAAATCACGGACATCTATTCCCAGTGCAGCGCCGACTACGATGTGGAAAGCCCCATCACAAAGGAGTTTTTCGCCACGGTGCAGAACAAGCTCCACTATGCGGTCACCCATCATACCGCCGCCGAGATCGTATACGACCGTGCCGACAGCACCAAGCCCAACATGGGGCTGACCACATGGAAAAACGCCCCCAAAGGCCGCATCCGTAAATCGGATGTCACCGTCGCTAAAAACTATCTGAACGAAACGGAAATGCGTAACTTGAACGAGATTGTCACCATGTACCTGGACTATGCGGAACGGCAGGCCCGCCGGGGAAATGTCATGTATATGGCCGATTGGGTCAAGCGGCTTGACGCATTTTTACAGTTCAACGAGGAAGATATTCTGCGTGATAAAGGCAAGGTGACCGCCGCCATTGCCAAAGCCTTTGCCGAGAAAGAGTTTGAAAAGTTCCGGGTTTTGCAGGATCGGACCTATCAGAGCGACTTTGACCGGCTGGTTGCGGAAACTTCGGATGATCTGACAGAATAACCATATACACAGAAAGCCCACGCCACCGGTTCTCTTTCCGGCTGCGTGGGCTTTTTTCGGCCATCGCTTATTTCTTGTTTTGCAGCTGTTCATGGGCTTCCTGCTGGACGATCAGCCCTGCCGAAAAGCCATACTTGAAATGGCTCTCACTTTCCTCGCATTGGGCGATAGCGTTCTGCGCCCGGAGTTCCTCCACCAGCGCATAGTCCTCTTTGCTGAGCCGCTGGGATAGCTGCTCCATCAACGCCGCACAGGTTTGGACCGCTTTGCGGTATTCCGGGGATGTGGGCACTACTGTTTCACAGGGATAAAACTCTCCATTATACATGGCTTCTAAAATCATGGTGTTCCCTCCCTCAACAGTAGACCAGCTCAGCCAGGACAATTTCCTCGGCTCTGTTGTGGATGGAGTTCATGGAGCGCACCCATGCCATCTGGTCGGCAGCTTTCAGGGCTTCTGTGACGCCCTCTTGCTGCATCATGGATTTTTCAATGATTTCCAGCCGCTCCCGGCAGGCGGTGTCGATTTCTTCCAAGTGGGGAAGCAGCTTTTCAGTGACAATGAGATCGGTATACAGAATGGGCCGATGTTCTTTTAAGTAGGCACGGCGCATCCGGCCATATTTCCCGATATGGTACTCTTTGGTGTCTGCTAACACAAGGTTGGGAATGAGATAGTCGCCGCATTGGGTGTAAGTCAGTTCCATACAAGGCTCCTTTCGTGAGAATGTGGTTGACAGTTACGGTAGGTTTGAGGGCATCCCTCCTTTATCATAACTGTCTTTTCATTCGCCACAAATGAGCCGCCAGTCATGATGTAATGTTTTTTGGTGTAATCCACCCTCTATACATTACATCATGATTGACAATGCTGTTGCTATCGCCTGTGAGTTCATCATCACGACTCAATCTACAGTAGATAGCAGTTATTTTGTCAGACTGCCTATTCATGTCTTGTTCCTCCTTAATCGGCGGGCAGTCTGCCAATACAGGATTGCTTGCGTTGATTATATCATACATCTGTCAGTTTGTCTCCTTTGTCGTTAGTCTCAGTTTGCATCCTTTGCCATATGGTCAAGAACCTTGGCAGGCAGACTGCGAGTTCCGTCGTAACTTCCGTTGAAGCGGTAAATGGTTCGACCGGAACGTAGTGTAACAGTAATCTGAGGCAGCGCCATAGCGCAGTAGTTACGAACGGTTAGATGCCCGCCCTCGTTAAACAAACGGGTCTGCTCCTGCTCACGAGGCGTATGCTCCATTTGGAAATAAGGGTCAGGATCAGAGAAGTAAGGACAAAGTACATCATCTTTCGGTGCAGGCAAGGACGCCAGCCACTCGTTCAGTTCCTCGGGTGTCATGTCGATAGCTTTCTTGTTTTTATTCATATAAAAATCCTTTCTTTGATTTGTTGGTGGTGAGTGGACAAAATGTCCACTCACCGGATAGGAATGGAATCGAAGGGAAAGAGTTAACGCTCCTGTTCCTGTTTGTGTTCGATCTTTCTGCCAAGAGTCTGTTCGAGATTATGGCGAATGGTATCAAGGTGCTGTGCTTCTTCATTAGCGGTTTGGTACTGGTTGTATAGCTCGTTCTTCTCTTTAATGAGCTGTCCCACTTCCGTCTGCAATGCCTTATGACTCGGCAGCTTCTTCAAACCCTTGGAGTCAAAATAGCGTTTGGCGGCGTTCAGGATGATGAAGTCGCTGTCGTGATCATCACGATATTTCTGTCGGGTTTTCTCATTCTTACAGGCTTTTAACCCGTCAACCACATACCTTGTCTTGTGGTAATTTGTTACTTGGTCACGGAACGCTTTCTTTTCCTTGATAGCAGCTTCAACCGTTTTCATCTTGGTGCGAATATCACTTAGCTTCTCATGGGCGGCATCACAGTCGGCTGCCAATGCTTCGTGAGAATCAAATCCCATTTCTTGATACAACACATGGGCTCGACTTGCGTTTTTGAGGTTGTGTATCTTTGCCCAATGCTCGTAACCTTTGCCCTTGGCTTTTGCTGCATCCATATCCACCACACGGCTGACAGAATTTTGTTGTTTGATGAAATCCTGCATGGTTGGTGCGGAGCGAACAAGAGGTGTTTTCGCTCTGACCTGTTTTGCGTTTCTGACAAAGGCGGCGAACACAGCCGTTTTATCAAAATCATCGCCCAGCTTTCGTGCCGTGATTGCTTTGGTGCGGTCGGGTGTGAGATAGGACAATCTCCCTCGGCTCTCCTTAACGGTGATGCCACGGCGAAGAAGTTTTTCTACGAAGTCCTCAAAACTGACAGCATCGGAAAGGGCCATACGGATTTCTTCACGAAGCTTGTCTTTATCGGTTTCAAACTTGGTTTGCTTGATGGGCAAGCCCTGTTCGGCAAGAGCAGCGTTCTCTTCATCCAGCGCAAGCTGTCCTTTCTTCTTCGCCCAATACTCACGCTCAGTCACTCTTGTCTTACTGCCATTCAGCAGATCAATCTGATACAGACCCGCATTGTGGCACATCTCCATAACCTCGGAGCGAAGATACTCCATAGCGGCGTTGGTGCATCGGTGTTTCATGCCCGGTTTCGTGTCGCACGGTCTGTCCATATACGGCATGAACGGGACTTCCATAATTCGCAGAGAATTGATAACGAAGTGTACATGAACATTGCCGCTGCCGTTGTGACCATCGGGGTGTGTACAGACGATTGCCTGGTGACCGGGAAAGTGTTCCTTGCAGAATTTCTCTCCAAGGCTCTGAGCCAGATCTACGGTCAATCCATGATCGGGAACATCCTTGGGATCGAAGCTGATGATATAGTGATGGCTTTTTACATCCTCCCGTTTTTGATTTTTGCCGTAGCGGAGGTTTGCTCTCAAACACGCAATCGCAAAATCTTCGTCACCACAGTTCAGCGTAGAAATGTGGTAATCCTGTCTCGGGATAAGTCTGCCGTTTTCATCCAGGGTGGGCTTCATGGTAAACTCGTCATGTTCAAAAGTGAGGTAGGCTTCAGCAGCAGAGTAGTCGGCATTTTTAGAGCTTATATGCTTGAACGTTGCCAACAGCATCACCTACCTTTTTCATCACTTCATATTTCAGAGTGGCGAGATCAGCGGCGGCATCCTGCAATTCCTTCGCCATGGTAGAATAAGGGCTACGCCATTCGTTGAGGTGTCGGGCAATCTGATTTAGGTTGTTGCCGATCCTGCCGTATTCAGCGGTCAGCTTGCCGACAGCAGCCAGCAGGTCATCACTGACCAATGTTGCCACGATAGTTGGTTTGATGGTTGCGCCGGAGATCGCTTCACGGATAAAATCCGATTGGTTCATGTCGTAAATCTCCAAACGGCGGAGAAAGTCGGCGTGTTCTTCATCGTCCAGACGGGTTTTTACGATGTGGGTTCGTTTCGGTGTGTTGCAGGTTTTGGTCATTCGGTTCCTCCTTCGTTTTTTGAAAATTGAAAATCGGCGTTAGCCGTATCGCTTCCGCTTTGCGGAACAGAGCAGGGTTTGGGGAAGGCACTCCCCAACAAGATTCCATGAGGGGCAAAATGAGCGATAGGCGAAATTTGGACCCATGGTAGAATACGCTACCCAGCCTTTTCGTTTTTTGTGTTTTTGCCAAAGTGTCAAACTGGTACTTTGCCGTAATTTTGATTTTGCCGTTCTACCCGAATGTCGTTCCTACCCGGGAGTCTCACCCCGGCGTTGCTTCGCTCATGTCATCGCAAAGTCATATCCCATTCGGACGGTCATTCAGTTGTCGGATGTAGAAGAAAACAAAAAGAGCCGATTACACAGAGCATCAGAAATCGGCGGGAGCATTGCTCTCGCTTCAAAGTGATGTTCTATGTAATCGGCTCTGAAAAGTAATCGGCTCTGAAAACTCAAAGTCGGGTTCTGCTTCATACAGCTCCTGCCAACAGAACCAAAGGCGTGGTGGAGCAGTTCGGCACTTCCGGTGTGCCGATACCGTGTCGGATAAAACCGACCTATGGTGGAACATTAGTGTTCAGTTGTACCACCATTATACAGATACATCACTTATGTGTCAAGATTCTGAATGTCTCTCACTATATTCGGAATTTCAAAGAGCAGTTTTCAACGGGATCAGAAAAAGATCCCTCTATTGGTTAGGACATTTAGTGGCAAATTATCAACGAGTTTTGGAAAACTTTCTTCATATACCTCCAGAAAAAACATTCAGATTCGTACCCGGCGCAGGAAATTTTCATTCAAGTGGTAGCCTGTGAGAAAAGCATTTTGTCCATAATCTCCCCTCAAATGGTAGCCAGCGAAAATTAGTTTTTTTATGCGTGCTTCGGCTGCAATTTTTCAAATGGTTTCCCCCAGTGGTAGCTGATGGGATTGTCGTTTTGGGGAGTGATCTCAGAAAAAATCTCTCCAAATGGTAGCCGACGAGAATGCCGTTTTTAGAACTTCTTCAAAGAAAAAATGCAAAAAATAATTCTGCCCAAGTTGGACAGAATTTCTGAAATCAACTTCCCGACAACTTGTCGGGAATAAAAAATGACCTCCGACCAAGTTGGTCGGAAGTTCAAAATCCAACTTCTGCCCAACCTGGTCAGAAGTCAAAAATGCAACTTCGACAAAAGTTGTGTAGAAGTTAAAAACCGCTGGCGGTTTCATTTCACATCTTGTCATAACAACTCATCTATAATTATGTGATTCCGCGCGCAGAAATATTTAATAATTTCGTGAAACAGGTTGATTTGTTCACAAGTTCTGAGTATAATAATAGTGTGATTGCAAAACCCAAAAACTCCAATAATAGTGTGAAGGAGTGTTTTTATGGAACGATTGATATTGAATAAACTGCTTGAATGGAAGAATTCACCCTATCGCAAGCCGCTGATTCTGAAGGGCGTGCGTCAGGTGGGAAAGACCTGGATTCTAAAAGAGTTCGGCAGACGCTATTATGAAAATACTGCTTATTTCAACTTTGACGAAAACGAAGAATATAAACAGTTCTTTGAAACTACCAAAGATGTGGATCGGATTCTGCAGAATCTGATGCTGGCCAGCGGCTATAAGATTTTGCCCGAAAAGACGCTCATCATTTTTGATGAGGTACAGGACTGCCCCAAGGTCATCAATGCCATGAAGTATTTCTGCGAGAATGCTCCGCAGTATCACATCGCCTGTGCCGGTTCGCTGCTTGGCATTGCCCTGGCTAAGCCATCTTCTTTCCCTGTAGGAAAGGTCAACTTCATGCAGATTGACCCCATGACATTTACTGAATTTCTTCTCGCAAACGGTGATGAGAACCTTGTGAAATATTTGGAGAGCGTGGATACACTTGATCCAATTCCCGATGCTTTTTTCAATCCGTTATATGAGAAACTAAAGATGTACTATGTTACCGGAGGTATGCCGGAATCGGTAAAGATGTGGACGGAGGCCCGTGACGTATCTGCCATGCAGGAAGCTTTGTCCGATATCATCGGTGCTTACGAGCGTGACTTTGCTAAACATCCCAATCTTACCGAGTTTCCGAAGATCTCTATGATTTGGAAGTCTGTTCCCTCTCAGTTAGCAAGAGAGAACAAGAAATTTATCTATAAGGTTGTCAAAGAAGGTGCAAGAGCTCGTGAATATGAGGATGCTCTTCAATGGCTGGTAGATGTCCGCTTGGTGCATAAGATCTACCGCAGCAGTACTCCCGGTCTTCCTGTAGCCGCTTATGATGATCTGTCTGCGTTCAAACTTTATTTGGTGGACGTAGGTCTGCTTCGTCGTCTGGCGCAGTTGGTTCCTACGGCTTTTGGCGAAGGTAACCGCCTGTTCACTGAGTTCAAGGGAGCCTTAACCGAAAACTATGTACTGCAAACTTTGATTACGCAGTTTGAGGTGCTACCTCGTTATTGGTCGCAGAATAATCCTCCATATGAAGTGGATTTTCTGATTCAGCGAGATAATGACATTTTCCCTGTTGAAGTAAAATCCGAAGCGAATTTAGCAAGCAAGAGCCTCAGAAAATTCAAAGAATTGTTCCCGGATAAAGTGAAGCTCCGTGTTCGGTTCTCGCTTGATAATCTAAAGCTGGACGATGATGTGCTGAACATTCCGCTGTTTATGGCTGACCAGGCAGATCGGTTGATTGGTTTGGCGTTAAAAAACAGAATGGATAGATTTCGCAACCACTTACTCCTACTCCTATCCAAATCGAATGAATTATTGAGGCGAATGAAATGAATCAATATAACGAAATTTCTACACTTCAATATATGGGAAGTAAAGCACGTATCATTTCTCATATATGTGATCCGATAATTAATAACAAGTCAATCCAAACTGTTGTCGATCTGTTTGCAGGAATAGGTTCTGTTGGCTATGCTCTTAAACCATATAAAAATGTCATTAGCAACGACCTTGAGTATTATGCATACATCATTAACCAAGCCATACTAAACGGATGCAATTTCTCCGAATCAGACGAAGCTTCTTTTTGGACTTCCGTCGAACAACAATACATGATTCTACAAAGAAGAGTTTATGCTGCGCTATCTGCAGAAAAAGATTATTTTTTAAATGATGTTGACTATAAGTCATATCAGGCATTTTGCGAAGAAACACCGTCTGTATTCAAAACTCAAAGCAACGATCCTCGCATGAAAGAACTTGTTGAGTTAGTATCCCATGTAACTCCAGGTAATGAACCCAACCTGGGTTTTCCTTGTTTGTTCTTAACTTACTTTGCTAATGCCTATTTTGGCGTAGCACAATGCTGCCAAATTGATGCGTTGCGAAGCATTATTGAACAGCTTAAGGACGAGAGCACTAAATACATTTTGTTAACTGTATTAATGTCTGCTATGAGTGCAGCTGCTTCAACAACAACGCATTTTGCTCAATTTCTAAAAGTGAAAAGCAAATCAACGTGTAACAATTTGCTTTCCAAAAGAAAAATCAACATCATCGAAGAATGTAAGGTTTTATTGAAAGAATACCGGAAAGCCGGGTTGTGCTCCAAAGAAGGTCACACAAAATCTGCTTGCTATAATCTTGATTTTTCTGAATGTTTGGATTCGATTACATTGGATGACCATACTCTGGTGTATGCTGATCCGCCTTATTTTAAGGAACACTACTCCAGATATTACCATGTACTGAATACATTGTGCTTGTACGATTATCCAGCAATGGCGGTTAATCCTCAGACGCATGAACTTTCGATTGGAAGATACAGAGATGATAGGCGAGTATCCGACTTCGGAAAAAAGGCCCAAGCCTTAGGTGCATTTGAGACACTCATTACAAAGTGTGCTTCCGCCGGGGCATGGCTGATGATGAGCTACTCCGATAATTCTATTGTGGACATTGTAGATCTCCAAACCTTGGCAGAAAGACAATACGATGTCCTAATTGAGAAAGTGGAACTTAGCCATTCAAAACAAGGCCGTAGTTCAACATCAAAGGTCGATGAGTATATTTTTATTTGTCGCCCAAAACAGTATGTCCATGATGTCGATGAGAAATTGTCGGTAATCAAAGAACTCAAGCCGATTGTCGATAACCCGGCTGGCTTTATGCACAACTATATGGCACGTAAGCCTTATAATGTTGTCTCTGAAATCATCAAACGCTTTTGCCCCGAAAACGGTTGTGTATATGATCCCATGTTCGGTTCTGGTACAACGATTATCGAAGCTAGTAAACTTGGAAGAAAGGCAATTGGTACAGATATCAATCTTCTTGCATATAAGCTGTGCAAAACATCTCTGACAAGATGGGACTTAGACAAAGTATCACGCACAATTGACTCTTTCTGCAAGGATGTTTGCTCTTTATGCAGTCCTCTCTATATGCATATTGAAGATGAAGAAACTCGCATATTGGAAAGATGCCATTTTGACAGGTGCGGTACAGAACTTGTTCCGACTATGTATTGGTATAAATTGCAGATAAACGGAAAATTAACAGGGCGAAAAAAATCAGTTGCGTCGAATGCATTTATTGAGCAATACAAAATCTATGAACACTCTGAAAAACACAACATCGAAGATATTGCCTTGATCCCCAATTCTCGAATTGCTATCGGGCCTAATGCGACGGTATATAGTTATTTCTGTAACCGAAATTTGATTGCAATGGACCGGATACTCTGCATTCTTCGTTCGTATCAAAACAGCTATTGCTACGATATTTTAGAACTGCTTGTTTCATCAGCAATCAATCTGATTAAGCTGTCGGATAAAAAAGCGTCGAGCCAGATGCCGTATTGGCTGCCCAAAAAAGATGTTACTTCAAGAAATGCCGTCATGATAATAGAGCAAAAGGCGGCTGCATTCAAGGATGGTTTGGTGTATCTGTGTGAAAAATGCAGGAGCTTCGTTGACGAAGATGACATCATCCTCAAGAATATGCCCGCACAGAACATCTCTTTAGAACTACTTCCGAATGAGTCTGTCGATTTAATTTTAACCGATCCTCCCTATACCGATCAGGTTCCTTATCTTGAGTATAACCAACTTTGGTATAAAGTGATGGGATGGAAAGGATTTACAGACGAATCGTTAGACGCAGAATTGGTTGTTTCTGATGCTCCGAGCCGAAAGAAGGACGCCGATGATTTCAATCATATTTTCGAGGCGATTCTTAGTCGCATTTCTCCAGCTCTTAAAACGAATGGATACTTCATTATGTTTTATCATTCGTTCGACCTGAAGTCCTGGAGTAAAATTCTCAAGACGATGCAGGAACATGGTTTGGCATATTGCGGTCAGATCCCAAGTGCTACCCCAAGAAAGTCTTTCAAAACAATTATGACTCCCAAGGGTACGTTGGACGGGAACTATATTGTTGTCTTTCAGAAGAGAACAACGATTGAACACCCTGAATTTGAGGGAACCGTAGACGAAGCGAAAAAACTTGCAATCGAATGTGCAGAGAGAATCATTACAACACGTAAAGAAGTAACCTCTCAAGATCTGTACGACTACGGTATGCTTAAAGATTCTTTTGAATGTGGTTATCTGCAAATCCTATCAACACAATATAGATCTTTTGTTGATGTTATCAGCGATTCCTTCGTGTTTCAGGACGGATTATGGAGGTGTAAGTGATGTATTGGTTATTAGACTACGCAGAACAGGAAAATCTGCGTCAGAGAATGATCCGCTTGCAAAGTACAATTCTAAACAGGCAACCTCGAGATCAATCCGAGCAGGTGTTTCCTTTTATTGGTCGTAAGAGCCGTACTATTGCAAGAACGTTAATTGAAAATCTAACAGACGAGAATGATCTTGTTGTAGATCCTTTTGGCGGTTCTGGTACGTTTGCATATGCAGCACTTGATGCTGGTCGTCGTGTGCGTTTTAACGAATGGGAGCCGTACGCTTTCAAAATGTCTACCGCCCCATTCCATGGTGTGCCGACTGCTGAAGAGTATTGTGCTGCTTTGCAATTTATTGCACAGCGGGTAGAGCCTGTTATGGACACAATCTATAGAACAAGATGCCCAGACTGCGGAGCCGAGTTGCCTTTTGATGGTTTGTTCTTTGACCGTGAACCTCTCGAGTATTATCATCCCACACAGCACGAACGCCTTGGCGCAAACGGCGAAAATGTAATTTTTAGAAATCGCCGATATAGATGTCATTGTGGATGCACAGAAAAACATTATGACGATTTTGATGAAGCTGTACGCCTCCAAGTTGAGGCTATGCCTTGTGAATTCCCTAATGTCGAGCTGATCGAGAATTCCCGACTGAATTTTACAGCACCACAATATACGGCGTATCATAATTTATTCTCTAAACGCCAACAGATTGCATTAATGACGCTCAAGAACGCAATTGCTGAACTTCCGGAAACTACACGTACTTTCTTCGAAGATACGCTTATTTCAATTGCACATTGCGGAAAATACACAGACTATCGCAGCAAAAGCCAGGACAACCACTGTCCCGAAAATCGTCTAAAAGAAACCAATCTATACCATAGATTTTTGGAGAAGCTTGAGGAACGCAAGAATTATATTGCTACGCAAGAATTTGACTTGAATCTGTTAGAAGCAAGTTCTATGGATTATCGCCGCTTTTTGCGTACCATTCTGCCCAACACAGTTAATCTTCTTCTGACAGATCCTCCATACGGAGATAATGCGCAATATTTTGAGCACGCCCAGAGAGTCCATCCGCTTATGGGATACTCGCTGCGAGACGATGACGATAGGCTTCGCAACGAAGTCGTCATCAGCAATGCTCCGTCCAGAACGGACAAGCATAGCAAAGAACAGTTCCTTGACGATATTGAAAGATTGTTCATTGAGGCAAATCGGATTGTCGACGACCATGGATTCATGGTGCTGTACTTTAGACCACAACAACGAGATTGGGTTAGTGATCTTAATAAATTGAAAGATTATGGACGGCGTCATGGTTTTGAGCCACTACTCACCATTTCTGCAGGAATATCCGATCCTTCAATGAGAGCACTGGCGTCTGCTGCGTGGACATTTATAAATGATGTATGCTTTATTTTCCTCAAATTGCAGGAAAGCGAACGTCGATGGTACGAGGGCGAAATCGACATTGACGAACTCATTTTCTTAGCAGCTACGAGTGCTGCGACAGACCAAGGAAATCCATTTGTTATCACACAGTTTAACCAGGAATTCTTATCCCAATTGCGTAGATGCGGTTTGATGCGATTGGCTCATCCAATGTATGAGGACAAGATTAGAAGAACATTGGAGCGCTTTACAACAAGAAATGGCGCTCAATATCGACTGACCGGCTTATCTCCTTATACTTTGATGAACCGTGAAATGAATGCCGAAATCCGGCTTCGTGAGTTTGCTCCAGTTGTAATTGAGGAATTAACCGCTGACGGACAAGGCTTTACTTTCGAGGAGTATGTAATTCATCTTGCGTCCTTCATGGAGAATGGTAGCCGAGAAATCATCAATCAATTGCACACGGCTAATAGACTGATTCCAGAATTGTTAAATGTGTATGCTGTCGAAGATCCCGAACAAGGAAAATTCTTTGCTCGTAATACAGTCAACATCAATCAAAACACTGATGGTAGAGAACATCTGTGTACAATGGCCCCCTATGACTTCGAAAGATTGATTGCAGACTATTTTGTGCGAAGAGGTTTTGTACATGCAGAAGTCATCGGCCGTTCCGGAGACAGAGGTGTTGATGTTCTTGCTACTAATATTCACGGAGAATATGAATTGATCCAATGCAAACGATATCGTCAGGGCAATAATATTGGCTCCACCCCTATTCAGCGTGTTCATAGTTATATGCGCACACGAAATGCAAGTAGCGCATGGGTGATTACAACCTCAGATTTCACTCCGGAAGGACGTGACGAGGCTCGCATTACGAATGTGATGATTATGAATGGTCAAGATCTATTGCAGTCTTTGGAGTTATATTATCCTGGACGTTTTTGCTTGTAAAATTTTCATTGTGGAAATGGGTACTCCAGCTGGCATACAGTGATTATGTGTGCCAGCAGAAAGGACATGAATATGCAATTAACAAAAATCAGAATTAAAAATTACAGATTGCTTATTGATGCCGAACTGGATGTCGATGCAAAAACAACTCTTATCGTTGGCAGGAACAATACTGCCAAGACTTCAAGCGGTAACTGCATCAATACTGTGTTGCAAGGAAGCGATTTTTTCTACAACGATTATCCTCTGTCAAAAAGAGAAGGTCTCCACAACTTGTTTTTGCAGTTCATGGAGAAAATGTTGAGTTATGAGGATCTCTGCAAAAAAATAGAGACTATTTCTATAGAATTTGTAGTTGACTATTCGTTGGATGATCCGGATATAAAATTGGGAGCGTTATCGCCTTTCATTATTGATGTTGATGTGGATACCACTACAGCGTTAATTTGTGTGGAATATCAGTTGAAAACTGACGAAAACAAACTGCGGGAACTGTTTAAGGATAGTTGCTATAGCGAGGGGCAGTTTAATCCCAACGTAGAGGAAATGCATGATGTACTTGTACGCAATTTTACGAAGTTGTTTGGATTAACCATCTATGCGGTTAATCCGAAGAATTTAGAAGATCGGCAAGTTAAGAGCCGCAGAGAACTTGAAGACCTTTTTCCTTATTATCCGATTCCTGCAGAACGCATACTCGGAGAAGATGGTACTCAAACGAATGAGTCCCTTAGTTCATTGATTTCAGAGTATTTCAGCTTGAACGAGGAAGACTTGACGCCAGACATAGCAGCGAAAGTCAAGGAACTCCGCTCAGTAGTTGAAGGTGCAAACAAAGATGTTCAAAAAGAAAGCGATCGAATACTCAGTGACCTGGTCAACAAGGCAATTGGTTTTGGCTATCCTAATGTTGAAGAATTACAGCTCGGCGTTATCACTGAGTTGAAAATCGACGATCAGATAAAAAAACAGACACAGCTTTCATATAACTCTGGCACCGGAGACGAAAGTCTGCCCAGCGCTTACAATGGACTTGGATACAAGAATTTGATTAAAATGGAATTTCTCTTGGCTGCATTTGCACGAGATGTTGAGAAGAAGGGAGAAGCCTGCATTCCGTTGTTGTTTATTGAAGAGCCAGAGTCACATATGCATCCTCAAATGCAACATGCGTTTGCTGAACATTTAGAAAACTTCCTTGCCAAAATTACAACTATTCGCATCCAGACATTTTTAACGACACACTCTGCACACATAGCAAATACTATGGATTTTTCTAAAATCCGATATGCTCAAAAATCTAAATCTGGAGTTATTTATAAGAACCTTGATGTTTTTGCTAAAGAAAATGCCGACAATATGGATTTCATCAAGAAATACCTTACGCTAAGCAGATGTGATTTGTTCTTTGCAGATAAAATTATTTTTGTTGAGGGTGCTTCAGAGCGGTTGATGCTACCGGACATGATAGAAAAATGTGAGAAAGAAAAACTGTTTGAGCCAGAAAAGTATAAACTGCCTGCACAGTATTATGCTTTGATTGAAATTGGAGGGGCATACGCATATAAATTTATACCATTTGCAGATTTCCTTGGACTACCTTGCTTAATTCTTACGGATATAGATTCTATGATAGATGGCAGAACAAAGGCTGTTGTCAGCAAGGGCAAAACTACCTCTAATGCAACAATAAAGTGGTGGATGCGTAAAATTAAGGGTATTCCGCAGAATAGCAAAGATACGATATTCCTTGCTGATATTACCTCCGCAACAGATGCGGAAAAGACTTTGGGGAAATGTCATATCGAATATCAAACTTTGGAAAATGGGATATGCGGCAGATCCCTGGAAGAAGCTGTAATGAATGTGAATCGTAGTCATTATGGACTCGTGGAACCTGTTGCGGAAGAAGACTTGGAGTTTACCGAGAAAAGCAAGACTGACTTTGCACTGAACTTGATTTGCAATAATCCCAACTATTCTATTCCCCAATATATTAAAAATGGTTTGATCTGGCTTAATAAGCAACGAGTTCTTGAGTGAGGAGGTGTTGAGAATTGTCCAAGCATTGCGGCCTTTCAAATTATGACATAGCTAAGGCGGAAGCAGACAGGGTCGACGAACAAATTATTGCTACACTCAAGGCTGGACGTAGCTTTCGTGTGGAAGCGGGTGCTGGCTCCGGAAAAACCTACTCACTAAACCGTGTTATCGAATGGATTCAAGCAAATAAGTGGAAGGATTATCACCGAAAAAAACAAAATGTGATATGTATTACATATACAAATGCAGCCGTTGACGTGATCGCAGAGCGGTTATCCCAAGGTTCATTTATTCTCCCATCGACAATCCATTCCTTTGCTTGGAGTGCAATCAAGCAGTACCAAAGCACGCTTATGAGCATTATCGATAACGATGAGTCATTAACAACGACGGAAACAGACTTCAGTAGGGTGGTGGAGATTCGATATACCTTAGGACACCGTTATGTGTCCCAAGGAGTACATTACTTGCACCATAATGATGTTTTGAAACTTTTCTGTACTTTGTTGGATAATGCAAAATTCCGTCGTGTTTTCTCTGACAATTATCCCTTGATTTTAATTGATGAATATCAGGATTCCTATAAGCCGATTATCACACGGTTTATAAACTTCTTTATTGCTGAAGGAGTAGGACCACAATTTGGCTTTTTCGGAGATGCGTGGCAAACTATTTACCAAACCAATAATGCCTGCGGTGCGATAGAGCATAACAATCTTGTGGAAATCAAAAAAGGCTCAAACTTTAGGTCGGCCCCCAGAATTGTGAATCTCTTAAATGACATTCGCCCAGATTTACCACAACAATCTGCAATAGACAATTTTGAAGGCGAAGTAGTTGTTGTAACCTGCGATGATTTTTCTGGAGTGCGGCGATCAGATCGTACATTCAAAGACGATCTCCCGGCAGAAGAACTAAAATCCAGACTGTACCAACTTTCAGAATGCATTAAAAATAATGTGCCAAAGGATGAAAATATTAAGATTTTGATGATAACTCATAAAGTCTTGGCCACACAACAAGGATATGAGCATCTATTGGCTATTATTGATGATGGGCTTCGAGATAAACAAGATCCATTTTTGCTATTCTTCATGAATACCGTTGAACCGATATATGAAGCACTCAGCACATCAAATATGCAACTTCTGTTTGATACGCTTGGGATTAGGCGCTATCCAATCACAAGAAAATCTGAGAAGATGCAATGGAAAGAATTTGAGACGCAACTAAAGAAAGCTCGTGATGGAAAAGCCATTGATGTTATCAATACCATCGTAGAGACAAAATTGGTTCCTGTTCCGTCATTGATTGACGGATACTACCATTTATATTTTGATGCCCCTGATACAATCTATGGCTTGGATGCAACAATCCGTGATGTTTTAGATTTGGATTACAGCCAATTTCAGGCCGCAATTGAATTCCTATATCCTGAAGCAGAGTTCTCGACGGAACACGGCGTTAAGGGTGAGGAATACGATAATGTTGTCTTTGTTATCAGTAAAGGATGGAATCAATATCAATTTGAAACCTATGCACCGATGATAACAGGACATACCCCTATACCAAACGGAAAGCAGGCTTCCTACGAAAGAAATCGAAATCTGTTTTATGTGTGTTGTTCAAGACCAAGAAAACGATTATTTTTCTTTGTGTCTGTGCCAATAGATGCCACTTTCAGAGCTTTTCTGGTTGATTTGGTTGGAGCAGAAAATATCTATACCTATGGTCAATATCTTGAATCAAAACAATAGCATAACAGCACCCGTTGATCACGGACAATCAACGGGTGCTGTCGTTTAAGTACTATCTGTCTTCCATGACCGCTAACATCATTCGTGCGCCCAGCTTAAAGCCATTCTGAAAAATCAAACAGTCTGTATTGGTTTGATGCTCTCGCACACAGTCGGTATATTTTTCAAACAGCTCTTTCTACTCGTCTGTCATGGTGGCTTTGAACTTTTCTTCATTCCTGCAAATCAGTTCCAACAGCTTCTTATATTCCTTGCAAGAGGATGTGTCATACTCGGTTGGCTCGATGTTACCGTAGCAAAATTCTTAAAGGATTCTCATACTGCGTCCTCCTCGTAGACCATTTCACGAAGAACAATTTCTTCAGATCGGTTACAGATGCTGTTCATAGCTCCTACCCATGCCATTTGGTCGATTGCTTTCATGCCCTCTGTTACGCCCTCAGCCACTTTCATTTGCTCGATGATAAGCTCAAAGCGTTTCTGTACCTGCTCGTTTAAGTCAGCCAGATACGTCCACAATTCGCTGCTGAGACAAAGATCATTGAAACGGATTGGCTTTTGTTCCTTGATATAATCTCTGTGTAAACGCCCCCACCGACCAATAGGTCTGTTTTCCTCCGGCAAACGAATATCGGGAATATAGTAATCACCACAACGGATATAGTTCAGTTCCTGCATCATATGTACCTCCAATAAGATTCAAACATTCTGTTAAAGATAGAAAAAGGCGATACCTGGTTGTGAAAACCAAGTATCGCCAATTTTTCTTGTCGCACTCCTGTACGGCAGCTACACTATGCCAGTAATGTTCTCATACTGTCTTATTGAGGGTCACCCAAGAGGGGGGCTTTTTCGAGATTATTCCGTCACCGGAACCTTTTCCCGGATATCAAGGGCGGGAAGGGCGTATTGCTTCTGATAGTGATTGTAAAGGGATACATAGTTCTCGTCGTTTGATTTCCTCAGAGTGTCCAAATATTCGTGGATGTCAAAGGAGTCTCTGGCGACCTGAATGACGCAGACCGCGATATTGGAGCAATGGTCGGCTACCCGCTCATAATTGGAGATGAGGTCGTTGAATATGAAGCCCAATTCCGTTGTGCAGTCGCCGCGCTGTAGCCGGTTGATGTGCCTGGATTTCAATTGGGTTTTGAGTGAGTCCACCACCTGCTCGAGAGGCTCTACCCGGGAAGCAGCTTCAGGGTCGTTCTGTAAAAAGGCATCAATGGCAATCTCCACGATTTCATAGACGGCATTATGCATAATACGCAGTTCGGCCTGGGCTTCGGGAGAAAAGGAGACCTTTTTTTCGTGTATTTCCTCCGCAACCTCCATCAGATTCACGGCATGGTCGCTGATTCGCTCCAGGTCACCGATGCAGTGCAGAAGGCGGGCGATCTCCTGCGTATTTGCGGGGGACATGTGATGGGTGGATAACTTCGCCAGGTAGGTTCCCAACTTATCCTCGTACAGATCGACTTTATTCTCTGCATCGATGATTTTCTGGCTGCGAACCGAATCAAAGGCGTCCAACTGTGCTAAAGACTGAAAGATGGTCTCCCGGACAATTTCCGCCATTTTATTGGTCACCAAAGTACATTGTTCCACGGCGAAGGAGGGAGTCATCATCAAACGCTCGTCCAGCAGCTCGAAATCCTTTTCCTCGTCGGAGCCGCGTATGGTAAGGCGCGCCAGCTTTTCCAGTCCTTTGGAGAAGGGCATGAGTATGGCGGTGGACAGCACTTTGAAGGATGTGTGGAAAAGGGCGATTTGCACAGTGTTGATCGGCGTGGTGTAAAGGGGGAGCACATTCGTCCACCGCACAATGTAAAAGCCAATCAGGAAGATTGCGGCGCCGATCATGTTAAAGTACAGATGGATGAACGCCGCACGCTTTGCATTCCTGTTGGCACCCACTGCAGCCAGCAGCGCCGTGATGCAGGTGCCGATATTCTGTCCAAGAATGATGGGAATCGCCACGCCCCAGGTTACCGACCCGGTTACCGAAAGCGCCTGCAGCACGCCGACGGAGGCAGAGGAGCTCTGTATGATGGCAGTGAGCAAAGCGCCGGTAACCAGCCCCATTAGGGGGTTGGAGAAGAAGAGAAGAATCTTCGCAAAGGCCTCTGAACCGGACAATGTGTTTACCGAACTCGACATTGTATCCATACCGAATATCAAAGTGGCAAAGCCCAGCAGGATCAGACCGATGTCCTTTTTTTGCATATTCTTCTGGAATACATAGAAATAGACGCCTAAAGCCGCCAATATCGGGGTGAAGGAGGATGGCTTCAGCATTTGTATCCATAACGCTTCTCCGTCAATGCCTGAAAGACTGAGGAGCCAGGCGGTGACCGTAGTGCCGATGTTGGCACCCATGATAATGCCTGTGGACTGACTCAGCTGCATTACGCCGGAGTTGACGAATCCGACGACCATCACCGTTGTAGCGGAGGAACTTTGGATAATGGCGGTCACACCGAGACCCAGCAGCATCCCTCTCCATTTATTGTTGGTCAGCTTCTCGAATACTGTCTTCAGCCTGGAGCCGGCGCGGCGCTCCAGACCGGTACCCATGACACTCATGCCGAAAAGAAACAGGCAGAGTCCGCCCAGAAGCTTTAAAACATCAAAAATACTCATTTTGGCTCCTATGTCAACGGAATATCGAGACGCACGGCTTTTAGACCGGGGCTGTTTGCATACACCCGGAGAGTACCCGGCGTCTTGCCGCAGCGAACGGCAACGGAAATGAGACCTGCCCGCATCTTTCTGTCTCTGCTGGGTACGGGAGTATGATCACAGACATCGGAGCCTGTCCCTACAATGACACCCAGATCGTTGGTGTTAAAATGCACCATGGGCGAGGCATCAGGGACAAAACGGCCCTCCGCATCCTCGCACCAGCAGGTAAGAATCGCCATGTCCTGACCGTCTGCCCGCAGATCCCCATCCTCCAGCCGCAGATGCAGAGAAACCGGCGCGCCGGTGGTTTGCCGCTGATCCTCAGCGGCTTCTTTTCCGTCAAGATAGCCGATTGCCCGGATCTCGCCTGGGGTGTAGGGTACCGTCCAGCACCCATGTCCATATTCTTCGATGGATTGCCGGCCTTGTGAAACGCCATTGAGGAACAGCTCGGCCTCGGCGCAGTTGGTGTAAGCCCATACCTGAATTTCCTCTCCCTCCCGTCCGGGAAGATTCCAGTGGGGGAGCAGGTGGATCATGGGCGCACCCGTCCAATGAGACATGTTCTGATAATAGGCGTCCTTTGGCTGGAGGAAGAGATCCAGCGCCCCTGACTGAGAGCAAAGACGGGGCCAATAGGTCTCTCCCCGGTGTTCAATGCCCGCCCATTGGAAGCCGCCGGTGATCCAGGGGCGCGCCATAATGCCCTTCCAGGTATCCTCTCTGTCCACAACAAACATTCCCGTGGGATGATCATAGGCGGTGAGGTAGCCTCGGCCGGGGTCATCCGGAAGGTACCAGCCTCGGGTGGTTCCTACAGCACAGCACTCTGCATATACTACCGGCTTGTCGGGGAAGTTGGCGTGAAGCTTGTCCACTACCGGCCAGTTGTAATTGATACCCAACATATCACATACATTATGGACCGGCGCGTTGGCAGGGTCATGGCAGACAGCGGTGGTGATGGGGCGGGTAGGATCCATCCGGCGAACAACGGATGCCATTTTCCGGGCGATACGCTCACCTCGGGTCTCCGCGTGGAGGGGTTCCTCGTTGCCCAAGGACCAGATCACCACCGAGGGATGATTCCTGTCCCGTTTGATCAGGATTTCCAACTGCTCCAGCGCTTCCTGTGAGGTACTGAACCAGCGGACCTCGTCCATACAGAGTATGCCCAATTCGTCCATGGCGTCCATGGAAGCCTCGGCCGGAGGATAATGGGCGGCACGGTATGCATTGGCGCCCATCTCTTTTAATCTGCGCAGGCGATAACGGTGCACACGGTCGGGCATTGCTTTGCCGGTCAGACCGTAATCCTGGTGGCAGCAGACGCCCTGCAGCTGCACCCGGCGGCCGTTCAGCAGGAAGCCATCCTCTACACTCCATCCCAGTGTACGGAAGCCGAACCGCGTCTCGGCGCAGTCGGTCTGCTGCCCCGCGACGAAGACTGTCGCCCGGAAGGTGTACAGATGCGGCGAAAGGATATCCCAGATTTTAGGGCCGGTGATTTTTGTCTCTCCCTTGACAACAGTGCATTGCCCGGGAGGGAGAAGGGCCGTAATTTCAAAGTCGGCGGCGGTACGGCCGGTTTCGTCTATTGTTTGGCAGTATACGCGGACATCCGCTTCCGTTTCACCGTCATTCCTGAGGGTGATCTCCGCCGGCAGCCGCCAGCTATCTCCCTCCTTTGCCGGGTTTACCCAAATACCATAGGAATCTACCGCAACGGGCTGGGAGACGATCAGCCAGACATGGCGATAGATACCGGCGCCCTCGTACCACCAGCCCTCGTGGTCTCCGGTTTCTACATACACGGCCAGAAGATTCTCGCTGCCGTACAGCGCCAGAGCGGAGATATCCGCCTCAAAAGGGGTATAGCCGGTAAAACTACGGGCGATCAGACAACCGTTCAGGTATACGGTCGCATGGGTCGCCACTCCTTCAAATCGAAGCACCAGCCGCTTTCCCTCGTCCTCCGCCGGGATGGTGAAGATATGTCGGTACCAGGCATTTCGATAATGAAAATACCCCAGCGCATTGTTGTGTTGGGGCGTGGGTCGTTGAGCGATGATATAATCATGGGGCAGATCCACGTCCTGCCAGCTTTCCAGGCAGGACGCCGTGCGGGGATGATAGTGAAGGCTTGCGGGACCTGTGAGCATGTGCTCTGTTTTTGCGGTCAGATAGCTGTTTGCTTTGTCCGCTGCGGGGGGTTGGTGGATATCACCCTCATGAAAGAGCCACCCGAAATCCAATGATCGTTTCTCTGCCATTTTCATCCTCCTCAGTAACCATATATCCATGTTTTTGATAACGGACAAAGACAGTATAGCATACCCGGCGGAGCGGTTGCAATGTACGGGATAAAATGGTATATTTTTGCGTGAGAGGATAAGGAAATGGCAAAGCTGTATTTTAAGTACGGCGCCATGGGCAGTTCCAAAACCGCCCAAGCGCTGATTACCAAATTCAACTATGAAGAAAAAGGCATGAAGGTATGGCTGTTGAAGCCGGCTGCCGACATGCGGGACGGTATTGCGTTGCTGCGCTCAAGGATCGGATTGTCCTGCCCTGCCGAGATCCTACCGGAGGACGCCTCTGTACTGGAACGCATGAAAAAAAAGGAGCATTTTGATGTGATCCTGGTGGATGAGTGTCAGTTCCTGGCTCCGGAACAGGTGGATGAGCTTCGGGAAATCGTAGACTTTTATGATATTCCGGTATTGTGCTTCGGTCTCCGGACGGACTTCCGCACCCGTTTCTTCCCGGGGAGCCGGCGTTTGATGGAACTGGCGGATTCCATTACCGAAATCAAAACGATCTGCTACTGCGGCAGCAAGGCTACCGTCAACGCGCGGATTATAGAGGGGAAGGTGACCACCTCCGGCGAGCAGGTAGTTCTTGGGGGTAACGAGACCTACAGCGCGATGTGCCACAAGTGTTGGCTGGAGCGGATACGCCGGGAGGCGGAGGGATGACAAACCGTGTTTTTCTGCTGGTGATGGATTCTTTCGGCGCGGGGGCGAT
Source organism: Christensenellales bacterium (assembly GCA_050948665.1). Classification (GTDB taxonomy): domain Bacteria; phylum Bacillota; class Clostridia; order Christensenellales; family UMGS416; genus JBMNEH01. Next base: position 725,053 of record JBMNEH010000001.1, read on the forward strand.
GCCGGATGCCGCCTTCTTCGGCGACGAGGGAAGCGACACGCTGGGGACGGTGACCGCCCAGCCGGGGTTTGAGGCTCCCTGCCTGACCCGGTTGGGGCTGTACAATATCCCCGGCTTGAAAGAGGAAACCGCCGCAAGGCGGACAGAGCGGCCTTTGGCTGCCTACGGCAGGATGGCGGAGGCGTCCGCCGGAAAGGATACCATGATCGGCCATTGGGAACTGGCCGGGCTGATTACGCCCAAGCCCTTTCCCACTTACCCGGAGGGTTTTCCGATCCCTCTTCTTGAGACGTTTTCCAAGGAAACCGGCCGGCGATGGCTGTGCAATAAGCCTTATTCCGGAACCAAGGCGCTGGAGGATTACGGACGGGAAGCTAAGAATACCGGGGCACTGATCGTCTACACCTCGGCGGACAGCGTATTTCAAATCGCCGCCCATGAGGAAACCGTGCCGGTGGAGGAGCTCTACCGGTATTGCCGGATCGCACGAAAACTGCTTACCGGCGAGAATGCGGTGGGCCGGGTCATTGCGCGACCTTTTATCGGGGAAGGTCCCTTTGTCCGCACCTCCCGCCGGCACGACTTCTCCCTTCCTCCGCCGGGGAAGGCGCTGCCGCAGATTTTGACGGAAGCGGGGTTGGATACCATTGGTGTGGGGAAAATCGGCGATATTTTTGCCGGAGTAGGTATCAGCCGCTCCATTCCCGCAAAAAACAACGACGAGGGAATGGAGATTACCCTTCGCTGTGCGCGGGAGAAGTTTTGCGGCCTGTGTTTTATAAACCTGGTGGATTTTGATATGTTGTACGGCCATCGGAACGACGCGGCCGGTTATGCCGCCGCCGTCTCCCGGTTTGACAGGCAGCTGGCGGGGCTTCTGCCCCTTTTGGGCAAAGGGGATGTGCTGGCTATTACTGCCGACCATGGATGCGATCCAGGCACTCCTTCTACCGATCATTCCAGGGAGTATGTGCCGCTGCTGGTGTACGGGAGGGAGATCGCCCCGGTAAAGTTGGGTACCCGGGCTACCTTTGCGGACTTGGCGGCCACTATACAGGAACTGTTCGGTTTGCCGGTAGTTACTGCCGGGGAAAGTTTTGCCGACGTTTTGAAAGGAGGAACCGATGAAGCCTGAGACGTTAATGGAGGCTGCCCGGACAGCCCGGGAAAGAGCCTATGCTCCTTATTCCGGTTATACCGTGGGGGCGGCGCTGCTGACGGCGGACGGTCGGCTCTTTTCCGGATGCAATGTGGAGTTCTCGGTATTTTCTCCGACCTCCTGCGCCGAGCGTACCGCTCTTTGCGCCGCGGTGGCGGCAGGCTGCCGGGAATTCTCCGGGCTAGCGGTTTCCGGCGGGTGGACAGGAGAGGATCCCGATACGCCATGCTCCCCCTGCGGAGTGTGCCGCCAGGCGCTTTCCGAATTCTGCGGAGATGATTTTCCCGTGTACCTTGAGGGGGAGAATGGGATGTTGTCCACGACACTTGGAGAACTGCTGCCGATGACGTTCCGATTCAAAAAGAGTTGACTACGGTTGATACGATAAAGGGAGGCGAATTCGCCTCCCTTTTTGTTATGCGTTAATTTTTACAAAATTCCGGCACCGCAGGCGCGGCCGCCGTCGATCGTGATATTCTCGCCGGTGATGAAGGCTGCCTTGTCGGAACAGAGATAAAGCACCAAGTCTACCACCTCTTCAGGTGCTGCCGCCCGTCCCAGTAGGGTTTTCATGTTCTTCATCGCTTCCCGTGTCAGTACCGGACCGGGAGATACGCAGACGCTCCGAACTCCGTAAGGCGCGCCCATGATTGCCAGCGACTTTGTCAGCCCCAGCAGGCCTGCTTTGGAGGCGCTGTATTCTGCCGCACGGCTGCCGGTAATACCGTCGATGGAGCCGATATTGACGATAACTCCCTGTTTCTGCGCCGCCATAAGGTTGAATACCGCCCTGGCCATGTAAATCGGAGCCTTGAAGTTAACGTCGATGCCCCATTCAATGGCTTCAGGAGAGAGATCATTAAAGTCTTTGAATTCCCGGCATACCCGGGACGCGGCGCCGCCGGCATAGCTGATCGTGATATCCACTCTGCCCAATGCGGTATGGGTGAATTCCACCGCCGCGGCAACCTGCTGATAACTGCGGACATCACATACCCGGGGAATGCCTCCGACATCAGCGGCAACCTGAAGCACAGCCTCCTCATTGATGTCCAGCATTACGACTTGCGCGCCCGATGCCACCAGCTTTTTTGCCGTCAGCATTCCCATACCGGAGGCCGCTCCGGTGATTAACGCCACTTTTCCGTTAAAACTCATCTTCTCCTCCTATCGGGTAGGTTGATAATCCAGATTCTGATAAACTGCCCGAACCGCCCGCAGCAGCGGCTTATCCTTATGCCCACGGGGGGTATACCTCTGAACACACAGCACCATGCAGGAGCCCAGAACCGGCGCCATCACCCGGTGTGCTTTTCCATGCTGGCCCATCATAATGAACAGGAATGGCTTGTCGAGGATATCCCGCAGCAGCGCTGTGGCGCGGATTCCCTCAAGCAGTTGCTCCTCGGTATCGATCTTCATGGCGATTTTTACGATGTCCGCGCCGCGGCGCTCCATTTCGAGTGCTTGCGCCAGCATCTGTTCAGTTGGTATGGGCGCCCATAGATGGCTGGAGACCATCACCTGTGCGCCGCCGGCGTGAATAGCGGCGATGTACTCTTTCTGTTTTTCTACCACCACCGGGTCAGTGGCCAGTTCAAATGGAGAGGAACCAAACAGATCCCCCATCATGTCCACGCAGCCCGCGCCGGCGGCTACCGCTTCCAGCTGCAGGGCAGCCAGCGTTTCGTCCGGTATCTCCGGGTGGTCATACCGGTAGTTGACGGTGAGGACCGGTTTATTCTCGGCATAGGAAAAAATGCGCGCAAGGGCTTCCCGGTTTTGGCAGGCTGGATCCAGTTTTTCCAAGTGGAGCAAAAAGCCGTCCGCTCCGTCATATACGGCATTTCGCATGGTGGAGATGAGATCGGTTTCGCTGCTGTCGGAAAGGGAGCAGACCAGGAACGGATGGCTGCCCTGAAGATTAAAAATCGGTTGCATGCTATATCCTCCCATACTGTAAGCATATCTCATTTGACGGGAAAAATCTCCCCATACCGTAAGCATATCTCATTTGGCGAAAGAAAACAATTTCATGAAGGGCTTCCTGTTTCGAGAAAAGCTACGGAATCATAGGCGTATCCCGGTAGAATTTTCGCGAAACGCTTGACAGGAAAGATACGGGGGGACTATGCTTGCGGAGAAGGAGCGGATATGGATTGGGACAGGCTGCTGGTGATCGGAGAGGTTGAGGCGATTCGGATGCGCAAACTGCGTGGGGAGCGGTTTAGGATGGAAAATCGTTCCTGTCACGGGCTGGCTTTTGTGACCTCCGACCGATACCGTTATGCCCGTGGAGAGAAGAGTTGGATATCCGAGTCTTTGGATCATCTTACTTCCCCCGGGGCGATTCCTATGCACAGGAATGCCTGAAGGAGGATATGAGTCTTGTAATCTACTTCCGGGAGGAGGGCTTTCCTGATGAGCTGATACTGCTTCGTACGGGCAATCGGGAGAGCCCGCTGCGGGGAGAATGCTCGGATATTATCCGCTGCTGACGGACTGGAGAGGTTGCCTTTGATGTACGCCTTACTGTCCCAAACAGAAAAGGAGACGGCGCGTTCCTAAGCGTCGGCACCGGCGCTGGCGGAAACCGCATTGTCCGATCCCTCTTTAAATAGGAAGTATCTGGCGCAGCCGCCCATGATGTATCTGCGACTGCTCCGTATCGCTCGGGCGAAGGAGCTGCTTCTATCCGGAGAGACGGTGGAATCAGTGGCGGCGGCTTGCGGCTACAGCTGCGCCGCTTCCTTCTGCACTGCCTTCCGGCAGCAGGAGGCAGGCACGCCGGGAGATTTTATGCGGGACAAGGGAGAATATAAATGCCGGTAGGAAAGAACAACAGGGAGAAAACCGCCATCCTTTTGGTGCACGGGCATATGGGATCGCCCCGGCAGTTTCGGGAATTGCTGCCGCTGCTGCCGGTCGGGGCGGATACGGTCTGCCTCACTTTGCCGGGGCATGCTGCCGATGTTGCTGCTTTCCGGACTTCCGATAGGTCACAATGGCAAAGGGCGGTGATGGAAACGGTTGAGACTCTGCGGTCGGAGTATGACCGGCTTCTGCTGGTGGGACACTCGATGGGCGGACTGTTGTTGACGTTGGAAGCCATACGGGATCCGGGGAAAATCCTCGGGATCGTAGCGCTGGCGCTCCCTTTGGGAATACGGCTGACCCGGCGGGGGATTGGCATTCGGCTGGCTGCCCTTCATCCGCCCCGGGAGGACGAGGATCCCGATGTGACAGCTGCCAGGAATCTCTGCGGTATTTCCGGATTGATCCCGAGGCACATCCCGGGCTTGCTTCCCAACACGCTGGGGTTGATGGCGCTCATACGGGAAACGAACCGGCGGCTTCCCGGCCTCAATGTTCCCATGCTGGCGCTTCAGGGGCGGCGGGATGAAATCGTTTCGCCGGCAGCGGTGCGCAGGGCATGCGGGAAGAATCCTCGTATCACACTGGAGATGTTGGAAGGAACCTCACATTTCCGGTACCCTCCGGAGGCGCGGGCAAAGGTGGCGGAAAGGATCGCCGCTTTTCTGCCGGAATAAGAGTCTGCCGGCTTAAATGAGCTTGTCCGCCGATTGCGTTGTTTAAAACCCTGAATCTTGTCAGACATTTTGGTAATACGGTACTTTCATATTTTATAGAGATATGGTACAATCTCCGAAGCAACTGACTGATGCAATATGATGAAAGCGGTGAAAGCATGCGGACAAAAACCTTCCGAAGCGGCATTCATCCCGTGCCGCAGCGCCATCATGGGAAGGACTATACAGCCGGATTGCCTGTGCGGGAGATGTTTGCTCCCCGGCATGTGGTGCTGCCGATGGCAAGCTTTATCGGCGCGCCGGCTGTACCCGTGGTAAAAAAGGGAGACCCGGTTACCGTAGGGCAGCTGGTGGCGGAAGCTTCCGGCTATATGTCGGTGCCCATCTACAGCTCAATATCCGGTAAGGTGTCAGCCGTAGAGGAAAGACCCCATTCCAGCGGGAAAACCAGTCTCTCGATCGTGATCGAGAACGACTATCAGGACACTTCTTTGCCGGAAGCGGCTGCCTATCCCCCTATGGAGGAGATGGAGCCGGCGGCTATACTGGCAGCGGTGAAAAAGGCGGGAATTACCGGTATGGGCGGAGCGACCTTTCCCACCCATGTAAAGATGTCCCCTCCCGCTGACTGTCCGATCGACTGTATTATCCTCAACGGCGCAGAGTGTGAGCCCTATCTGACCAGTGACCACCGGCTGATGCTTGAGGAGCCGGAGGCGGTGGTGGGAGGACTTCGGGCGCTGATGAAGACACTGGGAGCGAAGGACGGGATCATTGGTGTGGAAGTGAATAAAAAGGACGCCATTCTCGCCCTCAGAGAGGTCATACGTCAGGAGGAGGGGATCCGGGTGCAGCCTCTGCGTGTGAAGTACCCCCAGGGAGGCGAGAAACAGCTGATTTATGCCGTGACCCGCCGGGTGGTACCTTCCGGCGCTCTGCCTTCCACGGTGGGAGCGCTGGTAGTGAACGTAGCGACCGCCGCTTCAATACACCATGTGCTGACTACCGGTTTGCCCCCGGGTTCCCGGATTGTGACGGTAACCGGTCCCGGGGTAAAGGAGCCCGCAAACCTCCGGGTTCGATTCGGTACTTCCTTTGCGGATTGCATCGAAGCCTGTGGCGGCCTTGTCGGAGAGAATTTACTGCTGATTTCCGGAGGACCTATGATGGGCATTGCCCAGGCAACGCCGGAGGTGCCCGTTATGCAGGGCACCAGCGGCATTCTTGTATTGCCCGGGAAGAAGGAAATTGTTTCCGCAGGCAGCTGCCTGCGCTGCGGAAGATGTGTGCAGGGCTGCCCCATGGGGCTGCTGCCTACCACTATTGCGTTCGCCGTAAAACGCAGGGATTTCGATGCCGCCCGGAGACTTCATGTCACCGATTGTATGGAGTGCGGCTCCTGCGCGTACCTGTGCCCCGGACGGGTGGAACTTCTCCAGTACCTGCGTTTGGGGAAGGCGGAGGTCACAAAACGGATCCGCGCCGAACAACAGAAAACCAAAGAGAAGGGGGCAGAGAAATGAATTTCCGAGTAACAGCATCGCCCCATGCCCATGACAGCCTGACAACCCCCCGAATCATGGGGGATGTGCTGATCGCTCTCATTCCGGCTTGCGCCTGGGCGGTGTACGCTTACGGCTGGAGGGCGGGTGTGATCCTGCTGCTGTCCATCGCGACCGCTGTGGGCACCGAGGCGCTGATCGAAAAGCTGACCCATAAACCCATTACAGTACTGGACCTTTCGGCTGCCGTAACCGGCGCGTTGCTGGCACTAAACCTGCCCGCCTCAGCGCCTCTGTGGCTGCCCGTTGTAGGCTCCGCTGTAGCCATAGCCGTTGTCAAGATGTGTTTTGGAGGCCTGGGGCACAATTTTATGAATCCAGCGCTGGCAGCCCGTTCGATACTGATGGTCAGCTGGCCAGCCTATATGTCGGGAGCGGCGTATACCGCGCCCACATTTTGGAAGGGCGTGGATGCGGTAGCTTCCGCAACCCCGCTTTCCGGGGGATCTTATACCCTAATGCAGCTCTTCCTGGGGCAGACGGGAGGCTGTATAGGAGAGGTTTCCGCCTTGGCGCTGATAATAGGCTTTGTGTATCTGTTGATACGGAGGATCATTTCATGGAGGATCCCCGTGGTCTATACATTTGTCGTATTCGTTATGACATTCCTGTTTCATGATTACAGCCTCTACGCCGCCACGTCGGGCATACTGTCTGGTGGATTGCTGCTGGGGGCGATTTTCATGGCTACGGATTATACTACCAGCCCTATGACCGCCTGGGGACAAATCGTCTACGCCCTGGGCTGCGGTTTGCTCACCTTTGTGATACGGTTTTTCGGTAGCTATCCAGAGGGGGTCAGCTTCTCCATACTGCTGATGAATGTGGCTACGCCGTTGATCGATCGGGCGATACCCACGCCCTTCGGCGTTAAAAAAGGAGGGAACCATGGAAAATAGAGCGGCAGCGAAAACCTTTGTAAACGGCCTGATCTATGAGAATCCCACTTTCCGGCTGGTATTGGGAATGTGTCCCACCCTGGCAGTAACCACCTCCGCATCTAACGGGCTCGGTATGGGGCTGGCTGCCACCTTTGTGCTGGTATGTTCCAATGTTGCCATCTCCCTTCTGCGGAAATTTATTCCTGAAAAGGTAAGGATCCCCGCTTTTATCGTAGTGATTGCAGCTTTCACCACCATTGTACAGCTGCTGCTTGAAGCGTATGTCCCGGACTTGTATGATGCCCTGGGATTGTTTCTGCCGTTGATCGTGGTGAACTGCATTATCTTTGCCCGGGCGGAATCCTTTGCGTCCAAGAATCCCCCGCTACTTTCGGCAGTGGACGGACTGGGCATGGGGCTCGGCTTTTCTCTATCCCTTACGGTGATCGCCATGGTGCGGGAACTGTTGGGCGCCGGTACTCTGTTCGGACTGCAGATCTTCGGGAGCGGGTATTCCCCGGCGCTCGTGATGGTGATGGCTCCCGGCGCGTTTATTACTTTGGGTCTGCTGATGGGTCTGCTGAATCTCCTCAGCAAAAAGGAGGGTTAAATGGATACCTTTATCAAGCTGACGCTGATCGTTCTGAGCACGGTCCTGGTCAACAATTTTGTACTCAACAAATTTCTGGGGATCTGCGCTTTTCTCGGCGTGTCCAAAAAGTTGGACAGCGCAATCGGAATGGGCCTGGCGGTCACCTTCGTCATGGCGCTGGCGTCCGTCATTACCTGGGTGGTGCAGGAATACCTGCTGTACCCCACCTGGCTGCTGAAGCTGGGGCTGACCTCGGTACCCGACCTGAGGTTCCTGCAGACGGTTACCTTTATACTGGTGATCGCGGCGTTGGTACAGTTTGTTGAGATGGTCATTCAGAAATCCTCTCCCGCGCTGTATTCCGCTTTAGGGGTATATCTGCCCCTGATCACCACCAACTGCGCGGTGCTGGGCGTGGCAATCTTGAATATCCAAAGCGAGTTTACTTTATTGGAATCCACTGTGAACGGTACCGGCGCTGCGTTGGGCTTTACCCTTGCGATGATCCTCATGGCAGGGGTCCGGGAGAGACTGGAGGATTCTGACATACCCAGAGCGCTTGAGGGCTTTCCGATAGCGCTGATTACCGCAGGACTGCTGTCCATTGCGTTTATGGGCTTTTCCGGGATGATATAGGGAAGGAGGAGCGTATGAAGGATATTTTGCTGGCGGCTTTGATACTGGGCGGCATGGGGGTGGTTCTGGGGCTGGTTCTGACACTGGCCAATCGCTTTCTGGGTGTGGAAAAGGACGCGGATGAGATCCATGTGCGCGAGTTGCTGCCCGGCGCAAACTGCGGCGGCTGCGGTTATCCCGGATGTGACGCGATGGCGAAGGCCATCGTAACCGGGGAAGCGCCTATAAACGGCTGCCCGGTGAATACGCCGAGCAATGTGGCTGCCATAGCCAAGGTGCTCGGCGTGGAAGCAAAATCTATCGAACCATTGACTACGATTGTGGCTTGCAGGGGTGCTCTTTCCAAGACGCACCTGAAGTACCATTATGAAGGGGTGGAGGACTGCGCCGCGGCCATGCAGCTAACCGAGGGTTATAAGGCCTGCCGGTTTGCCTGCCTGGGGTTGGGCAATTGTACCCAGGTATGTCCTACCGGCGCCATCCGTGTGGAGGACGGCCTGGCGGTAATCGATGAGAACAAGTGTATTACCTGCGGGAAGTGCGTCGCTGCCTGCCCCCGGGGTATCATCATCATGATCCCCAAACGTTCCCCGGTGCAGGTGTTGTGTCGAAATCATACAAAGGGCAGGGAAGTACGGGAGGTATGCGATATGGGCTGCCTTGCCTGCGGCCTTTGCGCAAGGAGATGTCCCTTCGGGGCGATTACTATGAGGGATGACCTGCCGGTATTTGATTACAGCAAGTGCACCGGCTGCGGTGTCTGTGTGGATATCTGTCCCAACCATTGCATTACAAAGGACGTCATGGAGGAGCAGGTTGCCTTTATCATGGAGGACCTCTGTAACGGGTGCGGCAAATGCCAAGAGACCTGCAAGTTCTCCGCCATAGAGGGAGAGAACGGAGACAAACGGAAGGTAGACCCCGACAAATGCCGAGGTTGCCAGCAATGCGGGGCGGTCTGCCCCGAGAAGGCGATCCGTATAATTCACAAGTAAAAGGGATGTCATGCCGTCCGCTGAAAGGCGGGCGGTTTTTTCAGGAGGAAAGATTTGCCAGAGCCGATTCCATGGGGAAGCGGAACAGACCGCCGTATCTTTCGGGTAAGCTGCTGCCGGTATGGGGGGTCTGTGGCAGGTCTTTCCCGGTGCGTAGATGGACTTTCACCGGTTTGTCCGGCATCTTCTCAGGGGGAGGCTGCCAAAGACAATCGGCGCCGTACAGAAAAGCGCATACTCATGAAGTTTGCAGAACAAGTTTTAGAGGTTTTACAGTAACACCTTCCAAGTTTTCCGTCAGAAGTTTGGCATTGCAAGTCTGCCGGGAAATGGTATAATAAAAGCATACACAAGTGCTATGGCACATATAAATGAAAGGAGAAACTCATGTCTCATTTGAAAGCAGTACAGATGTATACCCTCCGCAAGGTTATTTCCGACAAAGCCAGCCTTACAGAGGCTTTAAAGAAACTGAAGGCCATTGGCTATGACGGCGTGCAGGGAGGCCCCGCCAAGGGTATGACGGTACAGGAATACAAGGATTTGCTGGACTCCTTTGGACTGAAGGAGTGCTCCACCGGCGGCCGGCTGGATGCAATGGCCGCAGGGGATGTAAAAACCCAGGTAGAGAATGCCCGTATACTCGGCGTTACAGAAGTGAGCGTCGGCACCCTGCCCCGTGAGCTTCAGGACAGACCGGAGGGCTTTAAGGCTTTCGCCGCCCAACTGAATGCGGCGGGAAAAGCGCTGTATGATGCAGCCGGCCTGGCGGTCAACTATCACAACCATGCGTTGGAGTTCGCTTCCTTCGGAGGCGGCTTAATGGGTATGGACATCTTGTTTGAGGAAACCAATCCCCAGTATGTACATTTTACGCTGGATACCCACTGGGTCACTGCCGGCGGATGCAGCCCCGCCAAATGGATCCGCAAGGCAGCCGGCCGTATCCCCAATATCCATTTTAAAGATTACGGCATCAACCCCGCAGCGGTGGAAATCATTGAGGGCGTCTCCAAACGCTTTGCGGAAATCGGAGAGGGCAACATCGATTGGCCCGAGGTCGTGGAAGCCTGTTTGAGTCTGAATGAAATCCGCGCTTATATTGTGGAGCAGGATCAGTGCCCCGGCGATCCCTTTGACTCATTGGAGATCTCCTTTAAGAAGCTGGTTTCCCTGGGCTTGTAATCAGCCTGACATCAGCCCGGAGTGCTTGCTCCGGGCGATTTTTTGTTTTTCCGGAATCCCCGTGAAAAATCTTGGATAGGTTTATCGAAGATTCTGATTTTTTTTGTAAAATACTCCATACCGGGAAAAGAATATCCATGGTATGATAGTTTTAGAGCAATACAGTTGAGGTGTTCATGGGAAAGCAAGTAAATATGAGGTGGATAACCGACGAGACCGGCAATCCGCTGAAAATCATCGTACGGCTTGCCTGGCCGGTTTTTATGGAGCAGATACTGACCACCCTTGTCGGTTATGCGGATACCGCAATGGTAGGTTCCCTTGGGAAGACGGCGACCGCCTCAGTATCAATCAGCAATTCTCCCATCATGCTGTTAAATGGAATTATTATGTCCCTGGGAGTGGGAATAACGGCGTTGATTGCCCGGAGCGTGGGAGCCGGAGATGACGCGCGGACCAAGGAGCTGACCCGCCACGCGGTCCTTCTGATTGTAATGATCGGTATACCATTGACGGCGATACTGACTGCCTGCAGCCGGCTGATCCCGTTGCTCATGGGGGCGGGGCCGGATATCATCGACTTGGCAACGAAATATAACCTGATCATCGCGCCTTTCCGCATATTCGGAATGTGCTCCATGATCTTCAATTCCGCCTTCCGCGGCGCAGGTGATACCAAAACGCCTCTGCGTATCAATATCCTGGTCAATGTACTGAATGTGATCGGCAACTACTTCCTGATATACGAAACACATACTCGTACGATCGGTTCCTGGACATTCACGATCCCCGGCGCAGGCTGGGGGGTCGCCGGAGCGGCAGCGGCTACCGGCGCTTCCATGGCGGTGGGAGGCATAATCGCCATTTCCCTGCTTTTTACAAAACCGGGCCCCACACGCATCTCCATCCGGGACAAGTTCCGTATCAATCTGCCGCTGACAAAACAGATCCTCAACATCAGCATACCGGCTATGTTGGAACGGATCACCATGTCCTCCGCCGGTATCATCGTTTCCCGGTCGATCGCCTCCTTGGGGACGGCGGTTATTGCCGCGAACTCATTGTACTTAACGGCGGAATCCATGTCATTTATGCCGGGGTTTGCCTTCGCCACCGCTGCGACCACTCTTGTGGGTCAATCCCTCGGAGCGAGAAAACCGGCGCTTGCAAAGAGATTCGTGAAATACACCGCTATTCTCGCCAGCTGCACATTAGCTGTAGCTGGTGCCTGCCTCTATCTGTTCGGGGAGAACATTCTTCGGTTCTTCACCCCGGATGAGGAGGTAATCGCCATCGCCTACGAATGCCTGAAGCTGGTTGCGTTCCTCCAGCCCGTACAGGTTCTTGCATGGGTGTATGCCGGCGCCCTCCGGGGGGCGGGAGACACGAAATCCACATTCTTTATCACAGCCACTACCACCTGGGGCATACGGACGCTGGGCGCTGTACTGGTGATCCGGGTGTTTCACATGGGTCTGCTGCAGGCTGTTATGTGCATGGTTGCCGATGGATATGTCCGGGCATTGCTGATGTATCTCCGATTCCGTTCCGGGAAATGGCAGCGCCTCTTTGCGGATGTTCCCGATGGGGAATCTGAGCTTCCGGAACCTGAAGTCGGCTCTTCATAAAGTGCGCAAAAGAAAACACCCCCCATCGGAAAGACGGGGGTGTTCTTTTGCGTTACGGCTGTTCTTGCGGCCGATAAACGGTTTCTGCCGGTTCCGGCCGCGTACGGATCACGGAAAGGAATGTATGCACAGAATCTGCAAAAACCCGGCTTATTCCGGATGCTCTTCAGTTTCCGTTGTAGGGGAATCGTCGCTATGGAGGGCGGAGTAAACGGCTTCGGCGGCGGGCCGGTTCATTCCCGGCAAAGAGGCCAGCTCCTCCAGGGTCGCGGCGGCCATCGCGCTGCGGCTGGGATAGGAACGAAGCAGGGCTTTTCGCCTTGCCGGACCGATGCCTTCCACGGAATCAAGCCAAGAGCTCAGGGTCTTGTAGCCACGGAGGCTCCTGTGGTAGGAGATGGCGAAACGATGCGCCTCATCCCTTATGCGCTGGAGGAGATGGAGGGCGGGATCGGTTTTCTTCAGACGGATGGGGTCGGGCTGTCCTACCGTGTAGATTTCTTCTTCGCGTTTTGCCAGACTGACGGCGGGACAATCCGAAAACCCCGCTTCGTCCATCATTTGCCGGGCAAAGGCCAATTGTACGGGACCGCCGTCGATCAGCACCAAGTCGGGCATACGGGTGAATTTCCCTTTGGACAAATCTCCCCCGGCGGCGCGGATGGTTTCCGTTTCTTCCCGAGCGTGCCGGAACCGGCGCTGTATCACCTCCGCCATGGAAGCAAAGTCGTCAGCGCCTTCCACGGTTTTAATACGGAAACGGCGGTACTGGTCCCGAGCAGGTTCCCCTTCTTCCATAACAACCATGGAGGCGACGGACAGTGTGCCCTGTATATTGGAAATATCATAGGCCTCGATCCGCCGGGGAGGAGCAGCCAGCCCCAGGGTTTCGGCCAACACCCGAAGCGCGCCGCCGGTACGTGCCCATGCGTGATCCCGGGCCAGCCGCAGGCGCTCCTCCGCTTGGGCGGCATTTCTCACGGCCATTTCCACCAGCTTCCGCTTCTCACCCCGTTCCGGCTTATGGAGCATGCAGCCGGCGCCGCGAAGCCCGGTAAGCCAGGTATTCAGAGTTTCAGCATCGGGAGGAAGGGAGGGCACCAGTATCAGAGGCGGTATATAAGCTTGCGCAGCGTAATATTCCCGTACAAAATCACCTAACAGGGCGCCGTCCGAGGCGGTTTCGTCCCAGTCCTCCAGCGTGGCGCTGTCACTGCCGGTAAGGATCCCGCCTCTCACCACCAGAAGCTGGAACAGCAGCAGAGACTCTCCGCGATGGATGCCGAAGATATCCCAATCCTCCCTAAGGGTGGATACGGCATTCTGCCGGGAAGCGGAGATTCGTTCCAGCGCATGTTTTCTGTCCCGGAGGACCGCTGCCCTCTCGAACCGAAGGGACGCTGCCGCTTCCTGCATCTCCGTGGTTACCTCGGCAATGATCTCATCCTCCCGCCCCTCCAGGAAACGGATGACCTGCCGCATAACCGCTTTATATTCCTCCGGCTTCACCTGCCCCGTACAGGGCCCCAGACAACGGCCGATCTGGGCATTCAAACAAGGACGGTTGCCGGCGCGTATGCGCTCCAAATCCCTTGCGCAGGTGCGGACAGGGAACACTCTGCGGACCACATCCAACGCGGCCCGGACGTCCTTTGTGGACATATAGGGGCCGAAGTACCTTGCCTTATCCCGGCGCATTTTACGGGTAATCTCCACCCGGGGGAAGGATTGGGACATATCGATCCGCACGTACGGGTAATTCTTGTCATCCTTAAGCTTGTTGTTGTAATAGGGACGGTACTGCTTGATAAGGTTGTTTTCCAATATAAAGGCTTCCATCTCATTGGCGCAGAGAATGTAGTCAAACCGATGGATGCGCTCCACCATGGCCTGCACCTTGGGAGAGTGGCTTCGGGATGCGTGAAAGTATTGACGGACACGATTCTTCAGGGAAACGGATTTGCCTATATAGATAACGGAACCGTCGGCATCCTTCATCAGGTAAACGCCGGGAGAATCCGGAAGCATTTGCAGCTGCTGGTCGATCAGTTCTGCTCTTGTCAACTCAGGAGTGTAGGTCATCAGGACTTCCGTAAGGCCTCCTTGCCTGCCCGCACCGCATTCGGGTCGGGAATATGCGGGGAATAGCGGGATTCGTTGTAGCCCCGGAAAAAGGTCTCTTCGCCCATATTCAATTCACGTGACAATTCATTCGGGGTGGAAGCCGGGTTGTAAAGCCCTCTCTTCTGCCGCTTTTCCAAAATCCATCGGTACAGCAGCCGTAGTCTTTCCCGATCGTCCCTGCAATCCTCCAGCCGGGGTCTGGGTTTAAGGCGCTGCGCCATCCTGTCCATCCAGGCCTTTGTATCCTGTTTGACACGCTCCCAAGCTACAGCCTTTTCCTGCTCGTCCTCGTAATCCTCGTGAGGGGTATTCCAGCGCTTCATCCAAGACTGAAGCCGTGACCAAAGCAACTGCCACAGCTTACGAACCAGCTTCCCCAGGAAGAAAAGCAGAACGCAGATGCTGGCTGCTATAAAAATGACAGCGAGGACCTTCAGCACGTTTTCCACAGCTTCACCCACCGGTGTATATTCAACTGCTTCTTCGCTAAACAGTGGTTTCATGGAAGCGGTGGAATTCGGGGAGATATCCTGCACCATATCCAGTTTGATCCGAATATCCTTCAGCCTGCCAATCCACCTACCGATCGCGCCGAACAATGATTGAAAGCCTTTTCGAAGGGCGGGAATAAAGGCGATCACCATTGTTATTCCGGTGAAAACCGCAGTCATGATCAGATTGGCGCGGCGGATGGAGACGGGGACACGGGTTGTACGGACATCACTGCCGGCCAGCTGCATGGTAAATACCCAGTTTCCAAGGAAACAGCACCCGATAAAGCTAAAAATGCCGATGGGCAGTATGGCTTCAGTGCTTGCGTGGAAAGACCGCGAAAAAAAGAAATTCAACATGGTCAACAGAACATAGACAACACTGTGGGAAATCAATACCGAGCCTATAGTGGTACCGGTAAGGGAATACCCCAGGGGAGGCATGCACCGCCAGGCAGAAAGACAGGCGATCAGGGAGGCCATCAGCCCGGCGATCAAACCCACCCACCATAGACCGAACCAACCCCAGCAAAGGAAGAAGGAGACGGTTCCCGGTACAAGTATGGAAACCGCAAGAAACCAACCCAGCTTGACCCGGGGAAAAAGTACTGCCAGCGCCCAGCCGAATATCCCCCAGAAAAGAAGGAAGGAGAAAACGATCAATGGGCTATAAGTGGCTTCCGCTTCGGCGATCAGTACGGGAACCATCAGCGGAGCGAAAATCGTGGAAGCAAACAATCCGGGAAGAAGTAATTTTTGCAGTTTTTCTTTCATGGCTGCTCCCTCCGTACCGGCAGATATGTCACGGCGTTTCCCATAGCCCGGAGGCGCGCTGCTTTCTCCTCCAGTAAATCACTCCAGTAATTTGTCAGCAGGATGATATCCAGTCCGGACACGGCCCTGCCGATCAACTCCTCCTCCATAAAGATATGCATGCTGATACGGCGGCGGATACGCAAACGCGCCATGACTTCCATCAATAAGGCGAGTTGCTCCCTGCTGCTGCGAGCTTCAACATAAACCGGCGTTGTATCTTCCTCCCCTGCCAGGCTTCCGTTGCTGGAAAAACCCACCTCCACGCCCCGTTCGATTGCCCAGGTGGCCAGAGTAGCGGCGGCGGAGAGACCTTCCTCGATAATTTCCGCCTGCTTCTCGTTGAGGTTGTCCCACTGGTCTTCACGTATCTGGGTGTTCAGACAGAGAAGCAGCTTTAAATCGGCTGTGTAATCATGGGTCTTCGTTTGAAGAATCCCGGTACGGGCGGTAGCGGCCCAATGGATATCCCGCAATTGGTCTCCCGGGCGATATTCCCGTATGCCGTTTATCAGGAAAGGATCCGGCAGTATCCAGCGATGAACGATCACATCACCCTGCCAGCGATGGGACGGAAGAGTAAGGGATCGAGGATCAAGCAGTTTAGGGTAGACGATCAACTCGGCCTTCAGGCTTTGGGTTACGCTGGTGGAGTGGATCCCCAGCAAGTCGCCTGCGGATAAAGTCACCGAGCTCAGGTTATAGTAACCCCGTTTCATGCAGGTTATACGATGCCGCCTCCGAATACGGGTGTAGGAGGAAAGAGAAAAAACACTGCGGTGGTGCGCATCATCCGAATATAAGTCTGCGACATCCTGCTTGGGAAAGCGGAATGCGGTGGGTATCCGGGATTCCACCTTTACCCAGGGCATCGGCAACAGTTTGTTGCTGGTGATTTCCTCTATCATGAAGAAATCTTCTCCTTCATAAAGGGTACGGCGGTCAAAATACCGCTTATATGAGACCTTGCGCAGCCCGGAAATACCGAACAGCAACGCCTGCGCTACCGCCATCACCGCAGCAACCAGCACGAGCCAGAGTACGCTCATATTACGCCTCCGGCGTTTCAGTGGGAACGGGCGCCTGACTGAGTACCCGGGAAACAACCTCGGCGCCTGGATCGTTTAAACCGCCGTAACGACTGCGACATATAATGCGGTGCGCAAGAACCGGCCGAGCCATTTGCTTGACATCATCGGGCAGCACATAATCCCTGCCCTGTACCACGGCATAAGCCTGCGCCGCCCGCATCAATGCCAGAGAGCCCCGGGGACTGACGCCCAGTATCACCCCTTCGGCGTTCCGGGTGCGCTCGACAATATCCACAATATATTTGCGGATATCGACGCTGATGATGATATCGGGCAGCTTCTCCTGTGCCTCTGTCAGTTCCGCCGTGGAAATGACCGGAGACAAGTCGTCCAGAGGGCTGGCATCCACAAACCTGTCCAGTATGGATACTGCGTCGGCGGTGGTAGGATAGCCCATGGAGGTTTTTATCAGGAATCGATCCAGTTGTGCTTCGGGGAGGGGGAAGGTGCCTTGGGTTTCCACCGGGTTTTGTGTAGCAATGACCATGAAAGGCTTTGCCATGGGAAAGGTAATCCCATCAACCGTGACCTGCCGCTCTTCCATGCATTCCAGCAAGGCGGACTGAGTACGGGGGGTAGCGCGGTTGATCTCATCCGCCAGCAGGATATTGGTAAACACCGGGCCCTGCTTAAAGTGAAATTCTCCTACAGCCTGATTAAAAACACTCATTCCGGTAATGTCGGAGGGCAGTATGTCCGGTGTGAACTGTATACGACTGAAGGAACCGTCCAGAGACCTGGCCAGAGACTTTGCAGTGACAGTTTTCCCGGTACCCGGGACATCCTCAAGAAGCACGTGTCCTTTAGCCAAAAGCGCCACAAGCAGCAGGTCAACCACCTGTTTCCCGCCGACAATGACTTTTCCGATGTTTTCCCGAACCACAAGGGTAATGCCGTTCATTTTTTTTACATCCATGTTATTGCCTTTCTTTCCTCGAATATGCATATAAAATATCATATTGCTAAAGTATCACACTGCTGTGGAATTGACAAGAAAAAAGTCCGTATTCTTATACTTTCTGCACACTCTCCTCGGGAAGCAAATATTCCCGAACCCTGTTATACTGTTCGGCAGTCACCCAGACGGTCAGAAGTATACCGTCAGAGATATATTCTTCAGCCTCTACTTCGGCATTTTCATGAAGGTAGCTCAGGAGGGCGCCCTTTTCATAGGGCAGCAGGAGAGAAACGGAACGTACGCTTTCTGCCAGAACCTCCTCGATGCGCTTCAGCAGGGCAGGCAGCCCTTCTCCGGTCAACGCAGAAATAACCGTGGTTTTCACGCCCTCCAGCAAGCGCATCTCACGGAAATCCTCGGCGGCATCCACCTTGTTGCAGACTAGCAGCCGGTGTGTCAAATCTGCGCCGAGGGAGGTCAGCACCTCCTCGGTGACCTGAAACTGCAACTCCCACTCCGGAGAGGATACATCCAGCAGATGGACAACTACATCGGCATGTACCGCTTCCTCCAGTGTGGAGCGGAAAGCGTCTACCAGATCATGGGGCAGCTTATGAATGAAACCAACGGTGTCCACCACCAGAGCTTCTCCGCCGGAGGGGAGGGAGAACCGCCTGGTAAGGGGATCCAGCGTAGCGAACAGTTTATCTTCCGCAAAGGCATCCGCCCCGGAAAGGGCGTTCAGAAGGGTGCTTTTTCCGGCATTTGTGTAACCGACAAGGGCGACTACCGGCACACGGTTCTGTTTGCGCTGTTTACGGCGCAAATCCCGCCCCTTTTCCATTTCTTTGACCTGCTGCTCCAGATCGTGTATCCTGTCACGGATACGTCTGCGGTCTGATTCCAGCTTTGTTTCCCCGGGACCTCGCGTGCCTATCCCGCCCGCCTGCTGAGAAAACGCCTGGCCTGAACCGGTCAATCTGGGAAGTAAATATTTGTACTGTGCCAGCTCCACCTGCAGTTTTCCCTCATAGGTGGCGGCACGGCGGGCGAAGATGTCCAGTATCAATGTGGTTCTGTCCACAACCCGGCAGCCCAGCTGCTCTTCCAGATTCCGTTGCTGCGCACCGGTCAGCTCGTCGTCCACAATGATCAAATTTGCTCCCAGCTCTTGCCGCAGCAGGGACAGCTCCCGCACATAACCGCTGCCCAGGTACATGGCCGGGTCGATTGCGCTTCTGTTTTGATAACCGCTGTGAAGCACCTCAACTCCGGCGGTATCCGCCAAACGCGCCAGTTCCGCCAGCGATTCCGCGCCCCGCCTGTCGGTATTCAAACCCACAAGGATACATCTTTCCCGGGTATCCGCCAGAGAGGACAGCAGACTTGCGGCGGCGGAAATCTTTTCTTCGTGGAAAAGGATCTCCCCCAAAAGCATATCGTGGGGAAGTTCTGTCAGGCGGTAGGGACCATATTCCTGCAGGCTGTATTTTCCGTTTCCGTCCAAATCTGCCAGCATGGCAATGTGGATGCTTCGAGGCCGTCCGTCAAAGCAGCCGATGGCTGCCATTGCGTCAAACCGCATTCGCTCCAGTGTGCGCAAATCCACGCCGGAAAGCATGCTGCCGGACTGAGGGTGGGTGTGAATACAGCGGATCCCGCTCAGCCGCCTGGCACCCCGGCGAAGCTTTAAATCAGGCAGTTCCACCCGATCGTTGGCGCCCAGTGAAATGTCCATCACTGTGCCGTCCCGGGCAATATATACGGATATTTCCCGGTTGACACGACAGGATATCCGGCAAATCACCTCGGCCAGCTCCGGTGTGATGAAAACCTGCCTGAGGGTTTCTTTATCGGCCTGATAAAGAGTCTCCAGTTCCGCCAGCACTGAACTCCGGATCCCCTGCAATTCACCGTGGACTTTATCGATTTCATAGGGTTTATCGGGCATTGCTTACCTCCGTATGGAGAAACCGCCCGTGTATGCGGGCGGTTCCGGTATATCCATCCAACCGGGTATTATTCTTCATCCTCGGTCATGGTCTTACTGGCTTCCTCAACAACCTTGGCAGCCAGGTTGGCCGGCATCTCTTCATAATGATCAAAGACCATACGGAAGCTGCCCCTGGCCTGGGTCATGGAGCGGAGGTCGGTGGCGTACTTAAACATCTCCGCCATGGGAACCTCGCCTACCACTTCCTGTTTGCCGCCGCTCTTGGGGTTCATACCGAGAATGCGGCCCCGGCGGCGGTTCAAATCTCCGATGATGTCGCCCATGTAATCATCGGGCACCAGCACCTCTACGCGGCAGATGGGCTCCAGCAGCACGGGGCTGGCTTCTGCGCAGCCCTTTTTGAAGGCTATAGAGGCGGCAGTCTTAAAGGCCATTTCGGAGGAGTCCACCGAGTGATAGGAACCGTCAACCAGAGAGCAGCGGAGGTTCACTACGGGATAGCCGGCCAACACACCTTTGTTGAGGCAATCCCGCATACCCTTTTCCACCGCGGGGATATATTGACGGGGTACCGAGCCGCCGACAACCTTGTCAACAAACTCAAACTCTGCGGAACCGTCTAAAATGGGCTCAAACTCGACCCAAATATCGCCGAACTGACCGTGGCCGCCGGACTGCTTTTTGTGGCGGCCCTGCACACGGACGGGCTTGCGTATAGTTTCTCTATAAGGGATGCGTGGATCGCTTAACTGTGCTGTGACGTTGAACTTGGAGGCCAGTTTGCTGACGATGATATCAAGATGGAGCTCGCCCTGACCTGAAATCAGCGTCTCACTGGTTTCCGGGTTGCGGCTGACGGTAAAGGAGGGGTCCTCCTCTTCCAACCGGGAGAGGCCGCTGAAAACCTTGTCTTCCTCACCTTGCTTCGCGGCGGAAACGGCGAAGCTTATAGAGGGTTCTGGAAAAACAATGGACGGGAAACTTACTGTGCGGGATTTGGAACAAAGGGTATCGCCTGTGTTGGTTGCAGAGAGCTTGGGCAACGCACAAATATCACCGGCGTGCACCACAGACAGCGGGATTTGCTTTTTGCCCAGCATGGCGTTAAGGGAATTCAGTTTCTCCCGTTTGTCGATCCGGGGATTGTAGGGGGTCATGTCCGTGTTCAGGGTACCGGACATGACTTTCATAATCGAAATCCGACCCACAAAGTTATCAGAAATGGTTTTAAACACAAGAGCGGAGAAAGGATCCTCATCATTGCAGGGTATTTCCACGGTATTTCCATTGGAGTCCGTGCCGGTTTTCAAAGCGCTTTGGGCAGGGGAGGGCATATATTCAGCCATGAAATCCATCAGGGCGATCGTGCCCTTGTTCTCAAGCCCGGAAGCGCAAAGCACCGGGTGTACATGCCCGTTACAGATACCCAGATGCAGGCCGCTGATGATATCCTCATCGGAGAGGGTGCCTTCGTCGAAATATTTCTCCAACAGTTCATCGTCAGATCCGGCAGCGCCTTCTACCAGTGCCTCCCGGAGAGATTCTGCTTCGTCTGCCAGAGCGGCGGGAACGGGTATCTCAGTTTGCTTCTTGCCGTCAAACTTATACGCTTTCTGCGTAACCAAATCCACATAACCGATAAATATACCACCCTCAAAAATGGGGATCTGCAGAGGTACGACGGAGGAGCCGTATTTCTCTTGTAACTGCGCCAGTACCTTCTCAAAATCAGCGTGGTCACGATCCAACTGATTGATAATAAAGCCGGCGGAAACTTTGTTCTCCAGACAGGCGTCCCAGGCTTTTTCGGCACCGACGGACAAGCCGGAAACGGCATTGACAAATATCCAAGCGCCGTCGGCAGCCCGCAGAGCGCAGCCTAATTCACCGACAAGATCAAAGTATCCGGGCACGTCAATCAGATTGATTTTCTTACCGCTCCATTCAACAGGCGCAATTCCCAGGGAGATGGAGTAACCGCGCTTGACTTCTTCGCTGTCATAATCAATAACGGAGGTCCCGTCGGCCACCTTTCCCATACGGTCGGTCAAACCGGCCGTAAAAAGAATTGCTTCGGTCAGTGTGGTTTTTCCCTCGCTACCGTGTCCGATCAAGGCGATATTGCGAATATTCGCGGTTGTGTATTCCTTCATGTAGTGACCCCCTCAATAAATGTGTGTGACGGCTATTACAGCGTACAAAATATAGTATAACAAAAGACAAAACGCCTTGCAATGGGTAACAGTGACATTCTTCCGGAAATTATGTCCATGCTGCCAGAAAATCAGGGCAATGTGCGCTCTTTTCCCATAAAAACAACGCCCAATGTACCGGGACCGGCATGGGTGCCTATAACGGGCCCCACCAAACGCTTCCACACTTCCTTGGGCTGCGCTTTTTCCCGCACATATGCCTCGATCTGGTCGGCAGCCTCGGGTTCGTTGGTGTGCATGATGATCAACACACCGTCTTGGGGATTATCGCAATACTCCAGATACTTCTCCGCAAGATAACGACATACTTTTTTTCGTCCCTTGACTTTGCCCACAGAAACCAGTTTTCCCTGCCGGTTGAACTCCAATACCGGCTTTACGTCCAGCAAAGTGCCTACCGTAGCAGTCGTAGCCGAGATCCTGCCGCCTCTGCGGAGAAAGTTCAGGTCATCTACGGCAAAAACCATGTTGGCACGGAGGCGGTTATTCAGCACCCAGGATTCTATCTCTTCCATGGAAGCGCCGGCTTCCTTCATTTCCAATGCGTGGCAAATCAGGAGCGCTACCCCGGTTGAGATGGCAAGAGTATCCACCAGACGGATCTGCCTGTCCGGATACTCCGCCAAGATCTGCTGGCGAGCCATTGTGGCGTAGTCATATGCGGCGCTGAGTCCGGAGGAAAACATGATAAACAGGATGTCCTGACCGGCTTCCAGATAGGGACGCCAGAAATCCATATAGTGTTCCGGGGGCAGAGCGTTGGTGATGGGCATCACTCCGGCCTTTTCCGCCTCAAAGAAGGCAGGAATATCGGTGCCCTTTCCCAAATCGTAGGCATATTCCACCCCGTTCAAAACATACGGCATACGGATAAAGGGAACTTGATACTTCTCCTGTATCCAGAGCGGCAGTTCGCTGTTGGAATCACACATTAAAATAAAAGATGACATAAGATAATTCCTCCCGTTTTGTAATGGGATTGTATGACTGACTTTATTATAAAGGATGGCCGCAGGAAAAGCAATCTGCTGCCGGAACTTTGACCGGGGGGATGGGAGACGAAATGTTTTTTGGCGGTTATTTGCATGCAAAATGCCGGTTTAAAGGAAGGAGACGCGGAGGGGCATTAACGGTATCCGCAGGGGCCCCCCTGAAAGAAGTGGGAGTTTTGTTAAAAAATATAGGTTGGTAATAATGAAAGAGAAATGTGTTCACGATTTTACGGGGATTGTATCTTGCGGGATTTATTGTTATAATATGGTAAGCATTTACAGGAGGTGTTTTCATGGCGGATTATGCTGCGATCGCACAGGCATTGATGGACGGCCGGTCGAAGAAGGTGGCGGAACTGGTACAAGCCGCGTTGGACGAGGGAGCCAAAGCCGAGGATGTTCTTACGGAGGGTTTGATTTCCGGCATGAGTCAGATCGGCGAACAATTTAAAAACAATGAGGTTTATGTGCCTGAAGTACTGGTGGCTGCCCGCGCAATGAAAGCCGGTATGGCACTGCTTAAGCCGGCTTTAGTGGCGGAGGATGTAACACCCGCGGGGGTGGTCGCAATCGGCACCATTGAAGGCGACCTGCACGATATCGGAAAGAACCTGGTGGCGATGATGCTTGAGGGCAACGGATTCTCAGTGATCGACCTTGGTACCGATGTAAGCGCCGAGCAGTTTGTAGATGCAGTAAAAAACAAAAGTGCCCATATCGTAGCGATGTCCGCTTTGCTTACTACTACGATGCCCAACATGCGCAAGGTGGTGGAAGCGCTGGAGGCCGCAGGTCTTCGGGATCAGGTCCGCATTATGATAGGAGGCGCTCCCGTGACCGATGCATACGCCAAGGAGATAGGCGCAGACGGTTATTCCGCCGATGCCGCTTCCGCCGCGGAGCTGGCGCTGAAGCTGATGGCAGAGAAATAAGCCGGAACAAAAAAAGTCCCCGAGGCTTTTGCCCCGGGTTTTTTATATCCAGCATCCTACGAGAAAAGGTTTGCTTTCCCGGAATGCTCTCCGAGGCAGGCATGTCTATATGCATGCAGATTCCGAAAAAATCCCCAGCAGCCCCTTCCTATAGCTATCCGGTGTATTCTTCCGGCTGGTATACGCCATATCCGTAAAAGCCGCCGCCGCGCTGGAAAGGGGAACTGCGCTGGAGCACACCATGACGACCTGTCGGGGAGGGATTTCAACGGATAGCCGAAGCTCCCGCAGTTGTCCTGCCTGCAATTCTTCGGAGACAAATTCACGCATGACACAGCCGCCCCTAGATCCATCGCGGCAAATTCAGCGATCAGTTTGTGACTGTCCAATTCGATTTGGGATGCCAACGGCGTGCCGGCACGAATAAAGCAGGCATCGACATATGGCGGGAATTACTTCTCGATTCCATCATCAAAGGCAGGCGGGAAAGGTCGTCAGCATTCAAAGGCTCCGGCGGCAGGAGCAAGTCCTTGCCGGCGACAAAGATGTCCTGTACCTCCATGCATGGATAGATATCCACCTCCGGCTCCCGAATGGGCAGGTTGATAAACCCCAATTCCACCATCCCCCGGCGCAGCAGATCCAAAGTCTCTGCGGTGGTACGGTTTGTAATGTGGAGTTGTATGTTGGGATGCAGGAAATAGAACCGACGAAGATAGGGCTTCAGAAAGAAGCGGCAGAGAGTATCGCTGGTACCGATAGTCAGCCGCCTCTGAGAACGGCTTTTCATTTCTGCTACCTCACGTTTCGCGTTGGCCACGATGCCGAAGGCATTTTCCAGATGATCTGCCAACGCTTTTCCTTCGGCTGTATGAGAGAAATATAAGGTGTTGTAAAGCAGGGAAGCGAATCATTTCACCCGGTCAACGGGGTTGTTTCGCCTGATCTTTCTGGACCGGCATTGTAAAACCGCGGATAACGGGAAACGGCTTACTGCTCTGTTGTCTGCAGCGTACGGCCGTGACGGCTGTGGTACAATGCGGAAAGCGGTGGGCAGGATATGGAAAAATGGCTTGGCATTTGTCACCGCTCGAAAGCCAGGAGTCAGTGCCGGAAAGATGGATTCCCGCAGTTGTCCCGGGACGGTGAAAGCGGATTATGCCTAGGCGGAAGATTTGGGTGATCTCCATTATAACCTGAACCTGGTTGCTTCACGACACAACGTCACCCTTTCCCGGGGTAAAGATGGAGGCATGGCTGGTTTTTGAAGGACAGCAAGTGTTGTTGAAGCAGTGGACAGTACCGAAAAACCACAGGAAATATACGGGGGAAAAGCATAAACGTAACCATTCCGAGACCCTGAAAGAGGAGCTCTTTATAGAGGGGGAGATTGACGGGCTGGTTTCCCGGTACTGTTTACGGGTGCTGCGGCAGAATAAGACGCCGGAGGCGATCACCTCCGGCGTCTTTTTTATAGAATGCCTGCTTCAGGGGAGCAGCACTGCTCTCAGGTCGCACGTATGAAGTGTTATGCGCCGATGCCGTCCAGTGTCACAGAAGCCAGGAACAGGGTGAAGTCATCCTCCAACCCGGCGGCATCCTTCCCACGGAGAGTGCAGCAGAAGTCAAACCATTTTTCTTCAAATACGATCGTGACATGATACTCGCGCCATAGGGTATCTCCGGCATAATCCACCTGCCAGGATAGGCCGGCAAGCTGGTGCGAACCGACCGCGGCAAACGTCCGAGAGGATACCACACAGGTTTCGTCATAGGTATCAGCGATCACAGTATCCAACCAATCGGACAAATCCTCCGGCTGAAGCAGCCCTGCCGCTTCGCCGAGGGTAACGGTGATCACTCCGCCCTTGGCGTTCTCCAGGTACAGCAGCATATCATCCGCCGGACACTGCCCTTCCTGCCAGTAGGGTAGTCCCTCCCGGTCATAGAAGCAGGCATAATCCCCGATGACGGAACCATCGGAGAAAATACCGCTGCCTTGCTCTGCCAAAGCGTTATCGTCAAGGTATACATGCATCAGCCAGGTTTCGACCCGCTCGAAATACCCTTCCTTTTCCGCTGCCGGCAGAGACGCCCCCATGCGAAGCAAGGCTTCATCGGTATGCACGGCGATTTCCCGGTGCCAGGTATTTCCCGTCATGTAATCAATGATCCATCCCCTGCAAAGCAAAGAGCTTTCAACCGTTTCACAGGGGGCTACGATCAGATTTTCCGGCTGGGTATCCGCGTGTTGTACGATCATCAGCCTGATAGCATCCACCGACTCTTCCTCCGGCGCCTGCCTGGCGTAAAACAGAGTTACACTGCCGGAAGCCTCCTCCAGATAGTAACCGTCCGCAGTTTCATAGCCCTGCCGTGCTTCCGCCGGCCATTCCTCATAGCTGTTGATGGTCAGTCCATCGGGTACAAATGCCTCCAACTCCTCATCCTGCGTCATGGTAGGAGAAGGTGTTTCATAGGTAAAAGTGCCATCCTCGTGGAACACGGTTACTACCGGGATGGGTGTGGCGCCGGTACCGGGTATGCGGTAACAGCCGCTGAGCCCCGCCAGCGCCGCCAGGGTCAGCGCTAAAGTCAGTCGTCTCATTGCTGCCGGGAGGCCAGCCAGCCCGCCCTTGGGGTCAGCCCGAAAGCATCCGCCAGAGCCCAGAATTCTTCATCGGTAATGGTGACCAACCGCTTGCCGGGCAGTATTTTCATGTACAAATCGGCGGCTTTTTCAACCGTTTCGATCAGGCCGAAAGCTTCATCCAGATCCTTCCCCGCACCGAAGATTCCATGAAGCGCCCAGACGCACAGGCGGAAATCCTTCATCTTCTCGGCGGTAACCCTACCGATTTCGTCCGTCCCGCAGACCATCCAAGGCAGTACGCCGACTCCGTCGGGGAATACCACCAGACACTCAGTGCACATCTGCCACAGCGTTCGGGTAAAGGCCCGTTCGTCCAACGGGTGAACATGGGTCATCGCCAAGGTGTTGGTGGGATGGGTATGCATAATCACCCGGTGAGCGGGATCCCGTTCCAACCGCGCCGTATGGCTCAGCAGGTGGGCTGCCAGTTCGCTTGTGGGCCTGCCTCCGTCCTTATAGCCCCAGAGGAGATCCGCGCCGGTTCCGTCAGGAGTGATGCGAACGATACCCAGATTGGTTTCGGGATCGCCTTCTATGTTCTTAAAATATTTCGAGGTGCCGGTGACAAGGAAGAGTTTTCCGGCCAGGGGCTTGGCATCGAATGTTACGGGAAGTTTCCGGAGTACCCGGTCTGTATCCAGATAATCCGCCACATCCTCCGGGTAAAGCAGATAGCTGATATTGCCGCCGTTTCTCTCGTCCCAACCCATGCGGTACATGTTGGATGTCATTGCGGAAAATTCTCTTATAAACGGGGCTTCCAGGATGTTCTTCATAGGTTTCCTCCCAAATGGATTTTTATATGATTCCGCCCTCCGGCGGTGAGGGTACATTGTATTTGCCGGACCTTTCCGTACAGTTCCAGTGTTTGCAGAGGCAGGGTGCCTGACAGGACCTCCAGTGTAAAGAATCCGTCCTTCAGCGCTGCCTTGCCCCAGGCATCGCCGGTGAACCAAAGCCCGCGATAATCTTCCCGCAAGGGGGAGAAAGACAGATGCCCCCGCGTCATGTCGGCGGTATAGCGTCCCCAACCGGGTATCAGCGCAAAAGCCGCCATAGAACGGGCATAATTGGAACCGCATTCAATTTCATTCCAAGGGTTGCGGCGGCTGCCGTCATACCTGTCCCGGACAGCGGTGATGACCTTTAAACCCTCCTCTTCCATACCCCGCAACAGCATATGAATCCCTGCCTGGTACTCAAACCCATGCATTGTCTCCTGTGCGTAGGGGATGGGGATCACCGGCTTTTCCCGGCCGGGTGGATAGGCGCAGATCTGCGTACCGCTTTCGTCCCGCAGACCGTATATGCGGCAGGGATTAAAAACGGAACCCAGCTTCGGGATGTAATTATACCTGAAAATGCTTTCCAGTGCCTGTCGGGTCTGTACCGGATCGTATATTTCACCGAGGCCGATCAGGTCAGCGTGCCATTGAGGCAAAACCTGGTCGATTGAACAGCCCTGACCGATTTGATACTTTATCTCCGACGCTTCGTCATTCCAATAGGATTCAACTGCCTGCTCCCCGAAAAGTCCGGGAGTGCTGTCATATTTCTCCAGGATCTGTCTGTCCCGGAGATCCACAAGCTGGAAGTAATGGCCATTATGAAACAGGCTGCTGTCGGTAAAGGCTTTTCCCCGGGCGAACAGATGCCGCCAATCAGCTGCTGTGTCGGGCTCGTTCAGCGCCTCCGCCATCTCTGCTCCCGCCTTCAATGCTGCCAGATAAAACCCGTTCAGCCAGCTGTTTGGGCCGAAAAGCTCCATGTCCAGAGTGTGATGCTGCCTGCCTTCCATCACACCGTCCCGGTCGGCGTCCCATCCATCCGGGTTGTCCGGGCTCCAGGCATATTCCAGAGATTTTTTCACTCTGGGCCACAGCGCCCGAAGCCATTCGGTATCCCCGGACAGCTTCCATTCCCGCCAAACCTTCAGTATCCCTCCCATCTGCCCGTCTACACAGGGGCGAAACCGGGAAGCAGGGCTGCCAAGGGGCAGTTGCAGGCGGAAGGGCATAGCTCCGGTAGGCTGCCAGTTATAGATATAATCCAAATCCCGCATACTCCGCTCCAACGCGGGGAACAAATAGGGCAGCGCATAGGCGTAATTCCAAACATGGGTACAGGACCCCTCACAGCTGCCGGTATGGGCCGCGCAGCCTTCCCAACCGTAGAAGGAGCCGTCCTCCAGCCGCAAGCAGGTGGGGGATTTCAGCACTGATAGGCAGGAGATGGCGGCGTCCAATGCTGCATCCGGAAGATTACAGCTCAAAAGGGCATCACGGAAAACCAGGGTTTCCCGAAGGAGCCGATCAAAATGGGTCAGCCCGTAGTCCGCCGCTTCCCGGGCGCTGTCGAAAAGAGAAGCGTAATAATTCTTCCATTGGGTACCGGTAGCATCGCCGTCTTTCCAGTAATTCCGGCAGTTCGGGTAGTACCAGGCCAATACCGCATCCCCCGTTACCCCTTCCCCGGGAGGACAGAACAGCTGCAGAGTCAGGCTGCCCACATCCTCGCCTAAACCGGAGGAAGGAGCATACTCCCTTTCCGGAAGAGGTCCGGGGGAGGTGAAATTCTGCCAGAAAATGTCCAGGTTATCAAACCACCTGCCTCGGTACCACCAGGCCTGGCCGTTGGCATCCCCTCGGGCGGCGGCGCACAGGTTTCCGTATTCCGGGTGTTCCGGCGGGAGAGCCGTTTGATCCAGGTACAGGAAAGTTTTTCCCTCCTCCCGGATGAGGGTGTTTTTTCGTCCTTCCTTGTGCGGGTTTTGGAGAGACAGGCAAAGAGTATAGGTGATTTCCCTCTCTGTGGGATTATGGATCTGTATACGGAAAAAAGCGGCAGGGATGGACGAATCACGGTCATTATGGGGAATAAATGGATTGAAAGCGGTAACGGAAACCCGACCGGGAAATTCCGGATCATGGAAATCCAGCCGGGCAGTGGGGAAAATGCCGGTAAAGGTTATATCCGCGAAGCAGGGAACCCCCGCCAGCGTGTAACGTGAGGGCCCATAGCCGAAGTTGCTGAAGCCGTCCGCCTGCCGTCCGCCGGAAAAAGGGGGCAGTTGAGGGCCCTGTAGCACCCGGGCGTCCAGCAGGTCTTTCCCGTTTTCCGCCTTCAGGGCAAAAAAGGAAAAGCCGTTCAGACCCCCTTTGTTGGGCCGGTTGAAAATCTCCCAGTCGATCAGGTGGCCGCTGCCGTCCAGCCCGATACAGCCGCTGCCGATGCCTCCCAAAGGGAAGGAGATCTGGCTTTTACGGCTTCCTGTGTAGACAAAACGGTCCATGGGATTCCTCCTTACAGTACCCGACTTTGATGCCGGACACAATGACATTGTATGTTGACTGCCAAGGGCAGCCCGGCAATGTGGGTGGGAGCGGCCAGAATATGACAGGCTAGGGCGGTCGTGTTCCCGCCCAGGCCCATGGGGCCGATTCCAAGGCGGTTGACAGCCGCCAGCGTTCTGTTTTCCAACGCCGCCAGCACGGGATCGGGAGAGGGCTGACCCAGGGGACGAAGCAGCGCCTGCTTTGCCAGCAGGGCACAGCCTTCAAAGTCGGAGCCGATGCCCACGCCCAATACTACGGGAGGGCAAGAGCTGCCGCCGGCTTGTTTTACCGTCTCGACGATATGTGTCACCACACCCTCCTCTCCCTGAGAAGGGGTAAGCATATAGACTTTGGACATGTTCTCGCTGCCGAAACCCTTTGGCGCCAGCCGGAGGGTCAGCTTGTCTCCCGGAACGATGCGAGTATGAATGATGGCCGGGGTGTTATCCCCGGTATTGATGCGGGTCAGGGGTGTGAGGACGGATGCACGGAAGCAACCCTCGATGTACCCCTGCCGGACACCCTCTTGCAGGGCATCCTCAAAATCCCCGCCGGTGATATGCAGATCCTGGCCTACTTCCGCGAAGAAGACGGCCATTCCCGTATCCTGACACAGCGGCAGCCCGGTACCACCGGCAACCTGAATATTGTCCAGCAGCTGCCCGAGAATTTCCCCGGCGATAGGGGAGGACTCTTTTTCTATGGCGGCTTCCAACAGCCCTGGCAGGTTTGGGTCGGGAGTCCTGCAGGCAGCCAGACACATTTCTCTGACACAGCGAGTGATTTCCCCACAGTCCAGCTCCCGCATGCTACATCTCCTCCGGGGATTCGATACCCACAAGGTACAGAGCGTTTGCGATGGCCTGTTTGGCAGCGGCAGTCAATGCCAACCGCGCGGTCGTAGCAGCGGGATTTTCCGGATCGATCACCCGACAGGCAAAGTAGAACTTATTGAAAGTCTTGGCAATGGCAAGTGCGGCGCGAGTGACCAGATAAGGCTCGTTACGCCTGCAGGCCAGGGCTACGGTCTCGGGCAGGACGGCGATAGCTTTGACCAATGCCAGCGCCTCCTCATCCTGGAGTTGGCTGTAATCGACCGACACGGCAGCAACGTAGCCGCCTTTTCGAAGCAGGGAGGCGCAGCGGGCATGGGCGTATTGGACATAGGGAGCGGCCTCCCCCTCGAAACTTAAGGCCCTGTCCCACCAGAAGTCGATATCCTTGATGCGGGAGTTGAACAGTGTAGCAAAAAGCACGCTGCCTATGCCCACTTGGCGGGCAACTTCGTCCTTTTCCGCCAGACCCGGATTTTTTTCCTCGATGATGGCTCCGGCCTTTTCCACAGCCCGCTCCAGAAGTTCGTCCAGATAGACCACGACACCCTTCCGGGTGGATAGGGTCTGTCCCTCGTAGGATACCATACCGAAGGATACATGCTCCAAATCCTTGTGCCATGGATAACCCATCAGTTCTATGACCTTGAAGAACTGGCGGAAATGGAGGTCCTGCTGGTAGGCTACGATATATAGGCACTTGGCGAAATCGTAGGTCCGCTTCCGATACAGCGCGGCAGCAATATCCCGGGTGGTGTATAAAGTGGCACCGTCTTTTTTCAGGATCATACAGGGCGGCATATCTTCTCCGAGGGGGACGACCTCCGCTCCTTCGGATTCCACCAGAAGTTTCTTTTCCCGGAGCTCTTCCACCACCGCGTCGGTCTTATCCGCATAGAAGGATTCACCGGCATAGGAGTCAAACTCGATGCCCAGCATATTGTATACGCGGAGGGCGTCCTTCAGGGTGACCTCCTTGAACCAGTTGAAGATCTCCAGCGCTTCCGGATCTCCGTTTTCGATCCGCTTAAACCAGGCGCGTCCCAGCTCCTCCAGCTCCGGATTCTTGTTTGCTTCCCGGTCAAAGCGGACATAAAGGTCAGTCATGGCTTCTACGCCGCCCTTTTCCACAGTCTGCCGGTCTCCCCAAAGCTTGTAGGCGCAGAGCATTTTTCCAAACTGGGTGCCCCAGTCCCCCAGATGATTGATCCGCACTGCCTGATACCCCATCGCAGTATAGATGCGGGAAAGAGCATGACCGATCACAGTGGTGGAAAGGTGCCCGATGTGAAATCGCTTGGCGATATTGATGGAGGAAAAGTCGATACACACCTTTTTCCCCCGCCCTTCGTTCTGCCAGCCGAAACGGTCGCCCCGGGCAAACACCTCTTCCAGACATCGGCGCACGGCATCCTCCTTGACAAGGTAGAAATTCAGGTAGCCCATGACCGATTCGACCCGCTGTACGCAGTCCGGCTTTATCAGTGTGGCTGCCAATCCGTCGGATATGGCGGGCGGCGCTTTCCGGAGCGTCTTTGCCAGTTTAAAGCAGGGCAGGGCATAATCTCCCATGGCAGGGTCTGGCGGGGTCTCAAGCATCGGAAGGATGGCTTCAGCCTCCATTCCGACAGCCATGGCAACGGCTTGTGCAATCTGTTCCTGTGCGTTCATAACTTCCTCCGAATCGTCAATCTCCCGTGCGGGAGACGGTTCCGTTTTCTACGGTAAAAATCCTTGCCTCGAAAAAGGGGAGCCGGGAGGCATCTGTGCAGGTAATAATCGTTTGAGAGTTTGTCAGATACTCGCCGAGAGCCTTGCTGCGGAAAGCGTCCAGTTCGCTTGTCACATCATCCAGCAGGAGTATGGGACGCTCCCCGGTTGCGGTTTCCATCATGCCCAGAAGGGCAAACTTCATTGCCAGCACGGCGGTGCGTTGCTGCCCCTGAGAGCCATAAGCCCGGATATCCAGCGAGTCAAGGGTGATTTTGATATCGTCCCGATGGGGTCCGGTCAGCGTGGTGCCTTCCCGGCGCTCCCGCTCCCTGTGGGTGGTATAAAGCTCCCGGATGGAGGCGGCGATCTCCCCGGCGGCTGTCCCTTTGCAGGCGGTAGTATATTCCAGGGACAGAACCTCTTTGCCTCCGGATAGCCGGGCGTGGACCTCTGCCACCCGGGGAGACAGCCCGTCCATCATATGTCGGCGGGCAGCCACGATTTCGGCGCCGGCATCCGCAAGCGTATCCTCCCAAAGAGAGAGCTGGACTTCGTCCCATCGGCCGGCTCTCAGGCACCTTTTCAACAACGCGTTTCGCTGGTACAGTATGGCCTGGTATTGCTGAAGACGCCGGAAATAGGAGCTGCTGATCTGGGAAAGAGAGATGTCTAGGAACCTGCGCCGGAACTGGGGACCGTCCTTGATCAGCTCCATATCTTCGGGGGAAAATATCACCGTATTGCAGTGAGTCATTAACTGATGGAGACGGGCCGCGGGATGGTTATTGATAATCACTTTCTTCTTGCTTCCTTTAGCCAGTTCCAACCGCAGGAGATGGGTGCCGTCCCGATGCAGCGTCGTAAGGTCGACTCTGGCTGAGGATTCGCCCCTGCGGATCATTTCCTGATCCCGTACCGGCCGGTGGCTTCTGCCGGTGGAACAAAGGTATACAGCCTCCAGAAGATTGGTTTTCCCCTGAGCATTCCGCCCGGTGAACAGATTCATACCGGAAGAGAGCTGGATTTCCACCGGTTCCAGATTCCGAAAATTCCAGAGACTGTAGCGGGTACAAATCATAGCAGACCCTCCATCGCCGCAGTGAGCTCCGGCCGTTCCGAAGATATGGGGGTAACGGCAGCTTCTTTCCGAGGGAGGAGTTTACCCGGCAGGTCCTCCATCCGGGCAAGCAGCTCGGGCATCCTGTCCATCGCGGCGGCGTGGAGGACTCCGCCGGTACTCAGAGATAACACGGCGGCACAGCCTGTTTTCAGGCCGGCATGAATACGGGCTTCCGGTTCCATACCCGGTTGGCAGACAGAGCCGCATAGGAACACATTTGTATATGCCGGCATGGTGATTGTTTCCGGATTTTCCGGCCGGGATTGCCTTACGTCCAACGGGCTTCCCGTTTGCCACAGCACTGCGCCGGCGGCTTCCGGCAGCGCTTCCCTCAACAGTTGGAGACACCGGGGCATGGCCAGCAGCCCGGTTGTTTCCGCTGCTGTGTCCGCCAGTGGGGAGAAGCTATCCCCGCCTGGAACCGCTAGCCGGAGACGCAGGCCGCCATCCTCGGGAAATAAGGCTGCGCGGAGGATATCGTATTCCTTTCGAAGTGCACTCTCCAGTTTTTTACGCGCTATTTCCAGCGCTTCGTCGCCGGGCGGAAGCACACCCTTGACACGGAAACTCCATTCCCATGTCAAAGGCGGTTCGGCAGCTGCGCCGCCGCAGCTATTTAAAAAATCGGGGTTGCCTGTCGCGTCCGCAAATACCTGTCCCCGCAGCATAAGACTGCGGCCGCCCCGCGCGCTCGCCCAATATTCCGCCAGACGGCCATGCCCGGAGGCGCGGTAAACCCGCGCCCGGTTCAGAAAAGAGACACCGTTCTTCGCCAGGAGCTCCAGCAGACCCGCCTGCCACAAACCGACAGGGGGCATCCCTTCTCCCGGCAACAACGCGGCGGCTTCTCTTCCGCCCGGAAAGGCTTCCGCTTCCACCAAAAGGGTACGACATCCGAGGCGCGCCGCCGCCAGCGCCGCCGCCATGCCGGAGAGTCCTGCCCCGGCAACAACTACCTGAAATTTCTCGTACATCCTCAACCCCCGTCAACTCTGTTCATTATAGCAGATAGATCGGTGATTGTCAGTAGCTTTCTGCCCTGAAAGCTACTGCCTAAAGTGTCCCAAACGCCGGAGGTATTTTCCTGTCGTCGCTTCTCTGCGCTTACTATACTCGAGACTTTGCTTTGCACTATAACATAAAATGAAAAAGAAATTATATAAAATGCTTGACAAATTATGGATAAATGGTATACTGAAACAGGAAGGAGGAAAGGATGGAAAAGAGTGTATATTCACTGGTGCTGATGGACGATGTGGTGGCGGCGGTGGACGTCTTAGCCTACCGTAGCGGCACCAGCCGGTCCAATATGATTAACCGGATTTTGGCTGAATATCTGGATTTTCAGACGCCGGAGCAGAGAATTGAGGCGATTTTCCAGCATATCACGCAGCAGATCCCCCGGGAAGGGCTGCTGCGGATCCGGGAGCAAGACAGCGACACCATGCTATCGGTACATAGCGCCCTTCAGACTCGCTACAACCCCACATTGCGGTACAACCTTGAGCTTTATCCCACGGGAGAAGAATTGGGCCAGCTCCGGGTAACATTGCGAAGCCAAAATCGGGGGCTACTGGATTTCCTCACACTTTTTTTTACTGCCTGGCATCGCATGGAGTGCCGCCGTCAGCCGAATACTCGCGGTGAAGTAGGGGACGGCAGGTATACCAGACAGCTCCGCCGGGTTCAGGAGAGCAATGAGTCTCCCGGAGAGGCTATTACCCGATATATAGCGGGGATGGATACCGTGCTGAAGGCGGTGCTGCGGGCTTATCAACGGGATGAAGATCCTGCCACGGCCTTTTCTCAAAAGCTTTCACATATAGAATTACCTTTACTGTAAGGAGATGAGCATATGATCAATACACAAAAACTGACCCAGAAATCACTGGAAGCGATACAGAATGCCCAGATGCTGGCGCAGGAGAACCATAACCCGCAAATCAACCAGCAGCATTTACTGTCTGCGTTGTTGAAGGATGAGGGCTCACTGATCCCCTCTCTACTGAGCAAAATGAACTGCGCGGCGGAGGAGGTTTCTGCCGCCGCCCGCCAGGCAATCGACCGGCTGCCGCGGCAGATGGTTTCCCGGGCTGCCGGACAGGTCTATATCGATCCGACTGTGGACGAGGCATTGAACGAAGCGCAGAGACAAGCCGAGGCGATGAGGGATGAATTCATCTCGGTCGAGCATCTGATGCTGGGGCTGTTGGAGAAACCCTCAGCCGATATGAACATGCTGTTCAAGAGGTTCAATATAACAAAACAGGCATTTCTTACGGCGCTGGCTGCGGTGCGCGGAAATACACGCGTTACCAGTGACAGCCCGGAGGATACCTACGACGCATTGAAGAAGTACGGATCGGACTTGGTAGAGTTGGCGCGGAATAACAAGCTTGACCCGGTAATCGGCCGGGACAGCGAAATTCGGAGCGTGATCCGTATCCTATCCCGTAAAACAAAAAACAACCCAGTGCTGATCGGCGAGCCCGGCGTGGGCAAAACTGCCATTGCCGAGGGGTTAGCGCTGCGTATCGTACGCGGGGACGTGCCTGCCAGTTTAAAAGACAGGACCGTGTTTTCTCTGGATATGGGTTCTCTTGTTGCCGGCGCCAAATACCGGGGGGAGTTCGAGGAACGCCTGAAGGCGGTGCTGGAGGAAGTAAAACAGGCAGAAGGAAGAATCATTCTTTTTATTGACGAGTTGCACAACATTGTAGGAGCGGGGAGAACCGAAGGGTCCATGGATGCCGGAAATATTCTCAAACCCATGCTGGCCCGGGGAGAGTTACACTGTATCGGCGCCACCACACTGGATGAGTACAGGAAGTATATCGAAAAGGACGCCGCGCTGGAGCGCCGTTTTCAGCCGGTTATGGTGGAGGAGCCCACGGTGGAGGATACGATCTCCATACTTCGGGGACTGAAGGAGAGGTACGAGGTTTTCCACGGCGTAAAAATACAGGATCAGGCTTTAATATCCGCAGCCGTGCTTTCCAACCGCTATATTACCGACAGGTTCCTGCCGGATAAGGCGATTGACCTGGTGGATGAAGCCTGCGCGCTCATACGTACGGAGTTGGAGTCTATGCCCACCGAAATGGATGAGATTTCTCGGAAAATCATGCAGCATGAGATCGAGGAAACAGCTCTGTCCAAAGAGGAAGACGCTGGATCCAAGGCGCACCTGGAGGAGATCCGGAAAGAACTGGCAGAGCTGCGGGAGCAAATGAACGCCATGCAGGCTAAATGGGAACTGGAGAAGAAAGAAATCAACCTTGTGCAGTCCCTTCGGGAGCAGATCGAGGCTACCAACGCTGAGATCGAAAGGGCGGAACGCAGTTATGATTTGAACAAGGCGGCCGAATTGAAATACGGTAAGCTTCCCGGGCTGTTAAAACAGCTAGAGGAAGCCGAAACAAAGGGAGACACAGGAACCCATCATACCCTTCTCCGGGATAGGGTAACGGAGGAAGAAATCGCCCGTATCGTTGAGCGATGGACAGGCATCCCGGTATCCCGGTTGATGGAGGGGGAAAGGGAAAAGCTGCTGCGGCTGGAGGACACCCTGCATAAGCGGGTCATCGGACAGGACGAGGCAGTCAAGGCGGTCTCTGACGCCATCCTTCGTTCCCGTGCCGGAATACAGAATCCCGACCGTCCCCTTGGCAGCTTTCTGTTTCTGGGACCTACGGGCGTCGGGAAAACCGAGTTGGCCAAGGCATTGACTGAGACACTGTTTGACGATGAGAAAAATATGGTGCGCATCGATATGAGTGAATATATGGAAAAATTTTCCGTATCCCGTTTGTTGGGCGCTCCTCCCGGATATGTAGGTTATGAGGAGGGAGGTCAGCTTACCGAAGCCGTCAGACGTCATCCTTATTCGGTGGTGTTGTTCGACGAGATCGAAAAGGCACACCCGGACGTGTTCAATGTATTACTTCAGGTGCTGGATGACGGGAGGATTACCGATTCACAAGGGAGAACGGTGGACTTTAAAAACACTATCCTTATTCTTACATCCAATCTCGGCTCACAGATACTGCTGGAGGGTATCGATGAGCACGGTAACCTGACATCAGAAGCCCGGAGCCAGGTGGAAGCAATGCTGCGCCGACAATTCCGGCCCGAGTTCCTTAACCGGATCGATGAGATCGTATTCTACAAACCTCTGACCCGGGAGGAGATCGGGAAGATTGTGGATCTCCTGCTCCGCAATTTGTCCGAGCGGCTGGCGGACCGGCAGCTCACCCTGGAACTTACCCCCGCAGCCAAGAGCTTTGTGGTAGAGAACGGGTACGATCCGACATTCGGCGCCCGTCCGTTGAAACGCTTTCTGCAGACCAGCGTAGAGACTTTGCTCGCCCGACGGCTGATTACCGACCCACCTGTGCCGGGAACCAACATGATTGTGGACGTAGAGGCGAACAGGCTGTTCATCAGAGATTAAGCAAACAAAAAACCGGAGCGGATCATTCCGCCCCGGTTTTTTCTTTTTTCATGTTTTAATCGGGAACCGTACCGCTGACGATCTCGACCAAATCGCTACTGGCGCCAACATAGCCTTCCCTTTGCTTACCCTGCTTGTCTTTGACGATGATGCGATACCAACCCCTGACGTCTTCCAGAATGGCGAATTCCGTACCCTGGGTTATGGTCATAATCGGTTCGTAGGACATTCCGGGGCCGCCGCGTACGTTCAGACCCTTGGATACCACCCGTCCGATACAATCACCGGGTGTGATATGATAGGTCGATTCGGGAACCGGTGTTTTGCTGGGTTTGGGTGTGGAATCGTCCAAGCTACCGGTGGTGACGTAGTTAGCGCTCACATAGCCGACTTTGCTGTTATAGACGATCTTTGTCCAGCCATCCGCGGTCGAAACAACGGTTACCTTCGTATTCTTTCGGAGAGTGGAGTATATAGTGGTTCCGCTGGTGCTGGGTCCGCTGCGGAAACGCACGCCGTCCCCTGTAATATAACCAGCTTTCCCGGTGGGAAGAGCGCCTCCGGGCGTAGCGGTTGCAGTGCTGATATCACCGGGCTTGGGAGTCATGATGTAGGGCGTTGCATAAGGCGTGGCGATCGGTACCAATGTGGGTGTTTCCTCAGGGGGTATGGTGGGTTGCTGGGTGGGCGGAAGAGTGATTACGGGCGCTGAGGTATCTGCACCTCCGCCGGGTCTTCCTCCGCCAAGTTTCAGACCGATGGCGATACCCACCGGGGCGCATATCAAGATGATGATTCCCGCGAGAAGGCAGATGCGGCGCTTTCGTTGCTGTTCCCGCTGCCGACTTATATAGTTGCTTGTGTACATGACGTCACTGTCTACGCCTACCGGTGTATTGCAGACAGGGCATATCGTCTCCTGGTCAGATATCTGTGAGCCACAGTTTTTGCAAATCATTTTTAACCCCCTCCGTCCGTAATCGCTGCGTCTTTCCATTATAAGGGTAATCCGAGAGAATGGATACCATAAATATAATAACAGAGTATTACAAGAGTGTAAAGAATGAATTAAGTGTAAAACGTTATACTTTTCACAATTTGTTGTTTCCCACTCCAAACAAGAAAAGAAAAAGGTTGTTCATGGGATATAATTTCCCGGTTGGAGAGGATATGGCAGGGCTTTTCAATTCTATGACGAAAGAAAAAACAGAAAGATTCCAGCAGGAGGTAATCGATGAACACCTATGCCGGTCCGTATTGGGTGGAAAGCCGACTGAACCGTGCCGGGAAGCCCGAAGGAGGAGAGGCAGAGTGGTTGCTTAAACCGGTAGAGGAGGAGCACAGTCTGTTTCCCGGGCGCTGCACTCTTGTCTGCGAGGGAGCAGGTAGGTTGACCGCTGATGAGTCACTCGCTGAACTGGAGTTTCCGCTTTTGCTGGAGAAAAAGAACCCGACAAACAGGGCATACGGCAGCGCAGGGTTCCGGATTCTGTTCCCGGAAGTGACGGATTTACGGGAATTTAATAGGATTTCTCTGCATTTAACGGTGACAGCACCGGGATTGGACGGGTTGTTTGCCGAGATTTCCCTGCACAATACGGGGGAGCACCCGGTACCGGTCCCCGGACGCTTTGAGGGTACCCATGTGGTGACACTGGTACCCGGAGTGCCGCGGCACATTGTATGGGAATTTCCCGATTTATATCGGGAGGCATGCACCGGGTTTTCCGTGATGGTGGGTTTACCCGGGAAACATTGCGCTTCCGCAGAATGTGGGAGGCTTAAGTTGAAGGATGTCCGGCTGCAAAAGGTGGTGCCGGAAAAATCCCGGGGATATGATGTGGCAGAGCAGCGAATCGCCTGTTCTCACAGCGGCTATGCTATGGTTGGAGAGAAGCGGGCTGTGGCTCCGGGAAATGTGACAGATTTCACAATTGAGGACGAAACGGGTAAAACCTTTTACAATGGATGCGGCATCCGCTATCCATGGGGGATAAAACTGGACTTTTCGGATTTTTGCCATGAAGGCAAATTCAGACTGCGCTGCGATGGGTTGACGTCTCCCTTCTTCAATATAGGGGATGATGCTTATCTTTCCGCCGGAAGGAAGCTGGTTTCCTTTTTCTACACCCAGCGTTGCGGGTATGACCTTCCAGGCATACACCCGCCCTGCCATCTTGACGCAATCTGTTGTCATCCTGACGGCCGCACATTGGTTGTAGGGGGAGGCTGGCATGACGCTGCGGATGTGACCCAGGGCGTTATGAACACCTCCGAAGCGGTACTGGCGCTGTTGACTTTGGCGGAGCATCCCGCACTGGCGCAGGAAGCTTTGACGGAAGCGCGGTGGGGCCTGCAATGGATCATGCGTACCCGATTTGGAGACGGAATGCGCTTCGGCGGGAATATTATGGGGATCTGGACGGAAAATCTGATCGGGGATGAGGATGATATGCCGGCGTCAGCCCAGAATAGACCTTATGACAATTTCCTCTCTGCCGCAGCCTGCGCCGAGGCTGCCCCCAGATATCGGAACGACCCGGGATTTTCGGACCGTTTGGCGCGCTGTGCCCGAGAGGATTACGAGTTTGCCGCAGAGAAGGCCGAGGAGCCCCAGAAACAGGCGCCCTATCCTGAATTCTTCGCTATGGCTGCTGTAGCCGGGTGCAAATTGTACCGTATGACAGGCGAGGAACAGTACCTCGCGGAGGCGGAAGGGTATGCCCGAAAGGTGGCAGCCTGCCAGCAGCTTGCGCCGTATCCTCCGTTATCCCGGCCTATCTCCGGTTTCTTCTGGGAGACACCGGAAAAAAAGCGAATACTGAATTACTACCACCGCTCCGGTGAATACCTGCTGACCCAATGCTTCAGCCTCCTGCTTGAATGTGGTCTCTCCCGGCCGGAGGCCGGTATGTGGCGGAGAGCGCTGGAGGCGTACGCCGGATACATCCGCGCGATCAGTGAGGAGACGGAGCCCTGGGGGATACTTCCCAACGGCATTTACCAGGTGGATAACACCGATTACTCCGGGTTGTACCATGAGGGCGAGCGGGTAGGGCTGCCCACGCTGGCAGAGTATAACGCGCAGGTGCGGAACGGAATCTCCTTGGGAGGAGATTTCTATCTCCGCAGATTTCCCGTAGCTTATCAGTTCAGAGGTTTTTTTGGCACCCTGCTTGCCAAGGCGAGAGCGACGCTGCTGGCAGCGCGGAGTTTGGGGGACGGGCAGTTGCTGGACATTGCCAGGAGACAGGCTGCGTATGTGGTGGGGCTGAACCCTTTCGGCATTTCCTTCATGTTTGGAGAGGGGGAGGGGTACCCACCGCTGTACGGCGCATTTTCCGGGCAGCCTGTGGGAGCTGTTCCCGTGGGGATAGAGACCTTTGAAAACGAGGATGAGCCTTACATGCCCATGCAGATCAATTGTACATATAAGGAAATCTGGGTCCATACCGCTTCCCGGATGGCTGAAATGATTCCGGCTTTTTGGGTGAACCTGCCATGAAACTGAAGATTCTGGTGGTTGCCGACCACGAAAGCCGTTATATATGGGATTTCTTTGATAAATCCGTGTTCCAGGGGATCGACCTCATACTGTCCTGTGGGGATTTGAAGGCGGAATATCTTTCTTTCCTGGTAACGATGATTCCGGCACCGCTGCTGTATGTGCGGGGGAATCATGACGGAAGCTATGATGAGCAGCCCCCGGAAGGATGCATCGATTTGGAATCGAAGCCTTTTTGTTTCCGCGGGATACGGTTTTTTGGTTTTGGAGGCTGTAAGAGCAGAATGAAAAAACGCAACCACTACACGGAGAGTGATATGTACCGAAGGGTGAACCGAAGGATACCGGCTATTTTTGCGGGGGGAATGGATGTATTGGTCACCCACGCACCTGCCCTGGGGCTTGGGGACGGGGATGACCGCTTCCACGAGGGATTTTTGGTGTTCCGGAAGCTGATTGAGAGGTTCAGTCCGCGTTACTTTGTGCATGGGCACCAGCATATGTCCTACAGCTATAAAACGAAACGAATGATGACCTATCGGAATACGACAATCATCAACGCTTGTAACTACTATATCTTGAACATGGAGTTCCCGGACAGAAAGGAGAGAACATGAGACTTGGCATCGCTTCCGCACTGCCTCATCGCACCCCGGAGGAATTTGCGGAAAAGCATCGGGCATTGGGCTGCGGCGCAGTAACCTTCCCGGTGGATCATACGGTACCTGACGGGGTGATCGACGCTTATGCGCGTGCATGCAAAGCTTATGATCTCAGCATTGCCGAGGTGGGCGCCTGGAGCAACCCCTTCTCCACCGACCCTGACACTGCTGAAAAAGCGCTTATATTGATGAAAAATCAACTGCAGCTTGCCGAACGGGTGGGAGCCAGATGCTGCGTGAACATCGCCGGAGGCTGCGGGGAGGTGTGGGACGGAGGGTACGCCGAGAATTATGCGGAGGATACCCGCAGACGGCTCATCGACATGGTGCGGGAAATTATTGATGAGGTGAAGCCTACCCGTACACATTATTCCCTTGAACCGATGCCTTGGATGCTGCCGGACAGCCCGGAATGTTATCTGACCCTGCTGGAGGAGATCGATCGGCCCGGGTTTGGAGTTCACCTGGACGTGGTGAATATGATCAACAACCCGGGAAGGTATTTTCAAAACACCGCGTTCATAAACCGTTGCTTTAGGGTGCTGAAGGGGAGAATACTATCCTGTCACGCAAAGGATATCCAGCTTCAGCGGACGCTTACCCTCCATTTAAAAGAAGTGCCCTGCGGACAGGGCGCGCTGGACTTGGAAACGTATATGGCCGAAGCCCATGCCGCCGACCCGGATATGCCTTTTATGATCGAGCACCTTTCCACCACGGAGGAATATATAGAATCTTTTGCCTATTTGAAGGGGATCGCCGAGAAAGCGGATATATCCCTGCGGTAGATCCGATACGGGAATGCCCGGGAAGGTCCCGGGCATTTTTGTACGCTTTAGTGATTCCTCCAGACATCATTTATCCTTTTTGTCCACCAGCCGTTCGATGTCCATGGTATCGAAATGTACGGCTTCCAGGAAGTCCTCTGGGAAAAATCTTGTATGATTAAAATCGTTCATCTGCTGCATATGCTTAGATAATAAAACCGGGGAGGGAATATCCATTTCTCTGGACACAATCTCAAACAGAGAGGCGTAGCCCGATTCTTCTTCCAGACCCTCCGACTGAAAAACCTGATCCCGGATCCGTTTATTCTGCTTTATGAGTTTGACCCATATCCGTTCCATTTTGCTGCCTCCGCCAATCTTCTTCATATACACTATACGTAAAGAAAGGCGATGATGCAAGAGAAAGGTGAACAGCGGTTATGAGAGGCAGAAAAAGCATGGTTTGCATATTATATGTAAAACAGCTATAATAAGCCTGCCGCTTTTTACGGCGGAAGGAACAAATACGACTTTGGTCGATTGATTTTATCTGGGCCATGTCCCAGGGAGGTATTATATGGATAAATATCGGGTAGGGATCATCGGCGCGACAGGTATGGTGGGGCAGCGGCTGGCGCTGCTGTTGGCCAATCATCCCTGGTTTACGGTGACAGTTTTGGCCGCCAGTTCCCGTTCCGCAGGAAAAAGTTATGCTGAAGCGGTGGAGGGGCGCTGGAAAATGGAAACCCCGGTACCAGCCAATCTTCGCGGCATGCAGCTGGAGGATGCCGCTCATGTTGAAGCCGTGGCGGAAATGGTGGATTTGGTTTTCTGCGCGGTGAACATGAATAAGGACGACATCCGTAAGCTGGAAGAAGCGTATGCCAGGGCTGAGGTAGTCGTCATTTCCAACAACTCCGCCAACCGTATGGCGGCGGATGTTCCTATGATTATTCCAGAGTTGAATTCCGGTCATCTGCAGGTTTTGAAGGCGCAAAGAACGCGGTTGGGCACACGGAAAGGATTTATTGTGGCAAAGTCCAACTGTTCCATTCAATCCTATGTGCCGGCGCTTCACCCACTGTTGGATTTCGGCGTGCGGGAGGTCTTGGCCTGTACTTACCAAGCAATTTCCGGTGCCGGAAAGACCTTTGCCGATTGGCCTGAAATGCAGGACAATGTAATCCCCTATATCAGCGGGGAGGAAGAGAAGTCAGAGAAGGAACCGTTAAAAATCTGGGGCAGCGTGAAGGATGGGTTAATCGTATCCGCAGAGTCCCCGGTTATCACCACCCAGTGCATCCGTATACCCGTGACAGACGGGCATATGGCGGCCGTGTTTGTCCGGTTTGAGAAGAAACCCTCCTTGGAGGAGATAATCGACCGTTGGCGTACCTTTAAGGCTCGTCCGCAGATACTGGGTCTGCCGAGCGCGCCCCACCCATTCCTATACTATTTTGATGAGCCCGACCGTCCTCAGACCCGTTTGGATCGGGACATAGAGAACGGTATGAGCGTGTCCATCGGACGTCTGCGCGAGGATGCCATATTTGATTGTCGCTTCGTCTGTCTGTCCCATAATACATTAAGGGGAGCAGCCGGAGGCGGTGTGTTGCTGGCAGAACTTCTTTGCGCGGAGGGATATGTCCGGTAGACCCGGAGAGTTCCATGTGTATCGGCACAAAGCTGAAAAAGCGAATAAGACTGCTGCTGTTGCTGGCAACGGCTGCCCTTTTTACGGTATGGATAGTTTGCAATCTGTTGGTGATGATATCCGGTCATGCCGGCTTTGTTCCCGTGAATG
The DNA here is from genome assembly GCA_050948665.1 of Christensenellales bacterium. Lineage (GTDB taxonomy): Bacteria > Bacillota > Clostridia > Christensenellales > UMGS416 > JBMNEH01. The sequence goes on from JBMNEH010000001.1 coordinate 769,595, forward strand.
CGCCAGGTTCAGGTTATGAAATGATTATTGTTCCCGGTGCAGGAATACGGGGGAACCGGCCTACCCCGATGCTGCAGGACCGGTTGGATACAGCGGCGGCTCTTTACTTTGCCGGCGCTGCGGACAGGGTGCTGGTAAGCGGAGATCACGCATCTCCCGCGTACAATGAGGTGGGGGTCATGAAGGATTACCTGTTAGAGGCCGGTGTCCCGGCGACAGCTATTCTGGAGGACCATTTCGGAACCGACACTTATACAACGATGTACCACGCGGCCCGTGATTTTGAAATATCATCGGCAGTCGTGGTGACCCAACGATACCACTTATATCGGGCGGTCTATCTAGGGAATGCCTTTTCCATGGATACCCGGGGAATCATTTGCGACAGGTATATCCCGGTTAAGATACTATGGTATGAGTTAAGGGAGACATTCTCCCGCTGTAAAGCTGTATGGGACTGCGCGGCAGGCAGAGTGCCGGTCAGCATGGCAGAGCCTCCCGAATGACGCCCCTCGGCATCAGATACACGGAACGGCAGTTCCAAAGGTTTTGCGACTGGAAGCATGGGCCGGCGTGCTATAGGATTATTGAATGTCCCCTATCGGGGGCATTTTGAAGAAAAGGAGAAAACAGATTATCCTAAGAATCGATATTTTTGCAATATCATGCAAATCAGTCAGGAAAAGAAAAATGCTGCAAAGAGACAGCGGCATTGCAAGCAGAAGATTTTAAGAAACAGGAACGGTTATATACGAACAATTTTATTGAACCTTATGTTTAAGTACAGGAAAAACACGAACAAAAAAACAAAAACTCCCAAGAACGCTACTGGAAACTTTGGCGGCAGCTTTGGTATACTAAGCAACGCGCCGCTGTAGTGCGGGGGGGTAAAAAGAATTTTCCCGCTTCTCAAAAAAGTGCTTGACAAACTTCTTAAGCCGTGATATGCTTAAACAGTTGCCGTCAAGACGGGTGGCAGCGAAAAGCTCCTTGAAAACTGTATAGATGCACACCAAGAACGAGCGTAGCGGGAAAGCCAGTAAGAGGCGGCCCCGCGAAGGTTTTGGAAACCAAGAAAAAATTCCGAGAGAAGCAAGCGCAAGCGAGAGCCGGCAGAGGAGCCGGCGAAGTGAGCGAAGGATTTAAACATAAGAGTTTGATCCTGGCTCAGGACGAACGCTGGCGGCATGCCTAACCCATGCAAGTCGAGCGGAGGGAGCCCTTCGGGGCGAACTTAGCGGCGGACGGGTGAGTAACGCGTGAACAACCAACCTTACACAGGGGGATAACAACCGGAAACGGTTGCTAATACCGCATGAGACCACAACGGCGCCTGCCGAAGGGGTCAAAGGAGAGATCCGGTGTAAGACGGGTTCGCGTCCCATTAGATAGTTGGGGGGGTAACGGCCCACCAAGTCAACGATGGGTAGCCGAGCTGAGAGGCTGAACGGCCACACTGGAACTGAGACACGGTCCAGACTCCTACGGGAGGCAGCAGGGGGGAATATTGGGCAATGGGGGGAACCCTGACCCAGCAATGCCGCGTGAAGGAAGAAGGCCCTCGGGTTGTAAACTTCTGTGATGGGGGACGAAGGAAGTGACGGTACCCCATAAGAAAGCTCCGGCAAACTACGTGCCAGCAGCCGCGGTAATACGTAGGGAGCGAGCGTTGTCCGGAATTACTGGGCGTAAAGGGCGTGTAGGCGGCGATGCAAGTCTCATGTGAAAGCCCCGGGCTCAACCCGGGAAGAGCATGGGAAACTGTGTGGCTTGAGTGAGGTAGAGGATCGTGGAATTCCTAGTGTAGCGGTAAAATGCATAGATATTAGGAGGAACACCGGTGGCGAAGGCGACGGTCTGGGCCTTAACTGACGCTGAGGCGCGAAAGCGTGGGTAGCAAACAGGATTAGATACCCTGGTAGTCCACGCCGTAAACGATGTATGCTAGGTGTAGGGGGTATCGACCCCCTCTGTGCCGCAGTTAACGCAATAAGCATACCGCCTGGGGAGTACGGCCGCAAGGTTGAAACTCAAAGGAATTGGCGGGTCCCCGCACAAGCAGCGGAGCATGTTGTTTAATTCGAAGCAACGCGAAAAACCTTACCAGGGCTTGACATCCAACGGACCGGCGCGAAAGCGCGGGGTGCTCCTTCGGGAGAACGTTGAGACAGGTGGTGCATGGTTGTCGTCAGCTCGTGTCGTGAGATGTTGGGTTAAGTCCTGCAACGAGCGCAACCCCTGTTGTTAGTTGCCAGCGCGTAAAGGCGGGGACTCTAACGAGACCGCCGGAGACAATTCGGAGGAAGGTGGGGACGACGTCAAATCATCATGCTCCTTATGTCCTGGGCTACAAACGTGCTACAATGGCCGTAACAGCGAGAAGCGAGTCTGCAAAGGCAAGCGGAACTCCAAAAGCGGTCTCAGTTCGGATTGTGGGCTGCAACCCGCCCACATGAAGTCGGAGTTGCTAGTAATCGCGAATCAGCATGTCGCGGTGAATGCGTTCCCGGGGATTGCACACACCGCCCGTCACACCATGGGAGTTGGTAGCGCCCGAAGCCGGTGAGCTAACCGCAAGGAGGCAGCCGTCGAAGGTGAGATCAATGACTGGGGTGAAGTCGTAACAAGGTAGCCGTACCGGAAGGTGCGGCTGGATCACCTCCTTTCTAAGGAGACCATGGGGGAAGCGGAAGCGTTCTCCCGAAGTCTTCGGTCGAGCTCGATCGAAGTGTGCGCTATACAGTATTCAGGGAGCGAATGCACCTTGACAACTGTATAAAGAACTGCGAAACAAAGAGAAGCAAGTATAAACGAGAGAAAAAGAGATGGGTAACCATCGAAGACATACGAACTGCAAGTCTTAGAGATGATCAAGAAAGAAAGAGCGCAGGGGGGATGCCTAGGCACCAGACGCCGAAGAAGGACGTGGTAAGCTGCGAAAAGCCATGGGGAGTCGCAAACAGACATCGATCCATGGATATCCGAATGGGGGAACCCGGCGGGGGTAATGCCCCGTCACCGTTGACTGAACAGATAGGTGAACGGAGGGAACCCGGTGAACTGAAACATCTAAGTAGCCGGAGGAAAAGAAAGAGACATCGATTTTCTGAGTAGTGGCGAGCGAAAGGGAAAGAGCCCAAACCGGATGACTTCGGTCATGCGGGGTTGCGGACTGTCAAAGGATATGTGAAGCATAGTCGAAGCGCGCTGGAAAGCGCCGTCATAGGGAGTAAAAGCCTCGTAGACGAAATGCAGAGCATACAGGACAGGATCCAGAGTACCGCGGGACACGTGAAATCCAGCGGGAAGCAGGGGGGACCACCTCCCAAGGCTAAATACGAAATGGTGACCGATAGCGCATAGTACCGTGAGGGAAAGGTGAAAAGAACCCCGGGAGGGGAGTGAAAGAGAACCTGAAACCCTGTGTTTACAAGCAGAGGAAGCACGAGCAAGGTGCGACCTCGTACTTTTTGTAGAACGGACCGGCGAGTTATTGTACGTAGCGAGGTTAAGGTATTAAGTACCGAAGCCACAGCGAAAGCGAGTCTGAAGAGGGCGAGAGAGTTGCGTGCAATAGACCCGAAACCAGGTGACCTATCCATGGCCAGTGTGAAGTGGTGGTAAGACACCATGGAGGCGCGCACCCACATCTGTTGAAAAAGGTGGGGATGAGTTGTGGATAGCGGAGAAATTCCAATCGAACCTGGAGATAGCTGGTTCTCCTCGAAATAGCTTTAGGGCTAGCCTCGGGGTAGAGATCACCGCGGGTAGAGCACTGAATGGGCTAGGGGGCCACAAAGCTTACCGAACCTTATCAAACTCCGAATCGCGGCGCATTATACCCGGGAGTCAGACTGCGGGAGATAAGTTCCGTAGTCGAAAGGGAAAAAGCCCAGACCATCAGCTAAGGTCCCGAAGTGTATGCTAAGTGGGAAAGGATGTGGAGTTGCAGAGACAACCAGGATGTTGGCTTAGAAGCAGCCATACATTTAAAGAGTGCGTAACAGCTCACTGGTCGAGTGATTCTGCGCCGAAGATGTCCGGGGCTAAAGCATACCACCGAAGCTGTGGAGTCGAAGTTGAAAGAGACAGAGACTGGTAGAGGAGCAATGTGTAGGGGCTGAAGTACAAGCGGGAGCCTGTATGGACTTTACACAAGAGAGAATGCCGGTATGAGTAGCGAGAGCGCGGCGAGAATCCGCGCCGTCGAAAGCCTAAGGTTTCCTGGGGAAGGTTCGTCCGCCCAGGGTAAGTCGGGACCTAAGCCGAGGACGTAAAGTCGTAGGCGATGGACGATCGGTTAAGAATCCGATACCGCCGTACATGAATGACCGAAGCAGTGACACAGAAGGATAGTCGGACCCGGTTGATGGTAGAGCCGGGGCAAGGACTGAGGGGGGCAGGCAGTGAAGTACGCCTGCCGGGACCCCGGGGTCTGACGCGGAGCGAAAATAAGTAGTGAAGCCGATGATTTCACGCTGGCGAGAAAACCTGCTAGGGAGTGGAAGGCGCCCGTACCGCAAACCGACACAGGTAGGTGAGGAGAGAATCCTAAGACGAACGGGAGAACACTTGTTAAGGAACTCGGCAAAATGACCCCGTAACTTCGGGAGAAGGGGCGCCTCCGTAAGGAGGCCGCAGCGAAAAGGCTCAAGCGACTGTTTACCAAAAACACAGGTCTATGCGAACACGAGAGTGGAAGTATATGGGCTGACGCCTGCCCGGTGCAGGAAGGTTAAAGGGAAGTGTCAGGGCAACCGAAGCACAGAACTGAAGCCCCTGTAAACGGCGGCCGTAACTATAACGGTCCTAAGGTAGCGAAATTCCTTGTCGGATAAGTACCGACCCGCACGAATGGCGTAACGACTTGAGCGCTGTCTCAACAAGTGACCCGGTGAAATTGAAGTATGTGTGAAGATGCACATTACCCGCAGCTGGACGGAAAGACCCCGTAGAGCTTTACTGCAGCCTGATATTGGGATTTGTTGTCGGATGTACAGGATAGGTGGGAGACAGGGAAGCCAGGTCGTCAGATTTGGCGGAGTCACCGTTGGGATACCACTCTTCCGGCAGTGAATTTCTAACCCGGTGCGGTGATCCCGGCCGGAGACAGTGTCAGGTGGGCAGTTTGACTGGGGCGGTCGCCTCCCAAAGAGTAACGGAGGCGCCCAAAGGTTCCCTCAGAATGGTTGGAAATCATTCAAAGAGTGTAAAGGCAGAAGGGAGCTTGACTGCGAGACACACAGGTCGAGCAGGTACGAAAGTAGGGCTTAGTGGTCAGGTGGTAGAGAGTGGAATTGCCATCGCTTAACGGATAAAAGCTACCTCGGGGATAACAGGCTGATTCCTCCCAAGAGTCCACATCGTCGGAGGAGTTTGGCACCTCGATGTCGGCTCGTCACATCCTGGGGCTGAAGCAGGTCCCAAGGGTTCGGCTGTTCGCCGATTAAAGTGGCACGCGAGCTGGGTTCAGAACGTCGTGAGACAGTTCGGTCCCTATCCACTGTGGGCGCAGGAAGTTTGAGGAGAGCTGTCCCTAGTACGAGAGGACCGGGATGGACGCACCGCTGGTGCATCGGTTGTCCTGCCAAGGGCATAGCCGGGTAGCCAAGTGCGGACGGGATAAACGCTGAAAGCATCTAAGCGTGAAGCCCCCTTCAAGATAAGACTTCCCATCTCGTAAAGAGAGTAAGACCCCTTGAAGACTACAAGGCGATAGGTCGGGTGTGGAAGCACAGCAATGTGTGAAGCTGACCGATACTAATAGGTCGAGGACTTGATCAATAAGAGTTGCAGGCAGTTTCTTTATACAGTTGTGAGGGCGCAGACCCTCTTTATTTCCGGTGGCGATAGCGAAGGGGATCCACCTGTTCTCATCCCGAACACAGAAGTTAAGACCTTCATCGCCGACAGTACTTGGCTGGAAACGGCCCGGGAGGATAGGTAGCTGCCGGAGCTCTTTTCTACACCGCAGGCGTCGATGAATTCATCGCCGCTTGCGGATTGTTTTTATACCTGTTTTCTCTCATCCATACGCACAATGCAACGGAAACAGGCGAATGGAGGGAGATTCACAGACCCTTTACAATGGATTCTTGTGAAAGGGCACATGTTGGGGTATAATGGAATGCATACGGGAGGTGATGGGTTGGATATACAATGGTATCCTGGGCATATGGCCAAAGCCAGGAGGCTCCTACAGGAAAAACTACCGGCGGTTGATATTATCCTTGAGGTAGTGGACGCCCGGATACCTTTGATTTCCCGCAACCCTGATTTTGACGACCTTTTTGCGGCAAAGGAAAGGATCATTCTGCTGAATAAGGCCGATCTCGCAGATGAGAGCATCACAAAAAAATGGATCAAATATTATGAACAGCAGGGATGGTATGCAATCGCGGTAACTGCTGTTCGTTCAAACACAAGAAAACTGGTGATGCAGTTTATTGAGAAAACTATGCGTCCCAGACTCGAAAAACTGCTTCGGGAGAAAGGGCTGCGAAAGGTGACCCGGGGTATGATCGTAGGGATACCCAATGTAGGGAAATCCTCCCTTATTAACACATTGGCTGGTGGCGCATCAGCGAAAACGGGGAACCGCCCCGGAGTGACACGGGGGACCCAATTGATGCGTATCACTCCCTATTTAGAGCTGCTGGATACTCCCGGAATCCTTTGGCCGAAGTTCGATGACCAGGATTTGGCCCGTGACCTCGCATATTGCGGATCGGTAAAGGATGAGATCATGGATACCGAGAAACTGTGCGCCGGGTTGCTGGAAAAGCTGGCAGCGGAGTTTCCGGAATGCATCACCGGACGGTACGGCGTACCGACAGAGGGGGACGGCTACGCATTGACTGAGAGGATCGCGTTAAAACGAGGCTGGATCCGCGCCGGCAGCGTTCCGGATTGTGAGCGGGCGGCAATGTCGATCTTAATGGAATTTCGTAGCGGAAAAATGGGGAGAATTACTTTGGAGTCTCCGCCAGGGGAGTCATAAATGGCAAAAAGCACGCATGATTGGCAACCCTTTGAGGAAAAGATGCGTCAAAGGGGATATTCCCGGATAGCCGGGGTGGATGAAGCCGGCCGGGGGCCCCTTGCGGGTCCGGTGGTTGCGGCGGCAGTCATACTGCCTTCAGGAACAGTTTTTCCGGGCATGCGGGATTCGAAAAAGCTTTCCCAGCATAGAAGAGAAGCGATGTATACGTTGATTACGGAATCCGCGGAGTCATGGGCGGTGGGGATCGTATCCGCGGAGGAGATCGACCGGACAAACATACGAACAGCGGTGTTAAAAGCCATGACTTTGGCGTTGCAGGGGCTGCCGCAGGCCGCGGATGCTGTTTTGGTGGATGGGGTCGACAGAGTCCCCTTTGACGGAAAGGTGCCTGACGAACAGATAGCCATCGTGGGGGGAGATGATAGGGCCTTGTCCGTTGCGGCGGCTTCCATTATTGCGAAGGTTACCCGTGATAGGATGCTGCTGGAGTTGGACAGGGTGTATCCCTCCTATGGCTTTGCAAAACATAAGGGGTATGGCACGGCAGCCCACATTGCCGCATTAAAGGAATACGGACCCTGTCCCCAGCACCGGATGAGTTTTCTCACCCGCATATTGCCTTGAACGCGGAGTTTGGCAAGGCCGGGGAGGAAGCCGCCGTCCGCTACCTGCGATTGCGGGGCTATAGGATCATGGCCAGAAACCTGCGTATCGGCAGGGATGAGCTGGATATTGTGGCAAAGCGATGGGGTGTTTGGGTTTTTGCGGAGGTAAAGACCCGGAGCGATACCCGATATGGGCAGCCGGGAGAGGCGGTGAACACGACGAAGCAGCGGAATGTTTGCCGGGCAGCCGCGGCTTATCTCCAAAGACGAAGGGTAACCGCTCCTAAAATACGTTTTGATGTGTTTGAGGTGGTACTGTCCCGGGGAAAACTCCGGTTGCGCCACATTCCCGGGGCGTTTGAGGGTAACCGGTATTATCAATTTTGAGAGGGTTCTATGAAAAAGGCTTTTGTGTTCCTGCTGGCAGCGGTGCTGTGTCTGCTGCCCGGGCTGGCGCTGGCGGCTGGAGAACTGCTGTTAAACGGCGGGTTTGAGGAAGCCAACGGCCCGGTTCCCGACGGTTGGTATACGGATCAGTATAATACCGAGGATTGGGTCACCACATACGCCGTGGTTTTCGATGAAGATAAGGGGCAGGTGGCGCAAATCGTTAATACCGGTGCAAATGATGCCCGTTTCGCACAAATGGTCACGGTCTCACCCGGCGCTACCTATAAGTTATCCGGATTCATACAAGCGGAAGGTATTGACGAAGGAGCCGGCGCAAACCTTTCTTTCAGGGACACTTTTGCTAATACGGAGCCGCTGTTCGATACCGGGGGCGGGTGGACATATGTAGAGCTCTACGTTACAGCCGGCGACCATCAGACGGAAGCGACTGTTTTCGTCCGGCTGGGAGGTTATGGCGGTGAGTCGGCTGGAACCGCCCGGTTTGACGATATTTCTCTGGTGCGTGAGGACGCACCCGAGGGAATCATGCCGATGGATATCACCCCCTTGACAGCCTCTTCCTCGGGGGGAGCAGAGGATACGAATGATTCGGGGATTCCGTATATCGGGCTTATTTTCGCCGTTGCGATCCTTTTCTGCGCGGCATGGTGGTTTGCCGCTGTAAGACTGCAGGAGACCGGTATCGATCATCCCGACCAGGGAAAGACCCCTGTCAGACTTTGGCTGACTATCACTTTGGCTGTTGCCGCCGCACTGCGGTTGATACTCTCTGTTGTCAGCTACGGCTACCCCAATGATATCGGCTGCTGGAAGGGATGGGCAGAACATATGTTCACATACGGCAGCTGGAGCTTTTATGAGTCCTCCGGGTTCGCGGATTATCCTCCGGGATATATGTGGGTGCTTTGGCTTATCGGCGGGATACGCAACCTGTTAGGGTTGGCGTATGATTCTTCCTTTTACCTTATCCTCGTTAAGATGCCCAGTATGCTGGCGGATTTCCTGCTTGGACTGCTCCTTTTAAAACTGGCCAATCACAGAGGCTATAAACCTTTGACTGCGGTGGGCATGGCAGCCTTTTGGCTATTGAGCCCGGCAGTCATCACCAATTCTGCCGCCTGGGGTCAGATCGATTCCCTGTTCACGGTGATTTGCCTGGGCTACCTGTGGATGCTCTACCGGGAAAAAATCCAGCTGGCATCCTTGCTGCTGGTAGTGGGCACCCTCGTAAAGCCGCAGATGCTCTTGCTGGCTCCGATACTACCGATCGCCTGGATACGCAGGATACAGGACGACGGCTGGAGGAAGGCGCTGCTGGATGTAGTTTATTCTTTGCTGTTGGGTGCTGGTGCCGTGGCGCTGATCGCGGGACCCTTCTGGGGAAATCAACCATGGAACTGGCTGATAGAAAAGTACACCTCCACCATGGGCTCCTACCCTTACGGTTCTGTCAATGCCGCCAATCTGATTTCCCTTTGCGGGGGACTGTGGGTAGACGAGAATACGAAATTCCTATTCCTGTCTTACAAGGCGTGGGGCTGGATCGGTATTGCGGGAACGGTGGGCACGGTGTTCTTCCTGGGACTGAAGGATCGTAAACGGGAGCACCTGTTCTACTATAGCGCATTGCTGCTTGTAGGCATCTTTACGCTGGGAGTGGGGATGCATGAGCGGTATGCATTCCCTGCGCTGCTGTTTCTACCGGTTGCGGCGATACTGACAAAGAGGCGGGATATATTGGCGGTTTCTCTGACAACGTCAGTTGTGCAATTTTTAAATATTGCCATTGTACTGGCGAATACTCATCTGCCGGTGGGTGGTGCGCTGACGTATGTGCTGTCTTCCCTCAGTGTATTGAACTGTATCGCGGTAATATGGGTGGGGTTCCGACTCTGCTTCCGGAAAGAGGATATTCCCGCCTTGAAGCCGCGCGAGGCAAGCCACCTCAAGCCCTTCTTTGACTGGGAGGAGACCGGAGAGGGGTTTGAGCCTGTCGGTGTGCGTATGGAGAAAAAGGACTGGCTGATCGCGGGGATCATTGCCGCCGTGTATGCAGCCGTGGCTTTGGTGTACCTTGGTGCAACCGATACGCCCCAGTCCGTCTGGTATGCGAAAACTCCTGGTGAATCCATTATCGTAGACCTCGGCGAACAGCATGCGACGGCAGAGGAAATCATGATTTTCCGGGGCCTTGGCAGCTCGGGCGCCCAAATGCTGTATGAGAGCAGCGCTGACGGGGAATCTTGGTATACCCTTTATCAGCAGACCTTGTCCGACAAGGATGACGCTGAAAAGCCCGGGGATGTTTTTAAATGGCAAAGTTATAAAATCTATACGGATGCCCGTTATATACGGATGACCATGGAGATCCCTTCCATGCGCATTGCGGAGATCTGTTTCCGGGACGGGGAGGGGAATACGCTGCCCATACTCTCGGCTGTGACAGAGGGGCAGCAGGAGGAAGGGAATTCACCCTTGCTAGCCTTTGACGAACAAAATTCCGCGCCGGCATATCCCAGCTTCTATAACGGCACCTATTTTGATGAGATCTACCACGCCAGAACCGCTTGGGAGCATATAAACGGCGTTTGGCCCTATGAAATCTCTCACCCGCCCCTGGGGAAAATTATCATGGGAATAGGGATAAGGATCTTTGGCATGTCTCCCTTCGGCTGGCGCATCATGGGCACATTGTTCGGGGTCGCGATGCTGCCTTTCCTGTACGCCATGGGCAAGGCGCTTTTCCGGAAGCGCAGGTATGCGGCGATCGCCTCCATACTGATGGCGGTGGACTTTATGCACTTTACCCAGACCCGCATCGCGACAATTGACGTGTACGCCGTGTTCTGGATATTGGGCATGTACTATTATATGCTGCGATATGTCCTGCTGGACAGCCGAAAGGCACCCACGTGGAAACAATTTTTGTTCCTCGGGCTGTCCGGGCTGTTCTTCGGCCTGGGGGCGGCAAGCAAATGGACCTGTATCTACGCCGGAGCAGGACTCGCGGTCATGTTTTTCTGGGTCTATATCCGGCAATGGATACAGGCTGTCCGTGACTGGGAAACGGATGGGAAAAAGGACCTCCCCCGGCTGATAGGGACTGTTGGCTGGTGCATTCTGGTATTTATCATACTGCCCTGCGGGATTTACTTGCTGAGTTACCTGCCCTATATGACCGGTGGAAACAGCAAAACCCTTCTGCAGACGGTATTGGACAACCAGAAATACATGTTCAACTACCATACCACGCTGGTGGACGATCATTTCTTCAAATCACCCTGGTACCAGTGGCCGTTTATTTGGAAGCCCATGTGGTATTACAGGAACGGCGCTCTGCCCGACGGGTGGATGGGCTCCATCGCTGCCTTCGGTAACCCCTTGGTATGGTGGACAGGACTGGTCGCGATTGTATATACCGTATTCAGAGTGATACGGGACAGGCGTATGGACAAGGTCACCTGGTTTCTTCTCATTGGGTTTTTAAGCCAATACCTGCCTTGGGTGCTGGTTCCCCGGAGTATGTTTATCTACCATTATTTCACCTGTACTCCCTTCTTTATATTGATGATCGCTTTGTGCATCATGGAGCTTGAGGAGCGCTTTGCCTGGGCGAGAAAGGTTACTGTGTGGTACCTTTGCGGAGCGCTGCTGTTGTTTGTCGCTTTCTATCCGGTGCTCAGCGGAATGCCCATACCCAGCTGGTACGGAAAGCTGCTGGACTGGATGCCGGCCTGGTATTTCTCCTATTAGCAGAGAGAGGGAAAGTCATTTATCCAAAGAAAAGGAGGCGGGCATGGTCAGCAGGATTACCAGCTGCGGGATCAATGGCATCGAGGGGTATACCGTTTCCGTGGAGGTGGATTCTTCCCCGGGTATGCCGGTATATGAGACGGTCGGACTGCCGGATGAGGCAGTCAAGGAGTCCCGGGAAAGGGTGCGTTCCGGAATACGGAATTCCATGTTGAACTTTCCCATGTACCGGGTCACAGTGAACTTAGCGCCGGCGGATATGAAGAAAACCGGATCCCTTTATGATTTGCCGATCGCCCTAGGCATACTGGAATCCACAGGTCAGATTCCCGCCCATTGCTGTGACGGCGTCGCCGTGGTCGGCGAATTGGCGCTGGACGGGACGGTTCGTTCCGTTAAAGGGGCACTGTCCATGGCCATACAATGTCATAACGACGAAATTGCTTCCATCCTGCTGCCGGCGGATAATGCCCGGGAGGCCGCCTGTATACAGGGGCTGCGGGTGATCCCCGCGGAAAGCCTGAGTCAGGTAGTGGCTTTTCTCAGGGGGCAGAAGGCTGTACCGGTACAGCCCTCCGTGGAATGGGATTCGCTGGCGCGAAACTCTGTGTATGAAGAGGATTTTAAGTATATCAAGGGGCAGCAGGTCGCTAAGCGGGCTATGGAAATCGCAGCGGCAGGCGGACACAATATACTGATGCTAGGGCAGCCGGGCTCCGGAAAGACCATGCTGGCCAGAGCAATGCCCTCCATCCTTCCGGATATAACCTTTGCGGAGTCGCTGGAGGTGACACGGGTACACAGTGTGATGGGAATGGTAGGCAGCGGTCAGACGCTGATGACCCGGCGTCCCTTCCGCAGTCCCCACCATTCCGCCAGCATGGCCAGCATTACCGGCGGGGGAATGCAGCTCCGTCCGGGGGAAATATCCCTTGCCCATCACGGTGTGTTGTTTTTGGATGAATTTCCGGAATTCAGCCGGGCAGTGCTGGAGTCGCTTCGGCAGCCGCTGGAAGACGGTATGGTCACCATCACCCGGGCAAGAGGAGCGGTAACCTATCCCTGCCGTACCATACTTGTCGCGGCAATGAATCCCTGCCCCTGCGGGAACTACGGTTCCACTAAGCCCTGCCGGTGCACGCAGCAGCAGATCCGTCATTATCTTTCCCGGATATCCGGGCCGATGCTGGACAGGATCGACATGCACCTTGAGCTGGAAGCGGTACCTTATGAACAACTGACCGGGCGGCAGGAGGGCGAGCCATCCTCTGCCGTGCGGAAAAGGGTAAACGCCGCCCGGCAAAGGCAGCTCACGCGGTACAAAGACACGGGAATACTTTGTAACAGCCATGTTTCCGGCCGGCGGCTACAGGAGGTTTGCGCTTTATCTCCGGAATGCGCCAGGGTGACCCGGCAGTTTTATGAGACGCTGGGCATGACAGCCCGCTCCTATACCCGGGTACTGCGGGTAGCCCGTACCATAGCTGATTTGGAAGGCTGCGAGGATATCGGGGTACCGCATATTGCGGAAGCTTTCCAATACCGCATGGCGGACGAAAAGTTTTGGGGGAGATAGAATGGAATATACTGCCTTTGACCGGAGTTGGATCGCCCTTGCGGCGGTAGACGGGATAGGCCCGGCTACGATGGGGCGTATACTGGCAGTCACCCGGGACCCGGCTACCGCCTTGAAGGATGCGGAAAAATTGGCGGCCCCCTGCAAGCTGAAGCCCAAGCTCATATCTGCCATGCGGCTTCACGGGACAGAAGCCTGGCAGGAGGGTTTCTTCGGGCAGCTGGAACTGTTTCACATATTGGCGATTCCCGGTTATCGGGAGGAATATCCCGGACGGCTGACAGCGTTGGAGGATGCGCCGATGGTGCTGTTTGTCCGGGGAAACCGTGAAGCGCTGGAAACCCCCAAAGCGCTGGCAATGGTAGGATCCCGGCATCCCAGCCGATACGGCCGGGAAACCGCACTCAGGTTGGCGGGCGAACTGGCAGACCAGGGGGTCACCGTTGTTTCCGGGCTGGCGCGGGGGGTGGACGCATACAGTCATATCGGTTGTCTGAATCACGGCGGCACTACGGTGGCGGTGTTAGGATGCGGTCCGGATATTTGCTATCCTGCGGAGAACAGAGAGGTTTTCTCACAAATTCTGGAGACGGGCGTTGTTGTATCTGAGTACGCACCCGGCGTACCGCCGGACGCCCGGCATTTTCCTCCGCGAAACAGGATTATTTCCGGGTTATCAGACGGGTTGCTTGTAGTGGAGGCGGGGAAACGATCGGGTACCCAGTCCACATTGAATTTCGCAATCGCTCAGGATAAAGCGCTATTTGCTTTGCCCGGTGCCATCGATAACGAGCTTTCCTATCTTCCCAACCAGATGATCCGGGACGGCGCTCATCTGACAACCTCTGCAGAGGATGTGACAATGGTGATGGGTTGGGACTTGCTTCGTCCCGGAGATATCCGCCCCTATGCCCGGGGATATGCACCTCCCGAGCAGCAGACCCGTATGGAGTTGGAGCCCATGGCAGAAGAAAAGGTGTTGCTGGAAGAGGGACAAAGGGAGATTTACAATCTGATCAGGCAAGGTACCCGGAGCCTGAACCGTATTTCCGAAGAAACCGGGTTTCCGATTTATAAGGTACAATCGGATGTGATGATGATGCAGCTGCAGGGGCTGGTGCGCATGCTCAGCCGGAACGAAGCCTGCATTCCGGGAAAAGAGCAGTAAATGGATCGCGTTATTGTGGCCGGCGCCGGCTTGGCAGGAAGCGAGGCAGCCTGGCAGTTGGCAAAGCGGGGCATACCGGTCACCCTGATCGAGGGAAAACCGGAGTATTATTCCCCGGCGCACACCTCACCTCTGTTTGCCGAGCTTGTCTGCTCCAACTCCCTTCGCGCCAACGCGCTGACCAATGCCGTCGGGCTTCTGAAGGAAGAACTTCGGCAGTTGGGCAGTTTGGTGATGGAAGCAGCGGACCATGCTGCAATACCGGCGGGGGGCGCACTGGCCGTGGACAGAGAGGCCTTTTCGGGAGAGATCACCCGGCGGTTGGAGAAACATCCTCTGGTGCGTGTGGAGCGGAGGTATCTGGAAGAATTGCCGCCTCCGCCCTGCGTGATCGCCACCGGACCCCTGACCGAGGGAAAACTGGCGGAAAAAATCTCCGGCATGGCTGAGGGGAGACTGCTGCATTTTCACGATGCAGTGGCGCCTATCGTGACGGCGGAGTCGGTGAACATGGAGATCGCCTTTCGGGCATCCCGTTCCGGCGGCAGAGGGGACTATATCAACTGTCCTCTAACGAAAGAGGAGTATTATGCCTTTGTTCGGGAGCTGGTAGCTGCCCGCTGCGCTCCTCTTCGCAGCTTTGAGGAGGCTCCCAAGATCTTCGAGGGGTGTATGCCGGTGGAGGTAATGGCAGCGCGAGGCCCCTTGACCTTGGCGTATGGTCCACTGAAACCCGTGGGACTGATCAATCCCAGGACGAACCGGCAGCCTTTCGCGGCTGTGCAGCTCCGGCAGGATGACGGGGCGGCCACACTGTATAATATGGTAGGTTTTCAAACACGTCTGACATTTCCCGAGCAGAAAAGGGTTTTTTCCATGATACCCGGGCTGGAAAATGCGGTTTTCAGCCGGTACGGCGTGATGCACCGGAACACATATCTGGAATCCCCGGGATTCCTGGATACCGAATACCAGTGTATTTGCCGGCCGATGATGTACTTTGCCGGGCAGATGACCGGCGTGGAGGGGTATGTGGAATCGGTTTCATCCGGTTTTACGGCGGGAGTTTCGCTGGCGCGTCAGCTGCTGGGGAAAAAGCCGGTGGATCTCACCGATTGTACGATCATCGGCGCTCTGGCACGCTATATATCTAACCCCGCCCAGAAAGAGCTTGTGCCGATGAATGCCAGCTTCGGGCTAATGGCGCCCTTCGGAAAACCGATAAAGGGCTCACTGCGCCGTGAAGCTTGGGTGGCGCGTTCCATGCTGGTGATTGACACTATACGTGATATGATATTGGAGGATATAAAATGGAGCAATTGATGGCTACGACCATTGTGGCAGTAAAAAAGGGGGGCATTTGCGCTATCGCAGGTGACGGGCAGGTGACCCAGGGGCAGAACACAATCATGAAAGGCAACGCAAAGAAGGTGCGGCGCATTTATAACGGACAGGTGGTAGTGGGATTTGCAGGTTCCGTGGCGGACGCGTTTACCCTCAGCGACAAATTCGAGGCAAAACTGGAACAGTACGCCGGAAACCTTATGCGCGCGGCGGTGGAGTTGGCGCAGGAATGGCGGGGGGACCGTATGATGCGGAATCTGGAGGCCATGCTGATCGCGGCGGATGCCCAAGACCTGCTGGTGATATCAGGCACGGGTGAGGTGATCGATCCTGAGGACGGCGTAGTGGCCATCGGCTCCGGCGGGAATTTTGCCCTGGCCGCCGCCCGGGCACTGTTGCTCAACACCCAGTTGCCTGCCGAGGAAATTGCTGTCCGGGCAATGCACATTGCGGCAGACATATGTGTTTTTACCAACCATAATATCATACTGGAGATTGTAGGCGGGGAGGTTGCGACGGCATGAATCACATGACGCCAAGAGAAATCGTAGAACAGCTGGATCGGTATATTGTGGGGCAAAAAGAGGCTAAAAAAGCGGTAGCCATAGCTCTCCGGAACCGTTACCGCCGCTCGCAGCTTCCCGATGCTGTGCGGGAGGAGATCACACCCAAGAACATCATCATGGCCGGGCCTACCGGTGTGGGGAAAACCGAAATTGCACGAAGACTTGCCAAGCTTGTGGATGCCCCCTTTGTAAAGGTAGAGGCTACCAAGTTCACGGAAGTGGGTTATGTGGGCCGGGACGTAGAGTCCATGATCCGGGATTTAGTGGAGGCTGCCATCCGCATGGTGCGGGATGCATCTATGGAAAAGGTGAGGGTGGAGGCCGCCAGGTTGGCGGAGAACATACTGGTGGACGCTCTGTCGGATGCCCCCAGAAAAAGCACACAGCCCGCTAACCCCTTTGCTGCGCTGCTTCCTTCGGGATATGGGCAGCCCAAACCGCCGCCTCCGGATCCCGCTGAAACTGAACGGCTGAAGAACCGACGGCGTGAAATACGGCAAAACCTTCAGGCCGGTCTGATGGAAGATATTCTTGTTGAGATCGAGGTGGAGGAACAGGGCCCTCAGGGCGATTTGTCCGGCATGGGGGTGGAGATCAACATCCAGGATATGCTTGGAAGCATCATGCCCAAGAAAACCAAGCGTCGTAAGGTGACTGTACGGGAAGCGCGGAAGATACTGGAGCAGGCTGAAGCGCTGAAATTAATCGATATGGACGATGTGCAGTCCAAAGCGGTTGAAGCTGCGGAGAATAACGGAATTATTTTTATCGATGAGATCGACAAGGTGGCGTCCAGAGGCATCACACACGGTCCGGATGTTTCACGCGAGGGAGTCCAGCGGGATATACTTCCCCTTGTAGAGGGTTCTACCGTGATGACGAAATACGGCCCGGTCAAGACGGACTATATACTGTTCATTGCGGCAGGTGCTTTCCATGTCAGCAAGGTCACAGATTTGATACCCGAACTGCAGGGACGTTTCCCCATTCGCGTACAGTTGGATAGTCTGACACAGAAGGATTTCCGGGATATACTAGCGCAGACGGAGAATGCCGTAACCAAACAATACGCCGCCCTGCTGGGCGTGGATAAGGTAGAGGTTACCTTTACCGACGATGCGCTGGACGCTATGGCGGAATACGCATATAAGGTGAACGAGATAGGAGAAAACATCGGCGCACGCCGGCTGCATACCATTATGGAAAGCCTTTTGGAGGATATTTCTTATAATGCCGGAGGCGATCATCCGGAAATTGAATTATTGATTGATGCCGCTTATGTGCGGGAGCATTTGGCGCCCTTGGTATCCGGAAAGGATTTAAAAAAGTATATTCTTTGACGCCGTGAGTCGGGACGGGCAACCTTTCAGATGAGCGTGCTGCTTTATGCGCACTGCCTTCCGAGAAGCACAGGAGGCGGGCGCGCCTACCGAACGGAATTGCCCTTTCAGGAGACAACCGTCGGAGTGTTTTGCCGGCGCTCCCGGAAAGGGGACGGCCCTGCCTGCGCCGGCAATCAGGCTTATGATCGGATACAATGACAAACTGCGTATGCCCGCCGATGCTTGCGCATCTTTACCAAAGACCGTATAATAATACGGTGGCGGTGCATACGCAACGGAGGTTTAGAATATGAAACAGAATACTGACTTGCCGCTCCGGGTAATCCCCCTGGGGGGGATCCAGGAGATCGGCAAAAATATGACACTGCTGGAATATGGCGATGATATCATGATCATCGATTGCGGAACAGCTTTCCCTGATGACCAGATGCCCGGAGTAGATTTGGTCATTCCCGATATAACGTACCTTGAAAACAACCGCTCTATGGTGAAGGGCATGGTACTGACCCACGGGCATGAGGACCATATCGGCGCTTTGCCCTATGTCCTGCCGAAACTGCAGATCCCGGTCTACGGCACCAGACTGACATTGGGGCTGGTAGAGGAGAAGCTGGCGGAAGCTCGTTATAACAGCGCGGAGCTTATTCCGATCGAGCCGGGAGACGTTTGTCGGATCGGATGCTTCACGGTAGAGTTTATCCGCGTGAACCACTCCATACAGGGAGCGGTAGCACTGGCAATCCATACACCTGTGGGCGTTGTATTCCATACAGGGGATTTCAAGGTGGATTATACTCCGGTGGACGATCAGGCGATCGATTTGGCACGCATTGCGGAGCTGGGGAACCGGGGCGTGCTGCTGTATATGGCGGATTCCACGAATGTGGAGCGGGAGGGCTATACTCTCTCCGAGCGTTCGGTGGGAGCTAATCTGGAAGAATACATCCGTACCGCGTCCGGACGGGTGATCGTTACCACCTTTTCGTCGAATGTACACCGTATACAGCAATTTGTCGATATTGCCGCACGGTATGACCGAAAGGTCTGTTTGTCCGGCCGCAGCATGCTCCGGGTCACGGAAGTGGCGATGGGACTGGGTGAACTGAATGTAGACGCGGACCGGATGGTTGATGTTTACGAATGTAAAAATATACCTGACGCCGGCCTGATGGTGATTACGACCGGTAGCCAGGGTGAAACCATGTCCGGCCTGATGCGAATGGCAAACCAAATGCACCCTCAGCTCAATATTAAAGAGGGTGATACCGTCATACTTTCGTCATCCGCAGTGCCGGGGAATGAAAAGCAGGTGTACCATTTAATAGACCAGTTGTATCGATGCGGCGCCAATGTGGTATACGGCGCTCTGGCGGATGTCCATGTATCCGGCCATGCCTGTAAAGAAGAACTGAAGCTGATGTGCTCTCTGGTGCGACCGCAGTTTTTTATGCCGGTGCACGGTGAATACCGGCAACTCAAGCAGCATGCCGATTTAGCACACAAGTTGGGTATGGATGAAGCCGAAACGATTATCGCGCAAAACGGCCATGTATACGAGTTTCTGCCCTATTCCTGGAGGGACGCGGATGCCGTACCTGCCGGCGGTGTAATGGTGGACGGGCTGGGGATCGGGGATGTGGGCACTGTGGTTCTCCGGGACCGGCGGCACCTTTCTCAGGACGGTTTGATGGTGATCGTGGTTGTGCTTGATCCCTATTACGGCACGCTGCTTGCGGGACCTGAAGTCATTACACGGGGTTTTGTATATGTACGGGAAAGCGACGAATTGCTGGAGGAGGTAAGGGAGACTGCCCGCAGCGTGGTGGAGAAGTACGCAATCGGTACCCGCCCCGGGGACTGGAGCGCGCTGAAGGCGCAGTTGCGTACGGTATTGAATCACTTCCTTTATGAGAGGACGAAACGGAGTCCTATGATCCTGCCGGTCATCATGGGCTTGGAGCAGTAAGGTTCCGAAACCAGGAGGCGAACATTGTCAGGCATCTATCATTCCCCCGAATCCGAAGAGCATAAGGTGCTTTCCGCGGTTTGGCGCTTCTTTCGGCCGGTGCTGGCTTTTTTAATCAGTTGCTTAATCGTGGCGGCAGTGGTCCTTATCGGCGTGGATTGGGCAAAGGGACGGTATCTTGACCCTGTCTCCTCGGTGGAGGAGGAAACGGTGCTGCTTGTGGAGATCCCCCGCGGCTCTTCCGTATCAAGCATCGGAAAAATTTTAAAGAATAACGGCTTAATACGAAATGCCCGGGTGTTTTCTGTCTATGTACAGATTCGGGGCTACGGCAGCAAGATGAAAGCCGGCACCTATATCCTCAGCACTTCCATGACGCTGGACACCCTGATGGAAAAGCTTTCCACGGGAGCGGGTTCTTCCAGTGTCACCAAGTTTTTGGTGGTGGAGGGTATGACGGTGGAGGATATGGCGGTGTCGCTGAAGGAACAAGGCGTGATAGACAGCGTCAGTGACTTTCTGTCCCTGTGCAGAGAGCCGGATACCTTCCGTTATAACACGCTGCTGGGTCAGGTGGAGGAAGGAGTGCTGGCCTCCCGCACCTATGCACTGGAGGGGTATTTATTCCCGGCTACCTATGAGATATACGTGGGGAGCAAACCCTCGGTACTAATCGACAGGATGCTGTCAAAATGCAAGGAGATCATGTCACAGGCGCGGATGGACCGAGCGGCGAATATGGGAATGACGCCGGACCAGGTGATCATTCTCGCCTCCATACTGGAAAAGGAAGCATTGCCCGCGGATTTTGCCAAGGTTTCGGCGGTGTTCCACAACAGGATCGATGCCGGTATGCGGCTGCAGTCCGATGTCACGGTGAAGTATGTGCTGCGCACCGACAAAATCGTGTTGACAGCCGCCGACATTGCCACCGTATCTCCCTACAACACCTATTTGGTGGACGGTTTGCCCGCCGGACCAATTTGCAATCCATCGGAAAAGGCCATTGACGCGGTGCTTTATCCTGATCCGGAAATGAGAGACGGCGGATACCTGTATTTTGTCAGCACGGATCCGGCCTCCGGGGAGTTGGAGTTTAACAAAACACTGGCGGAGCACCAGGCCGCTGTAGAGAAATACCGGCCTTTGTGGGAAGCGTATGACGCGCGGAAAGCCCAGGGGGAAGGAAATTAAACCATCTCGTAAAGCCGCAGAAATGCGGCTTTTGTGCTTGCAAGCCTTACTATCAGCCATTGTATATGGAATTGAATGCGGCGGTATTGCCGGATGTAATAACCCCGCGTGGGAGAGGACGCCATCATAATGACAAAACGGAATGATACAGAAAAATATATTTAATAAAGAAAAATAGTGAATGCGGAGAAATACATGAAGAGAATCAGGATCGATAGAAATACGGCAGAAAGGGCGGCTCAGCTGGTTGCGGATTTTCGTGTGACGCTGCGCACATATAAAAACATAAAATCTCTACCGGATGTCGAAGCGGGGAAGAAAGAAATCATTGATTTTTTGAAATTGGGATATCCTATTTTTACCCCGGAAGATGACGGATTTTGCTTGGATATATTGTTTGCAGGATCGAAGAGACTTGTTTATGGGTCGAGCACCTCTTCGTGAGAAATGAGCACAGAAGAAAAGGCGTCGCGACAATGCTGTTCAATAAAGCAGAAGAGCTGGGCGGTCTGATAGGAGAAGATACCGTGTTTAATTATGTGCATCCTAATAATGAGAGTATGACCCGTTTCCTTAGGTCAAAAGGATATACGGTTTTAAATATGATCGAAATAAGAAAACCGTATAAAGATGAAACGCTGACGGCTGCTATCCATGTTGTAAACCATGTTTTTGATTATTGAACGTATTTTATCAAGTCCGTATCCATATGCCCCGATACCAGACTAATGCTGTATATCCAGCAGGCGGATTTTAAGGCTTTATCAAAATTTCGATATGATAATGAGAGAATAGTTATAATTTGCCGATGTTTCAATATGGTGATGCAATGCGCCTACGGATAGCAAGGATATGGAGGAGCGAGGTTCGAAAAAATGAATTACCAAAAACTATTGGAAATAAGCGATGACTGGTTGAAATACGCAATTCGTCTGAACCTGGGGCATGAGCCTGAAGACGATCTCGTTGAAAGCAGAGCCACTGCGTTAGCGGATAGCCGCATAAAGAAATACCTTTCAGATATTTCGAATTTTCATGAAACGCCGGTGACAAACCATAAAAATCCCGATCTGCCCATACAAAAACTGCTGTTTTTGCTTGACCTCGGATTTGATACGGAAGTTCCGGAGATCAAAGCCGCTATTGAAGAAATACGAAAGCATCGGGACGCGCACGGCGTTTATCAGTCCATGACCAATATACCAAAGCATTTCGGAGGAGCCGGAAAAGATGTGTTCAGCTGGTGTTTGTGTGATGCGCCGTTGCTTATGCTGGCTTTGCTGAAGGCAGGGCTGGATTATCATACGCATATCAAACCCGGTGCGGACTATCTGGTATCCCTGTGCCGTGTTAACGGATTCCCTTGCGCCGTGTCACCAGAGATGGGAAGATTTCGCGGGCCGGGGAAAAAAGACGATTGTTGTCCCTATGCGACATTGATTATGGCCGATTTGCTGTCGCATATCCCGGAATACAGGGATTCCCGAATCGCCGGTTTTTCCGTAAACGCGTTGTTGGATCTGTGGGAAAACAGCATTGAACAGCATCCATATATGTTCTTCATGGGTACGGACTTCCGCAAATTGAAAGCGCCTTCATGCTGGTATGACATTGTCGGCGTAGCCGGAGTTTTGAGCAAGTACGAGTTTGTGCGGGATAACCCGCGCTTTCTTGAAATGATGAATCATATCAGAGCCAAAAAAGACAAGGAAGGACTTTTTACACCCGAATCGGTATATCTGAAATTGAAAGGCTGGGACTTCGGGCAGAAGAAAGCGCCGTCCCCTTATTTGACATACCTGTGTTATCGCATATTTAATCGTTTGGAAGATTAATTCAAAGCGCCCTGAAACAGCATTGCATGCTTCACTTCTTCTTTGGGGAGAACGTCATCAAAATGCAAAAGGATAAAAATACAAACCTTCAGGCACGAAATCTTATGAGGGCAATATTTATAGAAGGATGCAGAAGATTCTGTATTTTGAACTTGTGATGGGAAAGGAAGATCATCAAATCGGAAATCCTTCAAGAATGTATGCTGTAATTCATTCAAAAGAGCGTGAGTAGGAGGCAATGTTATTTTTCATTGCTTGAAGCTACGTCGTTTCCAGTGCTATAGTGAAAGCACAAAGGAGGTACGAAAGATGCTTCATGAGAATTTAAAGACACTTCGCAAGAAAAAGGAATAACACAAGAGGAACTGGCCGCAAGGCTCAATGTTGTGAGGCAGACTGTCTCAAAATGGGAAAAAGGGCTTTCGGTTCCGGACGCGGAGTTGCTGATAAAAGCGGCGGAGATTTTAGAGGTACCCGTAAGTCAACTGCTTGGTTCCCAAATCGAAGCAGAGGAAGAGCCGAATGTTTTAGCGGAACAACTCTCCCGAATAAATGAACAGTTGGTCATTAAGAACAGGCGGGCGAAGAGAGTATGGAAGGCGCTTGCTATTATCGCAGGTGGTATTGTTGTGGCGCATATTTTACTCGTTGTTTCCGGGGTCATTTTCTCTGTTTCGCTTGATTTCTCCGGCAAAGCAGATGAGCCACAGGTTATCGAGGAAATCGTGGAACAAGACTAAAGGCCCGGTATGTTAGTATTTGCGGCATGGGAACAGACCCGTGCCGCAAATTTGCTATACCGGCTCCGGCGTCAAAATCAATCTTCGTTTGTTTCGCCCGACTTTCGCCCACTGCTGTCAAACAATGGCAGTTTCAATAAGAATCAGATAACACAGAGCCGCTTTCTTTAAGAGGAAAGAACAGGAAAACAGTGTTTTTCCGACTACGCCAAATAAGCTCTTACACCATGAGGAGGGAGAAGTCATATTCCTACATGGAAGAGGAAAATGCGGGGTGGTATACTTATGATAAAACAAAGGATCTAAGGAGGTTTTGTTATGAAGCCCGACACACTGGTTGCCACCCGTACGCTGTACGATGGTTCCGCTATGCTGGAGAAGCGAGAAGCTTCCTTTCGGCCGGCTGTAACACTGGATGAGAATACGCTTTTGATCGACCCCCGGACGCAGCACCAGCCGATGCTGGGTTTTGGCGGCACATGGACGGATACCGACGTTTACAACCTGCTGCGGATGTCCCCGGAAAAGCAGGAGGAGGTACTTACCGCCCTGTTTGACCCGGAGAAGGGCGCCGGCTGGAACTTTATGCGCCTGCCCTTCGGCTCCACCGATTGGGAATCCACCTATGACTTTTATACTTATGACGATGTGCCCCGCGGGGAGAAGGACTGGGAGTTGGCGCATTTCTCCATACAGCGGGATATAGACAGGGGCCTGTTCAAGCTGGCCCGCCGGTGCAAGGAGATCAACCCGGAAGTGATATTTCTGGGCAGCGTATGGGGCGTTCCCGGGTGGATGAAGAATAATGATTCCATTATGTATGGGATATTTGACCCCCAATATACCGATGTGTACGCAAGATACCTGCGCAAAACGGTGCAGGCTTATGCCGAGCAGGGCGTGGATCTGTATGCCGTGACCCCTCAGAACGAGTCCCTGATCTCCGAAGACCGGGCGACGCCTGCCTGCCGGTTCACCTGGCGGCTGCAGCGGGATGTGATCCTGGCGCTGCGGAAGGAGTTTGACGCCCATGGCATTACTACCCAAATTTGGGCGTTTGACGATACCTTCTCCAAGTCACCCTGGTTTGTGACGCCGTTGTTGGCGGACGAAGCCGCCCGTAAAGCGCTGGACGGCATTGCCTACCACAATTACGGAGGCCGGGTGGAAAACATGGGAGAGGTCGCCAGGGAATTTGCCATGCCGGTGTATATGACCGAACGCTGTCCTCATGACGTTCCCGCCTATATACAGATGCTGGAACAACTGCAGAACGAAGCCCGGAGTTATATATCCTGGACCACACTTTGCAATGAATATGGGGGCCCCCACCAGGGGGGAGACGGGAAGCGTCCTTATTCGCTCTTTCCCCGCAGAGGCTATTATGCTTTTATCACCAACAAATGGGAGACTCCGGATGATTGGGAAAAGACCCCTATGTACGGACTGTTTGCCCAGTTTTCAAAGTATATCCGCCGCGGTATGCGCCGTGTGGACTGCAGCCCGGGCTGCAGGGGGCTGGATCACGGCGGCAGCATTCATGGACGAGGCGACAGGGGTGACGGTATGCATTGCCGCCAACGGCGAGGAGACTCCTCAGAGCTGCGTGCTCCGCTGCGGCAGCCGGGAAGCGGCGATGACTCTGGCGCCAAAATCGGTAGAGACATGGCGCTTCCTGCCGGAGGGGGAGATGCTGCCGATATCTGCCGCACCGGCAAAAAAACTGCCCAAAGAACCTGCCTGGGATATGGAGGCCGGAGAAATCACCTGGCGGGGAGAGCTAAAGGCCGGTGAGAAGCTACTCTTCTCCTGCAGGGTAAAGAACGCAGGAGAACTGAAGATCCCGCCTCGGAGCACGGTGGTGGTGCAGTTCAGCCTGGACGGAGACGAGCCCATCGCCCGGGGCGCCTATCCCTGCCCCGAGCTGGCGCCGGGTGAGTCCTATACCGTTACCGCCAATGTACCTTATGGAACGGATATTCGCTGGACGGCCACTCCCGGCTGGCATACGCTGATTGTCAGGGTGTTTATGGGCGGAGATATTTTCCCGGAGAAGAACATGAGCAACAATATCAACGGAACGGAATTTTTCGTGAAAGAGTAAAAGAAATCCCGGCAGGCAGCGCCTGCCGGGATTTGTCTGACTTACAGGCGGGTAATGATTTCCGCCGGATTCCGGAACTGGTTGTGGGCGGGAGCAGGTTTCGCCTCCGGGGACGGGTAGCCCATAATGAGGATGGCGGTCGGCTCCAACTCCTCAGGCAAAGTGAACTCTGCCCGTACCGCTTCGGGGTTGAAATACATGACCCAGGTGGTTCCTACGCCGGCATCGGCGGCGGCCAGCATCATATGGGTGGTGACGATGGAGGCGTCTATATCGCCGCTGTGCTTTCCGTCATAGCCACGTACCCAGCAGCGGCTTTTATCGTAACAGATGAGCGCCGCTTCCGGGGCATGAAAATGGCATTCCGTGCATTTCCGCAGTTTTTTCATGGCTTCGGGAGAAGTCAGCATAAATATGCGATGGGGCTGGTTGTTGCAGGCGGTGGGCGCCAGAAGCCCTGCCCGGAGTATATTTTCCCGGTCATCCTCCGCCAGAGGACGACCTTCAAATTTGCGGACAGAGTAACGATTCTTGGCTAAAGTTAAAAAATCCATGGTTCACCTTTCCTTTCTGAGAATATGAGGATCAGCAGCAGGGGGAGATGGGGCAACCTCCGAAAAGGCTGCTGCACAAGAGGCAGCTGCACAGATTGCATAACCCGTCGCCGCCGAAAACACCGCCGCCCACCGGAACGGTACGGGAGTTATAGCTCTGGGACTGCCTGTTGACGGAGTGCAGGGCGTTCCGGTATTCCTCGTTCCCCGGATCCATTTCACAAGCCCGCTGCAGATAACTCTTACCCTGGGCGAACCAACCCCGGCGGAGGTAGACAACCCCTCGGAGGAAATACCATTCCGCCGTACGCACCTGCATGGCATCCAGCAGCTGCTCGGCGGCGGCTATATTTCCGGCGTCGATCAACTGCCGGATAAAGGCGAAGGATTTGGGATCGCTGCCGGTACGGTAGCCGGTATAGCCTCCGGCGGATTCACTGCCGGAAGCCCCCGGCCTTGTCAGCAGGTCGTACGCCTGATTGATTTCCTGCATTTTCTTCTCAGCCCTGGCTTTCAAGGGGCTGTTGATATATTTATCGGGGTGGTATTGTTTGGCCAGCTTCCGATAAGCCGCCTTGATTTCCTCCTGTGTCGCGTTGGGGGACACGCCCAAAACCTCATACGGGTTCATCGATACTTCCTTTCACAAAAAGAGGCCGGAGGGCGACGGCACGTTCCAACGCCTTTGGCAGAGTGATTTTCAGCACGTTTTCTATAATACCGGCAGACAACCCTCTGTGGGGCAGCAGATCCCAGGCGTCCGACGCCTGGCCGGCAGCCCAAAGAGCGGCCTGCCGGGCAGTTTCCACCACCTCGGTGGGTTCGCTATTCTGCAGCAGCAACACATTATAGCGGCCTTTTTCCCGATCCTTCTCCCTGTCAGCAAGGGCATCGGTCAGGTACAGCCAACGCCCCAGCTGCCGCCCCAGCCAGTCCCAGGCTTCGGTATCTTTACCGGTAAGGGGGGGCCAAGCCGTTACGGCGGCGGCCAGCAGTTCCCCGGACAGTTCGGCCATTCGGTCTATTTCCGAACAGCTTTCCTTTTCCAGCCGATGCATTTCATCCAACAGTTCCATATTCCGCCGAAGCAGGGAGGCGGTATCCGGATTTCGATTTAAACGCCGGACAGCCGGACGGAGGAAAAGGGCGCCTGCCGAAGCGCGAAGGGACTCCCTATCCAGCCGGGCATCACAGCATTTATACCACGCCAACAGGGCGCAGACATCCGCCGCGGCCTGTATTGCCGGGGAAGGGGGAAGCTCCGGGTGCCGGTGAAATGGGTGGAGGATGCAGCGCTTCTCCATCCGCCCCGGCTCCTTCTCGTCCGCCAGCCAGGCCAGCGCCAGGGTGGCCGCGTCATACTGTAGGGCCAGCCGGGAAAGCTGGCCTGTCTGCCTCCCCATGGCCCGGCAGATACCACAATAAGCCGCCCGGTACAGCTGGGCTTCCCATACCTTCAGTTCTGCCGCCCATGGCCGTAAATAGCCGAACATGCTCCTCCTCCTTGCCGCAAGTATACCATAACCGGGCGGCTGAGAAAAGCCGCCCGGTGGGGGTGTTACAGTTTGTTTAACTTTCCTATGGGTTTAGGGCGTGGCGACCTCCGACTTGAAGAAGATCCGGGGTGGTGAGCTTCA
Source organism: Christensenellales bacterium (assembly GCA_050948665.1). Taxonomy (GTDB): domain Bacteria; phylum Bacillota; class Clostridia; order Christensenellales; family UMGS416; genus JBMNEH01. Next base: position 797,394 of record JBMNEH010000001.1, read on the forward strand.
GCTTGCCGAGGGTCTCCTCCGGCCAAGGACCTGGGCCAAGGGTTCCGGCAACGCCTCCTTCCCATCGGCGTGGGAAGTCTCAATTTGATATAGAAAGGGCTGCGCCGGGTCAAGGGTGTTATACCCTATGCTGACAGAGGCGAAGGGAGAGCCGAAGATCTCCATATCGGGTATTCCCGATACCGAGGTGATGCGGGGATGACACAGAAGGCGCCGCCCAGCATTTCCCGTATCGCCCCCGGGACGGAGCCCCAGCCGTAATCGGCCAAGGGAATCTGCTACGAAGGGCGGCGGCTCAGCCACTCAGCCAAATACAAAAAGCAGAGCCACACCAATCAGCAAGAGACCGCTTCTTTCCTTACCCGGTCATCCTTTATGCTCAGGCTTCAGCGTCCGCTACACCGCACTCGAACTATTCCGCCGTAAAAACAGCCTGTACCCAGAAACCTTCGCCCTCTGTGCCGGAAAGCACGGCGTAGGTAACATACGGCCTGGGGATTTTGGTGTTCCGGCTGCCTTCATCGGTCAACAGCCAGACATAATAAGGGGGAAGCTCCCCTTCCGCCAACGCACGGGGGACGATTTGTTCCCGGTCGTCCGCCGCCTGGGGCTGCCCCAGGCGGGATGTCAGCGTGTCCAATAGGGCGGCGCGCTGCTCCTCTCCGGCTTTGGAGGAGAGCTGCCAAAGGCGCAGGGGATTCTCGGCATCTTGGGTGGCGATATCCAAATACTTCAAACCCACCGAAGAGAGGAACACACCGTATACCTTCGCGTTATCGAAATATATCCACCAGTCCTCGGCGGAGCCGCCGCTTTGCACGATATGCGATCGATACTCTTCTTTGGGTACTGTATCCAAAAGAGCCCGCGGAACGGTGTCCCAAGCCGGGCCAACCAAAGGAAATTGCTCCGAAGGGGTGAATTCCGGCGTACAGGCTACACAGATACACAAACAACATAGGCATGTTGCAATTATCGAAATTGTCTTTCTCATGACAGCTCCTATTTACAGCTACCCAGCTGCATGAAATGCAGCCGGGTAGCTGAGCATTATACTATTCAAACGCGATCTCCCATTCGGGGATATACCGGGCGGTGTTGATGACGATACTGCCCCGCCATGCATCCTCCGGCATTCCGTGGTTCTCCGAGGTGTCCACATATCCATCGCCATACAGGATGACCATTGTCCAATAGGGGGAGGCGGCATCAATGTTCCGGCTATCCGCGTCCTTCACCAGCCAGAGATAGGTTTCCGGCTCATCGATGTCAGCCAATGTTTTATCCCAAATCGGATTTGCGAGACTGCTACCGGCGATGGGCTGCCCCAATTTCCCGGTAATTGATGCTACAGCCGCGGGAATGTCTTTTACCGGAGCGGTTTTCAGGTATATGCCATATCGGTCTGTGCCTTCTATCGCATACATGGAGACAGTTATGTCTTCGCACTCCACTCCGTATAGGGTGGCGTTATCCGCGCTAATAGTGGTGCGGGACACATTATTTTCGGTAACGATATCCTCCGATCGACCGTCCAGCAGGTCACAGACCTCTGCAGGGGTGGCTGTCCAATCCCCGCCCGGGATGGGATATTGGGCAGATGTGGTGTTACCCGCTGTTATACCGACAAGGCTCAACAACAGCGCCAACACCGATGAAAGCAGTTTGCTCATTTGCTACCTCCCTTTCCGGGTCAACATTTCTACATAATTTTCTGGTTCTGCCATGCTTTCGGCATGGGCGACGGGAGAGGTGACCGATACGACGCATATAAACGTCAGTATCATCGAAAGGAGGGCTGCGAGACGACGCTTAAAATTCATGTGGTTCATTGCATGTTTCCCTCCTTTATTTTATAGATAAATACAGACAGAGACAGAACGATATCTTGCAATATAATTTTACCAAATTGCACAGAAGAAAATCAATAATTTGTTCTTGAAAAAAACAAAAAGATTTTTGGATATTTTGAATATAAAAACGCGAACCCTATGCAAGGGGCAGCAGCCGCTCACCGGGGCAGATATATTTTCGGATGTTCCGCGTTATAAAATCCGGAAATTTGCGTAAAAAGAATCCATGGGGGATGATGTTTTTTTACATAGGTAAATGTGCTATACTCAAACCAGAATTATAAACGGAGGTACCTATATGGCACTGTTGCACGTAGATTTTTTCTCCGATGCGCTCGGGATGTGCGCTGAGATGGACGTCATCCTGCCGGAGGAGACACGGGGGCAGATCGGCATGGAGGGGAAGCTGCGCCGGGGAAAGTATCCCACCTTGTATCTGCTCCACGGCATGAGTGATGATCACACTATCTGGCAGCGGCGGACATCCATCGAGCGGTATGTGGCGGAGCTTGGCATGGCGGTGGTGATGCCATCCACCCACCTGGGCTGGTATACGGATATGTACCGGGGCTTTGACTGGTGGACCTATATCTCCAAAGAATTGCCGGAAATTTGCCGCAGCTTTTTCCCGAACATGTCCGATGAACGGGAAAAGACTTTTGCCGCCGGGTTGTCCATGGGGGGCTACGGCGCGATGAAATGCGGCTTGCTGGCACCGGAGACATTCGGCTATGCCGCCTCCCTATCCGGAGGGTTGGACGCCGTGGCGTGCTCCGAAAACCCCATCCCCGGCAGCACTTTATGGGAGGATATCTTCGGCCCCCATGAGCAGGTGGCCGGGTCGGACAATGACCTGTTTGCCGTGGCGGAACGGCTGGCCGCCTCGGACAGGCCCAAACCCTCCCTGTATATGTGGTGCGGTACTGAGGACTTCCTGTACGATCAAAATGTTCGTATGCGGGACCATCTCCTGAAACTGAACTATGATCTTGTCTATGAGGAGTCCGCCGGAGACCATGAATGGAAATACTGGGACGAAAAAATTCAGACAGTCTTGAAATGGCTGCCGGTGAGGGGGTAAATCATGGCCTTAATGCATGTAAATTTCTTTTCTGAGAGTCTGGGCATGGCGGTGGCGGCGGACGTGATACTGCCCCAACGCGCCTCCAAACAAATCGGTATGGCGGCTGCCGCCCGGACGGGGAAACACCCGGTGCTGTGGCTGCTCCACGGCGCCAGTGACAACCACACCATCTGGCAGCGGCGCACCTCCATCGAACGGTATGCCGCGCCCCTGGGGCTGGCGGTGGTGATGCCCAACGCACACCTGTCCAGCTACACCGATATGGCCCACGGGGGGAAGTACTTCACCTATATTTCACAGGAGTTGCCCCGGGTGCTTCGGGGTTTCTTCCCCCTTTCGGACAAGCGGGAGGACAACTACATTGCCGGGTTGTCCATGGGAGGCGCCGGCTGTCTGAAGATCGGCCTGGCGAACCCGGAGAAGTATTCCGCCATCGGCTGCTTCTCGGCAGGCATGTCCGGCCTGACGGAACCCAACCCTGCCATGGCGGAAAGGTTTAAAAAACGGAATGCTATGATCTATGGCGGCCGAGAGATTGCAGGTACGGTGGACGATACGCCCTTCCAGGCAAAACAGATCGTGGAGAAGGGGCTGCCCGCACCCCGCATCTTCCATGCCTGCGGCACAGAGGATTTTGCGCTGACCGGCGCCCGCGCCACCCGGGACTTTATGGCCACCTTCCCCGGAAATCCCTTTGAATATACCTATCTGGAAGCACCCGGAGCCCATACCTGGGAATTTTGGGATGAGCACATTCAGGACTTTCTGAAGTTCCTGGGTCTGAAGTCGGTTGAGGGGATCCGGAACTGATTCGAAATAATACAAAAAAGCGCCCGCCTCCTTTGAGGCGGGCGCTGCCGGCTTCTCAGGGATTCTGGTACAAATGGGAGGAGGCATAGACCGCCTCACAGGTGACCTCGATGCGGAGCTTCCGCAGCAGCCGCTCGTCCGTTTCCGAGAGGATAACGGTGGAATGCGCATCGCAACCTGCAAGAGCAGGCAGCTTTTCCAGCGCCGTTTCCACCATCGGATTGGTGGCGGCGGAGATGCTCAGTGCGATCAAAGCCTCCTCCGGGCTGAGCGCAGCATCCCGTTCACCCAGCGTGACCCCCTTCAACCGCAATATGGGGGCCAGTACCACCGGAGAAATCAGGTGCATATCGTCAGGAATGCCGGAAAGGTATTTTATCGCATTGATCAGCATTGCCGCGGGTGCGTTCATAAGCCGGGACGATTTCCCTGTGAGTATGGTGCCGTCCGGAAGGGCGATCGCCATGGCGGGAGTGTTGGCGGCGGCGGCTTTCTCCAGCGCGGGAGTGACCACCGGCCGGTCATGGGGCCAGATATCCAGCTCCTTCAACAATAGGTGATTTGTTTGGGTGGTGGCGGCATCCCCCCGGCCGATACGCTGATCACATTTAGCCCGAAAATAACGGCGGATGACCTCCTGCTTGGCGGCTTCACAGCAAACCGCGTCGTCCACGATGGCGTAGCCGGCCATATTGACCCCCATATCCGTCGGGGAATTGTAGAAATATCCGTTGCCCGTGATTTTGTGGAGGATATTCTTCACGATGGGGAAGGCGGCAATATCCCGGTTGTAATTGACAGCGGATACGCCGTAGGCTTCCAGATGGAAATGATCGATCACATTGATATCGTGAAGGTCGGCGGTGGCAGCCTCGTAAGCCAGGTTTACAGGGTGTTTGAGAGGAATATTCCAGATAGGGAAGGTCTCAAACTTGGCATACCCGGCTTTGACCCCCCGTTTATACTCGTGGTACAGCTGGGAGAGACAGGTGGCCAGCTTACCGCTGCCCGGCCCGGGGGCGGTTACGATTACCAACGGGCGGCTTGTTTCGACATAGGGACTCTTGCCATAGCCCTCATCGCTGACGATGGTGTCCACATCCGTAGGGTAGCCTTTTGTGAAGGTGTGGATATAAGTACGCATACCCAGACCCTCCAGCTTGTTTTTGAAGAGATCCGCCGAATGCTGCCCCTGGTACTGGGTGATCACTACGGCAGTCACCTGCAGCCCCCACTCCCGGAGGTGGTCGATAAGCCGCAGCATATCCTGGTCATAGGTGATGCCGAAATCCGCCCTGATCCTGTTCTGCTCGATGTCCGACGCACTGATGCAGAAGATGATCTCACATTGGTCCTTCAGCGTCAGCAGAATCTTTACCTTGCCGTTCACATCAAATCCCGGAAGGACACGCGCCGCGTGATAATCATCGAACAACTTGCCGCCGAATTCCAAGTACAGTTTGTTGTCAAACATTGCGATACGCTCCAGTATCTTCTCCGTTTGCTTCTGCGCATACAATTCCGCGTCAAAACCGATTTTCATCCTTACCTCCAACCCCAAAAACAATAGCACATTATCCGCCGCTTTTCAACCTCCCGGAAAAGAAAATCCAGCGGGGGAAGTACGATATAATCAAACAGAAATTTTACTATTGACAAACATATATTATTGTGGTATACATGTCCCGTTTGGTTTCATCATACCAAACTTTGGGTTTGATATGATGAATCGGCGCGCCGCGGTCGCGGTATGATCGGAATGGAGGATATTCATGAACATCGGCGGGAAGATCCGCAGCCTCCGGCAAATGAACGGCATGACGCTGGAGGATCTGGCAACGAGGACGGATTTATCCAAGGGTTTCCTGTCCCAAGTTGAGAGAGATTTGGCTTCTCCCTCTATCGCCACGCTGGTGGATCTGCTGGAAGCACTAGGGACGACACCCCAGCAGTTTTTCTCCGGACCGGATAAAGAGCAGGTGGTTTTTACCCCTGAGGATACCTTTGAAAGCAGGGACGAGGAAGCAGGCACCACGATCCGCTGGCTGATCCCCAACGCGCAGAAGAATATGATGGAACCCATACTGCTCACCTTAAAACCGGGAGGAGCCACTCCCATGCAGGACCCCCATAGGGGGGAGGAATTCGGCCATGTGCTCAGCGGCACCGTGGTACTCATAGAGGGGATCGAACGGCACCGTCTGCGCAGAGGGGATTCATTCTATATACAAACCCGGCTGCCCCATGGTTTACAGAACCCGGGCAAGACCGAAGCGAAGGTGCTCTGGATCTCAGATCCACCCAGTTTTTGATTCTGAACACAAAGGAGAAGGCCCCATGTCAGACGCTTTGATTTATTTGGAGGATGTGACCCGGGTTTTCAAAGATGATATAGAGGAGAAAGTCGCTGTTGACAGTGTAAATCTCCGTATACGCCGCCGGGAGTTTGTTACGCTTCTCGGTCCCTCGGGCTGCGGCAAGACCACGACGCTGCGTATGATAGCAGGATTTGAGGCGCCCACATCCGGACGCATTTACATAGACGGCAAGGATATGGACGGCGTGCCTGCCTATAAGAGGAAGGTGAACACCGTATTCCAGCGGTACGCCCTGTTTCCTCATTTGAATGTGGAGGAAAATATCGCTTTCGGTCTCCATGTGAAGAAGTTGCCCCGGGAGCAGATTACTCCCAAAGTGGACGGCATGCTTGATATGGTGGGACTGAAGGGCTACGGCAAGCGAAAGGTGGATTCCCTCTCCGGCGGCGAACAGCAGCGGGTCGCTATCGCCCGGGCGCTGGTGAACGAGCCGGAGGTGTTGCTGCTGGATGAGCCTCTGGGTGCTCTTGACTTAAAAAAGCGGAAGGAAATGCAGATCGAACTGAAGAATATGCAGCAGGAGTTGGGTATTACCTTCGTGTATGTGACCCATGACCAGGAGGAAGCCCTCACAATGTCGGACACCATCGTGGTCATGAGCGGTGGGAAGATCCAACAGATAGGTACTCCCCAGGATGTTTATAACGAGCCGCAAAACCGTTTTGTGGCGGATTTTATCGGGGAAAGCAATATTATAGACGGGATCATGGCGGCGGATAAGGAGGTTTGGATCCACGGACAAGCGATGGAGTGCGTGGATGTGGGTTTCGAAAAAGACGAGCCTGTGGATGTGGTGATCCGGCCTGAGGATATTTATATCGTCACACCGGAAAACGGCAAGCTGGCCGTAGGGGTCGTGGAGTCAGTAGTGTTCAAAGGTGTTCATTATGAAATGATAATCACGGACGAATACGGTTACGAGTGGATGGTACAGGATACAAACCATTTCCCCGTCGGGGAAAGGGTGGGGATGATCGTCAAGCCCTTTGATATCCACATTATGCGTAAGCCTACGGATCCCACTGCCGACATTCCGTCCCCGGACGAGGAGGCCGACGAAGAGATATGAAAAGACTCAAGCTCTTTGCGTTGCCGTATATCGCCTGGATGGTGCTCTTTACCGTGCTGCCCATGTTCCTTATCCTTTACTACGCTTTTACGGACAGCGAAGGGGCTTTTACCCTCCAGAACCTGTGGAGGGCGCTGGATCCCATGTACCTGCGGATACTCTGGCGTTCTGTATGGATGTCGGCTGCCTGTACGGTCATCTGTCTTGCCATTGGCTATCCCGTGGCGTATATCCTGTCCCGTTCCAGGTACGGCGAGTTATTTTCGGTGCTCTTCATACTGCCCATGTGGATGAATTTCCTGCTCCGTACCTATGCATGGATGAGTCTACTGGAGAATACCGGGATCATCAACACCATGCTTTCCGCCATGGGGCTATCCACCGTCAGTCTGCTCTACACACCGCAGGCGGTGATGCTGGGCATGGTATACAACTATCTGCCTTTTATGATACTTCCGATATACACTATTTTGCAAAAGCAGGATAAAAGCCTGCTGGAGGCTGCCCGGGACCTGGGTTGTAATCCTATCGGTGTTTTTACCAAGGTAACCTTACCCTTGTCTGTTCCCGGAGTGATTTCCGGCATTATGATGGTGTTCATGCCGGGCGTGACTACCTTTGTGATATCCCGCTTGCTTGGGGGCGCCAAGCAGATGTTGTTCGGCGATCTGATCGAACAGCAGTATCTGACCACCGGGAATTGGAATGTGGGTTCCATGCTTGCGGTGATAATGCTGGTCATCATCCTGATTTCTATGGCGGTGCTTGAGAAGTTTGGCGGAGGTGTGAAGGATGGAGGTGGGTTGATGTGAGGAAACTGGGTCATTTGTTGAAACGGTTCTATATGGGACTGGTGCTTTTTTTCCTCTACGCGCCGATCCTCGTGATGATCGTACTTTCCTTTAATGAGGGAAAATCCCGGGGCAACTTTACCGGCTTCTCTTTAAAGTGGTATGTTGAGTTGTTTACCAACAGGGAAATTATGGAGGCACTGTCCAACACTCTCATTGTCGGCGTACTGTCTGCCCTGATTGCCACCGCTGTAGGTACCTTTGCCGCCTTTGGCATCAGCCAGATGAGGAAACGCTCACAGGGGCTGGTGATGAATATTTCCTACCTGCCGGTCATCAACCCGGACATCGTAACGGGCGTCTCGCTGATGATGCTGTTTGTCTTCATGAAGATGAACCTCGGCTTCGCCACCATGCTGATCAGCCACGTTATGTTCAACATTCCCTATGTGATCCTGTCGGTGATGCCACGTATTCAACAGATGGACAAGCATCTCTTTGAGGCAGCGATGGACCTGGGCATGACACCGCTGCAGGCATTCTTTCGGGTGGTGCTGCCGGATATCATGCCCGGTATCGTTAGCGGCTGCATACTGGCCTTTACCCTGTCTATCGATGATTTCGTTGTCAGCTTTTTCACTTCCTCCGGCGTACAGAATTTGAGTATCTATATCTATTCCTCAGCAAGAAGAGGGATCGAACCTACAGTCTATGCCATTATGGCATTGATGTTTGTAACAGTTCTGACATTATTGCTTTTTATCAACCGAAAGACCCTGCTGCAAAGCAGGAGAGCCCGGCAACCCCGGGCAGAATGAAGGAGGGATCTCATGAAAAGAAAATTTGCTCTTATCCTGGCAGCGGTGTTGCTGCTGATTTTATTGGTTACCGTGTTTTCCGGATGCGAAAGCCGGACGGTGCTGAATGTCTACAACTGGGGAGAATACATCGATAAAAATGTTTTAAAACAGTTTGAAGAAGAGACCGGCATCAAGATCCGGTATTCCACCTTTGCCAGCAACGAGGAAATGTACGCTAAACTGAAAGCCGGCGGCGGCAACTATGATGTTATTTTCCCCTCGGATTATATGGTGCAAAGGCTGATCGAGAAGGATATGTTGGCGGAGTTGAACTATGACAACATACCCAATTTCTCCTATATCATGGAAGACCTGAAGAATATGTCCTACGATCCGGGCAATACTTACTCCGTTCCCTATATGTGGGGCACGGTGGGCATCCTTTATAATAAGGCGCTGACCGGCGTCGACATCGATTCCTGGACAGCCCTGTGGGATGAGAAGTACGCCCAGAACCTGTTCATGTATGATTCCTCCCGGGACAGTTTTGCTCCCGCTCTCATACTTGCCGGTTATTCCGTCAATGAGCGTAGTGATGCCGCGCTGGAGGAAGCTACCCAGCTGCTGATACAGCAGAAGCCGCTGGTACTGGCCTATTTGACCGATGAGGTGCAGGATAAAATGGTACAGGGCGAGGCTGCGCTGGCGCTGGTATATTCCGGCTATGTGTCCGGCGCGGTGGCGGAGAACGAGGACCTGCGTTATGTCATTCCCAAGGAAGGCTCCAATGTCTGGTTTGACGCGGTCTGCATCCCCAAGAGCAGTAAGAACAAGGAGGCAGCTGAGCTGTTTATCAACTTCCTTTGCCGGACGGATATCGCGCTGGCCAATGTGGAGGAGATTTGCTATGCTACGCCCCACCAGGGTGCTTACGATCTGCTGGATCCGGAGGAACAGAATAACCCGGTTAATTACCCTTCCTCGGAAGATTTGGCCCGGTGTGAGGTTTATGTGGACCTGGGTGATTACAATGCCAAGTATGACGATGCCTTCTTAAGAGTAAAGGGATAACATCACCCTATATTAACCCCGGAGAATCTCTTTCTCCGGGGTTTTTGAATGAGGAATTTAACGGATGACCGTCAAATCCTATGAAACTGCCGCCGAAAGAGAATATGTTTATATGAGCATGTTTCCAGCCGAAAACACCGTTTGCCCTATGCCGATATGTCCGTGATTTGCGGCTTTCGGAAAGCATACCGGGATGCCCCGAATCCCTTGAGCAGATTGACAGGAAAGAAAATTGCGGGAAACGCTGAAAAGGCCGTTGACAAGCCTTATATTCATCGTTATAATAATAGCGCTGCTTTTCGGACGATTAGCCCCGGCCGGAAAGAGCTGCGTTTGACGGAGGCGCACCCGGCTTGCCGGCTACCAACCACTTCTGTCCACCAATCATCGGAGGTAAATAATGAGTTCATTCATGGCAAACGCCCAGAATGTTGAGCGTAAATGGTACATTGTGGACGCTGCCGGCCTTCCATTGGGCCGTGTAGCCAGCCAGGTGGCCGCTATTCTCCGTGGGAAGAATAAGCCCACTTTCACGCCCCATGTCGATACCGGGGATCATGTTATTGTTATCAACTGCGCCAAGGCAGTATTGACCGGGAAGAAGATAGACCAAAAAATGCATTATCGCCATTCCGGTTATGTAAGCGGCCTGAAGGCCACTTCTTACCGGATCATCATGGAAAAGAAACCCGATTTTGCTATGTATCACGCTGTCAAGGGCATGCTCCCCAAGAACGCTCTCGGCAGGCAGATGCTTAGGAAGCTGCGGGTCTACGCCGGCGATCAGCATGAGCATATGGCACAGCAGCCCGAGCTGCTGGCCATCCGCGTATAAGGAGGAAGGATCATGGCACAGGTTATGTATGGAGCCACCGGCCGCCGCAAGACCTCGGTCGCCCGTGTGCGTCTTATTCCCGGCGAAGGGAAAATCACTATCAATCATAAGGATATCGACGAGTATTTCGGCCTCGATACCCTCAAGTATATTGTTCGTCAGCCTCTGAATCTGACAGATACCGTAACCCGGTATGATGTATTGGTTTCTGTCTCCGGAGGCGGTACCACCGGGCAGGCAGGCGCGATCCGCCATGGGATTACCCGGGCATTGATTCGTGCGGGCAGTGAACTGCGTCCCGCTTTGAAAAAGGCCGGATTCATTACCCGCGATCCCCGCATGAAGGAGCGCAAAAAGTACGGCTTGAAGGCTGCCCGTAAAGCTCCGCAGTTCAGCAAGCGCTGATTTTCTTTGGCCTGCCTCGCTTTCTGCGGGGCAGGTTTTTATGTGGCCTATACACGGTTCCTGCTTTTAACAGGAGCTTTCGGTGTTGTAATAAAAGTATGTAGGGGGATTCTATGCAGGAAGTAGATTTATTGATTATCGGTGGCGGTCCGGCCGGGCTGACTGCCGGTATTTACGCCTGCCGCGCCGGACTGCGGACGGTGCTGCTGGAAAAAATGTTTACCGGAGGGCAGATCGTCAGCACCCATAAGCTAGAAAACTACCCCGGCTTTCCTGAAGGGATCTCAGGTGTAGACTTCGGCCTGGCTCTGCTGGACCAGGCAATGCGCTTCGGCCTTTCGGTCATTTACGAAGACGTGGTGCATATCGACCTGCAGCCTGCATTAAAAGTTGTGCGGACCGCCAGCAACATTTATGGTGCGCCGGCGGTCATACTGGCGCTGGGCGCTCAGCCCCGGAAACTGGGTGTGACCGGAGAGGAAACCTATACAGGGCGCGGCGTCTCTTATTGCGCGACATGTGATGGCGCCTTTTATAACGGACGTTCTGTGGCGGTTGTGGGAGGCGGGGATACCGCCTGCGAGGACGCTATATACCTTTCCGGTATTGCGGAAAAGGTTACATTGATACACCGCCGTGACACGCTTAGGAGTACCGGTATATTGAACGAGAGGGTACGCAGCATTCCAAATGTGGAGCTGATGCTTTCTACCAAGGTCAGTGAGATCCTCGGAGAAACCGGCGTGACAAAATTGCAGCTGCAGCATGCCGGAGGTAGGGAATCTACTTTGTCGGTAGACGGCGTGTTTATTGCCGTAGGTACAGAACCTTCCACCGACATCCTGGCGGGTCAGGTTGCCCTGAATCCGCAGGGATATATTTTGACGGATCGTCATATGACAACTAATATTCCCGGCGTTTTTGCAGCTGGGGATGTGCGGGATACCGTGTTGCGACAGGTGGTCACTGCAGCCGCGGATGGAGCAATAGCGGCTACCGAGGCGCAGCGGTTTCTTACAACACATTAAAGCAAGCGGCGCGGCTGCGCCATTTTTTGTATAAGGAGAATTTATGGCCCGATTATTTGGAACCGATGGTGTGCGCGGTATTGCCGGCAAGGACTTGGACAGTGTCCTGGCATATAAACTGGGAAGGGCAGGCGCTTTTGTACTCACAGAAGGCAGCCGGCACCCGAAAATACTGATTGTTCGCGATACCCGGATATCCGGCACAATGCTGGAGGCGGCGATGGCAGCCGGTATCTGTTCTGTTGGGGGGACTCCTGTTTTAGGAGGCGTTCTGCCGACTCCCGGCTGTGCTTATCTTGTGCGGGAGCTGGAAATGGATGCGGGGATTGTGATCTCTGCTTCTCATAATCCGATGGAGTTCAACGGAATCAAGTTTTTCAACAGGGACGGATACAAGCTTCCCGATGAGACCGAGGACAGGATCGAAGCTTATGCCACAGACCATGAGGAGGAGATACCCTCTGCTACAGGGGAGGATATCGGCGCGGTCACGACCCTGGAAAACGCGGCGGAAATCTATGCCCGGCATTTAGCCAGCCGTGTGAAGAAGGATTTGAGCAAATATCGCGTAGTGCTGGATTGCGCAAACGGCGCGGTCAGTGATATCGCGCCCCGGCTGTTTGCTTCGCTGGGGCTGGATGTTGTCAGCATGTTCAACCGCCCCGACGGTCAGAACATCAACCGGGACTGCGGCTCCACACATATGGAACAGCTTGTGGAATATTGCATGAACAACCGGGCGGACTTAGGTTTGGCATTTGACGGGGATGGGGACAGGATGCTGGCGGTGGATGAAACAGGGACACTGGTAAATGGAGACGAAATCATGATGATCGTGGCCTGCTCCCTTGCCAGAGCCGGGAAACTGGCCGGGAACACGGTCGTGGCTACCGTGATGAGCAATTTGGGCATGACAATTGCCGCTCGTGAACAAGGGATCCGTTTGGAACGGACAGCCGTAGGCGATCGGTATGTGCTGCAGCGCATGATGGAGAAGGGGTATGTTTTGGGAGGCGAACAGTCCGGACATATCATCTTCCTGGAAGATAATACCACCGGAGACGGTCTGAACACCGCCCTCCGGTTGCTGGAGGTTATGGCGGAAACCGGAGAACCTCTTTCCAAACTGGCGGGGATTATGGAAAACCTTCCCCAGGTGCTGGTGAATGTATCGGTCACCCCGGAAGGGAAAAGCGCCTGGGAGAAGGATGAAGAGATCAAAGCCGCCATTTCCGCCGTTCGGGAGAAGCATGGGGAGCAGGGCAACCTGCTGGTACGGGCCTCCGGCACAGAACCTCTTATCCGGGTGATGATGGAGGGGTGCAATAAGGAAGAGATAGAAGAGGATGCCAACGCTCTGGCGGCGCTGTTCCGGAAGAAATACGGCGTGGCAACAAACGGGTACATATGAAGCTCTTTCTCGAATCTCAGTTTGGTAACTATGTCACATACAAAGAAACCGCCTTTTGATATGATCGTGACAGACCTCTGAGAGGAAGAAAGGAGACAGAATATGAAGTTTGTTTGCAGTGTTTGCGGATATGTGTATGAAGGAGACCAGCCTCCGGAGAAATGTCCTCAGTGCAAGGCACCCCGGGAGAAGTTTATCGTTCAGCAGGGGGAAATGGTTTGGGCGGCGGAGCATGTGGTGGGCGTAGCCCAGGGCGCACCGAAGGATATCATGGAAGATCTCCGTGCGAATTTCATCGGTGAATGTACCGAGGTGGGCATGTACCTGGCGATGGGTCGTGTTGCATATCGGGAAGGCTATCCCGAAATCGGCGATTACTGGTTCAAAGCCGGGCTGGAGGAGGCGGAGCATGCCGCCAAATTCGCCGAATTGCTCGGCGAAGTCCTCACCGATTCCACCGAAAAGAATCTGCAAATGCGGATCGAGGCCGAGTACGGCGCCACTGCCGGTAAAGCTGATCTGGCCAAGCGCGCCAAGGCATTGGATCTTGACGCGATCCATGACACGGTCCACGAAATGGCCCGCGACGAAGCCCGGCACGGGAAAGCGTTCGCAGGCCTGCTGAAGAGGTACTTCGGCAAGTAAACACCCGAGATACGGTTTAAACAGGGGAACGGCTATTACTGTTCCCTTTTTTAACATATCGTTTTTGCCTCCCTTCCGTATGTCAGGACGACATATATTCCATGATTTTCTGTAGAACTATGAGAAAGAAGCTCTCCATGGTTGGGAATTTATGGTTGCTTTTTTAAAATCGGTATTGTATTATTTTTATATACAGAACCTTTGCCGTGAATATACGGAAAATACACTTTTCTCAGAAGGGAGAGTACCATGGAATTGTTTACCCCCAGCTTTGATTCTCTTTGGGAATACAAGTGTCCCGATTGGTTCCGGGATGCGAAATTCGGTATCTGGAGCCATTGGGGCGCACAGAGCGTGCCCATGTACGGGGATTGGTATGCCAGACATATGTATGATGAGGGATCGCCTCAGTACCTGTATCATATCCGACATTACGGACATCCCTCTAAATTTGGGTATAAGGATATCTGCGCGCTTTGGAAGGCGGAGAATTTTGATCCTGATGGACTGATGGACAAGTATGTAAAGGCCGGCGCCCGGTATTTCATGGGTCAGGCAATGCATCACGATCATTTTTTCAACTATCCCTCCGCATACAATGATATGAACAGCACCAAGGTAGGGCCAATGAAGGACATTTGCGGCATGTGGGCAAAAGCTGCCCGGGAGCGGGGACTTCCTTTCGGCCTGACCGAGCATCTAGGCGCTACCTTCTCCTGGTGGCGAGGTAATAAAGGGCATGATAACTATGGCCCCTATAAGGGTGTGCCCTATGACGGGAATGACCCGGCCTACCGGGGTTTCTATCTGGACAACTACGAGTATACGACAGACGGAGTCCCCAATGCTGAGGCTCCTTGGTACAGTGAAAATCCTGCCTGGCACGCCTACTGGAGGAAGGTGATTCGCGAGGTGATAGATCTGTATAAGCCGGAACTGTTGTATTCGGATGGCTCGCTGCCCTTCGGAAACTGTCCGGAAGCGCCGGTCGATGATGCCTATGCCGACGGATTGGACGTGGTGTCCCACCTGTACAACACCTCTATAAAGCTGTATGGGGAGAACCGGGCGGTCTACCTGCAGAAAAACAGGAATCCGAACATCTATTCCGTAGGTGTGCTTGATATTGAAAAGAGTCAGCTGCCGGATATCCGGCCGCAGCCTTGGCATACGGATACCTGTATCGGCAACTGGTTCTATGATGTTCGTCAGAAGTTCAAGAGACCCGGCCATATCCTGGAAATGCTGATCGATATCATTGCAAAAAACGGCTGTATGCTGTTGAACGTGCTCCAGAAGCCGGACGGCACAATAGACGATGAGGCAGAGTATATTTTAGCGGAACTGGCGAAGTGGTTTGCCGTCAATGCCGAGGGAGTCTACGGTACCCGTCCCTGGCGGGTGTCCGGAGAGGGAGAGAGCCGTGTGGTCATAAAGGGCTTCACGGAAGACGCTGTGGACTGGACGGAGAGGGATTTCCGTTTTGTACAGAAAGACGGCTGCCTCTACGCGTTCCAGTTCCGTGCTCCCCGGAACGGAATCGCTGTTATTACCTCGTTAAATGAGCAGGAAAAGGTGAAGCGAGTGGAGCTGCTGGGCGTTGGGGAGATCCCCTTCGGCCAGAGCATGGGTGTGCTGACACTTCGGCTGCCTGAGAAGCTCCCGACCCCCTACGCACTGTGTTACAAGATTTACCTATAGGCTGCCGAGGGGTTCCCGTTCTTTGGATTGGGAATCGCTGACACCGCTCCTCAACCAAAGCAGCGATGATTGCCGGATGATAATAAATAAAACCCCGGTCGAAAAAATCCGACCGGGGTTTTATTTGCGCATTAAACTTCGGGGATTTCCACAGTGATCTCATGGCCGACAGCGGCGGACTTTACGATGCCGTCGATGATGGCCTGGTTGATAAGGATCTGGCTGGAGGGTACGGGAGCGGGGGTGCCGTTCTTTATCGCATCCAGGAAGGAGCGGATCTTCCTGTCGAACAGGCCCATCTTGCCCTTGTTGGGGATGATTGGGATTACGGTCTCTACCTGCTCGCCGGCTACATCGGTGTACAGCGTCATGGGGCCGCCGACGGTGCCGTTCCAGCACTCAGTGGAGGGGATACGCAGAGCGCCCTTCTTACCCAGTATTATGGTGTCCCCGGGAGTATCCAGGTGCATTGCCCAGGAAATACGGAAATCCAGTATAATCCCGCCCTCAAGGCGGATAAAAGCCGCGGCAAAGTCCTCAACGTCAAAGCGGCAGGCATTCTCGGGCAGGGAATATTCAGTGCTTGTGCCGAAGAAATCAGAGGTGTAACCGGTAATGGTCAGGGGCTTTGGGTAGCCGATGGCGTTAAGCACCATGTCCAGAGAGTAGCAACCGATGTCGCCCATGGCGCCGATCCCGGCTGTCCTCTTCTCGATGAAGGTACTGTTGGGGATACCCCGACGGCGGCCGCCACCGGTCTGGATGTAGTATATCTCACCAAGCACGCCGGATTCAACGATTCTCTTGATCATCTGCATGTTCTCGTCCATGCGGGGCTGGAATCCGATGGACAGTACCTTGCCGGAAGCTTTTTCTGCTTTGATGATCTCAACCGCTTCATCGGTTGTGACGCACATGGGCTTCTCCAACAGTACGTGTACGCCGCGCTGCAGAGCATCAATAGTACATTCCGCATGGGTCACGTTGTAGGTGCATACGCTGACCGCATCCAACTGCTCATTCTCCAGCATTTCAAGATGGTTTGGGTAGCAACGTACGCCCTCTACACCGTAACGCTTGAAAAATGCCTCGGCTTTGCCGGGGATCAGATCCGCACCGGCGACAATTTCCACATCGGGCATTTTTTTAAAGGATTCGACATGGGATTCCGCAATCCAACCTGTGCCGATGATACCGACTTTCAGCTTTACGGAGGTATCGATTTCTTCTTCTTCAACCTGCTGGGTAAACTGGCTCAATACTTCGTCTGCCATTGTGAACTCCTTCTCTGTCAAAATTTTTGTGCGATCCTGCACAGTGTAAAATAATTATAACACAATTTCGTGCTTTCGTACAGGGATGCATTGATACTTTCTTTGCTTTACAGGATCCCGTGGACGGAGGAGGGGAAAACTGCCGGCCGCGGCTCTCTGCAAGGATGCGCCTCTTTCCACAGGTGATAATGGAGTTGTCTGTACGGAATTTCAGGAATGTGGTATACTAAAAAAACAGGAAGGAGGATAGTTGATGATGCCGGTTATTTTGGCGTCCGCTTCTCCCAGGAGACGGGAGCTGCTGAAATTGCTGCTGCCGGAATTCACCGCTTGTGAAGCAGAGACGAAAGAAGTGCGAATCCCGGGGGAGGCTCCGGAAGCAGAGGTTTTGCGCCTGGCAGAGGAGAAAGCGCGTTGGGTTGCAGTTCGTTGCGCAGAACCCTCTTGGATCATCAGCGCAGATACCATGGTGGAGTTGGACGGACGGTCTGTTGGAAAACCGGCGGATTCCGATGAGGCAGCGGAGATACTCCGTGCGCTGTCCGGCCGTACCCACAAGGTGCGCACGGGGCTTTGCGTATTACGTACCGATACAGGGGCAATGCGTAAGGAGGAGGCGGTTACCGAGGTCACCTTTGATCCGTTGACAGAGGAAGAGATTCTCGCTTCGGTGGCTACGGGAGAGCCGATGGGAAAGGCCGGCGCCTACGGAATACAAAGTAATGCCGCAGCATGGGTAAGGGAGTTGCGGGGCTGCTATTATAATGTGATGGGGATGCCGCTGAATCTCCTGAAGCGCATCCTGCGCGAAATGGGAGGCCTGCTGTGAAGCGGCTTGGTGTAGCGATCGACCTAGGGACAACCCACACCCTGGCTTTCGTCGCGGGAAGCGGGATCGTGCTGAGGGAGCCATCCCGTGTGCTTATAAAGGAAAGAAGGGGAGAATTCAGAACCGTGGAGCCGCTGAAGGACGGTGTGGTGGCGGATCTTTCGGCTACTGTACAACTGCTGCGGGAGACATTGCGTCGGGTGATGGGACGGCGATGGCTGGTGCCGGCGCCGCTACTGGTGATTTGCCTTCCCGCCGGCGTTTCCGGAGTAGAGCGCCGGGCACTGGAGGAGGTCTGCAGCCGTTCCGGTGTATGGAAGACCCGTATTCTGTCGGAGCCGTATGCGGCAGCCCTAGGAGAAGGCCTTCCGGTGGATAAACCGATCGGCAGCATGCTGGTGGATATAGGAGGAGGTACCTGCGAGGCGGAGATCTTCTCTATGGGAAGACGGGTCTGCAGCCGGTCGGAAACGTTGGGCGGCAGGCAGTTGGACAGTGCCGTTGCCGATATGCTATTGGAGAAGCACAATATTTGCGTATCCCGTGATACAGCGGAGGATTTGAAAATCAACCTGGGTTCGGCGATTCCCATGAAATACCCCCGGTCTATGCGTATCTCCGGCCTTTCCGATACCACAGGAGAGACAGTATGGGTGGAGGTGGATTCCGGAGAGATCCAGGCCTGTCTTGAAGGGCATATCCGGCGTATTGTGAGGCTGGTGCGCCGCACCATTGAGGACGCACCTACGGAGCTTGCTTGCGATATACTGAACCGGGGTATGACCCTTGCCGGAGGGACGGCGCAGCTGCCGGGTCTGGCAGCAGCCATATTTGATGAAACCGGAGTACGAGCCGTTTTGGCAGAGCGGCCCCGGGAAGCTGTGGTACTGGGCGCCGGACAGGTGGCCGAGCTTTGGAGCAAGGGTCAACTGAAGGAATGAGAGGGAGCCTTCCGTATAGGGAGCTTGCGGAGGATCGGTGCGTTTCAGAAAAGAGGCGGGGCCGCCAGGGAAACCCAGTCTTTATGATGACGGCAGGTTTCCCATAAGGCGGTCGGGAGATCCTCCGGTAAAAATTTTCGATTT
The DNA here is from genome assembly GCA_050948665.1 of Christensenellales bacterium. Classification (GTDB taxonomy): domain Bacteria; phylum Bacillota; class Clostridia; order Christensenellales; family UMGS416; genus JBMNEH01. The sequence continues at coordinate 816,463 of JBMNEH010000001.1, forward strand.
TGCGTACAACAGGGCTTGACAAACGGAGCTCGGATGCTATAATGAGCGTAATTTCATATAGACTCCTGTGATGAAGGCGAGTAGCGTACGCAGTTCCCTCCCAGAGAGTCGCTCACGGTGGAAGAGCGGCAGGGCAACGGTTCGTGAATGGACTTCGGAGGGCGGCTTGAAAGGGAAACCGAGTAGATGCCGACGGGAACTCTCCCGTTATCCTATGAGCACGCATGATGGTGCGTGAGGCGAGTGGGCGCGCAAGCGTCAATTCGGGTGGTATCGCAGGACGTACAGCTCCTGTCCCGTAGTGGACAGGGGCTTTTTTGTTCTTATAACCGTTCCGGCAAAGCGGGTCCATCACCACCCATAAAAAAAGGAGTATCCCATGAAAAAGACATTTCGTATCCTGATGACCTTGATGGCAGTATTGCTGGCCCTGACCGCCTGCTCCGCCCCGGCTGACACCGCGAAGAACGGGCAAACCTCCGATACCGTTTACAAAATCGGCGTGATCCAGTACGCTCCCCATCCATCTTTGGATAACTGTTATACCGGGATCCTTGCCGGGCTGGAGGAAAGCGGGCTGGTTATCGGAGAGAACTTGACCATCGATTTCCAGAACGCTATGGGAGATATGGCCAACTCCGACCTGATGGCGAAGAATATGGCTGCCGCCCGGTATGATATGATCATCGGCATCGCGACACCGGCAGCCATGTCGGCCTACGCCGCTGCAAAGGAGGATGGCATTCCCGTGATTTTTTGCGCCGTATCAGATCCGGTGGGAGCAGGTCTGGCAGAGAGTCTGGAGAAGCCCAACACCGGCGCTACCGGCACAAAAGACGCGCTGAATCTTGAGGGTCAGCTGGCAATGATCCGCGCCTTCCTGCCCAAGGCAGATACCATCGGAATTCTCTACACCGTCAGTGAGCCCAACTCTGTGTCTCATCTTGCGGAGTTTGAGCGCTTGGCGCCAAGCTATGGCTTTACCATCGAATCCGTGGGCATCAACAACGCTTCCGAGGTAGCCACCGGCGCCGCCGCGTTGGTAGCAAAGGGCGTGGACTGCGTGAATAATTTCACGGATAACAACGTGGTAGACAACCTTTCCACCTTGCTCCATGCCACGGATGGTGCAGGGATCCCTGTGTTCGGCTCTGAGGTGACCCAGGTGACTGCCGGTTGCCTGGCCTCGGAAACACTGGATTACGTGGCCCTTGGCAGGGAGACGGGTTTGATGGCAGTCAAGGTGCTCAAAGGCGAAGGGAATGTGAAAACCCTTCCGATCTCCGTGATCGTGGATTCTACGCCGGTATATAATGCCGCTGTGGCGGAAAAGTTTTCCATCGTATTACCGGCCGCATACGCCGAGGCGCCTGATGTGCAGGCAGTTGTAGAATAATCTTTAGAAACAGGACAGAACGGGGGAGCTTTCGCTCCCCTTTGGATGTGAGTTATGATTATTGTTTGGGGATTGCTGCAAAATATTCTTGAGGAAGGTTTGATCTATGGTTTTATGGCCATGGGTGTTTATATTACCTACAAGATACTGGATTTTCCCGATTTGTCGGTGGACAGTACCTTTCCTATGGGGGCCTGCGTTACAGCCGTGCTGATACGTGCCGGGGTGAATCCCTGGCTGGCGATGCTGCTGGCATTGGCAAGCGGTATGGCGGCCGGGGCGTTGACCGGCGTGCTTCATGTGAAACTCAAGATTACCGACCTGCTCAGCGGTATTCTGGTGATGACAGCCCTGATATCGGTAAACCTGGTGATCACAGGCGGCACCTCGGTGTTGGCATATTACAATATGCCCACGATCTTTAACAGCGGTATAATCAATTACCTGCCTGACGGACTGCGTCCCTACCGTGTTTTGCTGTTGCTGACAGTGCTGGCGATTGGAGTGAAACTGGCTCTGGACGGGTATTTGACTACACGTTCGGGACTTCTCCTTCGGGCGGCAGGCGACAATCCTCAGTTTGTTACCGCCTTGGGCAAGAACCCGGGAAACCGGAAAATTCTGGGCCTGGCGATCGGCAATGGATGCACCGCCTTCGCCGGAAGCATTTTGTCCCAGCAGGCGGAGTCCGCAAACATCAATATGGGTCTCGGCATGGTAGTGATGGGCTTGGCGTCGGTAATTATCGGTACCAGCATTTTCCGTCGTCTCCGGTGGATGCGGGCTACAACCATGGCTATACTCGGCGCGATACTGTACAAGTTCTCTCTTTCGGTGGCCATGCAGCTCGGGCTTCCTACCACCTATTTGAAGCTGCTCATGGCAGTTATACTGACGGTAGCCCTTGTCACCAATCGCGTCACTCTGAAAGGAGGGAAGAAAACCCATGGCTGATCTGTTACGGATGGAACATATCGATAAACGTTTTCAAGCGGGCACTGTCAATGAAAGCGTGCTTTTTACCGATTTTAATCTGACAGTGGAGGAGGGACAGTTTGTATCCGTTATCGGCAGCAACGGTTCGGGAAAAACCACCATGTTGAACCTTCTGTGCGGCAGTATGGCTGCCGACAGGGGGCAGATCCTGCTGGACGGGATGAATGTTACCTCCTGGCCGGAACACCGCCGGGCAGGATTGCTAGGCAGAGTTTTTCAGGATCCCTCAAAGGGGACATGCCCAGAGTTGACTCTTTGGGAAAACCTGTCTCTGGCTGATCAGAAAGGCAAGGGCTTTGGCTTGCAGCGGGGTATTAACCGCCGCCGTCGTGATGAATACCGGTCTATGCTGGAGGGACTTCACATAGGATTGGAGGATAAGCTTAATATTCCTATGGGGAATCTATCCGGTGGGCAGAGGCAGGCTGTAGCGCTGCTGATGGCTACAATGACGCCTCTGCGGCTGCTTGTGCTGGATGAGCATACGGCAGCTCTGGATCCCTCTGCATCGGAAATCGTGATGGAGCTGACCCGGCGCCTGGTGGAGGAGAAAAAAATCACGACACTGATGGTGACTCATAACCTCAGATATGCCGTTAACTATGGCAACCGGCTGCTGATGATGCACGAAGGGAGCGCGGTCATCGATGCCGCCGATGAGGAAAAAGAGAAGCTGGATGTCAATGCTATTCTGGCTACCTTTAACGCCATCAGCATAGAATGCGGGAATTGAACCGGCAATGACCGCTGGAATGCAACACTGAAATCGGCGTTTTTCCATACAGAAAACACCCTCTTGCGAGGGTGCGGTTTCCGGGAAATTAGTTCTTCTCTTCCACTTCAATGGCCTTGCGGCCGTTGTAGTAGCCGCAGGCGGAGCAAACCCGATGCTGCGCTTTGGTAGCGTGGCAGCGGGGGCAGGCCACCAGCCCGGGGGCGGTGAGTTTCCAATTGGCACGCCGGGAATTGCGACGAGCCTTGGAGACCTTATTCTTGGGTAATGCCATTCTTTACACCTCCTCGTCTTCCTGTGTTTGCAACTTATTGAGCACAGCAAAGGGATTCGAGGCCGGCTCCGGCGTTACAGCACAATTGCAATGGTGATAGTTCAAATTGACTCCGCAAACAGGGCAAAGTCCCTTACAATCTTCTTTGCATAGATGCCGCATAGGCATGTGCAGAAGGATCAGATCCTCTCCCATATCCTGCAGGTCAATGTCATGCCCGCGAAAGGTATACCCCTCCCGAGGCGTTTTATCCGCGGAAGCGGAAAAAACTTCTTTATACATGATGTCCGCGGTGACTTCTACCGGATCCAGACAACGTCCGCAGACGGTCTGGTATTCCAGATGGAGCGCGCCCTGAAGCAATACCTCACCTGCAGCGATGCTTGCGCTACCGCTGACCGAAACAGAGGATCTCCAGATGATGGCCTCGCCCATTCCGTCCCAGGCAATCTCAGTCTCATGAGTACCCTCAAAAGAAAATCGATTGTTTTCAGACCGGAGGAGGGGGGTAATATCCAGCTTCATCGTTCCACCTCTCGCCGGGGCCTCCGCGACCACCGCGTGATATTATAAGCTTCCCAACCGTGTATGTCAAGGTTTTTCAGGGGAAAGAGTAAAAAACTATGATTGAGCGCTCACCAACTCCATGGTGTCCAGGGCAATCACCAGTTCTTCATCTGTGGGAATGACCAGCGTGCGCACGGTGGCATCCTCTGCTGATATATCCGCTTTTCCGCGGGCTGTGTAGTTCTTCTCTTTATCCAACCGTATCCCCAGGAATTCCAGCCCTTCCGTACTGAGCTGGCGGATATAGGGATTATTCTCTCCGATGCCGGCAGTGAATATAATCGCATCCGCCCCCTCCAGCGCCGCCATGTAGGAGCCGATATATTTCTTTATCCGATAGCATAGCATATCCACGGCCAGCCGCGCGTCGGCATCGCCTTCTTCTGCCGCCGTCAGAATATCCCGCATATCGGAGGAAAAGCCAGAGATACCGAGCAAGCCGGATTTTTTGTTGAGTATGTCCATCATGTCCTGCACATCCACATTGTCGTGCTGGCAAATATAACCGATAACTGCAGGGTCAAGATCACCGCTGCGGGTACCCATGACCATGCCCTCCAGAGGCGTAAGTCCCATTGAGGTATCGATGCACTTGCCATATTTAACGGCAGCCATGCTGGAGCCGTTGCCCAGGTGGCAGGTGATCAGTTTCACGTCCTTGGTATCCCGGCCGAGGAACTCCGCCGCACGCCGGGTAACAAAACGGTGCGAAGTACCGTGAAAGCCGTATTTCCGCACTTTGAGACGGGTATAGTAATCCTTGGGAAGGGCATACATGAAAGCCTTTGGGGGCATTGTCTGGTGGAATGCGGTATCAAATACGGCCACCATGGGGACGTCAGGCATCACTTGTTGGCAAGCCTCAATGCCCATGATATTGGCAGGGTTATGAAGGGGGCCCAATGGGACATTGGCCCGAATCGCCGTCATTACCATATCATTGATCAGGTAGGATCCGGCAAATTCCTCACCGCCGTGCAGAACCCTGTGTCCCACCGCGTGGATCTGGTTCATATCGGTGACAACACCGTGCTCCTTATCCGCCAAAGCTTCCAGTACCAGTTGCATCGCAGTAGTATGGTCGGGCATGGGCCTGTTGATTTCCACCGGAGTCTTGCCGGTGGGCCTGTGTACCAGCCGGGAACCCTCGATGCCGATACGTTCGGCGATACCCTTGGCCGGCACGGACATGTCGTCCATATTGAAGAGCTGATACTTCAACGAGGAGCTTCCGGCATTGATTACGAGAATATTCATTACTTTCTCCTTCATAGACTTGTGATTTATATCCCCAAAGGATACAATGCAATTGGACGCTAGTCCATCTTTCATTATACTCTTATTTTGAAGAAAAGGAAAGCATATAATGGGTTTTATCGGCATCGTAGCGGAATATGCTCCCTTTCACCGTGGACATGCCTATCAGTTGGAAAGGGCAAAAGCGCTTTCAGGCAACGGGGATATCCTTGTGGTGATGTCGGGCTGCTTCCTCCAGCGGGGGGAGGCCGTCCCGCTGGATCCCTTTACAAGAGCGGCAGCCGCGATCTCTTCCGGGGCGGATTTGGTTGTACAACTGCCGGTATGGACTTCGCTTTCTCCGGCCGGGGATTTTGCCGCGGGTGCAGTAAGACTTCTGCGGCGGCTGGGTGCGGAGGGAATTTCTTTCGGTGCTGAGACCGCGGATCCGGATCTGCTGCGTGCCGGTGCCCGTTTTCTGCGGGAGGAGCCGGCGAAGTTCCGGGAAGCGGTACAGCGCGCATTGGATAAAGGTGTTTCCTATCCGGAGGCGCTGCGACAGGCGGCGGCAGAGTGCAGCCCGGAGTTTGCGCCGTTGCTGCATCGCTCCAATAATATATTGGCGCTGGAATATCTGCGCACCATGGAAGAAATCGGCTGGGAGGGAGCAGTGTACCCTGTGGAGAGGGTGGGCAGTCCTCATGCAGGCGGGACGGAACTGCCTGAACGGGGGTATGCTTCAGCTGCATCCTTACGCCGGGCAATGGCGGAGGGAAGGGATATTGCCAAATGGCTGCCGGAGACCGAAGCCGCACAAGCACAGCGGGAAGCTTACCGGGAACCTGAGGACCCGGTGCTGCTGCTGCGGGAGAAATATCTTATGAGGGTACCCGTTCCTGCCGATGCCGGGGAAGGATTGGAGAACAGGCTGGCAAAGGAGGTAGCGAGGGGAACTTCTATGACAGGGATTTTACAGGCGGCGGCCACCCGTCGCTATACCGAGGCTCGGCTGCGGCGCTGCGTCTGGCAGGTACTGCTGGACATGACGCCGGAGGACCGTCAATTGCTGCGACGTGAACAGCCGCTATACGGTCGTCTTCTGGCGGCTTCGCCCCGGGGGTTGGAGCACCTGGCTGCATTGCCGACAGAGACAAGGGAAGCGGTTGTGATACAGCCTGCCGGTTTCCGCCCTGAAAACGCGGCAGCCAGAGGATGGGAACTGGACCTTCGTGCCTGGGGACTGTACGGCGTGCTGACGCAGCGCTCCCTTGACTGGCATTTTAGGGAAAGGCTTTATACTTCCGCTTGCTGACGGAGGCGCCTCATGACGAAATAGTATACCGTTGCCAACAGTACTGCCGCACCAACCCACGCAGAGATTTCCGCCATGTATATACCGTATTCTTTCAGGGGGCCGGTCAACCAGAATGCCGATGCCAGCCGCATAAGCAGCTCCACCATCCCGGAGGCCAGGGGTACCGGTGCGTTGCCCATTCCCTGAAGAACGCTGCGGTATACATAGAGCAGGTAAAGAGAGGGAAAAAACAGCCTCATCAAGCGGAGGCAGTCATACCCATAGCCCAATGCAACGGCAAAGGATTCCTGGTCGGCGGAAATGAACAAAGAGAATATCCTGCGCCCGGTAAGCAGCATCACCAGCCCGATCAGCAGGGAGACACCCAAGGAGATCCAGGTGCCTGTCCGCTGACCGAAACTGATACGGTTCAGCCTTCCCGCTCCCATATTTTGCCCCGTGTAGACGGATAACGCATGGCCGACGGAGGTGGCAGCCCGTTCCAGTAACCCGTATAGCTTATTGGTGACGGTATACGCAGCAATAAACAGGAAGCCAAATCCGTTGACTACCCGCTGTACCGCTATCCCTCCTCCGGATATGACCAGGTTTTGCAGGGCGATAGGCAGCCCCAACTTCAGTAGATTACCACAAAGGGCCGGGTCCATACGGCGATCTGTTTTTGTCATTGCCAGGGCCGGGAAGCGCGCTACCATTACCCAGCAATATACCATAGACAGAAGCTGCGCAAGCATTGTCGCCACTGCCGCGCCGGCAATTCCCAACGGAAGGCGGCCACGAACAGGAAATCCAGCCCGATATTTGCCAAGGCGGCGATCACCACCGAAATCAACGGTGAACGGGAGTTTCCCATCGCTCTGAGAGCGCCGCTCATCAGGTTGTAGCCGGCGATCAAGGGGATGTCGCTATAATAAATGCGCACATACAGCACCGCTATGGGCAGTATTGTCTCCGGTGTGCTCTGCACCCGCAGCATCGTGACGGCAAGTACCTGGCGCAGCATAGTGGCTACGACAGCCAACGCTCCCGTGAGGAATATGGACATTGCGAAGCTTTTCCGGAGTCCGGCCATGTCCTCGCCGCCAAAACACTAGGACATCTGTATGGAAAATCCCTGGGTAAAGCCGATTATCAGACTCAGGACAAGAAAGTTCATCCAGTCTGCCGCCCAGTGCCGCCAGTGCCTTAATGCCGACAAAACGACCAACGATGGAAGCGTCAGCGATGATATAAAGCTGGTGGAAGATATTTCCTGCCATAAAGAGCAGCGTGAATCCCACTAACAGTCCCGGGGGCTTTCCCCGGGTCATATCCTTCGTATACATCGACAGTCCTTGGCACCATGGTTCCGCGGGCAGTTGTCCGCAGTTTGCTCATCCCACCATGAAGACAGCGCTTTGGCAATGGATATAGCCCGAGGATGCAGGAATTCATTTATAATTGCCGAAATCCACAATATATATTCTGTTTGAAATGGAAAGGAGAGCCCATGATTTTTTCTATGCTGGAGCAGGTTACCTACACTGATATTCCCCGGCCGCAGTATCCCCGTCCCCAGATGGTGCGGGAAAAGTGGATGAACCTTAACGGAGTTTGGGAGTTTGAAATCGATCAGGGTGTGTCCGGTCTTGCCAGGGGACTGCTTGAAAAGCCCTTTCTTGACGGGTCCATTCTGGTTCCCTTCTGTCCGGAGTCCCGCCTGTCCGGTATAGGACATACGGATTTTATGGCGTCCGTATGGTACCGACGGGAATTTGTTCTTCCGGAGGACTGGGAAGGGGATCGGGTGAAGCTGCATTTCGGTGCGGTGGATTATGAGGCAAGAGTGTATGTGAACGGCAAAAAAGCCGGCGTTCATCGGGGGGGGTACACCTCCTTTGCCTTTGAGATCACATCGCTGTTACAGCCCGGCAGGAATACGGTGGCAGTATGGGCGGTGGACGATGTGCGGTCCGGGAGCCAGCCCTCCGGGAAACAATCCAAGCTGTATCATTCCCATGATTGCGACTATACCCGTACCACGGGGATATGGCAGACGGTATGGCTGGAGGCACTGCCCGGATCCTTTATAAGAGATTATAAGCTGATCCCCCAGCTGCAGAACGGAAGCCTGTCCTTCCGTCTTCGGGCAACCGACGCATTACAGGGAGACAAGCTGCGCCTTACGGCTTATTGGGGGCAGGCTGAGGTTGGAAGGCAGGAATATAGTCTGGAGGGCGGGTTGTGCGCCGGCACACTGGACCTGGCAGAGGTACACCCCTGGGAGGTAGGAAAGGGAGGTCTTTATGACCTGACACTCGAGTTACTACGGAAGGGTGAGACAATCGACACGGTGTACAGCTACTTTGGCCTTCGGGGGCTGGATTGGCAGGGAAAATGTATCCGCATCAACGGAAAGCCGGTTTTCCAACGCCTGATACTGGACCAGGGTTTCTATCCCGATGGAATCTATACCGCTCCGACAGAGGATGAGCTGAAAAACGATATACTGCGCTCAGTCGCCATGGGTTTTAACGGCGCGCGACTGCATCAGAAAATATTCGAGGAGCGTTTCCTCTACTGGGCGGACAGACTGGGGTATATCGTCTGGGGCGAGCATGCCTCTTGGGGAACCGATGTCCATTCCCTTGAAGGGATACCCGCCTTTCTTCCCGAGTGGATCGAGGCGGTGGAGCGGGACTTTAACCACCCTGCCATTGTGGGATGGTGTCCTTTCAACGAGACCTGGGACGATCGGCGGGGGACCAGCCCTCTCGGTCAGGACGACCGGGTACTGGCCACTGTGTATCAGGTGACCAAAGCAATGGATCCCACCCGTCCCGTGATCGATACCTCCGGCAATTTCCATGTGATCACGGATATTTATGATGTCCATGATTATGATCAGAACCCCGATACCTTTGCGGAAAGATACCAACCGTTGGCGGAGGGAGAGTTTTTCACCACCTTCGCTCCGCGTCAAGCCCACACTTACACCGGACAGCCATACTTTGTCAGCGAATACGGCGGCATAAAGTGGGTTGTGGATGGGCCGGACGCCGGATGGGGTTACGGAGACGCACCCCAGACGCCGGAGGAGTTTATAGAACGGTATCGCGGGCTGACTCATGCGCTATTGTCTAATCCCGGCATTTGCGCGCTCTGTTATACCCAACTGACGGATGTGGAACAGGAACGGAACGGCTTGTACACTTATGACAGGAAACCGAAGTTTGATCCGGCGCTGATCGCTTCGATCACAGGAGAAACGGCGGCGATCGAAAAGGAGAATTGACAAACCCGTCCCCGCGGACATAGAATAGGAGCAGGGGAGGTGAGGGCTGTGGCGGAGAGACGGGAAACGCCCCAAAGCCGTTGCATTTCGGCGGTTTTGCGTGACGCGAAGGAAGCGCTGACCGCAGAGGAGATCCTGCTGCGGGCAAGAGAGCATTTTCCTCGGATGGCTCTCACTACGGTATACCGAAATCTGGAGAGGATGTGCGGCCGCAGAGAAGCGGAGCGCACCATGTTTCGGGACGGCATCGCCAGATATGCGTCAGCAAGTCCCGGCCATCAACATGCGCTGGTTTGCCTCGGCTGCCGCCGATCCGTGGATTTAGATGAATGTCCAATTCGGGCAATTGCAAATGATGTCACCCGGGAGACCGGATTTACCATTGCCGGACACCAATTTGAACTATACGGTTACTGTCCCAACTGTCAGGAGAAAAAACCGGGATCGAAGCAATGATCCATGGCACTACCCGAATGCTCCGCAGGAACGCGGAGCATTTTTCGTTCTTTCCGGTTGGCTGTATGGGGGGAGTGAGCAGCGCAAATCGGACAAGCCAATGGCCGCCCTTTGCCCGGACGGCAGGAAATATCCGGTACGGGGAGAATCTATCAGAGATGAAAGCAGAGAGTTGTGAGGAGGAGCGCATGCCGATTTTTGACTTGCCTTTGTCGGAGTTAAGGGAGTATCAGGGGGTGAATCCCTGCCCGGAGAATCTTGCAGAATATTGGAACAACGCAATGGAGGAACTGAAAGGAACGGAGCCGGCTGTGAAGCTGATACCCGCGGAATTCCGCTGTCCCGGCGCAGAGTGTTTTGACTTATATTTTACCGGGGTCGGCGGAGCCCGTATTCATGCGAAGTATCTTCGTCCGGAAGGCGGCGTTGCGCCCCATCCCGCCGTTTTGATGTTTCACGGTTATTCGGGGGACAGCGGTGATTGGGTGAATAAGCTGGCATATGTAAAGGCCGGAATGTCCGTCGCGGCAATGGACGTTCGGGGACAGGGCGGCAAATCGGAAGAGCTTTCCGTTGTCCGCGGAAATACATTGAACGGACACATCATCCGCGGCCTTTCCGATGGACCGGAGAAGCTTCTGTTCCGGGCGATTTATCTGGACTGTGCCCAGCTTGCCCGTATTGTCATGTCTTTCTCTGAAGTGGATGCCGCTCGGGTTGGCGCCTGCGGCGGCAGCCAGGGCGGCGGGCTTACTCTTGCCTGCGCAGCCTTGACGCCGGGACTGAATCGGGCAGCGCCCCAGTTCCCTTTCCTGTGTGATTTCAAGCGGGTCTGGGATATGGATTTGGATGTGGCAGCCTATGCCGAGCTTCGCGAGTATTTCCGTCGCTTCGATCCCCTGCACAAGCGGGAACAGGAGATTTTTACCCGCCTGGGTTATATCGACCTGCAGCACCTTGCAAGCCGGATCCGGGCAAAGGTGCGCATGTATACAGGATTGATGGACACCATTTGTCCGCCATCCACCCAGTTTGCCGCTTATAATAAAATGGTGTGCGAGAAGTCCGTAGTCATTTATCCGGACTTTGGTCATGAGTGGCTGCCCGGCGCGGAGGATGATACCTTCACCTTTATGCTAGAGATGATATATAAATGAGTATTCGGGTATTGGAAGCCCTTTCCGGGATGCGGATACCCCGGCTGCAGGATGAGTACGCTTTGCATCGGGCGGTGGCGGAGCGTCTGACGGAGGCAGGGATATCTTTTACCGCCGAGGCGGTGATCGGTCCCCGCTGCCGCATCGATTTCCTTGCGGAGGGTGTGGGTATAGAGGTAAAGATGGGTAGACCGACGGTGGGGCGTCTTCGAGAGCAGTTGACGCGGTATGCCCTTTGTCCGGAGGTGGAGGAGCTGATTCTTCTGTTGGAGAAGTCTATCCGACTGCCACCGGAGATCAACGGGAAAAGGGTGACGGTGATGAGCCTGAACAGCCTTTGGGGGATAGCGCTGCCTTGAACGACTGGGAGGAAAACTGGATAGAGGGCGCCGTTACCGGTGGCGGAGACGAAGCGGAGCGCACAGCCCTCCCCGCTTATTTGGAGACCCCTCCGGAAACGGATCGTCCCTACGGTACCATCACCTATAACAGCCGCAGAAAGACTTGGAGCGTGAGAGCCGACAGGGTGGTGACACAGCTCATCAAAAGGCTTTTTCCCGGCAGTGATACCGGCGTTCGGGGCAGGGTGTCTTTCCCGGACCATTGGCGTTTTGTGGGGGAGATGAACTGGCTTTTACTGCGGTTCCCGATGGAAATCGCGCCGAGGGATCGGGTGCGCTGGAACAATACACTGTCTACCGCCCGGCGGCGAGCGCTGGACAGGGAAACATACCGTGCCAATCCCCTTGCGGTTAGGCCGGATCCTTTGACCTTCTGTGGGCAGTTGATTCCCTTTCAGGAAACCGGGGTGGGATTTCTTTTAACACATGACCGTAGTCTCCTAGCGGATGAGATGGGGCTGGGCAAAACCGTACAAGCCATTGCCTGGCTGGCAATTCGAGGAGAGTGGCCGGTGCTAGTGGTGGTACCTCCTCATCTTGTGACCCATTGGAAAGGGGAACTGAACCGGTTCTTGCGGGTAAGAAAGGGGGAGGAGAGCGCTCCTCCGGAGATTCATGTGCTAAAAGGACTGACTCCCTATGCGCTGCCACCCGCCGATGTGTATATCGTGCATTATCTGCTGCTTCGCGGTTGGAAAAAAGCGCTGCCGGCTCTTGGTTTCAAGACGGTGCTGTTTGACGAGATTCAGGAGCTTCGTCGGGCAGGGACGGAGAAATACTCCGCTGCCAGCCTAACAGCCGATGCCGCTGACGCCGTTGTGGGGCTTTCCGGCACCCCGATTTATAATCTCGGCGGGGAGATTTTTCACGTCATGAACATACTGGATTACCACTGCCTGGGGGATTATGAAAGCTTCACCCGGGAATGGTGCACCGGTTACGGGAGAAATCTGTTGACCAAGCCGGAGCTGCTCGGGGAGTACCTCCGGAGGGAGGGAATGATGCTGCGTCGTACCAAAAGGGAGGTGCTTCAGGAACTCCCGCCAAAGCGCCGCGTCGTACAGGAGATCGATGCGGACGCCGCGGTCTATCGCCGGGAGATGGCAGGGGTTGGCGAAATGATAAGGCAATTGTCGGTATTGGGAAGCCAGGGATGGGAGGCTTCCCGGCAGGCATTACTGAAGGAACAGATCGTTTCGGCTGAGCGGCAGGCTACCGGGCTGGCAAAAGCGCCCTTTACGGCGGCTTTTGTGGCAGGCCTAGCGGATGCCTGTGAGAAAATACTGCTGTTTGCCCACCATCACAGCGTATTTGATGCTTATCGAAAACTGCTGCGGGAATACCGGCCTGTTTTTATTACCGGACGGGAGAATACCGCCCAGAAGGATGCCGCCGTAACCGCATTTATGGAAGGAAAGACTTCGATCTGCTGCATCAGTCTCCGGGCGGCAGCCGGATTGAATCTACAGGCGGCGACCTGCGTTGTGTTTGGGGAGCTGGACTGGTCTCCAGCAGTGCACAGCCAAGCCGAGGACCGAGCCCACCGGATCGGGCAACAGGACTCCCTTCTGTGTTATTATCTCGTCTCCTCTCAAGGCGCGGACGCAGAGATGCAGGAGGCATTGGGGTTGAAGGTCAGTCAGTTTTTAGGACTGATGGGGGAAAAGCCTGCCGGCCCGGAAGTTCAGGATACGGCTTTGCGGGAAGCGCGGAAGCATATGGACGAGATTATAGCCCGGTTGTCAGCAGGAAAGACCCGGTATTAATGCGAGCGCATGGAGAAAACAGAAGAAGCGGAGCTGAAAAGCTCTGCTTCTTCTCAAAGGCTTAACAGAAATGCCTCCATAGGAAAACCGGCGGCATTGGTCAAGCTGCCCTGGCACCGGTCGATACAAGCATAACCCAACCGGGACGGGGGGATCTGCCAAGTTATATGTAGCTTTTCCCCGCGGATATCCGCCCTGAATGCCAAGGGGGGAATATCTCTCATTTACACACAGGGGGAGAAACGGTTTTCACCCGGAAGGATCTGTAGCAGCGCGCCTCTCTCATCCCGCCCCCAAAGGGTCAGAGCCGAGGGATTGACCACGATGCAGCCGTCGGCGCTGATACGGAGGCGGCGGAGGGAAGTAATGTAATCATAAATTTCTAATCCGGTGGCATACCATGTGTCCGGGTCACTTCCGGCTTCTTTGCAGAAGCTCTCTATCATATCCCAATTGCCAGCGTCGTTGAATTCATAGCTGTGTCCCCAGATATAAAACAAAGCCATCCCTTTAAAACCTGTGCTGTAACGACGGAAGCCAGCCAGCAGTGAGAGAAGGTCATCGTTGTGGTGACAGGTGGGATCCCAAACACGGAAATCCTCCGGCCAGCTAAATTTCCGGGTGGCCCTGGTAGTACGGCCGTACAGCACGCCGGAGGCATCCATACATTTCAGAAAATGGTCGTTGTAATCGCCGAAAGGGAAACTCATGGAGGAAATTATGTGCCCCCAAGCCGCTTCCAGCGCCGCTTTATCCGCAGTCAGCTCCGACAGTTGACGGTGGGAAGGAATACGGGAGGGGAAAGGGTGAGTCAGGCAATGGAGGGAGACCTCATGCCCGGCATACAACTCCGGCAGTTCCCCGGCTGTTACATAACCTGGGCAGCCCAAATTGGCGCTGTTCAGGTGAAAGGACCCCTTGATGCCGTATCGGTTGAAAATGTCTACCAGCCGGCGGTCAAAGTCCCGCCCGTCATCATAACTGAATGTGATACAGCCGGCCTTGCCGCCGGGATATGTATATTCGTAAAGCATACCATACCTCCATAGTTGTATTATATCCTCACTGCCCCGTGGAAAACAACTGCCTTGTAAAAAACTTTGCGGCAATTTATAATAAGTATATAAGGAGGCGAGTTTAATGGATTTACAGAGGATATTGTCCGCAGTGGATCATACCCTGCTTTCGGTTACCGCCGGCTGGGCGGATATTCAGAAAGTACTGGAGGAGGCAATGACCTATCACACCGCCAGCGCCTGTATCCCGCCCCGGTTTGTGGAGTCCGCAAGAGTTTTTGTAGGGGATAAAGTACCCATCTGCACGGTGATTGGATTCCCGAACGGTTATAATACCTCCGTTGTCAAGGTGGCTGAGGTACGGGACGCTATATCCCGGGGAGCGGAGGAGATCGACACAGTGATACCCGTCGGCATATTGAAGTCCGGGGAATACGGGGAAGTAGCAACGGAATTGGCTCTGCTGCGAAAAGCTTGCGGCAACAAGATATTGAAAGTCATTATTGAAACCTGCCTTCTGACCCGGGAGGAAAAAATTATATGCTGCAAGCTGGTATCCGAGTCGGGGGCTGACTTCATCAAGACAAGCACGGGCTTTTCCACCGGCGGCGCAACGCGGGAGGATGTGGCGCTGATGAAGGAGTTTGTCGAACCCCATGTGAAAATCAAAGCCGCCGGAGGGATCGCAACCTTGAAGGACGCGGAAGAGTTTTTGAATCTCGGCGCTTCCAGGTTGGGCACCAGCCGGGTGGTAAAGCTGGTGAAGGGTATGGAAACCAAGGAGGGATATTGATATGCGCATGGTGGAACTGTTGGATAAGAAGCGCCGGGGGCTGCCTTTGTCCGATGGGGAAATTGCCTGGTTTGTCCGGGGGGTGACGGAAGGATCGCTGCCGGATTATCAGGTGTCCGCTATGCTGATGGCGATTTGCTGCATGGGAATGGACCATCGGGAAACCGTGACGCTGACGCTGGAAATGGCTGCCTCCGGGGAGATGATAGATCCTGCCTCCGTAAAGGGCATGACAGTGGACAAGCATTCTACCGGCGGCGTCGGTGATAAAACCACATTGGCGCTTACTCCGATACTGGCAGCCTGCGGCGCAACAGTGGTGAAAATGAGCGGACGCGGTCTCGGTTTTACCGGAGGCACGATCGACAAGCTGGAAACCATCCCCGGGTTTCGCAGCGAAATGGGCCGGGAGGAGTTTCTGGCGATTGTCGAAAAGACCGGGGCTTGTGTGGTGGGGCAGTCGGAGGGCTTTGCGCCGGCGGATAAGCGGTTGTACGCACTTCGGGATGTAACGGCAACAACGGACAGCAGCGCCCTGATCGTGTCGTCCATTATGTCCAAAAAGCTGGCTGCTGGGTCCAAGTGTATATTGCTGGACGTCAAGTGCGGAAGCGGGAGTTTTATCCATACACCGGAGGAGGCGGAGCCCTTCGCCCGTGAGATGCTTGCGATCGGCGAAGCCGCAGGACGGCGGATGATGGCACTGGTTACCGAGATGGACAAACCGCTGGGGTATGCGATCGGGAATGTACTGGAGGTAAAAGAAGCGCTGGATATGCTCCATGGCCGGGGGCCGGAAGATTTCCGGGAGGTGGTGCTGACCGCGGCTTCGGCTTTGCTTTACCTTTCCCGAAGAGAGCGATATCCTTCCCGGGAGACGGGCATGGCTGCCTGCCGCAGGGAAGCGGAGGAAAGCATTGCCACGGGCAGAGCTTTTGAGAAACTGCAGGAAATCATCGCAGCCCAGGGAGGAGACACATCCTACCTGCTGCAACCGGGAAAATGGGGGAAGGCAAAGGTGCAGGTGCCGCTCCCGGCGCCAACGGACGGGTACATCACGCATATGAATACCGCCTTGCTGGGGAGGGCCAGTGTGGCGTTGGGTGCCGGACGACTGGAGAAAACATCCTCCATCGACCCTCTCGCGGGCATCATGTTGCGAAAGAAAACCGGAGACGCCGTCACGGAAGGCGAGACGCTGGCAGTATTCCATACATCTTTTGAGGAGAAAGCGGAGCAGGCGGCAGTATTATGGCAGGAGGCGCTGACTTTCGGCGAAGAGCCGCCTCACGCCCGTCCGCCGGTACTTGCACTGCTGGAACCGTAAAAGAAGAGCATACCGGGCGGATAGCCGGCAGGAAGGATGTTTTCAACGGAGAACTCTTTCTTAAACCGATCGGAGGTATAGAAGCATGAGGATCAGTCTGGACAAGGGCTGGCGTTTTTACCGGGGGGATATAGAGATACCCCGACCGTTCACACATCATGAGTGCTATATCACAACAAAAACCGAACGGGGTTTGGGACCGGCGGACCCTGCCTGGTATGACCGGGATTGGGAGACGGTCGACTTGCCCCACGATTACCAACTTTTTTCCGTACCCGATCCTGCGGAGCGGGATTCCTGCGGATTTCTCCCCCGGGAGAACGGCTGGTACCGCCGGGGATTTGTCCTGTCCTCCGAGTATGAGAATAAGCGGATGCTGCTGGTGTTCGGCGCAGCCGCCACGCATGCCACCGTATGGGTCAACGGCTGCCTCATGGTGCGCAATTTCTGCGGTTATACGCACTTTTCCTGTGACATATCCCCCGTTGTATATTTAGACGGACGGGTCAATGTCATCTCGGTCTATATCGACACCCGGGAGATAGAGGGTTGGTACTATGAGGGAACTGGCCTGTACCGCCATGTCTGGCTGGATGTCCGTGAACCTCTCGCGCCGGAGTTGGACGGGATCTACGTAAAAGCGGTTCCCGGGGCAGGGAGAGACTGGAATGTCTCCACGGAGGCAGAAATCTTTAACGCGAAATACGCCGACGCTACCGGAAATGTTTGTTGGGAGGTCCTGGACGGGGAGAAAGTGCTGGCGCATAGCGTTGTCCCTGTGCAGGCCGCGCCCAGGACTACAGAAACGGTCAGAGGAACGATGATATTGCCGGACCCCCGGATTTGGTGGGTAGACGCACCGGCGCTGTATACCCTCCGTACCACGGTCACGGCAGAGGGGCAGCAGTCGGATGTTACCGAGACGATCTTTGGCTGCCGGACAATCACCTTTGACCCGAATCGGGGTTTCTTCCTGAACGGGAGGCATATTCCGCTGAACGGCACAGCCAATCATCAGGATTTCGGACCCCTTGGGGTAGCGGTGCCGGACAATCTTCACAAATTAAGGATTACCGCGCTGAAGGAGATGGGCTGCAACGCCTGGCGATGTGCCCACAATCCCCCAGCACCGGAGTTTCTGGACGCATGTGACCGGCTAGGTATGCTTGTGTTGGACGAAACCCGTTGGTTTGAAGCCACAGAGGATGGGTTGAAACAGTTGGAAGCTATGGTGCGACGGGACAGGAACCATCCCTCAGTAGTCGTTTGGAGCGTGGGAAACGAGGAACCCCTCCAGGCGGATGCCCGGGGACGGCGCATTTACAAAGCCATGCGGCAACGCGTGCGGCAGCTGGACGACCGCCCTGTGATGCTGGCCTGCAACGGCGGCTGGTTAGACGACCAGGTGCTGCGGGATCTGGATATTATCGGCATGAATTACAGTCCGGATTTCTATGATATCATTCACGAAAGGTATCCCAATACACCGATTATAGCTACCGAAACCTGCGCGCAGACGACCCTTCGCGGGGTGTACGATTCCATAGATGGCGTGGACAGCGATTCCTTCGATAGGCACGCGGCTTCTTTTGGCAGCACAAGGAGACAGTCCCATTCCTATATATACCCCCGACCGTTTATCGCCGGCCAGTTTATCTGGACAGGGATCGACTATCGGGGAGAGTGCGGCTGGCCTCAGCTGTTTGCCGCAGGCGGCTCCGTAGACCCGGTTTGCTGGAGAAAGGATCAATTTTACCTGAACAAAGCGCAATGGACAAAAGAGCCTATGGTACATATCCTGCCTCACTGGAACGGTTGGAAGGAAGGGGAGGAGAAGGAGGTTTGGGTCTATACCAACTGTGAAGAGGCTGAAATGCTGCTGAACGGGGTCAGTTTAGGGAAAAAACGGCCGGAGGGCTATGATATGCCACGCTGGAAGGTGACCTACCACCCGGGTGAACTGCGGGCGCTGGGCTACCTGAAAGGCGTTGCGGTGACGGAGGACATAAAAGCCACCACAGGGAAACCCGTGGCGTTGGCGCTGGAGTTGGAAACCGGTCTTGCCCATACCGGGGGGGATGTAACGCTTGTTACCTGCTTTGCGGTGGATAGGGAGGGCAGGGAAGTGCCTGATGCCGCATCAGTCGTATATTTTTCGGCGGAAAACGGGGAAATCAAAGCCACCTTCGGATCGATATGGGACGCATCGCCGGTGACGGATACTGCGCGGCAGATGCAAGCCGGCAGAGCGATGGCTTTCCTGATGCCGCGAGAGAACGGCCTGATGACCCTCACCGCGGAAGCGGAGGGGCTGGAGCCGGCCACTCTGGTTGTGCCTGTGTTTCCGGGGAAGGAAAAACCGGCGCTGGCGCCGGTGGACTATGATTACCGGGTGGAACAATGGTTTACCACACCGATCCCCTTGGATGAGTGCCCGGATTACCGGAATGCGGGCAAGGTGCAGGATGAGAATACTTTTGTGGCATGGAGAGGGGAGGGGGAGAGCCCCTTTGCCCGAAAGCCCGGTTGGGTGGTCTACGCCGCCATGCCGAAGCAATCCAAGCTGCGACAGCTGCACTGTACCTCTCTGACCGGAAAAGGAGTTGTGATAATCCACCGGAAGAGCGGCATGACTACTGCGTCCTTTGAGGGAAGAAACGTGTCGGTATCCCTGCTTTCCGACGCCGCTCCCGGGGAGCAGGTATTAATCGCTGTTGTATTGTACGGCGACAGCACGGATTGCGGTATACACGGTAAAATACATTGGACGGAGGAAAACGCATGAGCCAGCCTTATGAAACGATCGACCTTGCGCCGGGTTACCGGGCAATCATGGAGGGCGGCGTCCGCTGCTTCCTGGCGGAAGGGGAGGAGAAAGCGCTGCTGATCGATACCGGCTACGGGAGCGGGGATTTGCGCGGATATGCGGAATCTCTGACTTTTAAGCCGCTCGCGGTAATCAACACTCATTCCGACCCGGATCATACGGGGTGTAATCACCGGTTCGCCCAAGTGTTTATGCATCCGGCGGAGTTTGCGACCTTTGCCCGACGGAAAGGTGATTTGTCAAATATCTTCCCGGTATGGGAGAACGACGTGTTCGATTTGGGCGACCGCAGGCTGGAGGTAATCCTGATTCCCGGGCATACCCCCGGCAGCATTGCCCTACTTGACCGGAAAGCCCGGTGTATTTTCACGGGAGACCCTGTGCAGGAGGGGCCGATCTACATGTTCGGACCGGACCGGAATGTTCCTGCATACATTGCCTCGATCGAAAAACTGATGGCAATTGCGGAAGATTTTGATATCATATTTCCCTCCCATCACGCGGTGTCCTATACACCGGAGATTCTGCCAAGGCTCCATACTGCCGCCCGGCTGCTGCAGACCGGTACGGTTCCGGGCGCCGACCCCGGCAGGGATATTCCATGCAAGCTATATGACTGCGACGGCATCCATTTTCTGTTTTAAGCAGGGGAGAAATAAAGCGCCTTGAAAAGGGCGCTTTTGTTATTTTTCCATATGATTTATAATATGATGAAATATCATATCAAGAGCTACCGGATTCCTGCCGCCTTCGGGGATGATGATATCTGCGCGGCGTTTACTCGGTTCAACAAACTGCTCGTGCATGGGCTTTACGGTGGTCAGATACTGGCTGATCACGGAATCCAAAGAGCGACCTCTTTCCCGAACGTCCCGGCGGATGCGGCGGAGGATCCGTACGTCCGCATCGGTATCCACGAAAAGCTTCAGATCCATCAGGTCGCAAAGTTCGGTATCCTGTAAAATCAGTATTCCCTCCAGCAGTATTACCGGCCGGGGCTCGATATGCACGGTTTTATCCGAGCGGTTATGGGCTGTGAAGTCATATACGGGGCAGCGGACGGGCTGCCCGGCCTTCAGCTGCCGTAAATGCTCCAGCATAAGGGGGGTATCAAAAGCATCAGGATGGTCGAAGTTCAGTTCAGCCCGTTGCGCATACGTCATATTGTCGTGGGCTTTATAATAGTTGTCATGGTAAACGATACTGACGTTTCCGGGAAAATGCGCCTGTATCGCACGGCTCAAGGTGGTTTTCCCGCTGCCGGTACCCCCGGCGATACCAATGAGCATGATATGATCCATCCTGCCAGCCTCCGATATGGGATTCCCTTTATTTATTCTACCACAGATTCTCATAAATGGGAATGAATGGGAAGTTTCGGTTCCGGCATCATGACGGCGGATGGTGTTTTACTCGAGTACATCGGAAGAAGGATTTTATTCCCGTTTTTTGTTTTTACAGTTTTCCGGACTGGTACAAAATACAATACAATCGCTTTACATTTTGTTTACAGGGCATTGACAATGCCGAAGCTTCAGGATACAATATAAACAAAGTGGTAAAAGCATACCACAGCATTCATAATCGGGCTATGGCCCAGATACGGAGGAAATTATGAGAAAATTCCTTGCGATTCTGTGCGCTGTCATGATGCTGTTTGCTCTGACAGCCTGCAGCAAGACGCCCGCCGGAGACACCGGCGAAGAGAACGCAGAGATCGGTTATAAGGTCGCCATGGTTACCGACTACGGCGATATAACCGACCAGTCTTTCAACCAGACCACTTACGAGGCCTGCAAAGAGTATTGTGAAGAAAATGGCCTGGAGTTTAAGTACTTCAAGCCAGTGGCTAACAACACGGCAGATCGTGTTGCTATGGTGGATTCCGCTGTGGCAGAGGGCTTCAACATCATCGTGCTCCCCGGCTATGCTTTCGCAGGCACTGTCCGTGAGTCGGCCCCGCAATATCCTGACGTGAAGTTCATCGTACTGGACGTATCCAAGGGAGACTATCTTGATGACGGTGTGACCGCAAAGGGTGAAGCCTACGACTATAATCCCGACAACTGGAATCTGGAAGACTATGTGGATCTGTCCAATGTCTATACTGCCATTTATCAGGAAGAGCTGTGCGGCTATATGGCCGGATATGCTACCGTAAAGCTGGGTTATACCAAGCTGGGCTTCTTGGGTGGCATGGCGGTTCCCGCGGTGGTGCGCTTCGGCTACGGGTTTGTACAGGGCGCAGACGCTGCTGCCAAGGACATGGATATCAACATCGAGATGAAGTACATCTACGGTGGACAGTTCTTCGGCGATGCCGATATCACAGCCGTGATGGATACCTGGTATGCCGACGGCACTGAGGTTGTATTTGCCTGCGGCGGCGGTATTTTTACTTCTGCCTGTGAAGCAGCTGCCAAGGTGGACGGCAAGGTTGTGGGCGTGGATACCGATCAGTCCAGCGTATTGAACGCTTACGGCGCCGACATGACCGTGACATCCGCAATGAAGGGACTGGCTGCCACCACCAAGAGTGCGCTGGAAAACATCATTGTAAAGGGCGAGTGGGATACTATGGCCGGTCAGATAGTGACATTGGGCCTGGTGTCCGGCGAAGATCCCACCCTGAACTATGTTCAGATCCCCTATGAAACCACCCAGTGGGAAGAGGGCAAGTACACTCAGGAGGATTACAAGGCTCTGGTTGCGGCAATGTTCAGCGGCGAGGTCAAGGTATCTGACGACATTACCGTGTTCCCCGCTACCACCAACACCGATGTAAAGATTTTCGACAATATTAAGTAATTTTCACCGTGAATTAAGGGCGGCATTTTTGCCGCCCTTTTTTTCAGCGCTCATGGTAATATATGAAATCAGGGTTTGCAAAATGTCCGATTCCATTGTATAATATCAACAACCTATTGACAGACCTCTTGGAGAATATAATGGGGAGGAAGTACTCGCTTGGATCAGCCATATGCTATTGAAATGCTGCACATCACCAAACGATTCCCCGGTATCATCGCCAACGATGACATATCTTTGCAGTTAGAAAAAGGGGAGATCCATGCGCTTTTGGGGGAAAACGGCGCCGGAAAATCGACCCTGATGAGCGTTTTGTTCGGTTTGTATCAGGCGGAGGAGGGAGAAATACGGAAGGATGGACGGCCCGTCCAAATACAATCCCCGAATGATGCCAATGACCTTGGCATCGGAATGGTACACCAGCATTTTAAGCTGGTGGATTGTTTTTCCGTATTGGATAATATTATTTTGGGGACGGAGCCCTCCAGATACGGCTTCCTGAAGAAGAAGGAAGCCAGGGAGAGAGTGGTTGCCCTTTCACAGAAATACGGGCTTTTTGTGGATCCGGATGCGATTATCGAAAATATCACGGTGGGGATGCAGCAGCGTACAGAAATACTGAAGATGCTGTATCGCGAGAATGAAATACTGATTTTCGACGAACCTACCGCTGTACTGACACCGCAGGAGATTAAGGAACTGATGCAGATCATGCGGAACCTGACGGCAGAGGGGAAATCAATACTGTTCATATCCCATAAGCTGAATGAAATCATGGAGGTAGCAGACCGCTGCACCGTGCTGCGGAAGGGGAAAGCGGTGGGTACTGTTTCGGTAAAGGATACCTCCAAGGAGGAACTCAGCCGGATGATGGTGGGGCGCAACGTGGTCTTTACCGTGGAGAAAGACAAGTGCCGACCCGGGGAAATCGTACTGGATGTGAAGGATTTGGCCATTGTGGCTACGTCGCAACACAAAGAAGTCGTGAAAAATGTCAACTTCGAGGTGCGGGGCGGAGAAATCGTTTGCATTGCCGGAATCGATGGCAACGGACAGACGGAGCTTGTCTACGGCATTACCGGTTTGGAGCCGGTGAAGAACGGCAGCATTTTCCTATGCGGAGAGGATATATCCAAACTATCCATACGGAGGCGCAATAACCGGGGTATGAGTCATATACCCGAGGACAGGCATAAACACGGACTGGTGCTGGATTACACACTGGAGGACAATTTAATTCTGGAGAGATATTTTGAGCCAGAGTTTACCGATAGGGCAGGATTCCTGCGCCGGAAAAATATCCGGGCATATGCCGAGCGCCTCACGGAAGAGTACGATATCCGCTCAGGACAAGGCCCGGTAACGATTGTACGTTCCATGTCCGGCGGAAACCAGCAAAAGACAATTATCGCCCGGGAAATCGACAGAGATCCCCAGTTGCTTGTAGCGGTACAGCCCACCCGCGGCCTGGATGTGGGCGCTATTGAGAATATCCATAGAGAATTGATTGCTCAGCGGGACGCCGGTCGTGCTGTACTGCTTGTGTCCCTGGAGCTGGAGGAGGTACTGAGCCTGCCTGACAGGATACTTGTGATGTACGAGGGTGAAATCGTCGGGGAGTTAGATCCCCGTACCACGACGGCGGAGGAGCTTGGTCTTTATATGGCCGGCGCCAAGAGGAGGGAGGCTGCGGATGCTTAAGCGGAAGTCATTGCTGAAGAACGAGGGCTTGCAGTCTGTTATCGCCTCGTTGATATGTGTTCTTCTGGGGTTGTTGGCAGGGTATATCGTGTTGCTCTTTATTAATCCGGAAGGCGCATGGAAAGCGATATTGGCCATTATCAAGAACTTTTTCACCTACCCTTCGGATCAAGCCCGGCTCAAATACTTCGGCAGCACACTGGTGAAGACGGCACCGCTACTGATGTGCGCCCTTTCCGTTCTTTTCGCTTATAAGGTAGGACTGTTCAATATCGGTGTGGCCGGGCAATATACCGCCGGAATCGGCATCTCACTGTACGCTGCGCTGGCTTGGGGACTTCCCTGGTGGATTTGCGTCCTTCTTGCCATGTTTGTCGGCGCCATATTGGGCGCGATCAGCGGAGCGCTAAAGTCCTTCTATAATGTAAACGAGGTCATTTCCGGGATTATGCTGAACTGGATCACCCTCTACCTCGTCAATACATTGCTGAACTCGCCGTTGTCAAAGGAATTCACCAGCCCGTACACAAAGGTCTTGGAGAATACCGCTAAGCAGGCACTGCTGCCCTCTCTGGGGATGGGAACTCTGTTTAATAATAATAAGTATGTCACCATCGCTATACCCTTGGCTGTGGTGCTCGCGGTGGTTGTGTGGGTGGTGTTGGAGAAGACCCGCTTCGGGTATGAGCTGAAAGCAACAGGACTGAACAAGAATGCCGCAAAATACTGCGGAATGGCGGAACGGCGGAACACGATCCTGACACTGCTCATTAGCGGCGCTCTGGCAGCGCTCGGAGCAGCAATGCTCTACCTTTCCGGTTATGAGCAATGGGAATGCGGTACATCGTCCGTTCCGGCCATGGGATTCAACGGTATAGCCGCCGCGTTCCTGGGCGGGCTGAATCCTATCGGCACCGTGCTTTCCTCTTACTTCATACAACACATCACGATCGGCGGCGCATATGTGGATAAATCTGTCTACAGCTCACAGATAGCCGATCTGATTTCTGCAATCATCGTTTACCTGTGCGGCTTTGTATTCTTCATGAAGGTGATGATGAAAAAATACGTTACCCGCCGGGAAGAGAGGCTAGCAATGAGGGAAGCCGGGGAAAAGGGAGGGGACACAACATGACGCTGCTGCTGCAATACACTTTGATTTATGCTTCGGTTCTGATACTGACGGCATTGGGCGGCTGCTTTTCCGAGCGTTCCGGCGTAATCAACCTTGGGCTGGAGGGTATTATGGTCATGGGCGCTCTTGCGGGCGCATTGGCGATGCGATACCTTACCGGCAGTCCCGCAATTGTCATTATACTGAGTACTATCCTGGCAGCTGCGGCTGTCGGCATACTGTATTCACTGTTGTTGGCAGTGGCCTGCATTAACTTTAAGGCGGATCAAACCATTATAGGCACAGCCCTGAATATACTTGGTGTGGCGGCCGCCACCGTTATTGTAAAGGCTATCAACACCCTTGCCAATCCGGACAATGTCTCTTCCACCGTGCAATACATACAGGCGAAAAAATCCCTGCTGCTGCACATCGGGGGAATGGAATTGAACTGGTTTATGCTGATAGCGTTGGCAGCGTTGGTGGCTGCTTATATTGTGCTGTATAAGACCCGCTTCGGGCTTCGGCTCATGGCTTGCGGAGAGCATCCTCAAGCGGCTGCCTCGGTGGGTATCAACGTATATAAGATGCGTTATGCCGGGGTATTGATTTCCGGTTTGTTGGGCGGACTGGGAGGAATCGTCTATGTCACCGCCGGCGTCAGCGAATGGAAATTTGAGAACGGTGTAGCAGGGTTCGGTTTCCTGGCGTTGGCTGTTATGATTTTCGGACAGTGGAAGCCGCAAAGAATCGCATTGGCCGCCCTGCTTTTCGGTTTGTTTCGGGCGTTGTCCAATGTCTACTCGGGCTTTGATTTTCTTACCAGCCTCAATATTCCCGGTAGTGTTTACAACATGCTTCCCTATATTATTTCTCTGATCGTGCTGGCATTCAGCTCCAAAAGCTCCAGAGCGCCCAAGGCGGCAGGGATACCTTACGATAAAGGCGGCGGATAATCAGCGGACGGAGAGCGGACAGTGGATAACACTGTCCGTTTTTTATGGGCAGGAACAGAGAGAAGAATATGAAGATTTAAGAATATGGGTTCCGTTTTGCGGGTGAATATGATACAATATCATGATGCCGACTGAACCGGCTATATTATACCGGGAGGAGAGAATATGTCCCTGTTTCAGCTTCATGCCCCCTATGAACCCACCGGGGACCAGCCAAAGGCTATACAGCAGCTCACCCAGGGCATACAGGCGGGCCTTCAGGAGCAGGTTTTGCTGGGGGTCACCGGCTCCGGAAAGACATTCACTATCGCTAATGTGATAGCAAATACGGACAGACCGGCGCTGGTGATCGCGCACAATAAAACCCTTGCCGCGCAGCTCTGTTCCGAGCTTAAGGACTTTTTTCCCGAGAACGCCGTGGAATATTTCGTTTCCTATTATGACTACTACCAGCCGGAGGCGTATATTCCTTCCAGCGATACTTATATAGAAAAAGACTCCGCAATGAATGAGGAAATTGACAAGCTCCGGCACTCCGCAACCTCCGCTCTGATGGAACGGCGGGATGTGATCGTGGTAGCATCGGTATCCTGCATATACGGTCTGGGCAGCCCCGAAACTTATCGGGATCTGACCGCTTCTCTCCGGACGGGCATGACGCTTGAAAGAGACGCGTTTATAAGAAAACTGGTTGATATACAGTATGATCGGAATGACCTGAACTTCATCCGCGGGACCTTTCGGGTGCGCGGCGATGTTGTGGAGGTTTTTCCCGCCAGCCAGGACGAAAAGGCGCTGCGGATACAGTTCTTCGGAGACGAGGTGGAGCGAATCATCGAGTTCAATGCCACCACGGGCAGGGCCGTCAGCACATTGAAGTATGTGATGATTTTCCCCGCAACCCATCATGCTACAACCAGAGAAAGGCTGAACAAGGCGCTGAACGAAATTGAAATCGATATGGAGGCGCAGATCAAGGCATTCGAGGAGGAGAATAAGCTGATCGAAGCCCAGCGGATCCGGCAGCGCACCCAGTATGACCTGGAGATGCTCCGGGAAATCGGATATTGTAACGGTATGGAGAACTATTCCAGATACTTTGACGGAAGAAAACAGGGTGAGCCCAGCTATACATTGCTGGATTTCTTTCCTGAGGATTATCTGCTTTTTATCGACGAGAGCCATGTGACCGTGGGGCAGATACGAGCGATGCACGCAGGGGACTTCTCGCGGAAGGATATGCTCGTGAAGTATGGTTTCCGTCTTCCGGCGGCTTATGACAACCGCCCCCTGCGATTTGATGAGTTTGAGGAAAGAATGGGACAGACAGTTTATATGTCCGCCACGCCGGCTGACTTTGAGATGCAGCGTGCAGGACAGGTCGTGGAGCAGGTGGTACGTCCCACGGGCTTGGTGGATCCGGAGGTGTTCCTGCGTCCAGTGGAGGGGCAGGTGGACGACCTGATCCAGGAGCTTCGCAAGGTGGTTGCCAAAGGACAGCGCGCATTGGTCACTACATTAACGAAAAAAATGGCGGAGGGGCTGACAGACTACCTGAAGGAACTGGATTTCAAGGTGACCTATCTTCACAGCGATGTGGAAACCCTTGACCGGGTGCAGATACTCAGGGACCTGCGGATGGGGGTGTACGATGTGCTGGTGGGCATTAACCTTCTACGGGAGGGGTTGGACCTCCCGGAGGTGGCGCTGGTGGCCATACTGGATGCAGATAAGGAAGGTTTTCTCCGGTCCGGCCGGTCACTGATACAGACCATCGGCAGGGCGGCCCGGAATGTGGACGGTTACGTGGTGATGTACGGCGATATGGTAACAGATTCCATGAAACTGGCCGTCAGCGAGACAAACCGGCGCAGAGAGCTGCAGATGGCTTATAACTTGGCGCACGGAATCACACCGCAGTCGGTAGCCTCCCGGATACGGGAAACACTGGCGATCACCCAGGAATTACCGCAGGAGGCGGAGGAGGAGCGACCTGCCGTGCCCCATGGTATGGAGAAAATGTCCGTTCAGGAACTGGAGAAGGCCATGCTAACCGCGGCGGCGGACCTTGATTTTGAAAAGGCGGCAAGGCTGCGTGATATGTGGATACTGAAGAAAAAGGAGAGGAAAAATGCTTGAAGATATTGTGATCAAAGGCGCAAGGGAGCATAACCTGAAGGATATTGATGTTACGATCCCACGGAATAAAATGGTGGTAATCACAGGCGTTTCCGGATCGGGGAAATCCTCTTTGGCCTTTGACACATTGTACGCTGAGGGACAGCGCAGATATGTGGAATCCCTCTCCAGCTACGCCAGGCAGTTCTTAGGGCTTATGGAGAAGCCGGATGTGGACTCTATCGACGGCTTGTCTCCGGCAATATCCATAGACCAGCGAACCACCTCCAGAAATCCCCGTTCCACGGTGGGTACCGTGACGGAGATTTACGATTATCTGCGACTGCTGTACGCCCGGGTAGGTACCCCCCATTGTCCGAAATGCGGAAAGGAGATCCGGCAGCAATCCATTGATCAGATGGTGGAGCAAGTACTGGCGCTGCCGGAGGGAACCCGGGTGATTTTATATGCGCCTATCATTCGCGGACGGAAAGGCGAATACACCCAACTGCTTGAAGACCTGACCCGGCAGGGCTTTATCCGGGCACGGGTAGACGGCATACTGTATGAACTGACGGATGATATTGCGCTGGACAGAAAGAAAAAACACACGATCGAAGTAGTAGTAGACCGTATCAGCATCCGCTCCACTGTCCGCTCCCGACTGACGGATTCTATGGAGATGGCGCTGAAGCTGGCGGGGGGTCTGGTACGGGCTGAGATCGTGGAGGGAGAGGCACTGTCCTTTTCCGCAAATTATGCCTGTGAGGAATGCGGTATCAGCATCGAAGAAATCACTCCCCGGCTGTTTTCCTTTAACAGTCCCTTCGGGGCCTGCCCTAAGTGCATGGGGTTGGGCAGCCTGATGCGCATGGATCCAGAATTGATCGTGCCCGATACCTCCCGAAGCCTGCAAGAAGGCGCCATTCAAGCGATGGGTTTTTCCGGTGCAGAGGATGGTACCATGGCGGGGTTTGTAGAAACCTTGGGAAAAATGTATTCTTTTTCTCCGGAAACCCCTTTCCGTGATATCCCGGAGATGGCGCGGCACATCCTGTTGTACGGCGGAGGGAAGGAACAGTATGAGATCGTCTACCGGGGGAGCCATGGGGTATCCACCTATAAAGCACCCTGGGAAGGAGTCATTCCCACGCTGGAACGGCGATATAACCAGACGCAGTCCGCCTCCGCAAAGGAGTATTATGAGCAGCTTATGGGGTTGACGCCCTGCCCGGAATGTAAGGGCAGACGACTGTCACCCAATGCGCTGGCCATCACGGTGGGGGGGGTGAATATCCACGATTTGTGCCAGAAGACCATCCATGAATGTCGGATCTTCTTTGATGAACTACGGCTGAGCCCCACCAAGTTTCAGATCGCCGAGCAAATAC
The DNA here is from genome assembly GCA_050948665.1 of Christensenellales bacterium. Lineage (GTDB taxonomy): Bacteria > Bacillota > Clostridia > Christensenellales > UMGS416 > JBMNEH01. The sequence continues at coordinate 846,085 of JBMNEH010000001.1, forward strand.
TCAAGGAGATCAAAGCACGCCTGGGCTTTCTGGAAAATGTCGGACTGGATTACCTGACGCTGGGACGAGGTGCCGCTACGCTTTCTGGGGGAGAAGCGCAGCGTATCAGGCTTGCAACACAAATCGGCAGCAGTTTGATGGGCGTGATTTATATCCTGGACGAGCCCTCCATCGGTCTCCATCAGAGGGATAACGCCAAACTGATCGAAACGCTGAAGGAAATACGGGACATGGGAAACTCAGTGATCGTGATAGAGCATGATGAGGAAACAATGCGCGCCTCGGATTACCTGATAGACATGGGGCCGGGACCCGGAACGCATGGAGGCAGAGTGGTGGTGGCTGGAATACCGAAGGAGGTTATGGAGCACCCGAATTCTATCACCGGCGCATTCCTCAGCGGGCGGCGGCGTATCACTCTGCCGGAGTCCCGGCGTACCGGGTCGGGGAAGGTGCTGCGTATTGTGGGCGCCAAGCAGAACAACCTGAAAAACATTACAGTAGACATCCCTCTGGGAGTGATGACTTGTGTCACCGGCGTATCCGGCTCCGGAAAATCCTCTCTTGTGAACGAGGTGCTGCACAAGGCATTGTCCAGGGACTTGAACCGGGCTCATACCAAGCCCGGCCTGTATGACCGGATAGAGGGGATGGAAGCGTTGAATAAAGTTATCATAATCGACCAGACGCCGATTGGACGCACTCCGCGCTCCAATCCCGCTACCTATACAGGAGTATTTGATATGATACGGACGCTTTTCTCCACCACGAATGCTGCCAAGGCAAGAGGATACGGCCCCGGCCGGTTCTCCTTTAATGTAAAAGGCGGGCGCTGTGAGGCTTGCGGAGGCGATGGCATATTAAAAATAGAAATGCACTTCCTGCCGGATGTGTATGTTCCCTGTGAGGTTTGTGAAGGAAAAAGATATAATAGAGAGACCCTGCAGGTGACTTACAAGGGAAAGTCTATCGCCGATGTGCTGGATATGACGGTGGAAGAAAGCCTGGAATTCTTTGCCAATCAACCCCGTATCTATACAAAAGTGAAAGCCATGCATGACGTGGGCCTGGGGTATATCAAATTGGGGCAGCCCTCCACGCAGTTGTCCGGCGGAGAAGCCCAGCGGGTGAAATTGGCCACTGAGCTTTCCAGAACCGCTACCGGCAGGACGCTTTACATACTGGATGAGCCCACTACAGGGCTTCATGCGGCGGATGTGGAGCGGCTTATATCCATACTGCAGCGACTGACTGACGCCGGGAATACCGTAGTGGTGATCGAGCATAACCTTGACGTGATCAAAACAGCCGATTATATTATCGACCTGGGACCCGAGGGAGGAGACCATGGCGGACAGGTGGTTGCAACCGGTATCCCTGAGGAGATCATTCGTACTCCCGGCAGCTACACCGGGCTTTTCCTTCGCCCTCTGCTGGAGGGAGCGGCAGCCGGAAGATAACAAAAGCCGGATCGGTAAGACCCTGGACAACATATTGACTGTTCCCGGCAAAAAATGCTGGAGGCGTTTTTTATGCCGCGCCCTCCTTTGGCAGTTTCCATAATTTCCGGAGTGTATATTCTCCTTTACAAAAACAGACGGGCAAATTATAATAAAATAAAGCCAATTCATATTACGCCGGTGTGTCTGCCGGACATTGAAAGGAGAGCATTCCATGTCATTGGTAAAGGTAAAGGATGTATTGAGGCTGGCAACCGAGAAGAAATTCGGCGTGCCGGCTATCAATGTGTTTAACTATGAGACCGTTCTTTGGGTGATTAAAGCCGCCGAGGCGGAGAAAATGCCCATTATTATTCAGTTGTACCCCGGGTTTGCCGGCCATATCCCGTTGAAGTATGTCGCCTTTTTTGCGAAAGACATGGCGGAAAAGGCCAATGTGCCGGTATCGGTCCATCTTGACCACTCAAATACGGCGGCGATTGCGCTGGAAGGTATACGGGACGGGTTCCCTTCCGTCATGGTGGACGGCTCCGCCCAGAGTTTTGAAGACAATGTGGCGATGACTCTCAAGGTTGTGGAAGTTGCCCGCGTCTGGGGTGTAGATGTGGAGGCTGAGCTTGGACATGTGGGTTCCGGCGCGAACGAGGACGATATCATCAATGCCGACCATTATACCAAGGTGGAGGATGCGGTTCGGTTTGTGGAGCTGACCGGCGTGGATTCTCTGGCAATTGCCGTAGGTAATGCCCACGGCCCCTATGTTCGGGTGCCAAAGCTGGATTTTGACCGTATCTCCGCTATCCGCGCCGCCATCTCCATTCCCCTGGTGCTTCATGGCAGCTCGGATATACCCGATAACCAAATGCAGAGAGTGGTCAATCTCGGTATGAGTAAGTTCAATATTGCCACTGAGTATGACCGGGCATACTTTAAAGCACTAAGGGACGGCTTTGCCGACGACTCCTTTAAGCGCGCTTCAGCATTTGGAATATTGCGGAGCATAGAGAGCAAAATGATGGCTTTCATCGGAAGCAAGATCCAATTGCTGAACCCCAATCATTTCAGTTTGTAAGAGGTTTTCATGTACGACGTTGTAGGAATCGCCACTCCCTGTATGGATCTTGCCATGAATGTGGACAGGCTGCCCACCCGGAACAGCGGCGCACGTCTGGAGAATTATTCCTTCCAAGGCGGTGGGAAAATCGCTACCGGCATGGTGGCTGCTGCCCGTCTGGGCGCGAAGTGCGCCCTGTTGGGAACCTGCGGGGATGACATTTTCGGTAAAGCCTGTTACGCGGACTTTGTACGACACGGCATTTTCATGGACAGCTTTCTTGTTCGGCCGGGTACCTCCACGGATCTTTCTCTGGTGATATCCGACAGGGAGACTTCCGGACGGAGCATCATGTACAAACCCGGAACCTGCGGAAGAATGACCTTTGACAAACTGGACAAAACCCTGCTGGAGAATTGCCGGTATTTCTTTATTTCCGACTTTTCCGAACTTGCGCTGGAGTCCGCCGCCTACGCAAAAGCCCACGGCGCCCGTGTTTTTATCGATGCCGACGGTTATCGTGAGAGCATGGAAGCCCATATTCCCATTACGGATGTATTTGTAGCATCGGAGTTCGTGTATAATGGTTTGTTCGGCGATGAAAATTACCGGGATAACTGCATGAAAATATTGGACATTGGCCCTTCGATCGTTGTCTTCACCTTCGGCGAGAGGGGCTGCGTGGGCATGGATGAAGAGGGCTTCTTCAACATTCCGGCTTATCAGGTGGAGGCGGTAGATACCGTCGGTGCTGGCGATGTGTTCCACGGGGCTTTCCTTGCAGGACTGCTTAAGGGGTGGAGTACGAAGGAGGTCGCCCGGTTCTCCTGCGCCGTATCCGCAATCAAATGCACCCGACCCGGCGGACGGGCCGGCATCCCCAGCATGGAAAACGCGCTGCAGTTTATACGTACCGGTGTCTACGACACCGCAGAGCTGGATGAACGCACAGAATATTATCAGAGAGGATTAGAGCATGTATAAAGAACATATTACTATCGGTGTTGCCCCGACTAAACGCGGTTTCCTGAGTATGACGGAAGCAAAGCGACAGAAAGATATCTTTATGAAAGTGATTCGTTCCATTAAGCCGGAGGCAATCACACTGGTCGACCTTGACGACATCTGCGAGAACGGTATCGCCTACCAGTTTGAAACGATACAGCCGGCTGTGGATAAATTTACCGCCGCGAAAATCGACGCGCTGTTTGTTCCCTTCTGTGACTTTGGCGAGGAGCAGGTAGCCGCCGGGATTGCATCCGCTATGAAGGTGCCCACCCTGTTGTGGGGCGCCCGGGACGAGGTCCCCAACACGGACGCCTCCCGCGGACGGGATACCCAGTGCGGCATGTTCGCTGCCAGCAAGGTGCTGCTCCGTCATGGTGTAAAATTCTCCTATATTTATAACATCCCCGCCGAAACCGAGGAATTCCGGAACGGCTTTGAGACCTTTGCCCGGGCCGCAGCAGTAGTAAAATGCTTAAAAGGCTTGCGCATCGCGAAAATCGGCGCCCGCCCCCAACCTTTCCTCAGCGTGATCACCGATGAGGGCCAGTTGATTTCCAAACTAGGCGTGACAACGGTTCCCATCAGCCCCGCGGCTATCATAACATTGGCAAAAAAACTGGTTGAAGAGAAGGATCCTGAATTTGAGGCCTATTATCGGGATGTAACCGGTCGCATTGATTTTTCCAGACTGGATACCGAGAAGGGTAAGCTGATGGCTGCTGTAAAGGTCGCCATTCAACAGCTGATGAAGAAAAATGCATGCACAGTGGGGGCGCTGGACTGTTGGTCGGGCTTTGGCCCCATAGTAGGATTCCCGCCCTGCCTGTCAGCCGGAGAACTGGCGGATCTGGGTTACCCTCTGGCTTGTGAATGTGACGTAAACGGCGCCGTAACCTTGGCTATGGCACGGGCAGTCGCGTTAGGAGACACCGTTCCCTTTTTCGCGGATTTGACGATCCGACACCCCGAAAACGACAATGCCGAGTTACTGTGGCATTGCGGCCCCTTCCCTTATTCCCTGAAGGATCCCGACAGTCCCGCCTGGATGAGCGGCGGAAACGAGCGCTTCAGGCTGAAAAAGGGAGATATCACCATACTGCGGTTTGATGATTTGAACGGGAAATATTACATGTTCACCGGAGAGGGAAAGGCGGTAGATGGCCCGGAGACCACCGGTACCTATGTCTATTTTCAGACCGAAAACTGGAAACGGTGGGAGGAGAAGCTGATGTTTGGCCCCTATATCCACCATGTAGCAGGCATTTACGGCAAGTTTGCCAGAGCCTTTGAAGAGGCCGCCAGATATCTGCCGGATACGATATTCGACGGGGTTAATACCCCCGGGCCAACTTCCCTGTAACAAACGGACGCCCCGGGATCTTCCCGGGGCTTTTTTGAGGAGCAAATCATGCGAATTCGCCTATTTCAAACAACAAAAGGCAAGCCTTTCTGGCAGGAGACCGATTTACCCGTGAGAAGAAGCGCCGGCACGCGGCGGTATATTGAGCTGCAGCCTGAGAAGACATACCAGCCTTTTCTTGGTCTGGGAACGGATATTAATGGCTGTAGCTGTGTCAACCTGCTGGAGATGGGACAGCAGCGTCGGAACGAAACACTGCAGCTGTTGTTTGACAGGGAGAAGGGAGCGGGGTTTACACTGCTGCGTGACGATATCGGCTCCTCCGACTTTACCTTTGCCAGGTATGCGTTGGCGGAAAAGCCGGGGGATACGGAGCTTGAAAGCTGGGACTTCTCCCGTGAGGAAGAATACCTGTTGCCAGTATTGAAGGAAATATACGCTATCGCTCCGGATACCCGGCTGTTGGGCTCTCCCTGGTCCCCTCCCGGATGGATGAAGGACACGGGGCGCATGGTCGGTCCCGGAGGACGGCTGCTGCCGGAATACTATCCGACATACGCCGAATACCTAACCCGTTATATCCTGGACATGCAGGCTCATGGCCAGCTCGTGGACTATATTACTACCCAGAATGAGGTACGGGCAGATCACGGTGGCAAGTATCCCATGTGTCAATGCCTTTATACCCCGGATGAGGAACGGGATTTCATCAAGTATCACCTAATCCCTTCACTGGATGCTGCAGGACTCTATACAAAGGTATGGCTGTTTGACCATAACTGGAATATGGCTTACTATCCGGACAGGATACTCTCCGACAAAGAATTGCGTCCCCGTATTGACGGTGTGGCATGGCACCATTACGGGGGCAGTCCCCGGGTAATGACCTGTATGGCGGAAAAGTATCCTGGAATCAGACAGTATATAACAGAGGGACAGTTGGCGCCTTTCAGGAGGGCACCGGGGTCCAGAGGAACAAGTCTTGCCCGGTGCCTTAAGTGCGGTGCCGGAAGCTATATCATGTGGGTCATGGTACTGAATGAAATAGGCGGCCCCGGAGAAGGACCTTTTATGGTTGCGCGGGATCCGGAGGACTTTCGGAGTTTTGACGTGTGCCTGTGGAACCGCAAGACCCAGTCGGTTGTCGTGAATGAGACGGTGGGGATCATGGGGCAGTACTCCCGGTATATTGAAAGAGGAGCGTTGCGCATCGCTTCCACGGAATTTTTGGATTCCGTGGCTTTTCGAAATCCTGACGGAAAGTTGGTGCTTGTGGTGGAAAACAACCGATACCCAGGGGAGAGGTTCGATTTCAGCATCCGCCTGCATGGGCATTCCGTTCCGGCTTCCGTCCCTCCCTTTACGGTGCAGACCTATTTGCTGGAGGCGTAGCATGAAAGAGTTTGTTGAGGTGCACGAGTTGGTTCCCGAGCGCCTTTGGGCATTGGATGAGATCCGCCGTACTACGATGTTCGTAGTAAACGGCGATGACAGGGCGATGCTGGTGGATACCGGATTTGGATTGTCGGATCTGCGGGGAATCGTCAGCCGGCTTTGCGGTGATAAACCCGTGCTGTGCGTGAATACCCATGCCCACGGAGATCATAACAGCGGAAACAGCCAATTCAACACGGTGGCTGTGGGGAGATTTGACGAGCCTTTTTCTCATAACATGAAAACTCCTGAGCAAAGGGAGACGGGGAAAAAGGGTTTGCTGTCCTTTATAGGAAATTCTCTGGAAGGGTATGCGTTCGACCCTGCGGCATGGAAACCCGGATCCGCGGGGAGGATGATTCCCTTAACCGAGGGAGATAAGCTGGAACTCGGCGGCATGATCTTCCGGGTGATGGAAACACCCGGGCACACCCTTGGCTCGATCGCGCTTTTAGAGGAGTCACTGGGCTGGTTGTTTACGGGAGACACAGTCTTGACCTGGGAGGTGTGGGGTCAATTGGGTATATCCTCCGCCCTCCGGGTATATGCGGACAGTTTGGAAAGGCTGGCGGCGCTGGAAGACCTGACCTGGGTCTACCCTGCGCATGCCGCAGATGACCCGCCGGAAGGTTATGAAAGGTATCGGCTTCCTCCAGAACTGTTGCGGATTTATGCCGAAGGTACCCGCCGCATCGTGGACGGGAAAGAGCAGGGAAGGGACTATACCGAGAAAAACCCGGCTTTCTGCGGAATGCGGTACGTGCTTTTTTCCTGCGGCGGTATGGCCTACGACCCGGAAAGGATCTGAGGGGGATATCCGGTTGAAATAAGAGATTAAAAAGAAAGCTTATGAGAGGTGATTGCAATGAAAAGAATTTTACCGTGGGTACAATGGATCGCATTTGTTATATTGCTTACAGACTGGGCGGTCATCGGCATACAATTGCTGAACGGGAATTATGACGTTCTGGCAGGGGGGTATGTGGCTCTCATCAGTTTACTGGTTTTCGTCGTCTCCCTGATCATCAGAGCCTTGATAAACAAATGCACCTACTGCGGGAAAATACGAATGTCGCAGGGTGAATACTGTTCTCATTGCGGGAGGAAGCCGGAATAATAAACGCTGGACAGAAAGAGTCCGGAAAGGACGCAAATATAAAGGAGGGTGCTTCCCGAGAAGTCCCTCCTTTGGTATGATTTTATGAACAGGCATTCCGGAGGGCGAACCCGGGAGAGCGGGCTTCCTGACCTTCGACAGTGATCCACAAAGCTTTTGCTCCCCCGAATGCACGCAGCAGCGCCGACCCCCTGTCCATCGGCAGGTTAAACAGCGCGGTGGATAAAGCGTCTGCCACAGCGGAATCCCTGTGCTGCACAGTCACAGAAGCAAAGCGGGTAGCGGGAGCCATGGTTTCCGGATCAATGATATGGCAATAGCGCTGCCCGTCTATCTCGAAGTAACGTTGATAGCTGCCGCTGGTAACCAATGCCTGTGATGACAGGGGAAGCGTATACAACAGCTCTGAGGTGTTGAAGGGATCGTCGATACCGGCAATCCATGGGGTATCATCGTTTTTTCCGCCAACGGCGCGAAGGTTTCCGCCAAGATCGAGAAGAACGAAGGTCCTCCCCTGGGCTTCCAGCTCCCGGGCGATTTCTTCCGCTGCCCACCCCTTGGCAATGGCACCTAAATCCAGCTTCATGCCGGCAGGCAGCGAGACGGAATGGGCAGCATCGTCCATCAGGATTTGTGTGTAATCCGTCATCAGCGCAGCGGACGCAAGTGCTTTCGCATCCGGCAAAGCGGCATTTTCCGGATCTTCCAGCGCTTTTGCTGCGGTCTCCTTCCAGAGCAACGTAACACTGCCGAGAGCGATATTCACGGCGCCATCTGTGCGCGCGGCCATGTCCAGCCCAAAGAGAATGATTTTATACAGCTCGTCATCTACGGTAAAAGGGCCGGTGCCTGCAGCTTGGTTCAGCGCATAGACCCCTCTTACCCCCGGGCGGGGCGATATAGCGTCACAAAGCAGGTGGTATTCCTCCAAACGAAAAAACACCTGTTTTGTAAGCGCATCAAAATCCGACCGGCTATCACACCGGGCGGAGATCCTGCATACTGTATCAAAATACTCCAATGTGAAGGCTTCGTATATTTGGGAACGTGGGGTGCAACCGGATGACAGGCAGATGATCAAAAGGAGTGAAATCCATATACGTCTATTCATTTCGGTAAAACCACATAACACAACAGCTCCGGCTGTTCACGGGGCTGTGTAATGAAATGCCGCATAATAACAACACCAAACCGAGCGCCGGTATGCAGCACCTCCCCGGGATTCGACTGTAGGGGGAACTCGATACGCTTTTGAGGATGCGCAAAGAGAGAACAAACAGGCATATAAACAACCTCCTTCATGCTTATAAATCCGTCAGGCACACAGGGTTGATCAGGGGATCCCGGCAGCAAACTGCGCCAAGGTAGCCATAGGGGAGAGAAAGGTCCGTTAAACAGGCATTTTCAGGAGGCGGGGTAACAGACTTCCGCCAAAGGAATGCCTGAAAAATCCGGGAGTGGCCGATCCCCACACCGAGGAACTTTCCATAGCTTTCTTTACGTGTCCAGAGAGAAAGAATATTCTCCGCCCTGAAGCCTTCCGTCTCTAACGCATCAAGTTCGCCGGGGCAGGCAAACTTGTGCAGTAATGCCGGCGATACTGGCCGTAGGGCCTCAATATCCGCGCCTACCGGACTGTCTGCGATAGCACATAGCACCATTTCTCCCGAATGTGCAATGGAAAAGTGCAGTCCGGGTTCCTTCGCAAGGAAGGGCTTGCCCCTCTCGGTCTCCGTCCAAGAGTCAAGGCTGACCCGTCTTCCGGCAAAAGTATCCAGACCGATACGCAGTAGCTTGTGGGAAGAGGCTGCGCGCCGGCGGTCATCGCTGTGAACCAGCCGGGCGCACCGTACAAGACGGGGCCGCGGCATATCTTCCGGCAGCGCAACGTCTCCTTCCGGCAGCCGGGCGGCAAAAACCTGTATCATATGCTTTTTCCCTTTCCGAATCCGCAATTCTTCAGTCATATGAAAACCATTCAACTTTACCGCAGGCTTTTTATATTCCCTGCGTATTGATTTATTAGTCCAGTGTGCGATAGCCGGCAGCCCGCAGGAGCCGGTTCATTACCGCCAAGCCCATCCCGGAGGGAGGTACGCTCTGGCAAAGTCCTATGGATGCCCCTGACTCATCCACCTGTCGAAGGACGGAAAATAGGTTTTCTGCCAAGGTTTCCGGGTGCTTCAGACTGCCCCAGGGGATCCTGCGGCGGCTGCCAGCAGAGGGAGCCATCTCCTCGACAATCAATAATATGGGGCGTTTTCCCTGACCTTCGAGAATATCATAGGCATCCGACAGTCGACGGATCTGTGTGTCAGGCTCGCCAATCGCTACGCGGAGAGGGGTGTTAGGCGCATAGTGCCGGTGTTTCATTCCCGGGGAAGGTGCGATTCGCCTCCCTTCCAGTGGCGCAAGCACAGCCGGATCGATTTTAACCTGCTGTACAACGGTCTCCAACATCTCCGGTGTGATCCCGCCGGGGCGCAGAATACGCACGCCGTTCCCCTCCAAAGATATTACGGTGGACTCCAAGCCTACCCTGCAGCTGCCTCCATCCAGTATCATAGGGATGCGACCTCTCAAATCCTCCCATACCCGGCCGGCATCCGTAGGACTGGGGCGGCCGCTGCGGTTGGCGGAAGGAGCGGCAATGGGGACTCCGGCTGCCTGGATTAGCGCTGTGGCTACAGGGTGATCAGGCATTCTCACGGATACCGTAGGCAGCCCCGCCCGCGCTTCCGGGGGTATCACTCCGGATGCCGGGAGAATAATCGTCAGAGGTCCCGGCCAAAATGCTGCCGCCAGCGCCCGAGCAAGGGGGGGAGTATCCTCTACTAAAGGAAGCCATGCAGAGAATTCTGCGATATGCTGTATAAGGGGATTGTCCCGGGGACGGTCTTTTGCCTCGAAAACACGGCGGACAGCCTCGCTGTCGGTACCGTCCGCCCCTAATCCGTATACCGTTTCTGTGGGGAAAGCGACCACCTGCCCCTTTCGAATCAACGCAGCCCCTTGGGCTATTCCCGCTTTATCCGCTTTCTGAAGAATTGTGTTCATAAACTTCCTCTGTTTATACAATATCACCGACTTGTATTACGCTGTTTCAATGCACCCCTACGGCAGGGAATACCGGCGTTTTCGGTTTTGTGACCCCGGACAGTCTCAAAGGGAGGTGCCGTGCTTACGAAAGCACCTACTCCCTGCCGAATCCCCTTCCGATTATCTTCGGAGTGCATTATCCTGTGTTCGTTCCGCGGAGGGCACATTTCTTTGAAGACCGGCGTTTGCTTGATCACATGGTACGAGAGCCGATTGACTCACACTCGCTTTTTCCATCCCCGTGACAATCGTGCGGTCTTACCGGAAGTCACTTTCACTCAGTATAACATACCCGCTCTTTTTTTCAATCAAACGCATACAGGTTTATTTTGGTCAGCAGGAAACAATCGATATTTGTCGAATAAAACAAATGTACTTGCTTACAAGGCATTATCGGAAGACGCTTTGTATATTTAAATGCGACACGGAGGGAATAAAATGGGTCTGTTAAAAGCGATAGGCGGCGCCGTAGGAGGCGTGTTGGCCGATCAATGGAGAGAGTATTTCTACTGTGAGTCTCTTGGTGAGGATGTCCTGGTAACAAGGGGCGCCAAACGCACCAGCAGCAGGCGCAGCAGCAATGTCAAGGGCGAGGACAATATCATCAGCAACGGTTCTATTATAGCGGTGAACGAAGGCCAGTGCATGATGATTGTGGATCAAGGCCAGGTAGTAGAATTTTGCGCGGAACCGGGAGAGTTTATTTTTGACACCTCCACGGAACCTACCTGCTTGTACGGCGGATTCGGTAAGGGACTTTTGGCTTCTTTCAAGAATGTGGGCAAGCGTTTTACCCTGGGCGGTGATACTGGGAAGGATCAGAGAGTCTATTTCTTTAACACAAAGGAAATTGTCGGGAATAAATACGGCACACCCAATGCCGTGCCTTTCCGCGTTGTAGACAAGAACATCGGTCTTGATATCGATATTGCGATCCGCTGCCACGGAGAGTATTCCTATAAGCTGGTCGATCCCATGATATTCTACGTAAACGTATGCGGCAATGTCACGGAAGACTACAAGCGGGATCGTTTGGACAGCCAGTTAAAAACAGAACTGATGACAGCCCTCCAACCCGCTTTCGCGAAAATCAGCGAAATGGGCATCCGTTACAGCGCTCTTCCCGGCCATACAATTGAAATGGCAGAGGCTTTAAACGAGGTTCTTTCCGCGAAGTGGAGGGATTCCAGGGGAATCGCGATAGCTTCTTTCGGCGTAAGTTCCGTAAAGGCATCCGAGGAAGACGAGGCGATGATCAAACAGCTTCAGAGGAACGCCGTCATGCGGGATCCCACAATGGCTGCGGCGCACCTTGTAGGCGCCCAGGCCGAGGCAATGACCACTGCTGCCGGAAACCCTTCCGCAGGCCCTGTCATGGCCTTTGCCGGTATGAATATGGCCGGAGCCGCCGGGGGTATGAACGCCCAAAATCTCTTTGCAATGGGGCAGCAACAGCAACAGCAGGCACAGCAGCCTGCTCAGACGGCTCCCCCCGCCGGAGAGTGGGTTTGCGGATGCGGCAATAAAAACACCGGGCGTTTCTGTGTGGAATGCGGGAAGCCAAAGCCCGCAGACGAAGGCTGGACCTGTGCCTGCGGCGCAGTGAACAAGGGTCGCTTCTGCCAAGAATGCGGACAGCCCAAGCCTGCTTCTGCCAAAATGTATCGGTGCGATAAGTGCGGCTGGGAACCGGCCGATAAGACGAACCCACCCAAATTTTGCCCGGAGTGCGGGAATATTTTTGATGAAAATGATGTGATCAATTAACGGAGGAAATTATGGATCAGCCAGATATCATCGCAGAAGCCAGGACGCTGAAGGAGACAGACAGAAAATGTCCTGAATGCGGAGGTACCATGGATTACTCTCCTGAGGCAAAGGGTCTGCTTTGCCCTTACTGCGGTCATGCGGAGGAAGTTCCTTCCGGAGAGGAGGAAATCGCGCAGGAGCTGGATTTTTCGGATGCCGAACATAAAGGCAACTGCGACTGGGGTGTGGAAAAGAAAACCGTAATCTGCAAATCCTGCGGCGCTGAGTCCATATATGACGCGCTGGAGGTATCCAATGTTTGCCCTTATTGCGGTTCAAATCAGGTTACCGAGGCGGCAGATGAGAAAACCCTCGCGCCCAACGGCGTGTGCCCCTTTGAGGTCACGGCAAAGCAAGCCGGGGGGAATTTCACAAAATGGATCAAGGGGAAGCTTTTTACCCCCTCCGCCGCCAAGAAATCCGCGCATCCCGATGCATTTAAGGGGGTCTACCTGCCCTATTGGACTTTTGACACCGATACTAAATCCCGGTACACCGCGCGATACGGGATCGATAAGCAGGTAAAGAAGCAGGACGGTACCACCGAGACCCAGACGACCTGGTACAACACATCAGGCTTGTATAACCAGTTTATCGACGACCAGCTGGTGATTGCAACCAACCGTTATGATGCCGACCTGATGCGCCGTATCGAACCCTTCCGCACAGCGGAAAGTAAGGGTTACAAGCCCGAGTATGTAGCGGGCTATATATCCGAACGGTATTCCATAGGCCTGCAACAGGGCTGGGAAACCGCAAAGGCGGCTATTGACGCCACGCTGCGAAGCAATATAACCGGGAAGATTCGAAGCGAACGGAACGCCGATCGTGTAGATCGACTCCGGGTATGGACAAATTACGCTGACTTAAAATATAAGTATCTGATGCTACCCGTGTGGTTGTCCTCCTTTACTTTCCAAAAAAAGGTATATCGTTTTATGGTAAACGGTCAGACAGGCGCCGTGGGCGGAAAGGCGCCGGTATCCGCTCTTAGGGTTACGATTGCCATACTTATAGGCATCGCTTTACTGGCGCTGTTGATATGGCTGTTCAGTATGGGTAAATAATTCTATCGACCTGACAAGGAGAGCCTTTTCGAAGGAAGAGCTCTCCTTTTGTTTATGTGGAATATATTCAAAATCAATGAAAATTATTAGAGATTATGAACAAACTAACCGAAGAGGGTTGTAAGTTTCGGTAGAAACAGGTATAATTCTCACGGTGTTTATTCTTTGAATGGGGGCTGTAAAATGGGAAGGATCCGGACGATCCATCGTCTTTCGTTGAGCACGGCCTGTGTGCAGTAGAATTGGTTTGTTTTGCTGCCCGCAGGATGACCCTGCGGGATTTTTTATCGCCCCGGGAAAAGAAATGCCCTTTGGGGCTTGATACGGGTTGGAGGTTAAATTGAATCGTTTTCGTATGAAGGCAATGTTGGGCTATCTGAAACCCTACTGGCTGCCTTATGCGCTGAGCATTTTTCTGGCCTTTACAACAACTGCGCTTGGTTTTATCGCGCCGAAGGTACAGAGCTTTTTGGTCGACCAGGTGCTGGGGGGCACGCCCTTTACAGGCGCCGCCTGGCTCCGGAATATCATAGAAAGCATCGGGGGGATACCCTATCTTGCCAGAAATCTATGGATCTGCGCTGGGCTGCTGGTTGTATTGAATGTCATCAACTCGCTGCTGAATTTCCTCCGCAGCCGATGGACGGCAATCGCCTCTGAAAACATGGCCAAGAGTTTGCGGGAAGATATTTATGACAGGCTCCAGCGGTTGCCTTATGACTATCATGTAAAAGCAGAAACCGGTGACCTTATTCAACGGTCCACTACCGACGTGGAGACGGTGAGGCGGTTTATCGCCAACCAGTTGATCGAGCTGGGACGTGTAGTCGTCATGCTGATAATCGCCGCCGTTTTGCTGGTGCAAATTCATCCCTTGCTTACGCTTTTCAGTATGTCGACAATGCCTCTTCTGGTGGTGTATTCCATTTGGAGTTTCAAACGCATAGAAAATGCTTCGGAACTAGCTGAAAAAGCGGATGGCGCTCTTTCCACCGTAATGCAGGAGAATTTTACCGGTGTCCGTGTTGTGCGCGCATTTGGCCGGGAATCCTTTGAAGAAGAGAAGTTTACGGACTATAACGAGGAATATCGGGAGAAGTCGATAAAGCTGAACCGTATATTTGCGACATTTTGGGCAGGAAGTGATGTTTTTTCCGCACTGCCGATGCTGGTCGTCGTAACAGGAGGTATTTACCTGGCGGCAAAAGGGAGCCTTACCTTGGGTGAGTATGTGGTATTCCTTTCCTACATGGGAATGATGATGTGGCCGATCCGCCGCCTGGGGAGGATACTGGGCAACATGAGCCGCACATTGATCGCAATGGGCCGTATTACAGATATACTGCACCAAAAGGAGGAGAACTCGGGGGAAGACCCGCAGAAACCCGATTTAAGAGGCGAGATCGTTTTTGATCGCGTGAGCTTCTCCTATGGGGATAAGCAGGTTCTGCGGGATATGTCCTTCACGATTCACCCCGGTGAAACTATAGCCATACTGGGCGCTACCGGCTCGGGTAAATCCACCCTCGCTCACCTGCTCCAGCGGTTATATGATTATGATTCCGGCCTTGCCACGATTTCGGGAGTGGACATCAAGAATATCGACAAGTCCTGGCTGCGCAGCCGGGTGGGGATCGTGTTGCAGGAGCCTTTCCTTTACGCCCGCACCATAAAGGAAAATATCGGGATCACCCAGACGATACCCGATAACGAAGCGATTTATGAGGCAGCCCGCGTCGCCTCTCTTCATGATGTGATCCAATCCTTTGACAAGGGGTATGACACCATGGTCGGGGAGCGGGGTGTGACACTGTCCGGCGGACAGAAGCAGCGTGTTGCCATTGCCCGTACGATCCTGCGGGAAAATGACGTGCTGATTTTTGATGACTCTTTGTCCGCCGTGGATACCCAAACCGATGCCGCTATCCGTAAAGCGCTCCAGAGCCGGCGCAGCGGCATTACAACAATCATTATCTCTCACCGTGTTTCTACACTGATGGAGGCGGACCGCATCTTTGTGATGGAGAACGGCACTATCACACAGCAGGGTACCCACGAGGAGCTGATCAACAGAGACGGCTTGTATCGCCGTATTTGGGATATTCAGAACGCCATCGAACAGGAAGAAACGGAAGGAGGCGAGGCGAATGGCTGAAATGTACAATGAAGATACATTTGTCAATGAGAAGGTAGATTTGAGTATCTGGAAAAAACTCTTCCAGTATGCCATTCGATATAAAAAACACTTGATACTGCTGATTACGACAATGATGCTCAGCGGATGCGTGGATGTATTGCTGCCCATGATGAACAGCTATGCGATCGACAACTTTATTCTTCCCGGTTCGGTAAAGGGGCTTTGGATATTTGTGATTCTCTACGGGGCATTGCAGGCTGCCAGCGCTTTCAGTGTGTACGGTTTCTGCAATCAGGCGGGGCAATTGGAAGCGAAGATTTCCTACCACATTCGGAAAGATGCTTTTCGCAAGCTACAGGAGCTGCCTTTCAGTTATTATGACAGGACACCTGTAGGGTATATCATGGCCCGTATGACCAGCGACGCTTCCCGATTGGCGGAAACCATTTCCTGGTCCATGGTGGATGTTGTCTGGGGCATCGTGTTTATGGTCGTTGCCTTGGTGGGTATGTTTATCATGGAGTGGCGGCTGGCATTGATCATGCTGGCGGTTTTGCCTCCTATTGCCGTATTGTCCGTCTATTTCCAGCGGAAGATCCTTCTGGCCTATCGGCAGGTCCGGGCAAATAATTCGAAGATCACCGGCGCTTTTAATGAGGGGATCATGGGCGCACGTACCACAAAGACACTGGTCCGGGAAGATGAGAACTTTAAGGAATTCCAGGCCCTTACCGGGGCAATGAAGAAGAGCTCCGTACGGGCGGCAGTGTTTTCCTCGTTATACTGGCCGCTTGTTTCAACACTGGGCTCCATAGCAACCGCTGGTGTACTTTGGCTAGGGGGTGTGGAGGTGCAGAACATGGCACTGACGCTGGGACAACTTTCTTTCTTCGTCACCCTTTCCGGCTTCTTCTTTGAGCCGGTGATGAACTTTGCCCGGCTGTTTTCCGATCTGCAGTCTTCTCAAGCAGCCGCGGAGCGGGTAATAAAGCTGGTAGAAACCGAACCAGAAATCAAGGACCGGCCGGAGGTGATCGAAAAATACGGGGATGCTTTTTATCCCCACCGAGAGAACTGGGAGCCCCTTCACGGGCAGGTAGACTTTGATAATGTATCCTTTACTTATGGCGGAGGGGAGGAGGTTCTTCAGGACTTTAACCTTCATGTAGAGGTGGGGGATACGATTGCCCTTGTAGGGGAGACAGGTTCCGGAAAATCTACGATCGTAAACTTGATCTGCCGCTTTTACGAGCCCACCGAGGGCATAATCCGTATTGACGGGAAGGATTATCGGGATCGCTCCCAACTGTGGCTTCACTCCAATCTGGGTTATGTGTTGCAAAGCCCTCATCTGTTCTCGGGTACCATCCGGGAAAACATCCGATACGGAAAACTGGACGCCACCGATGCGGAGGTGGAAGAAGCCGCGCGGCTTGTGGGTGCCGAAGCCTTCATTAATGCACTGGAGAAGGGGTACGAAACCTCCGTAGGCGAGGGAGGCGGTCGCCTGTCCACCGGGGAAAAGCAGTTGATTTCCTTTGCGCGGGCAATTCTTGCCCGGCCGGCGATATTCGTGCTGGACGAGGCTACCTCCTCTGTCGATACGGAGACAGAACTGCATATTCAAAAAGCAATTGAAACAATCCTAGAAGGCCGTACCAGCTTTATCGTGGCGCACCGGCTTTCCACAATACGCAACGCTGATAGGATACTGGTTATCGACAAGGGCAGAGTCATAGAGGATGGCAGCCACCGGGAATTGATGCGCAGGAAAGGTCATTATTATAACCTTTACACCAACCAGTTCCGGGATGAGAAGTCGTCGGAGATCCTGGGCATTCCTCTGCCTGCGGCGGAGTAAAGCTGTTGTTGCGGGAGGGTTACGTTTACGTACGTACCCTCTTTTTTCTTCTTTTGGATACGCAGGCAGAGAATACCGACCGGAATAGCCGTGTTATCTGACACGCACCGGCCAGGGAATGAAAGCCCTGACGGAAGTGATGGGAGTTGATCGCGGGATTGGATGAAAATCCGGTACAGCGGCGGATTTCGTATACAAAAAAGCCGGGGCGTCGCCCGGCCTTCTGTTTGCCGCGTTGTTTCATCTTGCCCTACTGTAACGTTTCCTTTTCTCATGCCTTGAAAATCGATTCTTCAATACCGACCGTATTCATCGACCAGCATTCTCACCCGCCGTATGCGTTTCGGATGGCTGTAAGGGGGAACTTGATCCGCGACACCCAGCACATACCTCGGCGCTGAGGTCCATGTATGCAGGATGCGCTTCACATAGTCGTCGAACTGCGCGTCGCTGACTTGATCGGTAAAATAGACGCCGGGAATACCTCCCCAGAGGATCGTGTCCTTTGCAACCCAATTAATCATGTCCTCCGGCTCAATATCTCCCACCGGTGCCGGCGTCAACGCTTCCATAATGCGTGAACCGCATTCCGAAACCTCTCTGAGCAGACCGCGCATGGTCCCGTCCATATGGACCAGCGAAATCTTGCCCGCCTCCCGTATGCGTTGAAACCACTTGCACTGGTATCTCTTCATGTACTGATGGTAGGGCTTCTTGCCTACAACCTCTGAGCTGATGTTTTCAGGAATCATCAAAAACTCCGCAGGCGAATCCAGCGCGATTTGGGCCGCCTTGTCGGTGATCACCTCGAGACGGTCCAGCAGTTCGCTGAATTCGTCTGGGTCGTCGCATATCATATCTACAACGTTCATGATGCCGGCCTTCAGAGCAACCAACTCCATATAGGGACTCTTGGGGAGGTAGCAAAGCACTACGCCGTTGTCTCCAGTCAAGGCATATCGGCGCTTTGCCTCGGCGTAGTTGGGCAAGAATCTTGTATGCTCCTGCATATAAACATAAATCCTCAGATCCTTCAGGTCTCTGATCATGTGCTCCCGGGTGGCGATAGTGTAGGATTGCGGCAATATGGTTTCCACCTGCCTCAGATTTCCCGCTGGAGACTTCCACTCCGTGATGACCTCGTTACCGTTGACCCTACGGGTCATTTCGCCTTCCTGCAGTTCCTCCGTAAAGGGATAGTATCCCTGCAGATAAAAACCAAGCCCCAAATCCCGGTGCAACTGAAAGATGCCGTCTCCTGTATATTTCGGATCGATCACATGGTTTTGCATGGCGTACGGATACCAGTAGGCCAGATCTCCAAACCAAGGAACGCAGTCTGGTTTTTCTCCACGCAACAATGTCAAAATTCGCTTACGTTCTGTCATTATACATCCTCCCCAGATCCCATTATTTCGGCAACTTGTTTGATACCCATAATATTGCGCAAATGTCGTAAGGATTGTACCTTTTTTCTGCATTTACACCGTAGATCATGGAGATCGATCATCTTCTGTTTGCAATTATATCACAGACAGCAAGAAAATAAACAGGCTATTCCATCAGAACATATCGCAACTATATATATTATCGCGCTTGTCTCTGCGATTGTAAAATGCTACAATGCATTTGTCGTATCAACCAAGGGCGGGATCGGAAAAGACAGCGATACACTTTTCCAATACTCTTCAAGAGGATTGTCGGCATTCTGCCCTGTAAATACCACTGAAATCGAAAGCAAAAGCAATTTCCGGTCTATGGTTAATTTCCCGGAAAATGAGGTTCAATATGGATTCAAAGCAACTCTATCTGGATACCCTTGAGATGCGAAACGATTACGGCCGCGCGCCGCGCGATCTATGGACACTACCGTGGGCGGAGAAAAGATACCCAGAAGAGATCGCCAAGATCCGTCGATCATTTCCTGCCGACGGTATGGGTGTGCCGGGCTTCAATACCCAGCGCGGCATTGGCTGCGGAGACGCCTATGTTCCCGGCACGTCAATCGACGACTGGGGATGCGAATTTACCAGCATTCAGGAAGGGATTATCGGCGAAGTCAAACGCCCGCAGATCACTTCAGATGAGTGGGACGAGGCCGATCAGATCCATATTCCGAGGGAATGGCTTTCCATCGATAAAAAAAAGATCAACGCCTTCTGCAGGGCGCACGATGACAAGTTCCTCTTTGGCGGATGTTGCCCACGTCCCTTTGAACAGCTTCAGTTTATCCGCGGAACGGTGAACCTTTACATGGATCTGATGAATATGCCCGAAAATATGGTGAAATTCATCCGTAAAATGCACGCATTCTATTGCGAACTCATGGAGGCATGGGCGGAGACGGATGTCGACGCGCTGAGCTTTATGGACGATTGGGGTTCGCAGAAAACCCTTCTTATTCAGCCGGCAGTTTGGAGACGGGTTTTCAAGCCTATGTATAATGACTTTATCGATATCGCCCACCGTCACGGGAAGAAGATCTTCATGCATTCGGATGGTTACACCCTCGAGATCATTCCGGATCTGATCGAGTTGGGCTTGGATGCTTTCAACACCCAGATTTTCTGTATGGGCACGGAGAAACTGGCGCAATTCAAGGGCAGAATCACATTTTGGGGGGAAATTGACCGTCAGCACCTGCTTCCCTATGGCACGGAAGAAGACATCGTCAAGGCCGTGACGGTTGTTTACGAGACTCTTTGGGACAATGGCGGATGCATTGCCCAGTGCGAATTCGGTCCCGGCGGACGCCCCGAAAATATCCGGAAAGTTTTTGAGACTTGGGATCTGCTGACTACGCCTGCCCGTTAATACCGGGTTTGGTGACTGCAAAAGGAGAATTCGCAATGTATTATTTTCAGCCCGACTATCGAAATGTCGTTGACGCTGCCTGTAACCGCGCAAGTAAGCGCCTGCCGCTGTATGAGCATATTATCTCCACGCAGGTGTTGGAGGAAATCCTAGGCCAACCGTTTTCCTATCTCGCTTCGGGGGATGAGGCAGATAAGGCAGAATACTTTCGGCGCTATGTCGGCTTCCTGAAAGACCATGGCTACGATATCGTGCCCTTCGAATGTTGCGTATGCGGCATCCTTCCCGGCGGTGGTGCATTGGGAGCACATAAGGAAGGTGTCATCAAGACCCGTGAGGATTTCGAAAAATACCCGTGGAACGAGTTGGAGTCGGCCTTCTTCCAGCTCTATACTCCTTATTTCGCGGCGTTGGGCAAGATGATGCCTGCCGGCATGAAGGCTGTCGGTGGCGTTGGCAACGGCGTGTTTGAATGCGTGCAGGATTTGACTGGTTACATTGACCTGTGTTATATACGGAGCGATGATCCGGAACTGTACCACGACTTGTTCTCTACGATGGGCAATGTAATTGCGAGCATATGGAAGCGCTTCCTGACCGAGTGGGGAGACGTCTATTGCGTGATGCGCTTCGGTGACGATCTGGGCTTTGCTACCAGCACGTTATTGCCACCGGGCGACATCCAAGAATACATCATTCCACAATATAAAAAGGTCATTGAAGCTGTCCATCAGGCAAACAAGCCCTTTCTGCTCCACAGCTGCGGCAATATCTTCAATGTAATGAATGATCTTATCGCCGCCGGTATCGACGCCAAACATTCGAATGAGGATAAAATTGCGACATTCCCTGTATGGGTAGAGAACTATGGTGACCGGATCGGCAACTTTGGCGGCATTGATATGAACTGCCTGTGCGAACTAGATAAGCAGCAAATGCGGGAATACATCGCCGATATCATTAAAAGATGCGGCGGTCACGGCGGATTTGCCTTTGGTACCGGCAATTCCATCGCTGACTATATCCCGGCAGAAAGTTATCTTAACATGATAGAGATCGTTCGGGAGATTCGCGGCGATTTCAAATGAATAAGGTTGAAAGCCCTTTCTGCGGACGAGTACGAATAGCCTCAACGGGAACCCGGGTTTTGCGAAAAGACCGAGGACGCCGTTATCAAAAGAAGAAATCCAGCCAATATCTGGTGGTTTAGCTTGCCTAGAAAAGAACCCGCTCTTTATCGTTTGCGGGTTTTGAGGGAATAAAGCCGGGGGTGATCCCCGGATTTTATACTTTTATTGCTCTTGCTTCATTGCAACGCTTTCATTCTTTACACGGAACATGATCTGCTGTACGTGTTCCGCTGGAAGTTTCTTTGTGAACAGCGAACCGAGGAAGGTCAGCAACACCGAAGAGACCATAGCGATGGCGCCTGAGGAGAGAGAGTTAAGCCAACTGATACCCAGAGGAAGCAAATTTAGGCCGAGACAGATTGCCAGACCGCCGATCATGCCGATCCATGCGCCGTCCTTGGTGGTACCCTTCCAGTAAAGTCCCATTAGGAAGGGACCAAGAAAGGCGCCGGCCAGGCAACCCCATGAGAGGCTCATCAGCTTCACGATCCCCTGCACCTTGTTCAAATCAAGAAAGAAAGACAACGCGATGAATACACCGCACATGAGGCGCATAAGAATATTCTGCGCCTTGGGTTTGATATTCTTGAAAAACAAACCGCCCACCAGATCCATACTGATGGAAGAGCTGGAGACCAACACCAGAGAAGTCAAGGTAGAAAGACTGGCGGAAAGCACCAGTACCAGTATAACGCCGATCAACGCGGAACCCCAAATGCCGGAGGGAATGATGCTTTGCAGAAGGCGGGGCATGATCTGGCTTGTGGAAGTCATATCTTCCGGTGCCACAAAAAGGTGACCAAAGCCACCGATAAAATAGCTTCCGCCGGCAACGATGGTTGCAAACACCGTGGAAATAACAGTGCCGCGAAGAATAGCTTTCTCGTCTCGAATGGCATAGAATTTATGCACCATTTGAGGAAGTCCCCAAGTTCCCAGGCTTGTAAGGACGAAAACACTGATGAGAGAGAAGAGGTTTTCAGAAGAGCCGAATACAGCGCCGTAAGCGGGGTCGATTGCGCTGAGCCTCCGCATACCCTCAGTCAGACCGCCCACCGTAGGATCGACCAACACCAGCGCAACTACGATAATGATGCCGACCAGCATGATGCAACCCTGTATAAAATCCGTCAGTGCGGTAGCTTTATAACCGCCGGCAATCAGGTAGGAGGCGGAAATAATAACCATTGCAACCATACAAATAATGTAGGGCACATTCAAAAGAGATTCAAACAATGTGCTGAGCCCCTGGTATACTGAGGCGGAATAGGGCACAAGAAAAACAAAAATCAACACCGAAGCCATAAGCTTCAGTCCTTTGGACCGGTACCGCTTTTCGAAAAAGTCCGGCATGGTGGATGCGCCCAGCTGCTGGGTCATCCGACGGGTGCGTTTTGCCAGTACAATCCAGGCCAGCAGGCTGCCGATGATGGCATTTCCAATGCCGATCCAAGTGCTGGAAATGCCGAACTGCCATCCGAACTGCCCTGCATAGCCAATAAATACCACGGCGGAGAAGTAGCTAGTCCCGTAGGAGAAAGCGCTCATCCAGCCGCCCAAAGAACGGCCGCCCAAAAAGAAATCATCCATGCTCTTTACCCGACGGCTGCTGTAAACCGCAACGCTAATCAGAAGAAGCGCATAGATGCCCAAAAATACCCATGATAACTGCATGTTGTCCATCCTTCCGTACTACATAGTACTCCCAATATTCTACCAAACTACAGATTCGCATTGGCGAACCTATCCTACAAAAAATAACATAGCATAGAATTTATGAAAAAGCAAGCGCTGTCTTTAACACTTTTATACCGCCGACAGTGGAGTTCCTGCATAAGCGACTTTGGATATCAGCACATGCAGTAAAAAACCCTGTCGGCAAACAGATTTAGGCCTTGTTTCAATATACTCAACAGCTTGCGAAGACAGAGAAAAGTCTTTTACAAACAAAGATTACCAGTTCATATGATTGTGCGGACACAAATAAAGCTGACTGCCTCAAGGCATGCAGCCTTATCTGTCAGTTGACAATAAACGCTCAAGGCGTAGCGTTAAAAGCTGTGATCAATCGGGTCAGGCGGGAAGGGACTTCCCCGTCCATCCGCTAAAAATCGTTTATTCGACGAATCCGGTCTCTTTCATATTGAAGTATGCGGTTCGAACGGTATCCTCCGTGGAAAGGTGGTAGGGCATATCCTGTTCGATAATGGCATAGGGGCAGCCTACCTCGGCCGCCGCGCCAAGACAATCCTCCATATCTACAAGGCCGGTACCCGGAGTAGTATACCGGGGCACTTTGACTGTTCGCCGTGGCTTGTACTCGAAATTGTCTCCGCGGGCATAATCCTTTACATGGAGAGCAGCAAGCCGGCTGCCAAGCTGTCGGATGATCCGTGCGGGATTTTCTCCGGCGTACTGCGCCCAAGCCAGATCCAGCTCAAATTCCACCGTGGGCGCCAATGCGGCAATCATCCAAAAAAGCGGCACGCCGTTATAGCAGGTGATGAACTCCTGGTCATGGTTGTGGAAGATAAACTTCAGACCTTCTTCCCGGCATGCTTTGGCTGCGGCTTCCATACAGGCGATTTCCTTGGTAATCTCCTCTTCGTCGGGTAATTCGTCCCGGTCGGCAAAACGCCAGGAGGAAGCCGAGGATATATACATTGTGATCCTGTCAGCGCCTACCAGACGTGCTTTAGCTGCCAAATCAGGGATATCGGGGCTTTTTCCTCCTTGAACCGAAGCACCCATGGTAAGCACGCGCATCCCCATATCACGGAGTTTTGCTGCGTTCTCAGCAGGATCCCCCTCACGGAACAGCCCGTAGGCCCCCTCACATACGGTGTAGCCGATGTCAGCGTACTTTCTACAGGTTTCGAAAAAATCTGAGCCCTTTGGTATAAAGCCGATAAAACCAGCTTGCATCTTGTTCATGTGTAACCTCCCGTAATAATATATAAGAATATTATACAGCATCGGTTTATACGGTGTAAATTCGTATTTTGTCCAAATTTCCCGCAAGAATTCATCAAAAATGGCATGCCGCTTCAAAACAGCATGCCATTGCGGATTCCATCAGCCCACGGTACCGTCGATCCACTCTATTGCAGTTTCGTCGATACTCAAGTCCTTGTCGACTACGAGCGTTATATCCACCGCGTTTGCGGGCTCCGCTGCCTCATCTCCGCTTTGAGAATAAACAAAAGACAACACGACCGTGCCGGGAGCTACGGATTCAAATACCCATTTACTTGTGCCGCCGGCGCCAACAAGGCCCTCGGCAGTCTCCCTTTCGATATACTCTGCGGAAATCTCCTTGACGATACCTTCTTTGCTTGCCTTATAGGTCCATGTGTGGCCGGTAGTAGGGTTGCTTTGCAGTTCGACCGTGTGCTGCCGGGGCGTTGCTTCCCGAGACGTTGCCGCACACCCGCAGCCAAGGCACAGCAGGACAGCCACCGCAAAAATCAGCGAGAATACTTTTTTCATAGAAACCTCCTTAAGTAATGCCGCCAATCAACAGCAGCACCAATATATAGTAGCCGGGGATACAGGCCAGCAGCAGTCCGCCTGCCAAGTACAGCCAGCCAATAAGCCTTCGGGAGAGACGAAATGCCCTGACCGCCAGAAACGCCGCTGTGAACAGGATTCCTGCCAGCAGCAGCACACAGAGCAAAATCAGTAAGCCCATATCAGCAGCCGACAGTCCTTAAATACTCACGACTCATGCGGATGGCTTCCATGGGCGGGCGCTGGGTGGAACGGTCCTGTTCAACAATGACCCATTCCGCGCCGGCATCTTTGGAGGCTGCGAGGATGGCTGGGAAATCCTGCTCGCCGTAACCGACAGGACGGAAATCAAAGCTCTCACGGTCGGCATGTTGTCCATCGGTTTCTCCATCCTTGGTAATCAGGTTATACAGCCCTTCTTTAGTGCCTCGGTTAGGCATAACAAAATCCTTCAGGTGGACAAGAGGGGCGCGCCCGGTATACTTGCGTATGTAGGCAGCCGGATCCTCCCCGGCTACGTTCACCCAGCAGGTATCGATCTCGGTCTTTAGGAAATCCGCCGGAATGGAATCATAGAGCATATCCAAGGCATATTTTCCATCCAGCTTGACAAACTCAAAATCATGGTTATGGTACAGCAATTGTATGCCGTGTTCGTGGCAATAACGGCCGATACGGTCAATGTCGGCAATAGTTTGCGAGAATCCGGGTGTGCCTGGACGGTCTTCCTCTTCGAGATAGGGGACAGCAATATACTTACAGTCCAGAGCGTTATGGTAGGCAACGACCGCCTCCAGATCGTTCCGGAGCTGATCAAAAGGAACATGGCTCGAAACAGCGGTTAAGCCAAGCTCCCGGAGCTTCGAGGCGATATCTTCGGCTTTATAGCCATAAAAACCCGCAAATTCCACACCGTCATAGCCCATCTTTCGAATTTTGGTTAACGTGCCCATCATATCAGCCGCGGCATCATCCCGGACTGAGTATACCTGTACAGCAACGGGAAACATTCTTTCATCCTCCTTGGTTTTCATACTATATACAGTATACGAAAAGTGCTGGTATTTTTCAAGCGGTATCACTGCGGGTTTTGCAATTTATATACGGGTATGCTACAATGCGTGTGAATAACGGAGGTAGCATATGAAGCTGTGGAAAGCGTGTTTAAGCCTTGCGGTGGGATTTCTTTTGCTCTTCTGCATGGGACAGGCAGCGTCAGCGGCAGAAATCACTCAAACCGCAACGATTCGAACGGAAAAGAATTTCGGAGTAACGGTTACTGCTCCTGAGGGAGATACACTCAGCGCGCTGTATGTAAACTGGACGGATGTTCCACAGCCGGTCATGGCGGAGATTACGTTCAGCGATGGCAGCATGACTACGCGGAATGTTTGTATGGACGGCTTTCTGCATGATTATATCCCATTGCCCGAAGGCACGGTATCCGTTCATATGACAATATACAACAGCTACCTGAAAAGCAAATTCCGTGTATTTTCCCCCGGCGAGTTGCCCGAGGATATACAGGTATGGCAACCCACCGTGAGTGATGCCGAGTTGATGGTGATTGCAGCCCATCCCGATGATGACATGCTGTACATGGGAGGGACCATCCCTTACTATGCCGGCGCCCTGAAGAAGGATACCGTGGTGGTTTTCATGTCCCATCAGCAACGTTTGCGGCAGAGCGAGGCTTTAAACGCGCTTTGGGTATGCGGCGTGCGCACCTACCCTGTGTTTGTCGGCTTTAAGGACGAATACAGTAATTCATTAAAAGATGGACTGGCGAAATGGGGGGGAGAAGAGAAGCTGACCTCAAAGCTGGTAGAGCTTATCCGGTGCTATAAGCCCGAGGTAATTGTTACCCATGATGTGAACGGAGAATACGGCCATGGCGCCCACAGAGCAGTGGCTCACTGCATACAGAATGCTGTGCCGGCAGCAGCGGATATCACCCAATTTACGGATATCGGCCCGGAAACATTCCAGGTAAAGAAGCTTTATCTTCACCTTTATGAAGAGAATAAAATCACAATGGACTGGCGGGTGCCGCTGGAGGCTTTTGATGGGAGAACCGCTTTGGATATGGCGATTGCAGGGTATGATCAGCATGTTTCTCAGCACCAGTACAGTTTCAGGGTACGGGACGAGGGCAAACACTCCTGCGCAGAGTTTGGTTTGGCGTATACCTCCGTTGGCCTTGATGTGATTGGCGGTGATTTCTTTGAAAATGTGGAACCCAAGCCCACGCCCACACCTGAGCCTACGCCTACACCTGAGCCTACTCCCTGCCCTACGCCAAGCCCTACACCGGACCCAACGTCAACCCCAACGCCGGTGCCTACCGAAGTGTCTGAGGAACCGGGGCCGACAGCTACACTGTCCCCGTTGCCCAACTGGCCAGCTTTCCCGGGCAAGAGACTGGTTGCCTGGTCGCTGTTATCAGGTGCATTGCTGTTGGGCATCGGCGCCCTCCTTTGCCGGGGAAGGCTGAGAATGCTCCGCTGGATATTGTTGGGACTGGCTGCCGTATGTATTGTTATTTTGATTTTATTGTGATCGGATATCTTTAGGAGGATTTCCATGCTGGAGACATTAAAAGAGGAAGTATTCCGGGCAAATATGATGCTGCCGGAGTATGGGTTGATTACCCTGACCTGGGGGAATGTTTCCGCCAGAGATAAGGATACGGGATTGATCGTGATTAAGCCGTCAGGAGTTGCCTATAACAGTATGAAGCCGGAGGATATGGTGGTGGTGGATGGGAGGGGTCGCAAAGTAGAAGGCCATTATAATCCTTCTACCGATACCGCAACCCATGTGGCACTGTACAATGCTTGTCCGGAAATCGGCGGTGTGGTCCATACACACTCCCGTTGGGCCACCATTTGGTCGCAGCTGGGTGAAGGGATTCCTGCGCTGGGAACCACTCACGCGGATGCTTTCTACGGCACCGTTCCCTGTACCCGGGAGCTGACCCCGGGGGAAATCGCCCAGGCTTATGAGGAAAACACCGGCAAGGTGATTATCGAGGGGTGGGGTGATCCGATGGTAGTGCCCGCGGCACTGGTAAGGGACCACGGCCCGTTTACCTGGGGGAAATCCGCTGAGAAGGCGGTAGAAAACGCCGTAGTTCTCGAAGAGGTTGCCATGATGGCTTGGCACATCCGGGTCATCCGGGGAGGAAACGTCGGCGAAATGCCATGCGCGCTACTGGATAAGCATTACCTCCGGAAGCACGGTACGAATGCCTATTACGGTCAGGGAGAGAAATAAATGGAACTGTGTATACCTGAGAAACGCGTTCCGGTCGTACGTACCTGTGATGTACTGGTTGCCGGAGGCGGGGTAGCAGGTGTGGCGGCGGCGCTGGCAGCCGCCAGACATGGCGCCAGAACATTGCTTGTGGAGAGAGAGTATCTGCTGGGCGGGTTGGCGACCCTCGGATTGATCGCTATTTATCTTCCACTGTGCGATGGTAAAGGGCAGCAGGTTTCCTACGGTATTGCCGAGGAGCTCCTGCGGCTTTCGATTCGTCACGGCATACAGGGGAAAAATCCACGTCCCTGGCTGGAAGGAGGCACCCGGGAGGAGAAGGCTGCCCGGAGGTTCGAAGTGCAGTATAATCCGCACTTTTTTGCCGTATTATGCGAGAAAATACTGGAGGAAGCCGGTGTAGAAATACTATACGGCACGCTGGTTACCGGAGTGGAGACCCGAAAGGGAAGCATCACCCATCTGCTGTTAGAGAATAAGTCCGGTTGTCAGGCTGTGGCGGCCGGTTCTGTCGTGGACACTACCGGCGATGCAGATGTGTGTGTCTTCTCTGGTGCTCCCACCCGTATCTTCAGGCAGGGTAATCTGCTGGCGCAATGGTATTATGCGAATGCCGAAGGGAAGCTAAGGCTGCATATGCTCGGGGCAGCGGATATACCCGATAAGTATAAGAAACCCGGAGAGGCGGAGAGCAGAAACTTGGCGGATCGTCGCTATACGGGGCTGAACGGCTTCGAAATTTCCGAAATGCAGCGAACCGCCCACAGGAAATTCCTGGAGTCGGTCCTCAAACACAAAGAGACTGCTCCGGATTTTGAGCCTGTTACCATGCCGTCGATACCGTTGCTGCGGATGACCCGATGCCTTGTGGGCGAAGGATGCTTGGATGATGAGGATGCACACAGGCATTTTGCTGACAGTGTTGGGCTGATTTCCGACTGGAGAAAGCCGGGGCCCGTCTATGAAATACCCTTCTCGACCCTCTGGAACCGGCGGATTCCGAATTTGCTGACAGCCGGACGATGCATCTCGGTCACGGATCCCATGTGGGATATTTCCCGTGTGATCCCTGCCTGTGCCGTAACGGGACAGGCGGCCGGAACCGCAGCGGCAATGTTCGGTGATATGACCCGTACGTCGGTTCCAGAGTTGTGCGCCGCTTTACAGCAGGACGGTGTGTATCTCCATGAAGACCTGCTGCCGAAAACCTGATGCGGCGGGGGGAGTTGTGGCTGTTGTTGGCAGCCGTGCTGTTGTCGGTGGCCGCGGTTTTTCTTTGGTCGATTCGGAAAGCGTCCGGGACCATGGTAGAAGTATATCTGGGAGATACGCTGTATACCACCTGCCCTTTGGAGGAGAATCTCCTGCTGATTGACCAGGGAGACGGAAAGATAAACTGCATTCGGATTACAGCGGAGGGAGTGGAAATGGAGAGCGCCAGCTGCGTCGGGCAGGACTGCGTGCATCAGGGGGTGTTGAAACCCGGGGGCAGTGTCTCTATGGGGAACTGGATCGTATGTCTGCCCAATGGCGTATCTGTTAGGTTGGCAGAAGCAGAATGAAAGTGCGGAGGATTGCCCTGTTGGGATTGCTGACTGCCCTGTCACTGGTTCTGGGTTGGGTAGAGCGGCTGCTGCCTCTGCCGGGAGGGCTGCCCGGAATGAAGCTTGGATTGGCGAATTTGGCCGTATTGTTGGCGTTGTATGGACTGGATAGCCCTTCGGCGGGCTTGTTGGTGCTACTGAAAGTGTCGCTATCAGCGCTGTTGTTCTCTAACGGACTTACCGCTTTGGTTTACAGTGCTGCCGGTGCGATTCTGAGCTTTGCCGGGATGCTGCTGCTGCGGAAATGGGACAGATACAGTGTAGTGACCGTAAGCGCCGCAGGCGGCGTGCTTCATAATATCGGACAGCTTCTTGCGGCGATGGCGGTCACCCGGACAGCCGGACTGTGGAGCCTTGCGCCGATGCTGGCAGCGTCGGGATTGGGATCCGGTTTGCTATTGGGGATCGCTGCTCGGGGGATGCAGCCAATGCTCCGCCGCTTTTCCGGGACGGGGGAAAGGAAATAATATCGTAGGTTTCGTTGTAAAACTCGTGGAATAATAGTATAATAAATTACATGCTATGGAGGCTGCTATGAAAAAAAGTTTGCCCGCATGGGCGGTGTTAGGGATCATCACATTGATTGCAGGGCTGGCTTTAGGCGGCGTGTATGCCCTTACGAAGGATGCGATCGCTGAGCGGAATGTTCTTGCTGCTCAGGCGGCAAGAATGGCGGTGCTGCCCGAAGCGGATTCCTTTACCGAGCAGACGCCCCCCGAGGGATTGGACGCTTTTTTTCTGGCTTTAAAAGGAGATGCTGTTATCGGTAAAATCGGTGTAATCACCGTAAAAGGCTATGGCGGTGATATCGAGATCGTGGTAGGAGTGAATATGGAGGGGGTATTGCAGGGTATCTCTGTCGGCGGCAGTGATTTTAATGAAACCGTAGGCCTTGGGGCAAGGGTAAAAGAGGGAGCTTTTACCTCTCAGTTCACCGGAAAGTCCCCCCCCCTTACCGTAAATGCGGATGTGGACGCCGTTACCGGCGCTACGATATCCTCCCGTGCGGTAACGGACGGTGTGAATCATGCAGCTGCGTTGCTGGAGGCGGCAGAATAGCGGTATGAGTATACTTGTCATCGGCAGTCTGAATGCGGATCTGACGCTGCATTTGTCCCGGGCACCTCTGGCCGGTGAGACGGTTACCGCCCGGGACGTGGTTTTTGCCTGCGGCGGGAAGGGCGGAAATACCGCTTGCGCCCTTGGAAGGCTGGGTATGAAAACCCGGTTTTTCGGGGCGGTGGGAAAAGATTCCCATGGAGACCGGCTGCTGGAGAACCTGCTGCACAACGGCGTGGATACGGATTATGTACTGCGGTCGGACGCGCCTACGGGCACAGCATATATTTTGCTGGAGGACAATGCGCAGAATCGTATTATTCTTGTACCGGGAGCCAACGGCACCCTTACTCCGGAGTGTATTCGGAAAAAAGCGATGCCCCTACTCCGGAAAGCAGAGATGGTGGCGGTGCAGCTGGAGATTCCCAAGCCTTGTATACAGGCGATCATACAACTGTGCAAACAGTTGGGAAAACGTCTGATTGTGGATGCAGGGCCGGCAGACGGGTATACCATGGTGGATTTTGCAGACTGTTGGTGCGTCAGCCCCAATGAGACTGAGCTGGAAACCCTTGCGGGCAGACCCTTACCGGGGGAGGAGGAACAATTGAGAGCAGCTCGGCAGCTTCATGGGTTGGGTGTTGCGCATGTGCCGGTGAAACTTGGTGATAAGGGATGCCTCTATGTGGGGGAAGCAGGAGAGTTTCGGCTGCCCGCTTATCGCGTAAAGGCCGTGGATACCACTGCAGCCGGGGACAGTTTTACGGCGGGTTGGTGTTCAGCCTTGGTTCGAGGCATGGGTGTGAAGGAGGCGCTGACTTATGCTAACCGCTGCGGAGCCATTGCGGTTACCCGAATGGGAGCCGGACCCAGCCTGCCTACCTCTTCGGAAGTGGAAACGTTTATGGCAGATTTTCGTTAGGCAGTCCGGCAATTGCCGGGAGAGGAGGAAAAATGGGGATTTTGGAAAAGATGCGTTTGGACGGAAAAGTGGGCTTTGTTACAGGCGGTGCCAGAGGAATCGGCAAGTCTGTGGCTGCCGCG
Organism: Christensenellales bacterium; assembly: GCA_050948665.1. Lineage (GTDB taxonomy): Bacteria > Bacillota > Clostridia > Christensenellales > UMGS416 > JBMNEH01. The sequence continues at coordinate 877,928 of JBMNEH010000001.1, forward strand.
CTGATAGAGGCGGGCGCGAGGATTTTTTTGGTAGATATTGACATTGAGGAAGCCGAGAAAGCCGCTTCCCAGCTCGAAGCGGAAGCGTTGTGGTGCGATGTTACCGACCCCGACGCGGTGGATGCCATGGTGGAGGAGATCGTCTCCAAGTGCGGTCATCTGGATATAGCTTTTTGCAACGCCGGTATCTGCATCAATGCCCCTGCTTCTGAAATGACTTTTGATCAATGGAAAAAGGTGATCGACGTCAATCTGACAGGTATTTTCCTTACTGCACAAGCCGCCGGACGCCGGATGCTCAAGCAGGGCTATGGTTCGATCATCAATACCGCATCCATGTCGGCGCATATTGTGAACGTTCCTCAGCCACAGTGTGCGTACAATGCCTCAAAAGCCGGCGTGATACAGCTGACCAAGTCTCTGGCGGTCGAATGGGCGGATAAGGGGGTTCGTGTAAACAGCATCAGCCCAGGCTACATCGGAACAGACTTGGTACTGGAAGCTCCGCATTTGAAGGAACTGATACCCCAGTGGAATAAAATGTCCCCTGTTCACCGTATGGGTAAGCCGGAGGAGCTGCAGGCGATTGTGGTCTATCTGGCAGGAGATGCCGCCGGTTTCACCACCGGCGCGGATTTTATACTGGACGGCGCGTTTACTGCTGTATAGGAGAAAGATTCGGGAGGCTGTTCTCTTCGATGCCTATTGGCGACCCTGCGTTGGAATGACATAAAACAGCATAGGGAGATTTTCACTTCAGGCGTGTTGAGTTCTTTCGGATCCTCATTAACGTGATAACCGCATGGGAGAGCACCGGCGGGTGTTGAGAAGGCGGACGGGTCGCTGCCGCAGAGGACGGACATACATGGAGAAAAAGAAAAGCCCCGTGACCCGGGGGCTTTTCTTTTAGCCCTTGCGGGCTTCTTCAACAACCCAGCGAAGGTGGGAGACATCGATGCCGGGATTGATGGTGCAATCACCGCCTAATAGAAGGCCGGTTTTTCCATAGTTGTCAATGATTTCCCGGGTGAAGGCTTGTATTTCCTCCTTGGTTCCCGTATGGATCAGGCCCAGATTACTGCCGTCGGGCTGATGCAGGGTCTGGAAGCCGCCCAGACAGGCTTTGCCGCCAAACAACTTCCTGCCCTGGGTGAGGGAAACCTCTTCCACAAACACTGCCCAGTTTACACAGGCAGCAGGATAATCTTTCCAGAGGGAGAGCCGGTTTTTTGCTCCTGCCCAGCCGCAGCAATGGAGTATATTGTTCTGTGAAAAACGGTTGGCATGCTGTAAAACCTTAAGGTCACTGGGCGCGATCAGTTGCCGGTATGTTTCGGCGGAGAAACGGTCCGCCTCTCCGCCCTGTACGCAATAATACACGCCGTCACAGCCGGCTTCGGTGATCAGTTTTTCCGCCAGCAGGCCGTTAGATCGGGCGATTACATCCAGCGCATATTGCACTGCCGCAGGATCAACCCTCAGGTCAGCCATTACCCGTTCTTCACCCGCGCCGAAACGTATGGAGGAGAAAGGTGCAAAGACATTATAGAAAACACAGCATTCATTGCTGATCTCTTCAACAATACGCTTGGCGCGCCAAACCTGCTCAGCGATAAAGGGGTGCCCGGGAGTCAGAGGCTGCAGCCTATACCAGTCAGCAGGGGTGCGGAGTTCTTCCGATAAGGGGTAAGGGAAATAACCGTCACACATGATTTTGATGAAATCCAGGTCGGAATCCCGGAAATATTGCAGATGTGCCTGTACACAGGCTTCCCCTGTGGCGGCTTCACCCTCAAAATGATACCAGAAACCGGCAGGCACGCAATCTACGGGCTGGTTATGCAACGCCGCAAGTACACGCTCTCTCTTGTTCATTGGGTCCTCCTGACAGATTTATGATGGTCATATTGTCTTCTGATTGCCGCTCTTTGTCAAGCGGCGCCACACTTGTCCGGTTTGCATTTGCACAGCGTATTCGGTATAATCGCAGAGTAGAGGAGGTGCTCGCATGGCACAGTTTTCCCGGGAAACAGATTTGCCATCCAGGACTATTCGCAGAAATCGCAATCTTTTTCCCAAAGCGGGAGCTTGGAAGATGTTCGGTCTCCGGGTGCTTTTTCTGCTGCCGGTAATCGGTCTTATCGGAGCGATTGTATTTTCCTTTGTCCCCGTCAATCCGAACCTGAAGTCACTGGCGCGCTCGGAGCTTTTGATGCAAGTCGTGTATGCGCTGTTATTTATCATAGCCCTCAGCCTTTTTCTAAGCACTGTGTATCCAACGTTGGTTGCGTTGGCAAAGGCTGTGGCAGCTCTTGGCAGCGCCATGGAGCAGTTGGGTAATATGGATCCCTCCATGCTGGAGGCGTTACAGTCCAGCGGGATCGATGTTTCCGCTCTGCAAGGGCTGAATCTGGACACGATCCGATTTCTGCTGCCGTAGACAATTGAGAACTGCTGATTGCAAAAAAACACGCTGCAATATCGATGCAGCGCTTTTTTAATCTAAATCTTCAAAACCCCGGAAAAGATCCCGATAACTATCTCTTTTCCGGATGAGCCTGTGGCTGCCGTCGGCAGCAATCAATACCTCCGCTGGGCGGAGCCGGAGGTTGTAATTACTGGCCATAGAGTAGCCATAAGCACCGGTATCGGTCAAACCTAGTAAATCTTCTTCCCGAAGCCTGGGTAAGCTCCGTTTCACTGCCAGCTTATCTCCGGATTCGCAGATATTTCCCACTACGGTATATTCCTGCCGTGGCTCATTTTCCAGCAGTTTACCGCCCCTGTAAACCTCGATGTCATGATGGCTGTCATAGAGCATTACCCGTTGTAGTACGTTAAAACCCAAATCCGTACCAGCGAAAGTATTTTCTCCGTTTTCTTTAATGGTATGCACGGTACCCAGCAACAAACCGCATTCCGCCACGATATACCGCCCCGGCTCAATGCGGAAATCCACGGCCTTTCCCATTTCTTCGGAGTAGGCGGTCATAATTTGCTCCAAGGCCCTTGAAAGGGGAATCAAATCCAGAGGTGCCTGGCCGTCCTGTTTATGATAGGGGATACCGAAACCGCCGCCCAAGTCAATAAATTCCAGATTTTTGAACTGCCTGCAGGTGTCCAGCATAGCCTTTACACCCATGACAAACTGGGACTCTTCCATAAAAAGGGAACCAAGGTGCTGGTTCAGTCCCACCAGTTTCAATCCGTATTTTTCAACGATAGGCAAAATACTGGTGACGTCATCTCCGGTAACACCGAATTTTGTCCGTTTTCCGGCGGTGATGACCTTATCATGATACCCGATACCGATACCAGGGTTGATTCGCACGGCCACCCGCTCCCCGGGAAAATATCTGCCGAACTGCTCCAGCTGGGACAGAGAATCGCAGCTGACCAGTATCCCCCGTTCTACGGCAAATGCCATTTCTTCGGCAGATATGTTGTTGCATACAAAAAAAATCTCATCCGGCTTATAACCGGCTTCCAGCAGCGCCAGTATTTCTCCCGGCGACATGGCATCCCCATGAAGACCTTCCTCGCGGATAATACAAAGCAGGGTCCGGTTGGAATTTGCTTTGCAGGAGTAATCGGGGGTGAAAGGACGGTACCGCACCAGTCCAACCATTTCACGGCAGCGCTGCCGCAGTATATTCTCGTTATATACATAAAGAGGACTGCCGTAGATTTCCAGCAGGGCTTCGGGATTTGTCTCGCCGAAAAAGTTTGTGCTGCGGGTGTAATACTCTTTCATGTTCCCTCCCAGCGTCTGCGTACGCCGCTTTCCATCATAGGGGAAAGGTCGCGCTTTGTCAAGATTGTATACAAAACTCACAGGCATTTACGCAGAATCTCTTTTGCGGCTTCCGCAGCAGTACAGAAGGAAGTATTTATATGCAAGGTGGGCATATCCCGATACAAAGGCAAACGGGAGAGGCTGCGCTCCAGCACATCCGGCAGGCGGCGGCCGGCATTGATATCCTCCTGCAACCTTGCTGTCAAGGCTTCGGGAGAACATATCAGAGTAACGGTATAGATGCTGCAGCCTCCCGGCTGCAGCCGTGACAGCAGCTCTGTCAATATGGGCATTTGATGCATGACCCAACAGAAAACCCCGTTTTCATAATCCGGACAGGCAAGAAAACGGTTCAGACAGAAAACGATATTATCCTGTACTGCGGCTTTTGTAGCTTCTGTAACAAGGAAGGGTCTTGTATCCCAACACCAGTCCCCATCTAAAAAAACGCAACGGGGGAGCAACCTTTGCAGTTCTCTGGATACTGCAGTTTTTCCTACACCCATTGCACCGTTAATCAAAAAGAGGCGGTTCACGATAACGCCTCCAGGGCTTTCTGTATTGCCTGCATATCTTCCCAGGCTTCCTTTTTATGCTCGGGTGATCGCAGAAGATAACTGGGATGGTAGGTGGCAAGGAGCTTTACTCCTGTCGCCTCCTTCCAAACGCCGCGCTGACGGGTGATGCGGAAGTTCTCGTCTTTGAATACGACCTTAGCGGCAGTTGCGCCCAGAGCGACGATGATTTTGGGTCGTATCAGTGCAACCTGACCGCGGAGGAAGGGTTTGCAAGCCATGATTTCATCCGGTAACGGTACGCGGTTTCCGGGAGGGCGGCATTTGACTACATTGGCAATGTATACCTGGCTGCGTTCTAAGTTAATGGCTGCCAGCATCCTGTCCAGCAACTGACCGGCCGGACCGACAAACGGCAGCCCCTGGGCATCTTCCATAGCGCCCGGTCCCTCTCCGATAAACATCAGCATCGCGCGGGGATCTCCGCAGCCCGGGACAATGTGCTGCCGGCTACGGTGCAACGAACAGCGGGTACAGGATTCCAGTGCCCTTTTCCAGCTGTCCCATGTGATGTCAAAGGATTTCATCGGGATGTTTGGACATATAATCTTCGATCGCAGCTCTGATCGCTTCCTCTGCCAGCACCGAACAGTGGATCTTCACATCGGGAAGCCCACCCAAGGTATCAACCACCATTCTGTTGGTTACCGACAAAGCTTCTTTTAAAGATTTTCCCTTGATCATATCGGTAGCGCAGGAACTGCTGGCAATCGCCGCGCCACAGCCAAAGGTTTTAAACTTCACATCGGCAATGATACCGTTCTCCACCTTAATGGTAATACGCATGATATCGCCACACCTGGCGTTACCGACTTGACCTACACCGTCCGCATCTTCGATCTCCCCCACATTTCTGGGGTTTATGAAGTAATCCATTACCTTTTCGTTATACATGTTATACCTCCGGTTGTGATTGCGTATAGTCTGCATACAGCGGGGACATACTCCGAAGTTTTTCGATAATACCGGGGAGCAACGCCATGAGTCTGTCAATATCCGCCGGCGCGGTGCTTTTTCCAAGTGTAAGTCTGAGCGAGCCGTGAGCGATCTCATGCGACAGGCCGATTGCAAGCAACACATGAGAAGGGTCTAGGGAGCCTGAGGTGCAGGCTGAGCCACTGGAGGCGGAGATCCCCGCCAAATCCAGATTCAACAGCAGCGATTCCCCCTCGATGAACTGAAAGCAGGCATTTACATTGTTCGGAAGACGGTGTGTCCGGGAGCCGTTTATCCGGGTGTGGGGGATTTTCTCTATACATGACAGCAACTGATCCCGAAGCCCGGTGATACGGGCGCTGTTTTCTTCCAAATGCTCTATCGCCTTTTCCAACGCTGCGCCCAATCCCACAATACCAGCGGTATTGTAGGTACCTCCCCGGTGCCCTCGTTCCTGTGCTCCGCCGTGGGCTAGGTTCTCCAACCGAACGCCCTTTCGGCAATAGAGCGCACCGACTCCCTTGGGACCATAGAACTTATGGGCTGAGAGAGAGAGCAAATCGACGCACAGCTCCTCCACGTTGATCGCCAACGCGCCTGCCGCCTGCACAGCATCCGTGTGGAAAGCCACCCCTCTGCCACGGCAAACTCTGCCGATTTCCCCTATCGGATTGACTGAACCGATTTCGTTATTGGCGTACATGACGGAGACCAACACCGTCTCCGGGGTGATCGCCTCTGCTACCTGTTCCGGAAAAACCCGACCTTCGCTATCAACCGGGAGATAGGTTACTGTGTAACCCTGCTTTTCCATAAATTCACAGGTATGCAGTACCGCGTGGTGCTCTGTATTGGTTGTGATAATATGATTGCCCTTTTTCCGGTTGGCGAGGCAATAGCCCTTTATTGCCCAATTGTCCGCCTCCGTGCCGCCCGATGTAAAAAGAATCTCTTTGGCGTCTTTTGCGCCCAAAGCCTTTCTCACCTGCTCCCGGGCTTTTTCTATACCGGCACGGGCGGTTCGGCCCTCGCTGTATACACTGGAGGCGTTGCCATAGTTTTCCGTCAGGTAGGGCATCATGGCCTGCAGCACCTCAGGATCCAGAGGTGTTGTGGCAGCATGATCCAAATACAATCTTTCTTCAGGCATTTTTCATTGCTCCATATATTCTTCCGCCAGTTCTTCCAGGGTGAGAGAATCCATCACATGATTGACACTGTCGTAAATTCTCTCCCAAACGATCCGCCCCGGGCAACAACGACCGTCTCTGCAGCCGTCTCCGTCGCCTAGAAGACAGTCTACCGGCGCCATTGAGCCTTCCAGTGTCCGGATCACCTCGCCCACTGTTATTTCGGAAGCGGGCTTTGCAAGAGAATAACCGCCGAAGGCTCCCCGGGCGGAGAGGACAACTCCGGCTCTCCGCAACTGCATCATCAGTTGTTCCAAATATGCCTCCGGGATCTGCTGTCGTTCCGCAATGACCTTTAACGGAAGAGGGCTCTCATCAGCGTGCAGCACCAACTCAAAAACCGCATTGATGCCGTAACGCGCTTTTGTCGTGACCTTCATTCGCAGCTCCTTTCATACCCAACTGATTTGGTCGGATATCCAGAGCAGAGTATAGCATACCCGACCTGTGGTGTCAACATTTATTCCGGACAAATCGTTAAAAAAATTCTCGATTCTTGCGCTTTGTCTTTGATTATTGTATACTATCTCAATGTTGCTGCTGTGGCAGGAGGATTTGTATGTATACGCCGATTTTGGATATCCGTGATACGGAAATTGCCATTAAGCTGATTAAAGACAACTTTGAACGGGAACTGGCTCACCGACTCCATTTGACCCGGGTGTCGGCACCGATGTTTCTGTTGCCCTCTACCGGTTTGAACGATGATTTAAACGGCGTGGAAAGACCGGTTGGATTTGATATGCTTGATGGCGGCGAATGGGTAGAGGTGGTCCACTCTCTGGCGAAGTGGAAACGGTATGCCCTTGACAGATATGCCTTTCTGCCCGGAGAGGGTTTGTATACCGATATGAATGCGATCCGTCGGGATGAGGAAACCGATGCCCTTCATTCCATCTATGTGGACCAGTGGGACTGGGAGAAGATCATTACCCGGGAGAAACGTACCCAAGAAACACTCCTTGAAGCAGCGCAGGATATCTACAGAGTATTGCTGGACGTGGACTGGCAGGTACGAAAACGTTACCCCCAGCTGCCCAACCCTGATCTTCCGGACAGGCTGACGGTGATAACGGCGCAGGAGTTGGAGGACATCTATCCGGACTTAACGGCAAAGGAGCGGGAGCATGCCTTTTTGCGCGGCTGCGGTGCTGCCTTTATACAGGGGATCGGAGGTCCGCTGCGCTCCGGGAAGCCCCATGATGGCCGGGCGCCGGACTATGACGACTGGACACTGAACGGCGATATTCTCTTGTATAACAAACTGTTGGATTGCAGCTTTGAGATATCTTCCATGGGTATCCGGGTGGATGCGCCCGCAATGGCACAACAACTATGGGCAGCGCGGCAGGAAGAACGGGCGGAATTGCCCTTTCATCGTGCCGTGTTGGAAGACACGCTGCCGTTGACGATCGGCGGGGGTATCGGCCAGTCAAGATTATGCATGTTTCTGCTGCAAAAGCGGCATATCGGAGAGGTGCAGGTTTCAGTCTGGCCTGAGGATAAGGTGAAGAGATGGACGAACGAAGGTATTGTCCTGCTGTAAGATTCAAACAGCAGGATGCTTGTATAGAATAGAGAGAATGTAAAAAGGAGGTTCTCATGGAAGAATTTTTAACCCCTGATTTTTTGGAGAAAGCGGAGGCGGCATGCGCTGATCCCATGACCCGTCTGGCACGGAACGCTGTGGTGAAGTCCGGTATTCAGGCAACCGCCTCGGATGCCCGGCTGATGAGCCGTATGCAGCATGAATATTCACTTGAACTGGAGACAGGGAAAGTTACCAATCAACAGTCTTCGGGGCGCTGCTGGATGTTTGCGGCATTGAACACCATGCGGGTGCAGGTAATGCGAAAGCTGAATCTAAGCAACTTTGAGTTTTCTCAGACTTATCTGTTTTTCTACGATAAGCTAGAAAAGGCGAACTACTTTCTGGAAGCCGTTTTATCTACGTTCAATGAGCCGGTAACGGGCCGTTTGTTTTCACATTTGCTGATATCGCCCGTACAGGACGGCGGTCAGTGGGATATGCTGGTTTCTCTTGTGAGGAAGTACGGCGTCGTGCCGAAAGCCAACATGCCTGAGGCATTCCATTCCACTAATTCCCGGGAGCTTTGCCGGGTTCTTACCTCCCGGCTTCGTGGTTGGGCACGTCAGCTGCGGGAAGCATATGCCGCCGGCGCAGATATGGCAACGCTACGGGAAACAAAGGGACAAATGCTGGAAAAGATTTACCGCATACTGACCATTTCTCTGGGGCAGCCCCCCAAGACAGTGCTGCTGGAGACACGGGATAAGGAAAAGAATTTTGTGCGGGTGGAGGGCATAACGCCGCAGGAGTTTTTTGCCCGGTATGTGGGTTGGGATCTGACTGAGTATGTCAGTCTTATCAACGCGCCTACGGCAGATAAACCGTTCTACCGAACGTTTACGGTGGAATACCTTGGCAATGTGGTGGGTGGCCAGCCGATCCGTTATTTAAATCTTCCGGTTTCCGATTTGAAGGATGCCGCGATTGCACAGATGCAGGCGGGAGAACCGGTTTGGTTCGGATGCGATGTCGGTAAAAGGTTGGACGGAGATTGGGGCAGCATGGATATGGAGGCATATGACGATGTGGCCCTGCTCGGCAGTGAGGAACCCTTGGATAAGGGCGGTCGTCTGACCTATGGAGACAGCCTGATGACGCACGCTATGGTATTTCAGGGTGTTAATCTTGATGAAGACGGCAAACCCCTTCGATGGAAGGTGGAAAATTCCTGGGGCGATAAACGGGGCCATGAGGGAGCCTATAATATGTCGGATGAATGGTTTGAGCAGTATCTCTATCAGGTAGTCGTGAACAAGAAGTACCTGAAGCCGGAACATCGGACGTTGCTTGATATGGAGCCTATCGCTTTAAAACCTTGGGATCCCATGGGTTCTCTGGCATAACACAGCATTTAAAAAGGAACAGGTCGTTCCTGTTCCTTTTTTCCGTTAATCCGGGAAGAATTCCTCCATGATCATCTCAAGAACCCCATTCATTACTTCAAATCCACGGGGAGTCAGCCTTAAGAAGCCGTCGGTCTCTCTCAGCAGATTTTTTTCGGAAAGAATAGCCAGGGCCTTGGGGGCGGCTTCACGGGGCGTATATCCTCGACGAAGGCGGTAATCCAAGGTATCCACTCCCCGGATAAGGCGCAGTCCCATCATCAACTCTTCAAATGCAGCGTCCCGGGGCGATAGCTCCTGGCACTCCACGCCTTCTGAAGGACAACCGGCTTCCACCCACAGCACATAGGCATCCAGATCATCGGGAAGGGTATAATGACAGTCGCCCCAATGAGAGGCGGCGGAGGCACCTAATCCCAGCCATTGCCCATACTGCCAGTAGATTAGGTTGTGACGGCATTCAAAACCTTCTCTCGCATAGTTGGAAACTTCATACTGATGGAAACCCTCCGATGCCAGCAGTTCTTTTCCGGCTTCCAGCATATCCATGACCGCGTCCTCCGAAGGCAATGTCAGCTTGCCTGTTCGTATGGAGGCCTCAAGCGGCGTACCTTCCTCCAACTGTAGCCCATACAGAGAAATATGGGTGCTGTAAGCCGCCGCAAGCTCCAGAGTTTCCCGTAAGTTTTCCGGAGTCTGTCCTGGCAGTCCTGCCATGACGTCAGTATTCAAGTTTTTGAATCCGGCATTCCCGGCGGCAGCGGCAGATATGCAATAGTCATCCCTGGTATGGATCCGGCCGATTGTCTGAAGGAGATGGGGCTGAGCAGCCTGCAGTCCCAGGGAGATTCGGGTTAGACCTGCCTCTCTGTAAGCAGTCAGTTTCTCCGGAGAAAGGGTGCCGGGGTTAGCCTCTATGGTGCGCTCTCCCTCCGGCGTTAGAGTAAAGTGCGCTTCCGCACCCTGTACGATTGCGGTAAGCAACGCCGGAGGCAAGATGCTCGGCGTGCCTCCGCCGATAAACAGAGTATCAAAAGTCCGGTCTTCTGCCAAAGCCGCCATGAAATCCATGGAACATAGCAGAGAGCGGGTATACGTTTTCATTGCTTCCGGACTTCCGGCGACGGAGGCAAAGTTACAGTAAGCGCATTTCTTTACGCAGAAAGGGATATGTATGTATAACCCGGTCATCCGTCAAGCCGGAGTACCGACATAAAGGCATCGCTGGGGACGGATACACTGCCCATCTGCCGCATTCGTTTTTTGCCTTCTTTTTGCTTGCTCAGCAGCTTCTTTTTTCGTGTAATATCCCCTCCGTAGCACTTGGAGAGCACGTCTTTCCGAAAAGCCTTGACGGTTTCCCTGGCAATGATCTTGCCGCCGATACAAGCTTGCACGGGGATTTCAAACATCTGACGCGGAATAACCTCTACCAGCTTCTCCGCTAACTTCCGACCCCGGGTATAAGCCCGGTCCTTATGGACGATGGTAGATAAAGCGTCACATAAGTCGCCGTTCAACAGAATATCAAGCTTAACCAAGTCGCTCTCCACATAATCCAGTATGGAGTAATCGAGAGAAGCATAACCCTTTGTTCGGGATTTGATGGCATCAAAGAAATCGTATATGATCTCATTCAACGGAATATGATAGGTAACCTGGACCCGGGCAGCATCTAAATATTTCATATCAACAAATACCCCTCGCCTTTCCTGACAGAGCTCCATGATTGCTCCGGTATAGTCTTTGGGAGTGATGATATGCGCCTCGGCTACCGGCTCTGACATTGAGGCGATTTCATTAGGTTCTGGCATGTTGCTTGGATTGTCGATGGACAGTTCCTGTCCGTCAAGCAGTTTCACTTTATAAACAACGCTGGGGGCTGTAGTAATCAAATCCAAGTCGAACTCACGCTCAAGTCGCTCGGTAATGACCTCCATATGAAGCAGACCTAAAAAACCGCAGCGGAAGCCAAAGCCTAGGGCGGCGGAGGTTTCCTGTTCATAACGGAAGGAAGCATCGTTCAGTTTTAGTTTTTCCAGTGATTCCTTGACGTCCTCATAATCTGCGCCATCCGCAGGGTATATGCCGCAGAATACCATGGGCTGGGCTTCTTTGTAACCGGGCAGGGGATGAGAGGCAGGTCTGTCATCGTGGGTGATGGTATCTCCTACGCGAGTATCAGACACATCCTTGATGGAGCCCAGAATATATCCCACATCTCCTGCCGCCAACTGGGGCAGGGGCATAAGAGAGGGCGTAAAAGCACCAACCTCTGTCACATCGAATACCTTTCCCGTGGACATCATACGGATGCGTTCATCGGCTTTTACAGTTCCGGAAACCATTCGAACATAACAGATAGCCCCTCGGTAATTGTCATATAGGCTGTCGAATATCATAGCTTGTAAAGGAGCATCTTCGTCGCCCTCCGGCGGAGGCAGGAACTTTATCACATCCTCCAGCACCTGTGTTATATTGGTGCCTTCTTTTGCGGAAATTGCCGGTGCAGCGGAAGCGTCGATGCCGATGATGTCTTCTATTTCATGGCGAGTGTTCTCGATATCCGCAGATGCCAGGTCTATTTTGTTAATAACCGGCAGCACTTCCAGATCATTGTCGATAGCAAGATAAGCATTTGCCAGGGTCTGGGCCTCTACTCCCTGTGTCGCATCGACAATCAGAATGGCTCCCTCACATGCGGCAAGGGAACGGGATACTTCGTAGGTAAAATCCACATGTCCGGGAGTGTCGATCAGGTTAAAAATGTAGTTCTCTCCGTCGGTGGCGGTATACCGCATCCGAACAGCACGGCTTTTGATCGTAATGCCCCGCTCGCGTTCCAAATCCATGGAGTCCAGAATTTGCTCCTCCATTTCCCGTGCGGTGAAAACTCCGGTCAGCTCTAAGACCCTGTCCGCCAGGGTGGACTTACCATGGTCAATATGGGCTATGATGCAGAAATTGCGGATGAGTCGTTGTCTTTCGTTGGGCATTGCGCACTCCTTTCAGAAGTATATAGTATTATACAGAAAAAGCAGGCACTTTACAACGGTTCGTCTTCTTTACTTTGGTTGTTTTATATAAAATTGAAAAAAGTTCAATTTACCTATTGACAAAAAGACGAATGCGGTGTATGTTAGTATCAGTTGTTAGCACTCGACACCAAAGAGTGCTAACAGAGAAGGGGGGAAGAGAGGATGAAGCTGTCGGACAGAAAGCTGGCGGTATTAAAGGCAATTATTGACGACTATGTTGACTCTGCAGTACCTGTCGGCTCCCGAACCATTTCCAGGAAGTATATTCCGGGTTTTTCCCCCGCCACCATTCGGAACGAGATGGCTGATCTGGAGGAAATGGGATTGTTAACCCATTTACATACTTCTTCAGGTAGGATACCGTCGAATAAGGCGTATCGCATGTATGTGGATGCCTTGCAGGAGCGCCATGTTGACGTTCTTACACACGAAGAGGTAGCCTTTCTACGAAGGGCGGTGAACCGATGGACGGATGATGTGGATGCGGTAATACAAGCCGCAGCGCAGGCAATAAGTCAGATTACCCGTTATACTGCAATGGTTTTGGCGCCTCAACTTAGGCGTATGACCCTACGACGAATACAGTTGGTGGGAATTTCCCGAAACACGGCGCTAGTGGTCATTGTGACTGATGCAGGTGTATCGAAGGATGCGATTATCCGTATTCCTGAGGATATGGAAGATGAGGATCTTCTCCATATTTCACGGGAACTCACAGATCGTTTCGCAGGACACTCGGTAACGGATGTGAATGTAAACATGGTGACGTCACTTCGCCGGGAAATGCGTGAGAACCGGGATATGTTCATAAATTTAATGAATGTATTGGAAGACGCTTCTGTGCAGGCAGAGAGCAGTGAGTTGGTGCTTGCGGGGGCAGCAAACCTGCTGGATTATCCTGAGTATAAGGATTCAGATCGGGCAAGGGCGCTGATGACATTGCTGCAAGCGAAAGACCGGCTTCACAGTTTGATGACGGAACGTACCCGCAGAGGATATTTCGTCACAATCGGCGTTGAAAATGATGACCCACAGTTAGAGGACTGTTCTCTGCTTACGGCAACCTACAGGGTCGAAAATCGGCCGGTGGGCGCAATTGGCATCATCGGCCCCACAAGGATGGATTATGCTCGTGCCTTCCAAGCTCTTTCCCTGATGCAGGATGAGTTGGGTGAGGTGTTCACCAGCAGAAACACTATACGAGGAGATAGAACATGAAAAAAGAGAAATGCCCTGTCGATACCCCGCAGCAAACAACGCCGCCGGACGAGATATCCCCTGTCCCTAAAACAGAGACAGCGGACGAAGCGGCAGCGCCCCAGTTCGATCACCAGATGAATGAACTGGAAGAGAAGTTGGCAGCTGCGGAAAAGCAAAGGGATGAGTATCTGGATTTAGCCCAAAGAGCGCGGGCAGAGTTTGAAAATTACCGCAGAAGGAATACCTCAACAAGAATAGAAGCACTGGAGGAGGGCAACCGAAAGGCGATTACAGCAATGCTGCCGGTACTGGATAGTATTGAACGTACGATGGATGCCATTCAGGAATTAGATGACAGCTACCGCAACGGTGTTGAGTTGGTGTTTCGGCAGATGAAGGACTGCTTGGCGGCTCTAGGTCTTGAAGAAATTCCGGCACTGGGGAAACCCTTTGACCCGAATATACACGATGCTGTGATGCAGGCGCTAGCTACCGAGGAGTATCCCCCGGGAACTGTCATGATGGTGATGCAGACCGGGTATACGGTCAAGGGCCGTGTAGTTAGAGTCAGCATGGTGCAGGTAGCACAATAAAGAGAAATCAATTTCAGGAGGATATAGGTTATGAGTAAAATAATAGGTATTGACTTGGGAACAACGAATTCTTGCGTCGCCGTACTGGAAGGCGGCGAGCCGGTAGTCATCCCCAACGCGGAAGGCAATCGTACAACACAATCCGTTGTGGCATTCACCAAGGACGGAGAGCGTCTTGTGGGCCAGGTCGCCAAGCGGCAGGCTATCACTAATCCGGATCGCACCATTACCTCTATAAAACGGGAGATGGGCAGCAATCATAGAATCGTTATCGATGGAAAGAACTATACACCGCAGGAAATTTCCGCTTTTATCCTGCAGAAGCTTAAGGCGGATGCCGAGGCCTACTTGGGAGAGACTGTGACGCAAGCTGTTATTACCGTGCCTGCCTATTTTTCTGATGCCCAGCGGCAGTCCACAAAGGACGCTGGCAAAATTGCAGGGATGGAAGTTTTGCGGATCATTAACGAGCCTACCGCAGCCTCCCTTGCTTACGGTTTGCAGAAGGAAAACAATCAGAAGATCCTGGTATACGACCTGGGTGGCGGTACCTTTGACGTATCCTTATTGGAGATTGGTGACGGTGTGTTCGAAGTGTTGGCTACCAACGGCAATACCCGATTGGGCGGCGACGACTTTGACCAACGGATCATTGACTTTCTGGCCGAAAGCTTTAAAAACGACACCGGGATCGACCTGCGTAAGGATCGTATGGCTCTGCAGCGACTGAAGGAAGCTGCTGAGAAAGCCAAGATCGAACTGTCCAGCGTAACCACCAGCAATGTGAACCTGCCCTTTATCACAGCGGATGCATCCGGCCCCAAGCATATGGATATTACGCTGACACGGGCAAAGTTTAATGAGATTACTGCGGACCTTGTGGAAAAGACGATCGGTCCTATCACCCAGGCGCTGAAAGACGCCGGTCTGACCCCTGCCGAGGTGGACCGTGTGATTCTTGTAGGCGGTTCCACTCGTATTCCCGCTGTGCAGGATGCGGTGAAGAAGATCACCGGTAAGGATCCCTACAAGGGAATAAACCCTGACGAGTGCGTGGCAATCGGCGCTGCGGTACAAGCCGGCGTGCTGGGCGGAGATGTTAAGGATGTTCTGCTCTTGGATGTTACACCTCTTTCCATGGGGATTGAAACAATGGGCGGCGTATTCACCCGGTTGATTGACAGGAACACCACTATTCCCACCCGGAAGAGTCAGATTTTTTCCACTGCTGCTGACGGACAAACTTCTGTTGAGGTGCACGTGCTTCAGGGCGAGCGCGAGATGGCACAATATAATAAAACGCTGGGCAAGTTCCAATTGACCGGTATTCCTACTGCGCCCCGCGGTGTGCCTCAGATAGAGGTGACCTTTGATATCGATGCCAACGGTATCGTTCACGTTTCCGCAAAGGATCTGGGAACCGGCAATGAGAACAAAGTGGTTATTACAGCTTCTACCAATATGTCCGAGGAGGAAATCAACCGCGCTGTAAGGGAAGCGGAACAGTATGCGGAGGAAGATAAAAAGCGGAGGGAAGCGGCAGATACAAAGAATAACGCAGATTCCGTTGTGTATCAGACAGAGAAGACTCTGAAGGATTTGGATGACAAAATCTCCGACGCCGATAAATCCCGTTTACAGGCGGAGGTGGATGCGTTGAAAGCCGTTAAGGACGGTGATGATATCGAAGCGATTAAAACGCAGCTTGAGAAGCTGGAGAAACTTGCGTATGAGGTGTTCGGATCTGTTTATCAGCAGACTTCCGGCAGCAACGCCGGTGATTCCAATCCCGACGCGCAGGGTTATCAGTCTGATAGTCCTGTGGATGCCGACTACGAGGTCGTAGACGACGATAATAAATAACCGACGCAACGGGCGGGCGTTGATCGCCCGCCTGTTTTTTGCCCCGGGGCCTATGCCCTTGTGCGGCAATGGCAGAAGTGCTATACTACCCGGGTGCGCTAAGCGCGAAACCCGCAAGAGGTGATTGCATTGGCAGTAAAGAGAGATTATTACGAGGTTTTAGGAGTTGAGAAAGATGCGGACGATTCTGCAATAAAGTCAGCTTACCGAAAACTGGCAAAGAAATACCACCCGGATTTGAACCCCGAGGATAAAAAAGCTGAAGCGGCCTTTAAGGAGGTCTCGGAGGCATATGAGGTATTGTCCGATCCCGAAAAACGAACCAAATATGATCAGTTCGGGCATGAGGATCCGGCACAGCAAGGTTATTCCTACAGCGGGGAAGGATTCTCGGGCTTTGGAGATTTGGGCGACATATTCGGTTCCTTTTTTGGAGGCGATATTTTTGGAAGCGGTTCCTCCCGCCGCAACGGACCGCGGCAGGGGCGTTCCCTGCAGGTGGAACTGACTATTTCTTTTGAAGAAGCTGCATTTGGAACAAAGAAGGAAATCTCCCTGAACCGTGAGGAAATCTGCCCGGATTGCCATGGGACGGGCGCGAAGGATGGTACCGCACGAGAAACCTGCCCGGATTGCCATGGTTCCGGCCAGGTAGTAAGGGTAGCAAACACACCTCTTGGACAGATGCGTACCCAGACCACCTGTTCCCGCTGCAGCGGCACCGGTTCCATTGTCAAAGAGATTTGTACCCGCTGTGGAGGCAGGGGCAGGGTGCGTAAAGCAGTACGCATCAATCTGAACATCCCTGCCGGAATTGACAACGGCCAGCGCATGACTCTCTCGGGAGAGGGAGAAGCGGGGGTAAACGGAGGACCCAACGGAGACCTGTATGTCAGTATCAGGGTGCGTTCCCACAAAATCTTTCGCCGGGAAGGATATGACATACATGTTGATGTGCCGGTGCCCATTACGGTGGCTACGTTGGGCGGCGAGATTGAGATCCCCACTCTTGAAGGGCGAACAAAGCAGAAAATTGCCGAAGGAACCCAGCCGGGTCATACAATTATCCTCAGAAACAAGGGGATCCAGGTATTGAACGGACGCAACAGAGGGAACCTCGTGCTGCATATTCAGGTGGAGGTGCCCCGCGGGTTGAACGCAAAACAGCGGGAAATCCTTGCAGAGTTTGATAAGGCCTCAACCGGGAAGGAGTACCGTAACCAGAAATCCTTTGTTGAGAAGTTGAAGGAGCTGTTTAACAGCTAAGGAGAACCCATGAATTATACCAAAGTCGTGGTGCATACCACTACCCTTGGAGCGGAGATCGTTTCAGGTATATTGGATACGGTCGGAGTCGAGGGGGTGATCATTGAGGATCGGGCGGATATATGCATCTATCGACACGAGGAGAGCGGCTGGGATTATATTGATGAGCATATTGCTGATGGAATGTCTCCGGATGTGTTGGTGATCGGTTACCTAAGTGAAGACGCCTGCCTCAATGACCGGATGGCGAAATTGCGCGAGCGCATTAATCAGACTCGCGAGACGAACTTCGGTATCGATGTGGGGAGCCTTGCCCTGGAAACCGCCTCTGTTAAGGAAGAGGATTGGGCGAACAATTGGAAGAAGTATTACAAGCCATTCCCGGTAGGGGAACGGCTTTGGGTGAGGCCTGTATGGGAACAGGCAGCCTGCCCGGCAGAACGAACGGAGCTGGTGATGGATCCCGGTATGGCTTTCGGCACAGGAACACATGAGACGACGGGCATGTGTTTGGAATTGTTGGAGAAATATGTATCTAAGGACATGAAGATATATGATATCGGCTGCGGTTCCGGCATACTTGCCATCGCATCGCTGAAGCTGGGAGCGTCTGTTGCTTTGGCTGTGGACAAAGATCCGGTCTGTATCGATGCCACCCATAACAACTTGGCGCTGAATCATATGGAAGATACTGGAATGACCGTCCGACTGGGGAATCTGTTGGATGGAATAGACGAGCCGGCGGATTTAATTGTCTCCAATATCATCGATGAAGTTATTATTTCCATGGCTGAAGCAGCGAAAGCGCACCTTCCGAAGGGCGGAGTGTGGATCGTATCCGGTATCACTAAAGAACGTCGTGAGGATGTGGAAAAGGCGTTGATGGATGCCCGTATGTTCTTGCTGGATACCCGGAGCAGGGGCGAATGGGTGGCAATGGCCTGGCGAAAATGAGGATCCGACTCTATACTTTGGGCTGCAAGGTCAATCAGTACGATACCCAAGCGATGGCGGAGCTGTTTATATCCGCCGGCTGGGAGATTGCAGGAGACGGACAGCCGGCCGACGCAGTGTTACTGAATACCTGCACAGTGACGGCTGAGGCCGATCGGAAATGCCGTCAGATGTTGCGTCATGCTGCGCAGGATGATCCCGGAGCGGTTATGATCGTCGCCGGTTGTTATGCCATGCGGGAAGGTGAACAGCTGGTGCGGGACGGACTTGCGGATTTGGTCATAGGTACCGAGGGTAGATCCCGAGTGGTTACTCTGATAGAAGAAATAATGCGCGGAAAAGCTCTGTTACCCCGGGATAGCCTTGCGATTCCCCGCAGGGGTGTGTTTGAGCCGTTGGTAATTTCTAGCCCCGGAGAAAGGACGCGGGCTAACTTGAAAATCCAGGAGGGTTGCGACCGGTTTTGTGCGTATTGCATCATTCCGTATGTCCGGGGTCCCATTCGGAGTCGTGACGCGGAGGAGACCTTAGCGGAAGCACAGCGACTGGCGGAAGCCGGAGCACGCGAATTGGTTTTGACCGGTATTCATATCGCGTCCTACGGCAGGGATCGGGATGAAAAACCGGAAGAAGCACTGCTTTCTCTGCTGAAAGGCTTATCTGTTGTTCCCGGCATTATCAGACTGAGGTTGGGTTCTCTGGAGCCGGTGCTGATGTCGGAGAGATTTATTGCTGGACTGAGGGAGATATCCGGGCTTTGCCCTCATTTCCACCTTTCTTTGCAAAGCGGATGCGATGCCACACTCTTACGCATGCGCCGCAGATATACGACTGCTTCGTTTCTACAGGGATTGGAGCGCATTCGTCAGGTATTTCCGGAGGCCGCACTGACAACTGATGTAATCGTCGGTTTTCCCGGAGAGACGGAGGAGGAGTTCGCCGTATCCTGTGAAACGGTGCGTCGGGCAGGGTTTTCCCGCATACATGTTTTTCCTTATTCCCGGCGGGAGGGTACCCCTGCCGCTGCTATGCCGGGGCAGTGTACAAGAGCGGAAAAAAAAGGGCGAGCGGCGGTGATGGAGGCTATCGGCACTGCGTCTAGCCGCAGATATATGGCTGGACGTCTTGGAAGGATATTTCCTGTACTGACGGAAACTCGGAACAATGGTTTGTGGGAGGGTTATACCCCGGAATATATCCGGGTGCGTTTTACCGGAGAAACTGTCGCTGGGGAAATTGTACCGGTGCGACTTACGGAAATCTGTGAAAGCACGCCTGACACTTGTTTGGGCGAAAAAGGAGTAATAAATGGATAACTGTGTTTTCTGTAAAATTGTCCGGGGAGAAATCCCTTGCAAAAAGGTCTATGAGGATGAGTTGGTGCTTGCGTTTGACGACATTAGCCCACAGGCGCCGGTTCACGTACTGCTTGTTCCCAAGCATCATGCCGCAGATATTCTAAAAACGGACGTTGCTGACACCGGTGCTTGCATTGCGGCTCTTCCCAAGGTTGTCGCCGCCAAAGGTTTGACTTCTTTCCGGCTGATCGTCAATACTGGTGCAGATGCCGGGCAGACAGTACCCCATCTCCATTTTCATATATTGGGGGGAAAGGACATGGGGGAAAGAATCATATGAGAACTGCCTACTATCCACTGCATCGCATGAGAGAGGATTTTATAATTTTAAAGTTTATATAAAAAAACTTGACAAGTCCCGAATTTTCATGTAACATTAATTGGTAAGCAGAAGCCATCCGCTTCTCACCTGCCGGTATTGGCTGTCAGGTATCATGGACGCATGATTTGTGGGTGGCATTATGCCGCTCATTTTTTCTTTATGGAGGTGTTTCACTATCAAGGCAGAGCTTTTGATCAATGACGCGATTCGAGCCGAAACAGTCCGTGTTGTCGGCAGTAACAGGGAGAGGCTGGGGATTATGTCCCGGACTGAAGCCCAGAAACTGGCGGACGATAAGGATTTGGATCTGGTACTTATTGCTCCACAGGGGGATCCTCCCGTAGTTCGAATGATGGATTACAGCAAGTACCGTTTCGAGATGATCAAGAAGGAAAAGGAAGCCCGCAAGAATCAGAAGGTCATCACTGTGAAAGAGGTCAAACTCTCTCCCGTGATTGAGGAGCATGATATCTCCGTAAGGGAGAGAAACGCCCGAAAGTTTTTAGAAGACGGCAACAAGGTAAAGGTATCAATTCAATTCCGCGGCCGACAGATGGCGCACCAAGATGTAGGATTAAGGGTGCTGGTCGACTTCGCAAAGCGGATAGAGGATGTGGCTGTAGTGGATCGTCGTCCTTCTATGGAGGGTCGGATCATGTCTATGATGATCAGCCCTATAAAGGAAAAGAAGGCCTAAGATATACGAAATGATTTGAGGAGGAATCCCAATGGCACAGTACAAAATTAAGAGCTCCAGCTCCGCGTCAAAGCGCTTTAGAGTGACAGGTACCGGTAAGATCAAGAGAGCTAAAGCTTATAAGAACCATAAGTTAAACGGCAAGAATCGCAAGACAAAACGCAATCTTCGTGCCGGAGGCTATGTTTCTGAGCAGGAAACCCGTACCATTCATAAAATGATTCCCTATAAGTAATTGGAGCTGAAAGGAGTTTTGAATAATGGCAAGAATTAAGAGAGCTGTCAACGCTGTAAAAAAGCGTCGCAAGATTTTTAAGATGTCCAAGGGCTACTTTGGAGCAAAGAGCAAGCAGTATCGCCCTGCCCGAGAGGCCGTCATCAAATCTATGCGATATGCCTACGTTGGCCGCAAATTGCGCAAGCGTGAATTCCGCCGCATGTGGATCGTCCGTATCAATGCCGCTGCCCGCATGAATAACATCAGCTATTCCCGCTTTATGGACGGTCTCCACAAGGCCGGAATCGATATTAACCGGAAGATGCTGGCTGAGTTGGCTATCACAGACGCTGCAGCTTTCTCCCGTTTGGCGGAGATTGCCAAAGAAAAGGCCGGAGCGTAAGCACATGCCATAAAGACGGAGAACGCGGTTTTCCGTCTTTTTTCATAGGAGGAGGAAATTATGACAGAAGTACAAAGGCAGGCGGCCGGACTGTTGTTTTGTCCCGGGGATCCGGAACTAAAGGAGATGAAACTCCGTGCACATAACCTCTGTACGGCTTACAATGCGCTGTATGAGGATGACACAGAGAAAAGGGAAGGGATTCTTTCTTCGCTTTTCTGTGAACTGGGAGAGGGAAGTTTTATACAGGGCCCCATGTTTATCCATTACGGCAATCATACCCGAATCGGCAAGCGTTTCTTTGGAAATTTCAATTTGACCATTCAGGATGACGGGCCGGTGGTAATCGGGGACGACTGCAATTTCGGACCCAATGTAACCATTGTCACTCCCGTACATCCCCTTTTGCCGGAAGAACGGCGGATGATGCGGAATCAAGACGGAGAACCAAGGCGTCTGTGTTATGCAAAACCCGTGCGTATCGGAAATAACTGTTGGTTCGGCGCTAACGTTGTGGTCTGCTCCGGAGTAACGATTGGAGAGGGCTGCGTGATCGGCGCCGGTAGCGTGGTAGTGAAGGATATACCGCCACATACCTTCGCCGGAGGAAATCCCTGCCGGGTCATTCGGGAACTCACATCCACGGACAGCATACTGTCTCGTCCAGAGGTGTTGGGAGGTTGTACACTGCTGACGTAGGAATGCAGTTTTAGGCGGTTTGAAGGGCCGTCTTTTTTATGTTACAATTCCGGAGGGAGGATCGAATATTGAGAAAGCTTTCTTGTATGGCGCTAACCGGGTTGCTGCTGTTGAGCGGCTGCGTCAAAGCTGCTTTGGCGCCCACTATTCCTCCGGAACCGGATGTGGATTCGGCATCGATGGCACCGCTCTTTTTGCCAACCGCGGAAGCGACTCCTTCACCGATTCCCACTCCGGAACCCACCCCGGAGCCGACTCCAGAACCTGACCCGCTTGAGGTGTATATTTCGAGCATGACAGATGCGCAGCTTGTAGGGCAGATGGTAATGGTGGGTTTTTCGGGTACGAAAAGCATCCCGGATGATGCCGTCGGACTGATACAACAGTATGAAATCGGCAATATTATCCTGTTTGGCTGGAATGTGGAGGACTTTGATCAGACGAAAAGACTCTGTTCAGAAATCCAAGCCGTGAATATTTCATCCGTCCCTATGACGATCTCCATCGATGTGGAAGGAGGAACCGTAAGACGCTTTGTATGGTCGCCCAAGTTAGCCTCTCAGCAGGCATTGGCTGAGGGCGGAGATCCTCAGGCGGCATATGAACAGGGTATACGTATCGGGCAGGCGCTGGCGGAAACCGGAATAACGATGAACCTGGCTCCGGTACTGGATGTGGCGGACCCGGAAAGCTCCTTTATGGGAAGCCGCGTCTTCTCTTCAGATCCGATATTGGCGGGGCAAATGGGAGCAGCGGAAATCCGGGGCCTGCATGACGGGGGCGTACTGTCCATGATAAAGCATTTTCCCGGTCACGGTGATGCCCCGGAAGACCCACACGATGTATCTCTCTCTCGGGACATCACCATGGAACAATTGATGGAGAGAGACGTTGCGGCTTTTTCCGCCGGAATGGAGGCCGGAGCGGACGGAATTCTTGTTGGGCATATTTCCCTGCCGAAGATAGACAGTCAATGGGTCGCCAGCCTTTCGCCGGTGGTGATCGGTTCACTGCTCCGGGATACGATGGGTTTTGATGGAGTGGTTATATCGGACGATTTACGGATGCAGGCTGTGGCTGCGGTTTATGACTTGGGAGATGCTGCTATACAGCATATCCTTGCCGGGGGTGATATCGTGCTTCTCGGAAAGGGCATCGATAGTCAATGGAAAATTTGTGTGGCGCTGGAGGAAGCTCTTGCTTCGGGCAGGATATCAAGGGATCGCGCAAAGGAATCTGTATACCGGATTTTGCGTATGAAGGGTTTTGCCGGCTGAAGGGAGAGAAGATGAAAAAAATCATTGTTATTATCTTGAGCGTACTACTGCTTTCGCCAGCAGGCTGTGTGGAGATAGACGCGCCGAACTATACGGATAGTCCGCTTGGCGCAATAACCTCTGTGGATACTACACCGCAGACAGAAGGCACGGACATGATCATGCAGGAGGAAAGCGCTGCTCCGGATGAGCCGGAACAGCCGGAAGAAGCCGAACACCCGGAGGATACCATAGAGCCGGAGGAATCGGTTGAACCGGTAATCATCCGGGATATATCGGCCTTTTTCGGCAATGCGGACACCGAAGCAGCCATGCAGGCACTGATACCGTTGCTTAAGGCTGCGTCGGTAACCGCATATCATCGGGTTCAGGGAAATGAACCCGAGCCAACGGATATTACGGAGGATACGTATGTGCTGGAGGCGCTGTATCATTACATGGGTGAATGCGGCGCTTCAATAACAGATGCCGTTATTGAGAACGGCTCTGTCACTCTACCTTTACATCGGGCAGAGGCATTGACTGCAGCAATGTTCCTTGGCAGGGAGGGTTTGCCGGACATACCGGGGGAATGGTCGTCTATTTTGGCATACAATGCAGAAACGCGGACACTGACTGCCTGTGACTATATTTCCTCCGGCCTAGAGATATCTCTGACAGGAACCGCCTACGATACGGAAGCGGAGCAGCTGCTCGTGACATTGGATTTGCATTGGACCGGAGAGGAGAATCCGGCGTTTTCCCTTATTGTGACTCTGCTCCGTGCTGCAGGATCCGATACCGGGGCGATGATTGCCATGGTAGATATCGGCTGACATTATTCTGTCGCAGCAAAAAGGTCCTCTATAGAAGGCCTTTTATTAGGTAATACAAAATTCTGTGCAAATCAAATCATACAACTGGCAGACTGTGTCTATCTGATACAGGGGAGGCTGTGCATCGCCCCACCAAGGCAATGTTCGCACCCAAACGGGGATATACCCGGCACTATGCGAGGCAGCAACATCGTTGATAGGATTGTCACCTACATACAGCAATGTGTTCGCCGGACAACCCAGTTGGGAAGTCATACGTATAAACGGCGCGGGGTTGGGTTTTGCCTGCTGCCCGCTTGCGATAATAATTTCAGGGATAAGACTTGGGAAACCGAAATAATCTAGCTTTGCCTGTTGGGTTGTTTGGGTCCCATTGGTGATGATGCCCAGTTTCAGCCCCATCCGCTTCAGATTATGAAGCAGAGGATACACACACGGCCAGGTAACGCCGGCTGAAGCATAATAGCGCTGGAACCAGTCACAGAATGCCTGTCCCGTGGGAGGATAGGCGAATACCCCCTCCCGCGTCATTGTGTCTGTTAAAGCCTGCCAGCCGGACTTAAGATTATCCAGCTCACCCCGCCACATGCTTTTTGCCGCACTCTCAGGAGTTTGCCCGGGGGCGAACTGCCGGGGATATTGGGAGAAATATTTTATTAGGCCTAATGTATCTGAAGTCTTTCGGTCGTACAGCGTATGGTCCAGATCAAATACCACACCCCTTATAAGGTTTTTTCCCGCAACAGCCATCAATAGCCGACTTCCTGGTCGATTATGTGGATGGTAAAGGGTCTGCCGGGAACGGCTTTATCCATATAGGAGATAACACGGCAGATGGTAATGGAGTTTGCACACCGGTGGCATTTGTTATCTACGGTACAGGGTGTTTTTAAACCCAGTCTGCGGGCATTCAAGGGGCAAGCCACTTCCTTTACTCTTCGGTAGCCGGCTTCGATATCCTCTGCCAGTTTATTTTTTCCTACAAGCAGGTGCACGGCCTTTGGCCCGTAGGCCAGGGCTGCCACCCGGTTGCCGGTACCGTCGATATTGATAAGTACGCCGTCCATCGTCAACGCATTAGTGCTGGAAAGATAAATATCCGCGTTATGTGCAGCCGCCAGAGTTGCTTCCCGTGCTGATCCGGGTTCTTTCCAATGCCAATATACCCGGTTGCCCCGCTGCCTGAGTTGATCATAGAGGCCGCTCTCGTCTACAGTTACCGACCCACCG
The DNA here is from genome assembly GCA_050948665.1 of Christensenellales bacterium. GTDB lineage: Bacteria > Bacillota > Clostridia > Christensenellales > UMGS416 > JBMNEH01. The sequence continues at coordinate 903,291 of JBMNEH010000001.1, forward strand.
AAACCTACGGAGGCAGACAGCGGTATTTCGGCTAAAACCGCACTTGCCGCTGCCTCCAGAGTTGCGTGGAGCGCAACGCTGAAGCCGTTCTTCTCCAATATCGTCTTTGTTTTCAAATAGTCCATACAAATACCTCCTCTTGCATTATACCATAGCTATGAAGAGCGAGAAAGCATATCCCTTCCACCTAATGCCGGGGACAAGAGGCAACCACCGTTTATGTGCGAAAAAGGGAGCGGGAGGATAACGACATGTAAGCCAATTTTGTATATAGCCGCACAACCGAATACAGAGATCAGTGCGGAACCGGCTTCTCTATGCTCGGACAAAGAGGATTGTGTATATAAGGAAACCGCCGAAGCATTATGCTTCAGCGGTTTTTCTCTACTTGTAGCGGTCAGGACTCCACCAAGTACGTTTATTAGTATCCATTTCGGCAATGGAAGCCATGTCCTCGGTATCCAGTGTGAAGTCAAATACCTGATAGTTTTCTATAATCCGGTTTTGCTTAACTGACTTGGGTATCACGATATTTCCGGTTTGGAGGTGCCAGCGAATGATTACCTGAGCGCCGGTTTTTCCGTGCTTTTTTGCGATGCCGGCAATGGCCGGATGATCAAAAAGAGTATGGTCCTGTCCGCCCAGTGGGCTCCAAGCTTCTACTGCAATGCCGCGGCTCAGGCAGTAGGGTTTCACTTCTTTTTGCTGGAATGCGGGGTGCAGTTCGATCTGATTTACCACAGGCAGTGCCAAACCGGCCTTCTCCAACGCCTGGAGGTGTCGCAACTGGAAGTTGCTCACACCGATAGCAAGAAGGCGTTTTTCTTCGTATAGACGCATCAAAGCCTCCCAAGCTTCGATATAATTCGGTACCGGCCAGTGGAGCAGGTATAGATCCAGATAGTCAGTCTTCAGGGCATCCAGACTGCGAAGAGCGCCTGCATAACCGTTCTTTGCCTCAATGTTTTGTGTCCAAAGCTTGGAGGTGATAAAAACATCCTCACGTTTAATGCCGCTTCGGCGGATACCTTCGGCCACATCAGCCTCATTTCGATAAGCCTGCGCCGTATCAATGTGCCGATACCCTGCTTCAAGCGCCCAGCAAACCGCTTGCGCAGTGGTAGTTCCGGGCTCGCTGCGGAAGACACCCAGCCCTAACTGGGGAATGGATACGCCGTTATGGAAACGTATTACTGGACAATCCATGGCAACTTTCTCCTCTCTCAGTATTCCTTATGATAATACGACATGGGTTAGGAAATTCCTGTTTTCAGGCGCAGCACACGGATGACTGCCGGTGCAAGCAACGCGGCTCCGACAAGAGAAAGAACATCTTTCGGCAGATAAGGAAGGCTGACTATGAGAAAAGCAGCCGTCCATGGTCGAGAAGACAGGAAGCTGTATACGGTAACACCGGAAGCGTGACATATCACCAACCCCGTAAAGCCCAGCAACAGACGGGATAACAATGTGTCTCTTTTCCATCCGCAGAGAGCAGCCATGGGCAAAAACCCCCAAAGGAATCCAGCTGTGTAGCTGAACAGCATCCCGGCCCCTCCTCGAAACCCCGCAAATACCGGGATACCTGCTGCGCCCATCAGCAAATAAACCCCCACAGAAGCGGTTCCCCAACCGGAACCCAGTAGATAGGCGGTAAAAGCGATGGCGAATGTTTGCATGGTTATGGGAATCCCCGAAGGAGTATGTATCGCAACCTGTGCGCAGACTGCGATGGTTGCGCTGCATATCGCTGTTATAACCATAGAACGAATATCAATTTTCTTCATTTTCGCTCACGAATGCTGATTTCTCCGGTACGTAGCACGGTTTCAGTCCCGTCATCCCATTGAACCCGAAGGCCTGCACGGTCATCGATGGAGAGGGCTTTCGCAGGATCCTTTCTGTTCGGAGACATGACCCAGATGTTCTTGCCTGTTATGACGGACAGTTCTCGGTACCGCTCCATAAAGTCGGAGTCAGGCAGTTTATTGTATATTAAGGTGAAGCCGCGTAAAATTTCTGCGGCCAGTTGGTTCTTGTCCCCTTCGGCTTGCCCGAATACCGAGCCCGCAATCTCTCGGATATCCGAAGGGAAGCCCTCTATCGGATCCCAGCAGTTTATACCGATACCCAGTACCGCATATTGCAGTCCCCCGGTTTCCACATCCAGCGCGGTTTCTGTCAATATACCGCAGATCTTTTTCCCATCCAAAAGAATATCGTTGACCCATTTGATCCCAGCAGCTCTGCCCGTTACACGGGTAACGGCTTCTGCAACCGCCACTGCCGCTGCGGTAGTGATCATCAGTGCGACTTCCGCAGACATCATAGGACGCAAAAGCAGGCTCATATAGAGGCCGGTACCTGTAGGGGAGAAGAAATGCCTTCCCAATCGTCCGCGCCCTCCGGTCTGTTTATCTACAAGCAATACGGTTCCCTGTGGTTGACCCTCGTCTGCCCAAGCTCGCATCAAGGTGTTTGTAGAGTTGGTCTCGGATAGAATATGAATTCGCAAGCCTGTTGCCCAAGTTAACCATGCTGCATCCAGCGGTTGCGTGCTGCCCAATAAACGGGCGTCGCCGGTAGCTTTTTCGATATGTCGGCTTTCCGTTTGGTGTTCCTTCTTCTGTTGCCGGGCTGTGCTTTGGATGACATTCAGCCCGGCAGAAAGGTACCGTCCGGATACTTTGTTGTTGCGGAATGTCTTGGAAATTTCGTTTTCTTCCATGCCTGTCCTCCAAACAAAGTATACCGTATGACGGACGGAATGTCACGCAAGGATTTTTAACCGGAACAATACGCACGGTGCCCCGGGAAACAGCAGGCTGTGTATCGGCTTTTCCGCGGCGAAATGCTGGGCGGTTGCCGGATGGAAGAAGGGAATCCATTGGTATTTATCGTGGGCTTGTTTCTGTTGATTATGTCCGTTGCTCTGTACAAAACGTAGTTTTCATGTATAATAGCTTCAGCAAATCGTAAGGAGCGCAACATGAAACTAGGTATCGTCGGCTTGCCCAATGTTGGGAAGAGTACATTATTTAATGCCATTACCCGGGCCGGAGCTCAAGCGGCGAATTATCCTTTTTGTACAATTGAACCCAATATTGGCGTAGTAGCGGTGCCGGATGCGCGGCTTGATGTGCTGGCAGAGATGTATCATCCGAGAAAGCACACTCCTGCGACCGTTGAATTTGTGGATATTGCCGGCTTGGTGCGGGGTGCCAGCCGAGGAGAGGGTTTGGGGAATCAGTTCCTGAGCCATATCAGGGAGTGCGACGCTATCGTACAGGTCGTGCGCTGCTTTGAAGATGGGGATATTGCACATGTTGATGGGAGCGTAGATCCCCTTCGGGATATGGAAACGATCAACCTTGAGTTGATTTTCGCCGATATGCAAACTCTGGAAAAACGGATCGAGCGCACAAGGAAAGCAATGAAGTCCGGAGACGCGAAAATCAAGGAAGAGGCCGCTCTGCTGCAGAAGCTGTATGATGGACTGGAGTCCGGAGTGAAAGTGTTCAATATGGACCTCACTTCAGAGGAAAGGGAATTTACCGACAATTTGTTCCTTCTAACAAGCAAACCTACGGTGTACGCTGCCAATGTAGCGGAGGAGAATTTGTCAGACCCCGACGACTGCGCAATGGTTGAGCAAGTCAGAGCGCAGGCGCAGACTGAAGGCGCTGCTGTCATTGTGGTATCTGCGGCCATAGAGGAAGAAATTGCCGGTATGGATCCAGCTGACGGAAAGGCTTTTTTAGATGAGCTTGGACTGAAGGAATCCGGTCTGGATAGGTTGATTCGCCACTCCTATCATTTGCTGGGATTAATCAGTTACCTGACAGTTGGGGAGAAAGAGGTGCGCGCCTGGACGATTGTCAACGGTACGAAGGCCCCGCAAGCCGCGGGAAAGATACACAGTGATTTTGAGCGGGGCTTTATTCGGGCAGAAGTCATTCCCTTTGATACACTGCTCAGCGTGGGCTCCATGGCCGTAGCAAAGGAGAAGGGGCTGATTCGTTCCGAAGGTAAAGAATATGTGATGAAGGATGGGGACGTAACATTATTCCGATTCAATGTATAAGAAGCGAAGATGATATTACCGGAAACTTTCTGTCATTTAGATTGTGAACATGTGCGTCCCTGAAGCACTTTGAGACGTGATTTGCGTATGGCTCTTCATTTTCCGTGTACCCTGCGCTGACTTAAGCTATATACCTAAAGAAAAATACCTGCCGAAGCATTTAGTCTTTCGGCAGGTATTATGTTTTGGACTATTTCTCCAGCGCGGCTTCCGCTGCGGCGGTAATCGCTTCGCCGAAGGAGGGGTGGGGCCGGACGACCTTGCGCATTTCCTCAGCCCGGTCCCCGCGGAGAAGAGCTGCTGTACATTCGTTTATCATTTCTCCGGCGCGGGAGCACATCAACTGAGCACCCAACAGCCGGTGGGTCTCTCCGTTAAAGATTAGCTTAACGAAACTCCGTTCACTTCCGGCAATAAGTGCTCTGGCGTTACCGCCGAACACAGCTTTCCCCTGGAGCACCGGCAGTCCGCGGGCTTTTGCTTCTTCTGCCGTCAGCCCTACAGAGGCGATTTCAGGATCAGTATAGACACAGGATGGTATGGCTTCAAGGCCGTCTCCCTCATAAATGTCGCACAATTTTTCCGCAAAGGCTATGCCTTGGGCGGTGGCGGCGTGAGCCAACTGACTACTGCCGGAAATGGCGTCCCCAACAGCATATACGCCAGGCACTGTGGTCATAAAATAATCATCCACAAAGAAGCCTCTCCGGATTTCCGGTGGCGGACAACGGAACAGGTTTTCCGTATTCGCAAGCCTCCCTGTGGCTACCAGTATACTGTCGCAGGCCAGTTTTATCTCTGTGTCCTTGATGTCAACCGAAAGTATGAGTTTCGAGGCCCGGACTACCCGTGTTACGGTGGCACCGGTATAAATTTCCGCTCCGCGCTTTTTCAAAATCATGGAAAGATTTTGGGACAATTCTCGATCCATCAGCGGCAGCAGGCGCTCCATAGCTTCCAACAACAGAACGCTCTTGCCCATTGCCAGATAAACGGAGGTCAGCTCGACTCCGATCACTCCACCGCCAATGATGGCCAGTGTATCACCTGGAGGCATATTTCCCATGACCAAATCATCACTGGTAAAAATATTCTCTCCAGACAGACCGGGTATCGGAGGAATTGCGGGGCGGGAACCTGTGGCTAGCAGTACGGCTTCTCCCCTGTAGAGGTTGCCACCAGCCTCAACTGTCAAACCGTCCAGAACCTGTGCACGCTGAGGAACCACTGTGATTTTCTGTTTTTTCAAAGCACTGGTGATGATATTTCGCAGAGTTTTTACAGTTCTGTCCCTGTGGGCGGTGAGGTGAGCCCAGTCCGGAATAACGCCGAACTCTGCCAATCCCGCCACACCGTGAAGCAGTGCCTTTGTCGGTACACAGCCCCGGTTAAGGCAGGTGCCACCAATCTCCCCTTCCTCGAAGAGACAGACCTTTTTACCTAATGCAGCCGCCCGGAGCGCCGCTGGATAACCACCTGGACCTCCGCCAATGACCAGCAAATCATAGGATTCCATGGAAACCTCCTTGCAGTAGTTGTATTAAGTCTTCGCGAAAAGGAGAGGGGCAATCTCTTAATACGGTTATAAGAGATTCCGGGTTTGCAGGAAGGCCCATAAAATGCGCCGTAATTGTATGGAATAATGCCGCATCCATAGCATCGGTTTCAATAGCACAGCCGGTCACAATCCCGCTTCCCACGGAAAAATGAAAGGTGATGCCACCCCATGGATAACGCCCGGTCAACTTTCCGCTTTCAGGAAGTGTATCCCAGCTCCCCAGTATCCATGACGAATCGGTAAACTCTCGTGTCAATTCCTCCAGTCTTTTACTCTTTCCGGGAATGCAGAACTCACAGCAGTCGCAACTATCGGAGAATGCACGGGAAAGGGCTTTCTGCAGTATTTCCGGAGTAAGGCCGGGCTGCAGTTCGGAAAGATTAACCGTTCTTGCTCTAATAGAATCTACGCCTTTGGCAGCAAGTTTGCCGGGACCGGGTCGGAGGTAACGGGCCATGTCTTCCGGACTGACCGCAACCATCAGAGTACCGTGGTGACAGTGCCGGTTGTTTTTATGGAGATATGCAGAGCCGGAGAACTTCCGCCCTTCTGCCAACAAATCATTTCTGCCTGAGAAGCAACAGTGTATTCCAACCGACTCCACTGCCGATTGCACCAGCCAAGTCTGCCGAGCTTCGTTATAAACGTCGTCCCGTGCAATAAAGGAGAAGTTTAGATTTCCGGTATCATGATATACGGCGCCGCCTCCGGAGCGGCGCCGTGCCAGCATTCCGCCCTCTGCTTCCAGCAGTATCCGGTCACATTCCCGGAAGGGATTTTGATTACGACCGATGACTACGGTACGGGCGTTGCGCCAAAGGTAAAGGATCAGTTCTCCGGGTTGTACTTCCTCTATCAATAATGCTTCCAGCGCGAGATTGACATAGGGGTCGAAACCCGGAGAAGAGATTAACTTTCCTCTCAAGGTTCCCATCGCAACCGGGGGTTTCGAGCAGCAGCCACCTCATCGGGCCGTCCGATGGGGGCGGAGCGGGGCGCAGTATGAAGGCTTTCCGGGTCGGAGTAAGCGCGGTCGTACAGTTTGAGGAATGCTGCAGCTGCTTCGTCCATTGTTTCCTTGCTTTCGGTTTCGGTAGGTTCCGGCATAAGCGCCTCATGTACAATCAGAGGGAAGTACATGGTGGGCGGATGGATTCCTTCATCTATCAGACCCTTGGCGATATCCAAAGACGATACTCCCGTTTCTTTCTTCAGATCCTCAAGAGAGAGAACGAACTCGTGCATACAGAGTCCGGGATGGGAGGGGGTGAATTTCTTTGTCAGCAGTGCCTTGAAATAATTGGCGTTCAATACGGCGTGTGTGGCTGCTGCCGGTATACCCTCTTTTCCGAGAGAGAGGATATAGGTCAGCGCCTTCACTACCACAAGGAAATTTCCGTAGAAGCTCCGTATCCTGCCGATAGACTGAGGAGGTCGAGTGAGCATCCCTTTTACGGGTTGGTCGGCGGGCAGAAAGGAGGAGAGGAACTCCTTGCAACCAACAGGGCCTGAGCCGGGTCCTCCACCACCGTGAGGAGTGGAGAAGGTCTTGTGTAGGTTTAGATGGACCACGTCAAATCCCATATCTCCGGGACGAGTAATCCCCATTATGGCGTTCAGATTAGCACCGTCATAATAGCAGAGTCCGCCAGCCAGATGGACTATCTCGGTGATTTCGGCGATATTGGGGTCGAAAAGGCCTAGGGTATTGGGGTTAGTCAGCATGAGCCCCGCAGTATCCGGACCGGCTGCCTGACGTAATGCTTCCAGATCCACCGTTCCTTCAGGAGTAGATGATATGGATACCACTGTATAACCGCACATTGCAGCTGATGCAGGATTGGTCCCGTGCGCAGCATCAGGTACAAGAATTTTGGTGCGTGCGGTATCTCCTCTGGAAGCGTGATAAGCTTTTATCAGCAGAAGGCCGGTAAGTTCTCCGTGGGCTCCGGCGGCAGGCTGGAAGGTCATATCTGTCATACCGGTGATTTCACAAAGGACAATCTTTGCTAACTCAAGTACTTCCATACAGCCGGTAACGCTAGACGTCGGCTGCAGGGGATGCACATCCGTGAAGCCGGGCAGTGAGGCAATTTCCTCGTTAACCCGCGGGTTGTACTTCATAGTACAGGAGCCGAGGGGATAGAAACCGTTATTCACACCATAGGCACGATTCATCAGCCGGGTGTAATGTCGGGATATATCCACCTCAGACAACTGAGGCAGCCTGAGAGGGTCACGGCGCAGGTATTTTTTTGCCGGTCTGGGCGCATCGGTAGTAGGGGAGGGAAGAATCTGCATGCCCCGGCCGGAACGGCTTAATTCAAAGGAAAGCTTCATGATTTTACCTCCCTGAGTATGTCACAAAGGGCTTCAATTTGTGAGGGAGTATTGCATTCAGTGCAGCACCAGAGTATCCCGCCTTCAACCTGCAAGCCGCCAAGGATACCCTGCTGTTCCAAAGCAAACAGCGCTGATTCCAATGGAACGGGGCAATCTGTCAGAAACTCATGAAAGAAATCGCCGGGGAAACGTCTTTTGTACCCCATTTTGTCTAACTTCTCCGCCAAAGTATGGGCATTAGCGTAACAGGCTTGTGCGCAGTCCACCAGTCCGGCCGGTCCCATGGCAGTGAGGTAAACTGCTGCTGTCATGGCACAAAGCGCCTGGTTTGAGCAGATGTTGGAGGAAGCTTTCTCCCGACGGATGTGTTGTTCCCGTGCCTGCAGTGTCAAGACATATGCCCGATTACCGGTTCGATCGGTGGTTTCACCCACAATGCGGCCGGGCATACGGCGCATCAAATCTTTCTTGCAAGCCATGAAACCCAGATAAGGGCCGCCGAAGGACAGAGGCATACCCAGGGGCTGTCCTTCACCGACGGCAATATCTGCACCCACTTCCCCCGGAGACATCAAAAGCCCAAGAGAAATGGGATTTACTCCCATGACTACCTTTGCGCCGACAGAATGAATCAGATCCGTCAGCACTTGTGAATCCTCCAACTGACCATAGAAATTAGGTTGCTGGAAATAGACGCCGCCAACATTGTTATCCAGCATTGAATCCAGCGCTTCCGGGTCGGTCGTTCCATCCTTAAGAGGGATCAGCTCAATTTCCGCATTTCTGCCCCAGACATAAGTACGAATGGTTTCAATAACCATTGGGTGAACGGCAGCGGAAACCAAAAACCTGGGTTTTCTCTTATCCCGGCACATAGCGGCGGCTTCAGCGGCGGCAGTAGCGCCATCATAGACTGAGGCGTTCGATACATCCATTCCGGTCAGCTCGCATATCAACGACTGATACTCAAATATGGATTGCAGTAACCCTTGAGATATCTCTGCCTGATAGGGAGTATAGGCGGTAACGAACTCTTCCTTGGTGGTAACGGACTTCACAATGGAGGGAATATAATGCTTATAAGCACCTGCACCACGAAATATTGCGGGGAAAATCCGGTTTTTTTCGGCGAAAGACCGCATTTTTTCCTGCACTTCCATTTCGGTCAGCCCCTCTGCCAAAGCCAAAGGACCGCAACGGAGGGGGGAAGGGATACAGGCAAATAGCGCTTCTTCGGAGGAAACACCTATCTTATCCAGCATTGCCCGGGTATCCTCAGGGGTAGAGGGAAGATAGCTGCCCATTTACTCTGCCTCCCGACAAAGAGCCTCGTAGGCTTCTGCGTTCAAAAGGCTCTCCTTGTCTGTGATGCCGGTAACTTCTACAAGCCAGGCATCATAAGGCTGGTCGTTGATGGATTGGGGTGCATCCAGTAATGCCTCGTTGACGGCGGAAACGATGCCCGATACGGGGCTGAATACGTCGGAAACCGCCTTCACTGATTCCACATCCGCCATAGCTTCCCCGGCAATGACGCTATCTCCTTCCTGTGGCAGGTTGACGAATACCAGATCGCCCATGGCATCCTGAGCAAAATCGGTCAGCCCGATGCGGGCAGTGTCTTCATCGGTAAAAAGAATCCATTCATGGGATGCGGTGTACTGCAGATTTTTAGGTGTATTCATGTGAATCTCCTTTATATTTATAGTTCTATGATTTTTTATAGAAGGGAAGTGATACTACTTCAGCGGCTACCAGACGGCCCCGCACATCTGCCTCAATTATATCACCAATGGAGACGACCCCTCTCTTTACCAGTGCCATAGCAATAGGGAAGCCAACATATGGACCGTGGGTACCAGAGGTGCTGTGGCCGATACAGATGCCGTCCTTATTATATAGATTCTGTTGCTCACGGATAATCCCACGGCCGGTAACCTTCAAGCCGATGCGGATGCGTTGGGGGACAGAGGTCAATGCCTCTTTCCCAACGAAAGACTCCTTTGTAAGCTTCACAGCGAAATCCAGCCCTGCTTCCAACGGCGTGATGGTATCATCCATTTCGTGGCCGTAAAGCGGCATTCCAGCTTCAAGCCGTAGAGTGTCCCGGGAACCCAATCCACAGGGAATCAATCCCAGACTTTTCCCGGCTTCCAGCAATGCATCTGCCAACCGCTCCGCATCCTCGTTGGCTGCCATCAGTTCGTACCCGGTTTCACCTGTGTAACCGGTTCTGGAGATCAGTGTCCGTATACCGGCTACCTCGACCTCCTTACGGAATGTGTAATACCTTTGAGGCAGATAATCGGGGTTGGCAAGTTTTGAAAGGATTTTCGGAGAGGAGGGGCCTTGCAAAGCCACCATGGCGATGCTGTCGGATAAATCCCGGAGTTCGGTACCTGCTGTCATATTCTCTGTCATCCACGCAAGATCCTTTTCCCGATTTGCAGCATTGACAACCAGAAGATATGCTTCGTCTGATAGCTTCATCACTACTAAATCATCTACACAGCCGCCGTCAGGGTTACACATGATGCCGTAACGCACCCGCCCTGACTTCATGCTGGTATAGTCGTTGGTCAGCAGATGATTAAGGCAGGCCAGTACACTTTTTCCGGTGAACAACACTTGACCCATGTGTGAAACATCAAACAATCCTGCTGCGGTGCGGACGGCCATGTGCTCTGCGATGACACCGGAGGCGTATTGTACCGGCAGTAGATATCCGCCGAAGGACACCATTTTCCCCCCCCAGATTACATGTCGGCTGTATAGTGGTGTTTTTTTATCCATTGCATAACTCCTTCCTTGAAAAACACGCGCGGAAAAGCGTCTCAGTGTTGATTCTGAAAGATTTTCTCGAAGGATCGTCTTGTCGGCTATGGCAAAAGCAACTTTTCCAGAGACTTGCCTGCTTTCGATCTTCTTGCCTGAAAACCATTCGATACCCCATTGGCCCCTTGCAATCTCTCCCGGAAGAATCATCCGAACTAAGTACTCGCAAATATTATAACCGATACAAGAGGGAATGTAAAACTTTTCACTTCGTATGCAACATGGTTTCTTGGTATAAAAAAAGGAAGCATGTGAGCCTCGGTCGTACGCAGGTATAGGTCAGGCAGATAATCTTATGAATGCATACAGTTCTTCCGCTCGGTGCGTACTTTATCCTGCGCTCCATTATACCGCAGAAATGATAAAAATTGAGAGATACATATAAAATTCTCGAGAATTCTCATGTTTATCCTCTCTCTTTGGTAAAAGAGAGACGTGAGAACAAGCTTTTCATTCTACTCAGGCTTATGGTATACTGAAATAGGTAACGCAAAAGAAGCGGAGGAGCCGGAGCATGCGGGTTATTTGTATTGGCGCAGGTCCTGCAGGATTGACAGCAGCGACGGAACTGCTGAGGGGGGGTGCGGAGGTTGTTCTTTTGGAAACAACGGGCCATTTCGGCGGGATTTCCCGTACTGCCCGGGTGGGAGACAATCGCATGGATATGGGAGGACACCGATTCTTCTCCAAGGATTCCCGTGTGATAGACTGGTGGACGGAATTAATGCCGCTTCAGGGTGCTCCCGCTATGGATGATAAACTGACGGGGCGGCAGATTGCTCTATCCCCTGGCGGCCCTGACCCGAAGATTGAGGACAGGGTTTTCCTGTTGCGGCGCCGGGTTTCCAGGATTTGGTATCGCGGAAAGTTTTTTGATTATCCGGTGCGAATAAACCGCCGCACTTTACGTAACATCGGCATTGTCTCTGCTTTGAAAGCCGGCTTTGGATATATTGCCGCAAATATACGAAAACTACCGGAGGAGAATCTGGAGGAATTTTACATCAACCGTTTCGGTAGACCGCTATATTCTATGTTTTTTGAGGGATATACAGAGAAGCTCTGGGGAAAGCATCCTCGGGATATTGATGCATCATGGGGCGCACAACGGGTAAAGGGGCTTTCGATCGCTGCCGTACTGAAGGATATCTTCGCAAAGGTTTTTCTTCCTGCCGCAGTACGGAAAAAGCTGCAGGAGACTTCTCTTATTGAGGAGTTCCACTATCCGAAGTTCGGGCCGGGACAGCTTTGGGAGTTGGCTGCCGAAAGAGTTCAGGCTATGGGTGGGGATATTCGCCTCCATACACAGGCAGTCTCTTTTCGTCGGGATGGAAATCGGATAACTGCCGTGGAGACGGAGCACATGGGGAAAAGAGAGTGGATCCCTTGCGATGCGGTAGTGTCTTCTATGCCCCTGTCGGCTTTGGCAAAAGCTCTGCCCGGTTTAGCGTCAGGTGCACTGGAGATAGCGGAACAATTACCCTATCGTGCTTTTGTTACCTTAGGCTTGCTAGTAGAAAAACTGGCGCTTCCTAATGATACCCCGCACAAGACATTGGGAACTTATCCGCCCGACTGCTGGATTTATGTTCAGGATCCGGAGGTGAAGCTTGGCCGCATACAGATATTCAATAACTGGTCCCCATATATGGTTGCAGATCCGGAGCATACCGTTTGGATGGGGCTGGAGTACTTCTGTGACGAGGGCGACGATTTCTGGAACCTGTCGGAGGAAGCACTTACACAGTTGGGAGTGGAGGAATTGGTCAAAATGGGGGTGATCATTTCAGGAGTAAAACCGCTGCTGTCGCATAAGGAAACCGTTGAAAAGGCGTATCCAGCATATTTCGACAGTTATAAGCATATTGATAAGTTGATTTCCAATTTAAACCAGGTAGAAAACTTATGGTGCATAGGGCGCAATGGACAGCATCGTTATAACAATATGGATCATTCCATGGTAACGGGCTTTATTGCCGCCGAGAAGATACTGTCGGGGAATGGAGATAAGGCTGCCTTATGGGAAGTCAATACGGAGAAAGTATACCATGAAGAAAAGTAAATTACCGTCTTTTCTCCTGTCTCCAGTACTGTGGATAGGAGCGTTCTCCGCATTTACGGCTGTGTCTTGGGTACAGCGTTTACCCGGGCTTCCAATTCTTGCCGGCGGACTGGGTGCGTTGATTACGTTGGGAGCGATTTGGGGCATCCAAAGAAAACTCACAACGGAGAGAATCTGTTTTCTCATAGGTTGCGGCGCATTTTTGCTCCACACAGCTTATATTTTATATACGAATCATTTGACCCGCCAACATGATGTGAATTTTCTCGGACGGGGAGACGGACACACCGGGTATATGGAGGCAATCCTGCAAAACGGTATGCGTCTGCCGGATGAGGACCCGCGCAACAGATGGCAGTTTTATCATCCTCCTCTTCACCATTGGCTTAGTGCTCTTTGGGTTAAGTTTCAAATACGACTGGGTGTGGAGTATGAGCAAGCGTTTGAAGGAGTCCAGTCTTTAACACTATATTGGTCAGGGCTGAGCATCGTAATCTTCTATAAGCTACTACGGGAATTAAATTTCAGGGACGAGGCTTTATGGATACCATTTGGGGTTTTTTCCTTTCATCCGGCTTATGTATTACTGTCCGGAAGTATCAACAACGACATGCTGTGCATGACACTGATGCTATTATCGATTTGGCTGGCGATACGGTGGTTCCGACAACCGAGGTACGACAGAATTCTGTTATTGTCAGCGGCGATCGGCTTTTCCATGCTGGCAAAAACCAGCGGAGTACTTACCGCTCCGGCGATTGCCTTCCTGTTTTTGTGGAAGTTGTGGGAACAACGGAAGAAGCCCTTGCGCTTGATTGCGCAGTATGCTGCCTTTGTCGTACTTTGCTTGCCGGTGGGCTTGTCCTGGAGCCTGTATTGCCTTATTCGGTATGGAATTCCTCTGGGCTATGTGGCGGCCATAGATCCGGGATCTATACAGGATATTTCCTGGGTGCCACTCTATGGAAGGCTGCTTTTAGCTGATCCCAGTCATTGGCAGAGCTTTTTTTTCTGCTGGAATTATCCGACGGAGTATTGCATACCATTGGCGATACTCAAAACTTCCGTTTTTGATGAGTATGCTCTGGCTGAACAGGGCACAACGGGATATATTCTGGCTGCGGTACTGTTTCATATCAATGCGCTCTGGGCTGCTGGCAGTATGGTGCTTGGAGGGCTTACTGCATTCCGTCATAGGAAATCGCCCTATACCTGGTTTTTTATACTTTTCTGGGCAACAGTACTGGGGGCTTTTATATTTTTCTGCTTTGATCACCCACAAACCTGTACCATGAGCATCCGCTATTTTGTTCCCTGCATTTGGGCGGGCTTGATAGGAACAGCGGTTTTTCTAAGGGACTGCAAAAGGGTTTGGAGAGCGACTCTTGCTTTGTCAGCGGGGCTGTTCGCGATTTTTTCACTGCTGGTATATATGAAGCTGTGAAAGCACTGCCGGTCAATTTATTAATATGGTGTAAACTCTTCGAAAGGCTCTTGACAATGAGAAAGGGCTTTTTTATAATAAATTCTGAAGTGGTATTCAATACCATGTACAGTAGTCAAAAAGACGAATAAAAGCCGTAATCGGTATATAATGGAGTAAAAAATGAGAGACTTTGTGATTGTAACGGATTCATCCTGTGATCTGCCTGAAGATACCATTCGGGATTTGGATCTGACAGTATTGCCCCTTTCTGTCTTTGTAGGTGATACGAAGTATGTGAATTATCCTGATGAAAGAGATATATCCTATCCTGCATTTTATCAATTGCTAAGGGATGGATCTCCTACCAAGACGTCTGCAGTGAACACACAAGAGTTTTTGGAGGTGTTCACGCCGATTTCCGAGAAAGGGAAAGACATTCTGTATCTGGGCTTTTCATCCGCTCTCAGCGGTACCTGCAGCGCAGGAGCCATGGCGCTGAAAGAACTCTCCAGCCGTTTTCCCGAAGGGAAGTTTTTTGCTGTGGATTCTCTTTCCGCTTCCCTTGGGCAGGGGCTACTGGTATGGCATTGTGTGCAGGAGAAAAGAAAGGGAAAGACGATCGAGCAGGTGCGGGACTATGCCGAAGAGGCCAAGTTTCATCTCTGCCATTGGTTTACTGTGGACGATTTAAAACATTTGAAGCGCGGAGGCCGGGTATCAGCTGCCACCGCATTGGTTGGTACGCTGTTGAACATCAAGCCTATCCTCCACATGGATGATGAGGGTCGATTGATTCCCGTTGGGAAGGTGCGGGGCCGGAAGGCTTCTATACGCGCACTTGTGGAGAAGATGCAGAAACTGGCTGTAGATCCGGCTGAGCAGACCGTGTTTATTTGTCACGGTGATTGCAGGGAAGACGCAGAAACAGCTGCCAAGATGATTCGTGAAACCATGGGTGTGAAAAAAGATATTTTAATACACTACACCGGTATGGTAATCGGATCTCATTCCGGGCCTGGCACACTGTCTCTGTTTTTTATGGGGACGCACCGATGAGTCTCTTTCGGATTGTGGCTGATAGTTGCGCGGATTATACACCCGGTAAGGACACACTGGATTTCATTCAGCGGGTACCGTTGACAATCTCTCTGGGAGAAAGAGTCTTTCATGACGATGGTACGATAGATACCAACGAACTGCTGTCCGCAATGGCAACATCTCCTGAGGCGCCCAAGTCGAGCTGCCCGTCTCCACAGGATTATCTTGATGCGTTCGGCAGTGAGGGCGATGTGTATGTTGTAACACTGTCGGATAAGGTTTCCGGGAGCTACAGCAGTGCACGTATAGCTGCCGGGTACCTTTATGAGCAGCAGCCAGAACGGAAGATTCATGTATTTAATTCCCGGTCAGCTGCCGCGGGGCAGGTTGCTCTGTGCTTAAAACTAAAGGAACTGGCAGAATGCGGATTGACATTTGAAGAGGTGGTTGCTGAGGCAGAGATTTACTCCGCGGAAATGAACACTTGGTTTGTGCTTGAGACCCTGGAGGTCTTTCGGAAGAATGGACGCCTTAGCCATATACAGAGTTTATTAACAGAGATTGTCAGTATTAAAATGGTTATGGGTGCAGATGCGGATGGGAATATCGTTATACGAGGAAAGGCGCTGAATATGAAGCGTGCGCTATTGAAACTAAAGGAGCTGGTAAAAGAAGCAAATACCGGTCTCAATTGGATGAATCGGCAGATGGTAATTACTCATGCAGCCTGTCGGAACCGGGCAGAGGTTCTCCGGGATAGTTTAAAGGAGGCAGGATTTGTCCGCATTCTGCTTTGCGCTGCCGGCGGATTAAGCACGGTATATGCCAATGCCGGAGGAATTATACTGGCGATATAACAGGTTTACCGAAAAAAGCCGCCTTTTATGGCGGTTTTTTTATTGTACGAAAGATATTACAATGATACAATGATAAAAACATAACAATAAACAAGAGAGGAGAATATCATGAAATACCCACCTGTAATTCCCTCAATGCCACACTTTCTCCACGGCGGAGACTATAACCCGGATCAGTGGCGTAAATGGAAGGACGAAATTTGGCCGGAAGATATGCGCCTAGCTAAGCTTGCCGGCTGTAATGTTATGTCCGTTGGGATTTTTTCCTGGGTTGCCCTTGAGCCAGAGGAGAATGTATATGATTTTTCCTGGTTGGACGAGGTCATGGATTTGTTGGCGGCCAACGGTATGGTAGCAGCACTTGCAACTCCCTCCGGAGCCCGTCCTGCATGGATGAGCAAGAAATACCCTGAAGTGCTTCGTGTTACACCTGAACGTCGAAGGATGCTGCAGGGCGGACGTCATAATCACTGTCTGACTTCCCCCGTTTACCGGGAAAAGGTCACTTCCATTAACACTATGCTGGCGGAGAGATACAAGGAACATCCTGCTTTGGGAATGTGGCATATATCGAACGAATATGGAGGGGAGTGCCATTGTGCCCTTTGCCAAGCGAAATTCCGGGAATACCTGAAAAAACGTTACGGATCACTGGATGCACTGAACACAGCCTATTGGACAGCCTTCTGGAGCAAGACTTATACTGACTGGGAACAGATTGAGTCTCCCTCTCCCTTGGGAGAGACTACGGCGCATTGTCTTGTGCTGGATTGGAAGCGCTTTACTACAGAGCAGTTTGTGGACTTTATGAACTGCGAGACAGCGCCTCTCCGTGCGATTACTCCGGACAAGAAACTGACAACCAATATGATGGGCACCTATCCCGGTATCAACTACTTCCGTTTGGCAGATGTTATGGATGTCGCCTCCTGGGATTCTTATCCAGTGTGGCGCGGAACCGATGAAGATGAGGGCGTAGCAATCCGCAACTCCTTCCTGAATGATTTGACCCGTGGATTAAAGGATGGTCGTCCTTTTATGCTGATGGAAAGTTCCCCATCAGCTACCAACTGGACACCGATTTGCAAATTACGCCGCCCCGGCGGGCATAAGTTGTATTCCTTGCAGGCGGTTGCCCATGGTTCGGATACCGTTCAGTACTTCCAGTTCCGAAAGAGCCGCGGGTCTGCAGAAAAGTTCCACGGTGCCATTGTGGATCATGAGGGCAGCGAGAACACCCGAATATTCCGGGAGGTAGCTTCTGTTGGGGAAACGCTGGCAAAGCTGGATGAGGTGTTCGGGACTCCGGTTCCCGCAAAGGTGGCGATTGTCTATGACTGGGAGAATCGATGGGCAATTGATGAAAGTAAAGGTATGCTTCAGGAGAACTGTTATGAGACGGAGGTCATTAAGCATTATGCTTCCTTCTGGCGTCAGGGTATCAACTGCGATATTATTGATGAGACTAAGAGTCCCGAGGGGTACAATCTTCTGATTGCGCCGATGCTGTATATGTTGCGAGCGGGTTTTGCGGATAAGCTGCGCGGCTATGTGGAAAAGGGCGGGACATTGGTTACTACTTATATGACCGGCTGGGTGGACGAGAGTGACCTCTGTTTCCTTGGCGGCTTTCCCGGTCCGTTGAAGGATGTTCTTGGAGTGTGGTGCGAAGAAATTGATGCACTCTACCCCGAGGACGGGAATTCTACAAATTGGAAAGGCAAAAAATATTCTCTCCACAGTCTGTGCGAGCTTTCCCATCTCCGTAGTGCCGAGGCATTAGCGGTCTATAACGAGGACTTTTATGCTGGCATGCCAACTTTGACCCGGAACTACTATGGAAAGGGTAAGGCCTATTATATGGCGGCTAGAAGCGAGCAGGCATTCCTTGATGATTTTTATACATCTCTTTCTGCGGAACTGGCTCTTCCCCGCGTGCTGAAAGCAGAACTGCCATTCGGTTGTACCGCTTCCTGCCGGACAGATGGGAAACATAACTACATCTTTGTAATGAACTTCGGCCCGACTTCCCGTACTGTAGATGTGGAAGAAGGTGGGATCGACATGGAAACAGGCGCTGCTATTTCCGGGATAATCAAGCTTCCTGCCCGGAGTTGCAGAATTATCCGGCGTTAAGTATCTTACCCGGTATTACAGTGTATACCGGGTATTTTTATGCAGTATTTTCAGGCAGACAATAAGGAGTGAGTAGATCGGTGACCGACCGGTTTGCTCCGGCATGAATGCTATGTTATACTGCTCTTATGGAGGGGATGCGTTTTGTCAAGGCGGCGGAGATACAGCAGAAAACGAAAGCTGAGGTTATCATATGGTGCAATCGGAGGAACGGTAGGTGTAATAATTCTGGCGTTTTGTATCATGCTACTGTTGCGTGGCGCCGCTTTCCCTGTTGAAGGGGAGCCGGAATTATCGCCGTTACCGCTACCGACGGTAGCTTTGGTGGAGCGTCCTGCAGATACAAAGGAAGATTGGCGTAAAAACCTGCAACAGCCTGTAGAGGAGCCTGTTGTGATGGCTTGGGCATATCAGCCAAAGACGCTTGAATCCGTGCCTAAAGGAGTCAATGTCCTTTGCCCGACTTGGTTTTATCTTGAAGAAGGCGAGGAGGGACAGGTTGTTTTTCATACCCTGGCTGATATGGGGAAGACTACGTGGGATCCCTTGCAGTATGTTACTACCGCACACGATGGCGGCGCCCGCGTATGGGGGACTGTTGTGTCCTTTACGCCGGAGTTGAGCCGCCAGGTGGTGGAGGAATCAGAAAAACAGGAAGAATTTATCCGTGCCTGCTGTTCTTGGGTAAGAAATTACAATCTTGACGGAATTTCGTTTGATTTCGAGAAAATGGATCCGGAAAATAAAGTGTTATTTACCTCCCTTGTGGGTGCGGTAAAGGAGGCGCTGCCGGCCTCCTGCACGGTCTCGGTGGCAGTCACAGTTCCTCTTGATTATGATGCCCCCACAAACTGGTGGCAGTGCTATGACCGGGGCGGCCTGGCAAAGTCTTGCGACTACATTGCCGTAATGGCATACGACAGTTCGTCCGGTTACGCGGAACCTACCGCCGCTATCTCCTGGACAGAGGGGCGTATCCGTAAATTGATGGAGGAGGTTCCTTCAAATCAAATACTTCTGGGTGTCCCCTTCTATGGTATAGATTATCAGGGTGAACGAATTCAAGGAGAGTTGTTCCGGATACATCCCACTTGGAAATCACAGAACAGTGCAAAAAAAACTATTATACCCCGTCAGGTATCGACACTGTTAACGGAAAATAAGGTTGCCGTTGCTGGTACCGAGTATGTGGTGGATACCTGGATCAATAAAGGCACTTGGAATGCCGAGTTGGGCTGTGTTACGATTTGCTTCGTTGACTCAGAAGATGTTTCCCATACCTGGTGGTGTGAGGACACCCGCTCCATATACCAAAAGGGGCTGCTGACAGGGAAGTACTGCCTGGGTGGTGTAGCTGTGTGGCAGTTTGCTTTCGGCAATGAATCTCTGTGGAATGCTTTGGTAAAGGGAGTGAAGGGATAAAATGCGCAGATGGGAGCGTGCGAAGGGAGATCGGGTTTTTAAAGGTGTATGCGGTGGACTGGCAGCCTTAGTAAGAATGCCTTCAAACCTGATTAGAGCGCTGTGGATCGTGCTGGCGGTCTTTGCGGATTTAGGCGTGCCTCTCCTGGTGCTTTATATCATTCTAATATTTGTTCTACCCAATGAGGATGGTTCTCCTCGGGAGAATTTTTCTTTGGATTTGCGGCAAACCCACCAACGTGGATGGGGGATCGCTATTGCTATGGGTTTAATTGCGATAGGAGTATTATTGCTGGTTCGTTCCATCTGGTCTATGGATCTCGGCGCTTATCTCCGCCCGGTGCTTTGGATGGGAAAAGGAATACTACTGATACTATTTGCTGCTCGGAGCCTGGAGACGTGAACAGGCTTTTTGCTGCCTTTGATGACGGGGTGTGCGTCCCTGCGGCTTCTCTGCCCGCAGCAGCTGCACGATACCCAGAAGCACGCTCCCTCTGGGTACTGGTAAAAGCCCATACTCCCTATAGCCTTTCCGCCTGGGGGGAAACAACGTTATCTATAGCCTCTCATTATCCCGCTTATCAGCAGGGTTATCTTGCGGTAAATGCACTGGCAGAAGCACTTCAAAAGAACGGACAGAAGGCATGGGTAGATTTTTCTTTTTCACAGAAGCCTTTGGCGCAACAGCTGGGACTGGGATGGATCGGAAAGCAGACGCTGTTGCATCATCCTGTGTACGGCAGTTATATATGCCTCTATACCCTTTTAACAGAGAAGGAAGGGGAATATACTCCGGTGCGTTCGCCCCTGCCCCCTCTTTGCGGAGACTGTACCGCCTGCATTGAGGCCTGCCCCACAGGAGCGCTGACCGATGGATTCCATCGTGAGAAGTGTATCCGTAATTGGCAGTTGAATCCTGTGAAGACTCCACCTGAGATCGAGCCTTTTATAGGAAAAAGACTGTTAGGCTGTGATCTTTGCCAGCGCGCTTGCCCCAGGAATCCCCGAAAGACTGTTTTGCCTCCAGAAGCCTTGCGTCGTGCGCTTCTGTTACCGGACGAGGAGGCGCTTTCCCGGAATCTACCGGAATTAAAACGACTGATTGGCCGGAATATAATACGTAAGGATCGTTTGGTTGACATGCTTCAACGAATATGGAAAGGATCCTGTCAAGAATAAATATGGAATAAAAAAGCAAGGCAAGCTGCCCTGCTTTTTTACTCATTCTGCTATCCACTTCCGAAGCAGACTGAGGTCCCGTAGGATTTTTTTATCAGCTTCCGCTCCCTCAAATCCATGGTACCTCGGTACGGATTCTATGGTCATTACGCCTTTAAAACCAGTTGCCGCCGCCCACCGGGCAAAAGCTTCCACTGGCAGACAGCCATCCTCAAGTAAAGCATGCCGGTCGGTGATGCCGTCGTTATTGTGGATATGCATTTCCGCCACCGGAAAAGGCAGTTGCGTGAATGCCTCTATAAAATTATCCAATGTGCCGGCCTTCCCTTCTTTCCGGAAACGCAGAAACATGTGCCCCACATCGATCAATATGGCTGCATCTTTTCGGGCAAACAGAAATGCGTTCTCCTCTGCCAACAGAAGGCTTGCAGCATTCAGGGGATAATCCTCACATGCCAAAGTCACCCCCGTTCCTTCCATGATTTTCAGAGCTTCCTTGAAGAAAGGGACGATCAGCCTTGGTTCGTGCCAAAAGTCAAAGGTCAGATTCTGCAAGCATCCGTATTCCCGCTGCCAGGCGGCGATTAAGGGGATGCCGATTTTAAATAGAGCCACTTCCTCAGGATTGTTTGGGTCGGGGAGTTTATAGTGTACGGTGAGGGGCTTACCGTGCCGCGACATTATCTCTCCGCATCGAGCGTTCTCCATAGGGATTTGCAGTGCACGAATAAAATCCACGCCATGGGCGCTGAAAGCATCAAAGCCATGTGAAAGGAAAAAATCCATATTCTGGGAGATTGTACGCTGGGGGTAATGCCAGCCGGCGAGTGCGAGTATCATAATAACCTCCTGTATTGAGATGATTCATTATACTATATCCTGACGTTCTAGTCTGTACCTATTTTAACACATTTCCGTCATGCACAATAATATCCGACGTGCTCCTTTCATCCTTTGGATGGGCAGCTAGCAGTTCCCTATATAATGAAAGATAGATGTGACGGACTGCCTCTGGGCTGAAATACCGCTGATACAAGCTGAAGGCACTCCGGCGCATTGCTTCGTAATCTTCAGGAGTCAGAGAAAGCAGGGCATCAACAGTTTTTTCCGGGTGCCGGGAGTCACAATGAATGCCCCCGCCATGCGCCATTAAGGATTGCGTGTCTCCGCGCACGTTGCTTATCAGTGGGAGACTATGGCTGAGATAATCTACAGATTTCATTGTCAATCCGATACAGGCGTCCTGTCGCATGAAATTCAATCCGAAGGCACAGCCCTCCAATGCTTTCGCTTTCTCTTGTTGATCATACAGTGCCCCGTAGTAGATGACGTTTGCCCCTGCATTTTCTGCTAGGGAGCAAAACCTTTCACATTGCTCTCCGCTGCCAATAATACGCATCGTAACCGATACGCGAGAGGCCAGCACCTTAATAAATGCAGAGATACCTTCAATATCAGCTACATGATTGATGCTACCAAGGTAACATAGGGTAAGAGGGTTGACGGTAAACCCGGGAGATGGGAGGAAGGCTTCCGGCCTGGAAATAGGGATCACATTTGCGGTGATTCCTTCAGGAATCTTGTTTAAGAAATACGCACATTCCGAAGTCAGCATATCTGCGGCAGGAAGGTAAGCTTCCCGCAACTTCCGCCATATGAAGAAGGGAGCCTTCAACAGAGGATTCTTTCCTGCATAGGGAAAGGACTCGGGCCACATATCAAATAAATCGTATACCAATGTAACCCCGGGACGCCGTTTCTTGTACCATGCGCCAGCCATCGCCAGACTGTTTGGAGGAAGCAGCGTCACGACCAGTGCCGGCTCCACGGACAGGGAATCAAGATAGCGGAAGGCTTTTTGCGCAAAGCACACGTGTGAAATTAGCCTGGAAACCGAAAGATTCCGACTGTATGCAGGCACAGAAAGCTGCACACAGCCCGGTACCGGGCTGTGATAGCGTATTTTATGCCTATGATCGAAATCCGATGTGATATAAACTGATTCCAGCCCCAGTTCCCGGAGTCCCTCTGCCAAGGCCTCAAACCTATCGCTGTAATGGTCTGAACAGCTAATAAGGTATGCTTTTTTCATTTCTACCTCCCGCCGAGTATGCGCCGGATGCACTTACTGTCCATTATATTCCAGAGTTCAGGGAAGTCAAATACACAGTTGACATATGTGTTACTGTCGGATATAATGCAAATGATCTCTTTGCACTGCAATATGCTACAGTACAAACTGAGCAGGCGATGGGCTTTATGCCTGTGGGGCTGGGTCGCTTATGCGGCAGCAGATTCGGTATACGACATCTGTGGGACAGGACTGTTCCCGCAGATGTTTTTGTTTAATTAAATACTGAAACATAAGGGATAATGATAGCAAGAGCAGAGTAAGTATCAGTAAAAATCGGAGGATACTTGTATGGAGGAAAAAATGCACCGAGGTCTGTCGACCCGAGAGGTGTTGGAGCGACAAAAGCTTTTCGGAAGAAACGAACTTGTCACACCCCAAAAGATGAATATATTTAAAAAGGCACTGCAGGTCATGGTGGAGCCCATGTTTTTGCTGTTGCTTTGTGCCGCAGTGATTTACTTCGTACTTGGGGAACCTCGGGACGGAGCAATTATGTTGGGGTTTGTTTTTGCCATCATACTCATAGATGTGATACAGGAATGGAAAACCGACAAAACCTTGGAGGCATTGAAAGAACTTTCCAGTCCGCAGGTCAAGGTGTTACGAGAAGGGGAGATCCGCTCCGTTTCCACGACGGAGTTGGTGCCGGGAGACATAATGCTGTTGCATGAGGGGGAGAAGATATCCGCCGATGGAGTCATATTAGCATGCGCGGACTTCTGTGTGGATGAGTCTTCTTTGACGGGAGAATCCCAAGGTGTGTGGAAAAACGAACAAGCCCGGGCTACCGATGGTTACTGGAAAACGAACGCTGTATATGCCGGTACCCTTGTAATACAAGGTACTGCAACCGTGGAGATTTCTGCTATAGGCGGAGCTACGGAGTACGGTAAAATTGGCGTCGTCCTTGCAGAGACAAAGGAGGAACTCACTCCTTTGCAAAAGCAAACCGGTAGTCTTGTAAAACTGTCTGCTGGTTTGGCGGCGGTGCTTTTCGCTTTGGTCAGCGTTCTGACCTATTTTAATATCCCCGATCACCTGCCAAAGGACAGAGTGATTGAATCCATACTTTCCGGCATTACATTGGCTATGGCGATGATTCCCGAAGAATTCCCAGTGATTTTGACTGTTTTTCTGTCATTAGGCGCCTGGCGGCTGGCAAAAAAGAACGCTCTTGTCAGGTACCTTCCTTCGGTAGAGACCCTTGGCGCGGTTTCAGTTCTGTGCGTAGATAAGACAGGTACCATTACCATGAACCGCATGTCGGTACAGGATACTTGGTCTGCTTCAGGGACGCCGGAGGAGCTTGCAGAGGCGATGGGGCTTGGATGTGAACCCAACACTTACGACCCGATGGAAAAGGCAATGCTGGAATATTGCAGCACTCTAGGCATATCCCGGGAACACCTTTTCGCCGGAGAGCTGTTAGGAGAGTACTCTTTTACGAATGAATTGAAGATGATGGGACATATCTGGCGGCATGACGGAGCCTTGCTGGTGGCAGCCAAAGGGTCTCCGGAAAGAATCTTGCCACTTTGCGATATGACACCGAAAAAGCATGCAGAAGTTGCCACCCAGATGGATACCATGTCCCGAAAGGGTCTCCGGGTCATTGCGGTTGGTATCATGCCGCTGGAGGATGAAGCATCTGCGCCTTCCACGATACTGGATTGCCGCTTGACCCTTTTAGGGCTGGCCGGTCTTGCAGATCCGCCTCGTCCCGGTGTGGAGGAGGATATCCGCACCTGTGTACAAAGCGGCATTCGCGTGGTGATGATTACCGGAGACAACGGTACCACTGCTTCCGCTATAGCTGGGCAAATCGGTATGCCCCATAACAAAAAAGTGATTAGCGGAAACATATTGGATCAGATGTCCGAAGAGGAGATTCAGGAAGCGGTGAAGGATGCCAGCATCTTTTCCAGGGTAATTCCCGCCCATAAAACTCGGATTGTGAAAGCATTAAAAGCGAACGGAGAAATTGTGGCGATGACCGGGGATGGTGTGAATGATGCACCTGCCTTGAAAGCTGCGGATATCGGTATAGCTATGGGTAAACGGGGCTCTCAGGTAGCACGAGAAGCGGCCGATCTTATTCTGTTGGATGACGATTTCCATACTATTGTAGATACCATTCGGGACGGGCGACGGATTTATGATAATATTCGGAAGGCCGTGGGATATGTTTTTACCATTCATACACCTATTGCACTGGCTTCATTATTGGCGCCGATGCTGCGCATACAGTCCCCAGCAATGATGATGTTGCCCCTTCATGTAGTGTTGATGGAGCTTTTGATCGATCCTACATGCTCTGTAGTGTTGGAGCGGCAACCTGCCGAAGGAGATATCATGTCCCGTCCGCCGCGGAAGCCAAGCGAAAAGCTTTTTACATTTCGTGCATTGTTTGACAGCCTTTTGAGAGGGATCGTGTTATTTATCGCCTCCTTCGGCGGCTATTACCTGTTGCTACAAAAGAAATTTGCCCCGGAAATCGCACGTTCTTTCGGCATAACGGTGCTGTTGTTTGGAAATCTGTTCTTGGTTCAGTTCATCAGCTACGGACAGTCCAAGGGGATTCTCCCGTGGCTGAGACTATTTCAGGATAAGGTCATACTCCTGGTACATATCCTTACCTTGGTATTGCTTGGAGTGATTCTATACACTCCAGTGTCTGTTTTGCTGCGGTTGGGGGCATTATCCGCATCACTGATGGGGATGGCTTTTACGGTGGCTGCCTTATCAGTATTATTGCCATCTCTATTGCTGTGGCGGTTCCATTAAGTGTATCAGGTATAAAATAAGCCTCCCACAATGGGGGGCTTATTTTCAATCTATACGAAAGCGCACCACCGTATCGGTCTGATCAGGCAGGGGATAGGTGCCGGCACCCGGGCCGAAGTTAATAAAAACATGCTCCTTTATGCCGTTGATGTTAAAAGCATTTGCCGGTAACAATTCCGAACCATCGGATACCAACCGGGGAGATGACAACCGCCCTCCTAGATTCACCAGTGCAAGGGGTCCGATGGAAGGCTCCAGAATGTGAGCATAAAGGGTATTTCCCTTTCTGGTGTACCAACCCCAATCCGGTTTAGGAAGTCCTGCAGGGCCGCAGCCGTAGACGGACTCCCCGTTCCGACTCATCCACTGCCCAATTTCCTGAAGGATTGTCAGGGATTCTTCAGGTATCCTGCCATTGGCATCAGGCCCTACGTTCAGCAGCATGTTGCCACCCTTACTTACACATTCTACTAACTTACGGATTAACAGTTTCGCAGGTTTAAAATCTTTATCAAGTGTCGCATAACCCCAGTTGTTATTCATAGTAATACAAGCTTCCCAAGGAACAGGGTCACCCAGCTCGTTGTATATGCCTTTCGGCGGTAGAATCTGCTCAGGGCCGGCGAAATCTCCAGCAAACACACTGGGCTTGGCTTGTAGTAAAGTGCCCTTCGTCACTCCGTCTCCGCTGCCCTCCAGCCGGTTATCTATAAGGATCCCCGGTTGTAATTCCCGTACCATATTGACCAATTTGGTTGCCTGCCAGGTTTCACCGGCCATATCACCATAAGAAAAATCAAACCAGACAATATCGATTTTTCCGTAGCCAGTCATCAATTCCTTTACCTGATTGTGGAAATAGGATATATACCGGGAGAAATCCCGATCCTTGTTACTATAAGCGGGGTTATCCCGCATGGGATGGTGGGCATCACCGTAATGGGGATAATCTGGATGGTGCCAATCCAGCAAGGAATAATACAGCCCAACTTTTAACCCCGCCTCACGGAAAGCTTCCACATACTCCTTAACCAGATCCTTGCCGCAGGGAGTGTTTACAGACTTATAATCCGTGTACTTAGAATCGAACAAGCAGAAACCGTCATGATGCTTCGCGGTCATCACTGCATATTGCATGCCGGCAGCCTTCGCTGCTGATGCCCAGGCTTTGGGGTTAAAATCTGACGGATTAAAGGCATTAAAGTAGGGTTGATAATCTTCGTTGGATATTTTCTCTACTGAACGTACCCATTCTCCCCGGGCAGGGATTGCGTATAATCCCCAGTGTATAAACATTCCGAACCTGGCAGATATAAACCACTGTGTACGTTGAGTTCTTTTTTCAATTTCTGTCATGTCAACCTCCATTCCAAGTCAAAACTTTTGCTTTACAGGCAAAACACCGTTTACAATATTTCGGGGTGGCATTCCCCGAAGTATCCGTAGTATGCAATCTGCGGTTTCTGCCGCCATTTCCCGTCGAGAAATTGCGGTATTTGTTCCGATATGGGGGGTAAATACGGTATGGGGACAGTCCAGAAGGATTTCCGGTATATCGGGTTCATTGGGAAATACATCTAAACCCGCGCCTGCCAGTCGGTTGTTCTTTAATGCCTCCGCCAATGCTACAGTGTCCAGCACACCACCACGGGCGGTATTAATCACTACAGTTCGTTGAGGAAGCAGTGACAGCTTTTCTCGGTTCAGCCAGTGATGAGTCTCCGGCGTGTAAGGAAGATGGAGGGAGAGCGCTCCGCAGCGAGGCAGCATATCTTTCACAGGTAAATAGGTCGCCGGAAAGGGGAGCGTGTTCACAGGGAGCAGACTCCGCTGGGTATACAGAATCTCCATACCGAGCGTATGGCAAAGCAATGCCATCTTTTGCCCGATGTTCCCCATGCCAACAATACCGAGAGTCTCTCCTTTGAGAGTGCGTCCCATTGCTTTTCCCATGCCGAAAACTTCTTTACCCCGGCCGTTGTGAAGGAGTTCATCCAGCTCCGGAATCCTCCGGTAGAGGGAGAGTAACAGAGCCAGAGCCACCTCTGCTGTGGGCAGCGCTGTAGACTCCGTGAGGTTTGTGACAGGAATATTCCATTCTGCTGCCGCGATGGTATCAATCTTGTCGTATCCGGCGCCATAATTGCCAATAACTTTTAGGCGGGTACCTGCAGTTATTACTCTCCGGCTTATCGGTCCGGCAGCAAATATCGCATCGGCTTCCTGCACATTGAAAGCTAACTCCTCCTCACTAAAAGCATATTTACCTTCCGGCGGAAAGAGAACTACGCAGGTGTTCAGAATTTCCTCAAGCCCTTCACGGGGAATGTTGTGAGTAAACAATATTGTGTCCATTTTTAACGGCCCTCAGTACCGAAAAAGCGGTTCTCCTGCAAGGGAAAACCGCTTTGACAAAAAAATTATTCTTCTTCGTCCTCATCCTCTTCATCATCAAACTCACCGGCCAAAAGAGACTCAGCGTAGGCGATGACTTCCTCTTCCATATCTTGGTCAATGGGTAGGTACTCTTCCGTTTCGTCATCAAGGGCGTTGACCATCATGACATAAGCGGAATGATCTTCACACTCATCGCATTCTTCGTCGCAATGGCAGGGTTCAGTCAGGATAACATACTCTTGCCCCTTATATCCGAAGAAGTCTATAATTTCCAACTGTAGCTTGTTGCCCTCTTCATCGGTAAACTCGATGATGTTATCGATATCTTGCATTCTAATCCTCCAAAATGATGTCCGAAAAGTATTGTATCGTATTTTTCTAAGGGTTGCAAGTGAGAATTTCATGCGATCAGAAAAACATGGGAAGCAATGAATCTTATACTTGGGCGCATAAAAGCTTTTTTTCCAGCACAAAGTCGTCCATTACAAAACCGTCGCCTATATCCGTTACCTGTTCCCGTAAAATGGAAAAGTCCAGTGCTTTGTATACAGCAATGGAGGCTGTGTTATACCGGTTGACGGTCAATACGATTCGGTCAGCCCTATTCTCTCCTCCGATAGCTTCCAACCGCTGCAAGACCACTCGGGCGAATCCCTTTCCACGGTAGGGCTTTAGGATGTACAACTTGCTGAGAAACAGGGAACTGTCCTCTGTTTTCCAGGCGCAGTATCCTACAGGTTCTCCGTCTGCTCGGCAAAGCAAATAGTACACCATTCCTTCTTTAACGATAGCATTTTGGATGGAACCAGCGGATTGAAAGGTGTGTAGCATATATTTTACCTGTGCATCCCCTAAAAGCGGGGTGTAGTGCTCCGTCCAAACCTGGCGAGCTAAGGAAGCGAGCAAAGGCACGTCTTGTACTGTAGCAATGCGGATCCGCATTTATACCTCTGAATATCGCTGAAGGAAAGTTCTTGTACGTTCTTCATGGGGGCGGTCGAAGACTTCCTCAGGCGTTCCCTGTTCCACAATCATACCTTGGTCTATAAAAATAACTCTGTCCGCAACATCTTTTGCAAAAACCATTTCATGGGTAACAACAACCATCGTGTGATGCTCAGCGGACAGCTGACGAATAACGCGGAGGATTTCCCCTGTCAGCTCGGGATCCAGGGCGGAAGTAGGCTCATCAAAAAAGAGAATCTGGGGCTCCAGAGCCAAAGCCCGTGCGATGCTGACGCGCTGTTGTTGCCCTCCTGAGAGTTGGTACGGGTAGGCTGAGGCTTTGTCCGAAAGGGACATTTTCTCCAGCAAGGCCATAGCCTCCCGGTTTGCCTGTTCTTTTTTCTTCTTCAGCACATGAATGGGAGCCGCTGTTACATTCTGTAGGACCGAAAGGTGAGGGAACAGGTTAAAGTTTTGGAATACCAGGCCTACCGAGCGAAGAATTTCTTTTTGTTCTATGCCAGAAACATAGACGGAACCTTCTCCTGAATCCCGACAAAGGGTTTTTCCGCAGACTGTTATACTCCCACCGTCAGCTTGCTCCAGTTGGGTTACACATCGCAGCAGAGTTGACTTGCCAGAGCCGGAAGGGCCGATAATCGCAAGGACATCGCCCCGGTACAGGTCAAAGGAAATACCTTTTAGCACCTGCTGATCAAAGTGCTTTTTTATATCTTTAACTTGCAGAATCGGCTCCATGGTTTCCCCTTATTTATAGTAAGACAATCTTTTCTCTGCCAACTGGAAAAAGAAGGAGATAACATAATTCATAATATAATAAAAGATTCCCGCTACCAGCAACGGCATAGAGCTGAAGAAGGTTGATTGTGCGTTCTTGGCAATACGGAACAGCTCCATTACACCGATTGTGGAAGCCAGAGCAGTATCCTTGACCAACGTCATAAACTCGTTAGCCATGGGGGGGAGGACTCGTTTTACCATTTGGGGCAGTATGATCCTGAGAAAGGTTTGACCCCTGGAAAACCCCACTACTTTTGCCGCTTCCCATTGTCCCGGAGCGATTCCCTCAATACCCGCCCGGTATATTTCCGCAAAGTAGGCGGCGTAATTCAAGGAAAATGCGATAATGGCAGATAACAGCCGAGGAAACAACCCTCCAAACAGATAGTAGGGAAGAAAATACAGAAACAGCACCTGCAGTATCAGAGGCGTACCACGCATGATCGATATATACACCATAACAGACCACTTAATCCATTTGCATTTGCTCATTCGGCCAAAGGCCACCAGCAGCCCTAAAGGAATAGAGATAACTGCTGTAAAAAAGAACAGTTCAACGGTGGTTAGGCTTGCATCTAGCATCTGAGGAATGAGCTTGCTCATATCCAGGGAGTATTGCATAAAACCCTCCTGTCCGCTTTAAGGGACGGGAGGATTATAACACAAAGCCTACAGTGGCGCAACACCGCTTTACCACAATAAAGCAATACTTGATGAACACCCTAGATGCCTTTTTATTCAGGCATGGGAGGAGTCTTCAGGCACCTGAATATTCGGGCCATCGCAGGATGATTATTTGCCCTCCTTTCTGAAGTTGCTCTTTTCCATGCCGTTCAAGAAGGTCAGGAGGGGACCAATCCATACAATAGCAGGTCCGCCCGGCGAATAAACTCTTGTAATGCCAAATAGTATTCCGTAGTGAAGGATATCTTGGGATCAGATACGTTGCGGAGCGATTTATCACGGGCAGTCAAGGTTCTTCACGCCACATGTTTTGCCTGCAGAAAGCAAATGTTAATATTAAAAGAATGGAAGATTTCAATAGGACTGACGGCCTAAAGCTGTTCTGAAAAATGATTTCAAGGCAGCATCGCAGATTAATTCTTGTTCTACATCACAGCAAACAGGTCTCACATACATAGAACAAAAGATTAAACAAAAAAGCCTGCGGCGGAGGAGTCATCCAGCCGCGCAGGCATATTTTGCTTTGCTTCAATATCTAAGTCATTCTGTAATAGCTACAATGTTTATTACAGCAGACACTCATTTCATATTCCTTTTTTTCCGCAAAGCACAGGAAGAGTTACTCCTCGCCCCTGTTTTCTTCCATCTCATCAAGTAGTTGCATGAACTCGTTAAACAACTCCTGGGAGAGAATTTCGTTATCCACGACCTCAAGAATGTCTTTTTTGTCGGAGGCTTTTATCAGCTTCATAAAGTACACGCTGCCCTCTTCCTTATCGTCGAGGGGATGGACTGCTGCATAAAGCTCGTCATCATAGCTGAGTGTCAGAAAATGCTCACACTGGATTTCGTTACCATCGTCTCCGGTTAGGGCAATAATTGCAATCTCCTCATCTTCGGGGATCGGCTTTGTTTTGTCATCCATAGTTACTCCTGTCGGTTTCTCTGCAGCCAGATTTCTAATATTAACACGGCGGAAAGCTGATCCAATATGTTTTTTCTTTTTTCGCCACGGACATTCCCCTCGGAGAGTATGCGGTGGGCAGCTACAGTGGTCAGCCGTTCATCTACAAATTCTACGGGCAACCCGGTTTCTGTTTCCAGTAGCCCAGCGAATTTTCTGGTCACATCCACACGCAGGCCAGCGTCTCCATTCATGTGCAAAGGCAAACCCAGTACCAGCTTTTCTGCTTGCCATTCCTTGCATATCACTGCAACCGATTTTGCATCGTTCTCCGGTCCACGGCTGCGAATCGTGGGTAACCCTTGCGCCGTAAATCCCAAGGGATCTGATACCGCAATGCCGATACGCTTGTCTCCGTAATCCAGCCCGATTACCCGAATCAAAGCGAGAGCTTCTCCGAATCTAATTTGTTTAGGTAAGAACGCACCAGTTCTTCCAAGATTTCATCCCGCTCAAGCCTGCGTATCAGGGCTCGGGCATTACTGTGAGAGGTAATATAGGTAGGATCACCAGACAGGACATAACCGACCAGCTGGCTTACGGGGTCATAACCCCTTTCTTTCAGAGCGTTGTAAACAAGCTGTATCGTGCTGCGGACAGGATTGGACTCCGTATCGTCCCAGCTGAACAGGGTGGTATCGCCGCTTATTTCGTTGTTCATGTCATGCCTCCTTGCCGGTTAATCCTTTAAAGACAGTATAGTCTATTTGATTCCGATTTTCAACCTTCTACCGGTAAAATTGTTTCTCACACTAGTGAACGTTCAATTCATGGAGTGGGTACCGGTTGATTTTAATTAAAATATCCGGATAGGCACTACAGATGCCACAGGAAGCAGATTGCACAATGTCCGCAGAACCAGAAAGAGAGATTTATTGCTTCTATTGCTACTTAAAGGGTAAATTCACAGAGTATGATGGGAGGAATTTTCAGTTTTCTCCATAGAAAGCATTAAATCAACATGCTATAATACATAGAGGAGGAGGATATACGTATGAATTTGTATGAAAATCTTCATGCCTTTAAGGAGAAGCTGTCTACAGGTCAACCGGTAACCGGTCCTTTTATGAAAACCGGGGATCCCGCCTTTGTGGAAGCTGCAGGCTGGGCTGGTTTTGATTTTTGCATTCTTGATACTGAGCATGGCCCTGTTTCCATAGAAACAATGCAGAATAATGTCCGGGCGGCGGAAGTATCAGGTATGTTGCCGATTATCCGGGTAGCGGACGCAGAAGAGAACACAATCGGCAAGGCGTTGGATATCGGCGCCATGGGCGTTCAGGTTCCCCAAGTCTCCGATACCAAAACCGCAAAAGCTGTGGTTGCCGCAGCGAAATTTCATCCCGCAGGCAGCCGCGGGATGTGCCGTTTCGTTCGGGCAGCTCAGTATTCCACGCTGGATAGATATGATTATTTTCGAGAAGCAAATGAAATTCTTGTCATTCTGCAATTGGAGGGACAGGAAGCCATTGATAATCTGCACTCCATACTTGCGGTAGAAGGGGTAGATATCCTCTTTATTGGGCCTTATGATTTAAGCCAGTCACTGGGGCTTCCAGGGCAGATTGACCATCCCAAGGTCATAGAGAAGATGAATGAAATCGTTTCCGCTGCCCGTGCTGCCGGGAAGGTAGTCGGGACTTTCCTTGACAAGCCTGTTCATTTTTCACGCTGGAAACAAGCTGGAGTTCAGTACCTGAGCTATTCTACCGACGTGGGTCTTTTCGCTGAAATGTGTGCCTCTGTGGTTAAGACTTCTACGGAGTGATTTTGAATTGGAAAACAACGCCTCCCTGCCAAGGGAGACGTTGTTTTTTCGTGTTAAACCTTCTCGGGTACCGATAAGTATGGGAAGGGCAGAAGTGCTAAAATATAAAGGTATTGAAGGAATCCGGCTGCAAAGTAAGAGTTTCACTCTTGTAGATGAAAGCCATAGGGTGATCAAAGGGGTTGTGGGATATCAAGATATGCGAACCGTCAGGGTTTTCAAAAGCAACAGAGTTAGCATTAAAGGAACCCTCTAGCCGGATTCTCCTAGCGCCGGGTACCACAAACCGTGCGAAGTGCTTCATAACATAATACTCGGGGTTATAGGTCGCATCACCGTTTTCGATGGTTACCATAGCGTTTTGCGGCCAACCCCAGGTGGAAATGCCCTTGGGAGGAAGGGCCATGTTCCAGTACACATAGGCAGAGACACCATCCGTTATATAATTGCGGAACAGCTCGAAGATATATCGGGCATATTCCCAGGTGTTCCGGCCGTCTCCGCACTCGTTTTCGCTTTGAATCAAAGGCAGCTCAGGGAAAGCCTCCTTGGTCGTCCGAACGGCGTATTTGCCGCACCATTGATACGCTACCCCCTTGACGTATTTGGCGGCTTTTGTGTCGTGAAGAACAAGTCCGGCATAGTCGTTGTATCGTGTATAAAGGGTACGGCTGTCCACCTCGGGACCGTTGATGGTACCCAGCCATATTTCTGTGGTGATACCGTTGTTTTCAAACATAGGGCCGAGATACTTGCCTATAAACTCAGCAAGTTGCTTTCCGGTCCAAATGCAGGAAGGGAATTTCTGGTCGGATACCGGCTCATTCTGTATATGTAACTGGTGGATATGAATACCCTCCGCCTTATAAGCCTGCAAAAACCTCATCAGATACAGCGCATAGGCGTTCAGATTTTCCTCTGTCCATACAAGAGTACCGTGATTATGCGCTTTTGGGTATTTCATCCAGGTGGGTGGACTCCAAGGTGACGCGAAGAGCTTCATATCCGGATTGCGCCTTAGTCCCTCCCGTATGTATGGAATCAGCCACTTTTTGTCTCGGTCAATCGAAAAGTGTGTCATGGCGTAGTCTCCCTCGGTCTCATTGAGGGAGTACCAGCTTTGGGCGTAGTCATTAGCGCCCACGGGCAAACGGCAAAAATCAAACCGCAAGCCGTCAGAATCTTTGGAGAATAAATTGTCCAGAAGTTGTGATTTGACTTCAGGGCGCAGTGTCAGTACGGCTAAATGCCCCAATTCATTAAAGCAACCGCCAAAGCCCATCCAGGTTTGCTCGTGATGACCAGGAGAGAGTGTTGCCGTGGGTGCCATAGCAATGGGTTCGGGAGCAAACCAAGTCTTTTCACGGGTGGTAGTGTATTGCCGCATGTAATTACCTCCTTGATTTTCCCGGCGAAGCCGGGAGAATTTTTCTTGTATGCGATTGTGACGGGCCTGGGTATCCAATATGTCCGCTGTGTATTCGCCCGCATCTTCCAGTACCGTCATTCCGGGGCGGACATTCCGGGGCAATCGTGAAAGTGGAATATCTACTTTCACGCCGTCTCCATAACAGACGGCGAACTTTCCTTCTATTCTGTCGACAACCCAACTGCGCATCTTTACCTCTCCATCCAAATCTTCATTACCAGACTACAGAATATTTGTTTGAATCAAACTATAGCATTTTGTTTTCTCGCACTTTATCCGGTGTTCTGCACCTTGCTGGCTATGTCGTGAGTTGCCAAATGCAAGCAAGATAGCCTTTTCTGCTATCGATTATAAGTAGCCCTCTCATATATTCGTCTTATTTTAATCTCTTTTGCATCAACGGTCAATATAGAGATGCAGAAGTTGCAACGTAAACGCAAAGTATGCTGGACTCCTGTACCAGCATGAAGTTGAGTGTTCTTGAGATGCGTGATACCGTATCGGCAGCGATAATATCGCTGAATATCACTCTGATAGAAACTCAAGGATATGGATATGATAGAGGTTAAGTACTAACGGATGAACGAGAAAATAATTGACCGTACTGCTGACGTTTTCGGAGACTTCGGATGGAGATGACAATTAAGCGCCAAGAGTTATTTAGTTCTCTTTTAATGCTTTCATCCGATTATCTATTGACTCTATGTTGACAACTGTGTATAATACCGCTATACCGCAAGCAGCGGTAGATGGAGTTTTCCCACCGACGGGAGTCCTTACTAGAGAAGTGTGTCAAGGCTGGAAGCACACGAGGGTGGTTCGGTTCGGGATACCGGCTTCGGACGCTGCCGGGCGAGTCCGTTATCGCTCAGATGAGAAGCAACAAGGGTGGAACCACGGGTTATACTCGTCCCTTATTCGGGGGACGATTTTTTTGCCCCCAAAAGCGGCAAAAGGAGGCAGACATGAAAGCGTACATACCGGAACAAGGTGCAGTTGAGTTGGATTTTTCTCAGCCCGAGGGGCAGAACATTTTCCGTCATACCGCATCTCATATTATGGCCCAAGCTGTGCAACGATTGTGGCCGGGAACCAAGCTTGCCATTGGACCAGCGATTGAGAACGGCTTCTATTACGATTTTGATTCCCCCCATGTATTTACTGAGGAGGACTTTCCTGCCATTGAACAAGAAATGGCAAAAATTGTGAAGGAGAATTTGAAGCTGGAGCGCTTCACTCTTTCCCGAGCGGAGGCTATCGCCTTAATGCAGGAAAAAAAGGAGCCGTACAAAGTGCAATTAATAGAGGATCTGCCCGAAGATGCCGAGTTGTCCTTTTACAAGCAAGGTGATTTTATAGACCTTTGTGCCGGCCCCCATCTTCTGTATACCTCTGGTGTAAAAGCGATAAAGCTTTTGTCAGTTGCCGGTGCCTACTGGAGGGGAGACGAACACAATAAGATGCTCCAGAGGATTTATGCCACTGCTTTTGAGAAGAAGGCTGACCTGGAAGAGTATATCAATCGTCTAGAAGAAGCCAAGAAGCGTGATCATCGCAAGCTGGGAAGGGAACTGGATCTTTTTGCTACTTATGATGAAGGCCCTGGCTTTCCATTCTTCTTCCCAAAGGGTATGGTTCTACGGAATGAGTTGGAAAATTATTGGCGCAAGATCCACAAGGAACATGGATATGAGGAGATTAAAACGCCTGTAATCCTAAGCCGCTCTCTGTGGGAGACTTCAGGCCACTGGGAGCATTACCGGGCAAATATGTATACGACGATAATTGATGATGAAGACTATGCCATCAAGCCCATGAACTGCCCCGGCGGAATGCTTGCGTATAAGCGTAAGATGTGGAGTTATAAAGAGCTTCCGAACCGCTGCGGCGAACTGGGCTTGGTGCATCGTCACGAGTTGTCAGGAGCCCTCCATGGGCTGATGCGGGTACGCTGCTTTACCCAGGATGACGCCCATATCTTTATGACTCCTGAGCAGATTCGGGACGAAATCAAGGGTGTGTACCGGTTGATTGATGAGGTATATAAGGTGTTTGGCTTCCAGTATCGTGTGGAATTATCTACCCGACCAGAGAACTCCATCGGTACTGATGAAATGTGGGAACTTGCTACCGAGGGCTTGCAGGGAGCATTGGATGACTTAGGCGTACAGTATACCATAAACGAGGGTGACGGGGCCTTTTACGGCCCCAAGATTGATTTCCATCTGGAGGACTGCATCGGTCGTAGCTGGCAGTGCGGAACTATCCAATTGGATATGAACCTTCCCGAGCGGTTTGACCTGACTTATGTTGGCTCCGATGGGGAGAAGCACCGTCCGGTGATGATCCACCGGGTAGTGTTCGGCTCCATTGAAAGGTTTATCGGCATACTGACTGAGCAGTTTGCTGGTGCCTTCCCCCTATGGCTGGCACCCGTACATGCATGTATTCTCACCATTACCAGTCGAGGAGATGGTGCAGCCATCACACTGAAGAATCAGTTGGAGGCTGTCGGACTCCGAGTAGAAGTGGACCTGAGGAATGAGAAGGTAGGCT
Organism: Christensenellales bacterium; assembly: GCA_050948665.1. Taxonomy (GTDB): domain Bacteria; phylum Bacillota; class Clostridia; order Christensenellales; family UMGS416; genus JBMNEH01. The sequence continues at coordinate 940,693 of JBMNEH010000001.1, forward strand.
TTAAAATCAGAGAAGCGCAAATGCAGAAAATCCCATACATGCTGGTTATCGGCGATAGGGAGGTCGAAGAGGGTACTGTTTCTGTTCGGAAGCGGGGCGCCGGTCCTTTGGGGACCATGTCAGTGGATAGCATTCAGCAGCAAATACTGAATGAGGTGGCGGAGAAGGTCATATTCTAAGACAAACGAACAGCAAAGAATCCCTGGGCGAAAATTTCCCCGGGATTCTTATCGATTAACGGCTGAATTGAGCAGATTTTTATCGTATTACGATTATAACTCTTTTTAATATGTTGCTGAAGGATCCCTGAGAGGCGGGACTCTCTGTAATGGTATGGTGGGAATTCCTGCATATATTGGTTTTTTCAGCAAACAATATGAATATCATTTAAACTTCTAAACCAAATGTTAAAGAGATGCGTTGGCGGGATGATTATTTTCCGGAGGCACACCGAGCGCAGGGCAAGTATTTTCGAATGCGAGCTTCATACAAGGTCAATGTCTGTAGTTCCTTCGGATCCCGCAGAGAAGAACACCCGGAATCTAGATGGTACTTTTTGCCGTGCGTGGTGACATATACAGGTGTATCCTCAGTTCCGGGAGAAACAAGGGGCGACAGTGAAACCGCCGGCGGGTAGGTGGTGGAAAGATATAGTCGGGAATATTGGCTGCTGCAGCCGCTCAAAATCAGACAAAGCAGCAGGAACAGAATTAAAGTATGCTTCGACATTCGACATAAAAGCGCTTTTCGTCTGCATGTCCCAAGGAAAAAGACTTCTTTGGCAAAGATCCCCTCTTCGAGACGTAGGGGAATAGGGAAGCAGGGTTGAACGGGGGCATCAGGAATCCCAAAGCCCCACCCCTTGATACCAGCATCCGTACCGCATCTTCTCCATGGATATAGTCTACCGTTGCTTGAAAATGTTCCTCCATTGCTACGAAAGCTTCCTGAAGAACCTCCGCCTGCAGGACGTTGGGCTGTTGCTGCGCAGATATCTCCATATCTCGGTCTTGGAGTATACAGTGCAGCTTTTGAGTAACAGAGTCCCGGTGGCTGTCCGCAGCAAGCCAGGCAGTAAGGGCAGAAAGGTAGGCTGCGGGATTCGGTGTAAACACTACCCTATGGATGGGTTCAAAGCCCAGTCCTGGGTCATGAAGATTGACAATTTCTACAAGGGCGTGGCGTGCCGGATGGTCTGAGGGGGCGCCAGCTTCTTTAAGTTCTTCCCAATAAGTTTTTGCTGTGACCAACGAGTGATTTCCATCCCCGACGGCCATCAGCATCGGATGAACCGCATCCTGCTCAAGGGCCCTTTCCAGTATAGCGGTCAAACCGGTTTCCACAGCGGTAAAATCTGCACCGGCAAGAGGGAACCCTGTTGCGTGACCGGCGCCCAGCATCAAGTCAAAATCATACACTGGCGTGCGATTTTGGGTCAATGAGTTCAAGGCAGAAAAAAGCCGATCCTCCGGATCATCCACCAGCAGCATAATATGGGGCACTTCAAGCTGTGCCTGCCGGCGAATAGCCAGTCGGGGTGGTATTCGATCCATCACTACACCTTCGGTAGAACGTATCAAACCTTTTCCCCCGGGAGCAAAAGTAAAGGCTTCCAGATCTACTGCCGTAACCAAGCCCTGCCTTAGGCGATGGTAAGAGGTTTGCCGACGGAGATAGAGCATAGAATCTCGAAGAGGGACAACCCAAGGAACAGAGACAGCTTGCTCCATTGCTGCGGAAACAGAAGCAAACCGGGCTTCATCCTTACCAAGATAAACTTCGGGATATGTCAAGTGCAAGGTAGAGGGCGCATCACCTACCAGCGACTCCACCTGCTTCCAGTACTCAGGCTGGGAGGTATACTGATCACAGGAAATAACTGCCCATTTCTCCGGGTTTATCCAAGGTGCGGGTATAAGAATATCCGGTACAGATAATGCATAATCTGATAGGGCCATTGAAAATCCTCCTCTCATATTATATCAGTACTGCGGAATCGGCGCAAGGCAGAACATATTGGCGGGGACAAAACTGCCGGAATGATTGTAAGAATCCGAAAGGGCCCGGTTTGACCTATATATAGAAATCGGGTACAATATCATAGGAGGCATTCTATGGGTATTACCTGTAAATGGGCACTGGATCCCGGCTCGGAAATGCTGCGTATAAGGTTCTGCGAAACTGGTGAAACCGTGACTTTCCCTGCATGTGCCGTATTTGAAGAAAATGGGCAGACTGTTGCCCTCGGTGAAGCTGCTCTCGTAGCCGAAGACAGGCTTCCTCCGGGGCTTCGTTGGTCTCGTCCTTTTGTGCGCGGAACAATAACAGATGAAAACGATGCAACGGCTCTGCTGTCTGCAGCGCTAGAAAGAAACGGTAGTAAACATTCCGGGAAAATCTTAGGAGCAGTAGCACTATCCGACACACTAACGGGTGTGCAGGTAAATGCCTGGAAACGGGTGCTAAAACGATGCGGGACGGTGCAAATGCGACGCGTTTTACCCGAGATGGCTCTGGCAGCTGCCAGCGACAAGCCCTCCGGTTGCATGGTAGATGCCGGAGCCCGCAGTACAGAACTTTTGATATATGAAAACAGAAGCATTGTTTTTTCGGCGAGGCTGGAAAATGGTTTGTCCGATTGGGATGATGTGTTGATAAGATTTTGCCGTATTCGCCATCGGCTTCGTATTGGCCACCCCACTGCGAGTTGGATGCGGCTTCGTTTGGGTTGCGCTTTACCTCGCAAGGAAATCTGGCGGTCTGAGTATATGGGAATCGATCTGTCAGAGGGCCTTCCGGTTCGCCGTGCGATTGATAGTGATATTGTATATGAGGCTCTAAACGACAGCGTAGAAGCATGGTGCCAAGAAGTGGCAGGACGACTGCTACCCCGACTTTCGAAGAAAGAGGATATTCTGCTGGTGGGCGGGGGCTCCGCCTTCTTCGGTCTGGCTGACAGGTTGTCCGCTGTCTGCAACCGACCGGTATACATACCAGCCTCGGCTACCTTCAGGAAGTTACTGGGTATTTGCCGAATAGAGGGCGGAGTTATCCCGGAAACGGAACTGCCGGATACTCCGGCAGCGAATAAGGATTCCGAAGAGCAGTAGGAAGAATGAGCCCTTTAAAACGGCAGTCGTGAGAGAAAAACCGTATTCTCTCTCCAACGGCTGTGTTTTTTATTTGCGGAAACGCTGCTTTAGATTGCTGACTGACCGGAGGGTATGCCGCGCATAAAATGCGGGAAACCGGGAAGGATATGCTGTCGGTGTTTTCTGACTGATTTGGCCGGCTTTGTGAAGCACTGGCGGAGGGCGGCAAGCTGGATGACGTTGTGTTGCCTAAGGAGAATATCGAAACAGACGAATCAAGATAACAAGTTTATTCAAAAGAAGACTTGAATTTGCACGGACTTTTGGGGGAACAAAGCTGCCAGCAACGGTGTTTCCCGATGGACCGCGATATCTGGCCGACGGCGCAGTTGTTCCCAGCTGTATGTTCCGAAGGTCAACTGATTTAATGCGCGGATATCGCAGGTCAAGTCAGCGGGGCGATCAGTTCGGGAAACATCACTCATTCCGTTATCCCAAGAAATAAGGTAGGTACCAATGTTCCAGGGGCAGAACTCATCCAGCAGCGACAGACAGATTTCTCCCTTGCCTTCTGGTTTTCTCATACCTCGGAGGACGGGCTCCGCCAGCAGAATCCGCAGCATCCCTCGTTGTTCAGCGGTGATAGTTAGGTTATAGGGCTCTGGCCACCAGATTAGGGGGTTAAGTTCTGGTGGGCAGCGGAAGCGAATGATTTTCAAGTTTCCTTCGTAGTTACTCAGGAAGCTCATCAAATAGGGGATTGCCGCATCACTTCGCCACTCCATTTCCTTGATTTCCATAGTATCCTTTTCTACCTTATATGCAATAAAGGCAGCGGGGACTCCATCGTCGTCTAAAATGAGGAAAGCACGGTCGCCGCTGTAGGCGCTTTCCTTGCCCAAAACTTTCGCCAAAGCCTCTTCGCTTCTGTGAACCATGCCGTTCATTCGGGGGAGATAAGCCTTTTCTATTTCCATAAAGGACGTAAGGTCGTCCCCAGGCATATACTGTCGCGCTGTACCCATTCCCCGGTAAGCCTTCAAATCCGCAGAAGGGGCTTCTACCCGTTGTTGATTCGCAACCAGTTCATAGCCGTATTGCCGGTAATAGGGGTGGGAAAAAGGATATAAGTAGGAAAAGGGGATACCTTTATCTTTCATTTCCTCACAGATTAGGTGAAAAAGCCTCCGGATATCTCCATTACGGCGGTAGGGGGGCAGGGTGCAGACTCCGCCTATTCCACCCATCGGGTAGAGCCGCCCATCGAAGTACATTTCCATTTCGTTCAACCCGACAAGAGAAATCAATGTACCATCCTCCAGGAAGGCGCCTCTCCACATTTTGTGACCGGTGAAATCCTCGGCTTTCCACTGTTCCCTGTCCTCAGGAGAAATCTGGTAATTAAATGCTATGGTAAGACAGTTCTGTACAGCAGGATATTCTTCTTTGCGTACGGGTCTGTATTGCATGTTTCACCTCCGCAATTTGCAAGTTTATCATACCATTCCCTGATGGACAAAGCAATTTTTTAAGTGTATGCTATACAGGAGGAGAGTCGATGAAAAAGGACGTAAAATATGTGCTTGGATGTATTCGCCGAGCAGACCAGGATTTTGGCCTGATTGCGCCGGGGGACAGGATCCTAATAGGTGTATCTGGCGGCAAGGACAGTATGACCCTATTGGAGTGTCTCCGATTATATAAAATGTTTCTACAGCAAAGTATTGATATTGTTGCGGGTACCGTGGATATGGGCCTGGGTATGGATATGGAGCCGATTCGCCACAAATGTGAGGATTACGGTATTCCGTATGTTGTTATTTCTACGGATATTGCGAAACTGGTTTTTGAGCAGAGAAAGGAAAAGAACCCCTGCTCACTCTGCGCAAGGATGCGCCGGGGCGCTTTGACAAACCTGGCTATTGAGCAGGGATGCAACAAAATTGCTTTGGGGCACAATCGAGAAGATGTGTTGGAGACCTTTCTATTGAGCATGTTGTATGAGGGTCATATCCATACCTTTTCACCATTGACTTGGCTTGACCGTAGTGATATTGTGCAGATACGCCCTATGATATATGTACCTGAGGCAAAAATACTGGGGGTTGTCAGATATCTGGAACTGCCAATCGTAAAAACTGTCTGTCCTGTGGCAGGGAATACAAAGCGCGAGGAAATGAAGCGATTACTACAGGCAATGACCCGTGTAAAACCGGACGCTCAGCAGATGATGCTTCGGGCGCTAAAAGACACCCAACGATACAGCTTATGGGACAAGGTGAAGAGACGTCCTCCAAAGAATTGCAGGGAAAGAAATTGCGGCAACGGAGATATTCTTCTGTCAGACTATCCAATTTCGGACAAATGTGATATAATCACAGAATAATCAGGGGGTGAAACGTATGACGATACCGTTTGATGTGGGAGATATCGTACAGATGCGGAAACCTCATCCCTGCGGTGCGAACACCTGGTTAGTAACCCGCACGGGAGCGGATGTGAAAATCAGGTGTACCGGCTGTAGCCGGATTGTCATGTTAGATCGGGTAACCTTTGAAAGAAGGATGAAAAAGGTTATCACACGGAAGGAAGGGAGCGCCGAACATGGATGAACAACAGACTATAAGCCGAAAGGAACGCCGATGGCAACAGTCGGGAAAAATGCCACGTCCAGGCGGGGATAAACCGGTCAGGAAAAAAAAGCCCTGGTGGAGGGAGTTACTGGAGTGGTTAGCTGTTGTGGCAGCGGCCGTGGTGCTAGCTTCTTTGATTAATGAATATGTTTTCCAGATTATCCCCGTATTGGGAACAAGCATGGAACCCACCCTTTATTCTGGAGACAGAATGGTGGTAACCAAGTTTACTTATAAAACCCGTATGCCTGAACGCGGAGAAATTGTGATTACAAAATACCCTGGCAGTACGGATTATTTTGTTAAACGTGTAATCGGTTTGCCGGGAGAGAAAATCGGGATCCACGACGGTGCAGTGTATATCAATGATATTCGGCTGGAAGAAAATTACATCATGGAGGAGATAAAGTATTCATATTCCGATGTTATCGTTCCCGATGGCTGCATATTTGTCATGGGAGACAACAGGAATTATTCCAGTGACAGCCATGTTTCTACAGTTGGTCCGCTTCCTCTGACCAATCTTGTGGGGAAACCGCAACTGATTATCTACCCCTTTGACAAAATCGGTTCTATGGCGGAATCCGGATATAACGGCAGGAACTAAAACTATTAAAGAAAAGAAGTACACAAAAAGCCCGCAGAACATACCGGCGATTGGCAGCATTGGCAATGGGATGCGGGTTTTTGATATGTATTAGTGTGTTTGTTACGCAGTTAGTTCCAGACCCTGTCCGCATAGTCACAGTACCACTGGAAATCCTGCGCAGTAAGGCTATGTCCGCCTGTACGAATGTGGTAGGCCATGTGCTGCCCGAAGAGAGGTTTGTCCGGCGGAGGCATTTCCCCGTCGCCGAGGCCAGCCAAATCATACAGTCTGTAAATCGGGGTGACAGCAGACTCAGCCGCAAACTCCAGCACAGGATCTGCCCAAGGGTCATTCGTGGCACTAGAGATGTACAGATGCCGTGGCGCAATCAGAGAGAGCAAGGTATGGGCGTCAAAAGGAGTTTCGTACTCCCTGTTATTCCAATCGGCATAACTCGGCGCATACCAATGGGGGAACTTCCGGTTCAGATCCGCAATGGTTTCAAGCTTGTTGCCCCGCATCAGAGCGGCACCGCCACTGCCAGAGTCCTTACTAATGACCATGGAAAAACGGGTGTCCATTGCCCCCGCCCAAAGTGCTGCTTTTCCCAACCGTGAATGGCCGACAATAGCTACTTTCTTTTCATTCACTTCGGGAAGGGTGGTCAGATAGTCCAGCATACGGGAAGCTGCCCACCCCCATGCCCGAATTGCACCCCAGCAGCTTTTTTTGCGCTCATCCTCGGTACCATAAACAGAGCGCCAAAGACCGCTATCATACCGGGGCTCATCAGGCACGGCATCTGTGCAGCGGAATGTCAGTGCAGCATATCCCCTGTTCAGCAGAGTGTTGAATGGGAAAAACCGAGTGTCTATCTCGCCGGTATCAAAATTATATGGCGGCACATGGCCGATGTGAATCATAGCTGCTAGCGGACGTGTGGTCTGCTTTGGCAGGTAAAGCCACCCATTTAACACGGTTTCCGTACCATCTCTTCCCGGCAGACAGACTTGAAAGTGTCTCGCAAGGTTACCATCCGGAAGCAGCGCTTCCCGGACTGTGCGGAAGGTTTCCCCGGTTAAGTCATAATAGGGTGCACGCCCTACGACCTCCTGCTCCAGTAGTGATTGCAAAGTCTCCCGTTGCTTTTCCCAGCCGACCGGATTCATAATCGAGGCATTTATAAGCAACGGCAGATGGTGTTTTTCATATAATGCTTTTGTTTCCTTTGTTTCCATGATCCCCTCCAGAAAATCGATACAATATCTTATTTATCTGTTCTTTAACGGGTTAGAAAATCCTGCACGTGTTGCGGATTTGTTTTTTTTCGTCTATACTGTATAAAGTGAGGTGTATTTGCATGGATTCCTTTTTAATTTCCGTGGTAATTCCCATGTATTACGAGCAGGAGGTAGCCACTGCATGTTATCAGAGGCTAACAGAGGTTCTTCGGGGGAAGTACCGTTATGAGTTGATTTTTGTGAATGACGGATCAAAAGACAATACTCTACCCATCCTTCGCGATATTGCCACAGAAGACAGATGTGTTCGGGTCATCAGCTTTGCACGGAATTTTGGCCATCAGTATGCTGTGACCGCCGGTGTTGACGCATCCCGCGGGGATGCCGTGGTAGTAATCGACGCAGACTTGCAGGATCCGCCGGAATTGATTCCCGATATGATTGCCCTTTGGCAACAGGGCAGCGACGTAGTGTATGCCAAACGAAAAGCACGGAAGGGAGAAAGCGTCTTTAAGCGTTTCACTGCCTCAATGTTTTATCGGGTACTTCGGGGTGTGACTGATACGGATATACCGGCGGACACCGGTGATTTCCGTCTAATGGACAGAAAAGTAGTTAAAGCTCTTGCCCGTATGCCCGAGCACAACCGATTTTTGCGGGGCATGGTGGCCTGGCTTGGATTCAAACAGACTCCGATCGAATATGTTCGGGATGAACGGCTTGCCGGTGTTACAAAGTATCCCCTGAAAAAGATGATGAAGTTCGCCGGAGACGGCATACTCAGTTTTTCCACAAAACCCCTTCGCTGGGTGGCGAACTTGGGTCTCGTGTCGGTGCTGGTAGCGATAGGGATTGCTATCTACGCTTTCATAAACTTGATTATAGGAAATACGCAACCCGGTTGGGTTAGTACGATACTGACAATAACGTTCTTTGGCGGTGTGCAGTTGCTCTCCTTAGGTGTCGTAGGGGCGTATGTAGGAAGGATTTATGAAGAGGTAAGACAGAGACCCCTCTATATAGAAGCAGAGCGCATCAATTTCGATGTCCAAGAGGAATAAAAAACGAATGTGTTCACGGAAGTGCACTTCTATACGTTTTAAAAATATTGCGATTGATTGGTCGCATTTTGTTGCTATGATTTCCGAGTGCCGCCTTTTTTTGCACGGCTTTTCAAATATTCTTTGAGTGTTTATTCAAGGAGAGAAGGGTCCAGGTTAAAGCAACATAGCAAAGAATTTTCTTATCGTAGATATAAAGGAATCAGGGGCGAGAACTGTCGCCCCTGTTATTCTACTCTCGTTACTTTGCAGCTCGGAGAATTTCCTCCAGCAGCGCTCTTGTTCCCTGACGGGTGTTTGCATTTTTTTGCGCTTCCACCATAGAGACGCTAGAGATCCAGGCCTGATGTATAGCATCAACCAGGGAAGCGTCCGTCATGGTGTCTTGATCCAGCAAATGAGCAAAGCCCATACGTACGAAAGAGGCGGCATTGCGAAGTTGGTCTCCCCGACTTGCGGAAAGGGGGAGAGGAATCAATAACATTGGCTTATGCAGCGCAGCAAATTCCCAAATGGCATTTGCCCCAGCGCGACTCAGCAACAAGTCTGCAGCAGCCAAAAGATCCGGTAGTTCTTCCTGTACATAAACAAACTGAGCATAGCCTCTTTTGCCCTCCAGAGCAGTGTTCAGTCCATCGTTGCCTCGGATATGGATGATTTGCCATTGCGTCAGAAGTGTATCTACGTTCCGGTCGACAGCCTGATTAATGGCGCGAGCTCCGCTGCTTCCTCCCATAATCAACAGTATTGGCAACCCCTTTTCCAGACCAGAGAAGATCAATCCCTTTTCAGCATTGCCGTGGAATAGTGTTTCCCGAATAGGAGGACCGGTATGGACAGCCTTGGCTCCCATTGCCTTTGCAGTTTCCGGGAAAGTGGTGCAGATACGGGTGCAACAACGAAGCGCCAGCTTGTTCGCCAGTCCAGGGGTCAAGTCGCTTTCGTGAAGCACCATCGGTAACTTTAAATGTCCTGCCGCCCAAGCCACCGGCACACTGACAAAGCCTCCTTTGGAGAAAACCACATCCGGCTGAATCTCCTTAAGAAGTTTTTTTGCTTGAGCAGTTCCTTTCAATACTCGAAACGGATCTACAAGATTCTGCAGGGACAGATAGCGACGCAATTTGCCAGAAGCAATTCCATGATACTGGACGCCCGGGAGCTCGGAAGTCAACGTCTTTTCAATTCCATTATAGGAGCCGATATAATGTATGTTAAATCCCCGTTGCTGCAACAGTGGAATCAGTGCCAGGTTTGGAGTCACGTGCCCTGCCGTACCGCCGCCGGTGATAACAATGGTCTTTCCCATTCTACCCTCCACATTCCTCTGTGTACATTATACACATGTTTTTGGGATTGTCATCTGCTATTGAGATTACACGGCAGGTGTGGTAAGATTATTATATACCAGCGGATGCACGGAGGAGTGTATTACGACGCATCTTGGTCGTTACAGGAGGTCATGCTATGAGTGAGCAAATTCTGCAAATTGCAGCACGGCTACGGGAAGCGCGGGAACTGAACGACAAAAACCCGAAGGAGGTAGCGGATTATCTGCAGTACCCTTTGGACGAGTACCTAAAATATGAATCCGGGGAAGAGGATATTCCGGTGTCCTTGTTACATGCGGCGGCAGACCTTTTCGGTATGGATATGACTGAGTTACTTACGGGCAAAGAGCCTAGATTGCGCAATTTCTGCCTGGTTCGTAAGGGAGAGGGTGTAAATGTGGAGCGTTATGCGGGCTATGATTTCCAGTCGCTAGCGTATAACTTTGTTCATCGCAGTGCCGAACCTCTTATGGTGACAGTTGGCGCCGGGAAACAACCTGAGCTGGTAGCCCATCCCGGGCAGGAGTTTAATTATGTGATAGAAGGTACGATACGGGTACTACTGGGAGATCACACCTTTCTTCTTAATGAGGGGGATTCTATTTATTTTGATCCCACCATACTCCACGGACAGCAAGCAGTGGACGGAGATGCCAAATTCTTGACGATCATACTGTAACCCTTGCTTTTTGAGACAAACTGGGTATAATATCCCTCATGATGCAGACGGAGATTCCGCCGCAGTCTTTCCTAAAGAGAGCCGGTGTCTGGTGTGAACCGGTGGAGAGGACGGCTTATCCGCTCCCGAGTCAGCCGGTGAGGAATCGGCCGCAGCCGGCGTTATTGGCAAAAGAGGGCAGGCAACTGCCGAAAAAGGGTGGCACCACGGGATATCCCGTCCCTATCTTCGGATAGGGACGTTTATTAATTGGAGGAGAAATTCATGTTAGATTTAAATCGTATCCGTAGGAACCCTGAGGAGGTACGTACCGCTTTATTAAAGCGGATGGACAGTGTTTCCTTTGATCAGTTGTTAGAATGGGATACTCTCCGCAGGAATACCATTACCCGGACGGAGGAACTGAAAGCCAAAAGAAATAAAGTCAGCAAGGAGATCCCTGCCATGAAGAAGGCGGGGCAGGATGTTGTTCCCGTGATGGAAGAAATGCGACGAATCGGCGAAGACATTAAAGTGCTGGATGATACTCTTAAGGAATTGTCCGAAAAAATAAACAGCTTCCTTGAAGCTCTTCCCAATATTCCTGCGGAAGATGTGGTGGCCGGCGGGAAGGAATGCAACCGCGTAGTGAAAACTTGGGGAAACAAACCTTCATTTTCATTTGCTCCAAAAGACCATGTCACTCTATGCACGGAGTTGGAATTGATTGATTACCCCCGGGGGGTGAAGATGGGTGGAAACGGTTTCTGGCTGTACACAGGTCTGGGCGCTCAGCTTGAATGGGCGCTGTTAAACTTTTTCGTGCAAGAACATTTGGCGGACGGGTACACTTTTATGCTGCCTCCCCATATACTAACCTACGCTTGTGGCTATACTGCCGGCCAGTTCCCCAAGTTTGAGGAGGATGTTTTCAGGCTTCAAGAGGAGGGCTTTCAGTTCCTACTGCCCACAGCGGAGACCGCGCTAATCAACTTGTATCGGGACGAGATTCTTGAGGAGAAGGATTTGCCCATGCGACTTTTCGCATACACTCCTTGCTATCGCCGCGAGGCAGGCAGCTACCGCGCCACGGAACGTGGCATGATTCGGGGACACCAGTTTAACAAGGTTGAGATGTTTGGCTATACTCGCCCGGAGGAAAGTGATGCAATGTTAGAGGAGTTAATCGAAAAGGCAGAGCGCATTGTACAGAAGCTGGGACTGCATTATCAGTTAAACAAGCTGGCAGCTGGGGATTGCTCCGCCAGTATGGCTACTACCTATGATGTAGAATTATGGCTGCCCAGCATGAATGAGTACAAGGAGGCTTCCTCTGTGTCAAACGCCCGGGATTATCAGGCGCGTCGGGGCAATATTCGTTATCGACGGGCGGATGGGAAGGGGATTGAATTTGTCCATACCCTGAATGGTTCGGGTATGGCCACAAGCAGATTGATTCCTGCCATATGCGAGCAATTTCAGAATGAGGACGGAAGTGTGACTGTGCCGGAGGTGCTGCGTCCTTTTATTGGTGGTATTAAGGTTATCAGACCTTCTTAACGAAATAAAGAAAGCTGCCGCTTATTAAGACAGGTTTTCTTCTTTTGTTTTTGTATCATTCTTTCAAGGCTGAACATGCTCCCAGAGTTACATATCATCAAAATGGGTTTGGCAGCAAAATGGATGGTTTGGTGTATGCCTGTGTGACTGCAGAGAGATAATATGGAGCCGCTGATTCGGCAGAGAATCGGCCCGTCATAAAAGAGCGGAGGCATTCGGCCTCCGCTTTCAATCGATTACTCCGGAATCTTTCGAGCACGAGTGAAAATGCTGTGGAGACCTTCACTATAGGGGCGAAGGGTGAACTCCAATGTTCGAGGCTCCGGCAACAAGCGATACTCCTCCAAGGGCCTGGGGCCACAGGAGTTGCTTCCGAGGCCGCATTGGGCGACATCGATATTTAACCAAGTGAAGCAGTCTTCCTTTAATTCATATGTGTGTCTGGCTTCGGTCAGCGCTTCGTCGGAATACCCATGCGCATTAAAAGAAAACTCCTGGGCTGAGGTAAACAGCAACCCCATGCCCAGAGCATCAGTCAGTGCGACAAATCGGGTATCGCAATGTGCGCCGTTCTCCTGGGGACGGACATATTCCTCGTGAAGTTCCTCTACTTTTGCCTCATAGTAGCCTAGAGGCGCAGACTCCTTTTTGTCGCAATAACATTCTTGGGGACCTCTACCGAACCAAGAGGCTTTTTCAAGCTCTCCATTCATTTGCCAGCGAAGGCCAAGCCGAGGCAAATACGGTACACAATTCTCGGGTAAGAATTCCGCTAGGATGGTGACAGATCCGTCACCAAATACGGAGTAGGTCAACCGGGTACGGCATACTGGGAATGTAACTTTGGGCGCCTGTACCGTTTCGGTAGTGACAGTCAGTTTGTTGGGCGCTTTTTGCTGATAGGAGAAGGAGGCCAGTCGCTGCTCTAACACGTCCAGACCGGCTTTCCGCCAATCCACCAGAATGCCGCCACCCTGTCTGCCATCGTTATCGGTATAGGCTCTCCACAGGTTTGCCTTAGGACCCTCCTCAAGCATTTCCATGTCCTGCCAGGTATAGCTACGCATTACGCCTGTACGGGTGTCAAAGGATAGGCTGAATTCTTCGCCGCATACCAACAGAATACTTTCAGTCTCATACACCTGCAGAGGAGGAAGCGTGTTTGCGGGAACAGGATCCATACGGGCGGCTTGCAAATGAAATTGGTCGAAGCCTACCTCATATCCCGGAAGCGCCCAGAGGGTTTCTATATTCAAGGTATAAGTAAAGCGTAGCGTCCATTCATGACTGTCGTCCGTTTCAGGAAGATTGAGAGAAACAAATATACTTTCTCCGGGTGCTACGGAAGACAAGTCCACCTCTCCGGAGAGTATACTTTCTCCGTCCTGCTGCAAATCCCACCTGCCGTTATAATCTGAAAGATCCGCGAAGAACTGCATATTGGTGATTTCGTAAATGCAGGGGTTGTCAGTTGTCCGGGTGCGTATGGGTTGGATGGCTTTTTTGTATTCAATAAGACCAGTATGCGGTTCCCGAAGAGGAGTGTTTAAACCGTCAATACAGAAAACACCATCATTGGGTTGATCACCAAAGTCACCGCCGTAAGCGTAGAAGACCTCCCCGCTTTCATTTTCAGCCAAGATTCCATGATCTACCCATTCCCATACACAGCCACCGATAAGCCGGGGATATGCATATATAGTTTCCCAGTATTCCTTAAAGTTGCCCGGACCGTTTCCCATGGCATGAGCGTATTCACACATGAAGTAAGGACGAGGGTCAGTGTCCACTGCTTCTGTAATGAGAGAACGACGGTGCTCATTTGGTACTTCTCCAACATCATAGCGCACGGTGGGGTACATGGTGCTGACCACGTCTACCTCGGGATGGTTGCGGGCTTCACTATAATGAATAGGGCGTGAGGGATCTAGGCGCCGGGCATGAGCAATCATGGCTTTATGGTTTTCTCCGTAGCCTGATTCGTTGCCCATGCTCCACATGACAATGGAGGGGTGATTCCTGTCCCGGCGTATCATCCGGTCGACCCGGTCGATATAGGCGGTCCGCCATGCAGGATCCGAGGAAAGGGCGTAGCCGGTAATGTTGTCCCCGTGGGTTTCCAGGTCTGTCTCGTCAATGACAAATAGACCGTACTGGTCACACAAGTCCAGGAAACGAGGATCCGGTGGGTAATGGCTGGTGCGGACAGTGTTGATATTATGCTGCTTCATCAGCCGGACATCTTTTATCAGTTCTTCCATTGGCACGGTATGTCCCAATAAGTAATGAGTGTCATGATGGTTAACTCCCTTGAATTTCACGGATACACCATTGACGAAAAACTCTACTCCCCGAATCTCAACCTTCACAAAGCCAACCTGAAAGGAAGATACAGTGGAAAGGACGCCGCTCGGTAACCATTCTGCGGTTAGTGTGTAGAGGTTGGGAATTTCCGCACTCCACAGCTCAGGACAATCGACAGTCAAGGATGTTTCTACCCGACACTGTCCTTCCTCAAAGGCAATGGGACATTCTTTGGATACGACCCGGTCATCTCCGTCCCATAGTGTTATCAGGAGATATCCAGTGTCCGATTCGCTACCACGCAGCTCTGCGCTGATATCCAATTGACCAGCGGTGAAAGAATCGTCCAAACGAGGGGTGAAGTACAAATCTCTGAGATATGAGGTGTCGGTGGCAGTAAGATACACATCCCGGAATATCCCCGAGACTCGCCACATGTCCTGATCTTCCAAGTAGGTGCCGTCGCTCCACTGAAAGACCTTTACGCAGAGAGTGTTCAATCCCTCCATTAGGGCATTGGTAATATCAAACTCTGCTGGCATACGGGATACTTTAGAAAAACCTATAAAGGTCCCGTTTAAGTATACTTCATAATATGAATCAACTCCGTCAAATGTCAGTGTGACCCGCTTACCTTCCCATGCAGCAGGAAGGAGAAAATCCTTTCGGTAGCAGCCAACGGGATTCTCGTCCGGTACATAGGGTGGATCGTAGGGAATGGGATACCGTATGTTTGTGTACTGCGGTATGCCATAGCCCAACAGCTGCCAGTTGCAAGGCACAGGGATAATATCCCAGTTTCTGTCGTCGAAGGCAGGTTCAATCCAATCCTCCGGCGCCTCAAAAGGATTTGTTGTGTAGAGAAAACGCCAGCGTCCATTCAACTGACGGTAAAGAACGGAATCCCCACGGTTAAAGCTCTTTGCGGCGGCGATATCAGTGTAGGGTATGAAATGGGTATGGGGGGCCAGACGGTTAGCATGCAGACAGGTTGGATTCTGCCAGGGGAAAGGTAGCGTCACATCATGCATGAAAACACCTCCGTTTTCTATTCTTTTATTATATTATACACGACCTCGTGTAAAAGAACAATCGAGAATGATTCCGAATAATTTTAAAATAATACATTCTGCAGAAGCGTTTGTCAAAGAAAAGGGAGTATGCTACACTATACGAGGAAATAATCCTAAGGGGCAGTGGCAATGAGGAGAAAAAGGCGGAAGAGGAACAGACTGTCCATTGAGATCGTAAAAGCCGCAATCGGCGCTACAGTGGTTTTGCTGATCTTCGTAGCGTTGGGGGTGGCTATCAGTCCTACCGGACAGAAATGGACGCAGGCGCTTTTAATTACCGGATTTGGAACAGATCTCACAAAACCGTCCGTTGATTCTGTTATTCTCTCAGCAAATGAGGAGGCGCCCGCTTTTTTTCCTTCGAAACCACCGAAGGAAACGCGTGTGCCGACACCGGAGCCTTTGCTTGTGTTGAGACCTTCACCTGCGGCGGAACTGGCATCTGCATCCCTACCGCTGACTGGATTTATCGTGGGCATTGATCCGGGTCATCAAAAGAGCGCAGATTATGATCGTGAGCCTGTTCGGCCCGGGTCAGATCAGCTTAAAGCGAGGACTTCAAGCGGCACATACGGACGCTTTACCAAGGTACATGAATATGAAGTTGACTTACAGGTAGGGCTTAAACTTAGAGACATGTTGGAGGAAGCCGGCGCTACTGTCATCATGACGCGGGAGACCAACGAAGTGCGAATATCGAATGCTGAGCGGGCAGAGCTTTTTAACACGTACAAAGTAGATATCGGATTGCGAATTCATTGCAACGGAGTTGATGATCCTACAGTAAGGGGAGCGTTTATGCTGGTGCCGGCTAATGAGAAATACCCTTATTATCAGGAATGTATTGATGCTGCGGAATTGATACTGGAATCTTACGTGGAAGCCACCGGGTTTAAAAACCTTAAGGGCATAATCTACCGCAACGATATGACCGGTTTCAACTGGTGCGAACGTCCCACCTGCATGATAGAAATGGGGCATATGACAAACAAAGAGGATGATCTCAGTATGGCGGATGATGCTTTTCAATACAAAATGGCGCGGGGACTTTTCAACGGAATAACAAGATTTTTACTTGGAGAGAAAAATGGCGGATTTTAGAGAAAAATGCACCCATTGTGGCACTCCCTTTAGAGAGAGTGAAGTTTTTTGCCACCATTGCGGCAGGCGGAGGGACGGGGAAGGGCCGGAATCCGCTATGCCTTTCTGGATGCGCGAGCCAGATGAGCCCTGTGAAACAGAGGACCGGGATTCATTTGAAGAGCTCCGGGATTCTGAGCAAGTCGCTTCCTCGGTGAAGACGCCCCCTCCGCGCAAGGCAGATGCCGGGTTGAACAGAGCGTTGACCCTTGCGATTGCGAGTTTGCTGCTGTTAGCGGCAGGGATTTTCTGTTTTCTGTTTATTCGTTCCTCAATCCGGGGGGAAACCTTGACGCAAACCCTGGGGAGCTTGTTTGTTCCAGCTTCGGAGAGGCCTGTACAGGCGACTCCTTTGCTGCCTTCGGTAGAAGATACACATGCTCCTGAGATGACTGCTGTGCCGGAATTGACTCCGGGAACAACACTGCCCCAAAGTGATCCGGAAGCGAATCCACCACCGCTGACATCTCTCTGCCAGGGAGTTTATACGATTCTCGATCCGGAAGAACAGCTTGCTCTGACGCTGAACACCTTAGATGCAGATCCAAAGGATGGGGTTCAGTTGGTGGTTGAGGAGGCGGAGGGAACAGCATATCAACGCTTCCGGCTTCATTTTAAGGCAGAACATGCCTTTGCTCTCTATTCTATGGCGTCTTCCGGAGGGAATGGTAAGCTTGTGGAAATCAATCGGGGCTATAGCAGCACTTTGTTTGCCGGGGTGCCAGTGGAGCTATGGGATCCCCATCTCGATACGGATCATCTTTTTGTAGCGCATAGAGAAGAGAACAAGCTGTACTCTCTGCGTCTTGCGGCGGATACCGGCTATTGCCTAACGTATGATTCATTGGCGGGAAAAGGCGCGCCGGTGACTTTGCAGCCGGTTACTCCAGGAAAGAACGGCCAGCTTTGGAAACTGGAAGGATCGCCGGAGGAGGATATTGTTGTTGGATATCTTCCGAGCGGAGACACTGACCCGGAGGAATTCATCCTTTATGCAGGTTATCATTTGTTGACCAGAGAGGATCTCTATCCCTATACTCGTGAGCAGGTGAAGTATATCCGCAGCGGTCTTTATGCTTTGGCAGGCCGGCGATTTACCAATAACCGTTTGCAGTCATACTTTGAGGGGAAGGACTGGTATGCGCCGGAGAATGATGATGCTGCCGTCGTTGAGGCACTCACGGAAATCCAGAAACATAATATTGAGCTCATAATACAGTATGAGAAGGATTTAGGATGGAGGCGGTAAAAAGATGCGGATGGTAATTGGTTCTTTGCGGGTATTTTTGCATGTTTACAGCGTTACTCTACTTACTATGTCTGTGTAAACGGCAGTAATCTCCCGGAGACGTACGCCTCGCCCGTCATACTATGCTTATGTCATATCCAGCGATCCGACGGGCACCGGGGGGACACTTTCGCTTGATTATGGCCAAGCTTTTCCGGGGGACTACCTCAGTATTACTAAACACACGTGCGAGGAGTGATGCTTGATTTGTTATGATGGTCAGCATAAAGGTTGGATGAGTCGGCAATATCTGAGAGAGACGCCAACTTCAACTACTCCGATATCTACCCAGGCGGAAAAGGCTAAACCGATTGACACACTTTCTCAAAAATTTACTGCTTTACTACCTGAAAGCATATACTCGCCTCGTATCGTTGTCCGCAAAGCGGAAAGGCAGTTGGAGCTCTATGACGGGGAGAGACTTTTCGGATACTGGCATGTAGCGCTTGGGTGGGAACCGAAAGGGAAGAAGGAGAGGGAAGGGGATGGGAAGACGCCGGAGGGGGAGTATTATATCTGTACCAGGAATGATGCAAGCCGATACTACCTTTCCCTCGGCCTGTCTTATCCTAACAAGAAGGATGCGGAACGCGGGCTGGCATCGGGGATTGTTGAACAGTCCGCCTATAACAGTATTATCGCCGCCATTGAAAGGGGAGATAAACCACCATGGAACACGGAAATGGGAGGTGAAATCATGATTCATGGAAACGGTTCCTCCCGGGACTGGACAGCAGGCTGTATTGCTTTAGAGAATGAGGCCATGGATATTCTGTGGCGCTATTGCAGTATTGGCACAGAAGTAAAGATTTTGCCATAAAAAATCCCCATTCCAGTCTTTGGAACGGGGGCTTTTTTTATATCTACAATATGTTTCGCCCACCGATTATACAGCCTTTGACCTGCAAATCCCGGTCCAGCACGGTTAAATCCGCGGCGTACCCCGGACGAATATAACCTCTGCGGTGCTCTCCGCACTCTCTGGCCGGGTTGGCAGTAACCATCAGTACCGCATCCTCTACGGGGACTCTAACCACCTCTACCATATTGCGCAGCGCCCGGTCTAGTGTCAAGGTGGAACCAGCAAGCGTTCCGTCCTCCAATCGCGCTTCTCCATGTCTGGAGTGTATGGTATACCCGCCGGAAGTGTATATTCCATCTGGAAGACCGGTGACCATTATGGAGTCGGTAACCAAGCATATTTCATGCTTTCCCTTTGCAAGATAGGCCAGCCGAAGCATGGAGGGGTGGATATGAATCAGGTCTGCAATAAGTTCTACCGTAACGCCTGGTCGGGATAGAGCCGCACCGAGCAAACCCGGAGCCCTGTGGTGAAGAGAGGGCATTGCATTATAACCGTGGGTTATATGCCGCAATCCGGCACGGAAAGCTTTATCAGCCGCCTCAAAATCTGCGCATGTATGACCAGCGGAAAGGGTTAATTCCCGGTGATGTGCTTCGATGAACGGCAGAGCACCAGGAGCGGAAGGATCAAGTGTCATAATTCGAAGTTGCTCAGAATGCCCTCCCGTGAGTCGACGGAAGGCTTCCTCGCTCGGCGGGAGGATATATTCAGGATTTTGCGCTCCGGCTTTTTCCTTGCTTAGAAATGGACCCTCCAGATGACAGCCGAGAATTACGGCACCTCCATGGGTGGGAAGCAAAGAACGGCGAATCATGCCGGCCATTTCCTTCACAGAGGCGGTCATAGCGGTGGGCAAAAAGCCGGTTACACCATGCTGTGCTACTGCTCTGGCAATGGTGGACAATCCACGGGGATCAGGCTGGATTGTATCGTATCCGGCTGCGCCATGTATATGGATGTCAATCATTCCGGGAATCACATAACTTCCTCCCACATCCAATGATTTTTCCTGTCTGGAGCCTGAGGGATAGATACCGACAATATGGCCATCATGAATCGAAAGTTCATAACCTGCGATAAAGTGCCCCTCTACATACAGTAACCCGTTTGATATTTTATAGCTCATAATCGCTCCTCAATCGCAAAGCTTGCTCCAACAGAGCCACTCTGTCTACCTTTCCGGGGTGGCATACCGCCCATTCCCATAAAGCTTGCTTGATTTTCCCGATATCCGGACCCGGAGGGATACCCATCCGGAGCAAATCGTCCCCTGAGATGGACAGGTCCGCTGCACTTTCAGGGACCTGCTCCTTTTGCAGTCGTGTCAAAGCCTCTCTCCACCGGCACCTGTTATCTTTAATGCTTCGAAGCTCCACCCAGTCCTCTGCAACAGAAAACCCCATTTTCATCATTCCCAGACGAAGCGCCTCTTCCGGTAAAGCTCCTTCTCTATCCCAATCATCCAAAGTACGGAGACAGACAACTCGGCGCACCAAATCCGTGGGCAAGCGCCAACGGAGCAACATTGCCTTTAGTGCTGATGGCGGTTCCTCGCTGACCCAGGCAGCAAGACGCCGGGGCAGTGAAGGAGACACACTGCTACAACGCATCAATGAGGTTGTGGAGGGAACACGAGTGAACCCCAGCACGCCACAGCCACCTGCTTCTCTCAGCAGGGAAAGCCCCCGGAATACCGGGCTTATATCATAATGATGATCTGGAAACCTTGTATCAGCGAGCAGAAGTCGGGAAAGCTCAGCATACAACCTGTCCGGCGATATGTTTGCCAGCAGTTTTATCCAGCTTTTTGCACCATCCAGCGTAGCCGACTCCACGGAGAATTCCAACTCTGCCGCTGTTCTGAACAAGCGCAGCAACCTAAGACCGTCATCCGCAAATACCGTATAGGGTGACCGCGTTGTGCGAAGCAGCCGTTTCTCCAAATCTAACAGTCCTCCCAGTGGGTCAAAAACAGTACCGTCTGCCAAATCCGCATAGAGCGCATTTACGGTGAAATCCCTACGGAGTGCATCATGTTCCCGGGATACACCAAATTCCACCGCGTCCGGCCTGTGTTTGCCTCCCGGAAGATAGCTTTCTGCGCGAAAAGCAGTATATTCTGCTTCGCAGACTACTCCACCATATTGCCATCGAAGACCTATTGTGCCCAATGAGGTTTCACGAGGAATTAAGACCACAGCATCCTTCCAACCGGGCAACTCGGATAACGCTTCCGGAGGAAGAGGACCAGTAATGTCAAGGTCATGGGGCGGATAACCAGTTAGAATATCCCGGACAAAACCGCCAACAGCAAACACCTTGCCAGGTGGCAGTGCGTTGCGGATGGGCTCCGTCCAGTCGGGAAGAGTGAGTTTCATTCTAAAACAGCGGCTCCTTCCCCTTCAAGCTGGGAAGTACAGTGGGGGCAGCGGGTGGCCAGGCCGTCTACTGTCTGACGGCAATAGGGGCAAATGCGTGAGGGCTTGGCAACAGGTTCCGGTTTTATTCTTTTAGGGAGGTGGAGCAAACGAATCACCAGAAATAACACCAAGGAAATCAGAAGAAAGTTGATAATGGCAGAAATGAAAGAGCCATAACCCAGAATGGCCGCACCCTCTCCCTCGCCTAATGGGATGCTTAGTTCGGCAATATCACCGGCCTTGGAAGTCAGCAGACTGAGTAGGGGCATAATAATATTGTTCACCAACGATGTAACAATCGCGGTAAACGCACCTCCAATGATAACACCCACAGCCATGTCGATAACATTTCCCTTGATTGCGAAATTCTTGAAATCAGCGAAAAATTTCTTCATCCACTCATACTCCTTTCTTTACATACCTTTTATAATTCAAGCCAACGCCGGATGTATTCCAAACTGTCTTTCAATTGCTGGTATGGATTGCCCTCATAAGCACAGTCGTGGTCCGCTACAAAAGCCCGAGGTTTGCAAGCCAGTATATCATCTCGCAGGAGTGGGTAGTTCATGATACCGTAACCCGTAGGACGGAAGCAGAAGCGAGCTTCCTTATCGCCCCCTCGTTTATTTCCAAGCCTGGAAACATCCACCCGACCGACGCGGTCTGCATAGTAATCTTTTAGGTGAATTACGGGGCAACGGTCCCGGTATTTTCGGAGGTAGTACCTGCAGTCCACGCCGGCAATGCCCATCCACCCCAGGTCCGGTTCAAACGCCAGACCTGCGGCAGGGTGATCCAGCAAGGCTTCCAGCACGGGGGGATCTCGGTGGAATTCATCAGCATGGTTATGGAACAACAATGTTATTCCTCTGAGTGAAGCAGCTTGCGCCCATTTCCCGATACGGCTTGCAAGGGAATCAATTCCCTTCTCCCAGGGAAGATCAGATATGGTGAGATAGGGACAACCAAGTATTTCATACCGGGAGAGAACGGCTTCTTCATCGATACAGAAAGACGAAAAGGGGACATGGTCTCCCAGTATACGGAAATGCAGCTTGTCTGCTACTTTTCGGACCTCCTCTGCAGGCCAGCTAAAAAGCCCCAGTAGTTCAGCTCCATCAAAACCCATCAGAGATAACCGCTCAAACACACCATACAAATCTCGTTCGCACTCCTCCCGGAGAATAAACAAAGGAGAAAAAATATCCGACAAAGTGATACCGCCTTTCGGATTCTATTATCGGTATTATAACATGGGGCCAAGGAAAGGCGCAATTCAAATTTGTTCAGTTTGCAGAACCATTTTCAATGGAAAAGATGAAAGCGCAAAAAATTATATCATTAGAGCGGCAGATGCCGGGATACTGTACAAATTCTTGTATTTCCTCCGGGGTTATGATAGTATAAAAATTGCAAGAATTAGGGACTGGCTGCTGGCTACAGATTTTCCGGCTGGAATCCTACTACTTAAACGATCAGGAAGTGAGAGGCGTGTTTTTTTACGTCAAATGGGACTTTTGGAAAACGTATAACCGTAGCTTGCTGTTTTTAGACAATGATTTGAATCCCTGCTTAATCCTATGAGTCGGAGGGCATCCTGTTGACAGACAAACCTATGGCTGAGGAAATCATTCCTTTTCAGAAAACTGAAATAATACGAACACTTGCCGGCAGCTTCGATGCAAATCTGAAGTTGCTTGAGGAGGAGACTCATACCCGTATCCGCTTAGAGGAAAACAGCATCCACATTTCAGGGGAAGAGCAACAAACCCGTGTTTCCGCTTCTGTACTTCATAAACTGGTTGATATGGCTGAGAATAATGAGCCTATTGACCGTTCCCGAGTGCGATACGCTATAGCCCTTGCACAAGAAGGTAATGCTGACGCAATTTCGGATATCATGAGGGGCACAATTCTTGTGACCTATCGCGGAAAAGCTATCAAGTGCCGAACGTTTGGACAGAAAAAATATGTGGAGGCCATGCGAAAGAATCCCGTGGTATTCGGCATAGGTCCAGCAGGTACGGGGAAGACATATCTTGCCATGGCAATGGCTCTCCTCAGCTTGAAGAATAAAGAGGTGTCCAGGATTGTCCTCACTCGACCCGCAGTGGAGGCTGGCGAAAAGTTGGGCTTTCTTCCGGGGGATTTACAAAACAAGGTGGACCCTTATCTTCGTCCTTTATATGACGCCATCTATGAAATGATTGGCATGGAAAGTTATTCCAAGCTACAGGAAAAGGGCGTAATAGAGGTGGCACCTATGGCCTATATGCGCGGACGTACCCTTAATGACAGTTACATTATACTTGATGAGGCACAGAACGCTACCAGTGAACAGATGAAGATGTTTCTCACTCGTATGGGGCAAGGCAGTCGGATGATTATCACTGGTGATATAACGCAGATAGATCTGCCAAGCGAGAAGACAAGCGGCCTTATAGAGGCATCGCGAATTTTAAGAGATATTCCCGGCATCGAGATTTGTACCCTCACCGCAAAGGATGTAGTACGACATGAGCTGGTACAGGCTATTATCGGTGCCTATGAGAAGCATCAGCAACGTAAGAGGTGATTGTATGACAATGCGCTTTAGGGACAGAGGTGAAAAAAAACCAACTTTGCTGGCAAGAATCAAGATGTTTCAAGGAAAGATGCTTCGTATCGGGATTTTTTTGTTGACAGCGGTATTGAGCTTCTTTATCATCTGGGGCCCATCCGTGCGGGAGTTACGCTCCCTGCAGGTGGGAGATATAAGCCAGACCACAGAATATGCAACTCGCACGATTGTTGACAGGTATACCACTCTGGCAGAGAAGGAAAAGGCATATAAAAATGTTATAGCAACCGATAAACGATATTTTGAGATAGACACTACTATTCGGGATGATGCGCTGGAGGAGATATCAGAATGCTTTACTTCCATGCGTACAGTTATCGCGCTTGGGCAAGACTGGCGAAACGGTACACCCAATCAATTGATATGGGGAGTTCCAGCGCCCTCTTCTCCTGAGGAGGAGTTTTCCGATGTCCTTGTAGCGACGGTAGCTTCCATACTTGCGGGGAATTTTACTGATGCAGAAATCCGGGATATTTTACATGCCAAGGCTGCAGATATTACACGGTTGGAAGATGTTTGTACCCAGCTTGTGGATCAGGAAATGGAGGATTCCATACCCAACACAGATAATGCTCTTTCTGCCAGGCTGAATACCGTATATAGCCGGATTGAACAGGAGAGCACCCTCACCAGTGCACTAAAGAGTCTGGGTAAAACGGTGGTTTCCCAATATATGGTAGAAAATCGCTTTTATAATCAGGAGGCTACTCTTGCTGCCGCACAGGCTGCAGCGGACGCTGTACCGGATACAAAAGTGAGAGAGGGGCAGCTGATTATCTCTCAAGGAGAGATGGTGACCGAGAGGCAGTTAGTACTGCTTACAGATATGGGTTTGATTCAAAATGAAAGCAACAGCCTGTTACTTGTGATGGGCATTGCGTTGGTGGTCGCCCTAGTACTGGGAATTTGCTTGATGTATATGCTGGTATATCAACGTGAGTTGACCGATAACACAAATAATGTACTGATGCTTTGCATTGCGTTGGTGGTAGTTTTGGCAATTTGCGCTTTACTTCAGGACTTCAATATCTACCTTCCGCCGGTGACTTTGATGGCTATGTGGGCTGTCTATATGACAGACCAGCGTACTGCATCGTTAATGGGCACAGCCGCCTCCGTGCTCTGTGGTGTATTAGTGACGGATGCCGGCAATATTATTTCGGTGGAATCTTTTTCTGTGGTTGCGGCGAATTTTCTGGCATCTGTGGCGGCAGTGCTTGCGATGCGCAAGGTTACTGCCCGGGGCGGAATATTAAGAGCCGGCTTCATAGGCGGATTGGTTTCAGCAACCTTTCTAGTGGCAGTGCAACTGATGATCAATGGTGCACCGGAGACAATTCTTACCGTAGCATTGATGGGGTTCTCCGGCAACCTTTTGGCAGCGATTGCCTGTTTAGGCACCATGCCTCTGTTTGAGACAGTCTTCCATTTGATTACTCCTATGAAATACATGGAGCTGTCAAACCCTAACCAACCCCTTTTAAAGCAATTGTTGTTGGAGGCACCGGGAACCTACCAGCATTCTATTGTGGTTGGGAATTTGGCTGAGACCGCAGCCGTAGCCGTGGGGGCAGATCCCATGCTGGCCAGAGCAGGCGCTTGTTATCACGATATCGGTAAACTGAAGCGCCCTTATTTCTTTAAAGAAAATCATATCGGCAGAGAAAACCCCCATGACGACATTTCTGCCGAGCTATCTACCCGGATTATCATCAACCATGTCTCTGACGGTGTAGAACTTGCCAGAAAACATCGTCTGCCTCCTCAAGTGATTGACTGTATCACGCAGCACCATGGGGACACAGTTGTAGGTTATTTCTATGCGAAAGCCAAGAAGGAAGCTGAGGATCCGGAGTCTATCAGGGATGAAGACTATCGTTACCCCGGCACTCGCCCCGTTTCTAAAGAGTGCGCCATACTGATGATGGCTGATTCTGTTGAAGCCGCTGCGCGTACCCTAGTGAAGCCCACACGGGAAGCGCTGGAGGAGCTGGTGGTGAGAATCTGCCAAGGTAAATTGAATGACGGCCAACTTGATTTGTCCGACCTGACCTTGGGAGAAATTGACAGGGTTCAGCAGGAATTTGTTAAGTCTTTGTCTGCAATATACCATGAAAGAATCGAATACCCCACATTGCCGACAAGGAGATAAAAATGAGTATAATTATAATACGGGAGGTCGGCTGTTCTGCTGAGGATAGTTGGTTTTCGGCCCTGGTTGCCGCAAGCCTTGACGAATGTGGCTATTCGCTGTCTGATTACCAAATCGGGATCACGCTTACGGATGATGCCGGTGTTCGCAAATTGAACCGGGAATACAGAAATATCGATAGCGCAACAGATGTTCTGTCATTTCCCCTGATAGAGTATGCCGAAGACTACGAAGAGAGCGAAGCATGGGATGACAGAGAAGAGGAGGAGGGTAAGGATGTTCTGGTGACTGATCCCGATACAGGAGAGATGTTGATGGGCGATATTGTGATTTCCGTGGAGACTGCAACCCGTCAGGCAAAGAAATATGGACACAGCTTGAATCGTGAAATGGGGTATCTTACAGTGCACGGGATGATGCATCTGTTGGGATATGATCACATAAAGGATGAAGACCGGCGAATTATGCGGGAGGCTGAGGAGCGGGTGCTTTCCCGTTTTAAACTGACCCGTGGAGAAGGCTCTAAACCCATTTTAAGCTCTCAGGAAATGATGAAAGAGGAAAAACCTTTCCACAGCGGTTTTGTGACACTGATAGGTCGGTCTAATGTAGGGAAGTCCACCCTTATGAACCGCATTGTGGAAGAAAAAGTCTCAATTATATCGGACAAACCTCAGACTACCCGCAGTATTATTCGAGGCGTACTCAATGGAGAGGACTTCCAGATGATTTTTATTGATACGCCCGGTATGCATATTCCCCGCACAAGATTGGGGGAGTATATGGTTCGTGCTGCGAAGGTGGCCATGGAAGCGGCAGATATCCTTCTGATGGTGATGGACGCTTCTCTACCCCTTGGCGGTGGAGACAGGGCGTTGCTTAAAGAGCTTGCCTCCAAGCATGAGATTAAGCTA
Source organism: Christensenellales bacterium (assembly GCA_050948665.1). Lineage (GTDB taxonomy): Bacteria > Bacillota > Clostridia > Christensenellales > UMGS416 > JBMNEH01. The sequence continues at coordinate 967,634 of JBMNEH010000001.1, forward strand.
CTGGCACTGAATAAAATTGACCTTATTGCCCCAGAGAGGTTGCTGGGGCTGATTGCCGAAGTGAGGGAACTGTGTGCTTTTGAGGAGATTGTACCCATTTCCGCCAAAAGCGGAGACGGTGTGCCGAATTTGGTGCAGTTGCTCAGGGAACGGCTGCAGGAAGGTCCGAGGTATTTTCCTGAGGATATGTATACCGATCAACCGGAACGTGCTATTATGGCGGAAATGATCCGAGAAAAAGCACTGTTGCTGCTGAGGGAGGAGGTGCCTTACGGGATTGGTGTAGAGATAGTGAGAATTGCACCTCATTCCAAAAATAGGCGAATGCAGGATGTGTATGCGGATATTTACGTGGAAAGGGAGAACCACAAGAGTATTTTAATTGGGAAAAAAGGTGTAACTTTGCGAGAAATAGGCGTCCAGGCACGGAAAGATATAGAAGAAATGCTGGGGTATTCTGTGAACCTGCAGCTTTATGTTCGAGTGAAGGAGAAATGGCGGAATCGGCCAGCTAATTTGAGGGACTTAGGTTATACGGATAAGGAGTGAACATGGGAAGAAGCACAGTGCTGGTAACCGGTGGAAGCCGAGGAATCGGTGCGGGTATCGTTAAGACCTTTGCAGAAGCAGACTATGATATTTTCTTTACTTATGCTTCAGCTGCGGAGGAAGCGGAGCAGATACGGAAAGCTGCGGCAAATTATGGGGTGCGGGTTTTTTACAGACAGGCTTTGTTAGAGCGACATGAAGAGCCGGAGAAAGTTGTAAAGGACGCAATCAATATCTTGGGACATATTGATGTGCTCGTTAATAATGCCGGGCGGACCATACGGGACAGTATATTGGAATTGGAAGACGAGAACCTGGATATGCTACTGGATTTGAATTTCCGCGCATATGTACGAATGATCACCTTTGTCTCCCGGCACATGGTAAAGCATGGTATTAAAGGCTCCATTATCTCCGTTACTTCCACCCGAGGAGGACGGGCTTATCCCAAAGATGGAATTTATGGCGGAATGAAGGCGGCAATCAACCGGGCAACCGAGTCTTGGGCGTTGGATTTGGCGCCCTACGGAATCCGGGTAAATGCAGTTGCCCCTGGTGCGATACAGGTTCGGTATAGCCCAGAGGCGGATGCCCGCTATGGTGATCTGGCTCCCCGGATTCCACTAGGGCGTCAAGGTTATCCGGAGGATATCGGTCAGGCGGTACTGTTCTTGGCAGATAATAAACGAGCCGGATATATTACCGGCGTAACTCTCAAGGTGGACGGCGGACTGGTGTTGCCGGGTATGCCGGAGTTTTCCGGTGGAGGCAGATGGAATGATCCTCCGACGGAAAAAAACTGGGATGATACAGATTTATAGGAGGATATAAAGTTATGGTTACGATCCGTAATATACGGGCTATTTGTACGGCGCCGGATGGGATTCCTCTGGTAGTGGTAAAGGTGGAAACAAGCGAACCGGAATTATATGGATTGGGCTGTGCTACTTATACCCAGAGGTACCTGACTGTGGCTCATGCCGTGGAGCATTATATGAAGCCGCTCTTGGTAGGGAAAGACGTATCCCGTATCGAGGATATCTGGCAGATGTCTATGGTAAGTCCATACTGGCGAAACGGTCCCGTGCTGAACAACGCTCTGTCCGGAGTGGATATGGCTCTTTGGGACATAAAGGGGAAAATGGCGGAAATGCCGCTTTATGATTTGTTCGGCGGAAAAGTACGGGAGGCGGCTGTAGTGTACCGACATGCCGGGGCTTGGACAACAACTGATCCCAGGTATGGACATCTGCGGCCGTTAGAACTTCTGGATCAACAGATTGATAACTACCTGGCGCAGGGAGTGCGGCATATCCGGATACAAACAGGCGCTTACGGAGGTGTGCATCAACTGGACGGAATTAAGCCGGAAGGCGCAGCCTCAGGCGCATATTATGATCCCCGTCAGTACATACGGGATACCTTAAGCGCTCTGGAGCATGTTCGTAACAAGTATGGCGAGGAACTGGAGCTTCTACACGATGTCCATGAGCGGTTGGAGCCGGTGGATGCCATACGTCTGGCAAAAGAAGTAGAACCTTTACATCTTTTCTATCTGGAGGATCCGCTGGCACCCGAACAGGTGGATTGGTTCCGTTATATCCGCAACCAGACGTCAACCCCCATCGCTATGGGCGAGTTATTTAATAATCCTTTGGAGTGGAGGTCTTTGATCTCCGAAAAGCTTATCGATTATATTCGTGTTCATATCAGTCAGATTGGTGGTATTACTCCTGCCAGGAAGCTAGCCGCTCAGTGCGAGGCGTTCTCTGTCCGTACCGCATGGCATGGTCCGGGGGATGTGTCACCGGTTGGTCATGCCGCAAATATTCACCTTGATTTGTCCAGCTGGAACTTTGGTATTCAAGAATGGGCAGGCTTCGGCGAGGGATGTATTGCGGTGTTTCCCGGCAGTCCCGAGTTAAGGAATGGTTATGTGTATTTGAACAACAAGCCAGGCCTGGGAATCGAGATTGACGAAGAGTTGGCTGCCAAATATCCCTGTAATCCGAAATTGCCCACTTGGACCAATGCACGACGACCCGACGGCACCCTTGCCCGCCCTTGAGAAAAGCTGACAAAGGAGAAACTTATGTCCCGAAAAAAGAAGAAAAAAGCGATCAGCCCAAAGTCTGCATATGTGCCCCCTGAGGTCACTGCAATACAAAACAGCCCTGCATATAAAAAGAAAAAAGACGGGGATCCAGAACCAATGTATGAAGACGATTATAAGTTCTATTTGAAATGGAGTTGGGTGCGCCAGCGTGGAAAAGGTTTCTATATTTTTGTTTGGGGATTGATGTATAGCCTACTGTTGGTATTGGCAACACTTATTTCCAGTGTGATGATGCTACGGAAATCACCGGAGGACTGGACAGAGTTATTGGAAAATTTCTGGGCAAAAATTGTGGAAATAATGGCAGGTAATATTGTGGTGTATCTAATAGCTCTGGTCATTGGTATGGGTATTGCTGCCGGATTTTGGTATGTCAAGGAAGGAAAATACCGGCGTGTTATACAGGATACGGATCCTCGGTCACTGCCCTATACGCCTGCCCGGGAGGGCAGAGTACCGCGAAGATTGTATTGATGGAGGTTAGTATGGAAAGAAGAAATAGTGTCCTGCCCCCCTTGGATACTGTGCGGGTGAGGGATCCGTTCTGGACACGAGTCATTTCCCTGGTGAAGGACAGCGTGTTACCCTATCAGTGGGAGGCATTAAACGACAGAATACCAGGTGCGGAAAAGTCTCATTGCATGGAAAATTTCCGTATCGCTGCCGGGCTGAAACAGGGTGATTTTTACGGCTGTGTGTTTCAAGACAGTGATTTTGGAAAATGGCTAGAGGCGGCAGCTTATATTCTTCATACTTACGACGATCCTGAGTTGGAAAGAATCTGTGACGATGCGATTGACATAGTTTCTGCCGCTCAGCAGCAGGACGGGTATTTAAATACTTATTTTACTATTAAAGAACCGGAACATCGTTGGAAAAACCTGAAAGATTGTCATGAGCTATATTGTGCAGGGCATTTGATGGAGGGAGCGGTAGCGTATTATGAGGCTACAGGGAAGCGGAAGTTTCTAGATGTTATGTGCCGATATGCTGATTATATTGAAAGTGTCTTCGGTATCGGACAGGGAAAGCTTCCCGGTTATCCTGGCCATGAGGAGATAGAATTGGCGCTCGTGAAGCTGTACCGTGTAACCAGGGAACAACGCTATCTAAAACTGGCAGCCTTTTTCATTAACCAGAGGGGACAAACTCCCTATTATTTTGATGCCGAATACTCACAGCGTCATGCAGAGGGAATTTCCGATCATTGGCCTTGGAACCCCGAGAAGCCTGATCGTTACCGCTATTACCAATGTCATCAGCCTGTTAGAGAGCAGAAAGATATTACCGGTCATTCTGTCCGTGCAATGTACCTACTTACCGGCATGGCGGAAGTAGCAAGGGAGATGGGAGATTTTTCTTTAAAGCAAGCTTGTCGTACCTTATTTGACAGTACCGTTTTAAGGAATATGTATATCACGGGTTCCATAGGTTCACAGGTGCAGGGAGAGGCTTTTTCTTTTGATTATGACCTGCCTAACGATTTGATTTACGGAGAAACCTGCGCCGCAATCGGCTTGGTTTTTGCAGCACGCTCCATGCTGACGATAGAAAAGGACAGCCGATATTCCGATGTAATGGAAAGAGCATTATATAATGGTGTGTTGTCTGGCATGTCGCTGGATGGAAAGGCATTTTTCTACGCAAATCCGTTGGAGGTCTGGCCAGAACAGATAGAGAAAAAACCCTTCCTTTTTGATCATGTGCGGTTTCCCCGGCAGAGGTGGTTTGGGTGCGCCTGCTGCCCACCTAATTTGGCTAGGATTGCAGCCAGCCTCGGTAAATACGTCTATGACGAAGAGAATGGAAAGCTCTGGCTCCATCTGTATGTTGGAGGGGAAATTTCCTCCGCCGGTACAACACTCAGAATAGAGAGCGGCTTGCCTTGGAACGGAAAGGTGAGAATATTTGTAGAAAAAAATGGGCAGAACGCCACTCTTGCCCTTCGCATTCCAGGATGGGCCTGCAATGCCCGGATACACAAGAACAACACTGAGATATTCCCGGAAATCTCTGACGGTTACGCCATGCTACCTCACTGCTGCAGCGGAGATATTTTTGATTTGGATTTTGCAATGGATCCGGTGTTTGTGTATGCCAATACTGCCGTACGAGAGAATATTGGCAAGGTAGCAATCCAGATGGGCCCCATTGTGTACTGTGCAGAGGAGGCAGATAATGGAAAAGACTTGCATTTATTCCGGGCGGATAAAAGCAAGCAGCTTTCTGTGGAATATGTGCCTGAGCTTCTGGGAGGTGTGAATTGTATTACCGTCCGGGGAGAACGCCATAAGCCGTCAGGGAACACTCTATACACCGAAAACTCTCCTGAATACGTTCCGACAGAAATACGCCTTGTTCCTTATTATGCATGGGCTAACCGAGGACCAGGAGAACTAATGACCTGGATGCGATGCAAATAAAGAGATAAGATACGGATATAGATATTGATAAAGTATTGTCGCAAATGAAGATCGATGAGACAAAGGCGATATTCTTTATGCTAACAAAGTACGTCTTTGCGTACTACACCGAAAAATTCACGACTAGCATATGGAGTCAGGTGATTTCACTTTGATTATCGGCATCTTAGATGTGTTTGTGGAATCCACTGTGCGGCTACCTTTCACATTTTCAATGATCCAGCACCGGGGGTGCTCTGATGAAGTATACTAAGGCAATTTCTTATTTGAAAGATATTCCTGCCAGAGGAGTGAATGACAGGTAGCGGCGATGGCGTTGAGGGTGATTTGCTGGACGGGAGATGATGCAAAGCACGCTCCTCCGCTTCCTATGCAGTTTCTTCCAGAGCAAGGTAACCTGTAAAGTGTTTCAAAGAATTCCTAATGGAATTAATGGGATTCTGGAGTAAAAATAAATGTGGGCTTGTAGTAAATAAACCCACATGAGACTCTCCGGTTCAAGATGGAGAAACTGTCATTGTGTTTTCTTTTGCAATCGGCTGATATCCTCCGCGGAAGGCGTCACATAAAGGGTTCGTTGATTGGTGTAGACGACAAATCCGGGCTTTGCGCCGTTGGGTTTTTTAACATATTTTCGCAGGGTATAGTCCACGGGTATTCTGGATGAGCCCTGCGCTTTTGAGTACCAAGCTGCCAGTAATGCCGCGGAAGAGAGTGCCACCTCGGAGGGCACGGAACCAGCACAGCGAAGTAACACATGGCTGCCAGGAATCTTCTGGGCATGGAGCCAAATATCTTCAGAATTGGCGGTGCAAAGAGTCAACTCGTCATTTTGCCGATTGTTCCGACCTACAAGAATCTTCGTTCCGTCTACGGCATGAAAGATCATTGGTTTGCTTTGAAGCAGTCGTCGAGTAGCTTTCATTTTTGATTCCTTCATGTAACCAGTACGAACCAGCTCCTCCTGTATTTCTGCAAGACTCGCTTCCTCTCTACACTCATGAATAGAAACTTCGACACTTTCTAAATAGGCAATTTCTTCCCTGTTGGCTTCTATCTGGATTTTTAACAGCTCTCTGGCAGTGCGGGCTTTCTTGTAACGTTTATAATAAGTTATTGCATTATCAATGGGCCCCTTAGAAGGATCCAGAGGGATATCTATAAATGTTTCTTCCGAATTATAATGATCAGGCAGCATGATGTTTTTCGATCCTTTTACATGCAGATGTTGATATGTGGTTAACAGTTCTCCCCAAAGTCGATAACGATCAGCGTTTTCCGTATCTGATAAGGTATGCTGTTGTTTTTCCAGTTTACGCCGGGCACGGTCAAGATGAATGCGAACTGCTAGGGAGATCCGGGCAGAACGCTCTCGTATACGCAGGAATAGATCCCTTTCGGAGTAACAGGTTTCCATAGCCTGACTAAGACTTTCCACCTCTTTTGAGAGCAGACCCGGGCAGGGGAGAAGTGTGAAATCCAAAGGCTGATCCTTTTCGTCAATCAGCAGGCGGGGAACGAAGTCTCCAGCAAAGATTGAGCGATATGCAGAGAAACAAATCTTCGCAAGCACTTCTGGCGTCTTTGAGCTTCCGCTCAGGGGAAGCAGCATCCTTTCTGCTGACTGATAGGAGAGTCCGGCTATACTGTTCGCCAGAATTTTTTCCGGATCCTCAGAAGGTTGGTTCTGCCAAAACGTCAGCCAACCGGCTTCGTCCAAGTCCAACGGATCCAGTTTTCCTGTTGGAGGAGGAGGGGTGTAGTTTAAACCGGGCAGTATCTCCCGAACCCGGCTCATCTCCCGAGTAACATGCTTGATGCTGTCCAGTATTCTTCCGTGTTCGTCAACAAGCAGGATATTACTATGCCGCCCCATCAACTCGATATACAGGCTAAGGGTAACGATCTGCCCCAGTTCGTCCCGAACAGCAAAGGCAAGCTGGACGATTCGTTCCATACCCGGCTGGGTCACTGAAAGCACCTGGCCCGAAACGATCTTCTTTCGAAGCAGCATACAAAACATTGGAGCGGACAGAGGATTCAATTTGCTTTGGTTTGACAGATGGATTCGCGGCAGGTCCGAGCTGGCGCTGACGACAAGCCGGAAAGTCGTTCCATGGTTCCGGATGAGCAGATGCAACTCGTCTTTTTCGGGCTGCAGCACTTTATCCACACGACCTCCGGAAAGACTATGGCTCAACTCGCGGGTGAGACCCCAGAGCGTAAGTGCGTCAAGGGACATGTTTTCACCTCCGTACCTAAGGATTATATCAGGGGAATTTGCTTCTGTCCATTATGACGATGTTTTATCCACATTGCTGGCGTGAAAGAAAAAAGGAATGATTATAACCTAATCGGGTTTGATGGATCATGAAACGAATAAGTCCTTTTGTGCAAACATACTTTTAGTTGTTTCTGATATGCAATCCTGCCCCTAAGGGCGCACCGGTGAGAAGGCGACTTATTGTAAATTTTATCTTTGTACGGTATGATAATCGTGCGGAGGATTTGAGAATGCGTATGGATGAAAGAGAATTGGATCAATTGAGGCCTGTACGTATGCAGGCGGATTTTATACCTTCAACACCTGGGTCGGTACTTATAGAGTGGGGAAATACTCGGGTAATTTGTACTGCTACCATGGATGAAAGGAATGCTCCTTTCCGCGCAGGATCGGGATTGGGCTGGCTGACGGCGGAATACGATATGCTTCCCGGTTCCACCGATAAGCGGAAGAGCCGATCCAGGAATAAAGTTGACGGTCGTTCCACTGAAATCCAACGGCTCATAGGCAGGAGCCTTCGCTCGGTGATGGACTTTGAAGCGTTGGGTGAGCGGAGTATTTATATCGACTGTGATGTGATTCAGGCAGATGGAGGTACGCGAACCGCTTCCATTACAGGTGGATATGTGGCTCTGGTATTGGCATGCAAGGCCTGGATGGCTAATGGAGTTATTACCCACTGGCCGATTCGCCAAGGGGTGGCGGCAGTATCCGTGGGCATTGTGAAGGATACTCCCCGTCTGGATTTAATGTATGCGGAGGATTCACAGGCGCAGGTAGATATGAATGTCGTGATGACCGAAGATGGCTGTCTGGTAGAAGTTCAAGGCACGGGAGAGGAGCGACCTTTTACCCGGAGTGAGTTTGACACACTTCTGTTGTTAGCGGAAAAAGGCATCGGTGAGTTGCTGGCAATGCAGAAAGAAGTTATCGAGGCCGCTCGTGTGTAAGTTAGTGATTGCTTCTAATAATATCCACAAAATTCAAGAGATACAGGAAATCCTTGGTGACCGCTTTCCGGAAATACTGTCTGCAACCGAAGCGGGCATTATGGAGGAAATTCCGGAGACAGGGGATAGTTTTCTTGAGAATGCGATTGAGAAAGCAACGTATGTTCACCGACTCACGGACTGCAGTGTCCTTGCGGATGATTCCGGCTTGGAGGTAGAGGCATTACATGGCGCTCCCGGGATACATTCAGCCCGTTATTGCGGACAACATGGGAAGGATATGGAAAATAACTTACTACTGCTCCGGAATATGGAGGGCGTAAAAAACCGGAAGGCCAATTTTGTCTGCTATATCGTACTGCTACAACCAGGCAAAGCGGCTTTGGTTGCACGAGGCGATTGTCCGGGAGAACTCCTTACTGAGCCACGGGGTAATGGCGGCTTTGGTTATGACCCTTTGTTTTACCTGCCGAAGCTGGGTAAAACCATGGCGGAACTTAGTCCTAAGGAAAAAAACAAGATCAGCCACAGGAGGCAGGCTTTGGACAACCTGCGGAATATTATAGAGGGCAAATGCGAATAATCGTGGTTAGTGATTCCCACCGGAGGCCGGAAAGAATCGCAGCGGCATTGCATATGGCAGGACGGACAGACTGGCTGATTCATTTGGGCGATGGTCTGTCAGACTTGGAAGCCCCAGAAGTAAAGCCACTGTTGCCCAGTCGGATACTAACCGTGCTGGGGAACAATGATCTTGGCCTGGACGCTCCATTGATGCGGATTGAGTTTCCGATACCAGGGCAGAAGTTAATACTGGCTCACGGACACACAATGGGTGTTCGGCATTCACTCATTCGATTACAATACACGGCAATGGAGGAAAATGCCACTTTCGCGCTTTTTGGACATACGCACTATGCTACTAATGAAGTACGAGGAGGTGTGCGATTGTTGAATCCCGGGTCGGTAGGCGAGCTAAATAAGCCATCTTTTGCTGTTTTGGAGTTGAAAAACGGATTCTTGATCCCACAAATTATTCCGCTTCAATGAAATTACTCCATGAAAGCTATTGCGCTTTTTTGAGGCGTTTGTTATAATACCCCAGGATTATGCACCTTGTGCCGATCTGACGCGGTTTGCCTACGGGTAGTGCGCTGGAAATGACGCCAAGGGAAGAAAAAAACAGGAGGATTTGTTATGTCCGTAATTTCCATGAAACAGTTGCTAGAGGCTGGTGTACACTTTGGCCACCAGACACGGCGCTGGAACCCCAAGATGAAACCCTATATATTCACCGAACGGAACGGTATCTTCATTATCGATCTGCAGAAGACTGTTAAGAAGATAGACGAGGCTTATGCCTATGTCCGCGATGTTGCCGCTAACGGCGGAACAATTCTTTTTGTTGGCACCAAAAAGCAGGCGCAGGAGTCAATAGAGGTAGAAGCTAAACGATGCGGCATGTACTATATTAACCAGCGTTGGTTGGGCGGAACCCTGACCAATTTTAAGACCATCCAAAAGAGGATTGAATACCTCAAGCAGCTTTATAAGATGGAGGAGGACGGAACCTTTGAGCAGTTGCCCAAGAAAGAAGTCGTAAAACTAAAGAACGAGCGGGAGAAGTTGGAAAAGAACTTAGGCGGTATCATCGGCATGAAGAAGCTTCCCACAGCATTGTTTGTGGTTGACTCCCGTAAAGAGCACATTGCTGTTTCTGAAGCCCGGAAGTTAAATATCCCAATCGTAGGCATTGTTGATACCAACTGCGACCCCGATGAGATTGACTACATCATCCCCGGCAATGACGATGCAATTCGTGCTGTAAAGTTGATTCTTTCCGCCATGGCAGACGCCGTGCTGGAAGGTAACCAGGGCGAACAGATGGATGATGGTGTACAGGTAACCGCTGAGGAGTTGGGTGCTCCAGATCAAGATGATGCAGTGGAAACTTTCGACCAAGCGAGCGAAGAACAATCCCAGGCTGAATAAGGAGGAGAAATTTATGGTAAAAATTACTGCAGTAATTGTTAAGGATCTTCGGGACCGTACCGGAGCCGGTATGATGGACTGCAAAAAGGCCTTAGTGGAAACGGACGGAGATATTGAAAAGGCTATCGAGTTGCTCCGGGAGAAAGGCATTGCCTCCGCCGCTAAGAAAGCAGGACGTATCGCTGCCGAGGGTATTGTTGAATCCTATATCCATATGGGAGGTCGTATTGGTGTATTGGTGGAGGTTAACTGCGAAACCGACTTTGTAGCTAAAACTGATAATTTTAAGAGCTTTGTTCATGACATTGCCATACAGATTGCAGCTTCCCGTCCAGAGTATGTAAAAACAGAGGACGTACCTCAGGAAATCATTGAGAATGAGAAGAAAGTTCTCCGCATACAGGCTCTGAACGAAGGTAAGCCAGAGAGAATTGTCGACAAAATGGTTGAAGGTCGTATTCAGAAGTATTATCAAGAGGTTTGTCTGTTGGAGCAGCCTTTCGTAAAAGATCCCGAAAAAACGGTAAAACAACTCCTTACTGAGCAAATTGCCACAATCGGCGAGAACATTTCCATCCGTCGCTTCACCCGCTATGAGATGGGAGAGGGTTTAGAGAAACGGAAGGATAACTTCGTCGAGGAAGTTATGGGACAGATGAAGCAATAATCGAAATAAAGGCTGTTTACCGGAAGGCAAACAGCCTTTTCTTTAGGAGGGCAGTATGGACAATAAAAGAAATACCCGCGTTTTATTAAAAATCAGCGGAGAAGCATTAGCAGGAGATACCAGCTTTGGAATTGATGCAGGAAGACTTGAAGAAATTGCTATACAGATTAAAGAGGCCTACGATAATGGCTTTGAATTAGGAGTTGTGCTGGGAGCCGGAAACATCTGGAGAGGCCGCTTGGGTGTGGGTATGGATAGAGTGAATGCCGACCATATGGGAATGTTGGCTACTGTCATTAACGCATTGGCGTTGCAGGATACACTTGAAAGAATAGGCGTCCCCACACGCGTACAAACGGCGGTGGAGATGCTTCAGTTTGCTGAACCTTACATCCGCAGAAGGGCGATGCGACATTTGGAGAAGGGAAGAGTAGTAATCTTTGGCGCCGGCACCGGCAATCCCTTTGTTACCACTGATACCGCCGGCGCGTTACGGGCAGCGGAAATCAAGGCGGATATGTTGCTAAAGGCTACAAATGTAGACGGTGTTTATACTGCCGACCCCAAGAAAAACCCTAATGCGAAGCTTTATGCCTCCATAAGCATGATCGACGCTCTGAAAGACGGACTGAAGGTAATGGACTCAACGGCTTTAGCCATGTGTATGGACAATCAGATGCCGATTGTTGTTTTTAATCTCTATAAGAAAGGAAATATTCTGAAAGTTTGCCAGGGGGAAAAAATCGGTACGTGGGTGGATATGAAGCAGCCCACAATACTAGCAGATTGATGGATGCAGAATTCGGGCGGATACGGGCTAATGCATATGTAGCTGTTTCCTATCCGCTCTTTCATTTGTTACAGGGACTTGCATACCCAGTGAAAATCGACTAAAATAAAAAGAAACAAAAAACAGGAGGAAACGATTATGGCAGACCGAGAGCATATTAATGAAGCTGAAAGAAGAATGGAAAGAACAATTTCCTATCTTAAAAATGAGTATTCTACACTTAAGGCCGGTCGCGCCAATCCCCAGATACTTGAAAGGATCTATGTAGATTACTACGGTACCCGCACGCCGATTACCCAAGTGGGCAATGTATCTGCCCCAGAGCCTCGCGTTCTGGTGATTAACCTATGGGACAGCTCTATGTTGAAGGCTGTGGAGAAGGCAATTCAACAGTCTGATTTAGGTATTAATCCCACCAATGATGGTAAAGTAATACGCCTTATTGTGCCGGAGTTGACAGAGGAGCGTCGCAAGGAATTAAGCAAAGTCGTCAATAAAGCCTGTGAAGAAGCCAAGGTAGCTATTCGCGCCATCCGCCGGGAAACCAATGAGGTAATCAGGAAAATGCAAAAGAACTCAGAAATTACAGAGGACGATGCGGAAAAGGAAGAGAAGGAAACCCAAAAACTCACCGACAAGTATGTTAATGAGGTGGACGATATGGCTGCTGCAAAGGTGAAGGAGATTATGTCAGTATGACCGATTTGCAGAGCATACAAGGCCTACCCCTCGAGGAGGCTCTTCTTGCTATTCCGCGGCATATATGGGTGGTAACTGAGGATGTAACCCCTCGCAAAGGCGCGGATCCACAGGGTGTTTTCCGCGTACTACGCTATATGCAGGATGAAGACAGCCTGTTGGTGACAGTTTGCCGGTTTCCAAGGCTTGGATACACTTGGTCGCCCAAAGGAGGGGGAGATGCCGTTGATTCCTGAAGTGCCGGCGCATGTTGCGTTTATTATGGACGGAAACGGTCGCTGGGCAAAAGCCCGGGGGCTAACCAGAGCCCAAGGGCACCGCCAAGGGGTGGAGACGGTGCGCACAGTGGTCAAGGCTTCCCTTGAGTTTGGTGTAAAGATCATCACATTGTATGCTTTTTCCACAGAGAATTGGATACGTCCGCGAAATGAAGTAGATATGCTGATGAATCTTATGGTGGAGGCAGTCGCTAATGAGGTGCAGGAACTGGACACCAATGGCGTGCGGCTTCGCTTTATTGGCGATTTGTCGAACCTGAAGCAACCTATGCAGGATGCTGCCGCTTATGCTCACAGCGTGACCGAACATAATGAATCGCTAATTATGAACATCGCTGTGAACTACGGCGGACGAGCAGAAATTTTAAAGGCATGCAGGGAACTTGCAGTAGAAGCTGCCGCTGGACGAATTCGTCCGGAGGAAATTACAGAAGTCTCTATCGAGGACAGGTTGTATACCGGCGGACTCCCTGACCCGGACTTGCTGGTTCGCACCGGGGGGGATATGCGTATATCTAATTTCTTGCTATATCAGATGGCTTATACGGAATTGACTGTTTTGCCGGTTTATTGGCCAGACTTTACAAAAGAGATATACGAGAATACATTGCTGCAATATGCCAGCAGACAGCGACGTTTTGGCGGGCTGGGAGATAAAAGCGTATGTTGAACCGGATTCTTATTGCGGCAGGGCTGTTGGTTATAGCGGGAGTAGCGATACTTTTCAGAACCTATGTTTTACCGGTATTAATTATCGTTTTTGGCTTAATATGTTATTATGAAACCTATAAGGCATTTCAGAATATCGGCATTTCTCCCAACCTTTGGACAGGCTGCGCAATGATTTTGGGCATGATACCCATGTATTATGCTCTTGGTGAGGAAGGGATATTGATACTGTACATGATCCTTACCATGATGGATTTGATTTGGCCTATATTTTACCCTAACCGTAAGTATCCTGATGTTGTGGCTTCAGTGTTTCTGATGTTTTATCCTACCTTTGGCTTTATTGCCTTAACGATGATTAACGCAATAGAACCTGCCGTTTTGGGCACTCTGGGGATTGCTATGGCGACACTTATCCCGAGTATGAGCGATATTGGTGCCTTGTTTATCGGAAAGACCTTTGGCAGGCACAAGCTTGCTCCAGACATCAGCCCTAAAAAGACCATTGAAGGGGCTGTCGGGGGGATGATATGCAGCATATTGACCGGACTGCTGATTGGAGTCATTGCACTTACCACCAACTACTTTGCAGGTCTTGCTTTATGGGAGTATCTGATTATAGGTTTTGTATGCGGTATGGCTGCTCAGATAGGAGATTTAACAGCTTCCGCATTGAAAAGGTATACAGGTGTTAAGGACTTCGGTACCGTTTTTATGAGCCATGGGGGTGTAATGGACAGGATGGACAGTATCCTTATGGGAGCCGTTGCGGTTATTTGTCTCCTAAAGCTGATGAAATGAAAAAGTTGTTAATACTTGGAAGCACAGGCTCTATTGGCAGACAAGCTCTGGAGGTAGTCAAGTCACTGCCGGAGGAGTTTGCGGTTTCTTCATTAGCTGCCGGGAGTAATGCTCAGGAGATGATTCGGCAAATAAATGATTTTCAGCCATCACTTGTAGCGGTACGGGATCCTGTTGCTGCTCGGGAGGTACGGGATGCATGTCCCCGGACCCAAGTACTGGAGGGGGAGGAAGGCGTTCTTAGACTTTGTACTGAAACACAAGCTGATCTTGCATTAGTAGCCGTGGTAGGGGTTGTGGGGTTGCCCATGACTTTAACCTGCATTAACGCAGGTATGGATATTGCTTTAGCTAACAAAGAGACTATGGTAGCCGGGGGAAAGTTAGTGGGCGAGGCAGTCAAAATGGCTGGTGTCCAGCTCTACCCTGTAGACAGTGAACATTCCGCTATTGCGCAGTGCCTTGAAGGCGCTCCGAAGGGATCGGCAGAGCGCCTAATACTTACGGCTTCGGGTGGCCCTTTTCGAGGAATGAGCCGGAAGCAATTGACAAACATTACGCCGGAGCAAGCATTACGGCACCCCACATGGCGCATGGGTTCACGAGTTACGGTGGATTCCGCCTCACTTGTGAACAAGGGTATGGAGGTGATGGAAGCAAGATGGCTGTTTGAAATACTTCCAAACAATATTGATGTTCTGGTTCATCCCCAAAGTATCGTACATTCCATGGTATCTTTTTTTGATGGTGCAATATTAGCACAGTTAGGTGCTCCTGATATGCGGTTGCCTATACAGTGGGCTCTTACCGGAAAGCAGAGGCTTTCGGGACCAGCTAAAAAGTTGAGTTTAGCAGAACTTTCTGAATTGTCATTTATACCCCCTGACGGGGAGGTTTTTCGCGGCCTTCCCTTGGCATATGAAGCTTTGGAAGCAGGGCAGGGGGCATGTGTTGGCTACAATGCCGCAGATGAAGTGGCGGTGGAGGCATTTTTGGCAGGGCGAATTGGTTTTTTGCAAATCTATGACCTGTTGTCTTCTGCAATGGAAGAAGGTATGAAGATGTCATGCAAAACAGTAGATGAGGTGCTTGAAGCCGACCAAATTTTAAGAGAGAATACCCAGGCAAGGATAGAAAGGAATGGAATTTGCTGACCACATTATCCACCATTGGTTCTGTAATAGCTGCTGTATTATTATTAAGTGTGTTGATAACTATTCATGAGTTCGGTCATTTTATTATGGCGCGTATTTTTAAAATTCCGGTTTTTGAGTTTTCCATCGGTATGGGTCCCTGTCTTTTCCACACGAAGAAGACAAAAACTAGGTTCTCTGTCCGGGCATTGCCTCTAGGCGGATATTGCGCTTTTGATGATGATGCCAGCATAGCGTCGGGAGATTTGAATCTCTACAGATATCCGATCTGGAAGCGTTGCTTGGTAGTACTGGCTGGCCCGTTAATGAATATTCTCACGGCACTTATTGTGGCGTTTATTTGCATCGGCATTATCGGTGTACCCACCGTTATACCAGAAGTAAGCTCCGTCAGTGCCGGTTCTCCGGCAGAAGCGGCAGGACTTCGAGCGGACGATTGCTTCATTAGTGTAAACGGTGTGGATATTCAGGGAAACCGGGATATTTTAGCTGCGGTTCTGACTGAAAACGCCGGCAACAAAGCTAGTATAATTGTAGATCGGAAGATGGAGTTGGTTGAACTTAAATTGGTGCCGAGATACAATGAGGAATACGGCCAGTATCAGATAGGTGTCTATCTGAAGACTAGGTATGTGCCACTGCCTCTGTGGGAGAGCATCAAACAATCTTTTTCATGGGTATGTAGTATGATTGTATTGCTGCTGTCTTTTTTGGGAAATCTGATTTTCAAAGGACAAGGAGCATCCGATGTATCGGGTGTGGTGGGAACCGTTGCTATACTATCAGACACCGTTAAGCAGGGCATGTGGTATGACATACTTTCATTATCTGCTTTCATCTCTATAAACCTTGGGATATTAAATTTGATACCCTTTCCTGCGCTGGACGGTTCAAAGCTGTTGTTGTACGGAGTGGAAGCTGTAACAAAAAAACGTCTCTCGATAAAGCTGGAGACAATAGTGCAGATTATCGGTTTAGCAGTGTTTGCCGTTTTGTTTATTGCATTAACGTTTAAAGATGTTCTGCAATTGATTGGAGGTTGACCTTGAGGATCACAAAGGAAGTGCGGATAGGTAGTCTGAAAATCGGCGGTGGAAACCCGGTTTGGGTGCAGTCTATGTGCAATACAAATACTCGCGATGTGGCTGCTACGGTAGCCCAGATTCAGAAACTGGAAGAAGCCGGATGCCAGATAGTCCGCGTTTCTGTTTTAGATAGTGCCTGTGCTACCGCATTGAAAGACATTAAATCACGGATTCATATTCCGTTGGTTGCAGATATTCATTTTCGAGCAGATCTTGCCTTGTCTGCTTTATATGCCGGGGTTGATAAGCTACGGATTAATCCGGGAAATATCGGTAATGCGGCA
Organism: Christensenellales bacterium; assembly: GCA_050948665.1. Lineage (GTDB taxonomy): Bacteria > Bacillota > Clostridia > Christensenellales > UMGS416 > JBMNEH01. The sequence continues at coordinate 984,375 of JBMNEH010000001.1, forward strand.
AAAATCCGAAGGGTTTCGGACGCTGCCCGAGAGCGAAACATACCCATCCGGGTTGGTGTCAACAGCGGCTCGCTACGCAAGGATTTGCTAGCGAGATATGGTGGGCCAACAGCGGAGGCATTAGTGACCGGAGTGCTGGAGGATGTGGCTGTGCTGGAGCGCTGCGGTTTTGAAAATATTGTGCTTTCGGTAAAATCTACGGACATTCAGGTCAATATAGAAGCAAACAGGATATTAGCAGAAAAATTGCCTTATCCCATACACTTAGGGCTGACGGAATCCGGTATACCGGAATACGGAATCATTAAGTCCGCTGCTGGACTGTCACCCTTACTAATGGAGGGCATTGGAGACACATTGCGGATTTCCCTTACTGGAGATCCTTTGCCGGAAGTAATGGCAGGATTCCGGTTATTGAGAGCCTGTGGCAGAGGTGAACCGGAACCCGAAATCATTTCATGCCCGACATGCGGAAGACGAGCAGCTGATGTGGAGGGACTTGCTAGACAACTCGAGATTGCAGTGAGAGGTATCCGAAAACCGTTGAAAATTGCGATTATGGGTTGCATGGTTAACGGTCCGGGTGAAGCTTCTCAGGCAGATATTGGCATTGCCGGCGGATATAAATATGGATTGCTTTTTAAAAAGGGAAAATCACCACGAAAGGTGCCCTCAGAGGAATTGTTTTCCGCTCTTTTAGCGGAGTTGGAGGAGTTCCGTTGAATTTACGTAGTTGGCTGGGTGAGGAGAACCGGCTTGTTTCCTGTGAAATCAATGGTAAGGAGCAGCTTTTTTGGCTGGATAAAATCCAGCTTCGGATTAAAAAGCGCACTTGGAAGTGCTTGGCTTTTACTGCAGGGGATTGTGGAGATGTGTCTCGAGAAGCTCTGGAGTCTACCCTCAGAGAGCAAGTATCCGGCGGTTTCCCAGTGGATGTGACGCTCCGGAAACCTATCGATATACGGGAATGGATGGAAGCTCGTTTGCTATACAATGTAATCTGCATCGATAAAATCAAAGCAGATGTCGAAGATGCAGCTGCTTTATCTGCTGTTATTCCGGAATATGATGCCCAGAGCCTTACAGTAACTTTCCGAGGGAAGAATTTCTGTTCTTTAGAGACCGCCCAAAGGTTTTTACAGTGTTTACGTGAGAGATGCAAGGAAGCTGGGTTTCCTGAGATAACAGTGAGGTTAGAGCTACCCCTAAAGCAGGAAGTAATGGAAAATGAGCCACCACATCCATCCTATCTGATATCTCAGAGCTATGAATTAAAAAGAAAGCCAGTACCAGCGCGCCGTCAGCAAAACGGGGAGGCAGATGGAGAGGAGATGATTTACGGGCGGTCAATGCGAAATGAGGTCATACCCATGGAGCAGATTACTGAGGGCGTTGGCTCCATTACAGTGGAAGGGCGGGTGTTCTATGTGGAAGTGAGCACTACAAAGAGGGGCTCTCAGATTTATAAATTCATGCTTTCGGACAATACAAGCTCAATCACGGCGAAGCTATTTACCAATACGAAAAATGAAGTAATCTTGGCCGAGAATATACGGGAAGGCGCTTGGCTGAGAGTAGCGGGTAACTATGTATTTGATCCATATGATAGCAAGAAAACTACCGAATACAATCTTCAGGTTACAGGGATACAAAAGATGATTCCTCCCTCTCCACGGCGAGACAATGCAGCTGAAAAACGGATAGAGCTCCATTTGCACACACAAATGTCCATGCTGGATTCAACGGTTAATATTCAGAAAGCAATTAAACTAGCTGCGTCATGGGGACAGCCGGCATTGGCAATAACCGATCATGGTGTTGTACAGTCTTTTCCGGAAGCTTTTAATGCCGGGAAAAAGGAAGGTGTTAAAGTCATACTGGGTATGGAGGCCTATATGATTGCCGATCGTGCGGATATTGTACGAATGGGTGATGACGGAGGGCTACATCGGGACTATGTGGCTTTTGATTTTGAGACAACAGGATTGGATCCTGAGACCGATGACATTATAGAAATCGGTGCTACTCGATTCAGGGATGGCAAAGAAGTGAATTCCTTCCAGACGTTTGTGAATCCCGGTTATTCCATACCAGCCAGTATTACCCATCTTACCGGTATAAACGACAGTATGATCAAGGACGGGCCTTCAATAAATGAAGCAATAACGGATTTTTTGGATTATGTGGGAAGCGATGCACTGGTTGCGCATAATGCTACATTTGACTTGGCTTTTCTGCGCATTGCTGCTCGAAAGGTTGGGCGAACTGTACGGCAACCTGTACTTGATACCTTGGCTTTTTCAAGGACTATCATTCCGGGACAACGTCGGTATCGGCTGGATGATATAGCAAAACGCTTGAACGTGAAAATGGTACAGCATCATAGAGGTGATGACGATGCCCGGGTCTGCGGGGAAATTCTCATACGGCTGATGAGAAAAGCGGAAGAAATCGGCTGTGAGACACTGGATGACCTGAACACGAAGCTTTTGGCTGCAAACGATAAAGCGGCGGAAAACAGGCATCTGATTATCCTTGTGAAAAATAAAACCGGACTGAAGAATCTGAATCGGCTGGTTTCTTCCTCTATGCTTAAGTATATGTATAGAGGGAAACCTCGATTGCCCAAGTCGTTGATTGATCAGCACAGGGAGGGCCTGCTTCTTGGTAGTGCTTGTGAGGCGGGGGAGCTTTTTAACGCACTAGTCAACGGTGCCGATCAGGAGACGATAGAGCAAATTGCCGGATGGTATGATTATCTTGAGATTCAACCGATTGATAACAATGCTTTTATGATACGCTCAGGGCAAGTAAACGACGAAACCGACCTGCAGAATCTGAATCGCACAATTGTTAAGTTGGGGGAAAAGCTAGGGAAACCCGTAGTCGCCACGGGAGATGTACATTTTATAGAGCCGGAAGACGAGGTGTTTCGCCGCATACTGCTTCATGCCCAAAAATATAAGGAAGAAGATTTTCAACCACCACTGTATATGCGAACAACGGAAGAAATGCTTGCCGAATGCGCCTATCTTGGAATGGAAACGGCTCGCAGGGTGGTCATTGATAACCCTGCCAAGGTAAATGATATGGTTGAGGTTGTGGATCCGCTGCCCCCTTACAAGTTGTATGCACCGTCCATTGATGGGTCTGAGCAACAGGTGGTGGAAACCACCTATGCCACCGCTAAAGATTTGTATGGGGATCCATTACCGGACATCGTGTCGAAGCGGCTGGAGAAGGAACTGGCCTCCATTACAGGATATAATTATTCAGTGCTGTACTTGATTGCTGCAAAGTTAGTGAAAAAATCGATGGAAGATGGATACTTGGTGGGTTCTCGAGGTTCGGTAGGTTCTTCCCTTGTGGCGTATATGATGGGGATTACTGAGGTGAATGCACTGCCTCCCCATTACGTATGCCCCAATTGCCAGCACAGCGATTTTAATGTGGAAAAGGATAAGTATTTTTCTGGCCCGGATTTGCCGAAAAAAAACTGCCCAGTATGCGGAGCGGAGTACGATCGGCAAGGGCATGATATCCACTTTGAGGTCTTTCTGGGATTTAAAGGGGACAAGGTACCTGATATTGATTTGAATTTCTCGGGGGAATACCAAGCTAGAGCGCATGCCTACACTGAGGAACTATTGGGCAAGGGAAATGTATTCCGGGCAGGAACAATCGGTACGGTTGCCCTTAAAACGGCTTACGGTTATGTGCAGGGCTATATGGAGGATCACGGAAAAGTAGTTTCCAACGCAGAAATGACCCGGTTAGCTATGGGTTGCACCGGAGTTAAGCGCACCACCGGACAGCATCCTGGGGGTCTTGTAGTAGTGCCTGCGGATATGGAGATTGAAGACTTTACTGCGGTGCAGCATCCGGCTGACGATGCGGATTCGGGTGTTATCACTACTCACTTTGACTTCAATGCAATGCATGATAGGCTTGTAAAACTAGACGAACTGGGACATGATGATCCAACAGTCATCCGTATGTTGGAGGACATTACCGGTGTGAATGCGCAGGCTCTTCCGTTGACAGATCCGCAAGTGATGAGTCTTTTTCGTGGCACAGAGGCCCTGGGTGTCAAGCCGGAAGACATAGGAGGATGCCCAAACGGCGTACTGGGTATACCGGAATTCGGAACAACCTTTGTCCGGGCAATAGTTGCGGATACTCAGCCCACTACAATGGCGGAGCTAGTTCGCATTTCAGGCCTTTCCCATGGTACGGGCGTATGGTTGGGAAATGCACAGGAAATCATCCGTTCAGGTACAGCCACTCTTCAGGAGTGTATATGTTGTAGAGATGACATTCTGCAGACATTGCTGAATTATCATATGGACAGCAAGCTGTCTTTTGAAATTATGGAGACAGTGCGGAAAGGCAAGCCGTTAGAACCGGTGATGACAGAATCAATGAAAGCGGCAAATGTTCCGGAATGGTTTATAAACTCCTGTGGCATGATACAATATTTGTTTCCACGCGGGCATGCTGTGGCATATGTAACCATGGCGCTGCGGATTGCATGGTTTAAGGTATACAGACCTCAGGCTTTTTATGCGGCCTATTTCACAATCCGTGGAACGGACTTTGACGCAAATACGATGTTCGCGGAGAAACGAGAAATCGACAGGGAAATTGACCGCTTAAATCTGCTGGGAAAAAAGGCCACCGCTAAGGAGCAGAGTGTTTGCGGTTTGCTTGAGGTAGTCCGAGAGATGAATGCAAGAGGAATATATTTCTTGCCGGTGGATTTGTACAAATCCAGCGCAAGCACATTCATTATTGAGGGAAAGAATATTCGGCCCCCCTTTTCTTCTCTGCCTAGTGTAGGCTTAACAGCAGCAAAGAATTTGTATGAGGGAGCAAAGGCCGGGCCATATCTCTCAGAGGAAGATATTATAAGGCGAACCAGAGTTTCCAAGGCAGTGATAGAGCAGCTTCGAAAGTATCGATGCCTCGAAGGTCTTTCCGTTTCAAACCAAGTGTCCCTTTTTGACGGGTTGTTGTCCTGAATGCTTATTAGAGAAGAAAGAAATCCAATTCTATAAATATATACTTGAAAAAGGTCATGGAGGATGTTATAATAGTTTTGTGATAGAGAACTGTCGCTGAAGAGTGGGTTCACCCACTCTTTACTATTGCGAACTTCCATTGCTGACAGGAGGATAAGACTTGGCATATAACCAGGTAGAACAGGCCGCCCTCGCCGCTGCGCAGCCGGTGGTGGAGTCTTTGGGTTATGAACTTGTAGACGTAGCCTTTGAAAAAGAAGTACAGAACTGGGTGCTTGTCATCTATATTCATAAATCTGGTGGCGTTACAATAGACGACTGCGAGATTGTAACCCGGGTATTGGATCCGATTTTAGATGCCAATCCCATAATCAACGGAAGGCATGACTTTCTTTCTGTTTCGTCACCAGGACTGGAACGACCCATGAAAACGGAAAGAGATTGGCAGAGAAGCATAGGCAAGGAACTGGTAATCAAGGTATTCACACCGCAGGATGGACAAAAGGCGCTTTCAGGTGCGTTAGCCGCTTATGATGAGGAATGGATACACATTAAAAACGGGGATGAGATGGTAGTGATTCCCCGGAAAAACATTGCTTCCGCTAAACTAAAAATCCACTTTTAACAGAAACGGAGGTTTTGCATGAATCATGACTTTATCATAGCACTGAGCGATATCGAAAAAGAGAAAGGCATTTCTAAAGACTATATGCTAAATGCCATAGATGCCGCCCTAACAGCTGCATATAAGCGTGAATATGGCTCGGAAGAAGATGTGCGGGTTGCTATCAACCGTGAGAACGGCGATGTCGCAGTTTACCGCCGTAAGCATATTGTGGAAACTGTGATGAACCCAACGCAGGAACTTTCCGTTGAGGAAGCGCGAAAAATCAATATACGTGCGGATGTGGGCGGTATTATCGAGGAGCGGATAAAAATCGGTAGCTTTGGTCGTATTGCTGCCGCTACAGCGAAGCAGGTAATGATGCAGCGTATCCGAGAAGCAGAGCGCAGCCGTATTATGAACGACTTTTGCGAAAAAGAAAATGAGCTTTTGCGGGCTACGGTTACGCGGGTAGACAAAGAGAGAAAAACTGTTTTTGTGGATTTAGATGGTGCAGAAGGTACAATACCTGTCAACGAGCAAATTCCTAATGAGAAGTATGTACTCAACGCTGAGATGCTGGTATATGTAGTGGAAGTGCGCAAGGGACTTAGGGATCCTCAGATTGTTGTTTCTCGCAGTCACCCGGGGCTGGTGAAGCGCCTATTTGAGATGGAGGTACCAGAAATACAGAGCGGTGTTGTGCAGATCCGAAGCATGGCACGCGAAGCGGGTTCACGTACAAAAATGGCGGTGGTCTCGCGCGATGAGCAGGTGGACGCAATTGGCGCTTGTGTTGGACAACGTGGCGCGAGAGTAGAAGCAGTCAGCAACCATCTTCATGGAGAGAGGGTGGACATAATCCGGTGGAGTGCGAATCCGGATGAGTTCATCGCTAATGCGCTGAGTCCCGCACGGGTGTTAATGGTCCAAGTTAACGAGGAGGAGCGCGCTGCCAGGGTTATTGTACCGGACAACCAGCTTTCCTTAGCAATTGGAAAAGAAGGGCAGAATGCCCGACTAGCTGCAAAGCTCACCGGTTGGAAGATTGACATTAAGAGCCAGTCTCAGGCAATGACATTGATGCGCCAAGATGTGGAGTTGGGGGCTGAGGACTGATGCGAAGTAAAAAAAAGATACCTATGCGGATGTGCATGGGATGCAGAGAACGACGGCCGAAGAAGGAACTACTCCGTATCGTTCGAAAGGCAGTAGACGGCACAATTATATTTGATCCCACTGGGCGCTTATCAGGCCGGGGAACGTATATTTGCGCAGACAACCCAGAGTGTTTGACAAAGGCAGCAAGATCCAAGGTGCTTGAACGCCAGTTAGAGCAACCGGTATCTCAAGAGATTTATGAAGCACTTCGGTCGCAATTGGAGTCTTCTCTTAAAGATTGAGTTTGTGGTGAATTTTTGACTAAGGGGTGATAAATGCGTCCCATAGGAGTAATTGGCTGACGAATTGCCATAAAAAAGAAGAAGCGAAGCAGCCACTCCTGCATGACTCCACTTTGGCAAATATCCGAGAGAAGAGAGGAAATGTATGTGCCTCATACAGAACAGAGATGGTTGTGTTTCACAAGAGAAAAGATTGCCTCGGTTAACGGGAAGGTGACACGAAAGCATTGGCGGTAACGGATGTAGCTTTTATTGATTTAATACGTAGGATCATATAGCATAAATTGAATTATGGGGGTTCCAGATAAAGTATGAGTAAAGTAAATGTCCATAGGGTAGCGGGGGAGCTGGCAGCGATCAGCAATGAGCTTCTGGCGAAAATTCGGGAATCTAGGAAAAACGCTCAGAGCTATGTGACCCGTCTTCGCGATGTGGAAGAAGATATTCGCACAATTTTGCGGGAAGAACAGGAGCGCAGGCGACTGCAGCGAGAGTTCGAAGAGGCAAGACAGACAGTACAACAGTCCGAACCTGCTTTAAAAGCGCCGGTAGAAATACCAACAGCACCTGCAGCAGACCAAAAACAATACGAGGCAGTGGCGCAGGAGATATCTACGTCCAGTTCTGTTATTTCATCACCTGTGGAACAAGAGACTGAAGTATTAACGTCACAGCACCCGACTGCTCCCGCGTTTACACTAAAGAAACCCCGGAATGAGGGAGCTCAGCGCACACAAGGCGGATTCACTCCTCGGGAAGAAAGCCAGGGGAGACTTTTAAAAGCCAGGAATGGACAGCAGCGCCCTACTTATACACCCAGAGAAGGACAACAACGACCTTACACATCCAGGAATGGGCAACGCCAACCCTTTAACAAAGATCGTATTCCTGATAAGGACAGTGACCGGACGACTTATCGCCCGGTAGCTCGCTCTGTTTCTAGGCCAAAGACAGATGCATTGCCCGCTCTTGAAAAGGATCGTACTGTATTTGATACCCGTAGGATTGGTACAAAAAAAGATGCCGCGCGCAATATAAATGTCAGTAACCGCACCAAGAACAAGAAGGCTATTATGAAGGAACAGGCGCCTACCTTCCGCATTGACGACGACGTTATTCGCGGACGCAGGAAGAGGAAGGGAAGTAGAAGTTCCAAATCAGATTACATTGTGATTGATCATGCCGTCATTACTACCGAGAGAGTTACAATTAAAACTTTGGCGGAGAAAATAGGAAAACCCGGCGCGGAAATCATTAAAAAATTGATGCAGTTAGGTATAATGGCTACAATCAATCAAGAAATTGATTATGATACTGCAGAGTTAATCGCTGCTGATTTTGGTGTTGCGCTGGAGCAACAAGTGGAAAAAACTGCAGCAGAAACTATGGTTTTCAATTATGACGAGATGACTGATGAGAGTCAGTTTGTTGAACGCCCACCGGTTGTGACAGTCATGGGACACGTCGACCATGGAAAGACATCCCTGCTGGATCGCATCCGAAAAACCCGCGTAACTGCGGGTGAAGCAGGCGGCATTACCCAGCACATTGGCGCATACAGCATTGCTACCAAAACTGGGAGACGGATTACTTTTCTGGATACCCCCGGACACGAAGCGTTCACAGCAATGCGCGCCCGTGGTGCACAGGTAACAGATGTAGCAATCCTTGTGGTGGCGGTAAACGACGGCATTATGCCGCAGACGGTAGAGGCTATCAACCATATCAAGGCAGCGAATGTACCAATGATAGTAGCTATTAATAAAATGGATCTACCTAATGCTGACGCCAATCGAGTGATGCAGGAACTGACCCAGTACAGTATCGTACCTGAGGAATGGGGTGGTGATACGGTTATCGCAAAAGTTTCCGCTACTGTCGGTACAGGAGTGGATGATCTTTTGGATATGATTCTGTTAGTTTCTGACGTGCAGGAATTAAAAGCAGATCCCAACCGTTTGGCTAAGGGCACTGTGGTAGAAGCCAAAATGGATAACCGAGGCCGTGGCCCTGTCGCAACGGTGCTTGTGCAGAATGGCACGCTCCATACAGGAGATTATGTTGTTGCAGGCGGAGTAAGTGGCCGGGTGCGTTTTATGACCGATGATATGGGTTCGCGGGTTGAGGAAGCGGGTCCCTCTATTCCTGTGGAGGTAGTCGGCTTCTCGGATGTACCCGAGGCCGGTGACGAATTTTACGCAGTGGACGATGAAAAATTCGCTCGTCGCGTGGCTGAAGAGCGTCGTGAAAAGATAAAGGTAGAACAGATGAAGATGTCCTCGCGGGTCAGTTTGGACGATTTGTTTGAGCGTATCAGTCAGGGAAACATGAAGGAGTTAAGGCTGATTGTCAAAGCTGATGTACAGGGCTCTGCTGAGGCGGTGAAGCAATCTTTAGAAAAGCTTTCCAACGATGAAATACGGGTGACATGTATACACACAAGTGTAGGTGCTATTACAGAAAATGATATCATGCTGGCTTCCGCATCTAACGCGATTATTATCGGCTTCAATATCCGGCCGGATGCTATGGCCAGAGCAGCTGCCGATAGGGAGAAAGTGGATGTGCGTCTTTATAGAATCATCTACAGCGCGATCGAGGATGTGGAGAAGGCAATGAGGGGCATGCTTGCACCGACCTTCAAGGAAGTATTACTGGGTCATGCTGAGGTTCGAAACATTTTCACAATCTCCAGTGTTGGCACAGTGGCCGGCTGTTATGTTATCGATGGTAAGATGCAACGTAATTCCTCTGTCCGACTGCTGCGGGACAATGTGGTCATATTTGAAGGGAAAATGGCTTCGCTGAAACGTTTTAAGGATGATGTAAGGGAGGTCCCATCCGGATATGAATGTGGTATTACACTCGATGGGTATAATGACATTAAGGAGAGGGATGTAATCGAAGCCTATACTATGGAACAGAACATTATAGAGTAATGAGTTAGAGTAAGGAGCAACATGCTTATTAGCCGTACGCTTCGGGTAGCAGAAGAAATAAAGAAAAATATATCCGTTATTATACGGCAGGAACTAAAGAATCCGGATATTCCTATGCTGACTTCTGTAATGAGAGTGGAATGCACCAAAGATTTGAAACATGCCAAAGTATATGTTTCCTTTTACGGGGAGGATAACCGCCCCGGCAAGGCCATTGCCGCACTAAATTGTGCTGCCGGAATGATTCGCAATCGCATCAGCCGCATGATGACGACCCATACCGTGCCAAATCTACAATTTGTGGAGGACGTTTCGATAAACCACGCAATGCACATTAACGAATTGCTAAAAAAGATAAAAGAGGACAATCCAACTGATGAAGGAAATGATGAACTCTCTTAAAGAGGCGTGCTCTGCTGGGATTATCTGTCACATAAACCCGGATGGGGATACATTGGGTTCAGGCCTTGCGTTGTACCATGCTTTTCACAGCCGCAACATACCGGCTGTGATCTTTTGTGAGACGCCTCTGCACACCAGATATCAAGCGCTTCCGGGATGGGGTGTAATCACCCAAAACGGCGAGGAAGTTCTCAAAGCACAAACGGTAATAACCGTAGACTGTGCCGATTTAAGACGTACTGGACTGGCTGAGGAGTTAGCTGAGCGCCATGACTTGCTGAACATTGATCATCATGAGAGCAACAGTGGCTTTGGATTCGCTTATATTACTAAGGGAGTTTCCCTGTCTGAATCGTTGTTAGAAGTTCTGGAAACGTTGCAATGGGAAATCACTCCGGAAATTGCTACTTGCTTATATGCCGGAGTCGTGACGGATTCCGGTCGATTCACGTATCTGGGTACCAGACCTGAGACACTGGAAGTTGGGGCGCGGCTTATGCGTTACGGCGCTGATTGGCAGAGAGTCTGTCAGGCGATGTTTCATAATGAAAGCCTTCCTCGTATGCGATTACTGCAATTGGCATTGTATGGCATGACCTTTCCGTATGATGGCCGGGTGGCTCTAATGACTTTGTCTATAGAGCAAATGAAACAAGCGGGTGCGGAGTTCGGGGACACCGAAAATTTTGTTAATTTCGGTATCGATACTGAACAGGTACAGGTGTCTGTGTTTATTCAGGAAATAAAACCGGAGGAATGTAAGGTTTCTCTCAGAGGCAAGGCTGATACTCGAGTTGATGGTATCGCAAAGACCTTTGGTGGCGGGGGTCACAGATTAGCTGCTGGATGTAGTCTGTCAGGAACGCTGCATGAAGCATGTGAAATTATATTGAAAGAGATTGGGAAATGGCTGTAGAAGGAGTAATCAATGTATTAAAACCCGCTGGAATGACGAGCAGTGATATGATTAACATTTTACGGCGAACTTTGGATACGAGAAAGATGGGACATCTGGGCACGCTGGATCCAGCAGCGGCAGGAGTACTTCCGGTACTGGCTGGTCGGGCGACTAAGCTGTTTGACCTGTTAAATCTTCATGAAAAGGAATATATAGCGGAGTTTACGTTTGGAATGACTACGGACACACTTGATGCTCAAGGAAATCTACTGCCTGTGCCTGGTACTCCGGTATATTTGTACAAAAAAGCTGTCGAAGACGTGCTTGCATCTTTTACGGGTGAAATAGAGCAGATTCCCCCAATGTATTCCGCTATACAGTATCAAGGAAAACGTCTGTATGATTTGGCCAGGAAGGGGATTTCTGTGGAACTGGAGCCTCGAAGAGTAACAGTTTACAGGATGGAACTGATGCGCTTGACAAAGAAAACGCTTACTCTGCGAATCGCCTGTTCAAAGGGCACATATATTCGCGGAATTTGCCGTGATATTGCCACAGCTTTAAACACGGTTGGCTATGTATCTTTTCTTCTACGTACCCGTACCGGAATGTATAGACTTGAGGAGAGTTATACGCTTGATGCACTGTCAGAGGCACGGAAAAACGGGGCACTGGAAACTCTTGCGCAACCCATGGATCAAGCCGTAATAGGGCTTCCGGAGATGCGATTTCCGAAAAGGTATGCTAAGGTATTGCTACACGGGGGTGGTCTGGACGAAGAATTCGCCTTGCCCCGGGAGGATTTCCGCGCATACTGTGGTGAGATCTTTCTGGGCATTGGTAAAGGGCGAGGTGAAAAAGTGGTGTCACCTTTCCGTTTTAAGATCTGCCTTTGCACACCTCCGGAGGCTTAAAATGATTTGTGCCAAAAAGATACCGGACTATCCACTGTGTCTAACTATAGGCGCTTTTGATGGTATACATATCGGTCATGCGGCATTGATACGTGAGACACTTGAGCTTGCTAGGGAAACAAACGCGATTCCCACGGTTCTGACATTTGTTCCGCATCCAGTTACATACTTTTCCGGAAAACCGATACCTCTTTTGACTGACAGGATGGAAAGACGAGAAATTCTGGCTACATTGGGGGTGCAACTTTTAGTAGAATTGCCTTTCCACGAAAAATTAGCGGAATGTCCGCCGGAAGATTTTATATTGGAGATTCAAAAAAAATGCTCTCTCCGTGGTATTGTTGCCGGGTTCAACTTTCGCTTTGGTCGCGGTGCTGCCGGTGACGGGAAACTACTAAAAAAGATGGGATCGGAAACGGGTTTCCGAGTTTCTCTCACACAGAAAGTTACGGCAGAAGAAGAGGTGTCCAGTTCTCATATTCGAGCGTTGCTGGAGGCTGGAGAAATAGAAAGAGCCACTTCGCTCTTGGGTCGTCCCTATGCTCTCAGAGGCCAGGTGATTGATGGAAAGCATTTAGGAAGAACCATAGGCTTTCCGACATTAAATCTGCCTGAGCCAGATAGCAAAGTACGGGTACCATCCGGAGTTTATGCGTCCAGGATAAACACGAAGTCGGGAGTTTTCCCTGCTATGACCAACATCGGGTATAATCCAACAGTGGAAAGCACATGCAAGGAAAGAAAAGTAGAATCACACATTCTGGTACCTTTCACGGTAAAGCAGGATACGATATCTGTAGAACTTCTTCGCTTTATGCGTCATGAGAAGCGCTTTGCTGATGTCACAGCACTCCAACAACAATTGGAAGCGGATAAAAGAAAGATTTCCGCTTGGTTTGGTCTTTACAAAGGCTAATAGTTGTGCTATACTTTCACGCGTAAACCTCAGCGCAGCTTGATGTTGTCCACGCTTGCTTCGCTGTCGGAAATCATATTATCATATGGAGGTACCCATGGACAAGACAACCAAGACCGGGATTATCCAAGAGTATGCCACTCATGAAGGCGATACCGGATCCCCGGAAGTGCAAGTTGCACTTCTAACCTACCGCATCAACCACCTGACGGAGCATCTGAAGCGCCACCCCAAAGACTTCCATTCTCGCCGTGGCCTGACGATTCTTGTTGGACAGCGTCGTGGTCTGTTGAATTACCTTATAAAAACAGATATTCTCCGTTACCGTGAACTGATTAAGCGATTGAACATTCGTAGATAATGAGAATGGCAAGCCCGGATTAAGCCGGGCTTTTTTGTGTTACAAAAAATTGTCCATAAACGACACCATCTTGCAAACTGGCATTCTTTATTTTATACTGAAAAAGGTTCATTTATTACAAGATGGATTGTTACGGTGCAGGATGATGCAGAAGAACAGAAAAGTATTTTCTTCAGAAGAAAAAGCAGAGCTTAGGGGTAGAAAGTTCTATGTCACTGGTGCTTCCGGTTATGTGGGACGAGAGATTTGCCGTAGGCTGGCAGCATTAGGGGTGGAGGTATACGGACTCGCAGGTAGCCTGCAGAGCGAATCTTTTTGGCCTACAGGAGTGTTAGTGGAGCAGGGCGACATACTGGATATACAGACGCTTCGTCGATGGCTGTCCGAAGCGGAGCCGGAGGACGTATTGATTCACAGCGCGGCAAAGATTTCTGTACGAAGGAACGCTCCATACTGCGAGCGGGTGAACCTGGAAGGTACTAAGAACATCTTGACTGTTTTCCGTGAGAGAGGCATTGGAAGATTATTGTACATCGGTAGTGTGGACGCGCTACCCCCTAATTTGGAGGGCGGTTTGACAAGGGAGCCAGAAACCTTCAGTTCTGATGGCCTACCGACTTCTTACGGACGTTCTAAGGCAGAAGCTTGCCGGCTTGTAGCAGAAGCAGCGGAAGATGGTTTGCATACCTGCATATTACTCCCCTCTGCTATAGCTGGCCCTGGCGATTACCGAAATGGATTTATAAGTACTATGTTGCAAGTATACCTTTCCGTTGCTCCGCGGTTCAGCATTAACGGAGGGTATGAGTTTGTTGATGTGCGAGATGTGGCTGACAGCGTGATTGCAGCGGTACTGTACGGGGAACCCGGAGATGTATATATTCTCAGCAATCGCTATGTATCGGTGACAGAGATTTTCAACGTAATGGCATCAAGATTAGGTCGTAAACCAGTATGTATCACCTTCCCATTAGATTTGCTGTACGGCGGATTACCTTTTATTTGGGCATATTATCGGATCAAGGGAAGGGAACCACCCCTTTCTGTGGCAGCGATTGCCTTGATGCGCGAACCGCCGGAATATGACCACAGCCTAGCGGAGCAGAAGCTCGGTTTTCGTCCAAGATCTATCAGAGATACTATTACAGATGAAGTCGTTTTTTTGCTTCGGAGAAAAAGAAATGAAAACGAAGAAATATACAGGTCCAGCAGGACATAATGAGTTGAGGTTTACGACATGTCTTTCCGGCACGGTAACAGGTCTTTGAAAGTTGAAAGATAAGCGGAGGGTTTGACGGCAAAGTGGTTCTCAACGCTGAGGTCTCGATCCTAACGTGTATAAATAGCTAGAAATGTAAAAGTCCGGTAAAACCATACATATATCTTTTCTTTTCTAAAATGAGTAAGGGGTTTGTTCAGCGCAAAGATACGGCACTGGAATTCTGTGAAACTTTCAGAAAGCTTTCCAATACAATTCTCTGCAGCATAGGGGTTCCCCCTTGATTGTGCATTAATTCCTGCTGCCCTATTCTCTTGTTATACGCAGGGAAGCATAGCTTAAAGAGAAGAAGGAGCCAGCGCTGTTGGCTATAGCAAATTGCTGAATTTTTTCTGAAACTGTGGACAGAGTGACAAGCCTATGGTATAATTATATAGATATGAAGGTTTGAAGGGAGTAACATTTAATGTTCAGAACATTTGAAACGGAAATCGGTGGCAGAACCGTAACCGTTAAGACAGGAAAATTGGCACAGCAAGCGAATGGTTCCTGTTTGATTCGCTGTGGTGAGACTGTCGTTTTAGTTACAGCCACAGCATCAAAGGCGCCCCGTCCCGGTATGGACTTTTTCCCCTTGACAGTGGATTTCGAGGCTAAACTTTACTCGGTAGGGCGCATCCCAGGGGGATTCATCAAGCGTGAAGGCCGTCCTCCAGAGAAATATATCTTGGTTAGCCGGTTGATGGATCGTCCAATTCGCCCTTTGTTCCCCAAAGGTTTCCGAAATGACGTGCAGGTGGTTGCCACTGCTCTCTCTGTGGATCCAGATATTCCTCCAGATATTTATGCGATGATTGGTTCATCTGTAGCGTTGTCCGTTTCAGACATTCCATTT
The DNA here is from genome assembly GCA_050948665.1 of Christensenellales bacterium. Classification (GTDB taxonomy): domain Bacteria; phylum Bacillota; class Clostridia; order Christensenellales; family UMGS416; genus JBMNEH01. The sequence goes on from JBMNEH010000001.1 coordinate 999,947, forward strand.
GCAGGGCCCACTGGCTCTGTAAACGTTGGCCTTGTAGATGGTGAGTATATTATCAACCCCGATACAGAGCAACGCGAAGTAAGCCGCTTGAATCTGACGGTTTCCGGCACGCGAGATGCCGTTATGATGGTTGAAGCCGGCGCTAATTTTGTATCTGAAAATGAAATGTTAGAAGGCATACTCTTTGCTCATGAGGAAATAAAAAAGATTGTTACATTCATCGATGAGATTGTAACCGAGGTCGGCGTGCCAAAGGGAAATTATCCCATCTTGAAGACTGATCCTACAGTTGCAGATGCTGTAGAACAGTATGCTGGAGACCGTATACGCTGGATTATGCAAACTATCGACTCTGACGAGCGCACTGCACGTGAGACAGAGGTAAAAGCTGATGTCAACGCTCATTTCGCCGAGATTTATCCCGAAAATCTCAATGACGTAGCAGACGCGATTTACGACATTATGAAGCAGGAACTTCGTCGCCGTATTACCGAAGAAGGTGTTCGCCCCGACGGACGTACCAAAACAGAGGTGCGTCCCATTTGGTGTGAAGTAGGCATACTGCCCCGTACCCATGGCTCTGCGGTGTTCACCCGCGGCCAAACACAGGCACTGTCCATCACAACCTTGGGCCCAATCGCAGAGCAGCAGAAGTTGGACGACATTTCAGATGAAGAATTCAAGAGGTATATGCATCAATATAATATGCCTCCCTATTCCACTGGCGAAGCCCGACCCTTGCGTTCTCCCGGACGGCGAGAAATCGGTCATGGCGCATTGGCGGAGCGGGCGTTGTTGCCTGTAATCCCTGATGAGGAATCTTTCCCCTATGCCATCCGCGTGGTAAGTGAAATTCTTTCTTCCAACGGATCTACATCACAAGCCAGTGTTTGCGGATCCACCCTATCATTGATGGATGCCGGTGTGCCGATTAAGGCGCCGGTAGCCGGTGCGGCGATGGGCCTGATTGAGGATCCTGAGCATGATGATGTGATTATCCTCACAGATATTCTGGGCCTTGAGGATTTCATGGGAGATATGGACTTTAAGGTTGCTGGTACTGCTGATGGCATTACTGCTATCCAGATGGATATGAAGATCAAGGGAATAGACAAGCGTGTTCTTGAGCGTGCGTTGGAGCAAGCACGTTTGGCGAGATTGCATATTATTGGCAAGATGCTGGAGACCCTTCCGGAACCCCGCGCTGAGTTGTCAAAGTATGCACCTAAGATCATTTCATTTAATATTGATCCAGAGAAAATTCGTGAGGTTATTGGCCCAGGAGGGAAGGTTATTAATAAGATTATTGCCGAGACTGGTGTCAAAATCGATATTGAAGATGACGGCCGGGTATTCATATCTACTCCGGATGTCGAAGCTTGTGCTCGTGCGCGTGCCGCTATAGAGGCAATCGTAAAAGTAATCCAGGTTGGCGAGGTTTACTTTGGTAAGGTTCTCAGGTTAATGAACTTCGGTGCCTTTGTAGAGTTGTTGCCAGGTAAGGATGGTATGGTTCATATTTCCAAGCTGGATGATAAGCGAGTCGAGAAGGTAGAAGATGTGGTTAGTGTCGGTGACTTCATACTCGTAAAGGTAGTCGAAATCGACGATAAGGGTCGCATCAACCTTTCGCGGAAAGGTCTCATTGAGGAAGAAAGACGCATGAAAGCTGAGCTGGCTGCACAGGCGCAGAGTTAATTCGGTTTTAAAAGGGCTTCCCGTTGCGAATCGGGAAGCCCCTTATAAATGAGGTGAGATTTGCTACAAAAGACATATAAAAACGGATTGCGATTGGTGAGTGAACAATTGCCGAATTTGCGGAGTGTATGTTTGGGAATCTATATACCAGTAGGTGCCGCACACGAGTCAGCGGAAGAAAACGGTATGAGTCATCTGCTGGAGCATATGGTTTTCAAGGGCACACAAAAATACTCCGCCAAGGATATCGCCAACCGTATGGACGAGGTAGGAGGGGTTATTAACGCATATACTACTCGGGAATGTATCTGTTTTTATGCCCGAGTTGAAAAGGGTGAACTACTACGAGCCATGGAAATTCTTACCGAGATGGCCTTCTGTGCGTCCCTGAGGAAGGAGGATATGGACAGAGAAAAAACTGTTATTTACGAAGAAATCGCCATGAAAGATGATGCGCCGGATGAGGTGGCGGAAGAGAATCTGTATGCAGCGGTCTTTGGAGAAACAGGTCTCGGTCGTTCTATACTCGGTACCAAAGAAATTCTAGAAGGGGTAACTGTTTCTGCCCTCCGTAAGTTCTACACAAAGCATTATCGACCTAATAACATAATTATTGCCGCGGTTGGCAGTTTTGAACAAGAGGTGCTGGATGATCTTGCATCCCCTTTCGGCGAAGGTGTGATTTCTGAACCACTGTATGCTTACCCGGAGAGAATATATCTTCCCAGAGATAACACCGGGCATATGCTCATAACCCGGCCCGTAGAACAAGCCTACCAGTTTCTGAGCTTTCCCGGTTTAGCTGCAGGAGATCCAAGACGGTTCGACATGGCGGTTTTAATTACATACTGGGCGGTGGTTTAAGCTCTCATCTGTTCCAGAGAATCCGTGAAGAACTGGGCCTTGCTTATGTGATTCAAAGCTATCACGAAACATATGCTCACTGTGGATTGCTTTGTTTGTATGCAGGTATGAGCCGAGAGAATACAGACAACGTAAAGGAGCTGATTCTTCAAGAAACAGAGGTTTTAAGAAAAGGATGTTTTTCCTCAGAAGAGATATCTCGGGCAATACGACAGACCAGGGGCAACTTTATACTTGCGAGAGAATCTGCCCATGGGCGCATGTTGCGTCTGGCGCGTCAAACAGCCCTGGGATTACCATTGGAGAGCGAGGAGGTTCTTCTGCCCCGTATCAATAATGTCAATCAGGACTCGTTGGTGGAGTTAGCGGCACGTTGCCTTAACCAGAAGGATATGTGTAGTTCTGTTGTACTTCCCGAAACATAAGAGCATCCGAGAGAAAAACCATATTTAATGCGATATAAAAACCTCCCGAGACAGATTATCCGGGAGGTTACTCTTTTCTTGATTTCAACCCAGAGAGAAAGTGTAATGCAGCACCTCTACAGCACGGGGACCTTTCTCAGCAGGAACCAGGCAGGAAATCGTCATGTGTGAGTCGGCAGTTTGTAAAATGGGGATATCAGCACTTCGAAGTGCTGCAGCAATGCGTGCCATGACCCCGGGTACACCGCGCATCCTGTGCCCTACGCATGAGACTTTAGTGCAGGCTTCCAAAACAGAAGTAGAGAAGCCGATTTCTCCGCATAAGGAAACCGCACAAGATAGATTATGTGATTCGATAGTAAAAACTACCTTCTCGGGGAAAATATTTATCAAATCAATGCTTATGTGCTGGTCAGCTAATCTGGAAAGCAATTTTTCGATGTTTCCATCCTGTTTTTCGACACAGGTAAGCTGAGCCCTGTCCTGCATGAGAGTGATGGATGTAATGATATTCCCTGCGTTCTGGGTGGAGTAAAGAGCATCCGCGGCAATACGCGTGCCCGGGTGGTCTGAAAGAGTGTTGCGAATAAACATGGGTATATTCGCCTGCATAGCAGTCTCTACCGCCCGGGGATGAATCACCGCTGCGCCTTGGTCAGCCAGCTGAAAAACTTCCGAATAACTTACAGAGGGGAGAACTCTGGCACCTGTCACTACCCGGGGATCGGCAGTCATAATACCATTTACATCTGTATATATTTCAACACCTTCTGCCTTCAGTGCGGTTGCAAGGAGAGCGGCTGTATAGTCACTCGCGCCGCGGCCAAGGGTTGTGATATCCCCTTCACGTGTCATTCCCTGGAAGCCCGCCACTACCGGTATGATTCCGTCTTTAAGAAGGGAAAGGAGCTGTGTTGTGTCCACAAAGAGACAGTCTGCACTGCCGTACCGAGCATCCGTCAGTATTCCGGCTTGCCCGCCGGTCAATGCTCTGGCCTGGTAGCCGGCTGAAGTTATTTCTCCTGCCATCACGGCGGCGGATATGGTTTCCCCGCAGCTGAGGAGCAAGTCTTTTTCACGTGGAGGCAGTTGGCTGCAGGATGCGAGCCCCAGGGACAGTAAGGTGTCCGTTGCGTAGGGTGCGCCCTTCCGTCCCATTGCGGAAACGACGACCACAAGATCAAGACCGCGCTCTTTCGCCTCAAGGATATGGCGCAGCGCACCCTGTCGGCTTTCCGGTGTGGCCATAGAAGAACCGCCGAATTTCTGAACCAGTATACTCATTTTGCCTCCGTCAGCCCTCGGATGGGTATTTATTTCTCTTTCCGGCAAGGAATTGTTAACCTCGGGAAGAAACCGCCTCACTATTTTACCACAGACAAGGCGGCATATCCAGTGGGTGGGCGGCGAATTTCCGGCGTTTTCCAAACCCAAATAACGGGTGTTTTGGCTGTCAAAGTATTGCGACGGGAAGGAGAAAAGATGGATTGTATACAATGTTGGGGTGAAGACGAGCAGAGCAAAACAGCGGCGCAGAAAGGGGCGAAGGAAGGACAGGGAGGGTGATGTGGGGCCGGGCGATGAAAACAGGGCGGAGCAGGAGGCGGCAGTGGGTCGGCGGAGGCAGAATGGTGGCGTGTGTTGGGGCGCTATGGGGGAGCGAGAGATTTGGGTGATAAGGCGCGGATTGCATACAATCTATCCAGTTTAGATATGTATCAGGAAATATGGGGGCGAAAAAGAGGGCGTTGTTGGTGCGGGAGGGAGGTGCTGGAGGCGAAAGGAACAGCGGAGGCTTGAGGACGATACAGGAGGTGCAAGGAGGAACGGAGGCGGGGGGTGGTACTGGAGGCATAAGGAGGAACGGAGGCGGGAGGGCGATACATGAGGCGTAAGGAGGAAAGGAGCTGGAGGACGATACAGGAGTCGCAAGTAGGAACAGAGGCGGGGGGTGGTACAGGAGGCGCAAGGAGCGGCGGAGGAAGGAGGACGGTGCGGGCGGGGCGCAAGGAGCAGCGTAGGCGGGAGGGCAATACAGGAGGCGCAAGGAGCGGCGGAGGAAGGAGGACGGTGCGGGCGGGGCGCAAGGAGCAGCGTAGGCGGGAGGGCAATACAGGAGGCGCAAGGAGCGGCGGAGGCGGGAGGACGGTGCGGGCGAGGCGCAAGGAGCGGCGGAGGCGGGAGGGCGGGGGCGCGGTTGCGTGAAGGAGGGCGTTGGATGAGGGGCAGAGGTCGGATGAAGGAGAGTATGAGGCGGAAAGAAGAAGGGGATCAGGGGGGAGGTCTTCATTGGGGTCATGGGGGCGGGGCGCAGGTCACGGCTATGCAAGGGGCGGGGATTATGGTAGAATGGCGTCAATGAGGAGGTACCGGAATGGCTTTTATGGATAGGAATTTTCTGCTGGAGACCCCTGCCGCCGTGAGGCTGTTCCGCGATTACGCGGAGCAGGCGCCGATCTTTGATTTTCACTGCCATCTCTCGCCCAGGGAGATCTGGGAAGATCACAGGTTCGCCGACCTGGCGGAGGCGTGGCTGGGAGGGGATCACTATAAATGGCGGGCGATGCGGACGCTGGGCGTTCCGGAGGAAAAGGTGACCGGAAAGGCGCCGGGATATGAAAAATTCACGGCATGGGCGGCCTGTGTGCCGAGGCTTATCGGCAACCCTTTGTATCACTGGACGCACCTGGAGCTGCAGCGGTATTTTGATATATACGAGCCCCTTACCCCCGCCTCGGCGGACCGCATCTGGGAGGAGGCAAACCGGCGGCTGGCGGCGGAGGATATGGGGGCGCGGGGGCTGATGCTCCGGAGCAATGTAAGGGCGATCTGCACGACGGACGACCCTGTGGATACCCTGGAGTACCACAGGCGTTTGGCGGAGGATGACACATTTCCCGTGCGGGTGCTGCCGGCGTGGCGACCGGACAGGGCGCTGCAGATCCATATGCCTACCTTTATCCCGTGGATACGGAGGATGGAGGAGATCACCGGGCGGAGTATCGACTGTTTTGAGACGCTCTGCGAGGCGCTGACGGAGCGGATGGATCTGTTTCAGGCGCTGGGCTGCCGGGCAAGCGACCACGGGATGGATACCGTACCCTTCCTGCACGCGACCCGCACCGAGGTCAACGCGGTGTTCCGGAAGGGGCTGGCGGGCGGCGTGATGACCGAGGAGGAGACCGACGGCTACCGCACGGCCCTGCTGCAGTTTCTCGGCAGGGAATATGCCCGGCGGGACTGGGTGATGCAGCTGCATTTTTCCACCCAGAGGAATAATAACACCAGGATGTTTGAGGCCATCGGACCGGATACCGGCTTTGACAGCATCGGAGACCCACGGGTGGCGAAGCCCCTGGCGCATTTGCTGGATTCCCTGGCAATTGAGAACGCGCTGCCCCGTACCATACTGTATACGCTGAACCCCAAGGATAATTATGTATTGGGCGCCATGTGCGGCAACTTTATGGACGGTTCCTTCCCGGGGAAGGTACAGTTCGGCTCCGCCTGGTGGTTTGCCGACAACCGGGACGGCATGACCGACCAAATGAAAACGCTGGCCAACACCGGCGCGCTGTCGGCCTTTGTGGGGATGGTCACGGATTCCCGGTCCTTCCTGTCCTATCCGCGGCATGAGTACTTCCGCAGGATACTCTGCAATCTGCTTGGCGGATGGGTGGACAGGGGAGAATACCCCGAGGACTGGGAGACACTGGGCGCTGTCGTAGGGGATATCTGCTACGGAAATGCCGCAAGATTTTGCAGGATTTAGGAAATTCGTTCGGGTCCCCGGCGGAAAAGCCGGGGAATTCCCCGTTATTATGGGGCGGCTCCGGAAAAGCGGCGAAGGGGAATGAGAAATATACGAATAAATAATAACTTACCGGGTTGAATGTACAGGTATTTGATGTATAATAGAGGGCAGGAAATCCGAGGAGGAATGCATGAGGAAGGTCGGGATCATCATGGGCAGCCAGAGCGACTGCCCGGCGCTGGAGCCGGCGATGGAAACACTCCGTCAGCTTGAGGTACCTTTTACGGTCCGTATCCTTTCAGCCCACCGCACACCCGGCGAGGCCGCGGCTTTCGCCGCGGGCGGGGCGGCGGCGGGATACGGCGTTTTTATCTGCGCCGCGGGAATGGCGGCCCACCTCGCGGGGGCCTTCGCCGCGAACACAGTGCTGCCGGTCATCGGCGTGCCGATGAAATCCGGGGCGCTGGAGGGAATGGACGCCCTGCTTTCCACGGTGATGATGCCCCCCGGTATCCCCGTGGCGACGGTAGGGATCAACGGCGCGAAAAACGCGGCGCTGCTTGCCGCGGAGATCCTGGCGATCCATGAGCCGGAGCTGACGGGAAAGCTGCTGGAGATGCGGTCCTCACAGGCGGCGGAGGCCGCCGCGAGGGACCGGGCGGCACAGGAAAAATACCGGGGGAACGTGAGGGAAGACGGATAAGGGGGCAGGGCTCCGAAAGGACGGGGCGGAGAGGAACCGGACCGCGAAGGACGCCGCGCCGGCCGCCGTATCCCGCGGGGAGGCCGGGGAGGGACCGCCGCGCCTCGTGGGCGGGAAAAAAGGTATCGGGAAAATTCTCATCAATGGACGGGGGAATGGGTATGACGGACGGATTGCATGAGGAGTGCGGGCTTTTCGGCTGCTATATGCCGGAGGAGGGCGAGGCGGCCGCGGCCTGCTATTTCGGGCTGTTCGCGCTCCAGCACAGGGGACAGGAAAGCTGCGGGATCGTCGTCAACAGGAACAACATGTTTTACAGCCATAAGGACAACGGACTGGTGAACGATGTGTTTACCCCGGAGTCCGTGGCGCAGCTGGGACGGGGAAATATCGGTTTGGGACATGTGCGGTACGGCACAACCGGGGGGAAGACCCGGGCCAACGCCCAGCCCCTTGTGGTGAACCATATCAAGGGCGTGATGGCGGTCGCCCACAACGGCAGTTTGTGCAACGCGTACGCGCTGAGACGGAAGCTGGAGATGGGGGGAGCCATCTTCCACACCAACAGCGATTCCGAGGTCATCGCGTATATGATCACCAGGGAGAGGCTGAAGACGCCCACCATCGAAGAGGCGATCCTGCAGGCAATGGACCAACTGCAGGGGGCGTACTCCCTGGTGGTGATGTCCTCCACCAAGCTGATCGCCGTCCGTGATCCCCGGGGCTTCCGGCCGCTGTGCATCGGCAGGCTGGGAGACGGGTATGTGTTCGCCTCGGAAACCTGCGCGCTGGACGCGGTGGGCGCCGTTTTCCTGCGGGACGTGGAGCCGGGAGAAGTGGTGGTGGCGGACGGAAGGGGACTGCGCAGCCTTCATTATAGAGGCGGGACCTGCCCGAAATCCCTCTGTGTGTTTGAGTTCATCTACTTCGCCCGACCGGATTCCGTGGTGGAGGGCAGCTCGGTACACACCGCCCGCAAGCGGGCAGGGGCGTTCCTGGCGCTGCAGCACCCCGTGCAGGCGGACGTGGTGATCGGCGTGCCGGATTCCGGGATCGACGCCGCGCTGGGTTACGCGCAGCAATCGGGTATCCCCTATGATATCGGCTTTATCAAGAACAAGTATATCGGCCGTACATTTATCGATCCGGGCAAGACCAGCAGGGAGACCCATGTGAAAATCAAACTGAATGTGGTTTCCGATGTGGTAAAGGGGAAAAGGGTGGTCATGGTGGATGATTCCATCGTCCGGGGCACCACCTGCGCCCGTATCGTATGGCTGCTCCGGGAAGCCGGCGCGACGGAGGTCCATATGCGCTCCTCCGCGCCGCCATTTCTGTACCCTTGTTATTACGGTACGGATATCCATTCCCGGGAGGATCTGATTGCGGCGCACCACTCGGTGGAGGAGATCGCCGGGATGATCGATGTGGACTCACTTGGATATCTGGACGTCAACTTCGTGGAGCTGCTGGCGGACAGGACGAAAGGGTTCTGTACAGCCTGTTTCAACGGGAAATACCCCGTCCATGTGCCGGATACGGAAAAGGAATGGCTCAGCAGAGAACAGGTCTGGAAGGAGTATGAGGATTGAAAAGCTACAGCGAAAGTTATAAGGCTGCCGGCGTGGATATCACCGCGGGTTACTCGGCGGTGGAGCTGATGAAGAAGCACATCGCCAGAACAAAAACGCCGGAGGTGATGTCGGGTTTGGGGGGGTTCAGCGGGCTTTTTATGCCGGACCTGTCCGGTACCCGCAGGCCGGTGCTGGTGTCCGGCACCGACGGGGTGGGGACGAAGCTGAAGATCGCCTTTCTGATGGACAAGCATGACACCGTGGGCATCGACTGTGTGGCGATGTGCGTGAACGATATCATCTGCTGCGGCGCAAAACCCCTGTTCTTTCTGGATTATATCGCGCTGGGAAAGAATATCCCGGAAAAGACAGCCGCAATCGTGGCGGGTGTCGCGGAGGGGTGTGTGCAGGCAGGCTGCGCGCTGGTCGGGGGAGAGACGGCGGAGATGCCCGGCTTCTATCACGAGGACGAGTATGACCTGGCGGGCTTCTCGGTGGGCCTGGCGGATGCCGACAAATTATTGGACCCGGCGAATGTACGGGCGGGGGACTGCATCATCGGGCTGCCTTCCTCGGGGATACATTCCAACGGCTATTCCCTTGTGCGGAAGGTCTTTGATGTGGAGAACCGGGATCTGGGGGTTTACAGCGGGGAGCTGGGCATGACGCTGGGGGAGGCGCTGCTTACGCCGACCAGGATCTATGTGAAGCCGCTGCTGACGCTGCTGGAGGAGGGGTTCCCGATCCATTCGGTATCCCACATTACCGGCGGCGGGTTTTATGAGAATATTCCGCGCTCTCTTCCGGAAGGATTGTGCGCCGATATAGAGGAGGGGGCGCTGCGGATCCCCCCGATTTTCAGGCTGCTGCAGAGGGAGGGGGATATCCCCAAACGGGATATGTTCAATACCTATAATATGGGCATCGGCCTGGCATTCACGCTGCCCGGGGAGCAAGCCGACGCCGCCCGCCGCAGACTGGCGGAAATGGGCGAGGAAGCGCTGTTCATCGGAACGGTGGTACAGGGCGGGGACGCCATACGGATACGATAGGAGGAAGAATGAGCGTATTGTTTTTGGACACCGTCGTTTCACAGAACCGTTACCCCGGAAGAGGGATCGTGATGGGGCGATCGGATGACGGTTTGCACGGGTTTATCGGCTACTTTATCATGGGGCGCAGTGAGAACAGCCGGAACCGGATCTTTGCTGAGGAAGGCGCGGGGATCCGTACCCAGGCGTACGACCCTACCAGGATGGCGGACCCCTCGCTGATCATTTACGCCCCCGTGCGGGTCTATCGGGATATCACGATCGTCACCAACGGCGACCAGACGGACACCATATACGCCTATCTGACCATCGGAAAGACCTGGCAGGAGGCGCTGCGCACACGGGAGTTCGAGCCCGACGCGCCCAATTACACCCCCCGCATCAGCGGGATCATGCGCTGCGCCGAAGGCTGCGCCTACGCGCTGAGCATACTGAAAAGCGCGGAGGGCGACCCGGAGGCCTGCGGGCGGTTCTTTTTCGAATACGAGAACCCCAAGCCGGGAAGAGGACATTTCATCCACACCTATGAGGGTGACGGTGATCCGCTGCCCTCCTTCAGGGGGGAGCCGACCCCGGTACGGCTGCAGGGGAACCTGGAGGAGATGACCCGGGGCCTATGGGAGGCGCTGGATGAGGACAATAAAATCTCGCTGTTCACCCGTTTCATCCGCATCGACACGGGGGAGACACAGACGCGCATACTGAACAAATACCGCTGAGGAGGGCGCTATGAAGGAACTGGAACTGAAGTACGGCTGCAACCCCAACCAGAAGCCGGCGCGGATACTGATGGATGAGGGGGCGCTGCCGGTGGAGGTACTGAACGGGAAACCGGGATATATCAACTTTCTGGACGCCCTGAACAGCTACCAGCTGGTGCGGGAGCTGAAGGAGACGCTGGGGCTGCCGGCGGCGGCTTCCTTCAAGCATGTCAGCCCCGCGGGCGCGGCTTTGGGCCTGCCGCTGGATGAGACGATGGAGAAAATGTATTTTACGGAGGGAATGAAGCTCTCGCCGCTGGCCTGCGCCTACGCCCGCGCCCGGGGGACCGACCGGATGTCCTCATTCGGAGACTGGATCGCGTTATCGGACATCTGCGATGTTTCCACCGCCAGGATCATCGCCAGGGAGGTGTCGGACGGGGTGATCGCGCCGGACTACACGGAGGAGGCATTGAAAATACTGCGGAGGAAGAGGAAGGGCGGCTATTGCGTCGTCAGGATCGACGAGGGCTATACACCGGCGGAAATCGAGCGAAAAACGGTATACGGCATCACCTTCGAGCAGGGGAGGAACAGTATCCGCATCGACGGGAGGATGCTGGAGAATGTGGTCACCGAGGCAAGGGAGATCCCCGAGGAGGCGAAGAGGGACCTGCTGCTGTCGCTGATCACATTGAAATACACCCAGTCCAATTCCGTATGCTACGCGTACGGCGGGCAAACGATCGGCGTGGGGGCGGGACAGCAATCCAGAATCCACTGCACAAGGCTGGCGGGCAGCAAGGCCGATTTCTGGCAGCTGCGGAGACACCCCAAGGTACTGGCGCTGCCTTTCCGGCCCGGGCTGGGACGGCCGGATCGGGATAATACCATCGACCTGTATATCGGGGAGACGCCGGAGGATGTACTGGGGGCGGATGTATGGGAGGATTTTTTCACAGAACGTCCCGCGCCGCTGACAGCCGCGGAGAAGAAGCGGTGGCTGGAGGACCGCAAGGGTGTTTCCCTGGGCAGCGACGCCTTCTTTCCCTTCGGGGACAATGTGGAGCGGGCCCGCCGCAGCGGCGTCTCCTATATCGTGCAGCCGGGAGGGTCGATACGGGATGACCATGTCATCGACACCTGCAATAAATACGGCATCGCGATGGCCTTCTGCGGCACACGGCTGTTCCACCATTAAGGAGCGGGGAAATGAGGATCATGGTAGTGGGCGGCGGCGGCAGGGAGCATGCCATCATCCGTAAAATACGGGAGAACCCCCGGGCAGAGAGGATCTACGCGCTGCCGGGGAACGGCGGTATCGGAGCGGAGGCGGTCCGTGTGCCGGTACAGGCAACGGACCTGCCGGGGATACGGGCGTTTGCCCTGTCAAAGGGGATCGACTTTGCCGTCATCGGGCCGGACAACCCGCTGGCAATGGGAGCGGTGGATCTGCTGGAGGAGGCGGGCATCCCCTGTTTCGGTCCCACAAAGGCGGCGGCGGAGATCGAAAGCAGCAAGGTTTTCGCAAAAGGCCTGATGCGGAAATACGGCATCCCCACGGCGGATTACAGGGTGTTCGGAGAGCCAGGGGAGGCCATGGACTATATTCGGGATCAAAGGATGCCGATGGTCATCAAGGCGGACGGACTGGCGCTGGGCAAGGGGGTACTGATCTGCGAAAGCCCGGCGGAGGCCGAAGGAGCGCTGAAAATGATGATGGAGGACCGCGCCTTCGGCGACAGCGGCGCCCGGGTGGTGGCGGAGGAGTTTCTGACCGGCCCGGAGGTCTCGGTGCTGACTTTTACCGACGGCGAGACACTGATCCCCATGGTGTCCTCGATGGACCACAAGCGCATCGGCGAGGGGGACACGGGGCTGAACACGGGGGGCATGGGGGCCATCGCGCCCAACCCCTTTTACACGCCGGAAATCGCCGAACGGTGCATGAGGGAAATTTTCCTGCCCACTATCAGAGCGATGAAGGCGGAGGGGCGCCCCTTCTCGGGATGCCTGTACTTCGGCCTGATGCTGACAGACGACGGGCCGAAGGTGATCGAATACAATTGCCGCTTCGGAGACCCGGAGACCCAGGCGGTGCTGCCGCTGCTGGAAAGCGACCTGCTGGAGATCATGCTGGCGACGCGTGAGGGACGCCTGGGAGAGACGCCGGTGGTTTTCAGCGGGAATTCGACCGCCTGTGTCGTGATGGCGTCCAAAGGATACCCCGCGGCCTATGAAAAGGGAAAAGAGATCCGCATAGGGGATACGGGGAGGGGCACCGTCTTCCATGCCGGGACGGACACGGAGGACGGGAAGCTGGTGACATCCGGCGGAAGGGTGCTGTGCGTCACCGCGGTGTCGGCGCGGCTGCCCGACGCTTTGGCGGAGGCTTATGCCGGGGTCGAGAGTATTTCCTTTGACGGCGCGGTGTATCGCCGCGACATCGGCCTGCGGGCACTGGGAAAGTGAGGAGAGAATGGTCTATCGCGTATTTACCGAGAAAAGGGAGGGACTCCGCCAGGAGGCGGAGACTTTGGCCGAGGATATCCGGAGTTTTTTGGGGATCCCGGAGCTGACCGGTATCCGGATACTCAACCGGTACGATGTGGAGGGGATCACACCGGAGCTGATGGAAATCTGCAAGACGACGGTGTTTTCCGAACCGCCCATCGATATTCTGACGGAAACACTGCATCATGACGCTCCCAGGAGCCTGATCACGGAGTACCTGCCGGGTCAGTTTGACCAGAGGGCGGATTCCGCCGCCCAGTGCATACAGCTGATCTCCCGGGGGGAAAAGCCGCATGTCCGCACCGCGCGGGTCTACCTGCTGTACGGCGAACTGACCGACGGACAGTACGAGACGATCTGCCGATATCTGATCAACCCGGTGGAATCCCGCAGGGCGACCGAGGCGCTGCCGGAGACGCTGGATATCCCGGTGATCCGGCCGGAGGCGGTGCCGGTGCTGACGGGTTTTACGACGATGGACGGGGAGGCGCTGGGGGAATTCGTCAAGCGGTACGGTCTGGCCATGGACGACGCGGACCTGAAGTGCTGCCGGGACTATTTTATCGGAGAAAAGCGGGATCCCACGCTTACAGAGGTGCGCGTGCTGGACACCTATTGGTCGGACCATTGCCGGCATACCACCTTCGGCACCCATCTGGAGGAGGTGGAGATCCGGGAACCGGCGGCGCAGGCGGCCTACGCGCGTTATCTGGCGCTGCGGCGGGAGCTGGGCATCCGCAAGCCGGTGACATTGATGGATATCGCCACGATCGGCGCGAAGGCGCTCCGGGCCAGAGGGAAGCTGGAGAACGCGGTCATTTCCGGTGAGACGAATGCCTGTACCGTACGCATAAAGGCTGACGCGGACGGGCGGGAGGAGGACTGGCTGCTGCTCTTTAAAAACGAGACACACAATCACCCCACGGAGATAGAGCCCTTCGGCGGCGCGGCTACCTGTATCGGCGGCGCGATACGCGACCCCCTTTCGGGGCGGGCGTATGTATACCAGGCCATGCGGATCACCGGCGCGGCGGACCCCCTGGCTCCGGCGGAGGAGACGCTGCCGGGGAAGATCCCCCAGCGGAAGCTGACGACAACGGCGGCGAGGGGCTTCAGCTCCTACGGGAATCAGGTGGGGGTGGCTACCGGGCTGGCGGAGGAGATCTATCACCCCGGTTATGAGGCAAAGCGGATGGAGCTGGGCGCGGTGATCGCCGCGGTACCGGCCGACCATGTGCGGCAGGAGGAACCGGCGCCGGGCGACCTGGTCATTCTGCTGGGGGGGCGCACGGGAAGGGACGGATGCGGCGGCGCAACCGGCTCCTCCAAGCCCCATCATATGGCATCCGTCGAGGAATGCAGCGCCGAGGTGCAGAAGGGGAACGCCCCGGAGGAAAGGAAGCTGCAGCGGCTGTTCCGGGACCCGGAGGTGACAAGACGGATCAAGCGATGCAACGATTTCGGCGCCGGCGGGGTGTCGGTGGCGATCGGAGAGCTGGCGGACGGGCTGCGTATCGACCTGGACAAGGTGCCTTTGAAATATGAGGGGCTGGACGGGACGGAGCTGGCCATATCGGAATCGCAGGAGAGAATGGCGGTGGTCATCGCGCCGGAGGACGCGGCAGGCTTCATCGAAAAGGCATACAAGGAAAACGTGGAGGCTACGCCGGTGGCGGTGGTCACCGCGGAAAAACGCCTGGTGATGACCTGGAGGGGACAGAGGATCGTGGATATTTCCAGGGCCTTCCTGGATACCAACGGCGCCTCCCGCAGCAAAAGCGCGCTGGTGGAGAAGGCGAAGGAGGCGGAAAAGGGGGAGAGGCCGGAGGGGACGGCGGAACGCTGGCAGCGCCTGGCGGAGGACCTGAACGTCTGCTCACAGCGGGGGATGGCGGAGCATTTCGATTCCACCATCGGCGCGGGGTCGGTGCTGATGCCCTTCGGCGGGAAATACCAGAGAACGCCGGCGCAGGTGATGGCGGCGAAGATCCCCCTGGAGAGGGGGGAGACCCATACATGCACGGTGATGGCCTGGGGGTATGACCCGGTATTGACCAAAAGAAACCCCTATGCCGGCGCTTACCGCGCCGTGGCGGAATCCGCCGCCAAGCTGGTGGCTTCCGGCGCCGGTTTGGAGGAGAGCTATTTCACGTTTCAGGAGTATTTTGAGCGGCTGGGGAACGAACCGTCGCGGTGGGGCAAGCCCCTCGCGGCGCTGCTCGGCGCGCTGGACGCCCAGATGGACCTGGGCATCGGCTCCATCGGCGGGAAGGATTCCATGAGCGGCAGCTTTGAGGATATGGATGTACCGCCCACCCTGGTGTCCTTCGGCGTGTCGGTGAGCAGGACGGAGCGCATCCTCTCTCCCGAGTTCAAGAGGGCGGGCTCCGCCGTTACGCTGCTGCCGATAGAGTGCGCGGGGGATGTGCCCGTAAAGGAGGCCATGCTGGAGGCATTCCGTCAGGTTACGGGATGGATACGGGAAGGGAAGCTGCTGTCGGCTTCGGCGGTGACCCGGGGAGGCGGGGCGGCGGCCATATTGAAGGCCTGCTTCGGAAACCGCGTCGGCTTTAAAACGGCGGAGGGGATCCCGGAGGAGATCCTGTTCGCCGACATGCCGGGATTTGTGCTGGAATGGAAATCCGCGCCGGAGGGCGGCATGCTTGCCGGAAGGACGGAATCCGCGTATACTATCAGCGCGGGGGGAGAAGCCCTCTGCATTGCCGGGCTGGAGGAAAAGTGGGAGGGGAAGCTGGAACCGGTATTCCCCGGATATGTCGACCAGGGAGAGGACCCGGTGCCCGCCCTCGCCTATGACAGGCGGCACACCCGCCGGTCGGCGCGGAAGACGGCCGCGCCGAGCGTGCTGATCCCGATATTCCCCGGCACCAACTGCGAATACGATACCGCACGGGCTTTCCGGGAGGCGGGAGCCGCGCCCCGGTTTCTTGTGGTCAACACGCTGTCTCCCCGGGGGGTGGCGGAATCGGCGGCGGCGCTGGCGGCGGGCATACGGGAGAGCCAGATCGTCTTCCTGCCAGGCGGCTTTTCCGGCGGCGACGAACCGGATGGTTCCGGAAAGTTTATCACGGCGTTTTTCCGCAACCGCGCCGTCAAAGACGCGGTGATGGAGCTGCTGTATCAGCGGGACGGGCTGATGGCGGGCATCTGCAACGGGTTTCAGGCGCTGATCAAGCTGGGGCTGGTGCCCTTTGGCGAGATACGGGATATGGATCCGCAGAGCCCCACGCTGACGGTCAACCGCATCGGAAGACACCAATCCCGGCTGGTCCGCACAAGGATCGCCTCGACCGCGTCCCCCTGGCTGATGCACTGCAGGGTGGGGCAGATACACACCATGCCGGTATCAAACGGGGAGGGCCGGTTCATCTGCCCGGAGGCGCTGCTGGGGCAACTGATCGAAAGAGGGCAGATCGCCACCCAGTACACCGACGGGGAGGGGATCCCCTCCATGGATATCCGGGTGAACCCCAACGGCTCGACGCTGGCGGTGGAGGGGCTGCTCTCCCCCGACGGCAGGGTGTTCGGGAAAATGGGACACAGCGAGCGGTACGGCCGGGACCTGTATAAGAATGTGCCCGGAGAGGACCAGCGGGTCATTTTCCGGGGAGCGGCGGATTATTTCAAGTAAAGGAACAAGCAGTATGACAGACATCGAAATCGCGCAAAAAACGGAGATGCGGCCGATCCGCAGGGTAGCGGAGGACCTGGGTATCGACGATTCGCTCCTGATCCCCTACGGACGGTATAAGGCCAAGGTGGACCTTTCCCTGCTGAATAAGGAGGGGGAGGAGGGGAAACTGGTGCTGGTGACCGCCATGACCCCCACCCCGGCGGGGGAAGGAAAGACGACGACCACGGTGGGTTTGGCGGACGGGCTCCGCCGCATCGGCAAAAGAAGCGTGGCGGCGCTCCGGGAACCCTCGCTGGGCCCGGTATTCGGCGTGAAGGGCGGCGCGGCGGGCGGGGGCTACGCCCAGGTCGTGCCGATGGAGGATATCAACCTCCACTTCACCGGGGATTTTCACGCGATCGGCGCGGCAAACAACCTGCTTGCCGCAATGATCGACAACCATATCCATCAGGGCAACGCGCTGGGAATCGACCCGAGGCAGATCACCTGGCGCCGCTGTGTGGATATGAATGACAGGCAGCTGCGGTTTGTCGTCAACGGACTGGGCGGGAGGGCCAACGGCACGCCCAGGGAGGACGGATACGATATCACGGTGGCATCGGAGATCATGGCGGTGCTTTGCCTCGCCGGCAGTATCGCCGATTTGAAGGAACGCCTGGGGCGGATCGTCATCGGCTACACCTATGACAGGAAGCCGGTGACCGCCGGGGAACTGAAGGCGGCCGGCGCGATGGCGGCGCTGCTGAAGGACGCCCTGCAGCCCAACCTTGTACAGACGCTGGAGCATACGCCGGCATTTGTACACGGGGGCCCTTTCGCGAATATCGCCCACGGCTGCAACTCGGTACTGGCCACCCGTATGGCGCTGCGGCTGGGAGAATACGCCGTCACGGAGGCGGGCTTCGGCGCCGACCTGGGCGCGGAGAAGTTTCTGGATATCAAGTGCCGCACGGCGGGACTGCGTCCCGCGTGCGTGGTGGTGGTGGCCACGGCGCGGGCGCTGAAGTTCCACGGCGGGGTGAAAAAGGAGGCGCTGAAGGCGGAGAATACCGCCGCGGTATCCAGAGGGCTCCCAAACCTGCTGCGGCATGTGCGGGGGATCAGGGAGGTTTTCAAGCTGCCCTGCGTGGTGGCGGTGAACAGGTTCCCGGATGACACCCCGGAGGAGACGACGCTGATAGAGAGGGCCTGCGGGGAGCTGGGCGTGAAGGCGGTGCTGTCAGAGGTATGGGCAAAGGGCGGTGAAGGAGGCGTCGCGCTGGCGGAGGAGGTGGTCCGGCTGTGCGGGATGCCCTCGGAGCCGGCATTCGCCTATGAAGCGGAGGCGGCGCCGGCGGAGAAAATGCGGGCGATCGTACAAAGGGTGTACGGCGGAAAAGATGTAAACATCCTGCCGGAGGCCAGAACGCAGCTGCGCAGGCTTACGGAGATGGGTTACGGCAATCTGCCGATCTGCATGGCGAAGACGCAGTATTCCTTCTCGGACAACCCGAAGCTGCCGGGAGCGCCGGAGGGGTTTACGGTGACGGTCCGGGATATCCGGGTATCCGCCGGGGCGGGTTTTTTGGTGGCCCTCACCGGGGATATCATGACGATGCCGGGCCTGCCCAGGGAGCCGGCGGCCAACTCTATCGACGTGGACGACGAAGGAAGGATCAGGGGTTTGTTCTGACTATTTTAGGAGGGGGAGCAGGAATGCTCCCTCTTTTTACAGAATTATAAGGGGAAAAAGGAGGCAAGGATGGAAAAATTTCAACAGATACCCTATAAGCGGCCGGATATGGAGGCCATCCGCGGGGAGATGGAGGGCTGTATCGGCCATTTCCGCAAGGCCGAAGGCTATCATCAGGCGATGGCGGCTTTCCGGAGGATGGAGGGGATAGAGTCCCATTTGAGGACCGCCTTTTCCCTGGCATATATACGGAACACCATCAACACGGAGGACCCCTATTACGACGCCGAAATGGACTACCTGAACCGGGAGATGCCCCGGCTGCTGCCGCTGCAGAAGGATTTTTCCGAATCGCTGCTGGATTCCCCCTACAGGGAAGAGATGGAGAAGAACTTCGGCAGCCATTTTTTCCGCGTCACGGAGGCGCGTATGCGGCTGCAGCACCCGATGATCATAGAGGACAAAACGGAGGAGGCGGCGCTGGTGAAGGAATACCAGCGCATCGCCGCCGGCTGCAGGACGATGTTCCGGGGGCGGGAGGTGAACTTTTACGGTCTGCTCAAGGGGATGCAATCCACCGACCGGGAGACCCGCAAGGAGGCCTTCACCCTTTGGGCGGCGCTGTACGAGAAGGCCGCGGAGGCGCTGGACGATGTGTACGACAGGATGATCCGCTGCCGCACCCGGATGGCGGAAAAGCTGGGCTTTCCGGATTATACGCATATGGCATACCTCTCAAGGGGGCGGCTGGACTACACGCCGGAGGACGTGGCGGCCTTCCGCAGGCAGATCGCGGAGACGGTGGTGCCGGCCTGCGCGCGGCTGCTGGAGGCGCAGGCGGAGCGCATCGGCGTGGATAAGATACGGTACTATGACGAGGCCTTCCTGTTCCCGGAGGGAAATCCCGACCCCATAGGGGACACGGAGACCATGCTGGAGAACGCCGGCAGGATGTACAGGGAGCTCAGCCCGGAGACGGGAGAGTTTTTTGACTTCATGACGCGGTATTCCCTGTTCGACCTGGAGACCCGCAACGGGAAACGCCAGGGGGGATACTGTACCAGCCTGCCGGACTATAAGGCGCCCTTTATCTTTTCCAATTTCAACGGAACATCGGCGGATGTGGAGGTGCTGACCCATGAGGCGGGGCACGCCTTTGAGAATTATACCGCCTCGCGGCTGCAGCCCATCGCCCAGTACTACCATTCCACCAGCGAGATCAATGAGATCCACTCGATGGCGATGGAGCATTTCACCTACCCCTGGATGGAGCTGTTCTTCGGCGACCAGACGGAGAAATACTATTTTTCCCACCTGTGGGGGAACCTGATGTCGATCCCTTATATGGCGTGCGTGGACCATTTCCAGCACAGGGTATTCGAGGAGCCCGGCATGTCCGCCGACAGAAGGCGGGAGGTCTGGAAGGAGCTGGAGGGGGTGTATCTGCCCTGGAGGGATTACGACGGCCAGCCCTATATGGAGGCGGGGGGGTTCTGGATGCAGAAGCAGCATATCTTTATGTACCCCTTCTATTACATCGATTACGCCATGGCGCAGCTGGGCGCCTTCGCCCTCTACGGCAGGATGAAGGAGGACCCAGACAGGGCATGGCAGGATTATCTCACTCTCTGCAGGGCGGGAGGCAGCCGGCCTTACGGGGAGCTGCTGGCGCTGGCAAAACTGCCCAGCCCGTTCACGGAGGGCATGGTGGCCGGGGCGGTGGGACATGTCATCCGCGAGATCGAGGAAAGGCAGGCGAGACTATGACGCCGGATTTTCGGGAGATGACACCGCAGGCGCTGCTGAAGGAGGGAGGGTATGGCTGCGACTGCGGCAGGCGCCATGCCTCAAAGGTCAAGGAGATCCGCATCGGAAGGGGGGTCATAAAGGAGCTCCCGGAGATTTTGAGGAACACGGGCATTTCCCGTCCCTTTATCCTGGATGACCCGGATACCTATCTTGCGGCGGGGGAACGGGTACGGGAAATATTAAGGGAGGCGGGGATCCCCTTCGAGGCGTATAGTCTGCCGGTGAGACAGCCGGAGCCGGATGACAGATCGGTGGGGGCGGCGGCGATGCACTTCGCGCCCCGATGCGACGGCATCCTTTCGGTGGGCAGCGGCGTGATCAACGATATCGGGAAGATCCTCTCGGGCATCAGCGGGAAGCCCCAGGTATTCGCGGCGACCGCGCCCTCGATGGACGGATATGCTTCCGACTCGGCATCGATGGTGACGGAGGGCATCAAGGTCAGTATCCCCACCCCATGCCCGGCGGCGGTGGCGGCGGATACGGAGATCCTGGCGGCGGCGCCGCTGCGGCTGCTGCAGGCGGGAGTGGGGGATATGGCGGCAAAGTATATTTCCGTCTGCGAATGGAGGATCTCCCATATCGTCACCGGAGAGTATTACTGCCCCCGGGTGGCGGATCTGATGCGGGGCAGCCTGGCGGAGATCATGTCCCTGACGGAGGGGATAAAAAAGCGGGATACCGAGGCCATCGGCAGGGTGGCGGAGGGGCTGATCCGCTCGGGGATCGCGATGGCCTACGCACAGGTGACCCGCCCCGCCTCGGGTATCGAGCATTATTTTTCCCATGTGTGGGAGATGATGGCGATCGAAAGAGGAGAGAAGAGCGACCTGCACGGGATACAGGTGGGGGTGGGGACACTGCTGGGGCTGAAATTGTATGAATGGCTGGCGGAGGAAGCGCCGGACGCCGGAAGGGCGGCCGGGGCGATGGCGGCCTTTGACGACAGGGAATGGCGGAAGGAGGTCAAAAGAATATTCGGATCCTCGGCGGAAAGGATCTACGCGCTGGAGGAGGCGGCGCAAAAAAACAGCCCCGCCCGGCAGGCGGCCCATTTTGAGAAAATTCAGGCCCGCTGGCCGGAGATCTTGGGGATCATCCGGGAGGAACTGCCGGCCTATCGGGCGCTGCGGGAGACCATGGAGGGATTGGAGATGCCGGTGACCCCGCAGGAGATCGGGATATCGGCGCAGCAGGCGGCGGACGGCCTTACGGGCAGCCGGGATATCCGGGATAAATATATGCTGGGGGGACTGCTGTGGGATATGGGGCTGCTGGAGGAATACAAGGAGAGACTGGCGGCATTCCTGGAGGATCCGCGGAGGGAGTGACGGGGGGAGTAAAGGCTCCGTTCCGGCCCCATCAAGCAGAAAAGCGTACCCGCGCGGGTACGCTTTTGTATTGCCGAACGGCGCCGGGGACGGGGACCGCCCGCCGCCGGAGCTGCGGGATCATTCCCCGGGAGGCTTGCGGTAGGGGTTGGACCTGCCGACGATCAGCACGATGAGCAGGATGATGGCGACGATCACAAGGGCGCTGAAGCCGGAGAGTACGATGATCCGGAGGCGGTCCCCCTCCTTCAACGCGGGCTCGGGGAGGGGGGAGGGGGAGACCGCGGGGGCGGACGGGCCGGGAGAGGGGGAAGGGGTGGGAGCCGCGGGACGGGGGGTGACCGGAACCTCCACGGTAACGACCAAATCCTCCCGGTAGCGCCAGAGGATCCCCTCGGCGGGATCGTAGAAGTAGTAACCTTCCGGCCCGCCGGAGAGGACGTAGAACATCACCAGACCGGGATGATCGGTGGAGGCCCAGGCGGCGGCCCCGGCAAAGCCCTCGGGGGGGTGGGTGAGGATGAAGCCCCGCGGCACATCCCGGCGCTCCCCGTCGGAGGACAGTTCATAGGCGCCGGTCACGCGCAGGAGGATGAAGGGGGCAAAGGCCTTCGTCCCGGGGTCATAGCGGAAATAGGCCGCCTCGCCGGAGGCGTTGTCGGTCAACAGGACAAGGAGGGCGGGGGGCTCTTCCCGGACAAGCACGGGGCAGGTCCGCCCCTCTATCTCCGCCTCGCCGGGGACAAAACCGGGAGGAAATTCCCCGCCGGGGGCGGTGACGGTATAGGTCCGTTCCCCGATAATGACTTCCGGCAGTGGCGGGGCGGGGGTGGCGGCGGGATCCCGGGTGCCCCGGGGGGCGGCGGTTTCGGAGACGGTCACGACGGTGGAGCCGCTGCCGGTTCCCAGGGACTCAAGCGCGAAATTACGGCTTTCGGAACAATGCACGGAGACGGCGGTCTGCCCCACGGCGAGGGCTTTGAAGGTAATGGTCGTGGATAAGGAGGACAACCCGTCGCTGCCGCCGACCAGCGCAAAATTCCCGTCGGAGGTATTGGCGCCACCGGTATACTGGAGTATCTGACGGTCATAGGAAAAAGTTCCGTCAGCGCCGAAGATATTCTGCCCGGAAAAGGTGACCCTTACGGTGACGGTGGCGCCGGGCCTTACGGTGCCCCCGCCGGAGACGGAAATCCCCACGGCGCCGGCAGGCCGGGGCAGGAGGAGGAAGAGGAGGGCGGCGGCCAGGCCGGCGCCGGAGAGGATCTTTACAAAGCTGTGTTTCATAATACGCTCCGCCGTTTATTATGGATCGATGGTGCCGACGCGCAGCAGGTATTTTTGTACGATCAGCAAGTCGACCAGACTCACCTTGCCGTCCCGATTGACGTCAGCAGCCGAGTAGAAACCCCGCAGCAGCAAATGGGTCTTCAGGAGGTATTTCTGGATTATCAGCAGATCCAGCAGGGAGACCCGGCCGTCCCCGCTTACGTCGCCGTAGAGGACGAAGAGGTACTCGCCAGCGGGCCCGCCGTCCGCATCCGTCAGCACAAGCCGGTCCCCCGTGACGACCGGTCCATCGGCCTTTACCGCGCCGGAAGAGGAAAGGAGGGAAAGGGCATACTCCCCTCCGTCAAAGCAGGACAAGGCCTCGGCGGCGGTGGTACCGGGCACCACGCCGGAAATCATGCCGGCGGCCAGTGTGTAGGTATCGCTGGTCACAAGGGCGGGCGCCGCACCGCCGGGGGGCAGGGGGGGAGAGATCTGGTTAAAATAATACCCGACCGCGTAGGTGATGCCGGCGGCGATGCGCTTCAGGCCGATATCGCTGCTGAGTACGGCCCGGTCGGAGGGGTTGGTATGGAAACCCAATTCCAGCAGTACGGTGGGAAGGTTGCTCTCCCTGAGATTGAAGAAATCGTTGATATTGATGCCGTTGTTCTTAAAGCCGACGGCGGCGGTCACCTCACGGAGCAGCAGCTCGGCGGCGAGCCGGGATCTCCCGGGATTGGCGTAGGAGGCGTAGTAGTTTGCCGAGTTGGGGTAGGTATTGGTCAGCATATAGACGCACATGCCGTTCACGGAGGTGTTTGAGGCGCTGCCGGGAGCGTTACTGTGGAGGGAGATCAGAAGGATATTATCGTAGATAGCGGGGTCGTTTTCATAGGCGAAGATCTTCGCGAGATCGGGATGGATCTTCCGGGTATGGGTATAATCATAGGGACTGTTGAAATAGACGGTGGCCAGGGAGGGATCAGCGATGACATTTTGCATGACGTCCTCCAGACGCTCAATCTCGAGGATGTCGGACCGCAGTTGGGCATTGCCAGGATCGGCGGAGAGAGCGGCGGCGCGGGCGGCTCTGACCTTCCCCAGGGCAAGAAGGTTGATCTGCGCCATGCGGACATAATTGTTCACCATGACACTTGTGGCGCGGGTCATCATCACGGAGGCGCCACAGCGCTCCAGATCCGCCTTGAGGAGCTCAGCAAGACGCAGCATGGCGACATGCTCCACATACCCGGCGGCGCTGCCACCGTAGCCCGCGCCATGCCCCGGATCGAGGATGATCAGTTTCCCAGCCAGGGAGGTGTTGGCGGGTACGGGATACAGATCATATATACCGGCGGCATGGGCCGGGACAAGACCGCAGAAAGCGATACAAAAGCCGAGAATGACAGCCAGCCGAACCCGCAAGAAAACACCTCCCGAAAAAACTTCCTGGTATATAGTACAATAATCCGAAAAGGGTGTCAATCGGGGAGAGATGGAGGGATGGGATTTTTCCCGGCGGGGCATAAAAATTTTCCCGGGGTATTGCAATTTACCGGGACCTGTGTTATCATAAGGTTACCTGTTTATCTCTTATTTTGCCCTAAGGAACGGCGCCGCTGCAGAGGCGCCGTTCCGCATTCCCGACAGAAATCGAAATTTCGGCAAAGCATACAAGAAAAGCCCATATAAATATGTTGAATCTGTCCATAGCATAGAGGGAATGTTTTCGATATAATACTAACAAGTTGATCAGTGGATCATGCTATCGATAAGGAGGTATTTGGAATGTCTACCGTTACATTGAAAGGTGTTTACAAGATCTATCCCGGGGATGTGCAGGCTGTAAGCGATTTTAACCTGGACATCGAGGATAAGGAATTTATTGTGCTGGTCGGTCCTTCCGGCTGCGGAAAGACCACGACGCTGCGCATGGTGGCCGGCCTGGAGGAGATCTCCGCGGGCGAGCTCTATATCGGCGACAGGCTGATGAATGACGTTCCCCCCAAAGACAGGGACATCGCGATGGTGTTCCAGAACTACGCGCTGTACCCCCATATGACCGTCTATGACAATATGGCGTTCGGCCTGAAGCTGCGGAAGATCCCCAAGGCGGAAATCGACCGCCGGGTGAAAGAGGCCGCACGTATCCTGGATATCGAGCACCTACTGGAGCGCCGCCCCAAGGCATTGTCCGGCGGCCAGCGCCAGCGCGTCGCCCTGGGCCGCGCCATCGTCCGTGAGCCCAAGGTCTTCCTGATGGACGAACCGCTGTCCAACCTGGACGCCAAGCTGCGCGTACAGATGCGTACCGAGATCACCAAGCTTCACCAGAAGCTGGCCACTACCTTCATCTACGTCACCCACGACCAGACCGAGGCCATGACGATGGGTTCCCGTATCGTGGTCATGCGCGACGGCTTCGTGCAGCAGATCGATACGCCCCAGCACCTGTATGACGAGCCGGTCAACCACTTCGTGGCAGGGTTCATCGGCACACCGCCCATGAACTTCTTTGAGGTGAAGCTGATCAAGGAAGATGGTGTCTCCTACGCCGTGTTCGGCGAAAACAAGCTGGAGGTCCCCGCCGAGCGCGCCGCCCGCATCACCAGCGACGAGTTCTACGGGAAGGACCTGATCATGGGTATCCGCCCCGAGGATATGCATGACGAGGAGCGGTTCCTCCGCGAGTTCCCCACCTTCATTCTCAACGCGTATGTTGAGGTGGTCGAGCTGATGGGCTCCGAGACCTACCTGTATGTCCTGGTATCCGGCAAGGAAACCAACTCCACCGCCCGCGTAGACGCCCGCAGCCTGTCCCGCACCGGCGACACGATCAAGCTGGCCTTCGATATGAGGAATGCCCACTTCTTCGATAAGGAAACCGAAAGGTCGATCTTCCTTCCGTAAAAGGCCATCACTGCGGAAATAAATTCGGCGGGATACAATCCGGGATCAGTCTCTGTGATTGTATTCCGCCATTTTGCAAGAGGTTGATTTATGCAGATAGACAATAGAATATACTCCGTGATTTCCGAAGCGGCGCTAAAACTGCGTACACGCATCTCGGTGCTGGACGAGACGGGAGAATGTGTTGCTTCCAGCGACGCCTCGCTGGTGGGGACCCATGAGGAGCACCTGGAGAGCGCGGACTTCGAAGACGGCGTCAGCAGGGATACGGAGAACGGAAAAACCTTTTTCCTGCTGGAAACGGAGAATTACCGCCCGCTGCGCATCGTGCTGGACGGCGTGTCCGCCGAGACGGAGCGCTACGGATACCTGCTCACCATGATCCTGGAGGAGCTGCTGAAGACTACCCTGAAGAAGCCCGGCAGGGAGGAGGTCTTCAGGCGGGTGATGCTGGACAGGATCGACCCGCTGGATATGCAGGAGGCCATCCGTGATTATCGCATCAACACGGATATTGACCGATTTGTAATCATTATCCAAACCTTCGACGGCGACGGTTCCCGGATCTACGAGAGCATGCTGAAACTCTTCCCCCCGCATCACGGGGATGTGGTCGTCAGCATGAACCGATATGTGGTGGCCGTGATCAAGCAGATCGAAGACGATATCGATATGGACAACATCGTACAGATGGTGCAGGCAATGGATGAGACCATATCGACGGAGCTGATCGTGGACGCCTGCATCGGCGTCGGCACGGTCAAGAGGGGCCTGTCCAATGTGCGGGAGTCCTTTAAGGAGGCGCAGGAGGCAATCAATCTGGGGCTGATACAGGAAAGCCGGGGAAGGGTGTTTTTCTTCCAAAGACTGCTGCTGGAGCGTTTCCTGCAGGAGGTCCCCCGGGATCTGCGCCGGCAGTTCTATGAGCTGGCATTCAGCGAACCCCTGAAAAAGGTGATGAACGATGAGATGCAGACCACCATCACCAAATTCTTTGACAACAATCTCAACCTGTCGGAGGCGGCCAGGAAGCTGTATATCCACAGGAATACGCTGATTTACAGACTTGACAAGATACAAAAGGTGACCGGCCTGGACCTCCGCCGTTTTGAGGACTCCATGCTGCTGAAGATCATCATCATGATGGGGAAGAGCCTCTCCTCGAACAACCGCCTGGAGTAGTTCGTGACAACCGAAGAAAGAAACAAAAAAGCCCTGGCGCTCCACGCGGAGCACCGGGGCAAATACGCAATACGGCCTTTGGTACCGGTGGAAACCGGCGAGGACCTGAGCCTGGCGTATACGCCGGGAGTCGCCGCGCCCTGCCTGGAAATCGCGAAGGACCCGGGCATGGCGTATACCTATACCCGAAAATGGAATACGGTGGCGGTGGTCACCGACGGGACCGCGGTACTGGGGCTGGGCGACATCGGCCCCCTAGCGGGACTGCCGGTCATGGAGGGGAAGGCCATACTGTTCAGGCAGTTCGGCGGGATAGACGCGATCCCGATCTGCCTGGATACAAAGGACCCGGAGGAGATCATCCGCACCGTCAAGCTGCTCGCCCCCTCCTTCGGCGGGATCAACCTGGAGGACATATCGGCGCCCCGCTGCTTTTACATCGAGGAAAGGCTGAAGGAGGAGCTGGATATCCCGGTATTCCATGACGATCAACACGGAACCGCGATCGCGGTGACGGCGGCGCTCATAAACGCGCTGAAGGTGACGGGCAGGGAGATCGGCGGGATCCGGGCGGTGATCAACGGCGCCGGTTCGGCGGGGATCGCCACGGGGCGGCTGCTGAAGGAGGCCGGGGTGGAGGACCTGGTGATGGTCGACCGCTGCGGCATACTCTGCCCGGGGACGGAGGGGATGAACCCGGCGCAGGCGGAGACGGCGGCCGCTACCAACCCGCGGCGGATAACCGGGGGGTTGGCGGAGGCGCTGCGGGGGGCGGATGTGTTCATCGGCGTTTCCGCCCCGGGACTGGTGAACCGGGAAATGGTGGCCGCCATGGCGAAGGCCCCCATTGTATTCGCGATGGCAAACCCTGATCCGGAGATCCTGCCGGAGGAGGCGCTGGCGGGGGGCGCCGCGGTAGTCGGGACGGGAAGAAGCGATTACCCCAACCAGATCAATAATGTGATGGTGTTTCCCGGGCTGTTCCGCGGGGCGCTGGACGCCCGGGCGGGAAAAATCAGCCGGGAGATGATGATGGCGGCGGCCTATGCCATCGCGGCGCTGGAGCCGGAGGGAGGACTGGGGGCGGACCGTATACTGCCCCGGGCCTTCGATCCCCGGCTGCCGGCGGCGGTGGCGGCGGCGGTGAAGGAGGCGGCGCGCCGCGGGGGGGCGGCGGGAATTCAGTAATTCCGTTGCAATCCCGCCTTGTTCGTGATACCATGAGGGGGTCCCTTTCAAGAGGGATCCCTTTTTGCAGGAGCGTGAAAGATGAAGAAAAGAACAGCAGCAATCCTCTGTGTGGTGGTGGCCGCAGTCTGCAGCGTGGTTACCTGTTATTGCACACTCTACGCGGTAAACGGAAACCTTTCGGTACCGAGGGAGGAGAACACAGCCGAGGCGTGGGCACCGCTGAAGGTGATCCGGGAGATCGACGGGAAAATCGAGGGGACCTCCATCTACCCCTTTGACGAGGATACGCGGCAGACCATGGAGCATAATGCCGTGAAGGGGTATCTTACCGGCCTGGGCGACCCCTACGCGGTCTGGTTCACCAAGGAGGAGTTCGAGGAATATATGGAAGCCTCCGCCGGGAATTATGTGGGCATCGGCGTGCTTGTACAGTTTGACACCGAGGCGAACCATGTCCGCGCCGTCAGGGTGTATGAGGATTCACCGGCATTTGAAGCCGGCATACTGGCCGGAGACCTTTTTATGGAGGTGGACGGGCAGGATGTGACGGGGATGTCCCTGGACGACGTCAAAAACCTCGTGGCGGGCGTCGAGGGGACGGAGGTCACGATCACACTGTCGCGGAACGACGCGCCGTATACCGTGACCTGTATAAGGCGGGCGCTGACGGTCACCCGGGTGTACGCGCAAATGGCGTCGGACAGGGTGGGGTATATCAGCATCTCGGAATTCTACGGCGACGCGGATAAGGCTTTCAAGACGGCCTATGAGAACCTGCGGGGACAGGGGATGGAAGCGCTGATCGTGGACCTGCGGGACAACCCCGGCGGGGAGGAAGGGGTGGTGGTGAATATCGCCGATTACTTCATGGAAAAGGGACCGGTCATCATCACAGAGGATAAGGACGGCAACCGGGATATCGGGTACAGCACCCATGACCCGATCGTGGACGTGCCGGTGGCGGTGCTGGTAAACGGCAACAGCGCTTCGGCGTCGGAGCTGCTGACCGCCAACCTGAAGGACCTGGGGATCGCCACGGTGATCGGCACACGGACATTCGGAAAGGGAACGGTACAGACTTTCCAGTACCTGTCCAACGGCTCGGTGGTCAAGCTCACCGCGTTCCGTTACCTTACGGGCCAGGAGACGCCGGTGCAGGATGTGGGGGTGGAGCCGGACATCGTGACGGAAGCGGAGGCGGACGTTTCCATGAACTATATGCTGCGCACCACCGACGCCGACAACCAGTATCAGACGGCGATCATTGAGCTGGAGCGGCAGCTGCGGGAAGGAAAGTAGCAGCCCGAAACCGCGGGGCGCAGGGATAGGAAACGCCGTTCCGTTATCTGACGGAGCGGCGCTTGTTTCCCGGCGGGAGGAGCCGGAGAATAACAACGGAACGGGGATGTTCGGGCGGAGGGAAGGAAGAACATGGGTTACGGGAGCCGTACAGCGCGATTTGTGATCAAGAAGATGGAAACCGACGCGGAAATAAAGGGCAAGGCCTATGTGCACCGGAAAGCCTGGCAGGAAACCTATACCGGGCTTATCGACCGGCGCTATCTCGACGCGATGACACTTGAGAAATACGAGCGGCTCGCTTACAGGTGGCGGGAAAATGTCCTCATCGCGAAGGAGGGGGAGCGGGTCATCGGATTCTGTTCCTACGGGAAATGCCGTGACGATGATCTGCCGGACGCCGGTGAGATAACCGCCATCTATGTTTTGGCGGCGTATCACGGGACCGGCGCAGGAAGGGCGCTGATGGAGGCGGGACTGGGGGAGCTGGACTATCCGCGGACCGCGGTATGGGTGCTGCGGGAGAACGGCCGGGCCGTCCGGTTTTATGAGAAACTCGGGTTCCGCTTCGAAGGGAGCGAAAAAGAAATCACGCTGGGTACGCCCGTCACGGAACGCAGGATGATATTGCAGCGGTGAATTGAGATTTTAACGAACGCAGAAATCGGGGCAACCCGAGTGAATGAATACATAAGAATACGCAGAAATATGGAATAGGATCCAGACGCAACAAATCCGTTCTGGTCTCAAAGGATTCCGCGACGGGGAGATCCGCGCAAAAACGGGATACGACGTTGAAAGCATTCTCATCGTCAAAATATGATTTGCAATGGGTAAAAAAATCAGAGGCGACGGCGGAAGCCGTGAAAGGCGGAAAGGAGCGCGCGTCCTTGTTGACGATCGGCCCATGGCGGGCAAGCCGGCGTATGAAGACTGAGGCGTCATGAAAGAAAGGACCGGAAAACAAAGAGAACTGATCGCGGGGTGCCTTTGCGCGATCGGATGCGAGACCTTATACGGCTTCAGTTCCGTTTTCACAAAAAAGGCAACCGAAACTGCCGGTACATTGGCGCTGCTTGGATGGCGGTTTCTGATCGCCGCGGCAATCATGGGCGTGTGCGCTCTCTTTGGCTCGATCAAAATCAAGTTGAAAGGGAAGAGCTTAAGGCCCCTATTATTGGTGGCCCTGTTCAGCCCGGTCATTTACTTCATCGGGGAAACGGCGGGGATCGCTCTTACGACGGCTTCCGAGAGCGGCGCTTTCCTCGCCTGTATACCGGTTGCCTCCATATCGGCGTCGGCCCTGCTGTTGAAAAAGAAACCGACCCGCGTCCAGGTGACGGGAATCCTGATCACACTCACGGGGGTGCTCATCACGATATTTGTCGTGGGAGCGACATCCAGCCTGTCCTTTACGGGCTATTTGTTTTTACTTGCCGCCGTTATTTCGTACGCACTATACTGCGTATCCGTGGAAAAGGCATCCGGATTTTCCGGCGCGGAAATCACGTACGTTATGCTGACGGCGGGCGCGGCCGTATTTGTTGTTTTGGCGTTGACCGAAGCGGCGATCAAAGGCAATCTCCGCGAGCTTATCACGCTGCCGCTGCGGAACAGGGACTTTTTATACGCGATATTATACCAGGGAATCGGATGCTCGATCATAGCGTTCTTTCTCTCAAATGTCGCGATCTCAAAGATCGGCGTCAACAGGGCGTCCTCATTTATCGGCGTGGCGACGGTCATCTCGATCACCGCGGGGGCGCTTATACTGCGGGAGCCTTTTACACCCTTTCAAATCGCCGGCGCTGCGGTGATCATCGCCGGCGTATACATCGCCAACGCAGAGCCCCTGAGCGGATAAACGCGGAAACCCGTCATGCAGATATGCATTTGCAGGGCAGGCGGAGGGACCGGGATACCGGGATTTATGCGGAGGACAGGGGTTGTCGGGCGGAAAACAGGGTGCTTCCCGCTTTGTGTCCTGTTTATTCCTTTGTATTTAGGGTATGCTTACAATGGGGGGAGGGCAATCCATGGATCAACAGAAAATCGGAGCATTTTTGAGAGAACTGCGGAGGACAAAGGGTCTTACGCAGGAACAGATCGCCGCGCGATTCCATGTATCCAACAGGACGGTATCCCGTTGGGAAAACGGAAGGAATATGCCGGATCTGGACATCCTGATCGAGATCGCCGATTATTATGAAGTCGACCTCCGGGAAATCCTTGACGGAGAAAGGAGAAGCGGGAAAATGGATCATGAAACGAAAGAAACGGCGCTGAAGGCGGCGGATTACGCAAACACGGAAGCGGAACGATATACAAGGCGGGTGCGCGGGCTGCTGTTGGCGGGGGCGATCCGCGCGGTTGAAAAAGCGGGGACGGGCCGCGGGCCGCGATGACACAGGAGAAAACGGCATGATCGACGGGATCATGCCGTTTTGAAAGCTTATTTCAGAAAGACGCCCGTTACGGAGGGGCGGTCTTATCCCCGGCACGGAGGGCGGCGAAAAAATCCCTCAGCAGGGCGGCGCAATCCTCCGCCAGCAGGCCGCCGTAGACCCTTGTGCAGGAAGGCAGACGCCCATCCTCCGCGGGGTTCATCACCGAGCCGCAGCAGCCGGCCCTGGGATCGAATGCGCCGAAGAAGACACGGGAAAGGTGGCTCTGAAGGATGGCCCCCGCGCACATCATACAGGGCTCCAGGGTGACAAAGAGGTCACACCCCTCCAGATTCCAGCCGCCAAGCAGGGCGGCGGCCTGCCGCAGGACGAGCAGCTCGGCATGGGCGGTGGGGTCTCCGGAGGATTCCCGTCTGTTGGAGGCGGACGCCAGCAGCCGGTCCCCCCGGAAGACAACTGCGCCCACCGGGACCTCACCGGGCGCGGCGGTGCGGGCGACCTCCAGAGCCAGGGCCATTTTCTCCTCTAAGGACATGGGGAGACCTCATCACGCCGGGTAAAAAAGCGGAGGGCGGCCAGCCAGTCCTGCCGGGTCAGATCGTGGACGCCCCGGCGGAGGCGATAGCCGCAACAGGCGCTTCGCACCGTACGGCCGGGCTCGGGGAAGGGGGAGGGGGGCAGCCCCTGTTCTCCGTAAAGGGCCCAAAAGGGGGCAGCGGCGCGGAGGGAGAGGAACTCACTGAGAGGATCGGCCCAGGAATCCTCCGTGGCGCTGGTAATAAACAGGGGCCGGGGGGCGATCAGACCCAGGAGATGATGCTGGTCAAAGGGGAGGGAATCCTCAAGCCCCGCCCAATCCTGAAAGGAAGGGGTGAACCAGTGGGGGAAGAGACGGGTAATATCCCCGACGCGCTCTCCCTCCTTCCCCCGGTGGAGGGCGGCGCCGCCGCAGCCGGAGCAGGAGGCGAAAACACCGGCAAAGGCGGTGTCAAGAGCGCCGGCCCACAGGGCGGCCTTGCCGCCCCTGGAATGACCGGCGACATAGACCCGCCGGGGATCGACGGCGGGGAGCCGGGCAAGGACGGTACGGGAGAGGCAGGCCGCGGCGGACCAGGCGCAGAGGGCGCCCCAGGGGGCATCCTCCGCAAAGGGCATCCCGGCCATGGCGCCCATGATCCCCCGGCCGGTTTGACGGGGATCGTCGGGCTGTACGTCACCGACATGGAACGCGGCGGCGGCATAGCCTGCCCGCAGCAGTTCCCTCACGGGGAAAAAGGGGTTGTACCGGAGACGGTGTATGTCATGAAAGCCGGGGGAGCGGTTATTCAAAAAGAGTACGCAGGGGGAGTTTTCCCGGCCGGCGGGCAGGAAAACGCTGAGGGGGAAGCGATAGATCCGACGGCCGGCGGAACAGGTGAGGCGCAAACGGACGGCCGTACCGCGGCCGCCGGCGCAGGCGGGGCCGGCATCCGTTTCCTCGGATGTGACCGTAAAATCCCCCAGGGGGGGGAAGCCGTATTCCGTACGCCCTATCAGCCGAAGGAGGGTTTGACGCCCCCGGGCCTCCCAGTACGCAGGGGTGGTACCGGCGGGAAAACAGGGGGGTATGATCCGCCCGTCATCATGGGTCCGCATAGAGAACCTCCGCTTTTGTGATAGCGCAATTATACCAAACAGGAAGTATGCTGTCAAAGAAAACAGGGAGGAGAAAATCTTGTATCACGGCGGAATATATGGTAAAGTTGAACTATGAAAAAGGGAGGAACCGATATGAGACGTTTGGGATACGCAGTTCTCGCGTTCGCGCTTTTGCTTGGAATGACCGCCTGCGGGACGGCCGCGCCCTCCGGGGCGGGGACGCCTTCCGCGGGGGAGGCACAGCCCGCGGCGACGGCCGCGGAGAAAACAGAGCTCCCGGAGGAGGTATTTACCGGCTTCACGGCGGAGGACTTCCTGCATACGGAGGGGAAGGAGATCGTCAATGGCCTCGGGGAAAAGGTGTATCTCCGGGGGACGAACGCGGGGGGCTGGCTGGTACAGGAGGCCTGGATGACGCCGACGAACGCCGACTGCCAGCTGGTGACGCTCGATACCTTTGACAGGCGGTTCGGCGAGGAGACACGCAATACGCTGCTGGACGCCTATATGGACAACTTCCTTACCGGGGAGGACCTGGATCTCTGCCGGGATATGGGGATGACGGTGATCCGGCTGCCGTTCTGGTACAGGAACCTGGTGGACGCCGGGGGTGAGCCGCTGCCGGAGGCTTTTTCACGGATGGACTGGTTTGTGGAGGCCTGCTCGGAGAGGGGAATGTATGTCATACTGGATATGCACGGCGCGCCGGGCAGCCAGAACGGCAACGACCACTCGGGAGACAATACCTCCGGCGCCAGGCTGTGGGAGGAGGAGGCGCTGCAGGACCTGACGGTGAAGGTATGGGAGATGGTCGCGGCGCATTACAGGGGGAATCCCGCGGTGGCGGCCTATGACCTGCTGAACGAACCGGCGGCGAATGATTATAAGACCAACAAGACGCAGTGGGATCTCTTTGACCGGCTCTACAAGGCGATCCGCGCCATAGACCCGGAGCATATCATTATGATGGAATCCTGCTGGGAGCCAACGAATTTGCCGCACCCGGCGGATTACGGATGGGAAAACATCGTGTACCAATACCATACCTACGTCTGGGACGCGGACCACAACGACAGCAGGCAGATACAGGGGCACCGGAACAAGCTCTGGAACATCCGGTATTCAGGGCATCAAGTGCCGGTGCTGATGGGTGAATTCACACTGTTCCGGGCGGAAGAAGCCTGGCATACGGTGCTGCAGGAATACAACGAGGCAGGACTGCACTGGACGACATGGACTTTGAAAACCACGGGGAAGAACAACAGCTGGGGCATACTGAATCTCCTCTGCGAGGATGTGAGGATCAAAACCGATCCGGAGGAGGAGATCCTGCGGAAGTGGGAAACGATGCGGGAGGGGCAGCAGGTCAATATATGGCTTCACAATATACTGATCAACTACCTGCCCGGGAACCCCCTCGCAGCGGCAGGCAGGCCGATGGAGGCGCCGGAGATCGCCGAGACGCCCGTGCCGGAGCAGACGGTGGAGGCGCTGGTGTATAACGCCGTGGAGGACGAAGCCACGTTTGCCGCGGGCGAGGAGGCCATTGCTGCCCCGGAGGATGTGGGCGGGATCAGCGCGGTGAAGCTGGTTTGCACCCAATCCGCGGACCCGGGAACGGACAGGGGATGCGTCATCTTCTACCCCGAGAAGGGGGAAGCCGCGGACGCGACGGGATACGCCTGGCTGATATTCTATATCCGGGATATGCAGGGCGCAAATACCCACAGGCTGACGATCGTCGACGCCGACGGGGGAATGTGGAGCGGATGGGTGGAGACCTCTTCGGTATACAGAAAGTGGACCCGTATTGCGGCGCCGCTCGCAGCCGTCAATGGCGTGGACCTGTCGGCGGTGAAGGAGATCCGCATCGGCGAATGGAATTCCGGCACCTATTATATCGATTCCCTGTTCTTCACCGCGCAGGAGAGCGATACGGCGGCGGGGCTGACACTGCCGGAGATCGGCACCTGAGGACAGGACGGAAGAGGAGAACAGATGGACACGGGATTCTTTGAGCGGCGGTTTTCCCGGCGGGGGACAAACTGCCTGAAATGGGACGCGCTGGAAACGATTTACGGCAATCCCGAGGCGATACCGATGTGGGTGGCGGATATGGACCTGCCGATTTTACCGGAGATTACCCGCGCGCTGCAGGCCCGTATCGGGCACCCGGTGTACGGTTATTTTCTGGATGACCCGGGGGAAAAGGCGGCATTCCGGCACTGGATGCGGACCCGGCACCAATGGGAGGTGGAGGAGGAGGCCGTACGATGGATGCCCTCCGTGCTTACAACGGTCCGCTCGGGGGTGGAGATCTTCACACGACCGGGAGAGAAGGTCATGATCATGCCGCCGGTGTATCCGCCGTTCTGGAGCATTCCCAGGAAAATGGGCAGGGAGTTGGTACTCTGCCCGCTGCTGGAGACGGATGAAGGCTGGCGGATGGATCTGGACACCGCGGAGAAGCTGTTGGGGGAGGGGTGCCGGACGCTGATCCTTTGCTCCCCCCATAACCCGGTGGGACGGGTCTGGACGGAGGAGGAGCTGACGGCGCTGGTGAGGCTGTTCGCCGCCTACGGGGGCAGGATCATCGCGGATGAGATACACCATGATATCGTGATGCCGGGCCACCGTCACACCAGCATACTGAGGATCAAGGGCGCGGAGGAGATCACCCTCTCCGCAGTATCCGCCACAAAGACCTTTAATATAGCCGGACTGCAGATCTCCGCCGCGGTGCTGCCGCCCTTTATCCGGGAGGAGTTCAACAGCCTGGCGGAGAAATGGGGCTTTTCCGGGGGGAATGAGCTGGCGCATACGGCGCAGGCCGCCGCCTACCGGTACGGCGCGCCCTGGCTGGACGCGCTGTTGTGCCACCTGGATGAGAACCGCAGGATGCTGGAGGAGGCGCTGGCGGCGGACTTCCCCGGCGTTTCCATGAGCAGGCTGGAGGGGACCTATCTCGCCTGGCTGGATTTCCGCGGGACGGCGATCCCGCCGGAGACGCTGTCGGAACGGGCGGCGCGGGCCGGCGTGGCGGCCGGGAGGGGAGATGACTTCGGCGGACCCGGGTTCCTGCGGTATAACCTTGCCTGCACCCACGCGCAGCTGGCCGCGTCCCTTGAGAGGCTGAAAAACATCATGGTATAACCGGCAGACGGAGGCGCTGTCAAAGAGGGGGGCGCTTAAGCCCGGACCGGGAACGAATTCCGCCGGCTTTGCGGGATAACGGCGGACACCGGAGGACAGTAAGGGGCCAAATACCGGATGCCGTTTGGGAAAGGAAGATACATGTTAGAAAACCGATGGAAGATACCGCCGGAGATGGCGCTGTATCTCATACTGATCGCCGCCGTGTCTTTGGGGAACGGACTAAGCGATTCTGTTTACTCCAATTACTTCAAAGAGGTCTACAATGTCACGGCGCAACAGCGGGGATTTATTGAGTTTCCCCGGGAGCTGCCGGGGGTGCTGTGCGTGATCACGGTGGCGGCGCTGTCATCCCTGGGGAATATCCGCCTGTCGATCATTTCGCAGATACTGGCCTTTTCCGGCCTGCTGGTGCTGGGGCTGCTGACGCCCTCCTTCTCGGTGATGCTGATCTTCCTGTTCATCAACTCCATGGGGATGCACCTTTCCATGCCAGTGCTGGATTCGCTGGGCCTTTCGCTGGCGGAGCCGGATAAAGTGGGCCGCAGGATGGGACAGTATGCCAGCGTACGTTCGGTATTCGGATTCGCCGCGGCGCTGGTCGTCTTTTTCGGATTCCGTTTGAACTGGCTGCGATTTGATACCGATGTGAAGTGGGTCTTTATCATAGGATGCGCTTTCTTTCTGATCGCGCTGACGGCAGCCGTCGTTATGCTGATCGTTGTCAAGCCGCCGAGGGCGCCGCAGAAAAAGCTGAATTTTGTTTTCCGGAAGGAATATAAGTACTACTATCTCCTGACCATCCTGCACGGGGTGCAGAAGCAGATCGCATATGTGTACGGCACCTGGGTGGTGGTGGACCTGCTGCTGAAAAAGGCGGATACGGTGGCGCTGCTTTCGATCGCCAGCACATTCATCTGCATTTTCTTTATGAACTTCCTGGGGCGCTGGATCGACAGGCTGGGGATCAAGAAGATGCTGTTCGTGGAGGCGCTGGCCTTTATCGGCGTATATACGGTCTACGGCTTTACGGTTTGGGGGATCACCGGACAATGGTTTTCCCATGTCAATGTGCCGATGATCATCGTGTACGCGCTCTTCGTGCTGGACAGGCTTTCCATGCAGCTGGGCATCGTGAGGACGGTCTACCTCCGTTCCATCGCGTTGAGGGATACGGATATCACGGCGACGCTGTCGATGGGCACCAGCCTGGACCATGTGGTCTCGATACTGGCGGCTTACGCCGGCGGGATCATATGGACGGTCTGGGGCAGCCAGTGGGTATTTTTTATGGCGGCGGCCTTTTCCCTGGGGAACCTGATCGTGGCCATATTGGTGAAGCCGGATAAGGAAAGAAAACAGGCCCTGGCCTACCGCGCCGCGGCGGAGAAGACGGAACAGAGCTGATTCGACGGATTCGCGGAAAACACTTGCGTTTACCCGGGATAAATGGTATAATCCGCCTGTTGACCATAGGAGGGCTTACGATGGAAGTTATTAAAATCATTCTACGCGTGCTGTTGCTGGTCGTCTGCTTGGGGCTCACCGTGCTGGTGCTGCTGCAGAAGGGTTCGGACGGCGCTTCCGCCGCCATTATCGGCGGAATCAACGAGGGCAGCAGCGCCCGGTCCAAGGGCAAGGACGAGCTTTATGCCCGGTACACCAAGATCGCAGCGGTGGTCACCTTTGTGCTCTGCGTAGCGTCCACCCTACTGGACAAGCTGGGCTGATTTGATCCGCAAGAGGAAAAGCCGTACGGCTCCATGGACAATGGGGCCGTTTTTGGCGTAAAACGGCGATTGAAAAGAGAACCAAGCTGATTTCGGAGGAAGCGGTATGGAAAAGATAATAAGCGCGGAGGTGGTCTACAGCGGACCGATCTTTCATGTGGAGGCGCTTGAGGTGGAACTGGAAGACGGAAGCCCGGCGAGGCGGGATGTGGTGGTGACCCACGGCGCTACCGCGGTGGTGGCCGTCGACAAAGCGGGCCGTGTGGCGATGGTGCGGCAGTACCGTATACCCTGCGAGAGGGAGATGCTGGAGATCCCCGCGGGAAAGCTGGAGCCGGGTGAGGAGCCCATAGGGGGAGCGCTGCGGGAGCTGCGGGAGGAGACGGGGTGCGTCGCATCGGAAATGCAGCTGCTGACGGTGATGCAGCCCTCGGTGGCCTTCCTGAAGGAACCCATCCATATTTTCCTCGCCGGCGGACTTGTGCGGGGAGACAGCGCCCTTGACCCGGAGGAGTTTCTGACAGTGGAGTTTTTGCCGATGGAGCTCCTGCTGGAAGCGGTATACCGGGGCGAGATCCAGGACGCGAAGACCGTTGTGGGACTGCTGCTGGCGAAGGAAGCGCTGCTCGCCGTACGCGAGGAGCTCGACGAAGAGGAAGGTTATGAGGAGTTGGAATGATATGCCCTGATTTTGCCCCGATACGGGAAACGCTGGAGGCGATGGGCGGCGCTATGCCGACAGCGGAACAACTGATGGAGAGAGCCGGGATCAATGCCGCGGAGCTGGAGGCGCTGTGCGTCAAAGGGTTTTTGATGCGGACCCGGTCGGGGAAATACTGTGAGCCTTCACGGCAGGGCTGCCGCGCCGGCTTGCTGCAGATCATCCGCAGCGGGGCCGGATTTGTCAACCTCCGGGAGGAGGAGGATATTTATGTGGCGGCTGAGGAGATCGGCTCCGCGATGGACGGAGACCGGGTGCTGGTACAGATCATCACGGCCGGGGACCGCCGGCCGGAGGGCAGGATCATCCGCGTGCTGGAGCGCGCACACGCCCGGGTCGTCGGACTGTTCGGCGAGGACGGGCAGGGATGTTTTGTCTCCCCGGATGACCCGAAGCTGGATTTTGACATCCTGATCGACTCGGCGCACCGGGGCGAGGCACAGCCGGGGGACGCGGTGTTCGTTGAGATGCTGGAATTCCCCGACGCGGAGCGGGAGGCCCGGGGACGGGTGCTGGAGGTATTGGGACAGGCGGGCGACGCCGGCGTGGATATCCTGTCGATCGCCAGGGCTCACGGATGGAGCGATGCCTTTCCCCCGGAAGCATTGGCGGAGGCCGAGGCGATCGGCGAAGCCGCGCCGCTGGAGGCATACCCGGAATGCCTGGACCTGCGGGAGACTGTGGTGCTCACCATCGACGGCGCCGACGCGAAGGACCTGGACGACGCCCTGTCCTGCGAGAAGACGGAGAGGGGCTGGAAGCTGGGAGTCCATATCGCGGACGTTTCCCGGAGGGTGACCCCCGGTTCTGCGCTGGATGAGGAGGCGGGAGAGAGGACGACCAGCGTTTACCTGATCAACAGGGTGCTGCCCATGCTGCCGCCGGCGATATCAAACGGGGTATGCTCGCTGCTCCCGGGCACGGACAAGTGCGCGCTCAGCTGCATGATGGAGCTGGATGAGAACGCGGAGGTGGTCCGCTATACGCTGGCGGAGACATTGATCTCCTCCCATGCCAGGCTGACCTACGACCGGGCCGACGCGCTGCTGGCGGGGAAGGACAGGGGCGAGGACCTGCGGCCCGGGGTCATGGAGACGCTTTTGCAGCTGGATGCCGTATCGAAGAGACGATTGGAGACCCGCCGCGCCAGGGGCGCCGTTATCATGGAGATCCCGGAGCCGTATATAGAGCTGGATAAGGAGGGGCATCCCACCGCGGTTCGCGCCGCGCCTACCGGCGGTACCCATTCCCTGATAGAGGAATGTATGCTGCTGGCGAATGAGACGATCGCGGAATGGGCGGGTGAGGAGCGGATGCCGGTGCTGTTCCGGGTACACGAGGCGCCGGATATGGAGAAGATGCGGGACCTGGATGACTTTGTGCAGGCCTTCGGCTACCGGCTGAGGGGCCTCGGCGGCAACACGATACAGCCCGGACGGCTGCAGGCTTTGCTGCGGGACGCCGAGGGGAAGCCGGAGCAGGGGATCATCGCACGGGTGCTGCTGCGTTCAATGCAGAAGGCGAAGTACTGGGACAGAGACGAGGGACACTTCGGCCTGGCGGCCAGGCATTATTGCCATTTTACCTCGCCTATACGCCGGTACCCCGACCTGATCGTACATCGGGCGGTAAAGGCCTGGCTCCGGGGAGAGGGGGATAAATGGCGGAAGGAATGCGGCGACCTGCGGGCATTGGGCCTGTATTGCACCGAACAGGAGGTATCCGCCATGCAGACGGAGCGGGAGGTGGACGACCTGAAGACCACCGAGTACATGACGGATCATGTGGGTGAGGACTTTTACGGCTTGATATCCGGTGTGACGGAATTCGGTTTCTTTGTGGAGCTGCCCAATACGGTGGAGGGACTGGTCCATATCACCACTCTCCCCGGGGATCAATACCGTTTTGATGAGAAGCGGTTCGCTCTGGTCGGGCGGGGAAAGAAGGATACCTACCGCATTGGGGACTCGGTCAGGGTACGCATAGCGCGGACAGATATATCCGCGCGGAAGGTGGATATGGTGCTGTCTCCGGAGCGGTAGAGACGTAATGAGGCAGCCGGGAAGCGGCCTTCCGACAAAAAATAAGGATCAAAAAAACCGCTCTCCGTTCGGAGAGCGGTTCATTCTCCCTATTTTGCCCAGTTCCGAGCGCAGGCGACGGCCTTCAGCCACCCTGCGTAGAGGGAGGCCCGGTCCTCCTCCGCCATGGAGGGGGTGAACTCACGCTCGCAGCGCCAGTTTTCCTGCAGCTGATCACGGCTGCTCCATACGCCGGCGGTCAGCCCGGCGGCATAGGCGGCGCCCAGGGCGGTGGTCTCTATGCACTCCGGACGGTATACGGGAATATTTAGAATATCAGACTGGAACTGCATCAGCAGATTGTTGGCGCAGGCGCCGCCATCCACCTTCAGGGTGGTGATGGTGACGCCGGAATCCTTCTCCATTGCTTCCAGGACGTCCCTCGTCTGGTAAGCGATGGCTTCCAGGGTCGCCCTGACGATATGGGGACGGCCGGTACCGCGGGTCATGCCCACCAGGGTGCCCCGGGCGTACATATCCCACCAGGGGGCGCCCAGTCCCGCGAAGGCGGGCACCAGATACACCCCTCCGGTGTTCTCGCACTGCCGGGCGACCTCCTCGCTCTGGGCGGAGGTCTCGATCAGGCGCATCTCATCCCGGAGCCATTGGACGGAGGCTCCTCCCATGAAGATGGAGCCCTCCAGAACATACTCGGGGCTGCCGGGGGCGCTGCAGGCGACGGTGGTCAGCAGGCGGCTGGGCGAATCCACCGGGGAGTTGCCGGTATGCATCAGCAGGAAGCAGCCGGTGCCGTAGGTGTTCTTCACCATACCGGGGTGGAAGCAGGCCTGGCCGAACAGAGCCGCCTGCTGGTCCCCGGCGATACCGGTGATGGGAATGTGCCGTCCCAATATGGGGGTGGAAAGCTGCCCGAACTCACACATGGAGGGCTTGACCTCCGGCAGCATGGAGGCGGGAATGTCCAGCAGACGCAGGATATCCGTATCCCAGCGGAGGGTATGGATGTTAAACAGCATCGTGCGGGAGGCGTTCGTATAGTCCGTGGCGTGGATATGGCCGTTGGAAAGGTTCCAGAGCAGCCAGGAATCCACCGTGCCGAAAAGCAGCTCGCCGGCCTCCGCCCGCTTCTGGGCGCCGGGGACATGATCCAGTATCCAGCGTATCTTGGTGGCGGAGAAATAGGCATCGATCAGCAGGCCGGTCCGTTCCCGAATCAGCGCTTCATGGCCGGCGGAGATCAGTTCTTCGCAGATGCCGCTGGTGCGGCGGCATTGCCAGACGATGGCGTTATAGATGGGCAGGCCGGTGCGTTTGTCCCAAATGATGGTCGTCTCCCGCTGGTTGGTGATGCCGATGGCGGCGATATCTTCCAGGGCGACGCCGCTGTCCCGGACGACCTGGGAGAGCGCGGTGGACTGACTGTTCACCAGATCGATGGGGTCGTGCTCCACCCAGCCGGGCCTGGGATAAATTTGCGGGAATTCCCTGTTGCGGATGGCGCAGACTTTTCCGTCCCCGTCAAAGAGCACCGCGCGGCTGCTGGTCGTTCCCTGGTCCAATGCAATAATATATTTCATGTTTTCCTCCTCAGTAGGCAATCATGGGGATCATATGCGGGGGTTCGTTGTAGGGAGCGCACCGGCCCTCGAGTACCGGGAGCAGACGCTTTGCGGTGGCAAGAGACGCCTCCATCATCGCGGTATAAGGCCGGGAGCATACATCCAGCAGGCCGATATTGTAGTTTTCCCCGTCAAAACGGCCCAGGGCGAACTGGTCATAGAGCTGGAAGTAATGGCAGCCTACGCCATAGGGATGGGCCGCCGCATGCTCCAGATAGCAGCGGTAGGCGATCGCCCGGTCCTTCTGGGTAAGGGTACCCTCCAGACCGGTGGCGGTCAGCCCGCCCTCCAGGCTGCCGAAGTGGAATTCCCCGATCATCACGGGCAGATCCACGCCCAGGTCGACCACGTTCTGTATGGAGGGGGTGGGATCCACAGCATAGCAGTTGATGGAGAACACATCAAAATTCTCCCAGCCGCAGACCAGGTCGGGATCGGATATCCATGCCCAGCGCATGCCGAGGATCATATGGTTGCCATCCACCTTCCTGCAGGCGGCGGAGGGCACAGAGACATAGGCTTCCACCATCTTACGGGAGAAGCGGCGCAAATCGGCCTCGGCGTCGTGGGAAAGAGAGGCCGCTTTGTTGATGGGCTTTTCCAGCGCGGAAAAATCCGGAAACGCGGTGCGCCAGGCCGCGTTCAGGGCGGCGATCGTGCCGTATTGCTGCCGGAGCTCGTCCAGCAGGGCCTGCTTGCAGAAGGTACGAAGGGGGTTATGCAGCACCTCCTCGGCCAGTACAAGACCGTCCACAAAGGCCCATGCCGGTTCATTCCGGAGGAAATAGCCGATCATGAAGGGGTCGTCCGCGCGCGCGGACAAGGCGAGAGCGCACCTTTCGGCGTTCTTAGCGAACTCGGGGGAGAAAACATCGGGAAAATCTCGGAAGATCATTTTTTCGGTGGCGGGGAAGGCGGGAAGGGAGGTCACATAGGGCATGCGCATCTTCTGCAGGGCCTCGGGATCCGACCAGTTGGCCAGAGTATTCATGCCGTTGTTCATAAGATGACGGCGCAGCAGTTCCATCCACTTGGCCTTCCAGTTCTCACCGAAAACCCGCATCAGATTTGCCTGGACAAAGGAGAAATCCACCCAGCCGCGTTTGGCGTCAACAGTATAGGCGGAGGCAAACTCACCCTCCCTGTCCGGCAGCCAATCACACAGGGAGGCGACCGGATCCACCCGGGAATCTCCGCCGGGCCTCACACAGTCCGGACCGACGGAAAAGAAGGCGTAACCGTCCGGATCCGTCAGCCACCAGCGGCCGTCCGCTTTGACGCGGCCGAAGAAACCGGTCCCCTCGGTCAGCTTCCGGTCGGCGAAGCCGCCCCATTTCGTCCAACCTTTGGGATAGACGGCGTCCGATTCCAGCTCTTTATGCAGTATACCGGACAATTCCGCAAGACTTTGGGTTTTTCCCGCCCAGTCCTTGCGCTTGTACTGCCCCAACGCGTCAATGAGCTTCACGTCCGGCAGGGGGAATTCCGTCGGCTTACGGTCGGTCAACTCAAAACCGCTGATACGGACGCGC
Source organism: Christensenellales bacterium (assembly GCA_050948665.1). Taxonomy (GTDB): domain Bacteria; phylum Bacillota; class Clostridia; order Christensenellales; family UMGS416; genus JBMNEH01. The sequence goes on from JBMNEH010000001.1 coordinate 1,044,393, forward strand.
ATATCGTGAAAGCTCTCAAAATTGGTAAGCTCCATCCGCCCGACCTCTTCCCGGGAGACCCGGCTGCCGTGACAGACGACCTTGAGCTGGCCGGGATTGCGTTCGCCGAAGAGGGTTTCGCCGTTCAGCCATTCCGTATCAAAAACCACCCGGCCGCATACCCGGGGCATCATGCCGAAGCGCTGCCTGAAAGTGGCTTCATCACCGGGAGCGGCATCCTTCGGCCAGACAAAGAGGTTAAAGGCGGCGGAATGCTCTTCCAGCACCTCCAAATCAAACACCAGGTACCGCTCACGGCTGCCGATAAAGGGGGTAATGGACAGGCCGCCGCCGGAGGCTGGGAGCAGCAATGTGGTAAATCCGTCTTTCTCCTCGAGAATCTTCGCGCCGCCAACCAGCGGGAGGGACTTTACATCAAATTTCATGTTATCTCCTACCATTCAGCGATCGTTCCGTCTTCCGTGCGCCACACGGGATTCTTCCAATCATGACCGACGGCCGCGGCTTCACGAACCTTGGATTCGTTGATTTCAATGCCCAGACCGGGACCCGCCGGCAAAGCGACATACCCGTTTTCGTATCCGAATACGCCGGGATCCATACAGTAATCCAGCACATCGGAGCCGCGATTATAGTGGATGCCCAAGCTCTGTTCCTGGATCAGGGCGTTGGGTGTGCAGAAATCCATCTGGAGACAGGCGGCGAGGGCGATGGGACCCAGCGGACAATGGGGAGCGACCGCTATATCCCAGGCCTCCGCCATGGCGGCGATTTTTCTGCACTCCAGTATCCCCCCGGCATGGGAAAGATCGGGCTGGATGATATCCACGCCGCCCCCTGTGATAATGGTTTTAAAGCCCCAGCGGGTATAATTCCGTTCCCCTGTGGCGATCGGTATGGAGGTATGGCGGCGCAGCTCAATAAAAGCCTCCTCATTTTCCGTGAGTACGGGCTCCTCGATAAAGAAGGGGCGCAGCGGCTCCAGCTCCTTCATCAGTATACGGGCCATCGACTTATGAACTCTCCCGTGAAAATCCAGCGCGACTCGCATATCTTTTCCGGCCTTGTCGTAGACATCCTGCAGCCGGGCCAGCACGGCGTCCACCTCTTCGTAGGTGTCGATCCAGCGTATCTCGGGCGTGGCGTTCATCTTGACGGCGGAATATCCCTGCTGCTTTTTCTCCAGCGCTTGCTCGCCGGTGTTTCCGGGACGGTCTCCGCCGATCCAGCAGTAGACCTGCATTTTTTCACGGACGGCGCCTCCCAGCAATTCACAGACGGGAACGCCCAAAGCCTTGCCCTTAATGTCCCAGCAGGCCTGCTCGATGCCGCTGATGGCGGAGGTCAGTATGGGGCCGCCCCGATAGAAACCAGCCCTGTACAGCGTCTGCCAAAGATCCTCCACCCGCCGCGGGTCGGCGCCGATAAGGTAGCTTTCCAGCTCCTTTACGCAGGCCTCCACTGTAGCGGCGCGGCCTTCCACTACCGGTTCACCCCAGCCGGTGAAGCCCTCATCCGTATACATTTTGAGGAAGAGCCAGCGGGGCGGTACCCGGAAAAGATCTATTCTTGTGATTTGCATATCAGACTCCGTAGGGCATTTTTTTGTAATGCTCGAGACGTTCGGCAATGATGGATGAGATCTCCTCGTCGATCACGTTGCCGTTGTTCAGGAATCTTTCCACCATGGCCTCGTCCGCGAGTCCCGCGCGGCCGCCCATGGCGGTGCACTTTATGGCGGAATAGGCGGAGGCGAACTCCGCCGCCCTCTCCGCCGGCCAGCCCTTCAGCATGCCGTGGAGGAAGGCGCCGTGGAAAACGTCTCCGGCGCCGGTGGTGTCCACAACGGGAACCTTAAAACAGGGCAGACGGAATTCGCCGGCGGGGGAGACGCCGACGCAGCCCTTCTCGCCCAATGTGATGATCACGGTGTGAGGTCCCTGCGCGGCAATTTCCCGGCAGCAATCCATGGGATCCCTCTCCTCGCCGTACCGTCTTTTATAATAGAACTCGGAGGGAATATAGATATCAACAAGGGGGATCATCGCTTCGACGGCCTCGTTATAACCGTCGGCATCCACGGAGATCTGCCCGCCGGCAGCCCGGACAATCTCGGCGGCCCTGCGGGCAAAATCGGCGCCGCTCTCAAGATGCAGATATTGGGTATTCTTCAACGCTTCCTCGTCCAGATCCTCGATGGTCATACGGGCGACATCCCTGGGCGCGCCCAGGAAGGAGCGTCCGCCGGTTTCCCGGTCGGCAAGCACGACGCACAGGGCGGTTTCTTTCCCTTCCTTGAACTTCAGATAGGTGGTGTCCACGCCGTTCCTGGCAAAATCCCGCTGCTGGGCATGACCGTCGGGATCGTCCCCTACGACCGCCATCATGGCGCAGGTATGGCCGAGGCGGCCGATGGCTGCCATGGCGCTGGCGACCTTGCCGCCGTAGGACCAGCACTGCCCCAGCATACGGGCCCCCTGGTTGGACTTGGGCAGGGATTCCACATTCATGACATAATCGGATACCGGAGTCCCGATGCCGATCACTTCGTACTTTTTCATTTTTTCCTCCTTGAGGTTCCGCGCACAGCGGACAAATCCATTGAATTCAGAGTATCACGAGGACAACGCTCTGTCAATCGGCAGACCCCGAAAGGGAGGGACCGCTTATTTGGTCAATTTGCAATGAAACGGGGACTTTTCGCCGCTGCGGGAGGACGCATGATTTCTCTCTTGCGGCGGGGAAGATTGATGGTATAATGGAGGTATCAATGTTCTTGTGAGGTGGATAATGAGCTTGAAAATGTTTCCCCGTACCATGGTGGGCGGAGTCTCTCTTTCCCGAATGATCATCGGCAGCAACTGGATACTGGGTTATTCCCACACGACCCCCGCCGCCGACAGAGCGATCCAACAGCGGAACCATCATGCCGGAAGATGCGCGGAAATCCTGGAAACCTTCCTGGCGCGGGGAGTGGATACGCTGATGGCGCCGCTGCTGGGCAATGACTTCCTGCTGGAAGGCGTGAAGATCGCCGAAGAGCGCGCCGGCAGAAAGATCATCCTGATCGATACCCCCATCATCAACGTGGATGATTCGCGGGACGCGCGGGCGGAGGCGGAAGCCGTGATCCGAAAATCCGCGGAGCTGGGCGCGACCTTCTGCCTGCTTCATCATTCCAGCGCGGAACAGCTGGTTTGCAAGAATACCCATACATTGAACCGCCTGCCGGATTATCTGGATATGATCCGCCAGAACGGAATGCTGCCCGGCCTTTCCGCCCATATGCCGGAGCTGGTCGTGTATTCGGACGAGCAGGGATACGATGTGGAGACCTATATTCAAATCTACAACTGCATGGGCTTCCTGATGCAGATCGAGATCGAAAGCGTCCACCGTATCATCCACAACGCAAAAAAGCCGGTCATGACAATCAAGCCGATGGCGGCGGGCCGCTGCTCTCCCTTTGTGGGGATCACCTTTTCCTTCGCGACCATACGCGACCAGGATATGGTGACGGTGGGATGCATGAATCCGGGAGAGGCAGAAGAGGACATTGAGTACGGACTGGCCGCTTTGGAGCGCCGGGTACCGGATCTGGAAGGCAGAGCCAGCCCGAATAAAACCGCTATCATGCACTGATCGCCGGGAGATCCGCCCCGGCATCCGCGGTGAAACCGCAAGCAGAACCGGAGACAGGCATATGGCGTTTAGAACCGAGGCAAAAAGGCCGGAGAAATTCTCCGGCCTTTTTCAGCATCGGGTGATCAGCTCGGCGTAAAAGCGGATGGTGCGAGGGATCTGGCTGACACGGATACGCTCATTGGCATTGTGGATCAGTCCTCGTTCCTCTTTTGTCAGGGGCATGCCGCTGAAACGGTAGACGTGGCTGCAGATCTCGCTGTAATGACGGCTGTCACTGCCGGCTACCATGAGATAGGGGCTGACGAGGGTATCGGGATAAACGGCGGAGACGGAATCCGCCAACCGCTGCCACAGCGCATCTCCCGTAAGAGATATGGCGCTGGCCTTGTGTCCGGACAGCATGCGGACGGAAACGGAAGGATCGGCAATGATCCGCTCTACCTGGCGGACGGCAGCCTCCGGAGAGTCACCGCATATCAAGCGAAGGTTGATGCGCGCCCGGGCGGCTGCGGGAAGGACATTGACGGCATCGGAGCCTTTCAGCATGGTCAGGGCGCAGGTGGTGCGCACCAGAGCGTTCAATTCGCCTCCGGAAAGGCTGCAGATCAGGTTTAAGAGGGGTTGAAAACACCAGAGATTGCCGAAAATCAATCTGTAGAGGAAGGTGCTTTCTCTGCCGAGGGTGTCAAAAAGCTCTTTTACCGGAGCGGAGAGCCTGAAGGGCAAGGGATGGGTTTGGAGTCGGTAGAGCGCTCTTCCCAGCTGTCCGACCGCCTGTTTGGGCGGGGGCGCCGAGGCATGCCCTCCCTTGCCGCCGGCTGTCAATTCCAGGCTGATGGAGCCTTTTTCAGCAGTGCCTATGACGGCTGCCGGAACATGAACGCCGGGGAACACCTTTTCCACGATGGCGCCGCCCTCATCCAGCACAAAGGCCGGTTTGACATCCCGGGACTCCAGCAGCCGAATGATATCCTGAGCGTCCGTGCCGAAAACTTCCTCATCACCGCCGAATGCCAGGTAGATGTCGTTTTCCGGTACAAAACCCTGCTTGAGCAGCATCTCGGCGGCCTCCATAATGCCGTGCAACGTACCTTTTGTATCCAGCGCGCCCCGTCCCCACAGCGCGTCATCCTGTATGACGCCGGAAAAGGGAGGCAGCTGCCAGTCCTCCTCCACCACGGGAACAACATCATAATGGGCCATGAGGACTGTAGGAGACGCGTCGCTTTTTCCCTTCCACCGATAGAGTATACCCCGGCCCGCGGGCTGGGGACAACCGCAGGCCGCCGTCAGGGAGGGGTAGGCCTGCCGCAGATACTCCCGAAATGCGGTGAACTGGGCGGGATCCTCCTTTTCCCTGTCGGCGTAGGAGACGGTGCGGAAGCGCAGCATCTCCGCCAGCCGCTGTACGGCGGCTTCCTCCTCAACGGGAAAGACCGAACCCATTACGGGCTTCTTCGGACGCGGCCTAAAAAGAAGGGCGCGCACTATCACGACCAGCAGCCACAGCGACAGCAAACCCGGCAAAATCCATATATACCGCATCAACGGGTCTCCTCCTTGGGGGCAGGCTTATCCAGCAGGCCCTTTTTGTACAGGATCCTCGCGACGCCGATCGCGATGGCCGCGCCTACCGGTACCAGTATGCTCACGCTGGAAGACAGTGACGGCACGATCAGGAACAGCACTACCATGAATACCAGCGGGACGGCCGCCAGCTTGGGATTCTTGCTGACAAAGACGACGCCCAAAGCGCCGAAAAGGGCGGGCAGTATATTGTCAAAGCAGGGCTGCAGCACCGGGGACTCCAAAATCGGCCGGAGCAGACCCAATAGAAAGACGCCGGCCGCGATCACAAGGATCGTGACGATGGAGCTTGTGGCGATCGCCATGGTGGAGATCACCTCGCCCTCTACGGTGCCCGGCTTTACCTTCGCGCCCTCCATCGCGTTCAGCGCGCAGGGCACCTTCAGGTTGGTCAGGTTTCCGGTGACAAAACCCAGATAGGTGCCGCCGGTTCCCAGCATCGGCGCATAGGTGAGTACCTCGATGATCCCTACGGTCCAATACATGGGCGCCACACCAAGCAGCGCCTTGAGTACGGCTGTAAAAGGAGGCCAGGCATTGTAGTATACACAGATCGCCACGGGAGACAGTATCATTAAAAACAGGGCCAATGCCACCCAAACCCGGCCGTATATGTGGAGCTGTTCCTCATAGGGCAGTTTTATTTTCTCTTTCACGGGAAGCCTCCTTTCAAGTCATCAGCATGGTCACGGGAATGGACAGAGCCATGGCGCCCAGCATGCTGACGGGCAGGGCATACTGCTCCAGCCAGGTCATCCTGCATTTTTTGATCAGGAGACCGCAGATCCCCATCAGTAACGCCGAACACAACGCTACCGCCAGGGGGATAAAACCGGACAACCCCTCCCGTATATCGGCGAAAAGCAAGCCGACAAAGGCGGAAATCATACCCAGAAAGAGACTGTCCATCACGATCTCCCGCCAGCGGGCATCCTTTCCTGTGATTTTTACGATACCCTTCTGGACCTTTTTCAGACCGAAGAGAACCAGAACGAGACCGGAAATAATGCCCAGCGTCATCGTCCAGGCGATCACCGCGAAGACTTTCGGGTCGGTGATGGGCGCGTTAATCGATACGTTCATGGAGTTGGCGGCAATGGTGGCGGCCGGCAGCTCGTACGTCACCGCACCGAGAATACTCAGCCGCAGCCAGGGAAAGGGGAGCCCCAGGAACTTGCTCAGGGTAATGACCCCGATGAGGATGGAAACCGCCGGCGCAACGGTAAATATGGCGCTGGAAAGGATGGTCTTCCGCACCGTGACGGAAGTTATCCCCAGTGATTTCGCTTTCCGGACGGATATGACCAGGAAAAAAAACGACTGCGCCAATACGACCAGCAGCACAACTCCGGAAATAACGTACAGAAAAGGATCGTTTACGGAGAAGGACATAGCAAATCTCCCTTCGATTATTATATAGCCTGATTATAACAATCATCGGGGAGATGCGCAACCGATTTTATGGGGTTTAAAGAGCTTCCGCCTCGAGTATGGGGATCTTTTCTTTTGCCAGCACGGCCAGCGCGGCGTCTTTATCCTCAAAACGCAGCGCGGCATAGGCATCCCTGCCGGAGACCGCCACAAAGGCGTACATATATTCAATATTGATATTGTGGGCGACCAGGGTATCCAATACCGACGATAGCCCCCCGGGAGTGTTCTCCAGCCGGATCACGGTAATGCCCACGACTTTGTGCAGGATCCCCCCGGCCGACAATGCTTCCGATGCACCGGCGGTATCGGAGACGATCATACGCAGGATACCGTAATCCGGGGTATCCGCCAGTACCATCGCCCGGATATTGACGCCCGCCGCGGTAAGCAGCTTTGTAATTTCCGAAAGAGCGCCGTGCTTATTCTCCACAAAAACGGTCAATTGTTTGGTTCCCATGCTCTTCTCCTTTCTTAATGCAGCTTCCGCCGGTCTATCACCCGCAGGGCTTTGCCCTCGCTGCGGACGATAGTCTTCGGCGCGACCAAGTGTACCCTCGGCGAGACACCCAGCATTGCCCGCAGGGCGGCCTCCAGGTTCCGTTCACGCTGGGCGATGCCCCTGACGGTATCATCGAACTGATCGGGCGTCAGTTCCACATTGATGTCCAGCGTATCCATATTGCTGACACGGTCTACCAGTATCTGGTAGTGGGGGGCGTAGCCCTCCTGTATCAGGGTAGTTTCGATCTGCGAGGGGTAGATATTGACTCCCCGGATGATCAGCATATCATCACTGCGCCCCATGGGTTTACGCATACGGACAAAGGTGCGTCCGCAGGGACAGGGCTCCCGGTTCAGACGGCAAATATCCCGGGTGCGGTAGCGCAGCAGGGGGAAGGCTTCCTTATCGGCGCTTGTGAAAACAAGCTCGCCCTCCTGTCCCTCCGGCAGTACCTCCCCGGTATCGGGGTCGATGATCTCCGCGATGAAGTGGTCCTCGTTGATATGCATGCCCTGCTGTTCCCGGCACTCAAATGCAACGCCGGGGCCGGACAATTCCGTCAGCCCGTAAATATCGTAGGCCTTTAACCCCAGGGATCGTTCGATGTCCCGGCGCATCTCCTCCGTCCAGGGCTCGGCGCCGAAGATGCCGATCCGCAGGCTGTTGTTCTCCGGCGCGATCCCCTGTTCTTTCATGACTTCTCCGATATAGGCGGCATAGGAGGGGGTGCAGCAGAGGATGGTAGCCTGAAGATCCTGCATGAACTGCACTTGACGCTCTGTATTCCCGGAGGACATGGGCACCGTCAGACAGCCTACCTTATGGGAGCCGCCGTTCATGCCCGCGCCTCCCGTAAAGAGGCCGTAGCCGTAAGCGATCTGACAGACATCTTCCCGGCTTCCGCCCATTGCCACGATTGCCCGCGCGCAGCAATCCTCCCAAAGGTCCAGATCTCTTTGGGTATAGTAGGCAATGACCCGTTTGCCAGTGGTGCCGGAGGTGGACTGTATCCGCACACAATCCGAAAGGGGGACGGCCAGCATGCCCCTGGGATAGGTCTCCCGCAGATCATCCTTGGTCAGCATGGGCAGTTTATGCAGGTCTTGCATATCCCGGATATCCTCCGGCGAAACCCCCGCGGCGTCCATCTTTGCCCTGTAGTAGGGCACATGAGCGTATACATGCGCGACCTGCCTGACCAGTTTCTCCGACTGAAGCGCCCGGAGCTTTTCCACGGGCAATGTTTCAATTTCCTGCTGATAATATTTCCTCATGATCCATGATTCTCCCTGTTGTTTTCAAAGAGGCGTTTCGGGCTTCAGCCGGGGCGCCCCGTCCCGGGCTGACCCTGCGTAAATCGTCTGTCATAGCGCATGCATGCATCTCCTCTATACTCGAATACGGAAAAAGCGGTTCCCCCCCGGGGGAACCGCCCTCGAAACCGTCAATTAAACAAACATGGTTTCGCACGGCGGCTGTCCGGGGTTGATCCGTGTAAAGATAAAAAAATACGCAAAAAAGCAGCCCGCGAAATAGCGGACTGCCGCGGAAAACGCCGACACAGACGCGCAGGGGGAAGGTATGTTATGGGTGGAAGCAAGCGCCTTCAACATACCGGTTTCCCTCCCTTACAGAATCTTGGTTTATTATATCCGCGCTCTCTCCGTCTGTCAACCCTCATTTTCAGGGATTACCCGACTGCCCGCATCAACGCTACGCCGCGGCGCCAGCAGGGAACGGCGGGGGAGGTGTTTTCGGCGCCCGCGCTCCTCTTGCAGGCGATTTCCGGGACGTTGTTTTCGGAGATAAGAAGACGGGGAACTTTCTTTTATTCCGTTGCAAACAAGGGTGGGATATGCTATACTTCAGCCAAAGATAGGAGGTAGAATATGAAGTATTGCAATCAGTGTAATCTTTATTTTGAGGACAATGCCAACTGGTGCTCCAACTGCGGAGAGGAGCTCCGCGCGATCCAAGAAACACAGCCCGCAGCGGAGGAGACCTTCGCAGCCGAGGCTCCGGCGGCGGAGGAGACCAAGTACATACCCTATACGCCTCCCGCGCAGCAGGAGCAGGTTGTTTACAATGATCCCAACGTCCAGCCCTCGGGCGGCAGTACGACATTATGGCTGGTACTGTCCATCATTACGACCGCCATGTGCTGTTTCGCCTTCGGTATTCCTGCGATACTGGCGGCCGTCGCGGCCAAGAAAGCGGAAGGGAGAGGAGATATCCTCCTGCGGAACCAAAAGGTAAAGCAGGCCCGCACCTTGTTTATTGTAGCCACAGTGGTGGGCGCGGCTTTCTGGGTGTTCTATTTCGTGATGGTCGTTGTTGCCGCTATGAGCGGCGAAATGTATAACTACTAAGTATGAAGCAGTGCAGGGACTGCAACCTGTATTTCAATGACATTGCCAACCGGTGTGCCGGCTGCGGCGCCGCGCTGCTCCCCGAGCTCACTGCCGCCCATTCCGGACGGCCGCTCCGCCCCGCCGATGTGGGCAGCCCTATCCCCTGGCTGGTGCTGAACATTGCGCTGACCTGCGCGGGCTGCCTTCCCTTTGGGATACCCGGGATTGTTGCGGCTTCCAAAGCATTGCTTGCCAACGCGCGATGTCATTATGACAGGGTGCGTGTCTGCAACGCTAAAGCAAAGAAGATGTTTTTTTGGGGCGTGGGTGTTACGGCAGCTTTTTGGACGCTGCTGGTGATCGCCGTCATCCTCGGCCTGTGGGGTTTTGCGGAATGGGGCGGAGGATGAAAGGGAAAACCTCGTTTTCCCGGTTTCTTCCGCTGTGTATCTGGTGCGGCGTGATGCTTGCGGGTTTGGCCGCCGCAATGCTGCTGTCCCGGAAACCGCAGCTGATGCTGTTTCTGCCGGGATGTCTGTTTCAGAAGCTGATCGGGCTTTATTGCGCCGGATGCGGTATGACAAGGGCAGTGCTGCTGCTGATGCGAGGCGATATTGCCGGGGCGTTCCGCATGAACCTTTTGGGCATGCTGCTGGTGCCGGGGCTGGCAGCCTTCACCCTGTATGCGGCGATACTGCATATCCGCGGGAAAAGCATACCGCCCTGGCCAAACTGGGTATTCTGGATCCTGGGGGGCGTTATCCTGTTGTTTGCCCTGCTGCGGAATCTCCCCCTCGCGCCTTTTACCTGGCTGGCGCCTATAGAATAAATATTGGAGAGTAAGATGGAAAAACTGCGTGCGAAAAAAGGCTTTATCATCGATATGGACGGTGTGGTTTACCACGGAAACTATCTGCTCCCCGGAGCATTGGAGTTTGTCACCTGGCTGCAGGAGAATGAGAAACGGTATCTGTTTTTGACGAACAGCCCGGAGCGCTCCCCCCGGGAGCTGTCTATGAAGCTGGAACGTATGGGAATGAATGTCGATGAATCCCATTTTTATACCTCCGCTTTGGCGACGGCTTTTTTCCTGCAGAGTCAATGCCCCGGCGGCAGTGTTTACGCCATCGGGGAGCCGGGACTGATGAACGCGCTGTATGACGCCGGATTTGTGATGAACGACATCAATCCCGATTATGTGGTGATGGGGGAAACGAGGAATTATTCCTATCAGCATATAGAGAAAGCGGTCCGGCTGGTGCTGGCCGGCGCCAAGCTTATCGGTACAAACCCGGATCTGACCGGACCCGGGGAGACCGGTATCATGCCGGCATGCCGTTCCCTGATCGCCCCGATCGAACGGGCAACCGGCCTCTCGGCGTATTATGTGGGAAAGCCGAATCCCATGATGATGCGGGGCGGGCTGAGGCTGTTGGGCACCACGCGGGAGGAGACCGCGATCGTGGGAGACCGGATGGATACTGATATTATCGCCGGGATCGAAACGGATCTGGATACCTGCCTGGTGCTGTCCGGTGTGACCTCCCGGGAGGATCTGCGCAGGTTCCCCTATCGTCCCCAGTATATATTACCGGGCGTCGGGGATATTCCGGGATAAAACCCGCAGTATGATCGCCCCCGAAAGGGGGCTTTTTCATACCCTGGCTATTGATGCATATATCGGCGGTATTTTCCTGCGCGGGAAGGAAGCGGCCGGGCGGGACGGATGAAAAAAGGAAAGCCCCGGTGAAAACCGGGGCGGTTGATCCTGCTTCCCTATGCCCGTCTCACGCACTCCCAGATGATCGCAATCGGGAGACACAGGAACACCAGTATCCAGAACAACACACCGTGCTTTTTTCTCATACCTTTGCCTTCTTCCGATTTTTCCATAACCCTTATACGTAATTTTATCACAGATATGCCGTCTTGTCACCCGGCAAAAGCCGTTTTCGCGGGATCTCTTTTCAAAGGGTCTTACCGCCAAAGATAGACCCGTGTCTCGTAGGGGCGCGTCGTAAAGGCGTTGCGGTCTGAGGAGCAGTTGCCGTAATTATGGAGAAGCAGTTCGCTGTCCGCGAGGGAAAACCCCTTCGGCGCACGAAAGCGCACAGGTTTCTCGGTGAAGGAGCAGATCACCAGCAGCCGCGCGTTCGCATTCGTCCGGGAATACACGTACAGGGATCTGCTCAACGGATAGTATTCCGTGTACGTCCCGTCATTGACCACGGGCAGTTCCTTGCGGAGTGCGATCGCGGCGCGGTAGAAGTGCAGGAGTGAGTTCGGATCCGCCTCCTGGGCTGCCACATTTACCTCAGTATAGTTCGGATTGACCGGGAACCAGGGCTTGCTCTCGGAAAAACCCGCGTGTTCGCCGGCGTCCCACTGTACGGGCGTTCTCGCGGAATCCCGGCATGCCCTGCGGATGATGGACATGGTCTTTTCCGGTGAGAATATTTTGACAAACCTCTGATAATTTGTTTTGGCCACTACATCGGCATAATCGTCGATGCCCGGCAAAGAGATGTTCGTCATGCCGATCTCCTGCCCCTGATAAAGAAACGGTGTGCCCTGCAGGAACAGATAGGAACAGGCCAGCATTTTCCCGCTTTCCTCGCGGTAACGCTCGCTTCCGTAGCGGCTGATGATGCGGGGATGATCATGGTTTTCAAGATAGAGAGTGTTCCATGCCTTTCCGCGCAAAGCGTTCTGCCAACGGGTCTGGACACGTTTGTACCTGCGCAGGTTAAAGGGGAGCGGCAAATAATCGGTGAACAGACAATCGGCCTCCATATGCTGGAAATGGAACATCAGATCCAGCGTCTGGCCGTCGCCTTCACGGACAAAGGACAGCGCGTCTTTAGGCGTCATCATAGGCGCTTCCCCGAGGGTGAAGCAGTCGTATTGATCCGTCAGTTCGCGGAACTGCAGCAGATACTTCCTGAGGCGCGGCCCGTTCTTGTAGTACCGCATGCCGCTGGCGAAAGGTATGATGTCATTCGGCAGGCCCGGGGTTTTTGAGATAAAGGTGATCACATCCTCGCGGAAGCCGTCGACACCCATGTCGAGCCAGAATTTCATGATATCCAGAACTTCCCTGCGTACCGCGGGGTTATCCATGTTCAGATCCGCCTGCTTTATTGAGAAGATGTGGAGATAGTAAGCGTCGCTTTTTTCATCATACTCCCAGGCCTTGCCTTCAAACAGACTGTCCCAGTTATTCGGCAGTTTTCCGTTCTTTCTGCCCTTGCGCCAAAAATAATAGTCTCGGTAGGGACTGTTTTCGTCCCGGCTCGCTAAAAACCAGGGATGCTCATCGGAGGTGTGATTGACGACAAGGTCCATGATAACCTTCATCCCGAGGTCATGGGCCTTATCAAGAACCTTTCGAAAGAGCTCCAGATCACCGTATTCGGGGGAGATGGCGTAGTAATCCGCGATATCGTATCCGTAATCGGCATTGGGTGACACATACAGCGGCGAGAACCAGATCCCGGTCACGCCGAGGCTTTGGATATAGGGGAGCTTTTCGTAAATGCCGAGCAGGTCGCCTATGCCGTCCCCGTTCCCGTCCTTAAAGCTGCGGGGCCATATCTGATAAAATACCTGATCCTTGTACCAACGTTCTTTTTTCATTTTTCATACCTCAATATTTCCGTGAAAGACCCGCCTCGCAATCCTCACGCGTGATCTCGCCGAGGTTGTATTTGGCCATCAGCTCCACATCCCGGCTCTTCAGCTTGTAGCGGGTCCAAACTAGTACCGCCAGGATGCCGCCGATAGCGGGCAGCAGCGCATAGGTCGCCCAGAGCGCCGAAAGCGCCGCGCTGGTCTGGGAAACGTTCAGCGCGGCAAGCTCCGCGAAGCTGGCCGCTTCCACGCTTTTCCATCCGAACAGGCCGAGGATCGCGAAACCGAGGGAGGCGGAGACCGCGCTGACCAGCTTCATGGTAAAGGTCTGCAGGGCGAAGGTGATTCCCTTTGCCTCAATGCCTGTTTTATACTGCCCGTATTCGGCGCAGTCGGGGGTGAACATGAACTGGAGTGTGGATAGCCCGGAGAACGCGATCCCGCGCAGCACCGTAAGCACCAGGTGCGGCACGAGACGCGGCCCCACCAGCCAGATCACCAGGGAAAGGACCGCAAAGGCGACGCCGCTGATCATGAACATGTGGAACTTGTCAAATCGTTTGAGAAGGACGGGCATGAAAAAAGCGATGATGACCGCGGGCACAAAGGACATCGCGGCTACCACCGTCGCGATCATGGCGCTGTCAAAGAGATAAAAGCAGGCAAACTGCAGAACACTGGTGGCGGTGTTCAGCCCGGACAACAGGAACAGCCCCAGATAGTAGATCAGCAGATACTTGTTGCCGATAAGATAGCGAAACATCTCCCGGATGCCGTAGGAATCTTCCTCACGTTCGCGCACGGCCCTTTCTTTGACGCGCAGGGTCAGCCAAATCATCAGCGCCATGCTGAGCACTGTGACGATCCATGCGATCACGGTAAAGGAGAGCCCGACCTGCTCCGCGGGCAGTACATAGCCGAACCCCAACGCAAACAGTACGCCGATATTCGCGAGAATGCGGCTTTTAGTCAGAAGATCCGTGCGCTCCGACTGAATGGTTGTCATGGTAGTCACCAGGCCGTAGAGCGGAACATCACAGAGTGTGTAGGCCGTATCCCACAGAATATAGGTGACCGCAAACCAGATGAGCTTTGACCCCAGGGCCAAACCGTTGGGGATGCTGAACAGCAGGATCGTCGTTAAACCGATGGCGGGAAGGGATATCCGCATCCACGGAATAAAGCGGCTGCCCTTCTTTACCTTGATCTTGTCAATCAGACCGCCGAAAAGACAGTCGTTCACCGCGTCCCAGACCTTGACAAGAATGAGCACCCCCGCGGTGGCGGCCGCATCAAGCCCGACGAGCAGCAGATAGGTGGGAAGGAACATATAGACAAGCGTATAGATCATGTTCTGCCCCATAAAATACACGCTGTAGCTCCTCCGCTCCCCGGAAGTCGTCATCCAGTTTGCCCGCTCTCTTTGGCGCGCCTCTTTTTTGCTCTCTGCCGTAGTTTCCATGTTCCGTCCCCCTTTGTTACACCAGCATACCACTCCGTGTTTTATAAATCCAGTTATTTTTTAAAATGACACCGGGAAATGCCATCCGAAGAGCGCCGGCTCCGTCTACGGATGATCGTCCCGGCTTTCCGAAGCCCGTTTCCTCTCGAAAGGAGATATCTTCCCGGGCGCCATACCTTTTTGAAAGGGATCCGGTCTGCCGATCTTTTCTTTCATACTTTCTCACTGAACTCGTGCCTGCCGGCGGAAAGGGCATGCTGCCTGCCGCCGGGCAGCGTCAGAAAGCAGTTTGTACCGACCGGTACCTGTACACGGATGGTAAACACGCCATCCTCAATACGCCAAGCGGATGCCGCGCGCCCGTAAGGGGTCTGCACTTCGCCGCGCGCATGGGTGATGCCGCCGCCCGGGAGCGGACGAACGGCAAACCGACGATATCCGCCTTCCAGGGGCTCCAGCCCCGCAACGCGCCGATAGAGGAAATCGCCCACAGCGCCGCCCGCGTAATGGTTGAAGCTGACCATGCCGCCCCGGGAGGCATCGTCATCCTTTCTACCGGTCAGGTCGCCAATATTCACCGTTCCGTCGGGACGCAGCGCATCCCAGCGCTCCCAGATCGTTGTGCCACCCGAAAGCACTTCGTACAGCCAGCTCGGACAGCCGCGCTGCAGCAGCAGCTGATATGCCGCCTCGGTCTGTCCGTAATCGCTGAGCGCGAAGAGGATGTACGGGGTGCCGGGAAATCCCGTCGCCAAGTGTCCTCCGTTCTCGCGGATAAGCCGGGCAAGATTTTCCGCCATCCGCGCCGTCTCTTCGCCTGATGTCATGCCGAAGTGCAGCGGCAGGGCATAAGCGGTCTGAAACTCCTTTTTCAGGCGTCCCCTGCCGTCAGTGAACACTTTGCGATAAGCTGCAGCGATTTTTTTCGCCAGATCCCGATACGCGGCAGCATCCCCGGATCGGCCGAGTATCTCCGCCATGTCGGCGGCGATGCGGCAGGAATTGAAATAGTACGCCGTACCGATCCACTTTCCCCTCATGATCCATTCCCGCGCCGTACCCTCGGGCGCGCACCAGTCGCCGAAGTGGAAGGGAAAACGCCATATATACCGGCCCGAGGGCGTTAAAGCAAAGAAACGCGACCACCAACCGGCAGCTTTGAGAAAGCGCCGGATCGTCGGATACTGCTTTTCCAGAAGAGACTTGTCGCCCCGTGCCAGATATTCAGCCCAAGGCACCAGTACGCAGCTGTCTCCCCAGCAGGAGGTCGCCATTACGGGCCAGTTGTCTCCGCCTCTGGGTACGACCATGGGGATGCCGCCGCCTTTTCCCTGTTCGGCGCGCATGTCGGACAGCCATTTATCAAAGAAGCGCCCCATATCAAAGTTGAAGCATGCCGTCCGCGCGAATACCGCGATATCGCCTGTCCAGCCCTGACGCTCGTCGCGCTGGGGGCAGTCAGTAGGGATATCCACAAAGTTGGATTTACCGCTCCAGCGGATGTTTTCGTTCAGGCGATTGAGAGTCGCATCGGAGCAGGAAAACGCGCCTGTTTCACCGATGTCCGAATACACCGCCAGAGCCGTCAATTCGAGATCCTCCGCGGCGATACCCGTTATGCCAACATAACGGAAGCCCATGTAGGTCAACCGCGGGGAGTAGGTCTGCTCGCCGTCTTTACAGAAATACGTTGCTGTCGCCTTTGCAGTACGCAGGGACTTGACGAAAAGTTCGCCGTTCAGCAGAACCTCCGCGTGGCGGAAAACCACTGTTTGCCCTGCCTTGCCGCGAATCTTCGCGCAGATTACACCCGCAAAGTTTTGCCCGAAATCATATACAAGCTCCCCTGAGGGGGCGACAGTCCACGAAACAGGGATAAACTTTTCCTGCGCGCGCACGGGTGCGCCATACCCTGCTATTAGCCGCGGTGTGCCGCGTGGTGACGTTATTGAGGCGGGTTTCCATGGGACTGAGGAATACATTATACGAGCGTCATAAGTTTCGCCGTCGTACCATTCCGCCATGCGGTAGGGGCCCTCCTCCGTCACGCGCCAGTTTTCGTCGGTTGTTATAAGCGCTACGCTGCCGTCGGTATATTCGATATGCAGCTCCAGCAGAAACGCCTGCCTGTCCGCGCTGATGCGGTTTTTTCGTCCGTAGGTGAAAGAGCCCACCGCCCAACCGCCCGCAACGACCGCGATCAGGGTGTTTTCCCGCAGGAGCATGTCCGTCACCTCATAGGTCTGATACTGGATATGATGGGCATAGGAGGTAAAACCGGGCGCGAAATAGTCCTTTCCCACCTTTTCTCCGTTAAGTGTCAGCTCGTACACACCCAGCGCCGTACACTCCAGCCAGGCACGCCGCGGGGATTTTTCGGCGCGGAATGACCTTTGGAATGCCATCGGCAGCGGAGACTGCTTGTTCGGCGTCCGGTAGTCCGCGTCGGTTATCCATTTCGCCCGCCACGGCGTATCCAACCTTCCCGTACGGAATGACGTTTCCGCTTCCGCCATGTCGCCACTCGTTCCGACGGCTTTCACCCTTACGCCGTACTCCGTAAAGGGCGCAAGGGGCCCGTCGTACCGGTTGTTCAACTGATCATATGTGATACGCTTCCAATCGCCCACGGTGATGACCGCGCTTGACAGGGCTTCGCCCTGCCTGTCGGAGGAGAGAGAAAACGCAATGCGCGGCGCCCGTTCGTCCGTCACGCATCCGCCCTTTGCGCCGTTGACCGTTACGGAGGTGATTTGCAGCATCTTACTTCCTCTTTCCGGCAGCCTTTGCCTGTTTCTTTTCGCGCTTTGCCTGATATCTGGCCTCTTCTTCCGCAAAGGAAAGACCCTTCCTTTCGCAGAACGCCCGCAACTCCGAGAGCCTGTTTTGTTCCGCCTCAGCGGCCTGCTGCGCGCGCTCGATCCTCTCCGCCTCCTCGGGATCGATCCAAACACCGCCGGCGGCTTCCACGGATGCCTTTTTGCGTGCCAGGATCGCCGCCTGCTTTGCGGGGAGCTCTTTTTCCACGTTAAGGAATCGCAGAAAAAGCGCTACAACCAGGCTGACGATCACATCCAGACCGAGAAAGCAGAAGATGATCACGCTCTGCACCCTGTCTGACTGGACGGCGATCAACGCGCCGGCGGCGTCGTAATAGGGTTTGACATAATCCGCTGAGGAAAGCAGCCCGTTGAAAATACCCGTACAGACCCCGATCATAGCCACTGCGATGGTATTGAATATGCTCATGGCCAGACCGTCGCAGCGAAAGCCTTTCTTCCATTCCAGATGGTCCAACACGTCTGCAAACAACGCCATAAAAATATACGCTCCGGGGAGACTGCCCAGATTTTTGATGAACTGTCCTATTAAGACAACGACCATGTTTTTAGGCGAGAGCATGCAAATCGCGCTCCCGATCGCCACCAGTATCAATCCCGCAGCGGTGACATTCCGCTTGCCGAACTTTTTAGCGAGAGGCCAGACCAGAAAGAGACCTATCCCCATCGGCAAGCCGCCGATGACGGAGAGCAGTGTCATGGTGATCCCATCGTTATAGGTGCCCAGAACATAGTTGCAGTAGTATATACCGGAAAGGTTTTTCAATCCCGTAGCCAAGGTGGTGAGAAGAAAATACCCAAAAAGGATCAGCATGTATTTATCGCTCGATACTGCTTTGATCCGTTCTCGAAATGACACGGATTTTTCCTCAGATCCCGTTTTTTCTTCCGAGATACGTTCTTTTGTAAAGTAATATTCCAGGAGCGTCGCCGGCAAAGCGATGATCGAGATGATTGACATAACCAGTATCCAGCGCGATTTGTCCAAGCCCCACCAGGGGCTGATCACCATCGGGAACAGCAGCGCGCATATGATGCCCGACATCATGATCGCGGCAACCTGATTAAATACGGACAAGGAGCCGCGCTGTGTGGAATTTCGCGTGGACAGCGGAACCATCAGGCCGTGGCTCATGTTGAAGATAGTGTAGGCAAATGAATAAAACAGGTTGTAGGACAGTATCACCCAAATAGCCTGTATGTTCTCGCTTGCCTGCGGTACGGTGAAAAGCAGGATGCCGGTAACGGTGAGAAGAGGCGCGGAGATCAGTAGCCAGGGACGCGCTTTGCCCTGAGAGGATTTGGTACGGTCAATGATATAGCCCATCACGATATTTGTGATCGCATCGATGATTTTGGAAACGATCGGGAACACCACAAGGAAGGCGCCGCCCCAGATTCCTGTGAGCCCGAGCACGTCCGTGTAATACACATTGAGATAGGTGCCGAGCACCGCATTCAACAGCAGCGCTCCGGCGGGTCCCAGCAGGTACCCCAGCCATTTTTCTCTGCCGCTGACATTATTCGTGGTTATCCGGCTTCTCAAGCCGGGGCGATTGAAGAACTTCATCCTGTTTCCTCCGGTACGATGATGTGTTGCGCCGCTATACGCGAGCCGCCCTGTAAAATGCGCGCAGTTTTACCGATTCTATTGACGTTCAGGCGTCTTTGCCACTATACTATCAACACAGTGTGGTTTTTACAAACACCAGTTGCATCAGATTTGCCCGGAGTTCGACAGAATGAAAGGAAGTGCCGAAAGCTTGACAAAAAAAACCGAGAATCAACGCGTTCGTCTGACAAAACGGCTGCTCAGGGAAAGCCTGCTTGCCTGTATGGAGCAAAAACCCATCGAACGCATCAGCGTAAAGGAAATTTGCGAAAGGGCGGAGTTAAATCGATCGACATTCTATCTGCATTACGGGAACGAATATGACCTTTTGGGAGAGATGGAGGAGGAAGCGATTGGCGAAACGCGGCTCCGCTTGCAGAATGTCGGTCCCGATGTCGGTACGAAGCAGCATATCTGCGCCTTTTTGCAGTATATCAGGGAAAACGGCACGCTCTTCCGTGTACTGCTGTGCCAGAAAGACCGAGATTCT
Organism: Christensenellales bacterium; assembly: GCA_050948665.1. Lineage (GTDB taxonomy): Bacteria > Bacillota > Clostridia > Christensenellales > UMGS416 > JBMNEH01. Next base: position 1,063,946 of record JBMNEH010000001.1, read on the forward strand.
TTTCGCAACCGTTTTGTGAAAGAATCTCTGCTCTTTGTGAAGCCCGGGATCGTTTTTACACTGGAGGAACCGCAGCGAAAATATGTGTATGCCTTTTTGCTGCACGGCTCGCTCTCCGTGATCTGCACATGGGTGGAATCCGGCTTTGATCTGCCGCCGGAACAGGTTGCCGAGATGATATTTGATCTGTCCGACCGTTCACTGCTGGTATATCGATAATCCGGCTGCCGCCGGCAGCCGGGGAACCGTTATTCCGCGATGGGATCACTCAGTCACGGCGGACAAGCGCCGCGCCTTGGGAAATACCTGCCGTGTCTTTGCATATTGTTAAATAAAAGCTCCGCAGTTTTAATACGGAGCGCTGTTATCAGTTCTTAGAGAACAGGATGCAGGTGGGGGAGGGAACGGTATAATGGGCGACCGTATCGCCTAAAAGTCCGGTTGCCTTATCGACGGGAAGCACATCCACCGTGTCTGAACGCTGGTTGGCCACATACAGGTAGTTGCCCCCGGGTTCGAAATCCATATCCCGCGGAAAGTCTCCGCCGCAGTCCGCCCGCTGGAGCAGGGTGAGCAGACCGCCTTCCCCGATGGCGTATACCGCGATGGAATTGTGCCCTCGGTTGGAACAGTAGAGGAACCGACCGTCCCCGCTGCACCGTACCGCGGCGCTGCCGTTATGGGCCGTAAAATCCTCAGGAAGGAGGGAGAGCGTCTGCCGCAGTGTCAAAGCGCCGGTATCAGGATCCCAAAGGAATGTATTCACACGGGAGCCCAGCTCATCCAACAGGTAAGCGCAGCCGTTCGCCGGGTGGAAGAGCATATGACGGGGACCTTTCCCCTCCTCCAGCTGCAGGGTCAGGCTATGATCCAGCATTATCGTTCGGGAAAAGGGTTCCCATCGGTAGCACAACAGCTTATCCAATCCCAGATCGCAGACCCAGATCCGCTTCTCGTCGGGGGAGAACACGGCGCAGTGAGCATGGGGGCCGAATCTTCCCCCGGCGGGGTGGCATACAAGGGCGGACAGCGGCTGTATCACACCGTCTTCCCGGAGAGGCAGCACGGACACCGTTCCGTCCCCGTAATTCGCCGAAAGCAGTACGCCGGCTGCCCGGTCGCAGGCCACATGACAGGGGCCCTTGCCCAGCACGGGCTGCCGGCTGATCTCCGTAAGGGCATTGTTACTGCCGACCGCGTAGGAGACAACGGCGGCGTTGTCCATGGTTTCCGATACAGAGAACAGTTTTCTCCCGTCATGGGACAGTATGATGTAGGAGGGGTTTGTGACTGTCTGACAAAGCGCGGGTTCCCCGTTACCCGGCGCGCCGGTACAGGGCAGGGCGTAGATACCCTTCCCGGGGTCATTGGACGAGGTTCCGATCCATAACATAGTGGATTCCATTCCTTCACCGCCTTTCGGATACAGTATACCACGGCTCCTTCTATTTTAACAGGCAATAAAGCTGCCGGCATACGGATTGCGCAGCCTATGACGCTGCGACCGCCTCCTGACAGAGAACAAACCGCGGCGCAATGCACGCGGACGGAAAACGCGCAAGGGCTGCCGCCCGTCATACATCGGCCGCCTTGCATCTGCCGGGCGATTCATGTAAAATAGGAACACCGAGGAAAACGGAGGGAGATCTTTATGGGAACCGAAAAGGGGCCTGAGTTTATAGAAAAAATACAGAGGGCTTTGCCGGATATGAGCCGGAGTCAGCGGCGTATTTCCCGCTTTTTGCTGGAGGAGTATGAAAAGGCGGCGTTTATGACGGCCGCGAAGCTGGCTGAACAGACCAATGTAAGCGAATCAACGGTGGTGCGATTCGCCGCGGCGCTGGGTTACGCGGGGTATCCCGCATTACAGCGGGAGCTGCAGCAGGCGGTACGGCACCGAATGAAGCCGCTGCAGCGCATGGAAACGGAAGCGCCGGGGTCATCCGGCGACATCATGCGTTCTGTGATGAGAGCGGAGGAGAAGAATATTCGCAGGACCATGGAGAATATGGACGAGACGGATTTCAACCGGATGGCGGAGGCGATCTGCGCCGCTAACAGTATTTATATCATGGGGCTCAGGGCATCCGCGCCGGTAGCTCAATTTCTCGGGTATTATCTGCAGTTTCTGTTTCCTGCCGTGAATATTGTGACCTCAGGCATTCATGATACCCTGGAACAGCTTGTCCATATCCGCGCCGGGGACCTGCTGATCGGCATAGGATTTCCCCGGTATTCCCGAAGGACGGTGGAGGGACTGCGTTTCGCGGCGGGAAAAGGAGCGCGGGTGGCCTGCATTACCGATTCGCCTCATTCCCCTCTTGCGGAGGCGGCGGAGCTGCGGCTGTTCGCCCGGTGCGATATATCCTCTTTCGCGGACTCCCTTGTGGCGCCGATGGCGCTGGCGGACGCGCTGCTCGCGGCGGTCGGCTGGAGGAATCCGGAAAAGACCCGGGAAAGCCTGGAGGAGCTGGAGACGCTGTGGACTTCATACAATATCTATTCCGCAAAAGACAATGGATAGGGTGATCGTGGTGGGCGCCGGGGCATCCGGCATGATGGCGGCGTTGACGGCCGCCCGGCAGGGGGCGCGGGTGTCCCTGCTGGACCACAACGAAAAATGCGGCAAAAAGCTGTACATCACCGGAAAGGGCCGCTGCAACCTGACAAACGCCGGCACCGCCCAGGACTATATGGATAACATTCCGGGAGACGGCCGTTTTCTGTACAGCGCGCTGGATCAGCTGGACGCCGCCGGGCTTATGGCGATGGTGGAATCCATGGGCGTGCCGCTGACGGTGGAACGGGGAAGAAGAGTCTTCCCGGCGTCCATGAAAAGCGGCGACGTCAACAGGGCCTTTGAGAGGGCGCTGCGCGCATCGGATGTGAAGATATGTTTGGGCTGCGGCGTAAAGGCGCTGCTGACGCAGGACGGCCGCATCCTTGGCGTAATGACGGAGGACGGGCAGCGGATGGACGCGGACGCCGTGATACTTGCTACCGGCGGATTGTCCTATCCCGCGACCGGTTCCACCGGCGCGGGCCACCGCATGGCGGAGGCGGCGGGGCATACGATACGGCCCTGCCGGCCGGGGCTGGTTCCCCTGGAGACCTCGGATACATGGATACCGCCTTTGGCCGGTATTACGCTGAAGAACGTAACGCTCTCCGCCGCGAAAAACGGAAGGAAGTTCTTCGCGCAGCAGGGCGAGATGCTGCTGACCCACTTTGGCATATCCGGCCCGTTGGTGCTGACACTGTCCTCCCTGCTGCCGGAAGGCGGGTTTGAGCAGATCGGCCTGTGGGTCGACACAAAGCCCGCGATCCCCGAGGAGGAGTTGAGAGAGCGCATTCTGCGGAAGATCGGGGAGAACCCGAAGCAAGCCGCGCCGAAGGCATTCGGGGATCTGCTGCCGGTCCGGCTTCTCCGCGCGGTGCTGTGTGTGGCAGGGATCCCCCCGGAAACAACCGCGGGACAATTGACCCAACCGCAAAGGGAGAGCCTTCGCCGCACATTGAAAGCATTGCCCATCCATCCGACCGGTACAAGGGGCTGGGAGGAAGCCGTCATTACCCGGGGAGGGGTCAGCCTGCGGGAGGTGGATCCGCGCACCATGGCCTCCAAAATCATAGAAGGCCTCTATATCGTCGGTGAATTGCTGGATCTGGACGCCTTTACCGGCGGTTATAATCTGCAAATCGCATTTTCGACAGGGTTCGCCGGGGGTATGGCGGCAGCCCGGAGGGGAGGAACATGATCACCGCCGTATGTATGAATCCCTGTGTGGATAAGACAGTAACCATCCCCGCCTTTCATTACGGCGGTATGAACCGGATACAGACGATGCGGCAGGACGGCTCGGGAAAGGGCGTCAATGTGGCATTGGCGCTGGATCAAATCGGTGTCCCCTCCGCCTGCATCGGTATTTTGGGGAGCAGGCATGAAGCCGTCACCCAACGTTTTGCCGGAACACGCTGCGTATGTGACTGGATCCCGGCGGCCCGTCCTCTTCGGATCAACACCAAGATACTGGATACCTCCCGGAATATTGTCACCGAGCTGAATGAGCCCGGCGCGCCGGCGGACGCGGAGACGTTGGAAAAAACCTCGGCGCTGATACGGGATTGGGGAGAGCGCAGCAGGTATATGGTTTTTACCGGCAGCACGCCTCCGGGATGCCCTCCGGAGTATTACCGTGACCGTATACTGGAACTGCGCAAAACCGCGTCCGACTGCCGCTGTGTGCTGGACGCGGAAGGAGAGCGGCTGCGGCTTGGACTGGAGGCGGCCCCGTTCATGATCAAGCCGAACCGTTACGAGCTTGAACTGCTGACAGGAAAACCCGCGGAGACATTGGAGGATGTCGTGGGAGCGGCGGAATCTCTGCTCAAGAGGGGCGTTGCCTATGCCGCGATATCCCTGGGGGGAGACGGCGCCTGTCTGGCTACCGAAAGAGGGGTATGGTACACGCCGGCGATGCGGGTGGAAGTAAGATCCACCGTGGGCGCCGGGGATTCCATGGTGGCGGGTATGCTCCGGGCGCTCTCCCTGGGGCTGGAGGACGGGGAGGTGCTGCGGCACGGCACGGCCGCCGCCGCCTCCAGCGTGACAACGGAGGGCACACGGCTGATCCATCCGGAAAGATACCGCCGATATATCGAAGAGGCGGAACTGCAAAGGATAGGATAAAAAAGGAAGCCCGCCCCTGAAAAGGGGCGGGCTTTGCCGTACTCAAAAGAAGGAGGGGTAGACGGCATCCAGCGCGAAGGGACCGGGTACCGCCGGTTCCCGTCCGATCCACCTGCCGTCGGTAAAATCGGGTATGGGCACGGGCATGCTGCCCATGGAGATCGACTGCTCGCTGAGGGGGGTGATCGCCATCCAGGAGGCGGTGTCATACACGTCGATAGGCGTGTTCTCTTCCTTTTGCACCGCTTCCAGAAAGGCGCGCAGCACAAGGAAATCCATGCCGCCGTGGCCGCCGCGCATGCCGTATTCCAAATATTCCCGCCACAGAGGATGCTCGTATTCCTCCAGATAGGAGTCGAAGGGCTGCCATTTGCAACGATCCCAACTGTCGGGATCCTCGGGGGAAATGCCCTCAAGGAAGATGCTCCGGTTGTCCTCCATCCAGATGCCCTTCGTGCCCTCGAGCCTGCCGCCCCGGGAGTAGGGACGGGGAAGGGTACAGTCGTGGACCAGGAAGATGGTTTCCCCCCGGGCGCAGCGGATCATGGTGGTCACCACGTCCCCCTGACGGAAGCTGCGGGCAGCGAGGGGATCTCCCGGACGATGCTTTTCCAGCCAGGCGCCCATCCCCCGGGCTTTTGAGGCCATGCTAACCAGACTCTCCATACGGTTGCCTCGGTTGATATCCAGCCATTTCGCGATGGGACCCAGCTCATGGGTGGGGTAGAGTTCCCCGTTCCTTGAGAGGAAGTTAAGCTGACGGTAATGCCTGCTCACATCGCCCATGCCGATCTCATCCCGCAGATCGTGCTGGTAGCCGCCTCCGCAATGGACAAGCTCCCCGAACAGGCCCTGCTTCACCATATTGAGCAGCGCCATTTCCTCTCGGTTATAGCAGCAGTTTTCCAGCAGCATACAGGGTTTGCCGGTACGCAGGGAGACGCGTACCAGCTGCCGGCATTCCTCCAACGAGGAGGCGCCGCCCACCTCCATCGCCGCGTACTTGCCGGCTTCCATCGCCGCTACGGCGATACGGATATGGGAGACCCAGTCAGTCATGATAATGACGGCCTCCGCGGCTGCGCGAACAGCCTCCTCATCGCACAGGGTCGCAAGAGGACGGGGACGCCCGCTCTCCTCCACGGCTTTGGCGGCTCTCTCCAGCCGATCGGGATATTTGTCGCACAGCGCGGATATTTCCACATCGGGCATTTCCAGCAGGGTTTGCAGCTGCCCATAGCCACGGTTGCCCAGGCCGATGACCGTTATGGGAACAGAACGACCGAATTGTCCTAACATTTATATGATCTCCAGTGCGTCGCGCGTCGGCAGCTGCGCGGGCAGCTGCGCGGGGGTCTCCTGATACCAATATGCCGTGGAGGAGACATCCATGGATTGGGGATAGAAACGGCCTTCACTCCGCCAGCCTAAAAGCTGCATGCTCACCCGCAGATCCCGGGCAAAACGGATGGGGTCGGGGATATGCCACCGGTAGGCGGCTTGTCTGTGCACCGCCTGATAACAGCCGTCGGGCCGCAGTACCTGGTACATGCCCGCGTAGGGGGAGCAATAGGGAGTGTAATTCCCCTGAATGTCCCAATTGTAGGCGCCGAGGAAATAGTCTTCGGTGCCGGTTCCGCAGATGGTGGGGTAGTGATCGTCACCGTCCATGAAAAATTTGATCTCCCCCTCGCCCCACCACCCGTTATTGTGGATGCCGAAGCCCATCGCCGTGCCCACATAGTGGCCTTTACCCTGTATGCGGGGCAGGATCAGATAATCATTTCCCCGGGAAACGGGGGTCTCCAAACGGAAGAAGGTATGGAAATAACCGCTGTCCTTCGGCACCTCCGCAAGGGTATACGAGATTTGGTAAAAGACGGTACCCTCCTGCAGGGGGTGGAGATTTGTCATGGTGACGCGGCAGCGGCGGCGGAAGGGCATTTCCCAGAAGCAGGACAATGCCCGGTTGGGGTTGACGCAAACCGGAATCGATCGGAGCAGGCAGGCGGGACCGTTATCCGGGTAACGGAGGTTGGCAAAGGGGGCGGCGAAAAAGTCCGCCATAGGCGCTTCCACAGAGGGAAAGGAAGAATCCTCCCAGTAGATGCGAAGGATCATGTCCCGGGTGACGGTGCCGGTCATCCAAATGCTCTGTATGGCGCCGGGACCGGTAATATCAGCCAGCAACGCGGTCTCTCCCGGCGGGATCTGTATACAGGGACGGCATTTATTGCCGGTTCCCAGCTCCCTGGCATGACCACGGGGATCGGCCGGAGCTCTGGCGCCCATACCGGGCTCCCCCGTAGGGTTCTCGGCGGAGATGGAACGGGACAATGCGCCGGAGATGCGGGAAAGACCGCCAGCGCCGTAGAAATCAATACGCATGGGAAACCTCCTTAACTTACCGCCGCGGCGAGTTCCAGCGCGGCTTTTGAGGCGGCCAAAGAATCCGTCCCCTCCGCGGGGGTGTACTCGCAGCCGACATAGCCTTTGTACCCGGACGCCGCGATGGCTCGGAAAATATGCGCATACCGAATTTCACCCGTGCCGGGCTGATGCCGCCCGGGCACGTCTCCGATATGAAAATGGCCGATACTGCCGATGTTCCCGCGTATGTTCTCCGTCAGGAAGCCCTCGGTGATCTGCTGGTGATACACATCGAACAGAAGCTTTATATTGGGAGAATCCACCGTCCTCAGGATGGAAAAGGCTTCGTCGGAACGGGAGAGATAATAGCCCTTATGGTCGCAGAGAATATTCAGCGGTTCCAGAACAAGGGTCACCCCCGCCTGTTCCAGCAATCCCGCCGCGGCGAAAAGATTGGTAAGAATGGCATCATGCTGGACATACCGGGGTACATCCGGCAGTGTGTTGCCGGTGGTCACAATCAGGGTGCGGCCGCCAAGGGACCGAACGACTTCAATGCTCTCAGCGATAATCTCACGGAAAACGGGGGCATTTTCCCGCTTTAAAAGACAGCCGTCGGCGAAGGCCGCCGCCGTCTCCTTATCCCGGGTGCCGATACTGCAGGCGGCCAGAGGAAGCGCCGACTCAGCAAGCCCCTCTTTTACGGCGGAAAGGTCCTTGTTCGTCCACCCCCAGAACTCAACTCCCTGAAACCCGGCTTCAGCGGCAGCTTTAAAACGGTCTCCGAAGGGCAGCTCTCTGAAAAGCATTTCAATACAGGCACTGATTTGCAGCATGCGTTTCCTCCTGTCGACATGTGATGTCATATATTTTCTACCTCCGCCTGTTTCTTCCTGCTGTCAACGCGCGTCCTTTCCGCATTGACACATTTTCCCGATCGCGGTATGATAGCACGGATAAGGGGGTATGGGATTGCGTTTATTGGCGCCTGACGACCGGTGCGACCGGTTTTGGCTTTATCCTCCGGAAAAGCTGGAGGAACGGGGGATCCGTCTGATCATGCTGGATCTGGATAATACCCTCTGCCCATGGCATACTTTACAGGTTGAGCCGGAAGCTTTTGACTGGATACAAAAAGCGAAGGAAATGGGTTTTACGGTCATGCTCATCAGCAACGCACCGCTCAGGAGAACGATGGAGGCCGGATTGCTGCTTGATATCCCCTGGATCGCCCTCGCCAAAAAGCCCTGGCCCGCCGCGATCTTCAAAGCCTGTAAAGCCGCGGGGATCGGGAGGGAGGAAACGGTACTCTTCGGGGATCAGCTGTTTACGGATGTGGCGGCGGCCAGACTGGCGGGCTGCCGAGTGGTCCTTACAGAACCCATTCATGAACGTGAGATGAAATGGACCCGCTTTATGCGGATCTTTGAGAGGAGATTGCGCTGATGTACTTTGGTACGGCCGGAGCCCCGGACGCTTTCAAAAAGAGCGGGAAGGCCCGTACGGTGGATCTGCCTGAATGGCTGGCGGCGCGGGGCTTGAACTGGTTGGAGGTGTCCTTCGGACGCGGTGTATCCATGGGGGAGGAGACCGCGCGGCTGCTGGGCGAGAACGCCCGGAAGGCAGGGGTCAGGCTGTCGGTCCACGCGCCTTACTATATCAATCTTGCCAACCCCGACCCGGCGAAACGGGAGCGATCCCGGGAATATATACGGGAAAGCGTACAGGCGGCAGTATGGATGGAGGCGGAAAGGGTGATCTACCACCCGGGTTCCGCCGCGAGGCAGTCCCGGAAGAAGGCTTTGGCGTACGCGCTGGAGGAAGTGCCCCGGTATATGGAGGAAACCCGGCGGCTGGCCGGCGACGGCATATGGATCTGCCCGGAAACCATGGGGAAGGTGAACCAGTTGGGGGATCTGCAGGAGGTGCTCGCGTTGTGCGCGGCGGATCCCGGCCAGCTGCCCTGTATTGATTTCGGGCATTTGCACAGCAGGGGAGAGGGAAGCCTGCGTACCGGGGAGGATTTTGCCCGGATACTGGACGCCATGGAGGAGGCGCTGGGTTTTACGCGTGTACGAAACTTTCATATCCATTTCAGCAAGATGGAGTATTCGGGGGGCGGCGAGATACGGCACCTGACATTTGAGGATACGGTATACGGACCGGAGTTCGAGCCCCTGGGTGAAATTCTGGCAAAAAGGGGCTATGATCCGGTGTTTATCAGTGAATCCGCCGGCACGCAGGAGGAGGATGCCGCTTATATGCGGGACAGAATGAAAGAATTTACGGGTTTATATTGATATTGCAGGGGAAATATGGTAAAATTCACCTGAGATCAGATGGGAGGATTTACACATGATCAATGCCGGCGAATTTCGTAAAGGCGTGACCATCACCGTTGACGACAATGTGTTTAACATTGTTGATTTTCAGCATGTAAAGCCCGGCAAAGGCGCCGCCTTTGTCCGCACAAAGCTGAAGAATGTCATGACGGGCGCTGTTGTGGAGCGGACATTCAATCCCACCGACAAGGTGGAGCGCGCGGTCATCGAGACCCGCGAGATGGAGTATTCCTACAACGACGGTACTTTCTACTACTTTATGGATGTGGAAAACTATGAACAACTGCCCCTGGATCATGAGCAGGTGGAGGAAGCCCTGCCTTTTATCAAGGAGCAGACGGTCTGTATCGTCCGTTTTTACAAGGGAACCGCCTTTTCCGTGCAGCCGCCCAACTTCGTGGTGCTGCAGATCACGGAATGCGAACCCGGGGTAAGAGGGGACACCGCCACCTCTGCCACCAAGCCGGCCATACTGGAGACCGGTTATAAAATCAACGTACCGCTGTTTGTCAACCAGGGGGAGAGCGTTCGCATCGATACACGAACAGGGGAATATATGGAGCGCGCCTGACATGAGGATACAGCTCGGTTTACGCCGGGCTTTTTCTATAAGTTTTTTTGCGCGTATGCTAAAATCATTGTTAAAAGGAGGAAGACATGAAACTCAGCGTATTGGCCGTATTATTATCCAACCTTCCCGTCAAAGAGGCGTTGTCCTACATTAAGAAGGCCGGAGCCGACGCGGTAGAAATCGGCTGCGGCGGCTTCCCGGGGAATGCGCACTGTAAGCCCGCCGAGCTGCTGTCGGATCAGGGAAAGTTGGCTGACTTTAAGGCGATCATCGCGGATTCCGGACTGGAGTTGGCCGCTCTCTCCACCCATGGAAACCCCGTACACCCCGACCCCGCCGTGGCAAAGAAAGACCACGAGGATTTTGTGAACACCGTACTGCTGGCGGAGAAGCTGGGGATCGACCGGGTGGTGACCTTTTCGGGCTGCCCCGGCGGTTCGCCCCAGGATACCACACCCAACTGGGTGACCTGCCCCTGGCCCAATGACTTCTCGGATATACTGGAATACCAGTGGAATGACGTATTGATACCCTATTGGGAAAAAACCGCCGCCTTTGCCGCCGACCACGGTGTCACCCGGGTGGCATTGGAGATGCATCCCGGCTTCTGTGTCTACGGGCCGGAAAGCATGATGAAGCTGCGGAATGCCACCAGCCCGGTCATCGGCGCGAATTTCGATCCCAGCCACCTGTTCTGGCAGGGTATCGACCCTGTGGCGGCGATCCGGTATTTGGGCGACGCAATTCACTTCTTCCATGCCAAGGACACAAAGATCGACGCGCTGAATACCGGACGCAACGGCGTGCTGGACACCAAGCCCTATTCCGATGAGCTGCACCGCGCCTGGATATTCCGTACGGTGGGTTACGGCCATGACGCCCAGCTCTGGAAGGACATGATTTCGGCGCTGCGGATGGTGGGGTATGACGATGTGCTGTCCATCGAGCATGAGGACAGCCTGATGACGCCTCAGGAAGGATTGAGGAAGGCGATTTCCTTCCTTAAGGACGTCATGATGTTTGAAGGCGCAACCTCCAAAGCCTGGTGGATTTGATCCATACAAAAAAAGACCCGGGGCATTGGCTCCGGGTCTTTCCTATCTTTACGGTTCAGCCTCCGTATAGGCGGTATCCGTGAGAAGAGCTTCGTCCGGCATGCCGCCTTCTGGACTTTCGAATTGCAGGGCAGGCAGTTTCGACAAAGAGGGGAGATCGAAGGCGCGGAGAAATTCCGGCGTAGTCCCAAAGAGGATCGGCCGGCCGATCGTGTCCTTTCGTCCTACCTCGGCGATCAGATCCAGCTTTTGCAGCACCTGCAGGGCATACTCGCAGCGGACGCCCCGGATTTCCTCGATTTCGACGCGGGTGACCGGCTGCTTGTAGGCGATGATCGTCAATACCTCCATCACCGCTGCCGTGAGGGAGCGTTTCTGGAGGGGGGAGAGCGCTTTTTCGATCACATCCGCGAATGCGGGTTTTGTCGCCAGCTGCACCGTGTCATCGCGTATCCGCAGCGTCAGCCCCCGATCCTCCGCGTCCAGCGCTTCACGGTATCGGGACAGGAAAATCTGAAGGGTCAGCATATCCGTGTCCAGAGCGGAGGAAAGAGCCTCCAGCGGCACGGCGTCCCCGGCCGCAAAAAGAACCGCCTCAATGGCGGCAAGAATATTGTCTTTCATGATAACTCCTCGGACATGATATCCTTTGCCTTTATGTTCAGGGGCAGAAGGAGAACATCCTCTCCCTCCTGCCGGGCGGCGATACGCCCCTCCCATACCAGCTCAAGCAAAACGACAAAGGTGGAGACGATCTCCGCCCGGGTCACGCGTCTGCCGAACAGCGTTGAAAACAGGAGAGGCTTTCCTGGAAGGAGCTTTTTCGCCAGAAAAAGGCGGCGCTCCTCTATGGTGAACCGATCACGCTCCACTTCGGCATCCGGTTCGGCCGGCTCTTCCGTCCGCTCAAGGCGGCTTCGGATGCGGTTAAACGCTTCCAGCAGCGCTTCCAGCGACATGGCGTCAGCCTGAAACCGTTCATGGGTAAAGCGCTCATCCGGAAGACGGTAGTAGATACGGCCGGCCTCCTTTTCCATTTCCGTGAGAACCTCGCGGGCCTGCCGAAAACGGCGCAATTCCTCCAGCTGGCGCACCAACTGCGCTTCATCCTCCAGGGCTTCCGTCAGCTCCTCCTCATCCTCGGCCGGTAAAAGCTTTCTGGATTTAATTTCCACAAGCCGGGCCGCCATGGCCAGAAATTCGCTGGCGCGGTCCATATCATCCACGCCCATCTGCGAAAAGGTCTCCAGAAACTGCTCCACAATGGGGTAGATAAAAAGATCCCGAATATCGATCTGCGCCTCAGTGATCAGGTGCAGCAGGAGATCCAGAGGCCCCTCAAACTGGGAGATGACGACGTGATATGCCACGGATCACAGTTCTTCTTCCAGGAAGGTGACGACGTCGTCCAGCGCTTCTTCCTCATCGGCGCCGGAGGCGATAAGGTCGAATACAGAGCCGCCCATCAGCTTCAATGCCATTACCCCCATCATGGACTTCGCGTTCACATGGTGGGAGCCCTGCTCGATCCAGATCATAGAGGAATGAGCGTTTGCCCGCTTTACCAGCCTGGAGGCATTTTCACTGGCCAGGGCTTTGCCCTTTTTCAAAGTGATGCGTTTCCTTTTCATGGCAACTCCTTCTCTGCGGCTTTTTCCGCAATGGCAATTATTTTTCGCAGCCGGTGGTTCATGGCTGACCGGGTAACCCCGGGAAGCAGTTCCGCCAGCTCCGCCAGTGTGGCTTCCGGGTTCTCCATCCGTATTTCGGCAGCCTCCCGCAGCGCGGGGGAGAGTGAGGAGAAGCGTCCCCTTTCCTCCAGAAACCGAATCGCACGGATTTGATTCTCACCGGCAATCACGGTTTTATCCGCATTGGCGCTGTCACAGTTGACCATGCGGTTCAACCTGTTCCGCATGCTTCTTTCCGCCCGCTTTTCGGCAAAAGCGGCAGCGGCTTTCCGGGCGCCCAAAATACCGAGAAGATCCTCGATGGCCTGCGCCTCTTTCAGATAGATGACGTGACTGTCCTTGCGGAGGATGCTTCGGGGGTAGATCCCCTCTTTGGTCATAAGGACCATGGAAGCCGCGCACAGGCCGTCATACGAGACCACCAACTCCATATGATAACCTGAAGCCGGGTCAACAACCATGCCCGCCATCAGAAACGCGCCGCGGAGAAACGCGCGTCTGCAGGAGGGGACCGCGTCAAGAGAGGGGGGCAGCCCTCCGCCGGCAGGATCACCGTCCCCACCCAGAGGAACGCCGGCATCCTGCAGCAATTGCCGGGCAACCTGCTCATCCCGTATCAGCACGGTATAGGTCTCGCGCTTATATAAGCGCTGGGTCCTGGAGGAGTGTACGGTGTAAGAACAGGAGTACACCCCGGTAAGAAGACCGCATATGCAATCGGCAACCTCCGGCAGCTCGGTTGAAAAAACCAGACTGAGCGCGTTGCCGGCGCTGATGCGCAGGGTGCCGCCGAACCGGACAATACCCCACAGCATGCTCTTGCCGTGTTCTTCCGATTCCGGCGGGAGCAGGGCAAGCTCCGCCTTCACATCCGATGTAAAGGACATGACGCCTCCTTTAACATTATACAGAAACGAGCCCGGAAAACAACCTACAGCAGATGCCGGATGACGGCCGACAAAGCTTCCGGATCGTGCCGCACCCTGGAATCGTTGATTTCCGCCAAAGGCGCGGCGCAGATCCGCAGCCCCCGCGCCTGCAGGCCGTCAGCGGTCCAGGGGACGGGACCGCAGCCATCCAGCAGATACCGCTCCAGGATCTCCGGCGGTATGGGCCCGCTGTTGACAATGATACCGTCCAGCAGACCATCTCCCAGATGTCCGGAAAGAGCGTCCGTATGATCCTCCATGGAATATCCCTGAGTCTCTCCGGGTTGGGTCATGATATTGCCCACAAAATAACAGGGCGCGTCATTCTCCCGGATAGCCTCCGTTACCCCGGGAACCAACAATACGGCGATCAGGGAGGTATAAAGGCTCCCGGGGCCGATGAGTATCAGATCCGCCGCCCGGATCGCGTCCAATGCCTGGGGAAGGGGGGCGCAGTCTTCCGGCTCCAGCGCCAGCCGACGGATCCCGGCACCGTGCGTGCGCTGGGCATTCCCTAATATGGATTCGCCCAACAACTCCTGTCCGTTTTCCAGCCAACCCCGGAGGCGCACATTCTCCAGAGTCACCGGGAGCACCTGCCCGGCAACGGCAAGCACCTTACTGATTTTCTGTATGCCGGGTATGAAGCCGCCATGGAGCTGATCCAGCGCAACCAGCAGCAGGTTGCCCATACACTGACCGGCCAGCTCACCCTCCTTGAAACGGAACTGCAGCAGCCGCTCCATATCCGGCTCCGCATGGGAAAGGGCTATAAGACAGTTCCGGATATCACCGGGCGGAAGACTGCCCTGATCCCTGCGAAGACGGCCGGAGTTGCCTCCGTCGTCCGCCACCGTGACGATCGCGGTAATCTCGCAAGGCAGCCGTTTCAGGCTGCGCAGCAGCGCCGACAGGCCGCTGCCGCCGCCCAGCGCTGCGATATGGGGTACGCTCATTGGTATCGTTGACCCTCCTGTTCCATATCACGATGCTCCAGCCGCGCGGTAAACCCATGGGCGCACAGCTTGTCCGTCAGCTGCTGGGTAATGACAACGGAGCGATGCATGCCGCCGGTGCAGCCGATGCCGATGATCAGCTGCCCTTTTCCCTCCCGGATATACAGGGGGATAAGGAACTGCAGCATGGCAAGGGCTTTCTCGAGGAACTCTTTTGTTTGCGGGAATGAGAGAACATAGTCCTGCACAGAGGGTTCCAGCCCGGTATGCTGCCGCAGACTGTCTATATAAAAGGGATTGGGCAGAAAACGCACGTCAAACACAAGATCCGCATCCTGCAGGATGCCGTACTTGAATCCGAAGGAAACGACAGAAATCGGAAAGGCGGGATGGGCCCGATCCTGCCGGAAAATGGAAATCAGGCGCGCGCGAAGCTCGGCCGGTTTCATGGAGGAGGTATCGATATAATAGTTTGAAGCCTCCCTTATCTGCATCAGCAGTTCCCGCTCCTGAGAAATAGCTTCGGATACCGTGGCATACCGCGTGAGAGGATGGGTTCGGCGGGTTTCTTTATAGCGCTTGATCAATACCCCATCTTCGGCATCCAGAAACACCAGTTCGCAGACAACGCTATTCTCCCGAAGCCGCGACAACACCGGCACGAGGGATTCCATAAAATCCCCGCCTCGTACATCCACGCCGATAGCGACCTGCTGGTTGGTGGGGGAGGGGGACTGGGCAAAGAGGTTGATGAATGTCTCCATCAGTTGGGGCGGAAGGTTATCCACACAGAAATAACCCATATCCTCCATCGCGTTGAGGGCAACGGATTTGCCCGCGCCGGAAACACCTGAAATAATGACCAGATGCATCCCTATACCTCCTCAACGCTTTGTATTTCAGGGGTAAGGCGCACGCCGGAGCAGTCATATACCCTGGAAGCTACCCTTTCCATCAGCCGCAGCACATCCGCTGTAGTGGCGCTGCCTGTATTTACAATAAAGCCGGCGTGGAGCGTGGACACCTGGGCGCCGCCCTCCTGCCAGCCCTTGCAGCCGGCCTGTTCGATCAAAGCGGCGGCGTATCCGTTCAGAGGGCGTTTAAAGGCGCTGCCGCAGCTGGGAAGCGTCAGAGGCTGTTTCTCCCTCCGCCTTGCGGCAAGCTCCTTCATGCGGGCATCGATATCCTTGGGTGATCCGGGCGAAAGCCGCAGCGTCGCGGAAAGGACGTACCAGCCCTCGCGCTGTACGCGACTGCTGCGATAGGCATATTCCAGCTCCTCCGCCGGAACCGGAAACTGCTCACCCTCACGGGTAAGCACACGCACCTCTTTGATCACGCCCTGCATATCTCCTCCGAAGGCGCCGGCATTGATGGCCACGGCAGCGCCGAGACAACCCGGTATCCCCGAAGCCCATTCCAACCCGGTGAGACCCGCATCCCGCGCTATCGCGGCAAGACGGGCCAGCGTTTCTCCCGCTTCGGCGAAAAGCATGGCGCCGTTTATACGAACGGATCCGCCGTCCCCTATCCATTGCAGTACGGTACCTTTGTAGCCCCTGTCGGGAAAAAGAACATTGCTTCCGTTGCCCAACAGTATGAAAGGAGTTCCCGTTTCACGAAGCAGCCGGATACAGTCCACCGCGACGGCGGCACTGGGGACCTCCGCCCATAGCGCGGCCGGTCCGCCCGTCCGCATGGAGGTATGGGCGGACATAAGTTCATTTTCCCATACCTTCCGCGGCAATAAAGCCTGCAGGCTGTCGAAAAGAGATGCCATGAAATACCTCCGTAGTCCGCTACAGTATAGCACAACAGGCGCAAACAGGCAATCATTCATCCGTCACGGCAAGTATCGGACGCGGAATGCATGAAACTGCGATCCGGCGAAAAGGATTTTCATATACCCGAAGACGGGACCGGCTTAATATCGGGAATTTTCATGATCCCCTTGAATCATTGCGATAGATTCTGTTATGATAATGAGTAATGGGAGGCGGAGGATGCGGCTGCAGAAAATTCTTGCGGAAGCCGGTGTGGCATCAAGACGGAAAGCCGAGGAGATGATCGCGGCGGGGCGGGTCACGGTGGATGGCGTCACGGTCACGGAAATGGGATATCATACCGATCCCGGGCGGACCATTGCCGTGGACGGCGTCCCGATACGGCGGGAGCCGCGCCGCACCTACGTCTTTTATAAACCCCAGGGCGTGATTTCTGCCGTGACCGATCCCCGGGGCAGACCGACGGTTTCCGACTATTTTCGTGAGGTGCCTCTCCGCCTGTATCCTGTCGGGCGATTGGACTATGATACCGAGGGGCTGCTGCTTATGACCAACGACGGCGCGCTGGCGCAAAAAGTGACGCATCCCAGCCACGCGATGGAAAAAGCCTACAGAGTGGTGGTGAGGGGCCTGCCTTCCGAGGAGGACATGACACGGCTCAGGAACGGAATTCCCTTAGAGGAGGGCATGACCGCCCCCGCGGAATTGCGGGTGATTCACCGCGGCAGGGAGACGGTGACGCTGCTGCTGACTATTCGTGAGGGACGGAACCGTCAGG
Source organism: Christensenellales bacterium (assembly GCA_050948665.1). Taxonomy (GTDB): domain Bacteria; phylum Bacillota; class Clostridia; order Christensenellales; family UMGS416; genus JBMNEH01. The sequence goes on from JBMNEH010000001.1 coordinate 1,081,112, forward strand.
TCCGACGCATGTTCGCCGCTTTGGGGTATACGGTACAGAACCTGCGGCGGGTGAGGGAGGGGAATATTACGCTGGAAGGCCTTCAGCCAGGGGAATATCGTCTCCTCAGCGACGAGGAAGTATCGGAATTGTCAGATTGACCCGTAGGCCGCGGCAAAGGAGGAAAAGGGAATAATTATCGTTATGGCGGCAGGAAAAAGGATACGCTTATAGAATATAGAATTTGGGTTAAGATGGTAGGTTCAGCAACCTGCCATTATCATATAGAAAACCGCAGAGAATCGGAGGTGGTCCCCGGAATGGAAGGAACCAACATTTTCCAAAGAAAAGCAGCCTGTATACAGGGCAGCGGCGAAGCCGGCGCGCAGGCGCAGCACGAAGCCGGCAAACTGACGGCGCGGGAGCGTATCGCCAAGCTGACGGACTTCGGCAGTTTCATGGAGCTGGACGCCCTGGCAGCCGGCAAGGATGGATCCTGCGGATCCGTGATTACGGGCTTCGCAACGATCGACGGGCGAAGCGTTTGCGTTGCGGCCCAGGATTTTACCGTGTCAGGCGGCGCGATGAGTGTCAGCCAGGCGAAGAAGCTTCAAAAGCTTATGGGACTGGCGTCCCGCAACGGAACGCCATTCGTAACGCTGGTAGATACTGCCGGCGCCCGCATTGAGGAGGGGCTCAATGCCCTGAACGGATATGCCGGAGTCCTGGCAGCGGCTTCCCGAATGTCTGGACAGGTCCCCCAGATCACCGTTGTATCCGGCCCCTGCGCAGGCGCCGCCGCGGTGATCGCCGGACTCAGCGATGTCACCATTGCCGTGAACAAAATCGCCTCCTTGTCCGTCCGAACAACGCCGGTCATTTCCGCGGTCACGGGTAATGCGGTGAGGGAAGAGGAGATAGCCGGAGCGATGGCTGCCAACGCGGTCAGCGCCAACGCCCAGCTCTACGCGGAAAGCGAGGAGCAGGCTTTTGCCCTTGTGAGGGCAGTACTGGGATACCTCCCCTCCAACTGCGCGGAGGATCCGCCCATTGAGGTTTGCGCGGATGATTTGAACCGCCAGACACCGCGTTGGAATACCTATGCACAGGGGCAAGCGAATATCCGGGAAGTAATCGCCGATCTGGCGGACCGGGGTTCGGTACTGGAACTTATGCCATATTACGCTTTGAATATGATAACGGCTTTTGCCCGTATAAACGGCCGCTCTGTGGCCTTTATCGCCAACAACCCCACGGACAGGGGCGGACAGCTGGATGCCGCCGCCGCCGGGAAGGCTGTTCGTATGATCGCTTTGTCCGATGCGTATCATATACCTGTGGTAACACTGGTAGACACCATGGGAACCGTAACCTGCGCCGAGGAGGAGACGCAGGGCCTGGCCCGGCAGCTCTCGGCTCTGGGTTATGCCTACGGCGCGGCGACCGCGCCGAAAATCGCATTGCTTTGCGGCGCCGCGATAGGAACCGCCTACACGCTGATGGGCAGTAAGGCGCTGGGTATGGACCTGGTCTACGCCTGGCCAACCGCCCGGGTTTCCGCCCTTGAGCCGGCCGCCGCCGCCGTGATCCTTTACGAAAAGGAGATCGCGCAGGCGGAGGATCAGGTGGCCGCCCGGAAGGAATATACCGACAAACTGCTGGAGGAGCAGGCGGGCGCGCTGGCTGCCGCAAAAGAGGGACTGGTAGACGATGTGATAGAGCCCTCTCTCACCCGCCCGATACTGGCCGCATCACTGGAGCTGCTGTGGAGCAAGCAGGACATGCTGCCTGTGAAAAAGCACGGCATCCCGCCGATGTAGGAGGTGCGAATGACTTTTACAGAAAATCTCATTTTAGGCGGAGAGACAACACTGCTGGGTATGGGCGTCACATTTGCCGTATTGATCTTACTGATCATCATCATCGCAGTGATGACACGAATCATCGTGAAAATGCAAAGAGAGCCTGCTGAGGAACCGGCCGCGTCTGCGGTTGTCCCCCAGGCTTCTCCCGCGATGGGGACTGCCGCTGTGAGCGGTGAGGTGCTTGCCGCGATCGCCGCGGCCGTCGCATTGATCGCCGAAGCGGAAAACACCCGGCTGGTAGTGCGCTCCGTGCGCCGTATCGGCCAAAACGCTCCCGCATGGAGCCGTGCAACTCGATAAAACGGAGGAAAATAAGATGCGTCATTTCAATATCACCGTAAACGGAACCGTCTATCAGGTAGCGGTCGAGGAAATCAGCGGAGCGCAGGCCCCTGTAGCTGCGGCTCCCGTGCCCGCCGCTCCCGTGCCCGCGGCGCCCGCTCCTGCCGCCGTCGCTCCCGCCCCCGTACCCGCGGCTCCCGCTCCTACCGCTGCCGCGCCTGCGCCCGCGGCGCCTGCCGCCGCTCCCGCCGACGCCACGCTTGTCAATGCGCCGATGCCCGGCACCATTCTGAGCGTGAATGTATCCGTCGGGGATACGGTGGAAGCCGGCAGCGTACTCGCTATACTTGAAGCCATGAAAATGGAGAACGAAATTATGTCCCCCTGCGCGGGCACGGTGGTTACGATCGCCGTCAGCCACGGCGCCGCCGTGAATACAGGTGATTTGCTGGTAGCCATACAGTAAACGATCCCTTCACGGAGGAAAACAAAAAAGGGAGGACAGACCATGCTGGAAGCATTAAAGAAATTCATAGACTCCATGGGTGTGTTGACGCTTTTCGCCGAGGGCGGATGGAAGTACCTTGTGATGATCGTCATCGCCTGCGTGCTGCTTTACCTTGCCATCGTCAAGAAGTATGAGCCCCTGCTGCTGCTGCCCATCGCCTTCGGCATGCTGTTGGCGAACCTGCCGCTGGCAGGCCTGTATCACCCGGAGATATTTGCCGACGGAAAAATCGATTGGGTGAAACTGGGCGCCGTAGAGGGCGGACTGATCGATTATCTCTACCTGGGTGTGAAGACCGGCATTTACCCTTCATTGATCTTTATGGGTGTCGGGGCGATGACGGACTTCGGTCCGTTGATCTCAAACCCGAAATCCCTGCTGCTCGGCGCGGCGGCGCAGCTGGGGATCTTCGTCGCCTTTATCGGCGCGCTGCTGCTGGGTTTTACCCCGCAGGAGGCAGCCTCTATCGGCATCATCGGCGGCGCCGACGGCCCTACAGCCATCTATACGACCACGATGCTGGCGCCAGCGCTGCTGGGGCCTGTGGCGATCGCGGCATATTCCTATATGGCGCTGATACCCATCATCCAGCCGCCCTTTATGAAGCTGCTTACTACCAAGAAGGAGCGCAGCGTTGTGATGACGCAGCTGCGGCCCGCAACAAAGACGGAAAAAATCATTTTCCCCATTGCCGTGACGATTATCGTCGCACTGCTGCTGCCGGCGGCGGCCTCCCTTGTGGGCATGCTGATGCTGGGCAACCTGCTGCGCGAGTGCGGTGTGACCGAACGGCTCAGCAAAACAGCGCAGAATGAATTATGTAATATTGTAACGATTTTCCTCGGCATATCCGTCGGCGCGACCGCGGTCGCGGACAGGTTCCTCCGATGGGAGACGCTCAAGATCATCGGTATGGGCCTTGCGGCATTCTCTTTTGCCACCATAGGCGGATTGCTCCTCGGCAAGGTGATGTACTGGGTCACAAAGGGAAAAATCAACCCCCTCATCGGATCCGCGGGGGTGTCGGCCGTGCCTATGGCTGCCCGCGTTTCCCAGGTTGTGGGACAGGAGGAGAACCCCGGCAACTTCCTGCTGATGCACGCCATGGGGCCCAATGTGGCCGGTGTGATCGGTTCCGCGGTAGCCGCCGGTGTGTTCCTGGCATTGTTCGGTTAAGGAGGATAGAATGGGAGTAAAAATTACGGAAACCATACTGCGGGACGCCCACCAGTCTCAGGCGGCGACCCGTATGACCACAGCGGAGATGCTGCCTGTTGCGGATAAGTTAAATCAAGTCGGTTACTGGTCACTGGAATGCTGGGGCGGCGCGACCTTTGACTCCTGCCTCAGATATCTGCGGGAGGATCCATGGGACCGGGTTCGCGCCCTAAAGAAGGCCATTCCCGATACGAAACTGCAGATGCTGCTCAGGGGTCAGAACCTTTTGGGATATAAGCATTATGCCGACGATATGGTGGATGCCTTTGTCAAGGCGGCCATACAGAACGGGATCGATGTGATACGGATCTTCGACGCGCTGAACGATCCCCGGAATATTGAGCAGGCTGTGAAGGCGACCATCAAATACGGCGCCCATGCGCAGGTAGCCATGAGCTATACCACCAGCCCCGTACACACGCTGGAGTACTTTGCCGACCAGGCCGCGGAGTTTGAAAAGATGGGCGCGCACTCCATCTGCATCAAGGATATGGCGGGACTGCTGCTACCGTATGCGGGCTACGAGCTTGTCAAGATGATCAAATCCAAGGTATCGATCCCCGTTGACCTGCACACCCACAATACCGCCGGCATCGGCGATATGACGCTGTTAAAGGCGGTTGAGGCAGGCGTGGATATTATTGATACAGCCTTGTCTCCCCTCGGCAACGGTACGGCGCAGCCTGCTACCGAGCCCCTGGTTAAGGCGCTTCAAAACACGGCTTATGATACCGGCCTCTCTCTTACGCTTCTCAACGAAATTGCCGTGCACTTCAAGAGGGTCGCTTCCCGTCTTATGGAAGAGGGACACCTGGATCCGCGGATCATGGGGGTGGATATCAACGCCTTGTTGTATCAGGTGCCCGGCGGAATGCTGTCAAACCTGATCAGCCAGCTGAAAAACCAGAACGCCGACAATCGTTTGCTGGACGTGCTGGAGGAGGTGCCGCGGGTGCGGGAGGACTTCGGTTACCCCCCGCTGGTTACTCCCACAAGCCAGATCGTGGGCACCCAGGCAGTGCTGAATGTACTCTCTGGCGAACGGTATAAGCTGGTCACAAAGGAATCCAAGGCGCTGCTGAAGGGTGAATACGGCCGATTGCCCGGGGAAAAGAACCCCGACCTGGTAAAAAAGATATTGGGTGACGAACCCCTTACAACCCATCGGCCCGCGGACGATATCCCCCCGGAGCTACCGAAGTACCGTGAGGAGCTCAAGCAGATGGGTTACCTGGAGCAGGAGGAGGACGTGTTGTCCTATGCCATGTTTCCCCAGGTGGCGCCGGATTACTTCAAGTACCGTCAGACCGCCAAGTACAAAATAGACACATCCGTTTCCGGTACAAACAAGATCCAACCGATATAAACGCGAAAAGAACCCCTCCGCTGCCAGCGGAGGGGTTTGTGCTATGAATGGCGGTTATATTTCCAAACTCGTCACATGGAGAGGGGTGGACAAAAACTCTTCGTTGCCGTTTATGATAATCTCGGGAATGGCAGGGTCGTTATAGTCCACGATCATCTCAACCTCGTCATACACGGTGATGCCTGCGACAGACAGACGGGCGACACAGTTCTGCATCTCCTCCCTGGTGCGGAGCTTAATGTGACCGGCGACCTGCACGAAACGGTATAAATCATTCGTAACGATGGCAGTGAAATCAGCGGGCATATACACAGTAAAGTCTTCCTCATACATCATCTCGCCCTCGGGGATGGTTGCGCGGAATTCCGTCAGAGCCTGCTCGGATATATGGTATGCTTTCGGATCATAAAAGCTGGCATCCAAACCGAGGAAAGCCACGCTCTTCTGCCCGGTTAGAAAGGGAAACAGACCGGAGATGCCTTTGCCGTACAGGGGGACGACGCCGACATTCTCTCCGAGGCTATTCAGCTCCTTGTTGTTTTTACAAAAGGTGTATTCAAACACCTGATAGTGCTGCTCTAGATTCTGAACGATCCGGCGGAGCATCCTACCAGGAAGGAGCCGCCCCTCGGGAGCAACGATCCGCAGCGCCTCTGGGGCGATTTTGATTTCACAACGCAATGCCATTCAACAGACCTCGTTTCGGCTTCATTGAAGTAAATAAACCGAATATATTATAAACCATTCAGGCGGGTAATGCAACAGAGAAGGAAGAAAAGGATTCCGTTTTTAGAGAATTAACCGAAAATTCCCGGCGTTTCCCAACGCCACTCCGGCAACATCGGAATCTCCGGAAGGTCGTTACGCCATTGCACCGGCAGCCAGAGATAACGAGAGTCCGTCAGGTATACCGGGTTCCAGATGTCCGCCATAAAGATGATGGCATCTTCCATCCCCGCGATGGGAAGCAGATGGGTAGACTGGCTGCCGTAGGTGAGCTCCTTGCCCTCTGAGATGCAGGGGTTCCCGAGGATCTCCCAGGGGCCGAAGGGATGCTCCGCCCGGGCTATCATAGCCTCATTGGGCCGCCAGCCGGTACAGTAGCTCGTGACGCAGTAATAGAGCCCCTTCCGTTTGAAAACGGCAGGCGCCTCACGTACCAACTGCGGAAAAATACGGGCGTAAACACCGTCCGGATGGGTGTAATCTGTATTCAGGCGGGAAACCACCATGGTTTTATTATCCTCAGAGGAATGAAAGATGTAGGCGATGCCGTCATCGTCCCGGAAAACGGTCATATCCCTGGACATACAGCCGTTTGGTCGTATGGCGGTCTTATAGGTAAAGGGACCGACCGGGGTATCTCCAATGGCATATCCGGCTCTGGCATATCCATAGCTGGGACTGTCAATATGCATCCAAAGGACGAATTTCCCCGTCTTTTTATTCTGTATACACTTGGGGCGTTCCAAGATATTGCGGTAGAAAAGGTCATGGGCAGGATCATTGCTGCGGGATAGAACCAACCCCTCAAACTTCCAGTTGTACAGATCCGTGGAGCTGTAGCAGCCTATGCCGACACAGGGGCAACGCTGCCTCTCGCCCGGGGAGGGGGGATCCACATAGCCCCGATGCTCACCGTACCAGTAATACACGCCATTGCAGTACATCACGCCGCCGCCATGCGCCTGAATTAGCCGCCCGTCGGTATCAAACCATTGTTTCCCGGGATAAAAACGATCCGTCATAGTCAACTCCTTTTTCTTTGGGGGAAGCAGGGCGCAGCGGCAGGCAGCCGGCTGTCTTTTATCTGCTTATACGGTTTCCACTTTAATGAGGTTTGTGTTTCCGGAGACACCGGATGTTATGCCGCCGGTCAGTATCAGTGTGTCACCTTTTTTGAGCGAAAATTGTTGTATGGCTAGGCGCTTCGCTGTGTAAAAGAGCACATCGGTAGAGTCGAAGGTGTCGCAGATCACCGGAGTTACTCCCCAGGACAACGCCAGCCTGCGCCAAGTTTTCTCACGCGTGGTCACGCCCAGGATATCGGCCGGGGGGCGGAATCTTGATACCATCCGCGCCGTCATTCCGGTCAGCGTGCAGACCGCGATGACCTTCGCATTCACGTCCATGGACATGCCGCAGACGGAGCGGGATATCGCGTCCACCAGGCTGCTGATACGAAAGTCCAGTGTGCGGTAATTTTCGGCGTAGCGGATACTTTTCTCTGCCTCACGCGTGATATGCGCCATAGCGGCCACCGCCTGGACGGGGTATTCTCCTGCCGCGGTTTCACCGGAAAGCATCACCGCGCTTGTACCGTCATATACGGCGTTTGCCACATCGCTGACCTCGGCTCTGGTGGGACGGGGATTGTGGATCATGCTTTCAAGCATTTCAGTAGCGGTGATGACACGCTTTCCCAGAAGCCTGCATTGGGTGATCAGCTGCTTTTGTATGGCGGGCAATTTTTCATAGGGGATCTCCACGCCTAGATCGCCCCGCCCGATCATAATACCGGAGCATTCCCGAGAAATATCTTCGATATTCTCCACACCGGTACTGTTTTCGATCTTGGCGATCAACTCCACATCCGCATCGTCCCCGAGCTCCTTTAGAAAAGCCTTCACGCTCAGCAAATCTTGCCGACTGGAGACAAAAGAACAGGCGATAAAATCAATGTCGTTTTCTACGCCAAAGCGTATATCATCACGATCCTCGGGACTCAGGTAGGGACGGTTTATGACTTTGCCGGGGAAGCTCATGCTCTTTCTGTCGGAAAGTATGCCGCCGGTAATGACGATACAGATGATGTCCGTTTCCGTAATTTGCAGGACCTTCAGTTCAATCATACCGTTATTCAACAGTATGCGGTCTCCCGGCGCCAGATCGTTCATGATCTCCGGACAGCTCACGGACACCCGGCTTTGATCCCCCGTCACATCGCTGATAGTGAGGGTAAAGGAATCACCCACATGCAGATCCACCTTTCCCTCCGCGAAGGTTTTTATCCGGTATTCCGGCCCTTTTGTATCCAAAAGCAAGGCGATCGGTAGCCCAAGCTCCTCCCGGACACTGCGCAGCATCTCTATCCGGCGCTTATGCTCCGCATGGGTGCCGTGAGAGAAATTCAAGCGGGCGACATTCATACCGGCCTGGCACATTTTTACAAGTGTGTCCCTATCGTCGCTGGCAGGGCCTAAGGTACATACAATCTTCGTCTTACGCATAATGGTCCTCCCCAACTTCGTCTTCCGTCGGATGTCGATGACGCACATGCGCCGCAGAACCCACTCCGAAGAGGAGGTTTTGAGGAGCATAAAACATACTGCCGTAAGGGTGAACGGACGTCTCCGCTGTATGAAAAAACACAACGCGTTACGGTAGTACCTTCATTATAATATGGCCGGATAAAGGTGTCAAATCCATTTTTCCGTTCTACGGACGCATAAAAACGCGAAACCGGTTATTGAACAGGGGAGATCCCATACAGACGTGTCCCGTCGAATAAAAAGACTGTCCGGAGGGGATGTTCCGGCATTACCAGGATTTAAAGGGCAGGGAAGCTCCCTTTATCTCAAATCCTGATGGCAGGCGGGTCTTCGGAATACATGCGCGGGAGCCCGACGGTCTTGACGCAAAAAAACAAATACATAAATTTGCGGCGGGCAGCAGGAATAACTCGCAAAAGAGCGAAAAAGAAAATTCGTGAATAGCTGTTGGAGCAAATTACATCAGGAGGAAAAAATGGCTATATGTACAAATTGCGGCGCCAAGTTGCCGGACGGTTCAAAATTCTGCTTCGACTGCGGAAGGCCGATCGCTGTCGGAACCGATATACCGATTACGAAGACGGAAGAGGAACTGCCCATTGCGTCAGATATTACTGAGGACATGAATGCGGGGGAGCGATTGCCGGATGAAAACCCGGCGGAGTTTCGCGAGGAAACGGCGATAATTTACAACACGACAGATGAAACCGAGGAAACGCCGGAGACGTATAATACAATGCCCGCGTCCGAAGAAACCCCGGCGCCCGCGAGCTACCCGGTACAGCCAATCATGTACGCTCCTCCGCCCATACCCGTATCCCCCGGCACAACCGTACGAATCGAGGAGCCACAGGAGGCACCGTATGCCCCCGCGCAGAACAAAAAGCCCGCCGGCAGGAGATTGCTGGGGCTTTGGATCGCGCTGGGTGTGGTGGCGCTGGCAGGCATAATAGCCACGGTGTTATTCCTGGTTTTACCTGTATTGGGGAACGGTCCCGCGCCCTCATCGGAACAGGGTGAAGCGGACGCGGTATTGTCCGGTCTGTGGACAGCCCGGTCGGCATTCGTCGGGGAAGAGGAAATCCCCCTTTCCTCACTGGGTCTTGACAGTTTCACGATACTGCTGGAGGAAACGGGGTCCGCTGTCGTAACGGTGAATGATGTCGAATACACGGCAACCTGGCGGACATCGGAGAACGGTGTCGCGCTGCAGGGGTACTACGGCCTGACAAAGCTGGAACTGAAGGCTGAAACTCTGGAAGGGGATTATCTCGGTACCGGCATATTGATATATTTCCGAAGATAGACCGGATGAGGAGCGACCAAGAGCCGCTCCTTTTTTTATTTCGCCGTGTTGCCCTCCAGTATGTTTTGCGTCTGGATCTCGGCTGTCTTAAGGTTGTCAGGTGAAAGATTTTTTGTGACGGCGCAAAGGAGAAAGCAGGAAAGAAGGAGGCCGACAAGGGCATAAAAAGGGATTTGCGGATTGACTTCATACAACCAGCCCATCAGCCAGCCGAAGGGGGAGGCGACCCCGATCGTCAGCACATACATCAGCGCTTGGGTGCGCGCTCTTTCGTGAGAATCCAGCAGCAGTACCTTTAAGGAATCTACCCGGGGAAGGAACAGCCCGTTGCCGATGGCTGAAAGCAGCGCATAGGCAATGATCCAGCCGATACGGTCGTGCGGCGCCAGCATCAGCAGGGTAAAACCCGCGATCTTCATCAGAAGGCCTGTCAGCATGACCGGGCGAAAGGGGAGCTTTGTCAGAAAACCCTGCAGCCCAAGATTGAATACCAGCATTACCGCCGCCCATAGCATGGGAAGCAGCGCCAGTGTTGCGGTGGGGAGGCCAAGCTCCTCGGTAACGTAGATGGAATAGTAGGTGCCGGTCACCAGGTTGGTGATACTGACAAGGGTCATAAGCGTCAATACCAGCAGCGTGGGCCGGCTGCGCAGCAGATTCTTTGTGACGCCGCCGTATTGACGAAGCATGGTGATATAGGACAGGTCTTTGGTCTCCTCCATACGCCGGATACCGATCCGGGTCTCTGTGGTTGTCCAGTAAAGGATCAGGAATTTCGCTGTCATGAGAAGAAAGGTTACGCCGTACAATATCCGCATTGCGGGAATGACGGTGAGCTCTTTTACGAGCAGGCTGGAGAGAGGCGCGAAAAAGACGGACAACAAACCGGAAATGGATACCCATATATAGATAGAGACCAGCTGCTTTGGGTCGGCATCCTCAACCAGCAAACAATTCCAGGAGTTGTTGGTGATCTGCCACATACTGTTCATAATGCTGGCTGCCAGGAACCACCAGAAATTCTGCGCTACCATCCAGAGCAGCATCGGAACCGACCACGCGAGAATGTCAAAGATAACCGTGCTCTTCCTGCGCCCCATTTTGTCACAGACAAGGCCGCCGAAAAGGGAAGCCAGCACCTGGAATAGCATGCCGACGGTGGCGATCAGACCGATTTGACTCTCTGAAAGCCCCAGCGCCTTGGCGTATACGGAGGCAAACGGTATGTACAGATTGTAGGGTATGCTCCAAAGGGGCTCGGTGAGCAGACAGGCTTTGGGATTCCCCTTTAAATTCTTCAGTGTAAACAGCAAATCGTTTTTCAATACGCCACCTCATGAGAGAGTAATATGCAAACATTATGCGGGAGTGGCGAAAAAAACACAATAGAAAAAGCTGAGAATTTATGGTATAATATATGTTCGGATAGCCAAAGCTGTTCAATATGCAATGGAGGAAAATATGGCAAAGGATTACAATGCCAGTGATATACAGGTCCTGGATGGTTTGGATGCCGTGCGCATGCGGCCGGGCATGTACGTCGGCAGCACCGGGAGCCGGGGCCTGCACTATATGCTTTGGGAGATATTGGACAATGCCGTGGATGAGGCGATGGGCGGGTATGCCGACCTGGTGACAGTCACGATCCATCCGGACAGCTCGGTGACCGTGACCGATAACGGCCGCGGTTTACCGGTGGATATACACCCCACAATGAAGGTATCCGGGGTGGAGGTTGTCTTCACCCAGCTACATGCGGGCGGGAAATTCGGCGGAGAGAGCTATCACTATTCCGGCGGTCTGCACGGCGTCGGCGCTTCGGTGGTCAACGCCCTCAGTGAATGGATGGTGGTGGATATATACCGCGACGGGTTTCATTACCGTCAGGAATTCGAAAGTAAGTATTCTCCCTCCAAGAAAAAAATCCTCCCCGGCGCCCCCCGCGGTCCGCTGAAACGACTGTGCGCCGAGGAAGGCAGAGGTTCATCGGTTTCTTACCTGCCGGACAAGACTGTTTTTGATCACCTGAACTGGAACCGTGAGACGATCGACCGAAGATTGCGGGAGCTGGCTTACCTGACAAGGGGACTGACCATCAAATTCAGTGATGAGCGTGTACGGGAGGGGGAAACCTATCAGGCGGAGTATTGCTATACCGGCGGTATAGAGGATTATGTCGCCTATTTGAATACGGACAAAACCGTACTGCAGCCCGCGCCTGTGTACATAGAGGGCAACAGAGACGGGATTTGGGTGCGGCTGGCTTTTCAGTACACCGATAATTACACGGAGAATATCTTTTCCTATGTGAATAACATCCCCACTTCAGAGGGCGGTACCCATGAGACCGGCCTCAAGTCTGCGATTACCCGGGCGATGAATGATTACGCCCGGAAGGCCGGCATACTTAAGGAAAAGGACAAATCCCTTTCGGGGGAGGACTTTCGGGAAGGTATGACTGCCGTCTTGCTGCTGATGATGGAAAATGTGCAGTTTGAGGGACAGACGAAGACCCGACTTGGAAATGTGGAAGCACGGAGGGCGGTGGAAGGGGTCGTCTATGATTCGCTTACTGCCTGGCTGGAGGACAAGAAGAACACAGATGCTGTCAACACATTGATGGAGAAGGCGCAGAAGGCCGCAAGGATCCGGGATGCAGCGAGGAAGGCCACGGATTTGGCCCGGGCAAAGTCCGGACTGGAGGTCGCGCCTCTTGTGGGGAAGCTTTCCGCTTGCACGGGAAAGGATCCCGCACGAAACGAGCTGTATATTGTAGAAGGGGATTCTGCAGGCGGCACCGCAAAGCAGGGTCGGGACAGACGCTTTCAGGCCATCCTTCCCCTCCGGGGCAAGCCGTTGAATGCAGAGAGGAAACGGTTGGACGCCGTTCTTGCCAATGAGGAATGCCGATCCATCATCACCGCTTTAGGCTGCTCTATTGACGAGGATTTCAATCTGGAAAATTTAAAGTATCATAAAGTTATCATACTATCCGACGCAGACCAGGACGGCGCTCATATCCGGGCGATCCTCATCACCTTTTTCTTCCGCTATATGCGCGATCTGGTGGCGGCAGGGCATTTATATATCGGACAACCCCCGTTATATCAGGTAAAGACCGCCAAAGGCGGCGTGTACTGTTATGATGATGAAGAACTGCGAAAGACGACGGCGGCCCTGGGAGGAAAAAACTATACGGTACAACGCTATAAGGGACTGGGTGAAATGAATCCGGAACAGCTTTGGACTACGACGATGAATCCTCAGGGACGGAAGTTGGTGCAGGTTACGGTGGAGGACGCAACCGAAGCCGATCGCATGATCACCATCCTCATGGGCGATAAGGTGGATATCCGAAGGAACTATATCGCCAAATACGCCAATTTCGACAGAGCTGATACTTTTGACGCGAGTCTGTAAGGAGAATCATGGCAAAGAAGAGATCCAATGAAATCCCCCCCCTTCAGGAGGTGGTGACCGCTGTACCCGTTGAGGAAGTCATGCACAACTCCATGATCCCCTATGCCGAGTATGTGGTGATGGAGCGTGCGCTGCCCCGTGTAGAGGACGGGCTGAAGCCGGTACAGCGGCGTATTTTGTATACGATGATGGAGTTGGGGAATACCCCGGACAAACCATACAAGAAATCCGCCCGGGTGGCGGGGGATACGATGGGGAAGTACCACCCCCACGGAGACAGCTCCATCTATGACGCGATGGTGCGTATGGCGCAGGACTTTGTGATGGGAGCCACGCTTGTGGACGGTCACGGGAACTTCGGTTCGATCGACGGAGATTCTCCCGCGGCCATGCGGTACACCGAGGTACGCATGACGCCACTTGCCCTGGAATTGTTACGGGATATCGAGAAGGATACCGTCGGATTTCGACTGAATTTTGACGATACCCTGAAGGAGCCCGATGTTCTGCCGGGGCGGTTTCCCAACCTGCTGGTAAACGGCGCGATGGGCATTGCCGTGGGATTGGCGACCAACATCCCCACCCATAATTTGGGTGAAGTGATAGACGGCATCGTAGCGCAGATGGATGATCCGCATATCAAAACGGACGCGTTGATGAAGATCATACCGGGACCGGATTTTCCCACAGGCGGTATGATCATCGGGAATGAAGGCATCAGGGAAGCATATGAAACCGGCAGAGGGAAGATCCGCATTCGCTCGAAATGTACCATCGAGAACGCTCCCGGCGGCAAAAAGGCGATCGTGATCCACGAGGTTCCTTATCAGGTAAACAAAGCGGCTATGCTGGAGAAGATACTACGCCTCTCCGAAGAACGCAAGGATGTGCTGGGTGTGATCAGCGACATTCGTGATGAGTCTGACAGAGAAGGCCTTCGGGCCGTTATTGAGATCCGAAAAGGCGGAGACCCGGAAAAAATCCTCCAGTACCTGTACAGATACAGCGATCTGGAGGTGACCTTCGGCATCAATATGGTAGCGATCGCGGAGAGCAAACCCAAACAGCTGTCGTTAAAAGAAATCAACGCCGTATACATCCGGCACCAGCAGAATGTGGTCACCCGGAGACTGCGCTACGATAAAGAGCAGGCAGAGGCGCGGGAGCATATTTTAGAGGGCCTGGTTGTGGCGCTCTACAATATTGACGAGGTGATCGCCATCATCAGAGGCAGCGCCACCGTCCCAGAAGCGAAACGAAATCTGATGCGGCGATTTGATTTCACCGGCATACAGGCGCAAGCCATACTGGATATGCGGTTGCAGCGGCTGACTTCATTGGAGATATCGAAACTGGAGCAGGAGCTGAAGGAGATTCGGGCGATGATCGCAAAAATCAAGTCCATCCTCGCGTCCAAAACCAAATTACTTCACCTGATTCGCGATGAGCTCCTGGATATAAAGAAGAAATACGCCCGCCCGCGACGTACAAAAATCGTGGACGCTGAGAAGGTGGAAGAGTTCAACGCGGAAGACTTTATTGTGGTGGAGGATGTTGTGATCACCGTCACCCGGGGCGGCTATGTAAAGCGACTGCCCGAGAAGACCTATCAACGTTCAAACCGGGTCATGCCGGATGATATGCAAAACGACAGGTTTATCGGCGTGTTGCCGGCAAAAACCGATCAGAAGCTGGTTCTCTTCACCGACAGCGGCATGATGCTGCAGATCCCCGCAGCCGATATACCGGAGGGGAGGTGGAAGGACAGGGGAGCCTCACTGAACAGTATTATTACAGCTTACCAGAACACCGAAGAGATCGTTTCCGCCTTTGTGGTACAAGAGATACCCGACAAGGGAGAGATGATGTTTTCTACCGCCCAGGGTATGAGCAAAAAAACCCTTTGCAGCGCATATGTTACACGGAATAAGCGCATTGCGGCTTGCCAGCTGAAGGATGGGGACAGGTTGATTTCCGCTGAGCCCGTGGTGCGCGGTGCGGGAATGCTTTACATCACCCGGAAAGGAATGATTCTGATGACCCGAAACAGTCAGATCGCCCAGATGGGCAGGGCGACCCAGGGCGTCAGGGGGATCACTCTGGAGGACGGAGATGAGGTGCTGCTGGCTGCCCAGACACCGCCGACCGCTCAGATCGTTGTGATGACCGATACCGGCTATGCCAAACGAATGACGCCAATGGATCTGACCAGCCAAAAACGGGGAGGCAAGGGGAATAAGTGCATCCAATTCTATAAGAACGGGGCGAACGGCACGGGTCTTGCCGCCGCTTTCCTTTTGGATGGGCCGGCGTCTCTTGTTGTAACACAGAAAACCGGGGAAGTTACTGAGGTGGATACCGAATCACTGCCCCTTCAGCGTCCCGAAGGCAGGGGAGCGCCTACCCAGGCGATCGTCGTTCTGGGAAATGAGATACTGTCCGTAAGTTTGAAAAAAGAGATTTGAACGCGGCTTGACTCTGCCGCGAAACCGCGCCGCGTATGCGGCCGAGATAATTCCCAACGGCGGGAGAAAAAGGATACAGGCAGGAACATCCCGGAGAGTAAAGAATATACCAGCAGGGGAGGAGAAGCATGCGTATTCGGGTTTTAATCGTGGATGATAATGTTCTTTCCGAAAGCATAGAGGACGCGCTGCACAGAGACGGGGCGTTCGAAGTCGCAGCGATCGCGGAGAACAAAGGGCAGGCATTGAGCTTTCTGCGGAATACCGAAATTGACCTGATGCTGCTGAATGTTACGGCGTCCCCCCGGGAGGGCAAGGCTTTGCTGAGGGAAATCCTGGAAAATGAACTTCAAATGCCGGTTACCGTGGTGATGTCCTCTGCGGATGACGAGACAGTGATCGAGTCCTTCCTGGAAATGGGCGTTGTGTTTTATTTTGTAAAACCCTTTGACGCGGACGCGACGGTGCGCCGGCTTCATGATTTATTCCGGGAGGAAATACCAAAAAAGGCTGATGAGACGGATGCCCGGCTTGCCCGGGAAATACGGCGGTTGCTGGAAAAGGCCGCGGTTCCTCCTCAGAATATGGGGCGCCGCTTTTTAGAAACGGCGATCGCGCTGGCCGTGGAGGATCCGGACTGCACCGGGCGTATGATGACGGACCTTTATCCGAAAGTAGCGGTAGCCTTCGGCAGTACCCGACAACGGGTAGAAAGGGCAATACGGCATACCATAGCGGTTGCTATAAGCAGGGCAGGGACGGAGGATATCAAGGAATTATTCGGATCAACGGAGAAGGAAAAGCTTAACAACAGTACATTTATAGCGTTGCTTGCGGAAAGAGCCGGCTGCGCGGTAAAGGAGTAGAGAGATGCTGGAATCCACACGGGTTATTCGCGAAAGGACGGATTTTTATCCGGAGACAGCGCTTGTATTGGGATCGGGACTCAACGATATCGCCGGGGAAATGATTTCCCCCGTTTCCATTGATTACGGCGATATTCCCGGATTCGGTCACTCCACAGCCGCAAGCCATGCCGGAAAGCTCCTGCTGGGCAAGCTTTGGGGCAAGAATTGTGTCATTATGCAGGGCAGAATGCATTATTATGACGGGTACACGCAGCAGGAGCTGGCAGTACCCGTACGGACACTGCGGGAGCTGGGCTGCAAGACACTGGTGCTGACGAACGCGGCCGGAGCGGTAAACAAGGCGTTTGTGCCGGGCGAACTTATGCTGATCGAGGATTTCATCAATTTTGCCGGCGTCAATCCGCTGTTGGGACCGAACGACAACTCCTTTGGTATCCGGTTCCCGGATATGAGCTATGCGCTGAGCCCCCGGCTGTTGGCCATAATGGAGCAGGCAGCCAGGAGGGCCGGACTGGCGCCCCGGAAGGGCGTATACGCCATGATGACCGGCCCCTCCTTTGAAACTCCGGCGGAGATACGGATGCTTCGCACATTGGGGGCGGACGCCGTCGGCATGTCTACGGTTCCGGAGATATTGACAGGTGTGCATGCAGGAATGGAGGTTGCGGCAATCAGCTGTATAACCAATATGGCCGCAGGAATACTTGACCGGCCCCTGGACGACGACGAAGTGGTTGAGGTGGGCAAAGCGGCCCATGACGATATGGTTGCTTTGCTGCGGGGTACCATTGAAGGGATCAACTGAGTTTTGTCCTGCTCACGCCGCATAGGCCGTACTGTAAACGGCTTATGCGTTTTTTTGCGTTTTCGATACCGATCCTCCGGGACCGGAAGATCAGGAATGTAGGAAATCCCTGGAAGGGCTGTCGCGGAATCGCGCTGAAGGACGGCGGAAGAAGAAAAGTCTTCCGCCCGGTCCGTCAGGGACGGAGATAGGCGGAAGGCTGATGTTCAGAGATATTTTTGGATTTTTCGCCGAGGATACTTTGCGCTAATAAAGACTGAAAAGACGGCGGATCTCCTCATAGTCACGGGTTATTGTCAGCGAAAGCGAAAGCAGGATACGGGCCTTCTGCGGAGAGAGCGTGTTCGCGGGAATGGTGTTTCCTACGGCGTCCAATATCTTATCCTCGATAATAATACCGTTGCCGATACGAGAAGCCCGGACGACCGGAATTCCCCGCTCGTTCAGACGGCGCACCTCCTGCTGCCAGATATGGCTGTACCCGCCGCTGCCCGCTCCGGCGATCACTACGCCTTCACTATGGGCGCCGGCCCAACGGAGCATGCCGGGATCGGCGTCGGCATGGAAATACACAACGGAGACCTTTGGCAGCGCGGTGACGGATGTTATATCAAAACAGGTCTGATAGGTATGGGAGCGGGTAGACATGGCGAAAAAATAGGGCACCGTATCCCGCATATAACCCACTGCGCCGAACTCACCCTGGTTGAAAGCGTCGGTTTTAAAGGTATTACCCTTTTGTACCTCACGACCGCCGTATATTCCGTCGGAAAAGACAACCAAAACACCCTTCCCCCTGGCGGCATCATTTGCGGCAAGAGCAATGGACTCATACAGGTTCATGGGCCCGTCAGCGCTGGTTGCCGTGGAGGGACGCATTGCCCCTGTCAATATGACCGGTTCGGGAATCCTCACGGTAAGATTCAGAAAATAAGCGGCTTCATCCAGAGTATCGGTGCCGTGTGTTACCACAAAACCGTCCGCCGCTCCCCGGGCCGCCAGATCGTTGATGCACTTTGCGAGGCGCAGCCAATCCTCCGTGGAAATATCACAGCTGTCTACAGATAACAGCTGACGGCTCTCTATTGTCACACCGGGCAGGGGAGGGAGGGTACCCAGCAAATCGGATATCGGCAGTGTTGCCGCCTGATACTGGGCGGTCTCTCCCGGGGGTCCTTCCCCGGCGATGGTGCCTCCCGTACCGAGTACCATGATATTGCGGCTCATTCTCCTCCCAGGACTATCCGGTTGCTGCCGGTGTCATTGGTCCAAAGACGTTCTATATTATAAAAAGCTCTGTCCTCCTCATGGAAGATATGGATGATCACAGGGCTGTAATCCAAGATGATCCACCGTCCTCCGGCGTAGCCCTCAATATGGCGGGGAAAGAGACCGGACTTTTTAAAGGTATCTTCCACCTGATCCGACAAGGCCTTAACCTGGGGCGATGAGCGGCCGGAAGCAATCAGAAAACAATCGGCGAAGGAGGAGATTGTTGAGATGTCCAACAGTATAATGTCCGAAGCCTTATGGGCGTCCAATATCTTTCCGGCGTCCCGGGCTATACCTAGAGATTCCTGTTCCATTGCGAGCTCCTTTATTTTTTCTCAGTTTATCACGGCTGAAGGGATATTGCAAGCTGATATGCCCGGTCGGTACCGGGGTGGACGGGCATGCCCTTCTCCCTGCAGTGTGAAATGGTAGACGCAAGACCGTGGACGTAAGCCTGCCGCAAATCGATGAAAGCCTCCTCACGGAGCGCAGACAGGCCGGGATAATCCTTTCTGCCGGGCTCGATCATATCGGACAGAAAAATCACCTTGTCCAGATCTGTCATCTCCGGTTCAGGTACCGTATGCCTGGCGATTGCGTTGAGAACAGCTTCGTCCTCAACGCCATAGGCCTCACGGGCCAGATAGGCGCCGGCCGGCGCGTGAAGAACCGGAAGGTATTTCGTCTCTTCCGATAAACGGGGATAACCCCATTGCCGCAGCCTTGCAAGCAGCTCTTCCTCCGGCAGCCCTTTCGCACAGTCATGCAGCAGTCCCGCAAGGGAGGCCTGTTCCGCATTCACATTCCATTTTTTTGCCAGTACGATGGCAGTTTCCTGTACACCGAGACTGTGACGAAACGTGGAGGGCTTGACAGCGGCCGCCAGCCGCGACTCATAATTACACGGCTCATACAGGCGGTAAAGGCGGATGTACGAAAGCACATCGGACGGAAGACCTTCAGGATCCTCTCCGGCCGACTGCCCATGCCGTATATCCGAGGAAGAAATATCGGGCCCCGGGTAGGGAAGGCGTATAACCCGGCATCCATAGGCCGCTGTAAGGGCGGAACATTGGGCTTCCAGTTCCGCGCCGCCGTATCCCGGCCGGGACATGACCACCGGTGTTACCCGCGACAATATCCGCTCCGGACGGTACCAGCTGCGGATATTCGCCAGGGAATCCCCGCCCAACAGTAAAAGCCATTCGGAAACACCCGGCGCCTTCTTATACAGCATATCCAGAGTCTCCGCAGTATAGCTGTTTTTTTTGCGCGAAATTTCGTAATCGGATATATAAACTCCGGGAATATTGCGCACGGCCAGCTTAAGCATTGCCAGCCGATGGCGGGGAGCGATGAAAGGGCCGGGTTTGTGGGGTGAAAGTCCAGACGGCATCAAAAGAATGCCGTTCGGTCTGCAAAAGGAAGCCGCCTCCTTTAATAACATGAGGTGACCGTTATGGACCGGGTTAAAGGCGCCGCCAAAGAACAGGACTCTGCCCTTCAATTCAGAGTAATCCATATGCGCCTCCTTTCGGGCGGGATTAAAGTGTCCGGAAAGATTGATTCCGGAAAGAGCGGCCAAAGCCGGTTGAAGCGGTACGATAATGCCGTAATAAAAGTAAAATGCCGCATTCTCCCCCGCAGTTATGGAGGGATAGCATATGCGCTGCAAACTCAGGGCAGGCGGATCGTCTGGTGCTCCTTTGATTGCCTGTAAAGCACAAGCTTGTTTCCGATTTGCTGTATGATTTCCGCGCCGGTGGCAGCGCGAAGCGCCTCCGCGGCTTCCTTCGTGTCGGTATCGGCGTTCCGCAGTATGTTGATTTTCACAAGCTCGTGGTACTCCAGCAGCAGCTGCAGCTGTTGGATCTGTCCCTGCGTCAGCCTTTCTTTCCCGATTTGCATAAGAGGTTCCAAATTATTGGCCAAACCCCGCAAGTAGGCGCGTTGCTTCCCGGTCATGGTAATACTCCTTATTCAATAAAGTCAAATTCCATATCGCCCATGTGTACCGTGTCACCGTCCTTTGCGCCGGCGTCACGCAGGGCGTCGATGATCCCGCTGGATTGCAGACGCGTCTGGAAATGGTCCATCGAGAAACGGTCATCGGGGTCAGCGGCTTTCAGTATCCTGTCGACGACGGGGCCCTCCACGATAAATATTTCCGCAAGTTTTGTGACCGTGAAGGTGCCCTCCAAAGCGGAGGAGAGCTCGGGTACCTCCGGCAAAACGGGGTCTGCCAGAGGAAGCCGCTTCAGTATTTCCACCACCGCCAGCAGCAATGGGGACACACCTTGTTGCAACGGAGCGGAAATGGGGAAAATACGGACAGATGGACCGACAAATTCCTGTAAACGCCGCAGGTTTTTTTCCGAACCGGGCAGGTCGATTTTATTGGCGGCAATCAGCTGAGGCCGCTCAGACAGCTCCGGCTGATAGCTGTGCAGTTCGTGATTGATTTTCTGATAATCATCGACAGGGTCTCTCCCCTCAATACCGGAGATGTCCAGGACATGGATCAGCATCCTCGTTCTGGAAATATGCCGAAGGAAGTCAAACCCCAAACCGGCGCCCTCATGAGCGTTTTCGATGATACCAGGAATGTCCGCCATGACAAAAGAATACCCGTCATGGGTCACCACCCCCAGATTGGGCGATAGTGTTGTAAAGTGATAATCCGCGATTTTGGGACGGGCGGCTGAAACTACCGACAGAAGGGTGGACTTTCCCACATTCGGGAAGCCGACAAGGCCGACATCCGCAATGGAAAGCAGTTCAAGGCGGAGGGTATAGGCCGGTGTAACCTGTCCGGGCTGGGCAAAACGCGGAGCCTGTCTTGTGGGGGTGGCGAAACGGGCGTTGCCCCGGCCTCCCCGGCCTCCGCGAAGCACTGTAACGGATTTACCGTGCTCTGCCATGTCCGCAACGATTTTTCCGGTGTCAGCAAGAGAGATGCGGGTACCCGTAGGCACACGGATGATTTTGTCCGCGCCCTTTTTTCCCGATTTACGGGCAGAGGAGCCGTTTTCCCCGTTTCCGGCCAGAAATTTCTTCGTATACCGGAAATCCAGCAATGTCCGGGTGGCATCATCCGCGATAAAAATGATATCTCCGCCTTTACCTCCGTCTCCCCCGTCGGGACCGCCCTTCGCTATATATTTCTCCCGGTGGAAGGAGACAGCGCCGTCGCCCCCGTTGCCCGATTTTATGGTTATATCAACTACATCTATAAACAAAATCATACCGCCTTTCCGATAAAGACCCCTCATAAGTATATCATGGTTACCGGTTTGTTACAATAAATGCCGGTATCCGGAATCAAGCCGGACAGCGAACTCGAATAGCAGGAATTATGCGCCGCAGAAAAGTCAATTTTCGTTATTTTAGCGAAAAAACTTTACAGAACGATCAAATCCATGGTATATACTACTACGGAAGCAAGGAGGAAGAGATGGGAAAGACTTTAATCGTAGCCGAGAAGCCATCTGTCGCCCGGGATATTGCTCGGGTCCTTGGCTGCAAGAGCCGGGGCGCAGGCTGCATATACGGTGATAAATATATTGTTACGTGGGCGGTGGGTCACTTGGTCACGCTGGCTTCTCCGGAAGAGCTTGACGAGAAGTACAAGCGTTGGAGCCTAGATACACTGCCTATTATCCCGGCCCAAATGAAGAGGGTAGTGATCCCACGTGTACGGAAACAGTACGATATCGTATCAAACTGGATGAATTCCGACGAGATCGATGATATTGTCTGCGCAACGGATTCGGGCAGGGAAGGGGAGTTGATCTTCCGCTATATTTACGAAATGAGCGGCAGCCGCAAACCGTTCTACCGGCTTTGGATATCTTCCTTGACGGATGACGCCATATCCGAGGGGTTTTCAAGGCTGCGCCCGGGAGCTGAGTATGATAATCTCTATGCCTCGGCAAAATGCCGCAGTGAGGCGGACTGGCTTGTAGGCATGAACGCCAGCCGCGGATATACGTTGACCTACGAGACGCTGCTGTCCGTAGGACGGGTACAGTCTCCGACTTTGGCGATGATCGTAAAGAGGGAGGAAGAACGGCAAAGCTTTGTCCCCGAACAGTACTTTGAGATGGAGGCAACCTTCGGGAAATATAAGGGGATATGGTTTGACCCGGCTAAGAAAGGGCAGCCTCATGACACCTGGATCCCCGAAGAAAAGCTGGACGATCTGCGCGCTTTGAAAGAGCAGATAAAAGGTATGCCTGCAGAGGTCACCGAGGTGGAGACGGAGCACAAGTCGTTTACTCCGCCGCTGTTGTATGATTTGACGGAGCTGCAGAGGGACGGCAACCGGTACTATGGCTGGCCGGCTGTAAAAACGCTTCGTATCGCCCAAAATCTTTATGAAAAAAGAAAGGCGATCACCTACCCGAGGACGGATAGCCGGTACCTGTCCATGGACTTGGGGAAGACGCTGAAGTCCCGTTTGTCCAAGCTGAAATCTCCCGGATGGGACATGTATGTCGCCATGGCGATGGATTCCGCCAGAAACCTCGGAGGGCGGGTGCTGAACGATGCAGGCGTAACAGATCATCACGCGATCATCCCCACCGGAAGGAACACCGAAATGAGGGGATGGGAGGAAGATGAAATCGCTCTTTTCGACCTCGTGGTACGGCGTTTTATTGCGATTTTCCTGCCGAACCAGGAAGTGGAAAATGTTCGCGCGGTAACCGTCGCACGGGGGGAGCACTTCCGCAGCCAGGGAAAGGTCGTACAGCAACCGGGATGGAGCTGCGTGTACGACTCGCTTATGGCACGCCGCAGAAGCAAGCGGGACCCGGAGCTCCCGCCGCTGCAAGCGGGGGATGCCAAAAAAGTTACTTCCGCGAAGATATTGGAAAAGAAAACACAACCCCCCGCTCCCTATACCGAGGCATCTTTATTGAGCGCCATGGAACACGCAGGTAAAAATCTGGAAATCGAAGACGAGTCTCTCAAGCAGGAAATGAAGGATTCCAGCCTGGGTACGCCGGCGACCAGAGCGGCGATCATCGAGCGGTTGATACAGGTCAAGTATATTGTTCGCCGGGGAAAAACACTGACGCCTACCGAGAAAGGGATAAAGCTGATACAGGTGCTTCCCGACCGGTTGACCAGCGCGGAAATGACCGGTCACTGGGAGAGTGATCTGGCCCGGATCGGCCGGGGGGAAGCCGAATCCGAGACATTTATAGCGGATATTCATGCTATGGTCCGGAATATTGTTGCCGATGTGAAGACCCGGCGCACGAATGTTGTGTTTCCGGACGCGGGCTCTGTCGACACGGGGGGGAAGAAACGGGAGCTGGGCCAATGCCTTCTTTGCGGTAGTCCTGTCCTGGAGAACCGCAAGGCATTTTATTGCTCAAAATGGCGCTCCGGATGCCGGATGACGATTTGGAAGGACGGCCTGACAGACGCTGCCGGACCGGAGCTCACGGCGGATATGATGGAACGTCTGCTGAAAGAGCAGACATTGAATGCCGAAGGCGGGGAAGTGATGCTTTTCGGTGAGAGGCCCTTTGCGGCATGGGTGCCCAACGGAGACGATCCCCGGGAAGCGATGGCCGCGGCAATCGCGAGGGATGAAGAGAAGCAATCCGGCAGAAGAACCGCAAAAGGCGCAAAAAAGGCTTCCGCGGCGGCAATAACCGCCGCAGAGGTTGCTCCTCCGAAGAGGAGAAGGACCGTAAAAAAGAAAACGAAATGAGCAAGATACGAATCGACAGAATGCTGCAGTATTGCGGCTTTGGCAGCCGCAAAGAGGTAAAGCAGCTTCTGAAAAGCGGAAGAGCAAGGGTGAGCGGCGTATCGGAGTTAACGCCTGATTTTAAATTGGATCCCTGGGAGGCCGAACTGACAGTGGACGGGAAAACAGTGGAATTCCGTCCCGTGCTGGCAGTAATGCTGCATAAGCCTGCCGGATATCTTTCCGCCAGAGTGGATGGAAGAGACCCGACGGTACTTGATTTGTTGGATGACAGCCTGAAGACCAGGAAGCTGTCTCCGGCCGGCCGCCTGGACAAGGACGCGACAGGTCTGCTTCTGCTGACGGACGACGGAGAGGCTGTACACCGGCTGCTTTCTCCAAAGACACACACGGAAAAGACATACCGGGTGAGACTGGATAAGCCGGCTGATGCCGCGGATGTGGAAGCCTTCAGAGACGGCATAATCTTTTCTGATTTCATCTCAATGCCGGCGGAGCTTGTGATTTCCGATTCTCCCCGGGAAGCGCTTGTGACACTGCATGAGGGGAAGTATCATCAGGTGAAACGTATGTTCCGTGCCAGGGGCAAGAGAGTCGTCTCGCTCCACCGTGTGAAATTTGCCGGACTGACGCTGCCGGAGGAGCTGAAGCCGGGAGAATACCGGGTGCTTTCCAATGCCGAATGGGGGGAGGTACGGGCAGCAGCGGGCCTGTCTTCCCAACCGGAGCTATAGCAGGGAAACAATGATTCGCTTGACACGGCAACACCCCCCGTGCTAAGATTTTAACATCTTTTGCGGAGGGCTTTGTTTTGCTTACAATTCTTACCGGACGTGTCGGCAGCGGAAAAACATATTCCCTTTTATCCCACGCCGCGGAATTGATCGAGTCCGGCGAACAGGGGCTGCTTATTGTTCCGGAGCAGTATACATTGACGGCGGAACATGATCTTCTGGACCGGCTTTCCGTTCCCGGACTAATGTTTTCCCAGGTCGTCAGTCCTTCCCGGCTGGCAAGGAATTCGCTTGAGCGCCTGGGTTGCCGTGTAAGGCCGGTCGTAGACGCACGGGGACAGGCCATGATGCTTCGAAAGGCCTTCTCATCCTCCGATTACAAATGGGAATACTATGGAAAAATGGCCCGTAACAGCGGGTTTTTTTGTGAGATGGCCGATTTCATCGGAGACATGAAGCGGTTCTGTGTAGACGATCAAGCATTGGAGGCGGTGGGCAGGGGAAGAATCCCCGGTATTCTCGGCCGTAAGATACGGGACATCGGTAAAATGTACAGGCTGCTATCCATGGACATGGAGGCTTCGGGCGCCTGGAACACGGAGGACCGCATGGCCGCGTATATCGAAGCGATACCCGATGACCCGCAGCTGGACAACACGCATGTCTGGATGGATGGTTTTGACTACCTGCCCCCTCTGAGCATCCGCCTGATTTGCGCGTTGGCAAAGAAATGCCCCTCTGTCACCATTGCCCTGGACTGCGCCAATGCCGGAGATCCGGATTACGGTATTTTCACAGCCGGACTGCAGAGTTATGACAGGCTCATCCGGGAAGCGGACGCACAGAAGATTCATTGGGAGAGAAAGGTTTATTTAGGGGATCATCGCAAGGATGCCTCCCTGCGGCTGGCAGAGCGGGCGCTGTTCTCTGACAGACCTGAGGAAACGGCGGATTCGGGTTCCATTCATTTTATGACGGCTTCGGACACGATGGAAGAGATCCTGGCCGCAGGGGACAGGGTGCGCCGCCTGGTGATGGAGGGCAGCCGATACGGGGATATACAGATAGCCTGCAGCAATCTGCCGGTGTATCAGGGTGATATTGAATACTACTGGGGGAATATGGGCATCCCCTTCTATTTGGATACCAAGAGGGACGCAATGACGCATCCCGCGGTAGAGATGCTGATGGCGTGCCTGGATTTTCTGGCATGGGGATGGCGATGGCCGGATCTGATCCGGATGCTGAAGACGGGCTTAACACCTCTTACACAAAGAGAGATACTGACGGCGCAGCATTATCTTCAGGCGGTGGAGCCTTTAGGTAAGCGGAGGATCAACCGGCCGTGGAACCGCAAGGTGAGGGGGGAACAGCCGGCAGACGCCGAAGCCGTAAGAAGGAGGATCGTAACACCGCTGGCAGCAGCTGATAAAAGAGTAGGGAACGGCGCCTCCGCGGAAATATGGCGGGAGACGATCATCGGTCTGTTCGATACATGGGGTGTGGAGGCGCGTCTGCAAAGACTGGCAGAGGAGCGGCTCGCCCGGGGTGATGACGCCGGCGCCCAGGAGAATCTGCAGATCTGGCGGATCCTGCTGGAGACGCTGGAGCAGCTGGAGGCATTTTCCGGTGAAACCGTGTACGAACCGGCGGATCTGAAGCGCCTGATGGAGACAGGTTTGCGGGCGGCCTCCATCGGAACTCTTCCCAGTAACCGGGACGCGGTGCTTGTAGGAGATATCGGCCGTACAAAAACACACCCCAAACAGCATGTGCTGCTGCTCGGCGCCACGGAAGACTGGCTGCCCAGCACATTCCCGGAGGACGGCGTTATAACCGGGCGTGAAGCAAGGCTGTTGGCGGGTGAGCAGTGTGAAATCGGCAGGAATATGGAAGTCAGGAACGCGCAGAGCCGGTTCGCCGTGCATTCCTGTATTGCCAAGACCGAGAAGAGCCTCTGGCTTTTTCGACCCTTAAAGGATGAAGCGGGTCAGGCAACCGGCTGTTCCCCCGTAGAAGCGCGGCTTTCTGAGCTGACCGGCGTAAAGACAAAACCCTTTGATCCCGCGGATTCCGTGCTGCCTTACGCGGCGCTTCGCTGGCTGATCCCCCGCCTTGGCAGCGGTGGGGAGAAAGAGCGGCAAATGTCCGCCGCGTTATCGACTTTGCCGGACATGGCGCTTACCCTCAAAAAGCAAAACGCCCTGATTCATCGTGAGGCTGATTTGGTAGCCGGCGGGTTACCGACGGAAACGCATACTTCCGTAAGCAAACTGGAGACCTTTGCAGATTGTCCGTTTCAATGGTTTATGGAGTATATCGTACGTCCGGGGCAACCCGAGTCTCTTTTAGGCGACCCCTTGATATGGGGCAATTTCCGTCACGCAGCGGCACAGCAGTTTTTAGAAGCATGGATGGACGAATCGGACGCCGCGCATACATTCGAATGGGGAGAAAAGAACATCCGTAAAATAACAGACGGGTTGCGGAGGTCGCCGGAGTATGAGAATTACAATAACAGCCTGATGCAGGAGTATGTGTTTGAACGGCTGGCAGAGGATTGCAGGATAACGGCGCAGAGTGTGCTGCTGCAGTTTGTGCCGGGCGGGTACCGGCCGACCTATTTGGAGTTGAGCTTCGGCAAGGGGGGTGAAATGGCCGATCTCAAGCTTCCGTTAAAAAACGGGGAAACGGTTTCTCTTACCGGGAAGGTTGACAGAGTGGACGTTTTGCAGCTTGATTCCCGCGATATACTCAGGGTAATCGATTACAAAGCAAAAGAGGCGATCGATTTGGGAAATGAAGCGTCCATTCGCCAAGGGAATTTACAGGTTTGGGTCTATATGTCCGCCCTGCTGCAGCGATGGGAGCAGATGAAGGGGCGGAAGGCCGTGCCCGGCGGCCTGTATGTGATGCCATCCGCCGTCAGGATGAAAATGGCGAAGAAGGAGCGGACGATCCCGGAGGAGGCGCTTTCACTTTCGGGTGTGACAGCGGAAACGCCGGAGGGAGCGGAAGACAAGACCTTGCTTGCGGGTGTGTTTCATGAAAACCCGGTCAGGATATCAGAGGGGGTTCTGAGGCAGAGGCTTAGGTTGGCTGATGAAACGGCGGCAGAGTTGGCTGAACGCGCTCTGCGCGGTGAGGTATCGCCGAAACCCATGGATAAGGCAATATGGGACAGCAGGCTGAGAAAATGCAAGTATTGCGATTATCGGGCAGGCTGTCTGTTTCGCCTGCGGAACGGAGAGCAGCCTGTCGGAAGCGAGATCCGGATTACCGACGATGAAAAGCGAGGCGTCACGGAATGAGACACACACAAAACCAGAAACTCGCCATTACGCAGAGAGGCGCCAGCCTGATCGTGACTGCATCCGCCGGTTCCGGTAAGACCAGCGTTATGATACAGCGAGTGGTTGACTGCATACGCCTTGAGAAGGTACCGATTGATGAACTGTTAGTGGTAACCTTCACCCGGGCAGCGGCGCAGGAAATGAAGGAAAGGATACGGAAATCGCTGACAGAAGCGGTCAACCGCTCCGCTTCAAACGCGGAGGAAACGGTTTTTTTGCAGAGGCAGCTGCAGCTGCTCGACAGCGCTTCCATATCCACCATACATCATTTCTGCGGAGGACTGCTGAAACGTTATTATCCTCTTTTGAATCTGGATCCGGACTATACGATCCCGGGAGAAGCCGAGACGGACGCGCTGTTCGACGACTGCTATCGGGATGTGCTAGAGGAGGTGATGGCCCGGAGAGATCCCCGGATCATGGAGGTCTTCCGCCTGTATTGGAGCACGACCAATGATCATGTACGGAGGCTTGTAGAGCAGATATTGATATTCTGCCGCAGTAGGGAGGAAGGCCTTTTATGGCTGAAGGAGAAGATCGAACAACTGAGAAACGAGGCGCACGCGCCGCGGCAGTCTGTTTGGGCAGCGGAAATGTGCAGATATCTGGATTTGCTGTATGGAAAGCCCCTGCTGCGCAGTATAGAAGCGCTGGAAAGGGAGTACGCCGCCCTGCGCGAGAAAGATCCCAAGGGTGTCATAAAAAAGAAGAACGACCCCGACGCCGAAAAGACGTATGTGGAATGGATCATTTCGACCGGGCGCCTTGCGGTGGAAAGATTGCGGAAAGAGGATTTTTTCGGCGCTATTGAAGCCCTCGATCCGATGCCGGAGGAGATCATAAAAGGCGCCAGAGGTCAGACCGCGAATACATTCAGGACCGTTCTCAACATGCTGAAGGAACTCTCAGCCGATCACCGTTATGATGAGAAGGCTGAAAGAGAAGTGATGATAAGCATAGCCGACAGACTTGAGGGTTTTTACCTGATAGCCTCACAGGTGGAGGAGGAATTCAATCGCCGCAAGCTACACAGCGGAAAGCTGCAGTTTGACGATTTGGAGCGCCTTACTCTCCGTCTGCTGGACATCCCGGAAGTGTGTACGGACATCCGAAACACCTATCGGTATGTGTTTGTGGATGAATATCAGGACGTGAGTCAAGTACAGGAGAGCATCATCAGCCGGGTTTCGAGGCCGGATAACCTTTTCTGCGTGGGAGACCTAAAGCAGTCCATCTATCATTTTCGGAATGCTGATCCGGGGATATTCATCCAAAGAATGCAGAAGGCCGGGGAGATAAACACCGACGCGCCCCAGCAGAAAATCACCCTGGCGGAGAATTTCCGCTCTCACCCGGGTATTATCGAGGCTGTGAACCTGCTGCTTGCCCATGAGATGCGGGTCGATCCCCAGCTTTCCCCCTACAGCGACGAGGACGCGATGGTCGCCGCAAGCGCCCGACCGCCGGAGGAGATCCCTGCGGTCCACTTTTTCGCCATGGAACCGGTTGACGGAGCAGAAGACAAAAGGCAACCCGGAGAAGCACGTTCACAGGATGAGAACTGTGATCTGTTCGTGGCGAAGGAGATCATCAGGCTTTACGGCAGCCCTGTATGGAATGGAAAAAAGCAGTGCTTCTGCCCTTTAGAATACAAGGATATCTCCATACTGGCGGGGAAATGGGCCGATCTGAATCAGACGGCGGAGGTATTGCGGCGTTACGGCATCCCGGTCCTGCTGGCGGACAACCGGCCGGTCTTTGACAGAACCGAGACCCGGGTGCTTGTAGAATGCCTGCGATGGATCGACGACCCGGGGCAGGATGTATGCCTGGCGGACGTATTGCATTCGGATATGGTGGGGCTTTCCGCGGGAGAAATGGCTTCGATACGGCAGTTGAGCCCGCATGAGCCACTCTTTTACGATGCCTGTCTCCGATACTGCCGGATAAGGGACGACGGCGCCACCGCAAAACTCAGGGCCTTTTTCAACATGGCGGAGGACTGGAGGAGGTATGCCGCTGAGCAGCCATGTCATCAGCTTATCCTCAGAGTGTTGGAGGAAACAGGATATATCCATACCGTGAGCGGCTATACGGAGGGGAAGGCGCGGGCGGAATCGTTGCGGAAGCTTGTGGTGCTGGCCCGGCGGCTGGCGGAAAGCGTTTCCCCCAGCCTTTACAGTTTTCTGCGGTACGCGGATCAGATGAACGACAGGAGCTCCGACGAACGCGCGCGCGTTTCACCCGATGTCGAGGCGGTGAGGATGTATACGTATCACGGCAGCAAGGGACTGGAGTTTCCGGTGGTCTTTATGGTGCATTTGGACAGCGCCATGGCGGCGGACAGGAAGGAAGCCGGCACATTGACTCTTGACGGCAGGATGGGAGCCGCACTCATGACGGATATCGAAGGGAAGGGAATGCAGAGCAACCTTGTACTCTCTTCTATTATGAAATACAATGAACGCTTTGCCTTCGCAGAAAATCTGCGGCTGTTGTATGTGGCTATGACACGTGCACGGGAAAAGCTCTATCTGGTCGGAAAGGCGCCCTCCAAGGAGGACCGAAAAAGGATAAGCGGCGAAATCAATTATATGAGCATGACATCGGGCAGAGCCAATAATATGCGTCTTTTGTCCATGCTGGCCTGCAGGATGCCGGGAGGCGAGGCGCTGGCGGCCGAAAACACTTTGGATGACCCGTTTTCCGGGAAGGTGACCTATCCCTGGCATATACAGGTCCAGACACAACCCCTTGAGGAGCCGGAAGTCCCCTGGCGGGAAATAAGGGAGGTTGTCCAGACGGGAGTAACCGCGACGGATACCGCTGCTTTCCGCTGGAGGTATCCCTATAAGGATGAGCCCTCTGTTCCGGGCACATTGGCCGCGACTTCACTGCTGCGGAGCATCTATCCGGAGCAGGATGAAGCGGCAGCGATGCGCGCAAGGCCGCTGCAGGGCTACCGAAAGAAGAAGGGGGATATTAAAGCTACGGATATCGGAACCTGGATCCATGGCATAATGGAGCGGATGCGGCCGGGAATGCAGGCAGAAAAGGTTCTTGCGGAACTGATAGAAAGAGGAGTGTTGCCGCCGGAAGCACTGGATACGGTCGATTGCGGGGCTATAGACCGTATTATGAGGGAGCCTACGATGCTGGAAGCGGCCGCTGCCCCCGGCGCGCTACGGGAGCAGCCCTTTATACTGCGTATTCCGGCCTGTGAGGCTGATCCGGACCGCTTCCCATCCAGCGAAACACCGGTGATCGTTCAGGGAATTATCGATTTGGCATATGAGACGGAGAACGGCTGGGTTCTGTTGGATTATAAATCCAACCGTGTGTCCACAGCGGAGGAAATGGCGTTTTTATTGGATTATTACGCTCCGCAAACGAGGATTTACCGTACGGCACTGGAAAAGATAACAAAAAAGCCGGTCGTGAAAGCCGGCTTGGCGCTGATTTCCGCGGGGAAGATACTTTGGTTCAATCTCCCCGAATAAAGTTAATATTATTTTCCTTTCGGGGCGGGGCGACAGGCTCGGACGCGGGGTATCCCAAAGCGACACAGATATAGGGATACTGCCCGTCAGGGAGACCCAAAGCGTAGAGGTACTGGGGCCCTTTTTCTGTGCGGAAAACCATGTTCGGATACCCTAAGATCACGGAACCGATCCCTAGAGATTGGGCTGCAATGCATATATTCTCCGCGGCATAGGCACAGTTGGCATCGTTTTCCTTTGTGGAGGAAATAAAGATGACCGTAGGGGCATGAAAAAACACATGATAGCCTTCTTTGAAGGCTCTTTTTCCTTTAAAATACCGCTTTGATTCATCGAAAAAGTCCATGGCAAATTCATCCAGCAGAGCCTGATCCTGCACAACAGTGAAGTGCCAGGATTGGGAATTGGATGCGCTGGGAGCGTAACGCGCGCATGTGAGAATGACATCAAGCTCATCATCGGAAATTTGCCGGGGCTGATAAGCACGGTGGGAACGACGCTGCAGTATGGCCTGAATGACCGGATTATTGAGCATTATACACCTCCTGACATTTTAATTATACACATAAATTCCGAACTGACAAGGTGCAAAATCCCAAACAAAGGAACGAACCGGCGGAAGATGCGCGATCATCGTGAAAAAACAATCGGTATCAACAAGTCCGGAAAAACGAATACCGCAATACGGAGCAGTCTGCTGAAATATTTTTGGGGCAATCAGCCGGATTACGGGTTTTCAATAAGAAACGGCCGTCATTAAAGACAGCCGTCCCGTTTCAGTTTATTTCGCGCTGGTGCGGGAAATGCCCTGGATACCGGTCAGTACCCAGTCATGCTCGGACAAAGTGATGATCGCACCGCAGTAATCGCAGCGACCTGTTTGCTTGACATTCAACGGCGCGCCGCAGCTGGCGCATTGCACCTGGGTGAATTCCTTTTTGTCCTTGGTCTGAACGTTTTTGCTGCGGGTCAGCGTCCAGTCATATACCATGTAGAGATCAGTGGTTTTACTGCCGGAGATCAGCGCTCCGGTGAGATCATCCGTCACATAATCATTGATACGGGTGGACAGACGCACGGTAAGGATATCATTATATTCATCCTGGGCGTAACGCCTGATCTGCGCGCTTTGTACCATAATGTTATCCACATGGTTCGTCCGCTTCTTATCAATGTATTCCTGTAGCTGCCTTGCCATTTGGTTATACAGCGCGTCCGACATTATGGAACGCATGGGCTCCCAGTCCTTCTTCTCCCAGGCGTCCTGCATCTGCATATAGTGGTTGCAGATATCGTCCAACAGATCCTGCTCGGAGAAGTTGGGGTCCTTGTCCTTTAAAGCCTGCAGATGCATCTCGCGGCCGGCCGCGGCAGGTACAGGCACCCGGACGGAAGAACCGGTTTTCCCCTTTTTCCCTTTCCTCGCGGTGGAAAGGGCGATGACGACGATCACAACCATGACAATGACCCAGAATATGGAAAATTCGCCGTCTCCGTCACTGCTGCTGCTATAATCGGAATCCGAATAAGAACTCCCCCAGTCATAGTCACTGCCGCTGCTCCCCCAATCTGAGGACCCGCCGTAGTCTGAACCGCCATAGTCCGAGCCGCCGGAGAAATTTCCGGCGTCAGCAAGCCCGGGAAGAGTAAATACGGTAAACAGCATAAAGGCCATCAGAAGAATCAGCAGAAAACGCGTGGCTTTTGGATACCTGTTCATCTTAACCTCCTCACAAACACAATTTAATATTACTCTATCCGGTGTTTTTTTTCAACCGCTTGCGGCAAAAATTCGCAAAGGAACCGCTGCAGACAGACAACCATTGTCATGAAAGCAAAAATGGGCTATAATCATGCCGCAGGAAAGGGGAGAAAAATGGGATTTTACAGAGGAAAAGGAAACGGTATCCCGTATCAGGATTATATTGATTTTATCAATTATGTATTCGGCATGAACGGACAGGATATGGCTTTTGACAGGCTGCTGCCAAAGCTTTATGCGCCCGGAAGGGATCCCATGTCGGACAATATCGTTATACTTGAGGACGGCAAACTGAGGGCGGCTGTGGGAGTATACACCATGGAACAGATGGTATGCGGAGAGAAACTACGCGCAGTTGGTATAGGGAATGTCGCGGTGCATCCGTATACACGGTCAAAAGGATATATGAAAGAAACCATGAAAATGACTGTGGAAGACGCTGTCTCTTCCGGCGCTGATTTTTCCGTGCTGGGGGGATCGCGGCATCGTTACAGTTATTTTTCTTACGAGAGCGTCGCTCCCGAGTACATTTTTAGCGTCACGCGGACCGATTTAAGGCATTGCATGGGCAGCGCCCATCCCGCAGCGGTTTGCCGGGCCCGTGTGGTGACATCCGGAGAAGACCCCGTGCTGGACAATATTTATCATTTATATAATGCCCAGCCCCTGCATGTGCGCCGGACGAGGGAGGATTTATGGGATATCCTGCGGACGTGGTTTCACCGGGTCGTTGTGTTTGAGAAAAATGATGTATTCTACGGCTATATGCTGGTGAGAGAAGATACGGTTTCCGAATGGATGCCCGCAGACGGCGCGGATTTAGCCGACGCCGTCCGCGCGGTTTTCGGCCTGATGGAGGAAAGGGAGAAGCTGCAGTTCCGCGTCCCTCCCTTCAGGACGGATCTTATGCGGGCGCTGTGGCCGTTGGCGGAGGGGCATGTGTTTCGCAATAGCGGGAATTACAGCGTTTTCCGGTATGACAGGGTTTGCAATGCCTTCCTGAAACTGAAGAGGCAATATTCCGTACTGGAAGACGGCAAACTTACGCTGCGGATCTATGGGACTGGAGGGGAAGAGAACCTGCGCTTTTCCGTCGCGGGAGAAAAGGCCGGTGTCATCCCCTGCGGGGATGCGCCGGCGCTGGAGCTGTCACATAAAGAGGCAATGGATCTGCTGTTTGCCGATTGGTCGCCCAGAAGAAATGATTTGCCGGCTTTTGCGGCGGCGTGGTTCCCTCTTCCGCTGTATCAATATCCGGTAGACGGGGTGTAATCATTCCACAATATCCATGAACTGACCAAAAATTCATCCAAAATTGTGGAACGGGCGTCTGCTATGAAAATGCGGAATACTTTGTTATAATATCATTATGGATCTCGGACCGGAGGGTCTGTAATAAAGGAGGTAGAACCGTGTTTAATGACTTCAAGATTGTGTTGGGTATCGCCCCGACGCGCAGGCAGATGTATGATCCCAAATATGCCATTGAGAACAAACGCAGGATCATCGCCAAGGTGAAGGAATTGACCAAGGACGATGTCAATGTGGAAATCCATGACATTGATTGGCTGAATGAGGAAGGGATCCTGATCAAAGGGTCCGATTCCGAAACGGTAGCGGAATACTTTAAGTCAAAACATGTGGACGCTTTGTTTGTGCCTTTCTGCAACTACGGCTCCGAAGAAGCCGTGGGACGTTTGGGCCGCTC
Organism: Christensenellales bacterium; assembly: GCA_050948665.1. Classification (GTDB taxonomy): domain Bacteria; phylum Bacillota; class Clostridia; order Christensenellales; family UMGS416; genus JBMNEH01. Next base: position 1,116,521 of record JBMNEH010000001.1, read on the forward strand.
TATGGGTGTGCCTTTCCTGCTGTACGGCGCCCGGGATGAATTCCCGCCGGAAGAGGGAATGCGGGTCAGGCAGACGGACACCCAGTGCGGCATGCTGCCCGCGTCCAAGGTGCTCCAGCGTTACGGTGTGAAGTTTACCTACATCGAGAACTGCTGGCTGGACGATCCCGCTTTTTCAAAGGGGTTTGATAACTTTCTGCGGGTAGCCACCGTGGTAAAGAAATTCAAGCGTCTCCGCGTTGGGCAGATGAGCCTTCGCCCCGCTCCCTTTGTATGCTGCGCCTACAATGAGGGCGAGCTGCTGGAGAAACTGGGCATTGAGGTTGTTCCCATCAGCCCCCTGACATTGGAACGCAGCATTAAGAATATTATCGAGACCAGGGCGGATGAGTGCAAAGAAGTCATCGCGCAGTACAAAGATTCCTGGACGGTATGCGACCCGGAAACCGACCCCCGTATGGCTGAGCTGAAGAAGCAAAGCGGTATGGCGAGGAGGTTCGGCCTTATAACCGATATCGATGACCGGATGATGGCGCATGCCGCAATGCGTATCGCCATATTGGAACTGGCAAAAGAGAACCAGCTGGACGCGATGGGCGTTGAATGCTGGATGGCAACGATGTACGCGGGAATCGCGGCCTGCGCCGTGTTCGGGGACATTATTGAGCAGGGCCTGCCCATCGGATGCGAGACCGATGTCATGTGCGCGATCACGCAGGTAATCCTCGAGGCAGCCTCCCGCGGCGAGAAAAAAGCTTTCTGCGCGGATGTGACGATGCGGCATCCCACAAACGACAATGCCGAGCTGCTGTGGCATTGCGGCCCCTTCCCGGTTTGCACGGCACGTAAGGACAAGCCGGCCGAGAACCGCAATATGCGCGGCTGGTTTGAGGTGGAGCATGGAGATATCACCATTTCCCGGTTGGATACATTGGACGGAAAATATAGCCTGCTGGCCGGGGAAGGCAAGGGAGTGGACGGCCCGCCGACCAACGGCACCTACTCCTGGTTTGAGGTAAAAGACTGGGTCGCTTTTGAGAAAAAGCTGATTTACGGGCCCTATATCCACCACGTAGCCGGTATACACGGACACTACGGCGATGTGCTGGAGGAAGCCTGCCGGTACCTGCCCGTTGCCATTGACCGCGCGGAATAAAGGAGGACAGTCATGAGTTACGAGAAAGTCAGTACGATATTAAAAGACGGAGACGCCCGTCGCTACGGTGTCGCCGCATTTAACTGTCATAACTTTGAATCCATCAACACCGTGATAAAAGGCGCTGAAGAGCAGCGGATGCCGGTCATTGTGATGCTGTATCCCTCGGTACGGCAGCATATCCCCATGTCCACCTTTGCCGCGATCACGATCGACCTGGCTAAGCGCGCCAAGGTTCCGGTAGGCCTGCACCTTGACCATTGCAACGATTTCGATCTGATGATGCAGGCCATTCGGGACGGCTTTGCCTCTTTGATCGTGGACGCCTCCATGCTTCCCTATGAGGAGAATGTCAGGCTTACAAGGGAGGTTGTGAAGGTCGCCCGGCCCATGGGAATAGATGTGGAAGCGGAGATCGGCTTTGTGGGCCGGGGCGAGAATGCCGCCGATTATGTGGACTCCAGCAAGTATACCACGCCCGAGCTGGCAAAGAAGTTCGAAGAGGACACCGAGTTGACCAGCATGGCGGTCGCCATCGGCAACGGACATGGGCATTATGCCGTGGAGCCGAAACTGGATATTGCCCGGCTGGCGGAGATCGACAAGGTGGTGAAAGCGCCGCTGGTACTCCATGGCGGATCAGGTATTCCGGATGATCAGTTGGTGGATTCCGTACAGAACGGTATGGTAAAATTCAACTTCGGAACTAATTTCGGCGGCGCGATCACCGCGGGAATGGTGGACTTTGTTAACAGCAAACCCCAGCGTCTTCATGCGATGGGCATCATTGCCGCCGGTGACAGGGCAGGATTGGAGTTTGTGAAGGATAGGATTCGTGTACTGAATCCCAACAATGTAACTGTCTGACATATATAAAACCGGCCGGGGAAGCTGCCTTCCCCGGCATTTGTAAAGGAGAGGATATGCTGGACCCGAGAAATGCCAAACTGGCAAAAAACCTGATCAATCAATCCGTTCGCCTGCAAAAGGGCGAAAACGTATTGATAGAAACCTTCGGCCATCACCTGGAACTGACAAACGCGCTGGTAAATGAGGCCCACGCTGCGGGCGGAAACGCGTTTGTAAGGCTCAGGGAGAACAGCACCCGCAGGGTATTGCTGATCGGCGCTTCCGAGGAACAAATCCGTACCGAGGCAGAGGCTGATGCCGCGCTGATGCGTAAAATGCAGTGTTATATCGGTATCCGCGGCGGAGACAACAGCAACGAACTGTCGGACGTGCCGGCGGACAAGATGGAACTGTACACCCACCTGTATTCCAGGCCGGTGCACAATGCCATACGCATACCAAAGACCCGCTGGGTGGTATTACGGTACCCCAGCCCATCCATGGCGCAGCAGGCGAACATGAGTACGGAGGCCTTCGAGGATTATTATTATAATGTCTGCAATCTGGACTATGCCAAGATGGGACGGGCGATGGAAGCGCTGAAGAGGCGTATGGAGGCGGCCGATAAGGTACATATTCTAGGCCCGGGAACGGATCTCACATTTTCCATTAAAGGACTCCCGGCGATTCCCTGCGCCGGGGAAATGAATATACCCGACGGAGAGATTTTTACCGCGCCGGTCAAGGAGTCGATCGAGGGAAAGATCACCTATAATACACCGTCCCTTTATCGGGGGAAGGTTTTTGAGAACATTTCTTTTACTTTTAAAAACGGGAAAATCGTGGACTCCAACTGCAACCTGCCCGAACAACTGGAAAAAATACTGGATACGGATGAGGGAGCCAGATATGTGGGAGAGTTTGCTTTCGGTGTGAACCCGCATATTAATACGCCGATGAAAGATACTCTGTTTGACGAGAAAATTGCCGGTTCCATTCACTTTACCCCAGGCAATGCATACGATGAGTGCGACAATGGCAACCGTTCCGCCATCCACTGGGATTTGGTGCTGATACAGTCCCCCGCCTACGGCGGCGGAGAAATCTGGTTTGATGATACGCTGATCCGGAAGGACGGGCGATTTGTGCCCGCGGACCTGGATTGTTTAAACCCCGAAAACTTGTTATAACAAAGGAGGAGATACGATGGCGATTCGATTAGGTATTATCGGTTACGGCGGTATGGCCGGTTGGCACGCAACAAATGTGTGCCGGGTTCCCGACGTTTCGGTGCGTGCGGTCTATGATATTGATCCCGTGCGGTTGGACCTGGGAAAGAAGGACGGTTATATCGCGTATGATACGCTGGAAACTTTTTTGGCGGATCCTGAGATCAACCTTGTGTTGGTAGCGACGCCGAATGACGTTCACCCCGATTTGGCCATCGCCGCAATGGACGCCGGGAAGCATGTGATCTGTGAGAAACCGGTAGCCATGTCACTGAAAGAGTTTGACAGAATGACCGCCGCTGCCCAGCGCAATCAAGTGGTGTTTACCGCGCATCATAACCGCCGGTGGGATAAAGACTATCAGACGGCAAAGGCCGTGCTGGAGAGCGGCGAGCTCGGACAGGTATTTACGATCCAGTCCCGGCTTCACGGTACCGGCGGCACCATATTCGGTTGGCGGGCGGAGCCGGAGCATGGCGGAGGTATGATGTTCGACTGGGGCGTGCATTTCCTTGATCAGTTGTTTGATATGTGCGGTTATGACACCTTTACGGAGGTATACTGTCAGTTCACTCAGGTGATGAGTGCGGAGGTTGAGGATTATTTTACCCTGGTTATGAATTCCAACAAGGGATATCGTGCTCAGATCGAGATCGGCACATATATGCTTCACGACATGCCCCGGTGGCTGATCGGCGGCGATGAGGGCACCTGCTTTATACAGGATTTTCAGGCAAAGGAAGGCAACATCATTAAAGCGGGAACAAAGATGGAGGACCAGCCTGTGGTGTTAATGACGGACTCCGGCCCCACCCGTACTTTTGCGCCCCGGCCGAAAAATGTGAAGCAATATCTGCCCCTGCCTGCCGTTAACCGGGAATGGACGGAACTGTACCACAATGTGGATCTGGCTATGCAGGGCAAGGCGGAGCTGATCGTGCAGCCCTGGCAGGTGCGAAAAGTGATCGCAGCGATGGAAGCCTGTTTCGAGTCCGCCCGCACCGGAAAAGTGGTCAGCCTTTTATAAGAAATGGGCGCATAAGACTTGTCAATTTTCGATGAATAGGGTATAATAATTTTGGTAAAAAACTTAGGAGGATATGTATTTATGGTAAAAATTGGTATCAATGGTTTTGGCCGTATCGGGCGCCTTGTGTTCCGTGCCGCCGCGGAGAACCCGGATGTAGTTGTCACCGGCATCAACGATCCTTTCATCGATTTGGATTATATGGCGTATATGCTCCGTTATGATTCTATCCATGGCAAGTTTAACGGTGATATTCAAGTCAAGGACGGCAAGCTGGTCGTCAACGGCGAGGCGGTTTCTGTATTCGGCTACAGGAATCCCTCCGAGATTCCCTGGGCTTCCTGCGGCGCTGAGTATATTGTGGAATCCACCGGTGTATTCACCACCACCGAGGCAGCTTCCGCGCACTTCGTAGGCGGCGCCAAAAAAGTCGTTATATCCGCTCCCGCCAAGGACAAGGAAACCCCCACCTTTGTGATGGGTGTGAATCAGGATAAATACACCAAGGATATGAAGGTAGTCAGCAATGCAAGTTGCACTACCAACTGCCTGGCGCCTCTGGCCAAGATCCTCAATGACAAATTTGGCATCGAGCGCGGCTTGATGACCACGGTGCACTCCACCACCGCCACCCAGAAGACGGTTGACGGCCCTTCCAATAAGGACTGGCGCGGCGGACGCGCCGCTTCCGGCAACATTATACCCAGCTCCACCGGCGCCGCCAAGGCAGTCGGCCTGGTCATCCCCGAGCTGCAGGGCAAGCTGACCGGTATGTCCTTCCGCGTACCCACCCTGAACGTGTCCGTTGTGGATCTGACCGTTGTCCTGAAGACTCCCACTACCTATGAGGAGATCAAGGCAGCCGTGAAAGAAGCAGCCGAAGGCGATATGAAGGGCATTATGGGCTACACCGAGGATGCCGTTGTGTCTACTGATTTCATCGGCGATCCGCGCACATCTGTCTTTGACGCCACGGCCGGCATCATGCTGGACGATACCTTCGTAAAGCTGGTAGCCTGGTACGACAACGAGTGGGGCTATTCCCACAAAATCGTTGACCTTATCAGCTATATGGCCGAAGTTGACGTAAAGTAATAAATAAAAACAAAAGCCGCTCTTATGAGCGGTTTTTTTATGGCTTTTTTATCAAGGTATCCAACCAGAAAAGCAGATACAAAAGACCGCCGACACCTGCAAGAAGGAAAAAAAGGCGGAGCAGACCCTGCCAACCCAGATATTCGGAAGGCGGAGCCTTCCTTCGGCTGCCCCGTACTTTCACCTTTACCGGCTGCTGCATGGTATCGCGGGGCGCAGGAGGAGGGGGGGCCTGCATACGGACGGATTGCTGTATCTGCCGCAAGGTATCCATTTCCTCCGGTATCAACGAAGGGACGACGGCATACGGATCCTCGGGCAAGGAAGGAAGGCGCTTTCGGCCTGCTTTTCCGGATGGAACCGACGCGGAAGAACCCTTTGAAGCGGGCTGCTTTCGGGTCAAAGTCCGGAACGGAAGATGGGCTTGCGTGGGAATGAAAGGCTCCGCTGATAGGACTTCGGATTCTTCCGGAGGCCGGCGAGTCTGCGGAGGCCGGGGAAGAGGCTCGACAGACGAGGCTTTCAGATAAGAGGGGAACTCCGGCATATCCAAAGGAGACTTTGGTTTCTCGGGTTTGCGGATATCGGCCACCCCGCCGGGATCAAGCTGGGAGGAGATTTTGACATCACGCAAATCAGGCGGCAGAGCCGGAATTTCTCCGGATACCGGCGGAGACACCGGGGATGCGGGTTTTACGATCGTCCAACTCTGCTGGCCGGAAATAACTTTTCTGCGTTTCTCGGGAGGACGAAATTTTGGCGGGCTTTTGATTTCCGATGATGTAGTCAGCTCAAGCTCTTTTGCCAGAGGCTTCATTAACGCGATGCTGTCACTCTCGTGATTTTCATGGAGCCGTAAAAGCAGGAGACTGATGTTCTGCAGGATACTGCGGGCGCGCAGGGCGGTAAGCGCATCCTCACGATTTTTTGTTACATGCCCTTCGTAAGCGTTCCGGGCGCGAGAGACCTCTGACACTGCTCTCCATACCGATTCGTCCCAATGAAGATGCTTTTCAAACAGGAGACGATGGGCCCGTGTCAGTTTCAGACAGAGGTAAAGATCCAGATCATCGCCGTTGCCCGTTGACGGCAAGTCACGCAGATAGGGGCTGCTCTCTCTTCGAAGGGGAGCAAGGACGCCCAAATCCCACCAGTTGCTGCCGAACTCCTCTTCCAGCACCCACGACAACGCCGGCGTGAGCTCCTGCCGCGCCAACGCCAACGCTGTTTGGACAATTTCGAGTCTTGTCAGAGGAGATCACCTCACTGTTTATCTTCATCAAAGGAATCTTTGTCTGCAGTGTCCTGTCCCGAAGGCTGCGGCCCGGCAGGATCCTCCTCAACCTCGGAGGGAAGCTTGAACCGGTCTACCACCTTTAACTCATCGCTTGGCTCCATTATCGGCTGATTGCGCATACGTATATTCCGCAGAATCAGGAAGATCACGGAGGGTATAAGAATGAGCGAAGAAACCAACAGCGGCCAGAGCCATACTGGAGCGCCTCTTTTCTGACTATCCCCGGGGAACTGTGTGCTGTCCGGACCGGGCGTCATGGAAGAGGGAGGGGTTCCCTCCGGGGATAGCGAGGGAGAGGGACTGGAGAAATCCAGGTCGGGATCCACAGAGTCATCCTGCGGCGCATCCGTTGCATGGGGGATCAGTGTGACGTCGGGTTTGGGTGTAGGAGTCGGGACGGGTGTGGCGGTGGGTTTTGAAGTTATCCGAACCGTGGGGTTTATCGAGGGCCGTCTTGTGGCAGGCGCTGAGGTGGTTTCGCTGACGGCAACATTTGCACGGAACTGCTGCGCCGCGGACAATTCCTTGCCGTAGGAATCCTTTACGGTAGCTTTCACGGTGTAGGTTCCGCTGGATTTGGCGATAAAGGAAGCGGGGTTGCTTCCGGTATGGGAAATATTGGATGTATCATACTCCCACTCCACAGGGGTGATAAAGGCCTGTTCTGGGATACTGACGACCGTGAGAGTAAATGAGGTGTTTTCGTATACAACGGGGGGCAGGCCTGTTATCTGTATACTTTCTCCTGGTACGGCAAACACCAAAGTATACGTGTAGGTTTCGCCTCCCAGGACTAATGCCAAATTACCGCTGGCCGTTGTCTTATCCCCCACGGATTGGGTGAGCGTATCGCCGCTATGGATAGCGGAGCCGTTCCATGAAAGCTGCGCTGCCGCGTCCGTAGCGGTCACGGTAAATTTTGCTTCCGCGGCTCCGGAAAAAGGGATCATCTGATATACGGAGGAGTCCGAAGGGAGAACTTTTACCGAGGCCAATCCGGAAACAGGCGCAACAGTGATTGCGGAAGTGCTGTTGATGACGAGTGTGGCGTTGATAATGGAGGAGGTTTCCAGCGCCTCACAGGTGCCGGTAATCGCCAACGCATAGCTCCCGGAGGTTGTGGGGGTACCGGTTATGTGCCCGGCATCGTCCGCGGTCAGCCCAACGGGCAGGCCTTCGATAATAAAGTATACCGGTTCGGTCATGTTATGGGTAAATGAAAGCGTGGCGTCATACGCGACCCCGGCGGTACCCTGAGGAATATCGCTGCAGGTAAAGACAAGCTCCCTGCGCGCGTCTACAGAATAGGTGATGCCGGTTTCCTGCAGCAGCGCATCGGCGCAGAGAATGGAAAGGGTTCCCACCGCATCCTCCGGCACGGAAATCAAGAAAGCGTCATCCTCGGCGGTCGGCGAAATTGACGATGAGGAGAGAGCGGCATCAGTGGAGGCATCCACGATGGTGAGGGTATACGGGGGAAGACCGCCTTCCACAAAGACGGAGAGCTGTGAGGACCCCCTCGGCCAAACAGCCGGGGAGAGAATGGGTTTGCCGAAAATCGTGCATTCTATCGCATTGTATGCGGTAAGGGAGGGATAAACCGTATCTGCAATGCGCACAGTAACTGCGAAGGTACCTGCCTTTCCCGCGCCCCCGAAGATGCCGCCGGATGACAGTGTGATCCCGGCGGGGAGCGAACCGTCCACAACCGTATATGTATAACTGCCGCTGCCGCCGGAGGCCGTCATCTGCCAGGAAACGGGAGAATCCTCTATTGCGCGGGGCGTATCGGTAAAGATATCGGCGACAACGGGCGCCAATACCGTCGTCTGCAGAGAATAGGCGGTAGTTTTTAGAGCATCGTTCAGGTCGGTGACAGTGATCAGAGCGCTTACATTCCCTGCCTGCGGCCAAACTGCCGCTATATCCACCTGGCTGCCGGATACTGCCGCGGTAATACCTTCCTTCCCGCTTCCGGAAACGGAAACAGAATACTTGCCGGAGCCCCCGGTAAGAAGAAGCGTAAAAGCGTTTTTTTCTCCCGTCATAACAGAGGAAGGAAAGAGCCCCTCGGCAGAGATGCCTAAGGATGCAGAGGAGGGATGCAGAGTGAAGGCCTGCCGTACCGAGACATCGCCGACAGAGGCTGCTATTACCAGATTTACGGGGCCGGACAGACCTGTGCTGTGCCCGAGTATTCTGCCGTCAGCGTTTAGAGAAAGGCCTTCCGGCAAGGCGCCTTCCGCAAGGCTGAAGACCGCCGCTTTATCGGTTGTGAGACGAAGTTGAAAGGAGTACCCCTCGTTTGCGATTATATCCGGGAGCCCCTTGGTCAGGAAGGCAAAGGGAGCAACGGAAAGACTGTAGGAATGCGTCTCGGTAAAAACTCCCGCCTGTACGGTTATAGAAAACGAGAATTCCCCGGCCTGACCCGGCGTGCCCGAAATCAATCCCGTGGAAGATATGGATAAGCCTTCAGGCAGATTCCCGGAGAGCGTAAGCGTTGCGCCCTGCGCGGAAATCGTCTGCTGACAATAGGCGACGCCTACAGTCCCCTTGGGCAAAGCGGTCACCCCGCCGGCCCGGGCGGGAAGCCATGACCCGTATGCAAGCAGCAGCACAGCCGCGCAAGCAGACAGAAAGGATATGATACGTTTGAACCTCATAGTGCGCCTCCTACCGTTACTGCCAATTATTCTATCAAAGGAAAGGGAATTACGCAAATCATTCCATACATTAGAATCAAAAACATTATCAGGGGTTCCCTTCATAAAATCCCCGGAATATCTTGTTTTTATGCAAAAGTGCAAATATTCGTATAAATGTATGATTGCTATGATTGACATATTGTAATTTTCGCGTACAATAGTAGTATCGATGAAGCCGTCAACGGCGTCAGAAGGAGTGAATACTATGGCACAGAATTATGATTTCCTACGTGCCCATTGGCCGAAGTTGGCAGCTTTGGCATCAGATGCCATGCGTTTGGTTGACATCAGCCCCTCGGTATCGTTGTCATCCATGCGTACTTTCTGTGAATGGGCGTCCGGTATCATCCTTGAGATGAAGGGTATGCCTGCTGCTGAAAACACAGACGCCTATGCAAGGGAAGCGGCGTTGTTTGCCATCAGTACAATTCCGCAGAATGTAAAAGACGCGTTTAAAGCTATTGATAATGCTCCTTCCCGCATGAGAGGCCCCTTGGGGGACCCGGAGGTTTCCCGGGAATGTCTTGAACAATTGGATGTGATCGCCGAATGGATGGCCGCTGAAGCCGGAGCTTCTGCGCCGATTCCTTCACAAACCCCAAGCCGTTATGCCGCCAGTTCCGCGATACCAAGAAAAACATCCTTTGGCGTGCAGGCTGAAGCAGCGGATGCCAGAGATTTTACCGGCCGCAGTTCTTACTATGCTCCGCGGGAGGATGAACACCAGCAGGAGGATCGTCCCTTCTATGCGGATTCGGATGAGGATGAGTACGGAGATGGTGATGAGGGAATTTCTCCTTACGGGGGAACAGGCCGTCCCTCACAGCTCTCCGGTCCAAGGATCAAGAACCCTTTGGTCCTTTTAATACCGATCGTCATTGTCTGTATATTAATCGTGATATTGGCTATATCCCTGTTAACGAAGGGGACGGGAAGCAATGCGAGAGTCACCCCGGCTCCCACAGCGCCGACCCTTGCGACTATGCCGCCCACGCCAACTCCGCTGCCCACCGAATCGCCCACGCCTGCGCCCGCCGTTATAACTTACCTTCAGGATTTGACCTGGAGCGATAGTGGATTTGCTGCCGGCAATGTGCACCTGGGCCAATGGAATGTGGAGGGACAGGGCCAGTTCCAGATTGAAGACGTGACGTATGAACGCGGAATGGGAATGTTTATTTCCAGCAAGGATATTACCGCCACTCGCGCCACAAGGACGATTACCTATGACCTGAAAGGAATGTATTCCACGCTGATGTTTGACCTGGGTCCCGACAAGAATTGGTGCTACGGTTCGCAGGCTGAATATGGTTCCTACAGGCTTGTGGTCCGCATAGACGGTGTGGCAATTTGGGACAGCGGCGGACTTGCCGCTACCGACGGCGCAAGAATGAACAATTCACTGCCGATTACCGGCGCCCAAACGATGGTTCTCGAGTTGACGCAAAGAAAAGGCACAAAAGGCACATTGAACATTGTGCTGGGCAACATACGCCTGGAGTCCAACGGTGTCGGCGCCTATGCCGCCACAGTTCCCCCGGCCGCGACGCTCGATCCGGAATCAACGGAAACAATGACTTCGAGCGAAACCCCTGCTCCATGATACAATAAGTCGTCCCCCCGCCGCGTTTCGCGGCGGGATTTTTGATTTTCTATCGATAATAAAGCAATCTTGGATCTTCATTTCACATAGCAATAGATAATGTTCCCTTCCAGCAGTATTATAGATGTTTGGATGAGAGATTTAGCAGACGGCTTTACGATTCAGTCTTGTTTTTTATAAAGGAAACAGATGCCTGCGAGATGCCTGAGGAGATGTTTCGCTTTAAATTACGGATCAGAGTTAACGTAAAAGAAACAGAGAAGGACGATATGTTGAAAGAGCCTTAAACCGTAGAGCAGCGGACCGGAAACATAGTTTTGCCTGCCCGTGCAACGGGCGCCGCGACACCGGAAGGGCACAATCGACAGCGGGGCTGAACCGCACGCGGAAGAGACTGCATATTGTAATGCCGGGGCATGATAAACTCACCGTTATTTTCGTTAAGACTTTTCAAAGAAAGATTTATGGTATATAATGTATACGGATGTACTTATCCTGTAGAACGATGAAAAGGAGTTGCGAATGGTACAGATAAAGGGGAATGATCCGGTGACGAACAAGCCGGTGGCGCCACTTGGAATTGTGGCAATGGAAAGCTGTAAGAGACTGGGCGATGAAGTGAATAATTACCTTTTGCGTTGGCACAACGATCCCGACAGTCAGGATACTCCGGAGTCACTGAACACATATCCCGGATTCGAACGTTCCACCTATTTGTTGGATGCCGCCTGTCCCCGTTTCAGCAACGGGGAGGGAAAGGGTATTTTCCGCGAATCGGTACGGGGCTATGACCTCTATATCATTACCGATGTTTGCAATTATAATGTAAAGTATGAAATGTACGGAGAGCCCGTACCTATGTCTCCAGATGACCATTTTCAAGATCTGAAACGCATTATTGCGGCGGTAGGCGGCAAAGCGTACCGCATCAATGTGGTCATGCCTATTTTGTATGAAAGCCGTCAACACCGCCGCACATCCCGAGAGTCGCTGGACTGTGCAGTGGCGCTGCAGGAGCTGGAGACCATGGGTGTCAGCAATATTATTACGTTTGATGCCCATGATCCCAGGGTGCAGAATGCGATCCCTCTTATCGGCTTTGATACGGTCATGCCGACTTACCAGATGCTGAAAGCGCTTCTGAGAAGCGAAAAAGACCTTCGTATCAACCGTAAACACATGATGGTTATCAGCCCGGATGAGGGCGCCATCGACCGGAATATCTATTATTCCTCGGTATTGGGTATAGATCTTGGCTTGTTCTACAAGCGCCGCGATTATACAACCGTGGTAAACGGACGGAATCCTATTATCGCTCATGAATACTTAGGTGATTCTGTGGAAGGTATGGATGTACTGGTTGCGGATGATATAATCGCCAGCGGAGAATCCATGCTCGATATCGCTAGGGAACTGAAGAAGAATAAAGCAAACCGCATTTACTGTGCGGCAACCTTTGGATTCTTTACACAGGGGCTTGAGGCATTCCATAGGGCATACGAGGAAGGATATATCAGTAAGGTGCTGACAACCGACCTCACATATCAAAGACCGGAGCTGATGGAGACGCCGTGGTATGTTTCCGTAAGCATGGCCAAGTACATTTCGTATTTGATCGCTTCATTGAACTATAACTATTCGATATCACGTCTGTTGAATCCGCTGACAAAAATACAAACATTGTTGGCCAATTACAGGGCGGAACAAAAAGCGAACGGAATTTCACTGGTGTAGGCAGGGGATAAATCATAATAGCCGTTCGTAAATATACCGATCTTGCAACGGAAGACTCTCCTGCGCTATTTCCAGCGGAGGGGAGATAAAAGGCTATTCCGTACTATACGGAAACATAGAGAGGGGTGTTTTTTCTTTCGGCAACGCAATTGCTTGCGGAGAAAAAGCACCTTTTCTGCACGGCGAGGTATGCGGGTTTATTAAAAAATATTCTATCCCGTCACGCCGAAAGAAAATCATCCCGGGCAGCCATGAACAGGATCATAAGAAAAAGAATAGGAATGAAAGCTTCCTTTATCTATTGCGCAGCCTGTTAAGTAACCAGGTTATGCCAAAGCAGATCGCGAGCAGCAATACGATCGCAGCGGCAGCCGAAGTGTCCAGCGCGTATGAAAGCAGCAGACCCGCCAGACCGCAACCGACGGCAAGTACCAGAGAAAGCGCTTGGTAGCCCCTGCTGCTGCGGGTTATGTTTCTTGATGCCGCAGCCGGTAAAACCAGTAAGGAATTGATCATCAACACACCAACCGCCCGCACGGAAAGCATTACGGCGACCGCCACGACGCAAACAAAGCCGTATTCCAACGCCTGTACATGGATGCCGCGGCTGGCAGCCAGGGACGCGTTCAGGCTAACCAACAGAAGCCGGTTATAAAAGATTCTCCAGAGTACAGAAACGGTGATCAGCATGATGGCCAGATAGAATATTTCTCTCGGCGTAATACTGAGTATGTCCCCGGTCAGAGCAGCGGAATAGGCGGAGAAGTTCCCTCCGCGAGAAAGCACAACCAGTCCCAATGCTACAGAAACAGAGGAAAACACGCCGATAATCGTGTCTTTTGACGCGGTTCCGCTGCGCTGCACCCTGGTTATCACCAGTGCGAGAAAGACGCCGAAGCCTAAAAGACACAGCAAGGTATCCTCGACACCAAGGGAAACACCCAAAGCTATCCCTGTAAGGGCGGAATGCCCCAAGGCATCCGAAAAAAAGGCCATACGGTTGTTGACCGTCATGGTTCCGAGCAGCCCCAGCAGCGGTGTAATCAGAAGGATCGCCAAAAGAGCGTTTTTCATAAAAGCATAACGAAACATGGAAAAGGGCAGCAGATAATCCATGATTTCATAGATCAAACTCATAGCCGGTCCTCCCCTTGCGTGAAGAAGCGATGCAATTCCGGCTGTGAAAAGACTTCTTCGGGCTCTCCGTCGGCAAAGATCGTATGCTGAAGAAATAATACCCGATCCGCAAAGCGCCGTATCATCGCCGGGTCATGGCTAACCATCAGAACACCCATATGGTGTGCGATCTTCAGCCTGTCCACCAAGGAGAAGAACATTTCCAGGCCACGGGTATCCATGCCGGACACCGGCTCATCCAGTACAAGCAGATCCGGTATCGGTTCCAACGCAAGCGCCAGAAGGAGACGCTGCACTTCACCCCCGGAACAGTCCCCAAGCCGTGTATTTGCGATATGCGGACATTCCACCCTGTCAAGAGCTTCCTTTACCTGTGCTTTCTGAAGCTTCCCGGTGTTCAAATATACCGGATGGCGGCTAAAGCCTGCCAATAACAAATCACTGCAGGTAATGGGCGCGCTGCGGTCAAAATCCAAATGCTGCGGAATATAGCCAATACGTGGCTTTATGGTTTTTCCGTTTTCATTTCGGAACACAATACTTCCGGAGTAAGAGATTTCTCCGAGAATGGCGCGCAGCAGCGTGGTTTTTCCGGCGCCGTTTGCGCCCATAAGCGCGGTCATTTCACCGCAATGGAAGGTCGTGCTGATATGATCCAGCACAACATGACGGCCGCGGCGAACGCCGACCTGCTCAAGATGAATGCTGTGAAGAGGGCAGGGGGCATGCTGTGTCAAGAAAGCACCTCCTCGAGCGCTTGTTCGAGCGCCCGAACATTGTACTCCATCATGTAGAGAAAATCCTTTTCCCCCTCCCTGCGGGTCATGGTATACAGAGAACATTCTATGGCGTCCGTTTCCGCGAGGACTTTCTCTTGAATTGCATAGACAGGAGCGCCTTTATCCGTCAGGATAAAACAACGGGGTGATGCCGAAATGCTCTTAAGAATCTTGCGAAGCTGAGAGGAAGTGGGCGTTTTCTCGTCCAGAGACAACACGGCAATGACTTCTATCCCCGATTCCTCCGCCAGTAGCGCCAACCCCTCGTGGAAACATACGGCCTGCGCTTCCGAACCGGAAAGGGCTTCCAGCCGCGTCTGAAGTGCCGTCAAATTTGCGCGCAGGGCATCACCGTTAGCGCGGTAGGTTTCTGCGTTCTGCGGCCAATGTTCAGAAAGGCCGGACTCAATCGCGACTGTTTGTTGTATGGCTGACGGCAGGTGCAACCAGGCATGTCCGTTCTCGATGACCTTGGGGTCCGTAACGACGGCGCCCGCGTCCACCAGAAATGTGTCAGGGGCTTGTTCGATTATCATATCCCGAAAAGATTCCATACCCAAACCGTTTATCACGAACATTTCCGCATCGGATATCCGCATCATATCCGAAGGCAAGAGCTGATAATTGTGCAGGCATCCCTGTACTTGGGGAGCCATAGAAGAAACGGATACGATATCACCGGCAATGGCCTCCGTCAGAAGCTCCATGGGATAAAAGGAGGCGACAACCTGCGATATTGATTCCTCCCGTCCGGAGCAGCCTGTACATAGCAGGAAGACGGCAGATATGATAAGGAGCAGCTTCTTCATCGATCATCCTCCGGGCAACATGGATAATTGCAAGTCACTTGCAATAATCATGGTACAAGACGGACTGTTTTTTGTCAATAGGGAGAATAAAAAAACCGCACCCGTTGATGCGGCGTCTGCTGGACAAATCAAGTTTTTTTCAAAGAATCGATATATTCGGACAGCTGTCGAACGTTTTTGATATCTTCGGTTTTCTCGATCATAATATCGAACTTGTCTTCAATCTCCATGACAATCTCTACCATATCGAGAGAGTCAACCTTCATATCTTCGAAATTGGATTCGGGGGTAATGCTCTCGGCGGGAATGTCCATCTTTTCAGCGATAATCGCAACAATTTGATCGTAAGTCATATCCATCCTCCTGTGATTCCTATAAATGAGTCCGTCCTGTTTAAGTATAACACGATGACGGGCTTTTGTAAACCATCCGAAGCAATAAAGCAACCTTCAAACGGCAAAACATATTGACGGAAGCCGACGGCATGGTTCTTTTTGCATTCACGACACAATGGCCTCGGGACGGAAGGGCATTGCTTTCACGGATACCATAGGGCTGATCGCAGAAAAGGGAAACGCGGATAAGTAAAGCCCCCGGCAACTATATCGCCGGAGGCTTTTGTTGCCTGTTACTCCTTGCTGTCTTCGGGACGACGGAAAGGAACGCGCAGTATATGATGGAAGAAGTAGAAGAATATACCCACATCTTTAAACGCCTGGACCCTCAGGGCTCTTGTGAAGGTGCGCATTTTCCTGACGTCAGCTTTATCAGGCTGCCAACGCGCATAACTGATCCGCACGATCAAATCCGCGATTTCCACGAATTTTAATTTGTTCGGCAGATACAGCCATTTATCAATACGCAACGCAAAGGCATACAATGTCTCACCCGGCTGCATCGGCGCATTGTAATAACTCAACAGGCGGACAATTTCCAAATAATAGCGGTGTACCCGCCCTTTATTGGTTTTGTAGTAGGCTCGCTTCTCTTTTGTGCGAAGCAGCCACATGACGATCAATAAAGCCGCGCCGCCCACCAATACAACACCGGCTAGCAGCAGTACCAGCCAGGTATAATCCACGGGAACTTCGATAACTTCCTCAGCATCATCTCCGGTTTCCATGGGCATTGGAGTTTGGGTTTGCAGCTCCCAGGGATTGGGGGTAGGTTCCACATAGGTATCCCCGGGATCATCGGCGTTCTCGTCGGGAAGATCGACGGCCAGTGGATCAAAGGGGATCCAGCCAATGCCGGCAATATATACCTCGCACCAGGCGTGGGCGTCCGTCATTTTGAGGGTATACATGCCGCCGTGCACGTTTATATCCGGCAGCCTAAAGCCCTCCACATATCTGGCGGGCAGTCCGATACAACGGGCAAGAACCGTCATGGCGCTTGCGTAATAGGTACAGTATCCTTCCCGTGTTTCCAGAAAATGGGCGACAAAGTCCATATCTTCGGGTGGGGTTACCGGTTCGGTGGTATAGGCGCAATTGACGGCCAGCCAATACTCGATCGCCTTCGCGCGACTGTAGTCAGTCAGATAAGAGGTGTCGGCAATCGTGACGCCCGAAGCGGCAATGGATGCTTCCAGACCGTAATCACCGCTATAAGCGGAGGAAATCTCCTCTGCTGCAGTGTAAATGCTTTGGGGCAGATCCTCGGGCAGCACTGTGTATGATTCTTTTATTTCTTCATATCTGTTGTAGGCATTACTTCCGGGAAGCACATTGGAAAGCTGATACATGCGGACCGCGGCGCTGAAGGAAGGATTGCCGTAATCGGGCAGGGAAGCATTGATGGTGTAATCCATACCGGATTTGATTTTTCGGGAAGAGTAAAGCTCTCCGTACTCACTGAAGTAAATCAGCATGGAGAGCGCAGCGTTGGAACGGACGCTTGTCAGCCGGATGGGAGTGAACATAGAGGTGGTAGTCAAACTATCCTCCGGGTATACTATAAGGCGTACATCCTTATAGAACCATACCGGCATATCCTCGATCGGGGCGGCGTCACCGTCAAAACTCTTTGTCAAAATCTCCGAAAACGCTTCCATGTCGGTTCGCATAAGGTATTTCGACTCACTCTTTTTCCATGCGCGGCCGGTATACTCATCCAAAACGGTGCCCCGGAGATAAACCCCGGGTTCATTGGATTGGACTTTCATAACCTTCAGTTTGGATTGGTGGCTTACGGCACCCCCGAGCTGCTGCGTGCCCAGGGGTGAGAGGCCCATCTGCCTTAATGAGAAGGATTCCTGTTTCTGCATAAGTCCTGTTCTGTCAGAGATCAATGTCTGAAGCACATCCATGCGACTGGACAGCCATTCTGATTTCTTGAATGACTCCATGCGTCCCAGCGATAAGCTCAGTCCGAGGGCAAGTACGGCCATTGTGGGTACGACCCATAGGAGAGTGACATACTCCCGGTCGGGGGTCGCGTTCTTTCGGGCGTTGTACTGTCCGAAGGACAAGGCGAAACCACCGGCGACCGCGACCATACCGATCGCGGCATACGGCAGAGACCGGGTGCCATAGGAAAGCCACATCCACAGGAAAAAACCGATATATAAAGCAATCTCGCCGGGCAGGAAAACCCAGCGTACCGTTACGACCGCAAAAGGCATCGACGCAGCTATGGACAGTAGGAGCACGGCCAGCGCCGGCCATCCGGCTTCCGGTGTTGTCAAGTTCATGGACATCTGGATCAGCCAGTTTATAAAATCCCTAATAAACGGGAAGACGATACCGTCCCTGTAAAAAATGACAACGAGAAGCAGAATCGCGATGACGATGAGGGTAACGACGCGGAAAGGTTTGCTGTGAAGAAGGAAGGACATAAACACAGTAAACAGTCCCGTATACAGCAGCGGTATCAAAAAGCTGCCGGGTATGTTGAAACATACCTGCATGCCTCTGGCTGCGGCAAAAGAGAAGATCCATGAGATAAAGAGGGATGCCGGGAAGAAGCGATGGAGAAAGGCTTGCGTCTGTTTGTTATCCATGTGAGCGCTGCACCACCTCTCCTAAAGCATCACCCGGTTTTATACGAAACACATGAACGCCGTGGGCTGTCAGCTCGCCCAGCATACGCATGGTGTTGGAGGTTTTCTCTTCCCGGAGGGCAAGAGCATCCTGTATCCAGAACAGGGAGATTTCCACGCCGCTGGTACTTAACCGCAGCAGGTTATCCAATGCTTCAGCCTCAAGCTTTCGGGTTATGACATACATACAGGACGCCTGGTCAATTCTGTCCATCTCCTCCTTAAACATGGCGGAGAGTGAAAGACGGCCGCGAAAACGGAGGGAAGACATAATATTGAAAAATCTGGAAAAATCCGCCGGCTTGTTTCCGCGAAAGGAAGCCCGGCGCGGATTATACACAACAAGCTCCGTCGAGTGACCCGCCTGCAGCAGATGGTTTACAATGGCCACGGCTGTTTCCACCAGCATATCCTCCATGACCAGGCGGGAATACTGGCTTTCCTCATATCGGCCGGTGTCCATGTAGATAACGGGGTGGGCGGTAGCCTGCTGTTCGTACTCCTTTACGATGATTTGCCTGATCTTAGCGGTTGCTTTCCAGTGAATTCTGCGCATGCTATCTCCCGGCTGCTGCTCCCGGAGCCCGGCTATCTGCCCGGCATCGGGGGTGAGCCGCGGATGTCTGGGTGTAAGGTTCTCCTGCGTCATCACAGGCATCGGCAACTCAGGAAGAGATACGACCCGGGGAAGTATGGTCAGTGACAACGGCTTTTGCCATACATCGCTGCCGAGTTTTCTGGAGAAGGTAAAAAGGCCGAATATATCGCTGAAATACATCCTGGTAAGCCCTATCGGAAAGGTACCGCGGTAGCTGCAATCCAGTGTTTCACTGAGCTGGATGTTTTTCCGGGGCATCACATAAAAGGATCGTCCCCGCATGGAATCGGCGCTTTCTGTAGGAAGCGAGGTATATTCCATTTGTATGGAGGGAAAGATAAAGATGGAATCATTATTCAGGACCATAATCAGCTTTACCTTATCTCCCTTTGTTGCAATTTTATGGTCAAGCTGTTGAAGATAATTGAATTTTGTAGAAACCAATATGAGAGAAACAAGGCTGATGGCCAACATCAGCGTCAAAAAAACAAGCAGCATATAATACAGCGTGCCGCCGGTGTAAGCCGCAAAGAACAGCAGCACGGCCATCATCAACAGGAACAGTACACTGCGAAGCTTCATCCTACAAGCACCGGCACATTGACAGTATTCAGAACGGACTTAATAATACGTTCCGCGTTGATATCCTTTAAACGGGCTTCAGGCTTAAGAATAACTCTGTGCGCCAGAACGGGCTCGGCTACCAGTTGTATGTCGTCGGGAATAATGTAATCCCTTCCGGAGAGGACGGCTGCGCCCTGTGCCGCGCTCAGCAGCGCCAGAGATCCCCGGGGACTGATGCCCAATTCAAGGTCTTCATGGTTTCGGGTACGGTTGACAATGGAAATAATATATTCCATCATGACAGGGTCGGCATAAACGGCCTTTGTTTTATCCTGCAGGGCGATGATTTCCTCGGCGGAAACGATGGCGGGAAGGGTTGGCCTCGGATCCTGATTGGCATAGCGTTTCAGTATCTCGAGCTCCTGCACCATTGTGGGGTAGCCCATGCGGAGACGCATCAGGAAGCGATCCATTTGCGCTTCGGGAAGGGGATAAGTGCCGATGTACTCCACCGGGTTCTGTGTTGCCATTACAAGGAAGGGGCGCTCCAGAGGATAGGTCACTCCATCCACGGTGACCTGTCTCTCAGCCATTGCCTCCAACAGGGCGGACTGTGTTTTCGGCGAGGTGCGGTTGATTTCATCCGCCAGCAGCACGTGGGTCATTACCGAGCCGGGATGAAACTCCGGCTGGCCTGTGGTAAGGTTGATCATATTGTACCCGGTGACGTCCGCCGGCAGCACATCCGGCGTAAACTGAATCCTGCGGAAGGTACAACCTACGGATCGGGCAAGAGCTGAAGCCAGGGAGGTTTTACCCACGCCGGGAATATCTTCAATCAACACATGCCCTTCGCACAGCAGGCTGATAAGCAGTAAATCCACCACATCATTTTTCCCGATGATTACGGTGGCGATGTTCTCCTTTATTTGTTTTAGCATATCCGTGGCATTTATCATAGCCTTTCTCCTTTGCGCACAATGTTACTTGCTCTATAAAATATCATAAGCAAAAAACGGCAATAATGCAATGGACAGGGATGATTTTTTTACCGAAATATGGTATTCTCAGAAAGGGGAACGCATGATTTCCCGTTGAAATAGGGTAACTGTCAGGTTTGTGTATTCTATAACAAGGTCGCCCGAAATCCGTAAGGCTGTGACAACCGACAGAGAACATGCCGGCGGACAAAACGGTTGTTAATTGATGGCGCCGACGTTAAAGAAACGAAAAAAAGAAAAAATCTTCTACACGGAAAGCCGGCAGGCGGAAGAGCGGTTTACGGAAACAGTCCGGAATAACGGAATAATATAGGCGGTTGATATGGTGACTTTAGCGACATGGGAACAGTTGCGGGAAGCGGAACGGCGCTTTCCCTTTGCGGACGGGGGTATTTCCTTAATGGCGGCGGCTGCCGGAGCGTTGGCGGCAAGGATCCGGGAGATCGGCAAATTCCCCGTATGGTTTCTCTGCGGTCCCGGAAATAACGGCGGAGACGGCCTGTGGGTCGCGGCGCTGCTGCGGAAGGAGGATCCTTCTTATTCCTGCGCAGTGCTGAGGGTATATCCGGAAATTCCGTATATCGGCGATGCCGCGGAGGGGTGGAAGGCTGTTCTGGAGGCCGGCGTTCCTGTGTATGACGCTGATGGTCCGCAGGATTCGTTGCCCGGGTTGGTGGTGGACGCGATTTTCGGTATAGGCGGGGGGGCGAGGCCTTTTGACAAACGGGTTAAAAGACTCCTGACCAGGGCTGCCCGGTGGAAGGAACAGGGAGCCCGTATATTGGCATGCGATATTCCCAGCGGGCTCTCCCAAGCGGGAGCCGTGCAGCCGGAGACGCTGGCGGCAGATGAGACGCTGACGTTTCTTGCCGGAAAAGCCGGATTGCTGCTATATCCAGGACGCCGTTATGCGGGAATCGTTCGGGAAATCACATTTTCAACGGTAAATGAAGATCTTTTCACAGGACAGGCATTGTATCCGTCAGACATTCCCTCGCTGCTACCTCAGCGGCCGGAATGGGGGCATAAGGGAACCTTTGGGCATACGGGTGTACTTGCCGGCAGCCGCGGTATGTCCGGTGCCGGCGCACTGTGCGGCCTGGGAGCTTTGCACAGCGGATGCGGAAAGGTAACCTGGCTCCATCCGGATTTTCCCGTGCAGCTGCCCTATTGTCTCATGGAGCAGCTGTTGCCGGGAGAGAAGGAACTGATTCCGTCCGCGCTGTCTGACCTAAATGACGTGCTGCCCGATTTTCAAGCGCTGGCGGTAGGACCCGGTTTGGGACGAAGTCCTGCGACCGCGGAAACACTCGCAGCGCTGCTGCCAAAGCTGCGGATGCCGGTCGTATTGGACGCGGACGGTATCTGGAATTTGGCGGGAATAACGTTTCCCAGCGGAATGCGTGGCGTGATGACGCCACATCCCGGTGAAATGGCGCGCTTCCTTTCCTGCGGAACTGATGATGTTACGGGCGACCTGTTGTCCGCCGCGCTGAAAGCGGCTGAGAAGACCGGACTTGTGGTGCTTCTGAAAGGCGCTGTCACAGTCATTGCCGATCCGGAGAAACGGTTTGCGCTGCTGCCCCTCCCTAATTCCGGCATGGCGACAGCCGGGAGCGGAGATGTGCTTTCGGGAATACTTGCGGGTTTACTGGCACGGGGGATGGAGCCGTGGGACGCGGCCAGACTTGGGGGACTGCTTCACGCGGCAGGCGGCGCATGGGCGGCGAGCACATTGGGTGCGTCCTATATGACAGCTGAGGATATACTTTCGGGGCTGCGCGCGGATCATTGCGGATTTCAATGGTAGAACGATGAATCATTTTCGGTGGAAGAATGAATAAGTACAAGACATATATCACAGATACGTTGCAGCTTTTGATCGGTGCGGTCCTCATGTCGGCATCATACAGGTTTTTCTTTATACCCAATGCCATCGCTCCCGGGGGGGTGTCCGGTGTGGGGACTATGCTGAATGCTCTGTTTGAATGGCCTGTCGGTGTAGTGACAATTGTGATCAATATACCGCTTTTTGCGCTTGGCTGGAGGCACGGAGGGAGAAGCTTCATGTTCCGCAGTCTCTTTGCAATGCTGCTCAGCGCGCTGTTGATCGATTACCTTCCATTTCCCGGACACTGGCTGGATAGCCTGACGGGAGATACATTTCTGTCCTCGGTGGTAGGCGGTGTGCTTTGCGGCGCCGGGGTGGGGCTGATCTACCGCTCCGGATCCAGCACCGGCGGAACGGACCTCGCGGCGGCACTGTTGCGGAAGGTGTTTCACGGCCTGCCGGAAGCTTGGCTGCTTTTTGGCCTGGACGCTTTGGTGGTCGCGGCTTCCGCGGTGTTTTTAGGTCCGAAACAGGCGCTCTATGCATTAGTTGCTATTTTTATTGCTGCAAAGGTGACGGATTTCATTCAAATGGGTGTGCATGAAGCCAAATGCTTCTGGATCATTACGAATGCATCGGACCGGATCGCTGAAGAGATTTTCCACCGGATGGAGAGGGGAGTGACCCGGATAAAAGGAACGGGAATGTATTCAGGCAAATGCCGTGAAATTCTGCTGTGCGTAGTTTCTCCCCGGGAGATCTTAACGATGAAGACCATTATTTCCGGATGTGACCCGAAGGCGTTCGTTATAGTGCATTCTGTAAGTGAAGTCCTGGGCGAAGGATTCACCGCTTCCAGAACGGTGATCGGAGGAAAACAGTGGCGCAAATAAAGACCTATGGCATTGTGCTGGATTACAGGGATTTTTCGGAAACCAGCCGTATGCTGACGCTGTTTACCCCGGGAATGGGTCTGCTAAGCGCTTCCGCAAAGGGCTGCCGCCGCATAAAATCCCCTTTATATGCCGGCAGCGAGCTGTACACCTTTGCGGAGTATGTTATTTCGGAAAATCGGGGGAAATACACACTGATCCAGGCGGACGGAGTGGAAAGTTTTTACGGCCTGCGTTCAAACATTGACTCTCTTACGGCTGCGGCACAGATGATAGAGTTTACAAGAGCTATCGCCGTAGAGGGCACGGAATCTGCCGCTCTTTTTGTATTGTTGAGCCGCTGTCTGGAGCAGGTGGCGGAGTACCCGGAAAACAACCCCTATATGATATCGCTGTATTATCAGATGCAGGCTTTACAAAACGAAGGACTCCTGCCGGATTTCCGGTATTGCGCCAATTGCGGTCGCCCCGCATCTTCAGCACCGGGGATATCTCCCGCCGCGGGGGGAAGGCTCTGCCACCCCTGCCGAAACCTGTTTACCGACACCCGGGTGCTTTCGGCCGGCACATGGAAAATGCTTTCGCTGTTCCGCAGCAGTCCGCTGGAAATGGTTCCCCGTTTGAAGATGAGCGCCGTCACCCTTCGGGAAACGGAGAATGTTTGGCCGGAACTGGCGGCTTCAAGGTTGGAGAAGGCTTTGCGCTCCCCCTCCTATATCGCTAAAATCCGGAAGCATGCGTTACGAACCGCTGATACGGAAAACAATCGGGGTGTTTCACAAAAACCGTTGTAATATTGTGAAAAATAGGTTATAATAAAATAGTTGGGCCTCTATTGCCCGAATGAGGAATATAAAAGATTCGTTTTCTCATTTTTCTGCGCAGAAGGGACGGATTATCATCTGTCGCTTATATATTGAATAAAACATGATTAGGAGGATTACTTAATGGCTCACAAGTATGTCTATCTGTTCACGGAAGGCAATGCCAAGATGCGGGAGCTTCTGGGCGGTAAGGGTGCCAACTTAGCAGAAATGACCAACATCGGATTACCGGTGCCCCAGGGTTTCACCATTACCACGGAGGCCTGTACACAGTATTATGAAGATGGCCGTGTAATAAATGAGGAGATCCGATCCCAGATTATGGAAAATATCAGCAAGATGGAGGAAATTACCGGCAAGAAGTTCGGTGATGCGGAAAATCCCTTGCTGGTCTCGATACGTTCCGGATCCCGCGCCTCCATGCCCGGTATGATGGATACCATCCTGAACCTGGGCTTGAACGAAGACGTAGTGAATGTCATCGCAAAGAAGTCCGGCAATCCCCGTTGGGCCTGGGACTGTTATCGCCGCTTCATCCAAATGTTCTCCGATGTGGTCATGGAGGTCGGAAAGAAGTATTTTGAGAGACTGATCGACACCATGAAGAAAGAGAGGGGCGTTGCCGATGACGTTGACCTGACAGCAAAAGACCTGGAGGCGCTGGCTAACCAGTTCAAGGCAGAGTATAAAAATCAGCTGGGCAGGGATTTCCCCGACGATCCCACAGAGCAGTTGTTTGACGCGATTCAGGCAGTGTTCCGTTCTTGGGATAATCCGCGCGCCAATATCTACCGTATGGATAACAACATTCCTTATTCCTGGGGTACTGCCGTCAATGTTCAGGAAATGGTCTTCGGCAACATGGGCGACACCTCCGGAACCGGCGTTGCCTTTACCCGGAACCCCGCTACGGGCGACAAGGGTCTGATGGGAGAGTTTCTGATGAACGCACAGGGCGAGGATGTGGTGGCCGGCGTACGAACCCCCATGCCCATTGAGAAGATGAAGGGAATTCTGCCCGAAGTGTATGAGGAGTTCCTGGGTATCTGCAAGACCCTGGAGAATCATTATCGGGATATGCAGGATATGGAGTTCACCATTGAGGACAAGAAGCTCTATATGCTCCAAACCCGCAACGGAAAGCGGACTGCGGCAGCCGCAATTAAAATCGCCTGCGACCTGCTTGACGAGGGTATGATCACCGAGGAAGAGGCGCTCTTGCAAATCGACGCCAAGTCCTTGGATATGCTGCTCCATCCCCAATTTGACGAGAAGGAACTGAATAAGGCCGTTCCGATCGGCAAAGGCATTGCCGCTTCTCCCGGCGCCGCTACGGGTAAGATCGTATTTACCGCAGAGGATGCCGTGGCGCGGGGCAAAAAGGGCGAGGATGTTATCCTGGTCCGCCTTGAAACATCTCCTGAAGATATTGAGGGAATGAAGTATGCCAAGGGCATCCTGACCGTTCGCGGAGGCCAGACATCCCACGCGGCGGTCGTTGCCCGGGGAATGGGTACCTGCTGTGTATCCGGCTGCGGCGATATCAAGATGGATGAGGAAAACAAGTGCTTCACACTGGGTGGCAAGACTTACTGTGAAGGCGATGATTTGTCCCTGGACGGATCCACCGGCAATATTTACGCGGGATTGATCCACACTGTTCCCGCCGACCCCGCCAGCGGTTACTTTGGCCGTATTATGGACCTGGCAGATAAGTATAAGACGATGGTCGTTCGTACCAATGCCGATACGCCCCATGACGCGCTGCAGGCTGTCTCTTTCGGCGCGCAGGGCATCGGACTCTGCCGTACCGAGCATATGTTCTTTGAGCCGGATCGTATCGGGCCTTTCAGGGAGATGATCATCTCTGAGACGGTGGAAGAGCGTGAAGCCGCGCTGGCCAAGATCGAACCCATGCAACAGTCCGACTTCGAGGGGCTCTTTGAGGCGCTGGGCGGGTACCCCGTAAACATTCGGTTCCTGGATCCCCCGCTGCACGAGTTCGTACCCACTGAGGAAGCGGACATTGAGGCGCTCGCAAAGACCAAGGGCAAGACCGTCGCGCAAATCAAGAGGTTAATTGCGGACCTGCATGAGTTCAACCCCATGATGGGACACCGCGGCTGCCGTCTTTCCGTGACCTATCCAGAAATTGCCGCCATGCAGACCCGGGCTGTCATTAAGGCTGCCCTGGCTGTCAAGGCCCGTCACACCGATTGGAACATTGTTCCCGAAATCATGATACCTCTGGTCGGTGAGGTCAAGGAATTCATTTATGTTAAGAATGTCGTTGTAAAAGCTGCCGATGAGGAGATCGCAAAGTCGGGCATCGAGTTGAAGTACAAGGTGGGCACGATGGTGGAGATTCCCCGCGCTTGCCTTACTGCTGACGAGATCGCCGCAGAGGCAGATTTCTTCAGCTTCGGCACCAACGATTTGACACAGATGACCTACGGCTTCAGCCGGGATGATGCCAGTATCTTCCTGCCTGCCTACTACTCCAATAAAATCTTTGAGTTTGATCCTTTCACACGTTTGGACACCGTCGGCGTAGGCAAGCTGATGAAAACAGCCGTGAAGTTAGGCAAATCCGCCCGACCCACACTGCACTGCGGCATCTGCGGCGAGCACGGTGGCGAGCCCTCTTCCGTAGAGTTCTGCAACGAACTGGGACTGGATTACGTTTCCTGCTCTCCCTTCCGTGTGCCGATTGCCCGGCTGTCCGCAGCGCAGGCGGCTATTAAGGCAAAGAAATAAACGGAGGATTTGCACAGTCATTACACAGTAGCTTAAGTAATCAGCCCGCATTTTTCTTACAGAAGAATGTGGGCTTTAGCTACGCATAAATCAGCGACCTGCGGAAGACTCGGCTTTCTGTCGCGGCTGCGTGCATACATATGTCAGGGAAGAAAACGGAAGAGAACTCTGCGTTCCTAACAACTGATAATTAAAGAGATCGGTCATTTTACTCCATATTGTGTTTTAATTATATGCGTCAGCATAAAGTATTGAATAGTCAAAATGTCTCCCGTAAGGCCGCCTTCTATCTTTTATTTTTGTAAGGACTTCATCAGAGACCGATTTTATGTAAAAAGCGGATATTTGACGGAAAAGCAGGAATTTCCTTTGTCAGGGAGAAAAGATGTTGCAGGAACTGATGAAGGTTCCGAATCGTTAATGCGCCGGTCATTGTGGAATTGAAGCAGGATTTTGGCCGCGAACATGGAATTGAATTGTTAGCGGGGGTGGGAGAGGATGGCGCGGCTGCCGCAGACATTTGTAGAGGACGTTGTCGCCCGCAGCGATATTGCCGAAGTTGTTGCCCAATACGTGCGGCTGCAGCCCAAAGGGAAGCGATTGTGGGGGTTGTGTCCCTTTCATGCTGAAAAGACACCCTCTTTCAGCGTTAATCCCCAGGAACAGTTCTTTTATTGCTTTGGATGCCACAAAGGGGGCGATGTGGTCACCTTTGTCCGGGAATTGGAGAAGCTCGAATATACGGAAGCGATCATTCGACTGGCTGAACGACTGAATATGTCTATCCCGGAGACCACCGGAGAGCGCCATTCCATAACCAGAGAAAAAAGGGAGAAAGCCTATGTTGCCTGCAAAGCGGCAGCCCGTTGGTTTCATAAACAGTTGTTTGAACCCGAAGGCGCGGCAGCGCTGGCTTATTTACGCAGGAGAGGTGTAACAGACCGATACATAAAGCGGTTTGGGTTGGGCTTTGCACCGGACCGTTGGCGTGGCCTGGAAGAAGCCCTCAGGCCGGAAGGGGTGGAACGTGAAGCATTGCTGGACACGGCGCTGCTTTTAAAGAAGGATGACAATGTTTATAATGCATTTCGCGGCAGGCTGATGTTTCCGATATTGGACATACGGCGCAGAGTTGTAGGATTCGGAGGGCGCGTACTTGACGGGAGTGAGCCGAAATATTTGAATTCTCCCGATACCATTATTTATAACAAACGCCGGATGCTGTATGGCGCACATCTCCTTACAGGAAAGGGAGCAGTCCCGTACGTGATTTTGACTGAGGGGTATATGGATACAATCTCTCTTCATCAAGCGGGAATGAATACGGCAGTCGCTTCCTGCGGTACGGCGCTGACTCCTGAACAGGCGCAGTTGATAAGTAGATTCAGCAAGGACGTATACCTTGCCTACGACGGTGATGCTTCCGGAATCAACGCAAGTCTCCGGAGCCTGGACATTCTTGAGGAGAAAGACCTGCGAGTACGTGTCATGTCCTTTCCTGACGGAAAAGATCCGGATGACGTCGCAAGGTCGATGGGTATTGATGGGTTGGAACTCAGCAGAAATAACGCTGAGGACAGTGTTACCTACAGACTGAAGCGTTTAGCGGATGGCGTGAACATGGAGGACGCGGTCGCGCGTTCCCGATACGCACAGGAATGCTGCCGCCAAGTGCTGGCAAAAATCCCCAGTCCGGTAGAACACAACAGAGCGGTGCGGATCCTCCACCTTTCGACCGGAATTCCTGAGGTGGATATTCTGGCGGAAAGTCAGAGGTGGCGTGGAAAATCCGAACATGACATCGCAAAGTCCGCTGTTTTGTATAAGAGCGCCCAAGAAACCCAGTCGGGCGCCGGTGAACAGGGGGCTGTCAGCGAACAAAATGAAAACATCAGAAATGCCCGTCGCTTTCTGGCAGGGATGTTGACATTAGGGGAGAAAGCCGCGCACTGCTGGCCGGCAGTGGGGAAGAACGACTTCGCCGGATACGGATTGGACACAATTTCGGAGTGTATGCGACAGCACCCGGATGCCGATACGCGGAGGCTGATGTCTCTGCTCCCGGGTGATGATCAGGCGACATTGTCCCGTATCATCGAGGAAGCCAGCGGTGTGGCTTGGACAACGGAACTTTTGGCAGGTTATCTTCGGAAACTTGTGATGATCCGTTATCGTAAGCAGTTGGATGATATAACCCGTGAGCTGGCAGCTTGCGAGAATGAAAGAAAGACAGTGCTGAAAGCACAGCTGGTAGAAACCTCAAAGGTGCTTCGGAATCTGCGAGACGACTGGGATCTTCCCGGTTTACTGGAATATTTAACCCATTGCAACGCGCTGAAGGAGGGGGAGCAGCTTGAGCACAATTGATAAGAACAGTCCGGAGTTTAAGAAAGCCCGTATAAAAGAGCTCGTGGAACTGGGCAAAACCAAGGGATCGCTGTCTGAAAAAGAAATCGGCGATATGCTCGACGGTATAGAGTTAGCGCCTGATGAAATTGATAAAATCTATGAACAACTGGATGCCTATGGAATTGAGTACACCACGGGTTTACAGGTTGAGGAGCCGGAACCGTCATATCTTGATACTGCCGCGAGCGCGGATAATGTCGTCTCCGATGACCCGGTTCGCGCGTATCTGAAGGAAATCGGAAAAGTTCCCCTTTTAACGGCGGAAGAAGAGGTTGCCCTTGCCAAAGCAATGGAAGCGGGAGACGAGAGAGCAAAACAAAAGCTCGCCGAGGCAAATCTGCGCCTGGTAGTCTCCATCGCAAAACGCTATGTAGGGCGCGGAATGCAATTCCTTGACTTGATCCAGGAAGGTAATCTGGGGCTTATTAAAGCGGTTGAAAAGTTCGATTATCATAAAGGTTATAAGTTTTCCACTTATGCGACTTGGTGGATACGTCAGGCGATTACACGGGCAATAGCCGACCAGGCGCGCACCATCCGGATACCGGTTCATATGGTGGAAACCATCAATAAACTGATCCGGGTTTCGAGACAACTCCTTCAGGAGTTGGGGAGAGACCCCCAACCCGAGGAAATCGCCAAGGTTATGGGCATTACAGAAGAGAAGGTTCGGGAGATTATTAAAATCGCGCAGGAGCCTGTTTCTCTTGAAACACCCATCGGCGAGGAGGAGGACAGCCACTTGGGGGACTTTATACCCGATGATGTACCTGCGCCTGCCGAAGTAGCCGCTTATTCCATGCTGAAAGAACAGCTCGTGGAGGTGCTGAATACTCTGACCCCCCGGGAGGAAAAGGTGCTGCGTCTGCGCTTTGGGTTGGATGACGGACGCGCCCGTACTTTGGAGGATGTCGGAAAAGAATTTAAAGTAACCCGTGAACGGATTCGACAGATAGAAGCGAAAGCATTACGTAAGCTGCGTCATCCGAGCAGGAGCAAGAAATTAAAAGATTTTTTGGATTGAGGTGTTGCCGCGGCACAGCCGCGGCTTTGTTATGAAACTGTCAAAACGTTTAACCGTGTTATTGGAAATGCTGCCCCATGCCGAGCGCGTTGCAGATATTGGCTGTGATCATGGAAAGCTCAGCCTTGCTTTGTTGAAAACCGGTTCAAGGGTATGGGGCGTAGATATCAGTGCGTCCTGCTTAAGGAAAGCGGAGCTGTTGATAGCCCATTCGCCTTTTCGCCATAATTTTACCGCGGTAGAAGGGGACGGCTTTTCGGCTCTTGAAGGTATCTGTTTGGACGCCGCGGTCATCGCCGGACTGTCCGGGCAAAAAATCGGAGAGATTTTGCGAGAATATCGGGGGGCGCCGATCTTCCTTGCGCTGCAGCCGGTGAAGGGCTGCCCCGCATTGCGCCGGACATTGGACGAATTAAGCTTTTCGATATTGGACGAAGTATGTACGGAGGAGTCCGGGCATACCTATTTTTCCATTCTTGCGTGGGCGAAGCGTGTCAACCGCCCGGCCGTGTGGCCTGATCCCGATTACAGTGAGACGTTGCTGCAGCGAAAAGAAGCGGCATACCGCAACTGGCTGCTCACCCGCCGTGCCGCTTCTGTACGGACAGCGAATAAACTGGCGGGACAGAATACACCGGCTGCCTGTCTTGCGTTGGAGAAACTGAGACGCAAACAGGCCACGGAGGAAAAAATGCTGGCTCTTTGGGAGGAAAACAGTGAAGGTTAAGGAAGTTATAGCGCTGGCGGAGACGCTGCTCAACCCTGCGGATGCAGAGGAGTGGGACGCATACGGACTCCAAGCGGGCGATGGAGAAGCAGAGGTATCCCGTGTTCTTGTAACCCTTGATGTTACCCGGAATACGCTTGCAGAGGCAGCATCCCGGGGATGCGGATTGATTATGGCACATCACCCTGTGCTGTTCCGTCCTACAAGAAATATCACAACGGGTTACGGGCCGGAGGATGTGATTTTTCTCGCCATACAAATGGGTATTGCCATATACTGCGCGCATACGCCTTTAGACAAGTCTTCTGCCGGCACCGGGCGGGCGCTTGCGGAAGCGCTGGATCTAACAGAGATCCGCAGGATTAACGGAAGCGATTACCTTTGGAAAGGCTTACTGCCGGCGCCGCCCGGGGATTTCCCTGCCTACTGTATGAAGAAGCTGGGACTCACCCGAGTAGGGTTGATCGGTCGGCCTGGAAATAGCCCGTTGGCGGCCGTAGCCTCGGGTTCGTGCGCTGAATTTGCGACAGAAGCCGCTGCCGCCGGAGCGTCGGTGTTTGTAACAGGCGAGGTGAAATATCATGATGCTTTGGTTTTAGCGGGATATCCTATGCAAACTCTGTTGATTGGGCACGATTCCTCGGAATTTCCCGGCATTCTCAAATGGACAAAGGATTTACAAAGGGCAGCGGATATGGTATCATACAATTTGGCGTTCCTATGTGCTGACACAAGGGCGCAACCCTATACCTGGATGCAGGACGAAAGGAATCACGAATGAACGAACAGCTGAAAACGCTGATTGCGTATCAAGAACTCAGTGAAAAGGTGAAAGAGCAGGAGGATGTCATACGAAAATCCCCGGTTCGGAAGAAGCTCCTTCATGCCAGAAATTATCTTGTCACTGCGCAAAAAAATCTGGAGAAGATGGAGACAGAGGCGGAGGGACTGACGGAGATAATGGAGTCCATCACATCCCGTTATGAAGCGGTCAGCAAGCAATTGGAAGAGGAGTCTGTTCATTACGAGGCTGCCGATAAGGAGTCCGATTTGGCGGATGTGCAGGATATGCGCAGGGAGGTTACCACCTTTATCAACGACTTCAGCCGTATGGAGAAGGAAGTCCAGAATCTGGTTAAAAGACTGGCTGTAATTGATCAGGAAATGAAGAAGATGGCAGCAAATGTGCCCAAGGCAAAGTCCGATTATATTACCTTGAAGGCGGAGTATGACAAGATGCTGGCGGATTTGGAGGCATCGACAAAGCCTATTAAGGAGCAGATGAAAGCGTTAAGCGGCAAAATCAATAAACCATTGCTGCAGAAGCTGAAGAGCGCCATCCACGCAAATGCCGCGAATCCCATTGTCCCCATAGAAGAGGGAAGATGTACCGGATGCAATATGAATATGCCCTCTTTGACGGTGAAACGTATCAGCGAGGAAGGTTTAATCATGGAATGCGAAAACTGCGGAAGAATACTTTATGCCGAATAAATTGTTGTGAGCAGGCTGTATGGCTGCGGCGGTTAACCGCTGAGGAAAGTCCGAGCTCCATAGAGCAGGGTGCCGGGTAACACCCGGTGGAGGCGACTCCAAGGAAAGTGCAACAGAGATATACCGCACCCCCAGGGGTGTAAGGGTGAAAAGGCGAGGTAAGAGCTCACCGATTCGCTGGCGACAGTGAATTCATGTAAACCCCATCCGGAGCAAGATTGGTGGAATCGCGGGTTGCTCGCCCCATTTCCCAATAATCGCTAGAGCCCCCGGGTAACCGTGGGTCCAGATAGATAGCCATACCAGACAGAACTCGGCTTACAGGCCTGTCTCACACTGTTTTACCCTCCGAAAGGGGGGTTTCTTCATTCATGAAAAGCTGAAGATTAAATTGGTTGCGGTGACGGGATTGATTCTTTACGATATTGACACTATAATGAATGAAGATAATTATGTATGTTAACCACAATACATTTTACCGTATCGAGGAAGAGGGAGGCTTATCTTGCCGTATAGGATGACAAAGGAGAACCTGAAAGAGCATATTATGGTATTTAAATGGGTGTATCTGGTGTCGGCGCTGATGGCCGGATTGGCTTTTGCAATGATCTTTTCCGTTTCAAAGCCCCGTATACCTAACAGAAACAAGCTGCAGATTATTTCCAGTGAATATTTGGATGACACCGCCTCGTTTTACTGGCAGGAGGAGTTGCGGGCGGTAATACCTGAAACGATCGCTTATATTGAAGTGGGCACCACCTCCGGCGCCATAGGGCAAGCCGCTGATATGGAGGTTGTTTTCGCCCGTATGGTCGCGCAGGATGCCGATTTATGGCTGATTAATCGGAATTATTACGACGGATTTGCTTCTCAGGGCGCCTGGTTGGCATTGGATTTGCCTGACGAAAGCGGACGGACCCTGCTGGACAGATTATTGATACCGGATTCGGTCAATGTGAATGACGCCGTCACCGACCTGCAGATGACAGATGAAAAAGGAATCACCAACGGAGAGTTTGAGCGCCATATTTGCGGAATACCATTGGACGCGGTGGAAGGGCTGTATCAGCTGGAATGCTATCCCATGGATTTGGTGGCCGCGATACCGGTATATACGGATAACGTAGATGAGTGCATCGCGGTGATTCAATGGATGCTGGACAATAAAATGGAGTATGTTGCTTATCATGACTAAGCCGCAGCCTATTCGTGATATGCTGATGCGTTATGCGGAAAGCGGCACAGCGCGGTTCCATATGCCGGGGCATAAAGGACACAGCGTGATTTTCGGCGCGTGGGATATAACCGAACTTGAAGAAAGTGATAATCTCCAGTATCCCCGGGGCGTTATTGCCCGTTCTCAGGACAGGTGGGCTTCGGCCGCAGGAGCGAGGGTATGCCGTTACCTTGTAAATGGCGCAACCCTGGGAGTACAGGCTATGGTATTGGGTTGCTTGCCCAGAGAAGGGAAACTGATTGCCGCCAGAGATGCTCACCGCGCTTTGTCGTCAGCGCTTGCGGCTTTTACGGTACAGCCGGTATGGGCAGAATCGGAATGGGACGCGGAGCGGCTGCTGTATCGGTGCAATGTCCCGGCACTTCTCAGAAAGCTGGAAGAAACGCCGGATGCTGACGGCGTTTTCATTACGACACCCGATTACTATGGGCGTATTGCGGACACGACCGCTCTTGCAGCTGCCTGCGCCTCCAGAGGGATACCTTTGCTGGCAGACTGTGCGCATGGCGGTCTGGCGCAATTTCTGCCACGGCTGCCCCGTTTAAAAGCGGACGTTTGGGTGGTTTCCGCACACAAGACTTTATCCGCCCTTACACAGACGGCCCTTATGTTTTCAGGGGAAGAACGCCCCAAATTGGATGCGGCATTACGCGCACTGCAAACCAGCAGCCCATCCTATCTGATGATGGCGTCACTTGAACAGGCGCTGGACATTGCCAGGAATGCGGATTACGGTGCTTATATCATACGGATGGAGGCTATGCGTCACAGTATTTCGGAGATGAAGGGATTGTTTTGCGCTGCGGAGGAATCGGCTCTGCAATCGGGATATGCCGCCTGCGATCCAGGCCGACTTTGCGTGGATGTAACCGGACGTGGTCTTTCCGGCTATCGCGCGGCAGAAATACTGCGAGAAACAGGTGTTCGCGCAGAAATGGCGGATATGCGCCGGGTAGTATTTATCTGTACACCCTGGGACGAGGCCGCCTGGGATGATAGACTGACAAAAGCACTCAGCGCATTACCGGAAGAGGATTTTACCGTACCCCGAATCGCCCGTCCCCCGGAAGGGTTGCCGAGTTTACAGCCATGGGAGGTTTTTTCCCGTAAATGGGAGGTATTGCCGCTCGCGGAGGCGGAAGGAAGAGTGCTTGCAGAGCCTTTGACCGTTTACCCGCCCGGAACGGCGCTATGTGTACCGGGAGAGCGCATGACACGCGAAGTTGCTGCCTACTGCCGCATGGCAATCGCGCTTGGAGGAGAGGCGGCAGGAAACGGGGAGACTATTTCGGTAATAGAGGAGTAGAAAATGGGGAAGGGAAAGTTTATCACCTTTGAGGGTGTTGACGGAGCCGGGAAAACAACACAGATCAGTCTTTTTTCCAATTGGCTTCTGGAACAGGGAGAGGATGTGCTGCTGACCCGGGAGCCCGGAGGCGATAAACCGGCGGAGGCGATACGGTCCGTTATACTGGATCCTGCTTATGATGATATGGACGCTCTTACGGAGGCATATCTGTATGCAGCTGCCCGTTGTCAGCATGTGCGAAGAGTTCTACGTCCTGCGATAGAGAGCGGAAGAACCGTGATTTGTGACAGGTATTTAGATTCATCACTGGCCTATCAGGGAGGCGGAAGAGGCCTCGGCATAGAACTGGTTCGGGAGCTTAACCGAGAAGCTGTGGACGGCTGCCTCCCTGATTGGACGGTGCTGCTGCTGCTGAATCCCGAAGCCGCCATGGAGCGTATGGAGGGACGTTCTCTTGACCGGCTGGAACAAACTCCCGTCACCTTTCGCAGGAAAATCTATGACAGTTTTCTTGCGCTTGCGGAAGCAGCCCCCGAACGTATCTTTACGGTGGATGCAGCCGGGACGGTGGAGATGATCGCGGAGACAATTCGGGGGGCTTATATTGCGCGGTTCGGAAATTGCCAAAAAAAGGATTATTATCGGAGATTTTGAAAATAGTTGACAGTTACCATTCATAAATGTTAAAATAACAACGAGCGGTGGAATCCTGCTGAAGAAGAGGAGGACAAGACAGTGAAACTTATTATTGTAATTGTACAGGATGAGGACGCCGGTCGTCTTGCCGGAAATCTTATGCAGGAGGGTTTCAGCATCACAAAGCTGGCGACAACCGGAGGCTTTTTACGTGCCGGGAATACGACATTGCTGATGGGCGTAGACGACCATAAGCTGGATAATGCGCTTTCTATTGTGGAAAAGGTATGCCACAGTCGCAAGCAGATCGCCACTTCCCCGGCTCCGGTAGCAGGATCAACCGGGGCATATGTTCCATATCCCATTGAGGTGGTTGTAGGCGGCGCTACTGTATTCGTACTGGATGTGGAGCGGTTTAAGAAATTCTGATGTCGTTTTCTTGGAATGACATTCTGGGTCAGGAACCTCTCATAGAACAATGCAAAAAATGGGTGGCGTCGGGCACATTGCCTCACGCCATCTGCTTATACGCTCCTGCGGGCGGTGGCAAGAGGACCTTTACACGTATACTTGCCGCTGCTTTTTTTTGCAACAATGAGCAGCCCCCCTGCGGTATCTGTGTAAATTGCCGGAGGGTAGAGAGAGATATTCACCCGGATTTGATATGGCTGCGAGAGAGCAGAAATATCGCAATGGGAATCACAGAGGCCAATGAAATCGTTTCTCGACTAAAAGTAATGCCCCACCTGGGTTCCAGGCGGATGATCGTTCTGGAGAGAGCCCATACAATGACAGAGCAGGGACAGAATAAGCTTTTAAAGACATTGGAGGAGCCGCCGGACGGAACACTTCTGGTGCTTCTTTCTGAGAGTCTTTCCGCCATGTTGCCTACAGTACTTTCCCGCTGTGCTCTGCTGCGGTTGGCGCCCCTGGAACAAAGGCAAATTCGGGACAGGCTGGAACAGGAGGGAGCGGAACCGGATGCCGCCGCGGAAGCGGCTGCTATTTCCGGAGGCTGGATGGGGCAGGCAAAGCAGGCGGCCGAGGACAGCGGTTATCTGGAAATGGAAAGGGCTGTCCGTGAAGTTCTGTTATCATTTCCGGAGCCTGATGGCTTCTTGAGGGCATTTCAGACAATGAAACCTTACAGAAAAAATCGTTTGGATGATTGTCTTGCCCTTATTTCCAGACATTTTGAGGAGGCCGCCGCAGGGCGGCAGCCGATATCAGGCTGGGATCAAGCCCGCATCTTAACCGCCTGGAACGCGATAGAAGACGCACGTCAGAGCCTGCAAATGAATTGCAATCCCGGAATAACCCTGGATGCGCTCATGCTGAAGCTGACCGGATTGTTCAGAAGATAGGAGAGAGACAATGGCTTGGGTAATCAGTATTCGGTTCAGACGATCGAAAAAAACGTATTATTTTGACCCTGCCGGATTAGAATATACTATCGGCAACAGTGTTGTCGTAGAGACAGCGAAGGGTCTCGAATATGGAGATGTGGTTTCTCTGCCACGCGAGGTACCGGACAGCGAGCTAGTTGCGCCGTTAAAACCGGTGCTTCGTCTGGCGCTGCCCGCTGATGAAGCCCGCGTAGAGGATAATTCCAAACGGGAAGTTGAAGCAATGGGTATTGCCGCTGAATGCATAGCTGCGCGCAGTCTGGATATGAAGCTGGTGGATGTTGAATATACCTTCGACGGTAAGAAAATTGTTTTTTACTTTACGGCAGACGGAAGAGTGGATTTCAGGGAGTTGGTTCGAGACTTGGCTGCACGCTTCCATACCCGTATCGAGCTGCGGCAAATCGGTGTTCGGGACGAGACAAAAATGTTAGGCGGCCTTGGCCCCTGCGGACGTGCCGTTTGCTGCGCAACCTTTCTTTCAGACTTTATCCCTGTTTCCATCCGCATGGCAAAGGAGCAGAATATTTCACTGAACCCTACAAAAATCTCCGGTTTATGCGGCAGGCTCATGTGTTGTTTGCAATATGAGCAAGCCTTCTATCAGGAGGAGCGGAGCAAATCCCCTAAACCCGGTACCGATGTACTGACGCCGGACGGTGTCGGGGAAATTATGGAGCATTATATTGTACGCCGCAAGTTCCGCGTCCGGGTGCTGCTGTCCGACCTCAGTTATGATATGCGGGAATATCCCGTGGACCAGGTTGAGGTCATCACTGCCGAGCGGCGCGCTGAGGAGATCCGCAAGCTGGAGAAGCAATTGGGCAAGACACAGCAACAGGTTGCACTGGAAGAGGAGGAGAGAGCGGACAGAGCCAGGGAAACACGGGAAAGCCAAGCCCGAAGCCGTGCGAACCGTCCCCGGCCTTCAAATGAGAATAAGGCCAGAAGCATCGATGATTTGCAGATATTCCGTGGAAATCCCGATAATGGACCGCCAGAGTTGCCATAAAGGTTCCTCTTTGTTGCGCAGAACCGGTTTACAAATTAT
Organism: Christensenellales bacterium; assembly: GCA_050948665.1. Taxonomy (GTDB): domain Bacteria; phylum Bacillota; class Clostridia; order Christensenellales; family UMGS416; genus JBMNEH01. Next base: position 1,154,748 of record JBMNEH010000001.1, read on the forward strand.
CCGGAGAATGATATAATCAGAATGTCGGTTTGTACCGAAATGCTACAAGGAGGTGATTGCTTTGGCTTATAAAATTACCGAAGACTGCATCAAATGTGGTGCATGTGAGGCTGAATGCCCCGTGAACGCGATTTCCGAAGACGATGCTACCTATGTGATAGATTCCGATGCTTGCATCAACTGCGGTGCCTGCGCAGGTGTTTGCCCCGTAGGCGCAGCCCAGGAAGAATAACCTCACATAAGGAATTGCCCGGTACATTCCGGGTACATTGTCATTGGCACGGTGCAGTATAACAGCTGCACCGTTTCCGTTTTCTTACAAAAAAATCGATCAGGAGTTGAAGAATCATGACAACAATATTTCACGGAATACGCCCCGCATACAGCGAAAAGGACGGCGGAACGGAACTTGCGCAGGCACTCAACCGCCGGGATACCGGAGGCAGCCTTGCTGTGCCTGAGATTATTCCTTTCGCCCGCAGCATGGCCGCTGAAGGCATCGTGCTTTTGAAGAATAAAGAGAATACCCTGCCTATACGGGACAACGACAGGGTTGCGGTTTTCGGAAGATGCGCCATCGACTATTTCACCGTTGGCTACGGCAGCGGTGGTGACATTATTTCTCCATACAAAGCGAATCTGATGCAAGGTTTAACTGACTGCGGGGTTCACTTTCTCCAGGGACTTTATGAGATTTACGCTGCCTGGTGCGAAGAGAACCGGCCGGATGAGGGGACTTGGGGCAACTGGCCGGTAAGCCATCCGGAAATGCCCTTGACGGAGGCTCTCGTAAAAGAAGCGGAAAAGGAAGCGGATATTGCCATTGTAGTGATCGGCCGCGCGGCAGGTGAGGACCGAGAAAGCCTGTTGGAGAAGGGAAGCTACTACCTGACCGATGCAGAGGTTGCAATGCTGGACATGGTGACTTCAGCTTTCTGCCGTGTGGCGGTGGTACTGGATTGCGGCAACATCATCGATATGGCATGGACGGAAAAATACGGGGATGCAATCGGCGCAATCCTATACGCCTGGCAGGGCGGTATGGAAAGCGGGAACGCTTTGGCTGATGTGCTGACCGGCCGCGCAGACCCTTCCGGCCGCCTTACGGACACAATCGCCAAAACATATGAAGACATCCCTTCCGCTGCTTGTTTCGGAGGAACGGTCTATAATAATTACGTTGAAGATATTTATGTCGGATATCGTTACTTCGAAACCTTCCGCCCGGAACGTGTACTGTACCCCTTTGGGTTCGGTCTGTCGTATACGAATTTTTCCATCGATGCTACGGCCAAACGGTACGGAGATCATGCCGTGGTGACCGCCAAGGTTCGGAATACAGGCGCTTATGCGGGAAAGCAGGTTGTTCAGGTATACTTCAGCCCCCCTCAGGGAAAGCTTGGAAATCCTGCCAGAATTTTAGCCGGATTCAATAAAACTCCTTTGCTGCAGCCCGGGGAGGAGCATACGCTGGAAATTGACTGCAACCTTCGACTCCTTGCGCCCTTTGACGACAGCGGTATTACCGGGTATGCGAACTGCCAGGTATGGGAGGCCGGAGAATATAGTATCTCTTTCGGAGAGAATGTGCGTGACGCACGGGTACTTATGCGCTGGACCCGACAGGAAACCTTTCCTGTTGTGCGGCTGCAGGAAGCGATAGCGGTGGAGCCGGGTTCGGTTTTTCCCCGTATGGTGAACCGCGACGGACAAATTTCATATGAGGATACACCCGCAGATACCGGGAAATGCCGTGAGCGGATCCTTTCCCGCTTGCCCGCACCCCTTGCACCCCCGGAAAAGCCGGTAATGTGGAAGCAGGTGGCAGACGGTGAGGCAACTGTTGAGGCCTTTGCGGCGCAGTTGAGCCGGCAGGAGTTGGATGATTTGGCACACGGGGAAGGAGAAATGGATTCGTCCCTCGGAGCCAAAGGAAACGCCGGAGCGCTCGGAGGCGTAAGCGAAAGCCTGCGGAACCGAGGAGTTCCCCCTGTCATCACGACGGACGGACCTTCCGGAATACGGCTGCGCGCTACCTGCAGCCTGCTTCCCTGCGGTACCGCTCTGGCCAGCTCCTTCAATGTACGGGGCGTTCAGGCTTTGTACGCGCTTATAGGAAAGGAGATGGGGTTACGGGGTTCTGATATTTTGCTGGCCCCGGGTATGAACATTCACAGAAATCCTCTGTGCGGGAGAAACTTTGAGTACTTTTCCGAAGATCCGCTGCTGACGGGGAAAATGGCCTCCGCGGTGGTCATGGGTGTGCAAAGCGCCGGTGTATCTGCCTGCCCCAAGCATTTTGCATGTAATAACCAGGAGCGCAACAGGAACACCAATGATTCACGGGTCAGCGCCCGCGCGCTGCGTGAGATTTACCTGAAGGCTTTCGAAATTGTAATAAAAGAAGCGCAGCCTCACACGATTATGACAAGCTATAACAAGGTAAACGGAGTATGGAGCCACTATCATTATGAGCTGGCGACCTCTGTTTTGCGGGACGAATGGGGGTTCGACGGGCTTGTGATGACTGATTGGTGGATGCGGCCTGCCGCATCCCGGGAGTTCCCGAATATCACAAATGACGCCAACCGTATCCGCGCACAGGTTGATGTGCTAATGCCGGGGAATGATGCCCCCTGGGGAGAGAAGAACGGACGCACATTGCAGGCTTCTCTGGATGACCCGGACGGTGTTACCCTTGCCGAGGCACAGCGCACCGCAGTCAATGTACTCCGCTTGGTACTGCTTCATACGAAGGTGTAGCAGATAGAAAAGCGGCCGGAGCAGTCCGGCCGCTTTTTTCTGTCCCGCAAGGATCGCTATGAGGGGAGCAGGATCTCTCTTCCTTCCGCTGAAGAACGGACACAGGCGTCCATCAAACGCATGTTGACAAGCCCGTCCATAAGGCTAGCGGTGAGTCCGTCGCCCTGCCCGAGGAGCAGGTTGAAGAAACTTTGCATTTGATCCGCCTTATAGGAGTGCGGCAGGGGAACCTCCCGGAAGAGATGATTCGATCCGTAAAAATCTCCGATACAGACCTGTAGTTTATCGGTGTGGTCATCATCCCCGTCAAGAGTGTAGAGCAAAGCGCCTTTGCTTCCGTAAATCTCAAAATATTGATAATTGCCGCGGCCAAATCCGAAACGAGAGATTTCAAAGGCCGCGGATACGTCACCGGTCATACGGGTATGCACATGCGCATAATCGTCGACATCCACCTTTTCCATGCGGGGCGCTCCGGAGCGGATCTTTTTAAGTTCTCGACCCTTTCCGACGGAGTAAACAAAACGATAATCTTCGAGAGACTGACGGGAATGCACCAGAGTGCCCAACTGGGCAGATACTGTCAAATACTCCTCGCCCGTGAGAAACCGGACAAGATCCATGGCATGGGAACCCAAGTCACCCAGCGCGCCGGTGCCTGTGCGCGACTTATTAAACCGCCACAGCAGAGGCGTTGCGGCGTTCTCTCCCCATGCTTGGAGATATTTGGCATATACATGGCGGACTTTCCCGATTTGGCCGTCCCGTATCAGCTTCCGCGCGTATCGTGCCGCGGTTTTGAAGCGATAAGAAAAACAAACCATATGCGGGACGGGGTTCGATTGCAACATGATCATCGCTTCCTCGGCTTCCGCGCTGTTAAGTGTCAGAGGTTTTTCTGTTGCGATGGGTTTTCCCGCGGAAAGAGCGGCCAGCAATACCTCCTTGTGGACATCATTCGGGGTACAGTTGGATACGGCATCCACCTCAGGAGACGCGATCAGTGCGCGGTAATCGGAAAAGCAACGAGCCTCCGGTATACTGTACTTCTCTTTATAAAACGCCAGCGCATCCGGATTATTATCGCAAATCGCCCATAAAACGGCATCGGGGCTCCGATTTATCCCATCGATATGGGCGCCTGAAATGCTGCCTAGCCCAATTACGCCCATGCGAATCGGTGTATGCATGCTCCCTCCTTATGGCTCTATACGCTGTACATGATTGGTGACAAATGTGTGCACCGGCTTATAGGGAGCCGCCCAATGCACCGCATTTGTGATAACAGTTTGAATTTCTTTCTGATGATAGACCGGAAAGGTTTCGTGCCCCGGCTGGAAATAAAAGATTCGGCCGCCGCGTCGGAAACAGCAGCCGCTACGAAAAATCTCACCACCGGGATACCAGGAGACGAAAATCAATTCATCGGGGTCGGGTATATGGAAACGCTCCCCATAGGTTTCGTCATGCGGAACTTCGAAATAATCCCCGATCCCCTTTACAATGGGATGGCCGGGGGACATCACCCACAAACGGGCTTTTTCACCGTCCTCGCGCCACCGAAGCATTCCGCTGGGGGTACCCATCAGCAAACGGAATGGTTTGCTTGCGTGGGCAGAATGCAGAGCGATAAATCCCATGCCGGCATTTACGCGCGCAACCACCCTTGCAGCGATTTCGTCAGAGACCTTTTCATGGGCCATGTGTCCCCACCAAATAAGAACATCAGTCGTGTCCAATAACTCCCGGGTCAGACCGTTTTCCGGCTCTTCCAATGTCGCGGTACGGACGGCGATACTCTCATCCATGCCGAGGAAGTCCGCAATGGCATTATGAATCCCGTTAGGATAAATAGCGCGGCAGGCCGGGTCCTGCTTCTCATGGATAAATTCGTTCCAGATTGTAACCTGTATCATGGTTGCCTCCTAAAGAGATTGATTTTTTATATTATGACAGGTTTTCCGGGTTTTATCAATGCTCAATCATTTCAAAGGAAATCGTGCAATATAGAAGAGTGCAGGGACCTCCGTAAAGCGATGACTTCGTCATAATGCTCGGTTCCGTACTTTTTCACAGTACATACCGTTGCATCGGTCAGTATAATGACATAAAAGCCACCCTTTGGATCGATAAAGCAAGACTGTCCCGTGTGTCCGCAATGACCGACAGAGCCGACAGGGAACAAACCGCCGGTCTGCGTAAACTTCTCATCCACGTAAACGAAACCCAAACCCCGGGACTCAGCCATGCCGGGTGTTGCGTTCCGCGAAGCATATTGAAGCGTACCCGGAAGCAGGAGCGGAGTACCCCCCGAGAGATAAAATCGCACAAAACTTGTCATATCACACAAGGTGGAAAACAAGCCGGCATTCCCTGCTACCCCGCCGAGAAACCGGCAATTATAATCGTTTACCATGCCTTTTTCGGAGGGAGAGACATTACTGTTGACAAAACAACAAGCGGGAGCAGGGAGATAACCGCTGTGTGTCATTCCCATGGTGTCCTTCAGATATGTATCAAAAAGACGGTCCAGCCGTGCGCCAAGCACTTTTTCGATGATTTTTCCCAGCAAAATATAGGCGGGACAGGAGTATAGCACATCGCTACCGGGCGGGATTTCACAGGGAATGGAAAGTATATGATCGGCAATGTTATCGTAGGTATTTCCGGGCGCTACCATGGAGCGGTGGCCAATACCCATTGTATGGGTAAGGAGCATACGGACAGTCAGACCCGCTTTATCGGGAGGGCAGGAAAAGAATCTGTTGACCGGATCATCCAATTGAACCAGGCCTTGATCAATAAGCAAGAGAGTCAACGGCGCTGTTACCACGGTCTTGGTGACGGAGGCCATATCAAAGAGAGTATGCTCATCGATCGCGGAGCCGGCACTGTGGAAACAGGAATAAAGCGTCTCACTGCCGCGACCGATTCGCAAAGCGATATGGGAGATCCGTTTATCTTGAAAAGCTGCCGCGATGGTCGATTCGAGATGGCGCATCGATACCTCCCGCTATCCGGTGTCAGAACCAAAGCCAACCAAAGGCCAGAAAATACAACAGCCATTGTTGCCAGCCATACTCTACACGAATGGCACATTGGGCGGAAGCACCTCCCTGCAGGGCTGTACACGTGATATACGCGCTGCCTCTTCTTTTTGCAATGGCGGTGCCGTCATCATCTACAGACACGATATCCGGGTTTGAAGAGGACCAGATAAGGTTTGTATCCGCCGGGTTTTCAGGAAGCCACGCAGGCATCAGTTGTACGCCGGTACCTCTGTTTAGCAGTAAAGTCGAATGGTTGAGCAGAATGCAGGTGATATATTCCAGCCTGGGTATCTCTCTGGTAGCGATAATCTGCCCGCAGATCTCGCAGACCTGCACCTCCTCTCCCGGCGCATCAAGGGTGGCTGCCCGGGACAAAACCCAATCACTGGGAGTATGAGCCGGCTCGGTCAGCTTATCTCTGAAAATTTCTCCGCAAACAGTGCAAGTATACAGGGTACAGCCTTGCTCCGTGCAGGTAGAGGGAATGATCGTTCCCGCATCATAGGTATGCGCCGGCTCCGTAAAATTCCCCATTGTCTGATGGCCGCAGAGAGTACAGGTGAAAACGGTATATCCCCGCTCTGTACAGGAAGAGGGAACAACCACTCCCTCGTCATATGCATGAACGGGCGCCGTATAATCGTCCTTGTAGGTATAGCCGCATGTTTGGCAGCTGAAAGCTGAATAGCCGAAGGTATCACAGGAAGGGGGAATAACTGTCTCGGTATAGGAAGGGTCCGGGCAGTTATCAGGCTGCAGTACGGTATAAAAATCCTTTGTCTCTATACTGGTAAAAGAGATTACGGTATTTCTTCTGACAGAGACAGTGTTATTTAATTTTTCTCCGATAACAGCCTTGCAGTAGGCACGGCGGCTGGATATATTTTCAAAAAATGTGATCCAAGCATCAACAGAGTTGTCTTTTACAAAGCCTGCGTGCCTGACCGTTCTCGGGTGGATATGATACATTCCCACAAGCCCTCCGTTATGCACATATCCGTGTACGGAGGCATATCCCCGCACCGAGGCTGTACAGCCGGAGATATCGGCATAACCGCATGCCAACACCCCGCCAAGGAACTCTTCACAATCCGTGTTTTCGTTTGTGTCGATAAAAACCAGTTCGGTATCAACCGTACAATCGGTAATCGTGCCAGAACCATAGCCTACAAGACCGGAAACACCGGTCATCACGGCAGACTGCCGCAAACGGATCCGGCTGGTGACGGTATTATTCTCTAATGTCGTATTTTCCGTATAGCCCACAAGGCCCGCGGCAAAGCAATGACTGTCCGTTGTCACGTCCACACGCACATTCAACAGCTGCAGATTTCGGATGACTGCGTCGGTTCCGTCGGCAATAAAAGCAGCGAATCTGGTGTCATAGAGTTTGTGGTTGCCGTCACCGGTTGAAAGCAGACTTGTACCGGGGCTGGTGATTTTTAAATTATAGATAGTGTAGCCGTTCCCGTCCAGCAGACCGTGGAAATCGATCGGCGTCCAGTCGACGCCGGACATGTCGATGTCGGATGTCAGTATATAGCTGCCCCCGGGGTCATTCGCAAGCGCCTCCAAATCCTTCCGGTCAGCTACGGCGACTGTGCCCGGAGGCAATGTCTCCGCATCAGCAGAATCTTCCGGTTCATCCGCCCGCGCAGCGACAGACACGAGACACAGAGCAAAAAGCAGAATAAGCGGCAGCCATCTTTTTCGAAACATCTCCTATCCTCCTGAACAAAGCAATTATAACATGGCAGGCGATCAGAAAAAAGAGCCTGCGGACAGATTCCGGTACAGGCGCATTCAAAGCCGTAATATGAAGGATCGTTATGGTTTTTGCCTTTGTCGGGTTGACGAGCGACGCTGTATACTGTAAAATATATAGGTTGAGCGCAACGGCGTTCGCAGGAAGGAGCGGCTTATGCCCACCGCCACACCCTCGGAAATTCTGCAGCATATTGAAAAACGGCGCACTTTCGCCATTATTTCCCACCCGGATGCCGGAAAAACGACATTAACGGAAAAGCTTCTGCTTTATGGAGGCGCTATTCATTTGGCCGGTTCCGTAAAGGCAAGGAAAACAAACCGACACGCTTTATCTGATTGGATGGATATAGAGAAGCAGCGCGGTATTTCTGTTACCAGTTCCGCGATGCAGTTTCAATATAAAGAGTACCATATTAATATACTTGATACCCCGGGACATCAGGACTTCTCAGAGGATACCTACCGCACACTGGTTGCCGCAGATTCGGCCGTCATGCTGATCGATGGCGCCAAAGGAGTGGAGGCCCAGACGATCAAGCTGTTCCAGGTTTGCCGAATGCGTAATATCCCGATTTTCACATTTGTGAATAAGATGGACCGGGCCGCTCGTTCTCCATTTGATTTAATGGCGGAACTGGAGGAGGTGCTGGGGATCGTCAGTTGTCCCGTCCATTGGCCCATCGGTACCGACGGTGACTTCAAGGGTATTTACCACCGGGACACCGGCATGGTGGAGATTTACCTTCCGGATGAAAGTCACGGTGTAAAGAAGGCTCGATCTTTCATGGCGTTCCCGGATGACCCGGAGATCCGCCGACATATCGGGGATTATCTGTATCATAAGTTGAGGGAGGAATTGGAGCTGCTTGACGGTGCCGGCGATGCGTTGGATATTGACCGTGTGCTTAAGGGGGAATTGACTCCCATGTTCTTCGGATCTGCTATGAACAGCTTCGGCGTGGAGAGTTTTTTGAACCACTTTCTATCCATGACTACGCTGCCGTTGCCACGGCACGCATCCACAGGCGAGATCAGCCCTACGCACCCGGAATTTTCGGCGTTTGTCTTCAAGATTCAGGCAAACATGAACCCCGCGCACAGAGACCGGCTGGCTTTCATACGCGTCTGCTCGGGTAAGTTTACAAAGGGGATGGAGGCCTTTCATGTCCAGGCGGGAAAAGAAATCCGTATGGCACAGCCGCAGCAGTTCATGGCACAGGACCGGGAAAGCGTAGAGGAAGCTTGGCCGGGGGATATTATCGGCCTCTTTGACCCGGGTGTTTTTCGCTTGGGAGATACTCTGCTGACAGGCGGAGAACGCTTTACATTTCTCGGTATTCCGTTGTTCGCGCCGGAACACTTTGCCAGAGTCACGCCCGAGGATACCTTAAAACGAAAGCAGTTCCTGAACGGGATCAATCAACTCAGCGAAGAAGGCGCCATACAAACCTTCCGACGGGTCGACATTGGTACCGGGGAACAGATCGTAGGCGTAGTAGGGGTGCTTCAATTCGAGGTTCTTGAATACCGCCTGAAAAGCGAGTACGGTGTGCAGGTTAAGCTGGATATGCTGCCCTTCCGCTTTGTACGATGGGTCACAGGCACGGCACAGACCGACCGACTGCAGTTATCCTCCACGACCAGGCTGGCAGAGGATTCCAGGCAAAGGCCTGTGTTGCTGTTTGAAAACGAGTGGTCTATTCGCTGGGCGTTGGACAATAACAAAGGATTGTCTCTGCAGGATGTTGCGCCCCGGTATGAGGGAGAAACGATATGATACGGAATGATTTAAGGAATATAGCGATTATTGCCCATGTTGACCATGGCAAGACCACCCTTGTAGACGCGCTGCTTCGGCAGAGCGGCGTTTTTCGGGATAACCAGGCTGTGGCAGAGCGGGTCATGGATTCCGGTGATCTTGAGAGGGAACGCGGAATTACAATACTGGCAAAGAATACCGCCATCCATTGGAAGGGCACAAAGATAAACATTGTAGATACTCCCGGACACGCCGACTTTGGCGGCGAAGTTGAACGGGTCCTACAGATGGTCAATGGCGTACTGCTGCTGGTGGACGCCTATGAAGGACCAATGCCCCAGACACGTTTTGTGCTGACAAAAGCATTGGCATTAGGACTGAAGGTCATTATTGTTGTGAATAAAGTGGACAGGCCTGACGCTCGCTGTGCGGATGTGCTGGAGGAGACCCAGTTGCTGTTGATGGAATTGGGAGCGACCGATGAACAGCTGGATAGCCCGGTAATGTATATATCCGCCAGAAGCGGTGTGGGAGGGCATTCCCCTGACGATATGGAGCCTAACCTGCACTGCCTGCTGGATGAGATCCTTTCCCATATTCCTGCGCCGCAGGGTAATGAGAATGCTTCCCTGCAGATGCTGATCTCCACCGTGGATTATAACGATTATCTTGGGCGTATCGGGATAGGCCGGGTCAACCGGGGCAATATTGCCGTTGGGAACAGTTTATTGATGGTAAATCATCATAGCGGAAAGGTCTCCGCTCCCAACCGTATTACTGCTTTATATCAATTTGACGGATTGGATCGTGTGCCGGTAGACCATGCCGGCGCCGGAGATATCGTTGCGGTATCCGGCATACCAAATTTGGAAATAGGTGATACGCTTTGTCCACCGGATCGGGTAGAGGCATTACCCTTTGTGAAGATATCCGAGCCGACTGTGGTCATGACATTTTCGGTAAATGACAGCCCCCTTTCTGGTACAGAGGGAAAGTATGTGACATCCCGCCATTTGAGTGACAGGCTCTTCCGGGAGACCGAAACGGATGTTTCTCTCCGAGTGGAGACAACGGAGCGCGCGGACGCCTTCCGCGTATTCGGAAGAGGGGAACTGCATTTGTCCATACTGATCGAGACTATGCGCAGGCAAGGCTATGAATTCGCCGTATCCAAGCCGGATGTTATATTGCGCGAGGATGACGAAGGGCGCACCACGGAACCCTTGGAAGACCTGGTGATAGATGTGCCGGAAGAGCACGTCGGCAGCGTGATGGAAAAGCTTTCCCGGAGGAAGGGAGAACTGAAATCCATTGTGAACAAGGACGGACGCACGCGGCTTGAGTTTGTAATCCCCTCGCGAGGTTTGTTCGGCTACCACAGCGAGATCCTTACGGATACCCGCGGAGAAGGCATTATGACAAGCGTGTTCCACGGTTACGGTTTGTACCGGGGTATATTGCATAGCCGCACCACCGGCTCACTTGTGGCGACGCAGGACGGCATTGCAACGCCATACGCATTGTTTGGACTGCAAGACCGGGGTATATTCTTTATTGAGCCCGGCACCAGGGTCTACTGCGGCATGGTCGTCGGCTCCGGTACCAGAACGGAGGATATTGATATCAATGTCTGTAAGAAAAAGAACCTTACCAACACCCGGGCAGCGGCGAAGGATGACAATGTTATTCTTGCCCCCGCCCGTGTTCCTACACTGGAACAGGCGCTGGAGTATATCGGGGATGATGAGTTGGTGGAGGTAACACCTCAAAGTATAAGGATTCGCAAGCGCGTATTAAACGCTGTGGAGCGTATGCGCGCCAACCGCAGGGCAATGGGCCAGTAAGTGAACAAGCGCCGCTTGAAGCGGCGCTTGTTCCGGCTGTGGGGTTTGATCTAAGATTGGCGGGAGCAGATATGAGGGATAAAGAAAATATCGTCTGCAAGGATGATTTTACAAAAGGCAGTATGCTGAAAAACATAGTGTATCAGGCGGTCCCGCTTACGGTAGCCCAACTGGTGCAGCTGTTGTATAATATCGTAGACAGAGTCTATATCGGACATATGAAGGGTGTGGGAACACTGGCGCTTACCGGTGTTGGGCTGACCTTCCCGATCATTTCCATTGTTTTGGCCTTTTCAAGGCTGTTCTCCGCCGGCGGCGCCCCTCTTTGCGCGATTGCCCGGGGAGCAGGGGATAACGCCCGCGCTTCGCGGCTGATGGGAAACACACTCGTAATGCTTGTGATTACGGGAGCGATATTGACAGTTGCCGGATATTTAGCGATGCGGCCGCTGCTGTTTCTGTTCGGCGCGAGCGAAAGCACATTTCCCTATGCTTTCGAATATCTGCAGGTATATCTGGCCGGCACTGTCTTTGTGATGGTGGGAGACGGCATGAATCCTTTTATCAATGCGCAGGGGTTCCCTAAAATCGGCATGGCTACCATAATTATCGGAGCGGTATTGAACCTGGTTCTTGATCCTGTCTTGATTTTCGGCTTCCGTATGGGTGTGCGGGGAGCGGCTATTGCGACCGTGATTTCTCAGGGTGTTTCGGCTCTGTGGGTCCTGTGGTTCCTGAGAAGCCCGTATGCTGTGTTGAAACTTAAGAAAAAGGATTTTTTGCTCAGCTGGCAGCTGTTACGAAAGATACTTGGTCTCGGCACGTCCGGTTTTGTCATGGCGAGTACAACAGGCGCCGTGCAGATCGTTTGCAACACCATGCTGAAGCTGTACGGTGGAGATTTGTATATCGGTGTTATGACTATTCTGAACTCAATACGAGAGGTACTGCTGCTGCCGATGTCCGGCCTTACAGCCGGTTCACAGCCGGTTTTGGGCTATAACTACGGTGCCGGCAGAGATGACAGAGTAAAAAAGGGGATCAGGGTGATCAGTGCAGGTGGTTTGGTTTATACGGGAATTGCCTGGATGGCAGTATTGCTGTTCCCCGGATTTTTTATCCGTATATTCAATAATTCCCAGGAAATGCTGCAATACGGCATTCCTGCGTTGAAAATCTACTTTTTTGCCGTGGTATGCATGGCGCTACAGGTTTCGGGACAAACGACCTTTGTGTCCCTGGGTATGTCAGGGAAAGCGGTATTCTTCTCGCTGCTGAGAAAGGTGATCATTGTCATTCCATTGACTCTTTTGCTCCCGCGATTGTGGAGGCTTGGTGTGGACGGTATTTTCTGGGCGGAACCCATATCCAATATACTCGGCGGCGGAGCGGCATTTATAACCATGTTGCTTACAGTGTACAAAAAGCTGGACAAGGCTCCGAGGAAGGACTCGCGCGCAGCGCTTGCTAAGCGTGGCTGACTTTTGTATAATATGGAACAAAGGAGGAGCGGCGGTTTGCAAAAGCTTTTACGCTGGCTGAAATGGAACAGCCGCTGGTGGTTATTGGATTTTATCCGATTCTTTTGCGGATGGAGCATGCATTTGTTTTTCCGCATTCGATTATATCGGGAACCCGGGGCGAAATTACCCGGCCTTGGACAGCCCGCATTGTTTATTTCCAACCATATCGGGAGACTTGACCCTTTAGTAATGGTTACTCTTCTTATGTATCGCAGGATCCGCATTTACGCGACTGCTGATTTGTTCCGGGTGAGTCCCCTTTTTGGATGGATTCTACATCGTATCGGCTGTATCGAGGTGGATAAAGAACAATTTTCGATGGCCTGTATGCGGGATGCGGAGGAGACTTTTTCTCACAACGGGCTTGTCGGCATCTTTCCCGAAGGCGGAATAAACCGTCAGGACGGGATGAAACCCTTTAAATGCGGCGCCGTTATGTTGGCATTGAAAACCGGTGTTCCGGTTATACCGGTTTACCAGAAGCCCATAAAACACTGGTGGAAAAGACGAAGAGTAATTTTGGGGAAACCAATCTACCTCAAAGAGGAATGTTCTTCCCCTGTGCCGTCCCTGAAGGAAGTAGTGCGGCTATCCGAAATTTTGTTTGGGAAGCTGGAAGCGTTATCAAATCTATATCATAATTAACGGGAGGTATTCATGGACAGCTATACGTACTTTAAGAACATGACAGGGCCTGATGACTTCGCAAAGCTGGAGAAGCCGCGGGATGTTCCGCATCTGCTAACCATGGCGGAGGAACGTTTCGGAGATCGCTTGGCAATGGCGGAAGGGGATGTAGAACTGCGATATGCGGAGTTTGCCGGCGAGGTGGCGTCGATGCGCGGGGCAATCGCATCGCTTGGACTTCCCAAGGGCGCAAACATAGGCATACTGATGGGGAACGGCATTAACTTTATGCGGACATTCTTTGCCATTACCACCTGCGGACATGCTGCAGTCTTGTTTCCCGCCGCCACACGTCCGGAGGTGTTGATAGGCGGCATCGGTAAATACGACGTTACCGCATTGGTTTATGAGCCGGCTACTGCCGCCACTGTTGAAGGGATCCGGGATTCCGCGGACATTCCCTTCCTTACAGCCGATACAAAAGGGGACCCGATTCCTATGGTATCCGTACAGCCGGAGGATGCCGCGGTCATCATATTTACCGGCGGAACAACCGGCCGACCAAAAGGAGCTGTCCTTTCACACAGGGCATTGATGCGAGGAACTTTTAATGGGGCTTTCGCCGGCTTGGGACGTACATTCCATCAGCGGTATGTACAACTGATACCCCTTACCCATGTTTTTGGTTTGATCCGCAGCTTTCTTACCTGCGTACTGACGGGTTCAGCTATATACCCTTGCAGCGACATGCGACAGATGTTTCAGCTGTTCGCGCAGGCTAAACCGACAATCCTGGTGATGGTACCCGCAATGGCGGATATGATTTTCTCTATCGCGACCAGGACAGGCGCTGGAAAAACGGCGCTGGGCGGAGGTCTTACAACCATTATTTGCGGCGCTGCTCCGGTCTCACCCTCCCTTGTAGAGAAGTTTAAAACCTTGGATATACGGCTCCTCCCCGGATACGGACTCACAGAGACGGCGAACCTGGTATCCGGAAACGGTGAAGCCGAGGAGTATCCGGATTCCGTGGGAATGCCTTATCCCGGACAGGAGCTGAAGATCGTTGACGGGGAGCTGTGGGTAAAAGGCGATCATGTAATGACCTGCTACTACAATGATGAGGCAGAAACGAAAGCAGCCATGGAAGACGGTTGGTTTAAAACCGGTGACCTTGCGCGATTTGATGAGGAAGGCCGGCTCTATATCGTTGGCCGAAAGAAGAATATCATTGTGCTGGACAACGGAGAGAATGTATCGCCGGAGGAATTGGAAAAGCTGGTAAACGATTTGCCCTTTGTGAAGGACAGCCTTGTGTACGAAGGAAAGAACGACTTCGGCCGGCTTGTATTACAACTTGAGGTGTTACCGGATCCGATCATGGTAAAGAAGCTGGGCATTGATGATCCCGAGCAGGCGATTCGTCAGGGAGTTGATGAAATCAATAAGAAATTACCCGAGTGGGAGCGGATGCTGCGTGTCACGGTTCGCAGCGAGGACTTCCCTCGCAGCCCTGCCATGAAAATCCTGCGTCCGGTACAAAAATAGGAGGAACAATGGATATTCTTACACGCCTTCGGAGCCTGTTTATTGAGATGACCGAGGGAGAGATCAACACCGATGCAATCAGCCTTGATACCCGGTTAATTGAGGATTTGGGCTTTACTTCCCTTAATATTCTGTGGATGGCGTTTGCAATTGAGCGGGAGTTCGGCGTCAGCCTGACATCATTCAACGCCGGAAGCTTCCAGACTGTTGGCGAGGTATGCGAATATATACAGAAAAATCAGCCAAATTAAACAAGTTTCTCTGCCGACCCGTGACGGGTCGGCTTTTTTTTGAGAATACTTGCGTACATGTTATGAGGAAGTATTTCGAGGCAGAGGGAATCCTAGGCCTTTCCATGGGAAGGGGAAGAAAAGGTTCTTGTCTTAAAACAATGGGGCACCGCAGGTTGATAATGAAATGCGCCCCCGGTCAACCGAGGGCGCAGGGAAATATTCTATTTGGCTTCCAGATCAACTTCCAAAGGCTTCAAGGACATTGAGTTGAACCGGACCTTTACAGTGGAGGGAGTCCTGGGCGCCCGAATGTATGCCAGCAGGCGGCCGTGATTCGCACGACGGAACGAGGCGGTATAGTCGGTATTATCGGAGAGATCGCCGTTCTCCAAACCCAACAGCTCCGCGCCCTCAACCTTTACGGTAATGATATCCTGGCAGGAGAGTGCGGGGCGTCCCTGGTTGTCTACCACAGTGACCTCGATCTGCGCGATATCCTCACCATCGGCATGGAAACACTCGTCATAGACCTTTGCGGTAATCGCAGCAGGGGCGCCGGCGGTCTCCAGACGGGTAATGACACGGGTGCCGTCTTCAGCAATGGCGACGGCCTCCAGGACGCCGGGCTGGAAAGGAACTTTGCAGGAGATATAACCCTCCTCAGCGAAATCTGCCAGCTTAAAGGAGCCGACAGGAGCGCCATTCAAAGTAATATCGGCAGTGAGACAGTTCGTGAACAGGGACACATTGATTTCTTCACCGGGAGCGAAATTCCAGGAAAGCGTATCAGCGACCCTGCGATAGAACCGAGGAATATCCGGTGGCAGGGGACGAGAGGCAACCAGCTGCGCAACCGGCTTTTTCTGCCAAAGGGATCTGCGGAAATAGTAGCCCGCTTTGGGATAGCCGGCCAGATCCATCAGACCGGCACTGGAGCCGTGATAGGGCCAGCCGATGGTCTCTCCAAGGAAGTCGATCCCGGTCCAAAGGAATTGACCGGTTACAAAGTCATTGTCCCTGACAAGACACCAGGAGGGATAGCTGCTGTTAGTCTCACTGCTTACGTAGCAACGCCCAGGGTATTTGGGGTAATCCTGGGTCAGCAGCGGATCCTTATGGTTATAGCCGCAGACGTCAAGCACATCACAAAAACCGGTTATGTTGGAGAGTTCGGGGAAAGAGACAGCTGCGGTAACCGGGCGAGTGGTATCATACTTTTTCACGATTGCTTTCAGTTTTTTGGCAAGTGTTACGACACGTTCGGCATTTGGCTTGTCGGGGCTGTATTTCCGCTCATTCGCGGGTTTATTGGAGTCATTGTTTCCGGTTGTCTCGGCGAAATAAGGATGACAATAAGGGTCATTCGGATAATCGATTTCGTTCCCGATGCTCCAAAGAATAACAGAGGGATGATTCCTGTCGCGGAGAACCATGCTGCGTAAATCATCTTCGTGCCATTTCGGGAAATCCTCAAAGTATCCATAGAGTTTAGGCGGATATACATTGTGACCTGTAGACCACTTATTCTTTGGCCCTTCCCATTCATCAAAGGCTTCGTCCATTACGAAAAAGCCCATTTCGTCGCAAAGTTCGTATAGTTCGGGCATGTGCGGATTGTGGCTCATGCGGATCGCGTTGCAACCGCATTCTTTCAAATAATCCAGGCGCCGCTTCCATACCTTCTTGGTAACGGCGGCACCTAAGCAGCCCGCGTCATGATGGACACAAACACCAAGGAATTTTTCCGACTTACCGTTGAGGAAAAAACCCTCATCGGGATGGAAACAGAAGGTACGGATACCTACACGTACAGTTTGATTGTCCCGCAGAGTCTCTCCTGTGAACAACTCGGTCTTGAGCGTATAGAGGGAAGGATTTTCCGGAGACCAAAGCCTTGGCTCGGTTACCGTGCCCTCCTGCGCCAGGGCATTCTCACCGCACATCAGTTCTACCGCGGATTCTACACAAGCAACGGTTTTGCCGCTGTCGCAAATAAGGCTGTTACGAAGAATGGCCTTGACCGGCGATCCGGTTTCGTTCACCAATGTGTTTTCGATACGGAAGGCTGCTGTATCATTATCCGCCTCTGGCGTGGTAAAGAAGACACCGTTTTCCTGGATATATACAGGGTCCTTTACAGTGACAGAGACCTTACGATAGATGCCTGATCCGGTAAACCAACGGGAATCAGCCGTATGCTCATGATGTACCCGGACAGAGACCTGGGTGGGATTATCTCCAAAGGATGCGGCATGGGATATATCATAGGAGTAGGTGGAATAACCGTAAGGGCGCTTTCCCAAGTAGTAGCTGTTTACCCATACCTTGGCATTGTTGTAGATGCCGTCAAAAGTAATCCAAACTTTTTTGCCTTTCAAATCCTCCGGCAGGATAAAGCGAGTTCTGTACCAGCCTATACCGCCTGAAAGATAGCCTCCACCGCTTGAATGTTTCCTCGAAAACGGCTCGGTGACTGCCCAGTCATGAGGAAGAGTTACGTCCTTCCAACCGCTGTCATCCATGCCCTTGAACCAGGCGTCTGTGTCATCTCCGCGGAAAAACTTCCAATCAAGGTTTATTGTTTTTTGATATCTTGCCATATTTACCTCCGTACCGATAGTATTACAATTTTATTATAAGGTGAAATGCAAATACATTAAAGAACATTTCTTTTCTTTATCTATGGACTAAAATGACTACACTATGGATTAATTAGATGTTCTTACGAGAATACCGGGTATTTTTTGTGTGAAAATTTATCTTTGCTTTACGTAGAGCATGGACAGAAATTAACATCTTATGGAGGATATGGCCCGGTCAGACGCGCATTTTGAGGTAAAATTTTCATATCCGGAACGGATCGGCAGGCTTTGCATTTTCTCAGGCGCGAATCGTTTCCCGCGGATTTCAAAGCGCATTTTAGTCTTCCAACTGGCGGAGGTATCGACATTGCAGATAAAATACAGCGAGCAGTCAGCAAGAAGGAAATGAAGATGCATACCGCAGATCCTTTCCTCAAAGGATTTTCATAATATAAAACACTTGACATTCTTTTAAGCCTATGATATGTTTGGCAACATAAATGCGATGATGGGGAGGATGGTTCCACACCGCCGGTAAAGAGAGCCGCCGTTTGGTGAAAGGCGGACCGGAGGACGAACCCGCTGGCCCCGGAGCAGCTGCCCGAAAGGATTATGTCCCGGTAGACGCAGACGGGTTCGACCGTCACATCGTGAGGCGTTATTGACGCCGGAGAGTGGGCCTCAGGCCAACAGGAGTGGTACCGCGGAAGTATTTGCTTTCGTCTCTTGATTTTATGGGGGACGAAAGCTTTTTTGTTTCCCGGAGTATGGAGGAATCATCATGAAATTAGCGTTTTCCACACTTGGATGTCCGGATTTTGACTGGTCGGATATTTATTCAATGGCCAAGGACTTCGGCTTTTCGGGGATAGAGATGCGAGGATTGGGAGATGAAATATTCTCCACCCGTGCCAAGCCTTTTCAGGAGGAAAATCTGCCTCAGACGATCGCGTTATTAAAGCGGCTGCGGCTTGAAATCCCATGTCTGTCTTCCGGATGCGCACTGAAGTACGCGGAACGCGCGGAGGAGACGCGACAGGAGCTCCGTGAGTATATAGATCTGGCGGAAAAAATCGGAGCGCCGTATATCCGTGTTTTGGCGGATGAGTACGCTGCCGTTGACGGTCCTTGTGACGAGGAGGCGGTGCGCGCCTCTCTTTTAGAACTGCTGCCGTATGCCCAAGAGCGTAATGTGATGCTGCTTGTTGAGACCAACGGCGTGTACGCCGAAACGGAAAAGCTGCGGGACCTGCTGATAAGTCTGGAGAGCGACTGGGTGGGCGCGCTGTGGGACATTCATCACCCCTACCGCTTCTTTGGGGAGAGCCCTGAAACCACTGTTCAAAACCTGGGCGCTTTCATAAAATATACGCATATCAAGGATTCCGTCATGACGGAGCAAGGGGTTTCCTACCGCATGATGGGAGAGGGGGATATTCCTTTTGATCAGGTGATGGCAGCGCTGCGCTCTATCAATTATGAAGGCTATATTTCCTTCGAGTGGCTGAAGAAGTACGCACCAGACTTGTCCGATCCTGGTATAGTGTTTCCCCACTTTGTTCACTTTATGAGCCGATATACCGGTACGGAGAGAGAAGACGGCAGGCTGTATGACAACAATGCCCATACCGGCAAGTATATTTGGCCGAAGGAGACACTGATCGATCTCACATTCTCACAGGTGCTTGACAGGGTATGTGATGAGTTCCCCCAGCAGTTGGCTTTTGATTACTCTACCCTGGACTATACACGAACCTACCCGGAATTCCGAGATGAAGTGGAGACCTTCGCCAGGGCATTGATTTCCATGGGCGTGAAGCAGGGGGACCATGTGGCGATTTGGGCTACCAATGTTCCGCAGTGGTACATAACATTTTGGGCATCAATGAAGATCGGCGCGGTGCTTGTGACGGTGAATACCGCCTACAAAATACACGAGACTGAATATCTCCTGCGTCAGAGTGACACGCATACCCTTGTCATGATAGATGGTTATAAAGATTCGGATTATGTCAGCATTATAAAGGAGCTATGCCCAGAACTCTCTCATACCGTGGCGGGCCGTCCGCTGTACAGCAAGCGGCTGCCATTTCTCAGAAATGTCATCACCTGTGAGTCCAAACAGGAGGGATGTATGACCTGGGAAGAGGCAATGGCCATGGCGGAACGGGCGCCTTTGGCGGAGGTCCGGCGGAGGGAAGCCGCGGTGCGAAAGGATGATGTGTGCAATATGCAATATACCTCCGGAACTACGGGATTTCCGAAGGGAGTCATGCTGACCCACTACAATGTGGTCAACAACGGAAAAGCCATAGGAGACTGCATGGATTTATCCACCGCGGACAGGCTGATGATTCAGGTGCCGATGTTCCACTGCTTTGGCATGGTACTGGCTATGACCGCAGCCGTGACCCATGGAAGCACGATGTGCCCCATACCGGCCTTCTCGCCAAAGAAAGGGCTGGAGTGCATCACACAGAAAAAAATAACCGCCTGCCATGGCGTACCCACAATGTTCATCGCTATGCTGGAACATGAGGACTTCCCGTCGACTGATTTCTCTCATATGCGTACCGGCATCATGGCGGGAAGCCCTTGCCCGATCAAGGTCATGCGGGAAGTAATAGAAAAGATGAACATGCCGGAGATTTGCATTACCTACGGTCAGACAGAGGCTTCGCCCGGCTGTACAATGTCGAAAACCACCGACTCGATCGAAACCCGTGTCAATACGGTCGGGAGCGAGATATTCGGCGTCTCCTGCAGGATTGTCGATCCTGAAACCGGAAAAGATCTGCCGGACAATGAGGACGGCGAAATGGTGGTAAAGGGTTACAATATCATGAAGGGCTATTATAAAATGCCCGCCGCTACCGCCGCCGCTATCGATGAGAATGGGTGGCTGCATACCGGCGACCTGGCGCGGAGAGATGTGAACGGGAACTACAAGATCACCGGCCGTATAAAGGACATGATTATCCGGGGCGGTGAGAATATTTACCCTAAGGAAATTGAGGATTTCATCTACACGCATCCGAAGGTATCCGATGTGCAGGTCATCGGCGTACCTGATAAGCAGTATGGAGAGGTCATTATGGCCTGTATCATACCCAAACAGGGGGAAGTCCTCACGGCGGAAGAAATCAAAACCTATGTATCCTCCCATATGGCAAAGCATAAAACGCCGAAATACGTATCCTTTGTGACGTCTTTCCCTATGAATGCCGCAGGTAAAATTCTGAAGTACAAAATGCGTGAGATGGCGGTGGAGGAGCTGAAACTCCAGGCGGACAACGCAATCGAAACCGCTTAGCGGAAAGCCTCCCTTTTTTCGGGAGGCTTTCCGTTTCGCATCCGCATCCGAACGCAGAAGCGGAAACTGCGTTGTAATCATAATCATTGAATAATTAAAAATTCGGGCATCATACGGCTTATTATCAGAACCCTGCCGGTATTGTTTTAAAGAAACGCGCTCTGCACAACCCGGGAAATGCGGGTTCCTCGTATAACATAATTTGTAAAAGAATGACCGGGCACTCAGCCCGGTCTACAAAATTATTGTTGAAAGTAAATAACTTTTATGACCCCGTAGGAATGGCGGCCTGCCAGCGCGCCTTCGCAAAGGATCTCCAGCCGGCTTCCTGAGAATTGAGAGGGGTCAATCGTGAATACAGCTTCCGCTTTGGCATCCACAAGACTGTTGAGCGGCAAGGTCACTTCTGTTCTGTCAGCTTCAACGACGGCCGGCAGGTGGAGCCGCAGCGTGATCCACTGCTGCTGACACATTCTTCTGTCATTCTCCGCACGAAGATACAGTTTTATCGGCTCACACCTGGAGAAAAACGGATCCGTCTGTACAGCTGCGAGGGTAAAGGCGGGAAAGTCAGCCCGAATCGTATACTCGGGCAGTTCCGCCAGCTCTTTCCCCGTGAGGGTCAAATCTTTTCCGCCGGGGTTCAAACCGGACAAATAATCCTTATTTCGACAATACAGGGAGGAAAGATCGTCTGTTTTAATGGTATACCCGTCTTTTACGCTCCACCAACGGCTGCCGAGGAATCCTGGGGTAACCTGAATGATCCTTTCCGTCAATTCGGTGGCAGTGGAGGGGACCCAAATTCCACCGCCGGTTTTATCAATACACATAGTGGCGATGGCATCATTCAAGGGCGCAGTCCACTTCTCAGGCAGACCGGACGCGCCGTGAATAATGCCCCAGATCGCACCGAGTGTGCCGCAGGTGCAGTCGGTATCCTCTCCGCAACGGTTAGCGAGAATCATGCACTCGCCGAAATCATCGCCGCCGTAAAGCCACGCCAATATAACGATCCCCACGTTTTCGGGACAGTCAAAGCCAGCTTCCCCCACAGCCATACCGGGATAGGCCGCCGCAGCCTGTGCGGTGGTCATGGAGCCCTGCACACCGAAGGTACCCGGAGCAATGTTGTGCATCCGGGTGTAGGCTTCATCAAAAGGTATTCCTTCTTTGTGGTACTCACGAGCCGCGGCTATGCATGCTGCCAGCTTGCAACTTTCGGGGATATAGGAGAGACCGATATCGATCAGCGTATCCCTGTCAGATACTACAAAGGCAGCGGATTGCAGGGCAGCAACAAAAATCTCCCCGTACATCCCCTCATGGCCATGATCAACAATAGCGTCCTCGTAGGCATATTTAACCGCGATGTCCGGGTGTCCGGGGGCAAGACAAGCCCAAATTTCAGAACGAATAAAACAGCCGTTTGATTCGCGATAGGGGTTGTGCACTGAACCGCTGAGGGGGGGCACAAGGCCCGCCCGGAGGTTGGCTTTTCCCGTTCCGTACTCCACCCAGTTCGGTATGATATAGCTGAGCCAGTATTCGCCAAGAATTGAAGCATTGACCTGCCTTCCGTAGCGCTCCACAGCCGCCAGCCAGACAATCTGCAGATCCAGGTCGTCATTAGGCGGAGGCCCCATAGAAAGGTCCTGAATATAAAAATCCACATCGTTGCGCTGGCGCTTGCCCTCAAAGGGTGCGCCCAGTACACCGCCTATGTTTTTTCCGGTCCAACAGCCAAGGGTTTTATCCCGATAGGTAGCCAAATCAAGATTCATGGCGCACCTCCTTTTATTGGTGTATGGTAACATAATGAAGGTTTATCGTCAAGGAGAGCTCTGTTCCGGGAATTGTTTATAAGTGACGCATATGGTACACTGTATTGGGACAAATTAAGGAGGATGCGGTGATGCGGAAGATCATTCTTGGGAGAACCGGACTAGAAATATCCAAAACCGGTTTCGGTGCCTTGCCGGTACAGCGCTGCACAACGGAAGAAGCGGTAAAGATACTGCGCAGGGCGCTGGAGGGAGGCATCACTTTCTTCGATACCGCCCGGGCGTATTCGGACAGTGAGAAAAAAATCGGTATTGCCCTGTCCGGTGAGCGGAAAAAGTTTGTACTGGCTACAAAAAACCATTCTACCGACCCGGAACAGATGAAACGAAATCTTGAAGCTTCCCTGCGTGACCTGCAGACGGACTATATCGATATTTACCAATTCCACAATCCCCCCTTTGTGCCCAAGGATGGGGATCCGTCCTATGCATTAATGCTGCGATGGAAGAAAGAAGGGATCATTCGCCACATCGGCTTGACAAACCACAGTGCCGCCAGGGCTATCGAAGCCGCCCGCTCCGGCCTGTATGATACATTGCAATACCCTCTCAGCTGTCTTTCCGGCGGTGTGGACATGGACGTGATTTCAGCCTGCAGAGAGGAGAATGTCGGCCTTATCGCCATGAAGGGAATGTCAGGGGGATTGATTCGCAGGGCGGAACTCTCTTTTGTTTGGATGGAACAGTACGACCATATTGTCCCGATTTGGGGTGTACAGTATATGCATGAGCTTGAGGAGTTCCTGACCCTTTCTCAAAATCCTCCCCAAATGACCCAAGCGCTTGCGGCTGAAATCGAGAAAGAGAAAGAAGACCTGGCCGGCGGATTTTGCCGCAGCTGCGGATATTGCATGCCCTGTCCTGCAGGAATCCCTATATTCAACTGCGCCCGCATGATGCTGCTTATCGGACGAAGCCCCTGGCAACAGTGGGTTACACCGGAATGGCAGGCGAATATGAAAAAAATCGAAGATTGCCTTCATTGCAATACATGCATGGCCCGCTGTCCTTATCACTTGGATACGCCTGCATTGCTGGCGCAAAATCTCCGTGAGTATAAGGATTTTCTCAAGAAAATGCATATTCCCTCTGAAGTGTTTGACCTCTAGTTCTCCATGTGAACCGTGTTGTTTCTATTTCGCGTTGTTGTCAAAGAAAAAGCTTGACAGCGCCGCGTTTTGTGTTTATAATTGTCAAGGCATTTCCTTGACGGAGGCGAGTATGGAGGAACGTGTGACCATGGGCTGGCTGCTGGCTACCTACCGCCGGTGTCTGCCGGAAAAGCAGGCGCGAACTCTTTCTCTTTTTTTCGAGGATGACTTTTCATTGGCTGAGATCGCAGAGACGGAAAATGTCAGCCGACAGGCCGTTCATGAAACAATCAGAAGAGGGGAGGAGGAGTTGCTTCGACTGGAAAGCGGGCTTCACCTTATGGCCAAGGAAAAGAGCTTCGACGCCTTACGGAGGAAGCGGATGCCTATGTATCCGATGGGCAGCCCGAGCTTAAACTGCGACTTCGTAAGATATTGGAGCTATTGGAGGATATAGACACCCATGGCATTTGAAGGCCTCTCTGAAAAACTGCAAAATGCTTTTAAAGCCCTGACCAACCGGGGCAAGATTACGGAAGCAGATTTAAAACCCGCCATGCGGGAGGTTCGGCTGGCTTTACTGGAAGCTGATGTAAACTATCTTGTGGTACGCTCCTTTGTACAAAAGATAACAGAGCGTGCTATGGGAGCAGAGGTGCAGAGCAGTCTGACTCCCGGTCAGCAGATCATAAAGATTGTAAATGAGGAATTGACCGCATTAATGGGCTCGACCAGAGCCGGCCTGACTTTTTCTTCAAAGCCGATCACTGTTTATCTTCTCTGCGGCCTTCAGGGTGCGGGGAAAACCACCATGGCTGCCAAACTGGGACTCTATTTGAAGAAGAACGAACGAAAAAAGCCGCTGCTGGTTGCCTGCGATATCTACCGACCCGCCGCTATCCAGCAGCTCCAAACCGTTGGAAAACAAGCGGAACTGCCGGTTTTTGAAAAGGGAACGCAGGAGCCCGTATTGACCGCAAAGGAAGCCCTTGAGGAAGCCCGATACTTTGGCTATGACGTGGTCATTCTGGATACTGCCGGACGCCTGCAGGTGGACGAAAAACTGATGGACGAGCTTTCCCGGATGAAGGAGGCAGTCAAGCCGCAGGAAATTTTGCTGGTGGTGGATGCCATGATCGGCCAAGAGTCGGTCAATGTGGCGCAGGCCTTTGATAAAAAACTGGGTATCGACGGTGTGATACTGACCAAGTTGGATTCCGACACTCGCGGCGGCGCCGCCCTATCTATAAAGGCTGTTACCGGGAAGCCCATAAAGTTTGCCGGTATAGGTGAGAAACTGTCGGATATTGAACCATTCCATCCGTCCCGTATGGCCTCCAGGATATTGGGCATGGGCGATATGCTTACCTTGATTGAAAAAGCACAGCAGGAATTTGATGATAAAGCCGCCCGGAGCATGGAAAAGAAGCTCAGGGAGCAGTCCTTTACATTGGAAGATTTTTTGGAGCAATTTGCACAGATAAAGAAGATGGGATCTATGCAGGATATTCTCGGCATGATCCCGGGCGGCAATAAGATCCAAGCCGGCGATATTGATGAGAGGCAAATCAATAAAGTGGAAGCCATCATTCGCTCAATGACCCCAAGAGAGCGCCGCCACCCGGAGTTGCTCCAAGCCAGCCGAAAGAGACGAATCGCAGCCGGTTCGGGGACTTCGGTCCAACAGGTGAATCAATTGCTCAGACAGTTTGAGCAAATAAGGAAGATGATGAAGCAATTTGGCGGTAAAGGCGGCAAGCGAAAACTGATGCGCGGCTTTGGCAGTTTCTAAGAGCAAATCCGGAAACGGTTGCTATATATTTTTTTGAATTAAACGGAGGAAAAATCCATGGCAGTGAAAATTCGTATGCGGCGCGCGGGCGCAAAAAAAGCTCCCTTTTATCGTATTGTTGTAGCAGATGCCCGCGCACCCCGTGACGGCAGCAATATTGAGGAAGTCGGTTATTATAATCCCCTGACTACACCCATCGACTTAAAGGTGAACGCAGAGCGCGTACAGTTTTGGATGAAGAAAGGCGCCCAGCCCACGCAGACGGTTCGAGATCTGCTGAAGAAGGCCGGCGTACTGTAAGGAGGAAATCCCTTGAATAGTGAAATGATTGATTTGGTGTCCCTTATCGCGAAGTCTCTTGTCCGCGAACCGGACAAGGTGGTAGTAAAGGCAACGGAAACCGAAAACGGTGTGACTCTTGAATTATCCGTAGCGCCCGAAGATATGGGCAGGGTCATTGGGAAACAAGGACGTATCGCTAAAGCCATCCGCACCCTTGTAAAGGCAGCATCCGCGGGCGATGAGGTCAGATACAACGTGGAGATCACGGATTGACCCGGGAGCCATTACTTTTCGCCGGCACTGTGGTAAAGCCTCAGGGGATAAGGGGAGAGGTCCGGGTGAAGCCCGAAACCGATTCCCCTTCTGACTGGGTTGCCATAAAAACTGTGGAGATGCGCTTAGGCGAAGTTTCCCTTGGCGTGCGCCGTGTTTTATCCACCAGAGTCATGGATTCGCTTGTTGTGATCGCACTTGAGGGTGTGAAGGACAGAGAAGCCGCAGAATCACTTCGAGCCGTGACTTTGTGGGTGGAACGAAGCCATGTAGAGAAGAAAGGCAGGGTGTTTTTGGCCGACATACCGGGTTGCGTGGTATCTGATGAATCAGGTATTATCTACGGTAACGCGCTCCGGGTCGAGCAATATCCGGGAAACGATGTGTTGGTTCTGCAAAGCGCTTCTGGCCTTATTTTCCTGCCCATGGTGGATAAAGTCATCCGCCGCATCAATATCCGGGAGAACAGGATTGTTGTCGATAGCCGGGGCGTGAAGGAGACAGCCGTATATGAAGATTAGTATACTTACGCTGTTCCCGGAGGTGTTTTCGGGATATTTCAATACCAGCATACCCGGGCGCGCGCAGGCGTCCGGTCTTATCAGTATTGAGATCGTCAATATCCGGGACTACGCCGACAACAAACATAAAAGAACTGATGACGCACCTTTCGGCGGAGGCGCAGGTATGGTAATGATGGCACAACCAGTGTTTGATTGCGTGGAAAGCGTGAAGACTCGAATGCCCGAAGGAACAAAGCTACAGTATATGTCTCCGCAAGGTCGAAAACTGGATGCGAAATATGCCAGGGAAATGGCGCAGAGAGAGAGTTTAATCTTTCTTTGCGGACATTATGAGGGGATGGATCAACGCGTAATCGATCAGCTTGTGGACGAGGAGGTTTCTATCGGAGATTATGTGCTTACCGGCGGAGAGTTGGCCGCAATGGTTTGTACGGATGCTTTGATCAGGTTTATACCCGGCGTGGTGGGAAATACCTCCGTTCACGAGGAAGAGACATTTGAAAGCGGCTTGCTGGAATATCCGCAGTATACCCGACCCTCGGATTTTAGAGGGATGCATGTGCCCGAGGTATTGTTAAACGGAAATCATGCCCACATTGCCGAATGGCGACGCTACGCCTCCATCAAGAAGACCGCGAAGATACGCCCGGATTTGCTTTCCCGGTCTGTTCTGACAAAAAAAGAATTAAAATGGCTGCAGAAACAAGATTTTTGTCCGGATATCCTGAAAGAAGAGATGTAAAAGGACAAAAAGGTCTTGCTTTTTATTTACGCATGTTGTAAAATTAAAATGTTGTGACGGCGGTCCGCTGACTCTATGGCGAGCATGAACGCCGGATTATAAGGAGGAACATACATATGTTCGATATTCACACTCTGGAGTTGGAACAGCTCCGTACGGATCTCCCTGATTTCCGTGTTGGTGATACCGTTCGCGTAAATGTAAAAGTTGTCGAGGGCACCCGTGAACGCATTCAAGCTTATGAGGGCATTTGCATTGCCCGACGGGGCGGCTCCAACAGAGAAACATTTACCGTTCGCCGTATTTCCTACGGTGTTGGCGTAGAACGTACTTTTCCCCTCCACAGTCCCCGAATCAGTTCCATTGATATTATTCGACGGGGTAAGGTGCGCCGCGCCAAGTTGTACTACCTGCGGAATGTCAGCGGCAAAGCTGCCAAGGTCAAGGAAAG
This sequence comes from Christensenellales bacterium, assembly GCA_050948665.1. Classification (GTDB taxonomy): domain Bacteria; phylum Bacillota; class Clostridia; order Christensenellales; family UMGS416; genus JBMNEH01. The sequence continues at coordinate 1,182,756 of JBMNEH010000001.1, forward strand.
AACCGATTATTGATTTTGTATCGCGAAGGTGGCCATCCGTACGCTCGGGTGGCTGCTTTTGTTAAATAGGAGGCTTGCGGTATGGATAAGAACGGATTACTATCGCGGGTGAAAGAAGTTTTACTCCGCTATCACGTAGATTCCGGTACGGTCATGCTTGCCGCAGTCTCCGGCGGCCGGGATTCCGTGGTTTTGTTGGATATTTTATGTCGGCTGCGCAAAGAAATGGGATTTTCCCTGCACTGCGCGCATGTGAATCATCATATACGCGCGGAAGCCTGCGATGACGCGGCGTTTGTCGCGGATTTGTGTCAAACGGAAAACATTCCTTTCCTGCTCAAGGATGTGGACGTACCTTCATACCATAGAAGGACGAAATTTTCTCCGGAAGCGGCAGCAAGAGAGCTTCGTTACCGCGCGTTGGATGAAGCCGCGGATTCCTGCGGTGCTACGTGGATACTGACTGCCCATCATGCCGATGATCAGACAGAGACCATCCTTCTTCGCTTTATACGCGGGGCCGCTCCCGCGGGGCTTTGCGGCATGGCCGAGGCTCGAGGTCGATTGCTACGCCCGATGTTGGATATCAGGGGAGAGGAACTGAAGGCATATGCTGAAAAAAGGCGACTGCATTGGAGGGAGGACTGTACAAACAAAGATTTGACCGTACCAAGGAACGCGTTAAGATACGACGTTATTCCGGCGCTTGAGGCGGCACATCACGGCGCCGGCGAGAATATCCGCAGGGCCGCTGACCGTTTCCGTCGGGATGAGGATTTCTTTGCAACATTGCTGCAGCCCATACTGACACTTGTCGAGACCGGGGAAGACGGGAGCAGACGCTTGCCTGTTTCAGTTTTAGCCGGGCAACCACCCGCGATTTCTTTCCGGGTATTAGCGGCGCTTGCATGGGAAGAAGGTTTGACAGAAAAGCATATTGTTGCCGTGAGCGGATTATTAGGCAAAAACAAGACGGGCAGGCAATTTATCGGCCCGAATGGCTTGCGGATACAGCGGGAACGTGATATGCTCATATTCACTCGTGGGCGTCAGGAACCTAAGGAAGGCACATGCCGGCTTCAGATGGGAGATTTCCTGCTTCCCGATGGCTGTTTGGTGAACTGCGAGGAAATGTCGGCGGGGATTTCATCCGCGAATACACAATATTTCGACGGGGATGCTCTGCCGGAGGAAGCGGTTTTCCGTCACCCGAGACCTGGGGACTGGATGATACCTCTTGGCATGCAAGGCAGAAAAAAACTGGGAGATATTTTCACCGATGCGCATTTTTCCCATTTTTCCCGCTGCGAAGCCTGGGTGCTGGCCGCAGGCAGACGGATACTTTGGGTACCGGATCTGGCGAGGATTGATGACAGCGTAAAACTGACTGATCATACAACAAGAGTTCTGCGGATTACTCTGCGATAGCAAAAGGAGAGAGCATGGAGAATTTACATCCGGATATAGAGAGGGTGCTTTACAGCCAAGGGGATATTGCCCGAAAAGTGGAGTTGCTGGGACGGATCATTTCGCAGGACTACGCAGACAAGGAGTTGCTTCTTGTGGGAGTTTTAAAGGGAGCTGTGATGTTCTACGCGGATTTGATCAGACAAATCACACTGCCGGTTCGGATGGACTTTATACAGGCCTCCAGTTACGGTACCTCTATGAACTCCAGCGGAACCATACGTCTGATAAAGGATTTGGACACGGACATCCATGGCATGCATGTTCTGGTGGTGGAGGATATTTTGGATACCGGCGAGACGATATATCATCTCAAACAGATATTTGCGCAGCGAAACCCCGAGTCAGTACGAATATGTGCGCTTTTCGACAAGCCTTCCCGAAGACAAGCGCCTATTACCGCAGATTATATCGGATATGAAATTCCGGATGTATTCATTGTGGGATACGGTCTTGATTTCGCAGAAAAGTATCGTAATCTGCCCTATGTAGGAATCTTAAAGAAGAGAGTTTATGAGAATTGATTTTTTGTTGAACATTCGGTTATTTACAGATGCGATGGCAAGATGCTATAATTTATACCGGCTTTTCGCCGGCAGCACCTGAAGGAGGTTGCTCTTTTGAAGAAAAACAATAAGGTGGTTCGGGGCATACTGCTTTTTGCCGTTGTGTTTGGCGCCGTCATGCTTATGGCGGTGCTGACCAGCGGACTGAACCACAGTGAGCCGGATGAACTGGTGTACGGCGAGTTTATCCAAATGGTGGGCGAGGATAAGGTTTCCCGGGCGGTAGTTGTGGAGACACAGCTGGTCGGATTGTATTCCGAGAGCTCGTATAATGCTAAAAAGTTTCCTAATACATATGATTTTATTACCTATATACCTTCCTCTGACTTGCTCTTTTCCGATTTAAAAACATTGGCAGCCGAAAAAACAGGAAAACCGTTGGATGAAGTGACTTCAGCTGATGTGGAAAGCCTTCTCAGCCTGGATACGCAACCTCAGCCGCAGCAGTCCTGGATCGTTTCCGTATTGCCCTATATATTGACTCTTGTCGTGCTGGGGGGCCTGTGGTTCCTCTTTATGCGTCAAATGAGCGGAGCAAATAACAGGGCAATGTCCTTCGGCAAGACGCGGGCAAGACTGGCTGACGAGAAAGCGCGTAAAGTTAGCTTTAAGGATGTTGCCGGCGCCGAGGAGGAAAAAGAGGAACTGGAGGAGATCGTCGAGTTCCTCAAGAACCCCAAGAAATTTTATGAGTTGGGCGCCCGTATACCCAAGGGTGTTTTGCTTGTAGGTCCTCCGGGAACCGGTAAAACACTGCTCGCAAAGGCGGTAGCGGGTGAAGCGGGGGTTCCCTTCTATAGCATTTCCGGCTCAGACTTTGTTGAGATGTACGTGGGTGTCGGCGCAAGCCGTGTGCGTGACATGTTTGAACAGGCGAAACGGAATTCCCCCTGCATTGTGTTCATCGACGAGATCGATGCTGTCGGTCGTCATCGCGGCGCCGGCCTTGGCGGCGGACATGATGAGCGGGAGCAGACTTTGAACCAGCTTCTGGTAGAGATGGACGGATTTGATGCCAATGAAGGAATCATTATCGTTGCTGCCACGAATCGACCGGATATCCTGGATCCCGCACTGCTGCGCCCCGGCCGTTTCGACCGTCGTATTACGGTAAATTATCCGGATGTGAACGGAAGGGAGGCTATTCTCAAAGTACATTCCCGAAAAAAACCCCTTGCGGATGACGTGAAGCTGGATGTGATAGCAAAACGAACTCCCTTCTTTACAGGCGCGGACTTAGAAAACGTGATGAATGAAGCGGCGCTTCTGGCTGCCCGGAACGGACAGAAGCAGATCACCATGTGGAATGTCACGGAGGCTATTAACCGTGTTGAAATGGGGCCTGAGAAGCGAAGCCGTAAAGTCACAAAAGAAGATAAGGATCTTGTCGCTTGCCATGAATCGGGACACGCAATCGTCGCCTGGTCCTTAGAGGATGCGGATCCCGTACATGAGGTATCCATCATACCACGTGGCGCCGCCGGCGGATATACCCAGACTTTACCCGAGAAGGAAAGCTATTTCGTTACCAGCGGAAAGCTAAGGGCGACATTGGCTATGGCTATGGGCGGATATATGGCGGAAAAGCTGGTGTTTGGTGATATTACCGCAGGCTCTGACTCTGACATTAAACAGGCGAGCAGCATCGCCCGCCGTATGGTTACCGAGTGGGGTATGTCCGCAAAGATCGGACCGGTTTTCCTGGGCGGAGCGCAGGAGGTATTTATCGGCAGAACTTACGGACAGACCCATAATTATTCCGAGACAGTAGCCACTCTTGTGGATGAGGAAGTTCGGCTCTTCATCCAGGAAGCAATGGATACCGCCTCGGAAGCGATTCGCTCTCATATGGATAAACTGAAGCGACTCTCATCTCTGCTTCTGGAGCGCGAGAAGATCAACGGAAACGAGTTCCGTATGATTATGAAAGGCGAGGAACTTCCCCAAGAGAAAGAAATAACCGAAAAGGAAGATGAGAAGTCCGTCGCACCGTCAGAGGATACTGACGTACAATCGGAGACAGCTTCCCGATAAGAGGATAGAACATTAGTCTGCCGCCCGTACGGGCGGTAGACTTTTCATAGAGTAAAAAGACCGGAAGGATTGAATTTATCCGAGTTAGTTTGAATTAGGGAAAGCTATCTGTTATAATAGCACAGCGGTATTTCCCGTGATCCTTTCCGTGAGGGTGAGCATGACTGAATGGGGTATTGACCTGCATATGCATACACGCTGCTCTGACGGGTGCTTCTCACCTTCTGAGCTGGTGGAACAATGCGCGAGGCATGGTATTTACACCATGTCCATTACCGATCATGATACGGTCGCGGGACTGGAGGAAGGCATTGCAGCCGCATGCAGGCAAGGAATTGCGTTGATCACCGGATTGGAACTGACCGCGGAATTTGAAGGCGAGCTGCATATTCTCGGATATGGTATTGACCCGTCCGCACAGCAGTTAACTGATTTTCTTGACAAACAGCTTAAGCTTCGGGATGCTAGGAACCGTAAAATGGTGAAGCGGCTGCAGGTATTGGGCATAGGTATTTCTCACGAGGAGCTTGTCGAAAGCAGTGGCCTTGAAATTTACGGAAGAACGCAAATGGCCCAGATGCTTACCGAAAAAGGGTATGCTGCTTCCGGTGATGAAGCGTTTCAAAGGTGGGTGGGCCACAGCTGCCCGGCGTATGTCCCAAGAGAGAAGCCTTCTTACACCGATTGCATTCGAATCATTCACTCCGCCGGCGGGCTGGCGGTATGGGCTCATCCCGTACTCACAAAGCTGGATCTATCCGAACAGAAAGCGCTGTTGGAAAGCATGTTGTCTGATGGGTTGGACGGTATTGAGACTTTTTATACATATCATGACCGGGAGCAGACTGAATTTTGTCTGCGCGCCGCAGAAAGATACGATATTTTGCCCACCTGCGGCAGCGATTTTCATGGCGGCGGTGTACATATCGAAGCAACGCTGGATACATATAAACAATTTAACCTGCCGGTGTCCGCAGTAAAACGGCTGCGTAATCTGGCAATATCGTTTGGAGACTGAGAATGGCAAGACATCAAACCTCAAATCATCGTGCGCCTGCCAGAAAGACTGCGCGCAGAAAAAAGAAGAACGACAGGCTCGCAGCCCTTCGTCCGCCGGAGAAGCCCAACTATCTCGCGATAGCCCTTTGGGTGGTTGCGGGTATACTTGTTGTTACGCTGGCGGTCATCGGTTACAAATCCCTATATACGGAGACAATCGCTCCCCATATCTGGGTTGACAGCATCAAAATATCCAATCTGGATTATACGAGCGCGAAAAACGTACTTGAAACACAACGCGTAAAGAGACTCAGCGATGTGAAGTTAACCATACGATACGATGATCAGGTTTGGGAATATGGCTGGGCCGAGTTAGGCGCAGATTTGAAATACGATGACATATATGAAGAGATCGTTGCCGCCGCGCATTCGGGGAATGCTTTTGACCGTATTATGGATCGTATAAAATTGGCAAGAAATCCGATCAATCTCTCTTTGCAAGTCACATGGGACGCGGACACCGTAGCGCCGATCGTTGCGGCAATAGCCGCCCAGTTGGATGATCCGTATGTGGATGCCACAGTCGCCTACAATCCCCATTTAGATGAAAAGTGGGTTTTTACCGACGATAAGGACGGGTTTCAAGTCGATCAGGAAGCCGCCGTCTATAATATCCTGATGGATTTGCAGGACGATTTGAGGGCGGACGTGACATTGGACATGAGAGCAACGGACCCGGCTTATACGAGGGAGTATTATGAGTACTCCACACAATATAAAGGGGTAACCTTCCGGACGAAAGTCGAGGGCGTGGAAGATCGGCGCTGGAATGTGAAATTAGGTATCTCACAATTTAACGGGGTTATTTTCTGGCCGGGTGAAGTCCTCTCCTTTAATGATTTAGTCGGAGAGAGGTCTCCTGAGCGGGGTTACCGTGACGCACCGGGAATTGCTACAGACCAATCCTACGAAGATACCGCCGGCGGCGGGATGTGTCAGGTATCCACGACAGTATATAACGCGGTTTTGCTTGCAGGCTGCACGATCGAGGAACGTCACAAACACTCAATTCCCTCGGATTATGTATTGCTGGGATTTGACGCAATGGTATGGTACGGCGCCAAGGATCTGAAGGTGCGAAATGACTCCGGATATCCCATGTATTTTGAAACCAGTTACTACACGGAAGACGGCAGCGATTATATCCAAGTTACGATATACCGGGCACCATTTACGGAAGAAGAGGGCACACCTTCTCTGTATCATGACATAAAGGCCAGAACGGCGATGCCTGGCTATGAAGATGTGCCTGATATGAACCATAAGCATGTCACATGGGAAGGGGAAAGGAAAACCGTCGTTGTTGCACATCAGGGCTTTCGTGTAGAGACTTACCGTGTTTGGTCTGTAGGGAGTGAAGTGAGAAAGAAAGAACTGCTGTATGAGGACAGGTACGAAAAGATTATCGGGAAGATATATTACGGCGTAACTCCAAAGGGCGGTACGCCCGGCGTGGATTTTATCCCCGGAATTGGATAGGAGGAGCAAATGGCGTTTCAAATCGGTATGCTAACGGATGGGTTTAAGACGGACGTAAGGAGCGGTATCCGTAAGGCTGCGAGCCTTGGCGCAGAGACTGTTCAGGTGTATGCTGTGCGAGGGGAGATGGCACCGGAGAACCTTAATACCATTCAAAGACGTGAGCTTTTAACCTTTACCAGGGACTTAGGTCTGCACTTTTCTGCAATATGCGGTGATTTGGGCGGCCATGGCTTTCAGATACCCGAGGAAAATCCCGATAAAATCGAAAAGTCAAAGAGAATTATGGATCTAGCGCTTGATTTGGACTGCAGAGTGGTGACAACCCATATCGGCGTTGTCCCCGAAGACAGAAATCACCCCAGACGGGATATTATGGCAAAAGCTTGTTATATCCTGGGGTGTTATGGGGACGAGGTGGGATGCGCATTTGCTTTGGAGACCGGTCCCGAGTCCTCGACCGTGCTGCGCTCCTTCCTAGATGATTTGGGTTGCAAAGGAATGCGCGTCAATATGGATCCGGCAAATCTGGCGATGGTCATCGGTGAGAACCCGGTAGACGCAGTTTATAACCTGGCGCCCTATATTGTACATACCCATGCCAAGGATGGAAAGTGGCTGGCTCCCAGTGACCCGGAGCGTGTGTACCATGCCTTTGCGGAGGGAGGGGAGGAGGTTTTCCAGGTTGTACAAGGCTTCCGTGAGACCGCCCTGGGAGAGGGAGATGTTCCCTGGGTACCTTATTTAAATGCACTGAAGGAGATAGGATATAACGGCGCGCTGACGATTGAACGAGAGCTGGAGGGAGATCCTGACGGAAGAATGCGGCAAGCCATAGAATTCCTTAGGGAAATGGTAAAGCTGGTCGGTTGATGGCATTTGATTATGGACAGATTTTCCGGAATCTGTCCATTTTTTCTATGGAATACAGGGAAGCTGATATGTTACTATAAATGCGGTCAAAAAGTTTGGAGGTGTTTCTATGCTGCAGGAAAAGCTTCGCGGTGTCAATTTGGGAAACTGGCTGGTGCTGGAAAAGTGGATGGATTTAGAACTTTTCGGCGGGACAACGGCCGAGGATGAAACAGACCTTGCGGAGATGTTACCCCATGATGAGTTGTCAGATCGGCTGAAGGTGCACCGTGATACATACATTACCCTTGCGGACTTTCGTTATTTGGCATCCTTAGGCCTGAATACTATTCGAATACCGGTCCCTTTCTTTATATTCGATGACTACGCTCCTTATATTGGCTGTATTGAGTATCTCGATAAAGCCTTTGATTGGGCGAAGCAGACCGGTTTAAAAATTCTGATCGATCTCCATACCGCGCCGGAAAGCCAGAACGGTTTCGATAACGGCGGTATTTGCGGCGTTTGTAAATGGCATTTGGATGAGGGACGGGTACAGTTTGTGGTTGACGTGCTGGAACGGCTGGCAATCCGGTATAAAGATGATCCGGCGCTCTACGGTATTCAGTTTTTGAATGAGCCAATTTCTCCCGAATTCTTTACACAGCTGCAAAAAACGGGGCGTTATCCGCCCAGAGATCCCAAACGCGCAGAGGGTTCCTGCGGTGTGCCTACGGATTTCCTGTATAAATTCTATACCGATACCTACGGTGTACTTCGCCGTCATCTGGATGATGATAAAGCAATCGTATTCCATGACGGTTTCCGCTTGGATGCCTGGAAAGATCTGATGCGGGGACCCGAATACAAAAATCTGGTACTGGATACGCACCAGTACATTTCCATGATGCCGCCTTTTGACCCGGAAAACCCCCCGTCTCCTGAGGAAATCCAAGAGCTGATGAAGCGCAAACCTACACTGAAGGAATACTTCGCCGCCGCGCAGCGCAGTATCGATTCTGTGCAGGAGATGCGGAAATTTTTTCCTGTTATTATTGGTGAGTGGAGCGTTGCGCACAGACCGGGTAAAATGGGAGAAACAACCCTCGAGGAGCATTCCGCCATTACAGCCATGGCCAATATACAACTGAAGAACTGGGAGACTACGGATGGATGGTTCTTCTGGAGCTACAAACTTTTCAGTGAGGCTCCCGGATGGGATTTCCGACAGATGATTCTTCGTGGTTACTTTCCTTCCAAATTCAACTAAGAGCAGCCGGCGCCGGGGCGTTCCCCGGCGCTTTTTTTACGCAAGGTCAAAGTCGATACCGTACCGCAACTTTGGGAAATTCGTGCATTGTCGTTGTCACGCTCCTGTGGTAAACTCAAATGGATGAAAGGGGGTTGCTCAGAAGTGAGTATGTCTTTGGGGGGAATATTTCGCAGGTTAAAAAGCAAAGCGCAAGGAGCTGACCCCCGATTTCTACAATATGCGGCACTGGAGTGGGCATATTGGTTCGCGGCGGCAGCGTCCGGTTATTTGACGGTTTTTCTGCAGAGCAAAGGCTGGTCGGCAGCGGATGTCGGCATAGTAAATGCTATCAATAATGCTGTAGCCATTGTGGCGTCTCCGTTCTGGGGAGCCATAAGCGATAAGATGCGTTCCATACGCAAGGTTTTACTTCTTTGTATTGCTGTCGGTACCGTTATGTGGATTATTGTACCGGTTACAAGCACGATCATGATCGGACCGATGATGCTTTCCTCCATACTGATACCCATCGGCTGCTTCTTCAGAAATCCGGCAGGCTCTTTGACAAATGCATGGGTGGTACAAGCAGCAAATACCCATCGGTTAAATTTCGGGGCAATACGCCTTTGGGGTTCGATCAGTTATGCAGTAATGGCTGTGGCGCTGGGCTTTTTACTTCCGTATATTGGTGTGGAAAGCACGTTCTATATCTATGGTGTGGCGAATATACCCGTGTTCTTATTGATTCTGCTGGACAAGAACGACGGAACAAAAGCAAAGTCCATCAAATTGAAGGATATGCAAATCGGAAAACTTTTCGGAAATTATTTTTATGTTACTTTTTTAATATTTTTCGTCGCATTGAATATGCCGTCAAACATCTCGCTGTCGTTTCTGCCCTACCTAATGAAAGAAATGGGCGCTGACTCCTCCCAGCTCGGATTAATTATGGGTTATAAAGCATTGCTTGAAGTGCCTGTTCTGATTTATCTTGTGCGGCTTCGCCGACGGTTTTCTCTGCCTTCGCTTATGATGTTAGGCGGCCTGTTTTACATAACAGAGTCTCTGCTTTATTCGGTCTCTAACGGGATTATCAGTTTGATCGCGATTTCCACCCTCCATGGTTTGGGCGGAGGAATTATTATAGGGTGCGGCGCTAACTATATATACGGGCTGGCTCCGAAGGACCTAAAGGCAACCGCGCAAACGGTAAGCGGATCTGTAACTGCGACTGCAGGAATACTCGGAAACCTGATGGGGGGCTACCTGGTAGATGCGATCGGTATCCGAAGGTTTTATCTGGTATGTGCGGGCATCATGGTAGTGGCGCTGCTCTTCTTCGCGGCAACATTCTGGATCGGGAAACGTTGGCTGCATAAAACCATACCCGAGGCAGCACAACGGGGCTACATGGGGGGATAATGTTGACTCTTTACCGGTACAAATTTATATGCTACAATATTGAAGAAATATATAGAGGGAGGTGTTGAAATGCTCGTAAATGCCAACGAGATGATGGCGAAGGCCAAAGCCGGCCGTTACAGCGTACCCCAGATCAATATCAACAACCTGGAGTGGACAAAGGCCGTATTGGAGGTAGCGCAGGAGCTGCAATCCCCGGTTATCCTCGGTGTTTCCGAGGGCGCCGGCAAGTATATGGGCGGCTATGACACCGTTGTCGGCATGGTAAACGGCTTGATGAAGGGCTTAAAAATCACCGTACCCGTTGCACTTCATTTGGACCACGGCAGTTATGACGCCGCCAAAGCCTGCATCGAAGCCGGCTTCTCCTCCATTATGTTTGACGGTTCTCATTATTCGATTGATGAGAATGTGGAGAAAACCAGGGAAATTGTCGCGATCGCTTCTTTGAAAGGCATATCAGTGGAAGCCGAAGTGGGCTCTATCGGCGGCGTTGAGGACGGTGTTGTCGGAACCGGTGAAATTGCCGATCCTGCACAGTGCGCGCTGATTGCCGGACTGGGTATCACTATGTTGGCAGCCGGTATTGGGAACATCCATGGCGTGTATCCGGAAAATTGGAAGGGTTTGGATTTTAAAGCGCTTGCACGCATACAAGATGCAATCCCCAGCATGCCGCTGGTACTCCATGGCGGTACGGGTATTCCCGCTGATATGATTCGCAAAGCTATTTCATTGGGCGTCTGTAAAATCAATGTGAATACGGAGTGCCAGATCTCCTTCGCAAAGGGTGTGCGCGCATATATCGAAGCCGGAAAGGATAAAATCGGAAAAGGTTTTGATCCCCGCAAGCTTTTGGCGCCCGGCGTAACCGAGATCAAGAACACCGTGAAAGAGAAAATGGAACTATTCGATTCCGTCGGTAAGGCTTAAAGTATATTTATACGGGCAGCGCGGCGCTGCCCGTTTCTTTTATATTACGCAAAATATCAGGATTGCCGTGGAGGTTCGTTACCCTTCTTTCGCCGTTTCGGGCGAACTGGCTCCGGTGGTAAATCCTCGGGTAAAAGATCGTTGTATACTTTAATATCACCCTGATCATGCAGTCGCTTTAAAATCGCCAAGGAGATAGGCAAGCCAAAGAGACCCACAACGCCGAACAGCGATGTGCCCACCACCATGGCTATCAGTGTAACCAGGGGGTGAAGACCTACCTGGTCGCCTACAATTTTAGGTTCTATAAACTGCCGCAGCACCGTTATCAACAGCCAAAGAATACACATACCAATACCGGTCAGATACTCTCCCTGTAGCAGTAAAACCACTGTCCAGGGAACCAATATCATACTGCTGCCAAAGATCGGGAGTATGTCAAACAGCGCTATGCCCAGCGCGAAAAAAGGCCATTTTTCTATTCCGAGAAGAGAAAGACCGATGGCTAACTCGGTAAAAGTAATCAGGAAAATAAGAGAATAGGACTTCAGATATTTCAGCAAGGTAGATTTCAGGCTCGTTCCGATGTGCCGGACAACCTCCCGTGGTTTATCCGGGAGCTGTTTGAGAACAAATCCGATGATCAGGCGATAATCGGCTGCTATGAAGAAGGTGGCGATGATCGTAAACAGTATGCTCGGAAGAATTCCGGGTATTGAGGCCGCATACCGGGTAACAGAGGTTACCAGGGCTGATGAGAGGTCGGATACCAACGCTCCGAGCGAGTTGACAACCCCGTCGGTAAAGTCGGAAACAGTATCCGCCAGGTCAGGCCCCAGATTGGCTATTCCAGCTTCCAGACGATTAAAAATTTCGGTAAGGGCAGGGGAGACGGTCGTCTGATATAGGGACGGAAGACGCTGTACAAAGTCCCGAAGGGAAATCGTTATCCGTATGCCAAGTAATACCAGCAGTAAGCCAACAGTTCCGTAAAATAATATGACAAGAATCGCGGAAGCGACAGGGCGCTTCAAGCGGCAGCGATAGATCAGAAACCGCACCAAAGGCCTTAAAACAGAGGCTACAGCAAAGGCAATAAGAAAAGGCATAATAGTATAAATTGCATAGCGAAACAGAAAGTAAAGGATCCCCGCAATGATAGCATAATAAAGAGTATGGACAATAAATTTCTTTTTCGCCTCCGTTTCAACAGCCATACCGATCACCTCCCAGAGAAAAGTATACAGGAAATGGGAACAAATGTAAAACCTGATATTATCGATTCCCGTTCACTTGCGCAATTGAAAAAAATTTCTTATAATGAATGGGAGCCAATTTAGAGGGAGGACGTTATGCCGGAAAGTTGTATTAAAAAGAAATATGAACGATGGCTAGCCGAAGCCACAGCGGATGCGGACTTAATGCCAGAACTGGAGAGCATACGGGGGAAAGAAGAGGAAATCAAGGATCGGTTTTACCGTATGCTGGAGTTTGGTACGGCCGGGCTTCGCGGTGTAATCGGCGCCGGGACAAACCGGATGAATGTCTATACTGTCGGACTTGCCACTCAGGGCTACTGCAACATACTAAAAAAACGCGGAAAAAACCTCTCTGTTGCGATCGCTTATGACAGCCGGACAAAATCCACCCTTTTTGCGAGAACGGCGGCAGAAATCTTTGCGGGAAACGGGATCATCGCTTTTATTTTCCCCGAACTTATGCCGACTCCTGCGCTTTCCTTTGCCGTGCGGTATCTTGGATGCGACGGGGGCGTCAATATAACAGCCAGCCATAATCCGGCTAAATACAACGGTTATAAAGCCTATGACGCGGACGGCTGTCAGATAGATAACGAAACGGCGGATGCGGTGCTCAAAGAGATTGGAAAAACGGATATTTTTTCCGGTATATCATCCTTGCCCTATGCGGAGGCGGAGAGCAGAGGCTTGATACGAACCATCGGTGAGGATGTTACAGTGGCATTTCTGTCCCGTGTATCCGATCAATCCCTCAACCGGGACGTGGATAAATCCGTTTCGATCGTCTACACGCCGTTGAACGGTGCCGGTATGAAGTGCGTGACCCATGTTCTGGAAAAAAATGGTTTTACCAATATTTTTGTGGTGCCTGAGCAGGCGGAGCCTGATGAAAACTTTACAACCTGCCCCTACCCAAATCCGGAAATTCGGGAAGCGTTACAGCTGGGACTGGATTATGCCCGAAAACTTGGGAGTGATATGCTGTTGGCTACCGATCCCGATTGCGACAGGGTGGGCATTGCAGTCCGCGAAGGATCGGATTATAGATTGTTAACCGGAAACCAGGTCGGTGTTATGTTATTGGACTACATCTGCCACAGCCGTATTGCTCTTGGCATTATGCCGGATCGCCCCGTGGCGGTAAAGACCATTGTTACTACGGATTTGACGGAGAAGGTTGCGGCCAAATACGGTGTCGAGCTTCGTAATGTGCTTACCGGCTTTAAATACATCGGCCAACAGATTGCCGCACTGGAAAAGGAAGGCCACCCGGAGAGGTTTATACTCGGCTTTGAGGAAAGCTATGGATACCTTACAGGGACTTATGTCCGGGATAAAGACGGTGTGAATGCTTCGTTATTGATTTGCGAGATGTTTGCGTATTACAAACAACGGGGCATTTCTCTTACAGAGGTATTGGAGGGTATTTATAAGGAACACGGCTACTTTATGAATGATGTGCAAAACTTTGCCTTTGAAGGAGAAGACGGCTTCAAAGTCATGGAGCAGATCATATCGGACCTGCGGGCTTCTCCTCAGCGGGGGCTTTTGAACCGCAATCTTGTATGTATTGAGGATTATCTGCTGTCTGAGAAGATCGAAAACACAGCGAAGACCCCAATATTGTTACCAAAGTCTAATGTATTGAAGTTCTGTTATCAAGGTGATTTGTCCGTGGTAGTACGTCCATCGGGTACGGAGCCGAAACTGAAGTTATACGGCTCAGTAAAGGGCGATACCGCGGAGGAGGCGGAGCAATTGAGTGCTCAGCTTCAGGATGAATTATATGAATGGATAGATCGTTATCAAGGCTGAGGAGGAATACATGAAACGGAAAATACTATTGTTTGCCATTATGCTCTGCCTGCTGGTTGGAAGCATGATCGCTGCCCATGCTGAGGCTCTGCCGGGAACGACGGACTTAACCGGCACGCTGGTTATCCTTCACACCAATGACAGCCACGGCCGCGCGGGAGACGGCATGGGTTTTGCCTCGGTGGCGGCCCTTAAGCAGACGTATACTTCTTTAGGAGCCACGGTTTTCGTATTGGATGCCGGCGATACGCTGCACGGTATGCCTATCGCCACAGCAGATAGGGGGGCGTCGATCGTAGAACTGATGAACGCAGTTGGATACGATGCAATGGTCCCGGGAAACCATGACTTTAACTACGGTTCTGATCGTCTGCTTGAACTGGCGGGCGAAATGAACTTTCCGCTTCTTGCGGATAATGTTATCGTGACCGAAACCGGAGAGACTCTGCTATCTTCTTCCATATTGCTGGAGAAGGGAGGAGCGAAGGTCGGTATAATCGGCGTAACCACGCCTGATACGGCCTTGCAGACAAATCCCTCGCATACGAAGGGTTTGACCTTTGAGGAGCCTGCCGACGCGACACAGGCGCAGGTGGACGCGCTGAAGGAGCAAGGCGCCCAGTATATTATCGTACTGTCCCACCTCGGGACGAATATGGCTTCCGCCTACACCTCCCTACAGTTGGCGCAGGATGTGAGCGGGATCGATATCATCATCGACGGACACAGCCATACCCTGCTGGAGAACGGACAAAAGGAAGGCAATACGCTGATATGCAGCACCGGTGAGTATATGGAGCATGTCGGTATTGTGATAGTTAGTCCACAAGGGGAGATAGCCGCATCTTTAATCGGAGAAGCGTATACCTGCAGGGATGAGGGTATTACCCGGCGCATCGCCGAAATCACCGCGGCGCAGGATGAACTTCTGAATGTGAAAGTGGGAGAGACATCCGTATTATTGGACGGTGAGCGGGAAAACGTCCGAACACGGGAAACAAACATGGGCGATTGGGTGTGTGATATGCTGCTTGAGGCTACCGACGCAGATGTGGCGATCATGAACGGGGGCGGCATCCGTGCATCTATTGCCGCCGGGGATATCACCCGAAAGGATCTTCTGACTGTCTTCCCCTTCGGCAATACCGTTGTTACATTGAAAGTGACCGGCAGCGAATTGAGAGCCGCGTTAGAAACCGGATTGTCCGCTTACCCAGAACAAGCCGGTTCCTTCCCGCAAATCGGCGGTATGAGGCTGACCTTTCAGGCCGGAGCACAGGCAGGGAGCAGAATAACTTCTCTGGAAATTGACGGAAAGCCGATTGAGGATGAAAAAGAATACCTCCTGGCAACGAATGACTTTATCGCCAACGGCGGTGACTATGACGCCTTTACGGATAACACCGTCGTGACACAATACGGAACCCTGGAGGAGCTGCTCACGACCGCACTCGGCAATGCAGGCAGCATTTCCCCGGAGACTGACGGACGCATAACGGTGGAAGATAATGCAAATGTACTGACATACACGCTTTCTCTGGATGGCAAAACCGTTTATACACTGGTGGGCGCGATCGTTAGCGATGAGAACGGTTCCCGATTTGTCGGGAAGCTATACTTTCCGGAGCAGGATGAAGCGGCGCTGGATATAGACATTCCTCTGACAGAAGCGTTTATCGCATTACTGAATCCAATTGATGAGGTACCGGCAACGGACGGGGATTCTCCGTCAGGATCGACAACTCCCGAAGCCGGAGGGGCGGGTGACGGCGGATCATCCGATGATCCGACCGCCGGAGCCGGTTTTATTCCTGATACGACGGATGAACCTTCGGGCAGTGATACCCTTGACGGCGTATGGTATTACACGGTTTTATCTACTGACACTCTCGGCGGGATCGCGCGCAGATTTTATAACGGAACCGTTTCCTGGCAAACCATATATGAAATGAACACGGAAGTGATCACAAACCCTAATCTGCTCTCTGCCGGTATGATTTTGAAAATGCCGCCGGTTGAGAGCGGAAGTAACGGCTGATCCTTGCGGGAAGCTGGTAAAAAGGCATTGCAATGATTCGTTGGGGCTGCATATGAATTATGAAAGACAAACAATGATTTGCCTGTACTGCGGATTATATTCTGCTAGAAACAGTTCCTGATAATTGACTCTTCCACCATAATTGCCTGGTTCATTGAGAAATTCCTGTATCTGCAAGCATAAGAAACACAAACATGTGCTACATGCATATAAATATAAGTATGCATATGTGATATATCACAAATAATCGTTGTTTTATTGACACTGAGCAGTTGTCAGGATATAATTGCGACAACCTCATATTCACCATGGCGGTGAAGGGAAGAGTAAGCCAAGGAGACATCCGCAGAGAGCCCGGGCAGCTGAAAACGGGCGTTGGCGAATTGGTTGAACATGGTCCCGGAGTTGCGTACCGAAGCATTTGCCAAGGCTACGACGGGTCGCCCGTTACAGCGGCAGGGTATGTTTGTACCCGATGAGACCTGCGTTGTGAGGCGCCGGTGAATCCAGGTGGTAACGCGATTGATAATCGCCCTCGGAATATCCGGGGGCTTTTTCTATGGAGGAAATATGGTTGAGATTCGGAAATTGTGCAAAACCTTTGCCGGTGCGAAAGAGGTAGAGGCGCTGCGCGACGTGAACCTGTCCGTACAGGATGGAGAGATATTCGGCATCATGGGTAAATCCGGCGCTGGAAAGAGCACATTGCTACGTTGCATCTCTTTATTGGAAAAACCCACCCGCGGCACGATTTCCATTGGAGGGGTGGAGCTATCGTCTTTACGGGGAAAGGCATTGATTTCCATGCGACGCACAGTAGGTGTTATTTTTCAAGGATATAATCTGCTCATGCAGCGTACCGTAGGCGATAATGTCGCATTCCCCCTTGAGTTGGATAAAACACCGAAGAAAGAGAGGACGGAACGGGTACGACAGTTGCTGCGGCTGGTGGACCTGGAGGATAAAGAAGATGTATATCCGTCACAACTCTCCGGAGGACAGAAACAGAGGGTTGCGATAGCCAGGGCATTGGCCAGCCGTCCACTTCTTCTTTTGTGCGATGAGCCTACTTCCGCTCTTGATTCACTGACGACCTCTTCCATTTTGAGACTGCTCCGAGATATCAACCGCGAGTTGGGAGTTACAATCATCATCATCACCCATGAAGTTGGAGTGGTAAGAGCAATCTGCCACCGGATAGCGGTACTTCATGAGGGGGAAATCATCGAGGAGGGTACAACTGATGAGATCATCTCGAATCCCCGACACCCCACTACGAAACTACTGCTTGGGCAGTTGGAGGTATTATAAATGATAGAACTGCTCACTGAGAATGCGTCTTTGCTTGTCCAAGGCCTGCTGGCTACGCTATATATGACGCTTTTTTCCGTATTGTTTTCTTATATCCTGGGAATGCCCCTGGGAATTTTGCTGGTGACTTCCTCCCGGGATGGAATCCGCCCTATGCCGGTATTTCATGCCATACTTGGCTGGATCATCAATGTGGGACGTTCCATTCCTTTTATCATATTGATCGTGGCGTTGATTCCATTTACACGATGGGTGGTGGGAACATCACTTGGCCAAAATGCAGCGGTTGTAGCATTGGTAGTGGCCGCAGCTCCTTTTGTGGCAAGAATGGTAGAAACATCGCTGAAGGAACTGGAGATCGGGGTGGTAGAGGCGGCGCGAACGATGGGCGCCACGGACTGGCAGATCATTACCAAAGTATTGGTGCCCGAAGCTGTCCCTTCTTTGATTCGTGGAAGCAGCATTACCACCATTACCATTATTGGATATTCGGCTATAGCAGGCGCGGTCGGAGCAGGCGGGCTGGGAGACATCGCCATTCGCTACGGCTACCATCGGTATGAAACCGGATTAATGTGGGTGACGATCATCATGCTGATCATAGTTGTCCAAATCATACAGGTATTGCTTTCGCTGATATCGAGGGCGGTCGATAAACGAAACCGGTGACAGAATACGGCGAAAGCCGATCTGATATAATTTGAAAAGAGGTAGAAAAATGAAACACATTCGAGTAGCTTTATTGTTGGTGCTGGCATGCGCGCTTTGCCTGGGGGTCTTCGGTTGTAAAAAAGAGGAGCCACAAACAATTACGCTGGTCGTAGGCGCGTCTCCTGCCCCGCACGCACAAATTCTTGAGGTTGTGAAGCCGATGTTGGAAGCAAAAGGAATCACATTGGAGATTCGTGAGTTCACGGATTATGTACAGCCGAATACCGCTCTTCAGAGCGGAGATTTGCAGGCAAACTTCTTCCAGCATACGCCTTATATGGAGGATTTCAACGCACAGAACAACGGGACACTGGTTGCGGCGGTCGCGGTCCATTTTGAACCTTTGGCAATCTATGCCGGACGTTCTCAGGATATTACCAATCCGCAGGACGCCGTGATAGCGGTGCCGAATGACGCGACCAATGAAGCGCGCGCACTGTTGCTGCTGCAGGCAAACGGTCTTATAACTCTCGCCGAGGGGGTGGGATTAAAAGCAACACCGAAGGATATTGTGGAAAACCCCTTTAATATCTCTTTCTATGAAGCTGAGGCCGCCGCTATACCGCGGAGCCTTGAGGACGTGGATTTTGCCGTTTGCAACGGAAATTACGCAATAGAAGCCGGCATCGAAGACAAGATGATCGCGAAGGGTGAAGATTTCTATCGTGAATCCGCAGATTCGGAGGCCGCCTCACTGTATGCGAATGTCCTTGCCGTTCGTGAGGAGGAGGTAAAAGACCCGGCGATCGTTGAGCTGGTTCGCGCGCTGACATCGCAGGAGGTCTACGATTTTATTACGAGTCATTACGGATCCAGTGTAATCCCCGTATTTATACCCGGAAAGTAAAACGGCCCTTTTGCTTACTGCGATTTCATTGGTAAAACGTTCATCTTTAAAGAAACACAGGCAAATAAGGTATGTTCAAGACGGAAACCCCTGCTTTACAGAAATATTCCCGATATGTGGATAACAATAACGGATATCTGCAAATGCGGTTCCCGGTATTTTATTGGATCTTCATAGTCGGATTTCCTGTTTTGAGCCTATCTGAACTGCTCAGGGGTCGGGAAATTTGCGGCTTGCAAACAATGACACAATGTGTTATAATGCGCCACGTGCTTGGGGCATTAGCACAGTTGGTAGCGCGCAACGTTCGCAATGTTGAGGTCAGGGGTTCGAATCCCCTATGCTCCACCAGGAAAACCCCCGGATTTGGTCATAATCCGGGGGTTTTTATATTCAGTTTAGCAGTATTCAGAGCGTTTATTTTCTGCTGCAACTGAATAAGAAGAGGATCAAGAAGGGGGAGGAATGGAAGGAGGAAATAATAATTTTCAATTAATTATTCATAAATAATTCAGTAACTTTCTATTGACTAGAGTAGAAAATTTGTGTAGAATTATTTAGTAAAGTTTATATGGATTCAGGATTATTATCTTTTAATTGTTGATAATTTCTGACTATATAACTTCAATGCAGAAGGAATTATCTTCAGCGTGTATGAAGAGGACATAACTATTCAGTGGACTGTCGATTTTTTCCGCAGCAACGTGCTGGGATTATTCTATAAAATCCAAAATCGTTCCGGAGGTTCGTAAGGGAAATGGAAAAAAGAAAGACGATACAATTTATTTTAGCAAGCCTTATCGCAGTTGCTGTCGTTTTTGCGATAACAACAGGAGGAGCGACGCATGTTGCCGAGGCAGCAACATTCTCCGAGGCGACGGAAGTGAATGATATAATCATACCCGAGGTGACTGTAATCCCGGAATCAACCGAAACGGACGAAACGTCCATTTCGGAGAAACCAGCTCCGGCAGAGTGCAATATTGAAGAACCTCAAGCCTTATCGGATGAAGAGATCGGCGAAAAAAATACCGACGACAGGGAAATCAGCATATATGCCAGTTGGGGAAATGATGCTGCCCCGGAAATCGGAGATCAGATCACCCTCCATGCGCACCTTTCGGGTTATGAAGGACTAGAATATAAAATCAGATGGCAGTATAAAAAGACGAACGCAGATCCCTGGCAGGATTTGGGAAACAACGGTGAAACCTGCACGCTTACACTCACACAAGAGAACCTGAATTGGCTGTTTCGAGTAGCTGTGGATATCAACGGGTAAGAATGGGAAACAGATATGTTTATCATCAGAAAGTAAAAAAAATAGTATAAATGAGCAAACGCGAATACCGATATGGTCACAAGCAGTACGGCAAACCGAACGAATCCTATGGAGCATAAGAGAATGAAGAAACAACTTCGAAAAATTATATCGCTGGCGCTTACCGCCATAACGTTATTTACCATAACGCCTGTCAACGCGCGGGCTGAGTTGATCACTACGGAATACTCTGACGGTGTATCGCTCATGAGCCTTCTCCCCACGGATCCGCCGGTTGTAACACGTACCTATACATTCAAGGTAGGGGACAATATCGTTGAAACGCAGATCATCAAAAACGGGGAATATCTGAACGAGCCGCAGGTGCCGGCTGCGGAGAATCATCGTTTTATCGGGTGGTTTGTTGAAGAAGAAAAGCTGCTATTTGGTACCGGCAATCCTATCACTTTCACCGAATCCGCCCAGATAACGGCCATAGCGCGGTTTGTGCCGGTTTACTATGTCTTCTTTATGGAAAGCGCTGCGACGACCGCCGCTGTTTTCAGTACCAAGGAAGGTATAGAGGGAAGCACGATCACTACAGATGATATTACGATACCTATGAGTTCCACGCAGGCCGTAACCGGCTGGTATAAGAACCAGAACCTGACCGACGGGCCGGTCGGCGCGAATTTCACGATCGGAACCTCCAATCAGCAGCTTTGGCCGAAAATTGAGTCGGGTCATTATCTCACTTTCATTTCCGGAGCGCAGGCCAACTATGTCGCGCCCCAATTTGTGCCGGCAAACGGCACAACGCAGGAACCGAGCGCAACAATGACTCGCCCGGGCTATACCTTCAATCACTGGTCATTGAGCGAAAACGGCACGGCTTACCCCTTTAATCAGACAATCAACAGCGATATAACACTATACGCCGTCTGGACACCGGTTCAAACGAACTACTCGGTCATTTTCTGGAAACAATCAATCAACGACAGCAAATACGCAAACGACAACTTAAAAACCTATGACTACGCTGGCGAGACCGTGGTGCGCCAGGACATAACCGGAGCTACGGCTTTCCCTACATCAGCAGATAAAAACAAGGCTTATACCGGCTTCCATTACAACAATACAAAGACGGTTTCCGTAGTCGTCAAAGGTGACGGTTCTACCGTGCTCAATGTTTATTACGATCGAAACCCGATGAAATTGGAATTCCAAACAAGAAACGGCACCACGATTCAAACAATGACCGGCCTATACGGCCAGTCGCTTGCGCAAAACGCATATTCCTTTCCAGAAGGGTACAACTGGCAGGAGTATTACTACGGCTCTTTGTATTCCAGGGTTACTTTCCTTGACGCGTTTATTTTTGACAACCTGCGAGCCTATTCCGTTGATTATACAAAGGATTATCTTATACTCAGAAGAATCTCTGATGAAACCGGCAACTATTACGTCCGCCATTATAAACAAAACCTCAATGGCACGTATCCGGCAACGGCTAACAACACCAATATCACAAACTCTACAACTTTTAATATGACGAACAAGTACGTAGGGTTTACAGTCGCATACTATGCAACCAAGCCCAACGGTCCTTGGACGGCGACGGCGCCAGGTGCCAGCGTTTATTTCGGGTATAATGACCTCTATATCCGACATACACGCAATACCTATAAGCTTTCCTTCTATAATTTCAACGCCATTTCCAGGACAGAGAATGTTTTATTTGAGCAATCATTAAATGAATTCGCCGATTATACGCCACCTCCGCCCAACAGTATGCCCGAGAGTTTTGTTTTCCAGGGCTGGTATAAGGATCAAGCCTTTACACAGCCGATCAATCTCGCGACGGTAGAAATGGGAGCCGGAGATTTGATCGTTTATGCCAAGTGGTCAGCGCCTGATGTCCATGTGAATGTATATACATATATGGAAGGCGGTGCTATTATCTCAACGCAGACGCTGCCCTACAATTCGCCTCTCGATCCGGGGAGCATGCCTACAGTAAAAAATAACGAGGGGACGGTTGTAAGCGGGGGAGACCCGGATAAGATCATCACTTTACCCGCGAATGCTTTATGGATCGGCTGGACGACGATAAGTGACGGCACTCATGTCGCTTATAACTTTAATACTCATTTGACGGGAGATATCGCGCTCTACCCATACTATATCAGTAATGAGAGATATAACGTGACCTATCTGGAAGGAGCCGGCACTGGTACGGTCACGGACGACAAAACCTACAACTATGGCGCATTTGCGGACGTGCAGACGGGCGTCATAACGCCGCCCGCGGGGCAGGTGTTCCTTGGATGGACGATTTCAGGTGATACCAGCGGCAGAGTATATGTCGCAAACGAAAAAATCTATATTGACGGAAACAAAACCCTGGTCGCTGCTTTCGGTCCCAAAGTCGCGGTCGATATTACATATCAGCCTAACGGAGGCGACGGTTCTGCGTATAAAGTCGATTTGAAAAACAACGAGACACATACCGTGCTGGCATTGACAGCCACCGGCATTTCCCGTACAAACTATACCTTCCTGGGCTGGAATACGCGTCCGAACGGTTCCGGCCTTTGGTTCATGCCGGGTTCTCAGGTGATCGTAGACAATGTTGACCCGGAGAGCAACGTTCTTTACGCGCAGTGGGAATCCTATATCGATATTACCGCCATGAAAGAATGGAACTTCCCAGCCCCCGGCATACAGAAGCCCCAGATATGGTTTACCCTGTACCGGGAAAACCCGAACGGCGAACCGATTCAAATGGGTGTAACAAAGCCTGTGCCCGCGGGAGCGGCGTCCGCCGTTGTCTGGAATAATCTGCCAAAGAGCGACGGAGCAGGCAACACCTATGTATATTTTGTAAAAGAGACCACGGAAGACGGTGCGGACTTTACGCCTCCAAGCTTTGAAAAAGCGGAGAACGGGCTTATTGTGACCAATACCTATAAATACATCGACTTCAAAGTTACGAAGGTGTGGGCAGGAGACAATTTGCCTGAGGTGAAGCCTGTCATTCAAATCCAGCTTCAACAGAGCAATGACGGCGGTGTTGTTTACACCGACGTCGACGGAATGGTTGTAGACTTCACCGCTGACATGACACAATACAGGTGGTTCAACCTTCCGACGCAGGACAGCAACGGCAAGGACTTGGTTTACCGCGCGATAGAAACCGGCGTGCCGACAAGCTATGACGTATCGTATGAACACACCGAAAATCTTTCCACGATTACCAACACATACCAATCCACAAGCATTACCGTTGAAAAGCATTGGAGCGACCCAGGAGGTTTAAAGCCGCCAAGTGAACCCTGGCCGGCTGTGCAGCTGCAACTTTATAAAAACGGCGAGGCCTTCGGCGCGCCTCACGATATGCCGGAACAGACGACATATGATCCCGCCAATCCCTATACACACACATGGGTGGGGCTGCCGAAATATATGACCAATGGCGACCCGAATGTTTACACGGTCCGGGAAGTAGTCGTTCCGGACAGATATGTTGTGACCAATGCGTATCAGCAGAATAAGGTCATTATAACCAATACCCTGAAAAATGACACCGTCATCGGCGCCAAGCGCTGGGTGGGAGAATTGCCTCCGGCCGGTACCACGGTACAATTGCAGCTGTATCAGACTGTAGCTGCCAAGAATTATAGAGTACCATATCTGACCCCCGAAACCGTATCCGCCGCGACTAACTGGCGCGCCCAGTGGGAGGACCTGCCGGTTTCTGTGGATGTAGATGGCGACGGCATATATTATGAGTGCGAATATGAGATAGAGGAGGTCCCCGCTTCTGTTCCGACCGGATATTATGTAGACAGAGCCAATTCCGGAAAACTGTATGTGACCAACGTCTCTCAACAGATCAGCTTCACTGCGTATAAGCGTTGGCTTAACGGAGCAAACATGCGCCCCGATTCGGTTACGCTGTATCTGGAGCGCATGGAAATACAGGAAGACGGAGCTCCTGTGACCGGATCAGATTGGGAAAGAGTTGAAGGCTCGGACTACAGCCTTCCAAGCGGCAGCTACGAATATACATGGACGGAGCTGGATAATTACAAAACCTGGAATGATGATCCTGCGCAGCGCGTAAAGTACAAGTATAGAGTACGGGAAGAACCCGTTAAACAGCTTGTGCACGGAGAATTAGTCAAAACCTATGATACCGAATACCTTGATGACAACACAGTCCTGAACACCTTCAATCCGCCAACGCGTACCGTCACGGTGACCAAGGAGTGGAGCGGCGGCCCCAAGGAGCAGCATATTCAACCCACATTAACCTTGTGGCGCAGATATTTCGACGATCGGGTCGAGGAGCCGGATACCGATGAGTATTCCTTAGAGGTCACAAAGAACAACCCTTACGATGGCCTAAATACCGCGCAGAAGTATGTTTTCACCTATACCGGACTACCCAATTTCTGCCCCGAAGGAAACCCGTATCTCTACGGATGGACGGAAGAGGAAGAAAATGTGCCGCAAGGGTATGAAATGACGATAGAGTCTCCCTTTCTTTTAGGCGGTGTATACTATGCCTTGCCCGGCGGCACGATCACCAACACTTACATAGTGCCCATGACTCAAAGCCTCACCGTAACAAAGGAGTGGGTCAACGGCCCGGCAAATGATCACAGGTGTGTCAGACTGGATATGTGGCGCACCACGGATGATATTGACGATCCCCCGCCAGGCGGCATTTCATTGGAATCTGTCACCTGGTTCCCGGCGACAGTTACGCCGCCGGAGGGTATAAACGATACCTTTACAGGCTATTGGCCGAACCTCGCAGCGACCGACAATGACGGTCATCCGTATACATATCTTTTTACTGAGAGTATTGTGCCCGAAAACTACATCCGTACATATACAAACGCCGTCACGATAAACGGAACAGAGTACGGCAGGGACGGTTCCAAGGTCATAAATACCTACAGCCCGCCCATGGATGGCGTTGCCACCGCGATCAAGACATGGATAAATGGCGACACTGCGCAACATGTGCCTGTAGAAATGACCCTGTGGCGCTCAAAAGATAATGGCGTTACCATGGAGGAGGTAACAGGGGCAAGCCTTGAGATCGACCCGTCGACCGGACCGGCGGATACCTTCACATATAAGTGGAGCGGCCTGCAACGCACCGACATAAACGGCGCTCCGTACCAATTCTACTTTACCGAAGACACCGCACTTCCGGAGAACTACACGCTCAGCTACAGCGCTTCCGTGATTGCCGGCGACAGGGAATACGCATTAAGCGGCGCCACAGCCTACAACACATATACGCCTCCGAAGGATGATATCACGGCGATAAAGATCTGGGAGAATGGTCCGCTGGCGGATCATGAACCGGTAGAAATGACCCTCTACCGCAAGATAGAGGGCGGAGGATTAGTGCTTGTCGATGCCGCACCTACGATCACTGTTCAGCCTACAAATGAAACCGAGATGCATAAAACCCAATATTTATATACTTGGTCTGCGCAGGACTTGACCGACATGGACGGTAATCCTTACACTTATTACTTCAGCGAATATACTTTGCCATATGAAGGTAAATACACCTGCACCTATGAAACCCCCTATGAAACCGACTACGGTCTTGCAGGTACCAGCGTGACAAACAGCTATATTCCGGTCGAGGGGGCTGTTATCGGCGAAAAAAACTGGGTATTTACGCATCAGGATGCCTTGCCTGACGTGTATATGGTGCTGTGGCGCAACCTTCACGGAAGCCCGTTTGAGCCGGTTCCGGGGTGTGATCCGATACGGCTCAGTGAAAACGCGCTGGGACCCGCCGTACAGGATCCAAATCAGCCAGAGGTATATAAAGCCTACTTCTATTGGGAAACCCTACTGACTAATATATCCGGAGATCCCTACAGTTTCTTAGTGAGGGAATCTGACAGCGACGGAAATCCATACACACCTGAATTCTTTGAAAAAATCGAAGTAGGAACGACCATATATAATCTATATGAGGCCAAAGGCAGTTTCACACCTCAAGCGACCAAGGCTCTCACTGGACGCCCGCTTAAGGAGGGCGAGTTCAGTTTCATACTTCTGGAACGCAATACAGACGGGGATGGGAACGCGCAGGAAACAGAGCTTGAAACCGTTACCAATGCGCAGGATGGCTCGATAACATTCAGCCCGATCGAATACAGCGCCGCTGATATCGGCAAAACCTACAGTTATGTTATTCGAGAAGTCGTACCGGAAACGCAGGAAACCGGTATGACCTATGACTCGGCGGAGATCATTATTACCGTTACGATTACGGATAATGGCGTACACGACGGTGTTTTGATCATTACGGAGGAGTATACGCATACGACATTCAATAACTCTTATGTCGCTACGGGGACGCTGCCGGCCGGTATTTGGGCGAGAAAGATACTTATAGGGCGCAGATTGCAGGACGGTGAATTTAACTTTGAGCTAAGGGATAGTAAAAGAACTTTGCTGCAGACTGTGCAGAATGACGCAGATGGGAATATCTCTTTTTCCGCTATCGAATATGATCAGGATGATATAGGGCAGACCTATACCTATTTCGTCAACGAAGTCATACCAAGCCCGCGAGAAAAAGAGATGTCATATGATATAAAAGTATTGAGTTTCAGCGTTAAAGTGACTGATGCCGGAAATGGCAAACTAAATGTACTGTACTTGGAAAACCAAAAGGGAAGCCGTTTTATCAATACATTTACGCCGAATAGCGAATTCGATGTCCCCTTTACGCCGTTTGATGACATGAAGCTTTCGGGCAGCGGTATTACAAGTATTAATGTCGGTGACTGCTATGAGTAAGAGAATGATACATCACTTGAATTCTTCCCTTGTGATGGGATGGAGGATACTCATGAAACGTGCTTTCGCGTTGCTGATTACAACAGCAATCCTGCTTTCCGTTTCCGTGCTCGCACACCCGGGGGCGCTGGCTGCTCGTCCGCCTGCAGTGCTCACCGTCGGCAGCACCACGATGCTCAGCGGAAATTTTTTCTCAGAGCTATGGGGAAACAATACTGCCGATATTGATGTGCGCAGCTTGTTGCATGAATATCCCCTCGTTGCACAGACCCAGGGAGGGGAGTATCAACTCAACGAGACGGTTATCAGCCGAATTACGAAAATGACGGAGAATAATGGCGATGTCACTTACCGTGTGACAATCAAAGAAGGACTTAAGTACTGTGACGGCAGCCCTATTGACGCACGGGATTACCTGTTTTCCTTCCTTCTCTTTTCCTCACCTCAGGTTCGGTCCATGACCGGGATAACGCCATCCTATGCCCATATTATTGGTTTTGATGCATATCACGATGGGTCAACGAAAGTGTTCAGCGGATTGCGCCTGATAAATGAACAAACTTTTTCCTTGCGTATCAAAAAAGAGTATCTCCCTTATTTCTATGAGATAGCATATATTAATATCAACCCGTATCCTATTTCATCCATTGTTCCCGGAGGCAAGGTAATGGATGATGGCAGGGGCGCTTACATCCAAGGAGAAATGACAGACGATATCCTCCGCGAAACCATTTTGGACAGCGAGAAAGGATATCTCTCTCACCCCACAGTATCCAGTGGTCCGTACCGTCTGCTATCCTACGATTCTGAATCGCATGTGGCGGAGTTTGAAATCAACCCCTACTACTTGGGAAATTATGAAGGCCAGTTGCCCTCCATCCCTAGAATACGCTTCCGGGAAGTCCACAACCAGGATGTTCATGAGCTGATCGCGCAAGGACAGGTAGATATGGTCAATAAAATTGTAGATGGCGAAGTGATAGACAAGGCTGTGGAGCTGGTGAAGAGAGGATCCCTTCGCAGCTGCGCCTATCCCCGAACCGGGTCGGCATATCTCGCAATTGCCAATGAGCGCCCTATTATGTCCTCTGTGCAGGCACGCCAAGCACTGGCATTTTGTGTGGATTATGACGTATTACCCAGAGAGTTTCTCAAAGGGTACGGAGAGAAAATCCACGGATACTATGGCTTGGGGCAATGGATGTTAAAAGATGTAGGGGATGATATTGAGCAATTAGCCCATTACAGCCTGGATCTCGACAAGGCAGATCTTCTCCTGACAGAGGGAGGGTGGACTTACAGCAAAGAAGGCGGGGAATACCACAAAGGAAACTCTGGCCTCCGTTACCGCATGTTACCGGATGGTACATTGGAGCCTTTCAGTCTGCGGATGATCGTTACTTCTCAGAACAAGGCAGCCTACATGATCTTTGAGATGTTGCGCAAAAACCTGGCAGAAATCGGAGGAGAAATCGTTGCGGAGGAAATGCCGATTGATCAAGCGCTGCGTAAATACTACCGCCAAGATCAACGTGACTTCGATTTGCTGTTCTTAGGTACCAATTTTGTGTATTTTTTCGATCCGGCGAGTACCTATCGCATTGGTGAAGAATATCAGGGTACTATCAATACCTCAGGTCTTCAGGATGAAAAACTGGCGGAACTGGCAAGCGCGGTAGCTCGTGTGCCCTCAATGGATCGGGAGGCATTCCTGGAAGCATGGTTAGAGTTCCAGATTTATTGGGCGGAAATATTGCCTATGATACCGCTCTATTCCAACACCTATTATGATTTATATACTCCGGCTTTATCCGATTATAATCCGGAACGCTTTTGGAACTGGGGTACAGCTATTATTTACGCCAAATTGAACCATTCATTGATTGCTGCCTATACCTCAGCTCTATCAGGAAGGCAAATCGCTGCATACCGTTAGGCTGGCTAAAGGAAGAGATCATTTTTGGTAAAGGCGAACGCGCTTTATCATATATCATAGATGAAGAAAAGAGTCGGAGAATCTACTCTCCGACTTTTATTCTTGCGCCGTTATGAAAATGGAGGCATCTTTTCGTTTACCGGAACAAATCTGTTTTCAACTGTTATTCCCTCTCACAAGGATAGTCGCTTTTCAAAGGGGATAAATAATCATCATAGTCATATAAAGTAATTTTGCCGGTACTTATTTCGTAATAACACGCCTGCAGGCTCAGACCCTCAGACTCAACTCTCTCCCTTACAAATTCATAGGTCATAAGGTTATCCAATTGCTGAACAGCGTTTAGCTTTTCAAGCATTATAAGTTTATCATCTTCTTCCATGTCCGGATATTTGCAATCGATATGATCGGATAGAAATGCGCTCCGGGAAATCCATGCCTCCGTATAGGGAAGACTGCCCTTGTTTTCTGCCAATTTCCTGATAGCAGCGCAGCCACCGCAATTGGAGTGCCCACAAACAAATATATTCTTCACCTTGAGGATTTTTACAGCATATTCGATAGCAGAAACCACCGAATAGTGATCCCCCGCTTCATCTTCTCTGGGTATAATATTCGCAATGTTTCTTATTTGGAAAAGTTCTCCCGCTTTAGCTTGAAACAGCGT
This sequence comes from Christensenellales bacterium, assembly GCA_050948665.1. Lineage (GTDB taxonomy): Bacteria > Bacillota > Clostridia > Christensenellales > UMGS416 > JBMNEH01. The sequence goes on from JBMNEH010000001.1 coordinate 1,212,511, forward strand.
TTCCGCATTTACTCTGGAATCGGAGCACCCAATAAAAAGGGTGTGCGGCTTTTGTCCGGCCTTTAACGCATTATAAAAAGTCTTGTTAGGCTCATACTCGAGTTTTCTATATTTTTCAAATCTATCCTTTAAGTCCATATCATAATCCTCACATTATAATCCTTACAATCATACCAAGTGAGTGCTAACCTATTTTCATAGTAACAGGTATTGGGCAAAAATTCAATGATTTCGGTGGGCCTTTTACAATTAATTTTAAATTACAATAGAAAGACCATGTGTTGCCTGCAACTTTTAATCTGTTTTCAATTTATATTCTTTGTTTTATGAATTGCCTCTTGCATACAGATGCATTGTTGTGCATAATAGTGGGAGCTACATACGGTTTTCTGATCCAGTGAAGTATTCATTTTCATTCATTGGAATAATATGATCATTTTTTACTTCTGTATGAGTGAACAGGTATGGGCCGCTTCATTTTAACCATGAATTGTAAGAGGTGAATTAGACCATGAAAAAATGCCCTTTTTGTGAGTTAAATTACATTAAGGATGATGACAGATACTGTCGTGTCTGCGCCCGGGATATGCACGTTCTTGATGATCCACAGGAGACGGTAGAAATGTGTATTGTGTGCGGCGAATATCCGGTTCAACCCGGAAGTGAGTTGTGTTCGCGTTGTATTCGGGAACATAAGAGGATTGTAGATCTAAGCGGCAACGACACATACTCGGATGAAGCTGCGGAGGACATCCTTGATGAGTCAGAGGAACTGAAGGAAGTCGGCATGTCCATTGAATTGACGCCTTCCGACAACACCGAAGACGGATTATCTATACCTATGGATGAGGACTTTAAAGAGGGCGAAGAGGATATAGAAGAAGACTATGATGAAAGTCAGGAAGATGAACTCGAATGATCGGTACCGCACATGAAGCTTTATGCGATCTCTGACTTGCATCTATCCGGAGCGAGCGCAAAACCCATGGACATCTTCGGTCCCCAGTGGGAAAACCATCAGGCTCGTCTTCATGTCATTTGGAAAGAAACAGTTTTGCCTGAAGATATTGTGCTTATTGGGGGAGATATTTCCTGGGCGATGAATTTAGAGGACGCTGCAGTGGATTTAAACATGATCGCAGCACTCCCGGGAACAAAAGTGCTGCTAAAGGGAAATCATGATTATTGGTGGAGTTCTCTTTCAAAAGTGCAAGCTGCGGCGGGTCCTACCTGCCGAATATTACAAAATAACGCACTGCGCTTTGAAGGAGTCGTGATAGCCGGTACCCGAGGATGGGCTCTTACGACTTGTAACCCGACTGCCCAGGATCAAAAAATTATTCGCAGAGAATTACTGCGCTTGAAGATGTCATTGGACGCAGCAAAAAATATTCAACAGCCGGGAGACAGGTTGATTGCAATGATGCATTACCCACCCTTTTCGGAGAAAGTGGAAGAAACCGGCTTCACAAAACTATTGGAGGAATACGGCGTGGAAACAGCACTATATGGGCATTTGCACAATGTGAAAGAGAACGGAGCGTTCAACGGAATATTCAATGGTGTACGTTATGTTCTGACATCGAGTGATTATTTGAAATTCAAACCCATTTTACTATATACTTTGAATTGAAGGCGAACGATTTGTTCGCCCTTTATAGAAAGGAGGAGAGAATGAAAAAGGTTATCACGATCCAGGGACAGAACTTTATCAATCAATCGGGAGAGAAGATCATCTTGAACGGCTTGAACATTGTATGCAAGTCTCCGAGTATGGGCTTCATCTTTGAGATGGGGCAAACAGATTGGGAGCGTCTGGCCCGCTGGAAAGTAAATGTAGTGCGCTTTGGAATCAATTGGAGCGGACTTGAGCCGCTGCCCGGACAAATCGATTCCGGGTATCTTGATCGCATTGAAGAGCAGGTCGACGCGTTTCAAGCCCATGGTATTCCGGTGTTCCTGGACATGCATCAGGACCTGTTCAGCATACGCTACAGTAACGGGGCGCCGTTTTGGGCGACAATGAGCCACGGCCAACATGTGAGGAAGGGAGAATGGTATCACGCCTATCACTTGAGCGAGGCAGTCCAAACCGCTACAGACGCATTTTGGGCGAATACAACGGCTGCGGACGGTGTAGGCCTAACGGACCATTTTGCAGCGGTTTGGAAAGCAGTTGCAAAGCGCTTTGCAAACCACCCCAATGTCATCGGCTATGATATGTACAACGAGCCGATTCAAGGTTCCCCCTGCCGTGAATTAGGCCGAACGCTTATCCAAGGATTGGCAGAATGGTACGGAGAAAAAATCGGCAGGACTGTAACCTGGGAAGAAGCCTACGGTTTTTATTTTGACCAGCAGAGGTATCATGCCGCCCTGCCGGATATGACATCCGATGATTTGCTGAAAATTCAAGCAAAAGCTTTCCCCTTTACGGAAGCCTTCGATACATTAACTCTGCAGCCCTTCTATGAAAAGGTTGCTACAGCCATCCGGGAGGTTGACCAGGACAGTTTGCTGTTTGTCTGCAACAGCAACCAGACAAACAACGGAACAGCTTCAGCGCTGAAACCCTTAGTTGTAAACGGTAAGCGGGATCCCAACCAGGTCTTTGCACCGCACGCCTATGATTTGATTTGCGATGCCCCCGTGCAGAACGCCTATTCACAAGCAAGGGTTGATGCCATGTTTATCCAGCACAAAAAACTGGCTAACAAGTACGCCTGGCCTATGTTAGCCGGAGAATGGGGAGCTTTTCCCCGTGAGAGCTACACAAGTTGCAAGAAATACAGGGATACCAGAACATTGTTTGAGCGCCTGGATGTAAGTCAAACCTATTGGGATTATCAGCCGGGCACGCCAGTATTTTTCTTTGATGAGGTGTTTGGATATGAATAAAATCTATACTGTACGCGGCGAACAGTTTGTTAATCAGAAGGGGGAACCCGTAAGGCTGAAGGGTATTAATTTCGCCTGTTTTGACCCCAAAAAGAACCATACCTACGGCATACTGCCCGAGAAGGAGTGGGAAACCTTTGCGTCCTATGGTTGTAATGTGGTGCGACTGGGGGTTTGGTGGTCCCATTTGGAACCTGAACCCGGGCAGATTAATGAAACATATATAGACGAAATAGAGCGGATTGTGGAATCCTTTGCTGAGCACGGAATCGCAACCTTTCTGGACATGCATCAGGATCTTTATGCGAAGAAGTTCAACGACGGCGCGCCGGATTGGGCTACCTTTACTGACGGGGCGGAACATAAGCGCTGCCCCCTGTGGTACATTTCCTATTATATGGACGAAGCTGTGCAAAATGCGATCCAGGCATTCTGGGATAATCGCCCGGCAGAGGACGGCGTTGGACTGATGGATCACTTTTCCTCTTGCTGGAAGGCCCTGGCAAAACGATTCAAAAACAACCCATGGATGATTGGATACGACATGTACAACGAGCCGGAACAAGGCAAAGAAGCAAGAGAAATCGGCCGCCGTCTTATCCAGGCTTTTGCCGAATGGATCTCCCGCCTTGAAAACCGCCCGGTTTCATGGCAGGAAGCATTTGATATTTTTTATGATGAGAATCGCTTCGCACCATACTTGGTTCGAATCACACCTAACGTCCTTAAGGAAATCGAAGAAAGTGTGATCGCGTTAAACGATCGGTTTGATATAGAGGTGCTGACTCCTTTTTATGAAAAGGTAGGTACTTCCATTCGACAGGAGGATGAAACAGGACTCTTGATGTTATGTAACGGAAATTTCACCAATATGGGTACCCCCAGTTCAGTTCAACCCCTGAAGATTCACGGTAAAAGAGATCCCTATCAGTGCTTTTCCTATCATGGGTATGATCTTGTATGCGATACGAATATCCAACATCTCTATTCTCAGGAAAGGGCTGAGTACATTATGTTAAATCATATCGGAATGGCGAGACGGTATGGAATGCCGCTGCTGATAGGAGAGTGGGGCGCATTTCGTGATAACGATCCTGCTGCCGCTACGAAAACAGAAGCGATGAGCAGTTTCCTGGCAAAACGCGGCATTTCGTATACATTCTGGGTATGGAAGCCGGACAAGGGCCCGCTGCCGCTGCGCTGAGCCGCAATTTGTGAAGTTAATTTAATAATTTATTTCTGCCGAATATCCGTTATGCGCTCCTCCTGGTAAAGGGGGAGCGTTTCTCAATTCTGAATAAATACAGCTAAATGTTGTATTTTAATTAAATAAGCTATACAATAGCTTGGTGATGGTGGTGCAACTAGCCTTGTTGCAATGCCGCCATGTCAGTTTTCTCCGAGGCCTTGTTTTTATGCGCCGGTTCAAGTATAATAGCGGCAGATGCCAAAGTGGTGCAAAGTGGAGCCAAGTGGTGAGAAGTCGGAGGAAGCGGAATGTCAGTAATGGGGTTTATGGGCCGTTATGAGCATACACTTGACGCAAAGGGCCGGATCTTTATACCGGTTAAGTACCGAGCCGCCTTAGCTATAGGATGTATCGTCTGCCCCGCATTCCATCATAAATGTCTGTGGATATTTACTCTGGAGGATTTTGAAACGCTTGCGCAGAAATTAGGCGGTTTTTCTCTCCTTGATCGGGATGCCGCAATGGTTGAGGGCTTTCTTTTTCAAAACGCTGCAGATGCCGAGATGGACGCACAGGGCAGGCTCACGCTTTCACATGAGCATAGAAGGTTTGCCGATCTAACAAGGGATGTTATTCTTGCGGGAACAAGAAACCGCATTGAAGTATGGGACAAGGCGGCTTATGCTCTTAACCTACCCAATGTGGACGACCATTTTAAGGAAGTCATCGCAGGGCTAAATCAACGGGGGATACGTATCTGAATGGCGGTAGCTTTTTCACATACACCTATTATGCTGGCGGCCTGTATGGAGGCGCTTAACCCTTTGCCGGGGGGTGTGTTTGTCGACGGTACGCTTGGCGGCGGTGGCCATGCAGCCAGTATCCTGGACAGCATTGGATCATCCGGCCGTCTGTATGGTATTGATAGGGATGCCGATGCCTTATCCGCAGCAGGTCATAGGTTGGCTCGGTATAAAGACTCATTTGTCCCAATACGCGGAAATTTTCATGATATGCCCAGTATGCTCGCAGAAAAAGGTGTATTTGCAGTTGATGGTATCATGCTGGATTTAGGTGTTTCCTCCTTCCAGTTGGATGAGCCGTCTAGAGGCTTTTCCTATAACCAGGACGGGCCGCTGGACATGCGAATGGATGCCAGCGAAGGGTTGACTGCAGCAGACGTCGTGAATACTTATACCTATGAACGACTTTCCGGGATCATACGTAGATATGGGGAGGAGCGTTTTGCGAATCAGATTGCAGGTAATATCTTGCGGGAAAGAGAGAAATCACCCATTTTAACAACATTACGTCTCAGAGACAGTATCGTTGGGGCGATTCCCGCAGCTGCCCGAAGGACCGGTCCGCATCCTGCGAAGCGCACTTTCCAGGCAATACGCATTGAAGTGAATGGGGAACTGGATAATCTGGTTTCTGTAATAGAAGAACTGATTGCGTTACTGAAGCCGGGAGGGCGGTTGGTTGTCTTAACCTTCCATTCACTGGAGGACAGGGCAGTAAAGAATGCCATGGTAAAAGCAGAAAACCCTTGTGTTTGTCCACCCAGCTCCCCATACTGTATATGCGGGTTAAGGTCCGCCGGGAAGCGCGTGCCCCGTAAACCACGGCAAGCCGATGAGGAAGAGGTGGAGAAAAACCCACGATCCAGGAGCGCAAAACTACGCTGTTTTGTACGAACGAATGAAACGGGAGCGTAACGGATAATGTCAAGCATGCCCGCTTATTCCATGCAGGGACGTGTACCCCGCCGCCCGCCATCCGGGAAAGGGAAAAAGAAGCGCCCTGACGAACCGGAACAACCCAGGGAGCCAATTGGTGGAATTATTGCTTCTATAGTGATTGTAGTGGTCGCTTTTTCAATGATAGCGGTTTTGCTCTATGCGCAATCCAGAGTCACGGCGCTTCAGGTGGAAATTCGTTCCCTCAAAAGCCAAATCAGTCAGGAGCAAAACCTGCAAAGCCGATATAAGCTGCAATCCGATGCATATACCGATATCACCTATATCATCCGCCGTGCAACCGAACTGGGTCTAAGAGAGCCCGAGTTCGATGAGTATATCTACCTGCGCTGACAGAAAGGAACCTTGTTTCTATGCCTCATCCCAACACTGTGAATCGTACCCGCGTTGTCCTGCTGTTTGCGCTCTTTGGCGGGCTTTTGGTCATCATTGTGGCGAGACTGGCGTTTTTAATGCTCATATGGTCGGACGAAAACCTGGCAAAGGCATCGAATCAGTGGATACGTGAACGTTCTGTCTCCGCGCAGAGAGGAGATATTGTCGACTGTAACGGCGAACTGTTGGCAAGCTCCGCGAGCTGCGACAGCATTTCCATCACGCTGAGCTCTTTATACAGCAGGGGAGATGTGAATTTCGTTGCTGATAAGCTCGGTGAAATATTGAATATTGACCGTGACGCTTTGTACAGAAAGATAGAGGTCAATAAGGAAAAATCGGAAATGCAGCTGGCCAGACAATTAACGCCTGAACAGAGCGCCGCTGTTCAGGAGTATTTGGCACAGAGCGCAGACAAGAACAGCGAAAACTACAGAAAATTCTCAGGTGTCTCTTTGATAGACGATACTATTCGTTATTACCCGTTAGGCTCGACGCTTTGTCAGGTCCTCGGTTTTACTGACGTGGACGGAAATGGCCTTGAAGGACTGGAGGCGAGGTATAACAAGTATCTTGCAGGTACTGCGGGTTATATAAAGACCGAAAAAGACGGAAGAGGCCGGGAGTTGGTTTCAGACCTGAGCTTTCAGGAGTATGTTGCGCCAAAAGATGGCTACATTCTGGAGCTTACCATTGACACGACCGTACAGGGCTTTGCAGAAGAAGCGGCGCAGGCATGTATTACAGAACAGCAGGCGGAATCGGTAGAAATAATCGTTATGAGACCTAAGGATGCTTCCATCCTTGCGATGGTGACCCTGCCAAGCTATGATAACAACAATCCGCCGCGGCAGGATATTAAAAAGCTTACGGCATTGTCAAAAAATCTATGTATAACGGATGCTTTTGAACCGGGCTCTTCCTTTGGAATCCTTACATTGGCTTCTGCTCTGGAAACAGGAGAAGTGAATGAGAATTCTGTATTTAACTGTCCCGGCTACAGAATTGTGGACGGACAGAGGATAAAGTGTTGGACGCATAGTTCTTATGGTAACCAATCGTTGGGAAACGCGGTGGCAAACTCTTGCAACTCGGCATTCATAGACATGGCATTGGCTATGGGTGTGGAAACGTTTTATGATAAACTGTACAGTTTCGGTCTCGGCACTACAACAGGTATAAATCTGTACGGGGAATCCTCGGGAGCTATCACCGCAAGCAAGTATATCCGAAGTACGGATTTATCACGAATCGGGTTTGGCCAGTCGATTTATGTAACTCCCCTTCAATTGATTACAGCTGTCAGCGCCACAATCAACGGGGGAGACCTATATAAGCCAAGGATTGTGAGAGCCATTAAAAAAGAAGATAATCAAGCGATACAGGTTTTTAACGCGGAAATAGTTCGGAAGGGCGTTGTTTCCGAGACCACCTCCCGAAAAGTACGAATGCTGCTGACCGGTGTAGTTGATAGCGGCTCAGGACGTGGCGCTTCTGTTGAAGGATACTCCGTGGGCGGAACAACCGGAACGGCACAGGTTTATACCGATGAAGGTACGATATTACAGGGATCCTATGTCAGTTCCTTTATCGGGTTTGCTCCTGCTGACGATCCGGAATTGTTATTGCTTCTGGTAGTCAAGCATCCCCATGGAAATACTAAATTCGGATCCATTACAGCCGCGCCCTATGCCAAAGACATTATAAGGAAAGTACTCAAATACTGGGGTATCGAACAGGACAGGAAAACTGACAATGAAGCTGAAAGAGTTTCTGTGCCCAGCGTCATCAATATGGCGCCGGAACTGGCGCAAGCAAGGCTTTCAGACTATGGTTTAAACGTATTGGATCAAGGTTACGGTAACGTAGTGATAACACAATTTCCCGCTGCCGGTGAAATTGTTGAAAAAGGTTCCACCGTTATTATTGCCATGGAAAATGTAGGAAACGAAGATGATACGAACACGGTGTATATGCCCAACCTTTTGGGCCTTACAGCGCGAGAGGCAAAAGCAAAGCTGGATGAGATGGGCTTAAAAATGCGGATCAAAGGCGGTGGAGGTACCGTCATTGCCCAATATCCGGAGGTAAATACACCTGTCGTGGCAGGCAGCACGGTGATAGTAGAATTTCCCCACTCCCAAAATCCTGCGCCCTTGCCCAGCCCGTCACCAGGACTAACTTAAGGAGGTAGAATAATGATTCTGCGAGAGATGCTGCTTTCCTGCGATATCTTAGGGATTCAGGGCAATCCCAACATAGATATCACCGGTGTGGAAATTGATTCCCGTAGAGTGAAGTCAGGTGATTTATTTATCTGCATACCCGGAACACGGGTGGATGGTCACACATTTGCAAAACAGGCCTTAGATAACGGAGCCGCAGCCCTTGTCGTTGATCATTTTTTACCGGGAACCATGGCAACGCAAATATGTGTTGAGGATCCCCGTTTGGCGCTTGCGCAGTGTTCTGCCGCTTTGTGGAATCACCCTGCCAAGACTTTGAAAATGATTGCTGTAACAGGCACCAACGGAAAGACAACCACAACACACTTTATAAAGCATGTTCTTGAATTTGCCAGCGCAAAAGTCGGCATGATGGGCACCGTTTCAAATTATATCGGAGATGTAAAATTGCCCCAGATCCTGACCACACCCGACCCTCCTCAGCTTCACACATTATTAGCTTCCATGCGAGATGCCGGATGTGAGTATGCTATTTTGGAAGCTTCAGCGCATGCCCTGGCTCTACGAAAACTGGAAGGAATACGTTTCAGTATTTCTGTGTTTACCAATCTTTCACAAGATCACTTGGACGATTTCCATACAATGGAGGCTTATACTGAGGCAAAACACCTGCTATTTGCCGATACGCGGACAGAAACAGCCGTTATACACGGAAATGACCCGGCATCGACACTGATGGTAAAGGGACGAACAAAGCCTGTTTTGACCTATGGGCGCAGACCCAATGAGAACATCTGGGCGGATAATATTTATGAAGGGCTCGAGGGAGTACGGTATACGCTCCATTATGGTACACATGTTGCGGAGATACGGATGCAGATCGGTGGTTCATTCAATGTGGAAAACTCAATGGCTGCCGCGGCGGTCTGTCTTCAGTTGGGACTGCCTCTGGAGACGGTAGCTCAAGGTCTCTCCACTGCACCCAGTGTACCCGGGAGAATTGAAAAAGTATCGCTTGATGCGCCTTTTACCGTGGTGGTGGATTATGCACATTCTCCGGACAGCCTAAGAAGTATACTTCAAACACTACGTCCCATTACAAACAATCGCCTTATTTGCGTATATGGCTGTGGCGGAAACAGAGATCAAACGAAGAGACCGATTATGGGAGAGATTGCGGCAGAGAATTGCGATTTTGCCATAATCACCTCGGATAATCCCCGCTGGGAGTCACCGGAAGGAATTATCGACATGATAGAAGCCGGCGCGAGAAAGCATCCTACCCCCTATATACGGATGACTGACCGTCGAAATGCTATATGTTATGCGTTGCAAATGGCACAAGAGGGAGATACTGTGCTCATTGCCGGTAAAGGACACGAGAATTATCAGGAGATTCAAGGTGTTAAGCATCCCTTTGATGACGTTTCGGTAGTCAAAGAACAGATGTATCAATAACCGAAAGCGGAGTAAATCTATGTTATATTGGATAGGCGCAATTTTTGTGGCCTTTGCTGCCGCACTGACGGCGGGGCCGCTGGTCATTCCCGGGCTGCAAAAGCTGAAATTCGGGCAGGTCATCAGAGCAGAAGGGCCGCAGTGGCATGAGAAAAAAATGGGAACGCCAACAATGGGGGGAGCCATTTTCATCATCGGTGTATTGATTTCCTGTTTTGTTTTTATGAAGTCTTTTAACCCTGCTACGGTAGCTTTGCTGATTTTAGTAATGGGAAACGCACTGATTGGGTTGGCTGATGATTTAATCAGTGTCCTAAAAAAGCGTAATATGGGTCTGAGAAGTTGGCAAAAGCTGGCACTCCAGTTTTTGATCGCCTGCATAGTCGGGGTGTTTATAATACGGCATTTCGGATCTGTATTGCGCTTGCCCTTTACTTCAGAGACGGTTGAACTGGGTTGGTGGTACCTGCCTATACTGGTGTTTGCGATTGTGGGAACGGTTAACAGCACAAATCTGACGGACGGACTGGACGGGCTGCTTGGCGGGACAGCGCTGGTGTATTTTGCAGTCTTTACCATTATTTTAGTTCTATTTCCTGATCTTGGAAATCACGACCAAATCGTCTTTTCTGCGGCAATGCTAGGGGGATTGCTAGGATTTCTTTGTTTCAATGTCTATCCTGCTCGGGTGTTTATGGGGGATTTCGGTTCTCTTATGATCGGCGGTGCCGTTGTATGGATGGCTATATCTACGGGGTTGACGCTTTGGCTTCCTGTAATGGGCGGTGTTTTTGCCGCATCAAGCGTTTCGGATATCTTACAAGTAGGTTCATATAAGCTTAGGGGAAAGCGTATATTTAAAATGGCCCCTCTACACCATCATTTTGAAATGAAAGGGATTCCGGAAACAAAGATCGTTTCAATGTATATAATCGTTACGACATTACTTTGTTTGGCCGGCTTAGCGGCGATAAAGGTATGAACTGGAATAATCGGAAGGTCCTTGTCGTCGGAATGGCACGGAGCGGTATTGCCGCTGCTGTAGCGCTGGCCGATATGGGTGCCGATGTCACAATCAATGATACATTGCCTGCTAATAAGTTGGAGGGTTTAGAGGCGCTGGGGGGATTGTCCGTTCGCCGAATGTTAGGTGTCCCAGCTATAAATATGATTTATGGAATACAGGACATTGTGATCAGTCCCGGCGTACCGATAGAATCCGCCTTTATTCGGGAAGCCAGGGGTGCCGGTATTCATGTGATAGCGGAGTTGGAACTGGGCTTTACACTATGCCCCTGTCCGGTGGCGGCAATAACCGGAACAAACGGTAAAACCACGGTAACTGCCTGGGTGGGGGAGATGGTACAGGAAGGCGGGGTAACGGCACATACTGCCGGCAATATCGGCCTACCGGCTACACAAGCTGCTTTGGAGGCAAAGCCGGACGATTGTATGATCTTGGAGGTCAGTTCGTATCAGCTTGAAGGCGTGGAAACTTTTCGTCCCAAGGTATCGGCAATATTGAATCTCGCAGAGGATCATCTTGCGCGTCATCAAACCATGGAGAGGTATCTTGAAGTAAAGGCAAGGATTTTCCAGCACCAGAGAGAAAACGATATAGTGATCCTAAATGCGGATGACGCCCGAATATTCAGCTTAAAAGAACTTCCCTTTTGTCGAGTTTGGCTGTTCAGCAGAAAAAGAAATGTTCAGGACGGGGTTTGTCTGGAGGGGGACACATTGGTCTTCCGACAGAGCGGAGAAACGGTGGAAAGGCTGGTAAAAGCAGGGGAGATTTCACTGCCTGGATTACATAATTTAGAGAATGCCATGGCCGCTGCTGCGGTAGCTCTCGGCATGGGTATTGCTCCGGACGCTGTTCGCCGTTCGCTCATTCGTTTCCGCGGTGTAGAACACCGATTGGAAACGGTCTGTACTGTAAGAGGCGTGACATTTGTCAATGATTCGAAGGCAACAAATGTGGATTCCGCGCTGGTTGCTATCGCCAGTATGAAGCAGAGATTCGTACTGATTCTCGGCGGATCACCCAAAGTCACGGACTACCGTCCATTGATACGCGCCTTCACACCGCAAATGAAACAGGCGGTGATTGTAGGAGAGACAGCTGATGAAATTATTAAGGCTTGTGATATGGAAGGATTTGACCGTTGGGTAAGGGGCGCTGATTTTACAGATGCGGTATACAAAGCCTTTGATTTAGCTGATTCGGGCGAGGTTGTTTTGCTCTCCCCGGCTTGTGCAAGCTTTGATGCCTTTAAGGACTTTGAGCATCGGGGCAGGGTTTTTAAAGAGATTGTGGAGAAATTACGACAGGAGAATTCATGAAGACAAAGCAGATTGACTATGTGGTGCTGATTATTGTTATTGCATTGGCGCTCTTCGGTGTGCTGATGGTCTTTTCTGCAACATTTTATACAGAACAGGTTAAAGCGTCCAGCGGATTGGATTCTGCAATAAAACAAGGTATACTTGCCACAACAGGCATGCTGATAATGCTAAGCATCAGCTATGTCCCTTTCAGAACCTATAATAGGTTTCGAATAAGAGGTAACCCGGTAATACCAATATTTGTGGCACTGATTTCGGCTGGGCTTCTTCTGTATTGTATCCTTGTCGGTATTATTGAGGGAAGAGGCATAAACGGCGCGCAGCGCTGGCTGACTATATTCGGCATTAGCGTACAACCTTCCGAAATCGGCCGGTTTGCGGTGTTACTCTTCGTTGCAGATGATTTAGCCCACAAAAAGCAAGATATTCCCGGGTGCAAGAATATTATTGAATTAGTTAAACTGCTTTTCCCGAGTTTCCTCATTACGGGCATTATTTCATTGTTGATCATCGCGGGACGGAGTATGTCGATGTGTATGACTACATTGTTCCTCTTTGCCTGTCTTTTAAGTGCTGCGGGAGTAAAGTGGCAGCATCTTGGGATTTTCGCAATTATAGGGGGCGTTGCTGCTGTGGCAATGGTATTTATGGAGGATTACCGTGTCGCACGGGTGCTGATTTTTCGTGATCCGTGGAGGGACACTCAAGGCGATGGCTACCAATTGATACAGTCGTTGTATGCTTTGGCAAATGGCGGATTATTCGGCGTTGGACCCGGAAACAGCCGCCAGAAATTAAGTTACCTAACCTATGGCGAGTCTGATTTTATACTATCTATTATTGGGGAAGAGTATGGTTTCATCGGTGTGCTCATCTTGCTGGCAGCATTTGCCCTTTTGGTTTTCCGGGGTTATCGCATAGCAAATTACCAAAGTGATGCCTTTGGATCCTTTCTTGCGGTAGGTGTCACTTCTACCATATGGCTGCAGCTGGTAATACATTGCCTTGTTGTTACTTCCTCCATGCCTCCGACCGGTGTTCCTTTACCGTTTATTAGTGCAGGAGGCACATCCATGTGGATTTTTATGGCACAAACGGGGATTCTTCTGAATATCTCACGATATAATCGCCTGTTATAGCAAAGTTGAACGGCAAAAGCTTCAAATCCCATGAATTGCGGAATGAGAATAGCCTATAATCTGTAAGGGGCGTATTCTCAGCAACTGCCGGAGAGATGTGTGTATTTATCCTGGAACTTGTAGAGACCCTGGTATCCTGGTACTTTTGCTCGAAAATCCAGAGAAAATATTGCCAAATTATTTGAGTGACACATTCTCACCAATTAGTCGGATGGTAGGTCCGTTTCTTTTGCAGATAGACAAGGTCATCTTCTAAGGTTACTACAGAATAGTGAGCGGATCTTCTTTATCTGCAAAGTACTGCAGGCAAAGAGACCCTTGGGGAAGCAAACCACCTACCCGGTGCAAAGCAAGAAGAATTTATTTAAGCCGGATAATTGCCGGTGACGGCAGACAACCGATAATCCTTTCATACCAAAAGCAGATTATTGACATGGAGTAGCAAGTAAATGACTGACAGGAACGAGAATCAAACGCATATTTCCCGTGCAAGAATGAGCGCAGCCGGGCGGGACAGTTCAAGAAACGATGAGCGACGCAAAACGGAGAGGGAAATTCAGCCCGCTTATGTACGTCCGCCTCTTTGGGCGGATGAAAGAGAGATGATAAATGAAGAAGGAGTGCGCTATTATCGTGGCTCCTACACGCAGAGGCGCACCTCGCCAGGAAAAGGCCGCTGGGTAATAATTGTTGTGCTTTTGTTTATCATTTTAATATGTGCAGTTGCCGGATATATGCTGTTGACAAGTACATATTTTAAAGTATCCGATATTCAATTGAGAGGCGTGAGCCTGGTTGATTATGACGAAGTCCTGTCTTTCTCCGGAGTGAAAGCGGGAGGCAACATGCTGTTGATCAACCCTGACAGGGTTGCGGCCGCTGTGGAAGATCATCCCATGATAGATGCGGCGAGGGTAGAAAGATCCTTTCCGCAGACCGTAATCATAACTGTTGTGGAAAGAGCGCCCAGAGCTGCCGTACAGACTGTCAGCCAATTTATAATTGTAGACGAATATATGAATATTATTAATATCGCCGCACAACCGCCCAATACGGATATTCCTGTAATTGAGGGAGTACTGGCGGTGGATGTTCAGCCGGGTCAAGCTTTAACACTGGATAACGCTACCCAGAAAGATGCGCTTAAAATAATTTTAACAACCCTTTATAACAGTAATGCATTCTATTTGGTAGACAGAATCAATGTTGCTGATACAAATGACATCAAATTGTATAACGGAAATAGTTTGGCTATTGAGATAGGCGATTATAATAATATGGAATCTAAAATAATGTGGATTTCTGTCATGTTGCCCCGATTAATACAGCAAGGCTATTCCAGCGGCACACTTAGAGTTGGCACTGGGCGAGATTACAGCTTCGTTACCGACCAAACAACCTCAATCACACCAGCTCCTGAGATAACAGAAGCGCCTTCAGACGCCGAAAACGCGGATTCTCTGAATCAAGAAGAGAATTTTACCGACGAATAATATGATGTTGAAAGCTGCTTGCATGATTTTGTCCAAAAATATCATAATATTTCCAGCAAGCCCTTTTCAATTCGAATAGAATTTGGTATGATATTATCAAGTTCAGCAGAATTGTACTATACTGCGGAAAGAGGTGAGTAATCAGTTGTTTGGGAATAGCACAGTTGTTGCCATCGATTTTGGTACTTCAAAGATAGCAGCAACAGTAGGCAGACTTGTCAACGGCAGTCATGAAATTACCGGCGAAGCCGTCGTTCCGTATGCAGGTTTTCGTGGCGCGCAATGGCTGGAGCCTGATCTGCTCACCACACAGGTAGGTACTGCTTTTGAGGAGGCCGTAAAAAACGCGGGTGTAAAAAAGAAGGATGTTTTTGTCGGGATCCCCGGAGAGTTCACCCGAGTATATTTCAGGAAAGCGCAGGTTGTGCCCAGCGGTCCCGATATGACAGTAACCGAGGAGGATCTTTTCCATCTGACTCGGATGGCCAGCGATTTTACCGGTGTTAAGGATCATGTAGTAGTAAGAAACCGTACTGTTGCCTGGCAGTTGGATGATTTGCTGACAGCACAGCGCCCTGTAGGGCAGTCAGGAGAGTCTTTAACAGTTTTTGTCAGTATTGTTACTGCCGAAAATGTCTTTATTCAGATGGTTGAGAGCATTGCCCAACAACTGGGATTGACTGTGGTAGGGTTTATACCATCTATTGTGGCTTTGGGTGCATGGATCGACTTGACAGAAGTTTATGAGGACGGAACTCCTGAGGATCGCACCACACTTATCGTAGATGGGGGACACTTCTCTACCGATGTAATGATTCTACAGTTTGGACAAATTGTGTATCATCGGAGCATCGCAGCAGGCGGATATCACCTTACCAGTGACATTGCACAGGTGATGAAACTTAGTGCCGAGGAAGCGGAAGCGGCAAAACGTCATTGCGGTGTAGGAGTACCCATGAGCGGCAACGGGATGGTAGAGTTAGTGGTGAACGAGACTTCTCTGACCATTGATGCCAGACTCGCGCAGGAGATCATGGAAGCAAGATTAGATGATATTGTTGCCAGAGTAGTACGCGAAACACAGCGCTTCGGCCTGACGCTTGACAGGGATGTGCGGGTAATACTTGCAGGCGCCGGATTGGGTGCAGTACGTGGCGTTAAAGAATTCTTCAGCGGACGTCTTGGAATCACGGTGCGGAATATCTCCCAAACAGATGCCAGCGTGCCGCCGGAACTGGTTACGGTTAATGCGTTGCTACGAACTGCAGCAATCAGCCAGAAAAACCAAAGATCCGGTTTCTTTGGTCGATAGAACAAAAAGGTAACTATTAGTTTTGATAGAAAGAGGGGACGCAAGGCAGTGTTGGAATTTGATATTGATATGACCCAATTTGCACAGATTAAGGTTGTTGGGGTTGGTGGAGCAGGAAACAATGCCGTTAACCGTATGATTGCATCAGGTTTGAAGGGTGTTGAATTCATCTCTGTAAATACAGATAAGCAGGCGCTGGTACTCAGCCAGGCGAATCAGAAGATTCAAATCGGAGAGAAGGTAACCAAGGGATTGGGTGCCGGCAGCAGACCGGAAATTGGGCAGAAGGCTGCAGAAGAGAGCAGAGACGACATCGTTCAGAGCATTAAGGGAAGCGACCTCGTTTTTGTTACTGCAGGTATGGGAGGAGGTACCGGAACCGGAGCCGCCCCCATTGTAGCTGCTGCCGCCCGTGAATTGGGCATATTAACAATTGGAGTTGTAACGCGCCCCTTCTCTTTCGAAGGCAAGCCACGAATGAATAACGCTCTTAAAGGTATTAAGGAACTTGAAGCTCATGTAGATACCCTAATTATAATCCCAAATGACCGACTTCTTCACGCGGTTGGAAAGGGTACTACACTTATTGATGCTTTTAAGGTTGCGGATGATGTGCTGAAGCAGGGTATTCAAGGTATCTCTGATTTGATTTCCATGCCCAGCCTTATTAATCTTGACTTTGCCGATATCAGTACGATTATGAAGGACAAAGGATTAGCTCATATGGGAATAGGTGCCGCTACCGGAGAAAACCGAGCTGTTACCGCAGCAAAAGACGCTATTACAAGCCCCCTGTTGGAAACTACGATCGACGGCGCACGTTCTGTATTGGTGAACATTTGCGGCGATCCCACATTAGGCTTGTTGGAAGTGGACGAGGCCATCTCCCTCATCACATCTTCCGTGGATCCTGATGCGAATATCATATTTGGCGCAACCATTGATGAAAGCCTCGAGGATACCGTAAGGATTACGGTAATCGCTACGGGCTTTGATATCCCAGTCACTGAGCCTGTTCGGAAGCCTGCGGAGACATCCGTACCGTCAACAGTTTCCACCCCGGTAAACCCCATGCCACGGCCTGTTTTTGCCCGAGATCCGGATGCAGTAATACCTCCTGTCCCTATTTCTACCGTTGACGATGATTTAGATATTCCTCCCTTTCTGAAACGGAACAGGAAATAAAACAAAAAATCGCCGTTAAAAACAGCGGCGATTTTTCTATCTGAATTTATAATTAAGCAATTCTTTTTGTGCTCTTTGCAATAATCGGCTTATTGTACTATAGAGATTTGTGATTCAATGTTGCATGTTCTCAGTCAATAGTATTGCTTATTCATTGCATAGGTTTTTCAGTGATGTTTATTTCTTTTTAATCAAAAAATATTCGCAGAAGAGCAGTAACCTAAAGAGATTGTTGCTAAATGCTTTCACACCAATATACAGGATAATATTCCCTCTCAGCAAAACAGAAAAGGGATGAACACAAATCCATCCCGGGATTGTAAACATATCTCTTTAGCATTATGCAACGGGAGTTATGTTGCTTCATATGAAAGCAGCTTGAGCAGAATCTCTGCGGGATTCAAATCCTTCCCTGAATAATCTGAAGCAGACGGGGAGAAAGAATTTGCCGGGTTTCATCATCCACAAGACTGAAACGATTTCCATCATAGGGCGTAGAAAGATAGTTCCAAACAGAATATGGTATGCTGGCTTCCCGAGCGATGGATATGACGTCCTGCATCCAGTTCTCTCTTGAGCGAATATCACAGTGTCGAATGGTGCCGAACTCACCAAAGTACAGTATTTTATCAGGGTGCTGTCTGACAAAGTCGCAAGCCGGCTGCATCATCCTTTGCATATAGGCTATGTCCATTCGCTGCAATCCGTCCAGGTCATCCGCAGCCTTTCCTAACGTTTTTCGGTAATCATAATATCGGTCTAGTGAATCAGGGTAGCGCATCTGTCGGTTATAGAATGCCGGCTCATGCTGTAATACCCCCCGCTGATGGGTAAATTCGAAGGGACTGTACATATGAAAGGTATAGGCAATATGGGGATCATCAAATAATATAAGATCCTTTAACAAGGCAGGGTCTCCAAAATTGGCGGAACCTAAAACAATAAGCCTATTTGGATTCAACTTCTGTAATGCTGTAATTGTCTTTGCAGCAAGTCGATTCCATCCTTCACTGTTATAGGTGTTTATTTCGTTCATCAACTCGAAGGCAACGTGCCCCTCGCCGGCATATCTCTTTTCCAGCATAACCCAGAAATCGATAAACCGGTTCCAAAGGCCTTCATCTGTCAGAAGATTATTCTCATCCGGGCAGTCACAATAGCAGCCGATAGCTTTGTGCAGGTTCAGCATGACCTTCAGCCCGGCAGACTTGCACCAACCTATTGCGTTGTCCAAGTGGCGGAGACATTCTTCACGGTATTCTCCGGGACGGTCTGCATTTTCCATAACAACCTGGTCAAACGCAAGCCGAATATGGTCCATTCCCATATCGGCAATATTGTTTATATCCCATTGGGTAATATAGGTTTGAAAGTGTTCAAAATCCCCCGTTGTAAGGATATGGCGCCGTGCTGGCGGAAGGACAAGTATCCTCTTATAATTCGTTAACCATCCACCGATACCCATCCCGCAGCGAAATCCTTCTTGCATTGCCATCGTATAAACCTCCTGTCACTTCAATCCGTCTATAAGTATACACATCGGGTTTGCGCTTGCAAATAGAAAATTTCTACGGAGCCCAATAGGTAATCTTACACAAAGAAATGAAGAAATTTTTACTATGTACAAGCTACCAATCATTCGGTATAATGTCAATAGATTGTTTTGCTCTAAAACAATAGATGTAAAAGGGAGATGTAGAATGAAGGCACTGGAACCTTTCCTAAAAAAGTATGGATGGCGGTACCTACCCGGAATTCTCTTTTTGTTTTTAAGTTCTTGGATACAAACCCGCTCGCCTCTGGCCCTTGGAGAGGCAGTGGATCTGCTTTCTCATGAAAATCCGATATGGGAAAAAGTGCTGCATCAAGCCTGGCTTATTTTGTTGATTGCAGTGGGCGTTTTCATTACACGATTTATATGGCGCTATTTTATCATAGGCAACGCTCGCAATTGTGAACTTACGCTCAGAGAAGAGTTGTTCAAGAAGTACCAAAGCCTACCTCTTTCTTTTTTTTACAAGAATAAGAGCGGAGATTTAATGGCATATGCCATCAATGATATTAACGCAATCAGGATGACATTCGGTCCCGCGATATCCATGACGTTGACCGGGATTGGCACCTGTTTGTTTTCGCTGTTTTCTATGGGGAAGACAGTTCCAGGAATGCTCTTGCTATATGTGATAATTCCTCTGCCTTTTGCCATGTCGGCAGTACTGTTCATCGGCAAAATTATTCGACAGAGGTTTGGTAAGGTGCAGAGGCTCTTTGCTTCAATTTCAGGCTATATTCAGGAGAGCATCGCAGGCATGCGTACGCTAAAAGCATTCGCCCGGGAGGAGGATCAGATTAAAGCTTTCGAACCGGAGAACAACGCTATGCGGGACGCGAATATCTCACTTACATATGCCTCCTCACTGATGAACCCTTTTATTCAGATTATCTTTGGCGCAAGCTTTATGATCTCCATCGGTTTGGGCGGGGGTATGGTAGCCCGCGGACAAATAACCTTGGGGGACTTTGTTGCCTTCAGTTCATACCTGACGATGATGATGTTCCCGGTTATATCTATTGGTAGAATCAGCAACATAATGCAGAGAGGATTTGCTTCTGTGAAGCGCTTTAACGATATATTCAGCATTCCCAGCATACCAACATTTGAGCTCGGAGAAGCCAAGGAACCTGTGCAGGGAGATATTATTGTGAAGAATCTTTCTTTTTCCTATGGGGAAAGTCTACCAATTGTGCTTAATGATATCAGCTTTGCATTACCACAGGGCAAGGTTTTGGGCATTGTCGGTCCTACAGGGAGCGGAAAAAGCACGATTATATCTCTTTTGACAAAGGAATTTCCATCACGTGAGAATACGATATGGTTTGGCAACCAGGAGATTCATACCATACCCGCCCGAGCTCTGCGTGAGGAAATGGGCGTTGTGCCTCAGGACAGTTTCCTCTTTAGTACAAGTATTAAGGAAAATATTCTGTTTTATCAACCCGGGGCCGGTAACCAAGAGATGCTTCAGGCCGCACATATCGCCGGACTGGATCGTGATTTGGCACAATTTTCCCAAGGATGGGATACAATCGTCGGTGAGAGGGGAAGCCACCTTTCCGGGGGGCAACAGCAGCGCGTCTCCATTGCGAGAGCATTGATTAGGAAGCCCCGGTATCTTTTCCTAGACGACTGTCTCAGCGCAGTGGACACAAAGACGGAGAGTGCTATATTAACGAACCTCAAGGAGAATTTGCAATCTACTACGGCGATTATCGTTACACATAGACTTAGCGCTGTATTGGACGCAGACGAGATCCTTTATTTGGATGAGGGGCGTATTACCGAAAGAGGCTCTCATGCTGAATTAATGGCTCTTGGCGGCGCATATGCAGATTTGTTCCGGCAACAGAGTGAATCAAACCTCGGAGGACATGATGGCAAAGCTTAATCAAGAGAAGAAACAGAATGTCCCTATAAAAGAACACAGCGTGTACAGACTTTTTCTGTTGGTATTCCCATACAAGAGACAGTTGGCGCTGATTTGTTTCTTAGTGTTGATTGCCAGCATTGCAGACCTGGCAACGCCATATCTTCTTCAATATCTGATTGATAATATACTTCCAAATCCCGAAATGCATCGATCTTTGATTTTCTGGGGGATAGGAGTTGCCTACTTTATCATAACTGCGACTGGTACTTTGTGCGACATGGGTCAAGTAAGGTTACTGAGCAGACTGGTGCAAAAGCTATTGGCGGAAATGCGAACCAGGGTTTTTCAGGCAATTATGCGTATGAAGCTGCCAACATTGGATAAATATGGAACAGGCAGGCTGATTACCCGTGCAACCAATGATGTGGAAGCACTCAATGAGTTTTACGGCGACGTGATGATCAATACGTTTAAGGACTTCATCGTACTCATTGGAATAACGATTGCTATGCTTGTGATGGATTTACGTATGGCATTGGTTGCTTTCGCCGTGGTTCCCATCATATTTCTCATCGTAGTACTGGTAAAGAAGGTTTTACGCAATAATTTTGTGAAAATGAAAGCTCTGATTTCAAGAATTAACGGTTTTTTTTCAGAGAATATTTCCGGATCCCGCGTTATTGCTTTATTTAATCGCCAGAAAAACAAATTGGAGGAGTTTAATGAATTAAACCGGGCTTATTACAGGACTACAATGATACAAGTCACTTTAAATTCAGTCCTTCGCCCGATCATGGAAGTTATCAACTCCCTGGCAATTGCCATTTTAGTCGGTTTCGGCTACTTCGGTATAACGGGCGGTTGGTTGAAAGTGGGCGTTTTGTACGCATTTACAACTTATGTAAAAAAGTTCTTCCAGCCCATCAATAACCTTGCGGATATGTTTAACACCATACAGTCCGCCATTGTATCAGCAGACCGTATTTTTGAAATCCTGGATCAAAAAGACGCGCAGGAAAATATTCAGAAAGGCAGCTACCGGCAGCTTGTTATAGGACGCATTGAATTTGACCATGTTTGGTTCGCCTACATCGATAATGAATGGGTGCTCCAAGATGTATCATTTACTATCGAACCCGGACAAAAAGCAGCTTTTGTGGGCGCAACAGGTGCGGGAAAGACGACGATCATCAACCTGATATCCAAATTCTATATACCGCAAAAAGGTGAAATTCGTATTGACGGGGTACCGTTAAATGATTGGCAGACTGAAACTCTCCGACGAAGCGTATCGGTAGTACTTCAAGACGTGTTCCTGTTTTCAGGCACCATTAGAGATAACATATCCATCCATGCACCGCTAACGGATTCAGAGATACAAAACGCATTATCGCTATCTATGGCGTCCGAATTTGTAGAACACTTGCCGGGTGGATATAATGCACAGTTAACAGAGAGAGGGTCGACTCTTTCAACCGGGCAGAGGCAGCTTTTGTGTTTTGCCAGGGCAATAGCACATGATCCGGCAATTCTTGTGTTGGATGAGGCGACGGCACATATCGATACAAATACTGAGCGGCTGATACAGGCTTCGATACAGAGTATATCGAAAAACCGAACCGCGATTTTTATCGCTCACCGCCTGTCAACAATTCGGAGTTGTGACTGTATCTATGTCATTCAACGAGGAAGAATTATAGAATCAGGAAATCATACAAGTTTGATGGAGAAGAAGGGTGTCTACTATACCCTTGTAGAAACACAGCACGCACTTGTTGGCGATAATCCCGAGGATTGATATACCGGACGGCCGCCGAGGCGGCCGTTCTTGCTTGGAATGATTTTTTTGCAATCGGTAGAAAACTCTAAACGAGTGTGTTATACTATGCGTGTACGAAAGCCTCGGAATCACAAACAGTACGAGTGAGTAACGTACGAGTGGAAATTCTTACAATCTGAAAGGTTGCGGTAATTGTCAAGCAAATGACATAAGCAGGCAATTCTATAAGTTTTTATTAAACAATAGAGCAGGATATTCAGAAGTTGCGTTATTTTGGAGAATAACAGGACAGAGCCTGTGAAATGAGGGGAAATTGAGTTTTTTTAGAGAAACGTGGCAATCGATTTCGTCTGTGATGATGCAATTCACGGTTCGAGATCTCATAGATATTATCCTCGTTGCCTTTTTAGTATATAGTTTAATAAAATTGACAGCCAAAACCAGAGCTTTCCAGGTACTGAAAGGTTTGGGAATACTGCTGGTCGCCTCTCAGATCACCCGTTGGGTGGGTTTATCGGCTGTGACATGGCTTTTTGACTATGTAATCAATAACCTGGCTATCGTTCTGGTGATCATATTCCAGCCGGAGTTCCGCCGTATGCTGGAGCAGATTGGACAAGGCAAATTCTTCCTTGGCGGTTTTAATACGCAGTACAGACAAACGCGGGCCGACTACATACGCGGCGTTAATGAAATCATTCATGCTGTTTATAATATGTCCCAAAGTCACACCGGTGCATTGATTGTTATCCAGCGCCAAAGTAATCTCAATGATATTGCTGAAAGCGGTGTCGCAATAGACGGGCAAGTCTCGCGCGCTTTGCTTGAAAATATTTTTGTACAGAATACCCCGCTGCATGACGGCGCCGTCATTATACGTGACAATGTGATTGTTGCCGCAGGCTGCCTCCTTCCCAATACCTCCAGCAGAGAAATATCCCAGGATATGGGAACGCGACACAGAGCTGCGATGGGTATCAGTGAAGTGACGGACGCTTTTGTCATCGTTGTCTCTGAGGAGACCGGCATCGTATCCATGGTAGAGGAAGGATCTATGACACGGAGATTAAGCGCCGATACGCTGCGTTTACGTTTGATGGAGTTTTATGTTCCCCCGGAAAAGAAAGATAGTTTTGCAAACCTCTTCCGCAGGAAGGAGGGGCAGAATAAATGAAACAGAAATTGACACGCTTCCTACACGCATTTGTTGCTGCGATGAAATCACTCTGGGAAATTGCTTCAAGACACTGGGTATTGAAGTTGCTTTCCATCGTATTCGCTGTATTGATATGGAATTTCGTGCTTGTACAGACAAACCCCAACCGTGTTGTCAGAGTATCTGATATCGGGGTCACGATTCAAAACGAATCGATGCTTGCCGCTAACGGACTGACCCTTGCAGAACCCTATGATTTCGTAATAGGCAATATTTGGGTTGCTCTGGAGGTGCCGCTGAATGAAGTGGACAGGGCAGCACAGTCCGTAACAGCCTGGATTGATTTGCGGAATATCACACAAACCGGTACAGTTACGGTACCTATTCATGTGTCAACCACCACAAGCGGGACGGTTGTGAACAAATCAATGGACACAATACAACTCCAGGTGGAGAAGCTGGAAAACAGGACCTTTTCAGTAGAGATGGTCGGTACGGGATCGCTGCCTGATGGGTATTACATCGATAGTTATACCGTTTCACCGCAAACCGTTTCAATAAAAGGTCCGGAATCCATGTTGAATATTATTGATAAGGTATATGTGTCTTTACCTTTGGAAGAAATTTCCGGCAGTTACTCCGGCATTCATTCTGTATTATTGACTGACGCTGAAGGACGAATTTTAGACGATACACAGCTTTCTATAACCAACAAAGACAGCATCAGCCTTAAAATGACCGTGTATTTGCAGAAAACCCTGGAAATACTGTTGGATGATGCCCTGATAGGCAGAGAAGATATTCCGGAGGGTTATGAACTTACCTCTATAACAACCCGACCAATCTCTGTCAGCGTATATGGGAACCCTGATGTCGTGGCTGCAATGAACGGGGTGAACATTGCAACAGTGGACTTGAAAGGATTAAGTACGGATCAGATTTTTGAAAGAAAACTAAAACTGCCGGCTGGGGTACAATGCAACGAGATATCCTCAGTAGATGTGATAATACGTATCTCCGAAAAAACTACAACACGAACGATTTCTGATGTCCAAGTCCGATACAGCCGTCTGCCTTCCGGTTATGTGTTAACAGATCCACTGCCTGCATCTGTTACCGTGCAGATAACCGGACCCGAAAAGCTGGTAAACTCCATGACAGCGGCCAGCATTTTAGTGAGCGCCGATTTGAGTTCCTGTGTAGCGGGGGAGAATGATGTGGAACTTATTGCAACCGTTGATTCGAGATACCGGGTTACTGAGATCATTATTACTCCTGTATCTGTAAAAGCAAATGTCTCTGACATAGCCGGGAAAGGCTAATACATGATAGAATTGAAGGGATTACGTACTGCACCGGAGTGCAACAGTATAAGCGAACTTCGGATCGAAGCAGCACGTAAACTCTGTATATCTCCGGAAAACATACAAAGAGTAACGATTCTTCGCCGTTCAATTGACGCAAGGAAGCAAGGTCGTATCCGGTTGGAATATACTCTGCTATTGGAGCTTTCAAAAGGAGAAGACGCCGTATTACGCAGAGAGGCCGGAGCTTCGATTTACAGAGATGTGGGCCTCCCTACAATACTGCCAGGGAACAAGCCGATGAAAGGAAGGCCGGTGGTTGTGGGGATGGGGCCAGCAGGTCTTTTTGCGGCGATAACTCTGGCAAAGGCGGGATACTCTCCAATAGTATTGGAAAGAGGCGCGCCGATGGAGGAACGTATAGCCCTGGTGCAGCATTATTTTTCTGGTGGCATCCTGAATCCTGAAGCAAATGTGGCCTTTGGAGAAGGAGGCGCCGGCACGTTTTCCGATGGAAAACTGACCACACGAATAAAAGATCCCCTATGCAGAGAGGTTTTGGAAGCTTTTGTCTCCTCAGGTGCTGATCCGGACATATTATATCAGCAGAAAGCACATATAGGCACCGATGTGCTCCGGCGGATATTGCCGAATCTCAGAAAACATTTGATTGCATCGGGCGGAGAGGTTAGATTCTATTCCTGTGCCGACAAAATTCTGACATCGGGCGGACGCCTTATAGGCTTAGAGATATCTGACGGTACGACTCTTGATACAAGGACAGCGATTTGGGCGACAGGTCATTCTGCCCGAGACAGTTATCGAATGCTGGAGCAGTTAATACCGTTGGAAGCTAAGTCATCTGCTATGGGTATTCGAATAGAACACTTGCAGTCCTGGTTGGACGCCTGCCGATACGGAAAGTATGCGGGAAATCCGGTTCTGGGCCCCGCTGATTATCACCTCAATTTGACTATTGGAGACAGGGGTGTTTACTCTTTTTGCATGTGTCCGGGTGGTGTGGTTGTAAATGCATCCCACGAGGCCGAATCCATTTGTGTGAACGGTATGAGTTTGAGGGCCAGGGATGGAGACCAATGCAATGCTGCAATTGTAGTACAAGTCAGCCCTCGTGATTATGGGGACGATGGAAACAGCGCTCTTTCCGGCCTGGTTTATCAGGAAAGAATGGAACGTGTTGCATTTGTTCAAGGAGAGGGGTTGCCGCCCGCCCAGCGACTGGAGGATTTTCTTGCAGGAAGAAAAAGTCATTCCTTTGGCAGCATAAAACCGACTGTTCGTCCCGGCGCAACACCGACGAATGTATACAGCCTCTTACCTCCGGAAATAGGGGAATCTATAAAAGCCTCAATACCGTTTATGGAGCAAAAGCTGCCGGGGTTTGCATTTCCCGATGCTGTTATAACCGGTGTGGAAACAAGGACTTCTTCGCCTGTACGAATTCCGCGAGGCGCAAACGGGTGTGCTGAAGGCATGGAAGGTTTATATCCTGTCGGCGAAGGCGCGGGTTATGCAGGAGGCATCATGTCCTCCGCCGTAGATGGCATTCGTGCTGCCCGCCAATTAATTTCTGCCTACCAAAGACCATAGGAGATGTCAATGCAATTCCTTAAAGATATGTATCATCTGATTACTCTATTTTACAACCAAAGCGTCATTGATAAGACAATCGGTGTAAGTGTCAAGGCAATCATGGAGGGGAGTGGGAGGAACCTGGGTATAAAGCTGCTGTCAGCAGCACTGGTGATGTTGGCAGCAGGTTTGCTTATTGATTATATTTTATATTTCACACGGAATGATGTACGCTTCAGCCAGTCTGGTCTGATCGAGAAAATTCTCGCAAGAATAAAGAAAAGGATAGTTTGAGAATTTCGTGGCAACATTAGAAATCCTTATCGGCC
Organism: Christensenellales bacterium; assembly: GCA_050948665.1. Lineage (GTDB taxonomy): Bacteria > Bacillota > Clostridia > Christensenellales > UMGS416 > JBMNEH01. The sequence goes on from JBMNEH010000001.1 coordinate 1,239,445, forward strand.
ATTACGGCAGCGGAAAGACAGAGATCGCACTGAATCGGGCACTGTCCTGCGCAGCCGCCGGGGAGAAAGTGACATTGGTGGATTTAGATATTGTGAACCCCTACTTTCGATCCGGAGAACAGCGCTCTCTTTTGGAATCGAACGGAATAACGGTTATTCGTCCGGTATTTGAGGGAACAAATCTTGATATTCCCTCCTTGCCTGCAGAGGTTCAGGGAGTATTTACCGGCATAGCAGGCCGTGTATTGATTGATGTGGGCGGAGACCCTGCAGGCGCGGCTGTTTTAGGCAGATATGCTACTTTTTTCAGAGGTGCAAATCATCAGGTATTGGTGGTATGTAACACCTGCCGGCCATGGTCCACCAGCGTGGAAGAAATCTGCTGGATGACAAAAGAGATTGCACAAAGAGCGAGAATGCCTCTTACGGGCTTTATCCATAATACGAATTTAGCATGGGCTTCGGAGCCGGAGAGTTTTATACGCGGGGATACTTTATTGCGAAAAGCGGGGGAGGAGATGCGCCTACCTGTGCTGAGGAGCTATGCATTGCCTCAGGTTATTGCCGCTCTTCCTTCAGATTTCAAAGAAAGGCTCGGAGATACACTGTTGCCCCTCACACTTTATATGCGCCCGGAATGGCTGGATGAGGATTCTCATGCCTGATTGGATAATATGGGTAATCAGAATCTTTATCTGGTTTTCTTTTGGCAGCGGGATCATACTCATGATAAACCGGATTCGACTGGATAACGGAATCGGAATTCCATTGCTGCCGGTTCCTGTAAATATCCGGTTCTCTTTAAGAACCGTTCTGCTACTTATCGGGGTGGCTCTCGCCAGCCGCGGGCTGGTTGCGGCGCTTGGTTTTTTGACCCATCCCGGCAGTACATTGTCAGATTTATGGAACCGGTGGGATGCGCCTCATTACCTGACGATTGCTTCAGAAGGTTATACCGCAGATACCAGCTTGGGTGATAATCATCTGTTTATTGTATTCTATCCGCTCTATCCGTGGCTTGTGCGCCTACTTGGCGGCGGTTTTACCGGGGCTACAGTGGTCAGCTGGGCAGCATTGGCCGTAGCCTGTGTGCTGCTTTGGTACTGGTGCGAAGAGAATACCCCGGGGGACGGAGGCTGGGCAGCTTCAATGTTGCTGACCTTTCCGACAGGTGTTTTTTTAGGTGCACCTTATACGGAGAGCCTATTTCTGCTTACCTCTATCGGTTGCCTTTGGAGTCTTCGGCGGAGAAAGTTTTGGGCGTCAGGGTTGTTTGGTTTTGCGGCGGCTCTTACGCGCAACCTGGGCATACTTCTTGCGTTGCCGTATGTGATTACATATCTCCTGCACCACCGACTTTTAGGCAGCAATTGGAAAGAAGCCTGGAAAGACTGGAAAAAACCCCGCATTTGCCTTGACAGATTGGCGGGAATTTTCTTCGGGTTAATTATTTTATCCGGATTCGGTATGTATTTGGGCTTGAATTATTACATATATGGCGATGCGTTAAAGTTTCTTGAGATTCAAAAATCTCATTGGCATCAGAGCATTGGCTCGCCTTTGAATACTTTTTCCTATACCATTATCAATGCACAGCAAACGGACGACTGGGTCAAGTACATGTGGATACCACAGCTGGGGTGGATGATAGCCAGCCTCTTGCTACTGCCCGGTTTTATGAAAAAGCTGCCCCTAGCAGAGGCAGCATACACAGTTGTATATATCTTTGTGGCCATGTCTCCCACATGGTTACTAAGTTTTCCACGATATTTAATGGGGATGGCCACGCTGTATCCCGGTCTGATCAAATTACTGAAACGGCCTTGGATGCGTTGGGCCTGGTGTATCATCATGGGCGCTTGGATGTGCTGGTGGTCGATCCTTTTCTGCGACGGAAAGCCGATACTTTAGACCACGGGATACCAGAAGGCTTCAATCTGCTTCGGATAAGCGGGCGTGCTCTCCACTGTTATGCCTCGCCAACGGGAGAACGCAGCAGGGAGCGCGTCAGAGAAGCGCAGATATCTTGCCCATAGGCAGGGGTGTATCACACGGAACCGCTTATTAGCGGTTCTGTTCCCATATAGGTCATCGCCAAGGACAGGCGTTCTCAAATAGGCCATATGCGCCCGAATTTGATGGGTTCTTCCTGTATGTAATGCTATTGAGGCCCGACAAATTCCATCTTTCCTTGCATAGACGTGAAACTCTGTACGTATGGGCAAAGCCTTCGGCTGCTTTCTCGAGGTTACACGAACTTTTGACGCTTTCGCGTTTTTTGTAATCCATGCACAGGCATCTCCCGAGTCAGGAGGATCGCCTACAAGTATGGCATCATATTCCTTAGAAATCTGCTTATCCCAAATGGCGATAGCTGCCTGTCTGGCCTTTTCTGTAAGAGCGAATAGCACGACTCCTCCTGTCCAGTAATCCAGTCTGTGACACGCGGAAACGGGGAGTCCCTTTGCGCGAAGCAAACCCTCAAGGGTAAGACCCTCGCTACCGCAGACCTCGATTCCAGGACATTTTTCTACCGCCATCCAGTCCTCGTCTTCGCGAAATACATGTATCACTGGAAAAGATTCGGGAGAAAGCGTTAGCTCCAATACTTGACCGGATTCCAAAAAGATGTTTTGCTTGCACCTGCGATTGTTCATCTGTACCCGGCCTTCTTTCAGCAAGCGCTCAGGCGAAGAAAGATAAGCCGGGATACAACGCGAAATAGCGGAACGAAGAGATACCGGTTCATCTACAATAAAATGAATTTTCATTCTGTTTCTTCAGATGAGTACTCCATACACTGCCAATGGACTTGGCTGTCCTTCAGTTGGGTGCGCGGTTCCCGAATCTCAGCAGGATAACCGATGAGAGCCGTTCCCATCGGTATGATGTGGGACGGAAGTCCAAGGCAAGTTGATACTTTCCGTACTACGCTTTGCCTGGGATAAACACCAAGCCAGACGGCGCCAAGACCAAGGGCGGTGCAGCCTAGCAAAATATTTTCCATCGCCGCGGCCGTATCCTGTACCCAATATTCCGCAGCATCCAAGGGAAGAAAGCGCTTCATGTTTCCGCAAACAACAATCGCTGCCGGCGCATTATACTTACCATAGGGGTGGGCTTTCCGTATACGATCCATCTGCTTTGGATCGTCTACAACAATAAATTCCCAAGGGCAGCGGTTTACTGCTGAGGGAGCGGCTGCACCTAAGCGGCAAAGCGTAAGAAGAGTATCCCGATCTACAGTTTGTTCTGTAAATTTCCGTATACTTCTGCGAGCATAAATAGCTTGTAACGCGTCCATCAATAGGTCCTCTCACTTTCTTTTAACAGCTTTAAAAATGCGTCCTGATCGAGCACCGGTATACCAAACTCCAGTGCTTTGTCAAGTTTACTGCCGGCTGCATCCCCGGCTACTACATAGGAGGTTTTCTTGCTGACAGAACTTGAAACCTTTCCGCCGGCAGCCTCGATCCGCTCGGTAGCTTCATGGCGGTCCATATCGGACAAGGTACCGGTCAATACAAATATTTTTCCGTTAAGCGAAGAAATCTTCACAGCTTCCTCCGGTATAGGAGTAACACCGACTGCCAATAGCTCCGATAGCATCTCCATGTGTTGGGGATTGTCGAACCATCCTCTGATTGATTCCGCAACAACGGTGCCAATACCATCTACAGAAGATAGCATCTGTACATCCGCATGTTGAATAGCTTCCAGCGTTCCGAATCGCCTTGCGATATCGCGGGCAGTCTTGATGCCTACATTACGGATACCCAACGCATATAGAAAGCGAGAAAGAGGCACATGTTTTGATGCTTCAAGCGCCAACAATAAATTATCTGCTTTCTTCTCCTTAAAGCCCGGCAGTTGGAGCAACTGCTCCCGGGTAAGAGTGTATAGGTCGGCAGGATTCTGCACAGGCAGTTGTTCCAATAAAGCGCCTGCAGTCTTGCCCGCAAAGGTGTCAATATCCATCGCTTCACGGCTGGCGAAGTGCACCAGGCGGGAAATTACCTGGGGGGGGCAATCGTTATAATTGGGGCAATATAGATGCGCTCCATCCTTTAATACATCCGTACCGCACTCGGGACAATGTAACGGAACTTGAATGGGCAGGGTGGACTCCGCGGAGGGTACGGCACCTAAAATCTCCGGGATTACATCATTAGACCTGCGTATAATCACCCTTGCGCTAATTGCTACTTTTTTCCTTTGAATATCGTCCCAGTTATTCAATGTCGCTCTGCGGACGGTTACACCGGACAGATCAACCGGATCCACCTCCGCAACAGGCGTCAGTTTTCCGGTTCGACCGACTTGCCAAATTACGTTTCGTACATAGGTAGTCATTTCCTCCGGTTCAAACTTATAAGCCAATTCCCAACGCGGGAACTTAGCGGTAGATCCCAGGGCGGTTCTGGTTGCAGTGTCGCAAACCTTAATGACAGCACCATCTATCAAAAAATCCAACTTATCTCGTTCGTCGCCAATATCCTGTATTCGGGCGTACAAGGCATAAATATCATCATAAAATTCTGTCATTGGACCGACAGGCATTCCCCAGAGGGAAATAGCCTGGAGCGTGTCCTCATAATCAGAGAAAGACTTGTCTTCTATATATCCAACCTCATAAAAGAAAGCGCTCAGCTTTCGAGCTGCGGTTACAGCCGGATCAAGATTCCGGAGCGCTCCGGCTGCTGCGTTTCGAGCATTCTTTAAAGGTTCATCGGATGTTTTGTTGTATTCCTCCAACACAGAGAGAGGCATGATGCATTCTCCCTGAATCTCAACGGTATTCATATAGGGAATTTGCGATGGAATAGAGCGAATGGTTCGTACCTGGGGCAGGATCGCTTCCCCTACTTGTCCATTACCGCGAGTAGCGGCCTGAATCAGTATTCCGTCCTTATATGTCAGATTAATGGTCAATCCGTCAAACTTATACTCCAGAGCATAACGAATAGGGGGAAGAGATTGACCGGATTGCTGTATAGCCTCCTCGCGAAGCTTTCTGACTCGGGTATCCCATGCAAAAAGCGCTTCCGAAGTTTGGGCCTTGTCCATACTGAAAAGTGGAGCAAGATGTGTATGTGGTAAAAATCCCGGAAGAATGGCGTCTCCCACACGGTGCGTAGGAGAGTCGGGCAGCACCGTTTGAAGTTCTTCTTCCATTGCCGCGAGCCGATCCAAAGCGGCATCATATTCCGCATCGGAACGTATCGGTTGATCCAGCGTATAGTACGCATGGGACCAGGCGTTAAGCTGATCCACTAACGTTCGCATTTCCTCAAGTGTTGCCATCAGGGGATAACCTCCATTGGCGCAATGGATTCCGCGAGATTTTTTATACCGGAGCCCTCAAAAGCAACTGAAATAACACGACGTCCCGCAACGCCGGAGCAGGCTATCACTATCCCCGTGCCGAAAAGAGGATGCTTCACCTTCACTCCCGGTTGAATATCCGAAAGAACCCTCTTTTTCTGAACAGGGGTAAAAATTGGTCCTCCCAAATTAATCCTCGGTACAGGCTTTTTTGCACGACGAAGTGCTTCCAACCGCTCCATATCCGTTTGTACCGGGGCATGTGCTTTTATAAGCGCCTCCGGAATCTCCCGAAGAAAACGGGAAGGCATATGCCGATGAGATTCTCCGTAGGTCCTGCGTTTACCGCAATAGGACAAAAAAAGATAATCTTTTGCTCGGGTTAATGCAACGTAACAGAGTCTCCGCTCTTCCTCCATCTGCTCGTCTGATGAATCTCTTCGGGTGAGAGGGAAAAGTCCGTCTTCCAAGCCTGAAATAAACACGCAGTCAAATTCCAAGCCCTTTGCAGCGTGAACAGTCATAAGTGTTACTGCACCGGCTTCACCAGTGGTGTCCAAATCATCCAAATCGCTCTGTAAGGCAATATGTTCTAAAAAGTCTGCCAATGTTCCTTCAGGATTGTCGATTGTAAACTGCTGTACAGCGGAAAGGTACTCGTTTATATTCTGGAGTCTTTCCCAAGCCTCATCACTGTTGTCCTGCTGATATGATCCTCTAATACCGGAATCCTCTGCCACTTTATCTACAAAACGATACAGGTCCAAATCAGTTGAAGCCTTTGTCAAATTGCGCATCATTGAGGCAAAATCTCGCAGCTTTACTGCAGCGCGGGGTACAATTCGCATAAGTGTATCATTATCATCCAACACCTGCGTCCAAGTTCGCCCGGAGGTTTGGATCTCCCTGCGAAGGGCATTGATTGTAACCTCACCGATGCCTCTCCGTGGAACATTTATGATTCTCTCTGCAGAAAGCAGATCCAGCGGATTTTGCAAGACACGAAGGTAGGCAGTAAGATCCTTGATCTCCTTCCTGTCATAGAAACGCGTTCCTCCAACCATTTTATACTTAAGTCCGGCACGCCCTAAAGCTTCCTCCAGCGAACGGGATTGGGCGTTTACCCGGTACAGTATTGCCATCTCTCCGAGACGGTAATTGGAAAGCAGATCCTGTATCTGTGCAACTATCCAATTGCCCTCATCCCGCTCATTTCTGGCGGAATAGACCTGAATTAAATCTCCATCGCCCCGATCACTCCATAGATTCTTTACTTTGCGACCGGAGTTGTTTGAAATAACAGCGTTCGCAGCCTTCAGGATAGTATTCCGGGAACGATAATTCTGCTCCAAACGCACAACCTTCGCGCCTGGGAAATCCTTTTCAAAATCCAGAATATTTCGAATATTTGCACCTCTCCACCCATAAATAGACTGATCATCATCCCCTACGACACAGATATTGCCCCATCCATCGGAAAGAAGACGAACAAGTTCGTACTGTACGGTATTCGTATCCTGATACTCATCCACATGGATGAATTGATAAAGATTCTGGTAGTATTTTCTACAGTCGGGCACCTCTACAAACAACTCCAGTGTACGTATCAGGAGATCATCAAAGTCCAGCGCGTTATCTTCCTTGAGCCTCTCTTCATACATCTTGTACAAGCGACACATCATGGTTATATCTTGATTCTTCCCCTGATTTGCCTTTGCAACCTCCTCCGGGCTTTCCAACTGGTTCTTACAACGGGAGATAAATGAGGACATATTGCGTGGTGTATAGTGTTCTTCCGCCATATTTAAAGCCGAAAGGCATCTGCGGATAATTGTGCTCGTATCTGCATCATCATAGATGGAGAAATTCCTATTATAACCGGGAAGATACTGTATATTTCTACGAAGTATCTTCACGCAAAGCGCATGGAAGGTTGACACATCCATGCGAGAAACCTTTTCTTCTCCCAACAAATTCTCCAGCCTGCTTCGCATCTCCTTAGCGGCCTTATTCGTGAAAGTAATTGCCAGTATATTTGATGGGGAAACGTCTTTATAGTCCACCAGATATGCGATGCGGCTTGTCAGGGTGCGCGTTTTCCCGGAACCTGCACCTGCCAAAATAAGAACCGGCCCGTTCACTGTCAACACGGCCTCTTTTTGCATTGGATTCAGACTCTTCAAGTATTCTTGCATAATTATTCCTTCTCTATTTCCTTAAGTCTGGACAACTGCGTTATATAACCTTTAGCTCCATACAACAGGCAGCGATTGATGCGGCTGATAGTGGATGTGCTGGCACCAGTACGTCGCACAATTTCTTGATATGTGACACCGCTTTGAAGAAGTCGAGCCACTTCAAGTCGTTGCGCCATAGACTGTACTTCCTGGATTGTACAAAGGTCCTCAAAAAAACGATAACACTCTTCAAGGTTATGAAGATTCAAAACAGCTGTGTACAACTGGTCTATTTCCTCGTTTTTAATGATTGGCTGGTAGTCCATGAAAGCCCTCCCTGTATTCACAGTTTAACACAAAAAAGCGATTTTTGCAATCAAAAACACCTATGTATGCTGTTTCGGGTCCTCCTTTCGGATTGACGAAAAAGACCGGTAATGATATAATGCCTTGGGATTTCTTTAAGAAGAAATCCGGTCTTCGAGACGGGGCGAGATTCCCCACCGGCGGTACAGCCCGCAAACCATTATATGGCCGAACCGGTGAGAACCCGGTGCCGACAGTACAGTCTGGATGGGAGAAGATGGGCGAGTGCGTAACCCGCCTGTCAAAGGAGGGTTGTTTTGAATACGAAACGCATCGCAATTTTGGGTATGCTCTGTGCCATGGCGTATATGTTGGTCTTCATTGCGCATCTTGTGCCGATCAAGTTGGTTCCTTCGGTTTCTTTTCTTTCTTATGATCCAAAGGATATCGCAATCGCAATCAGTGGGTTTCTCCTGGGTCCGATGGCGGCTTTAATCATTACGATAGTGGTATCCGTTCTTGAATTGCTGACAATCAGCACGACCGGCTGGATCGGTTTAATCATGAATATCCTTTCCACGTTGGCATTTGCATGTCCGGCAGCTATTATTTACAGGAGATGGCGTACATCCCGCGGAGCGCTATTTGGGCTTATTTGCAGTGTGCTTTTTATGACCGGTGTTATGATGCTTTGGAATGTATTGATCACTCCCCTGTATATGGGGGTCGACAGAGCGGTTGTGGTCGGGATGCTGATACCGGGATTCTTGCCTTTTAACCTGCTAAAAGGCAGTATCAATGCCGGAATCACCCTGCTGTTGTACAAGCCGGTATCAAAAGCTTTGCGAAGCGTCACAAAACAGTCAGAAGAAGCGGAGTCAGCAAAATCTAATTTCCCTTTATGGATAGTTGGCTCCGGGATTCTAATTATCACGATAACGCTTGTATTGCTCGTATATACCGGCGTAATCTAGGAGGCATATGATTTTTCTGACAGAATCCCAAAGGGCCACTGAGATGTTGGGGGAGGCGTTGGGGCGAACAGCTTTTCCAGGAGCGATTGCCGCGCTGTGGGGTCAACTTGGGGCAGGGAAAACAGCCTTGACACGCGGTTCCGGCAGAGGGCTGGAGGTGCGGGGTAGGGTGACAAGCCCGACCTTTACCCTGGTAAATCAGATTCCCGGACGGCTCACATTATACCACATGGATTTATACCGTCTTTCGGATGCCGAGGAAGCTGAAAACACCGGTATAACGGAAATGTGGTATCAGGGAGGAGTCAGTTTCATCGAATGGCCTGAGGTTGTCAGGGAATTGCTTCCTGAGGAGAGATTGGACATATTGTTTCATTTTACAGACAACGGAAGAGCGATCTGCCTGAAACCGTTCGGCGAGCGGTATGAGCAATGGGCAAGGGAGGCGGAAAATGCGTATTGCGGCAATTGATGCGTCAACCATTACAGCCGGTGTAGCTCTTTGGGAGGACGGTGAGATTTGCTATGAAGCATTGTCTGTTAACGGAATGACCCATTCGCAAACACTTATGCCTATGGTGGCAGAAGCAATGAATCGCATCGAATGGAAACCCCAAACTGTGGACGCTTACGCAGCGGTAAACGGACCCGGCTCCTTTACAGGCATAAGAATCGGTGTTGCTACGGCAAAAGGTCTGGCAGAAGCGGCTCGTGCATTGACCGTTGGGGTCAATACTTTGGAAACATTGGCGTTTGGTCTGTTTTCCCGTGATTGGATCCTTCCTGTTCTTGACGCGAGAAGAGGACAGGTGTATACCGGACTGTATAAGTGGATCGGAAACGATCTCATAGAGGAGATACCGCCAATGGCCTGCGCATGGGAAGAAATGGCCGAATACCTTCCAAAGGGAAAGACCATCATCCTTTGCGGGGACGGAGCGAAGACCTTTCTGGATGCTTTTTCAGAAAAACACAGTGGGAAGGTTCTGCTTCCCCCCGTCAACCAACGACTGCAAAGAGCATCTTCATGTGCGATTCTGGCAGCAAAGAAGCTTGCGGCAGGAGAGGGAATGGACGCTGCGCAGTTGACCCCATTTTACCTTCGCGCATCTTCAGCGCTTACGACGGCGCAAAGAGCAGCAGCCGGTATCGGAAAGACCGGAAAACGATGATGCTTCGCCCTATGACCCTGGCGGACGCAGAGAAACTGGATGCTTTAGAGAAGCTTTGCTTTTCTCAGCCATGGCCAAAAGGCTCCTTTCGAAGTGAATGGAAGAATCACCTTGCCCGTTATGTGGTAGCCGATGAGAACGGAATACTGGTTGGGTACGGCGGCATGTGGATAGTTCTTCTGGAGGCACAGATCACCAGCATTGCCGTACACCCTGCATATCGTCGTCAAGGGATGGGAACCAAGATTCTGTATTGGCTGATGCAGCGTGCCTGGGACGAACTTGGCATCGTACAGGTTACTCTGGAAACGAGGGTAAGTAATCTTCCTGCTCGCGGCTTATATGAAAAACTGGGCTTTGTCAATGAAGGAATACGTCCAAGATATTATGAGAATTCCGAAGATGCTGTCATTTATTGGAACCGGGATACACGGAATTGCCTTGGAATTCCCATGGAAAAAAATGTATCGCCGGGACTATTTTGAGAGGGTGGAATGGATATCTTTGTACAACTGGGAAACCTTTCCGTCGCTACCCGAATTGAGGGCAATGGGGCACCCCTTGTGCTGCTTCATGGCTGGGGAGGAAAGCGCGACAGCTGGCTACCGGTGATACGTCATTATGCGGAAAATTACACAGTCTACGTCCTGGATTTCCCCGGCTTCGGACAAACTCCGGAGCCACCGCATACTTGGGATGTAACCGATTATGCCGCGCTTGTGGATGAATGGCTTGAAGCACTCGGAGTTCGCGGCGCCTATGTAATCGGGCATTCCTTTGGCGGAAGAGTAGCTATTTTATTGGCTGCCAGATATCCTCACAGGGTAGCAAAGCTGGTGTTGACCGATGCAGCGGGATTGATACCCAAAAGATCATTTCGATATTATGTAAAGGTATACACCTACAAGATCGGTAAAGTACTCAGCCGCTTGTTGGGTCTACCTATAGAAAAACTGATGAAGAAAGCCGGCTCCCCGGATTATCAGCAGCTTTCTCAAGGTATGAGGAAGATTTTTACCCGGGTAGTGAATCAGGACTTATCGGGTTATCTGCCGGATATTCAAGCGCCGACACTATTGATTTACGGTCGGGAAGATAAGGAAACACCAGTCGCATTCGGTGAATATATGGAAAAGCATATCCCCGATGCCGGACTAGTGGTCCTGGAGAATGCAGGCCATTTTGCTTATTTGGATCAGTTCCCGAGTTTTTGTAAAATCGTAAATGTTTTTTTAAAGGAAGATGAGGCATGACCCTACTTGCTCTGGTAATTATCGGTATTTCATCGCCGTTACATGCACTGCAATATTGGTATGTATTACAAACCTTATCATACCATCTGGATGAATATGTCCGTTGGCAGGGTAAAAGACTGCTGGCAGAGTGGCTGCTTTCCGGTTGGACGCTGATTGCTGTAGGATTCGTGCTGGCCGCCGGCTTTGTAGCGGAGAGCCTTGGTTTAAAATTTGTACCCCTGTCCGTTTCCCTGGTTTGGGCGTTGTTGGGAGTTGTGCGATGTGTAAGGAACCGCAAAAAAGCTATGAAAAAACCGCTGGTGTTTACAAAGAGAATATGGCGGCTTGTTGCTTTTACGTTGTTAGTCACATTGTTTGTCTCGATGATGTTTTCCCTGGTAATTTGGTATACGGGCGCCTTTGATGCGCTGTGGCCGGTATGTGCACAGATAGTATTAATGGTTTTAGGTATGCCTTGGGTCATATGGTTATCCGCTGCAATGGCACAACCTGTTGAGAATGCTATACAGCAGAGCTATATAAGGGATGCTCGTCGGAAGCTTGACAGTATTTCCGGATTGATTACCATAGGTATTACAGGCAGCTACGGCAAAACCAGCTGTAAGGTTATTCTGGGTGAAATGCTTTCCAAAAAATACAAAACTTTTATTACTCCGGCAAGTTACAATACACCTATGGGCGTTACGCGGGCTATACGGGAAAATATGCCCCGGGATACTCAAGTTTTTATTGCCGAAATGGGATCAAGGCATGTAGGAGATATTCGGGAAATGTGTGCTATTGTAAACCCGGACATCGGATTTATAACCTCTATCGGACCACAGCATCTGGAAACCTTTGGTTCTCTGGAGAATATAGCAAAGGGAAAATACGAATTGATCGAGTGTCTTCCTGAAGGTGGGTTGGCTATATTTCCCGGCGATATTCCTTTAGGCATGGCACAGTACAGAAACACACGGGAGCCAAAGGTGTTATTTGGCTTGAATCCGCCAGAAGGTGTTGCCTATGCGATGCAGGCAGAAGAGATTTCATGCGGTCCAGAGGGTGTGGCATTCACCCTTGTAAACAGTAATGGTACACGTGTGCCATGTTCCTGCAGGCTTTTGGGGAAACATAATATCAGCAATATACTCGGCTGCGCTGCAGTTGCAGAAAGACTTGACGTCAGCATTGAGGAAATTGCGGATGCAATTCGTACTCTGCGTCCCGTGGAGCACAGACTTCAGCTGCTTGATGCCGGTGGGCAAATTACAGTGATCGATGATTCCTTTAATGCTTCAACTGCGGGGACACGTGCCGCCCTGGAGGTCCTCCGGGATTTTCCAGGACGAAAAGTAATCATCACGCCAGGACTTATTGAGCTGGGAGAGAGTCAGGATGCGGAAAATAAAGCTTTCGGTGAAGCAATGGCCAGCCTCGCTGATATTGTAATTCTGGTTGCCGGAAATGCCGAAAAAATGGCTGAAGGACTGAAAAATGCGGGTTTCCAAATGGAACACTGTTATTGCACTGATAGTTTAAGGGAAGCTATGGAGGTGCACAAGCGTATTGTGCGACAAGGGGATGTTGTGCTTTTTGAAAACGATTTACCGGATGCACTGGAAAGATAGGGAGGGTTTTTATGAAGAAAACATTGGCCGTATTTTTCGGCGGCTGTAGTTGCGAGCATGATGTGTCAATTATTACCGGCCATCAGGTCATGGAGAATGCTGATAGGAGTCAATACGACGTTTTCCCCATATATATCGACAGAAGCGGACGTTGGTATACCGGCGAATCATTGCGGGATATAAAAGCATTTGAAGCTTTTTCTCCCGATACAGCACAACAAATCTATATGAACCCCTTTCCTGATGACGGTGCTGTCTATAAAGTAAACGAAAAGAGGAGATTGTTTTCGGGAAAAAGAAAACCCATTGCGCATATCCACGTTGCGTTACCTGCCATGCATGGCATGAACGGAGAAGACGGGACTCTGCAGGGTTTTCTCGAGCTCGCCGATATCCCGTATACTTCTGCGGGAGTGATGGGATCCAGTTTGGGCATGGATAAAATCGCCATGCATATGATATTTCGAGGGGCGGGGCTACCTGTTTTGCCTTTCATTGCCTGCGAGAGAATACGCTTTACACAAGAGCCTGATGCTGTGTTAAAAGAGGCTGAAGAGAAACTGCTATATCCTATTTTTGTGAAGCCCTGCAATCTTGGCTCTTCTATCGGTATCAGTAGAGCTACGGACAGAGAAAGCCTGCGGAATGCGCTGGAGGTAGCCTTCTCATATGACCGTAGGGTCATGATGGAAAAAGGCCTTGAATGCATTGAGGTAAATTGCTCGGCTATGGGTTTCGGAGGTTCCCCTGAGGTTTCACTGGTAGAGCAGCCAGTCTCCCATAAAGAACTGCTTTCCTTTGGTGAAAAATATTTGGGAAAACTAAGCAAAGCTTCGGGCATGGCGAACCTTTCCCGAATTTTGCCCGCGCAGATAGGGAATGAGATGACGGATGAAGTGCGAAGACTTACCGGTGAGATTTTTACACTGTTGGACTGTCGAGGTGTTGTGCGTATTGATTATATGATTGAAAAGAGTACAAACCAACTTTATGTGAATGAGATCAATACGATTCCCGGCTCTTTGGCATATTATCTTTGGGAACCTTTGGGAATTTCTTTTACCCGGTTAATTGACAGAATCGTAGACCAGGCAGTAGCCGCACAAAGAGAAAAGCACGCAAACAATTATGTATATGAGTCACCTATTTTAGCCCAATTTACAAGCGGCTTAAAAAACATGAAACGAGGAAAGACATGAACCGGATTTCCATGACAATTCCCCTTGCAGAATTGGACGGGGATGAAATGACCAGAGTACTCTGGAAATGGATTAAGGATGATTTGATTCTGCCTTATGTTGATTTGAAAACAGAATACTATGATTTGGGTCTCCAAAATCGGGAAAACACCAAAGATGAGATAACCCGAGATGCTGCTCGTGCCATAGCCAGACTGGGTGTCGGCGTAAAATGCGCGACAATTACACCCAATGCACAAAGGGTTAGTGAATATCAGCTTTCCAATATGTGGAAGTCTCCGAACGGAACACTAAGAGCCATGTTGGACGGTACCGTTTTTAGGGTACCCATCCTCTGTAGGAACATTAAACCGTTAGTACCCGGGTGGAAGAAGCCGATTACCATAGCCCGGCATGCTTACGGCGACGTGTATTCAGCGGTAGAGACGGCAGTTCCGAAAGGGAAAAATGCGTTCATTATACTTGAGGATGAAAGCGGTGCGGAGACCCATCGGTTAAAGGTGCATAGTTTCTCCAGCTGCGGCATTCTACAGAGTATGCACAACACCGACGATTCCATCCGCGGCTTTGCCAGGTCATGCTTTCGTTTTGCATTGTCAGAGAAGCAGGATCTTTGGTTTTCCACGAAAGATACCATCTCCAAGATTTACGACCATTCCTTTAAAGACATTTTTCAAGAGATCTATGATGCAGAATTCAAGTCCTCCTTTGAAAAGGCTGGTATAACATATTTTTACACGCTGATTGATGACGCCGTTGCCCGAGTCATGCGTTCGGAAGGCGGCTTTATTTGGGCTTGTAAAAACTACGACGGGGATGTGATGAGCGATATGCTGGCCACAGCTTTTGGCTCTTTGGGACTCATGCGTTCTGTGCTGGCATCACCTTCCGGTGCCTTTGAGTATGAAGCAGCTCATGGCACAGTTACTCGTCATTATCATCGTCATTTAGCGGGAGAGGAAACTTCCACGAATCCTGTTGCAACAATATTTGCCTGGACGGGTGCTTTGGGTAAACGAGCCGACATAGACGGAAATAAGGCTCTTTGTAACTTCGCTGCTCGTTTAGAAAAAGCTACCATTGATACAATTGAAAGCGGTGTGATGACAGGTGACCTTTTCGCATTGGCTTCCGGAAACGACTTGCGCAGAGTAACTACCCGAGAATTTATCAGAGAGATTGCTGTAAAGCTATCATAACATATGAAGAAGGAGTCGAATTAAATGAAGAAAAAATTTGTGCATGTACCACCAAAAAACGGCTATCCTGAGTGGAACAATAATCCGGAAATCACCCGGATTAATGCTCTTCCTCCCCATGCTACATTTACCCATTGGCCCGACGAGGCTGCTGCAGCAGGAAAGACGTCCCCCTGGAAGGTTTCTCTTGACGGTATGTGGAAGTTTCACTGGTCCGAGAAACCTGCCGACAGACCAATAGACTTTTATCGGACGGATTATGATGTCTCCGAATGGAAGGAGATCCCCGTACCCGGACAATGGCAGTTTTATGGCTACGATTATCCCCAGTACACAAATACGAACTATCCCTGGATCACCAAAGAAGATGTTGAACTGCTGAAGAAAAAGGGCGATGCTGGCCTGTATAAGAATGGCATGCTTAAACCGCCATTTGCTCCCACTACATATAACCCCGTTGGCAGTTATGTAACCACCTTTACCCTGCCTGAAAGCTGGAAAGATATGCCCATAACACTTCGGTTTGAGGGTATAGAATCCTGTGGGTATGTTTGGGTAAACGGAGACATGGTAGGTTTCTCCAAGTCCACCTTTGACCCGGTCGAGTTTGACATCACTCCGTATCTTGTCTCGGGCGTAAATCGCCTGGCCGTAGAGGTTTATCGTTGGTGTGACGGAAGTTGGCTGGAAGATCAGGATTTTTGGCGCCTCAGCGGAATATTCCGTTCTGTAACCGTGTATGCGAAGCCTTCAATTTCCATAAGGGATTATTATTTCCGCACCCATTTATCACAAGGCAAAGCACTGCCTACGTTGACTGTGGATTTAGAAAGCTACTCTATACCTTCTGCATTAGCCTCCCTGCAATTGTCTCTCCGTGACGGGGATGCTGTTGTTGCCTCTTCTCATATCAAAGATATACAGATCTATAATGAAAAAGCATCTGCGGAAACTAAATGGGAAATCGACCAGCCCCGCCTCTGGAGCGCAGAAGATCCCTATAGGTATACGCTGGTCATGGAACTGATGGATGAGCACGGCCAGGTGTTGGAGGTGGTTTCACAGAAGGTAGGTCTTGTAGAGATCACGATCCATGGAAATATACTTCGCGTGAACGGAAAGCGCGTACTCTTCAATGGAACCAATCGACATGAATTCTCCGCCCGTACCGGCAGAACGGTAACAACTGAAGAGATGATTGAAGATATTCTGCTTATGAAACGCAATAATATCAATGCTGTTCGGACCAGTCATTACCCTAATGATCCCCGTTGGTATGAGCTCTGCGATATCTACGGACTTTATCTGATCGATGAGACAAATCTGGAAACACACGGAACCTGGTGTTACCCTGATTTGACCGGTGAGAACAAACATCCGCATGCGCTGCCAGGCAGCTTCCCACAGTGGAGAGAAGCAGTGGTTTCAAGGTGTCGCACAATGGTTTTCCGGGATAGGAATCACCCTTGCGTTACCCTTTGGTCCTTGGGAAATGAATCCTGGGGCGGAGAAAATTTCCGTTGGATGTATAAGGAAATTAAAAGCATTGACCCCACCCGTCCCATACATTACGAGTCCGTCATTCATACACCAGAATATAATGACGTGACAGACGTGGTAAGCATGATGTATGCTCCGGCCACTGTGCTTGAGCGATATGCCCACGGTCCGGCAAAGAAGCCCTTTATTCTCTGTGAATATTCCCACGCAATGGGGAATTCCTGCGGCGCACTGGAAAAGTATACCGATCTATTCCACAAATACCCCATGTTGCAAGGCGGATTTATTTGGGACTGGGTAGATCAGGCAATTTGGAAAACGAACGAACATGGCGATGAATACCTGGCATATGGTGGAGATTTCGGTGAGTATCCTCATGACGGAAATTTCTGCGGTGATGGTCTGGTGCTTGCCGACAGAAGGCCTACGCCTAAGCTTGCAGAGGTGAAGTATTGTTATCAGCCCATTCGGGTAGATATAAAGGATCCTTTCCGAGGTGTGTTCGCCGTAAAGAATACGAATCTATTTACGGATTTCTCAATATATTCCGGACGCTGGTCTCTCGAGCATGAGGGCAGAGAAGTAGAGAGCGGAGAGTTCACTATGGACATAGCACCCGGAAAGGTTGGCAGAATGAAAATTCCATATCACCAGCCCAAAGATGCGATGCCCGGGGATGACCTGTTTTTGAATCTGTCCTTCACTTTGAAAGAGAGTACAATATGGGCAGATGCGGGACACGAGGTGGCAGCAATGCAGTTCGGTCTGCCCGTTGCGTTGCGTAAAACCCGGAAGAATATCCTCTTCCGCAACGGCGATGTAGAGGCTGAGATTGACGCTGTGACCGGCCGTTTGATACGCTATAATGTAAAAGGACAGGAATTGCTTGCGACGCCTATGGGATTGAATTTCTGGCGGGCCCTGACAGATAACGATAGGGGCAATCGACTTGATGTGCGGAGCGGTGTTTGGCAGCATGAAGGTCGCGATGCCAGGGTACTTGGAATCGTCAAGTACAGAAAGAGAGAAGGGGGAGGTGCAAGCGTATATTATTGGCTTCCCTCCACCATGTCACAATGCTGTGTGGACTACACTCCTCAACCTGATGGCGGTTTATTTGTCACCCTTAGTCTCCAGCCCGGAAAGAAGATGCCCGAGATACCGGAAGTCGGAATGATGTTGGCAGTTGACGGCTCTTTGGATACTCTGCATTGGTTTGGAATGGGTCCGGGAGAGTCTACATGGGATCGTCCCTCAGGTTGCCGTGTCAGCAGATGGAGCAGCAAGGTAATGGATCTTCATACAGAATATTTGAAGCCCCAGGAGACCGGAGGGTTGACGGATGTCCGTTGGCTGGCAGTTTCCGATGAAAAGGGTAAAGGTGTTGCATTACAGGGAAATCCTTTCTTTGATTGTACGGTTTGTCCTTGGACACCAGAAGAAACGCAGGCGGCAGCACATGATTACGAATTACCGGATACCGGTCGCACTGTTATTCGTATCAGTTACAAGCAAATGGGCGTAGGAGGTGATGATACCTGGGGAGCTAAAACGCACCCGGAGTATACGCTTCCAGCCAATCGGATTTACAGCTTCAGCTTTATGCTGCAGCCCAGTTTAATCTGATGCCTTCCATCGCAAAAAAAAACAGGAAAACCATTGCAACAGAACGCGTAATTTGTTATAATGTATATTAAGGAGGTTAATTACATGGCAGAAATCAGAAAAAACGAGATTCTAACGGTGACTGAGAATGGTAATGTAACTTATGCAAGTGAGGTTATCGCCATTATTGCGGGCCTTGCTACAGCAGAAATCGACGGCATTGCCGCCATGAGTGGCGGACCCAATCTTTCCGAAATTCTTGGGAGGAAAAATTTCGCCAAGGGTGTAAAAATCACCGTGGTAGAGAACAAGGTGTCCGTGGCATTGGCAGTAATCGTAAACTACGGAATAAAAATCCATGAGGTTTGCACATCAGCACAAGACGCTGTGCGTAGAGCAGTTGAGAATATGACCGGTCTCTCCGTCACAGATGTCAACGTCTCGGTTGTGGGAATACAGTTTGACAAGGAAACTACACCTGTTGTAGATTCTACACCCACAGAAAAATAAGTCCGTATCATCATAACCGGCAGCAGTTTTTACTTCTGCCGGTTATTGCATAACAAGGAGTGTGTATTATGAAGATTGTGAAACGTGTAATTTTAGTTCTTATTGCGCTCCTAATGGCTGCCTTTTCCGTGTTTTGGCTTACCGTTTGTTGGAGTATTGTGGCATCGAACACGATTGGCAATATAATCGCCGCCTTACAGGGAAGTTGGCTGTCTGTTACGTTAGGCACATTGGCGGGTCTGCTTTTATTCGGAGCTTCGGTGCTGCTGTTATTTGGTGAGTTTGCTATCGTGAAACCGGAAGAAACATACCTTATTGCCACATCCGACCATGGTGATATCCGCATGACCGGTACCTGTTTGCGACAGATGTGTGATGCTTTTTCTGCAGGAATTCCAGGAGTGAAAGAGGTGCGATCCAACCTAAAGATGGGGGAAGCAGGCCTGGAGATTTATCTCCGCCTCGGAGTAACACTCGATATGCCGATCCCTACCGTTACCAGAAGACTTCAGGAGGCTCTCAGATTTTATTTGATGGAAACTGCTGGTACCTCTGTCGCTTTGATATCCGTACTTGTGGACAAGACTTTTCCCGCGAATATAAAAGCAGCATCTGTGTCTTCCCAGACGGCATTGAATACGCCGCAGGAAAGTAAGGGAGCAGAATGAACTTTCTTATTTGGATAAAGGAGCATTTACCTCGGGTTATCGGCGTGGCTCTCGGTATTGTGGCAGGTGTTTTATGCTTGACGATCGGTATATGGCGTACTCTTTTGTTGGTTATTTTAGCTGCGGTCGGTTACTTTATCGGTTATTACCTTGAAGACAGAGAAAAGTTTATTTTATCGTTCACCCGCTTTGTTTCGCTGTTCAGGAGAAAGTAATTCATGGACCGTCACTTTGTTCGCACAGTAATAATGCAGTTGGTGTATTCCTCGCTTTTAGGGGGGAATCAACAGCCGAAAACATTAGCGATGCTCTATGGAAAAAAGACCTTATCCCCGGAAGCACAGCAACGCATAACGGAAGCTACAAACGTGATTGCGCGAGTCGGTATCGGAATGGATAACCATATCGACGGTTGGTCAGTAAATTGGTCTGTCGAGCGCATACCAAAAGTAGTCCTGTCCATACTCAGATTCGGCATGTATGAATTGATTTACCTGCCGACTCCTCCTGCCGTAACAATTAACGAATGCGTTGAGTTGGCATGGGAATTTGCGCATGATGAAGCGGTTCCATATATAAACGGTTTACTGTCTACCTGTCTTAGGGAACTTCAGGACGGGAGGTTAACAATGGAAAGTCTGGAAGCTGAATCTGCGTTATTAAACCAAGAAGCCGAAAGAAGGGCTGCAGTTGAGGCCGCTGCGGCTGCTGAGAAACTGTTGATAAAGAACGCCGCGGCAGAAGCGGAAGCAGAGATGGAGCGATTGGATTTGGCAGATGATATTCTCAGTTCATATGAATATATGCGTTCATTGCGGGACACCAAAAAGAATGCCGTAATATGTGCGGAGACGGACGACTGATTCTGAATTATTACTGGAGGATGCCATGGCAAAGAGGATGGACGGAAGATCTCTTGCAAAAGAGATTCGGGCGGAACTAGCCGAGAAAACCCGACTCCTGAAGGAAGAAAAGAAGATCGTACCAGGCTTGGCTGTAATCCTTGTCGGTGACAATCCGGCCAGTAAAGTTTATGTAAGGAATAAGCGTCTTGCTTGCAAGGAAGTGGGATTCTTCTCCCGGGTTATTACTCTTCCGGCAGATACCAAACAGGAGGAGCTATCTGCTTTGGTGCTTTCATTGAATAACGATCCGAAAATTCACGGTATTCTTGTTCAGTCACCTTTGCCGGAGGGACTGGACGAGAGAGCGATTATTGAGGAAATTGATCCTCATAAGGATGTGGATGGCTTTCATGCCGTAAATGTAGGAAAAACACAGATTGGACTTCCGTCATTTGCGGGTTGCACCCCTCTCGGGGTCGTTCGTTTACTTAATGCCTATAATGTTGATATGTGCGGCAAGCATGCAGTCGTAGTCGGACGAAGCAATATCGTCGGAAAACCCATGGCGATGCTGCTGTTAGCTAAAGATGCTACCGTAACCATTTGTCACTCAAAGACACTTGATTTGGGTGCCATTACCCGTCAGGCGGATATCTTGGTTTCAGCAGTCGGCAAAAGAGGGATAATCAAGGGAGATATGCTGAAACCCGGTGTTGTGGTGGTGGACGTGGCGATGAACCAAGATGAAAAAGGTCGCTTATGCGGCGATGTAGTATTCGACGAGGCGGAGCAGGTTGCTTCCCTTATAACACCGGTACCAGGCGGTGTTGGGCCTATGACGATTGCTATGTTGCTTGAAAATACTTTTTACGCTGCAGAAAATGCCTGAACTTGTTTTTTCAGTCAGTGAGGTAGGAAAGTACCTCCAGCGAGCGCTTCAGTTGGATGCAATGCTCACCCGTATACGGGTTAGGGGAGAAGTATCCAATTGTAAGACGTATCCCTCAGGGCATACATATTTTACTCTGAAGGATGAGACAGCTACACTTCGCTGCGTCTGGTTTAAATTTCAGAAGCCAGCAGGTTCTCTGTTGCTTGAAGACGGTATGCGTATCGTTGTTACAGGCAGTATAAGTTTCTACGAAAGAGACGGGAATGTGCAGTTGGTGCTGACCGGCGCCATGATGGATGGCATCGGCGCCTGGTACGAGCGTTATAAAAGGCTTGAAGCCCGCTTGGAAGCTGAGGGGCTTTTTGCTCCGGAAAAGAAGAGACCCATACCTGCCGCGAGACGTATCGGTGTTGTTACTTCCCCTGCCGGAGCCGTTTTTCACGATATATGCCAAGTAGCTTCTCGAAGGGATCCTCGAATAGAAATCCTTCTTTATCCCGTACAGGTACAGGGCGAACATGCAGCGGCAAATATTGCAGCCGGTATTCGCTGGTTTGGTGCTCATCCATGGGCCGACGTGTTGATAATAGGACGCGGAGGGGGAAGTGCAGAAGATCTTTGGCCATTTAGCGAGGAAATTGTTGTACGGGCTGTCACAGAAAGCCCGCTTCCGGTGGTATCCGCTGTAGGACATGAAACAGATTATTCCTTATGCGATCGGGCAGCGGACTTGCGTGCACCAACGCCCTCGGCAGCGGCGGAGCTAGTTGTCGCAAATATCGGAGAAACACTTCTTTGGCTTGAACAAGTAAATGACAGGCTATACAGCGCCATCCAGAAATACATCGCTGACAAGGATAAAACTCTGCAGATTAGAAAAAGGCTACTACGTAGCATGGAACCGTTGAAACTGCTGCTGCAACGCGAACAGATATTGAACATGCTCTTTCACCGGGTGAGAAACGCAATGTGCGGTATAATCGCTGCAAGTGAAAGTTCCTTGCAAATGAGAGAGCAAACATTACATGCATTGAATCCTCGCGGAATTCTTGATCGGGGCTACGCTATTTTAACAAATATCGAGGGCAAGATTATCCGTGAAGCTGTTCCGGGAGAGCGCGTCATCGTGGAGACAGACAGGAGTTTCGTAAAGGCTACAGTAAATTCTATAGAGGTAAAGGAAAATACAGATGAGTGAACCGCTACAATTTGAAGAAGCCATAGCAAGACTTGACGAACTGCTGGCTGCATTGGAGGAAGGAAAAATACCGTTAAATCAATCATTGTCATATTATGAGGAAGGAATATCTTTAATTAAGTCCTGCAAAGAAGAACTTGTATCTGCAAAAACACGAATACGAATACTGACACCAGAAGAAATGGATACCGGCGAGATAGAATGATAGACTACGTTGCGGAAGAAAATGTGTTGCGGCAAAGGCATGAGGCCGCTCTTGTCAGGCTGTTCAATTATCATACCACCGGGTGTCCCCAGCCCCTCCTTTCCGCGATGACGCACAGTCTTTTTTCAGGAGGGAAACGGATCCGTCCGATATTGCTGTATCAGGCGGCTTCGCTCTTTGGCAACCCCGGAAAGGAAGGCGATGTTCTGGCATGTGCATTAGAGATGATCCATACAGCCTCCCTGATTCATGATGATATGCCCGCAATGGATAATGATACCATTCGACGAGGAAAACCTACTTGTCATGTTGTGTACGGAGAGGGGCAGGCCTTGCTCGCCGGAGATAGCCTTTTAAATCTGGCGTATGAGTTGATGCTGCTGCATCCAATAAAAGAGAGTAAGAAAAATGCATATTATCAGGCCTGCGGTATATTGGCAAAAGCTGCCGGCAGCAGAGGGATGTGTGGCGGTCAATGCATTGACTTATCCTCTGAAGCAGAGGAAGCTTTTGCATTGGATCGCATGAACAGAATGAAAACCGGTGCGCTTTTACGTGGCGCTGTGGAAGCAGGCTCCGTTTTATGCGGCGCTTCGAAATCACAGCGACAGGCGTTAGTGCGTTGGGCAGATTATTTTGGGCTGCTATTTCAATTAACGGATGATATATTGGATATAACTGGAAATAATTCAGGAAAGTCCATCGGTAAGGATGTTAGGGATAACAAACGTACCTATGTCACTTTGCTGGGGATGAAAGAGGCAGAGGCCTTAGCTGAACATTTAGCCAGCAAAGCAATAGCTGCATTGTCAGACCTGTATATTACATCTGAACGATCCGGGTATTTTTACTGGATAACAGAATTGACTGTACATCGTACGGTATAGGAGGCACATATAAATCAAGGTTCACTTTGGATGATTTTTACCAATCCTGTGCTTATGCCTGCAATATTAGGGTATATTGCTGCACAGCTTATTAAGGTTATATGGGAAAGCATAAAGAATCGCCGCTTTTCTCTTGTCAGGATGGTGGGGGCAGGAGGAATGCCTTCCTCTCATGCCGCCATGGTTTGTGCTGCAGCCACATCTTTGGGAGTGCTGTATGGTTTTGAAAGCCCTCTTTTTGCTATATCTGTCGTTTTTGCATTAATTGTGATGTATGATGCCACAGGTGTACGAAGAGAAGCGGGGAAGCAAGCCAAAGCGTTTAATGATCTCTTGGAAAAACTCTTTTCTGATGGCGAAATGGATGCCGAAAGGTTGAAAGAACTGATCGGACATGAGCCTGTTGAGGTGTTAATGGGTGCGATTCTTGGAATTTCTATTGGGGTAGGTTGGTGTTTATGGATTTTATAGCAGGGAATACACTGCTTGAACAACTGCGGAAGGCAAAGCCTGAGGAGCTTTCTTCTCTGGCTATTGAGCTTCGAAGGAAAATTATACAGACAACTGCCAATAATGGCGGTCATTTATCATCCAATTTGGGAGCGATAGAACTCACTATTGCCTTGCACAGAGTCTTGCGCACCCCTGAAGATAAGTTGATTTGGGATGTAGGACATCAATGCTATGCTCATAAACTCCTCACCGGTCGCTGGGAAAGCTTTGATACGCTACGGCAGTATGGCGGAATCAGTGGCTTTCCTAAGACCGAGGAGAGCTCGCACGACTGCTTTGATACCGGACACAGTTCGACATCCCTCTCCATAGCGCTGGGTATGGCGCGAGCGAGAGACGCTGCCGGTGAGAAGTTTCAGGTGGTAGCGGTAATGGGTGACGGCGCATTAACCGGGGGAGAGG
Source organism: Christensenellales bacterium (assembly GCA_050948665.1). Lineage (GTDB taxonomy): Bacteria > Bacillota > Clostridia > Christensenellales > UMGS416 > JBMNEH01. The sequence goes on from JBMNEH010000001.1 coordinate 1,263,888, forward strand.
CCTGGGAGGCTATCAATGATGCCGGACATCATAAAGACCGGATAATCTTAATGTTAAATGATAACAGCATGTCAATACGGCCTAATGTGGGCGGTGTATCTTTATATTTAGCAAGAATGCGCAGCCGACCTAAATACGGAGAGTTGAAGAGAAGGGTGCTGTCTCTTATTGGTAAAGAAGGGGCGCTTTACCGACTACTTCGTGGCACTAAACAGTTCTTAAAATACCTGATGATTAACGGCATTGTATTTGAGGAGATGGGCTGGACGTATCTCGGCCCCATTGACGGTCACAATATAATGCAAATCGAAAAGGTTCTCTCTCAAGCGTGCGCGATGGATGAGCCTGTATTGATTCATGTTGTTACAGAAAAGGGACGGGGATTTTCTCCGGCGAAGATGCAGCCCAGTCGGTTCCACAGTACGAAACCGTTTGTAATTTCTACCGGGGTGACTAAAAAACAGGAGCCGGAATCCACCGACGTACTCGCGGGAAGAAGCATCTGCCAAGTGGCAACAGAGAATCCGGCAATCGTGGCATTAACCGCCGCGATGCTGGACGGCTGCGGTCTTGCGGAAATGTCGGCACGAATGCCGGAAAGAGTTTACGATGTAGGTATTGCAGAACAACATCTGGTGGCTTTAGCTGCTGGTATGGCTTCCGGCGGAATGATACCGTATGTCTGTGTTTATTCCACATTTCTACAAAGAGCGTGGGATCAGATATCGCAAGAAGTATGCATAAACCATCAACAGGTCATTTTTGCCATCTCTCACACCGGGATCAGCGGCCATGACGGTGAGACCCATCATGGCATATATACATACAATATGCTGCTTCCGATGCCTCATATGACAGTGCTTTCCCCCTCCACAAGGGGAGAACTGCGGACAATGCTGAAAGGCGCCCATTCCATTGGCGGCCCCGTAGCGATTTGCTTTGCAAAAGAACTTCCGGAAGGCCCGGCTGTTTCTCAAACGGAGCTTTCGACTTTATGTTGGCAGTTGTTTGAAGCGGACACACCTGCAGAATGCTGTATTCTGGCAACGGGAAACCGGGTTTTGCCGGCCAAAGAAGCCGCGGCATTAGCCCCCTTTCCTGTAGACGTGCAAAATGCACGGGTACTGAAACCTATGGACAGAACAGCACTGTTGATAATGCGCAAGTATCGCGTAATTTTATGTGTGGAAGATAATGTTGTTGTAGGAGGTTTCGGGCAACAGGCAGCAGGGATCCTATATTCTAACGGATATACAGGGAAATTGGATATCCTGGGTCATTCGAATGATCCGCTTCCTCATGGCGATCCTGATGTGCTGTACCATCGCGCGGGAATAGATGCAGAGGGGATATTAACTCGATTGCAAACCCTGTGGAACCAAGTATTATGAGACTGGATGCATATTTGGTCCGCAAAGCTTTTGTACGGTCCAGGGAAGCCGCGAAGAGAAGGATCTCAACCGGTGATGTATATATAAACGGTATAGTTGCACAGAAAGCATCGCAACCTGTGACGGACAAGGATGTGATAAAACTAAATGGCGAGGACATTCCCTTTGTAAGCAGAGGCGGACTCAAACTAAAGGCAGCACTTTTAGCCTGTGCAGATTTCTTCACTGTTCATGGAAATTGGTTGGATGTAGGATCCTCAACCGGGGGTTTTACGCATTGCCTTCTAAAGTACGGCGCAAACAATGTCATTGCATTGGACGTTGGTTCCAATCAGCTCCATCCCTCACTCCGGGAGGATGCGAGAGTTACGATTATGGAAAACACGAATGCGCGGGAAATGGTGCCGGATTGGTTCCCGTCTCCTTTAAATGGCGCGGTGATGGATGTATCTTTCATTTCAGTTACAAAAATAGTTCCCGGATTACGTACCGTATTAAAGGAGGGATCTTATTTAATAACGTTGATTAAGCCTCAATTTGAAGCCGGAAAGAGATTCCTCAATAAGCGCGGGATAGTTACAGATAGCAAGGTACATAAACTGGTATTGGAAAAAGTTACTGAATGCCTATGTATGAATGGATTTCAAATTCTGTCACTGCTCCCTTCGCCCATTGTTGGGCAGGATGGCAATCGGGAGTTTTTAGCTGTGACAAAGAGGTCAGAAAAGGCCTATCTTCCGACACATGATGCTATCTGTCAATGTTTAAACGGTAAAACCGTTCTAATTTCTGCGGCTAAATGTTGCATAAAAGCAGAATAAAGTGTATAATACTCACATGATTGCATGGAGAGGAGTTTTTTGACAGCGTGAAGAGAATCGGTATCTGGTTAAATCCTGACAAAGACCCTCATCTGGATTGCCTTCATAAGGCCTTGTTACTGATGGAATCCTCCGGTGTTACAGTGTGCAGTGCCGTAGATCATCCGCTGTTGCCGGACTCTATCAGTGTACTGTCTCTTTCCGATTATCAAAAGACCGTCGGCGCGACTCTGGTCTTTGGAGGTGACGGAACTATGCTGGCAGCGGCAAGGGTGTTGTCACCGTTAGGTACGGGCCTTATCGGTATCAATTTGGGACGACGCGGGTTCTTGACAGAGATACCGGCTGACGCATTGGATGACGGAATCCGGAAATTGCTAAACGGCAACTACAGTGTGGATTCTCGCATGACGCTTTCTGTGGAGTATCAAGATGATCAGGGCAACCGGAGGACGCTGTGTGCATTGAACGATATTGCGCTTTCCCGCCCGGAGCCTGTAAAAATGGCACGAATTCTGGCTTACATCGATGGTCATTTTATTAATCGATATGATGCAGACGCTTTGCTTGTAGCAACGCCAACCGGTTCCACTGCCTACTCTCTCTCTGCAGGCGGCCCCATTCTGGATCCTCGGATGGATGCCATGCTACTTACACCTGTGGCTCCTCATTCCTTTTCTGCCAGACCGATTATTGTACCGGGCGATGGTGTGTTTACCTTTTCGGCAGCAGATGATCATACGCTTCTGGTGACGGCAGACGGGCAACAGCGGATGCTTGTTCCGACAGGCAGCAGCATACGGGTACAAAGAAGCGCTTTGATTGTCAAGCTATTGCGATTAGGAAAAGAAACTTTATTTGATACTCTTCGCATGAAGTTAGTAAACGCTTAACGCATAAAATCGGAGATAATATGAAAAGCAAACGTCAGCAGCTAATTCTTGAAATCATTGAGAAGCAACCTATACAAACCCAGGAGGAACTGGCAAAAGCATTGCTGCAATATGGGATTGCAGTGACGCAGGCTACTATTTCCAGGGATATTCGGGAGCTGAATCTGGTAAAAACAGTAGATGTGCAGATGGGTACCCATTACACAGTAGCTCTGACAGGGGACAGGGATTTTTCAGAAAGGCAAATGCGTATCTTCCGGGATACGGTATTGTCTATTCAAAACAATGAATTACTTGTAGTCCTGCACACAATATCCGGCAGCGCGAATGCCGCAGCAGAAACAGTGGACGGCTTCCATTGGCCGGAGATTCTCGGATGTGTAGCCGGTGACAATACCATATTGATCGCTGCTCGCTCTGCGGAAGATTGCAAGATATTAACAGAAAAGCTGCGTCGCTTAATGAGGTAATTCTTTTATGCTGTATAGACTGAGTATATGGAACGTTGCGATAATTGAGCATGTGGACCTGTCTCTGGATGACGGGTTGAATGTTCTGACCGGAGAGACCGGTGCAGGTAAGTCCATATTAATCGATGCAATAAGCCTTATTCTTGGCAGTAAAGCTGATAAAAACATAATACGTGCCGGCAGCGATTCCGCCCGCGTGGAAGCTGTTTTCTGTCAAGATGGAGAGGATATTAAGCCGCTGCTTATGGAAATGGGAATTCCGTTAGAGGATGAGATGGTGGTAACAAGGGAAATCGGTCTATCCGGAAGAAGCGTGTGCCGGGTAAACGGACATACCGTTACCGTAAATCAACTGCGAACGCTTATGGCGCAGGTGGCTGATATTCACGGACAGCAGGAAAGCTATTCGCTGACCGATGTTCGGAAGCACCGAGACATGGTGGACGCCTATGGAGGAGTACGAATAACAAATCTTACGGAAGAAGTTAAAATCCTCCATCAACAACGACAGGAGATTAAGCGACAATTATCTGCCTATGATAAGGAAGGCATGACACCCGAACAGAGAATTGATATACTGGAATACCAGATCCTTGAGTTGGAAAATGCTGATGTGCAGAAGGGTGAGGAGGATGACCTTCTCCAACGGAGAAAATTGCTTCAAAATACCGAGCGTATTATTGAGGCGCTTCAAATCGCTGTTGCTGCCATTGATGGAGGAGAAGCAGGAAACGGCGCCTTAGCAGATACGGAAAGAGCCGCAAGCGCAGTCGGTCGTATTACGGAAATGAGTGATACCTACTCTGCAATAGCCAATTCGTTAGATGATGCCGCTATATTGTTGGAGGATGTACAGAATCACCTAAGGGATGCCATTGAAGGCATGGAGAGTGAAGGGGATTCTCTCGAAAACGTAGAGGAGAGGCTGCACTTGCTTCGCCAACTTTCCAGGAAGTACGGATGCGGCGCAGATGATCTCCCCCAACAGCAGCAAAGTCTTCGAGAAGAGTTGGATGCGCTGCAGAACCGTGAGAAGCATATTGCACAACTTCGCGAAAAGGATGAGGAGTTGCTTTTTCGCTGGAAAGCAGCAGCGAAAAAGCTTACTCATTGCAGGAAAGAAACCGGGAATGCCCTTTGCGTCGCGATACTCAGACAGATGGCAGATTTAGGTATGGAAAACGCCGGCCTCGAGGTAGAATGGACACAGATGAAAGATGGGCAGACACATGCATACGGCAATGAGGAAGGTCAATTTTATATTACGATCAATCCGGGTGAGCCTATGCGTCCTTTGAACAAGGTAGCCTCAGGCGGTGAACTTTCTCGAATCATGTTGGCAATAAAAGCCGCCTTTGCAGGCAATGACGGAATCCAGTGTCAGATTTTCGACGAAATTGATGCCGGAGTATCCGGGAATATGGCATTGGTCACAGCACAAAAGCTAGCGATGATTTCCCGAAGACGTCAAATATTATGTGTAACACATTTACCACAGATTGCCGCGATGGCGGACGTTCATTACAAGATAGAAAAAATTATTGAAAGCGGGCGGGCCGCAACCCAAGTAGAGCGACTTCCTGAAAATACTCGCTATCAAGAGGTGGCCAGACTAATCGGTAGCAGCATGACCGGAGAGACTGGAGAATCACATGCTAAAGGTATGGTTGATTGGTGTAATCGATATAAATCCTCCATGATCCAAGGACAATAAAATGCCTGCTGAATTACATGCGGACTGATCCTGTTAAAAGCAAAATGTACGGTTGAACGGCTCTCCACCCTGCTGCGCAGCAGGGTGTGATTTCTTATATTAAGATATTGCCGTCTCAGAAAAAAAGATTCGCAAAGGAGAAAAACCGTATATTTGCCTTGAAAGGTCAGCGGATTCCTGTAAATATATAAATTTTCAGTATACGTCAGCTTTAGTGTCGGGCTTTGTCCCGCAGCAAAAAAACAACAGCCATTCAACGATGCCCGATACCGGCAGGCGATATATTATCTTTCTTACGCTCTGTTGCCTATATTGATTAAATTGAGCAAAAACCAAGGGAATAAACGCATAATATTACATAAGACAGCTCAAATTGACGCCTTTAGCCGGATATGCTATAGTTTACGATGTTCAATTTTAAGGAGTCGGAAAATGATTGTTTTACAAGTGCAGGAACTGCGAAAGGAGTTTGGAAATGTTGAGATACTTAGGGATATTGGCTTTTCTGTAGAGGAAAGGGAGAGGATTGGTATTGTCGGCCCGAATGGGGCAGGGAAGACAACGTTACTTCGTCTGCTTTCCGGAGAAATAGAGCCGGACAGGGGAGTTATTTCCTTAAAATCCGGCTATAGCCTCGGCTATCTTCATCAAAGCTTAGATCTTAACAATTCTAATACCATATTTGGGGAGATGCTGGAAGTTTTCTCACATGTATTCCGTATGGAGGAACGGTTGCGGGCGCTTGAATATTTGATTGGCGAGGTTGATCACTCATCTGGCACATACGTATCTATAGCAAAGGAATACGACTCACTTCTGGATAGATATGAGAAGGCCGGCGGTTACTCTTATAACAGCGCAATAGCTGGTGTTCTCAATGGTTTGGGAATTGCAAAGGAAACCTTTGACCAGCCTATCTGGCAGCTTTCAGGCGGACAGAAAGCACGCGTAGCACTTGGGAAATTACTGCTAACCAAACCGGATATTTTGCTGCTGGATGAGCCAACAAACCACCTGGATCTGCAGGCTACTGCCTGGCTTGAAGGTTATCTGCGGAATTTTCCCGGAATTATCCTTGTTGCCAGCCATGATCGCTGGTTTTTAGATGCCGTTTGTAACAGAATATTCGAAATAGCCTTCCAACATTTAACAATTTTTGAAGGTAACTTCACATTTTATCTGGAAGAGAGAGAAGTGCTCTATCAACAACAGCTAAAGGCTTACCGGTTGAATCAGAGGGAAATCCAACGGAAAGAAGCAATCATAGCCAGGTATCGTTCCTTCAACAGGGAGAAAAGTATAAAAGCAGCTCGCTCCTGGGAGAAGAAGTTGGATAAAACTGAAAGGATCGACCGGCCTCGTACTCAAAACAGCATCTTCTTTAATTTCGATATCAGTAGCCGTAGCGGAAATGACGTATTGATTGCTGATAATTTAGGGAAGGATTTTGACGGGAAACCATTATTTCATGGTCTGAATTTACATCTCTTCTCGGGAGATCGAATGGCAGTTGTTGGACCGAATGGCGTCGGAAAGACAACGCTGCTTCGAATACTAAACGGACAGATTCTTCCCTCTGCGGGAAATTTTATACTGGGCACCGGAGTAAAAGTAGGATATTATGATCAGCATCAATCCAATTTAAACCCAGACCTTACACCTGTGGACGAGATTTGGCAGGATCATGCCCATACAATGGATCTGACAAAGGTTCGCAACGCTCTGGCCGCATTTCTTTTTCGTGGAGACGATGTAGAGAAGAAAATATCTGAGCTTTCCGGCGGTGAAAAAGCGCGAATAACGCTATTAAAGCTAATGCTCGGGAAGGGAAACCTGCTTTTGTTGGATGAACCTACCAATCATTTGGATATTGACAGCCGCCAGGTTTTAGAGGAAGCACTGTGTGATTTCCCCGGTACAATGATACTGGTAAGTCATGACCGTTATTTTATAAATCGAATTGCGACAAAAATACTTGAGTTTACAGAAGACGGATTCCAGCAATATGACGGCAATTGGGATGATTATCTCTATCATCAGTCGATTATGGCAGAAGAACAAGAGAATCTCGCATCCGGGATGACAAAAACCGCTTTAGCGAAAGAGCGCAGAAAATCCCGGGAAGCAAAAGAGAAGATAAAGGAACTGCGCAGACTGTATGAAGAAGCAGAAGACAATGTAATATGTATAGAAAAAGAGATGGATAAGGTGGAAAAAAAACTTGCCCGGCCGGACATGCTATCAAGTTTGGAGATTATAGAACTTACACAACAGTATGCCAGCTTGGATCGTGTGCTGGCATTGCGTATTGAAGAATGGGAGCTGGCTTCTGCTTGCCTAACGGAGGGAGAGCTCAATCCTGATGACGAATAAGAGGTTTTATACTAATTTGTTAGGAAATTGTCAAGAATTATGGCTGTCCAGCCCTTTCTTTTTGTAAAATTTAGAGTATAATATAATCCTGTTTGCAGCACGCTGCGGAAAGGATGGATGAAATGAAACGGTTTGAAGACACTCGATGGATATATTCCATGCGCATACGCATGGATTTTAATAATTTGATGGAGCCGGCTATAGACGGGGCACAGGCTGAGGGTAAGTATTCCAAGCGGGTAAACCCCGTTACGCGTGAGGACATTAACAAACTCATGCCCAAAGCAGAGGCTGCGCGTTTGACGCTTTCTCGGAAATGGGGCCGTGCCTCCCGCATGATGGCATGGACCCGTATACCAACGGGGCAGGACAAAACTGTGGCAGATATTCTTCATACGGCGAATGTTGTTGCCAAGCGTTTCGATAGCTTTGTAGTATTTGGTATTGGCGGATCAGCACTTGGTTCAATCGCTGTACATCAGGCATTAAATCACCTGCATTACAACGAACTCACATCAGAACAGCGCGGTGGTCGTCCCAAATTTTATGTTGAGGATAATGTTGATCCTGAAAGAATGGCGGCATTGCTGGATGTGATCGATATTCGGAAGACCTGTTTTAATATTATCACAAAGTCAGGCTCAACCAGTGAAACCATGAGCCAGTTTATTTTTATCTCAGATCTCCTAAAGAAGACGTTAGGCAACCGATGGACATCCCACCTTATATGCACAACAGACAAGCGTAAGGGAAACCTGATCAAAATTGCCAAAGAGAATCATATAAAGACTTTCTTCATCCCGGATGGTGTCGGCGGTCGCTTTTCTGTATTCTGCCCTGTAGGTTTACTGCCGGCAGCAGTATGTGGTATCGACATTGAAGAATTTCTTGCAGGCGCGGCATATATGGAAGAACTATGTCAGGAACCCGACTTGAAGAAGAACCCCGGCTGGCTCTCCGGCATGCTGATGTATCTCTGTATGAAGAAAAAAGATAAGAATATTCAGGTAATGATGCCTTACGCAGACAGCCTGAAGTATATCGCCGACTGGTATGCGCAACTCTGGGCGGAAAGCCTGGGAAAGAAGTATTCCAACCGGAAACGTGTAGTGTATACCGGACAAACACCGGTAAAATCCTTGGGCGTGACCGATCAGCATAGCCAGGTACAGTTATATACGGAGGGACCCTTTGACAAGGTCATTACTTTTATTGGCGTTGATCATTACCGTACTAAGTTAGAGATTCCCGGCGGATATGACGAATATCCCAATGTTTCTTTCCTCAGCGGCCACACTTTTAACGATTTGATCCAAACGGAGCAGATGGCAACAGAGTATGCTCTCGCTCGGGCTGGGAAACTGAACCAAACGCTGTATCTGCCGGAAGTGAATGCCTTCACCATAGGTCAACTGTTATACTTCTTCATGGTGCAAGCAGCCGTAACCGGGGAGTTATTAGGGATAAATGCTTTTGATCAGCCCGGCGTTGAAGAAGGAAAAAATGCTACGTATGCGTTATTCGGCCGTCCCGGATACGAAGCAAAAAAAGCGGAGATGGATGCAAGACCTGAAAAAGACCCTCAGTGGATATTGTAAATATGAACATGTCCCGGTGCTTTTCGCACCGGGTTTTTTCAATAGGTATTGACAAACGCTGTATGAGGTGATATGATTTTTTTGCGAGCAAGAGCTTGTCTTGCCTCAGTAGCTCAATGGCAGAGCACGCGGCTGTTAACCGCGGGGTTGTAGGTTCGAGCCCTACCTGTGGCGCCAATTTAATGAGGTGATTTGCATCTGCGAAAGACTCTTGATTTTCAAGGGTTTTTTGCTTTTTCCATTTAAAAACGAGCCTGCTCGCTGACTTCCATTATAGTTTGGTTGGATTGAGATTTATCGGTTCATTCGCACTGAATATATTCAAAGAGGTATTTTTATTAAAAAAAAGTTTCATTAATGCAAATATATTTAGATGCAAGAGCGCTGAAAATGATTTATGTTTTACAAATACATTTTCGGATAAAAACTTGTTGCAATACACAATAGTGCTGTTTATACGGTAATACAACCGCTTCAGGAAGCTACAACAGAGAGCCTAAATATATAACAAAATTGCCGCCATAACCTTTGGCCGGAAGGTACAATATTTTTGCCTGACTGCAGGAATACTATGGGAATCAGCACAGATCATGAATAGGGAAGGGGTTCATCAGTTTGTATGTGAAAGCGCAGAGACAATACGTCCTTTCCCTTCTTTTACAGAGCTTATGAAATCCCAGATATCCGTCAATTGCTGCATAAAGAGCATCCCCGCTCCGCTTATAACTTCGGGGCAATGCGCATCGGTACCGGCAGTCATAGCCAAATGGTGACTTGATGCAAAAGCCTGCGCTTCTTCATCCATCGCCGGATCAATGTTTCCTGCATTGTAAACCTCAAAAGCGTCTACAGATTTGTAGAAAAGACGGATAAAATCGATATACGATGCCTCCCTGAAGGGATGTGCCTGGGAGATAAAGCCATTATGTTCGTGTACTTTATCTATATATTCCTGAGGCGTCCAAAATAACATATTTGGGTATTGCAGCAGGAAATCCCTCCCGAGACCATAGGTCAGGAACTCGGTACCCATATCGCAGTATTCCCAACCCAGGAAAACCTTCAACCCGATACGGTCACCTTCAGCCTTTGCAGCCTCGTACCCGGATAAAAAAGCATCCACACGCTGATTCCATGGGAGGGTAGAGGATATGGCACAGTTCCCGTTAAAGAAATGATCCGTTACAATAATTCCATCATAACCGGCCGCCTTGTATGCACGTGCCATATCCTTCCCCGGATATTTTCCGCAGGCACTTGCCTCCGATGTATGCATATGAGTTTCATATAAAAAGGCCATATAAGCTATCCTTTCCACGATATTATAAATAGTTCCGATCTTGGTTGCAACTTTTATTGTATAAACAGCTGATATGCCGCTAATCATAACGCAGCGCTTCAATCGGATGCAGGGATGAGGCTTTTTTTGCCGGACCTATTCCGAATATAATGCCTACTGCCGTTGAAAAAACGATAGAGAACAAAGCTGTTGAAACAGTTATCTGCATCGACACGCCTATGAGGCCGGACAGAATCCAAAGCAAAAGAGCCCCGATAAACAAGCCGATTATCCCGCCGGTAAAGGATAAAAGGACTGACTCAACTAAAAACTGGGCGAGGATATGCCATTCCTTGGCACCGACAGCCTTTCGTATGCCGATTTCTTTTGTCCGCTCAGTTACGGAAACCAGCATAATATTCATAATGCCGATTCCACCAACAAGTAAGGAAATTGCAGCAATACCGGCCAACATTCCTGTCAAGGTAGCCGTAACATCTCCCATGATTTTCATAAGACTGGCTTGATTAAATACAGAATAATCTTCAGAGTTTCCCGTTGTCTTCATAGCAAAACCGCTGAGTGTAGCCACTGCAGTATCATTTTCATCAGCTGAAGTAGCGGTAACGTATATCAGTCGGATAGCTGTATTACGAAGCAGGCGTTGCGCATTAGTGAATGGGACTTGAACAACATTATCCTGAGACCCCATCATGGTGCTGCCCTGCTCCTCAAGTATCCCTATTATTTTGTAATTCCTTCCGTTAATCTTTAGTGTTTCTCCGATCACATCCCTGCTGCCGAACAATTTATCTGCGACCTCGGTACCGATTACCGCAACAGCAGACCGAAAATCCATATCCGTTTCATTGAAATACCTGCCACTCAACAGGGAATAGCCCCTGATATTTAAATATACCGGCATCACGCCTTCAAGAGAGGAAACCATATCTTCTCCCGTGACCTTGAGGGTAACACTCCCGCTGATGCTGGGAGATACCCATGCAATACCGCCACTGCCCTCCAAATCCCGTATTTCATCCAGCGAAACACGAGGAGCCTTACTGCCGGTGAAGGATACTGTTATCAGATTTGAACCTAAGCCTTCAATTTGTCCGGTTATTTCACTGGAAACTCCCTGCCCGAGCGAAACCAGCATAGATACTGCCATAACCCCGATGATGATGCCCAACATGGTGAGGAAGGACCGCATTTTATGACTTTTCATGGCTGAGAAAGCCATACGTAATATTTGTGTGAATTTCATGTTTCCTCCGCCGGCGTCAAACGTCCATCTGTCATACAGAGACGTCTCTGTGCTTGTGCGGCCACAGAGGAATCGTGGGTAATCAACAGAAGGGTATTGCCTGCACGGTGAATACGATGCAGCATCTCTATAATTTCCTTTCCGGAGCGGGAGTCCAGATTCCCTGTCGGTTCGTCTGCCAGCAAAATTGTCGGACGTGCAGCGACTGCCCTTGCGATTGCGACACGCTGCTGCTGCCCACCGGAAAGTTCGGAGGGCCGATGATTTTTCCTGTCTGCCAAACCAACCAAGGAAAGCACATCTTCGGCGCGCTCCCTCCGATCACGGGCATTCATTCCGGCATAAATCAAGGGTAGCTCAACATTCTCCCGAGCTGTCAGCCGCGGCAGCAAATTAAATTGCTGAAAAATGAAACCGATTTTCCTGTTTCTGATTTCCGCCTGTTGATTTGCTGTGTAATCACCTATCGGGATGCCGTCCAAAAGGTAGCTACCCTCGTCCGGACTATCAAGGCATCCAATTATATTCATGAGAGTGGATTTGCCGGAACCGCTAGGGCCGATGACCGCAACGAACTCCTTGTCTTCGACACGCATCGTTACGCCATCCAGGGCTTTCACAACCGTGTCCCCCATGGTATAGTATTTTTTAACACTCAGTAATTCTATCACGATGCGTCTCCGGATACCATATTTTTTCTGGCAGATTGAAACATTGCGAAAAAGTCATTGGTATCAGCTCTGGTTAAATATACTTGCTGTCCCTCCTCAGCACCGGAAAGGATTTGCACATACGTATCATTCGCCAGGCCGATCGACACGGGTATGAGGGTTTCTTCTGTAATATCATCACCGGGCACCGAAAGGAATTTTTGCCCGTCTCGAGTAATCAATGCTTCTACAGGCACAAGCAATGTATTCTCAGCAAAACCAGTACTTATTTCAGCATCCGCAGTCATACCCAAGTATAGTCGAGGGTCATCCTGCAATCGCAGGGTTACGCTGTAGGTGGTGACTCCACCTGCAGATATCCCCGAGCGGCTAATGCCTACCACCTTAGCGCTCAACACTGTATTTTCCAAAGCAGGAAGCTCTACCGTGGCATTATAACCTTTAGCAACAGACAATATGTCCAGCTCGTCAACATCAATTAGAAGCTCCATCCCGCCGGTAGCAATTTGAAAAGCAATCGCATTCTTTTGCGTATATAATCCCTCTGACAGAGTCATGTTAGCAAGAATTCCACTTTCCGGGGCGGTTATCTTCAGCTTTTCACGATTATCGACTAAATCTGATAAAGCTTTCTTTGCATCCCTGATTGCATCATATTGGGCGAGCAACTGCGCGGAAAGAATTTTACCTTCCAGACGAAAGAGTCTTGTTCCGAGAGAAACTGCGTCATTTACCGTAGGTACACTCCGGATAATGCCCGTAGTTCCTTTTACCGGATACGGCCGATGCACCTCCAGAGCTCCCCTTCCAATACTTTCTCCATCCTTATAGACAACCACCTCTTCCCCTGAATTCCATGATGTATCCTCTGTCAATATAACGGCATGCCCTTCACGGATTTCTACAACATACCCGTCCTGGCTCTCGACTCCCAACTGAAGAGTTACCGTATCTCCGATAGATAGTTTTTCATTATTCAGAGTTACTTCCATATTTCCATCAAGTGAAAGGACAGCAAGACAACCGTGCACGGATTGTACCGCCTCCACAGTGTCGCCTATTTCCGCGTATACCTCTTTTACCCGTGCCGGCGCTCCCGCATATAGTGAATTGTGGCCCGAAAGGGGGAGTGCAGCCAACCCGTCCTCCAATTCCTCTAATGTCTCCTGCGCCGCTTTGATATCATCTTCAAGCCCGGAACCATCCAGCAATCCGATACAACTTCCCTTCTCAACAGCGTCACCGTTCGTATAATATACCTTCAACACCTTCGCGGTAAGTTCACTCTGCACTGGAAGCAACTCAGCAGCTGATAGGGCACCGCTTCCGTATACAGTAGTAGTAATACTGCCTCTGAAAACAACACCTGTTTTATTCCGTGCAGATAACTGCTCTTCATAAATACGCATTCTTCTGTTCAGTAATCCTATCCCGCCACCGACAACTAGACCCACGGAGATAAGAACAATTATAGAAATCTGCCACCATCGCAAACGTTTCTTTTCCTTCATATCACCCCTCCTTATCTTATTGTATTATAGCCCAATATAATTACTTAAGTATGAATAATTCATAATTTGCAAAAATAGATAACAAGGATAAGATGGGACGTTGATAGGTTTATGCCGTACACTGTCCATCAAATAGGATCTACAAGATTATCTGTTCATATGTTCATATAGTAAAGATCAGAATGTTACAATTTTGTAATAAAACTATTGCATTCCGGATAATAATCTGATATAATATGTAACGTCCACTCTTTCGGGACTTTTTGAAAGGAGGGTGTCTGGATTTGATGCGACGCTTCTTGATTGCAATTCTGGCCGTTTGCCTGATAATAACGGGGACTTTCTTTGACCGGAAAATGGCTTCAGCGGCTACAGATACCCGTTATATTAGGGTAAGACTGACAAGTTACGGCACTCTTTCTTCTACTACCATGAAAATAAATGGGAGTTATTACATAAGGGAAGCGCCGGGTATTCCGCTTAATCGCGGCACGGTGGTGGGATTCTCTGTCAGTAACGGGAAATTGCTGTTATCAGTAAATGGGACCCGAATAACAATGGGTACTTCTGTAACACTGAAGCGCTGTTCTTCTGCGTCCTCCTCAAACTGGATTACCTTAACCTCACCGGCCGGTTATAATTATCCGGGAGATATGACGGTTTCTGTGAATTCTTCCTCCCTGCAGTTGGTGGTGCGGGTGTTTATGGAAGATTATTTGATGGGAGTACTGCCTTATGAGATGAGCAACTCCTTCCCCCTGGAGGCATTGAAAGCACAAGCCGTTGCAGCACGTACCTATGCTGTTGCCAATGTATCCGGTACAGGTACATATGACGTGGTAGATACCTCCGCCAATCAGGTTTACAGAGGATACAACACGGCTTACAGTCGTTGTGCTCAAGCGATCCGGGAGACCTCAGGGCAAATTCTGCTTTGGAAGGGTGCTGTATCGGACGGGGTATATTCTGCAAGCAACGGCGGACAAATAAACCCTCGTTGCCCCCGTTGGGGGAAATTTAATACTTACCATACGATAAAAGACGATCCTTACGATTTAGCAAATATCTCAAGCCCATCCTATACTTTTCTTTTTCCGGCGACATTGGATACCGCAACACCGATGGATCCCCGAATCGAAGCGTTGGTAAAGAAAATGCTTGTTACTGCAGCGAAAGAACAGGGAATCACAGTGTCAGCGAGCCAAATAACCATATTGGGTTTTGATGATGTACAACTTCATACTTTACCCGCGGCTACAGCAAACGGCGCTACCGATCCCATAAGTTACGAGTATCAAAAGGCAGCCCTCACGGTTCGTTGTACTTTATTGGACAACAATTACACACTCACGGGCAATATTTCCACTGCTGACTTGAAAGCCTCCTGCTCGGGAGATACCGGTACACTAGCTTACCACCGTGTTTTCTATCGCGAAGTCTCTGACGACGGTAAGTATTTCCGGATTATTGCCAGAGGTTACGGACACGGTATAGGCATGAGTCAACGGGGAGCCCAAGAGATGGCAAATCAGGGTTTTTCCGTTATGCAGATATTAGATTTCTATTATGGTGGCTGTATAATTGGCAATAACGGTACCATAGGTGATACACTTGCCTCCATACCCGAACGAGGCAATACACAATACGTGACAACAACCGCAGTTAACCTAACTTATACACCCGGAGGATCCGTAACTGCAGCAGGAGGAAGCCTGGCAGCAAATACCACAGTTGAAGCGGTGCTGGTCAGTGGTTCATATACTCTTGTTTTTAACGAAACTTCCGGAGCCATAGGTTATTTATCGACAAGCAAACTTCAACAAGCTACACTGAACCCTGATAATCTTCCCATTATTGCGCAAGGTCAAGTCATGGTAAATTCGTTGTATGTGAGGTCAAATGCTTCAGCGAACAGCGCTATTCTTGGGGTGGTCAACCTGGATCATATGCTTCAGATTGTTGAGCTGGGAGATTGGTGTAAAATCATATTCGGCGGCGGCTATGGGTATGTCAACGCAACATACATTCGTATATTATCCACAGAGCCAACACCCACGTTTACCGCATTACCCGAAGCTACCCTCGGAGATATCCAGCGTACCGGCATTGTGAATGCAACATTATTGAATGTTCGAAGCGGACCTGGCACGGGATATACTTCTATCGGCAGATTACCCAACGGCACCGTAGTCACGATCATCGAAATAGGGAACCAATGGCTCAAAATCATATTCGAAGACAGCACAGGGTATGTCAGCGCTGCGTATATTCTGCTGGATCCTATAGTAGAGACTGCTATTCCTTCTTTAACCGCAACAATTACTCCATCCGCTACTCCTGCCTCAACCCAAGTTTGGACAGGAACTATCCATGCAACTGCGCTAAATTACCGAACTGGACCCAGTACAAAATATCCCATAAAAGGCACGCTTCCTAACGGTACAAAGTTGACAATCCTTGCTTTGGGTGATTGGTATAAAATTGCATATGCAAACGGGGAATATTTTGTGAATGCAAGCTATGTTACTCTTGACACACCGCCTACGGCAACTCCTTCGCCTACACAACCTATGATTACAACTACTCCTTCACCTGTACAAACCACAGCCACGGCAACCCCCGTGGTGACCCAGACACCCGCAGCTACCTGTCAAGGCAAAGTAACTGCAACCCATCTATATTATCGTACCGGTCCCGGTACTCAGTATCCCTCAAAAGGTACATTGGTAAAGGGAACAATAGTAACTGTATTAGAAACAGGACAATGGTTGAAGGTGCTCATAAACAACACTCCCTGCTATGTCAGTGGCAATTACGTGGAAATATTGACAAATACTCCTATTTTTACCGCCTCAACATCGGGGAAGGGAATTATTACGGCAAATTCGCTGTATGTTCGCAGCCAAGCCTCTACCTCGGGAAAGGTACTCGGCACACTGCACCGGAATGATGCGGTTACAATATTAACAACCGGTTCTACATGGCACACAATTGAGTATAAAGGAAGCATAGCCTATATAAGCGCAAAGTATGTGAGAATTACAGCTCCTGTAATCACAATGACTGCGACACCGGCGGCAACATCTGCACCAACGGCAACGCTCCAGGCTACCGCAACCGCTGATAAAAAGCAATACCAGGGTATAGTAAGAGCAAGAAGGCTGAACTACCGGGAAGGTCCCTCCACAGCATCAGCTGTTATCGGTACGCTTACAAAAGATACACGGGTCACAATACTGGAAACAGGCAACACTTGGCATAAAATTAGTCTCAATGACGAAGTTTATTATGTCAGTGCTACATATATACAGTTAATAGAAATCATATAATGAAGAAGCGGGGGAGTTGCCCCGCTTCTTTCTTATACATATAGCAATTCCTGCAGCCGTAATACATATGCAGAAATCTATTGATCATTTTCGACAGGAGATCTATACTTCGATCACTTTCCTATGACGAATAATTTATTCTTTCAAGCCATGGAACCCTGCTACTGATATAGCAGAAAGATACTCTCTCTCCAAGGCAGCGGAGGTAAAAAGAAACACTGTCCTGATTTTTTCACTTTCCCAGGAGCCATGACCGTATCTCGAACTGGCGGATTATTGAACGCAAAAGAGGTATTGCAGTATTCTTTGCGCATCCAATCGGGGGGGTGGAAAATCTTTCGTATAGCTACATCCTGAAAACAAAATACTGTGATTTAACTTCACGCCAGTCCTTCCGGGTAAAAGTATCACGATAATAATCCGGTACGAGCGGCGTATAAATAGCAGCTTTATGTACGATACTCCGCATTGATAGAAATATAATCATGAGAAAAGTCACAAGTGTACATTGTATCCTTTCCTTTACCCATACGGAAATCTAATGTATAGACAACTTCTTTTTGCTTAAGAAGCGCCAGGGCTTCCGCTTCGGAGAAGGGCAAGGCAGTGCCATTTTCACAGACCATAAGAGGACCAATCCAGATATTTACTGTATTCGGATTGAAATCTACACCGGAATAACCGGCGGCAGTGATAAGACGTCCCCAGTTTGCATCGTTTCCGTAAGCAGCGGTTTTGCACAGAGGAGAACGAGCAATAGAAGCGGCAATGATATGGGCTGCGCTGTCATTTTCAGCTCCTCGCACCCTTATTTCAAGCAATTTCGTGGCGCCTTCACCGTCAGCAGCCAGCATTCGGGCAAGCTTATCCAGAATATCACAAAGCGCTTCCGTAAACCGATTAAGCTCCGGATCCTCCACCTGAAGCATCCTGTTTCCCGCCAGGCCATTCGCCAACAAAGTAGCTTGGTCACAGACCGAAGTATCTCCATCTACACTTATACGGTTCAATGTTATACTCGCAGCAGAGCGCAGCGCTTTATCCGCCGCAGCGGAGGTAAGGGCGGCGTCCGTAGTTATAAGACAAAGCATGGTTGCCATATTTGGGTGTATCATACCTGAGCCTTTGGCCATAGCACCAATTTTTACCGTTTTTCCGTCAATAATACATTCATCTTGTGCCATTTTCGGATGAGTATCCGTAGTCATAATCGCCATCGCTGCGTCAATCCCGTGATCCTTACTTGCATGAGTACAAGCAGTATGTACACCCTGTATTAATGCGTCTATGGGCAGAGGCTTCCCGATTACACCAGTGGATTGCGGAAGTACATGATTTACCGGACATCCCACTGCCTGCGCGCCTGCCATGGCATAACGAAGCGCGTCCATTTCTCCTCTTTCTCCCAAGCAGGCATTAGCGCACCCGCTGTTCATTAGCACCAATCTTGCTGTACCACAGGAAATGTGCTTTCTGGACAGCAAAAGCGAATGACCCTTTATCACATTCTTCGTAAAAAGCGCAGCCGCCGAAGCAGGGCGATCACTAATAATCGCTGCCAAATCCAATTTGTTATTTTTTTTTATACCCGCACAGATGCCGGCAGCCCGAAATCCCTCCGGGTAGGTAACTCCGTAAAGCATTTTTCCTCCCATACCATTCGTCTTCCGTGATTATACCATCAAGAAATGGTAATCCGCAACACTTGACAAAGGAAAGCGCATTCTATATACTTCTGTTGGATGGCGATGACGGAGGAGAAGTAACCGCTGTTTATCCGTAAAGAGAGTTGCCGGTTGGTGAGAGGCATACGGAACACAGATGGTGAATACACTTTCAGAGCCTTGCACCGAAGGGCATTTGTCTGTAGGCTGCAACGGGTACGCCCGTTACTGCGTTGAAACACGGTATATCCGATGTTTAAAAGGCGGCTTATAGCCGTGAACCTTGGGTGGTACAGCGAAGATCTATCTCTCGCCCCTTGGATGGGGCGGGAGTTTTTTATACTCTTTCCCAAACATCGTTCCTTTGAGAAAAGTACGTTCTATCACAGACAGGCAAGGACCTGCTCTGACATTGAAAGGAGATCTCTATGATCATTACAAAATTCTTGGAGCAAAATGCCAAGTTGTATCCGGAAGATATTGCTATAGTGGAAATCAACCCGCAGCATGAATTTCACGAGGATTCATGGACGGAATACAGTCTGGTGGAGTCCGCTCCCGGCGATGCTTACCGCAGAGAAATCAGTTGGAGCGACTTTGATCGCCGAGCAAATCGGTTTGCCAATGTTTTATTGGCCAACGGAATAAAAAAGGGGGACAAAGTAGCCATCTTATTAATGAACTGCTTAGAATGGCTACCGATTTATTTCGGAATCTTGAAGATGGGCGCCTTAGCCGTTCCGATGAATTACCGTTACTCGTCGGATGAAATTCGTTATTGCCTTGATTTATCCGATGCGTCCGTTTTGATTTTCGGACCGGAGTTTAAAGAACGGATAGCCGCTATTCACAAAGATATTCCCGCAATAAAACTTGCATTCTTCGTAGGAGGCAGCTGTCCTGATTACGCTTTGAGTTATTTCCAGTATATTTCATATTGCTCAAGCAGAAATCCGGGTATTGCCCTTTCTCCATCGGACGATGCCGCTATATATTTCTCCTCAGGCACTACCGGCTTCCCAAAGGCTATACTACATAACCATGAGAGTTTGACCCACGCCGCACTATGTGAACAAAGTCACCATGGGCAAACAAGAGAGGATTGCTTTTTGTGTATACCGCCACTATACCACACGGGTGCGAAGATGCATTGGTTTGGCTCCCTTGTATCGGGCAGCTCTGCCGTAATCCTTCGTGGAGTCTCTCCAAAATGGATCATCGAAACCGTTTCGCTAGAGCATTGCACAATAGTATGGCTCTTAGTGCCTTGGGCTCAGGATATTCTCGATGCGATTGATCGCGGTGAAATAGAACTATCAAAATATGAGCTCACTCAGTGGCGTTTGATGCATATCGGCGCACAACCCGTTCCTCCAAGCCTGATCCATCGATGGAAACAGGTATTCCCCAAGCATCAGTATGATACCAATTACGGCCTGACAGAATCAATCGGTCCAGGTTGTGTACATCTTGGTGTGGATAACATTCACAAGGTCGGCGCAATTGGGAAGCCGGGTTTCGGTTGGCAAGCACGGATTGTGGATTCGGAAGGAAATGACCTCGCCAACGGCAAAGTAGGGGAACTGCTGATAAGTGGTCCCGGTTTAATGTCCTGTTATTATCATGACCCCAAGGCTACGAATGAAGTATTGAGGGATGGTTGGCTGTATACCGGAGACATGGCTATGATGGATGAAGAGAGCTTTATCTATTTAGTTGACCGAAAAAAGGATGTCATTATTACCGGCGGGGAGAACCTCTATCCGGTTCAGATCGAAGATTTTATACGGGGTTATAAAAAGGTAAAAGATGTAGCCGTTATCGGCAGACCGGATCCACGGCTTGGTGAAATCGCTTCCGCAATCATTGAGATTCGAGAAGGCATGACATGCACAAAAGAAGAAATCGAAGAATTTTGTATGGCTATGCCCCGATACAAGCGCCCCAGGGAAATCATTTTTGACATAGTTCCCAGAAATCCTACCGGGAAAATAGAGAAGCCCGTTCTTCGGAAAAAATACGGCGCATTAGCTCTGGTGGCACAGCAGACAGAAATAATTGAATAATACAGAGAGAACCGATGTACCAGATTACATCGGTTCTTACTGTAAACAGCTCATTTGTTCACCGAAAAAGCTCTTAGTATGTGTATGCAAAGATTCTGTATTTATTATGTAATTTCTCATATTATATTCTTCTGTTTATGTTTTTGATTCCCGCATATGATTTTCTATGCGTCACGATGATAGATTGTAAAAACAGATATACGCCCTGATATATCCGGCTCACAATCAGTGATTATAATCTTTCTTATTGTCACGTCAATGATTGAAATAGGCATTTCTTATGCTATAATAACTATATGAAATGGAGGGTATAAATGATTACATTCTACACGCAAAGCGATTTTGACAAGGCAGCATGCAATTGGGTGCTTGAGAAAGGAATGACCGGAAACCGTTCCACATGGATATTGCCCACGGGCAGTACCCCCGAAGGTATGTATCGGGAATTATGCAACGCTCATATTAGGGGAAATACCGATTTTAAAAACATCTCTTTTTTCAATCTGGACGAGTATATAGGTTTACCTATAGACCATCCTCAATCCTATCACTCTTATATGCATAAGAATCTATACAATGTAATCAAACCAAACCCAGAAATGATACATATACCGCGCGGTTGGTCCAAGGATACAGAGAAAGCTTGCATTGAGTATGATACATTGCTGGATTTGGCAGGAATTCCGGAGATAGCCGTGCTGGGTGTAGGGAATAACGGGCACATTGGCTTTAATGAACCAGGTACGAACCCTGCTTTACGGACGCATATACAAACACTGAGTCCATCGACCAGGAAAGCCAATCAACGGTTTTTCCCCGGAGAAGAGACGCCCAGGCAGGCAATAACCATGGGCATATCCGATATCATGAAAGCAAAGAGAGTCCTTTTGTTGATCAACACTCAAGCCAAAGCTGCCATTGTACAAACAGCATTTTCGAACAAGCCGGATGCAAATTATCCGGTATCCTGGCTTCAAAGGCACCCTGATTTGACAATCATGTACTTGCAGGAAAATAACAAATAAGAATATAGAGTTATAAATAGAAATAGGGAGATTCCTTGTCTGTTCAAGCAGTCAGGGGATGCGTTTTTATGCATATTCTAATTTTATGTGTAGGTGCACTGAAAGAACGCTACTGGCGTGACGCGTTGGAGGAGTATCTGAAACGTTTGTCCCGATATGCAAAGCTAACTGTCCGAGAGGTTGCGGATGAAAACACACCAGAACCGGGTTCCGCCGCAGCAGATAAGGTAAAGGATACTGAGGGAAGGCGTCTGCTGCAGTGGATCAACACAAACGACACGGTTTGTGTGTTGGATGAAAGGGGAGAGGCTCTCTCAAGCACCGAATTCTCTGCCTATCTTGAGGGGTGCATGCCCTCGGGAAAACGTCTTGTTTTTGTTATCGGCGGTTCACTGGGGTTGTCGCAAGAAATCATTCGCCGCGGGAATAAATTGTTAAGCCTTGGGAAGATGACTTACCCTCACCAAATGGTAAGGGTGATACTGGTCGAACAAATTTATAGGAGCTACCGTATCATTAGAGGAGAACCTTACCACAAATAATCACTTTCACAAGTTATGCTCTGCAACTTTCACAACACCATTGTATATGCTGATCACCAACTTTTTTGCCATAAGAGCTAATATGAAATGACTGTATCTAAAGAATAAGGGACATCCGATGACAACTCTTTGATAAAGAGACCCCGAATATACCCCCTATCTTGTGTTGTTGAGTGGACAAAATAACCCTGTGCTGTATAGAAGCGTACCTGCGAAAGCAGTTTCGTGCAGGTATGAAGCGCCATTGCAGCAACGCCATTTTCCATACAAAAGGTTTCTGCTGTTTGCATGAGCGCATTGCCCATACCCACCTGCTGCCAATTCGGGAGTACAGAAAATCGACTGATATACGCAACATTATCCGGCAGTATTTGACACCGAATACTGCCGATTGCTTTTGTCTTATTGTAAAAGCCAATCCATATTTTCTTCTTCCTCAGGTCTGATTCTATATCCTCTTCATTTTCCGTAAGGGGAGCAAATTGATCCGGCTGAATACCTACCAGCGCCGCATATTCCCGAAAGGAGGCACTGTTAAGATCCAACAGCATCGGAATATCGGACGGAAGCGCAATGCGAATAAAAAGACTCATGTTTTGTCTCCCATAAGCAGGCACATAACTGCTTTTTGTGCATGTAAACGGTTCTCGGCTTCGTCATATATGACAGAATGAGGGCCGTCAATAACTGACGAAGTGACCTCTTCACCCCTATGTGCAGGCAGACAGTGAAGAAAAATGGCATCCAGCTTTGCCAGAGAAAATAATTGTTCGTTGACTTGATACGGAGCAAAGGCTTCTAACCGCTGAACGGTTTCCTGCTCTTGTCCCATACTGGTGAATACGTCTGTAAGAACGACATCTGCGTTTAAAATAGCTGCAACAGGATCATTAGTGACTGTGATCTTTCCCTCTGTTTCTGCCGCTGCTTTTTTTGCAACCTCCACAATCACCGGGTTGGGCAGATACTCTGTAGGGCAGGCGACAACAACTTCCATGCCTGTTTTTGCTCCTCCCATCATTAGGGAGTGAGCCATATTAAATCCATCGCCCAAGAAGGCCATTTTTAAACCTTTAAGGCGCCCTTTATATTCATAAATTGTTAGTAAATCAGCCAGAACCTGGCATGGATGCCAAATGTCTGTTAAGCCATTGATTACAGGAATGGAACTCTGTGCCGCAAGATTCTCCACATCATCCTGAGAAAAGGTGCGAATCATTATCCCGTCCACAAATCTCGAAAGAACTTTTGCTGTGTCGGCAATCGGTTCACCTCTACCGAGCTGTATGTCATGTGAGGACAGAAACAGGGCGTGACCGCCTAATTGCTGCATACCAACCTCAAAAGAGACTCTGGTTCGGGTTGACGGCTTTGCAAAAATCATCGCCAAATTTTTACCGGACAGCAACGGCGATACAACTCCTTCTTTCAGATCTTTTTTCAGTTTGCAAGCTCTTGCTAAAATTGTTTCCACATCCGCAGGCGAATAGTCTGCCAAAGTTAAAAGATGCTTCTGAAAAAAGGGTGATTCCTTAAGAACCTGCTTCATTTTTGTTCTCCATTTCATAACATACTGTATCCAGCGCATTCAGGAATTGTGCGATTTGTGGCTTTTCAATAATAAGCGGCGGGACAATTCTCAGTGTATTTCCTGCCGCAGTACCCAGAACAAACCCCTTCTCCAATAAGGCAGTCACGATAGTTGATACCGGTATTTCATTAGAAACAGTCACACCAACCATTAAGCCATAACCTCGCGGATCTCGTAAGAGGGTGTGCCTATCAACCAACTCCTTTAGACCATGAAGCAGAAATATACCCTTTTTCTTTACTGAATCCAAAAAGGCCGGCTGTGAGACAATATCTACCACAGCATTCCCTGCAGCACATGCCAGCGGATTACCGCCAAAGGTAGACCCGTGATCTCCCGGGGTAAAGGCGGAGACGCGGTCTGTGGCAATAATAGCGCTCATTGGTATTCCGCCGCCTAAAGCTTTTGCCAGCGTTACAATGTCAGGCTGCAAACCAAAATGTTGATATGCAAAAAAGCTACCTGTGCGGGCGACTCCTGTCTGGACTTCATCAAGAATTAATAATATTCCGTAATTTCGGCAAAGCGACTCAATTTCATGCAAGCACTCCCTCCCGGGGCAGAGAATACCTCCTTCTCCTTGTATTACCTCCAGCATAACAGCTGCAGTAGTACTGTCAATAGCAGCTTCTAAAGCAGCAGGATCACCATAGGGTATATTTACAAAGCCTTCGGGAAGAGGTGAGTAGGGGCGCTGATATTTCTCCTGTCCCGTTGCCGCTACCATTGCTAAGGTACGCCCATGAAAGGAGTGCTTCCAGGTGAGAACCTTGTATCTTTGGGGATCATGGTCCTTCCAGTAGCGTCTGGCCAGCTTCACAGCACCTTCATTAGCTTCCGCACCAGAGTTGCCAAAGAACACCTTACCACTGCCGAAGAGTTTTACAAGCTTTTCGGCCAAGTCCGCTTGTCCTTCCACATAGAATACATTAGAGGTATGAATCACCTTAGCAATCTGATTATGGAGAGCCTCTGTAAGAACCGGATGGTTATAGCCTAAAACGTTAGTAGCAATACCGGCAAAGAGATCAATATATGTTTTACCCTCAGTGTCGGTTAAGATAACTCCTTTACCCGATGTGAAGCATATCGGTATGCGGGTTCCAAAGGTATTCATAAAAAACGCCGCGTCTTTACGAATGATTTTCTGTATCATCTCAACCTCCTTATTTTGTTACCATAGTGCCGATACCGCGGTCAGTAAAAATCTCCAGCACAATCGAGTGAGGGATGGTACCATTAATAATATGAGTACGACGCACTCCTTGCTCGATACCCGTTATGCACCCCATAACTTTGGGTATCATACCGCCGGAAATGATTTTTTGCTCAATCAAACGATATATTTGTTCAACAGTAATTATGCTCATAAGGGAATCCGGATTCTGGGGATCCATTCGGACTCCGTCAATATCTGTCAGGAACATCAGTTTCTCAGCACGCATTGCAGCAGCAATCTCCCCGGCAACGGTATCCGCATTTATGTTATAGCTGTTGCCGTCTGCACCAGCACCGATAGGAGCGATAACCGGAATATACTCGCTCTGACAAAGGGATTGAATAAGGCTTGTGTTGATATCGGTTACGCTTCCTACAAATCCATAATCAACGCCATCCCGAACCGGCAGTTTTTTAACCCTGATCAGACCGGCATCTTGGCCACATAATCCTATAGCATTCCCACCAAGACTATTTATCCTTGCTACCAAATCCTTGTTAATTTTGCCCACAAGTACCATTTGCACAGTTTCCATTGTGGCGGCGTCCGTAATGCGGAGGCCTTTGTGAAATTTTAACTCAATATTTCGGAGCTCCAGCATTTTGTTAATTTCCGGACCTCCACCATGCACCACTACCGGGTTTGCCCCTACGAACTTTAAAAGAGTAATGTCTTGCAGCAATGTATCGGTAACCGTCTCATCTCCCATGGCATTTCCGCCACACTTTATTACAATCGTCTTTCCTGCAAGCTGTTGAATATAGGGAAGCGCCTCTATCAGTATGTTTGCTTTATCTATCATTTTCTGGTACTCCATCTTTCACTCCTCCTTCACGATATGTATTATATACTATGATATGCAGAATATCAAGTCATTAATTGCATATTTATACGTTCTGTATGCAAAAAAAGAGAGCGTTACCGCTCTCTCTGATGATTACCAATCAGCGATGGTGCCGTCCTCGAGAAAGAACCGAGGAGAATCCCATGTGCCGCTACAACTGCGTTCCCGAACCACATCCTCATCGACTTCAATACCAAGCCCGGGACCGGTGGGAATCTCAACGTAACCGTCGACAATTTTAAAGGCCTTTTTCAAGTAACCTTCACCCCGATCCCATCCGTTAGGCATAGAGGGGTGCTCTTGTATCAGGAAATTAGGCGTACAGGCATCCAGTTGTATACAAGAAGCCAGGGAAATAGGGCCCAAGGGATTGTGAGGAGCAATAGAAGCATAATAGGTTTCAGCCATTGCCGCAATCTTGCGCCCTTCGAAAATACCACCGGCATGGCAGATGTCCGGTTGTAGGATACAGGCAGCGCCTTTCTCTAAAACTTCACGGAATCCAAAGCGGGTAAAAAGTCTTTCACCCGTGGCAATTGGTATAGTCGTAGACTGTGCAACCCGAACCATTGCATCCACATTTTCAGGTTGGCAGGGTTCTTCAACAAACATAGGGTAATAGGGCTCGATTTCCTTGCAGAGGCGGACGGACATAGCAGGGGAGACTTGGCCGTGAAAGTCAATCGCGATATCCATATCAGCGCCAATAGCTTCACGTCCGGCACGGATAAAGGAAACAAATTTTTCTACCTTGGCCAGTGAATCTATATGTTTATATGGTCCATGTACGCCGGTTTTGATGGCAGTGAATCCATCTTTTTTGCGCAAAAGTGCATTCTTTGCGAAGTCCTCAGGGTCAAGACCGCCGCAATGGGAATACATCCGGATTTTATCCCGAACACGTCCTCCCAACATTTCATAGACAGGCATATTGTAATATTTACCCTTAATATCCCAAAGAGCCTGCTCAATTCCACTGATTGCGGAAGTCAGTACAGGGCCCCCCTTATAAAACGTTGTGCGGTACATAATCTGATACAGATACTCGATACGAAGAGGGTCTTCTCCAATCAGCACACGGGAAAACTCCTCAACTGCTTTTGCAACAGTTTGCGCACGACTTTCAACAACGGGCTCTCCCCAGCCTATAATGCCTTCATCCGTGGTAATTTTGAGAAAATTCCATCGGGGAAGAACAAAAAAGCACTCCATTTTCGTAATTTTCATGCGTTATACTTCCTCCTTTTTTATAGGCCAAACAGCGGCCTCCAGTTTTGTTTCTATAGTATTTGGTAGCAATGCTCCTCCGTCTGACACAATGCAGGTTCCTGTCATGTAGGCAGCACCAGGGCTGCAGAGGAATACCACAATGTCACCGATTTCCTCCGCTTCGCCGAATCTGCTTAGAGGAATTCTTTGATTAAATTCATCCCGACGCTTCTTAAACGCCTCGCGTTGTTCCTGCGTCAGAGCTTTCATTCGCTCAGCCATCTGGGCTTCTTTTGTTTTATCATGTGCACGCGTATAACCCGGAGCCACCGAAAGAACACGGATCCCATTCTTGGCCAACTCCATAGCTGCGTGCTCAGTAAATTTATTAAGCGCAGCCTTTACAGGGCCGTAAACACTAGCGTGCGGCCAATGACCGGTCTGATGGTTTGAAGTAATGTTGATAATGACTCCCCGGGTGTTATGCTGTACCATATGCCGGGCAGCTGCTTGGGTGCAGAAGAAACTGCCCCGCCAGTCCACAGCGTTCAATTGTTCAAACAACTGAGGTGTAACCTCAAGAAACGGCATGAACCGAGTGATTCCGGCATTGTTCACCATTACATCTATCGTGGGAAATACAGAGAAGAACATTTCGAACATCTTGTGAATGTCATCAAGATTTGCAATATTGCCCGGAATTAAAACGCTTCGGCGTCCCATTGCGCGAATTTGCTCAACAGTATCCTTGCCCCCTTCCTCATCAGTATTATAGTTCACGGCCACATTATAACCGGCCTCTGCCAGCTTAAGCGCAATGGCTTTTCCAATCCCTTTACTGGAACCGGTAACAAACGCATTTTTCGACATACAATCCTCCTTTTTGAAAATGCAATTTCATTATAACAAACATAAGCCCGGAAAAGAAGAGAAATTGAAAAGAAGTCAAGATTGCACAGAATGTACAAATTCATCCATGTACAAACAACCCATCCCTTTTCGGGATGGGTTGTGCATAATAACGATATTAACCAAAAGGGTTTTCGTCTTTGTAAAGGATTCCCTTAGGCTGATTATAGGCAACATCTTCTACACCGATCAACTTCATAGCCGCAAAGAGTGTCTTTCCGACATGTGCGAACGCAACCCCGCCATGATGCGGGTACCGCTTTGCAATTAACACATGACGATAGAAACGACCCATTTCCGGAATCGCAAAGATTCCAATTCCGCCAAATGAATGGCAGGGTACAGGAAGAACTTCGCCCTCCGCAACATAGCTTTGCAAGGAGGTGTCCGCCGCACTCTGAAGGCGGAAGAACGTTATTTTTCCGGGTTTAATATCTCCCTCAAGTGTACCCCGGGTTATATTGGGTTCAGTATCGGGTTCCAGAGAGCGCTTCATAATCAGCTGATACTTCATCTGAGGATTCTGGATATGACAACTGGGGGTATTGCCGCAGTGAAATCCCATAAAGGTTTCTTTAATATTGTAGGGGAACTTGCCTTTGATTTCGCTATTAAACAGATCCGCGGGCACAGTATTATTAATATCCAACAACGTGGGCGGCAACTGCGTAGCACAAGCAATGATATACTCACTGACAGCGCCGTAAATATCAACCTCACAGGAAACCGGCATAAGTCGGGAAGCAAAGCGGCTGTTTATATAGCATGGAACAAAACCAAACTGGGTCTGAAAAGCCGGCCAGCACTTGTTGGCGAAAACCACATAGTCCGCTGCTCCTTTGTGTTCTTCTGCCCAATCCAATAAGGTGATTTCGTACTGAGCAAGCTTGGGAAGAATACCCGGCATCTTATTTCCACTGCCCAGTTCCTTTTCCATATCTGCAACGACTTCTGGAATACGGGCATCTCCGGCGTGTTTATGAAAAGATTCAAATAAATCCAATTCGGAGTTCTCTTCTATACTGATGCCTAAATCATATAATGCCTTGATTGGCGCATTACATGCCAAGAAGTCTTGGGGGCGGGGACCAAAAGATATCACCTTCAGGCGACGGAGACCGTATACAACGCGGGCAATCGGCTCAAACTCCGTAATCATCGCAGCGACTTCATTTGGTGTGCCAACCGGGTATTCGGGAATATATACCCGAAGCCCACGCAAACCAATACTGTAACTGGCGTTCAGCATTCCGCAGTACGCGTCTCCGCGACCGTCTGCAAGAGAGGGGGTGTCTTCTTCGGATGCGGCGACAAACATGACTGGACCTTCAAATTTTGAGGCCAGCAAAGTCTCCGGGCCTTCGGGGCCAAAGTTCCCAAGGTAGACAACCAGTGCATTGGCTCCGGCAACGTTTAACTCTTTCAATGCCTTCATAGCATCAAGTTCGTTCTCGACAATAGTTTCCATCTCAAGAATGGTGCCTCCTGCCTTGCGAAGACAATCCACTACTGACTGACGCCGAGTACGTGACAAGGTGATAGGGAAGCAATCACGACTTACTGCTACAATACCCATTTTTATCTCTGGGATATTCATGATAATTCTCCTTTCAATATAACCCTTAACCATAAGGGGAAGTTCACATAATGATACCGGAAATGCCGGGGAAGGGAATCGGCCGAGGAATGACCAGTTCCTTATAACACTCCAGTGCATAATGATCTGTCATCCCTGCGATAAAATCTACTGTTATCCTGGACGGAGGTGCTTCCTCCTGCCGGTATACAGTACTGTATTGTCTTCGAAAACTGTCAAAAACTCTTTCGAAGTCATACCTGTGCTTTTCAATCGGCAAAAAAAAGATATCCATCAAATGTTCAAACAAGACTTTCACAATGCGAATACAATAGGTTTCATATTCCAAAATGAGAGGATGGTTATAAATATATGAGGTGTTAAAGTCATACAGTTTCTTAAAGAGCAGATACTTTTCCTCTGAAAGACCGATCTTTCCCGTTATGCTGCTGTGACTAATCAGATCCAACACCAGGTTATTGATGATTTGTCCATTTGTAAAGCCCAACTCCTGGGAAATATCCTCCGGGAGCTCATCTCTTGATATGAAGCCGGCCAACACCGCATCCTCCAGATCCCTGCCAAGATACGCAATCTTGTCGGAATATCTTACAATGCAGCCTTCCCAGGTAGCCGGCAAACGATTTAGGTCTTCGGCTTTTTCTTCCGGAGTACGAGCTGCTTTTTCCATTACGATATACCGGTCAAATCGTTCTCCGTTATGGCAGACAATTGCGTCACGTACTCCCCGGGTAAGATTCAGCCCTTTCCCGTCGTTAGTAAGTAAATTTATTACTCTTAAGCCGTGTGCCTCATGAGAAAACTTTTCCGTCCTACCGGTTTCTGCGGATGACCGAACCAGTAAGTTGTTCAAAATTCGCTCTCCGCTGTGCCCAAAGGGAGCATGGCCCAAGTCATGCCCCAAGCCAGCCGCATAAGCAAGCTCGGTATCCAACTCCCAACCAGTCTGATTCAGGCCTCGGCAGATAGTTGCGGCAATGGTCGCTACGTGGAGCACATGTTCGATACGTGTGCATACATGGTCATGCTCCGGCGCGAAAAAAACCTGTGTCTTATTCCGCAATCTTCGAAAAGGAGTACAGTGTATAATAGCGGTCTGATCGCGGAAATAGGGGCCTCTGACGTCCTCATCTCGAGCATACAGACGTTCTTGGCAAGCAGCGTGCGATAGAAGCCTTTTGGAAACCATAATGCCTCCTTATCCAGTGGTAACGCCAGTATCCGCCAACCAACGCAGCATCCCGCGGCGGCCATCAGGTGTATCCTTATAGACGCCAGCGTCTCTAAGAACCTGTACACAGATGCTACCTACCTCCTCACGCACAATCTTTTGAGAGTCATTGACTTGTGTGCCATATTGAGAAACCAGCCTCTGTATCCAAGGGAGATGTTTATTCAGGGGGTGCGCAGAATTGGAAAGCGTCTCTTCATCATATGGCAGTTGTCCGGAAAGGATCTCCTCGACCTGTGACAATTCGGTATTTAAGCGACCCGGTAGAATGAACAAGCCCATTACCTCTATCAGCCCGATATTCTCCCGTTTTATGTGATGGAGTTCCTTATGGGGATGAAAAACACCCAAAGGATGTTGTTCGCTGGTTACATTGTTCCTGAGAACAAGATCGAGTTGGTATTTACCGTCGGCAATCCTGGCTATGGGGGTAAAGGTATTGTGCATCGTGCCATCGGGATCCCGTGCAAGTATTCCACACTCTGCATCCGACCACTCCTCCCAACTATGGAGAAGGGTCGAAGCAATCCCTTCAAGTTCCGCCCGGTTGCCTCCGGTAAGCCGAACAACAGACATGGGCCATCGAAGTATACTGGCATCAACCTCCGAATGCCCAGGGATTACTAAGTGTTGATCGGACTGTGCCTTCGCCATAGGGAGTTGAAAAACCCCACCCTGAAAATGATCATGATTTAGTATAGAGCCACCTACAACCGGAAGCCCTGCATTAGAGCCGATAAAGTAATGCGGCATTATATCCAGAAAATCAAAAAATCTGATAAAAGTAGCATCGCATATCCGCATTGGAGTATGCTCATCTTTAAACACAATGCAGTGTTGATCATAATATACATATGGGGAATATTGAAAATACCATTGTTCTCCGCAGAGTGTTATCGGCAGGATGCGCAGTGTCTGCCGGTTGGGATGATCCATCCTTCCCGCATAACCCATATTAGTCTTACATAGCATACAAGAGGGATAAGAAGAGGGGGGCAACAGCCGCAGCTTTGCAATCTCCCGGGGATCTTTCTCGGGCTTTGTCATGTTAATAGTAATAGCAAGCTCTCCGTAGCGGTCACTCTTATAATCCCATGCTATGTTTCGTGCAACCATATCAACACGGATGTAATCACTTGCCCGACAGAAATGGTAAAACCAGTTTGTCGCTGCCTGAATACCGTTCTGTCGATAAAGTGTGTCAAATCTCTCTGCAACTGTACTGGGCTTGGGCAACAATGTCGACATAAGACGCGTATCAAAGAGATCCCTCTCCGTGGGGGTATCTTCAATAAATCCCTTCGAAACCGCAGCATCTAAAAGGACCTTAAGTATGGGCGTAGCCGTTGGCGGCAAAGAGTCATTGTCTATTTCTCCGTTCCAAGGTTCGGCTTCCTGCATTATATCTAACAGTGCGTTTTCGGACCAAATAGCATCCAAGGGCTCAAGCAGCCCCTCCTTTAATCCGAAGGCAACCAACATATGTATTGCTTGACGTGTTTGCACCGACAGAATCCTCCTTTTTTCTCTGTGTTCTATATTTATAATTATACCTGTTATAACCTAAAAACGCAATGCTTAGGCTTCAGGTGTTGCAGAAAAAGGGCATTGACAATCAAGAGCAGTTCGACTATAATTAATTTGTTGTGCGGCGAGTGTCCCGCTGGCCAATAATCCTTCTATGAAGGGGGGGTAGGACATGTCTGAGATTCGTGTTAACGAAGGCGAGTCCTTGGAAAGCGCTCTAAAGCGTTTTAAGAGGAAATGCGCCCGCTCCGGCGTACTTGCGGAAGTTCGTAAGCGTGAGCATTATGAAAAGCCCAGTGTTCGTCGTAAAAAAAAGCAGGAAGCTGCAAGGAGAAAGCGCAGCAAAAAGTCTTTTTAGTAAGGCTAAACGGAGTCTCCTCTATGCGAGACTCTTTTTCTTATCTTTTACAAGCTGCACCTCTCAAGGTAAGCAGCTTCCCAGATTTCGATTGCTGTATCCCCTGCACAACAAAAAAACGCCATGCTTCACCAAAATGCACCGGAGTACTGTATTTGTTCTTGAAGCATCATAACAAAATCCATATAGTATATACTCTTATTCATATTGCAGCTAAAATCTTCTCTAATTTAACACTGTTTGTTTCGAAATTTTTTCTACTCATTCTCATAGCACATTCATAGAAAAATGTGCGGGATTATTTGCTGAATTGTGGCTTTTCAAAGCATGAAAATAGGGGTATAATTACTGTATAATGAGAAGGGAGTCGCACATGGGCAATTTTATTCTGTCGGCCTTCGCTGATGAAATAGGGGACGATCTTTCCCTGCAGATACGGGTCTTAAAAGAGAACCAAATCGATTTTGTTGAATTTCGTTCAGCGTACGGCCGGAATGTTACCTCCTTTTCCCTGGAGGAAACTGCGGCGATAGGTAAAGCCTTCAGGAGTGATGGGATTCGCGTATCCGCTATCGGCTCACCCTTGGGGAAGATCTCGATTACGGATGATTTTTCTGCACATATGAAGATGTTTCGACATACACTGGAGATTGCGCAGGAAATGGAAGCGCCATATATCAGGCTCTTCAGTTTTTATCCGCCTGAAGGGGAAAGCATAACAAACTACCGAAACCTAGTTATGGACTGTTTGGCGACCTTTGTAAAGGAAGCATCGGGTACAGGTGTAACGCTGCTGCATGAGAACGAAAAAGACGTTTACGGGGACATTCCCAGCCGCTGTCTGGACATCATGCAAACAATCAACAGTCCCATTCTGCGTGCAACCTATGATTTTTCCAACTTTGTACAGTGCGGAGTTGATAATGATGAGGCCTTTGCCTTATTAAAGCCTTATGTGGAATACATCCATCTGAAAGACTCTCTGTATACCGGCGAAAAGGCTGAGCGGGATCTAGGCCGTCAGGTTGTAGGAAACGCCCATAGGCCTGTCGGTATGGGTGATGGCAAGGTCAGAAAAATACTATCTTCTCTGTGGAAAGACGGGTTCGAAGGCTTTGCCTCCATTGAACCGCACTTAGGAGAAGAATACGGAGCAGAGGGCATCCAACGCTTTACAGTTGCTGCCCGCGCGGCGCAGGCCTTGCTTAATGAAATAAGCAAATAATATTATCACTAATTGAACAATAAGGAGTATGTCATGAATAAATTGAACTGTGCTGTTGTCGGTCTTGGTGCTATCGGTCCCACCCATGTCGAGTCAATACTGAAAACCCCGAATGCAGTTTTATACGCAGTATGTGATATCGTCCAAGAGAAAGCGGATAAGCTTGCCGCAGAAACCGGATGCAAGGCCTTTTATGATTATGATGAAATGATAAAGGATCCTGCGATTGACTTGGTACACATTTGTCTTCCCAGCGGTATGCATGCAGATTTTGGCTGCAAAGCGGCACTTGCTGGGAAGAATGTTCTGGTGGAGAAGCCTATTGATGTAACGCTTGAGGCTGCTGACAGACTAATTCGTACCTGTCGCGATTCAGGTGTAGTGCTTTCCTGTATTTCACAGCACCGTTTTGACCCCGATATTCAGACAACAAAGGCAGCAATTGAACGAGGCGAGATGGGGAAAATTATATTCGGGGCTTCACACACGAAGTGGTACCGAAGTCAAGACTACTATGATTCCGGAGACTGGCGAGGAACCTGGGCATTGGACGGCGGCGGCGCTTTGATGAATCAATCTGTGCATTATGTGGATCTGGTTCAGTACCTTGTCGGCCCTGTAGAGGAGGTTACCGCACGCACCGGCTTACTTGCGCACGAGCGTATAGAAGTAGAAGATGTAGCAGTTGCTACATTGAAGTTCAAAAGCGGAGCTCTTGGGCTGCTGGAAGGTAATACCGCATGCTTTCCCGGCCTTACAACCCGTTTGGACATCTACGGCACCGATGGATTGATTGTTATAGAGGGTGACCGTATAAAGGAATGGAAAACAAAAGCAGACGTAGTTGGTACCAATTTTTACAATGTAGTATTAAAAGAAAGGGGAAAACCAGTAGAGACCGCTGACGATACTCTTACCGGTGCCTCTTCTGCCGCAATTACCGCAACCTCACATCAGCGGCAAATTCAAGATGTAGTTGATGCCATTCTTGAAGGACGGAGCCCTGCCGTAACCGGCGAAGAGGCACGTCGTCCTTTAGCTGTGATTATCGCTGTTTACGAGTCTGCAAAGAACGGAGGCGTTCCCGTGAAGGTGGACGACAAATAATGGCCGGAAATATCGGTGCCGGTATCATTGGTTGCGGAGGTGTGCATGTGATGCATGCCAATGCTCTTATGGAACTGCAAGGGGTAACGCTTCGCGGGCTTTGCGATAATAAGCCGGATAGAGCGGACGCTTCAGCTCGGCGATACGGAGGAGTTGCTTATACTGACTATCGAAAACTACTTGAGGACCCCTCTGTAGATGTTATCCATATTACGTTGCCCCATTACCTTCACGCTCAGGTGACAATTGATGCATTAAAAGCCGGAAAATGGGTACTATGTGAAAAGCCTATGGCTATCTCTACTGCAAATGCCCGTGCAATGATTGCAGCCTCCGATGCTGTTGGAGGAAAACTTGGAATCATCTTCCAGAACCGATACAATGCAGCCTCCATCCGACTGAAAAAGATCGTCGAATGCGGCGAACTCGGAGCAATAAAAGGCCTTCGCGGAATGGTTAACTGGTACCGAAACGATGCCTACTACAGCGATGACTGGCACGGAAGAAAGGCGCTGGAGGGCGGAGGTGTTATGATGAACCAAGCAATCCATACTCTGGATTTAATGCAGTGGATTGGTGGTGAAGCTTTAAACGTTTACGGCATGATCGGAACCGCCAGTCACGCCGTTGATGTAGAGGATATGGCATCCCTGCGCATCGTTTTTACCGGCGGCGCTGTTGGTATTTTTCATGCGACAGTCAGCTACGTGGCTGATACAGACGTGGAGTTAGAGGTCTTTTGTGAGAACGGTACATTGCTCCTTCGAGGAAATTCCCTTTATCAGGTGAACAAGAAGGGCTTACTGGAACCTTTGGTTGGCAAGACAGCAGGTACTAAAGAAGGAAAAACATACTGGGGTACCGGCCATCAATTACAAATTGCGGACTTCTACCATTCCATACAAGCGGGGTTACCTGTATGCATTGACGGTCGCCAGGGATTTTCAGCTTTGGCAATCGTCCAGGCATTATATGAGTCAGCAAAAACCCGGAAGACTGTATCGGTAGAAAAACCATGATACACTCTATATAAATAACAACGCCGGGGTATCTGTTCAAAACATAAAAACTAAGAAAGGAGTTCAGATATGCCGAATAGAGGCTTGCCGGAATCAAATGAAACAAATGAACTGCTGATTTCAACTTGTATGCGCTTTGTGAAGCTCAGCAGAATGCTGGAAATTAAGCTGCGGCGGAGCCCCGCACATATGGCGCGTATGCGGTTAATGCT
This sequence comes from Christensenellales bacterium, assembly GCA_050948665.1. Classification (GTDB taxonomy): domain Bacteria; phylum Bacillota; class Clostridia; order Christensenellales; family UMGS416; genus JBMNEH01. The sequence goes on from JBMNEH010000001.1 coordinate 1,300,550, forward strand.
GGCAATGCGCCATAAAGATGAATTAACTCTGCCGGAGCTGAGCAATGAAACCTGCGTATCTACCTCCAGCCTGAGTCTTATGTTAAAACAGCTTGACCAAGAAGGTCTTGTAAACCGGGAATCAAAACCCTCCGACGGACGAATAACACTGTACTCACTGACTGAGAACGGACGTAATTATCTGCATCAGGAATATAATAACCGACGAAGAGCAATGTCTGATTTGGTCTCTGATGTTGATTTGTCATCATTTCCTAACATTTCAGAGCATTTACAGGTTGTTCTGGAAATCGTGCGAGCGATTACCAGCGGAAAAAAGAAAGAGTTACGTGTACCTTCCGCACAACCCGAACCGGATGAAGCGGAGCTATTAGCGCTGGATCAGCCCATTCAGGAGTTTCCTTAAAGTTCGCCGGAAAGTGTTGACGAAACGCCACTTGCATGATATAATTCGCTTCGTCGGTTATAAAATCGACGTGGAGCGGAATAGTGTAACGGTAACACCCATGACTCTGACTCATGTTTTCTAGGTTCGAATCCTAGTTCCGCTGCCATTTGCCCTCATGGTCTAGAGGCCTAGGACACCGCCCTCTCACGGCGGCAACAGGGGTTCGAATCCCCTTGAGGGTACCATATAAGAACGCTAATTTTGATACAGTGAGTATCGAGGTTAGCGTTCTTGTTTTATGCCCGAAAGTGGCTTGAAATAAGGCTTTTTCGGCACTATTCTGTTCTCTTTGCACCGCCAGACTTTCGCCGAACACCTGTGATTTTTTACGAATGAGCGCCGCTCCATATACCCACGCTTTCGATTACCTGAAATAGTTTCATTTTTTCGAAGGGTTTCATTTTCGAGAAAGGATAGTTTCATACCCGCGCTTTCGATTGGGTGCAGAGTACAAAAAGAAAGTGGAGCCTCAACGCTCCACCTCAATCTCTCTGCCGCTTTTGAACTTAAACACAATTCTGCCCTCTCGGAACACCGTCGCCCGGTCGAGAACTGCTATCCACAGCCTTTCGTCCCATTCTTCGAGGACGAGGGGCTGTTTCTTTAATGCCCCGATGAACAGTCGAAGCTCTCGATCTTGGTCGTGCTTTCGCTCTTTCTCTGCGCTCACCTGCGCAAGTCGTGCCGTCGCTTTCTCGTAGCGGGCAAGCAGCCCGTTATACTTCTTCGCGTATTCCTCCTGCGACTGCGCTGTGGAAGCGTTCTCTTTGACACAGGTCTTGACCAGCTCCGCCACGACCGTGATTTCCTCGTTCAGGCTGTCGAGCGCTGCATCCAGCGCCGTGGTGTCCGAAAGCACCTGTCGCATTAAAGTGCAGTCGGAGATAACGCTCTCGCGGTCAGCCATCAGCCGATTGTAGGCGACTAAAAACTTTTGCTGTATGGTTTCCGTGTCCAGATGAGGCGTAGCGCATTTCTTTTCGCCCTTGAATTTGCCGTTACAGCGCCATATCACCTTGCGGTAAGGGTCGTTGGAGTGCCAGACCTTCTGCCCAAAGAAGTCGCCGCAATCGCCGCATACCAGCTTTGACGAGAACACGCTGTTGCCGCTGTACGCTCTACCGAGCGACCTGCGTCGCGCAATTTCCGCCTGCACCATATCCCATTCCAGCGGCTCGATGATGGCGTCATGGCTGCGCTCCACATAATACTGCGGCACTTCACCCTCGTTGACCTTCATCTTTTTTGTCAGGAAGTCGGTCGTAAATTTCTTTTGAAGGAGTGCGTCGCCTTTATACTTTTCGTTGCTTAGGATACTGTTTACCGTGGTCTGGCTCCATTTTTGTTTGCCGGACGGCGTCGGGATGTCCTGCTGCTCCAAGTACCGGCAAATTCCGGCGGGCGTTTTGCCCTCAAGAAAAAGCCTGTAGATGAGCCGGACGATGGCAGCTTCCTCTTCGTTAATCACCGGCGCACCGTCCTCTCCCTTTTCATATCCGAGAAATTGCTTATACGGCATACTGACCTTCCCATCTGCAAACCGTTTCCGCTGCCCCCATGTGACGTTCTCCGAGATGGAGCGGCTTTCCTCCTGTGCCAGTGAAGACATTATTGTGATGAGCAATTCACCCTTGCTGTCGAAAGTGAAAATTTGCTCCTTCTCGAAATAAATCTCCGTGCCGTGCTCTTTCAGCTTGCGAACGGTCGTGAGACTGTCCACGGTGTTGCGGGCAAATCGGCTGACCGACTTGGTGACGATGAGGTCAATCTTCCCAGCGAGAGCGTCCTTGACCATCTGCTTGAAGCCGTCGCGGTGCTTGGTGTTAGTCGCCGAAATCCCCTCATCGGTGTAGACCCCAACAAACTCCCAATCCTCACGGGATTGAATATAGCAGGTGTAATAGTCCACTTGCGCCTCGTAGCTGGTCTGCTGTTCCTCGCTGTCTGTGGAAACGCGGGCATACCCAGCCACCTTGCGTCTTGCTACCGAAGCTGTCGGCAGCGCCGTGAAGCGGTTCTTTGTGGCGGGTATCATCGTTATGGCTCTTGACACTTCATTTCACTCCATTTCCTCGCTCTCTCTGCCGCCGCCTGACGCATTTCCTCCGTCCAACTTTCGGAGCGTGAGCGGTCTTTCCATGTAGTACGCACTGCATGCCCATCCGTAAAGGCATACTCCAGAGTGTTATCCGGCAATGTAGTAATAAAGGCAACGCACTCCGCGAATGCGTCCTCGTCAAAGGAAGTGATGCCAAACACCGCGGCGGTCACGGCTTTCAGTGTCTCCTCCGGTATTTGCTTGGAAGCGCAGTATCTCTTGCCCTTGGTGTTGTAGGTGGCGCAGACCCATGTGATGCTGGTGTGCGTAGTTTTACGGCGGTAGTTCTTCCCGCAGATGCCGCATCGTATCTTGCCGGTGAACACCGAAGTCGAACCGGGCTTTACCTGAATGCTCTCTGCTCGTCTGGTAAGTTCCTGCTGTACAGCGTCGAATGTCGCACGGTCAATAATTGGCTCGTGCGCGTCTTGGACGTGGTACATGGGAAACTCGCCGTGATTTATTCTCGTTTGCTTCGTCAGGTGGTCGGAACGGAAGGTCTTTTGCAGCAACATATCTCCAACGTATTTTTCATTCCGCAGGATTTTCCTAATGGTGTCCTCATGCCATTCTTTACCGAATCGAGTAGCTATACCCATATCGTTGAGCTTGTTGGCAATAGCTTGCTTACCGTACCCCTTAAGAAAAAGAGAAAAAACGAGTCGCACCGTCTCGGCTTCCTTAGGAATGAGTTCAAACACACCGTCCTTTACCCGATAGCCGAGCATAGTACAATCCCACGGTTTGCCTGCTTCGAAGTTCCGCTTGATGCGCCATTTCTGGTTTTCGCTTGCCGACAGGCTCTCCTCCTGCGCGTAGGACACCAGAATGGTCATCATCAGTTCGCCCTCGGCGCTCATCGTGTGAATATTCTGTTTTTCGAAATAAATGTCCACATCCAGTGTTTTCAGCTCACGTACGGTTTCCAGCAGAGTGACCGTGTTTCGAGAAAAACGGGAGATGGACTTAGTGAGTATCAGATCGATGTGTCCGGCGCGGCAGTCGGCAAGCAGCCTTTGAAACTCATCGCGGCATTCCTTAGTGCCGGTCATCGCTTCATCAGCGTACACCCCAGCGTATTCCCAGTCACCGTGCTTCTGGATCAGGGAGCTGTAATACGCGACCTGTGATGAGAGCGAATGCAGCATCGCGTCCTTGCCACTGGACACACGGGCATAAGCAGCGACGCGCTTTTTCCGCTCCAGTTTTGGCGGGTGTGCCACTCTTTTTATTGTCTTTGGCATATTGTCACCCCTTTGTAGTGTGACATATTACCTCTGATACTACTATATAGCAAGTCATTCTCACGGAACAAACTACACGAGGATAAGCCATATTTCTCGGCCATTGTTGTATCAATTATGGCATATTCAGCCTCAGTTACGATGCCTGCTGAGAGCAGCCGCCGCGCCTGTGCCATAGCGGATTTATAGCCAAGAACGCGGTCATGTATGGCCTCATTCATGGCTGCCGCCTCCGAACCGGGCGGTGATGTAGCATTGGTGGGAGCAATACTTCCGAGCCTTGTTCCCAGCGCTCACAAAGGACTGACCGCAGTTCGCGCAGGTCAGATGGTATTCCGTTCTGGATTTACCGCTACGGTTGGCATACCACCACGCCGCGCGGCATGTGTCCGTGCAGAACTGCCGTGCCTTGTATTTATCCTTAATCTCAATAGGGCGGCCGCACTGCTTACATACCGGCGTGGCCTTTAAAGTATCTTTGGTGAGCCGCGCTCGGCGGCAGTAGGTCTTTATTGTGTTCTCCGAAATTGAAAGTGCCTGCGCAATATTCGAATAAGTACAGCCTTGTCTCCGCATTTCGGCAATCCTGTCCTTATGTTCATTCGTCATAGACTTGTCCTCCGTTCTGAGGAAACCATCCTCAAAACTCGCTGGACATCAGCAGGCCGTTTTGACGAGAAAAAGAGTAAAAAAAGGTGGCCATCAGAGGTGATAAACTCCAATGGCCATAACGGTAAGAGCGCAAAGCGGCCCAAACGATATTGTATATGTCCAATCGGTCTCAATAATTTCTTGACATAGCGTCCAGCTGGTCGTACAATAAGCACAACAGATTTCTGGAGGGAATGCAAATGGCTATTCAAGTTATGCGCGTAGAGGAAAAATGGATACTCAAGGACTACCGCGATAAGCACGGCATGACCCAGCAGCAGGTCGCAGACAAAGCAAGGATCCAGCTCCGCCAATATCAGCGATACGAGTCCGGCGAACGAAATCTATCCTCGTCCTCATTCAGTATTGCCTGCAGGGTGATTGAAGCCCTCGGGCTTGACCCGACTAAATATCACCACGGTGACTACGTACTGGGAGACGAGGTTGAGATAACGCCAGAAGGATAGCGCCGCGCCTCGGATGGCGTACTGTGGTCTGACACCAAAGTCAAGGATGACGAATCAAAAAATCCCGCGAGACGGCGTAAAACCGAATCGCGGGATTTTTTATTGGTGTTATTCTGTTTTAATAAAAGCATCGGAAAATCCCGCTGCCTTGACCTTTGCGAGCATAGCATCTGCGTTGGCCTTGATGCTGAACGCTCCGACCTGAATGCGGTAGAGCTTTTTCGGTTCGGTTGGCGCTGGTGCGGGAGATGTGGAAGCGGCATCAAGCAGCTTTTTCACATCGGTGCGGAACGTATCCATCGACTTGCCAAACTTGGGGAACCAGTGCATCACATCGGCGTGGTTGCTGGCGATGCCGCGTCTGTGACCTTCGGAATGGCAGATGAGCACACCATCCTTTGCGGGATCAAGGTTGTACTCTTTGCATAGATAGGCACACAGTTCTGTGGCTTCCTTGTAAACCGCGTTGAAATAGGCGGCGTCGGTTAGGATATCCTCACAGATTTCAAAGCTGATGTGCGTATCGTTGCCCGAACCCCTCGAGCCACTTGCGCAGTGCCAACCGCGATGATTCCAGGGCAGTGTCTGATAGGTAGCAATTGACCCATCCGCCAGTTTGCCGATGAAACCGTGAACACAGACCTGCCTACCACCTGGCTTGTCCTGATTCCAATGGTTGTTGTGCTGGTTTTTGCCCAGTAGACCGTCGTCGGGGCCGACGTAACGCTTCAGGTTTGGATTGTTCGCCCCAGTCGAGTGCACCATGATGCCCTTGGGGGTTATGGTTTTACCTGCCTTGTAACAGGCGTTGTTGACAAACAGGAGTTTGCGGAGATTCATTTTATGACCTCCTTCAGGTTCTGGTATGTTATCTTCAAAGATCATGATGCTGCCCTTTCCGTAGTCGGATACGATATCAGCGCCGTCATAGTAGAACGCCAATATATCGTTGTAAGGCACGCCGTTCTTCGCCGCCCACATCGCGCCGATCTGGCTTATGCCAACACCGTGGCTGGCCTTTGTTTTCTTTCCAGCATTGGCGGCAATGTCCCACGGGTCGACTTTGTTGACGTAGTAGGGGTAATGCTTGCGCCATACATCACCGCTGCGCTTTGTTAGGCCGCCGTTGGAAGCGGAGTAGAAGCAGTCGATGATCGTATCATCGTAGCAAAGCACCTGCCCGGTGGTTTCCTCCACAGCCTGTCGGCTGCGGGGACTGGACGTTGCCAGCCCATAGCGGTATGCTTGAAACGATCTGGTATCGTCCATGACGGTGCCCGCCAGCGCGCGTTTGAGCGCGAATGTCCGCGCCGCCACGGCCTGTGCTTTCAACGCCTCCCTATGCGATGACTCGTATACTTCCGCCGGGACGACACCGCAAAGATATTCTTCAATGGGCATCTCTACCGGCTTTGTGCCGAACTGTGCGATGTTTTCCGCGCGGGTCATGCGTATTGTTACATTCACTTGCCGTCCTCCTTGTCTGTTCGTTCATGCAGTTGCGCGAGAATGTCCTTGAGCTTTTCAGGCACAGGCAGTCCAATCGATGTAGCGTTCTCCAAGAGCGACACGCCTTCATTGGCGATGTAGAAGAAGATGACCGCCGTGCGAAGCGGCGCGCTTGTGCCACCAAGCAGATAGGTGTCGATCAGGTGACCGATGCCGACTACCAAAAAGATCGCCACCTTCTTGGCAATGCCATGCGCCCCGATCCGGCTGGACAGTTTTTTCTCTACAATTGCCCTCAGTACGCCCGTGATGTAGTCCACAACCACAAAGGCGATGAGCGCATAAAGGAAGCCGTCCAGTCCGCCCAAATACCAACCCAGCGTCCCGCCAATGGCAACGAACGCGGTCTGAATCCATGACCAAATTGCTTTCATGTGTTTCCTCCGTTTTGTATTTTAGATATTTAAAAAGCGCCTCCGCATAGCGAAGACGCTGTGTAGCCGCGACCCTTACAGGGTCAATATCAAGTCTTGAATCTGCCGCATAACCGCAGCCCGTGGCCGCCCTGTGCCCAGCGGCAGCCAATCCACCTCCGGCACATCGAACCCCGTGCCCGTATCAAACTGGTTGATGAAGGTAATAACACCTTCCAGAGCGGCACGAATTTCAAGAATGTGGTACGGCCAGTTCTTGATGGCCGTCTTTCCGGCTATGATATTTTCACTCCAGTTTGCCGCCGCCAATCCGTAGTAACCCCGCACGGCATTGACGGCCTCGCGGATCGTCCGGATGTGCTCGACCTTCACTTTAGTCTCATTTTCGGTGATGGTTTCAAAGGGTGATGCCAGCACCGTAAAGTTGCAGTTCACCTCCGGACTGGAAGACGCAATCCCTTCATCCACACACTTGAACACTGCCGTTACGCTCCCGGTAGGCAGATCGGTTTCGGAACGAAAAACAGTCTTGACGCCGTTCCCAAGATAACCACCTTGGGAGAAGCGTTCGGGGTTGTTTACACTGTCCTGCCATTCATCAGCACCGATTTTGATGCATACCTGCTGTACTTGCCCATCTGGTTCCATACCGGTCGTGATTAGGAAGCGCGGTCTCGCGTTATACGTCGCACCCCCGGCCTTGGGCGCAGTGACCATTAGAGCGGCGGGCGGGCTGTTCTTCTTGACCGTGCCGCTGACCGCAAACGCCGATACTGCACCCAGCGTATCGGTAACGCTGATCCGGTAACGGGTATAGGTTCCCGCAACGATGGAAGCTGCGGTCTCATAGTTGCCAAAGGTCTCGCTGGATGAGATTGTTACCAGCGTCTCATATGCCTGCCACACCGCACCGTCAGCAGATGTGCTCTGCTGGATCACATACTGTTTGATAGCACTGGTGCCGGCCGCCGCGCCACTCCATGTGAGCGTAATGATATTGATCTCGTAGATGATAGGCGATGCCACAAAGGACGTCGGAGCAGCGGGCAACGTGTTTTTGCGTACGCTGTTGTTAGTTGCCTTCCACGTCGAATAATAACTGGAACCCGCCATACCCCTTGTACGCACCTGAAAGCGCCGGTAGTTGCCCCGTGTCGCGGAGGGGCTGACGCTTAGGCTGCCGGTGGTAGATGTGGTGGTCACCGTGGTCAGCGCCGTCCAGCCGCCCCAGGTGCTGCCGTCCGTGGACTCGCTGTATTGTATCTCGTAGGAGGAGATGGCGTTGCCCGCACCACTCGAGGCACCGCTCCAAGAAAGCGTGACGTTTCCTTCAGTCAGTGTGGCACTGACGGAGCACGCAGTGGGCGCGCCACAGGCGGTGATGGCGGCATAGATACTGTTGCTTTCCTTATAGGCGGCGGATACCGCGCCCAGTGTGTCGGTTACGCTCAAACGGTACTTCGTGTAGGTTCCAGCCACCGTCGTCGGTGTGACCACCTTGCTGCCGCTGGTCGAGGAAGTCGTAACGATGGTCAGCGCCGACCAAGATGTCCATGTTGAACCGTTGGTAGACGTACAGTGCTCGATGGTGTATTGCTTAATGGCGCTGGTGCCCGCTGCCGCACCGCTCCACGAGAGCGTAACGTTCTCGTTGTTGTAGGTTGCCGGACTGGCGGTAAAGCTGGTCGGCACAGTTGGAAGCGTGTTCTTCCGGACAGTATTGCTGGACACCTTCCAGCCGGAGTAATACGAACTGCCTGCCGCACCTCGCGTGCGCACCTGAAAGCGCCGAAAATACCCCCTTGTGGAAGAGGGAGACACGGAGATGCTCCCGCTGGTGGCGGTGGTGGTCACAGTAGTCAACGCCGCCCAACTGCCCCAGGAGGAGTTGTCGCTGGACTCGCTGTATTGTATCTCGTAGGAAGTGATGGCGTTACCAATACCGCCGGATGCCCCGCTCCAAGACAGTGTGACAGCACCTTCGGCCAATGTACTGCTTACGCTGCAGGCGGTCGGCGCGCCGCAGGCGGTATAAGCCGTGTAGTTCAGGGCTACGGAATAATATGAAGCATGCTTATACGCCTGAAAAGCGGTACCCCCGTGCAGCCACAAATAGTACGTGCCGCCTGCTGTCAGATTCACGGCGGCGGTTGTAAAGCTGCCCTGATAGCCGGAGGCGGTAATGCTGGAGAAAGTCACAGATCCGGATACCAAGCCTGACGGTACCGTATTGGTAGAGCCGTCCTTGCCCGATGTGCTGATCCTGTAGTTAAACGTTGCGGAGCTAGCCGAGGCTTTTACGGCAAATAAGGTAAATGTCAGCGTCGCCGCGCTTAAGTCGCCCGAGACGGACGGCACGGTAAATTTCAGAACATAGGGATAGCTTCCTCCGGCGTAACAGGTTTGCGAAGATGTCGCTCCGTATGTCGAGGAGCCGGAAGGAATCCATCCACTGTTCCAGTAGGAATGACCGGATATTGTTCCCGCTGCAGTTGCCATTTACCTCACCTCACTCGTAGACTGCGGAGACCAGCGAATTGACCAGTCCACAGAGCGTTGTGTTTAGTCTTGTGTCGGTGATGCTGCCCGCCGGGATGGACACCACACCCTTGGCTACCGCGATGTCGGCGATGCCCAGTTCATAGAGGTCGTTATTGCGCGTTAGATCCGGTGCCACGGGCGATGCGCTTGCCACGCCGGTTAAGACCGCCAAGCGAATTTCACGGCCAACTGCGCTCCAACGCACGACCACACGGTCAATCCGGGGGTTGACACCGTTGGCGGTGGCCAGATCTAACTCCAACATATCGGTGTTCTCATAGGCATAGCCATTGATCCAGGCGCTGCCGGGCAGCACCGCAACCTTCATACCCGTGGCCGCCACTACTTGTAAATTCGTAGCGGAAGCGTAAAAGATGCCATTGCTGACCAGCTTTCCGAAATAGGCGGCAAAGTCCGAAGCGTTATACACCCGGTCACCACCGGAAGAATTGAAAAAGCCGCTCTTTTCCATCTAAAAACCTCCTTTAATTCTTTGCAGCAGCGATAGAACGCCCTTGCCAAACACGATGTTTAAGCTTTGTCCGTCTGAGTCGTAGCTCTCTTCAATCTCGGTAATCCGAGCAGTCAGCGCCACGCCCCACTTCTTGGAAATCACCTGCACTACCTGACCGAGATCAAAATCTTCTTTGTATTTCAGGTTGCCGTGGGGATTGACCGCCGCATCGAAGGACTGTACCATGGCCAATTCTGACAGCTTGCTCTGTCCCCGAAAGATCAGGGCGTCAGCATACCCGCTGCCGAAGTCCTCCTGCCGAAGGTCTTTGGCGTCCACAAACAACTCACGTCGCTGTTCGCCGGAGTCCCCGATGATGCTGACAAAGGTGCGTTCCGTGCCTTCTCCCTCGCCGCCAATGAGGGCGGTGTCGGCGTAATCCACATTGCTTTGGATATAGGTCTGCTCGGTTAGGTTCTCGTATTCGCGGGAGAACACTGCCTGTGAGGTAGCGCCTTCATACAGCGTGACGGTAAAATCCCGCTCAGCAGGACTGAACACAGTCTTTATTCCGACATTCGCCGTGTCACACAGTCCGGTCACCACATCCATGAGGTTCCTGTAGGATATCTGCGTGTTGACGGACATCGGCAATGAAGGAGCAGCAAACGAGACGAAGTCGATTTTTCGATTTCCATCAGCGGGATTGAGGATGTGGTGATCGAGCAGCGTCTGCACGCAGGTTGACAGCGTTCCATTCAGCGTCTCGATGCCCCATATGATCCGCCGGGCGAGCAGGCTGGTGGCGAAGCGTCCACTTACCGTGATGATTTCCTTATCCGTTTGCGACAGTTCTACATGTTCGATGATCCCGGCTTCTTCGTCATCGCTCTTCCAGAGGTAGTGGCCTATTTGCAGTAACGCAAGGTTCTCAGTTGTGGCGATGGCTTTGAGTTCAAATGAACCACAGGCGGAATACCTCCGCGTCCAGCGCAGATATTCGAAGGACTCTACAATACCCGCAAGGTTGCGGGTCTGGTCAAACACATACAATTGCACAATTACACCCCCAGGAAAAGCGGACGGTAGTAGATGCTCACTTCCAGCAGATCCATGTTGGTCTCCGCACTGTATCGCAGCGTGTTGTGCCCGGTGTCCAACTGTAGAAAGATGGAATCGGTATCCAGCTGCGAAAAGGCATTGCTTTGTGTTTGCCCGGCTAGGCGCACCACCCGCTTCCCAGCGAAGTGGGTGTACACGCGCAGTTCCTCGCCAGCGGCCATGGTTGTGTTCAGCCGCAACACCTCGCCGGTGTCCACATTCATGAGCTCAGGGTTTGTCACCGTACCCAGCGCCTTAAACACGATCTGGCATCCGCAGGGTACGTCGCCGATGTTGTCCACCGTGATGATCTGGCTGGGCTGACGAACGCCAAACTCCATGCCGCTCTCGGGGATTTCTAACTCAAACTGGAATAGCGGCGTCCACATGGCCAGTTCTTCGCGCACTTCCTCCAACATCTCGAAAAAGGGTGACGGACAGAGCAGGCTAACGAAGAACTTCGGTGCGCGCTCCCGGGAGGAAGCCGCAAAGCCCGCTTCTTCCACCACGCATGCGATCTGCCGCTGGCGGTAGACCAGCGTGCCTTGCTGCTTGGGTGTAAAGACGCGGAGGAACCGCTTGCGCTGTTCATAGGCTTCGTCCACAGTGCTCGCTATGACCGTGCCCTCCAGCGTAATATTGCGCATTTCCAGTGTGGAGGAAATATAAAAGGCGCCATCCTGATCCGGCGCTTTGAAGGTGTTGACGCTTTGACGGGCGGAGCCCGTTCCGTCCAGTTTACTTAGGAAGAAGGGGCGCGTCTGCTTGAGCGTAAGCCGCTCATCGGCGGCGTTAATGTAGATCAGTTCCATGCCCGTTCCTCCTTTAATATTCCAGCGCCAGCTTGCGCGACAGGTTCTTAAACTCCCGCGTCAGCTCTTTTTCGGAGAGCGCCTTTGGCGTCACCACCGATATGGTCTGGTTGATGGTCGTGCCGGCGGTGCCGAGGGAACCCTCCCGCACGGAAAGTCTGCCATTCATGTTTAACCCGATATCTGTATCAAATTGGGTCGGGATAGCGTCCCGCATATCTCTAGCCACGGTATCCATGGCGTCCTCGAAGCCCACGCCGATGCCTTCGCCCATGTTTCTGCCCAGCCCTGCAAAGAGCGTGGACGGGCTACGAATGCCGAAGAAGTTCTTGATGCCGTCCACAATGCCGGAAAAGAAGCCTTTGATCTTTCCCCAGATCCAATCGGCGGCGTTTGAGATACCTTGCCACAACCCCTTGATGAGGTTGCCGCCTGCTTCCACCAGCTTCCATGCCAAGCTCCCGATGGCTTCCACAATGCCGGTGATAATTTGGGGGATAGCCTTGACGATCTCCACGATGATGGTGGGAAGGTTCTCAATCAAGGCGACAAAAAGCTGCACGCCCGCCATGATGATCTTGTCGATGTTGCCAATGATGGCGTCCACCAGACCGCTGACAATCTGCGGAATGGCCTTGACCACAGTGACGATGATCTGCGGCAGCGCTTGAATCAGCGACACCAGCAGCTTGATTCCCGACTCTATAATGAGGGGGATTGCGCCGATGACTGCATTGATCACGCCGTCTATGATCTTGGGGATGGCTGCAACCACAGTGGTGATGATGGTCGGCAGCGCGCCAATCAGCGAGGTCAGCAGTTGGATGCCCGCCTCGATGATCTGCGGTATGGAGCCAATGATGAAGTCCACGATTGCCAGAATGATGGTAGGCAGCGCCGCGATGAGCTCCGGCAACGCAATCAGCAGCCCGTCCACCAGACCAAGGATGATCTGAAGCGCCGCATCCATCAGCATCGGTAGGCTTTCGATCAAGCCCTGTACGATGGTGATGATGGCTTGCACAGCCGCCGGGATCAGCTGCGGCAGCGCAGCACCGATGCCGGACACGAGCGCAGCCACCAACTGTACCGCCGCGCTGATCAGCAGTGGTAGGTTGTCGATGATCGCGCCCACGATGGTCATGACCGCATCCACAGCGGCGGGGATCAGTTCCGGCAGAAGGTTCAGAATCGTCTCAAGCACCTGCGAGAACAGGCTAGTGACAGTATCGAGCAATATGGGAAGTAGTTCGCCAACCGCTGTTAATATCGCATCGAAGGCAGGCGGGAGTGCGGTTACGATGTTTTCCAGCACCGGCACGATGTTCGCGACCACAGCCTGAAACGCGTCCACAAGGTTCTGTGTCAGGTTGGTCATATCCGCATCGGCGTTACCCAACCCGGCGGTGAATGAGCCAAGAGCGGCCTGTAGCAGTCCCAACGACCCTGATATTGTTTCCGTGGACTCCTTGGCAAAGTTGCCCGCATACTGCTCGGTGTTCTCGAAAAACATCTGCATGGCGACTTCGGCCTTTTCAGAGTTAGATGCGGAAGCCCATACAAAGTCCAGCCCCTTGGCGGCGGCGTAGGCTTGGATGGATGTGGCGTTCATACTCACGCCGAGGTTATCCATCATAGTGAAATTACCCTTGGCCGCGCCTGCTACCGAGTCCAGTGCCATCTGCATGTCGATGCCCATGACCGATGCCATGTCTGCAGCACGCTGCATGGCCTTTTCACTGAGTTCAGCCGATCGTTGCACATCAAGGCCTGAACCTTGGAACAACGCACCCATTTTATTGGCGGTCGCTAAATACTGTGATTGTGACACGCCCATATTTTTATACGCATCTTCGCCGATCTTCTGCATATGGTCGGCATAACCTTGAAAGACGGCCTCGCTTCCACCTAAGTTCTGTTCCAACTCACCGAACTGCTGCACGACTTCTTTGCCAAGTTTGATGGCAGTTGCTCCGGCAGCAACGATGACCGCGCCCATGGCCGCGCCGATTCCTTTGAGGATTCCGCCCAGCTTCTCGAACCTGCCGCCAGCGTCCTCGGCGCTCTTGCCCGACTCAACGAGTTCCTCGCCAAGATCCTCCGCATCTTCCGCAGACTCCTCCAGTTCGCGCTCCATGCCGTTGAGCTCAGCTTGCGCCTTGTTTAGCTGGATCTGCCAGTTCTGTGTGCGACGATCATTTTCGCCAAAAGAAGAAGCCGCGTTATCCAGCGCGGCCTTGAGGGTGGTGATCTTGTCTTTCTGTGCTTCAATTTCTTTATTCAGTACGACGTTGCGAGAGGAAAGCGCGTTGACGGACTTATCGTTCTTGTCAAACTGTGAGGTGACGAGCTGCATTTCTGAGCCAAGTACTTTAAAGCTCTGGTTGATATCCGAAAGCGCCTTCTTAAACTCGTGCTCACCCTCGATGCCGATTTTAAGGCCAAAATTGTCCGCCATACCGTCACCTCCTTCTATACATCCAGCGGGATGACATCGTCAATTGTCCAGTTTCGCTTGGGCTTCTCCGTTCCTAAAAATTGTTTATGGCAAGCCCACAGGTCAAGAAACAGACCGATGGGCATGAGCCAGTAATCTTCCGCGCTCATGCCCATCTGCACCGTGCCGTAATAGTAAAGCCGGGTAAACAACTCCGCATCGTTTATCCGGCTTTCCCGTTTTTTGGTGTGGGTTCTGCCTCGCTTTCCACATTACGCTTGGTGCCCTTGAACATCGCCTCGGAGATAGCGGTTTTGTAATCCGCCAGCTCCAGTGGCGTGGTCAGCAGCTCCACCTCATCGTCGGTAAGTAAGTCTTTAGGAGCGTCCTTATGCTTCAGGTTATAGATGAGGATCGACTGATTGGCCAGCAGGGCGATCAGCCACACGATCTCCTCCAGCGCCATCTCAAAATTCTCGGCTTTCATCAGCTTCTCGCCGAGGTTTTCCAGTCCGCCATACCGACCTGCGATGGCCTTGGTAGCCTTTGTGGTTAAAATGAGCTCATATTCTGTGCCGCCGATGCTGATGACGGCGCTTCTCTCGTTATCCATGATTCACTCCTCCTATGGTTCCGGTGTATAGACCGGCTCGTACACTTCGGTGAACCAGCCGGTGATGGTTGAGGACGAGACGCCCGCACCGCTCTCGGTGACCTCTGCCTTCCACGGATGCTTGCCCATGCCATCCACTTTGTTGCGGCGCATGACCGTGCCTTCAATGGTAGGGGTGGAGAACGTGATGGAGTCACCCTTGGTTTGCAGGTTGGTGGCGGGGATGCCAAACTTGACCTTGTACAGCCAGAAGTAGCGGTACTTGCCGTCCGGCTTCATGGCACGAAAGCCCACCGCCACCGGTGCACCGGCGTTCTCGCTGGCCGAGATCAGTACGCCATTGTCGTCGGTGACGGCACCGGTCAAATCCTGAGCGGCGGTCACGCCGATATCGTCCACGCCCAAGGAGAGCGTGCCGGACTTAAAATCCTTGATGACCTCCGCCGCACCGTCGTCGGCATAGAGCACCGCCTCAGCCAGTTCGATGGACAGATCGGCTTTGATGGCCTTGGCCAGTTGTGCTGGAAGACCATAGGTTTCCTCTCCGTCCTCGCTCTCTGTGATCTTTGCGTAATATAATTTATCCAAGCCGATTGTCGCCATGGTTCATTCCTCCAATTCATAATGGTGTGCCACATCAATGGCGTAGTGGTGGTAGCCGGTATCGTCCTCGTGGCCGATGTATCGCCGGTCTGTTATGGTGATTTCCGCACCGAGCAGAGACTGCGTGAGTTGCCGTTTCCTTTGCAGATAATTGCCTTTAGAAAATAGCGAAATCCGCACCTCGGAGACTTCGATGAGAGGAAAGTTATCGCCAAACAGGGCGAATTCATCCGTCATCGGAGTCAGCACAAGGTACTCATCGGGCGGGACGCCGGAAAAAACACCCGTCTCCACGGGGAGAACGGGCGCGAGTAAAGTATTCAGTTCAGCCAATATGCTCATACGCCGTCCACCTCCGATTCAAACTTCGCCTTCATAGCCGCCACCATCGCAGATTTGCTTGACGACTTGGCGGGCTTCAAGAAAGGCTTCGGCGCTTGCCCGTGCTTGCCGTATTCGAGAATGTTGGCGATTTTAGCATTACTGCCGCCGCCGCTCCTCGGTTCGGAGAAACCAACCTTCACGTTGAAATTCCCGTTCCTATCTATCAAAGCGGGTGAAAGTCCCAGCGCGGATTCCAGTTCTCCCGTAGAGCGGCTTTCAATTTTCGTATTTTTGCCGACAACGGAGGAAAGGTTGCTTTTCACCTTATCCAGAACGACCTTGCCGCCGGCTTCCAGCACCTTGGGGATAATCGTATCGGTTTGGTCGCCGAGCCGGGAAATCTTCAACAAGAAATCCTCAGGCATTTTCATTTCTGCTTTCGCCATATTCGTCACCTCACACTCGGCTCCAGCTTTTCAACCAGAACTTCAACATACATCCCGCGCCCACGCACATTCTCTGCACTGATAATGCGGTAACGCTCGTCGCCACAGACGATAAACAGTGAAGTCGTTATCTCTACGCCAGGAATCTTCCGAAAGCGAAAGAGGGCGGTCGCCTCGCTGAACGCCGCCATATTTGCCCATCGCTCGTTGCCATGGCGGTCTTCCTTGTATGCCCGGGCTGAAGCAATTACATGGTCTCCCTGAGTGACAAAGCCGTCCGCGTCCTTTACCGGGGCGGTGGAGATGATGTCAATCTGAGTGTTCATTTTCCCAAAACTCATGTCACACCTTCCAATCCCGGTCGAGGCGAAGTAGCAAGTTCACCGTATTCCACACTTGTTGTCCAGCTTGCACATTATCGGCAAAAAAGCCACCCGTGCTGCCGTCCCGGCTTTCATAGAAGTGGGATGACAGCATAATGACGGCTTGCTCAGTGGTGGCGGGCATAGCGTTTTCCGTGTAATAGTCCTTGGAAACGTGCTGGTAGCTTTCGGCATAGGAGACGGCGGCGATAATATAGCTTAGAATCAGGCCGTCGTCCTCGTCGTGTGACAAAATGAGGTTCGCTTTCACTTTGGAAAGAAGGTTATCTACTGTCATGCCGTCCGTCTCCTTTTGGTCATTCTTCGTCTGCCGACATCAGCTCAGCGGCTTTCAATTTGGCGAGCAGGGCGTTGAAATCCGTAACCAGACCAGCTATCGTTGTAGCTTCACTGTTGGCCTGATTGGCGGCAACAGGAAGCCCCGTTATCGAGGCTCCCTGTTTAATCTCCAACGTACCGCCGATGATGGTTTTCTCACCACCCTGTTCGGTGTAGTTTTTCGTGTTATATTCGCTCATAAATCAGTCCTCCTTAAGCATGCTGCTTGAGCAGCTTGATGCCTTCGGGTAGTACGGTCTTGCCGTCCACACGCTGGAAAGCGTAAAAACCGGTCTGCAGGTTGGCGATATGCAGCTCATCCGCACGACGCACGGTTCTGCCGCTGCGGTCGGCAATCCAGTAGTTCTGGAAATCACCGAAAGCGACGGTGTATGCGTTTGCCGCAATGGTCGGAGCATACTGCGAAACGTACACGGGGAAACCGAGCAGGCGATCCGGCTGATCAGCTTGCAGGGACGGTTGCCACATGTATACGCCGTTGCCGTCCTTCAGCTTTCGGATACCCGCGAGGGTTGCGCTGTTTAGAACGAAGATAGCGCTTTTCTTGTAGCCGTCCTTGAGGGAATAGGTGAGGTCGATGAGCTCATCCGCCTTGATATCCGTAGCGCCGGCGGTCGTTATGCCGACATCGCCGCCCTTTGATGTAAAGATGCCGGTAGGCTGTCCCTCGCCGGTCCCAACACAGAATGCCTGCTCCTCCTTCGCCGCAAAAGCAAGAGCAAAGTTGCTGACGAGATAATCTTCAAGGTCAAACATGGAATCCTGAAGCAGTTCCTCCGAAACCAGCGCCGCCGCACGGAGAGTGTATGCATCGAGGGAGAGCTGATTGAAGGTGGGCGTGCTGGGCGTAAACACGCCGGACTCCGCCACCCAGTCGGCAGATACGTCGGTGAGCGCGATGTTAATCCTGTGAGGTGCGGCGGTGGTGATCACCTTAGAAATGGAGCGAATCACGTTCTCATGCTTCAGTGCCTTTACAAGATTTTTGTCGAACTCAATCGGAACAAGATAGCCGCCTGTGGAGGGAGTGCCTTCCTCCATGACGTTGTGAACGGGGCGCTTACCGCGCACGAGGTTCAAGAAGTCCTCGCGGTATTCGGCGGTCGCTCTGAAGTGGACAGGCTTTCCGTCCTGTGCGCCCGGTTTTGCCGTAATGGGAGAGCTGGTGGGCTGAGCCATAGCGGCATCTCTTGCCACGCGGTCTTCCTCAATGGCAATCTGACGCGCCATCGAGTCCACATCCGCCAGCATCTTGTCGTAGGTCGCGTTGTCTTCGGCCGAGAGGACGCCGTCCTTGGCGCGGGTGTCAAGGAACGCCTTTGCCGCATCCCATGCCTTTGCGCGTTTTTCACGCATTTCAAGTACCTTTTTCATAATCAAATACCTCCGTTAAATGTATTTACGGGCTTGCAGTTTCTGCATAGCCGCATCGACGGAAACGCCAACAGGCGCATCCTGCTTCTTTTGCTCCTGCTTCGGAGCTGATTTCGAGATGAGCTTGTTCATAAGCGAATTAGTAACCGCCCTGCGGCTGAACGCAAAGACCTCATCCTCGGTATGACCGCGCTTGGTGTCCGTGAGAACGCCATCCACAAAGCCCAGCTCGATAGCCTTGTTGGCGTTCATCCAGGTTTCACCGTCCATGAGATGGGAGATTTTCGCTCTCGATTGCCCGGTCTTAATTTCATAAGCGTTGATGATAGATTCCTTAACCTCGTCCAGCATTGCGATGGCTTTCTGCATTTCCTCGGTATCGCCGATAGCGATTGACATCGGATTGTGAATCATCAGCAGTGCCGTTGGTGCCATGAGCACTTCGGTACCCGCCATTGCGATGACCGAAGCGGCACTCGCCGCCAGACCGTCGATTTTTACGGTGACATTGCCTGTGTAGTCCATGAGCATGGTGTAAATCTGTGAAGCCGCCACGCAGTCTCCGCCGGGAGAGTTGATCCAAACGACGATATCTCCGCTGCCGGAAAACAGCTCATCCTTGAACATCCGGGGTGTGATTTCATCTCCCCACCAGCTCTCATCCGCAATGGTGCCATCAAGGAAAAGGGTGCGGATTCCCAATTCCTCGTCATTGTCCCAGTTCCAGAAATGCGTTTTGTCATGCGCCCTGACGGTGACTTTTCCTGGGCCTTGTGCCCGATTTGTTTTGTCCATCTGGGATTTCCTCCGTTTCTGTTGTAGTTGTATTTGCGAATGCGCCGGCATCCTGTAATTTAGTCATCGCGCCGTTAATAAGGTAAAGGTCACCGCCAAGCTCCTCCGGTATCCGGTCAAGGTTTTCAAGCTGCCTGATATCGTTGGCGCTCATCCAGCCGTTCTGCCGTGCGGTCGCGTAGCCCGTCATGCGGCTCTGATAGTCACCGCGCAAAAGCCCGTCCACATTAAACTTGGTGAACACATCACGCTTTTCACTTTCGAGCAGGAGCGACTTGTTCATCGCTTGTTCCCAGCGGATGACCCACGGGTCGAGGGTATATTTCACAAACTCCAGCGACTGCTGTTCAATGTTGGAGAACGAGGATTTCTCCAAATCCGCCAGCATATGCGGAGGCACTCGGAAGATACGGGCGATTTCATTGATCTGAAATTTCCGTGTCTCCAAAAACTGCGCCTGCTCGGGTGATATGGCGATGGGTGTATATTTGAGTCCTTCTTCAAGTACAGCAATTTTGTTGCTGTTGGCGCTGCCTCCAAAGGTGGATTGCCAGCTTTCTCTGATGCGCTCCGGGTCTTTTAATGTGCCGGGGTGTTCGAGAACCCCGCCTGGTGCGGCACCGTTGGCGAAGAATTTCGCACCATATTCCTCTGCGGCGATGGCAAGCCCCACGGCATTTTTTGCCATTGCAATGGGTGAATAGCCGACCAGCCCGTCAAAGCCCAAGCCGAGAATGTGTAATACATCGCTCGGCGCGAGGATAATATCATGTGGCTTATTCTTGCTGACCTCCGGGGCATCGTCGCTGCTTTTTCTGTAGCGGTAATACAACCGTCCCTGTGAATCCCGGTCAACCGTCATGCGGTCGGGCATGAGAGGATACAGCGCCACAACATCGCCACGGGCGTTTCGGATAATCTGTGCATAGGCGTTACCCGTCAGCAGCAGATGGTTCATCATGGTCTCCCGGAATACAAACGATGTCATCTCCGGGTTTGGCTCGTCATGCAGTACACGCCAGAGCGGGTGGTCGAGATATTTGTCTTTGCTGCCGTCTTCGCCGTATTTGTAGACGAAAAGTGGCAAGCCCGCGATTGCTTCAGATAAGATGCGGACACAGGAGTAAACCGCAGTCATCTGCATGGCTGTTTTCTCATTGACAACCTTGCCGGAGGACGAACCGCCCCATAAAAAGCTGGTACCGCCGCCAAGATTTTTAGGCTTGTCGCGGGCTTTGAATATTCCCTTAAAGATGTTCATAGGCAGTACCCTCCAATCAAAAAACGAGCAGTCCGCGTGTGTTGTACACGCTTTCGCCCGTATCGTTACCGCACCGAATCGCCCGGTCGAGCGCCATGATGGTGGCGACTGCACCGTCGATTTTCTCGGTGGATTTTTCTTTATCTGCTTTGATGTTGCCGGCAGGGTCGGTGCGGATGAAGATGTTATCCAGCATCCAGCGCAATACCGGGTGACCGCCGTGGGCGATTTTCTCCTCTAGTGTCAGCTTCATCAGCTCTTTGGTCGGAGGAGACATATCCTTAAAACCCTGACCAAAAGGTATGACGGAAAAGCCGAGCGCTTCGAGATTTTGCGTCATTTGGACAGCTCCCCAGCGGTCGAAGGCAATCTCGCGGATGTTGTATTTCTCGCCGAGGGTTTCGATGAACTGCTCGATGTAGCCGTAATGCACTACGTTGCCTTCGGTGGTCTGCAGAAAGCCCTGTTTATTCCAGAGATCGTAATTCACATGATCGCGCCGAACACGCAGGTCGATGTTGTCCTCCGGTATCCAGAAGTACGGCAGAACGCAGTATTTATCATCCTCGTCGGCAGGAGGAAACACCAGCACAAAGGCGGTAATATCGGTGGAGGAAGAAAGGTCCAGTCCTCCATAACAGACACGCCCTTCAAGCGACTTTTCATCCACGGGGAACGCACAAGCATCCCATTTATCCATCGGCATCCAGCGCACGGCTTGCTTCACCCATTGGTTCAGCCGGAGTTGTCGAAAACTATTCTCCTCAGCAGGATTCTGACGGGCAGACTCGAATGCAGCCTTTACTTTATCCATGCCGACCGTGATGCCAAGCGAGGGGTTAGCCTTCTTCCACACCTTGGGGTCCGTCCAGTCATCTTCCTGCGCCGCACCATAAATAACCGGATAGAAGGTGGGGTCACGCTTTCTGCCGTCGATAATATCCAGTGCCTTCTGATGAACCTCCCAGCAGATGCTGTTCTGGTTATCCCCGGCTGTGGTGATTAAAAAATACAGCGGCTGCATTCTCGCATCGCCGCTGCCCTTGGTCATGACATCGTATAGCTTTCGGTTTGGCTGGGTGTGTAGCTCGTCAAATACCACACCATGGGTATTAAAACCGTGCTTGTTGCCGACATCAGCGGACAGCACTTGATAGATGCTCCCGGTCGGCTGATAGATGAGTCGCTTGGTAGCGTCCAGTATTTTGACGCGTTTGGAGAGCGCCGGACACATTCGCACCATATCCGCCGCCACATTGAAAACGATGGATGCCTGATTTCGGTCGGCAGCGCAGCCGTAAACCTCGGCGCGTTCCTCGTTATCCCCACAGGTGAGCAAGAGAGCTACGGCTGCCGCAAGCTCGGACTTGCCCATCTTTTTCGGGATTTCCACATAGGCGGTGTTGAATTGTCGGTAGCCGTTAGGCTTCAGAGTTCCGAACACATCGCGGATAATCTGCTCCTGCCAGTCGATGAGGTCAAACGGCTTTCCGGCCCAAGTGCCTTTGGTATGGGCAAGGGCTTCGACAAAAGCCACGGCATAGTCGGCGGCGGCTTTGTCATAAACCGAATCAGACGCTTTAAACTTCGTTGGCGTATACCTTTTCAGTTTTCTCAATCGCTCCGCCTCCTTCCGGGCATAAAAACAGACACCCCTCGGTGCCTTTAATACTCTATGTATACGAGATACAGCCCCGTCGAGGGCTGTTCCCGGCTGCTGTGCTGGGCTTAGAACTTTTCGAGGCTGAAGTTTCCGTCCGCGTCGAAGTGTACCTTGTAGCGCGTTTCCATGCCGTTGACCTTCTTGGAAACCAGGCGTATGCCGCCTTCAAAGGCGCTGTAGGCGCGATCGAAGCGCTCGCCCTGCGGTAGCTGGTCTTTGGCTTGCTTAAGCTGCTTGTCTGTCATGGTGTATTCCTCCTTCGTTTTGTTAGTGTATTAATCACTCTAAACGAAGATTATAGCAAGTCATATCTTCGAAAAAACTACACAATTATTTACTTGTCTCGCCGGTGAGGATGAATTGAGCGTATTCGCGGCGGTGCTTCTCAAGGAACACGACCAGCTCGTAGAAACCCATGTCATTTGCGATGCATTGAACCGCGTAGACATCGAACATATTTGTCAGCCCGGTTTCGCGGATAGCGAGAATCTGATCTTTCACCTTATCTTCCATCGTCAGCGCCCTCCAGCTTTCGACATAAATCCTCGCCATAGACTACTTGAAGTGAACTGCCGTTGTCCCACGCAACACCCAAGCTGCCGATGTCATCGACATACCGCACGGTGCCTTTTGTGCCAACCGGTGGCGCTTGGGGGTCATCCATTCGGACAAGCTCTACACGGCAGCCGACCGGGTACTCTGTACGGATGCGCCTGACCGCTTCTCTTGAAGGGAAATTATTGTTCATCGCCGGTTACCTCTCTTTTCAGAGTTTTAAATGCTGAACTGCCTGTCAGGTTGCGGAGCAGAACTTTGCGTTCGTCCTTGTATGCCGCTCCAATGAAGCCCAGCCGCAGAAGAAAGCAGCGGAAAGCGTATTTATCGTTGTCCGTTTCTTTTTCCCTGGAGGTGACTCGTTTCTGTACCCGAGCCATTTCACAAAGGGCAGCAACAAAATGCGTATATGCCTTGACAGAGTCTGGGTCGGTGCCATCCTCAAACCAGGGGAATTTCACCTTATCATCTGTTATTTCAAGTTCGAGCGTTTCCGTGCCGAGAGCCTTTTTAATAAGGTTACTCTTGCTTTCGACCAGTCGCTTGAGGTTATCAAGCGCCGTGTCGGTGAAGGAGGAGCGCGGCATTTCAATCACCAGTCCGATGTCCTCATCGATTTCCGGAACGTCACTTGCCTGCATCCCGTTTTCACCCTGGAAATCCTCACGGCGGGTACGCCCAAGCCCCATCTCCTCGCGCCCGTCCATCCGCAAATCTTCGAAGGCGGGAGTCCATTCCAATTCTTCAGGGATTTCCAGCGCCCCCATGCCGCCAAGTCCGCTCTCGTAGGTGTCGGGCTCGTCGTAGTGGCGGCTGCCGCCGTCTGCATCAAAGCCCGCTTGATGGAGGGCGTCCTCCAGGTCGAGGTTATCAGGACCGGTGAGTGTGCCGTCTTTGTCAATGTGATAGCCGCCCACCTCATAGGCGAAGGTTGGCGCTCCGAGGTATTTTGTTGGGGCGTCAAGCGCCGTGCTGATTGCTCCCACCAGTGATTTGCGTTCGCTTCCTGTTACATTGTATTTGAGTTCCATTTTTTAACCGCCTTTCATTTTTCGGTACTACATTAATCACTCTAAACCGCTTATATAGCAAGTCATTTCAAGCGATTACTGTATAGAATAAAGCGGTTATTTATCCGCAGCCACCTCCGCATAGGAGTAGACCAGACCATCGCGCTGGACGGAAACTTTATCTGCTGATCCGACCTGTTCGATATACCGTTTTACAATAACGTCGCAGTATTTTTCATCCAGTTCGATGGTGAAACAAATCCTGTCAGATTGCTCACAGGCGATGAGCGTAGAACCACTGCCGCCGAAAGGATCGAGTACGATACAGTTTGTCAGGCTGCTGTTCATAATAGGATACGCCAGTAGCGCAATCGGCTTCATGGTGGGATGGTCGGCGTTTTTCTTCGGTTTTTCAAACTCCCAGATGGTGGTCTGCTTGCGGTCTGTATACCAGTTGTGCTTGCCCTTTTTCTTCCAGCCGAACAGAACCGGCTCGTGCTGCCATTGGTACGGAGAACGCCCAAGCACCAATGACGGCTTCTTCCAGATGCAGCACCCGGAAAGCTGGAAGCCCGCATCTGAGAATGCCTTGCGGAAATTCAGCCCTTCGGTGTCGGCATGGAATACATAAATAGAAGCGTCTTGTGCCATCGCCGCTTCGGTACTCGTAAACGCCGCAAGCAGGAAGTTATAAAACGCTTCATTACCCATATTATCGTTTTTGATTTTTCCTGCCGCACCCTCGTAGTTGACATTGTATGGCGGGTCGGTCACCACCAGATTTGCCAGTTTCCCATCCATCAAAGCGGTAAAGGTTTCGGCTTTGGTGGAATCGCCGCAGACCAGCCTGTGCCGGCCGAGCAGCCACACATCGCCTGGCTTGGTGACGGCCAGCTTTTGCAACTCCGCATCCACATCGAAGTCGTCGTCTTTAATGCCATCCTTAAGCGAATCCTTGAAAAGGTCATCAATTTCGCCGGGGTCGAAACCAGTGAGCGATACATCAAAGTCTGCACCCTGCAAATCTGCAATGAGCAGTGCCAGCTTATCTTTGTCCCAGTCACCGCTGATTTTATTGAGCGCGACATTGAGCGCCTTTTCCTTTTCGGCATCCATCTCGACTACCACGCACTCAACTTCGGTGATGCCCATATCAAGCAGGACCTTTAAACGCTGATGACCACCTACAACATGAGAGGTGGTCTTATTCCATATAACGGGTTCGACATATCCGAATTCTTCAAGAGAGCGTTTCAACTTTTCATATTCCGGGTCGCCCGGCTTGAGGTCTCTTCTGGGATTATAGTCGGCGGGGATGAGCCGATCAGTTGGAATCTTTTCTATCAGCATATTTCTCCGCCGCCTTTCTCAGTTCTTTGTAATGAGCACT
Source organism: Christensenellales bacterium (assembly GCA_050948665.1). Lineage (GTDB taxonomy): Bacteria > Bacillota > Clostridia > Christensenellales > UMGS416 > JBMNEH01. Next base: position 1,325,442 of record JBMNEH010000001.1, read on the forward strand.
GCCGTCCTCCCACGGAAACAAACAGAAATTGAAATGTCCGTAAACTGCCGTATCCTCGTAGATTACATTGCGCAGACGCAGTTTTTCGATGATTGCCGCCGGACGCAGGTTAAACACGGACATCACTATTTCGCGCAGTTCTTCATTGGTGAGAGTGCTCGTACCGAAAGCGTCGATGTCAACCGCCACAGGATCAGCCTTGCCGATGGCATAAGAAAGAGCGACCTCGCATCTCTCAGCCAAGCCGCTCCACACGATATTTTTTGCAATGTACCGCGCCATATATGCGCCGCTGCGGTCGACCTTGGTGGGGTCTTTACCGCTGAACGCTCCACCGCCGTGGAGAGCAAGCCCTCCGTAGGTGTCCACCATCATCTTTCTGCCCGTAAGGCCTGTGTCAGCGGCGGGTCCACCCTCGACAAATCTGCCAGAGGGATTAATGAGAATTTCGGTGTCATCGTCAAAGGGAAAGTCCTCAAAGCACTGCCAGAGCACATTTTGTTTGATGTCGGAGTATAGCTGTTCTTGTGTTTTATCCTTGTCGTGCTGAACGGAGACCACAATGGTTTTCACACGCTTGGGTTTGCCATCCTCATATTCAACCGTGACCTGTGCTTTGCCGTCCGGCAAAATGCCTTTGACGATTTTATCCTTGCGGACGGTCTCCACACGTTTGCAAATTCTATGCGCCAGCACCAGCGGAAGCGGAAGCATCTCACGTGTTTCGTTGGTGGCATAACCGTAAACGATGCCTTGGTCACCCGCGCCGAGGGATGAGTAGCGTTCCTCGCTGCCGTTCCGGGCTTCGAGGGCGGTGGTTACTCCGGCGTCAATATCCTTGCTCTGTTTATGAACGAATACGAAAACCGTAAACTTCCATGGATTGTAGCCGACCTTGCGGAGGACTTCACGCACTTCCCAGCGGATGTCGACTTTACCGTTGCAGGTGATCTCGCCCGCAACGATGATTTTGCCCTTGGTCGCCATGACCTCGCAGGCGACACGGGAGGATTTGTCTTTGCGAAGACACGCATCAAGGATGCTGTCGGCAACGAGGTCGCACAGCTTATCCGGGTGTCCGGCGCATACGCTTTCTGCTGTTTTATAAGTAATCATATTCATGACTCCCTTTTCTTGGCTTTGTTGCCAGTGAAGTTTTCCCAGCGTTTTATGATGACATCGCAATAATGCGCGTCGAGTTCCATAATGTAGCAGGTGCGGTCAAGCTGCTCACAGGCGATGAGCGTTGTGCCCGCGCCGCCAAAGGGTTCGACCACGATGTTGCCCTCGTCTGTGAAAGCGACGATGTATTCCGACGGCAGCGACACGGGGAATGTGGCAGGGTGGTCGGCGCGAATCTTGCCTTTTTCGCTGAGCTGTTTTGTGACCGACTCAAGGCTGGTCTGTTCCGGCAGTTCCAACAAGCTCTCCATTTTCTTGAAAGCGCCGGTCTCATTGCCACGCCGAGCTATGCGGAAGGAGCCATCCGCCTGACGAATTTTGTTATAACGGCCACCGGAATAAATGCTTGCTTCTTTCTTTCGCCATGTGGGATTGACCCTCACCGGCTCTTTACCGAAGCAAAAAATCCACTCGTGTCGGATAGGTATCATCGCGCTCTGCTGTCCGACGCTGCCGCAGGTGAGTTTATCCCATACATTCCAAGCAAGCAGTTTCAGGTCGACAGATTTTGCGGAAGCGATGTAGGCATCCCAATAGGGATTGACCTCGCTGTCTTTACGCTGGATGCCGAGATTGACCGCCTGTAGCGCCGTGAACGGTTCGTAGCAATCGATAAAACCTACGATACTCTCGACACTCAGATCTTTGCCTCCGTTGTATTCCCGCATATCGCTGTAAGGCGGTGAGGTAAATAGCAGCTTGCTGTATTGACCGTCCATCAGCAGCGCTACGTCATTTTTATCTGTGCTGCTACCGCAGAGCAGGCGATGCCGACCGAGTTGCCATAGCTCACCTGGCTGACATATTGTCGGAGCGTAAGCATCGACCTCCGGCACTTCGTCCTGAACGATTTCATCTTCAACGCCGAGCATGAGCCCAATCTCGCTGGTGTCAAAGCCGGTCAATGTGACGTCAAAGTCCTCCGCCTTCAAATCCGATAGCAGGCTTCCGAGCTTTTTCGTATCCCATTCACCGGAAATCTTATTCATTGCTATGTTGAGTGCTTTCTCCTGAACTTCGTCCATACACACAACGACACATTCGACGCTCTCATAATCGAGAGTCTTCAAAACAGAAAGCCGCTGATGACCAGATATGACCGTGAAGCCAGTTGCCTCATTGACGACGATCAACTCCACATAGCCGAAGCTCTCGATGGAACGCTTGAGCTTCTCAAACTCCGCATCGCCGGGACACAGCTCTTTACGCGGATTGTATTTTGCCGGATTAAGTTCCGACAACAATAGGGTCCGTATATCCATGTCATTTACCCCTCCTTGCATTGAGCAGACGCTCCATCACGTCGTCCTGCGGGTTTGCGCCGCTGTATTCGCCGGTGCAGTTTTCCTTGACAATCTGGAATATCTCCATCCACAGGCGGTTGGTCTGGTTCATGTAATTCTGTCCCATTGCCACATACGGGCTTTGGATTGCGTTACCAGTGGTGGGGTGCTTCGCCAGAAAACCGTAAGCCGTGACCGCTTCCTCGCACTGAATCCAACGAGCCACGCTCATGGCGTAGCGCTCCAAAAGTTGCGGTGAAACGAGAGCCGCACACCCACGCTCGTTCAGCCAGTGCCATGTATTTTTGTAGATATCAGCAGCGACGAGCATCTTGCCGTCCTTTTGTACAGCTTCGAGCATTTTATTTGGTTCCGGCATTTCATTTCCTTGCAGATTTGCCGTGTCGGAAAACTCCATCACGGTCAATGTTCTGCCGCCGGGATTGCCGGCAGATATTTTGTCGGCGAGAGGCTTCTTTTTTGCACCCGCGCCGACACGAGCGCCGCCTCTGTTTGTACCGTCTTTGGCCATATTTATCACACTCCTTGCGCGCTGGGGCTATTCGGTCGTTTGAATGTGCGTTTTTCAACACGGAGCCCCACGCCGCTGTCCGCTTGAAAAGGTTTTAGAGATTTGAGCGCCCCCACCGGTCGCCGCTTTCGGCAGTGATTCGAGAGTGACAGGATTTACAGAGAGCCATCAGATTTTTCGTTTCATTTCCTCCGCCCTTGGAGAGCGGAAGGATGTGGTGTACCTCTTCGGCGGGGGTAAGCCTACCGTGTGTCTCGCACTCCTCACAGAGAGGATGCGACTTGATGTATCGGTCACGGATGCGTTTCCATGTACGACCGTATCGTTTGTTGGAAGCGGGGTCGCGTTCGTACTGGTTGTAGCGTTTGTCCATAACCTTTTGATGCTCGGCGCAGTATTGCTCGCGTTCAGCAAGCCGACCGCAGCCGGGATAAGCACAGGGACGCTTTGGTTTGTACGGCATGGGTTCACCTCGCTTTCAGGACATAAGAAAAGCCCTGGGGGATTGCTCCCTCAAGGCTCTCTCGGATCATACACTTTTCTATACTACCATTATACCTGTATTGACTGTGACAATCTGTGCCACAGTGTGCCAACATTCAAACCGGCACCGGAAAGTTATAGAGGGCGGAGGAATGAATCCTGTGTACCGTCCGCCCGGAAACGTTAAGTAGCTGTGCGATGTCGTCCCAGCTATAGTTATTGAGGTACCGGTAGCGGAGAAGCAGACGCTCATCCACGTTGGATACCCGGTCGATTGCGGCGTTCATTTCCGTTTTCAAATCCACATAGCGGTCGATGTCACGGTTGATTACCTTTTCCAGGTCGATGATTTTTTCGATAACCCTTACGAACGGGGCTTCTGTGCTGCGTGACTTGCTGACGCGCTCACCTTCAAAGCTGCAGGACATCAGTCTTGTGGAGTAGTCCCGTAGGCGTTCCATTTCAGTAATGCGGGAGTCAATCAGCTCGTTGAGCCGGTATGCCTGCCGCAGATATTCTTTTGCCGTCATAGAGATGCCTCCTCTCTCAGCTTTCGCATCAGCATCTCACCATCCACGGAAGTGAGAGTTTCGTACCAGTTGGAACGGAAGAACCGCTCCATTTCATTAACAGCGGCCATGGCGGACCTACTGTGTGGATTTTCGCTCAATAGCTTCAGCGCCTGTCTGTAATCCTTGACCACCTGCAGTACGATGGCATTAGCCAATTCTTCATATGGGTCCATAATCTGTACCTCCGATATTTGTATTTCTCTCGGATTGGCACGGATTGTCGTAGATTGTCTTAAGCTTGCAGATCGGCCTTGACAGCATCAATCAGGGCAGATTGGGTGCTGTCCTTCTTGGATAACACCCTCAAAATCCGCTCGTCGATGGTACCCTTGGCCATAATGTGCTGCACCACAACCGTTTCGGCATTTTGTCCTTGCCGCCAGAGCCTTGCGTTGGTTTGCTGGTATAACTCCAGTGACCATGTCAGCCCGAACCAGACGATACAGGAGCCGCCGCTCTGCAGATTAAGCCCGTGACCGGCAGAGGCGGGGTGGATAAGTGCCACGGGCAGCTCTCCAGTGTTCCACCTACGGATACTGTCGGCGCTGTCCAACTTGGAGAACGGGACATGGAGCTTTTGTAGCCGCTCCATGATACGGACAATGTCGTGCTTGAACCAATACGCCACCAGCAGCGGTTTCCCACCGGCCGCTTCGATGATGTCCTCCAATGCGTCCAGTTTTCGGTTGTGAAGGTTTACGATGCCGCCGTCATCGGTGTATATAGCGCCGTTTGCCATCTGACAAAGCTTGCCGGTGAGCGCAGCGGCATTAGCAGCAGTAATCTCGCCATCGGGGAGCTGAAGCACAAGGTCTTTCTTCAATTCATCGTAACGCTGGCGCTCCTCATCAGAGAGCCAGACAGTGTATTCGCTGCTGACCAGCTTCGGCATTCTCAAAAGGTCGGTAGACTTCATGGAAATGGTGATGTCGGAGATCTTGTCATAGATGCGCTGTTCCGCTCCGGGAAGCGGCTTGTAGCTGAATATGACCTGTCCGTTGCGCTTGTCCGGCATGAAGTAGTCAAGCCGGTAATGACTGATGAAGCGTCCGAGCCGAGCGCCCATATCCAACAGCCGGAACTCCGCCCATAAGTCCATGAGGCCATTTGCGGAAGGTGTACCCGTGAGGCCGATGACACGCTTGACCTTGGGGCGAACCTTCATCAGTGCCCGGAACCGCTTTGCTTGGTAATTCTTGAAGGAGGACAGCTCATCTACCACGACGGTATCATAGTTGAATGGTAGTTTGCTTTCCTCAATAAGCCACTGCACATTTTCTCGATTGATGATGTAAATATCTGCGGACTTCAGAAGCGCCGCTCTGCGTTCTGCTTCGCTGCCGACAGCCACGGAGCAGATGAGGTTCTGCAGGTGATCCCACTTATCTGCTTCAGCAGACCATGTGTCCCGTGCCACTCGCAGTGGTGCAATAACCAGAACGCGGTGCGCTTCGAAGCTATCAAAGAGAAGGTTGTTCAACACCGTCAGCGTGATGCTCGTCTTGCCAAGTCCCATGTCCAGTAGAACCGCAGAGATGGGGTGCTCCTCGATATAACGGGTGGCGTAGGTCTGGTAGTTATGCGGTTCGTATTTCATCAAGAAGTCCTCCAATCTGGTGCTCATCGTCAAGAACGTAAACCTTGAAGCCGAGCTGCTGAAGCAGTCCATGTCTCGCAAGCTGTAAGGGACGCGGCTTGCAGCCCATCGCCTTTACTTCCACGAAAGCTATGCGACCGCTCGGGAAAAGCACGATGCGGTCAGGCATTCCGTCAAAACCCGGACACACGAGCTTCGGCGCAATGCCTCCCATGTTTTTCACGGCTTTCACGAACTTTTGCTCAATCTGTTTTTCTCTCATGTACTTTACCTCCATGGACAAGCGGTCAGGATTCTCTATACGCGCGCAAATACGTTCGGACAGGATTGCTTTTCCTTCTATATTGAAGTGTATTTGTGCTATATAGAAATCCTTGTCCGCCTGTCCGAAAAACTGCTGTTTTCGCCCGATTTCATGGGACTTGAGGTCTGGACAACCTTTGGGGCGGGGACAAGCTGTGGGAGTTGTCCCAAGAGGTTGTCCGCACTTTTTCTTAAACACGCTTATACAAACGCTGCCTGCCGTAGATGGGCTGCGTCTCCCGCTCGTCGGTTTTATGCCAGTCAGGGATGCGAAGCATGATCGCTGCTATCGCATAGGAGTCGGAGGGCTTGATGTCCTCTTTGCGTTTACCAAAACACTCGCACCAGATTTCAAGATTGCTCACGCTGTTGCGGGCGATGGAGCCTTTCGGCTGGGTCGGGCTGTCTGGGTCGCGGATGTACTCCTGCCTTGCGTAGATATCCATCTCGCTCCAGTTCTCCGGCAGTAACAAATTGAGATATGCGTTGACCAGGCCTTCACGGTCGTCTTGTTCCATCGCGGCAGACTGCTCGATTTGGGATAGCGCCTCCAGATCAGAGTCGAGATACAGCTTCTCTCCGCGCTCGACGAGTACCAGCGTCTCCGCCCATATCTGCTCGACATCCTCTTTAGTGAGCTGCCACGGCTTCAGCGTAACGGGGCCGGGCGTCTTGACCGTCCAGAAGCGACGGTTTCCGGTGATGTCGCGGAGGTAGCCGTTCTGAGAGTTGGTGGTGCCGAAGAATATGCACTGCCTTGGATGCGGCGTGACCCGTCGTCCGAAGGAGGCTCGGTACTTATCGTCCTGACGAGAGATGAACGCCTTAACCTTATCGATGTCCGCCTTTTTCATGCCTGCCAGCTCACCGATTTCAAGAACCCAATAGCCTTGCAGTTTCTCTGCGGCAGTCTTATCATTCATATCCGTGAGAGACAGGCTGTCCGAGTACCATTCGCCGCCGAGCTTCGCAATGAGCGTTGATTTGCCGATACCTTGGTCGCCGTTGAGCACGAGGATATGATCGAACTTGATGCCTGGGCGTTTTACTCTCGCTACAGCGCCACAGAGCGTCTTTCTCGTAACAGCGCGGGTGTATTCGTTGTCTTCCGCTCCGAGATAGTCGATAAGGATGCGCTCGGCGCGTGTAGCACCGTCCCAAGGCGGAAGCGAAGCAAGGTATTCCCGAATAGGGTGATAGGAGCGGTCGTCAACCACCTTCGCAACCGCGATCTGATAGTTCCGAGCCGAGAAGGTGCCATAGTTTGCGTCCACATAACAGATAAGCTGCGCATCGTCGGCGTCACGCCAGAACCGTGCCGGGTGCTGCCACGGCACATCGCCCTTTATCTCCATGCCGTCGGCGAGCTGGTTGAAGCAGATGGCTTTGAGGTTTTCGTCGTTCTCCAGAATGAGTATGATATTGTGCAGCGTGTTTTGAAGCGTGCCGCCGCGATCCCGACTGAGCGCCTTTGTCCAGTCTTCAAACTCTGCCGCAGCCGATTCCTGCTTTTCGCGGAGCAGCACCGCGCTGACCTGTTCATCCTTGACCGCAAACTCCATCATGCCGGCGAAGGACTTCTTCTCATCGTCATCACCAAACTTGTGAATACGGACGAGATCAAAAGCATTGAGCAGCTTACCGCAGGCCGGATCTGTCGCGTGGTGGCTGTAGACAAACTTATCGTCGTAGGTCACCACGCCGGCGCTACTGTCGGCGGGGATGTAGTCGTAGCGCCCCTCCATCGCGGACGGGGCATATACATCGGAGAGAAAAGCCGTGATCGCCGCTTCAATGCCATACGACCGGCAGAACGCGCCGACCACCCCGCTTTTTGTGAGCGGATCCTCCTGCGGTTTCTTGGAATTCTCCCGAACCGCGCTCTCGCGGGATGAGGTCGGGAGCAGTGAGCAGTCCTTCCAATCCGGGTACGCTGTCAAAATAATATCCGGGTCCAGCCAGTCGCCCACGGTTGTTCTGCTGATAAACTCACCGTTGGAGGGCGTTGTCGGCCAGTACATAAGCTGGTTTGGTTTATAGGAACATTCATCAAACTGGTCGATGTTCCAGTCGGCCGCAAGGAATCTGGTGAGCGCGACATACTCGTCAGGAGAAACATCCCTTGTAAGCGGCACAATAATACGGCAGCGTGGAGCATCCGGAGTGTGACCGTGCGTGGTATATACGCAGGACGCATATTGAAACTCCTGAAGGAAACGGTCGATAAAGCCCACCTCGGCGTGATCTGCGTCCATTGTCAGCATAGAGCGGCAGGCCACGGTGTCGATTTTCCTGCGATTGTTCTTGAGCTGACCGCCGACAAAGCCGCCTTTATCCTTGGCGGCGTCGCGGGCGGCTTTCTTCATATTGGGGTATTCCTCGGCGGATTCCGTTGTGCGGATGGTGGTGGAAAGCCTTTTGCAGAGGTCGTCCCATGAGGTCGTCTTATTCGACCATGTTTTTGCAAAGCAGCTATTGCCGTAGGCAATGGATAATTCACGCATGATAACCGTTCCTCCTGACTCCCGGCCGCTCGCCGTGTTCAAACCTCGCCTGCCGCGCCAGCTTGAAAGCGCGCAGGGTTGCCGCATCGTCCCGGTAGTAGGTGTAGTTACCATCGTCACCGAACAGCTCGAACTGACCTTCTTTGTTTATGCCGGGATGCGCCACGAAGTAATCTCCGTCTATCGTTTCAAAGTTAAAGGGGTACGGCCCGTCCTTGATTCCAGGGAAGCCGCTATAGCCCAGGTCTTGACAGAAATCTTCGATATCCGCCATGCAGTCGCCGTCAGGGATACCGGCGACGACGAGAATGGGATTCAAGACTTCACGGTTCTCATGGTCTTTGATGCCGCTGAACTGGAGTATCTTTTCTGCGTCTGTTTCCGTCATCTTCCCCTTGACCTCGACGTATAGGTCGGAAGAGCCTCTTCCGGCACAGCCGTGAAGCAGAAAATCTGGCAGATAGAACTGTCCATTGGGAAGCGCAAAGCCCTCCGGCTCATATTCCCAGCTCACTTTGCAGGAGTCGAAGAAAACCGCCCACCGTGCCTCCAGCCTTGAGCGGAAGCGGTAACCCTTATACTCCGTTGGTATGGCTGTGATCTTGTTCATTCCTGCACCTCCTCGCAGTTTTCTGTAAAGTAGCGCAGGCGGTAGTCCTTCCACTTCGCGCGTTTGATTTCAGCCTCCATGCCGGTTGAGATAGTACCGCCGAACACCCAGACCTCGGCGCACTTGCTCATGAGTGCGTTACCGAAGAATAGTCCAAGCTGGCGCTCCTTCGGGTCGTTGTCGTTGAGGAACTGCGGAAACAGCAGGTGCGGTGCGATAGGTATGTAACCTTTGTCCACGGCAAATCTGCTGTAGAGCTGTGCTGCCGTGACATTCCCGTCCACATCTCCCGAAAAAGGAGAGCAGATATAAACGATAGGCCGAAAGGCCCGCAGTGCGCGTTCTTCCTGTTCAACCATTGTCATTGCCTCGTAAGCGGTAGGGTCGTAATAACCCTCGCTGTTAAACTTGCTGACGCTCATGGCCGCACCTCTCATTTCTGATCTTCCGGCTGCATTCATCGCAGTAGACTGCGGTGCCGTACAAGTCGCATTCGCCGTCGCTGAACAGCTCGGCAAGGTCAACGCTTATCTCGTCTCCGCAGCCGGGGCAGCGGGTGAACACATTCTCTTCGGTGATCTCGACTGAAACCTCCACCGCGTCACTAAGCGTTTCTTTCACAAAAAACATAGTGGAAATATCCTCCTTCGTAATTCGGGCGTTGCGCCTCTCACTACTCGCTGGACATGAGAAGCTCCCTTTGACGAAGAACCGCAGATTTTCTTAAATTCTTTGCTGAGGCAATCCACTCAAGGTTGAGCTGAAAAACAGCACTAAGCCCAAATCTGGACTCAGTGCTGTTCAGTCATGCTTTCTTGTAAAAACCCGTTTCGTAGCCGTCGGCACACAGAATCAGCCCCTTCGCCCAATGTGGCACGCGTCCCATTTGCTCACAGATAGCGTCCAGCGATACCCGTTTATCACACTCGATAATGAGCTCATCGTGGACATGGGCGACGATGGCGCAGCAGCGGAGCGTCTGCATGGCATACATGAGAATGTCCCTTGCGGTTGCCTGAACGATGTTTTCCACGAACTTCGGACCGTAGGACTCAAGCCGTTCCCACTTTTTTGTGCCGCCGACTCCCTCGTAGGTCACGGACTCGCCGCCGAAGCGGTTCTCGCCTATGCGCGGCTTCACATAAGCCAGCCGCCTGCCGCTGGGCAACGTTATGAACAGGAAGCCGCTCTGATAAGAGAAGCTGACACCATTTGTGGATGCAGTGGTTTTTTCTTTTACAGCGGTTTTTACGGCACGGTCGACGTCCCACCAAAACTTCACGATGCGAAGATTGGATTTCCGCCACGCGCCTACCAACGGTTGAAGTTCGTCCTCAGTCAGTCCCATCTCAAGTGCGTCCATTGCTTTGAGAGCACCAATCGAGCCGCCGTAACCAAGTGCTAATTCCGCGATCTTGCCTTTCTGCCGTAGATGACTGTTCACGCCATGCTTTTCTACCGGGACTTTGAACATTGCCGATGCTGACGCGCAGTAAATGTCGCCGCCGTTCTTAAAGATCTCATTTCTCCAGTTCTCTCCGGCGAGCCACGCGATCACTCTTGCTTCTATGGCGCTGAAATCTGAAACGATAAACTTTGCCCCGGCTCTCGGCACGAATGCCGTCCGGATAAGCTGGGAGAGCGTGCCCGGGATATCCTCATACAGCATTTCAAGCGCGTCATAGTTATCGCTTGCCACCAAATTTCGCGCTTCGGCCAGATCGGGGATGTGGTTCTGCGGCAGGTTTTGAAGCTGAACCAGCCGACCGGCAAATCTGCCCGTTCGGTTGGCTCCATAAAACATAAACATCCCTCTGACGCGGCCATCCGCGCAGACTGCGTTCTCCATTGCGGTGTATTTCTTGACAGACGACTTCGCAAGCTGCTGACGAAGCTGCAGTACCTCGCCGAGGTCTCCGGGCGCGTCCTTTATCAATGCTGCCACAGCTTTTTTGCCGAGTGTGTCTGTTTCGAGCCCGTTTTCGGCAAGCCACGACTTCATCTGTTGTACAGAATTGGGATTGTCCAACTCGGTAATATCCCTCATTGCGGAAGAAAGGCGGGCACGTGACCGTTCTTCGAAAACAACGGCTTGTTTGACGAAAGGCATATCTACGCGGATGCCCCGGTCGTTGATCTCTTCGCTCAAGTGGTACTCATCCCAAACGCTGTCCGGCACCGGGAACTTGGCGAGCTTCTGCTGTATCTCCATTTCCACTTCCACGTCCCGCTTGTTATAGTCTTTGAAGGCAGTCCACTTATTCGGTGCGTCGGACGGCAGATTGCGCGTTCTCCCGCCGTTGGATTTGGTCGGAGCGCAGGGCTGACAAAAATACTTGATGAGGTCTTTGCCCTCGTCCATCTTCTGCTTATCCAAGCCGAGTACAGCTCCGACGCCCTTTAGCGACAACGGCAGCCCGAGATACGCCGACCATATCATGGAGCAGCGCCACGAGGACGGGTCGAGATAATCCCCGGTCGGGTATCCGAGAAAGCGGGAAATACAAATGCGTTCAAACGAAGCGTTAAAAGCGTATTTGATAACGGAATCGTCCTCCAGCGCCGACAGCACCTCGACAGGCAGTTTTTCACCCCGCGCCAGATCAATTACGCAGACATATTCGCCGTCGATGCTGTATCCGAAGAGGATGATCTTGAAATCATCAGCCTCCACATATTTGTACACGCCGCACTTTGATAGGTCGACGCTGCTGTGTGTTTCGATATCGATTTCTAAAGTTTTCATTATGCTTACCCCCAAAAGGAAAGCGGCGGAGAGAATTCCCTCCGCCACCGTCCGTGATGATGTGGTTTTAGGCGAGGAAATCCTCATCGTCCTCGGTCGCAAAATCGGACTCCGCAGAGACCTTGCTGCCAAGAGGCTCACCGTCACGAATCTTCTGCAGGTTGTTGAGTCCACAGGCGATGCCCCTATTGCCATTGGAGTTGAAAGCATAGAAACTGATGCTTGCTCTGCCGTACACGCCGGAGTAGACCTCGGAGCGGGTCAGAATGGGATTACGATCTGCGTCCACGATGCCGGGAGCGGTCGTCGCATTGGCGTTGATGAAGTAAGCGTCCGCGTAAGCTTCGTCATCCGGGCGCTCTGCATCGCCGTCGCGGAGCGGAGTCTTGAGTGCCGCCAGCGGAGGCACAGTCTTACCATTGCCCTTCAGCTTGGATTCGCCCTCGTGGTAAGCCGCCTCAATAGCAGCCTTGATCTTTACGACGGTCTTGGCGTCGGACTTGGGAACGATGAGTGAAACAGAGAACTTCGGCGTGCCACCGTTGATGCTCTTAGCCTCCCAGACGTTTGCATAGCTCCAACGGGTATCGGGGCCGGTGATAACTTTCATCGGGTTGTTGGCTTTATTAGTGTTTTTATTCATAATTGTTTTCCTCCATAAAATCATTTTTGGCTGTGTTCATCACCGGACGCTTATCGCTCTCCGGCACGAGCGTGGGTTTGCCCTGCGGCTTTTCAATGTAGGCCGCGAGGAGTTCGTCAAAGCGGGATTTGCCGAGCAGCTTCTGCATGGCTGTGACGCCCAGCACCTTGTGCTCATAGGGGTCAAAACCAGCGTTGGTGACTGCACCTGCGGCCGCTGTTTCGTTTGTGTACCTGCGGTTGGAGCGACCTTCGACCAGCTTCCAGCCATGCCACTCCTTACCGCTGGTCGCTTGTTGGAGCGCATATTCTTTGATGTCCGCTGCCCATGAGACAAGGCCGTCGACGCGGGCAAGGATGTCCTCGACTTCTTCGTCCGTCAGCAGTGGCGGCAGTTTGAAGTCGTAACGGGCAAGCTCCATGTTGGCATCGGCTCTGGCGCGACAGTCGTGCTTCGCTTTGCAGAAGCCGCACCACTCGCCGCAGAGGAAATTGCCGTCACCGGCGAAAGCGAGGTCAGCGGTAGGCCCCAGCACCTCGTCTGCCCAGCGGTACAGTTCGTCCTTAGAGAGCTCGTAGGTGCTGATGTTATCCCGGCGGGGCTGATAGATGGTCATGCGTACCGAGTCGATATCGTAGATGTCGTCAAACAGCTCCAGTGCGCCGAGTCCATAGCACTGCATTTGCGGATTTTCCATGGCGCTCACCAGAACGCCCAGACCGTGCTTGTAGTCGATGATCTGCAAAGTGCCATCCGCGATGATGATGCAGTCGGCGGTGCCGAAGCCACCCTCTACCCAGCGGGAAAAGTCCACGCGCTGTTCAATGAGAACAACAGGATCGGCGCAGGTTTGCTTTGCCGCTTCCACCTGTTCGAGTACATAGGTAGCGTAGCCGGTGGCGCAATCGCTCATTTCTTCGTTGAACCACGTGAGGTTCTCAGTCGGGTCGGTCGCTTCCATACCCAGCGCCTGACGAAGCCTGTACTCACAAAGCGCATGGGCGTCGGTGCCTTCGGCGGCGTAGTCGCTGCCCTTATCGTCGTAGCTCTCGCAGAGCCGCGCGGACGGCGGGCAATGCAGCCAGCGGTCGGAGCTGGATGCGGAGAGAAGCGCGTGTCCTTTAGGTGACATCGGTCAGTCCCTCCACATCTGCAAGCAGCGCCTTGTAGTTTGCCGGGTCAACACCCGACAGCTTGTCGGCACCGTACTTTTGGAGCAGGGAGCGAATCTGAGCGGTGAAGCCCGCACGAGACTTGTCCGCAAGAACGGCTCTGACTGCCTCCAGCGTCAACACCGGCTCGGCAAGCACGGTTTCCGGCTCCGGCTCGTTGCCACTAAATTGCTTCGCCAGCCAATTAGCTGCGTCGCTGATAGCAGCCGCACACTTGCGCAGCTCTGCGATGGTCGCGGACATCTCGCTCATTTTGCTCATCTGTTTTTTCTCCTTCAGTGGACTTGCTCTGTCCGGCCAGCAAGCTCAGTTTCCTTGCCAGCCGCTTGGATACAACGCTGATTGCGGTGAGAACTTCAACGAGTTCCTCGTCCGCAGAACAGCCCTTGGGTTTTACCTGTGTCTGATACACTTCTTCACCTCCAGCCTGAAAGCGTTTTTTCGTTTGCTTTCATAACTCGCTGGACATGAGAGAGGCGTTTTGACGAAGGAATTGAAAGGGCTTCGAAGAAAAATCTTGGATTGTGTTTGTCTTTAAGTGGATTTATGACTTTTTACAATCAATTTCATCCTAATTCATTGTTTTTCGCGCGTTTTTGAGTTATGATATTTTATGAAAAAGTTTATATGACACTCACGCAGAAAGAAAAGGCCGCAGGAGTAAGACCCTGCGACACTGCGAAACAGAATATGGAGGTCAATAGCGTGAGCGAGAGTAGCATTGAAAAATGGTCCACCCTCAAGGAAGTGCAAGAGTATCTTGGTGTTGGGCGAGAAACCATTCTGCAATGGATTGCAAAAAGAAATATGCCCGCCTACAAGGTAGGCAGGTTATGGAAGTTTAAACTGTCCGAGGTCGATGAATGGATTCGTTCCGGCGGCGCGGCTGAATCAATCGATGCGGAGTAAATCCGTTTTATTGGACACGTTTTCATTTAGAATTAACGTGTGGCAGTGTAGCTACAGTAACAACCTATAGATAGGAGAAAATATATGGCTGCATTAACCGACTTGATCAATCAGGTGGAGGACAAGACCCTGCGGGAGCGCCTGCTGCGAGAAGCCGATCGCCTAACAAAGCAAAAGAAATTCGGGCTTGTTTTTGAGGAGCACATTCCAGAGTGTACCCCTCTTTATGGAATTCCCATAAAACGAGGAAATGTCGTTGCAAAGAAGGCTGGAGTAATTAGTGATACATATCGCGTAACCAGAATTAACGGCGAAAAGGCTCTATGTCTGCATCTTGCCTCTGGCGAAAGCGAGACTGTTATGCTTTCTGACCTCGTGCCGGTAGCGAATTTTGGCGAACCTATTTATCCTACCCTGCAGCCGATAGATAAAGTAGAAAACGCGCCGGACAGCGACCTGTGGCATGCACTCATTGAAGCGGACAACTATCATGCGCTTCAGCTATTAGAGTACCTGTATCCCAAACAGGTGGATTGTATCTATATTGATCCGCCCTATAACACGGGGGCCCGCGACTGGAAGTACAACAACGACTACGTTGATTCTTCGGATTCGTGGAGGCACAGCAAATGGCTCTCCATGATGCAAAAGCGGCTGAAAATCGCCAAGCGGGTACTGAATCCGAATAATTCGGTATTGATTGTCACTATCGATGAAAAGGAGTATTTGCATCTTGGCTGCTTGCTGGAGGAGATGTTCCCAGAAGCACGAATCCAAATGATTACGAGCGTCATCAGCCCAAGAGGCGCTATGAGAAAGGACTTGTTTACAAGAGTCGAGGAGTATATCTTTTTTGTTTTTATTGGTAGTTCTTGTGTAACCCCATTTGGGCCAGATATGCTTCAGTTTACAAAATATGAGAATGTGGATATTAAGGTATGGGCGCAAATGATACGCACTAGTTCAAATGGACCACGCGAAAAACGCCCGAACCTGTTCTATCCCGTATTCTTCAACAGTAAAAACGGAAGATATGTTGCAGTTGGTGACCCGCTACCCATTGGCATGGATCGTCACAGCATTGTTGTGCCTGATGGATGTTTCGCAGTTTTTCCTGTGAGACGCGATGGAATGGAAGTTAGCTGGGCATTGCAAACGGAGACGTTCAAATCAAAAATAGAAAAAGGATATATAAAATTCGGTAAATGGAATCCCGGCGATACCAATCGCGCTATGGCACATCTCCAAAAAGGAACCATGAGCAGAATCGAAAGTGGTGAAATAGAGACTTTTGGAAAAGACGATGAGGGAACAATCATCCTCGGTAGCACTTCAAAAGGAAAACGCCCATCAAGTGTTTGGAATATGCAATCTCATGATGCGGGGAGTAAGGGAAAAAACATTCTGACATCTATGTTGCCGTATACCGATTTTTCCTATCCTAAATCGGTATATGCTGTTCTTGACTCACTTAGATTCATAGTCAGGGAGAACCCCAACGCTCTTATCGTAGACTTCTTCGCTGGTTCCGGCACCACGCTTCATGCCGTCAATCTTTTGAACGCTGAGGACGGCGGCCATCGCCGTTGCATCATGGTGACGAATAACGAGGTGTCCGCTGACGAAGCAAAGTCTCTGACTAAGCAAGGTTTCCAGCCCGGAGATCCGGAATGGGAGAAGCTCGGCATTGCCCGTTATGTCACATGGCCGCGCACTCTTTGCAGCATCGAAGGTCACGATATAAACCGCGTGCCGCTCAAGGGAGATTACCTTGCCAACGATGCAGATGGAAATCCAATTCCGATGTCACAGGGATTTACTGCAAACTGCGAATACTTCAAATTGGGCTTTCTCGACAAAGACGATGTCGCATTGGGCAGGCAGTTTAAAGGAATTTTACCATTGCTGTGGCTAAAGGCTGGTGCTATCGGCAAACGTCCGGAACTCCACGGTGAAACGCCGGATATGTTGATACTTCCGGAAAACAAGTTCGCAATTCTGGTAAGCGAAAGCAGCTTCATGGCATTTGACGAACGGCTTGATGCGCATCCGGAAATCGATACGGTGTTCATTGTAACGGACTCAGAGAAGGCATACCGAGAAATGATTGCCGGTCTCAAAGCGGAAAATACTTTTCAGCTCTACCGTGATTATCTGGACAATTTCCGTATCAATGCGAGGAGGTAAGGAAGATGAAGGTTGAATTATTCCCGTTTCAAAAATCGGCACTTGCCAACCTAAGAACGGAGACTGCCGAAGCACTGGGCAGCTATCGTCGCACCCATACTCCTCAAATCGTGTCTTATACTGCGCCCACAGGTGCAGGAAAAACAATCGTTATGTCGGCCTTGATTGAAAGCATCTTTTTCGGGGATGAAGTATATCCAGACCAGCTCGACGCCATCTTCGTATGGCTCTCAGACTCGCCGGAGTTGAATCAGCAGTCTAAGGATAAAATCGACATGAAGGCTGATAAAATCCGTCTTGACCAGTGTGTCACCATCGCCGATGATTCCTTCGATCAGGAAACGTTCGACGACGGAAATATCTATTTTTTGAATACACAGAAGCTCGGACGCAGCAGCAATCTGACAAAGCATGGAGATAGTAGGACATACACCATCTGGGAAACGCTGAGCAACACCGTTCGCGAAAAATCCGATCGGCTCTACTTCATCATCGATGAAGCGCACAGAGGAATGCAAGGGCGCGATGCTGCCCGTGCGACGACGATCATGCAAAAGTTCCTCAAAGGTAGTCCGGAGGACGGCCTGCCAGCCATGCCAGTTGTTATTGGTATGACTGCGACATCAGAACGCTTTAATAGCCTTGCGGCAGGCATCCTGTCTACTACGCACCATGTAGTTACGATGCCAGACGAAGTTCGTGCTTCCGGACTATTAAAAGAGAGAATTGTCATTACCTACCCGGATACCATTAATAACGATATGGCTGTGCTGCAGGCTGCGGCAGACGACTGGAAACAGAAATGGGAGCACTGGACGCAGTATTGCTTCGAGCAGCACTATGCCTATGTGAATCCGATTTTTATCATTCAGGTTCAGAATGGGAACAGCCATCAGATTTCCGCTACAGATCTGGATGACTGTCTGCAAAAGATCGAGGAACGTACCGGTGAGCGCTTTCAGTATGGAGAGGTCGTCCATACCTTTGGACAAACCAATGCCACGCTTGTGATGAATGGTTTGGATGTTCCATATTGCGAACCATCCCGCATTGCAGAAAACAGAAAAATCAAAGTAGTATTCTTCAAGGAAAATCTCTCCACTGGCTGGGACTGCCCTCGCGCTGAGACGATGATGTCTTTTCGCCACGCCAACGACGCAACCTATATAGCGCAGCTCCTTGGGCGTATGGTAAGAACGCCGATGCAGATGCATATCATGGTCGACGATGTTTTGAATGATGTCCATTTGTTTTTGCCGTACTTCAACGCCGAAACCGTAAAAGAGGTGGCCGATGCTCTGCAAAGCAGTGAGGGCGGCAATATTCCTACGGATGTATATGGTGAAGCGTTCGGAGAGAAAACCTTTGACACCCTCACTGTGAGGCCAAGACGCACCCCTCAGGTTAATACCACACCACGCCAGACTCAGCAAGTGACGGGACAGCTTAGCACTACAGATATTAAACGGTCTACTGATGATGGTATTCAGCCCTTGGGAACGAATACTGCTGAAACGCACATTACAGCTTCAATGCAGTTAGATTCAGGTGATAACACCATATCAGTGCAGGCGCCTGAGACACAAGATGATGTGCAAACTTTTGCCGGTACAAATCAGCCTGCCACACCTTCTATAGCCGTAGTAGAGGTAGGACCAGAAGCTGAACCAACGTTTGACCGCGAGGAGGTAATGAAAGCAATCAATGATGCTGGTCTATTGACATATGATGTCAGAAGTGTGCGCATTAACAATTACCTTCATTCCTTGTTTGCGCTGGCGCACTTGTTTAGCCAATCGCAAATCTATGCTGATGCTTACGATGAAGTCGTGACCGATATTGTTGGTATGATTCATGACCACATAGAGACTCTAAAAGCAAACGGTAAGTACTCTGAATTGGCTAAAAAGGTGATGCAGTTTAGGCTGAACACGCAAGTGTTTGATGTTTTTGGTGAAAGCGTTGATAATAACGCCATTCATGACCTGTTCTCTGCCACAGATACCGATTTGGATAGGCAGTTCAGACTTGCCGAAACCAAACTTGATAATGAAGGCGTCGGAATCGCATATGGTCGTAAGTACGCGGAAGAAGGCAATTCAAACGCCTATAAAATCGATGTGATTGTTTATGCGGCTGACAGTGAGTGTATTGCGGCGCTCAATTCATATGCAAAAGATCACTTCCATCAGTTGAACGACAAATACCGTCGCCGCACAACGTCGCTTTCCACTCGATTCAAGAAAAAATACAATGATATTGTTTCTGACGGCGATCTCGTCAGCGAACACAATTTCACGTTGCCTGAAACCATATTAAGCGAACGTAATGCAGGAGGCCGTGTTTATTCTAACCATCTTTTTGTCGGTGATACAGGCACAGCTACGATAGCATTAAATACTTGGGAAGAAGGCGTTCTAGATGAAGAGTCTGCCCAACCAGACTTCGTCTGCTGGCTTCGAAACCCGCCCAGGAAACCATGGTCACTGTGTATCCCGTATGAAAAAGACGGAGTCAAGAGGCCTACATATCCAGATTTCATTGTTATCCGGAAAGATTCAAGTGCTGGGTATATCATCGATATTCTCGAACCTCATGATCCCTCAAGAACGGACAACCTTGGAAAGGCTAAAGGCTTTGCTGAATATGCGCGTCAAAATCCCGGTGTAGGACGCATTCAGCTAATCCGCATGGGGAATCAAGGCCGTTTCAAACGTCTTGATATGTCAATGGGCGCTATCCGAAACAAGGTGATGCAGGCGATCAATGATGACGAACTTACGCACATTTTCGATACGGACGGGTTTTATATGTGAATAACTAATGGTGGTTGAGATCAAAGAAAATCTCCCCGGCCGCTGAGCAGCAGCCGGAGAGCAAGAGATTGTATCAGAAGATGTCTTGGTATTCGTCGTGAAGCAAGGCTTCGGCCTTCTTGATCCGAGAAAGAAAGGTTGTGCGGGGAACGCCGATGATATCTGCAATGGCGCTGTCAGAGTAACCGGCAAGGCGGAGCTCGCCTATGCGGCGGGCGTCCGGCATCAGCTTGTCCAACCGCTTGAGAAGCTGTTCAAAGATGACGCGGTCGGTTACGATAGACTCAATGTCGGCAGACTCATCAGGCCTGATATCGCCGAGCACCTCTTGCTCGTAGTCGAGTGAAAGGCTGTCTCCGGCGGTGCAGTATTTGCAGATCGCACAGTCTCCCTCGCAGAGCCACCAGCGGTTTCCGGGGCGAGAGCAACGCTGGTGCCGGTGGGCCTTTCGGAAGGTGCTCCAGATGGGTTGGTAGTAGGCTTGGTACACCTTTTTGGTCACTGGGATACGCTGCTTAGTGCTTGAGACGTAGATGGAGTACTCTCGGGTTTGCTGCGGATTTTCTTTCGTAGACACGGTTTTTCCTCCTGCGATTTTCGTTGAGGATCACAGGAAGAAAAAAAGCCCCTGTGATCGCTCACAGGAACATCCAATAGTTAGCAAAATTATCGTGCTATGGTTAGCAGCGATAGTAGCGATAGCAACGATATTAGTTTTTGAGGAGGAGAGCGGATGCCCAGTTTAGGTAAGCCATATTTATGTGGTGGAGTCTTTTTGACCCAGCTAATGCAGGCACGCAAGCCGAGAGCCGGTGTGCGTGAACGTTACGCTGGCAACAGCGATGGCCTTTCTGACCCTGAAACTATGCTGGCATTCGTTAAGGTGATGTGCCCTGACTTCACTGTGCCAGCCGGAAAGACATTCAAGGAGAATACCTCTTCCTATAAGAACTGCCGAAAGAACAGTGGTACTTATTTACCCTTTGCCGTCACTTCAGCAGAGGTGCGAACTTTTGATGAGTGCGTTCGCAGCGATTACGCGACGGCATTGACGCGCATGGTTTCATTCACCGATGATTTTCTTGAGGTTGGAAAAAGCGCAAAAAAAGACGAGCACTTGGTTAAGGCGCTCGTTGAGATAATCAGGGACGATGAAAATATTCCAGCGACTGCCGTGTTCTACATAAACGAGGACGGCTCACCCTCAACGAAGGCACAGCTTTTGACGATCACAGCGGTTTGCTTTCAGGCGTTTCTTGTCGGGGTCTGGCATCACGTTATGATGAACCGGCCGGACAACACCCTCGGTCGCAGCACCATTACTGATTGGACGCCAACATATTCCGGGACACACATAGAGCAGGTTTATTCTGTCGCTTCCTCGAATACAACGGAGGAACCCGACGAACCTACTCGTTTTGAAGATGATGCCGCACCGACGCTCGAAGCCGAAATCGTCGATGAAGTCCCAGCCGGTGAAGAGGAACCCCGCTCCGAGCAGACAGGACAAGCTCTAAAAGCCACAAAGCAGGTTATCATGAATAATTACGGTAAGGGCGTACAGATCGAAGAGCTAAACGGCACGCTGACGATCAACATCAATTGAGGGAGTGCGTATGGAGGACAAACTAAAAACCACAGCGGGTGATATTCAGCCAGCCGCACCGGAATTGACTACATATAACAATTATGGGAAAGGTGTTCAGGTTGGTCACGCCGATACCTTTTCTCCAACGATAAACTTGATTGTAACCGGGGCAAACGGACAGCAGAGTCCAGCCAACGTTGATTACTATAATCTGTTTGTCGGCTTTGATCCGTTTAGTTCCGACCACTTTCTAATGCCGAAAGACCGTGTTTTAACCGAATATATTACAGACGAGCTTCGCAGTCGTTTCGGTGGTCTGGACGACAGTGCGATTGCGGAGATAAAAAGGTTACCGTCGATCATTGTCGAGGAATACAACAAAGGCTCTGCAGACGACAAAAACGCCGTATTTGCCTTCGTTACGGAGATTCGCAAGCAGCAAAACGGCGTGATGGTTTACTTTCAGCGATTCTTTCCCATTCCTGTCACGGTGCTGGTAGAGAACGAGTACGCGCTTGGTACTGCGAACGGATTTGAATCGTTTAGAACGCATTGGACGATAAAGAATATCAACCTATTACAGGTGTTACAGGATGCGGGCATCAAGATGTGGGGGTGAGGAAATGACAGATAAAAACGAAATTGCATCGGTTGCCCCACCGCCTACCGTAGTGTCTTTTCCGAACGCTGCGCAGGGCATGATCAATACAGGTTCTGGCGTTCAAATTGGCACAAACGCCGGAACGGTAAACTTGAGCTTTAATTGTTCTTCGCCCGAGCTGCTGCAGGGTATGATTGCGATGTTCTCGGCACAGACAATGCCGCAAAAAGCAAGTTATGCGTTGGAATGGGCTTCACTGAGTACGAAGAGCTATTGCCTTTTTGTTCTGGAGAACGAGGAATACAACTGCGGTGCTTTTTCCATCGCCAAAAGTCGCGCTCTGCGGAATTATACACCTTCGGGATATAAAGAACGGTACATCACGCTCAATCCCGCCTCTGTTGCGGAGCTGACAAGTATGCCGTGTATCTTCGCAAAGCGGAATATGCACTATGGTTCTACAGAAGCAAGTCATCCGGCTCTTCTTGGTCGCATAACGGATATACGAGCGCAGAGAGAAACGATCAAGATATGCTTCTCTGGCTTTCAAGGAATCCCACAGCAGCTTTTGAATCAAAACATTGGACTCCTTGGCATGGCATTCTCGTCTCTACGCAATGAACTGGACGAGGAACACTGGTCGATAAAGGACTGCAATCTGATCGATGCAATAGCACGGCTGAATATTGATATCGAATAAAGCCGCCGCACGGAAAGGAGAGCGCACATGGAAAAAAGGATAAAGACAGCTATTCAAAAGATCACGCTAAACGACTATACCTTTTCCGGCGTATCGTTTGAGCCGACGCTCATCAATTTTTTCTTCGGCAATAACGGAACCGGTAAATCTACTCTTGCCAAGAAGATAGGCGTTCCAGCGACAACAGAATGGGCGCCCGGTGCGACCCCTGCTGATTATGAACTGATGGTCTATAACGAGGAGTTCATCATTGACAATATCCAGAGCTACGGCAATATTCCCGGCGTTTTCACCATCACCCAGCAGAACGCAGAAATTAAGGGCGAGGTCGATAAGAAAAACTCCACCTTAAGAGACCTTCACGCGAAGATTAAGATTTCAGGTGAGGTGATCGCCAAAGAGCAGGAAAAACAGAAAAAGGTTGATGGCGCCTACGAAAAAACTGTATGGGATATGACTGAGCCAATCAGAATCCAATATAAGGAAGCGCAGGCCGGATATACACGAGACAAGAAGAAGTTCGTAGCTCAATTGGAAAAATACTCACCGATAGATATTGATGACTCGGAACTTGCCCAGTTATACGCTGTTGCCTATGGTGCATCAGACATGAAATTCTCCGAATACAAATCCATCGATACTTCTGCCATCCCGGCAACACCTATTCTGGAAGAGTCAATTGTCGGGAGCAGCGACACCGCCTTTGCGAGTTTCGTCCGTACGCTGAACGCCTCCGGCTGGCTCAGTCAAGGTCATAAGGCGTATCAGCACGAGGCGGGAAAGAAATGCCCGTATTGCCAGCAGGACTTGCCGGATTCTTTTGAGGCCGACCTTGCCTCCTGCTTTGACGAGCAGTATAAGAAGAGCGTTGCCGAGCTCGAGCAGTTCGTTGCAGCGTACAGAGCGGCGCTGAATGCTATACACACAATTCTAACTGAAAACAGCAAGAATCTCTTCGCCAGCGATCTGCTTCAAGAGTACAAGACGAAAGTCGACCTGTTTATGGAGCGGGCACAGAATAATGTTACTCTGCTGAAACAGAAAACAGACGATCCCGCGACAGCGGTCTCCCTTCCGAATTTGACGGATATCCTTCGTGAACTTAACGCTGTTATCGAGCAGATCAACGCCAAAATCAAAGAGTATAAC
Source organism: Christensenellales bacterium (assembly GCA_050948665.1). GTDB lineage: Bacteria > Bacillota > Clostridia > Christensenellales > UMGS416 > JBMNEH01. Next base: position 1,349,019 of record JBMNEH010000001.1, read on the forward strand.
GCTATTATCGATGCAAGGGGCAAGAAGCAGCAGTATTGCATCGAGCAAGTGTGGCAACTCATGGCGTTTATCTGCCAATCCGAAATCGCAGTTCATAAAAGCGGAAAAGAACGGCACGCCGCCGATATCGAAAGACTGAGCGGTGATTTTGAGAAAGCGAAGAACGACGCTGATGATCTCCAGCGTGATATCGGACGATTAAACCAGCAGACGGTGAATACGACCGCTGCCAAGGATAGTATCAACGCGCTCTTAAAGGCCGCCGGGTTTCAGGGCTTTCAGTTGCGAGAAAAGCCCGGCGCTCAATATGTCTATGAATTGATACGGGAAACCGATGAAAAAATCGCAAAAGGTCTTAGTGAAGGTGAACGACACTTCATTGCGTTCCTCTATTTCTACCACATGGTCGTCGGTAGCCAGTCCGACGACGGAAGAACCGTTAACAAGATCGTTGTCATCGACGACCCGGTTTCCAGCATGGACAGCGGAAGTATGTTTACCGTGGCCTCCCTCGTCCGGGATCTGATTGCCATCTGTTATAATAATTACAGAATGACGGGACAGGGTAATAAGAACGACCACATCAAGCAGTTCTTCTGTATGACGCACAATCCGTTCTTTTTCAAGGAAGTTTCTTATAACAGGGTTGCAGAAAACGAATGCGTCGGCATCTACGAGATGAAGAAGAGAAAGAACAACCAGTCATACATTACGGAATGTACACGCCCAGATGATCATGTCGGAGGCGGGAAAGTCAACTATTCGCCCGTGAAAAACACCTATGACTCTCTGTGGGAAGAGTATAGGACAGCGACCGACTCAATTGCCCTCATCAACGTGACACGGCGCATTCTGGAATACTACTATCTCCAGATATGCGGTTATTCCAGCGGTGATCTGCGAACCGGCCTGTTGGAGAAAAACCATCACTGCTTTGAGGTGACGCTTCCGGGCGGTTCTCTTGACAAAACCGACTACAATGTGGCGGCAGCCATGATTGCAGTTCTGAACATCGGAGCTCGTGGTTTCAATGACGGCTTGTTTTTCGACGCTTCCGCAATCGAGCCTCAGCAGATAAGGATTGTATTTGAGAAGATATTTACGGCGACCGATCAGATACAGCACTACGATATGATGATGAACGTGAGATGACAGTATGCAGTCTATACCCTCGACAAGGAGAAAAGGCTATTGTGAGGTGACGATATCGCAACGCCTGCGTTCCCCGGATTTATTGTTGCCCGTGCGTGTCACGGACCTTTCCATGCTTGTTCGTTCCTCCATTATCCGACAGTTACAAGTAATCTGATGGTTGAAATAGACTTAATAAATTGCTATAATAAATAATAAATTGATTGATTATTTTTACCCAAAAACGGGATTTAACAGAAAAGAGGATGCGATCATGATAACTATGAACAAAAGACGACAGTATATTGCCTGGCTGATAGCGTTTATGATGCTAATCAGCGCTTTCTCTCCGATAAAAACGGCGCTTGCCGCAACTCCACCCACCCTTGACGCGGATGTGAGCGTCACGGGTGTTGAGGATGGCGGGATCATCAACGGATCCACCGGTATCGAGATAACAGTGACCTTTCCTGTCCCTGTCATGGGCGACGGCGTGACCGATTATTTCGAGCATGGCGATAGCGTGACACTGCTGCTGAGCGAATCATTTAAGTTTGATCCCGTCCCCACCGGTTCCTTTGATTTAATGTATGGAACAAAAAAACTGGGGGCTGTTACACTGAGCAACAATATATCCGACCAAGCCGTGGCGACAATTACATTTGACGGGGATGAGGATGTTTTTGACCCTGATAAGCTCCCCGACGGAGAACCGCCCTATTCCGGTGTAAGCGGTACGTATACGGCCGACCTCAAATACAACGGCACACATGATACGGATGAGGGCGGCAACAAAACCGTGAGTATACTGGAAAAAACCTATAAACTCCAGCTTCCCGGAGATATCATTACCTATACGGTGGAAAAGAGTGGCGTTGTCGATTGGAACGCGGGGACCATTGAGTGGACCGTAACCATTACCGCCACCAGTGATACAGACCCCGTGACCCACATTGATTTAAAGGATTACATGTTTGAGGACGACCTGGCGAATGTAGGCGAGTATGTTGCTGGCAGCTTTTCGCTGCCCGGCGGCACGCTTGTGATCCCAGACTCCGCTGCCAGCCCTCCTACGACCAAGCTGACGTACACTTTCCCGGCGGGCTCCATCAGTCCCCAGACGCTTACTTTTAAAACCGAAATCCCGGATAGTGTGCTTACTGCAGGCGGCGACATCACGAATGTCGCAGGCCTGTATCTTGTCGGCGAGAAGGTTGGCTTCGACGACTTTAAGGTCACTATCACTAAGCCCTCGGCGACCAAATCCGGGGAGACCAACGACGTCAGCAATGGGACATCCTATGACCCCGAAGGCCGTACCATCACATGGTATATCGAGGTGGACAACAAGGGGAGACCCCTGAATGACCTGGTTATCACCGATGAATTGAAAGGCGGCCTAATCTTTGATTCGGCGCAGTGGCAAAAATGGAATGCCACCGAAAGCAAGTGGGAAGATGTGTCTGGCATCAACTGGACATTGGCACCCGACGCCAACCAATATAAAGTTGGCGAAAAGATTGGCGGCGGCGTAGATTATGTCGGGCGGCTGAAGATTGTCACCAAAGTGCCCAATAGCACCGATGGCTCTGTCATCGCAAAAACCTACTACAATCAGGCGTCCGTAAGCTGGAGCGGCAGCGGCGGCACCACCGGCAGCACCACGACCGGTAACCCCGGCGTGGGTATCGGGTATGACGCCCTTTCAAAAAGCGGCACGCAGAGCGCCGCCGATGTAGCCGCCCATCAAATCACCTGGACCATCAACGTCGATATGAAGGGCCAAAGTGCTGCGGACTTCAAGGTCTACGACCTTTTAGTCCATGATTCAAGCACCTTAAACGCTGACCTCACCAGCGCAACCGGCTGGCCAAGCGGCCTTTTGATCGGTTCCAACAACGTCACCCGCAATAACGGCCAGAAGTTTGTCGGAGTCGACAGTGCCGGAACGGACGCACATCTGACCGTAACGCCCATTCATCTGCAAAAAAACGGAGATGTTATCGCAACCCTGGTGGAGATTACAGACCTCCAGGCAAGCGGAAGTAATCAGGTTGTCCTGAAAAGCCAGGTTCTTGACCCAAATATCATTGCCGGAAACGACCCAAACCAAAGGGTATACAACTACGCCGCCCTCTACAAAGGCACCACCTTCCGAGGCCAGGACGACGCCTATGTGAATTACAACAACAAAGTCCTCGCCAAGGAACTGCTCAACCGCGCCGAGGTGGGCAATCACCATACCACGGGGGCCGGCAGCATCAATGCCAACAACCGCACCATCAATGTGGCGAATGGCTTCCACTACGGCTACAAAGAGGTGATCTTCCGCCTTAACGTCAACGCCGCCGGGGTAAATTTTGCAAACGTGGAAACCAGCCTGCCCGATGGCTTTGGGGATGTCACCGTGGCCGATACCCTGCCGGAGGGCTGGGAGTTCACGAAATTTTCCGGCGGACAGGATTACCTGATCTATAACACCACCGGAGCACTGAGCACTGGCAGCGGTTTTCCCTCCACCGGTTCTCTGACCACCTCTGGCGATGCTCTGGATTCCGTATCTGGCCTGACCACGGTTTTCGCTACAACGGGTGATCCGCGCACTGCGACCTTTACCTTTACCGGCTTGGATCAGCCTTATGTGATTCTGGTGAAGGCAAGGCCTACCGGCGATACATTTGATGGCTATCTTAAGGGTGCCAATACGCGGAACGAACTTAATACTTTGAGCCTGTACTCCGACAACTGGACGCCTGGCGAAAGCGTATCTCAAAACGTCCGGATCGACAGCAAGGTTTTGGAAAAAGCCTTGGATTTGAGCAAGCTGAATCAGGGCATCCTAACCTGGACCGTGAAATACACCCCTTTTGGGCAGGAAATCGGCTCCGGACTTGAGGATACCCTGCCTCAAGGCATCGACCTGCGCACCGATTCCAGCGGGCAGCTAATTTGGGAGCAAGACGGCAGCCGCAACATCAACGTCCGCGAGCTGACCTTGAAGGGCGACGGCAGCGGCGAATATGTGGAGGGCGCAGAGCTATCTCTGGATGTGATAAAATCGCATATCAGCTACTACAACGACACGCGCAAGCTGACCTTTACCTTCCCGGATAAAACTCACGCCTATATGCTGACCTATGTCACCGACATCACTGGTATGCCGGGGGCTGTAACCAATGCAGTGAAGCTGGTGGATGCGGACGGTACGGGAACCAGCACGGATCAATCCTTTACTATCACCGCGCAGCAGGGGATGGCCACCATGGGGCGCAGCGGCTATCTGGTTGTGAAAAAGACGGATATGAGCGCTGATCCGCTGCAGGACGCGGAGTTTACCCTCTACAATACCAATGCGGACGGGTGCAAGGGCTCTGCACGGGCGGTCAGAATCACCGGAAGCGATGGAACAGTCAAGTTCTACGGCCTTGCCCCCGGCAATTACATCCTTGTGGAGACACAGTCCCCTGACGACACTGTTTATGAGAATCCTTCCCTGGAATACAATGTCATTGTGGGCGCTGACCTCAAAACCACCGTGAACGGTTCCGGCGTCATCACCAGTGACAATCCTTTTGTTGTGGTTAATTACAAAGACGCTGATCAGGTGGGCAGCCTGACGATCAGCAAAACGGTATCAGGCGATGGCGCTGACCCCACCAAGGCATTTGATTTTACGCTGACGCTAAACGGCGCTGCCGGCGCTTATACCTATGTCGGGCACGGCGTACCAGGTGGAACCATTGCAAGCGGGGATACCGTTTCCCTTGCCCACGGTCAGAGCATTACCATCGTGGGCTTACCCAACGGTACAACATATACGGTAACGGAGGCGGACTACTCCGGCGACGGATACGCTACGACTAGCACCGGCGCTACCGGCAGCATTGTGACTAACACGATGCAAACCGCAACGTTTACCAATACGAGAACGGTAGGAAGCCTGACCATCTCCAAGACAGTGGCAGGCAACGCGGGCGATGTCTCAAAGAGCTTTGACTTCATGCTGACGTTAAACGGCGCAGCCGATATCCCCTATGCCTATACCGGGCATGGCGTGCCGGATGGGACAATCAAAAGCGGAGATACCGTTTCCCTTACCCATGGCCAGAGTATTACTATTACCGGCCTGCCGGCGGGAGCAACGTATACAGTGGCAGAGACGGACTACTCCGGCGACGGATACGTGACGTCCAGTACAGGCGCTACCGGCAGCATTGCGGCTGATGTTACGAAAACAGCGTTGTTTACCAATACAAAAACGGTAGGAAGCCTGACCATCATCAAGACGGTGGCGGGCAACGCGGGCGATGCCGCGAAGACATTTGACTTCACACTTACGCTGAACGGTGCAACCGGTACATATCCTTATACCGGGCATGGCGTGCCGGACGGGACAATTAAAAGTGGGGATACCGTTCCCCTTGCCCACGGGCAGAGCATCACTATTACAGGTCTTCCTGTGGATGCAACTTATGCAGTTGCCGAAGCGGACTATTCCGGCGACGGGTATACCACAGTCAGCACAGGCGCGACCGGCAGCATCGTGGGCGGCGCTACACAAACAGCGTCCTTCACAAACACCAAAAACAATGTTCCGGCTCCTACTGGCGGAAATCTGACCATTAGCAAAACTGTCGTCGGAACCACCGCAGACACGGCAAAGAAATTTTACTTTAGGATAACCCTGGTAGGTGCTCCCGGTACCTATGCTTATGCCGGCAATGGCGTTCCGGACGGAGCGATGAAGAGCGGAAATAGCATTTCGCTTGCACATGGGCAGAGCATCACAATCACAGGCCTGCCGGTGGGTACAACTTATACGGTAACCGAAGCGGACTACTCCGGCGATGGGTACACCGTGGTCAGCGCAGGCGCTACCAGCAGCATCGCGTCGAACGCAACGCAAACCGCGGCGTTCACCAACACAAAGGATGGGATTTCTCCCTCTGAGGATACGACGGGAAGCCTAACAATCAGCAAAACGGTTACCGGAAATGCTGCCGATACCTCAAAGAGATTTAATTTCACGCTTACGCTAAACGGCGCAACCGGTATCTATGCATATATCGGCCACGGAGTGCCGGACGGGACGATCATAAGCGGGGAGACTGTTTCACTTGCCCATGGGCAGAGCATCACCATTACAGGTCTGCCTGTGGGTACAACGTATACGGTGACGGAAAAGGAAGCCAATCAGGGCGGTTATGTCACCAGTTCAACAGGAGCATCCGATGCGATTTCCGAACAGGGACAGACGGCGGCGTTTGTTAATTCAAAGAGCGGTGTCCCGAAAACCGGGGACGATAATATAGGAGCCATTGGGAGAATTGGATTGATGATATCCGTCCCGCTGCTGTTGGCGCTAATCGGTTTGGACTTTGCTTTACGGGTTAAGAGACGCAGACGGTATCGTTAGAATTTTTTGCAGGGGTCCGTGATGTGTCTTTGCATCACGGACCAGTTTATATAGGAGCTTTTGTGGTATGCAACAAAAAACAAGCCGTCAAAGCAGATATTTGAACACAGAAGCCAATCGTGCGAGAGAAAGAGAAGCGCGTTTAAAAAGATTTCTCACTTTTCTGCGTGTCATGATGATACTATGCATGATAGCAATTGCAGTTTTCGCAGTCCTCCTGATCAACAATAACAGGGAATATTCGGAGGGTGACGCTTTTTATGGGGAGATTCGGTCGATGCTGCATAATGAGAGCGCTGAGCCAGAAGACACAAATGCCGCAATATCCGCATCGCCCGACCGGTCAACAAAAATGAATTTCATCTCTCTTCGTGCTGTGAATGACGATGTTATTGGATGGATTTTGGCCGAAGGAAGATCGATTGACTATCCTATTGTGCGCGGAGGAGATAATGAATACTACCTGACACACCTGTTTGACCATAAGAAGAACAAGCTGGGGACACTATTTGTGGATTACCGCAATCATGGTGATTTCTCAGATAAAAATACGATCATATACGGACACAATATGAAGGATGGCTCTATGTTCGCATCCTTGGCAGAGTATAAAGATCAGAAATACTATGACAGCTTCCCTACAATGACATTGTATACACCTGATGGGGATTTCACGATTGAACTTTTCGCAGGAATTGTTGCCGATGGAAATTATGAATTCGTCCGATTCGAATTTCAAGACGATAAGGATTTCACGGATTATATCAACACACTAAAAATAAAGTCTACTTTTGAGAACAATACAATCGTAAAACCGGGGGACCGTATCGTAACCTTATGCACTTGTTCCTACGAATTTAATAATGCGAGATATGCATTGTTTGGGAAATTGATACCTGGCTGATAATATTATACGAAAAGGCTGAATGGTAAAAACGGTTATATCCCTAACGTGGGGATGCAAAACTTCTAAGAGTGTTGGCCATGTGCACCCCCCGTCAGACACGAAAAGTGCACACTCCATGGTGTAGGGTTGCATTTATATCGATATTTGGGCGCCAATACAATTCATCCCCTCACTAACGAAAGGTGTGTACCCTCGCTAACGATTATACTTGCGCTTGCGATTACCGAACCAATGCTTTCGATTGTCGGAAAAGGGTTTCATCGTATCAAAATTATCAGCCTTTGCCAGATAAACGCCCCGACTCTTCGGGGCGTTTTGTTTTTATATAACTATTGATATCACGAAAAAGGAGAGAAATGTTACCGAAAAGATACAAAAAAGATGATCTCACATCATATACTCTCGGCATGACATTGACCATCGAATTGCTACGGAAGCGACCTGATTTGGCGGAAGCAGTATATTTTTCACCCTCTTTGACCGATAGTGCCATACGTGAAGAAATGAAGGATATTTGTGTGGACAACTGCATCCCTATGGCAGTATCCGAGAAGCCTTTTCGCATCCTTTCTCCCAAGGAAAATTGTTTTATGATCGCTATCTTCCGTAAGTTCACCTGTCCTTTACAGGATAGCGGACGTCACATTGTCCTTGCACAGCCCTCCAATGCAGGGAATATCGGTACGATTTTCCGTACAGCTCTGGGATTCGGAATACAAGATATTGCTATTCTCCGCCCAGCGGTAGATATATTTGATCCTAAGGCTGTCCGCGCTACAATGGGAGCTCTTTTTGGCGGAGTAAGATTCCATTATTACGATTGTTATGAAGAGTATTTGCGGGAATTTCCAATGTATAAGGGCTATGCCTTTATGTTGGATTCACGTAGCAAAAAACTGGCGAGCGTTGTTTTTAATGCGCCTTGGTCGCTCATCTTCGGGAATGAGGCCTCCGGCCTCGACTCGCGATATGTTGAAAACTGTATGCCAGTAATTATACCGATTACGACCGATATAGACAGTCTGAACTTACCCATTGCCGCAGGCATAGCTATGTATGTGGCGGTAGAGGGAGGATGAGCTCGATAATGCGGTATGAAAATATCCTGCCCGGAATATTTCTGTCCAGACCAAATCGCTTTATTGCCATAGTAAACACTGACGTTGGACAGAAAATCGTTCACGTAAAGAATACCGGACGCTGCCGGGAGTTGCTGCTACCCGGAAGCAGGGTGTGGCTTGAAAAAAATGCGGTGCAATCCGGAAAACAGAATATGACCTAATCAGCGTTTATAAGGGGGACAAACTTATAAATGTGGACAGCCAGGCGCCAAATCGGGTTTTTAGTGAATGGCTGACACGACAGCCTGAACTTTCCCGTGCTGAGTTTTTTCCGGAGCATACCTTTGGTGACAGCCGATTGGATTTTCTCTTCAGACTTGATTCCATAGACTACCTGATTGAAATCAAAGGGGTTACATTGGAAAAAAACGGCATAGGCTGTTTTCCGGATGCACCGACAGATAGGGGAACAAAGCACCTGCGTAATCTGATACATGCAGCTGGGCAGGGCTACAAATGTTGCGTTGTTTTTGTTACGCAGATGGAAGATGTGCGATGTGTTGTACCGAATCGGGACACCGATCCGTTGTTTACGCGTGCATTGTGCGATGCGCAAGCATCCGGAGTATTTTTGTCGGGCTATGTCTGCCATGTTACACCGCACGTACTGGAAATCAAAGGCCCAATCCCGGTAGATACCTCGCTTTCTGCTTGGGAGGATTATTGCCGCGGTTAGGCAATACAGTATAAGAATGAGCAAAACCTTATAAAAACATATTTGTAACTGTATGAATCCCATGCGCAACAGCATCGATGCGAACGTTTGCGAAGAATGTGGGCTTGTATTTATCTCATAGAGGCTGACTGATAGAATTTTCAGAGGCAGATAATAGCAGAATCTCTGAATCTCTTGTCTGCGCCTCCCTGAGCGGAAGAAAACGGCATTTGATATGCTGCCTGTGAAACTTGCTTATACGACTCGATTACGATATAATCAAACGGGAGGTCGTTTGTGGTTAATACTGAAGAAATTATACGCATACTCTCAAAGGTGTATGGAGGCAGAACATCCGGACTGAATTACAATACGCCCTTTGAACTTTTGGTAGCGACCATTTTATCCGCACAATGCACGGATGTACGGGTAAACCAGGTAACTTCCTCTTTATTCCAAGTTTATAATACTCCCGCCGCATTTGCCGAGATGACAGTACCCCAGCTTGAGGAACATATTCGTACATGCGGGCTTTACCATGCAAAAGCAGAATATATTATCGAAACGAGCAAACGCCTGCTGGAAACCTATGGAGGAGAGGTTCCTGCCGATATGGATGCGTTGTTGACATTGCCCGGCGTTGGCAGAAAAACAGCGAACGTCGTGCTCTCCAACGCAATGGGTATTCCGGCAATTGCTGTGGATACCCATGTTTTTCGTGTATCACATCGCTTAGGTTTGGCAGACGCACCGGATGCTGAAGGTACCGAGAAACAATTAATGGCGGTACTGCCCCGAGAAATCTGGTCGCAGGCACATCACTGGCTTATATGGCATGGAAGAGAGATCTGCCGTTCCCGAAAACCGGCTTGCCATATATGCCCCTTAGCCGGGAATTGCTTCAAACTAATTGCCGGAGGAAAATAATGGGAACCTTTACCCATCTTCATGTACATACCGAATACAGTCTGCTGGACGGAGCCGCTAGAATCGACGACCTTGTGACGCAATGCAAAGCCAAGGGTATGACCCACTTAGCAATAACCGACCATGGTGTTATGTTTGGCGCAGTAACTTTTTATAAAGCTTGTATAGAACAAGGAATTACGCCGATCATTGGATGTGAAGTATATGTTGCCTCCGGAGACCGTCTCAGCATGGAGCCGACAGACAGAGAATCCGCCCATTTAGTTCTACTCTGCCGGAACGAAATCGGTTACAGAAATCTCTGCAAACTGGTTTCTGCTGCACATGTGGAAGGCTTTTATTATAAACCTCGTATAGATTATGATCTACTGGAGCAATACAGGGACGGTCTGATAGCCTTATCAGCTTGTCTGGCAGGAGATATACCTCGCTTGCTTCGGGACGGCCGTTATGTGGATGCAAAAAAACTTGCTATGCGCCTTCGTGATATGATGGGAGAAGGTGGTTTTTATCTGGAATTGCAGGACCATGGTATTTTAGAGCAAAAAAGCTTGAATCCGGAACTGGTTCGCCTTTCCAAGGATACCGGTATTCCTTTGGTAGCTACCAACGACGTTCATTATGTACAACAAGAGGATGCCGAGGCACACGATATCCTTCTTTGCATCCAAACCCAACATACAGTTGACGAACAGGATCGTATGCGCTTTGAGACCCGCGAGTTCTATCTTAAGTCCCCGGAAGAAATGCTGGCCTTATTTGCATGGTGTCCGGAAGCCATTGAGAATACAGAAAAAATTGCTGCTTCATGCAAGTTCGATTTTGATTTCGGAAGGCTCCATTTGCCCTTATTTACAGCACCTGACAGTATACCAAACCGGGATTTTCTGAATGATTTGGCAGAAAAAGGGTTGCGGGAGCGGTATCCGACTACGAATGCTTCTCTTCAGGATAGGCTTCGTTACGAGCTGGGCGTCATTGAATCCATGGGTTTTGTGGATTACTTTCTGATTGTTTGGGATTTTATTCGGTTTGCAAGGGAACAAGATATACAGGTGGGTCCGGGAAGAGGAAGCGGTGCCGGCAGCCTTGTAGCCTATTGTCTCTACATTACTGATGTGGACCCAATACAGTATAACCTTGTGTTTGAACGTTTCTTAAATCCGGAGCGAATCTCCATGCCGGATTTTGACATTGACTTTTGTTATGAACGCCGGGCTGAAGTAATCAACTATGTTGCCAGTAAATACGGGAAAGATCATGTGGCACAGATTATAACCTTTGGCACAATGGCGGCCCGGGCGGTTATACGAGATGTAGGCAGAGCTCTTAATATGAGTTACAGTGATACCGATGCAATAGCGAAAATGATACCTTTTCAGCTGGGCATGACACTGGAAAAGGCTCTGAATACCAACAAGGATCTGAAAACAAAGTGCGAGGAAGATCCACAAGTCCGCCAGTTAATCACCATGGCCAAAAAACTTGAGGGACTGCCACGACACGCCTCCACACACGCTGCAGGTGTTTTAATCACAAGACTGCCGGTGACGGATTATTTGCCATTGAATCGCAACGGTGAAGTTATCACGACGCAATACCCCATGACACAGGTAGAAGAACTGGGCCTACTGAAAATGGATTTTTTGGGTCTGCGGACTCTGACTGTCATTCGCGACGCGGTACAGATGGTAAAAGATAATTATGGCGTAACACTTGACATGAGTGCGCTGCCTTTGGATGACCCTGAGGTATATCGGCTTATTGGACAGGGGAATACCGATGGGGTTTTCCAGTTGGAGAGCGCCGGCATGCGTGCCTTTATGAAGGAACTGCAGCCGGATTGTATGGAAGATATCGTGGCAGGTATATCGTTATACCGTCCGGGTCCTATGGACTCAATTCCGCGATATATTGCCGGTAAGAAAAACCCACAAACCATTCACTATGATCATCCGGTGATGGAAGCTTCTCTAGCTGTTACTTATGGCTGTATGGTCTATCAAGAACAGGTGATGCAATTGGTACGCGACATGGCAGGTTACTCTTGGGGTCGCAGTGATTTGGTTCGCCGTGCAATGGCAAAGAAAAAACACAGCGTGATGGAGAAAGAGCGGGAGTATTTCATCTACGGTTTAGTGGAGGATGGCATAGTTGTCATCCCCGGATGTGTGCGGAACGGCATTTCCAAAGAAACAGCAGAAAAAGTATTCCATGACATGATGGAATTTGCCAACTATGCCTTTAACAAGTCGCATGCTGCCTGTTATGCAATTATTGCATACCGTACAGCATGGTTGAAAGCACATTACCCCGTTGAGTTCATGACGGCAATGATGAACTCTATTCTTGGAAATAATGATAAAGTCTCCCAGTACATCGATTACTGCAGGAGGAGCGGAATTCAAGTATTGCCGCCCCACATTTCCTACAGCGAGGTGCGTTTCTCCTGTAAAAACGGCGTCATTCGTATGGGCCTCGGCGGTGTGAAAAATGTGGGAACTGCGGTTATGGAAAAGATATTGGAAGAGCGGCGGAAGAACGGTGCCTTTCGGGATATTTTTGATTTTGTCAATCGAATTCCGACAGCTTATCTGAACAAACGCATGATAGAGAGCATGATTAAGGCAGGCTCTTTTGATAATATGGGAGCTACCCGAAGCCAACTGCTAAGTGTCTATGAAGAGATTCTGGACGGTGCCCAGCACAGAAAACGTGATAACCTTTCCGGCCAACTGTCTCTGTTTGGGGAGGGTGTTGAAGCCACGCTGCCACAGGAGTTTAAAGCATTTCCCAAGGTACCCGAACACCCGAAGCGTATCCTTCTCATGATGGAAAAGGAGATGACCGGCGTGTACATTTCCGGACATCCTCTGGATGATGTGGAGGATCAAATCAGAGATATCCAGATACATGCCGAGATGTTCCGGGAAAAAGATGAAGAGTCTTTAGCGCAAGGAGAGACAATTCTCGAAGATGAAAGCATTGTGACGGTAGCCGGAATGGTGGATGCTGTTTCAACGAAGCCTACAAAGTCACAAAAGCTGATGGCCTTTATAACCCTTGAGGATAAAACTGGATCAATGGAAATTATTGTATTTCCGTCCGAATACCAGAACTACTACCATTTACTAACACCAAACGCATTCCTACGTGTTACAGGAAGGGTAAGTGCTCGGGAAGGCCGCCCATCTACGCTTATTCTGCAGAAAGTTGCCAAAATTGAGGATAGAGGCACAGTGAATCTTGGCACCATTTGGAGGCGCCTTTGCTTGCGTATACCCGCATCCTCGGGAGAGGGTCTTTGGCAAAACATACTATACCGGCTTCATAGGGATTCCGGTTCTGTGCCGGTATTTGTTCAGGACGATCGTCTCGGAAAGAAATTCAAACTTGTGGACGGAACCGCAGCGTCCTCTGAATTGTTGCAGGATTTAAGACAAATGTTGGGTACTGGAAATGTTATAGTAGAATCATAGCTTTTCCCGTTGATATGTGGTAAAATGAAAGGAGTTTCCGTCTTGATCAGGAAGGTATGGGAGAAGAAAGATGCCGGAACATTGCCTCCATTGACACTTGCATATATAGGAGATACGGTATATGACCTGTATATCAGAAGCTACTTGGTAAAGGAGCATACCCTTGTTACGGGTGAACTGAACAAAATCGCAATCAGTTTTGTTTCAGCGGAGGGACAAGCTAAAGCGGCGCACGGCTTAGAGCCTCTGCTTACGGAAGAGGAGAGAGATTTTTTGAGAAGAGGCAGAAACGCCAAGTCGTCCACCCATGCGAAGAACGCCTCTATACAGGATTACAGGATGGCCACTGGCCTGGAGACTTTGATTGGGTATTTGTACCTGACAGGACAGGATGACCGTATAGATGATCTAATGAAAAGTGCCGCAGAAATCGTGATGACAAACAAGGCGGTATTATAATATGAGTGAAGTTTTTCAGAATGTTGTGCTTCTTCGTTATACCCCTGCGCCTGAGGAAACCGTGGCAATGGGAGCGCGCTTATGTTATTCCGCCTCGAGTATTGATGAAATAGCCAAAGGTGTGGCAGAAAAAGACCAGTCAGCCTTTATTGACAAAGTCGTTTCTATGGGCCATCTGTCAACTGTTGAGCACGCAGTATTTACATTTGGTATCGAGGGAGTCTCAAGGTCGTTGCTTGCACAGATAACCCGTCACAGGATAGCCAGTTTTTCGGTGCAGTCACAGCGATATGTAGGGATAAAAATGCCTGAGGGGCAGACTTTCGGCTACATCATACCACCTGCAATAAAGGCACTCGGCAAGGAAGCAGAGGAAGATTTCTCCAAACAAATGCAGATTATTCAAGGCTGGTACAATGAATGGGCGGACAAACTTGGCGGTCAAGGAGAATCCGTATTTGAAGATGCCCGATTTGTGTTGCCCAATGCAGCTGAAACGAAAATACTTTGCACAATGAATGCCAGGGAACTTCGCCATTTTTTTGCCCTGCGATGCTGTAATCGCGCCCAATGGGAGATACGTGAGTTAGCCTGGAGAATGCTGGCTCTGGCGAAAGAAGCAGCACCGCATATATTTGCGAATGCCGGGCCTGCCTGTATTTCAAGCATCTGCCCTGAAGGAAAAAGATCCTGCGGAAAAGCTGCAGAAGTTATCAAAAGATATGATCAATTAGGAAAGTGAGGCCATTATGGCAAATTCATCAAGCCACGGCGGCGGCGATGGCCGAATATCCGACCGTAACAACGCACGTACCGGAGGCCATCGTCTATCCTCCGAGTACCGAGGGGGCAGAAAAGCCTACAACAAGCCCCGAACTCGTAGTAATAACGAAAAATTACAAGGCAAAACTGAACGTACCGGTGTTAAAAGAGAATCCAGTTATCAGAACCGTGAAGAGGAATATTACAGCCAAAATCGCTCTTCCATTGACAGTCACTCTTTCCGGCGCGGCAGAGATACCAACCGCACCAGAGGAGAAGTGCCTGGAAACAAAGAGAACCGATTCTCTGATATGTCTCGCCGCAGTCGCGAAGAAAGCCGCCGACATGGGCAAAAAGAGCCATATAGTGACAATCATTCATATAATAAACGCTCCTTCGAAAGCAGGCAATCCCCTAAAAGTGAGTCCGCTGTTGAGGGAAGTGAACGTCGGATCTATTATGGCGGTAAGCGTCGTCCCTTCAACAGTGGAGAGCATCGTTCCTATAATGAGAACAAACATGGAGCGGGACGCGCCTATGATAATCGACCCTATGGAGAGAAACGTACATACAGAAATAACAAAAGAGCTCGATATAACGAACAAAATGAATTAGTTATCCGTGAGATTAAAGATTCCCAGGCAAACGATAACATTGTGGCGCAAAACCCAGATGTAATTTCGGAAGCAACCAAGTCCTTAGAACCACATCCGGTGTTTGAGAACAGGCTCTTTGGGAAAAACCCCATTTGGGAGGCGCTGAAGGTTGGGCGCGCTATGGAAAAGCTATATGTTGCTGAGGGCGTGGAAGACGCTTCCATCGAAGGGATTCTCGGCATCGCCCGGCGGGAAAAGGTTGCCTTGCAGCGTGTACCCAGGGCGGTATTGGATGAAATGGTTCCTGGCGCAAAGCACCAGGGTCTTGTGGCTGAGTTGCCAGCCAAGGACTATGTCCCTTTGGATACATTGGTGGAGAACGCCTTCTCGCAAACCAAGTCCCCTCTGTTCATCCTTTTGGATGAAGTACAGGATCCCCATAATCTTGGTGCAATTATCCGAACTGCTGATTGCTCCGGTGCCGATGGTGTTGTTGTATTGGAGCATCGCGCAGTGGGCCTAACTGCAACGGTAGCCAAGGTATCAGCCGGCGCTCTTGAGCACATGCCTGTATCAAAGGTTACAAATCTTGTTCGCTGTATTGAGTTGCTGCAGCAGAAAGGTGTTACGGTTATCGGTGCCGATACAGAAGGCAAATCCTGTTACAGTGTAGATATGAGGGGCCCGATTGCTCTTGTTATCGGCAATGAAGGGCTGGGGCTTCGCAGACTGGTTCACGAGCAATGTGATGCTTTAGCGGGCATACCGCTAAAGGGGCATGTGGATTCCCTCAATGCATCAGTTGCTGCTGCCGTACTGATGTTTGAGGCTGTCCGCCAACGTCAGGAGATTTAAGTGCCAGGCCAAGAGTCACAAGATATTCTTTTTGTGGATGGCTATAATGTCATTCATGACTGGCCGGAGTTGCGTAGCTATCTCTCTGTCAGTTTGCATGCTTCCAGAGAGAGGCTCATTGATATACTTTCTGAGTACAGAAGTGTAACCGGGCAAAAGATTATTCTGGTTTTTGATGCCCATCACACGGAACGCCTTGCAAAGGACGTGGAGGCGCGTCATGGCGTAGAAGTTGTTTTTACCCATAAGGGGATAACTGCGGACAGTTATATTGAGCGCGCTGTCCATTCCCTTGATCCTCGTAAAGCTGGTGTCATCCGGGTAGCTACCAGCGATATGCAGGAGCAGCATGTGGTACTCGGAGACGGTGCCGTGCGGGTATCTGCCAGAGAGCTTGGTGAAATGGTGAGTGATGCTCTGCATACAGCTAAGGAGGTACATATCGCTGCGCGACCCGTAAAGCCGAACACATTGGAAAACAAGCTTCCCCCTGAAATTGTCAAAAAACTGCGTACTTTAGCGCAGAATTTATATAAAAAATAATCGTAGGAGGTATAATATTGAAGATTACATTTATGGGGGCCGGAAGCACGGTGTTCGCAAAAAATGTATTGGGCGACTGCATGCTGACACCGGTACTGGCCGAGGGTACTTATGCGCTGTACGATATTGACCCCCAGCGCCTGGAGGATTCCAAATTGATGCTGGAAAACATCAATCGGAATCACGGAGGCAAAGCCATCATAGAGGCCTATTTAGGTGTGGAGAACCGAAAAGCAGCTCTTCGGGATGCCCAATTTGTGGTGAATGCCATTCAAGTGGGACTTTATGATCCATGTACAATTACTGACTTTGAGATACCGAGGAAATACGGATTAAGACAGACAATTGGTGACACATTAGGTATAGGCGGAATTTTCCGTGCGCTTCGTACCATTCCTGTTATGCTGGACTTTGCCTCCGACATGGAGGAAGTTTGCCCGAATGCGTGGTTCCTGAATTATACCAATCCGATGGCTATGCTTTCCGGTGCAATGCAAAGAGCCACCAATATAAAAACGGTCGGCTTATGCCATAGTTGGCAGGGTTGTTGCTCAAACCTGCTTCAGGGTTTGGGCATGGAATATGACGATACAGTACAATGGAAAGTTGCCGGAATAAATCATATGGCGTGGCTACTGGAGGTCACCCGTAATGGCGTTGACCTATATCCTGAAATTCGATTCAGAGCCGCAGCAAGAACGGATAAGCACAATGATATGGTTCGGTACGAAATAATGAAGCAGTTTGGCTACTATGTTACCGAGTCCAGCGAACACAACGCAGAGTACGGGCCGTATTTTATTAAATCGAAGTATCCTGAACTGATTGAACGTTTTAATATTCCTTTGGATGAGTATCCGCGTCGCTGCGTGGATCAGATCGCGCGATGGGAAAAAATGCGTGAATCACTTGTTGAGGACCAGGAACTGACTCATGCTCGAACAAAAGAATATGCCTCTTACATTATGGAATCCATGATTTTGAATAAGCCATATAAAATCGGCGGAAATGTTCTAAACAATGGTTGTATAACAAACCTACCGGATAATGCATGCGTGGAAATCCCTTGTCTAGTGGATGCCAGTGGTGTAACTCCCACCTACGTAGGCGCACTGCCCGTACAACTTGCTGCGCTGAATATGACCAATATTAATGTACAGCTTCTTACCATCGAGGCTGCGCTTACCCGGAGGAAGGACTATATTTATCAGGCTGCCATGTTGGATCCCCATACAAGCAGCGAGCTCTCCATAGACGATATTCGAGCTATGTGTGATGACTTGATTGAAACCCACGGCTCCTGGCTACCCAGCTATCATTAAGAGGAAAAAATGAACAAAAATCCCATTGTAACGTTTACTATGTCAAATGGTGATATGTTTAAAGCAGAGCTATTCCCTGAAAAGGCACCAATCACCGTAAACAGTTTTCTTTCGCTGATTAAAAAAGGGTTTTATAAAGACGTCATTTTTCATCGCGTAGTAAAAGATTTCGTAATCCAGGGCGGAGATCCGACCGGTACGGGTATGGGCGGACCAGGTTACTGTATAAGAGGTGAGTTTCAACAGAACGGTGTCGACAATGATGTACCTCATACTCTTGGCACGCTTTCCATGGCAAGAGCGCAAGCCATGAATTCAGGTGGTTCCCAGTTCTTTATCGTCACCGGAAATGCGCGCTTTCTTGACGGACAGTATGCCGCATTCGGCCGCGTCATCGAGGGAATGGAGGCAGTAGAGAGAATACATCGCTGCGATACGGACAATCGGGATCGCCCACTAACAGAACAAAGGATCGCCTCGGTAATTGTGGATACCTTTGGGGTTGAGTATCCGGAACCTGAAAAATTGCCGGAACGCTGAGAACAGGGGAGGGGAAACCCCTCCCCTTTTGGGAGTATAAAATGGACTTATTGATGGGTATAGACGTCGGCACCAGTGGCTGTCGGGTGTCGATATTTACCCGAGAAGGCAACATACAAGGCACCGCTTCAGTTGCCTACTCCTGTCGCACACCATCGACAGGAGCCAGCGAGATAGATTCTGAGATTTGGTGGCAAAGTGTAGTGCAATGCCTTCATATGCTACGGAATCAGGGGATTGCGTTTCAACAGATTGCAAGCATAGGAGTAGGAGGTATCAGCTGGTCTCCGGTAGCAATCGACCGTGAAGGCAGACCGACAACGCCTGTACTTACCTGGTTGGATCAGCGGAGTTTGCCCCAAACGCAGGCGTTAGCAGCAAAATTCGGGAGAAAACGAATTTTTAACCTTTCCGGGAATCCGATTCAACCGGGATATTGTACCGGAAAGCTGCTTTGGCTCAAAGAGCATTATAGCGATGCCATGTCCCGCACCATCTGTTTCCTGCAATGTAACAGTTATATCGTGTATAAGCTAACCGGTGCCTTATGCGGAGATTACTCCCAAGGCTACGGTTATCATTTTTTTGATATAGTCAAGCGTAGGTATGACGCTGCTTTTCTAAAGGAAATGGGATTTGCAGCAGAGCTATTTCCTGAACTCATGGAAAGCAGCACCGTAGCAGGTAAAATTAACAGGCAAGCTTCTGTGTTGACCGGGCTCCCGCGAGGTATACCAGTTGTTGCAGGCGGGTTAGACGCTGCCTGCTGTACTCTTGGCGCAGGGGTATGCCATGCAGGCGAGACGCAGGAACAAGGCGGACAAGCCGGGGGAATGTCCATTGCGGTGGACAAGCCGATATCCCACCCGAAATTGATTTTGTCCGCCCATGTGGTTCCGGGACTATGGCTGTTACAGGGAGGCTCCACCGGAGGGGGTGGAGCACTTCGCTGGTTCAGAGATCAATTAGGCGCCTGGGAAGTCGCTAATAAAAACCCCGGGGAATCGGATTTTGCATTCATGAGCCGAGAAGCAGCTACTGTTCCTGCCGGCTGCGGAGGTCTGCTTTTTCTCCCGTATATGTCCGGAGAGAGGTCACCCATTTGGGATTCCGCAGCAAGAGGCGCATTTATTGGATTATCATATGAAAAAACAAGGGAATCGATGATACGCAGCGTTATGGAGGGAACGGCTTTCTCTCTCCGTCATAACCTTGACACTGCTGCAGAAACCGGCTTGATGGTGGATAGGCTTTATGCGGTAGGCGGTGCCGCTAACAGTGAAATCTGGACTCAAATCAAAGCAGATATTACCGGTTTACCGATTACTGTTCCTTACAGCGATCAGGCTACGCCGCTGGGTGCTGCGATGCTTGCCGGTGTAGGCGTTGGCATTTACTCGTCCTTTGATGAAGCTGCCGCCGTAGCAGTACATATTCAACGTACACATACTCCGGATGTCAGCAAGCGGCAGCTTTATGACCGACTTTACCAGGAATACCTCAAACTATATCCCGCCCTCAGAGAGACATTCCGAAATTTAAGTACGCAGGGAGAATAACATGAAAGCAGCTGTTTTACATGCAAGCAGGAATTTACGGGTGGAGGATGTCGCTATACCCAGTCCGAAAGCAGGAGAGGCAAGGATTCAGGTTGCATTTTCCGGAGTATGCGGTTCTGATATGCCCCGTGTATTGGGTAACGGTGCACGCTCTTATCCATTAATACTGGGGCATGAATTTTCCGGCATTGTGGACTGCGTGGGCATGGGTGTTACGGGTTGGAATCCTGGAGACACTGTATCTGCTGCTCCATTGATTCCCTGCATGCATTGCCCGGATTGTCAGGAAGGCGCTTATTCCCAGTGCAAGCATTACTCCTTTATCGGTTCACGTGTGAACGGATCCTGGGCGGAATATTTATGCGTGCCGGCCAAGAATCTTGTGCGTCTGCCTGATCACATAGATTTGCTGGCAGGTGCCTTTATGGAGCCGCTTACTGTAGGCATACATGGATTGTGGCTCATGAATTTTATTCCCTTTGCGCAAACTGTGATTATCGGCATGGGAACCATCGGTATGCTTACATTGCAGGCTGCTATGGGTATGGGTGCCACGAATATTACTGTGATGGATCTGGATTCCGACAAACTGGAGATTGCCCTGCAGCTTGGCGCAAATCATGCCATTAACTCAGGCGATGAGGATGCGGTACAACAAATACTTGATATTACCGGGGGCAGGGGGGCATCTCAGGTGCTGGAGACCGCCGGTGTACCGGAAGCCGAACTGTTAGCGTTGGAATGTGCCCGCTCTCATGGGAAAGTAATGTATATCGGCACCCCATCTCGCGCTTTTACTATACATCCCGCTCAGTTTGAGATACTCAACCGAAAAGAGCTCACAGTACAAGGCTCATGGATGTCCTACTCCGCTCCTTTCCCCGGAGAGGAGTGGGCGACAGCTGCAGTATGGTTAGGAGATGGTACTGTAAGAGTACAGCCTCTACTTGACAGAATCATAAAGCTGGAAAGCCTTTGGGATGCCTTTATAGATGTTGAGAAGCGCTTTGTAAAAGGCAAAATAATGCTGGAGGTGCTTCAATGATTTGTTCCACAAAGGAAATGCTGCTATCCGCTCAAAAAGAAAGGCGTGCCATCGCAGCGTTCAACATACACAATATGGAATCACTGCAGGCTGTTGTTCAAGCCGCTGAAGACATGAAGTCTCCGGTAATTATTGCGGCATCTCCCGCTACATTGAAGTACGCAGGCGCAGCGTATTTAGGCGCGATGTTCAAAGTCGCAGCTGAGCGCAGTCAGTACCCAATGGCACTCCATTTGGATCACTGCAAGGATTTTTCTATGCTGGTAGCCTGTATTCAAGCCGGCTTTACTTCGCTCATGATTGACGCCAGCCACCTACCCTATGAAGAAAATATCAAAACAACCCGGAAAGCGGTTGAACTGGGCCATAGTGTTGGAGTTGCCGTAGAAGCTGAGTTGGGGATGATTGCCGGAAAAGAAGATGATTTGTCCGTAGATGAGAAGTTGCGTACCTATACCAACCCCGACCAGGCGGCAGATTTTGTTTCGCGGACAGGCATTGATAGCTTGGCCGTGGCCATCGGCACTGCCCATGGTGTATATCGATGGGAACCCAAACTGGATTTTAGCCGATTACAGCAGATACGTGAAAAGGTTTCTATTCCTTTGGTATTGCACGGTGCATCCGGTATTTCTGACGATATGGTGCGGAAGGCTATATCGCTTGGTATATGCAAGGTGAACATTGCCACAGAATTAAAGCTGCCTATGGCTGCCGCAATCCGAAACTCGCTCGCAGACCCCTCGGTTGATGACCCGAGAGTTTACATGTCTGCCGGGAAAAAAGAAGTCGCAAGAGTTGCAAGACATAAGATCGAAATCTGTTCGGGGGAATAGGGCTTGTCATATAAGTCAGAAGCGTGTACAATAGATGAGATTATTGGAGGTTCTTATGGAAAAAACATTTTTAGTGGAAGTTTCTGCCAGACACATTCATCTTTCAGCCGCGGACGTCTCGGCGCTCTTTGGAGAAGGCTATACTCTTACTTTTGATCGGCCGTTGTCTCAGCCCGGACAATTTGTCTGCAAAGAAAGGATTGATATCGTTGGTCCTAAGCGCACAATATCCAATGTTGTAATTCTTGGACCAGAAAGAAAAGAATCACAGGTGGAGATAGCGCTGACGGATTGTTTTACACTCGGTACTGTCGCACCGGTACGGGAATCAGGCGATATTGATGAAACCCCTGCGATTATCCTAAAAGGGCCTAACGGAGAACTGAAACTGAAAAAAGGCCTGATTGTCGCCAAGCGTCATGTGCATATGACTCCCGCAGACGCCATGGAATTTGGTGTCAATGACAAGGATATTGTGGAAGTTCGGGTGATTACCGATCGTCCGTTAACTTTCGGGGACTGTGTTATCCGTGTGAGTGACAGATTTGCTCTTGCCATGCATGTAGATACTGACGAAGCTAACGCTGCTTGCATAGGGCGCAATGGCTGCCAAGGCTTCATTGTGAAGAAGTAATGCCTGTCAGCCGCTTGGAGAGTGTCCGAAATAAACGGATTAAATGGCTGAAATCATTGCGGGAGCGGAAGTACCGCCGCTTGTATCAATCCTTTTTTGTGGAAGGGGAGCATTGTGTACAGGAAGCAGCGAATTCCGCTCTTCCTTTTTCTGTTCTGCTGATTGATGAATTGCAACAGGACCGATTTTCCGGATTGCTTCGTCAATATGCCACGGAAACAGAAGTGTTTCTTGTTCCCCGAGGAATACTGAACTGTTTATGTGAAACTGTTACACCCCAAGGTGTAGCAGGAGTTCTCCCGTTGGTGGTTAAAGGACCTCCATCTTCATACAACGGTCGCCTTTTCGTTGCATTGGATGGTATACAGGACCCGGGAAACCTGGGAACAATTCTACGTACAGCTGATGCAGCAGGTGCAGACTTCCTTTTATTAAGCGATTCCTGCGCAGACCCTCAGGGAGGAAAAGCTGTCCGCGCATCCATGGGCAGCCTTTTTCACCTTCCGGTATACCAAACATCTGATCTTCCCGGTGAGGTACAACGACTTATTGCCGATGGATGGGATGTCTGTAGCGCAGAGCTTCAAGGAGATCCCTTCTTTCTACGGAATAAAAGTACCGAACGCCAAGGATTAGTTATCGGCAGCGAAGGCAGCGGCATATCTTCGGAAGTTTCAGCTGCCTGTTCGCAGCACTTGCGGCTATCAATGGCCGGCAAAGCGGAATCGTTAAATGCTGCGGTTGCTGCCGGGATCATGATTTATGACATAGCTATTAATCTGGGCATACTTCATTGAGGGGAACGGAGTGAGTAGACAGGATTGGCTTGATGCAATCAAGGGAATAAGAAACCTCCGTGTGTTAGTGATTGCCGCGTTGATGACTGCGCTTGTCATAGTATTGGGCTACTTTTATATCCCTGTCACTGAGAACCTCCGAATTATGCTTACATTTATACCGATGGCCTTTGGCGGTATGCTCTGCGGCCCGGTCATGGGTGTACTGATAGGACTTGCTGGAGATCTTATAGGGTTCTTCATTCATCCATCAGGCCCATTTTTCTTCGGGTATACTATAAGTGCTATGCTAAGCGGATTTGTGTACGGATTATTTCTATATCATAAAGAGATTGCATTTTGGCGGATAACACTAACAAAAGCCATTATAAATCTATTTATAAATGTGGGTTTAGGATGCCTATGGAGTATGTTGTTATATGGAAAAGCATACTGGGTAGCTTTCAGTGCCAGTATTGTTAAGAACCTGCTTTTACTTCCAGCAGAATCATGGGTTTTGTTTTTAATTGCCCGGGCACTGAAACCCCTTCTACATAAGTTCGATATCGGATTCAAGTCTATGCAATAATGAAAATATCTTATACGAGAATCGCTGACACTCTCTGTGATTGGTTCGATAAGAACCAAAGAGACCTACCTTGGCGTCATACAGACGACCCCTATGCCATATGGGTAGCCGAAATAATGCTGCAGCAGACAAGGGTAGAAGCAGTATTAAATCATTACACAGATTTTATGAGGCGGTTCCCAAATATCGCCGCCTTAGCGCAAAGCTCCTCCGAGGAAATCAAACTGGCTTGGCGTGGTTTGGGCTATTATCGTCGGGCAGAGAACCTTCGCTTAGGGGCGATTTTTATTATAGAACATTATAACGGAGTTTTCCCCAATACCCTTGATGCGATTCGCTCCATACCCGGTGTTGGCGCATATACTGCCGGAGCGATAGCAAGTTTTGCCTATGATATCCCGGTCCCCGCGGTTGACGGGAACGTTCTCAGGGTGATCAGCCGTATATGCAACCTTACTGATAGCGTAGATACTCCCGCAGTACATTCACTTATTACAGAGATTGTAAGGAGAATGATACCCGCGAATCGGGTATGGTCATATAATCAGGGCTTGATGGAACTCGGTGCCATAGTATGTTTGCCGGGAAATCCTTGCTGCCAACGCTGTCCCTTAATAGAGTACTGTCTTGGTTTTGCGGCAGGGAATCCGGAACTGCTTCCAGTACGGCGCAGTAAGAATAAACCTGTTGTTCTGAATCGAGAAGTGTTTTTAGTACGTAACAACGGCACCGTGTTATTACACCGCCGTCCGGAAACAGGTCTCTTGGCCGGCTTGTGGGAGTTTCCGGGGAAGGAGGCTCCAGAGTTCCCTAATCTTCCAGTGGAGAGCATGGAAAAACGATTTATACTCCATGCGCGTCATGTTTTTACACATATCATATGGGAGATGGACGGATACGAAATCCATGCCGCCGAGCGGTTCTCACTCCCCTCCGATAACTGGAGATGGGTCCCGCTGACAGAATTACACAGTTATGCTATACCTTCGGCAATGAATTCCTTCCTTGCGTTTCTACTGCCCGGGAAATAGACGCCCGAGAGCTTTACAGGTGTTATGGTGTGCCGGGAGATGGTGAGGCAGATGGCCGCTGTGTAGAATCCGCAGGCAGATAAACATAGATAAACCTGGCAACAATTAACGGATCATCGTCATGAAGTCCGATTACATCGGCATATATACGATACCTCATACCCACCGTAAGTGTCTTACTGCCGGTATATTCCACAATTAAAATCTGCGTCATATCCTGCGCAGCAGAGGCATCAAAGCGGTACAACAGTGAACCGTCATCCGTTTCGAAGGATTCAAGGAGCGTGGCATAACAGAGGTACACATGACTGGGTCCGGAAGTGTTTGCCGCATCCAACAGCATTTGTGAATAGTCCATCACCCATGCCGACTTAGTGTAACCCTCCAAGTCGGCTTCTCTGATTACTCTGTATACAAGAGTGGAACTCGTTCCGTCGGTTAGCATGGAAGTAATCTCTATTACGTTTTCTCCGTAACGGTTCAGGACTACGTTGAAAGAAAAAGTTCCATTTAAAGGATCGACCGTCAGATCCTCCTTTTCAGTAGCCAACTTTGCCGTAGTTGAAAGGGTTGCACCGGGTATAGTTTGTCCTTCAAGCAGTATAACTCTGTCGTAGGTTGAGGTTTTTACGTTTCCCATCAGATTGATAGGCACCTCCATCTGCGGGCGGTTCACGATGAGCGAAATAGTATTGCGGCGATAGCCCTGACACTCCACAATAATATCGATATAGTTTAAACCGCTGTCGCTGAGGCTGACTGACTGCGTAACTACACCCCGCGAGGACAGGTTTTCTGTAACATTCTTACTGCCTATACTGATATGGCTCTCCGGATTTACTTTTACAGTAATATTTATGCTGGTTTCATATGAGGTTAACTCTGTTTCCAAAGGTGAAATAAGGGTAATCGGCGCCAATGGGATATCAATGGTAAAGGCAGGCACCGGTATTGATACCTCCGTTCCGTCCTCCCGAAACAATGTTGCTTCTAACTGTACACTGATAAGCGGATTTTCCGGGTCGGTACTCTCAGGTATATAGTCTTCGTCATCCAGCATCATCTCCGCCCTACCGTTCTCGAAAGGAAGGACGACCTGGGGGGAGTGAACCATGACCCGCTCTCCGTCATCTCCGTAGAAAGTAATTCTATGATAAGACTTGCCATCCTTTATCATCTGCTCAATCAGAGGGGTGGCCGGCTGATTGGCAAGTGCTTCTAGCAATGCCTTCTGCTGTTGGTTATTCACAATCCAGAAAATGAGCTTGACGAGTCCAAAACATACTGAAAGCAAAAGCAATATACCAAAGATAATAGAAAGAGCAAATTTCCCCTTACGTACGGTATAACGAGGCTTTGCCTTCACTTTGGGAATAACAACCTGCGCCTCTGTTTGATTTGGCAAATCCTTCAGCTTCTCTGCATTGGACTTCCGATAAAGAGCCTCATGCGGCCAGCTGTTTTGAAAGGCGCCGTTTTCTTCATCTTCGAGTATCAAAAGACCACGGCCCGAGGTCTGTACGGAATCTTCAGCCGATAAACCATCATCCGTAGTTTCTCTGTTCCAAAACGCATTGGCAGTCATTTTTCTCTTTTCGTTTTTCAGCTCGAAATAGAAACCGCATTTATTGCAACCGACAGCGCTTTCTTTATTTGGCGACCCACAACGGGGACATTTCATACTGACTCCTCCATGTACCGGAAAATTCACGAAATCATTGTATCAAAATAGACTATTTTATGGTAAAATAGATTGTGGTTGGGGCACCCCTCAACATAATAGCTTATAAAGCGAGGACATGCAAGTGGACCATTTTCTGGAAGAAGCCGTTACTCGGAAGAATAAGAAGCTTTTTTCTGCCCTATATATTCTGTTAACTATTCTTATGATATGCGCCCTTTGTCTGGCAGTGTATTTCTTTGCCATACTTACAACAGATTTAGAAGATGTATTGAACACAGGCGGTCTCTTCCTTTTTGTATTGGTTTTTCTATCATTTGCTGCTTCATTTGGTCTGTTCCTGCTCACATTGGTCGGGAGAGGAAAATGCAGAATGGATTATGAGTACTCATTTACAAACGGCTATCTTGAGATTGCTGCGGTAATGAATAACGCAAAGCGCAAGGAAATTGTCGGTCTTATGCCTCAGCAGATTTTAAAAGTCGGAAGGGTAGGCTCAGTTTCATACGAAAACCTGTGTAAAGCAAAAGACAAGAAAAAAATTAAGGCTTGGCTGAATAAGGATTCCGAGAAGCTGTTTATTGCAACAACTCCCTTAGCAGGGAACAAAATCATCACTTTTGAGCCGTCCGCTGCAATGACAGAATTGATTAAGACTTACTATCGTAAAGAATGGGATGAGGATACTGCTACAAAGAATGATTTATCTTGATAATAGTGCTACGACAAAGCCATTCCCAGAGGTTATTGAGGTTATGAAGAAATTCATGGAGGATTCCTTTTATAACCCCGCAGCTTTATACGCTCCAGCAGCACAGAATGAAAGGATGATCCGTTCGGCTGCCGCAGAAATTGCCAATTCCTTGTATACAAAAGATGCATCCGTGTATTTTACTTCCGGAGGCACTGAATCGAATAACTGGGCGCTTTACGGCTTTCTTTCACGGGAGAAGGGGAGGGACACCATCATCACCACAGCCATGGAACATCCCTCTATTCTAGAAACGGTGAAGCAACTCGAGGCGGAAGGTTGGAGTATTATTATCCTGCCTGTTAACAACCATGGACATCCGGATGTTGACAAACTCCGCGCTGCATTGTCACCACGTACGGCGGTAGTTAGCATTATGCAAGTGAATAATGAAACCGGCTCAATGCCGAACCTACAGTATTTATCTTCCATCGTACACGAAAATGCACCGGGAGCAATATTTCACTCTGATGGTGTACAAGGATATTTGCGTTGCCCGATAAACTTATCAGAGACAGGTGTCGACGCCTATTCCATCAGTGGCCACAAAATTCACGGACCAAAGGGCTGTGGCGCTTTAGTTCTTCGAAAAGGGATATCCATAAAGCCCTTACTTTTCGGCGGGGGACAGCAGCACAATATGCGCCCAGGTACCGAAAACGTGCCCTGCATTGCCGGGTTAAGAGAAGCGGTTCGCATATATACTGAACAAGCCGATGCATACATTAACTCACTGACATCACTTCGGACAGTTTTTCTTAATGTCCTAAGCCATAAGTTGGAGAATTGGCATTGCAACGGTGGAGCAGCGCCCCATATAATCAGCCTGTGCATCCAAGGTATACAAGGAGAAACACTTGTACACTCGCTAGAGCAAAAGGATATCTTCCTTGGAACCGGATCAGCCTGTTCTTCCGTAAAAAAGAAAGCCAGCCATGCTTTGCTGGCGCAGGGTGTTTCTGAGAAAGATGCACAGAGCACGGTACGAATCAGCTTGAATCCATTGCTTACAGAAAAGGATATGATACTCGCAGCAGAAGAAATTTCATTAAGCACAGTATATCTTCGAAAATTCTGGAGGAAAGGCGGATGAAACGGGTTCTGTTGATACGATACGGAGAACTCCACTTAAAAGGTCTAAACCGGCCTTATTTTGAGAGAACCCTTCTGAATCACATTTCGCATGTAATAAAAAATATTCCCGGCGCTACTCTCTGGAAGGGACAGGGGCGCTTCTATGTAGGCGGATATTCGGTACATCAGGAGACGGATCTTCTTTCCGGACTGCAAAACATTTTCGGCATCCATTCCATATGTCCAGCGTGGGCAGTAGATAAGAAGATAGAAATCATCTCAAAGGCGGCCGTAGACATTTTAGCCGAGGCGGGATATACCACGGGGAGCTTTCGGTTGGAATGCCGCAGGTCTGATAAGAGCTTTCCTTTGGAATCTATTCCTTTAAGTCGGAAGCTTGGCAGCGTAGTATTGGATGCATATCCATCAATGACGGTTGATTTGCACAACCCCGAGCATACACTATTTTGCGAGATCCGAGAAGAGGCCTACCTCTATACCAGAATTGTGCCGGGCGCAGGAGGCATGCCGGTAGGCACCGCAGGAAAAGTAATGTTACTGCTCAGCGGCGGTATTGACAGTCCGGTTGCAGGTTGGCTACTTGGGAAACGAGGCGTATCACTTGAGGCAGTGTATTTCCATAGTCCGCCCCACACAAGCCAACGCGCCCTGGATAAGGTCTTGGATTTGGCTGAGTTGGTCAGCAGGTGGACAGGTCCGATTCGCCTCCATGTTGTGCCTTTTACCGCAACACAAGAGCTGCTATATGAGAAAGGGTCTGAGAATATGCTCACATTACTTATGCGCAGGAGCATGATGCGAATTGCCAGCAGATTGGCAGAAGCAAACGGCTGCGATGCTCTGGCTACCGGTGAAAACCTCGGACAAGTTGCAAGCCAGACCCTACAGGCATTAGCCGTAACGAATGAAGTAGCAGACAGGCCGATATTACGACCCTTGATAACGTATGATAAAATCGAAACAGTGGAACTCGCCCGGAGAATAGGTACCTATGAAACCAGCATTCTTCCTTATCAGGATTGCTGCACTGTGTTCATACCCAAACACCCGCTCACTAAACCCAAACGTAAAAATGTACAAAAAGAAGAGCAAAAACTGTTGGATGAGTTATTGCGCCTTGAGTTGCTTGCAGCAGAAACTGAGGACATTTACAATGTACCCGCGTCTTCCACATGCTGATATATCCTGTTTCACATGGATCCCCGGCAGAGCTGGGGTGAAATATTCTATTCTACTAAATCAGACGATGTAAATCAAATGATGCTCAAATAATGCATGTAGATTCACTTTACCGATAGAGGGCAAAGGCAACGCATCATATCCTGTACGTTGAAAATGTGGCATCCGGTACAATAGTGGACTTTTCTACCGATACTGGAATAATATCGAATGACTTAGGTATTGAAGAGTATCCGGTAAGAAGCAGCGATATTTGTCTGCATCTTTTTGGATTAAGCGAACCATCGGTAAAGAAGCATGCATGAGACCAAATCACGAATCCCTATATTCGATGTGATTTCCTCAACTGTATACAAATTACATCAGTGATGTAAAGCCGCCTTGTGTAGAAAAACAGGCATAACTATTTATAATGCAGAAAGGTAAACTTTACGATTGACAAAGCCCTTTAGGTATAATATCCAAAGAAGAAGCGCCAACGTTACACAATCGATGACTCACAGCATCTATCCTATCGATATACACCAGGCAGCGCATTTGATTCCAGTACAATCTCTGCGGCATTGTCCCGTCGCAAACGTCCTGCCTACCAGACTTATACAATGAGTACATCTCATAAATTATATTCTATTAATAGCAGAGATTTATGATATCGGAACAGGAGAAAAACGATGAATTTAACGCAGTTGCTAGACAGGATGCGAGCGGACAAAGCCTTTGCAGACAACATAACTCATTGGGAGGTATTACCGGCTCAAGATGCAGAGTATGTGTCGTTTCCAGAGGGTATAGATCCTCGCCTTACCCAAGCTTATATAAAAAAGGGAATAACAAAGCTCTATACACATCAAGCAGAGGCAGTTTCCGGCATATTTGAAGGGAAGGACACTGTTGTAGTGACCCCGACTGCTTCCGGGAAAACCCTGTGTTATAATCTTCCAGTATTAAACCGAATACTGGAACGACCGGAAGCCAGAGCTCTTTACATCTTTCCTACAAAGGCATTGTCTAACGATCAGCTGAGTGAGCTTTATGAGATAATTGAAATCGCAGACATACCCATTAAAACCTACACATATGATGGGGACACACCTCCTGCCGCACGGAAAGCTATTCGTTCTGCTGGTCACATAGTGGTAACGAATCCGGATATGCTCCATGGCGCAATACTACCAAACCATACAAAGTGGATACAGTTGTTTGAAAATCTGGAATACATCGTAGTGGATGAGCTTCACACTTATAGGGGTGTTTTTGGTAGTCATCTGTGCAATGTTTTGAGACGACTCTTACGTATTTGCGACTTTTACGGTTCCCATCCCAAATTTATCTGCTGCTCCGCTACCATTGCAAACCCCAAAGAGTTGGCAGAGCAAATTCTTGAGCGACCGGTTACGCTTGTGGATAAAAACGGCGCACCGTCAGGAGAAAAGCACTTTCTTTTTTATAATCCCCCGGTAATCAATCGGCAGTTGGGCATTCGGGCAGGATCAGACAACGAAGCCAGGAATATCGCAGTTGAACTGCTGGCCAACGACATACCCACCATCGTATTTATTAAGTCTCGCGTACGGCTGGAGGTAATGGTCAGCGCTCTTAAGGAGAGTATCTCCCGCCGCATGGGCAAGTCAGATATCGTCTGTGGTTATCGAGGCGGTTATCTGCCATCAGAACGCAGGGCCATTGAACGGGATTTACGTAGCGGAAGAATTAAAGGCGTAGTGAGTACCAATGCCTTGGAACTTGGTATCGATATCGGATCACTGGCTGCCTGTGTGATTGTCGGGTACCCCGGTACTATAGCATCTACCTGGCAACAGTCAGGTCGCGCCGGCAGGCGGGATGATGTCAGTGTTACAATCATGGTTGCGAATTCCTCGCCTTTGTGTCAGTTTATTATACAACACCCAGAATATTTTTTCGGCCGTTCTCCGGAACATGGGTTGATACAACCGGACAACCTGTATATTCTTATGAGTCACATAAAATGTGCCGCTTATGAACTCCCCTTTAGAGACGGTGATGCTTTTGGCCCGAACGATATATCTGAAATTCTTGGTTTTCTTGAAGAGGGGGGTATGCTTCATCACAGCGGGAAAACCTGGCATTGGTCGGATGAAGACTTTCCGTCTGCTCAGGTAAGTCTTCGCTCTGCTGCAAATGAGAATTTTATCATCATTGACATTACTCTTCCAAAGCGTAATGTGCTTGGCGAAATGGACAGATTCGCTGCTCCGATGCTTTTACATGAAGAAGCAATTTACATGCATAACGGTGTACAGTATCAGGTAGAAAAACTGGATTGGCCAGAAAAGAAAGCATATGTTCGTCGTGTGGATGTAGATTACTACACAGATGCGAATCTGGCTGTAAAACTACACGTACTGGACGTGATCGAACCTGATACCGATCCTGAGACAGAAACCGGAGTCAGTCACAGTTGGGGAGAGATATCCGTCGTTGCTTTAGTGTCTCTGTTTAAAAAAATGACACTGGAAACGCATGAAAATATCGGCTCTGGAGAAGTGCGACTTCCAGAACAGGAGATGCATACAACAGCATATTGGGTCTGTTTACCCACCGCTGAAGACACAGGTATCACAGACGCTATTATGCAAAGTGCCCTTTTGGGATTGTCGAATCTGATCAGCATACTGGCTCCTGTTTACTTAATGTGTGATCCCAAGGATATTTCTGTGCTGACGGAAATGCGTTCACCTTTTACGCGCCGCCCGACAATCTTCGTATATGATACCTGCCCTGGAGGCGTCGGATTCTCACAGAAACTATACCAGATGCGTTATCATTTGTGGGAGGATGCGCTGCAAGTCGTAACTAATTGCTGCTGTCTGAATGGTTGCCCCTCATGTGTGGGGCCTGATAGCGAAAAGCTGACTACACGTAAGCTGCTTGAGGTATTGCTTCATGATACCAAGTCTTAAAAGCAAGTTAAATTTACTACGAAAAAATGAAAACCCTATGAAAAAAGCACCTACTGCAGATAAGGAAACCTGTCAAGTTCGGGAAACGTTGCATTCCTATTCAGATGTCTCATTGGGTAAATCACTTTCTGAGGCGCTGGAACTTGAGCAAGAGGATATGGCGCGGCTTTGTCTTACGCCACTTTATACGGGTGCAAATATACGAGATGCAGTATTTATTGACACAGAAACCACAGGTCTTTCCAGCGGCGCGGGAACGATCGCATTCCTTATCGGTTTAGGCAGGTTTACATCGGACGGGTTTCATATTACTCAATACTGGATCCAGGATTATCAGCAAGAACCGGATATGTTGGAGAATGTTCTGAGCGCACTCTCAAAAGCCTCTTTTCTTGTTTCATACAATGGTAAAAGTTTTGATATCCCCTTACTGGAAACCCGGACGATCATGAATCGTTTGCGTTTGAAGCCCCTTCCGCACCTGGATTTACTACATGCTTCCCGGAGACTCGTAAGAAGAAGACTCCGTAATTGTTCGCTTAATTGTGTAGAAACAGGGTTGTTGGGGTCAATACGAGAAGACGATATCCCCGGCGCCCAAATACCTGCGATTTATTATCAATTTCTAAAGGAAGGAAACACGGAACTGCTGGAGAGGATATTTCTTCACAACGCCCAGGATATCGTATCTATGCCCATGCTGCTCACAAAGTTATGTGGTATCATGAAGCAGCCCGAACAGTCGCATCCGGAGGATCGCTTAAGCTGCGCAATACTATTCGAAAGACTGGGTGATGCAACTGCTGCTGAAGAGACTTACTCGTCTCTCTGGAAAAATGAACCCGAGGCGGCGAAGCGCCTTTCACTTTTATACAAACGTGATGGACGTCTTGCGGATGCCTGTAGCGTTTGGCAATATATGGAGACGATGGGCTGGGGAGGTACATTCCCTTATGTAGAAACCGCAAAAGTGTTGGAGCATACCTATAAAGATTATCCCGGCGCAATAAGGAAGGTGGAAGCATGCCTGGAACAGACCCGAGCATTCGGCATAGGCTTTGGCGGAATGGATGCCTCTCTTCGACATCGCCTTCATCGTTTACAGAGAAAGAATAATGGGGGTCAAGCATGAGTTACCAAACATTTCGGGCGAGGTGTATTGCAAAAAAAGCATATCGTTACCACAGCCTTGGTCAATTTGATAAAGCACTGGAGTTGTATGCAAAGGCAGACGCAATGGGTTTAGCGAATGTACTGTATATGACTACGTACGGCAACCTGTTAATCCAACTAGGGGAGTATGACGCTGCTATCCGATTGTTTGACCGCGCCCTCTCTATGGGTATTCAAGGTACGCGCCGGCTGCAGATTCGTATGAGCCGGGCATTAGCGTATATAAAGCAGGGGAGAACAGCGGAAGCAATCCAAATCATGGAGGACGTGCACAGTAAAGCTCGTTCCACTGTCACCTATGGTACTCTTGGATATATGTATATTCTGGCCGGAGATTATAAAAAAGCGCTTCCTTTTACACTCGAAGCCATGGATTACACTGATGATGATCCGGTTATTTGTGATAATCTCGCACAGATATATATCCAGCAAGGCAGATGGCAAGATGCAAGAAAAGTTTTAGAAGAAATATACCCTAATAATAAAAACCGTGCAGATATCCTGTATCATCTGGCTTTGGTAGAGCAACAGGCAGGCAACCTAAACAAAGCAGCAGATTATGCCCGTGCGGCGTTAAAGTGTAACATGAACACCCTAAATGACGCATCACCGGAGGCCGTACAGGCTATACTGGACAACTGCTCTTCCAAGTCATAAGGAAATTTAATAACTCCGAATTTTGTATTCTCTTTTTTAAAGATAATGTATGATAGATTATAATGAAATTATTATCAATAAATCGAATTTTACTAATGTTTGATCTGTTTTAAGGAGGTTCTGCCGTGTATCACTTTTTTGCCTATTTGTCCCGAATGAAGTATATCAACCGTTGGTCTTTGATGCGAAACACCCGCACCGAAAACATTCAGGAGCACTCACAACAGGTTGCCGTATTAGCGCATATGCTTGCTACCATACGTAATCTGCGCTTCGGGGGAAATGTGGATACCGGTCGTGTTACAGAACTTGCTGTGTTTCACGAAACAAGCGAGGTTATTACCGGGGATTTGCCGACACCTATTAAATATTATAATCCGCAGATACATAGTGCCTATAAGGATATTGAGTCAGAGGCAAATCGTAAGCTTTTGGCAATGCTACCAGAAGATATGGCGAATGCTTATGAAAATGTTCTTGCCTCAAATGAAGTAGAATGTTTACGGCTTGTCAAAGCGGCTGATAAGTTGTCCGCCTATTTAAAATGCGTGGAAGAGATGGATACCGGCAACAGGGATTTTGATAAAGCCGCACAATCCATCCGGAGGGAGCTTAATGCTATGAAAGACGTTCCAGAGATTGAAGTATTCTTTGCAGAGTATGAACCAAGCTACCACCTGACACTTGACGAACTGAACTAAATTTGCTAACCAATACACGATATGATATAATCTCTGCTGGATATTATGGAGAGGTGTGACCGTGAAGTGCCTTCATTCTTAAGAAAATTGTTTCCAAGTGCCAATGAGAGAGAACTGCAGAAACTGGAGCATATCGTAGATAAAATAGAAGCTCTGGAGCCTTATTATCATGCGATGAAAAACAGCGAACTTCAGGGACAGACTGCTAAACTGAAAGAACGTTACGCTTCCGGTGAAACGCTGGATAATTTACTTCCGGACGCCTTCGCCGTAATGCGGGAGGCGATTGTGCGAGTACTGCACAAGCGTCTGTTTCATGTGCAACTCATAGGTGGTATCGTGCTTCATCAAGGGCGTATTGCCGAGATGCTGACCGGTGAAGGGAAGACTTTTGTAGCCCCGCTGGCTGCCTATTTAAACGCCCTTTCCGGTGAAGGTGTTCACGTGGTAACCGTAAATGATTATTTAGCACGCTATCATGGGGAAATGATGGGATTGGTTTTCAGCTACCTGGGTATGACCGTAGGTCTGGTCGTTTCTCAAATGAATTCGGCGGATAAACGCCGCGCTTACTTGGCAGACGTAACTTACGGCACTAATAATGAATTCGGCTTCGACTATCTACGGGATAATATGGTCATTCACATTCAGGATCAGGTGCAACGTCCCTTGCACTTTGCTATTGTAGACGAAGTTGATTCTATCTTAATTGACGAAGCACGTACACCATTGATTATCTCTGGCAAAGGTGATAAGTCTACCGATTTATATCAAAAAGCAGATCAATTTGTCTGCCGCCTTAAGCCCGGCGAAGAGAACGATTATGAGTATGACGAGAAGCAACGCACTGTTCGCCTGACCGATCAGGGTACTGCAAAAGCAGAACTGTTTTTTGACATAGCAAATTTGGGAGATGCAGAAAACGGGGAGATCAGTCACCATATACAGCAAGGACTGAAAGCGCATGCTATGATGCTTCGCGACAGAGATTACATCGTAAAAGATGACCAGATCATCATTGTCGACGAGTTCACCGGACGCCTGATGATTGGCCGCCGTTTCTCGGAAGGCCTTCATCAAGCAATCGAGGCCAAGGAACACGTCAGCATACAGAATGAGAGCAAAACACTTGCTACCATTACCATTCAAAACTACTTCCGTATGTATAAGAAGCTTGCAGGTATGACAGGAACCGCAAAAACAGAGGAGCAGGAATTTAAGGTCATCTACAATATGGATGTGGTGCAGATTCCTACAAATCGACCAATGATCCGTATAGACGAGACAGATGTTGTTTATCGTACAGAGATGGGTAAATTCGAAGCAGTGATAGAGGATATCGCCCGTAATTATCGACTGCGTCGTCCTGTACTCGTGGGTACGGTCTCAGTGGAGAAATCAGAGCTTCTTTCCTCCATGTTGAAGAAACGCGGGATTTTGCATACGGTTTTAAATGCCAAGCATCATGAAAAAGAAGCAGAGATCATCGCTCAGGCAGGAAAAACAGGCGCCGTAACTATCGCAACGAATATGGCCGGTCGAGGCACTGATATTCTGCTTGGAGGAAATGCCGATTTCCTTGCCCGAAGGGAGATGCGTCAAAAAGAATACGCAGATGACCAAATAGAAATGGCTGTCAGCTATGGCGAAACGGAAGATGAGGCAGTTCTTGCATCCCGCCAATTATATCAGGAACTTGTTGAAAAATACAGCCAGGAAACCGAAGCTGAACACAAAAAAGTGGTTGCGTTAGGCGGTTTGTATGTTATCGGAACAGAGCGTCATGAATCGCGGCGCATTGATAACCAGCTTCGCGGCCGTTCCGGCCGACAAGGTGATCCTGGTTCTTCTCGTTTTTATATATCTTTGGAAGATGATATCATGCGTCTTTTCGGTTCTGACAGATTACAGGGGCTGATGAACAATATCGGTATGGATGACACCATCCCGCTAGAGTTTAAAATGTTGTCCAAGCAGATTGAAAATGCACAAAAGCGGGTTGAAGCACGAAACTTCGGCATCCGAAAAAGCGTATTGGAATACGATGATGTAATGAACCAACAGCGCCAAATCATCTATTCTCAGCGCGCAAGTGTACTGCGTGGCGAGGATATGTTCGATGCCGTAAAGGGTATGATGGAATCTATTATTGACCGTCTTATAGAGCGTCATGCACCCGAATCTGTAGGTGCTTCCGAGTGGACTCTTCCACAGCTATATGAAGAATTTCAGGATATGCGTATACCGATAGGGGACTACACTCTGGATGATGAAGCACGTTATAAGCTGAATTCTCTTACATTAAAAAATCATCTTATGGACAATTTATTGGCTCTCTACTCTGAGAAAGAAGGGAAAATTTCCGATGCAGGCGTAGATATGCGTGAGGTAGAGCGAGTCGTAATGCTCCAGACAGTAGACCGTCACTGGATGAATCATATTGACGATATGGACCAGCTTCGTCGGGGCATCGGTCTTAGAGCTCTCGGACAGCAGAACCCCATTGTGGAATACAAATTTGAGGGATTCGACATGTTTGAAAACATGGTGCAATCCATACAAGAGGATACGATATCCCTTCTATTTCGTATTCGCGCAGAGAAAGCTACTGAACGCAAGCAGATTGCCAGAATAACCTCTACCTCCTCCGCAGAAACGGCTTCCGGACCCCAAAAACCTGTAAAAAACAAGCCGGAGGAGAAGATCGGTCGCAATAGCCCCTGCCCCTGTGGTAGTGGGAAAAAATATAAAAACTGTTGCGGAAAATCAGCATAGAAGGATGTGAAAAGATGGTGCAACTAGATGCTGCTGCTTTGCAGTTGCAGAAAATACGGGCAATCATCACAGAAGCGGGGGATTCACTTTGACTTGGCCTCTTTAAGAGAAAGATTAAAAGAATACCATGCCGAGTTGGAAGATCCTCAGCTATGGAACGAACCCGAGAAGGCACAAAACGTTAATCGGGGGCTTCGTATTACCGAGGATAAAATAAACAAATATGAGAAGTTAGTAGCACGTGCAGACGATATTGAGGTGCTGATTGAGCTTGGCCAGACAGAGGAAGACGATTCGATTATCGAAGAAGTTCTGGGCGAGTTGAACGATCTTCAAAAAAATGCAGAAAGCCTACAACTGGAAACATTGCTTTCCGGGCCTTACGATGCCAACAACGCAATACTTTCTCTTCATGCAGGCGCAGGCGGGACGGAAGCACAAGACTGGACTCAAATGCTGTACCGTATGTATACCCGATGGTGTGAGCGGAAAGGTTATCAGTTAAAACTGCTGGATTATCTAGAAGGTGACGAAGCAGGGATTAAAAGTGTTGCCTTTAGCATAGAAGGCCTGCATGCATATGGCTACCTGAAGGCAGAAAAGGGTGTACATCGTCTTGTGCGTATTTCTCCCTTTGATGCCTCTTCACGAAGACACACTTCCTTCACCTCGCTGGATGTGGTACCGGAAATCGATGATGCACCGGACATTGTAATTCGCCCGGAGGACCTTCGTATTGATACTTATCGTTCCAGTGGCGCCGGCGGTCAACATGTCAATAAGACAGATTCTGCGGTTCGAATCACCCATATACCCACCGGAATTGTCGTTTCCTGCCAAACTGAGCGCTCGCAAATACAAAACAGAGAAACCTGTATGCGTATGCTGATGAGCCACTTGGTTGAACGGCAGGAAGAAGAACGTATGCAGGAAATGAACCAGATTCAAGGCGAATTAAAGAAGATTGAATGGGGAAGTCAGATAAGATCTTATGTCTTCCACCCCTATTCTATGGTAAAGGATCATCGCACAGGTGCTGAGACAGCGAATGTTAATGGTGTAATGGACGGTGATTTAGATCCCTTTATTTTTGAGTATCTAAAGAAAATGTGAGGTAATTCCATGAAAAAGTCGCTTTTTGCCGCTATTGTGCTTCTTGCTGTATTCTTAGTGGCTGGCTGCACCCCTGCCGTAATGGAAGCAACTTTGCCGCCGATTGAGGCGGAAAATACCAGTCCTGTAACTGTTCAGCCTACTGAAAATCCGACCCCGACTCCTACGGAAACCCCTGTACCTACAGAGGAACCTACTCCTGAACCAACCCCTGAGCCAACACCGGATCCATTTTATGCGCCAGAAGGCAAATCTCCTACGACAGGTTTGGATTATTCCGGGTTATATCAGCCTATTCTGACGACTATAGGTAATACAGATAAGGCACGACCCGCTTGGGGTCTGTCAAAGGCTGATATAGTATACGAAATACTGATGGAAGGTCAGTCTGTTACCCGATTAAGTGCTGTTTTCAATGATGAAAAGCCAACCGTGGTTGGTTCAATTCGTTCTGCAAGGTATCCTTTCGTACACGAATGGGCAGCTTGGGAAAACGCGCCGATTGTTTTTTATGGCGGACCTACAGTAGACCGGTTCAATGCTGTGAATTTGCTCTACAAATACGGATTTAAGCAGGAACAGTTACTAAATGGAATGTGGGGGCGAAACAATGCTTATTTCACACGCCAATCCAATCGGGGCGCGCCTCATAATGCAACAGCTGATCTTCAACTTGTAACACTTAACTATTACGGCGACACCGAACTGGAGCATGAAAAGCAATTCACTTTTGATGCCCGTGCGACTGATAGCCTTACCGTTTCCGCAACCCAAGTCACGATCCAGTTTAAAGGTACATCCGAAATGGTGTCTTCAGCATTCATGTATGACGCCAGCTTACTTGGCTATGTTTGGTACTCTGAGGTTGATGAAGCACAGACTGATTACGAGGGAAATACTCTTGTTTATCAAAATGTAGTTGCTCGTCATGTGGATCATATAACCAGTGAAAAATGGTATGTGGATACCAATCCATTGGGCGAAGGTGCAGCAGATTTTTTTATCGGCGGGAAGTATGTACACGGTACATGGAAAAGGGATGATTTGAAATCCCGTGTCTATTATTATGATGATATGGGAAATGAAGTGCTTTTCCTGCCCGGAAAGACCTGGATTTGCATAGTCCGTAGTGACGGATACGCGATTTATGAGTAAGTATATCGATATTACACTGCCGATTTCAGATGAACTTACCAACTGGCCGGGGGATCCGCCCCTAACCCTGGAAAAATTGCAGTGTATACAACGAGGAGATAATTGTAATGTTACAGCTATGTCTTCGACCGTACACTTTGGTACACATATAGACGCGCCATTTCACTTTCTGGATGACGGAATGACCGTGGAGCAGCTTTCGTTGGATTTACTCATCGGCGACGTGTATGTTTTGGATATTGGATATACTTTGCGAAACATTATCGTTGAGGATATTTCCGATGTACCGGAAGGATGCAAGCGCCTGTTATTCAGAACAGGCAATTCCAGGCTTGGATATTTAGGTGATTCTATATTCCACGCAGATTACTTCGGTTTAACTGCAGAAGCCTCTCGTGAGCTCGTAAAACGTGGCATTTTTCTAATCGGGCTGGATTATTATTCCATCGGCTGTTTTAAAGAGATTGAAACAGTACATAGAATTTTTCTGTCGCAGCCCGGATCTATTGCACTTGAAGCGGTGGATTTGCGTAACGTAACTCAAGGATGGTATCGTCTTCTATGCCTTCCTCTACGGATAAGCGGTTCAGATGGCGCTCCCTGCCGATGTATTTTGGAGAAAAAAGATGAAGGAAAAAGCAAGTAAACTTTTATGGTATGGCCTGTCTTCCATCGCAGGACTACTGCTTGCTCTTGCCTTTGCCTTGACCGGTATTGAAGCTGTAGCTTTTAATCGTGACAGATATGAAAACGCATATGCACGGCTCCATACTGCTGCAGATATCGGAGTTTCCCAAGACGAACTCATAGGGATCACAGATCAGGTTATTCTATACCTTAGAGGGGAGTATCCTGATCTGTTTCGCATAAGCGAAATTAACGGAGTTCCGCAGAGTACCTTTCGCGAGAGGGAAATTCTTCATATGATGGATGTGAAAGCTCTTTTTCAGAGAGGTTATCTGCTTCGTGGAATTGCCTTTGGTGCCTCTGCAACAATTATTTGCTTTTCTGTTTTTTTTCTCAAACAGAAGAGTCTCTCTTTTATACTAATCGGCTACGAAATCGGTGTCGGAATACTATTGTCTCTTTGTATATTGGTGGGTGTGTACTTTTCTCTTGATTTTAGTAAAGCTTTTATTCAGTTTCATCATGTTTTTTTTACAAATGATATGTGGTTGCTTTCTCACAATGATATGTTGATACAGATGTTCCCGGAGCAGTTTTTCAGCGAAATGACGTTTGCAATCCTTGTGCATATGATCTTATGGGTCATTGTTCCATTACTTTTAGTTATAGTCGCTCAGATTATATTGAAATACAGGAAAAATAAATGACATGTCTGACAAAATTCGAATACTGGCAATAGAATCCAGCTGTGATGAAACCAGCGCATCGGTCGTGGAAAACGGCAGAAAAGTTCTCTCCCTGGTAACCAAAACACAGATATCCACGCATGCGGAGTATGGTGGTGTAGTTCCAGAGATAGCTTCACGTATGCACGTGGAAGCAATCTCTTCTCTTGTTCGGCAAGCGCTTGCCGATGCAAATATGAACGACGAGTTGCCGGATGCTATAGCCGTAACTTATGGTCCCGGCTTAGTAGGTGCTTTGCTGGTGGGCGTTTCATACGCGAAGGCATATGCTTGGGGCATCGGAAAGCCTCTTATCGGTGTGCACCATATTCATGGACATATAGCAGGAAATTACCTCTCTCATCCCGAACTGGAGCCCCCCTATCTGGCAATGATTGTCTCGGGAGGGCATACGCAGATTATTCGAGTTATGGAATATGACAGATTTGAATTGCTGGGATCCACCATAGACGACGCTGCAGGAGAAGCTTTTGATAAAGGTGCGCGTGTTTTAGGCCTACCTTATCCGGGCGGTAAAGTCATGGATGTATTAGCGTCAAAGGGAAATCCTGCTGCTTTTCCTTTTACCCGTGCGAAAACAAAATCACCATTTGACTGCAGTTTTTCCGGGTTAAAAACAGCATTGGCCCAGCTTATACAGAATCACGATTCCGATTGGATCGAAGCTAATATCGAGGATATAGCGGCATCGTATCAGGAAGCCATAATTGATACTCTCATAAGGCCACTGTGTAGCGCTATAGATCAGATTGGAGCGCCTGCGGTTGCTATTTGCGGAGGTGTATCCGCAAACCGAGGTCTCCGCAATCAGATACAAAGAATAGCGGAAGAAAAATCGCTGCGATATTATCTGCCTGATTTGGTTTATTGTACGGATAATGCTGCTATGATTGGCTCTGCTGCTTATTATCTGCTGCAAAAAGGAAATACTTCAGATTTAACTTTGAATGCGGTACCCTATCTGGAGTTAGGTACATGACATAGAACGGACACTTTATCGAAGGAATTATCTAAGGTTATATCATTGATAAATGTGTTTATCGTCCTGTAATGTGATGCTTCTTTAAGAATTCTCTTATAGCATTCATTAAGTATTACGATATTTGATGCCTGCAATTATAATTAGCCGGATTATCATAATATATTCCTCGGATTAATCTGTTTTCTTGCTTTAGTTTCATTCCATCGTTTCCGTGATTTCTATGCTTTCACATTGACAGAGAGTAGTCCTTGCTTTAGGATTATTTCAAAAGCGCAAAAGAAGAAGGTTCCTCAATGCAGGTGACAAAGTATTTCGCGAGATTTGACAGGAAATCATCATTTAATAACAGCTATGACTAAAGCGAAACAAAAGGAAGGGCAAAGCTATGGAGCGCAGATATATTGCAGTAGATTTAGGTGCAAGCAACGGAAGAGTAATTTTAGGAACACTTGCCGACGATAAGTTTACATTACAGGAGGTGCATCGTTTCCTAAATCAACCAATCACCGTAAACGGGCGTCTGTATTGGGACACCTTTGGCCTATTTCGAGAGATTTGCACGGGATTGAAACTCGCTG
This sequence comes from Christensenellales bacterium, assembly GCA_050948665.1. Classification (GTDB taxonomy): domain Bacteria; phylum Bacillota; class Clostridia; order Christensenellales; family UMGS416; genus JBMNEH01. Next base: position 1,392,357 of record JBMNEH010000001.1, read on the forward strand.
CTGATATTGCAGGCGGACGTCATATATACGGAATAGGTATAGATACCTGGGGCGTAGACTTTGGGCTGATTGATAAAAATGGCGAAATTGTGGGCATGCCGATACATTACAGGGATACACATACTGACGGCATTATGGAAGAGGCTTTTCGTGTATATTCTAAAGATGATATTTTCCGCGAAACCGGCCTTGCTTTCATGCAGTTCAATACGCTGTATCAGCTCTTTGCTATGAAGAAAAGAGGCTCCGGCGCCTTTTCCTGCGGAGATAAGCTCCTGTTTATGCCGGATTTATTCGGATGGATGTTGACCGGTCAAATTACCAGTGAGTATACAATTGCTTCTACCGGACAACTGATATGTGCAAAGACAAGAGAATGGTCTGAGGAATTGCTTCATGCCTTCGAATTACCCCGGGAATTGTTTTCTGAAATAAGAGAGCCCGGCACAATTCTCGGAAAACTGCTTCCGGAAATTGGAGAATATGTTCATTTACCCCACACCCCAGTTTTCTCGGTTGCTGGACATGACACAGCTTCAGCGGTTGCTGCGGTACCAGCAAAAGGTGGAAATTCTGCATATCTCAGCAGTGGCACCTGGTCGTTGATAGGTATTGAGTCTAATATCCCCCACATGGAGACTGTCGTACAAGACCTCAACTTTACTAATGAAGGCGGCGTTTGGGGAACATACCGGATTTTAAAGAATGTTATGGGATTATGGATTGTACAGGAATGCAGAAGGCACTGGAAAGAAATGGGGAAGGACTACTCCTTCACAGACCTGGTAAATTTAGCCAGAGACGCACAACCTTTTGCTGCTCAAATCAATCCTGACGAAGATGTCTTCTTTCGACCTGGACGAATGCCGGAAAAAATTATTCGTTACTGCCGGGAGAGAGGCACTCCTATCATTGATGATCCCGGTACCATTACCCGAGTAGTTTTAGAGAGTCTTGCGCTGCGGTATCGATGGTCAGTGGAAGCACTAGAGCATATTGGCGAAGAACAAATACAAAGTCTTCATATTGTCGGCGGTGGATGTCAAAACGTCCTTTTAAATCAGTTGACAGCAAATGCCATAAACCGGCCGGTTATATGTGGTCCTGTAGAAGCCACAGCTATCGGTAATTTGCTCATGCAAGCGGTCGGTGACGGACAAATAATCTCTTATTCGCAAGCCAAGTCAATCTCTCGAAATACCGAGCCCCTTACAACGTTCATGCCTAATATTGCACAGATATCTGAATGGAATGCTGCATATGAGAAATTTCTGCATTTACTGTAAAGCACACGATGCGAACGTATATGGAACATTCGACTACCTTGAGGCACATATAGATATTAGAATTGGTGTTCGCTTTTTATACTGCTATATATTGAATGCTTTTTTCAAATATTTATGTAATTATCATTTATCGGGGAACTGTATACTAATGAATACGAAAATCCGAGATCGAAATCACAAAGGTCAAGCTCTATGGGGAAATAACTCGTGAATAACCAAGAATGTCTATTACATTTTGTAAAGCACCCCTGTAATCAGAGACGTTTTTAGTTTTACGGTGTTTTATACTCCGAGTTTTTTAGATCAAACAAAAATACTTCTTGCGATATGCATTGAATGGTGTTATAATAATTCGAAATTGAATATGATTGCAATGAGGGTTGCACTTGTTCGCTCTCATATTTTTTATTTTGTGAAATTGACTATATATTTTAATGTAATCTGCAGGTTTTAATATTTGAGTTGCATAGTTGGGAGGAAGCAAAATGATTTTATCCAAAAAGGCACAAGCAATCGCCCCATCCGCTACACTTGCTATTGACAGTAAAGCGAAAGCTATGCTTGCAGAGGGCAAGTCAGTCATTGGCTTTGGGGCGGGGGAGCCGGACTTTGATACGCCCTCCTATATTCGTGACGCAGCAAAAGCTGCCTTGGACGCTGGCTATACAAGATATACACCTGCTGCGGGACTTCCAGCATTACGTCGGACCATCTGCGATGAGTTGCGCACCCGGAAGGGGCTGGAATATCAACCCAAGCAGATTATTATATCAAACGGTGCAAAGCATTCACTATACAACACTTTTCAGTGTATTCTGAACCCCGGAGACGAAGTGATCATTCCAGCACCCTACTGGGTCTCATATCCTGAAATTGTAAAAATGGCGGATGGCGTACCGGTATTCGTGAATACTCGTGAGGAAGATGGTTTCCTGCTGCAGGAGGATTCGCTTCTGCAGGCAATAACATCTCGAACAAAAGCTATCTGCATCTGCAACCCATGTAATCCAACAGGTGCCTTTATGGAGCGAACGAAGCTCGAGATGATTGCTCGCATTGCAATAGACCATAATCTTTTAGTAGTCGCTGACGAAGTCTATGAGAAACTAGTATATAGTGATAACCCTGTAGTTTCTATTGCGACTCTTCCCGCTATGCAAGAACGCACTATTATCATCAATGGCGCATCCAAAACCTATGCAATGACGGGTTGGCGTATAGGTTATGCTGCTGTTCCTGCGCCTCTCGCTACTGTCATGGATGCAATGCAAAGCCAATCAACCTCAGGTCCAAATACAATGGCACAGCATGCCTACATGGCGGCTTTAATCGGCCCTCAGGAGGAGTCTGAATCAATGCGAGAAGTTTTTAAAGAACGAAGGGATCTCATATACTCACTTACTTTAGATACTCCTTATATCTCAAGCATTGAACCGGAAGGCGCTTTTTACCTGATGGTAAACGTATCTGAATTGCTTTGTCGAAAATACAAGGAAGTAAGAATACAAAGCGCAGAACAACTATGCTCGCTAATGTTGGAAAACAAGGGAGTTGCTGCGGTGCCAGGGGAATCTTTTGGAGCTCCGCATCATATCCGGCTTTCATATGCGATTTCCGATGAGAACATTCGCGAGGGCATGCGAAGAATAAAAACCTTTATTCGTGAGACGGAGGCATAAAATGGATACAAATCAGCCAAAACTACGATATAATTCCCACACTCATTTATTAGAACAAAAGGCATTTCAATATCCTTTACAAGATGTGGAGGAGCCTAATCTATATCGTTTTCTATATGACTATGATTCTATACCTAAAATATCTTTTAACCATCGGGTAGTGCCCATCAACATGCCGGCAGAAATCTGGATTACAGATACGACCTTTCGGGACGGACAGCAATCCACGTCACCTTATACAGCTTGGCAGATTGTTGAGCTGTATAAATTGCTTCATCAGTTAGGTGGACCAAAGGGAATTATCCGACAAAGCGAATTTTTTATCTATACTGAGAAAGACCGAAAAGCTCTTGAGGAGTGTATGAGCCTGGGATTTGCATTTCCAGAGATTACAACATGGATACGAGCAAATAAAAAGGATTTCCAGTTGGTAAAATCTATTGGAGTAAAGGAGACGGGAATCCTTGTCAGTTGCTCTGACTATCACATTTTTAGAAAAATGAATATGCGGCGTTCTGAAGCGATGGAACTGTATTTAGGGATCGTGAAAGATGCCTTAAATCTAGGTATAGTGCCCCGATGTCACTTTGAAGACATTACCCGCGCAGATTTTTACGGTTTTGTTGTTCCCTTTGCGAGTGCTCTTATGAAGTTAGGTGAAGAGGCCGGTGTGCCAATTAAAATCCGTGCATGCGACACACTGGGCTTCGGAGTGGCATATCCCGGTGTAGCCCTGCCCAGAAGTGTCCCCGGTATTATTTACGGGCTAAACCATTATTCAGGTGTGCCCTCAGCCCAGTTGGAATGGCACGGACATAACGATTTTTATAAGGTTGTCAATAATGCAAGCACAGCTTGGCTTTACGGTTGTGCCTCCGTAAACTGCTCTCTTTTGGGAATAGGAGAGCGAACAGGCAACTGTCCCTTGGAAGCAATGACGATTGAATATGCTTCCCTCCGCGGCACAACAGATGGAATGGACTTGTCAGCGATTACACGAATCGCAGAATTTTTCGAAAAAGAACTTGGGTATGTGATCCCGCCTCGTACCCCGTTTGTCGGCAGGAACTTTAATGCAACGCGTGCAGGCATACATGCAGATGGATTGCTTAAGGATGAAGAAATTTACAATATATTCAACACGGAAAAGCTTTTAGGACGGCCACCAAAGGTGATGGTAGGTGCACATTCCGGGGCAGCAGGTATCGCCCACTGGTTAAAAACATACTATCGCGTGGATGACGATTCTATATCCAAACAATCTGCACTCGTTCAATCCATTAAGAAAGAGGTTGACAGGCAGTTTGCCGAGGGAAGGACTACTACATTCGGGGACGAAGAGTTGGATCAGTTGGTGCTGTCTCTCGATGCAGATTATCACGCATTCTTACTCTTTGCATTTAGGGATAAAATGTAAACTTTTCTTTGCCCCTTTCTTTTGTGTATAAAATCGGTTATACTATTATCATCAAGAAAATGAAGGAGGTTTATCGCCATGGTTAAGGTTATCTACGGAAAACGCGGATCTGGAAAAACTAATCGAATGATTCACATGGCAAAGGAAGAAGCTTTGACGAGTCCCGGTCACGTTGTTTTCGTTGAGAAGGATAACCGTTGTATGTTGGATTTACCCCATCAAATACGTTATGTTAATGTATCAGAATACATTGACAGGGAAATACACACCTTCTTTGGGTTCATACAAGGGATGTTGGCCGCTAACTACGATATCGTTACGATGTTTATCGATGCCCTGCCCTCCATCGCCGGTCTGAAATCCGCACAGGAGCTTCGAAAGTTTTTTGACACAATATGTTTAATGTCAAAAAAGCACAACATTAATTTCGTGCTCAGCATCAGTGGAACAGACGATGGTCCTGAAGATTTCCTTAAAGACTATATCATCTAAGAAAAGCCGTTTTTTTATACGCATGCGTGCTAAAAATACAACTGAGATTTTGCGGGTCGTCGTTTTTCGACCCGCACTTTCATTTATACATTCAAAACACCTACATAATATATGCGTTCATAATCGAATATTCTACAGGGTGTAACCCCGGCAACAAAGGCATTTTCCTTTAATAAACTTCTAAAGGCTTTACAACTTCCTAAGACATAATAAACGGCGCCGTATAAACAGCGCCCTTCATTATACATATCAATACATGACCTTTTCAGAAAGAAATCCTGTTAAATCGAAGATAGGGATTCGTATCTGTTCCATGGAATCCCGCTCCCGGATGGTAACACAATGATCCTCCAGTGAATCAAAATCAAAGGTGATACAATAAGGTGTTCCGATCTCATCCTGACGACGGTACCGTTTTCCGATGGAACCCGTCACGTCGTAATCCACGGAGAATCGTTTAGCCATCTCTGCGAAAATCTCATTTGCAGGGTCTGCAAGCTTCTTTTGCAAAGGGAGTATTGCCGCTTTAAAAGGAGCCAGAGCGGGATGCAACCGTAGCACAACACGTGTATCATTCTCTCCAACCTCTTCTTCGTCATACGCATCACACAGGAAAGCAAGCGCAACTCGGTCTACACCCAATGAGGGCTCTACAACATAGGGAACATACCGTTCATTCGTTACAGGGTCGAGATAGTCCAATGTAACTCCGCTTACCTTACTATGTGCCTTTAAATCAAAATCCGTCCTATCCGCAATACCCCAGAGCTCGCCCCATCCAAAGGGAAAGAGATACTCAATATCCGAGGTTGCTTTGCTGTAATGAGACAACTCCTCCTTAGAGTGATCTCGCATTCGAAGATTCTCTTTATGTAAACCAAGTGAATACAGCCAATTAATACAAGCATCCTTCCAAATAGTGAACCACTCCAAATCGGTTCCGGGCTTACAGAAAAACTCCAACTCCATTTGCTCAAACTCACGAGTACGGAATATAAAGTTACCGGGAGTAATTTCATTTCGGAAAGATTTACCAATTTGCGCAACGCCAAAGGGAATCTTTTTACGGCTGCTGCGTTGAATCTGATTGAAGTTAACAAAAATACCCTGCGCTGTTTCCGGACGAAGATAAAGCTCCGTTTGAGAATCTTCCGTTACACCCTGGTGTGTTTTAAACATCATATTAAACTTACGAATGGAAGTAAAGTCCACTGCTCCACACTCGGGGCAGGGGATAGACTTATCCTTGAGATACTCCTCCAGTTGTTCATTACACCAGCCCTCCACATGAGGCTCTTCACCGTTAGCGCTCATATTATCTTCTACCAGCTTATCTGCACGAAAACGTGCTTTACACTTGCGGCAATCTATAAGGGGATCGTTAAAATTGCCAACATGACCGGAAGCCACCCATGTCTGCGGATTCATTAAGATGGCACTGTCAAGCCCTACATTATAAGGGCATTCCTGTACAAACTTCTGCCACCATGCTCGCTTAATGTTATTTTTAAACTCTACGCCAAGGGGACCATAGTCCCAAGTGTTTGCCAGTCCGCCGTAAATCTCGGATCCGGGAAAAATAATACCTCGGTTTTTACAAAGTGCCACCAGTTTATCCATTGTTGCTTTCATGATTTCCTCCAAATAAAAAAACTTTCGTCACAAAGGGACGAAAGAATCTTTCGCGGTTCCACCCTTTTTGGCCCTTTGAGAGCCCTCCTTCATTAAAACCTGCTCCCGGGTGCCCCATCACGATTTTACGTATCAGCTTTCACCAAACCTGACTCTCTATCCGGTTCCTCGTGATTTTCTCCCAATCTCCGCAGGTATTCAATTAAGTTTATTTTATTCATTCAAACTCCTTTTGTCAAGGCAAAACTTGCGAAAAAAGGGGTATTGCGGTATAATATTCTATCATCCGAAAGGAGGATCGATATGCCACAACTGTTGCGTGAGGATTTTACTGAAAAGACAGACCAGCTTAATGCTATCCAGTCCATACGTACACAGGGAGGCTATAGTTCATATTTTATAGAAACTTACGGCTGTCAAATGAATGAAAATGATTCCGAGCGACTTGCCGGTCTCTTGGAAGAGATGGGCTTGACTCCTGTCTCGACCCCTGCAGAAGCAGATATAGTCATGCTCAACACCTGTTGCGTAAGAGAGAAGGCCGAATTAAAGGTTTTTGGAAATGTTGCCGCTTTACGAATGTACAAGGACATCCGCCCCGGGATGATTATTGGCGTTTGCGGCTGTATGATGCAGCAGCCGGGTGTTGCAGACGAGATACTTAAACGGAATCCTCATGTTAATTTCATATTCGGTACACAGCAAATACAACGCTTTCCCTCATTACTTTTACGGGCAATGGAAGAAAAAGATGCGTTCAGCGATATTAACGTAAGTGCAGATACTGTCATTGAACATATACCCACTACAAGAAAAGCCGGCGTTCGTGCTTGGGTAAGTATAATGTATGGCTGCAACAATTTCTGTTCCTACTGTATCGTGCCGTATGTTCGGGGAAGAGAACGTAGCCGATTACCAAAAGACGTTCTTCAAGAAGTTACGTATCTTGTTCGAAATGGGTACAAAGAGGTTTCTCTATTGGGACAAAATGTGAATTCTTATGGAAATGGGTTGGCTGAGGAATGTTCTTTTCCGCAATTACTCCAAAAAATATCCGAGATTGAAGGCCTCCAAAGAATCCGATTCATGACCTCACACCCCAAAGACTTGTCAGATGCCTTGATAAACGCAATAGCAGCATTGCCTAAGGTATGCAAGCACATTCACCTGCCCATGCAGGCCGGATCCTGGAAAACGCTGCAAAGGATGAACCGAAAATATAATCCGAATGAGTATGAAAATCTTGTCGCAAAGCTTAGAAAAGCAGTACCGGGCATAGCGGTTACCACAGATTTGATTGTCGGATTTCCGGGCGAAACAGATTCGGACTTTATAGAAACCTTGAAAACTGTCAGCCGAATACGCTTTGATGCAGCATTTACTTTTGCTTATTCTCCAAGAAAAGGTACCCCTGCGGCAAAAATGGACAAACAAGTGCCTGAGTTGGTGAAAAAAAAACGGCTCGCAGCGCTAATAGCCCTTCAAGAATCCATTTCTGCGGAGAAGCTTGCTGATTACGCCAATCGTACGGTTGATGTACTGGTAGAACAAGTCAGTCAAAGAGATAAATCAATGGTGGCGGGGCGTACCGAAACCGATAAAATGGTACATTTCCGAGGCTCTGTAACAGATATCGGCAAGATAATCCCTGTACATATAACACAGGTTAAAGCCCATACTCTTATGGGCGAAATAACATAGGAGAGAAATAATGATTTTTGACACTGCAAAATTACTCGGGCAGCAACTGCACGATGGAGAAGTTTATCAGAACCTGATAAAGGCTCAAACAGCCATAGACGCAGACAAAACTGCTACGAAACTAATGAAAGACATAAACGAAACGGAACATTCAATCCGCGTCCTGATGGAGATGTCCCAAGCAGACCAACAGCAAATGGCAGAACTTATGAAGCAGTATCGTACATTGCATGAAACAGCCGACCACAATACAGTTTTCAAAGATTATTCCCAAGCTGCCAGAGATTTTCAAGCAATTATGGAGCAGGTTAATCAAATTATTCAGTTCCAGCTAACGGGGGAAATCTCTATAAGCTGCAGCGGAAATTGCAACAGCTGCGGTAACTGTAAACACTTAAACGAGTATTGAGCAAAGATTCATGATACATACGTCAAAGCTTTCCCCAATGATGCAACAATACGTTTCTATAAAGCAGGAGCACCCTGATGCGCTTCTGTTTTTCAGGTTGGGTGATTTCTACGAGATGTTTTTCGAGGATGCAGAGATTGCATCTAGAGAGTTGGATTTGACCCTTACAGGGAGAGACGCCGGTTTAGAGGAACGCGTTCCTATGTGTGGCGTTCCGTATCATTCTGTAGATACCTACATTCACCAATTAATGGAAAAGGGTTATAAAGTTGCTATCTGTGAACAGTTGACCGATCCTGCAGAATCCAAAGGCCTTGTAGAGCGAGGTGTTACCCGTATTGTAACGCCTGGAACTATGATAGAAGGCGCATATCTGGATGAGAAGCAGAATAATTATATTCTTAGTGTTTATATTATGGATGGATGGGCCGGCTTGGCATATACTGACGTATCTACTGGAGAATTTTCAGCAACACAAGTAGATATATCTGAAAGCGAGCAAATCCTTTGGGATGAGCTTACCAGAATCAATCCCCGTGAGACACTCCTCGGGGGTGAGGGGAACAAGTATTTTAAAAAACATGATATCCTTGTAAAAGCTTGTTCTTCAACACCTCAGGAATATCTCTCTGACTCTTGGTCTCCAACTCAAGCAGCCGCTTTGTGTAAAGTGCAATTCCCGCGGCAAGCTGCTGAAGGCGTCTTCTCCAGAAATGAAAATGCGACATGTGCAGCCGGTGCTTTATTATCTTATCTGTATGAAATGCAGATGAACGATTTACGCCAGATTCATACTGTAAATCTTTACGGGATAGCAGATAATATGATGCTGGATGCAGCTACCAGGACAAATCTTGAACTTACGGAGACACTAAGAAGTCGACAACGCAAGGGTACACTACTCTGGGTGTTGGATCGCACACGGACTGCCATGGGCGCAAGGATGCTCCGTCACTGGTTGGAAAGGCCGCTTCACTCTATTGGTCAAATAAATCAAAGGCTGGATGCGATAGAGGAACTGACAAAGAATGTTTTACTCCGTCAACAACTATCCGATGAATTGGCCGGGGTACACGATATTGAAAGAATCTCTACAAAGATTGCTTATGATACCATCAATGCTCGTGATTGTGTAGCTTTACTTCGGTCCATACAAGCAGTCCCGCAGATAAAAGAGATTCTGCAAAAAACAAAAACAACCCTACTGACAGATTTATACGACCGTATGGACAATATGCAGGACGTTTCGGAGCTTTTAAGCCGGTCAATTATGGACGAGCCTGGTATCAATATTAAAGATGGAGGCATTATCCGAGACGGTTATAATGATTTACTCGACAAATATCGAGACGGCTATCGTAACGGCCGGGATAGAATTGCCGCCCTGGAAGCCAGTGAACGGCAGGAAACCGGTATTAAGAATCTTAGGATATCCTTTAACAGGGTTTTCGGGTACTATATTGAAGTGACCAAGTCCAACCTTGCCTTGGTACCCTACCGATATACCCGGAAGCAAACCCTTTCAACCGCAGAACGTTTCATTACACAAGAACTAAAAGACTTGGAGAACACAGTGCTTGGCGCAGAAGAAAACGCAATTAAGCTCGAATATGAACTGTTTCTTGAAATACGTACTGCTCTTTCAAATCAACTTCAGCGTTTTCAACAAACAGCCAAAGCACTGGCTATTCTCGATGCTCTTATATCTTTGACGATTGTTGCCCAAGAGAACCGATACGTAAGGCCGAAGATAACTGAGGACGGGAATATCCATATTATTGACGGGCGGCATCCAGTAGTGGAAAATGCTTTTAGTTCAGGAGCACAGTTCGTCCCGAATCATACTAAGCTGGATAACAAGGATAACCGATTCATCTTAATTACAGGTCCTAATATGGCGGGAAAGAGCACGTACCTCCGTCAGGTTGCACTTATTACAATCATGGCGCATATGGGCAGCTTTGTCCCTGCATCAGAGGCAACCATATCTTTGACAGACCAAGTATTCACAAGAGTCGGCGCCTCAGATGACCTGTATATGGGGCAGAGTACCTTTATGGTGGAAATGCTGGAGTTGTCGAATATTTTACGAAAATCAACCTCCAATAGCTTGATACTTCTAGACGAAATTGGCAGAGGTACCAGTACCTTAGATGGCCTTTCCATTGCTTGGGCAGTAGTGGAATATATCAGCAACCCGAACATCATAGGGGCAAAAACGTTATTCGCCACCCATTATCATGAACTCTGTATTATGGAAGGGCGGGTGGCAGGCGTGAAAAACTATTGTGTCTCTGTTTCTGAGATGGGGAAGCAGGTTGTATTTCTGCGCCGCATTGTACGAGGTGCTTCCGATAAGAGCTTTGGAATTCATGTAGCGAAAATGGCAGGGCTTCCGGAGGCAGTTATTGAAAGAGCGGATACGGTATTGGCAAGATTGGAGGCAGAGAACACCCACTCATCCATAATGCAGCAAACCGCAAAGGAAACCGGAGAAGCGGTCAATCGACCTGAAGATTACAAGACGCAACAACTTACACTGGAGTCTCTATTGCCATATGGAGATCTTCTGGAAGAACTTCGCAACACGGATATGGTAACGATGACTCCTATAGAGGCATTCTATATCCTTAACAAGTTAGTTGAAAGGATGAAAGAGACATGAGCGGAATTATTCATTTGCTTGACGATGCAACCATCGGAAAAATTGCTGCCGGTGAAGTTGTAGAGCGACCCTCCTCAGTGCTTAAGGAGTTGATTGAAAACGCACTGGATGCTCATGCCACCCTTATAACCATAGAAATAGAAGATGGCGGGGCAACTCTTATGCGTATTACCGACAACGGTGATGGTTTCGCACGTGAAGATATACCTATGGCGCTCACACGCCACGCTACGAGCAAACTAAGAAAGATAGAAGACTTGGAACACATCGCATCATATGGTTTTCGGGGTGAAGCCCTTTATTCCATAGCAGCGGTAAGTAAAACAGAATTAATCACCAAACGACCTAAAGACAGTGTAGGTTCCAGAATCTATATAGAAGGCGGCATCATGAAACCTATACAGGACGCCGGCTGCCCTAACGGAAGTACGCTTATCATACGCGATCTATTTTATAACGTACCTGCCAGACGAAAGTTTTTGAAGTCCAAAGCGGCAGAAACGGGGCAGATATCCGTTGTGGTTTCCAGAATGATATTGGCAAATACGCATGTTTCTTTCAGATTGATTCAGCATGGCAAATATATATACAATAGTCCGGGAGACGGAAACCTAACGCATGCGGTACTTTCAGTATTCGGTAAGGAAACCGGAGAAGCTCTTTTCCCGGTGGATGAGCGAGCAGGCAACATCGCCATACATGGCTGTTTGGGAAAACCAAATATTGCCCGGAACAACAGAAGGCAAGAGATATTTTTTGTTAACAACAGATGGATTCAGAACAGCCGAATAGAGTGGGCGGTTGAGCAAGCTTATGGTACGGCACTTATGCAGCACCGGTTTCCTTTCTGCATTCTTTAAATTGAGATTCCACAGGATCAAATTGATATAAATGTACATCCTAACAAGACACAGATACGGTTTATGCAGGAAAGCGAGACAATACAAATACTATTACGCCTGTTACGCAACGCAGTCAATAAGATGATGGGCTCTCCGGCCGTCTATTCTGTACCTGTAAACTCAGAATTCGAGGAAAAAATTCTTTCACATAACAAGCGCCTGTAATCAAACCCATTCCATTGCAAAGCAATACTGCAAATCCGGAAGAAACAACAACTTTTCGAACAGCGTATGCTTCAATAGAACGACCAGAAAGTCATACCGGAAGCAACACATCTTCTGCGTACCGTGAGGCTGTTTTAAATAAAGATAAAATCAGACCTTACAACTACCGTGAAGTGCTGAAAAACACTTCAAAAAACGCCGCTCCGCTGTTTCTGCGACAGGACATGTCCATTAAGGAGCCCGAGCAAACCAGTTTTTCCAATCAACTCCCTGATGAAAGCAAAATTCGTGTGCTTGGAACGCTTTTTTCCACGTATCTTTTGCTACAAGCAGAAAACACATTTTTAATTATTGATCAACACGCAGCACATGAACGCTTGCTATACGATCGATACTGCGCTTCCGTAAGCCATGGAGTCTCATTATCACAGCAATTATTGATACCACAGATAATTGAGGTTACATATGATGAGAAACTGATTATCGAGGAAAAAAAAGATCTGCTCATTCGATCCGGTTTTGAATTAGAAGAATACGGAAGGCTGTCATACCAGATTCGCGCAGTACCTCAAGTATTCGGACAGGCTCAGGCACAATATATCGTAATATATATATTGCGGATGCTTCAAAAAGAGGGGAAGGGAACAGATGAGGACGTTCTGGCGAGAATTGCCCAAACGGCCTGTAAACACGCAATTAAAGCAGGAGATGAACTGGATTCTCGACAGATTCAAATTCTTTATCGTCAAATAATTGAGGAGGGCGTTTCGTTGACTTGTCCGCATGGTAGACCAATCTGCATACAAATAACCAAAACGCAAATTGAAAAAATGTTCATGCGTATTCAGCCATGAACAAGCCTATAATAGCCGTAGTTGGGGCTACCGCTTCCGGAAAAAGTGCTTTATCTGTTCAACTTGCAAAAAAACACAATGGGGTTGTGATATCCGCAGATTCTATGCAGGTTTATAAAGGCATGGATATCGGTACAGGTAAAGTTACGGAAGAAGAAAAAGAAGAAATTCCGCATTTTATGATAGATGTCGTGAGTCCCATGTCTCCCTATAATGTGGCAATGTATCGTGACATGGCAAAAAAAATAATCGAACAGACTTATTCAAGGAATCAAATACCTATTATATGCGGCGGAACAGGACTGTACGTCAACGCACTACTCTACCCTATGGGATTGACGGGAAAAGAGAGTACCCTGGCCAGCAGGGAAAAATGGCAGTGTCGTCTCAAAACACTGGGTGCGGATGGGTTACATCAGTTACTATCAGAGATGAATCCCACGGTTGCAGAGAAGATACACCCAAACAACACGCGAAGAGTTATCAGGGCACTGGAGATTATTGAGAATGGGGGAGAAGAATCTGAAGCTCTGGCAGAAGCCGCTTATGTCCGACGTGATTTTTCCTATAGAAATACAGTCATAATTGGCTTACGATGGCAACGTGCCGAATTGCGACAGCGGATTTTTAAGCGAGTTGATCTCATGCTTCGATCCGGCCTTCTGGACGAAACAAGAGCCTTACTTTCACAAGGAGTAGACCCCGGAGGAACAGCAATGCAAGGGTTAGGATATAAACAGCTCATACCCGTGATTTTTGGCACGGCTTCTCTGGCTCAGGCAACAGAAGAGATAAAACTCAGAACTTGCCAATATGCAAAACGACAATTATCTTGGTTCCGCAGGGAGAAAAGGACCGTCTGGCTGGATTGCGACGGGAAAACCACAGAGAAGCTTGTGCGCGAAGCGGAGGCTGTAATAGATGGATGAATCCTACGTACATGTATTGATTAAAGATGCAGAGGACACTCTGCAGCCCTATTTTAAGAAAATAGAAGAGAATGCATTAAAACGACAAAAAGAAGTTCTTCTGGCTTTTCGCCAACAACAGGTAGAGGCACGGCATTTCTCCGGGACAAACGGATACGGTTATGACGACATTGGAAGAGATAAATTAGAGTATTTGCTGGCGGATATTATGAAGGCAGAGTCCGCATTGGTTCGTCCTGGAATTGCATCCGGTACGCACGCTTTATGTCTGGCATTGTTTGGTGTACTTCGACCTGGCGACACCATTCTATCCGTTTCAGGCGCGCCTTATGATACCCTTGCTTCAATCATCGGATTAAATGGAAAAGAAGGAATGGGTTCTCTTCGCGAATGGGGTGTGGGTTATTCACAGTTAGAGTTACTGGAAGATAACGGACTCCCTGATATAGACGCAATACTTTATAAATTACAACAGGATACATCTATACGTATGGTATACTTACAACGCTCCCGGGGTTATTCCTTGAGAAGCGCAATTTCCACAGAGGATATGCGAGAGTTGTTTAGTACAATACGTAAATCAGCTCCTGGTGTAATCATCATGGTAGACAATTGCTACGGTGAGTTTGTGGAAGCGGAGGAGCCCATTGCTGTTGGTGCTGACCTTATGGCAGGGTCCTTTATAAAAAATCCCGGAGGAGGCATTGCTCCTTCTGGTGGTTACATTTGTGGGAAGAAGGTTCTTATAGAGCAAGTCGCAAGTAGACTTACTGCCCCTGGTATTGGTGCGGAAGTAGGTTCCTATGAAGCCGGATACCGTGCATTTTACCAAGGGTTATTCTTAGCTCCTCACATGGTCTCTCAAGCTATAAAGGGGGCAGTATTAGCTGCAAAACTATACGCAGATCTTGGGTATGACGTTTCTCCAGCATGGGATGCCCATAGGGGAGACATAATCCAGGCAATTGCACTAAATAACAGAGATCGGTTGATTCGTTTCTGTAAAGCAATACAATCAGCCTCGCCAATAGACAGCCATCTGACGCCTGAACCGTGGGCAATGCCCGGTTATCGGGACGAGGTAATTATGGCTGCAGGAACATTTGTTCAGGGGGCAACGTTGGAGCTTAGTGTAGATGCGCCGGTAAAGCCGCCTTATGTCTTGTATATGCAAGGCGGTCTTACATATGAACATTGCAAACTTGCTATAACTGAAACGCTACTCAACGAAACTTTCTGAAAAGCCCAGATACCTTTCCGATAATTTTCACTACATTTACGGGCAAAAGAATGGGTTCCATAGAAGAATTTTCCGGCTGCAAACGTACGGTTCGCGTTTTCATTTGAAGATAGAAACGTTTCACTGTGGCTTCCTCTCCAATAAGCGCTACAACAATATCTCCGTCATCGGCATAATCCTGCCGACGTATAATGATATAATCGCCGTCAAATATACCGGCGCCAATCATAGAGTCTCCCTTAACTTCGAGAATAAAAGAGTTTTCATCACGAATCAATGAGGTAGGGAAGGGGAGATATTCCTCAATATTCTCTTGGGCAAGAATCGGTTTCCCGGCAGTAACTTTTCCTATAACCGGAACGGAAATAGAGTTGTTGCGCGCAATAAATTTCTCCTCAACTATACTTATTGCTCGAGTTCGGGAAGCATCTCTCTTAATTAGGCCCCTTTTCTCCAACCGACGCAGATGCCCATGAGCGGTTGAAGTAGAACTGATCCCCACGGCATCGCAAATTTCCCGTACAGTGGGGGGGTACCCCTTTTCTGCCAGACATTCCTGAATGTACTGGTACACTTTCTGTTGTTGGCCGCTTAGGCCTCCCGATGATGTTCCCATAGTCTTACCTCCTTTATTTAGTGAAAGTATAATCAATTTACCGAAAAATGTCAAACATTTGTTCGTATTTGTTCGAAAACAAGGAGTTAATAATGAAAAAATGCATATTATATGACCGTGAATGCATAGAATGCAATGAATGCACGAGATGCGATTTAAACCCGAATAAAGTATGTGATAATTGTTGTAAATGCCTAGGGGATGAAAGTGTTGGTTACCGCAGCATCCTCATTGATGCAATTCTGGAGGATCCTTCGGAGATTCCGGATTAACAGAGTCAGAATCATCTATCTCACGAGGAGTTAAATCAATAAGATCAGCAGCTAAGCGGCGCTTACGCTCATCAATCGAAGCGTAGTGCCGTTTTGTCACATTGACATCCTTATGACCCAATACATCTGCTACAAGATAAATGTCTCCGGTTTTTCTGTATAAGTTTGTGCCAAAAGTGCTACGTAATTTATGGGGAGTAATGTGAGCGGTTATTTGTAATCCTTTTGTATATTTTTCAACTAATTTTTCAACTGCACGGGTCGTAATGCGTCGTTTTTGTAAAGAAAGAAAAAATGCGCGTTCGTGACCTTTTACAGGAATAATCGACTTCCTTTGCAAATAATATGTATACATCACATCATGTACCTGACGGTTAAAATACAAATACATACTGTCACCGCCCTTACGAGTTACAAGAAATCGATTCTCCGAAAAATCAATACTATTTATATCTAAGGATACACATTCAGCGACACGTATACCTGTACCAAGAAGTAATGTCACAATGGCCGAGTCTCTGACCTGCGTCTTGCGATGAAAGCGTTTTTCATTCTCCGTGAGCGCTTCACCAGTCTCTACAAGAGAAATTAGCCTTTGTGCATCCGGCATCTCTAAGTAGACAATTGGCTTATCATGCAGTTTTGGTATCTGAATCACAGCTGCAGGATTCTGTGATATGTAACCATGATTTTGAAGAAATTTAAAGAAAGATCGAAGGGCAATAAGTTTTCGTTTTTTTCCCGAATTTTGATTGCTACGGATGATAACCGGTGCATCTTCGGTTTCAGCCTGATATTTATATAAACTTAAATATTCAAGATAATAAGAAATTTCCCTGGATGTAATACTTTTAATATCTTGAAGGTCATAATCTCTTGGCGGCTTATCTGCTAAACCTTCACGAGTTTGCTGTAAATACCGGAAAAAAACCCGCAAGTCACAGGCGTAATTTAAGCGAGTAAGCAGCGTTGTCCGCGGTTCGGCATCAATAAAAAAATCCATGCATAGCGATGGTAGCTCTGTGAGTACACGCCGGAAATCTTCCACTAAGCGTTCTTGTGCAGTTAACCGTAATTTCTTGTTTTGTATGCTGTGGATAACTTTTCACCCCCTTACTATTCGTAAAACATGAGTTTTGCGAATAGTTAAATCTCTTCCCTTTTCAGTGGATTTTCTGTGGATAACTCCTTTAATGCTGTAGTCGCCAATGTGTCACAGCGATTGTTTTCTATATTATCCGCATGACCCTTTACTTTATTCCATATTATGCTGTGCTTTTCAGACTGTTCGAATAAAGCCAGCCAAAGGTCCTGGTTCTCAACGGGTTTTTTCTTAGATGTTCTCCAACCGTTTTTTCGCCATCGTTGAATCCACTGTTGATTAAACGCATTCACTAAGTAAGCACTGTCAGAATACAACTGTACCCTGCAAGGCTCTTTCAGTGACGTCAACGCTTCCAATGCAGCAGTAATCTCCATACGATTGTTGGTTGTGTGCGGATCTGCACCCGATATCTCTTTTCGATGTGTACCATATAATAGAACAGCTCCCCACCCTCCTACCCCGGGGTTGCCAGAGCAGGCGCCATCTGTGTAAATCCTGACTTCCTTCATAGAGAATTAGCCTTTCTTCACGTCGGAAGCTTTATCCGTAGCTGCAGCGACCGCATCCATCACAACACCATTAAAACCGCCCTTTTCCAACTCATGAATTCCGGTGATAGTTGTACCACCCGGCGTCATTACCATATCCTTCAGCTGCCCTGGATGAATTCCACTTTCTAATACCATTTTTGCGGAACCGAGAACAGTACGGGCTGCGAGGCGATAGGATATGTCAGAAGGAATACCTTTGAATAGGCCGCCATTCGCCAAAGCCGTAATAAACTGATATACAAAAGCCGGTCCGCTTCCACTCAGTCCGGTAACTGCTTCAAAAGATTCCTCCGGAAGCAGAAATATCTCTCCACAGCCTGCAAACAGTCTTTCAGCAAACGAAAACTCATCATCCCGTAAAGTATGCTGTGCATCCAATACCATACACCCCTCCCCTACCAACGCTGGTGTATTAGGCACAACTCGAAGAATCCGTACATTTTTATGAAGTTCTTTCAATATATCTTCTTTTGTCCAACCAGTTACAACCGAAATCAAGGCTTTTTGACCAGTCAGGTCATACTGCATAAGTTTAAGAGCATCCCGACAGACAAATGGTTTTACCGCAAGCAATATCAAATCCGCCTTCTTGCACAATTCAGACGAACTGGAGCAGGATATGACGCCGAGTTCCGACTCTAAACGGCCTGTAACTTCAGGGCGTATATCATATACAAAGACATCCTCCGGCGATATAGCCTGGGTATGTAAAGCGCCTTTCAAAATAGCCTGAGCAATATTTCCACTTCCGATAATACCAAGTTTCTTGTGAGTTTGCATCTTTCTCTCCTAAAATTTACTGTTGACAAAACCGACAAATGCTGTTATAATTTTGTTCGTTGCTGTGAAGGGGAGTAGCTCAATTGGCAGAGCAACGGTCTCCAAAACCGTAGGTTGCGTGTTCGATTCGCGTCTCCCCTGCCAGTTTACACCTTACCATTGTATCCTACCAATGGATAGTTTGCAAGAAGATTCCATTGAGGGCCTTGACAAACTCCTTCCAACATGCTAAAATCACTGCTGTTGCGCATGATACGCATCGACGCAAGCCGGGGTGTGGCGCAGTTGGTAGCGTGCGTGCTTTGGGAGCATGAGGCCGCGGGTTCAAATCCCGCCACTCCGACCATCAAGACCCCTTGGTCAAGCGGTTAAGACATCGCCCTTTCACGGCGGTAACGGGGGTTCGATTCCCCCAGGGGTCACCATTTTGGTTTGGGCCTTTAGCTCAGTTGGTTAGAGCGGCCGGCTCATAACCGGTTGGTCCGGGGTTCAAGTCCCTGAAGGCCCACCATCATTTTCCGGTCCGGTAGTTCAGCTGGTTAGAACGCTAGCCTGTCACGCTAGAGGTCGTGGGTTCGAGTCCCATTCGGATCGCCAGCAAGCCTCGGTAGCTCAGTCGGTAGAGCAAGGGACTGAAAATCCCTGTGTCGACAGTTCGATTCTGTCCTGAGGCACCATTATTTTGCTGGTGTAGCTCAATTGGCAGAGCAGCTGATT
Source organism: Christensenellales bacterium (assembly GCA_050948665.1). GTDB lineage: Bacteria > Bacillota > Clostridia > Christensenellales > UMGS416 > JBMNEH01. The sequence goes on from JBMNEH010000001.1 coordinate 1,411,769, forward strand.
TGTAATCAGCAGGTTGCGGGTTCGAGTCCCATCACCAGCTCCACCAGTTTCTACTTCAGCTTTTGGAAGGGTTCCCGAGCGGCCAAAGGGAGCAGACTGTAAATCTGCCGTCTTCGACTTCGATGGTTCGAATCCATCCCCTTCCACCACCATGCGAGAATGGCGGAATTGGCAGACGCGCTAGATTCAGGTTCTAGTGATCGCAAGGTCATGCAGGTTCAAGTCCTGTTTCTCGCACCAAATAAACACTGTTTAATGCATCATGTGTTAAACAGTGTTTTGTTTTCAGGAAATATTCAAATTGTCAGTTATTTGATATCTATTAACGACAACTGCGCCTATCTATCCTAAACATATTATCGGCTATAATGTAACTCTCATTAAACTTAAACACCGGATTGCGATGGCAATCTGTATTTGTCAATCTGAGGCCTGCATTACTTCAGTATTTCATGAGATTCCCTAAAAGCATTCTAGTTTACATTCAAAAACAGACATAGCCGCCCTACTGCAGATATTTCTCTTTCATAAAACCTAAACATTCCAGAAAGCGTATAGCCAGACTTGGTCAAACACTGATCTGAATGTCATCCTAAGCCAATCCCATACCATTGTGCCCATGAGGAAAGATATGGGTCTCGCACCACACCCCCCTACCGAATTAATGCTTCCGTCATTATAAGGGTATTCTCACAGGACACCACTTCGTCATCCGCAGTATACCAAAGAAAGCATGGGGCATATCCGGATGAACCTGCATGTCCGCACAGAAAAGTTCATCATCCCCGGAGAAATGCTTCCCAAGTAACGCTTCTCTTGAACCCATACGTGTCAGCGCAGGTTTCATGCTGATTACAGGGTAACATAAGATCACTGCATCTGGACGTGAGGAAAACCTGTCTATCGGATCATCTGCATGAATGCAGGGTCATTCTCATATGAAGTTTCGACCGTTGCGGCCAAATGTTGCCGGCAGAAAATCCCAAGACAGCAATTTGTCCGGCTGAATATCAAACTCTGCAGCATGATATCTCAGCCAACGCATCGCACGAAAGGCATCAGCACGAGAGTATGGATCACCGTAAGGAAAAACGCGATAATTCAATATATAAGCTGGGAGACCCGCATTATTACACATGGGGGCAATCGGTTCCGCTTCGTGAAAAGCTTTCATGCAATAACCCCCTCCTGGAAGTGTCGAATCTGCGCTATGTCTTCCTTAGCAAGAAGCGGGGTAGCAAGTTACGGAAGGAGCGTCCAGCCCGCTACCGAAGGAGGATAACACCATATCCCAACCGGGAGGTGTATCCCACAGCAGCCTTATATCCTTATCCGGAAAGTTTTTCCATTCGATAATTTCCATTATTCAAGCCTTCCCATTTCTGTACATTCCAAATAGACAGCTACATCTTTGAGTCGTGGGAATACCAGAGCTGGCCGTATTTTGGATACCGCTATGTCTTCCGGGGTTGCTTCGCCTGTCAAAACGCAAACTGATAGAAGACCATGACGCACGCCGGTAGCAATATCCGTATACAACCTGTCCCCGCATATGCAAATTTCCTCTTTCTGCATTCCTGTCATTTCCATTAATCCATCTACAATAGGAGCATTTGGTTTTCCGATAACTACATCAGCTTTCCGACCAGTAGATGCCTCAATGAACGCCATTATTGCGCCGATATCCGGGATGAAGCCGTTTTCAACTGGGCAGTTGAAATCCGGATGAGTTGCTATATATGGAAGTCCGGAGCGTATATAATCACAAACACGGGTCATCTTTTCATAATCTAAAGTTGTATCAAACCCGACAAGGACAACATCCGGATCTTCATCGGTTAATAGAATTCCATATTGCAGACACTCCCGTCTCAAGAATGCATTACCAAGAAGCCATACCTTCTTCCCCGGGTAAACTCTGCGTAAATACTGGCAGGCTGCCATTCCTGAGGTATAAATTTGTTCATCTGTGGCGTTGCATCCCATTCTTTGCAGCTTTTCCACATAATACGCACGGTCATGCGAGGAATTGTTTGTCATAAAAACTATACTGACTCCCCTACTCTGCATTATATTGTAGAAGTCTAATGCGCCATCTAAAAGGCGATCCCCCAAGTAAAACGTGCCATCCATGTCCAATGCAAAACAGCGTATAGTCTTCAACTTCCGTAACGCTTCTTTTGTATTAATTAAATCCATATTCCCCTCCTCTGCTCAAAGAGATTATAACACAGCCGTACTTTCTTTTCACCTTTTATATACGGTGTTGAAGTTATACCGGAAATGGTATACTATACTATAAGGTATTTGGTCGACATGAGAGAGACTTAACCGATATATCGACCTAGGAGCCAGCGCTGACTTTTGTGACAGCCTGAGAGTTAATGGAGAAAATACAGACACATGTATGTCGCAAAACAGAAATCATCAAAGATACTAGCATAGCATTCTATGCATCCGATGTGTCAATATGGGTTAAGGCTACTCTATTTTGTGTGGAAACAATTAACGGCACAGAGCTTCGCGCAAAGCCGGAGCAGACAATAATCGCAATATAAATTCTATATACCATCTATGAAATCGGATCGCATTGTCCAACTACTGTATTTCGATTAAATACATCTTCTTTCATGTAATAGGCTATTGATCGATGGAGGAGGCAATCATGGATCTAAAAACAAATACTGCGGCTTTTTCTCTGTTAAGGCAAATCTTGAACAGCGAAACTGCAACTATATCACATATCAACACGCGGCCACAGAAGCCACGTTTTATCCCTTCGAAGATTCTGCAACCATTTGAGCGCACCGCACCTGAAACAGAAGGCGTCTCTTCGTCACGAATCGCTTCCTTCATACAGAAGTTGAGAAATGATAATGAGCTTGACCCACATGGCCTTATTGTACTTCGAAACGGTAAAATTCTTTGCCAGACTGCTTTCGGCGCTTATCAACAGGATATATGGCATGTCACCCACTCTGCATGCAAAAGCATAACCTGCTTAGCCATTGGAATGCTTGTGAGTGAAGGAAAACTACATCTGGAAGATAAATTAATCGATTTGCTTCCAGAGCACGTGACAAGGCTGGGTAAGCTCACCCACAAGGGGATTACTCTGCGCCATCTTCTGACAATGACAAGCGGAGTGCTTTTTAATGAAGCCGGATCTGTTACGGAAACAAACTGGGTTAAGTGTTTTATGGAGTCCGCTGTTATTACTGAACCGGGCAAAACTTTTAACTATAACAGCATGAACACATACATACTGAGCGCCATTGTTAAAGCAATTTCCGGAGAAGATTTAACAGCGTATCTAAAACCCCGGCTTTTCATACCATTGGGAATCGAGAACATTTTCTGGGAGAAATGCCCCATGGGAATCGAAAAAGGTGGATGGGGTCTCTACATCTTGCCAGAAGACATGGCGAAAATCGGTCAGTTGGTTTTACAGAAAGGGAAATGGAAAGACCGTCAACTCATATCCGCCGCATGGATCGAGGACGCCACTTCCGCTCATGTGCATCCGTCGTCTGAGTTAGGTAACTATGATTACGGTTATCAGATATGGGTCGGTAGAGCCGACTCCTGCTTCTTATTTAACGGAATGTTTGGACAAAATGTACTGGGGTTTTGGGATAGCCAAGTATTACTCGTTACAAATTCCGGCAATAACGAGTTGTTTCAGCAGAGCAATTTCTATCAGTATGCTTCTGCGTACTTTGGAAATGTCGCAAAGCTTGACGCCGTTCAGAAAGAAGATGCAACTATTTCTCTTTCAGAAGCTTATAGGTTTGCAGCAAAAGACCATCACGGCAACCAAAGCGGTCTGCTGCAAACCCTGTATAAAACCCCTGTTATGCCTCGAGCGCAGATTTTTTATACATATTTAAATGAGAAATCTTTCGTCACACATGATACAAAGGCCTTATCAGTCGGTGTATATCCCCTATTCGCTCAAATTGTACAGAATAATTACACCAAGGGAGTGTCAGGTATCATGTTTTCTGTAGAAAAACGAAAATTATACATGATTATTGCAGAAGCAGGCGCTATATATAAATTACCTGTTTCTGAAAAAGAACCTCAGTACACTGAAATAAACCATCATGGTGAGATTCACCAGGTCGCTGTACAGTCTTCTTTTAGCTGGAATGAAGACCAGATTCTTGTATTAAAGACGCGTATTTCATATTTGGAATCTTCCAGCGCCCGCCTGATTCGGTTCTATTTTTACCCGGACAGGCTTGTCACTCGCTGGAGTGAAACACCAGGGCTGCCTTGTTTAATCAGAGCTCTGGTCGCGGTCAAAGAGCGTTTCTCTATTATCAATGCTTTAGTGGATAGAAATGACGAAGAATTCCTACAATACCGTATGAAGCGGGTTTTTGAGCCAGAAATCATCTTTACGGAAAACTGAATTTGTTATAATTCATGAAGTTGTATATGCCAGTAGAAAGTAATTTCGTGCGATTGAAGATTTGTATTGTGCGTCATTTTCCGGTGATTTTGGTATATTTGTTGTGCGAAGAACATCTTATATAAAACATACTCAGAGATTCTCTTCTGCCAGAACTAAGAATTCGTTCTATTATGACAAATGGATAGCAAATTACTGTGCTTGGGAAAGACTACAGTTTTTTCGCAGCAGTAATTATCAGGTATTTGGTTGTGTTATTCTATATAGTCATGAACGGAGAACTAGAATATACTATAAACACAACACAAAGAGAATGTTCCTTCTATCAAGGAAACATTCTCTCTTGCTATCATTTTCTGTTACATGTGCAACCATTACGTGAGTTTTCTATAGAGCACTTCTCATGCAACAAGACGGAATACCTTCAAAAGTATCAAAACTGTTTTCTTCCTCAATTATTCTTTCCGAAAAGATTCCGCAACCAGTCACCAAGCTTAATAAAGAATTGCACTATTTTTTGAACGACAGATAGCGCCTCTTGGTTCTTTTGCTGTAGGGTATCCATGTTCTGCTTAAATCTTACAATCTGTTGGAAGAATTGTTGCGGATCAATATCCAGTGCAGCAATTTTTTGTATCACTTCGAGGATCTGTTCCACCTGTTCATCTGTCAATGATATATTTTGTGCGGCGGCGATATCCCGGATCGCTTTACGTATCTCATCCGGATTCGTCAATGACTTTTCAAGGACCTCGGCCTTAATCTCAGCCATAAGCGCAGCAGCTTCCTCGCTACCAAACAGCTCGCCCAACTCACCCGTTGTAATCAGTTCCGCACTTGCGGCATCTTTTGCCGATTCGCTGAGCTCAACACCACTGGCGCTCTCATAGGCTTTATAAACACCAGCAAGCGCAGCGGTTCCGGAAACACTTAAGGGGGCTGCCACAATTACCTTTGCGTTGGCAATTCCTGCAGTTATAAGAGCATTTGTATACATTGAAGGAGAGACCCAGTTAATATTATGTGTATCAACACGAATACCGTAGCCCTCTTCTTCCATGACAATATAAACTGAGGACAAAGAACGGGAACCGATTTTATCCGCAGAAATATAACTGTCAAGCAAGGCATGTTCGTCCTCAATATGCACATACACGATCCCGATAGCTTCAGCCTCACTCATTGTGAGACCCATATACTTCAGTACTTGTTCTTTCTGTTTCTCTGTAAGGTTGTACCCTAAACACACAGTACTTTTCATAGGCCTGGTAGTCTCATCAGGATCCGACGTTGAAGCAGCTTCAGGTGTTTCAGTAGCTGCAGCACCCTCTCCGTCTGCCAAGGCAATGCTTCTACCGATACCGCCGGTTAATAAAATCAATGCAAATATAAATACAAAAAGCTTTTTCATGTTTTCTTACCTCCAAAGCAAGCATTACAGCTTACGAGTTAAGTATGCCATAAGAAAATGAAATATGCAAGCCAACTAAAAAGGGTGTAGCGCTCGGCATGCACCTTCTCTTAATGCGTTCAATTATTTAACGATTACAGCGTTCAGTTTCTCCAGAATCTCATCTGCATTTACGCCGTGTACCGCACAAGCCTGTTCAATAGATTCTCCTGCAGACATCGGACATCCAAGACAATGCATACCCATTTCCATAAAAACGGCAGCGGTACGACGATCCAAACGCAAAACCTCTCCGATTGTCATTTCTTTTGAAATCATTTATTCCCCCCCCTTCCTTTGATTGTTGTTTTTAAATATGCTCATACTACCTTATTGTGAATTTCCAAGGGTATCGGCTCATATTACTGGCACCTAAAACCAGAACCAGAACTATATATAATCATATAAGCATCCTTGCATGGGGCAATATATTATCATAGTTGAAACTGTATGGGCCAACAAGCTTTAAGTTTCGTCTATTAACTACTCCTTACGAAAAAACGACCTGACCAAAAACACAATCCACACGAATCATAATTTCTTCTCCTTCACCGTTAGAGAGGATAAAGGTTTTATCACCGAATCCGTTCAGCGTCCCAAAGTCTCCGATAATCTGTCCAAATGCACAGTTGCACTTAATTCGTATATTTTTTCCCTCAGGAAGCTTTATTTCCGTTTTGCCAAATACATTATCTACCTGATACTTCTCCCCTGCTTCAGCATCTGAAAAATCAGCAAAAACATGACTGAAAACCGCGGTGGTATCTTGCGCAGTCGAGGTATTCTGTTCGGTGAAAACATGATCCCCCTCACCTGTTTTAAATACATTTCGGTTTGTACCGCTTGTTGTCAAAAGGGAAATGCCGACCATTACGGCAAATATTCCGGCAATTACAACAAATACATTAAATTGCTTAGTGGTAAACTGCTTTAATAAAAAGACAACACCGGACAGTATCAAAAATATTGCCCAAAATAAACCGGAAAACAGTTTCATTATGCCAATGCCTCCAATTTTAGGATTGACATACCCGTTCCGAGTATGTAAACTCATTATAGCATAGTGTCTTGCACTTTACAACGTTACGCTGGGAGGTAGCATGAAAGTTGTTGTCTTAATTCCTGCATATAATCCGGATGAGAAATTGCTTGATACACTAAAAACACAGCATGACGCAGGTTTTGATTCCTTTGTACTGGTTGATGACGGAAGCCGGCCAGACTGTGAGCCGATATTCAGGAAAGCTTCCGCTTTTCCCGGTGTCTCAATTGTTCGACACAGCATAAATTGCGGGAAAGGGCGAGCATTAAAAACCGGGTTTAATACCATTCTTCAGCTTTATCCGGATACGGTTGGGGTAATTTCCTGTGATGCAGACGGACAGCATCCAATAGAAGCTATGATTGCCGTATCGAAAGCAATGGAGGAGCATCCCGACAGCCTTGTGCTTGGAGTCAGGGAGTTTCTTAAAGGGAAAAATGTACCTTTGCCAAACTTGGTAGGAAATATGATTACCCGCTTTGTTTTTAAATTAGTAACTGGGATTTACTTTAAGGACACACAGTGCGGCTTGAGAGGCTTTCCTATATCTGTTGTTAAACAAATGATAACAGTCGAAGGTGAGCGCTTTGACTATGAAAATAAGATGTTGCTGGCTGTACGTGAGCGCAGAATCCCTGTAGTACAGATTCCCATGGAAGCTGTTTATATTGGCAACAATGAGACCAGCCATTTTGACAGAGTTCAAGACTCTTTACGCATATATAAGACCATCTTAGGATTTGCGGTTTTGCCGATAATCGGCGCATTGGTTTCTTTCCTCTTGTATTTTTACCTAAGAGACTTGTTTACGCCCTTTTATGGTCCCTGGATATCCTATGCTATCGGACTTGCAGCAGGCTACCTCTTTCTTCTTTTCTCCTTACCCCGGAAAAAGGTAATACCCGGCATATTGCTCTTTACTCTTTTGGGCAGCATAGCAGTCACTTGTATGGCTGCCCTCCATATTGCCCATTTGTATCCAACAGGTATTTGGTTCATACTTGCTATTCCCTTAGGAGCAATGAACTACTGTGTTTGGTTAAATCTCCGCTATGGGAATAAGCCGCAAAACATATACTAAAATCAGGAGCCTGCTGATATTTCGCAGGCTCCCATTCTAATAATCATTTCCGGAGGATTATTTTATCTCCCTCCAATAAAGCCTCTGCTTCGTCCCCCTCCACAAGGCCGCCACCCAGGATTTCATCCGACAGAGCATTCTCCAAATGCTGCTGAATAACGCGGCGCAGTGGTCTAGCACCAAAATTCTCGTCATATCCCTCCTTTGCCAAATAGTCTCTTACTTCATCAGAGACAGATATAGATATATGACGCTCTCCAATAAGTTGAATTACTTTCTCTATCATTAGGTTAGCGACCTTCTTAACATCCTCCAGCGTCAGTTTCTTGAACACAATCATCTCATCCACACGGTTTAAAAACTCCGGTCGAAATGTCGTCTTAAGAGCATCCATAATGGTACTTTTCATATTTCTATAGGCTTCTTCGTCTCTGTGTTGTTCTGAACCAAAGCCAACGGGCTTAGAACCCGATATAGTAGCCGTGCCGACATTTGAGGTCATAATCAACACAGTATTGCTAAAATTGACCGTTCTGCCCATACCGTCTGTCAATCGTCCGTCCTCCATGATTTGAAGAAGCATATTAAACACGTCGGGATGTGCCTTTTCTATTTCATCCAGCAAAACCACAGAATATGGCTTTCTTCTGACACGTTCCGTGAGTTGACCGCCCTCTTCATACCCAACGTATCCAGGGGGCGCACCTACCAGACGCGAAACGCTGAATTTTTCCATATACTCAGACATATCAATACGTATCATAGCCTCTTCGCTGCCAAACATCACCTCTGCTATTGCTTTACATAGCTCAGTTTTTCCGACGCCTGTCGGTCCAAGAAGCAAGAAGGATCCTATTGGGCGCTTTGGGTCCTTTAAACCCGCTCTTGCCCGCCGTATTGCTTTTGAAACTGCTGTTACAGCCTCATCCTGCCCGACAATCCTACGATGAAGCAGTTCCTCTAAATGCAGCAAACGATTCGCTTCGTCTTCTGTCAACTGCTGTACCGGGATACCTACCCAACTAGATACAATCTGTGCAATTTCTGGCTCGTCAACTACAAGCTCATGCTGTTCCCGTTTTTCCTCCCAAAGATTCCTTGCGGTTTCCATGGCTAATCTTGCCAGCTTCTCATCGTCACGCAACTGGGCTGCTTTCTCATAGTTCTGCTGCATGATCGCTTCGTTCTTGGCTCGAGTTATATCCGAAAGTTTTTCCTCCATCTCCCGCATATCCGGAGGAGCAGTATAGTTGTGTATCCGGACTCTGCTTGCAGCCTCATCCATTAGATCAATAGCTTTATCTGGCAAATATCGATCCGTTATATATCTGTCAGACAGACGCACTGCGGAACGCAATGCGTTGTCGGTTATTTTCACTTTATGATGCGCCTCATATCTGTCCCTAAGACCCAAAAGAATTTCATACGCCTCTTCTGTCGTGGGTTCTCCTACCATAACGGGCTGAAATCGTCTTTCTAGCGCCGCATCTTTTTCAATATACTTACGATACTCATCTAAAGTTGTCGCTCCTACTGCCTGGAGTTGACCACGCGCAAGAGCCGGCTTTAAAATATTAGCGGCGTCCATAGTTCCTTCAGCAGCACCCGCGCCGACGAGGGTATGGAGTTCATCAATAAAAAGAATCACATCCTTTGATTTGATGATTTCGTCAATAGCTCCCTTCAGGCGTTCTTCAAATTCACCTCGAAATTTTGCCCCTGCTATCATGCCGGACAAATCAAGTGACAATACACGCTTCCCTCTAAGTAAATCGGGAATATTGCCTTCAGCAATCTTTTGAGCAAACCCTTCAACTACAGCAGTTTTACCAACACCGGGCTCACCAATTAATACTGGATTATTCTTTGTTCGGCGACTGAGAATCTGAATGACCCTTTCAATTTCCTTTGAGCGGCTTATCACAGGGTCCAGTTCGCCCTGCGCCGCTGCCTTCGTCAAGTCTCTACAGAAGCGGTCCAGCTTTGGTGTTTCAGGCGAATCTTCATCCTGTGATGTGTGTTGGGCTCCCAAGAGTTTCACAATTTGATCAGACAACTCCCGAGGATTGACATTTGCATCTGTTAGTATTCTGACCGCTACGGAATTCTGTTCACGAAGCAATGCTAACATAAGATGTTCGGTGCTGACATAGTCGTGTTGAAACCGATTTGCTTCTCGAACTGCATTCTCAATTACATTCTTCGTTCGTGGAGTATAATCAAAATCCTTTGTAAAATGGAAATCCCCTTTACCAACCAATTCAATAATTCGGCGTTCGATCAAACTCTCATCTACCCCGGACAGAATCAGCAGCCTAGCAACTGCACTGTTATGCAAGGAGACGACTCCTAAGAGAAGATGCTCCGTGCCAACATAGTTATGGCCAAACTCTCTGGCAAATTGTTGAGATTGCTGTAAAGCAATTTGCAGATTATGTGTAAATTTCCCGTTCATTTTACTCCTCCACTCCTCCCAGTACGATTCTGACTCTGGCAGCTCGTTCCTCGTCCTCAAGCATCTCATGCTGTGAAAGCATGGCCAGATGATTCGGCATTATCTCCAATAAAAGACGCCTCATTATATTTTCCTTTACATCCAGCCACCCCATATCAGCGGCAAGCCATACTAGGGAAATCCTTTTCCTTGCCTCATTTAGAGAAATTCGCAGAGTATACCGCAGTATACCATAACTACGAAGGCACCTGTCCATCAATGCCAATCGATTCTTCCGGAGCATGCGTTCGCGAGCGTCTTCCTCGAAACGAGTGGCTAAATTTACGGCAGCAACAACATCTTCAACAGTCTGCTCTACAGACACCCCCATTGTGCGACTGTTATACAGAATATAAAATCCCGTTTCATTCGAACCGGGCTCTGCATATGCCGCTTTCATTGCTACAGCATTCTCAGACAGGCGTTCCGCCAGTGGCTTCATACTGCGTGAAGAATATAAAGCCGGAAGACGAATCATCACAGAGACCCTGGTACCGGTTCCGGTATCCTCTGGCGAGGCCGTCAGCCATCCAAATCGAGAATGTTTGACAAAACAAATATCTTTTTCTATTGACTTGCAAAAATTATCCCCGGCAGAGTATAAGGCGAATAAGTCAGCCTCCTCAGCCATACACTGTACTCTGAGGTGATCCATATCATGTATATTGACAGCCAGCGACTCATCCTTTTGAAGCAAAAGTCGTTTCCAGGAATCGTGACTTTCTGCCATTCGTTTGCTGATGGAACGTCTTTCAAGAAACACACCCCGCTGAATATCGTTTAAATCAGACATAGCGAAAGCCTGGAGACTAGGCAAAGTGACTTTACATGCAGCAGATAACACATCCGCTGTTGACTCTTTCGTCCTTTCATCCATCGCTGACAGGAAGGGAACCCCTACAATATTCCGAGCAATACGTATGTGATTCGACATAACAAGAGAATCAGTCATTTACTTCTCCGCTTTCCAGAACTTGAATACAATCACGAATTTTCGCAGCCTCCTCATAATTTTCAGCAGAAATCGCAGCAAGAAGGCGCACTCTTAGTATATCTCCACTTACTTCGTCATTTTCCCCTTGTACATTATTGTCGTTGACATGGCGGTTTGCCCCGTGGATTCTGGTCAGTAATGGCAACAGCAAGTCTGAAAATGCATCGTAACAAGATGGACACCCTAAAGAACCGGATTTTCGATACGCACGGAATCCCGTCCCGCATACCGGACAGGAAACATCTTCACCTTCTTCCCATTTCACTTCTGTAGCATGAATACCTAACTCTTTCAGCAAATCTTTCAGACCTTCAACGCCCATTACAAAGCCGCCTATCTTTGCGGCACAAGACGGACATAGATAATGGTCGGTAACCTGTTTGCCGGTCTGGGATCGTATAAATACATTTGCAGGCCTCTCACCACAAAATTCACAAATCTTCATAGCGTTTTTCCTCTTGTAGTAATTGAATGCAGCATATTCTTAAGTATTGCCGCACGAATACTGTTTGCTTGTTCTTGAGAAGGGCAATAGTGCAGGTTTACAGCAGCGCGCATCAATACAACATCTGAATGTTCCAGGGCACCGCAACGCAAGAGATGCTCCAACAACGATACTGCATCATAAACCTGGATCGTATCTCCTATGCTTTTTATAGCTAATGGAATGTGTTCCCATGGCATATACTTCACATGTATAATGCGTATAAAACCGTTTCCACCACGTTTACTCTCTACCCGATAGCCCTTCTCGCATGTAAAACGAGTTGTGAGTACATAATTTACTTGAGACGGAGAGCAGTTAAACTTTCTTGCCAACTCTGTGCGCGAAATCTCAACCAACGAATAGCCTGTATCACACGCAAGACAATTCAGAAGATACGCTTCTATTTTATCACTGATACCTGCCATGTCCAACCGCCTTTCGACCATCTCTGACCAATATTGTACAACATAAATCTCAGTATAGCAACCCTGTTCTTAAAATATTTACACTTAGCTTACGGGTAAACGGTATGTAATATACAATACAGTATCACCTTGTGTATAATGTATGGCAAGTAAAGCTTCCCCGGTTAAATTTGATGAGAACAAGTCTCCTGATTGAATATAAAGGGCTTCCGATACCGTAAATGTGCTCGTTGAGAATTTCCAAAGAATCATTTGGTTCTCATCCATCAAAGGAGCATCCCTATAGGAGAGGACATAAAAATCCTCTTTGTTGCTATCCCATATAATATGCATGATATCAGGTATCTCAATTAACTCCATCCCGGTCATCGTATGGAGAGAAAATAGCTTCAGGTGGGTTTCAGAAAGGTGAACGCGGATATCCTCACACCAAACAACCACCATGTTTCCTGTTCCATGACTGATGGCAAATGATGACCCTTCAGTAACCGTTTCATATTCCAACGATGTCACATTTATACGGTATATCCAGCTCTCGGCGTTCATTTCATTGGATTTGCAAAAGTACAAATATCCGCCTTCATAATCAAAGCTGCCTTCGTCTGGAAAAATTTCTCTACTCTCCCAACAAAGGCTTCCGGGATTCCGCATATCAACTCCGCACATAGAGAGCGCCTCGCCCTCCCCCGTTATTGCATAAAGGATTGGTTGATTTCCGTTCCAAGCATATGCTGGAGTATCTACGCCAAATCCTATCTCGTCCCCGTTATACAATGTTTTTGTTTCCCTGTCATATACCAATAGGCTTCGGCAAATCTCTGCATAATCCAAGAAAGCGATATACCGACCATCGGATGAAAATGTCGCACTCGAAATTAATGAAAACTCTACATCCGGCAATATAGAATCAACTGCGTCCCCTGTCATTATGAACAATTGTTCATAAGTATAGTCACTACCGTCATCCAGCTTATTAATCCTTGAAAAAAGACAACTGTTTCCGTCAGGGGACCAAGCAAGAAAACGCCCGTTATTTATAAATGTATCCCCTGAGCATGTAGTTCCATCGGGAAAAACGGCAATCCCCGATACTGTGTCAGCAAAATCAGCATCAATTTCCCAAGTAGGAAGGCTACCACTTGCGATACAAGTTACTACCGGCAAAGCGTCAGGCATTAGTTTTGACAAGGAAGATGACTGTGTTTCTAAAAATTTCCCGGCTTCATCTCTGGTTTCAAAGCGGTTTGACAGCAAAACCGCATTAACTCCGTCAATGCAGAGACTTGGGGAAAAACCCATATTCGCTAAATCGGTATTTATCGGATATAGGCCTGTGTCATTTATCTGTACATACCAGCCATCTCCAAGGGTCGCATCTTCTGGATCCGAAGTTGCTTCGAGCTGCAAGTTGTCCTCATTTTCGGTCAATCTAAGCGTACAATGCTCTTTTAGGTGAATGATCAAGAGCATTTCAACATCTCCGTTTTTAGGAAGAATGTGAAAAACCGCCTGCACCCTGTCATCCATGCCCCTTATCCCTCGTTGAGGGAAACTGGCAGATGTGACGTTATCTAAACGCAAAATTATCCGGTCCAATCCTTCAACATAAGTGACCTTGTACGCAGGCAGAGTCTTCACAGGTGTAATATCTCCACTTTGTGATGTGTTATAAAAGTACAGCGATATGTAACTACGCTCATCTCCATTCTCAATAGAAACGTCACCAAGATCCATTTGTTCCAAGACGTGACCACTTTCCGGTGTGGCCTCTAACGGCATTGCTGCAGCGGTTTCAATTTGTGGCACGGCAACAGAGTATTCGGAACATCCGGAAATAAGCAGGCAGGCTATAACGAGCAACACACTACTACGGACAAGTATATTATCCATTTACACCTCCACCTGCATACAATCTCTCAATGCATTTTTTGTAACCCGAAAGGATGTAATCCAAGTCAATTGTTTTCAGTTCTCCATCCTCGGCAAGAATATTTCCGTCAACCATAGTCATCCGGATGTCATTCCTGTTTCCGCTATACAGCAGTTGGTGCTCCGGTTGGGCAATATAGGGCATATAATATAATCCTTGCCTGGATACACGAATCATATCTGCTCTTTTCCCCGGAGCTAATGTACCTATACAGTCACCAAGTCCGATTGCAGTCGCACTATCTCGGGTGGCCATTGCAAGCGTCTCCATTGCATCCATCACCTCAGGTCGTTTTAAAAATCCTTTCGAAAGAAGAGATGCGAGGGAAGCTTCTTCCAACATATCAACGTTGTTGTTAGATGCGACTCCGTCTGTTCCCAATCCAACAGTAATACCGCTATCGCGCATCTTGGCAACCGGTGAGATACCGCTACCCAATTTCAAATTTGAGGAAGGACAATGCGCCACCGCTACACTATACCTCTTCATAAGCTCTAAGTCTCCAGGGCGGAGATCTACACAATGCGCCGCTACCACAGGATTATCCAAAACTCCAAGCTGCGCCAGATAAGCAAAGGGCGTGCAACCGTTCTGCGCCAGGCAATCTTCCACTTCCTTCGTAGTTTCAGAAACATGAATGTGCACTCCGACTCCAAGCCTATTCGCAATTTCACCACCGCGCCGTAACTCTGGTCCGGTTTTCGTATAAATCGAATGTAATCCCATACAGATGCGAATACGACCTTCCGCTGCGCCATCCCAGTCCCGCACTAATCTCGCAGCATAAGCTTCATCCAAAGTATGTATGGAGCACAATCGTCCTCGCATACCTGACTCTGCCAACGCTTTTGCAGTTTCCGGCTCGAAATTATACATATCATTAAAGCATGTTGTGCCGGATAGCAACATTTCTGCGATGCCAATCATGCTACCAAAGTACACATCCTCGGGCAACAATTTCTCTTCTATTGGGAATATATAGTTATACAACCAATCCTGCAGGTTCTTCCCACTGCCATACCCTCGGAAAAGCGTCATAGCAGTATGCGCATGCGCATTTACAAATCCGGGCATCAATATGTCTCCCTGACAGTCTACAATCCTATCAGGGTTAAACTTCGGCGGAGCGCATGCACCGTTCCCTACATATATTATCTCTGATCCATCTATTTGTACTATGCCTTTATCATAGCATGACAGCGCAGAATCCATCGACAGAATAAAGGCATTATAAAACAGGTATTTCATCATTAAACTCTCCTGAGATAAGTCGCCAATTAATATTTTATCAAAAAGATGAAACAATATTATGAATAGATATGACATAATTGTGGCACAAAACGAACAATTCCATGGTATTTCATCTAGTAGATTAATTGGATTGCAGTCCGCTCTTTATCTAAAGAATGTCTTTTTAAAACACGCTGCGTCAAGAAATGGAGCTATAAACTATAGTTATGCACTTTTCTTGTTATTATGAATATATCAATTCTAGAAGGTCCATAAGCATATTATCGGACTTTCTTCAAAACAACCAAAAGCCATGCCCTTTTCTGAAGTTTATTTTTAACTTTCTAAAAGCCACTATCCGCAAATGGTCATGCTACGGCAACAGCAGCCTGCATTTTGTATATATTAATACATTGCGAATGCATAACTAAACTGTCATTTCGATCCCGAACATTTTGCTCTGACGATCTAGCCGCGCAAAAGCACAACTTGAACAGTAAAAAACTTGTTATCAATCTCCTCTTGCACAAAATATATGCTTTGTAGATTTCAAGGATAACCAAATTTAAAATTTACTTTTAATCTTAAACCTCCCGGCTTGTGATGTGCCGGGAGGTTATATCTAACGATATGCACAAAACCGCTACATCGCGTGTTCCGTTCATTAAGGTGTAATTCGATTGGGGCCTCTGAATAAGAAGGATGCCTCTTTAATACCAAGATCAAACATCAACATTGTAAGTCGATCGATGCCCATACCAAACCCTCCATGGGGCGGACATCCGTAACGGAAAAAATCCAGATAGAACTTAACATCCTCCTCAAGCCCCTTATCGTGTGCCTGCTGCTTGAGAATATTATATCGATGCTCGCGCTGGGCGCCGGTTGTGATCTCAGTACCCCGCCATATCAAATCATAACCTTGTGGCACACCATCTTTACGCATATGATAGAAAGCCCGTTTGTCCTTGGGATAGTCTGTAATAAACAAGAATTCATGCTGATACGCGTCCATGGAGAATTGATAGCTCAGTTTTTCTGCTTCTGCCGACAAATCCACCTTCTCCTCTTGCCCTACCTTATAGCCGTAACGAGCCTCAAGTTCCTTATATAGATCCTCCAACCTAATGGTGGGGAAAGGTATTGTTGGCACAGTTACTGGCAATCCGAAAAGTGTTTCAATCTCATTGCCGTATTTCTCCTTAACTCCCTTTAGCATGGCAAGTAACATGTCCTGTTGGAAACACATTACGTCTTCAAAACTTTCTATATAGGATATTTCTATATCGAAGCTTGTAAATTCAGTGGCATGTCGATGTGTAAAAGACTTTTCGGCACGAAAAACCGGAGCGACTTCAAAGACTCTTTCAAGCCCTGCAGCCATTGCCATTTGTTTATAGAACTGGGGGCTCTGCGCCAGATAGGCTTTTCTGTCGAAGTACGTCAACTCAAATACATCAGCTCCGCTCTCGCTTGCTGCACCAATAAGCTTTGGTGAGTGTATTTCTATAAAGCCATGTTTCAGCACATGCTGACGAAGTAATGCCACCATCTCAGTCTGCACCTTCATCATCAACACGTTCTTATCCGTCCGCAAATCTATCCAGCGGTAATCCATTCGAGTATCAATATTTGCGCCTGGAGCAATAGGAAGCGGTTCCGAAAGCGAATCAATGGTAATATCATCCGGAATCAGCTCCCGTTGACCCATTTTTACGTATTCGCTGGCTACTACTAAGCCTTTTACGGAAATAACAGAACCAATGGTTATTCTGTCCACAACTTCAACGAGCGACGGATTCTTCTCTTTTTCCAGCGTAATTTGTATACGTCCGGACACATCTTTAAGAACGATAAAGGCCATTTTCTTTCGATTTCGTAGATTTTCTACAAACCCACGAACCAATTGTGTTTTTCCGTTTGTCAAATTACAACAGAGTACTCGTTCCATATTCTTTAACTTCCTTATTTTAAATTTGTGTTATTTGGTTACTAAGCCATTGTCGCCAGCATCGACAATGTCACTTCACAGTCGCAGGGAATCTGAGCATGTACCTTCTCAGCTGCATCTATCATAAAATGTGCCAGTCGCTGACATTCACGTCCGCTGCTACCTGCCATATGCGGTGTAATGAAAATATTCGGTTGCTGTAGGAGAGGGCCGTCCTGTACAGGAGGTTCTGGATCTGTCACGTCAAGAATTGCTACCCGCATCGGCTCCTCCTGCATGATTCGTATTAAATCTGCTTCGACAACCTGAGCACCTCGTCCGGTGTTTATAAAAACGCCGTTTGCAGGCAAGTTCCGCAATACATCATAACAAAGCAAGCCTCGAAGTTCTTCTTTGTTTGCAAGATGGTTTGTGACAATATCACATGAGATTACCCCTTCCAACGATGTAAGAGAGACGCCCATAGACTTCGCTTTATCTTCGGAAAGGTACGGATCATAGACCTTAATCAGAACCTCGTTGCTATCATACAGCATCGCTTTTAAGGAATGAATCACTCCGCTGCCTATGGCACCAGCGCCCAAAACCCCAACAGTTATCCCATAATTCCCGGGCATGGTACCGGCAATCTTTCCGGCTTTCCGATAGTCAACCCGCGTTAAATCAATGCTGTGAAAAAAACCTTTTGCTGCCAGCAGTATCTCGGACACGGTCCACTGTATAACTGAAATTCCATTCGCTTTCCAAGCGCTGAATACTCGTATGCCTCGCTCAAGAAAGGGGCGGGCAAAGGATTGAACCGTGCCTGCAGCATAAAATACAGCCTGCAGTTTTGGCATATACCTATCAATCTCCTCTCCAGTGAATGACGGCATTCCCCAGGTGGAAAACGCGAACACTACCTCTGAAAGGACTTCTCTGCAAGCCTCAATATTCTGTTGCCCAATGGGAGTAGGATAAAGGTCTGTAAACTGTGAAACACGCTCAATTACCCCCGGCGCAAATACGCGATTAAGGTTCTTATCATTCCCCTCTGAAGAAAAGAGAACTGTCTTGATTTTCATTATATACCTTACCTCCGAATACTTTCATATCTCGAAAATCCCGCCATACATTCTCGAACCAATCCTCGCTTTTCGGAATAGGACGAACCGGCACACATGCTGCCCCCACTCCCGGCGTATAAACCACTGCCTTATTTCCTTCCATTTCCGCCATAGCCAACAAAGAGGACACTACCGCTACCATTACAGCGGTAATTTCTCTGGCTTCAGCTAATTCTTCCGGAGTCGCCAAGCATTCGCCGCTTTCAATTAATACCTGGTTGCTCTTTAGGTTTTGTAGAAAGGATTTTAGCTCTTCCTGCTTGGGATCAACAGAAGCTAAAGCGGACATCTCTTCCCTTTGCTTTGTCAGGATATCCGAAGCATACACGGCTCTTGATGTTTGTGTAACAGTTGGAAGCAATACTCTACGTGCCTTCTTCAAAGAATCTGCTGCATTGATCATAAATTGATTTATATCTGGAGGAACCAACTCACCGTGGTACAAAATATGCTGTGCAACTCGAAGACTTCCGCACTGTGTCTCATTCAAAGCACTGCCACCCGGACGGTACATTCCGAATACACCGGCACATTCCCCGGCAGCATAAAGACCGGGAAGACTTGTGCGCCACCATTCGTCTACCCATAAGCCGCCGTTCTGATGCTGTGCATTCACAGCGATTTCCAGAGAATCCTTCATCAAATCCAAACCATTCCTTTTGTAAAAGGCAACAGCATCGGGATTCATTTTCATAAGACGGTCAATCGGAATATCTGCTATACAGCCGGAGTTCTGCCAATATTCTACAGCTTCCGCCGGAAGAGGCATAAAATCATATCGCATACCGGCGGGATTTGACCGAAAGTCCATAAAAACCCTACGTCCGGCTACTATCTCGTTGCTAACAGCAATATCTATCAAAGAAGAACCATCAACACCCGTTTTTCTCTTATCAAAAGGCCATTGATAGCCTTTAAGAAAAATAGCTCGCAACATAGCAGTTTCACTTGTGAAATAACGTGTCAGAAAATATTCGCGGTTATTCCCGTCCCGGTCGGTAGAGTAGTATGCCGGTATTACCTGTTGATAAGAGCCAGATAGATTCCACCGAACTGCCACTGAACCCAATCCAAACTGCCAATATTGCAGATTATTACCCTTTGCGCCAGCCCGAAGAGCATGACCGAGACCGCCGCTTTGGCTTTTAGGATATACAGTATGCAGGTAGACATTCGCAGAGCCACCTGTACACAAAACCACCTGGGAAGCAGCAATCACAAGAGGCTTTTCTTCTTCCTGTATGAAAAGTGCGCCCAGTACTCTTCCATGATTGTCCTGTAAAAGCGAGGCAAGTGTAACGCAATCTACAAAACGCACCCCTACTTCCCTACATGCTTTTAATAACGCCTGACCCATATAGCGGCTGGTCAAAGGGCCTGCAGAAGTAGCCCTTCTTCTAGGATCATGATCTGTCTTGTACCCTGTATATTGCCCATATGCATCGTGAGGAAAAGGTACACCCAACTGAACAAGCTTATAAAAACCACGTAATGACAAAGCCGCCAACACCAATGCATGATCACCCTGCATGCCCTCGCCAGAAAAAAACGTATCTGCCAAATCAGCAATACTGTCTCTCTCGCTTCCCTGTATAGATAGCTTATAGTATGTCTGCTTATCGCTACCGGCATCAAATGAAGCGCCTCCCCCTAAGGAAGCGGTTGCCAAACACACATCATGTCCTTTAGATGCCAGCTCATGTGCAGCGTTTAATCCAGCTGCACCTGACCCAATAACAAGTGTTGCCGCGGAAATTATATTTTCCAATTTGCAATTATACATTGTATTCATTAAATATCCTACAGCTGTGGAATGTGCATACCGCCATCAAGCTGAATTACTTGCCCGGTTGCATAATCCAGATCGCCAGATGCCAACATCAAAACAGCTTTTGCAATATCCTGTGGATATCCCCAACGATTTGAGGGAATTAATCCGTTCTTAATAAGCGCATCATATTTATCCTTAACACCAGCGGTCATATCTGTGGCAATAATTCCTGGCCTAATCTCAAATACCTTAACATTAGCTG
The DNA here is from genome assembly GCA_050948665.1 of Christensenellales bacterium. GTDB lineage: Bacteria > Bacillota > Clostridia > Christensenellales > UMGS416 > JBMNEH01. Next base: position 1,432,409 of record JBMNEH010000001.1, read on the forward strand.
GTGCTAAACGCGCCGCAAATAGTTGCGTCATCATAGACATCGCAGCTTTACTCATACAATATTCACCGCGGTTAACGCTTACAGCCTCCGCAGATATAGAAGAGATATTAATAATCCTGCCTTCCTTTTGCTTTTCCATAATGCGCGCGACCTGCTGCGTAAGGAAGAAAGGGCCCCGAACATTGACGCTCATAAGCCGATCGTAGCTCTCTTTTGTAGTCTCTAATAGATCGAGACGCTGCAACGGCGCAACACCTGCGTTGTTCACCAGCAGGTCAACGCGCCCGTTCACAGACATAACAGTAGATACCACTTTATCATGATCTTCATCCACACCATTATCTGCCCTAAGATAATGTATTCCTGAAGCAAGTAACTCCGTTAAATCTTCTGTAGCGTCTTCAGGCGTTCGCGTACCTGTTACCCATACCGAGTACCAGTGTTCGGCTAATGCCAATGCCGTAGCCCTACCTATACCCCTGAGCCCTCCAGTCACAATTGCTGTTTTCACTCTTTTCCTCCAATAAGCTTCCGGTATAATGGAAGATAAACTTCCTGATCACGCACAGGGCAACCTGTAATGTACCCGGCACGCATCAACATAGTGCACTTTCCACAGGCAAGGCACAATTTATCCTTTGGTATTCCTCCGTGATGCAGAATGTGATTTGCAAAAGAGGGATCTGCAAGGGATTGCCTTCCAAAGCCCACAGCTTTTGCCCACCCGTTTGATATGATTCCGGCGGCCAAAGCAGCGGAAAATTCCCGCATATATGAAAAGCCGGTAGCTACACAGACAGCGTCAGGATATGCCTGCTGCATTACCCTCGCACCGTCCATCAGTCTGGCGACACCGATTAACGGATCTTCAGGTGGTTCGTATCCCCCCCGCGCATAAGGCCTATTTATATGGGGGTTATAATAAGGCGTCCCCATTGTAATGTTGAAAAGCGTTTCACCACGCCGAATAAGATCTCCCATCAATTTTAAAGGCTCTGTATAATCCGGCTTTCCTTCAACGTCATTTCCCCAATGACCCGCGGTATTATCATGCACATTTAAACGCGTGGCAATGATAAAATCTTTGCCCACCGCTTTCATAACCATTTCGGTGGTTTCCAGCATCATCCGCGTTCGGTTCTCATAGCTTCCTCCGTATATGCCAATCCTTTCATGTGCTCCCAGCATTTCTGAATAAAGATATAAATGACAAGCCTTTAAATCCACACCGTCAAAACCTGCTTCACGGCAATAAACCGCGGCGGCGGCAATCGCCCTCTCGGTCTCTTTTATTTCTTGGTCGCTAATCACAGGATATGTATCCGGCAACTGTTGATGGGTGTCCAGAACGGAGTCTTTGCAAGCTCTAATAGGAGCAGGGCTTCCCTCCGGTCTGCTCCACCTTCCGGAATGCGTTAGCTGCGCAATTAACAGTGGCTCGACGCCCCATGCTTCCATAGCAGTTGCTTTTATTTCCCGAACCAATCGCGAGAAAACATCAAGATTCCCGTCTGTAATCATCAGCTGCCGCGGATTTGCGCGGCTTTCTTGTGTAACAGCAATAGCCTCCATCCATATCAAGCCAGCACCGCCTCGGGCAAGGCGCAGATACCTGCGAAAAGTCATCTCTCCGGGGCTACCGTCCTGTTCCGAATCGCACCCCTCCATGGGTTGGACGACTAAAGCATTGTATAATCTGAAATTCTTACCCTTCACCGGATGCCCTAAGCAAGAATAATCCAGCGAAAAAGGAAGTTCAATTTTCAGAGAATGAGCTGCACTTTCTATCTCTTGAATGCTTTTATATGGAAATCCTCCGTATTTCAAGAAAATGCTCCTTTCCTCCTTTTGCACGATTATATCGAAATCTACAAGAAAATGCAACGTCCGATGCTAATCTTCAGCTGTAAAAAGCCCTTGCAAAATTCCAAATCCATGTTATACTTAGAAAGTTGTATATGCGCCTGTAGCTCAGCGGATAGAGCGTTCGGCTCCGGACCGAAAGGCCGTGGGTTCGATTCCCGCCAGGCGCACCACGTTCAACACCTTCCCAAAGGGGAGGTGTTTTTTAATGCACAATGCTGAAAGCTCTGATATATTACCTTTGTATTTGGAAAATGAGCTTGTTATATAATGGACATTTCTCCTATTCCGTGTGAAGCCGATTCTCGTGATTCATCTTTTTCCTGTAGATCCAATATTTCTTTTTCACAATAGAAAACCCCGGCTTTAGTCGGGGCTTTCGTACACCTGATCATGCATCCAGGCTATCGTCAATTTTATCAATCAACGATGCGTCTTCCTGATCATAATCCGCATCATCATAGTCATCAGAGTAATAGTCATTCTCGCTTTCCGGAATCTGTGCATCTCGAATACTAAGGCTTATACGCCTTTCAGCGGGATTAACATCCAGTATCCGTACATTGACAATTTCACCAACAGAAAGGACATCTTCAATCTTATTCACCCGGTGATCGGCAATCTGGGAAATATGAACAAGTCCATCCAGCCCGGGTTCTAACTCTACGAATGCACCAAAGGTCACAATGCGTACAATCTTACCAGCTACGATGGTTCCAGGAATGTACTTGGATGTGGCAACATCCCAAGGTTTCGGCCGCAACTGTTTGTAGCCCAAAGACACCCTCTGCCTCTCTCGGTCAACCTTCAGAACGAGCACCTCAATCTCTTGGCCGATGGAGACAACATCCTTGGGATTCTGGACACGTCCCCAAGCAAGGTTTGTAACATGTACTAATCCGTCTATGCCACCTATATCAACAAACGCACCAAAGTCGGTTATGCGCCGGACAATACCCATTACGGTAATACCTTCTTGCAACTTCTCCCACTTGGCAGCACGCTCCTTTTCGTTGTTTTCCCTAATCGCCTCTTTTCGGCTTGCAACAACGCGCTTACGTGCTTTGTCTATTTCTATAATCTTAACTTCCATCTCTTGTCCGACAAAAAAATCCGCGTCATCTACAAAACGGATATCCAAGTGAGAAGCTGGAATAAAAGCACGAAAGCCATTGATTGTTGCAATAAGGCCACCCTTAACTTTCTGCTTACCGATTGCAATAAAGTGTTCACCTTTTTCGTTTGCCTCCAGAATCGCTCTCCAATGCTTGCGGCTGTCGACATTCTTTTTGGACAGGAGGACATTCCCTTCACCATCGTTGACTTTCAGGACCTCTACTTCTATCTCATCGCCTTCTTTGACAATCGTGGTAGGATCAACGTCACCGTTCGCCGAAAACTCGCTGCGGTGAATGAAGCCGTCAGCTTTGTAACCGATGTTAACGCACACCTCGTTCTCATTCACAGAGACGACCTTGCCGCGAATAATCTTACCGGCACGGATGGGCATCATCATCTTTTCAAAGTCCTGAGCGAAGTTAGCTTCGCCGCTTGCATCACCAGCACTGGGAATGCTCTGCACCGTATCATTATCAGATATGGCAGGAGCAGCTTCCGTGGCAGGGGCTGCGGGTTTCTCTTCCTGAATTTCAGCCGCTGTCGTTATAACAGCATCTTCAGACTTCGGATTTGGAACCGCATTGTTTTCGATGTCGTTCATAGTTATAATGACCTCCTTAATTATCCAATCCGGTGTAGATGCGCCGGAAGTTATGCCCACCACCTGATTCGATGGCTTCCATCCCCTCGGTAAGTCTTCACCAGTTTCGATCCAATACACTTCAGAACAGTTTCTTCTGCAGATATGATACAACTCTCTCGTATTGGCGCTGTTCCTCCCGCCAATGACCAGCATGCAGTCGCAATGACGACTTAAGTAATCCGCTTCCTTCTGCCTCGCCTCAGTTACAGAGCATATGGAGTTGAAGACATCACAATTACTGTACTTAGCCTGTACGATTGGCAATAGCTGCTTCCATAAAATCAAAGAAGTGGTGGTTTGAGCGCAAATAAGAGTTTTCTTTTCACTTCCGGGCAAGCCTTCTGCATCTTCAAGGGACTGGAGAATCTCTGCTGTTCCTCCGCTCCAACGGAACAGTGCTTTTACCTCGGGGTGCTCAGACTCTCCAACTAATAGGATCAAAGAATCTTGTTGGCAAGCTTCCGCCACTTTTTGCTGTATTCTTGAGACAAATGGACAGGTCGCATCAATGACCGTAATATTATGTCTTTTGCAATAAGCAAACACCTCCGGTCCAGCGCCGTGAGAGCGGATAACTATTCTCCCGCCGTCCGGAACCAACGATATATCCTCAACCTCCGAGACGCCTTTGCTCCGCAGCTTATCAACAACTTGCGGATTATGGATGATTGATCCAAGCGTATACAACCCGGGCGACTTCGCTTCATGGAATGCAAGATCAACAGCTCTGCGCACCCCAACACAAAAACCGCCCTTCTCTGCCACTTGAATTGTCAACCATTAAACCTCCATTGAGAACATACAACATTCAATATTATACACAGCCTTTAAGTAAAACACCATAGGCAAAATAAAAAATAATAAAAATTTAATATTTTACAGATCCCGCTCTGAAATATCACGAAGCTGTAGAATGCGAATACGAATTTCCTCGGTAAAACGGGTCAAACCTTCTGCGTTAATACGTCCGCTCCGCAAGATATCCGCAACGCTCACAGGATCCCCTGCATACACCTTTAACCGGTGAAAGGGCTTATAGGCGTTCTTCATATCTACATATAATGGTATGCAGGGTGCATTTGTTTTAGCTGCTATCAATGCAAATCCTTTATGGAAGGGTAGCAGTGCCGGATCTCTTTTTTTGTTGCGGGTTCCCTCCGGAAAGATTGTAATGATATTCCCGTCATTTATCACACTCATGCATGTGCGAATTGCAGAATGATCCGCTGTACCTCGGTCAACTGGTATGGCGCCTAATGAGCGCAAAAACGCTCCTATCAGTTTGTTCTTTTCCAACTCGGATTTCGAAAGGAAAAAAGTAACTTTAGGCAAAAACAAAGCTGCTATTGCATAAGGATCCCACATTGAAATATGATTTGCACAACCAATAAAAGCACCCTCCGGCAGTGCTCCGCAAGTGCAAATCAATTGTGGTCGGAAAAGGAGCCACATAATAGCCGCCCCAATAGGGCGAATGAACCTATAAAACTTTCCTACTTTTCCGGTTTTCATCTACTCTCTCCCGGCAAACACATTCATCTGCTTTATAATACCAAGTATTTTGTCTACAACCTGAGTTTCCGATAAATCGGTAGAATCAATAATCACGCTTCCTTCAGCAGGACGAAGTGGTGAAGCCGCACGACCCATGTCCTGTTTGTCTCGTATTAATATCTGAGCAAGCACATCCTCATACGCGACATCCTCCCCCTTAGAAGCAAGTTGCAGTGTGCGACGCTTGGCACGTTCCTCAGGAGATGCCGTAAGGAAAATTTTCACGGTTGCATCGGGTAAAACGTCCGTTCCGATATCTCTGCCTTCTAAAATCACGTCACGGCTTCCTGCAATTTCTCTTTGTCTGGAAACCATATCATGTCTCACTGAAGGCCAACGGCTGACATCAGAAGCGGCCATAGAAACTTCCTGTGAGCGAATCAAATGGGTAACATCCTCGCCTTGAATGTAAACTCTCACGATACCCTTTGGGTCAGCGGTAACATCTAGAGATAAATGCTTGAGCATTTCTTCCAGCGCTGCTTCATCTCCTGTTGATATGCCATTACGTAAAGCGAAAAGTCCAACTGCGCGATACATAGCACCAGTATCAAGATATAAGAGGTGTAGCTTCTCAGCAATCGCGGCAGCTGTTGTCCCTTTCCCGGCACCGGCCGGTCCGTCAATCGCAATTTGTATAGGCATACCTATATCGCCCTATGACCGAGGCCGATAGCTACCTCGTTTAAGTGTAATAATCCAATACCCATAAAAATACATACGGCTAAGTGTTGCTTACTACGAACAATGCCGATTTTTCCTCCCACGTTAAAGCCAACGGCCTTGTTTGTGAGGTAGGATACGGCTTCCCTGGTTGCTCCGGCAACAGCACCTTCTTCATGATGCAACGTACCGATCAAACCCTCTCTCCTTGCTGCAACCACCGCTCTTTCAACAATCTTAGAGATTGATGCAAGAAATTCACCACCAAAGTCTACAGCGGCTGCAAGACATCTCTGATCCCTAAATAACTCTTGAAGCTGTCTTTCCTCATCCCTGCTTTCTGCCAGGCTCATCCGAACTGCCATACGGCAGACATCTCTGCTACCGATAGGCGACAATTGTTCGCTCATGCATCCTCCTCTACATGCTCTCGGAGCTGACCTGATCTTTGACCCCACATTCGCCAGCTGGAGGTTTTGCTTGGCTGCTGCCTCACGCTTCCCTCTCTCGGGTGGTCCCGGCTGGACTTACTCCTAAACCGCGCCATGCTCACCATTAAATGGTTTACGTGGGTCGTTTTGCCCGCGACTAGCATCGACTTTCAATCACAGACCTCCGAAAACAATGCTATTATACCAAGAAAAGCCTTAAAAGCAAAGGGTTAAGTATTACCGGCAGCTGCACAAATAAAAACCTTTTCCGCTCCTGCCTGCTTAAGCAGCTCAGCACATGAGTTCATTGTTGCCCCAGAGGTAAGCACATCATCCACCAGCAAAACTCTTGCACCAGTCAATTTTAAGTTTTCAGAAACGGAAAAGGAGTTTTTTTCAGATATGCCATGTCCTATCATTATCTTCGGATAGGTATATCTTGATCGGTTCAGTGCATGGTAAAGCACAGGTCTTCCCAGCAAATCACCTATTCTTCCGGCAAGCAAATCCGGAATATTGACCCATCGGCTTATTTTTCGCAGCCAATGACTGGGAACCGGAATAATAAAGTCAACAGGACACAAGCCCTTTTTCTGCACTTTATCCGCCAATATCTCCCCAAAGCCCTCAGCAAAATATATGTCTCCCTCATACTTCATTCTGTGAATCAGTTCTATGAGCATTCCATCATAATGGTATAATACAACGCCGCCATCATAGGTAGCCATAATCCTTTTGCAAGTACGACACACTTCTCCCTCTGCTTCTCTTCCGCAAAGCGTGCACAAATTCCCTTCATGTGGGTGAAGCATCTGCAAACATTCCTCGCAAAAGCCCCCGTAAAGAGTATCCTTTATAATGTTACATATGCCACACTCTCTCCACAACACCGGGCATATGGCTGTTCTTACCTTTCGGAAAAATGCCTCAGGTTGCTTCAATCGATTAAATGACTTCATTGTACTCCCTAAGAAAGTCAACTAAACCGCTATACCGACGGATAATTGAGTTGTTGTTCACCATTTGAGTAATCACATTCTTTTTCCCCAACAGCACAACCATCTTAGATGCCCGGGTAACAGCTGTATAAAGTAGATTTCGGGTCATTATCCTTCTGTTTCCCTGAAAAAGAGGCAGTAATACCACAGGAAACTCGCATCCCTGGCTTTTGTGTACGGATATAGCATATGCCAGCATTAAGTCTTCTGCCTGCTGAAAGTCATAATTTGCCAGTTTACCATCATCAAACAAAACGGAAAACTGTCTTTCTGCCATAAGTATTTGACGAATGAATCCGATGTCTCCATTGTATACACCCATTCCTTCGCCATCTGCAGAACGCCATTCGCGACTATAGTCGTTGCGAATCTGCATCACCTTATCGCCTTCACGCAGAATATTTTCTCCAACTCTCAGTTCCTTTTTTCCTGGTGCGCCCGGATTAAAGGCTTCCTGCAAAACAATATTTAAATTATTCACACCAAGCTCACCTTTCTTTAAAGGTGCCATTACCTGTATATCGGAAAGTGGTGCACAATGGATGAAAGAGGGTACTCTGTGATGTATCATATCTTTCAGAGATTGCAATAAAGAGGCAGGATTTTTATGCGATTCAAAATAAAACCCCTTTCCGCCAGATAAGACAGGCATCTCCCCTCGATTAATCCGATGAGCATTTCGGATAATCAAACTTTCCTCAGTCTGGCGGTAAACCTCGGTCAGGTTTGCAGTAAAAAAAACTTCGCTGTCTATTATATCTCGCAGTACATTTCCAGCACCAACAGAAGGAAGCTGGTCAGCATCGCCAACTAAAATAAGACGCGATCCCACCCGCAGCGCCCTCACAACCTGCATAAGCAACTGAATATCCACCATGCTCATTTCATCAAGCACAAGACAATCACAGTCCAGCGGATTATCCATGTTCCTTTGAAAAGTGGCTTCAGCCTCCCCATCCTCGCCCCTGCTGTACTCTAGCAGTCGATGGATAGTCTTTGCATCAAATCCGGAAGCTTCCTGCATACGCTTTGCAGCCCTGCCTGTCGGAGCAGCAAGTTCAACCTGCTGCCCAGCTTCACGAAGCAGACGAATTATGAATTGTAAAATCGTTGTTTTCCCTGTACCAGGGCCACCGGTAATAATGGCAACACTATGATCCAAGGCGCCCAATATGGCGTCCTTTTGTTGAGTGCTCAACAGTATGCCCTTTTCCCCAGCCAATCGATTCATTAACTCATCTGTATCCGAAAAAAGTATAATTGGTATTGCTTTATTCAGTATACAGAGCCGTTGGGCTGCTTCGATTTCCGCACGGTAAAGCAAAGCCGAGTAACAATACTCCACATCCTCACGTCGCGTAATCACAATCTCACGATCCATCAGCAGCTCGTGGATAGCACTCTGCAAAGGCTTATAGTCTGTGGATAAAAGCTCTGATGCTCTTTCCAGCAGAACATTATACGGCAGGCATGTGTGTCCCTCCTGTCCTGATGCTGTGTCAAGAGTATATAATACACCATAGCGCAGACGCTGTATGTCATCCGGTGCAATTCCAAGCTCTTGACCGATTCTGTCCGCGGTTTTAAATCCGATACCTTCAATATCCCGTATTAACCGATAGGGTTGCTTCCGAATGAAAGTTTCTGCTCCGCTTCCATAGCAGGCAGTAATCTTAACAATCAAGTTTTTAGGTATACGAAGAGATTGCAGGAAGACCATCTGTTCCTGTTCGTTGCGTTTCTGCGAAATCGTTTTCCTGATTAGGGCAGCTTTCTCAGAAGATATCCCCCTAATTCCTGATAAAGCATCCGGATTATTGTAAATCTTGTCTAAAGCATTGCCCCCCAAAGCGTCCACAATTCTGGTAGCGGTTACCTCGCCAACACCCTTAATCAGGCCGGAGGATAGATATCGAATAACAGCTTCCGGATAGTTAGGAAGAGATGGTTTGCACGTCTCCGCTTTGAATTGCTCCCCATAGATAGGGTGGGTCATCCAGTCGCCGGAAACCTCCAGCATTTCGCCTTCACGTACAAATGCCAACGGGCCTACCATCATAAAGCACTTCCTACCGGCAACGGCATGAACTACACCATATCCCGTATCTTCATTGGCAAACACTACATTTTCGACTGTAGCTTCAATAACCTTCATATCTCACCTCATACAAATTATACAGGATTCTATACCGGATGTACAGCGGAGCGATTGCACTATTTGGCGTGTAATGTTAAAATAAGCGCGATGACGTGGAGAAAGGCGGAGTCGATGACACTGGTTCATAAAAGCTGTACATTATTAATCATTATTCTCGTTACTACTCTATTTGGCGTTTTGATATATATGCCAGCTGCCAGAGCAGAATCATATCCTTATCCCGATGGTGCGGAAATACGTATTGGTAATGGCGAAAGAGTTTATATAGATAATCCGGCGGAAGGCAATGTAGCCTACCGAACTGAGGATATAGAGTATGCGTCTGTTTCATCTGCCGGTGGTGTTTACGGCCGAAAAAACGGAAAAGTAGATATTTATGTTATCAAAGATGAAAAAATCCTTCGCACGCTCCATATTACCGTTTGCAGCAGTCCCAGGGGCATAGATTCTGAGATCAAGAGCATCGGGCTTCTTGTCGGCAGAACCCAGAAACTTGTCTGTTTCCCCACTCCCTCCTCCAGTGCCAGTCATACAATATTCTATAGCTCTGATAATCCAGCAATTGCGTCGGTTAATCCAGACGGCGAAATTACAGGCGTTGCGCCTGGGACATGTCATATTACAGCAGAGACTTTTAACCATAAATCTTTACATATAACGGTAATTGTCAAGAGGCAGCCAGTAGGAATTGCTTTTTCTTCGAAAACCTACACTATTGCTGCAGATGAGAAATTTTCTTCATCCATTTCTCCGTTGCCAGAAGATTCTTACCTTGATACTGTCACATATTCAAGCAATGCACCTGAGGTATGCAAAGTTGACACCAGCGGAGTATTAATCGGACAGAGTGAGGGGAGCGCAGTAATTCAAGCTGTTTCAAATGGATTAAAAGCTCAATGCACTGTCATTGTAACACCTGCACTTCGGAACATATTTATAGCGGAAACCTCATACAAGCTCGCAGTCGGTATGTCTATGGATATTAAAGCAATGCCCATACCTTATGACGCTGCCTCTAATTTCATTTATATCTCTTCAGACAAGCAAGTAGCAAATACAGACGCATACGGTCGTTTGACAGCACTCCGTGCGGGCACAGCACAAATTACAGTTATTGGATATAATGGTACTTCTGCAATCTGTACAGTGGAAGTGTTAAATGCTCCTTCCTCTATAAAAGCAGAGGTCTCACAAAAGGTTTTGTCTCCTGGTGATAGTTGGGATATTCCTATTGAGATACCCGATAATACGTATACACATTTTACTTATGAAAGCAATATTCCGGATGCGATATCTGTTGATGAAAACGGACGGGTTACGGTTCACGAGTATTCTACAGGGGTCATCACAGTCAGTACCCATAATGGACTGACCTTCAAGGTAACAATTATTGCTTCTATTGTAGATTATTTGTCCAAACCTGTATATAAGGATATTATGAGATTTACAAAAGCTTTATGTGATGAATATCCTGACTTGATGCACTATAAAAGCATCGGAAAGACTGCTCTTGGACAGGATATAGTTATGCTTTCCATTGGCTTTGGGGAAAAAAAAGTTGGTATCAGCGCCGCTCTCCATGCTCGTGAAAGCATTGGCGGATTATACGCTCTCCGGTGTGCAGAAGAGTATGCCATTGCATGGACTTCCGGGAGAAAGTATGCCGGTTATGACCTTCGAGAGCTGCTGTCCCAGTATACATTGTGTATTATTCCCTGCTGTAATCCCGATGGTATGGACATATGCAACGGAACTACTCTTCCGTTATATACGGATTCTCTGTCAGACAGACAGCGTATTGATTACAAAAACAACGCAAATGGCGTAAACCTGAACAGTAATTTTCCTTTCTATTGGAAAACCGCATTATCTGACAAATGGTCAAAAGCAAATATAGATACATATTGCGGTGACAGAGTGCTTTCTGAACCGGAAACCAAGGCATTGTTTCGCGTTTGTGTAGAGGAGCAGTTCTATTGGATGCTGAACATACACACTCATGGAAATATTATGTTTTGGCGTGATGTCAAAAACGGTGTCATTCCCGGCGACGAAACTTTAATGACTGCAATTGAGAGCAATTGCGGCATTTCCCCAAGCCCAAGAGGTCCGAGCTGGATGGCAGATGCATACGGAGGCGGATTTGAAAACTGGTTTCGATCCTTTTTTAATCGCCCGGCAATCTGTGTCGAACTTATACCCATAAACTTTTCCGGTTATTATGACGCGTCACTGTACTCACGGTTTGAAGAAGCAGTTCTTTGGGATAAAACGAAAACGCTGCTCCTACAGGGTATGAAAGAGTTTGCGTCTTAGAGTACTATAAACACTCCTCCCGGCTCCATCTTTGGTATATCAAAACACATATTAAATCTGTCATCCAACATGCAAGCGACACATGAAACAAAGGCACTAGCTTTACAAAATACTCCTTTCCTTTAAATCATTTAGCTTGCAAGTACAAATGAGTTCTCCGTCGCCATGAGATTCATTTTCATATAATCATAAAGAGGCAACGGTACATACCCTGTTTTTTATCCTGCTCAGCTCCTAAGCTGCGCACCATTTTCCTTTGTAAGAGCCGCTAATACATCTGCAATAACTTTCTCAATCTCCGGATCCGTCAGACTTTTCTCGTCATCCAAAAGAGACAGGGAGAACGCCACGCTCTTTTTCCCCTCCGGAACCTGATGCCCCTGATAGACATCGAAAAGAATTACTGAAGTAACGGTCTTTCCTCCTGATTTTCGGATTGTCTGCATCAAATCACCCACCGGAACCGTGCTGTCCACCAGTATAGCTATATCCCGGTTCACCGGATGAAATTTGGGAATGGGCTTAAATACCGGCTCTTCACCTTTTAAGCAGTGCAATAAATCTACATTCATTTCTGCTATATACACTTTATGATCTATGCCGAAAGCTTCCTGCACATCCGGATGGAGTTCACCCAACTCAGCAAGGACTTTGTTTTGAACGGTAGCAATCGCCCTTCTTCCCGGATGGAGATAACTACCGCCTCCGATTTCAAATCTCACATCGGCGATACGGAAGAGGCGAAAAATCATCTCTACGCAGCCCTTGAGTGTATAAAAATCCACACCACTATCAATCAGCATCATTCCCAGTCGGGTAATCTCACAGGGCTGCTGCTTAACAGGCTGCTCAAAGGGATGGAAGGTGCGTCCTATCTCAAACAAACGAATATGATGTGCTTTTTGGTTTAAATTCAAAGCACCAGCCTGCAATAATCCGGGGATTAATGTTGTACGCATTAAGCTGTAATCTTCTCCCAAAGGATTCATAATCCGCAAAGCATTGCGCAAAGGATCACCAGCAGTCAAACCCAATTTATCAAACACAGAAGGACTCATAAAAGAATAGCTGACGCCCTCATTTAATCCCATTGCCGCCATCATGTTCTGTAAAGAAACGACGTTCATCTGCTCAGGCGAACGGCGCCCCCTTACCCCTCCAGTGTCAGGCAAGATGGAAGGTATTGTATGATACCCATGAATTCTCTGAATTTCTTCAGCGATATCTGCAGTATTGCAAAGATCCTGCCTCCAAGACGGCACAGAAGAAACCAAATCATCCCCTTCTATGACGGTGGGAACAAAGAGGCGATTCAAAATGTCCGCCATTTCTACGGCAGTCAACTCTTGGCCCAGCAGATGATTCACACGGGTATGAGATACCCGCAACGTTCTCTGAGAAAGATCAGTATTACAAATATCAATACAGCCTCCCACTACTTCACCGCACCCCAAATCCTCAATCAATGTCAGAGCTCTTTGAAGCGCCTTCTCCGGAAGTGTGGGGTCGAGATTCTTTTCAAACCGTGAAGAGGACTCTGTACGTATACCAAGCATCCTTGCCGTCACTCTGATTCCGGTATTTTCAAAGTTTGCCGACTCAAACACAACAGTTTTTGTGGAATCATGGATCCCGGACCCCTCTCCACCCATGATTCCCGCAAGCGCTGTGGGACGAACTCTATTGGCAATGACCAGCATGCCAGGCTTAAGAGCAATCTCTTTCCCGTCTAACAGCAAAATCGACTCTCCTTCACATGCGCTGCGGACATAAATCTCATGTCCTTCTATGCCATCATAATCGAAAGCATGCATGGGCTGGCCAAATTCCACCATTACATAATTCGTTATATCAACAATGTTGTTAATCGGACGTATTCCGACCGCAATAAGCGCATCCTTCAACCATTTCGGAGAGGGCGCTACCTTTACATTACGCACCATTCGCACCATATATCGCGGACAGTGGATCTTGTCTTCAACGGTAACCTTCAGCATACTATGCACGTCGCCTGTTCCGGGGATTTCTCTCATTTCTGGTAGCGTAAGCGGCTGCCGGAAAGTTGCTGAAACTTCTCTGGCCATACCTACTATGCTCAGGCAGTCCGGCCTATTTGCAAGAGTCTTAAACTCGACAATTGTATCATCTAATCCTAAAACCTGCTTTATAATCGTACCGGTACGGTAATCCTCATTTAAAATTAAAATACCGTCAACCTCTGCGCTGGGATAAACGCTGTCCTTAATTTTCAGTTCATCGCCTGAGCATAGCATGCCATAACTTGGAAGTCCTCGAAGCTTGCTCTCCTTAATGCAGAGACCATTGGGTAGCTTAGCTCCAATAAGTGCGACGGGTACCAATGCGCCTTCAAACACATTGGGTGCGCCCGTTATGACGGACAATGGCTTATCCTGCCCCACATCCATCGTGCAAACTCGTAGTTTGTCAGCGTTAGGATGTCGCTCAAGCTTTAATATTCTACCAACTACAACACGATCGAGGCCATCTCCGAGCGTTTGCCAATTTTCGACCTCGGATCCGCTCATTATCATACCAGATACAAAATCCTCAATCCTCACCGGAATGGTAACGTATTTTTTTAACCAGGAAATCGGTACTAACATTTTCTCCTCCTATCAGAACTGGTTCAAGAATCGCAGATCATTCTCGGTAAGCAAACGCAAATCAGAGATAGAATACTTTACAGTCGTAATTCTGTCCCATCCAAGTCCAAAGGCGAAACCACTGTAAATCTCCGGATTTATGCCGCACATTTCCAACACATGAGGGTTCACCATGCCGCATCCCAATATTTCAAGCCACCCGGTTCCATGACAAATGCGGCAATTCGGCTCATTACCGCCACACAAGTAACAGGAGATATCTACCTCCGCCGAAGGTTCTGTGAATGGAAAGAATGACGGACGAAAACGGGTTCTCACGTGGTCTCCGTACATCTCTCTGGCAAAAGCATCCAACGTACCTTTTAAATGTCCCATATTGATACCCTTATCGACTACAAGGCCCTCTATCTGATGAAATACCGGAGAATGTGTAGCATCAACCTGATCGTTTCGATAAACACGGCCGGGGCAAATAATCCGTATAGGAGGTTTTTGTGTCGTCATCACTCTTCCCTGCACAGGAGAAGTATGCGTGCGAAGCAATAAATTTTCACTGAGAAACAAAGAATCCTGCATGTCTCGGGCCGGGTGATTCTTCGGAATATTCATCAGTTCAAAATTGTAGTAATCGGTTTCCACCTCAGGTCCTTCAGCAATCTCAAAACCCATGCCGATAAATATTTCTTCAATTCTCCGCCGCACTTGGGTCATGGGATGCAGTTTTCCCACGCAGGGATCTTTTCCAGGTATGCTAATATCCAATGTTTCCTTAAGCAGACGGGCATCCTTTTCGGCTTTTGTCAAGATTTCCTCCCGACATCTCAGAGATTCCTCCAACCTAAGGCGTACATCGTTGACTCTTTTGCCCATTGAAGGTCGTTCTTCCGGGCTCAATGCACCCATTCCCCTCAATAACTGTGTTAAGGATCCCTTTTTCCCCAGGACCTTTAAGCGCAATGCTTCCAACGCGTCCAAATCGTTCACTTTTTTTAAGGCTTTCTCCACCTCTTTTTCAACGCGGTTTAAGGCATCCAGCATTTTTAACTCCTTTCCAATAAAGAGCAACCCCTGCCCCAAGGGACGGAGGTTGCTCCGCGGTACCACCCAAATTCACAGGGGAATCCCTGTGCGCTTAAAACTTATAACGAAGTAACCCGCCATAGCCTACACAGCCATCCGGCCTTTCGGTATGGAGCTCCGGAGTGAACTTCACCAGCCATGTACAGAAAAGCACTTACAGCCAATGGTGCTTACTCTCTTGCTGTTACAGCAGGTTACTCTCTCCTTCTTAGCTAAATTTAACGCAAGCCCATCTTCTGCAGATAGCGCAAAGAAATAGCGAGACTCTCAAAAGGATCACGTTGGCAAGCGTCCTGTTCCACAATATGATAACGAATACGCGTTTCGGCACAAGCACCAATAATTGCCGGCCAATTCAAGTTGCCTTCTCCTACTTCGGCAAAGACAGAACGACGTTCTGAAGACGAATACACCATGTCTTTAAAGTGGACAACATCCATACGACCAGCTACTTTTCGAATCCACTCCGCGGGATCACCACCTCCCGCAGTTATCCAATAAGTATCAAGTTCAAATCGGAACCAAGAGGGATCAGTATCTTCAAGCAGGATATCCATTCCGGTTCTTCCGTCGAATTTTGCAAACTCAAAGTTGTGATTATGGTAGATTAGATGCATTCCGGCATTGGCAATCTCCTCGGCAGCCGGGCGAATGTCCTTCACAAATTGGCAGAAGCCCTCCTCAGTATCACGATACATATCCGGCATGCTTCCAAGTCCTATATACTTAGTGCCCCAAATTTTATGCTGCCGAATGGTTTCCCTGGTTCCCTTCACTATCTCATCAAAACTGACATGAGTTGCGCATATCTCGAGCCCATGTTTATCAGCCATATCTTTGAGTAGTTGAGGATCTATCCGTTTCCAGCCGGACATTTGGACTGCTTCATAACCGATGTGCCGTACCTTTTTCAGAGATGCATCGATTCCCTCTGACGTCTGTGTAAAATCCCGAACAGTATACATCTGTGCCGCTAACATCGTCATGCAAACACCTCCACTGTCACAGTTTAGCATAAATAATATAATTTCTCAAGGGTTCATGCGAAAGCGTAATAAATTGCCCGAACGGCTTTCTCATAATCTTCGTTTTCCACGCCTACGATAATGTTCATCTCGCTGGAACCTTGGTCAATCATACGGACATTGATTTGATTCTCGGCCAACGCCGTAAAAAGCTTTGCGGCAGTTCCAGGATTCCGCACCATGTTATGCCCTACTGTCGCAATGATTGCCATCTTATCGGATAGTTCAATATGATCAGGTTCCACCCGCTTCATGATTTCACGAACGATATCCTCTTCCTTACCATCAATAGCAGCACTGTCTACGGCTACAGATAGAGAGTCAATACCCGTTGGCATATGCTCAAAGGAAATGCCTCGTTCCTCGAGCACAGACAGCACTTTTCGGCCAAATCCCAATTCATTATTCATCATGGATTTCTCAATCATGATGAAGGTGAAGTCTTTCTTTCCTGCAATCCCCGTAATTATCTGATCCTGATGATGTGTGGCGTGCTGAACGATCATCGTGCCCTCATCAAACGGGTCGTTTGTGTTTCGTATATGAATAGGTATACCCGCCTCACGAACCGGAAAAATCGAATCCTCATGGAGTACGTTTGCCCCCATGTAGGATAACTCCCTAAGCTCCCGATAGCTTAAAACTTGGATTTGCTTGGCTTCCGGTACAATTGCAGGGTTCGCCATCTTAAAGCCGGAAACATCCGTCCAGTTCTCATACACATCTGCATTGCAGGCATGAGCAACAATAGCGCCTGTCACATCAGAGCCACCCCTTGAAAAGGTAATAATTCTGCCGTCAAGCTTTGCGCCGTAAAATCCGGGGATTACTGCTCTAGAGTGTTTTCCCAGCAATGTAGAAAGCTTCTCCTGTGTGATCTTCGGCAAGAACCTTCCTTCGTCGGAAAACACTATCGCTTCTACCGGATCGAGAAAATCATACCCCAGTGCTTCAGCTAAAATCATTCCATTCAGGTACTCCCCACGGCTGGCCATATAGTCTCTGTCTGCACCTTGACGCAAAGCTTGAATTATACGTGAAAACTCACTGTCAAGCGACAATGCAAGCCCCAGCCCGCTGATAATCTCTTCATAACGCATACGAATGCGGGACAAAATCTCGATCTTCGCTGACGCTCCCATCGCTTTATGGCAGTTAATCAGTAAGTCCGTTACTTTAGCATCCCCAGAAAAACGCTTCCCCGGAGCAGAGGGAACCACGTATCGACGCGCTCTATCCTGCTTTATTATTTGTATTGCCTTTTTCATCTGTTCGGCAGAAGCCAGAGAACTTCCGCCAAATTTCACTGTTTTTAACATATCTTACTCCGTGCATCTGCAAATATCATTCTGGTACAGAGGATACTTTTCGCACATCTTCGTCACTATTTCCCGTACACAAGAAACTGCAACTCTTCCGTCCTTTACAATACGGGCAATTAATTCGGCTATTACTTTCATATCTTCAGTATTCAGGCCTCTTGTAGTTACGGCCGGTGTCCCCAGTCGCAGACCGCTGGTGATAAAAGGGCTCCGAGGATCATTTGGTATTGCATTTTTGTTGGCAGTTATACATGCATCATCCAGCAGGCGCTCCAGCTCCTTTCCGGTTACATTCTCCTCATGAAGGTCCAACAGCATCAGGTGATTATCAGTACCGCCCGACACAAGCGTAAGTCCATTGTCCAACAGACCCATTGCTAGCGCCTGCGCATTATCCAATATAGCCTGCTGATATACTTTAAATGATGGTTGCAAAGCCTCAAAAAACGCTATTGCCTTTGCGGCAATTATATGTTCCAAAGGCCCTCCTTGTGTGCCGGGAAAAATCGCCTTGTCAATTGCTTTAGCGTATTTTTTCTTGCAGAGAATCATACCGCCCCTTGGGCCACGGAGGGTTTTATGAGTTGTAGTAGTAATAAAGTCAGCAAAAGGCACTGGGTCCGGGTGGAGATCAGCTGCCACCAAACCAGCAATGTGTGCCATATCCACCATCAGAAGAGATTTGCATTCGTCGGCAATCTCTTTAAAACGATCAAAGCGTATTATGCGAGGATACGCACTTGCGCCACAGACAATCATCTTTGGTTTGTGTTCCAGTGCTGTCGCCCGGACTTTATCGTAATCTATATACCCCTGCGCGTCTACACCATACGGAACAAAGTTATAATACTTCCCCGACAGGTTCACGGGGCTGCCATGTGTTAAGTGGCCTCCTTCTGACAAACTCATTCCCATAATTGTGTCTCCGGGATTCAACATAGCGAAATAGACGGCAAAATTAGCCTGTGCACCGGAATGTGGCTGCACATTTGCATGGTCTGCACCGAAAAGAGTACATGCTCGTTTTCTGGCAGTCTCTTCAATCTCATCAATGATCGTACACCCACCGTAGTAACGTTTTCCAGGGTAACCTTCCGCATATTTGTTAGTTAGATGGGAGCCCGCAGCAGCCATTACCGCAGGACTTACGAAGTTCTCGGAAGCAATAAGCTCCAAGTGTCCGCGCTGTCTGCTCAACTCGCGTTCCATCATCTTTGCAATTTCCGGATCAGCTTGTTCAATCATCTTTAAGTCAATCATGACTTTTCTCCTTTGTTGGAAATACTACAATCCTCCGTTTGGTACGTTGGAGAATTAATCTTTTCGACTCGTATATGCTGCTTACGCCAACGTCGTAGGCGTCCATCCAGCAACCGCAACACAAGATAGCAAAGACCAGAAGTACCGATTGCTAAAGCGGCGGCAGGAATTCCATCTCCCCAAAAAAGCGTCCCTACTACAATGCACAGTAGCAAAGCTACCAGCGGCACACCGTATAATAGCCAAGCTGATACGAAGAAATAGGTCCTGTCCATTATCAGTGTGACTTCATCCCCTTCTACCAAGCTACCTTCATCCGATATCGTCAGGCACATTTTCATTGATGAAGTAGAAGAAAGAACACCACAAGCTCCGCAATGCTCACATATGGCCTTTCTGGGAAAGTGAATTTCCACCTTCCCGTCCTCAACCTTAGCAACAATACCGACCTCTCCACGCAGGGAGTCTTCATCACGTTTCTTCATGCTTAACCTTTACACTTATACTAATACCAAAATCAGAAAGCTGTTTTAAATTGCCTTCAAAGGGGCTTCTTTCAGGAGACAACTGAGAGCTGCACCCTTGGAAAATCAATGATATCCTTGATATTCTCCGTTTCTGCCAAATCATCACCGTTCCCTGTAAATTCCCCCGTGAGGAAGTGTCTCAAAGCGGAAATCACTCTGCAATCCAATTATGTCACACCTTCAACTGCGCTTTTATCCAGGCAACGGCATTCGTAATTTCTACTTCATTTTCTGTCCCATCGGCCATATTCCTCACCTTAGTAACGCCTTTCATCAGTTCGTTCTCCCCAATTACAGCGGTAAAACGGCAACCGATCTTATCAGCATATTTCATTTGTGCCCTTAATGAACGCTCCATATGGTCTGTCTCTGTAGATATGCCGGCTTCTCTAAGATTACGCACCAATGCAAATCCGACTTCACGGCAAACAGCGCCTAATGGAGCAACGTACACATCCGCCAACGGAGGTTCGGCAATTGACTTATCCCCATAACTTTGCAATGCTAAAAGAAGGCGTTCCATACCCATACCAAAGCCGATGCCGGGTATATCTGCTCCGCTAATTTCCTGTATAAGTTTGTCATAACGGCCACCAGCACAAACCGCACTTTTGGCTCCAATCGCCGGAGCAATAATTTCAAAAACCGTTCTTGTATAATAATCCAATCCCCGAACAAGAAGGGGATCCACCTCGTATTTAACGCCTAAATGATCCAACAATCCGCACAATGCAGAAAAATGTGTCCTGCAATCCTCACACAAAAAGTCCATAACGTTCGGCGCTTCCGTCACTACCTGCTGGCAAGCCTTGCCTTTACAATCAAATATACGAAGCGGATTCCTTTCCAATCGTCCCTTGCATGTTTCACATAAAATGTTCTTAAAAGCACTAAAATATTCCCTGAGCTTATCCATGTATGCCGGACGGCAGCAAGGGCAACCGATGGAATTCAAATGTACCTCAAGGCCATGTATGCCCAGCTTTTCTATAACAGAAAGTGCAAGCAGAATCACCTCGGCATCGATAGTAGGCGCAGCACTGCCAAAGACTTCCACGCCGAACTGGTGATGCTCACGCAAACGTCCCGCTTGGGGCTGTTCGTAACGGAACATCGGAGAGTAGAGATAGTACATCTTTACAGGCATGGGCAAATTTGTCAGTCCCCGCTCTACAAATGTTCGAGCGACTCCGGCAGTGCCTTCAGGTTTTAATGTGAGAGAACGTCCGCCTTTGTCCTCAAAGGTGTACATTTCTTTCTGAACAATATCCGTCGTTGCACCAACTCCGCGAAGAAATAACTCGGTATGCTCGAAAACCGGAACACGGATTTCCCGAAAGCCGTAAAGTCGGCAAACCTCCCGCATGGTATCTTCTATGGAGTGCCAGCGGTAACTATCCTGAGGCAATACCTCCATCACACCCTTAGGAGCTTTCGTAATCAACATTAAACTTTCACCGTTCCTTTCAAAAAAAACTCTCTTTTACGGTCAAGCAATGTATTTAAATGAGAAAGATAATAATCCACATTTTTGGGGTTTGCAAGCCGCTCATGCCTGTCTTCATCAAAGTACATCCTTCGGGAAATACTTCCCGCCCCCATAGCCACAATATGATGCGTCTCCTCCATCATATCTATGTTGTAACAACAGATTTTCCCAGGCAAAGAGTATCCGACATTTTCTAGGTTGCCTGTCATGTACTTCTGCCGGTAAAGGTAGTAAGGAAACATCCCCATTCCCCGTGCAGCATCTTCCCCCATAGACACCATCTCCTTGACGGTCTCAGCATCGGGAAGAGGATATCGATCCGGAAATTCGTGCAGTCTGGAGGATCTTTTCACAGAAAGCGTGTGTACTGTGAGATTATCAATTGGTAACACTTCTATCTTGCGCAAAGTATCCTCAGCTTGTTTAATAGTTTCTCCGGGTAATCCCATAATTAAATCCATGTTCACGCTCTGAAAGCCCATATGTCCCGCAATATCAAGAGTACGAATCACATCTTCGGCAGTATGACGCCGACCGATTAGCCTCAACGTGTTGTTTTGCATTGTCTGAGGATTTATGCTGATACGCTCCACTCCCGCATCCTTCATCATACTGAGCATAGCTTCATCCATCGTGTCAGGACGGCCTGACTCTACGGTCCATTCCATTGCAGAGGGGAAACATTCTTGAAGGGCATTCAGTACCCTCCAAAGAGCTTCTGTACCGATGCTGGAGGGAGTACCGCCGCCAACATAGAGACATCCTGGCTTTTTCCCCATTTCCTTAAGTAAATCTGCAGTTTCCCGGATTTCTCTGAGCAAACCTTCAATATATGGTTCCACCAAGTCCCGCATACTCTTCCGGCTTAAATCTGCGCTCATAAAAGAACAATACAGGCATCTGCTCCGGCAAAAGGGAATACCCACATATAAGTCGGCAATGCCATCCTCACCCCATCGGTAAAAGCCGGCCTGGTTCAACACTATATCACGAACAAGGGCAGCTTTTGAATAGGTAACATCAAAAACATCCTGCATATTTTCAATAGCCAAGTTAAGATCACCGTACTCACGGATTAATTGTCGACATAAGCGCGTGGGGCGAATCCCCGTCAAGGATCCCCACGGCAACGTGATGCCGGTAACCTCTCGCAGAACATGATACAGACCAAGCTTGGCAGCTCTCCTTGTAAGTCGGAGTCCTTCCACTGTATCCTGCGATTGTGACGATGCTGCTGTATATGTGTAGGTTTTTTTAATCCCAGAAAGCGACAGTATAAAGGTGTGAACGTCCTTCACCGAAGTGCGAACTAGAGTATGCCTAATCTCAGCCGATTCCGGTAGAGCAGTTGAAAACACCCGTAGCGTTTCTTCTAATTCATGGAGCAAACGCATATCATTGGTCGTTACCACAAAAACCCTCCGGACACCTGTCGTATTGCTGCACCCAATTTTGATGATTTATCGTGTCCCGGAAGAAGCAGCAGGTCGCCGGGCAAGCCAGCCAACAGCCTTAGAGAGGCTTTCATATCGGATTTGTTCCCGCCAGGAAAATGTGTCGCGCCAATAGCATCGCTGAACAAAGTATCTCCGCTGCACAAATAGGGATCAGCGAGATAGCAAAGGCTTCCCGCTGTGTGCCCGGGAGTATGATAAACAAGAATTTCGCTATTACCAAGAGGGATTTTCTCCCCACCTGTCAACAACCTGTCCGGTATGCAACGATTAAGCGGCTTTTCAGAAAAAAAAGACATATTAAGGAAGTTATCCGCAAGCATATCCTCGTCACCGATTCCAATATAAACAGGTGCGCCGGTCATTCTTTTTAACATATCCAATGCACCAATATGGTCGAAATGACCATGAGTGAGTAGTATAAAGCAAATTCGCAACCCAAGATTATCCGCTTGCGCTACTAGCTTTTCCGCACCAAAGTCAGCGTCCACGATGGCCGCCTCTTTCGATTCATCATCATATAACAAATATGCATTTCCTTGCATCCTCTTTGTGCGAACATGAATCATTCTCAGCATTAGAAATCCTTCCGGCTGCTGAGTAGCAGTGTCACCGGGCCGTCATTACATAATTCGACAGCCATATCAGCCCCGAAAACTCCGGCTTTCGTGGGAATGCCCATACCTTGAAACAGAAGAATCGCCTTTTCATAATAGGCACGTCCGATATCCGGGTCTCCTGCAGCGGAAAAGCTCGGACGAGATCCATGCTTCAAATCAGCCATCAACGTGAACTGAGAGACGATAAGCAGACTACCTTTAACGGCATCCAACGACAGGTTCATTTTTCCGTTCTCATCCTCGAAAACTCGCAAACCCGCAATTTTTCGGCAAACATATTGTAAATCAAGATCATTATCACCCTGCTCAACCCCCAGGAATACCAAAAGCCCACAACCAATAGAACTAATCTCCTGATTATCCACGGTAACCTTAGCATGAGATACACGTTGTATAACCGCTCTCAAATGTCGCACCCTCCCTCTTAGGCTTTCACACGATTCACTTTTATTACTTCCGGCAACTTGTGAAATTGCTTGATCAAATTATCCAACTGCACTTTATTACGAATCTCAACTACAAGCGAAATCAAAGCAACATTGTTTTTTCCCAGATGTGCGTTAATAGAAATTATCTTTGTGTTCATAGCCTGTATGATGTTAGAGATATCCACCAACAGACGAGGCTTGTCTTGTACCTCCATGTAGAGCTCAGCTTGATAGCTTGAAGCGGCGTCCATTGCCCAGTCAACCTCAATGAACCGCTCGGGATCTATGCCCACATCCTGTAGATTTGGACAGTCAACGCGATGTACTGAAACTCCTCTGCCCCGAGTAACAAAACCGATGATAGCATCCTGAGGAACCGGATTACAGCATTTTGCCAGCCTTACAAGCATACCGCTCTGCCCTTTTACTATAATTCCGCTTGTTACCTGTCCCCGGGCAGCGGTCTGCTTTACAGAGGACGCTTCCCCTGTCGTTTCAGTTTCCTTCTTGTCCTCACTGCGATGTTGTTCGTATAGCCTATGTAACACCTGCCCCGGGGAAACACCTCCATACCCGATAGCGCTGTACATATCTTCCAAGGATTGAAAAGTATATTTAGTAAAAATGGGGTCAAGCCATTCTTGTCGTAATAAAGCGGAGGGAGCCACGCCCAAGCGCTTGCACCCCGCATCGAACATTGCCTTACCGCGCTCAATATTTTCTTCGCGCCGTTCTTTTTTTAACCAAGCACGTATTTTTGTACGCGCTTGCGGTGTCTTCGCAATATTGAGCCAGTCCCAGCTTGGGCCCTTCGATGCATTAGAAGTGATAATCTCCACAATGTCGCCAGTTTTTAAGGGAGTATCCAAGGGGACCATCCGACCATTAACCTTCGACCCGACACATTTGTTGCCTATAGCAGAATGAATACGATATGCAAAATCAATGGAATTGGCTCCAGTGGGCAATTCGATAACTAACCCCTTAGGAGTAAAAACGAATACCTCATCGGTAAACAAATCTACTTTCAATGTGTTAATGAAATCCATGGAATCACTGGTCTCATCTTGCCATTCCAACATACGGCGAAGCCAAGAAAGTTTTACATCCACATCATTGGCATTGATCCGCTGTTCCTTATACATCCAGTGCGCTGCTATACCGTATTCAGCAGAACGGTGCATATCCCATGTGCGTATCTGAACCTCGAAGGGTATCCCCTCATGTCCGATAAGTGTCGTATGGAGAGACTGGTACATATTGCTTTTCGGTACGGCGATATAGTCTTTAAACCTGCCCGGAATGGGTTTCCACAAAGTATGTACAATCCCTAACGCAGTATAGCAATCATTTTCCGTGTCGACAATGATACGTACCGCTATAAGGTCATAGATCTGGTCAAAAGGTCTATTTTGGAGATGCATCTTCCGATAAATGGAATAATAATGCTTTGGTCGACCGTCTATCGAGCAATGGATACCGGCTTCCTCCAGTTTCTCCTTCAAAATATCGATGGTATGCCGAATAATCTCTTCCCGCTGAGAACGTTTTGCATCTACATGATTTTCAATTTCCCGGTACTTATCTGGATCTTTTGCCTTAAAAGCCAAGTCCTCCAACTGCCACTTAATAGCGTACATGCCAAGTCTTGATGCTAAAGGAGCGAATATATCTAAGGTTTCCTTTGCTATACGCTTCTGCTTATCGGGAGGGCAATATTGCAAAGTACGCATATTATGTAATCTGTCAGCTAAGCGTATCAACACCACACGGATGTCATTAGCCATAGCCAGCAGCATTTTACGTAGACTTTCTGCCTGCTGTTCTTCCTTGCTGTCAAAGTCCAACTGACTTATTTTCGTAACTCCGTCGACCATCTCAGAAATTTCAGGGCCGAATTCCTGAAGAAGCTGCTCTTTTGTAACTGGCGTATCCTCTACCACGTCATGCAGCAACCCGGCACTGATTGTGGAAGAATCCATGCCGATGTCAAATAAAATCCGCGCTACTTCTACCGGGTGCACAATATAGGGGGCGCCGGATTCCCGTATCTGCCCCTTATGCGCGTCCTCGGCGAAACGATATGCTTTCTCTATCAGCGCCAGATTTGCCTTTGGTTGTTTTTCTGCAATATACGCCAGTAAGTCGGTTTCCATCAATCACCTTAATACTTTATTATCGAGTGGACTTTATACTTTGATAAGGTTTCCCGTCCGGTTAAATGAGTATATTCTATCGAGAAGCCTACCCCCACAATAATTCCGCCGATAGACTCTACTAAGTTGCACACAGCTAATGCTGTTGCGCCGGTAGCCAAGAGGTCATCAATAATCAGCACACGCATTCCGGGCGTAATAGCGTCCTTATGCACCTCGAGTTCATCTGTCTGCCCGTTCTCCGTCAGGTAGCGTATGCTACTGACCGGACCGGGAAGACGCCCAGGCCGTCGAAGCGGAACGAACCCGGCCTTCAATAAATAAGCCAGCGGTGCTCCAAGTAAGAATCCCCGGGCTTCAGGTGCCACAACAACATCCACAGGCTCCTCACCAACTTTATCTCTCATGGAATCAATCATTGCTGCATATGCTTCTGGATCTTTAAGAAGAGTGGTGATGTCCCTATATATCATTCCTGGCACGGGATAATCCCGAATGGGACGAATTTTCTCTTTAAAGTTCATAGGGTACCTCCTAGTGTTGTTTCATATTCTCTGTTAGTATCTGGAGTCTTCGCCATACACTGCTTGCATTCAACTCCACCCGGCTAACCTTGTCAGGCAATGTTAACCAAGGTGCCGAGTGAATACGGAGCATAAGGCCGGTCTCCAAGAAAATACTGATTGCAATTGCCATCTTCCACCTAGGACATCCTAAACCTTCTGCAAGAGCATCTGTTATTGCGGTTATCGTAGAATACTGCGTTGTTCCCCGCAGAAAATCACGGCAATACACATACGCCTTCCGTAAAGAGAGTAAATCCCAAGGAGATGCCATTTCTTCCGGCCAACCACCTAGGTTGTCCCATATTATAGCGCCAATACGGACATTTTGCAATTCATTGCCCCACAAATTCGGACAAAACGGTAACATTATACGATCTGCCAATATAATACAGCGAAAGCCACGCAAATCCACTTTCCTGCGTTCCGGTGCCAACAGTAGCGTATTGCCTCCGTCATAATCTTCCGGCAGAGTACCAACACAAATATGCAGATTTTTTAAGACAGATGCGAACCTCTCAGTAATCCCGATCATCTTTGCCGCTTGAGGATCACTGCATAAAACCAGGCAACCGTATGGACTCTCGTTGAGCAAAGCAACTGCGTCTTGAGATGACAATTTATCAATCCGATCTGTTGCGATCTCATCAGTAAAGTATATTTGTTCCCAGAAACTGCGCCGCATGGATGGGAGATTCGCATCTATGATATTCAGCAGATGTTTGCCCGAATCAGAGGGTTGAATTTCACAGATAGACACCTGTAAATTCGTCTGACCGCGAAATAGATGTTCCCGCGGCTCCAGTATCGCATCATATGTTTCCATGCCAAAGCTCCATTGTTCAGGAGGCTTTTTGCGGAAAGCGACAGCAGCAACAGAGGTTCCGTCCTGCGTAAGTATTCCACGATAATGTGTTCTATCCGCACCCATCAGCACTACATCATTCAACAGCACCTGCTCTACCAGCAAACGCGGCACAGGATTCCCTTGGCCAAAGGGCTCCATCTTCTGAATCAGACGAACGGAATCCAGCGAAATCTCCTCCAGAGATATTCTTTTGTCATAGTACTCTACTGGAAGAAAACAGTCAGCAGGTGCTTTGTCAAGCACAGAGAGGAAAGCAGCACGGAAAGCATGATAATTCTCAGATCGAATGGATACTCCTCCCGCCATTTCATGGCCACCGCCAGTCACTAAAAGACTCTCGCAAGCCTGAAGAGCTTTAAAAATGGGAACTCCGGGAACAGACCTGCAAGAGCCGTACAAAACATCTCCGTCTCCACCTAATAAGATTGTTGGTCGATAGTATTTTTTAACAAAATATGCAGCAGCCAAGCCAAGAAGACCTGTTTTCCACTCCGGATTCCATAACACGATTCCTCGGTCAATGCAAGGGCTCCACTCCTGCTTAAGCTGCTTCTCCGCCTCCTCTATCAATAAATCAGAAGCATCACGCCTGTTTTGATTCAACCTTTCCAACTGTAAAGCAATATCCTTAGCTTCGTCGTCATCCATTGAGAGCAGCAGTTCAACACAGCGATTCGCAGTGTCCATCCGCCCTGCCGCATTGAGACGGGGAGCAAACTGGTATGCCAGCTTTTCTGCAGTAATAGACTCCCCTGGCTTTAAAGCAAACATAGATAACGCCCGCAAACCCGGTCGAAGATTTTCATTCATACGAGCAATACCCAAAGCTACAATCGCACGATTTTCACCTATAAGAGGTACCATATCCGCAACAGTTGCCAACGCCATCAGGTCCAAAGATTCCTCCATAGAATCATAGCCAAGCAGGTATTCTACCAGTTTGCCGGCAGTTGCAGCCCCGCATAGGTCACGAAACCTATATTTCTGGTCTTCTCTTTTAGGCGAAATTACCGCATCAGCAGGCGGAAGCGTTCCATTCATCTCATGATGATCTGTAACAATAGTTCGCATCCCCAAAGAAGAAGCCAGTGCAATTTCTCGGGCGGACGAAATGCCGCAGTCCACAGTGATCAGGAGCTTTGTTCCTTTTCCGGCAATTTCACGAATTGCATTTTCATTTAAACCATATCCTTCTGATTGCCGATCCGGAATATACCACTGCACATCAGAAACTCCTAAATATACTGTTAGGCAATTATATAGTATGGCAACAGCGCATACTCCGTCAACATCATAATCTCCGTAAATACATATTCTTTCTCCTTTTGTTGCGGCATCTTCCAGCAAATTTGCAGCTTGTCGCATGCCCTCCATTTCTCCGGCATCCCTTAGCTGCTCGGAAGACGGAGAAAGATACTCTTGTAACAGCTCAAGCGTGTTGATCCCCCTGCCATAGAGTATCTCCGCAAGGAGACCGGGTGCGCCCATCTTTTCCGCTGATTTGAGATATTTGGCGGGAATTATATTCTGTTCTGTTCTTTGTATAAATCTCATATTTCCTCCATATACAGGGAAAGGGCTTCCTTTCGAAGCCCTTTCCCGGGGATGATCAGCGCACCCTTCTTTTCAGAGCACGAGATGTCTTCTTTTCGGCACGTTTGGCACGAGAGGCGTCAGCTACCTTATTCAGCCAAAGCCAAATAGGCGTAGAAAGCATTACAGAAGACCAGAAACCGGTAAGCAGTCCAACAATAATCGGCAGAGAGAATTCTCGGATTGCAGTTACACCAAATGCATACAGCAAAACAATCATTACCAAAGTTGTAATCGTGGTGAACAAGGTTCGGCGCAATGTTTCTGATACAGATTTGTCCGCAACATCCGTACGGGTAAAAGCAGATGAGATCAGCTTTTTGTTTGTACGTATCTTATCGAATATTACGATAGTATTATTGATAGAATATCCGACAATCGTCAAAATCGCTGCGATAAAGGAAGAGTTAATCTGCGTGCGCAGGATTAAAATCACCGCAAACATCACAAGCACATCATGAAGAAGGCCAATGAGTGCGGCAATTCCGGACCAGAACTCAAATCGCAGTGTGATGTAAATCAACATCAATACACATGCGATTGCAACAGCGGTAAGGGCGTTGGTGACTAGCTCAGAACCAGCAGTTGCACCATTTCGTTCCAAATTCATAACTTCAAAGTCAGGATACTCAGTTTTCAAGTCCGCTTCGATCAAGGCACGAACAGCATTTTGCTCTTCTCCGTCAAGATGCGCGTCCTGGAATTGAATTATAGCCTGAGTATCTTCCGAACGGGAAACTCTGACATCAATGGTTGGGTCGTTTATATCTGTGCGAACAATCTCCGTAACTTTCTCGATGTCAAATTCCTCGCCCATCTCCGCAGTGTACATGGTACCACCGGAGAATTCGATGCCAAGATTTACACCGAAAATGCACATACTGATAATACCGGCCAACAGTATAACTACCGAAGGAATAAAGGACCACTTTACACATTTTGAAACGCGCAGTCTCATTTACTTGGCCTCCTTCTTCTCATGTATACCATATAGAACCGGATTAGTTATGTTCATACTGACCATCAGCTTCATAAGGAACTTTGTAACCATTACAGCGGTAAACAACGATACCAGAATACCAATAATTAATGTAATCGCATATCCTTTTACAGAACCGGTTCCATAGAACAGGAGTACAACTGCCGCAATCAAGGTGGTAATGTTAGAGTCTAGTATTGTTGTGAAAGCCTGTTTAAAAGAGGACTGAAAGGCAAACTTAAGCGACTTGCCTTCCTTTATTTCCTCACGGAAGCATTCAAATATAATCACATTAGAATCCACCGCCATACCGATACCAAGAATAATTCCCGCAATACCTGGTAGCGAAAGCTGAACACCGGGAATTACTGCCAAGAAGAACAATACAAGTATTACATAAACAACCAAAGCAATATCCGCAGCAACACCTGGAAGACCATAAACTGCAACCATAAAAATCAAAATAAAGGCCATGCCGATAGCACCGGCTAGCAGTGCACTTTCAATAGCGCCCTCGCCCAAGGTAGGCGATATGGTACTGGTGTTCAACTGGTTCAGCTCCAAAGGAAGAGCGCCGCTCTCAATCTGTACCGCAAGGTTCTTTGCCGATTCAGCGGTAAAACTCCCCTGTATGTATCCCTCTCCACCGGATATTTCTGTCTGCACTATAGCAGAAGATATGATTTTACCATCCAATAGGATGTCTATCGTCTGACCAAGGTAGGTCTTTGTCGCTGCGGCAAAAGCAGCGGCACCCTCGCTATCCAGTTTAAAAGCAACCACAAAACCAGCGGTATCTAAATAAGCTGAGCGTGCGGAAACAATGTTGTCACCGTACATGATGTGCTCACCGTTGGGACCGACAAATTCCAAAACCGCCGGTGTACCGATAAGCTCCATAACCTTGTTGGGATCGGATACATCAGGAATTTCAACCCGGATACGGTTGGTGCCTTGCTGCGTAATAGTCGCCTCGGTGTAACCCTGCCCATCCAGACGGCGGCGGAGAACTTCCATAGTAGTGCCAAGTTTTGTAGCAAACTCTTCCACTCCCTCATCCTCTGCCTCAAAAACGGCGTAAACACCGCCCCTGAGATCCAGTCCAAGGCTGATGGCCTGTCCGATAGGTAAAATATCGTACAGCCCCACTGTTACGCCAAAGATCTCCAGCAAGCCAACACCAACAATAGCGATAACAATCGCTAAAAAGATGATAACGGCTGACTTCTTTGACATCTTCGCTCTCCTTACCTAACTATAAAAATGGCTTCCAGCCAACTAACTTGCTCCGTAAAGCACTGAATTATTATATAAGGATTTTTTTAAAAGGTCAACTTCCATTCCTAATTTCTTATTGCAGCCTCGTTTTTTCTTCCGGCATCTCCGCAATTTGCAGACCAATGGCACACTCTATCCGCTTACGCTCTATATCGCACTCCAT
Organism: Christensenellales bacterium; assembly: GCA_050948665.1. Classification (GTDB taxonomy): domain Bacteria; phylum Bacillota; class Clostridia; order Christensenellales; family UMGS416; genus JBMNEH01. The sequence goes on from JBMNEH010000001.1 coordinate 1,463,583, forward strand.
GAAATAAGGCTTACTGATATCACCGTTCCGGTGCCAGGCGTTGGCAGCGCAACCACCGGAACAATAGAACCTGCACCAGCAATCTCTACAACTTTCCTTATGCAACAGATTGTTATTGCGAAACTTTTCCTGCAAAGCAACGTTAAAAGAACCATCCTGTATGTTACCCATGACCCACCGGGATTCACCTACAAATTGATGGCAAGGATATATGCTTCCGTCCGGAGCGACCGCCACATACTCATTTCCAGCACCGCAGCCGGTAAGACGTTTAATGGCACAGGGACCATTCTCCAAATTGAGCATAAAATGGAAGAAGTTAAACCACTCCCCCTTACTACGCCCCTCCAACATTCGGGAAGCTAGCCTATCATACTCTGCTTTAATCGTCTCGAGATGTTCTGGCAGCAAAGAATACGGCATTCTCGGATCGGTTACTACGGGCTCAACAGAAATCTGATCAAACCCGTTCCGGAAGATATATCCCACATCCGCAGCAAAATCCAAGTTGTTTCTCGTGAAAGTACCACGGATATAGTAATCTTTATCTTCCCGGGCACCTACAAGTTTTTTCGCATTGGCAAGAATCTGTGCATGGGAACCTCTGCCCTCCGGGGAGGGGCGCAGTTTATCGTGCACCTCAGGCCGCCCATCCAACGAAATCACAAGGTTTGCCATCTCCCGGTTGATGAAATCTATCATATCATCAGTTATGAAGTAAGCATTAGTGGTCAAAGTAAACCGTATTTCCTTATTATGCACTTTTTCCAACTGGCGTCCATAAGAAACAACAGCCTTCACAGCGTCAAAATTTACAGTGGGTTCACCCCCAAAGAAATCCACCTCGAGATGCTTTCGTTTTCCTGATTTCTCAATAAGCCAATCCAAGGCTTTCATGCCAATTTCTGACGGCATAAGGCACCTACCACCATGGAAAGCTCCGGTTCCGGCAAAGCAATAAGCACAACGCAAATTACAATCATGCGCAATGTTCAAGCATAAAGACTTCACAACACCCTGGGTGTTAATATCGATGTTCTGATCTTCCCAAGGAGTAAAGAGCATACCTTTGCCAAATAACAATTGTATATCGATCATTACATCGTCCAACATAGTAACTTGATAACTGCCAGCAAGGGAATCCCGAGCCTGCATCATAGTCATTCCCTGCTCCATCTTCTGTAGAAATGTGTAGGTCAAATCATCCACAACATGGATGGAGCCACTTGCAGGATCTAAAACAATATTGTGACCCAAAGATTGAAAAGCATGAATCATAAAAAACCTCTTTCATGGAAAAAGCAGTAATGGACACCCATCACTGCTTTAATAGCTAGTTTATATCAGTTCTTCTTGGCACAGGGCTGGTTTGCCACGGTGCAGGAAGTCTTGCAGGCAGATTGGCAGGAAGCCTGGCATTCTCCGCAACCACCTGTCTTCACCGTATCCTTCAAACAACCCTTTACGACAGTCTTGATGTGCGTCATCTCGCAACCTCCCTAAAAGATTCCTTTGTTATTATACACGAACCAAAAGAATCTCGCAAGTTTTTCATGGAAGTTTATACAAGCTGCAGCTAATCACCGATTTTTCCTCTATGTATAGCACTTCATCAACCGCGAAGCCACTTCCCGACATCAATATCTGCCTGCGAATCGGCTTGGAAAAAGGAAACCTCTGGAGACAGTATATTGACCATACCCCATTTCTTTGTAATCATCAATATAGGCATAGAATCTTTCGAGCGCAACTTCTCCCGCATGCCTTTTGCCACCAATTTATCTCACATATCGTACAGCCAAGCATGTTGCTCTGCTTAGTAGTGAGTTCTGTAGCAGCGGTTTTGGCAAAGCTCCATCTTAATTCTTTTCCATCAGGCCTCACCAAAATCTTACCATCCAGTTAGAACCCGGCTGCCCTGGAAGAAATGTGAAGACCTTCATGACCGCCACATCGTCAATCGGCGCAAAAAGATTCCTGCATAATCGGTGTGATGTCCCTTCAGATAAATGGATACAGTGTTTCCGAAGTGTGATATAAAAAAACAACAACTCACAGAAATCAGTGTGGATCCAAATCACAATAAGGTCTTTTTGATTTTCTGTTGGTAGAATACACTATCTGTATCTATTCTATAAAATTATATATTATTCTCCATTATTAATTTTTAATTTCACTTGCTCCCTTGTATACTCTATTAATAAGCGTATTATCACCGAAGTTCCTGTAGCCAAATTGTCAGCTATCTTCAGCCAAATACTAAAGCCGCATACTCGATCCGGGATAGGATATCCGTAGCTACAGAAGTTATCATTATGTGCGCAAAAAACGGATATAAAAAGCGGCCTTCCGGCCGCTTTTAATTATACTTTACTTTGCGTCGGATTCCACATCGGGAGATTCTACATTTGAGATAGCCCTGCGCTCGATCACAAGCTCAACCTTCTGGGGACCCATAGCAATGGTTACCGTATCATCTTTCACCCGGGTAATAGTGCCGTAAAACCCACCGATGGTCTTAACATTGTCTCCTACCTTCAACTCAGCCAAAAGTTTGTTCAACGCCTTCTGCTTTTTCTGCTGAGGACGGATAAGGAGGAAATAAAAAACTACAACAATCGCTACAAGGGGTAAAACCTGCAGTAATAAAGTGCCAATGCTATTGGAAGTAGCGCCTGTCGATGCCGTCGCAGCCTCCAGAAGTACCGTAATCATAAATTTCGTCATATTAAGCCTCTCTTTCGAAAATACTCTTTCGTATTATATCTGAATCGAACAGCTTTTTCAATAGGTTTTCCACAAATCTTCTCTGGAATACCCATAGTTTATAAAGAATTCATCTCTAAAGTCACCTAACCTATTCTCCCGGATTGCTTCACGTACCTGCCCCATTAAGTGTACCAGAAAGCGTAAATTATGCCATGTCGCCAATCTAGCGGCAAGAATTTCCCGGGAATTAAACAGATGACGCAGGTATGCTCTGGAGTAATTCCGGCAACAATAGCAGTCACAAGCCTCATCCACCGGGGAAAAATCCCGGGCATACTTCCCGTTCCGTACTACAAGCCGCCCTTTGCTTGTCATCAAAGTACCGGTACGGGCAGTTCGGGTGGGAAGAACACAGTCAAACATATCTATTCCCCGAATCGCACCCTCTATCAGGCAATCGGGGCTGCCTACACCCATTAGATACCGCGGCTTGCTCTCCGGCAAATAAGGTATCAATTCCTCAAGCATACGGTACATGATGGGCTTTGGCTCTCCTACGCTTAACCCTCCGATGCCGTATCCAGGAAAATCCATAGCAGCTAATGTCTTTGCGGAAGCTATGCGCAAATCAGCGAACATGCCACCCTGTACTATCCCAAAGAGAGCTTGTCGCTCCGTATTGGCATGCGATTTTATACAACGCTCCGCCCAAAGGTGCGTAAGGGCATCAGACTTTTTTACCTCGTCATAATCAGACGGATAGGGGGAACAAACATCAAAGGCCATCATAATGTCCGAGCCAAGAGTGTTCTGCACCTCTATGGATTTCTCCGGAGTAAACATATGATAGGAGCCGTCAAGATGGGACTGAAAACGCACGCCTTCCCGAGACAGTTTCCGTAAACCGGACAAGGAAAAAACTTGAAAGCCGCCACTGTCGGTAAGTATAGCCCCATCCCAGTGCATAAAACGATGCAGTCCTCCCGCTTCCCGAATCAAGTCATGGCCAGGACGAAGATACAGATGATATGTATTTGTCAGTATCAGATCCGCACCGATTTCGTGAATTTCTTCCGGGGTCATGGATTTTACAGTCGCTTGTGTTCCCACGGGCATAAAAACAGGTGTTTCGATATCTCCATGGGGGGTATGCAGAATACCCAGCCTTGCGCCGGTTTGTTTACAGGTATGTATGTGATCGAAAGTCACTGCTGGCATAAAATCACCCCTACACAATCAACATGGCATCGCCGAAGCTGAAAAACCTGTATTTCATATCTACAGCGATTCTGTATGCGCTGAGTATTTCTTCCTTGCCGGCAAAAGCTGAGACCATCATCAACAGAGTAGACTCCGGCAGGTGGAAATTCGTAATAAGCGCATCTACCCCGTGAAATGTGTATCCGGGGTAGATGAATATCTCCGTCTCTCCCGATCCAGGGTGTATCACGCCTGAGGTATCGGTAACTGTCTCCAGAGTACGAGCGGAAGTTGTTCCGGTGCATACGATACGCCCGCCATTAATACGAATACGGTTCAGAATTTTCGCAGCTTCCGGGCTGACCTCATAATGCTCGGCATGCATATGATGATCCGTGACGTCGTCAACCTTTACCGGACGAAAAGTTCCCAGGCCGACATGCAGAAGCACAGGCACCAACGAAATCCCCATTACACGTATTCTTTCAAAGAGTGGCGCTGTAAAATGCAGCCCGGCTGTGGGCGCAGCAACAGAACCGTTGATTCGAGAGTAAACCGTCTGATAACGTTCCCGATCCTCCAGTGTAGCATGAATATACGGAGGAAGCGGCATTGCTCCGCAACGGTCCAATACATTCTCAAACACACCTTCCCAAGTGAATTCTACCACACGGCGTCCTTCGTCAAGTACCTCAACAACACTGCCTGTAAGTAAACCATTGCCAAAAACATAAGTTCGTCCGAGAATTGCTCTTCGGGCCGGTCTAGACAATACCTCCCAACGGGTAGCATCCAACCTTTTGAGCAGGAGAAACTCCATTTCTCCGCTAGTATCCTTCCGCCTCCCGTACAAACGTGCAGGGATTACACGGGTTTCATTAATCACTAATGCATCTCCCGGGTGTAAATAATTTGGCAAATCATAGAAGTGACGGTGTTCTATATGCCCGTTTCCCCGATTATAAACAAGTAAGCGGCTACTATCCCGGGGCTCTATAGGTGTTTGAGCAATCCTCTCTTGCGGTAGGTCATAATAAAAATCGCTTGTTTTCAACTGTTACTTTCTCCGATGCAACACTTATTCCTGTAAAAGCGTAAGCTGCTCCCCAGAATCAATTGATTGTGCCGGAGGTGTGAAGCCCATATGTGCATACGCTGACGGTGTAAGAACCCTCCCTCTTGCGGTACGGTTTATAAAGCCGAGTTGCAGGAGATACGGTTCACAAACATCCTCAATCGTCGCCGCATCCTCTCCCGTAGATGCTGCCAGTGTATCCACTCCAACCGGACCTCCGCCATAGCTCTGTATCATAGTCAACAAAACCCTCCTGTCCACATAATCCAACCCAAGGGCATCCACCTGCATCATATCCAATGCCTTTGCGGCAACTTCTTCCGTTACAATGCCCTCAGCCCGAACCTGTGCATAGTCTCTGACACGGCGCAGCAAACGGTTCGCTATGCGGGGAGTGCCCCGGGAACGACGTCCAATTTCCACAGCTCCTTCGTACTCTATGTGTGCTCCTAAAATATCCGCCGAACGTTGCACAATCCGGGTAAGTTCCTCCACAGTATACAACTCAAGCCGACAAACTACACCAAATCGATTTAAAAACGGAGAAGAAAGCATACCTGCCCGAGTAGTCGCGCCTACGAGGGTAAAATGGGGTATATCCAGACGAATTGACCGGGCGCCCGTACCCTTCCCCAGAATAATATCCAGCTTAAAATCCTCCATCGCCGGATACAGCACTTCTTCCACCGCTTTACTCAAGCGATGGACCTCGTCCACAAAAAGCACATCCCCTTCTTGAAGGCTTGTCAATATTGCTGCCAAGTCTCCCGCGCGTTCTATGGCCGGGCCCGAGGTTATGCGCATCTGCGCTCCCATTGCGTTCGCAATGATGCCGGCAAGGGTGGTTTTTCCCAATCCGGGCGGACCGTGCAAAAGGACATGGTCCAATGTGTCACCCCTAAACTTTGCAGCCTCTATATAAATTGATAACTGTTCCTTTATCTTTTGCTGGCCAATGTATTCATTATCGTCTAACGTCATTGGACGCAGTGTCATCTCCTGCGCTCTATCGTCTCCGGTGATATAAGCTGCAGTGGGGCGATCCTTTGGTCTTTCCTCTTCGGAAAGAGGCATTTTACGATCGATCATTTTTACCTGCCTTTGCTTAAGCTTCTCAGTGCCGCCCGAATCAAGTCCTCCACAGCGCTACAGCTGCTGCGGTTCTGCTGAACTGCTTTTGCTGCTTCTGTCGAGGAGTAACCGAGTGCAATCAATGCCGCAATAGCGTCTTCTGTTATAATATCACTAAGCACAGCGATCGGCACCATACTCGTATCTCCTGCGAAAAAGCTATTTTCCACCTTTTCTTTCAGTTCCAGTATTAAACGTTCTGCTATCTTTTTCCCAATTCCTGGAACCCTTGCGATGGCACGGCTGTCTTCCGATACCAAAGCAATAGCCAATTCCCGTGCGGGCATTGTTGAAAGGATATTCATAGCTAACTTAGGCCCTACCCCGGATACTCCAATCAATCGGAGAAACATTTTTTTGTCTTCATCGTTATCAAAGCCATAAAGAAGAAAAGAATCCTCTCTGACGTTCAGGACGGTATAAAGGAATGCTTCCTTACCTTTCTCCGGCAGCCTTGACAGAGTTTGGAGCCCTACTTGAACTTCCAGGCCAAGGCCGTGTGCTTCCATCACAATGGTATCTGTTGATTTACTCAGGATAATTCCTCTTACTGACGCAATCATTTTCTCTACCTTATTTGATACTGCGCCCGGGCCGGGCGAGTGTTTGCATGGCAGATAGCAATTGCGACTGCATCTGCCGCATCATCCGGCTGAATGATATCTTTCATCCCCATGAGGATACGAACTGTCTCTTGAATCTGTCGCTTCTCAGCATGTCCGTAACCGCAGACTGCCAGTTTAATTTCCATAGGTGTATATTCAAATATCTGCTCTTCTGGGAGAGCATTAGCTACAGCTACCAACGAAGCACCGCGTGCTTGTGCAACATGCATAGCTGTTTTGATATTGCGATAGAAGAACAACTCCTCCAAGGCTACCGCGTCTGGTCGATGTTGGGCAATCAATTGTTGAGTATCATGAAAAATCGTAGCAAGTCTTTGTGGAAAGGACATGTCCGGCGTAGTTTTCACTGTTCCGCAGTCCAACAGACGGTAACGGATTCCGTCAGATTCTATGACACCAAACCCCACTGTTGCCAAGCCGGGGTCAATTCCCATAATCACCATTGCACATTCCCCTGATTCATTGTAAACCGTAAAAACTTTTCCGTCAAGAACCGCATCAGAACCAACCCATTCAACAATCATTCAAATAGGGGTTGCATATCCCTGTATAATAGTGTATATTATGCACAGATTAAGAAGGGAGCAGCTTTTATGGAACCAAAGAAAGTCGTATTGGCATATTCCGGAGGTTTGGATACCTCCATTATCATACCTTGGTTGAAGGAAACCTACCCGGGTTGTGAAGTGATAGCGGTTGCCGGTAATGTAGGACAGGGCGAGGAATTGGAACCTCTAAGGGAAAAGGCAATAAAGACCGGAGCAAGTAAGATTTATATCGAGGATATCCGCCAAGAGTTTATTGAAGATTTTATTTGGCCAACCCTGCAGGCAAATGCTATATATGAGGGCAAGTATCTGCTTGGCACCTCATTTGCGCGTCCTGTTATTGCAAAATGCCTGGTGGAAATCGCCAAAAAAGAGGGCGCTGATGCTATATGCCATGGCTGCACGGGCAAAGGCAATGATCAGGTGCGTTTTGAGCTGACTATTAAAGCTTTAGCACCCCATTTGAAGATCATTGCTCCTTGGAGGATTTGGGATATCAAATCCCGGGAGGAAGAAATTGAATATGCACAGACACGGGGTATAGATGTACCAGTAACAAAAGAACATCCCTACTCAATGGACAGAAACATTTGGCATCTGAGTCACGAAGGTTCAGATTTGGAAGATCCCTGGAACGAGCCCCGAAAGGAAATGCTTTTAATTTGCACACATCCGGAGGAAGCTCCGAATAAACCCGAGTACATAGAACTTAACTTTGAGAAAGGCATTCCAACCGGTCTGAATGGGGAGGTACTGAACAGTATCTCGTTGCTTGAAAAGTTAAATATTATCGGCGCACGAAACGGCGTCGGCATTATTGACATGGTAGAGAACCGGCTGGTCGGTATGAAGTCCCGTGGAGTCTATGAAACCCCGGGAGGAACCATTCTATATGCAGCCCATGCAGCGCTGGAGGAAATCACTCTGGATAGAGACACTGCCCATTATAAGCAACAGGTAGCCTTGAAATTCGCAGAGATGGTTTACTATGGCAACTGGTATCATCCGCTGCGGGAGGCGCTCTCAGCTTTCGTATCAAAGACTCAGGAGACGGTCACTGGAACTGTTCGTATGAAACTATACAAGGGCAGCGCAGTGGCAACCGGAGTAAAATCTCCCTATTCCCTGTATAATGAAGAATTTGCCACATTCGGTGAAGATGCTGTTTACAACCAAAAAGATGCAGAAGGCTTTATAAACCTGTTCGGATTGCCGCTTACCGTCAGGGCACTTATGCAAGAAAGCCTGAAGGAGAAGAACAAATGAAGTTATGGGGTGGCCGATTTGAAAAAGGCACTAATAAAGCAGTGGAGGATTTTCATTCCTCCATCCGCTTTGATAAACGCCTGTACAAAGAGGACATTACCGGCTCAATCGTTCATGCCTCCATGCTTGGCCGGATAGGCATATTGACCCCGAGAGAGAGCGAAACGATTGTTGCAGGGCTGCAGAGCATTCTTGCCGATATTGAGAATGGAAAAGTAACTTTCCTGGAAGAAGCCGAAGATATCCACATGAACGTGGAAATACTGCTTACACAACGCATTGGGCCTCTTGGCGGAAAGTTGCATACCGGACGTAGCCGGAATGATCAGGTCGTTCTGGATATGCGAATGTATGTTATGCGTGCCCAAACAGAAATATCCGAGCAGCTTAAGACACTTCAAAATGTGCTGATTTCCCTGTCGGAGAAGAACACGCGCACGGTTATGCCGGGATATACCCACCTTCAAAAAGCACAGCCCATTACCCTGGCTTTTCACCTAATGGCTTATTTTGAAATGTTTCAACGAGATCGGCAACGCTTGGCAGATGCACAAAAGAGAACCGACAGTATGCCTTTAGGTTCTGGTGCCCTGGCAGGCACCACATATCCCTTGGATAGGATATATGTAGCAGAGCAGCTGGGATTTACTTCCATCACAAGGAATGCGCTGGACGGTGTATCGGACAGAGATTTTGTAATTGAAACACTGGCAGCTCTCTCTATGATAATGACCCATCTTTCCCGTTTTTGCGAAGAGATCATTCTTTGGAACACACAGGAGTTCGGATATATTGTTTTAGATGACAGTTTTTCCACCGGAAGCAGCATTATGCCTCAAAAGAAAAATCCTGACGTTGCCGAACTGATACGAGGTAAAACCGGCCGTGTATATGGGGATCTGACAACATTGTTGTCTGTTATGAAGGGGTTGCCTCTTGCCTATAATAAGGATATGCAGGAAGATAAGGAAGCGCTGTTTGATGCGGTGGACACGGTTTCTGCCTGTCTGCACGTCTTTACTGAAATGCTATTGACAAGCAATTTTGAGGTTACTGCCATGGAACAGAGTGCAAATGGCGGCTTTACAAATGCTACTGATGCCGCAGATTACCTTGTCAACAAGGGAATTCCCTTCCGGCAAGCACATGAGATAGTCGGAAAAATGGTTTTACATTGTGTGAAAGTCGGCTGTGGATTGAAAGATTTGACTATTGCAGAATTGCAGGCTTTTTCCCCCCTTATCAACCAAGATTTTTTTGAAGCTATCGACCTGCATACCTGCATAGAGGAACGAAAGCTGCCAGGAGGTCCTGCCACACAAACCGTGGAGCAACACATTGCTTTCGCCAAAAAACTGCTGGAGATGTAAAATGTCATTGAATGATGCATATAACGAAGTAAAAGCTTTCCATGCTGCGTTTAATGCCCCTCATCCCGATAAGCCTGTAATGTTGACACCGGAGCGAGCTGCGGCACGGGCAGACTGGATGAGGGAAGAAATTAACGAGTTCCTGGATGCCAAGACATTAACCGATCAGGCAGACGCTATGATCGATTTGTTATACTTTGCGCTTGGCACCTTAGTAGAGATGTCCGTGCCTCCCCAGAAGTTGTTTGACATAGTACAAAAAGCCAACATGACAAAGCTATGGCCGGACGGGAAGCCCCATTACCGTGAAGACGGTAAAGTTATTAAGCCCGCTGGTTGGGAGCCTCCGGAGCCCCAGCTGGAGGCCGTCATCCAACAAATGCTTAATAAAAGTTGCTAGTCATTGCAAGAAAGGGAGCGCCTCAGGGCGCTCCTTTTATTTGCAACCAAAAACTTCTAAAAAAAGGCTCGATATCCTCAACGTGCATAAGAAATCCTCGTCCGGACCAATGCGGAGGAAAAAGCTCGGAATATCCGCTATAGGCAAAGCGGTAATCGATAAGCAACGCAGTACCAACATCCGTCTCGGTGCGAATAACTCTTCCAACAGCCTGAAGCACTTTATTTATACCGGGAAAGCGGTAGGCGTAATCAAAACCCGCATTATTTTTTGTCTGATAGTAATCGCGCAGCAGCTCTTGCAATTCGTTCACCTGTGGTAAACCCACACCAACAACAGCACACCCGATTAAACTGCTTCCCGGAAGGTCTACGCCTTCTGCGAAAACGCCTCCCAATACGCAAAAACCGACAAGCTCATTCTCTGTGCTGCCTGTGCAGAAAGCTGTCAGAAAATCCGCCCTCTCCTTATCACTTATTCTCTGTTTCTGACAAATTGTCCTGACATTCGGATAACGAAGTGAAAACTCCGCATGAACTAAGTTTAGATATGCAAAAGATGGAAAATAAACTATGTAGTTACCTTTTTGCGCTGATATTAGGCCATGGATCGCATCTGCCACGGTTTGAATGGTATTTTCTCTGTCCTTATACAGCGTACTGACACCGGCGAACACCGCTAACCCCAGCCTGTTCGGATTAAAAGGAGAAGAAAATCGAAAAACCTTTCCCGATCTTCCCCCGCCCAGAACATCTCTGTAATAGGGCAACGGCTCCAAAGTTGCAGAGAACAGAACAGACGCACGACCTTTCTTCCAGACTGTCTCCAGTGTAAACGACGGATCTAGGCATTGAATGGTTCTGTTCACACGGCTGCCCTTGACCTCCGTCAGAGTGACATGCCCTTTACCGTATAATGAATCCACGACGGCAAATTCCCTTGCCCTCAGAAAAAGATCCAGCACACTCGAATACGCAGAGTGTCCGGTGTAGTTGGCCATCCAATGACGGGCAACTTCACAGAATTTGAGCACTGTATCAAGAAAATCCTCGTCATGTTCGGTTTCCGAACGGATTCTCTTGTCCCCCTGCGCCCGCTTCATGACCAGAAAAGCTTGGTTTATCGCTTCTACGGCTTGCACAATCTTCTTTTCGCCCTTCAGCAATTTCTTTAGCGCAAGAAAATCCTGATTGCAAAGCGTCTTGGTAAACATCTCGCGAGAGCGCTGGACCAGATTATGGGCTTCATCCACTAAAAATGTATACGCACCACCCCCAGTGCCGAAATATCTGTAAAGCGCCACTACAGGATCAAAAAGATAATTATAATCACAAATGATACAATCACAGAACATACTGACGTCCAGTTGAAGTTCATAGGGGCAAACCATATATGCTGACGAAATGGCAGAAACCTCTGAAGCACTTATAGAATCTGTTCCGCTAAGCAGGGAATACATGGCATCGTTAACCCTATTATAATGTCCTTTTGCAAATGGACAATGCTCCGGAGTACATATTCGTTCTTCAAGAGGACAAAGCTTCTCCTTAGCTGTGAGATGCATGGAACGAATACGCAGCCCATGTTCCCTGAGTTGTTCTAATGCTTGACATGCTGCGGTTGCAGCGGTTGTCTTTGCTGTAAGGTAGAATATTTTCTCCGTCAACTCTTCACCCATCGCTTTAACGGCAGGAAAAAGAACAGAAAGGGTTTTGCCCAGCCCGGTAGGTGCCTGACACCATAACGTTTCACCGTCCCGAATTCCTCTGTAAACGGCAGCCGCCATTTCACGTTGACCCACCCGAAAGGATGGGAAAGGAAACTTGATGCCTGCCGCTGTTGCTTTCAGTTTCTTCCTGCCCCCTATCTTAAGCCGCAGCCAAGGAATATAACGCTGCAGTAAATCATCCAGAAAAACATCCAGCTCCTTCGCTGTTATTTGGCGAGTATAGGCAGTACGGGATTTATCTCTCTTATGAACATAAAGTAATGTTACTTCTGCCCGACAAAAACACATGCTCTTGCAAGCCATGGCTGCATAACACAGTGCCTGTGCCCAATATACGGGATAGGAGCCTTCCCGAATATCCTCCTTCGCAAGAGAAGTGCTCTTATATTCCATAATTTTTACACAGTCTTTATCCGCTGCAAAACCATCCGTCCTACCATCAATCAATAACGTAAAACCCTCGATTTCCGTCGACCAGGAAAGATGATACTCAGCTTCATAAGTATCTGTCTCCTGTTGCAGTATCCGGTGTATAGCTGAGCCCTCTGTCAGATTGCCTACATCACTAAATCGTGCGTCAATATCCCCGTTACGCAGAACGAATTCCACCAAATTTCGCACAGAAATACACAGTTCCACCTCTACTCTGTTTCCCTTTCAGATTTCATTGACAAATAGTGTATGATACACTAAACTAAGATAATTGTAACATTTCGAAAGGAAGATTACCATGAGAACTTATCACGAGCCGGCTAGGGATATACCTATATCGAATGAGGTGGATGTATTAGTTGTGGGGTCGGGCCCGGCAGGGGTATCCGCAGCGATTTGGGCAGGCCGCATGGGTGCTAAAACCCTGCTGGTAGAACAGGGCGGCATGGTAGGAGGGATCGCCACTGCCGGCCTTATGAGCCACTGGACCGGCAACACTCAAGGCGGTTTTTATGAGGAAATCCTAGATCGGTCTGCCGATAATCCTGCACTGCGACAGACAATTAACCCTGAGCGTCTTCGTTCTGTATTATTGGAAATGCTTGACGAAGCAGGAACATCCCTCCGTTTGTATACTTTTGCCTGTGGTGTTATTATGGACGGCAGTCATCTCCAAGGAATACTGACAGAAAGTAAATCCGGTCGGGAAGCTATTCTTGCTAAAGTCATCGTTGATGCCTCCGGAGACGGCGATATCGCAGCTAAAGCCGGCGCACCTTATGTCTTAGGCCGGGAAGGAGACAGTATGATGCAACCCATGACCCTAATGTTCAAAGTCGGAGGCGTGGAAGATGATAAGGTGGAATATCTCCCGGGTGCATTTGAAGACAATTATGTATACGCTAAAGGACCAGGACAAGATCTTGCAAAGAAGGAAATCCCTTACCCTGCCGGCCATCTGTTAGTTTACAAGTCTACCTTGCCCGGAGTGATCACATGCAATATGACAAATGCTATCGGCCTTGACGGCACAAAAGCAGAGGATCTGACAAAGGCCGAGCAGGTATGCCGTTCTCAGATACCCGCAATCATATCATTCCTGCGAAAAAATATCCCTGGATTTGAAAAATGTTATGTTCTAAGTTCTGCCAGTTTAATCGGAGTAAGAGAAACCCGGCACTTTATAGGTGAGTATATTCTCACTAAAGAAGACATTGAGCAAGCAAGACAATTCCCGGATTGGATTGTAACCAGGGCACACTTCAATTTTGATGTTCATAACATAACCGGTTCCGGATTGGATACAACCGGCATACAAAAGCATTTTTCTCAGAAAAAAGGCTATACTATACCTTACCGGTGCCTTATCCCCGCCAAGGTTGACGGCCTTCTTCTTGCTGGACGGAATATTTCGGGCACGCACATCGCTCACTCTAATTATCGTGTAATGCCCATCTGTGCTAATATGGGACAGGCTGCCGGTATCGCTGCAGCACTTTGTGCCCGGGATAATATAATGCCGCGTGATCTGAACGTCGGCGCTGTTCAAAAAGTTTTATTAGAGAATGGAGTACAGCCGTAAAGCCTGCTTGCCTCATAAAATGAATTGCATTATAATAGTGAACGCGCCTTGTCTGCGCAAACTAAATTGAAGGATGTGGTAACCTTGAGTCGTACAGTACAAAGACCCGGTTATACCCGAAGTTCCAGAAGGCGGCCTCCGAAACGCCAGTTGCCCGGCTGGGCACTTGTCGTTATCGATCTGCTGCTGACCGGCTTGTGTTTATTGGTTTTCGCTTATTTTCATCATGTAAAACCAAAAAGAATTGAGGGAGCTGCTTTGCCCACTCCTCCAGCCATAGTACAGTCGGGCGCCATTGAAACGGATGTAACACCCTACCCTGGAATCGAGTCCGAACAAATCACCTCCTCGGAAGAGGAGACAGCTCCTTTATCGACGGACAGTCAACCTACAGAAGCCCCTACTGAGGAGATATCCGGTGCATTCGGTGCTCGTTTCTCCGATAAATTCATTAAAGGTGACGCGCAAATTTCAGAGAATTCCTACATAAGCGAGAATATCAATATATCAATTACCCGTAATGAAATGGATGGCGCCGTCTACTTTATCGCCGATATTTATATCCGAGACTTAGAGCATCTAAAAACCGCATTTGCTTCCGACTCCTTTGGCTCTGCTTCTGCCAGCACTCCGGAAATTGCCTCCTCACATAATGCAATTCTGGCTATATCCGGTGATTATGCCGGTTTCCGAGACAGCGGTCTGGTCATCCGCAATGGTGTCCAGTACAGGAACAAAGTGGAACAAGATATTTGTGTCCTGTACTATGATGGTACAATGGAAACTATCGGCCAATTATCAGTAAATACGGATTCGATTTTAGCCAAGTATCCCTATCATACATGGGCTTTCGGTCCTATGTTTCTAAACGACGGGCAGCCCATGGAGACATTTAATTGCTCAGTGAATCCCAGAAATCCCAGAAGCGCCATCGGTTACTTTGAACCCGGGCATTATTGCTTTGTTACGGTTGACGGGCGGCAAGACGGTTATTCCGTCGGTCTTACCACCCAACAGATGAGCCAGCTTTTCTTCAACCTTGGTTGTAAATCCGCTTATAATCTTGATGGCGGGGCAACAGCAGTAATGTATTTCAACGGTCGAACGGTCAACCAGCCTTATCAGGGCGGTCGCTCAATAAATGATATTGTATATATCGGCGAATAGGAGGCCGCAATGAAAAAGTTAATTCCGCACATCACAATTATCCTCGCGCTGATGTTTACTGTTTTCTTTATTATCGATATGGTGAATTCTGCTATGAACTTTGTCGGAAACGATATATCAAATGTGCTGCGTCTTCTGTTTTGTGCCAGCGCGGTCATTACCTCTGTTATCGCAATACAGGAAATTCGAAAATCTTGAGCGATTCTTCATGGCCGGTAACATTTACCGGCCTTTTCCTTAACATATTATCCGATTTATAATAGCTAAGCATGGTTGCTGATTGTTTATACTCAACTGGTCTATCTGAATGCAGGAAGAATGATATCTTATATAAATAAAGCGGAACTCCTTGCTCCACAGTCGGGAAAATAATACATCGGTTATCAAGTCTTATTAACGCGGTGAGCGACTTGCAAGCTGACGCCCATGTATATGCATGTTGGGCTTTGGATTGTATCATGTGCTCCATGCGGGAAAATTAATTAAGCTCCTTTACACCGTACGTACCCGTAGCAATCCGCTTCTCGTAATGCAAGATCTTTACAGCAAGTATACACATCGGTCAATTTTCAGTATTGGTTTTAATGGAGCAGACAGGAAATATCGGTGTGCCACCAACAACATACAGTCGGCCAACGCCAATTGACTGATATTGGATACTGTTCAGTATAAGGCGAAAAATCCATACCCGATGTTTATGCAGCTAACCATTCTTTTCTATTTGTTAGCAGATATATAAGCACTACAAAAAGGAGGATTAAATGAAATATACTCTGCTTTTTTGGGATTGGAACGGTACGCTGATGAATGATCTCTCTATAACGCTGGACGCAGTGAATGCCGTTCTGTGCCGAAGAAATATGAAACCCATCTCACTCTGTCAATACTATAGCTATTTAGATACACCGATATGGAAATTTTACGCGCATCTTTTTGACTTTAATAAAGTTCCCTTTAATGTTATCTCACAAGAGTTTTTTGATAACTATACATTATGGGAGAAAGATGCAGGTTTAGCAGACGGTATTCCCGCGCTTTTATCTTCTCTTCACTACGCCGGTATGCAACAAGCTGTATTAACCTCCGCCGCAACAGAGGATGTTGAGCGTTTATTAAGATATTACGGAATCCGTGATATATTTGTAACGGTATCCGGATCAGATGACCGGCTGTCCGGCAGCAAAATAGAGAGAGGAAAAACCCTCATACAGTCTTTCCCTCCGCAGTCTGCGGTGATGATTGGTGATTCTCTCCATGATTTAGCTACAGCCCGTGCCATGGGCACGGATTGTATACTGGTAAATTGGGGGCATCAGAACCCAGAGGAACTCATCCTATCAGGTGTACCGGTGGCAAATACCTGCAGTGATTTGGCGGCTTTACTTGGTGTATAATGCTTCCCACCCTTCCAGACCTGCTTCTGCCATAGCAGAAAGATAGGTTTCCCATTTATCAAATTGATAAGCGCTTTCGTTTAAAATTCCATCCACCAACAGCTGCTCCTGCCTGATAAGAGCATTATTGTATACTCTCTCTCGTATAACAGCTTCCACGGTGCCCTCTGTTTGTATAAAAGGGCGTGGCAGTACGTCTGCAACAACATCATTATATTGACTGCGCTCCTCCCGAGATAGCCAGTAGGATTCGTCCGTATAAACGCCTGGATAATGCCAAGGTATCATGCCCTGCATTGTGGCTTGCCAGAGCCCTTCCGCCTCCATAGAGGGCGTTTTCTCTATTTTTCCAGCCTTACTGCGGAAATAGTGATAGTTCTCAATGCCATATTGCAATAATATGCGGCCTTCAGGGGAAAAAACATTGTCAAGCCAGGCATAAAGGAATGATCGGTTTGCACCCGCAGTTGGCATTGATATCCATCGTGAAGGTAATACATCTCCCCCCGATATCGCTCGTGCGTTTCCCCATTCAGGCGGCGATACCATTGAGTAGCCGGATTGCCAAAGAACATCCCACTCCTCTATTGGAGCTGCGGTTACGGTAATTGATCTCTCTCTGACAGCCGATCTCCAACCTTCTAATGTTTCAACAGTCTGCCTTTCATTAATGATACCCGCTGAAGACATTTTAGCTAGTAAACCGCAGGCATTTTTCGCAGATTCGGTTACACTTCCCCGCACCGGCATCCCTTCCTCAAGGGTTAATGTCCAAAGTCCGCCGAACAATGGCGTAAGCACCTCCATTAGTGCACTATTTCCTCCTGGGATAAGAAAGCCTCCCGCATCCAAGGTATCCCAAGCGGGTATAGTATTGCCGTCTTTCACAAACCATTGATATGCCACCTCCCGTTGACGGATACCTAACGGAACACAACTAATTCTTCCACTGGTGTCCACAGGAAGCACAAAATCTTCAGCAAATTTCCACAGGTTTGGCGCTTCTTGTTCCAAAACGGACAAATCCGTAAGTCTCGAACGATAAGCATCAGCCATCACAGGTGAAATCTCTACAAGGTCATAGGCCTCATTGCTTGTTAATATAACCCGCAACCGTTCCTCATATGTATATTCCGGTATGGTAAACAGATTCACAGTGACCCCTGTTTTTGCAGTCAAAACTTCCTGCACAATATTACTCAAGGATGGGGCTTGTTCCCCCATCAACAATACCTTTATAGAGCCTTGAGCAGGGAGTTCTTCAATAATACTCGGCGTCGCTTCCACCACGGTTTTCTGCTCGTTCAGCCTGCATCCGTTACAAGAAAGCGAAAACAGCACTACCAACAGCAGCAGCTTCCATCGTTTCATAGCATACCCTCCTGTAAAAATTATACCATATTGGGTTATCGTGTCAATGAACACCTGTTCTGCCTTTATTCCATATGTATTGTTTGTTGACTCGTAATTTACCAAATAAACCGGTTAAAAAACATGAACTCATTTATCTGTTTTTCATCGAAAGGATCTTTCTATTTCCGGTAAAATGATTCCCTTCATTCTTGTTTTGGGTCAGTCCTTATATGCTTTTATTGTTAATAGACTACCCCTAAATCCTCTTTTGTTATTAATTTCCTTGGTAATATCTCTTATCTCTTTTACTTGAAAACTGTTTGTTCGATAACAAAATCTATAGACCCGCTTGGTAAGAGGACAAGCGTTCTGCAAGGATATCATTTAATACATCGTTCCAAATTTACAGATGGAATCCTCATCATGCTTAAGAAGAAGCATCTAATGCAGATTCCGCAAAGTAGACTGACGTTGTGCTTCTCAAAACGATGGCATTTGCATCTTATCTCGTGATCCTGGGTTAGCCAACAAACTGAGGGAAATATCGGCACACCAGCGAACCCTAAGGCTATCTTCTCCGAAAACAACCATATGCTCCTCCTTTCGTGCCTTTTTACTGCAGAAAGCACATGACAACAGAGGTTTTCTGTTGTATACTGTTTTTGTTCTTCTCCAAACCGAAGAACAAATATATATATTGGCGGATATAAAATGAATCTGGCATTAGGGTTTTTAGGTCTTGGTAATATCGGATCCGGCGTATATCGTCTCCTCAAGTGCAACGCAGATAAGCTTCTGGAGCGGGAAGGACTGACAGTGGAGGTACATCGCTGCCTTGTGCGGGATCTATCAAAAAAACGAAATGCTGATATTGAGCCCTCACTCTTAACTACAGATCCCTATGTAATTCTAAATGACCCGGAAATAGATGCCGTTGTAGAGTTTATGGGTGGTATTGAGCCGGCTCGCACCTATATTCTTGCAGCGCTCCGGAACGGAAAAAGCGTAATTACCGCCAATAAAATGGTGCTTTCTGCCTGCTGGGATGAGTTGGATGCTGCTGCCAGGGAGGGTAATGCAGGTTTGTACTATGAGGCCTCCGTAGCAGGTGGAATTCCGGTTATCAATGTTTTGAACCATTCCCTTCAAGCCAACCGAATCACTCAAGTGTTAGGTATTGTTAACGCTACTACCAATGCCATATTGACTGATATGACGGAAAAAGGCATGAATTATGCCGCGGCTTTAGAGAGGGCGCAAAAAAACGGTTATGCCGAGCCGGATCCCACTATGGATGTTTCCGGTCAGGATGCCGCTCATAAGCTATCCATATTGTCTTCCCTGTGTTTTGATTGCAGAGTCAAAGCAGAAGATATATTCTGTCGAGGAATAACCGAAATTACCCCCGAAGACATTATCTTCGGCAGGAAACTGGGACTAGTACCACGGTTGTTGGCAGTAGGGCGAAAGGATAATGACGGTTTGCAACTCCATGTGCATCCATCTTTTATTCCGGAATCACATCCCCTTGCCTCTGTCAGAGGATCTTTTAATGCAATCTTTCTGGAGGGTGATGCTATCGGTCAGGTGATGTTATATGGCCGAGGCGCAGGCGATATGCCCACTGCCAGCGCTATGGTATCGGATATTGTTATGGCTGCTAAAAACCAAGGCAAACATGAGTATCCCGCCTTTATGCAGCGTCATTGTCCGCCGATTCTGAACAAAAACTGGATTTCTGCTTTTTATCTGCATCTATTGGCTGAGGACACTCCCGGAACACTTGCTTCTATTGCCGGTGTGCTTGGTCGCCATGGAGTAAGCCTTGCAACGGTACAGCAGGCTATTCCCGAAATAGGTGATGTACCCATTGTGATGATTACACATCCAGCACATCTATATAGTGTGGAACAGGCACTGAAGGAAATAAGCCAGCTTCGGGCAGTAAAGACAGTTGTAAATGCCATTCCTGTAGAACAGGAGGCATGAATGCGTTATAAGAGCACACGTGGCAAAGCACCGGACGTGGATGCCTTCCAGGCATTGTTGTGCGGGCTCGCACCGGATGGTGGTTTATATATCCCCGAAAGCGTCCCCCGCTTCACAAAGAAGGAATTAGACGAATTTCTTCCACTTCAATATGATGCACTGGCATATGCGGTGCTATCCCCGTATTTCCCCATACCGGAAAAAATCTTTCGGCAGATTTTAGCTGAAGTTTATTCCCCGGGACGCTTTCTGTCCAGTAATCCTGCTCCTTTACATAATTGGGAAAAGGGTGCATGGGTTTTGTCATTAGATCAAGGCCCCACATTAGCATTCAAGGACATGGCGCTTCAGCTCCTTCCGAGACTCTTGACCTATGCATTATCCGCAACGGGAGAAAGTCGCAAGCTCCTAATATTAGCTGCAACCTCGGGAGACACCGGCAAAGCCGCTTTGGAGGGCTTCCGAGATATACCCTCAACTCGGGCAGCAGTTGTTTATCCAAGGGATGGAGTAAGCCTCTCACAAAAACGGCAGATGATTACGCAAGGCGGCAAAAACATTTGGGTCCGAGGTATTGAAGGCAACTTCGACGACGCCCAAGCGCAGGTAAAGCTTGCCATGACTGATTCGGATTTTCTTGCATCCGTTAAAGCACGGGGCTGGCTGCTTTCCAGTGCAAACTCAATTAATATCGGTCGTTTACTACCCCAGATTGTATATTATTTTCATGCATATCTTGCTTTAGTGCGGAAAAACATCATATCTATTGGGCAGGCGGTAAATTTTTGTGTGCCCACCGGTAACTTTGGTGATATTCTGGCAGGCTGGTTCGCCGCGCAAATGGGTATTCCCATCGGTCGGCTGATATGCGCCTCCAACAGGAACCATGTTTTGACAGATTTTTTTTCAACAGGGAAATATGATGTTCGTCGCCCTTTCCATGCTACCACCTCTCCTTCCATGGACATATTGGTATCCAGTAATTTGGAGAGACTGTTGACATTACTCTCTGAAAGTCCGGAGAGTGTGTCTATATGGATGTCTTCACTATCGGAAAAAGGTTATTATGAAGTTCCCGAGTTGCTTCCGGAGCTTCGCAGATCTTTTTCCGCTGGATATGCTCAGGATGAGGCTGTAGCTACAGAAATCCGGAGATCGTGGAAACAGAACAATTGCTTAATCGATCCGCATACAGCGGTTGGCTGTAGTGTATATCAAAGCTTGAGAGAAGACACACCAACAGTGATTCTTGCCACTGCAAGTCCCTTTAAATTCAGCGGTACTGTGCTTTCTGCATTGCAACAACCTGTTCCTGAGGATGATGTGTTGGCAGCGAAAGAGCTCAGCTTATTCACTGGAATTTCTCTGCCGGAACCGATTCGGGATTTGGAGGATGCCCCAATCCTTCACAACGAAGTGATTCCACCTGAGTCTTTGCGCGAAGAACTTCTTGCATGGCTGGAGGTATAGTATGTTAATCCGTGTTCCCGCAACTACCGCAAACCTCGGCCCCGGCTTTGACTCTCTCGGAATGGCTTTGCAGTTGTATAATACGATGGAGATTACTGAATCCGACACGCTTATGCTTCCCCGTTATTCTGGTATGCAAGAGGAAGAGGTGCACCTAACCTACATGGCAATGCAGCGGGTATGGAAAGAGTTGGGAATACATGAAAAAACCATTAAATTATGTTCATGTGATAGGATTCCCATCGGAAAAGGCCTCGGCAGTTCTTCCGCTTGCATTGTAGCCGGCCTTTTGGCAGCAAACCGAATGGAAGGTGATCTTCTTCCGCTTGACCGATTGCTTGCATTGGCCGCGGACATGGAAGGGCATCCCGATAATGTTCTTCCTGCTCTTCTTGGCGGATTTACTGCCGGATACTGGGACGGAGAGATACTCCACTATCTACGATTTCCACCGCCTAAGGGCATACGAATAGTGATGTATATTCCTGACTCCCCCCTGATGACTTCAGAAGCTCGCAGGGTGCTTCCAGACAGCTATTCCAGAAAAGACGCTGTATTTAATGTTGCACATGCTGCCATGACTGCCGCGGCAATAGCCGGAGGCAAGCCAGAAGCCCTTGCGTTTACAATGAGTGATAGACTGCATCAGCCTTATCGAAAACCTCTTATACCCGGATGGTATCCGCTGGAAAAGTTATTACGGGAAGCCGGAGCGTTAGCCATTTGCATCAGTGGTGCCGGTCCCTCCATGAT
Organism: Christensenellales bacterium; assembly: GCA_050948665.1. GTDB lineage: Bacteria > Bacillota > Clostridia > Christensenellales > UMGS416 > JBMNEH01. The sequence continues at coordinate 1,485,777 of JBMNEH010000001.1, forward strand.
GACACTTTGGCAGGAGGAGATTTATGCACCTATGATCGTGCCTAAGGAAATTCCGGGCAACTGGAAAGCAGAGGAATATCAATGTGATATAGATGGGGCCATTTTTATCGATGAAAATTAATATAGGAGAATAAGTATGGAAAAAACCTTCGATGAAATCAACGAGAGAATCCAAAGCAAGCGCGCTGTGGTAATGACCGCAGAGGAGGTCGTCGCCTTGGTTAAGGAGGAGGGAGTTAGCTCTGCCGCCAAGAAGGTAGATGTTGTCACCTGTGCAACCTTTGGCGCTATGTGCTCTTCGGGTGCATTTCTGAACTTCGGGCACGCCGATCCACCAATACGAATGGGGAAAATATTTTTGAATAATGTGCCCTGTAGCGGAGGTCTTGCAGCAGTGGACACTTACATCGGTGTCACGGAGCCATCCCTGGATAACGGAATCACATACGGCGGGGCCCATGTCATAGAAGACTTAATTACCGGAAAGTCCGTATATCTTCATGCTGAGAGCTCCGGAACAGATTGTTACCCCCGGAAATCTATCGACACGCTGTTAACATTGGATGATATGAACCAGGCTTATCTCTATAACCCAAGAAATGCTTACCAGAATTATTCCGCTGCAATCAATATGACAAACTCCATCATACACACTTACATGGGAACATTGCTGCCCAATATGGGAAATGTAACCTATTCCACCTCAGGAGAGATGTCTCCCCTGCTTAAGGACCCCAAACTTCGGACGATCGGTGTGGGTACCCGAATTTTTCTAGGTGGCGCAGACGGTATGGTTGCTTGGGAGGGCACCCAATTTAAACGAAATGTGGTAAAAGTGAATGACGGCATGGAATACAGCGGTGCGACGATAGCCGTTATCGGAGATATGAAAGAAATGAATCCCCGCTATATACGCGGTGCAACCATTCAGGGATATGGTTGCACATTGTATGTCGGAATCGGTATACCGATTCCGGTACTGGATGAGGATTTAATGTATGATTTATCCCGTCCGAATGATGAGATTTACACAACGCTGACGGACTATTCTACCGGGACACGGGAGCGTTCCAGTTTGGGAAAGTATAACTATGCTCAACTTCGCAGCGGAACCATCACATTCAAAGGAAAGAATATTCGTACCGCTCCACTTTCCAGTTTGTTTATGGCACGAGAAATTGCACTGCTGTTAAAAGACAAAATAAAAGGCGGCAGCTTCATTTTACAGAAACCGATTCGTTCTTTCCCAGCACAGCAAATCATTAAACCTATAACAATGAGGGAGGTATCAAAATGATTTCCGTGAAAGCTCGCTTTATTTTTCCGGGAGATACCGCATCCCAGCCACTCACCACCAATCTTGTTTCTGTTTACGGGCTGGAGTTTAATATTCTTCAGGCTCGTATCGAACCTGGCCGTTCCGGGCAGTTGGTTGCGGAGCTTACCGGAGACCAGGAAAGTATTAATAAGGGGCTTGCATATGTCTCAGATAAAGGGATAACTGTTCAGATTCTGTCTAATACCATTGTTTGGGATGAATCCTCCTGTGTCAGTTGCGGCTCCTGTACCTCTGTTTGTGCAAGTGGAGCACTGCATCTGGACGCTCATGATAAACTGGCCTTTGATCATAATAAATGCATTGTCTGTCAGATGTGTATCCGCTGTTGCCCGATGAAAGTATTACGGTTGGGCTATAATGAAAACGAATAACTACCAAAAACGGCACTATCGTCAATGCTATGAAGCGGATGACCTGTTTTATTTCCGAGTTTCAGAGAAGCAGAGCGATCTTTACATTGGGGCAGAGAAACCCCTGCAGACAGTTGCGCTGGAAGCTCTCAGGGAGATTCGCACACAGGTAGAGATAGCTGTAGCAACCTTCCCTGCCTTTGCTACGTCTTTGGTGCCTCTGCCCCCGCAAAGAGAGGCAGGACCTGTGGTCATGGATATGTATGTCGCTTCCGGAAAATGCCAGGTAGGCCCTATGGCGGCTGTAGCCGGTGCTATCGCACAGGCGGTTGGGCGTGCTCTTCGTAAATATTCAAGACAAGTCATCGTAGAAAACGGCGGCGATGTTTATATGTACACAGATACGAACCGGAGCATTGGTGTATATGCCGGGGAATCGCCGTTTACGGGACTTATTGCAGTGCAGATCCCCCCCGGGGAATGGGGTATTTGTACCTCCTCGGGTAGAATAGGCCCATCCTTTTCCTTTGGCAAAGCCCATGCGGCCATGGTTCTATCTCACGATGCTACCTTTGCAGATGCAGCAGCAACTGCTTTAGGGAACCTCATACATACTTGCAATGATTTAGATAAAGGCGTTAGCCGAATTATGACCCTTCCGGATTCTGTCGGTGCGCTGGCGATCATAGATGACAGGATCGCAGTTTCAGGACAAATAACCCTTACTTCACTATAGGAGTTTAATATGCCAAGAATTACTCTCCCCATATGGGTTTTCATCGTGATAGTTGTCTTTAGCACCTGTATTCTGTTGCTTTTCATTGCAGGGATTTCAGATTTGTGGACATGGATCTTTGATTGTATGCTACTCGGAATAGCAGCTTTCTTGTTGCTCTTATTACGGTTTCAAAAACCGGAAGTGTTGCGCCGGACTATGCCGTCTCCGACGGATTTCCCAGGATATCAATCCTACTGGGTATCAATTCTAATACTCGCAGCAGTAACAGCCGGACTGTCTGTATATGACGCTCAACACACCCTTCTTCCTCCCATGCCTGACTTCTTTTCCTATATAGGTATGCTGTTGATATTCTGCGGCGGAATACTGATATTCCAAACAAGCAGCGCTACTCCTCCTCATTGCCAGCATTACTATGGGGAGAACAATCCGAATCATGAAGCTACGGGTGTATATCACCTTATCAGATTTCCCGCTCAACTTTCCGCTCTTCTGATTACTGTCGGTATATCCATCTACTTCATGTCTCTGGCGGGCTTGGTTCCAGCACTTGCACAATTGTTTGTCTTGATTTCGTTTATTCGCAGCCAAGAGGAGTTTCGTTTTACCGAATATGATTGGTTCTTCGATTATTGTAAAAAAGTCCCCTTTCGTCTTGTTCCTTTTATTTGGTAATTTGCAAATACAACCTAATGTGATATAATATACGCACATAACTGTAATTGCTGGAAGCCGGACCGAAAGGCCGCCATTCCCCAAAAGGTCAGTTACAGATTTGAAGGCGACGTATGATATCCCTGTAAGGGAGTCGGAACGGAGGTATAATTATGACTGAACAGGTTCGTAGCACGCGTCTCAGAAAAATGATTCTGGTCGCACTCTTCTCTGCCATTATGTGGGCGCTTTATCTGGCAGGTATTGGCATAATCCCTATCGGCCCTGCAAATGTAACAGTACTTCATATTCCGGTTATAATCGGTACATTGGTATGCGGCCTGCCAGGCGGTTTGATTCTAGGTCTATTCTTTGGTATTACCAGTGTGATAACCGCCTTTACGAAAACCAGTGCGCTGGTCGCTCCAATGCTGGCCCAGTCCCCTGTTCTTGTAGTAGTGATGTCCATTGTGCCCCGACTATTAATACCGGTAGTGACTTGGGCCGTAGCAAGGTTATACCGTAACCGCACCTTATCTCTTGGGGTTTCATCTGTTTGCGGATCTCTGACGAATACGATTTTTTATTTAGGCTTTATGTTGGCCTTTTATTGGATTCTGGGCATTGAAAACGCAACATTGCTTGGAGTAATCGGCGGTGTTGCTCTTACAAACGGCATTGCGGAAGCCATTGCTTCGGCAATACTTACTGTACCCGTTTGCCTAACGTTAGATCGTTTTGCGCGACCAACGAAAAAGCAACTTTCGGAGGAATAGTATGATTCTCACTATGGACGCCGGTAACACAAGCATAAAACTCGGTATCTACGATGATAACGGTCATATGCGGCAATATGGCCGTATAAGCACTGACATTAATAAAACAAGCGATGAATACGGATTGACAATGCTGAGTGTGTTTCAATATGCTCATATTGATCCTGTGTCTGTAAAGGGAGTCATTTATTCATCTGTCGTGCCCAGCTTGAATGTAACTTTGGAAAATATGTGCCATACCTTTTTTCACCTCAACCCCTTCTGCGTTGGCCCCGGTATGAAGACAGGCATGGCTATTAAGTACGATAACTCCCGAGAATTGGGAGCAGATCGCATCTGTACAGCGGTTGCTGCATATGAGAAGTACGGCGGACCCTGCGTTGTAATAGATTTCGGTACCGCAACTACTTTCGGTGCCATTAGCGACACGGGCGATTTTCTGGGCGGTGCTATTATGCCCGGTGTTAAGGTATCTCTCCAAGGATTGATTACCGGAACTGCGCGACTTCCTAATATTGAAATCAAGAAACCAAATCATGTCATCGGAAAAAACACAGTGGAAAACATGCAATCCGGTCTGCTGTACGGGTATACTGGTGCAGTTGAGACACTCATAAAGCGTATCAAAAAGGAAATGGGCTATGTGCCCAAAAAGATTAAAGTAATCGCCACGGGCGGACTGGCACGGGTTATGGTATTTGACAATCAAATAATCGATACTATTGATAGTTACCTGACAATCGACGGACTGTATATACTTTATAAGAGAAACACGGTACTCGCATAATACCGGGAAGGAGAAAAATGTATATTCCAAGCGAAAAACAAACAACAGACACACGGATTAATATGCGGGGAGGCGAAGGACAGGTCGTATTTGTGAACTTGGCATCACAGGAAGAACTTCCCGCGAAAAGCCGTTTTATCGCTAAAGGATTGCTGGAGCCCGGATGTTCTATCGGCTTTCACATTCATGACGGTGAGAGCGAAGTATACTACATCCTTTCCGGCAATCCGACAATTGACGATAACGGCACTTGCCTAAATGCCAAACCCGGAGATACTGTTATCACCTACTCCGGCAACGGACATGCCATGAAAAACGACACCGACCAACCCGTAACCTTCATCGCAACAATTATCCTGGATTAATTTGCAGCTCGTTAAATATTCACTAAATTACCATTTTATTCTGTTCTAACGGAGGTGTTTCAATGCTGAATGAAAAAGGACAAATCTCTATCAACTCACAAAATATCTTTCCAATACTAAAGCGTTGGCTCTACTCTGAACGGGATATTTTCGTTCGGGAGCTAGTTTCAAACGCTACGGATGCCATTACAAAAATCAAGCGCATTGCTTCTTTAGGAGAATATAACCTACAGGATAATGAGAGTCTTGAAATTCACATCGAAGTAAATGAAGAAGCTGGCACTCTTTCTTTCTGTGATAACGGTGTCGGCATGACGGCAGACGAAGTTCGAAAATACCTTAATCAAGTTGCCTTTTCCAGTGCCCAGGATTTTCTGGAAAAATATAAGGGTGCGGATGACAGCAACCAAATTATCGGGCATTTCGGTCTGGGATTTTATTCCGCATTTATGGTGTCGAAAAAAGTAACCGTCGATACATTAAGTTGGCAAAAGGATGCCGAGCCTGTATGCTGGAGTTGCGACGGAGATACCGAATATACTCTTGAACCCGGAAAACGTGAGTTTCGCGGAACCACCGTAACACTGTACTTGAATGCAGAAGACGGAGAATTTCTTCGTGCTTCCAGGGTGCGCGCGATATTGGATAAATACTGTGCTTTCCTTCCATATCCTATTTTTTTAACAAATCTAAATGCTTATGACGAAGATAAAGAAAAACACGAGACCATCGAAGAGACATCGGATACGGACACTGTTACATCCCCAAGGCCTGTAAACGATACGATGCCGTTATGGAAAAAAAAGCCCTCGGACTGCACAGATGAAGAGTATCGAGCATTTTATCACAAGCTTTTTACAGACTTCCAAGAGCCGCTATTTTGGGTGCATCTAAATGCAGATTTTCCAATAAGGCTTCAGGGTATATTGTATTTTCCCCGCATCAGCAATACAATGCAGACAATCGAAGGAAAAATCATGCTCTTTAACAATCAGGTATATGTGGCAGATAACGTAAAAGAAGTTATACCAGAGTATCTGATGATGTTGAAGGGCGTTATTGATTGCCCCGACCTCCCCTTGAATGTATCTCGTTCCGCTCTACAAAAAGACAAAGAGGTGCAAAAAATTCCAGCATATATCTCTCGGAAGGTTGCGGATAAACTTATCGGTATGCATAAAACAGATATCTCCGCTTATGAGAAATACTGGCAGGATATCCGTCCTTTCATACTGTATGGCTGTCTTCGAGATGAAAAGTTTTATGACCGGATGAGAGAATATTTAATTTTCAAACTGTCGGACGGCAATTTTACCACCTTGGAGGATTATCTGGCCAAAGCAGAGAACAGTCATAAAAATACTGTCTATTACGCAAGTGATGCCCGCACACAGGCTGCATATATCGACACCTTTACAAAGTACGGTTTGCAGGTGCTTATACTTGATAATGCATTAGATACTCCCTTTATCCAATTCCTTGAGAGCAAGGCAGAGGGCTTGTCCTTCAGCCGGGTAGACTCCCAGCTTCCTCAGCAAGCCAAGGAATCCGGAGAAGCCAATGCAGAGGACGGTCTGCTTTTAGAAGCAATGTTCCGGCGAGCAACCGGAAGAGAGCAGATGGCTGTACGACAGGAACTCTTAAGTGATCCTGACAGTGTTGCATTTATTCAGTTAAATGAGTTTGTACGGCGTTGGCAGGAGATGGGAATGTTCTCCAGCAATGACCGTGAGCAGGCATTCCAGATGATCGATCAGCAAATTGAGCTGGTAGTCAACAGCAACTCTCCCGTTATCCGCACACTGATCGAGCGGGAGAAAGCGAGCGAGCCCACCGATGAAATCTGTGGTCAAATTTTTGATTTGGCACGTCTCGGTGCAGGCCTTATGCATCCGAACGATTTGACATCTTTTGTAAAACGGAGCCAGAGCATGCTGAACCAATCTGTTAAGTAAGGTAAGAAAAGCCCCGCAGTGCGGGGCTTTTCTTATATGAATTTAAACCGTAATTTCTCCGATGCGGGGCGCAACAAGAATCCCGCAAGGACGTAACTGGTATGTACGCGAAAATGCCAATTCCTTGCTTTTCCAAGCCCCGGGACCGAACCATGTCAGTGTGCGGTCACAATTATGAAGTGAACCGAATGAGTTTACACGATTGCCGAATGCAGTAATAGCAAGCGTATGTCTTCCGGTGGTAGTATGGATGGGCAGACGATACGGCGCATAAGCAATACGCCCTTGCCGCACACCGTCAATATCCACTGTAAGCAACGGATTTCTAAAGTGCGCAACTTCTAGAATAAAATGATTCGGGTAATCACCATCTAAAAAGTAGGTCACATTTCCGCCATAGAAAGGTAATCCCTGACCTGTCCAGTCTCCAAATGCCAAAGTCCTCACAGGCGCAGTAACTGTAGCTGTATCTCCCTCTACACGCACACCGAAATCACCCAGCAAGTAGCACCACTCCAAACCATCTCGAGGACCAATGGGGATTCGAAGTTCCAGTATGTTCTCGTCCTGTTTCAATCCCGGCAAGGGAATGGTGTGTATTGCCTTATCAGTATACCAACCTTGAACATCTGCAGGAACATACTTTCCGTTCAAAGTAATGCTGACCTCTTTCCCACGCTCCACGGCAAGCATTGCTCCTTCCACGGGAACCTCAGAGTTAATACGGAAACGAAGACGTACCGTGTGAGGGCGGCTACCATCATCGGGAATAACCCAGGGCTGTACAAGTTGCCCATCAAGCTGTGGATATCCTATCTGCCTGCGAAGTATCCCGTCAATCCGCAGAATCTCATCTGAAGGCCGATAGGGCTCATCATCCAGTGCATACTCCGGCATATCCAGCACCAACACATTGGGCTCCGAAAGAGAAATCGGAACTTTCCCAGCATACTTCATATCGTAGCTATATTCGGGAACATCCCTTTTTTCTATTGCTTGTCTTCCCTCCTCCAGCCGTAACAGAAGACTGTCATGCGGGTATAATACAGTTTCGAAGCAGCTGACTCCGTTTTTATATTCAAGAGCCAGCGGCAATACCTCTCCAGACATTGTATCAAAAATCTTGCCGTGCCAGTCACCCTTCATTCGAATATTGCACTTCTCACCCGGACAAATGTCCTGGTTTGCAGGCTTATAGGTATGCGCCAGAAACAGCCAGCGAAAAACACCGTCCTGCCTGAGTTGATAAGCCATATCACGTTTGCGGATCCCTTTCTCATTTATTACATCCACAAACCTTTCCTTCGCAAGCGCTTCCATAAGTGCGCACTGAGAAAAATCAATCACTTCTGCCTTTGCTGCCAATCGGGGCAGAGAGGTATCGGGCATTGCACCAACACAGGATGGTATCGTTCCCAAGAAAATCAATCTCCCCCCAGCTTCATAGAAAGCCTCCAGGCGTACCAAAGTGCTTTGCCGCAAGGTTATGCAATTTGGCACAATAATCGTATCATATGCCATCTCTCCAACCTGTAAGGGAGACATACCTTTCTCACATTGCTGTGGCAGCAAGGATTCGGCGATAAAATCAAAGTCCAGAAGCCCCTCTACCATCCATGCGGTTAAGGTCTGAAACTGTGTATCAAGCTCCTCCCTTCGTGCATGCGTTTGATCGTTCGGCCCCCAAAGCAGCCAATAGCTTTCGATGGGATGAATAATACCGATATGTACGACAGGCTTTCCACGGGTCATTGCTGTATTAACCCGAGCAAAATGATCCTCTACATAGGTGTATTCTTTCCACCAAGGCGATTGATATGAAATGGAAGCCGGATAATCCCGTTTAGCGATGCCTCCCATGGAATACCAGCTTAAGTGCGGTACTCTTACGGTAACACCCATAGAAGCCTGCCAATCACCCTGCAGCTTATGGCCCCGGAAATCAAAGTCCCAGTTGGTAACACCATACAGCTCGGAAAGCACACCCGGTCGTCCATATTGGCGAGCAGCAGACTGTGCTTGTTTGGCTGTTGTAAATTCCCTTTTATCACAAAGCATATCGATCCCCGGCAAAGAAAATGAGCGATACGAACGCATTGCGTCCCCCATCGCACTGGTTTGGGACTCCAAGGTTGGCTCTTCCATCATATGTCCGGTCATCAACAGGTTATGCTTGTCACACCATCGACCGATTGTATCTGCAAAGGCAGAAGCAAAACGTTCCGATATATGATCATGATAATCATAGCGGGCATAGGAAACCTGATCGTCCGGGAGCTGCCATATCAACTCCGGAACAAAATCCAGTATATCAAATCCGTATATATTGCAGAAGGTATCCGGAAAGTTGTCTGTCCAAGGCAGAGTGATATCTTCTTTGGCAAAAGCAAAAGGAAGGGTGCGTTTTCGATTCACTTGTGGTTCATCTGTAAATATTGCCGGGACTGTTTTGCCAATGTCATCTCCGAGCACTTCAGCATAACGGGCATGGGTGACTTCCACAAAGCGTTCAACTGCTTTCGGATTTAATGTGTCCAAATATGCCTGGTTATTGTACCACGGGTTGTCCTCAAGTATTTCGAGATAGGCATACCACTTTGTCCCCTCTGCTTCATCCTCCTGTGCACAGCGTCGGAATCTTTCCAGGTGACCACCCTCGTCCAGTACTACGTCATATATTGCCAGCAAAGTCCCGTCCTCATTCCTCGACTCTGTTGTGCTTCGCCTTTTCCCATACGGCACAGGCGTCATGCGTAAATAACGGCCCCTATAAGCGTGATCCCTCGTCACAATGCCTCCTGCAGCGCCAGACGGCCACCTGTCCTCGTCATAAAGCCAGGCTAACATACTCTCTTTCTTTGCTTTGTCCACACAGGTAAGTATTAATTTCATAAAGTCATCGCTCAGATATGGCGTTGCTAAGCCTGAACGACAATGCATATGGAAGCCACCCATACCCATTTCTTTAAATACCTCAATCTGCCGTTTCAGTTCAGCGGGTTCCAGCACAGCATTCCATGCCCAAAATGGCGTACACCGGTATTCACTTGTAGGGTTCTTAAACAATTGAAGATCCATCTCTGATGATTTATTCTTTGGATAGAGCATGAATTACTCCTTTCATAGGTGCTTTTTTTTATTTGATATGGTATCATACTCGGGGCAGGAGGGGAAGATGGATAACGAAAGGGATGTCGCGCAGCTACTGTTAGTTGCAGGTACTGCGGCACAGATTATTTTGGAAAACGGAGCGGAAACCTACCGCGTCGAAGACACCGTGCTCCGAATCTGCCGTAGTTATGGCTATAAACAAGCAGACGTACTAGCATTTTCTACCGGAGTAAGCATATCTGTCACAGAAAATGCCCGCAGCCAGGCAATTATTCGACGAATACGTCAGCGGACATTGCGGTTGGATAAGGTGAATCAAGTCAATGACCTATCACGACGCATTGCTGAAGGATCTATCCCCCTTGAAGATGCTTTAGATAAACTGCATACGATAAACAACACCGCAACAGACAATTACTGGTTTCAGGGGCTTTTTGCTGCGCTTTCCTCCGGTTTTTTCACTATAATGTTCGGTGGCGGGCTTCCGGAATTCTTCATCGGGGGCATTTGCGGCGGTTTGGCGCAGCTTGCCGGTACCGTCGTTAACCGAAAAGTCGCCTCCTCCTATATGATTTTGCCCGGGTTGTTAGGTGGGCTCATCTGCAGTCTTGTTGCAATGGGTGCTTTTTTTGCTTTCCATCTTTCTACACAAAGCGTTGAAGCTATTATCTCCGGCGCAATAATGCCGCTGGTAACCGGGTTATTAATGACAAACGCCGTAAGGGATCTGATGCGAGGTGACTTGGTCAGCAGCCTTGCCAGAGGGGCTGAGGCGTTGCTTGCTACTATCATGGTAGCACTGGGTGTAATGCTTCTGTTGCGAATTTACCTCCCCACAGAGGTCTCTACTGATCCGGCGATGCCAAATTGGCTTGTTGCCACCATTGCGGCCGGCTTAGGTTCTCTGTTCTATACACGATTGATTTATACCCCGAAGGCCAGCATCTGGCTGTCTGCTTTCATTGCTCTGGTCTCCTATGGTTTATATGCGCTATTAAAGTCCGTTTTGCTTTGGAATGACACGCTATGTTTGTTTCTGTATGCCTTTACCGCCGCCTTATTTTGTGAGATAGCTGCCAAGTACACAAAAATGATAGCGACCGTATACCTCTCAGCAGCACTTGTTCCATTAGTGCCAGGCATAACACTATATCGCACCATTCGGGAATTGATATTTGGCAATAGTGCCGAAGCCAGCCGATTGGGATTGAGTGCTGCAATTATTGTAGGCACACTTGCGTTGGGGGTTGCTCTGGGCAGTATGGTTATCTCCATGTGCAAACATATCGCAGCTGCAACTGAGAAAAGAAATTCTTTAAAGTAGCTGAAATAATTATATCACCATGTATCTCCTTCCGCAAGCAAAGGAACCATAAGGAACGGGTATTTATATATTGCTCAAGGAGTAAAAATGTTGCGGTGCGGGATACATTCTGTTATAATAAAAAAGATTTATGACAGTAATCCGTAAAGGATGGATAGTATGGATAAGTATAGCAAATTTCTCGAGCTCTGCGGAATGGCCGGGCTATCCGGGAATGAAAGTGCTGTTTCCAATCAGGTGATAAAGTTGTTTTCGAATTATACGGAAAAGGTCTGGGCTGATGGGATTTACAACACCTACGGTCAGATGGGAGAAACTGGACCACTGGTAATGATAGCAGCTCATATAGACGAAGTTGGTTTAATGGTTAAGGCCATCAGAGATGATGGTTTCTTGTCAATATGCGAAGTTGGCGGTGTAGATCGCAGAATCCTTCCGGCGCAGGAGGTGCTGGTACACGGAAAAGAACTTCTCCCTGGAATTATTGCTGTAAAGCCTCCCCATGTCCTTACTCCAGATGAGCGAAAGAAATCTGTTTCCTATGATGACTTGTATGTAGATATCGGTCATACGGGTAAGAGGGCGAAGGCACTGGTACGTGTCGGTGACTGTATTAGTTTTAAACCACAGCCTTCCCGGCTGGCAAACGGGCTCCTTTCCACAAAGAGTGCAGACGATCGAATGGGAGTCGCTATAATGCTAATGGCTATGAAGGCACTTCAGGAACGTCCTCTCCCCCTTCGTACCGTGATGACAGCCACTACACAAGAGGAGGTAGGCAGCAAGGGCGGACAGATAGCCGCACAGAGGTTGAATCCTGATTTGGCGATAGTGCTGGAGGTAACGCATGGTGATACACCTGGCGCAAAGCCTTTTACGACCCAAGAAATGGACAAAGTTAATATTGCTATTGGTCCCATTCTTCACAAGGGCTACGTAGATATGCTTACCTCTGTAGCGCATAAAGAGAAAATCCCCTTTACATTGGAGGTCTTTCCCCGAATAAGCAGTACGGACGCAGATGAAATCCAGCTCTCCGGTTGGGGTGTGCCCTGTGTTATCATTCAGGTCCCTCTCCGCTATATGCATACTACAGTTGAAACAATCTCTTGGCCTGTAATGGAGCAGGCTTCCAAACTTCTGATCGCTTTCCTGCTGGCATTTTCAGAAACGGAGGTGTGAGTTTGAACTTTTTATCAGAACTAACCAAATTATCCGGAGTTTCCGGTTTTGAGGACGAGGTTCGTTCTTATATTGTTGACCAATGCAAAAAACTGGCAGATGAGGTTACAGTTGACAAACTCGGTAACGTGATTGCCCTTTGCCGCAGCACTCATCCTAATGCTAAACGGATTATGGTAGCGGCGCACATGGATGAAGTAGGGCTGATTGTTACAGGGATTGATGATAATGGATTTCTGCATTTCCTGCCTGTAGGAGGAATCGATGCCCGTGTATTAATAAGTAAGCGATTACACATCGGGCGAAACAAGGTTCCCGGTGTTATCGGCGTGCGTGCCATTCATCTTCTGGAAGCCGAGGAAATGGATGCTCCTGTAAAGGTGGATCAATTACGTATCGATATTGGTGCCAAGGATAAAGAGGATGCGGAAAAGCTGGTACAACCGGGTGATACAGCTATATTTGCTACCGAATTTGGATATTACGGTGACGGACTTGTTAAGGCCAGGGCGCTTGACGATCGAAGTGGATGCGGAATGCTGCTGCACGCTATGGAAAAGAGGTATCCGATAGAATTGGCTGCTGTTTTTACTGCGCAGGAAGAAATTGGTGCCCGAGGGGCCTTTGTAGCCGCCCGCCAACTGAACCCTGATGCAGCAATTGTGTTAGAGGGCACAACCTGTGCGGATATTGCAGGAGTAGACGATACACAAAAGGTAACAAGGATTGGGAAAGGGCCCGTTATCGGTGTAATGGATCAGTCGGCCGTACACCATATCGGTCTTCGCAGTTATCTGTGGAAAACTGCCCAAAAGGTTGGCATAGAGCCCCAGAATCGGGAAGGCACATTTGGCGGAACAGACAGCGGGGCCATTCAACGCAGTGGTACCGGAATTCCTGTTGCGATGATTGCCATTGCCACGCGATTTATTCACTCCCCCGTGACGGCAATTTCCCGATCTGATTATGAAGCGGGATGCCTGTTGCTGCAAGAGGCACTCACGAATATGCAAAATTTTTTCGCACAGAAGGAGGCTTAAATGGAGCGTAAAGAATGTTTAAAGAAGCTTTGCCTAGCATATGGTCCCAGCGGTCACGAAGATATTGTGGCATCCCTTATTACTGAAATGGTCAAGCCTTATGTGGATGAAATCTATCGGGATGTTATGGGTAACTTAATTGCTTTCAAAAAAGGAACCAGCGGCAAAAAAATCATGCTTGCCGGTCATATGGATCAAATCGGACTAATGGTTGTCTCTGCCGACGAGAAGGGCTTCCTTCGTGTTGCAGCTGTAGGTGGTGTATCTCCATGGAATATGCTGTATAGGCATGTTCGCTTTGAAAACGGCACAGAGGGTTGCGTGGGCATGGATGCCAAACATGACAACAAACCAACTGTAACAGATCTGTTTATAGATATCGGTGTTTCCACCAAAGAGGACGCCTATAAAAAAGTGCAGGTAGGAGACATGTGTGTTGTAAAGGGTGATTTTGTAGACATGGGTAGCAGGGTGAGCTGTATGGCAATGGATAACCGCACAGCTTGTGGTGTGCTGATAGAAGTTCTGAAAGCTGTTCAACTTCCGCGCGATGATATTTATGCCGTGTTTACTGTGCAGGAGGAGCTTGGACTGCGCGGTGCGAAAACTGCTGCTGCGGCAATACTGCCCGATGTCGGGATTGCCATTGACATCACATCAGACTGCGGTGCTCCGGGAACGGAAAAAAATTGTGCAATGGAATTAGGTAAAGGCGTCGCTATAAAAATCCGTGACGCCTCTGTATTTTGCTCTCCAGCTGTAATATCCTGGATGGAAGAAACTGCAGAGGCAGAAGGCATTCCTCACCAACGTGAGGTGCTGACCCATGGTGGAACGGACACCGCCGCTATGCAGTTGGCCGGCACGGGCGTGCATGCCGGCTGCCTGTCAATATCCTGTCGCTATATCCATTCTATGGCAGAGACAATTCAATGGTCGGATTATGACGCTTCAATTGATTTGCTGGCGGCTTTATTGAGAAAAGGATGGAGCCGATGAAAAAATTACGGATACTTGGTTTGCTCGCTGTGGCGGTCAGTGTACTGTTGACTTGTGGTTGTGATACGTTGTTTTACCTGCAAAAGCTCGGCTTTATCAATACTAAGGGCGAACTGGTAATAGAAGCGGACTTTCAATCTGCACAGACCTTCCATGACGGATACTGCGCCGTGATGATTGGTATGGAGGATATGGAGATGTGGGGTTTTATAGACCAAGAAGGGAATTATATCATACCCCCATATTATTACGATGTCCGTCCATTTTATCAAGGTTACGCCCCGGTTATGATGAAAGAGAAGGGAAAGCAAGTGTGGTCCTATATTGACACCACGGGTATCGATCCCTTTGCTGGCAAAATCTTTTCGGATGCTTCAGTTTTTGTATTGGATTTAGCCCCTGTAAAGGATATTGAAACCGGTTTATACGGTTATATTGGCTTGGACGGCGAGTATGTTATTTCTCCGCAGTTCGAGGTTGCTTCGATTTTTGATGCAGAGTCCGGGCTTGCAATGTTCAGAGTAAGCGAAAATAAGACAACGCGCAGCGGTTATATTAATACTAAAGGCGAGGTTGTGATTCAACCTAAGTATGCTTACGGAGGCACCTTCAGCAATGGTCTTGCAGTCGTCAAGTTATCTAACAGTAACAGCGTCAACGACTGGGGATATATTAACACATTAGGTGAATTGGTTTTAGGGGGTGATTTAGCCGGGGCAGGTACTTATACTGAGAATCTGGCTCCTGTTTGCTTCGCTGGCATTAGTAACGCATTTAACTCCAAGCCAGATTGGGGCTATATAGATATTAACGGAAATGTGATTATTCCCGCTGCCTACTACGAAGCTGGAAGTTTTGTTGATGGTATAGCGGTTGTATGTCTTAAGGAGAATGCCTCCCCGGAATATGCGTATATTGATATAAACGGGAATTTACTCTTTAATCAAACCTTCAGGAACGCAGGCCAATTCTCCAACGGCCTTGCTCCGGTAGTTTTTAAGTAATACGAGAGGAGAGCAATAAATGATAAAAGACTACCAGCTATCCGATGACAGTATATCTTTGCGGCGATACCACTGGCCGACGGAGTCTGCTAAAATGTGTATGATTATCGTCCACGGAATGGCTGAACATGCTTCGCGTTATGATGCTTTTGCATCTATTATGAATAAAAAAGGGGTAGCCGTTCTTAGTATTGATTTGCGAGGACATGGCGAGTCCCTTCTGGATAACCGACTTGGCTGGTTCGGCCCAGGCGGTTGGAAGCGTGTTGTTAAGGACATCTCTGCTTTGATTGCATATGCAAAGGAACATTATCCCAGTCTTCCTCTAGTGTTATTCGGACACTCTATGGGTTCCATTTTTACGCAAGCAACGCTTATGGAAACGCCAAACCAAATTGATGCCGCAGTTCTCACCGGTGTTGCCGCTGATAAACCGGGAAGACGATCTTTGGCGCCTGCCATTGCCTCCATTGTTTGTTTTTTTAATGGTGACAAGCCAAGCCCATTAATGAACGGTCTAACCTTTTCCAGCTACAATAAAGCCTTTTTGCCTGCACGTACAGAGTTTGATTGGCTCAGTGCAGTTCCAGAAAATGTTGATGCTTATGTGAAAGACCCTTTATGCGGTTTCGTTTGTACTGCAAGTTTGTATCGCGAGGTTGCCGCATTGGTATTCTTTATTACACGACTGAAGAATATAAGAAAAATACCCGAAACACTGCCCGTGTTGGCATTATCAGGTTCTATGGATCCTGTCGGGAATGAGGGGCGCACTCTCGAAGAGCTTTCGTCTTTGTGGAAAACTGCTGGCAAGGATTTCCGAGCACAACTGATTCAAGGCGGAAGGCACGAGCTCCTCAATGATGTGACAGCATCAATAACAATCAAAAAGATCACCGACTTCATTAGTGAGATTATCGGTGCTCCCCTATGAAATCGAGTAACCGTAAACTGCTTCAACGATATGCACTGCTCATTGGCGCGGTTATTATAACTGTTGCCCTTTACTATCTGTTTGATGACCATATTGACCTGCTACTGGATGAAAGTACCGACGGCAAAGTTATCTGCACTTTTATCGATGTCGGTCAGGGCGACAGTACGTTGATAACTTATCAGGACTGTGCAATTCTCATTGACGCAGGAGACGAAGACGCATGGCCAGCAATACGGAAGGTTTTCAGGGCACATAAAATACAAAAAATTGATCTATTGGTAGCTACCCATCCCCATGCAGATCATATTGGTAGCATGGATGATGTATTAAAGAATATACCGGTAGATAAAATCGCAATGTCCTGCGCAACTCCCGACACATTAGCCTTTGAACGCTTGCTTGATGCTATAGATGCATCAGATGTATCGACAATCTTCCCCTCTTCCGGAGATGTTTTGACATACGACGGAATAATGCTCCAAATTCTACATCCTAACTCTGACGCCGCCTATGATAACCTGAATAACTACTCCCTTGTCATTCGGTTAGTGACTCCTTACGGCACCGCACTCTTTACTGGAGATGCGGAAACATCTGCAGAAAATGAAATACTTACCACAGGGCATGACGTTAACGTAGACGTGCTCAAGGTTGGTCATCATGGCTCAAGCACCTCCACCTCCGCAAGTTTTCTTGAGGCTTCCGCGCCGCAATATTCTGTCATTCACGTTGGCATAGATAATGACTATGGACATCCCTCTAATAAAGTATTGGATCGCTTACAAAAAAACAATATAGTGATATATCGAACCGATACCCACGGTACGATTACCATGTTTATGTCTGAGACTGGTATCCGCTTTTATGTGGAGCGGGAAGCGGCATAATATAAAAGCCCGTCAAAGCCGGGCTTTTATTTATCTATCAAAGCTGATGTGTATTCGTGTTTTCTTCTTCAATTGCGATTAAAACCTGCTTCATTGCATGCCGAATATGCTCTTTCATTAGTGTAGCTGCCAGCTCTTCGTCTCCCTTGACTATAGCTTGGGCAATACCGAGATGTTCAGATAAAACCTCGGCTGCTCTCGCCTGATACTTCATAGAAATATTTCTTGCGCGAAGTATAAAATTATCCAGTGATTCCAGTGTGTTTGCCAAGATAGCGCTTCCCGTTGCTTTATGAATCACATCATGGAACTGTACTTCCACAACAGAATTTTTAGGGTCTGCATCGTTCTTGCGAATCAGAGATTCCATCTCTGTAATAATATGATTAAACTCCTCTTTGTTCTTCTCAGTCATCCTCTGGCAAGCCCACCGTACCGCCTGTTCTTCCAAAATTATACGGACAGTAAAGGCATCCCTGATTTCCTGTGCAAAAATCGGCCGAACAAACATACCGCGATTAGGGAAATAATCCAGCAGACCTTCCTGTGCTAAATCCCGCATAGCTTCGCGCACCGGTGTCCTGCTGGTTGCCAGTTCCTTGGCAATTCGAACCTCCACCATAGAGAATCCTGCCGGATACTCCCCTCGTAGTATGCCGGCTTTTAGAGTTTTATAAACCCAAGCACGAGCGGAAACTGCGTCGCCTCTTCTCATTTTTTAACCTCCGAAGCAAGATGCTTTTTTACCCAAAGTAGGGTACCGCCGGAAAGAAGGATCTCCTTCATTCGAGGCGAAGCGGTTATACAGCATATAATCGATGCGCCCTTTGTCTTATTCAACACGGTAATCTCATCTCCAGCGATAAGTTGTTGGTCCGTATTTTGTATAACCAGTTCATCAAGTAAGGAGATGGACTCGTAATCCTCTGGGTTTTTAAATGTGAGAGGCAAGATACCTGTATTAAGAAGGTTAGCTAGATGAATTCTTGCAAAAGACTTCGCAAGAACAGCTCGTACGCCTAAATACAGTGGCACTAATGCCGCGTGTTCCCGGCTTGAGCCTTGACCGTAATTCTCTCCAGCTACCAAAAATCCACCATGATACTCCGTGGCTCTCGAGGAAAATTCCTCATCTATAGGGGCAAAGCAGTACTTAGATAAATGAGGGATATTTGACCTATACGGCAGAAGTGAAGCATTTGATGGCATAATATGATCTGTTGTAATATTATCATGCATCTTCAACAGCACTTTGCCAAAAATATTCCCTGCTACAGGTTTTGATGGAGGGAACGGCTTAATATTTGGCCCGCGCACTACCGGCAACTTTGGCCGATCAGGTAATGTCGGCAGCAGAATCATATTATCATCTGTAGGATAAGAATCCGGCTGTGGAATAACAGATATGGGCGTCAGTTTTCTTGGATCCGTCAGGCGTCCCATAATTGCCGTAGCAGCTGCTGTTTCTGGGCTAACCAGATAGACCATTGCTGATTTTGTACCGGAGCGAGCGTAAAAATTTCGGTTGAACGTTCGGACAGAAACCGCATCTGTCTCGGGAGCTTGTCCCATACCGATACAGGGACCGCAGCCAGACTCCAATATTCGTGCTCCGGCTTCAATCATGTCCGCGAGAGCACCATTCCTCGCTAGCATGGTCAGCACCTGTTTGGATCCAGGGGAAATAGTCAAACTTACTCCGGGGTGGACAGTTTTTCCTTTCAATATTGCCGCGACTTTCATCATATCCATATAAGATGAATTGGTGCAGGAGCCTATACAAACCTGATTAACCTGAATCTCTCCGATTTCTTCAACTGTTCTGACAGCATCAGGACTATGCGGTTCAGCAGCTAAAGGCACTAACGCAGAAAGATCGATTATCAGCGTCTCATCATACTCCGCATCTGCATCTGCAGATATAGGCACCCAGTCCTCTTCCCTTTTCTGTGCCCTCAGAAATTCGCGGGTAACTTCGTCACTGGGGAAAACGGAGGTTGTTGCTCCCAGCTCAGTTCCCATATTTGCAATAGTTGCTCTTTCCGGCACTGAAAGCTGAGCAAGACCTGCCCCTGTATACTCGATTACTCTACCAACTCCACCCTTCACGGATAAGCGACGAAGGACCTCCAGAATCACGTCCTTTGCACTTACAAAAGGCCGCAGACAACCCTCAAGGCGAACCTCAATCACTTTAGGGCATGGAATATAGTATGCGCCGCCAGCCATTGCCACGGCAACATCCAGCCCGCCTGCTCCCATGGCCAGCATACCGATTCCTCCTCCGGTAGTGGTGTGACTGTCGCTGCCTAATAGGGTGCGCCCCGGTATACCGAACCGCTCCAAGAACACTTGGTGACATATGCCATTCCCGGGTCTCGAATATCGTATACCATGAGCCGCTGCAACAGAGCGAATATATGCATGATCGTCTGCGTTCTCAGGCCCGGTCTGCAACATATTATGATCAACAAATGCTACAGAGCCCATAGTTTTAACCTGATCCACGCCCATGGCTTCAAATTGCAGGTATGCCATTGTTCCCGTACTGTCTTGGGTCAATGTATGATCAATGCGCAGGGCAATTTCAGCACCGGGAATCAGCTCTCCGAAAACAAGATGGCTTGTTAGCAGTTTTTCTGTTATATTCATAACTTACTCCATGCAGCATTCTTCCGGATACATTGTATACAATGCTATATTATCCGTCAAGTGCCATTTCTATTAAAATAAAAAAGAGAGGCAGCCTCAGCTGCCTCCGTTTTGTTTAATTGTGAATAAGTAAAGTTTTACCCGTCATCTCCTCCGGTTGTTCCAGCCCGGTCATATCAAGCAAAGTAGGTGCCACATCTGCCAGCACACCGTCCCGACGCAATGAATAATCTTTTAAAGCCGGATCTATTATAATGAGGGGTACTAGGTTTGTGGAATGAGCAGTATAAGGGATATTCTCCACCGGGTCCACCATCAGGTCGGCATTCCCATGATCGGCAGTCAGTATCGCTCGACCATCCTCTTGTAGTATCGCTTCAATCACCCGTCCAACACATCGATCTATTATTTCTATTGCCTCTATTGCAGCCTGCATCACACCGGTATGTCCTACCATATCAGGGTTTGCAAAGTTCAATATTATATAGTCATATTTGTTAGAATGAATACGTTCAATAACAGATTCGGCAACTTCATTCGCAGACATTCCGGGCTGCAAATCATAGGTTGCTACCTTTGGGCTGGGAATCAAGCAACGATCCTCGCCCGCGTTGGGAATCTCGACACCGCCATTGAAAAAGAATGTAACATGAGCATATTTTTCTGTTTCAGCTATCCGAAGCTGAGTTTTTCCTTTCTTGGCAAGCCAAACACCCAGCACATTATCCAGCTCTTCACCAAGAAGCTTCGCAGTAAAGGCAACCTTAAGATTTGTAAAAGTAGCATCGTACTGGGTAAACGTTACATACTGCACAGGAACATAGCCATTTCTTCTCGGAAAATCAATAAAATCCTTCTCGATAAAGGCGCGAGTTATTTCCCGGGCTCTATCCGGACGAAAGTTGAAGAAAACAATAGAGTCCCCCTCCTGAACCATGGTCAAGGGTTTTCCATCTTTCACAATCACGGTTGGAGCTACAAATTCGTCTGTTACACCGGATGCATAGCTGTTTTCCATAGCCTCAACTGCTGAAAAGGCCATATTACCATTACCGCACGCAATGGCATCATAGGCCTTCTCAACACGTTCCCAGCGCTTATCGCGATCCATTGCGTAATAGCGGCCTGTCACAGTAGCTATTTCTCCAATACCAATCTCAGCCAGTTTTTTCTCCAATTGCCTGATAAAATCGATACCGGAACTAGGGGGAACGTCCCGCCCATCCATGAAACAATGTATATATACCTTTTTTATGTTGTTACGCTTTGCCATCTCCACAAGCGCATATAAATGCTCCAGATGGCTGTGCACTCCCCCATCGGAACAAAGGCCCATACAATGCAGAGCAGTGCCCTTTTCAGACGCTTCTTTCATTGCCCAAAGGAGGGCCTCATTTTGAAAAAAGCTGCCGTCTTCAATAAACAGCGTAATACGGGTTAAGGCTTGGTAAACAATGCGGCCGGCACCTAAATTTGTGTGCCCCACTTCGGAATTGCCCATCTGTCCCCGTGGCAGCCCTACCGCCAGACCGCTGGCTTGAATAAGGGTATGAGGATACTCCTTCCACAGAGCATCAATATTGGGCTTCTTTGCATTGGCAATAGCGTTACCTTCCTTCTCCGGATTGTAGCCAAAACCATCTAAAATCATGAGGAGATTATTCTTGCCCTTCATGTCCACCTCAATAATGTACTACAGCACTAAAGTCCTGTGCTTTCAAACTGGCTCCGCCGATAAGACCGCCATCAATATCGGGCTGCTCCATAAGCTCATAGCAGTTTTTCGGATTCATGGATCCTCCATACTGCACCCGCACATCATTGGCTGTTTCCCAACCGTACATCATTGCTATCTGGTTGCGAATCAATGCGTTTACTTCATTTGCCTGTTCCGCCGTAGCCGTTTTCCCTGTCCCAATTGCCCATACCGGCTCATAAGCGATAACTACACCTTTTACTTCCTCCGATGTCACCCCGACCAATGCCTGAGCCACCTGATACCGAATAAGGGGTTCTGTCACCCCAGCTTCACGCTGCTCCAAGGTCTCACCAACACAGATAATCGGTGTCAACCCAGCACGAATAGCAGCCTTTGCGCGGAGGTTCACTGTCTCGTTGGTCTCACCGAAATACTGCCGCCTTTCAGAATGTCCAATAATTACATATTGTATGCCCATAGCAGCTAAAGTTGTGGGAGAAGTCTCGCCCGTATAGGCGCCGGATTCCATATAATGACAATTCTGAGCGCCAATTTCGATATTCGTGCCAATCAGCAACTCCTTTACCGAAGAAAGACAGACATCCGGAGGGCAAATCACTACATCGCACTTTGCATCTTTTACCAAGGGTATCAACTCCTTTACAAAGGCTACTGCTTCTGCGGGAGTTTTGTTCATTTTCCAGTTACCGGCAATTATAGGTTTTCTCATATAATCCTCCTTGCGTAATATAACCCGCAGGTTTACCTGCGGGTGGATATGTTTACATTATTTGTCCTGCAGGCAGGCAACGCCGGGAAGTTCCTTCCCTTCAAGAAACTCCAGTGAAGCGCCGCCCCCGGTAGAAATGTGACTCATCTTATCGGCAAAACCCATTTGCTCAACGGCAGCTGCTGAGTCTCCGCCGCCAATTATCGTAATGCCATCTACCTCAGCCATAGCTGCAGCAACAGCCTTTGTGCCGACAGCATAGGTTGGAAATTCAAACACACCCATTGGTCCATTCCAGACGACCGTCTTCGCCTTACGTATTACATCAGCAAAAATTTTCCGTGTCTCTGGGCCAATATCCAAGCCCTCCCACCCTTCAGGAATATCCATACTGTGTACGGTGATGTGCATGGACTCGTTGGAAAACTCCTGAGAAGCTTCATTGTCCACCGGGAGCATAATCTTTACACCTTTTTCTTCAGCCAGTTTCAGCATATCCCGACAGAATTGTATGCGGTCCATGTCTACCAAGGAATTGCCCACCTTACCACCCTTGGCAACCTGGAAGGTATAACTCATGCCACCTCCAATAAGCAGAGTGTCCACCTTATTGAGAAGGTTCTTTATAACACCCAACTTATCCTTGATTTTGGCGCCGCCCAGTATGGCCACAAAAGGACGCTGAGGATTTTCCAGAGCGCTTCCCATAAAGTCCAATTCCTTTCCAATCAGGAAGCCGGCTACAGCAGGAAGGTAATCAGCTACACCTGCGGTAGAAGCGTGCGCACGATGTGCGGTGCCGAAAGCATCGTTCACATAAATTTCCGCTAAGTCTGCAAGTGCTTTTGAAAATGCCGGATCATTTTCCTCCTCTTCCTTATGAAAGCGGACATTTTCAATCATCATAACCTCGCCAGGCTTCAGCGCTGACGCAAGAGATTTGGCACTATCACCAATTACGTCAGTTGCCAACTCGACTTGCTTACCTAAGAGTTCGCTTAAACGTGCCCCACATGGGGCAACGGAATATTCGGCTTTAAACTCGCCCTTCGGCCGACCCAGGTGCGAACACAAAATAACCTTTGCCTGATGGTCAATCAAGTATTGGATAGTGGGAAGAGCTGCGCGAATACGGGTATCATCCGTAATAGCACCAGTATCATTTTGCGGTACATTAAAGTCAACGCGAACCAAGACCTTCTTCCCAGTCACATCAATATCCCGGATGGTCTTCTTGTTCATCATATACGCTCCTTTTCATTCATAATGCGGAAATGCACTCAAATTACCTCGCTTTTTATCTTACCTTAATCAACATAAAAAAACAAGTACTTGTACACAAGTCTGTGACTTTCGCTTCACCAATATTTATCTATTCTATATTAATATCCCCGCAAACAACCAGCCGAAGATAGCCCGGGAAAGGACAACTGACGCAACGCCTCATATACTTCTATGGCAACTGCATTTGACAAATTCAAGGATCTTGCATCCTTTCGCATAGGAATCCTCACTGAAGTCTGGTACATTGCATGTATGAAAGCCTCCGGCAATCCCCTTGTCTCCTTACCAAAGACCAGATAATCACCATCCCGGTATTGAAAATCACTATATGTCTGCTGCGCTTTTGTTGTGAGGAGAATCAGCCTCTCGTTGCCGCAAACTGCAAGAAATTTCTCAAGAGACGCATGATAGCGGATATCCAACAAGTGCCAGTAATCCAAACCAGCCCTCTTCAATTGTTTATCATCTATAGAAAAACCCAATGGTTCTACAAGATGAAGCACACAACCTGTTGCTGCACAGGTGCGGACTATATTCCCAGTGTTCTGCGGTATTTCCGGTTCAACAAGAACAACGTGTAAGGCCATTATATTATATACCTCCGTATTTTTCCGATATGCATTTCAATATATGGCTCTAATGTTCAACGTTAACGACGGAATTCGTTGATATTACTGTACTCTTTATCAAATAACAATCATATCATACCTTCACTGCAGCTCATGTAATTAGCTTAGGCAAACGCCTTCGTTTCAGCGAAGCAATCAGTATATGTACACGCGCTTTCAAGACCGCTCATGCGACCACATGAACGAGAATAACATATCCTGTGAAAAGCGGCAAGCCAACATCAAAAAGAAACTTTCTCTTAAGCAGCGCTATCCGTCATACGCAGTATTTCAGCGGCTTTCATGTACTCATGCATCTCTTCATAAAGCCAAGACGCCATCTCCCAAAGCTCCATGGCTTAGTGAAAAAGCTCACTGCGGATATACTGCCGCCCATGCCTATTAAGAATCTCCAGATAAAAGCTCTCTACCGCTTGAGTAAGCCTGTTCGTCAGCACTTAAGCAACATGATGCTTCCACATTTTTACATGGAATTGAGGTTCGGAAGGATACTTATAGCAAAGAGACCGCCCTTGCATATCAAAAGGCAAAACTATGTAGGCTGTTGCGTCAAGACCGAAGCCAACAATATCATTTCCGGAGATCCCGCTTGCCTCTAATAACCGGGGAATAGTGAGATAGAGGACCCCCAGGTAGTCTTGAGGGTGTTGCAGAGCATATTCTGCAGGCAGGTGAGTGATTCAGCACCCCGTGAGAATAATCAAAAGCAGAATGAGCAATGACATATCTATCCTCTGTATCCACTAACACGCTTCGGCTGGAAAGTGCGCCAGAGTCTATACCAATGACATAGCTTGCCATAATACCTCCTATTTTATCTGGCTACGCTCGGTGATGAGCCTGCTTCCTAAAGCGCCGATAAGTTCTACATCATTTTCTGGTATTTTATCCATAATCACATAGTCCACATCGTTTAAATCCGCCAAACGTAAAAGGGCGTTTCTTCCCACCTTACTGCTATCACAGAGTAGAATTTTAAGGGCTGTATGCTTTAGCATCTCCTGACAGACCTCCACAACCTTGGGTTCAATACTGGCGATGCCATAGGTCGAGGAAATTCCACTGCAGGAGAAAAACATCATATCCGTATAAAACTGTCGCACTGAGTTTACTGCCAGATAGCCACTGAGTATATAATCCTCATAAACTGTGCCTCCTAACAGGTTCACTGTAGCATCACTGCTTTGTGCTAACTGCAGACTCATTTTAAGGCTGCTTGTCACAATCGTAATGTTCTTGAGTTCTGAAATATAAGGCACTAACGACAGGCAGCTTGTGCTGCTATCAAAGAAAATAGAACTGGAACTTTTTAATAATTTGGAGGCGATGGAAGCAATCTTCTCTTTTTTATCCTGATTACTCTTCATACGCACGAAAGATGGAATATCCTTGTCTACAGTACGAAGCATAGCCCCACCCCAGACTCGCTGCAGAAGTCCGCTTTTTTCCATAGCATTCAAGTCCCTACGTATGGTTGCCCCGCTGACATATAGCTGTTTTTCTAAATATTGAACCGTCACACTGCCCCGTTGCTGTAATATTTCGTAAATTTTTGTGTATCTTTCATTCTGGAACAATAGCCTCTCCTCCGATGATTGAATTTGATTATATTATATTGATATTTCAAAAAACATCAAGCAAATATTCGTCTTTATGGACAAATATTGCAATTTAGAAAACAAGATGATAAAATATGATTTATAAATATACACAATCACTCAACAATGCGCGCAAATGGTAATATATTGAATTGTAGATATCGCCGAAAGGACATTTCGGATAGATAAAACCAAAGGTTTTGACTTTGAAAGACTTACCATGTCTTGCGAGGTTGATTGCGCTTGCTGACAAAACACAGCACTAGTAAGAAAATCCATGCCGTAGTTAGGGAAGTAATAGAAAAGAATTACCAAATACCCTTGAAAAATTGAATGTCAAGCTGCCTATGATAGTCTCAGAATCTTTTGCGTTCTCAATAGTCGGGAAGAGGCTTTGTATAGTGCTAGATTGGCGAATACAGAGTATTCGATCTTTGTCTTCGAGAACAATGACATAAAAGACCTCAGCCAAATAAAAAAGCTGTCACCGAAATAATGAAAAATTTAACCCCATATGTGATATTCTCCTCAGTGTAGACAGCGGCTCTGTCTGCGACATGTGTAAGGTGCAACTACAGAACTTTATATGCCTCAGCTTCAGCCCTGACATGGCTAGTACGGAAAAAACTGCGGCAGAATTTGACCGTGATACCCGGAAAGTAAGATTGATAAGAGTATTTAAGAGCATAACAGTTTCATAGCCCTTGAAGATAAGCTTCGTAAAAACGACTGTAAAAACCTCATGCATCGAATGGATATGATATTGTAAAAGAGGGGAAAGCTTGTAGAGATTCTAGAAAAGGCCACGGATCCAAAGGAATTTGATGCAGTACTCAGAAGCTCCGGTATGTCCAAAAGGACAAGCGAAACAGGTCTCAGCGCCGATGATGTAGCAAATGTTTTCGTATGCTTAAGGGATACCAGTGACAAGTATCTCACAAGCTCACTTATTTGGGATATTGGGTACATGGACGAGTTTGAGGCTTTGGTGGAAGAGCTTGTCTAAGTACTTGATATAAGCGAAAATGACGACATTTGAAAGGAGAAAAAATGGAAAGCACGAGATTTTCTTTACAAACTGTTGACGGGTGCAAACGCTTATTGTTCCTATTAATAGCGGTGATTATGGTCTTCGGCTTTATAGGGTCAATAATCTCCTCCAATGGCGGAAAAATCAAAGTGTCCACTCTGACGATCGATTCCCGCGGTGCTGAGATACGTATAGACCAGTATGTTCCGGCCGGGGTTTCGGATTCCGACAAACTACCCTGCATCCTGCTTGCCCACGGCAGAGGCACAAACAGGGGTGCACTTAAAGGTGTTGCCGAGGAATTTGCCAGACGTGGCTTCGTGGTGCTTAATGTTGACGCCTACGGTCAGGGTATGAGCGAACAACCCATCAGCGATGAAACGGGCCAGGGAGCAGCAGGCTTTGCCTGGTTCTCGCCTGGCAGCTTTGGACAGCTTGATGCACTTGAATTTGCCCGCACTCTCAACTATGTTGACCAGGAACGTATCGCAATGTACGGCCACTCCATGGGTGCAAGCCGTGTCGGTTATGCGGCTGCTGCTGACAGCGGCTATTTTACCCTTAACGACCTGCTGATAAATGTTTTGACAGAGAGCTTCGGTCAGACCTTTACTGAAGAGGAAATCAATCTAGACGCAGACCAGCTTGCGGCTGAACGTCTTAATGCAGACCAGCTCGAGTACTATAATGCTCTTCGTGCTGAAAAAGAAAAGTTCTTCAACACTCGTCTTAAGACAATCATCGGCAGCGACCCCGGAACTGCAGAGGTTGAAGTCGGCGGCCATTTGGTGACCAGAGCGTGCCAAGCCAATATAATTCGACTCAGCGGTATGTATGATGACCTGGGCTCCGGCGCCACGTGGAATGAGGATGGCACAACCACCGAGGCTGTAATGGGCGGCGTCAAAATATCTCATTGGTATAGCGTCTCACTGGATGGGTCCGAACTCACGGAAATTGGCTCAATGGATACCGAAACCATCCTGAACAACGAAGAGCTGGCAACTGTCCTCAAGAACAGAAGCGCACGTATGGCCTGCTACGCTCCTGTTGACCACTGCGGTATTTATTTCAGCAATGAATCCAACAGACTTTCCTTAGTGACTATGACTCAAGCCCTGAACTACAACAGGGGTGACCTGACCGACCCCGCTACCGTGCCCCTTGCAAGCACAAGCAATATATGGATTTTCCGCGCTCTCTGCAATTTTATAGCTATGCTCTCCATGTTCGGCATGATATTCCCCA
This sequence comes from Christensenellales bacterium, assembly GCA_050948665.1. Classification (GTDB taxonomy): domain Bacteria; phylum Bacillota; class Clostridia; order Christensenellales; family UMGS416; genus JBMNEH01. The sequence continues at coordinate 1,514,096 of JBMNEH010000001.1, forward strand.
TTGTCGGTCTGCTTCTGAAAACAAAGTATTTCTCGAGCATCATCGCAGAGTCGAAGGAAATTGCTTCTCCTACAAAACTGTCCAAGAGCGCCAAGATAGCTTACTGGGTATTTGGCATAATCACCATAATACTGACCTTCCTTGCGTTGCGGCACGCCAATAATGACCTGCCCCGCCACTGGGCCGGCGGTTTTACACGCAAGCTTCCTCCTAACATCCTCACTCTGGTTGCAACGAGCACCATCAGTTTCTGGTTCCTTATCATGTGTGCAGTGATTGGACTGGTGCTGTTCACTGCCAAGGTTTTGGTAAACAAAAAGCTCGGCACTGTTGCCGATATCAAAGAGCTGAACGTTAAAATCAGCCCCGTTGCCTTTTTTAAGTCCTTCCTGCTTACTGTCATTGTAATTGCCGCATGCTACACGATGATGCTTATCTCCATGCGTGCCTTCGGTCAGGATTTCAGATTCTATGAGTCCATGTTTGCCGAGATGAGGCCAGAATGCTGGCTCTATGCTGTGCCCTACTTCCTCATCTTTGTGGTAATGTACTTTATAATAAACCTGGGCGTCAACTACGGTGCACGCAAAGATATTTCTGAAGGCAAAGAAATGGTCATGAATGTTCTGTTCAATTCTGTGGGTGCGTGGCTGGTGGTAGTAGGCAGCTACCTTTCTCGCCTGGCATGGACCGGTCGCAGCTTCAGTGAATTCACACTCTCCTACTCTATGCTTCTCTATATCCCTGTCAGCGTGATTATAAACCGCAAGCTCTTTAAGATGACAAAGAGTGTGTGGCTTGGCACCCTCATTAACGCTGCACTTGTTACCTGGCTTATGGTGTGCAAGTCCGGCGTCGGCGACGGTTACTATGCTCAGGGTATACTCAGCATTCTATTCAATTAAGCGTAACTGAAAATATCCAAGATAAATTTAAGGGCTGCCGGTTTTCTGGCAGCCCCTTGACTTTGTATAGTCCAAGCTGTTTTGATTCAGCCACCTGTACGATCCTTAGCCTGGTAATAGCCCGGGTATTTTTATACGAGCTTTGACGAAAAAAATAATCTATTTCAAAGAATGGCATACACAACAGATGAGCATCTTTTAACTTGGGTTGGATCGGCGAAGAGTATTTATTCAAATTTCTATCGACCGGAACAGCCGCCGCTTTGTCCCTTTTCAATTGATGTTCGCATAGTGAAATCTGTTGTTTGGTATAATCAAGGCTTTACAACCAAAGAAGATTAGCAAGATGGATCCATTGGAAAAGGGCGTGATATTCTCATTAAATTACTGAGAGCGATACACTCATCGAAGTATCGTCAATCAGATGCAGTTCGCCTATCTTTGGGATGACGCTTTTGAAATGCAAACGATGCAGGAAAAGCGAGAACATTACAATCTCGCAAAAATTAACTGTTTGAAAAAACTTTTTATTAGTCAATTTTCATGCTACGGGTATTTCGATATCCGTATCAAAGATTTTTCCACCCGGAGAATTCCACCCGCAGAATATGCAGAAAGCAATTTTCTTCTGCGAGACTTAAAGAGGGTAAATATGAGCTTTTCAGCAAGTCACAATCTTAGCACTTTGTCGGCCTTGCGAATCTTTCAAGTGATAAAGTGTCCTCTCTGCCTGAGATCGCAAATATGAGTTTATTAATGATTGGGTCAAATATAATATCAGTGATATCTATCGCGCTTGGTTAAGAGTGAAGAATTATGAGACCGGTATTAGAGAAAAAGTGCATTTCTTTGCCATAAAGCTGCGTAGGAAAATGCTGCGCCGAATGTAGCCGGTTATTTCAAGTCTGCAGATGGGGAGCTCGTAATTATATAGTATCTTCTAATGACTACCCATTTCCGCAATAAATACCTTTCTTCCGAACGATTACCCCCTGGCAACTGGACATTCGGTTTTTAGGGGAATTTCCTAACACGAAAATACCCTGATGGAGTAATTTCATCGGGGTATCAACATTTTGGTATTCGTGCGTAAGAAGCTCGAAAACCTCTTGCAGCAAGAGCTTTTTATGGATAGAGGGGTGAAAAAATAAGGAGCCTACCTTCGATGCCTTGTAACAAAATAGGCTCCTTATGTGGAAAAGAAATCATATATGGATAGAATTTTTGCCGGTGGGTGCAAAATAAAGGTCATGGGTGCAAATCAAGGTGTATGGGTGCAGATGAGGATATCTGGGTTCAAAACAAACCTCTAGGTCATGCACCACTAATCTGGCAACAAACTGAAGTTCGTTGTACTATTAACTTCCGGCATAACTCAATATCTAGGTGTGATAATGATTGCGATATAACTTACAACCTGGTTGAAAGTGATTTTTAAAATCACTTCTTTGAAATCACTTTTTTATGATATCCTTTTTCATTACAATAAGGGCATTTCATCTTTCTGTCTCTTCCAATGTGGGGTGCCCATACAACAGAAGACATAGTCGGTACATATCGTTCTCCACAGTTTGGACACTCATAGTATCCTGCATCATGTTCGATTTTTAGGCCAACTACGCTCAAGCCAATCAACATAATAAGAGAAAAGACAATAAAAATGACACCAATCACATAATTCTCTGCCTTACATGAGAATGCGCCAGCAATAATCATAGCAACCATGATCGGTATACCGATTAGACCCATGTACTTTTCAATCGACAGCATATTTGCATGTGACTTCTCAAGCTTTTCTTTTAGCTCTACCAACTGAGATTCTGCTTTTTCTTGGTAATCGTCCATAGAAATATGTTCCCCAAATAGGAGTTCATTCACATTTATTTTTATTAATTCACAAAGTTCAAGCATAATCGTGGCATCCGGTAAGCTCTTTCCCGTTTCCCTAACTTAAAGATACTATTTTTGATTCAGTCAATTCTTCCGACAAAGCGGTAGAAAATCTCGATTTCCTGTTCCTTATCGCCGTCATCGCCTTTGACGGATTCATGCACGACGATCTTTTCAATCAGTGCGTTGAGCATTTCGGCGGTCAGCTCGGTGGGATGGGCGTACTGATGAATCAGGTCAATCCACTTGCTGACATCCACGGTGGTCTGCTGTTCGGCTGCAAGCTCGGCCTTTATGCGCTCGATCTTCGGCAGCAGCTCTGCCTGCTCGGTCTGGTACTTCCCGGACAGCGCATTGAAGTTGTACTCCGTTATGCGTTCCGCCGCCCAGTCCTCATAGAGCTTTGCAAACAGCCGGTCAAGCTCTTTCTGCCGTTTCTCCGCCCGGTTCAGTTCCGTCTCCCGCGCCCTCGTTGTGCGCTGCTGCTCCCGGTCGTTGGCGTGAAGCAACTGGCTTTTCAGTACATCCTCGCTGATGTCCGCCTGCTCTGACCAATACTGGATACGGCTCAGAACATAGTCATAAAGCGTGTCGTAGCGGACGTAGTGCGCGGTGCAGTTTGCGTGTTTCGGTCCGTGCTGGCGATAGGATGTGCAGTTGAAGTAACTGTACGGCTTGCTGTTGCTGCGGTTTGTCCCAAAGCTCATCGACCAGCCGCAGTCGGCGCATTTGACAAGTCCTGAGAAGATATGCGTCTGACCGGAGGACTTGATCTTCCTGCGGCGGTTGGCGATCTGCTCCTGCACCTGCTCAAACACCTCTTTGGAGATGATCGGCTCATGGGTGTTCTCCACTCTCAGCCATTCCTCCGGCGGCTTGCGAACCTTCTTCTTGTTTTTATACGAGATGTTGGTCTGAGCGCCGTGGATGCTATTGCCGATATACGTCTCATTCTTGAGTATGCTCTTTACCTGCGCTATCGTCCATGCGTATCGCTTTTCTTCCGGTGCGCCTGCGTAGATGTTAGTGAATGTGCCGTAGCGGGTGTAGTTGAGCCAGCCGGGGGTGGGAATCTGCTCGTCCAGCAGGATGCCCGTGATTTTAGCAGCACCAGCGCCGTGGAAAGCAAGGTCGAAAATCTTCTCCACTATCCAGCGGGTTTCCTCGTCGATGATGAGCCTGTTCTTGATCTCCGGGTCGCGCTTGTAGCCCAATGGCGCGTAGGAAAAGATGCGTTCTCCGGCTAAAAACTTGGCGTGCAGGGAGTTTTTGACCTTGCGGCTTGTGTCCTTTGCGAACCATTCATTGAATAAATTCTTGAACGGCACAAAGTCCGAAAGCCCCTTTTCCGTATCCTCGTTGTCAGAAACAGCGATGTAGCGGATGCCCTTTTCCGGGAACACGAACTCCAGATAGTAGTCCATCATGATATGCTCACGACCAAATCTGGAAAGGTCTTTGCTGGCGATGCAGTTCACTTTTCCTGCTTCCACGTCAGCCATCATGCGCCGGAAATTCGGCCTATCGAAGTTCGTCCCACTCCAGCCGTCATCGATATATTCGTCATATACCCGTAGATTATTTTCCTTTGCAAACTGCCGGAGAATGGTGCGCTGGGTTTCGATGGATACGCTGTCGCCAAAGTTCTCATCGTCGCGGCTCAGTCTCATATACAGTGCGGTATTGTATGGTTGTTTCATTTAATAAAATCCTCCTGTTCTCGAAACAACCCACGCTTACAATACTTATGTTGAAAAAATTATACCGTAAGCGCGGGCCAGATTCAATGCTTATTTGTTAAATAGCGGCGATAAGCGGAGATTTTTCGTCGTTTTTTGCAGAGAAGCGGATCGCGTCCTCCACGATTGCGCCGTAGCGTCTGCCCGTACCGGCAAAATGCTCCCTGACCCGGATGCGGGTCTTGCCGTGGTAGAAGTAAAGCACACCGGTTTCATCCTCTGCGTAAAAGATGGGAACAGCAGGCTTTGCGCTCATAATGGCGTTGTAATAGTCCTCCCAGTATTTCTTGCAGAAATCAAGAAAGCTCTGCGGCGGGTCAAAGACCGGATCAAAGTAGCTCTCGTGGTCAAAGACCCTGCACAGGTCGATGAGCACATCCTCTCTGTCATCCATTGCGGCGCGGTTGATTTCCTCGATGTTGATAATTTTTCCCATAGGAAATTCCTTTCTCATAATTCCATTTCGTTGTTGTGTTTGCGGGTCTGCACGACAGACTGCTCCTGCGGCCTATGCAGTTTTCTGACGATAGAATGATCCTTCTGCGGATGCGGCTCACCCAGCAGCTCGGATACCTCCCGGTCAGCCTGACGGAAGCGGTCAGCGTCGTAATGTTTACCGAAGGTGTCCCTGATCTTCTCCCGGACTTCTGCGGTCATATTGCCGCGCAGCTCCATACGGGCGGTGTGCAATTCGTTTGCGTCAACGGCTTTGGACTGCTCTTGCAGCGCATGGTACTTCTGCACCTCTGCATCCAAAGCGTCGGCTGCCTTTGTTGCAACGCCCTCCAGACCGGCCTTGCTGGCGTTCAAGGCGTCAAGCTGCTGTTTGACCTCCTTCATCCCGTCAGGATCGCTCTTGCCGAAACCGGCGATCAGCATATCCATCTCGCTTCTCAGTTCCTCCATGTCCTCGGTAATTGTTGCCAGTGCCTTTTTGATTTCAGCACGGCGCATGAGATTCAAAGGATTCAACGTTTTCAACTCCGCTGTCAGTTCCTTTTTCTTTCTGGATTTTTCCCGCAGCAGCTTCCGTATCTCCAGATACCGCGCATAGTCCGGCTGGATCGCCTGAATACTCTCGTCCAGCTTTTTTGCCGCGCCGGTATGGTAGAGCCATGAGTAGCGCAGCAGCAGAATACCCTTGCGGGCGGTTTCCAGTGCTTTGGCAAGTGCGGGAACGGAGGTCCTGATCGCGTCCGTCAGCTTCAGGATTTCCGCACGAAGGGCGCGGATCATCCTGTTCTGCTCCCGTATCTGCCGGTTGATCTCACAGCGGAAAGATACGACGCCCTGTCGTTCCAGCGCACGGGCAACGGGACCTTCGTGAACGGTGGGGATGGTGTCCAGTCCTCGCTCGGCGTTGCTGCGGTGGTCGATGCGTTCCGCAAAACCGGCGCGTTCCAGATAACGGTTGGATACGTCAGCCCATGCCGCACGCCATGCAACAAGCTGTTCCTCGCTGTTCCAGCGTTCGGAGATGGGATTCTGTCTGCCGTAGCGGGTGCTTTTCGGATGCTTGTCCGCTCTGACAAGGCCATGCGCTTCTCCTTCGGAGGGCGGCAGATATTCCTTCTTCTTTTTTCTTACATAGTAGGGATACTGCTTCTCCCAGCCATCAGTCTGCGCAGCCTTGAACTCTGCGGCGGTGAAACCCCGTTCCTCGCCGTTTCTGACACAGAGGTATTCCTTCTCCGTCTTGTACTGCCAGCGCCCTTGCTCATCCAGCGGGCGCACCGTCAGCAGAATATGGGCGTGGGGATTCTGCCCGTCCGTGTCGTGGATGGCAGCGTCGGCGCACATGCCGTCCGATACGAATTGCTCTTGAATGAACGCCCGGATCAATTCGATTTGCGCCTGTCGGTCAAGCTCTCGCGGCAGGGCCACGATGAACTCCCGCGCAAGGCGGCTGTCCTTTGTCTTTTCGTTTTCCTCTACGGCGTTCCAGAGCTTTTCCCTGTCCTGCCATTCGGGTGGAGCCATGGAGGGCAGGAACACCTGCTGCCAGACAAGCCCCTGCTTTTTCGTGTAGTCGTGCTGTATCCCGTCGTAGTCGTTATACAGACGGGAGCAGCTCATATAGGCGGAAGCGGCCACGGCGGAGCGTCCTGCGCCCCGGCTGACCACCTTCGCCTCCAGATGATAGATTGCCAAACGTTCTCCTTTCCGCCAGCAAAGGGTCATTGAAACAGTGACCCTGCGCGGCTTTTCCAAACAAATGGTCTAAGCTTTATTTAGACCCTTTGCGCCCTTGTTTCAGGTGCTTAACAATGAGCAAGGGTGTGCGTTGAACTCACACCCTTTGCGTCCTCTCGTCCCGGCTTTTTGTTTCTTTTTCGCAAAAAGAAAAGGGGGTCGCCTCAAGCGACACCCTATCTGCGGCAAAGCTGCCGGTGGCAGATTTACGCAGGCAGGCGGCAGGTGGGTTACTTATAGTAACCTACCTCACAAGCACATCCATGGTTGTGTTCTGCCGTCTGCGCAGACGATGACAGCAGCACCCGCAGGTGCTGTGGTATTGTCTGGAGGCTGCCGCAGCAGCCGCAGTCCCCCTCGGAGAGCGCAACGATGCCGCAAGGCATACCACTGCCCGCCTTTGGCGGGTGGTGAGTAAGTTGCGCCCTTACGGGACTAAGTTTCCGGCTCAGCCTGCGTTTTCTTCTCTTCCTGACAGCTTCCCGATCAGGTATCCCTCCAGCTCGGACAGCCCAACAGCCTGAACCTCCGGCAGCACCTTCTCCAAGATCGCGCCCTCCTGAATGAGCCTGCGGGTACGGGCTTTCCGTGCTTTCTCCTTCGCCCGCATCTGCGCTTCCTCCAGCCGATGCTGTGCCTGAAGCAGCTTCTTTTCCTCTGCGGTCATTGTGGTCATAACAAAACGCTCCTTTCGTGGTAGTAAAAACCGGCTGAATGATACTGTGGTTGGTATCAAACAGCCGGTTTTTGGTGGTACAATATTTCTTTCCTTTGTGTGTGGCATCAAACGCGCCGGGTTTGCTATCATAGCTGCTATCAAAAATGGCAGCATTGGTATCAAAAGCTGTCCGCGAAGTCCAGTGCAGCGTCCATATCCGCTGAATCCTCCGGTTCTTTCGGTGCGCTTGAAGTGGCTGTGCTTTGCAAAAGACGGAGAAGCGGAGAAAGGTCGGCGGGTGCTGCTTCCTGCAAGCTCTCTCGGATAATATTGCGGATTTCCTGAAGAAAAGCATCCTCTTTTTCTCTCGTTTCCAGATACGGATCGGCGGCAAGCTGCTCCTGCCTGCCGAAGAAGGCATTGACGGCGGTTATTACGGCGCGATTTACGGAGCGGTACTGCATTCTGTCCAGCCGTTGCAGATGCTCCCACGCTTCTCTGTCCTCCGGCTTGTCCAGATTCAGTCGCAGGGTGATTGTATAGATGTTTTTCATACGATGCCGCCTGCCTTTCTCATGCGGCGCTCCGCCAGCAGCTCGTAGCCCTTGGCGGTGGCACAGATGTCATCGTTGAAGGTGACGCGCCCCTTTTCGTAGTTCCCGAAATTCTTCACAAGGCAGCTTCCGCCGCCTACCACATGGAGCTTCATCAGCTCCGGGTCGTATTCATGTTCCCGAAGCCTGCGGAAGATGCCGGACACATACTCTGTCGCTGTTTCCCGGATGGCGGTCAGGTAGCGTTCGGCAATGTCCGCCTTGCCGTGGCGCAGGACGCGCTCGATAACAGCATCGTCCAGCACCTTGCCGAACTGCCGCAGCACGCTCTCCCTGACGGCCAGCATACACTGATGGGTGCCGAACTTCTCCGTATAGCACTTGTCGGCAACCGGGCGGCGCTCGTTGATATACATGACGTTCATGGTGCCGTTGCCGATGTCGCAGAGCATATTCGTCCCTGTGAAGTCCCGGAGATTGGCAGCAACGGCGGCAAAGCCCTGCGGGAAGATGTCCGCTCCGGCAAACTCCACATGATAGTCCGCGTCCCGGAAGGTGAAGTCAACGCTGTCGTTATGGAGCAGATACGCCCGGAAAGCGTCCTTCTGTTCGCTGACCCATGTGAGGGGCAGCCCTGCGGCAAGGTGGATGCGGGCGGAGTTGATTTTTCGGATGTTCAGCTCCCGTCCGATGGCGGCAAGGGTGAGGATATAGTAGTCGCTGTCCGTCATTTTGTCGGCGGCAAACTCCTTGTGTCCCCCGCCGATGGTGTAGTATTTGTTCTCATAGATCAGAAGATCATTCTTGAAGGTCGGCTCCCTGTCGTGGGAGGTCACGCCGGTGCGGAAGCAGGTGTAGGCGGTCTTGATGTTGCCGTACCCGTGGTCAATGCCGATGATGATGGGATTGTTGTTCAGATAATTCATGCTCGTTCCTTTCTGCCGCTGTGCGGCTGTCAAAATGGTTGATTTTCTTACTTTCTTTTCTGCCAGACGATCTCGTACCCCAGCGCGTCGGCAAGCTGAACGGCCTCCGTGTAGCGCAGGGATTCCCTCTGGAGTTTGTTGGACAGGTTGGATACGCTGTCAGACCAGCCGTGTTCGTCGTGCAGTAGATCGACCACCTCCTGCATGGTGCAACCGGAACGGACGATATAGGACTTGATCTCGTTTCTTAGATTGGATTTCATCATTTTTTACCTCCATATTTTTGTGTAATGGGTTTTCGTATCGGTGATTTTGGTGTGCTGCGGAATGAAAAATGTGCCGTGCCGTAAATCCGCTCAGATTTTCGCCCATGATGCCCTGTTCATAACAGCACCCTATCGGCTTCATCGTTCTGCGTAAGGTCATGCGGAACAGCAGGATATGCCGCAGTTCGGTGCAGTCTCTTTATTGACTTGTAAATCACCCTTTGATGTACTACGTTCTCTCTACGGCATATTTCTTTGCGGTTTTCACAAGCATTGATTTTGAGACTGAAAAATTGAGCCGCCCGTGTACGGCTCTGTACGGCAAGGCTGGCTTGTGTACGCTTCTGTACGTCCTGTACGCCGTTTTTCATGTGCTGGGCGGGCTTTTCGGGTCTTGGCGCAGGCTGTTTTTATTCTTTGCCGTGAAGTATTTCACGAAAAGGATAAGCGCTGAACGTATTTTGAGGATGAAGTTGAAAACTGCCGTACAGAGTGTACGGCGTGTACGGCAATTTTGAAGTCCGCTCTCCATTTTTATTAGGGAAGCAGCTTCAGCACCTCCACGCCAACAAAGCCACGCACCCGCTTGCAGCCAACGCGAATATTGTTGGTGGCTTCCACGTTGTAAAGACGCTCATTCTGCGCCAGCTCGGAGCTGAGACGATTTGCCGACATTGGCTTCTGCGCGTTGTCCTCGCACCAGCGCTGATACGCCTCGTACAGTGCCTTGGAGCTGGCCTCGCTGTCTGCCTTGAAGCGGATGTAGCCCTCGGATTGCAGAAACTCGATCACATTGTTGCTGCTGCGCTTGACCGTCTCCATATTCTCTCTGGCCTTGCCGGAAATGCTGAACTGATAGTTGTTTCCAATCAGCCGGTGCAGTCCATCCAGACACCAGAGAAAGACCCCCTCGCGCTCCCGTTTCAGCTTGTCCACCAGATAGGGATCATCCGCTCTGCCTGCGGGCCGGTCTTTGGTGGTCAGCACGATCTGGCGGCGAAAGAAGCCGTCAGACTTGTCGTGCAGGGCGGTCAGCGCACCATTGCCAAAGCAGAGAAAGCGAACATAGAGCTGGCTCTGATAGCTCTGGACTCCCTTACGCTCCATATCCATCTTGCACTCAGAGGTTACGATGGACTTGATATAATTGGTCTTGGGCAGGGCGCTCATATCCATATCGTCGTCCACCATCAGGAGCTTGTTCTCCAAATCCGCACGGCTGAACCGGTTGCTCTCCACCTTCTGAATGCTGGTGGTATTCATGCTGTCGCCCAGCAAGGAACGCATGACAAGACCGATACGGCTTTTGCCCTCGCCGCCTTTGCCGATCATCAGGAGCATCTTCTGCCCCTTGGTGGTGGGCAGCAGGCAGTAGCCGAGGAATTCCTGCAAGGTTGGGATGTCATCTTCTTGCAGTAGTTCGGATAGAAATTGCAGCCAGCGGTTCGGCGCGGATGCGTTGGGGTTGTAGGAGACAGTCAGGCGATTGTTGCAGTAGCTCTTTTCCTCACTGAAACGTCCGTCCATGAAATACGTCCCGTTGGCAACATGGATACGGTCCGTCTCAATGGGCAGCGGCGGCGAATAGGCTTGCAGCTTGATGCTGGCAAGTAAGTTTGCCACGACCTTGGACAAGCCGGAGGTCAGACAGCCTGAGATTTCCTCTAAAATCAGGTTGCCGATCTGTCCCTCGTCCTCGATCAGCCCGTCCACGGTAAACAGCCTCCCACGAACACATTTCATAGGGTGCTTGTCCAAAAACTGCTGGCAGAACAGCACCTCATTGATGCGCTTGCCGTCAAACCAGTCGGGCAGACTGTCCTCAAACGGCAAGGTCGTTCCGGCGTTTTCTTTGTTTTCCAAATTCTATTTCCTCCCTCCGTTTTCCCTCGGTGTATTCCTGCAACTGCTTGATCCTGCCACTGTTCCAGAACTCGCGGACGGCGGCTGTCCGCTGCTCCGTGCTGCCGAAGATGAACACGTCGCATAGATGCTCGATATGGCACTCCATATGACAGGCTTCCACAAAACGGCCGTCCAGCGGCTCGTCAGGGGTCTTTGGCGCATACCGCACCTTCCAGTCCCGAAGCAGGTGCAGATAGTCCGTCAGCACAGAAAAACACAGCCGCTCCGTTTCTCGGAACTGCTGTGTCAGATGGCACGGTATTTCTTTTGCGTGAAGTGGTGGCGCATATTCCCCGGTCTGCAAGGGGATGCCGAAGTCCGCCGCAAGCCGCCCGGCGGCGTCGCGGGCATTCAGCCCTGTGAGCTGCGCCGTCAGGTCGATCACGTCCCCGGTCTGTCCGCAGCCGAAGCAATGGAAGTGGTCGGGGTACAGCTTCATGCTGGGTGTGCGGTCGTCATGGAACGGACAGCAGGCCATGCCGCTGCGATTGACAGGCAGGCCGTATCGCTCTGCTGCCATCTGCGGCGTGACCTGCCCCTTGACGGTTTCGTATAGATTCATGTTTCCTCCGTTCCTGCTCGTAATTAAGAGCGTGTAATGTGGATTTTCGGTAGCCGCTACCGAAAACGTTGCTAAGGACGCTCACCGAATGAGCACCCTTAAACGCCTGATACAATTCCGCCTGATGCTCCTGCTCCCATGCGTTGTTGCTCCACATGCTTTTTCATCACCCCGCTTTCAATTTTCCCAATCAGACGGACGGGTTTCATACCCCTCTGTCTGTATTATGTTCAAATCGTGAAAAAACAGGCGAATCACACGACAAGCCCGTTTCAAAAAACAGGACAGGCTCTTTCCCTATTCACATCTATATGGTATAATTAAAAAAACACGACAGGAGGGCGAGAAATGATAACTCCCATCAACGAGCACAATATGCTGACGCTGGATTTCTGGCGGGACACCGTGACCTATGAGGGAAAGACCGTGCCGACCGGCACTTTGGGCTGCGAGACGCTGAATATCCCGGACGAGGTGATCGAAAAGCTGAATGAATTATGCCCCCGTGTGAACCTGCTTCTGAAAACCATGAATCAGCAGACGCCGAACGCCGCCCTGCTGCCGGATGCAGGGGAAGCGGCAGTGGAAATCCTGACGCTGCTCCGGGACGTGCCGCCTTTTGACTGTCTGGACACGGACTTCTATATTTCCAACATCCCAAAAGCGTTCACACCGGAGGGATTACAAAATCTTCAGGAGTTCAGTATAGCCGTCACCATGGGAACGCTCAATGCAAAGCAGTTGGAGGAATACAGTCTGGGCATCCTGCTGGGGCGCATCGTGCCGGTGCTGGGACACCTTGCATTCTCCCTGGCGGAATACAAGAAGGGCATGGAACGGTTTGCCCTTATGCTGGACGCGGAGGGCAGCGACCGCACCCCGGACGGTCTGGCAGAATTGTTCAGCAGGTCCTTTCCTGCGGAGTTCAGCATGAACGAAGCAAGTCAGTGGATGGCGCTTACCAATGAAACCTCCCAGTACCTCTCCGTCCTGCATCCCGGCGAGGACAAGGCAAAGCTGGTGAAGCGCATCCACTACGTTTCCTTTGTGGGGATGCTCCGCGCCGATTTCTTCGAGGGTCTGTGCGTGGGTCATGCGCCGAAGAAGTGCCGCATCTGCGGCAAATGGTTCCTGACCACCAACGCAAGGCACACAAAATACTGCGGCGGCTTTGCTCCCGGCGACAAGCTGGGGCGCACCTGCCGTCAGATCGGGAATCTGCGGGGCAGGGAGCAGCGGGAGCTTGCGCCGGATCATCCCATCAAGAAGATATACAACCGGCGCATGAATACCATAGATAAAAAGCTGGACAGAGGGACGCTGGATCAGGACGCTGCCGCCGTCATGAAGCGGCTGGCGAAGCGCAAGATGCAGCAGGCAATCAGCGATGTTGCCTATGCACAGGGCAGCTATGCCGCCGAGATGGAGCAGGCAGCGCTGCTGGCGGAAGCAAAAGCGGAGATGAAACGATAAGAGGATAGCCACTGCGGGAAAGGGGGTGCGGACATGAAAGACAAGCGCGACGAGCTGATACCTGAGCAGCTTTCGGGCTACACATGGGAGCTGTCCGGTTATGCGCCCAAAGTGCCGTTCTCCAACTCGGACAGCCTGACCATGCGGGAGGTGCGGAACGCCTTTCAGCTCACGCCGGAACCGCCGGAGATGGCGCTGAACAATTATATACGAGAAGCCGTCCGGCACAAGAACCTTGCCTACTTTTCCTTCTTTCTGCACCGCTTTGAAAAGCGGCTGAACGGCGTGATCTATCGCTTCCTCACCCGAAACGGCATTGACCGCTATGACCCCGCCCGGTTTCTGGACTACAAGCTGGAAGTCCTGCAAATGCTGCTGTTCTGCCTGCCGAGGTTCGACCCGGAGCAGGATACGGAGTTTCTGAAATATGCCAAAAACTATATTCGGAACGGGCTGCTGTTCTGCCGCGCTCTGGAGGAAGCAGGCTCCTTTGGAAGCATTGCGGAGTACCAGCGTGTGCGGCATATTGGGGCGATATATACCGATTCCGGCAAGAGCCGCGCAGAGGTCGTTGCGGAGTTTGCGGAAAAAGCCGGATACAAGGAGGACGGCGCAACGGCTGACGAGCTGCTGACCGTCGCCCGGCACAACCGGAGCATCGTTTCCCTTTACCGCACGGAGCAGGACGAGGACGGCGAGGAAACCGGAGAGGACGTGACCTGCGACGATAGCTGGAACTATGCGGACATCCTCTGGAACGGCGTCCGGGCAAAGGCCGTAAAGAGCGCCTTTTGGGAAATGGAGCTGCGGGAGCAAAGACTGCTGGAGGGTCGGAATGCCGTCTGCATGGCCTGCGGGCGGGTCAGCCCCATGTCGAAGCAGAAATCCTTTGAGGAACTGGCGGTCATGTTCGAGGGCAGCGGGGCAAGCGGCGCGGAGCGCGCCTACCGCCGCGCTTTGGACAAGCTGCGCCTGAAGCTCATGGAGAACGGCATGGTGCATACCGTGACCTTAAAACAGGTGAAAAGCACGAAGAAGAACAAAAAAATAGCCGCCGCTGTCTACCTATATCAGGCGGACAACCACGGCGAATGGGGAGAGATCAGATTTGACTTTATTAACGGCATGGCGGAGATCGGCCGGCTGGCAGAGTGGGACACGATAAAGTCCAACGTCTTTGCAAAGACGGCGATACGGTACATACAGAGCTTGCCGGAGGTGCGGCTGCTGAAAGAGGCTGTTGTGCCGTTTGAGATGGAGCACCCGGAGAAGCCCATTCCTCCGGTCAAAGAGTCAAAAGCACCGAAAAGCAATGCGCTGCACACGATTTCTCTGCGTCAGATAGAAATTCGGAAAACGGATGAAACAATTACCGCCGCTGTCTACCTGTATCAGGTGGACAACGACGGCGAATGGGGAGAGATCAGATTTGACTTTGCAACCGGCACGGCAGAGATCGTTCGGCTGGCGGAGTGGGACACGATAAAGTCCAATGTCTTTGCAAAGACAGCAATCCGGTATATCCGGAGCATACCGATAACCAAGCATCTTGATTTGATTCGTTTGACTACACATTCATCTCCGGCTGAAGATTCACAGTCAGTTCGCCGTTTTCCGTCTTGCTGACATGGAATTTTATCGGGTTTTCTTTTGCCCATTGCGGGTCAGCAGCCGCCTTTTCAGCCCACTTCTCATAGAAGCGCACCAACTCGTTTCTCAAAAGTGCATTGGCTTTCTGCCTAACCTCTGCGGCCTAGGCCAGCGTCTTATATGTGCCGAGGAAATGCTGCTTTTTCTGAAATACCAGTTTGGCTACATATCGGCCCTTAATAGAATAAACGCCGCGAACGCCGGTTGTGTTGTTTTTGGGAATCGTATTACTCTTCCATGCGTCGATGCTGGTTCCGTCCACATGAGTGAGAAACCCGGCTAACGACTTATCGTGTTCCCGTTTCTTACAGCCGCAGCTCTGCTGTCCGCAATACATCAGGTTGTTGTAGGAAACGTCGGTCTCATTGCCGCAGTCACAACGGCAATGCCAGATCACGAAACCCTTTGTATCTCTCTTTTTCGTGGAGTATTGCGCAGTCAACCGGCCAAAGCGTTGCCCGGTAATGTCAGAAGAAGCATAGTTTTTCACATTTTTGCAGCCGCAGTTTGTTTTACGTCCGGATACCAGCTCGCTGGCTGTTGCTTCACAGGTATAACCGCAGCTGCACAGACATGTCCAGTACGCTCCCATTTTGGTGCGCTTTCGGCTTTTGCCTACAACCTTCAATTCGCCAAAGGTCTTGCCAAGCAGGTCGTATGCCGTTGCCTGCTGCGCCCGTTCTCGCCGCAAGCAGCCACAGCTGAGAGAACCCCCACTTTTGAGAGAACGCTCCAGCACATACCGCTCTGTTCCGCAGTCACAGAGGCACAGATACTTTTTCTCGCCTTTTGCTGTGGTAATGTATTGCTCGGATACGGCCCAGCGGCCTACTCGACGACTATCTATTGGTTTAGTCTCCATATATTTGTTGCGCCGCCTATCGCTCCATGGGGATTATAGTGGGTGCTGGTTCGGGAAAATGAACCCGGTTACAGAACACGGTCACGCGCGTCTTGCCGCCCTTGGTGCAGGTATAGAGGACAAGATCATAGCCGCTGTTCTGTACGGCGTCCACATCGCCGGGATTCAGTGTTTCAATCTTTTCAACAGAATAGGTGTTGATTATGCCCTCCATATCCGTAAAGATCACCGTATTGCCCTCCTGCAAGTCCTTCAGCCGCCCAAAATGGTTCTGATAGTTATGTGCGGCAATGACCAGATCATCCGTGCGTGAGGAACCGAACTGACGGCATGGAGCGATCTTCAAGCGGTTATAGTCCCATTCCGACATGACCGGCAGCTTCAATTCCAGTGCGGGTATCTCCACATACCCCACATACTCATAGCCGTCCAGCTCGACTACCGGCATTTCCGGGTCAAGGGGTGTGGCGGAGGGTGTGGGCATGGTTCCGGGTATTTCCGTCCCGGCCGGCGTTGGCTCGCGGGTCGCCTGTGCGTCGATCACCGCCTCGACGTTTGCCAGCAGGCTCTCGGCTTCCTGCCCGGCTTTCGTATCCTCGTAGCGGTTATAAAGGAGAAGGAGCAGTGCCGAAAGGATCAGCACTGCTCCCACTGCTAACATGGCAATGCCCGTTTTCTTAGGCATTTTCCCGTTTCTTCTTACCCAGCACGACCGCCCCGCCGAGAATCAGGACAAGTCCCGCGCCGCCAAGCACCCAGATGGGCCAGTTGAGCTGACCGGTCTGAATCAGTGTGCGGCTGTTGGTAATGGTCACAACGCCGTTATTGACGCTGTAATATGGTGTGTAGCCCCTGGGGATATTCGTTTCAATGACCTGCCAGTTGCCGTATGCATTCAGGTCTTTCCATGAATAGCTCCAGTTGTTCCATGCGCCAAGGCGGACGGAATCATACGCCACATCGCCGTTGTAGAGCGTAACAGTTACGGAATCGGGACGTTCCTTGAGATTATCGTTGCTCCAGACCTTCCGCACCGTGATATCCAGAGGCTCGCTGGGTGTGGGAGGTGTGGGAGGCGTAGGTGTATCCTTGGTGTTGGTGATGATCGTGGTATTGCCCTCTGTCTTGTAGCTCACCGTGTATCCGCTGGGTACGCGGGCTTCCTCGACCGTCCAGACATGGCCCTCTACCAGCTTGTCAAAGGTGTATGTCCAGCCGTTTTTGGCATTCAGAACCTCGGATTTTTCCACCTTGCCGTCCCGGAGCAGGTTGACGGTCACGCTGTCATTGGGGTGATTGCTGTTGCCGTCCGACCAAATCTTACGGACGGTGAGCTGGCTTTCCTGATAGGCTTCCACATGGAAAATCCAGTCCACCTCACCCACGCGGTTGGCGTATTCGTTGCCAAGGTCAGCGGGAACGGCCAGCTCCACTTTCAGAGTGGCCGTTTCGCCGGTGCGGAAGGTGCCGAGTAGCTTATTGGTTCTCAGTCCGTCCAGCTCATCCGGGGAAGCTTCATAGATCAGCTCTGTGCCGTTCCAGACCTTCATGGAGAGCTTTGAGAGGAAATCGCTCATGGTAGCGACGGTCTCGTCGCGCTGCCCGTCGATATTGGCCTGATCCTTGCCGTCCTTGTTTTCAAAGGCTTCGCTGTAGGTCAGGGGGTTCTCCGTTTCGTCATGGGCTTCTGCCCGCATATAGAGGTTGACGAAATCGCAGTCGGTTGCGGCGTTCTTGAATGTGATGGTTTCCGTCAGCGTATCACCGGGCATGACGTTCTTGAAGTTCTGGAACAGATCGGTTTCCGTGTACTCGCTGCCGGGTTGAAACTCAAAGCCGGAGGAGAAGCCCGTAAAGGTGATGGAGGAATCTGCCGCGAAAGCCGTGGTCGCAAAGCTCATCACGAGCAGCAACATCAGAATGAACGAAATTGATTTTTTTGCTATGTGCTTCATTTTCTCTCCACCCCCTTAGACATTCGGTACATTCAGACTGCCGTCTGCGCCAATCGAGAATCCTGCGCCCCAAGCAGCCTTAACGGCATCTTCCGGAACGCTCTGGATGGCCTCGGCCATCACGTCAACAGCCTGCTTGCCGCCATCCGTATCCATGTAGGAGCCGATCAGCGTCATGCTGTCTGTCAGGTTGGTTTCCGGCTTCTGATTCGGTGCGACGGGTTTTGTGTAGTAGTAATAATCGCCATACTTCACCCAGCCTGTGCCCAGCGTAAAGGTGGGGAGGGATGCGGTGCCGCCAATGTGCTGCCCCTGGTCGTTTGTGCGGTAAGTCACCAGCTTGATGCGGATAAAAGCATCGATTGTGCCGGTATTCTTCACGTTGACATTGGATTTCACGCCCGTGCTGCCGTTAAACGTTTCCATCACTTCGCAAGTCACCTTGGTGGGAAGGAATTTGTTCTGAATTGGCGCGTCTTTTGTGCTCAGCCATGCAAGCGTGCCGCCGATGGCCAGCGCCAGAAGGAGTACGGTCGCAATTACCATGGTCGTCAGGCGGCCAGTACGGAGCGCTTTCCCGTGTGCCGGAGCTGCTGCCTTGCGGTGCTTGCCTTCATATCTGCCTCTATACATCTTCATTCCCTCCTTCCTCAGTGATTCGTGCCGAAGATGTTCCGAACAACCTCACTGAAACCATTCAGCCACTGATTGTTGTTCTTCGTGTTGACGCAGGTAATGCTGCCGGTGGGATTCTGTGCTGTCAGCGCAGCGCTGCCGCCGTTATTGGCAGAATAGCGCCAGCTCCAGCCGGCGTTCTCACTGATGGTGTAAGTACCGATGGGCAATTCAACAAGCGTTTCCGTGCTGTTGCCCCATACAGTCACTTCGGAATACTTCTCACCATCCTTGAGAACATCAAACACATAGGACTCGTTATCTGCGCCGCCCTGTTTAGTAATGCTCAGCGTGCAGGTCTGGATGTGGATCAGGAACGCAGGAGTACCGGGCGTTGCCGGGTTCTCCCAACCGCAGGCGGTGGTGCAATCCTGATGTACGAACGTGGTGTGCTCGTTCACATTTTCCGTCCCGATCTTGACCGTAGCCGAAACAGGAACATCCTGCTTGGTGTACTTGCCGCCTTCAAGCTTGCTTTCATCCGGCGTGTAGGTGATATCCAACGTCGGCTTTGTGCCGATCATTTGAACACCATCGTCCGTTGAATACTTGCCTCCGTTTTTCCACTTTTCAGAATTGGCAACATAATTGCTGCTGTAATCGTTGTTTGCGGGCACGGTCTCGCCGTAGTAGGCGGTGGAATCCTTGAATGTCAGCTCCGGTTTGAAGACGTAGATGTTAGCGGCAGGGGTGTTTTCACCGAATTTTTCCGTTGCCGGTGTGCCCGCGCTGCCCGTTGAACCGGTAGTTTTGGGCGTTACGGTGACTTTGATGGTGTAGGTCGTATCGTCGGTCAGAGCTTTCAGGCCGTCAGCCGGAATCGCGTTACCATCTTTGTCCTTGACCGTAACGGTGATATCGACGTATTCGGTCTGCCAGGGTTCAAGGCCCCAGGGCTTTGTCGTATCGCTGGCTTTGCTGAGATCAAGCGCCACACCGCCGACCTTGACGGTCGCGCCGTTTTTGAGCTGCTCAGCGGTGACTTCGCCCTTGAGGTAGACATTCTTGTCCTTAGCCGTGACGGTCACATCCTGAATGGGGACGTTGACGGTGGGTCTGTCAAAGGTCAAAAGCGGATTCTCAGCAGTATTGTTCTCATAAATACCGGCACTGGTGTTGGTGTACACTTCGTTGCCTCCCAGGAAGCCCGCCTTGGGCTGTACCTTGAAGCTGATGACCAGCTTGTGGCCGCGATAGGTCGTATTGCCATTCTCTGTCACCGTGCCGACGTAGTTCTCGGAGAAGTTAAAGCCGGTGACGCTCACCTGATCGCCGCTGATGGATGCCGTCGCGCCCATTGTGCTGTTGTTATTGCTCCAGGTGTAGTCGTCGTTAGCGTTCTTTCCGGTGCAGGCATAGGTCTCCACTGTGATATTCGCCGCCGTCGTTCCAGCCGGGAGCGTGAACTGCGGGGAGATGATGTCCTTCACAACAGCATCGGAGGTCAGAGTGGAAGTCGTACCGCCGGTTTCGATCTGGTCGGAAATCTGCTGGAAGATGCTGTTCAGCGTTCCAGCATCCGCAGCGGAAAGATAATAACTGGGAGACTGCGGCGTTCCGTTGTTGGAGGAAACCTGCTGCATGAACCAGTTGGCCTTCTCCGTTTCGTTTCCGTTCTGATTGCCTGCGCTGGTCGCGTCCGCACCAGGGAATATGCCAATGCTGTATACTGTTGCTCCATAGGTGTTTTTTGCAGTCTCAGCCTGAGTAATCGCACTGTTCGCCGTATTGGAATCATAACCGCTCCAACCAGGAACACCATCTGAAAATACAATTACGACACGATTCCGCGTTTCTCCCTCTGCTATGGGATTTGCACCGAAAATCCCGTTGCCCATCTCCAGGCCAAGATTTGTAAGCGTGCCGCCATCCGCAGAAAGAGTTCCGATGGAAGCACTAACATTGCCAACTCCCGTGGAGGTGTTCATATCCTGAAAGGCGTTCCCATATTGCCCTTGTGCGGCACTTCCGTATTTATATTGATTGCTGCCTACAAAAACCTCTGTATTGCCGTAATTATAATTGGTGCCGTTATAGTATTGTCCACTCGCAAAGCCAACCACGGCAATACGGTGATTGACATTATCGGCAGGGGTACTGATGTCGCCATCTGCACCTGCCGCCTTTGCCGCGACGGCATTGGCGAATGTAGTTGCTGCATTCTTTAGAGCATTCAGCCTCGTGCCGCCAGCACTACTGCTATAATCCCTGCGATAAAACTGCGTGTCAGGACTGCTCCCATCCCCAAACGACTCTTCTATAACCGTTGTGACTCCATTCAGAGTATAGGAATAGGTGTACTTCTTTACGGACTGATAGAGAGGAGCATATTGCCCAAAGTTTGGAATGCTACTGTCTCCGGTCGTATAGAGGATTTGCTGACCATCCATCGTATACCAGTATTCATCAGCGGAAAAGAGATGTCCTTCTCTCCTCACTGCGACGGACTTATACTCTCCTGAAACCAGACAGTACAGGCTGTTTTGATTATCATAGTATTTCCTGTTGCTCCAGCCGGAAATAGCGGTATATACCATCTTCTGTTCTACGGAAACGGTAATATACTCGTTATTATTCAGCTTGTGCCACAGGTTCTCGCTGCCACCATTGTGCCTGAGCGGATAATACTCGTCATTATGATAGTTGCGACTGTTATATCCTCCGGTTCGGTATGCCGTGTATGTATAGCCACCTATCGGGTCGTTCATCGAGCCAGACTGGTCGATAACAAGAACAATATCAGTGGGGATATCCGTTTTCTGCTCCGTAATGACCGTAGAGCCGGTGGCGAAGGCTTCCAGCATGATGGTGTAGGAACCGTCAGCGTTGGCTGCCGCCGTCTTGCTGATCTTCATGCCACTGTCGGGCTCATTGTCCGCATAGGCTCTCGTGCCGGGCACGATCAGCGCGCAGAAAAGAGACAGGCACAAAAGCAGCGATAGAATCTTCGTCTTTTTCATTCTCTGCCTCCTTAATTGCCGCCGGTGACGGGTTCGCCAAAGGGCGCAACATTGGTATAGTTCACCGTAGGACGGTAAATCTCACTCTCCACGGGAGGTTCGGATTCCTCAATAACGATGGCGGGCAAGGGCGCGGGCATCAGCGAGTCCATGTACGCCTCCACCTGTGCGACCTGCTCCTCCGACAAAGACTTCAGTACATCCTCCGGGGTTGCCTTGATAATAGCCTCGATCTCCTCCAGCGTCTGGCAGGCCATAAGCCGGTCAAACAGGTGGCAGGGACATTTGCAATCCTCGCCGGTGCAGCCCTCTGTGCAGGTATCGATATGCTTGGAAGCATTAGATACGGGCTTCACATACAGCGGGCAGCCCTCCTTATGCGTCTCGCCCTCGGCTGCGCCGCAGGTGCATTCCTTGGGAGCCTCAGTCTCGGCAGGCTTCTCCGTTTCCGCAGGCTTTTCCGTCTCGGAAGGCTTCTCGGTTTCGGAGGGCACGGGGGTCTCCGTCGGCTTGGGCCCCTCCGTGGGTGTTGGCGTTTCCGTTACCTCCGGCGTGGGAGTCTGGGTTTCTTCCGTGACCGTAAGCTCGCCGTTTGTAGCGGCCTGATCGGTAGAAAGCGCCAGCGTGCCGGGAAGCACTACTCCGATAACCAACACAAGGCTGACAATCAGTGCGAATCCTTTTTTGTTCTTCATAGCGCTGCCTCCTTACGAATTGGGCCAACCCTTGGCGTCCATAACGGTATCGCCGTTGTTGGCGGTCTGCACGGCCTGGGCGGAAACATCCACCGTTGCCGTGGCGTTCTGGTACTCGTTGCCCATGTCGGGCTTAAATGTTACAGCGGTGAAGATGGGCGCGGTGACTTCTCCGGGCTTCAGGGGCTTGGAATAATAATAGTAGCCGTCCTTTTCCGTCCAGTCGGCGGTGTTGAGCGTCAGCTCCACCAGACCGGTATCCGGCGTACCCTCGCCCTGAAGCTGGATGTTCTTTTCGACCTTTACCCGTATCCATGCGTCAGATGCACCGGTGTTTTTCACCTCCGCGATCTTGGTGACGGCGGCATTGGGCATCACGCCGGTCAGGTTTTCAAAGGGCTTGGTTTTCTCCATGTCCGCCCATTCCTGCACGGCGATTTCCACGCCGCCGGTGGTGATGACGTTATGCGCCTTCCCCTCGGAGGTGAAGTACGCAAGGGTTCCTGCGGCAAGCGTGGCGATACAGATCGCCAGCACCGACAGAATCAAGAGTTTTCGCTTCATAGTCCTTAACTCCTCTCAAGCTGGTTTTTGCCATATCACCCATAAGGGATATGAAAGCAGGTTTCTATGATCGTGTCAGACCATATGAGAACATCCGGTCTTGCCGGGTGCTCTCATATGGCCTGCACCCCGAAGGGTACAGACCACATAGGTGGAGGGGAATAGCACAGCCAATTGCAAAGCTGTGCTAAATTAGATTACTGCCAGTTGGAAGCGGGAGTACCCCAGGGATTGTAGTTGGCACCGAAAGCGGCCTCCATAGCGGCGGCAGCATTGTCAAAGCCCTCGGCCTGGCAGGCAACGGCGAACACGGGGCAGGAAACGCTGTTCCAATCCCAACCATCGTCCAGAGTAACTTCCTTGCCAAAGGCGTAGCACTTGCCGTCCTTGATGTCGAAGGTCTTATCAAGGTAAACGCCCTGCACGAACTGCTCGGTAGTGGCATTGGCGTCAACAGGCTGATAGTAATCCGCGAAGTAGACATTGTACTTGATGTCATCGATGGTAGTCTCGAAGTAATTCCACTTGTTACCATGCTTCCAGTTCCATTCAACGTCATAAGTAGAGATAACATTGCCGTCAACGACCTTGTTGCCAAAATTGAAGTGCAGAACGTTCATGCCGGCATTGAAGGTTTCATAGCCATCGTCAAGCGCGGAGGGGATGGCAAAGTAGGCACGGATATAAGCCTTCTCAGAACCGGTGTTCTTGATGGTGACCATCTTGTCCACATAGTTCTTGGCAATAGGCATACCATACTCGTCCTTATCGCCTTGGGCAGAGCCGACGATTGGGTACAGCTTCTTGTTCTGCTCAAAAGGCACAAGGCCGTTCTCGCCGCGCTGCTGCTCGATCAGCTCGATTTTTACATTTCCGACTGCAAACGTGTTGGTGGCTTGATCGGTGTCGGTGAAGTAAGCCAGAGATGCGCCCACGATGGCAATCGCTACGAGAGCAACACACAGGAAGATGGCGGTAAGTTTCTTTTTCATGCACTTTTACTCCTTAGTAAGTATCTGGTATCGTTTCTGCGCCCATGCGCAGAGGGTTGCTTAGGGGTTGGTGGGGTTCACGTTTGCCCATGCTTCAGCAGCGGTAAATTCCGTTGTGGCGTTCTTGTGAAGCTGAGAAGCGTAAGCGGTAACGGTCAGCTTCGGCAGCGTTTCCGTTGTAAGGCCATCCATCATCGCCTTGGTGACTTCGCCCTTGACAGTGACCTGATCGCCCTTCAGTACGCTGTAGGCTGTGCCGATATCGGCGGTCTGAACCTTACGGTAGTAGACATTGGTTTCACCGGGAACCAACGTCCAGCCTTCAGCCATCTCATAAGTCAGGAAGGTATCGAAGTTCTGGGACTTCTCAAGCTTCACAAACAGGAAGCACTCTTCGGAGCCAGCCAGGACAGTCGCCTTGGGGTTCTTGCTGATGGTGTAGCCCGGAATCATTTTGTACTCCGTGCCGGTGGTCTCTTTCAGCTCGACCTTGATGTCGCTGGTGGTAAAGGTATTCGTTACCACATCAGACTTCGCGGTCAGCCATGCCAACGTACCTGCTACAACGCCAACGACCAGTAGAGTCAGCGCCAGAACCAGCGCCAAACCTTTCTTCTTCATGTTGTTTTCCTCCTTTCTTCGGGTATTTGCGATTGGGTTTTTATTTCAACAGACAGCAGAATCCATACGCTCCCCCTCATCTGTTGGAATCGTGCGTGATGTTTTTAATCAAAGGCATCCCAAGCAGCTTCTGCGTTGGCAAAGCCGTCAGCCTGAATGGCGTAAGCATTGACGGTGATGGTCATGCCCTCGATGGTTGCAAGCTGCTCATTCGTGATAGTGCCGGGAACGGTGATGGAATCAAACAGAGCGTCCAGAGCGACATCAGCAGTGGGAGCACCAACAGTCTCTTTGTACCAGAACTCGTAGGTACGGGTGTCTGCGGTCGCATCCTTGGTGTTGTCCTTGTAAATCCAGTTGGTAGAATCATAGCCGTTGAAGATGCTGGTCAGGTCTGCACCGGTGGGAGCGAAGATAGCATCCAGAGCACTGGCCTTGCTGAAGGTGACAGTCATCTTGACATAGCTGGGTTCGCTGCCTTTAAGAACAGTGACCATCGGATCCTTGTTATAGGTGTGACCCGGCAGCAGCTTATAGCTGTTTTCTTTGACGCGATCAGCGCCCTCGACCAGAGTACCGTCAGCATTTGCCTTGGCTTCGTCCAGCTTGATTGCTACGGAGCCAACCGTGAATGTGTTCACGACCTCATCGGTAGAGGTCAGATAGGCCATTGTTCCGAACACTGTGGCGATCACGAGGACAACTGCGCACAGTGTCAGAAGCAGAGCTTTGCTTCTTGTTTTCATTGATGTTCCTCCTCGAATGATTTTATATAGGGAGCCTTGCGGCATTGCCCTCAATGTTACTGCTGAGCAGAAACTTCTTCGCTCAGCTGCTTCATGTGCTTGCGGATCGTCTGGTATTCTCCTCTCGTGAGGGGGCCTTCCGCCAGCCGCGCATCCAGCTCCTGAAGTTCTTCTTCCGAAAGTAGCGTTTCCGCCACCTTTCTCAGCCGTTCCGTCCGTTCTGCGGGTACGGGTTCGTCCGGGTCATGCTTGCCAGCGCTCTTTTTCCGTTTCTTCTTTTTCTCTTCGTCCTTGTCGCTGGCAAAGACGTCCGGGAGAAAGACCAGAAGCAGTAGCACCGCGCCGCCGGAGATGGCAATATACATTCCGGGCGGGTGCTGAATGTAATCTGCAACATAGCCGAGATACGGGATGGAGAAGATCGGCGTGCCGATCACGTTCTTATAGTGGACAAGACTGCCGTCCTCGGCTTCGTTGGCGTCGCCCTTGGTGCGGAAGCGGATCACGGTGGGGTCTTCCTCGTCCGGGACGATACCCACGACGCGGTGCGTGGCCACAGTATTCTCGTCCAGCATGAACGTGATGGGCTGTCCATCTGTTATGGTGTAGGGGTCAACCTTTTTCACATAAATCAGCGAACCGGTGTGATAGGTCGGCTCCATGGAGCCGGATAGCACGGTGAATACCTGCAATCCCACGACCCTCGCGCCAACCAGCAGGAGCGCCAGGAGCACCACCAGCGCGACCAGGATACTGCTGAGCACGTTCCAGATTTTCTTGAGCGAGTTATTCATAAAGCTTCTTTCTTATCCTCTTCTTCTAAAACTTCAGCCCTGACGTTTGGCACAACAAAGCTATAAATCTGTTCAAAAGCCCATTGGGTCGTCTCCTCACTGTTTTCCATCTCGCCGTTCATAACTCTGGAGGCAAAGAACAGCATTGTGGAGAAGACCTGATGAATGAGCATGTCCATGTATGTGCCGGGCTTGAAGGACTTGCTCGCCTTCTCGATCAGCGGCTTAAAACATGCAAGATGCGTTTCGTATGCATGAGCACGGCAGCTTGCGGAATAATAGTACCGAATGTAGAAGATACAATCGGCAGGCTCATTCAGGATGAAGTCCCAGCTTCTCTTCCAGAGGATATAGGCCCGCTCTTTCCACGAGAGTCCCGGCATGTGCATAACAGGAAGCGTCTTTTGCAGAAGGTTGGCAAAGTTCACATCTTCCATGTGAAGTGCCGCGCTGAGCAGGTCATCTTTGCCGGAGAAACACTTATAAATATATGCCTCGTTCAGCTTCGCTTCGGATGCAATGGCTTTGGTAGTGGTTTTCTCCAGGCCATCCCGCGCTACGACGCGAACTGCGCTGTCTATGAAGACCTGCCGCATCTCTTGTACTTCCAACTGCACACCTCTTTCTGGAAAATAAGTGGGTACTTATCCTGTCCGGGAAAAGAAAGCAGAACATCAGCACGCGCCGATTGATCTGCTGGTTTTGGCGAAAAATCATCGTGGAGTTCATCACTCGACGGACAGACGGGAATTCAATCCACGATCCGAAACTTCACATCAAACCTCCTTCATATCAAAAAAGCCTTGGGATTCGGTGCTTCGTGGAGTTCATCACTCCATGACCCTTACGCCCTATAATATTTTTAACAGATTATAGCACTTAGCTCGGTAAAAATCAATAGGAAGAAGTGAATTTACAGCAGTTTTTGAAAAAAGAAATCGGGGCATGGGTGTGAACTTGAAATTTTGTGCCCGATTCCTGCTGCTGACACGTTCGACTGACGGTTTATCGCAGTCAAATGCGCAGTCCGAAACAGCTTGGTGCTGTTGGTAGAATGTGAGTTGCCACAACGTTTTCAAAAAATTAGGAGGTTCTCAAGATGGCAAAAGGCGAAAATATTTTCAAACGCAAGGACGGCAGATGGGAAGCACGCTATATCAAAGGCTATGAGCTTTCCGGCAAAATCAAGTACGGCTTCTGCTACGGCAAGACTTATCGGGAGGCCAAGGAAAAAGTGACCAAGTGCAAAGCGGCACTGGTCAACGGGAAGCCGATTCCAAGCACAAACTCCCGGCATCGCTTTTCGTTCTACTGTGACGAATGGCTGCGTATGCGAAAGCCCAAAGTGAAGGAGTCTACCTATATTAAATATGGGCACCTCTAAAAACGTCAAATTTCCTTTAGCATATCATACCCCCCGAAAAATCAAGGGGATTTTGCAAAAAAATGTATGAATTTATCGTAGAATCATCAAAATATCTGTCTTAAACAGCCATGCACACCACGATTTACCGCCCATTTTCTATAAATGGGCAGACTTATCCCTATATGGATACCGCAGCTTTTTTTACACCAACCAAATAAGCCCATCTGCTAAGATTGTAGGCAAGATTTTTAAGGGTAATCACGCAGGTTGTGCGGTCTATCCCAATGACTCTAGTGGTCATGCCACCCATCGAATTTGTCATATGTCCAAAAACATGTTCTACCCTTGCTCTAACCTTTGATTTTTCCTTATTTGAAGCCTTTTGTTCCTCGCTTAACGGTTTGTTGCGGTATCCCTTTTCGTGGATATTTAAAATTATATCGGGATTTTTCTCTCTGATTTTATCGTGCAGTTCCTTGCCAGTGTAGGCACTGTCAGCATTTAACACATTGTCCTTATCGTCAATCAAATCAACTATCGCTTGGCTATCGTGAACGGCGGCATCTGTAACCGAAAAATCCACAATCATCTTACTGTCGCTATCAACTTTAACATGGTCTTTATATCCAAAATGCTTCTCGCCGTTTTTCTCTGTCCAGCGTGCATCAATGTCCTTTTGACAGCGTTTGTTTTCATTGTCCTGCCAAAGTTCCTCGCCATCGCCCTCTTTGATTTTCTTGTTTTCATCACGGTTGTTGCGTTGTTTCGGCACATCAACAAAACTTGCGTCAACGATGCTACCCTCGCGTGTAATCACCCCGACTTGTTCCATTAATGCGGCAAACATATCAAACAATTCCTTTGATTTTCCGCTGTTTTTAAGCATTTCACGATAAAGCCATATCGTCTTGGCGTCAGGAACTTTATCGCCCAGCGACAACCCCAAAAATCGCTGAAAACTCAGACGGTCGTTTATCAAATATTCGGTCATATCATCAGCAATATGATACCACTCTTGTAATAGCATTATCTTGAACATCAGCATATTATCCATTGGTGGACGACCTCCCTTATCGCCCTTTTCTCTTGGAATTGCTGTGTCAAGCGTGGGGCGGAATATTTCAAAATCCACCGCACCTGCCACTTTTTCAAGTGGGTCACCCATTTTACTGAGCCTGTCAATGTGTTCGTCAAGTAAAAATGTTAGCAAAAGGTCCCCAAAAAGGTTAGCACCTTGGAGCACCTAATTTGTTGTTCGTGCATGTAGCATCGAGGCCTTTTTCGGGGCCAAACAGGGTGAGACCCAACGCTCACATTTTGGAGACCCACGGGGCCAAACAGGTCGGGGCCCAATGCTCACTTTTTGGAGCACTTTTTCAGTGGGTACGCTGGCGTTGCATGGACTGGGTCAGCCGGTAGCTCTCGCCGGAGAAGATTACAATGTGGGAATGGTGGATCAGCCGGTCAACCAGCGCTGCCGTCAGGCGGTTGTCGCCAAAGACAGTGTTCCACTGCGAGAACTCCAGATTGGATGTAATAATGAGGCTCTTTCGCTCGTAGCAGTCGGAGATTACCTGAAACAGTAGCTCGGCGGCATCCTTGTGCAGCGGCACGAAACCAATTTCGTCAATCACAATGAGCTCCACTTTTTTCAGTGTGCTGAGATAGTTGTTCAGCGTACCTTTGTTGTTTTTCTCCAGCAGGATATTGGCAAGGGACGCCGCCGTATAAAAGCGGACACGCCGCCCTTCCTGGCAAGCTTTCAAGGCAATGGCTGTGGCAAGATGTGTTTTGCCGGTACCAACAGTGCCCATAAAAATGAGATTCTCCTTGGGCGTAAGAAATTGCAGTTCCTCCATGTACTCGGCAGTCAAGCCGCTGGGCAGCTCAATGGCGGGAGTCCACACAAAGTCATCCAGCGTTTTCAGAACACGGAAACCGGCGGTTTTCACCATGCGGTTAATCCTGTTGGCTTCACGCTCTTTCAGCTCCAGCTTCAGCAGGTCGGTCACATATTGCTCTGTACTTTCAAACTGGACGGAGCGCCATTCCTTGGCCATGCCGCCCAACTTCACCTGTCGCATCATCAGCTCAATTTCCTCAGACATTCGCGCCACCTCCCGTCAGGCCGTCATAGGCGGAAAGGTTGGGATTGTAGTTTAGCACCGGAGAACCGGGCAGCTTCAGCGGATCAGGTCGGTATTCCTTCTTTGCAATCATGTAATAGCACTGCCGGAGGCTGTCCGCATCCGTGCGGCCATTCTCGCCGGCGAGCTCCAGTGTATCGGCGCACAAGGCGGCATTGCCGTCAGATACAATTTCGCTGAGTAGCTGAAGCGCATTTTTGCGCTCTCTGCCGCTGGTCTGTTCCAAAAATGTCTGCCACTGCTGCGGCATCTGGTGGAAGAAGCGGGTGTGTTCAATTGCACCAGGCTTTTTGCAGAGCACGGACACATACTGCGTCCAGTCGTAGACCTCATCATTGGTTTTGTAGCTCCTGCGATAGTGCCCAACCGGGTGGTGGTCATGAAAAAACTCCACATGGTCATAGAAAATCTTGGCCTGCACCGTTTCGCCGGACAGCATGGGAGAAAGGCCGTATTTGTTGGTTTCAATGGTCACGAAGCCGCTTTTGTTCACCGTCAGTGCTGCATAGCGGAACACCGAGAATGGATACTCCGGCAGGCACAGAAGGCTGGCTTTGTCCTCTTCCCAAAGCTCCGCAATCAGCAGTTTCTTCTTGTAATGAGGCCGCTGGGCATCCTTCTCGCACCATTCCCACAGGGACTCATTGAAGCCGTCAAAGGAAACAATAGTCGGAACCGGCACAAAGGCATTTCTGCGGCTGTAACCCACCTTGTTTTCCACGTTGCCTTTTTCGTTGCCGGATGCTGGATTGCAGAATTCTGCGCGGAAACGGTAATGCATCATGAAGCGGGTAAAGCCGTCTGTGAGAATTCGGTCTGTACCCTTGAGTACCTGCACAACGGCGGTGGACATATTGTCAAAGCGCAGCACCGGCGGAACGCCGCCAATATGCTCAAAGATACGTTTCATACCGGTAAGCAGGCATTCCTGGTTCTGAGAGGGGAAAGTTTGGGTGTACCCTTTGTTGGAATTCGGGAAGGAAATGGTTAGTGCATAGCCGTCCCGCTCCTGCCCTGCACCATCGTAGTAGAGATGCTTTCCGAAATCTACTTGCCCACTGCCCAGCGTATGCTCCAGAGGCAAATAACCACTGTTCTTGGAATTCATCACAAACCGCTTTTTGCGGACGTACTTTTTTACGCTGGAATAGCTGCCGCCGAAACCGTGCTCATCCCGCAAACGGCAGAAAATCCTCCAAACGGTGTGCCTCTGCTTGCGCGGGATCTTACGGTCGGCTTCCAGCCATTCATCAATTACGGGAATGAAATCTCCCAACACCGGATAGCTCGTTGGCTCGGTATCCGGCAGATTGTCCTCGCTCCAGTCGAGCTGGTAGGCGTACTTTTGGACGGTCTTGAAGCTGTGACCTGTTTGACGGGAAATTTCTCGCAAACTCAGGTCTTCATTTTCGTACAGATCCTTGATATTATTTACTTGAGCCATTCTTAACACCTTTCTGCTACCTCCTTAGTCTCTTGACAATTCTAAGGGTAGCTGTTATTTCAGGTGCTGACAATGGCTCACTTTTTATGCCATTTGGGGTGCTAACTTTTTCGAGACCTTTTGCGATACTTTCATTTTACCGAAAACAGCCTGTCAAGGCGATTATCTTCGGCAAAAAAATTTATCTGTTTCATAGGTATATTATATCATATTTGGGCGAATATTGCATGAGGTTTTTAGAGATGCCCATATGATACCGCTCTGCGGAAGGACATCAAGCCGAAGCTCGGTGGCTGCTTCCCCATGGGCATGACGACCGGCCTGATCGACGAGTTCACCGAGGAGCTGCTTTTCGAGGATGAGCTGGCTCCGAAGACTGTGCATGATGTGCTTGTCGTTCTGCACGGTATCCTGAAATACACCGCGACATTTTTCGCCGGAGGATTTCCGGCTATCGAGATCAATTACCCAAAGCCGGGGAAAAAGGAGATGCGGGTGCTGTCCCGCGAAGAGCAGACACGTTTCGTTTCCTACCTGCTGGATGATATGGACACCTGCAAGTTCGGCGTGCTGCTGACGCTGTTCACGGGTGTTCGTATTGGAGAGCTTTGTGTGCTGCAATGGGGCAATATATCCTTAAAAGAACAGACGATCCGTATCGACGCCACGCTTCAGCGGCTGCGCGATACCAGCGCCGCCGGCAGCACACGGACAAGGATCGTGATCGGAACACCCAAAAGCGATACTTCCATCAGGACGATTCCCATAACAGACTACACGGCTGAACTTTGCGGGAAGATGAATCCCCACAGTTCAGCCGCTTACGTTTTGACCGGCACGGAAAATTATATGGAGCCGCGTGCTTTGCAATACAGGATAGAGAAATATACCCGCGAATGTGGCCTGGAGGGCGTACATTGCCACACACTCCGGCATACGTTTGCAACGCGAGCCGTGGAGGTGGGCTTTGAGATCAAATCCCTGTCCGAGATCCTCGGCCACGCCTCCACGACAATCACTCTTGACCGCTACGTCCATTCTTCACTAGAACTGAAGCGGGACAACATGAGCAAACTGACCGCCGCAGGGTTCTGATCTGCGCAGTCAAACTTCTGTGTCATGCGAACGGGAAAGCGCCTGATTTCGCAGGATTTTCAGGCATTTTCACGCTTGGCTTGGTGGAGTGACAAACTCCACGAAAGATTTGGCAATCCGAAACCAGCGTGTGCGCAGATATCAAAGCACCTACAAGAGTAGCTGACGAAAGTTAGCTACTCTTTTTTTTATAATTATATCGCGCACTGTTGATGCAAGTCAACAGTGCGCGCTTAATTTTATCTTGAGTTGTGGATATAATTTAACAGAAAGTGGGGTGAGCAAATGCCGCAGAAAGAAATAATCTTGCAGGAAATCGGAAAACGGATCTTGGACCGTCGGAAGCAGCTCGGTTTGACACAGGAGGCACTTGCAGAAAAGGCCGAAGTAACAACGCAGTTTGTATCATATGCAGAATCAGGCAAACGGGCAATGCGCCCGGAGAATCTGTTGAAAATCTCTGAAGCGCTCGGCGTAAGCGCTGACTATTTGCTCACCGGAGATATGATTGACAAGGATTCATTGCTGCTATCTGAAAAACTGCGGATGCTCACGCCAAAGCAACTGAGGCTCATTGAAGGACTGCTTGATACCTATATTGCCTTTTGTAATGAAACGGCAGCTGATGACTAAGCATGATTGCTCGCTGTAGTTCATTAAAATAGCAAAAAGCGCCTTAGCGACGAGACATCTCGTCTGCTAAGGCGCTTTCTTTGAATGGTCAATCTTCTATGGTGCTATGTTCATGGGAGCTTTTGCAGTATTTCTCGATCCCACCGTTCAGTACAAGGTCAGCGTATTCCAGAGGCTTGTTGTAAGTCAGCCAGTCCAGTTCAGCGCGGTCAAAGCGGTTGTCTGCAATCTCGTTTTCCACTGCAATACAATCAATGGAGATCATGATACCGTCTGCAAAAAGCAGCTCCACGCAGGCAGTGTCGATATTATATTCACAAGAGATTAGTTTGCTCATGATGAAATCCTCCGTTGTGTTGATATGGTTTTCAGCAAAAGCTTTTGTAAGCGTGGGTTTTGGTGGTTGGTATGTCAGTCTCCTTAACTTTGGGAAACTCCTGTTTCCCATTTTGATACCGCCCGATCGGTAATGCCTAATTTCTCTGCAAGTGATGCTTGGGCGAATCCCGCTTCCTTTCTGCAGGTTGCAATGAACTTTCCTATTTTTTCCTGCTCCATTTTGGAATCCTCCTTTCATAATCGACGATACCATCTCTGTTAAAAATTGAACACGAACCAATAGTTGACATATGAGAAATCACGTAATTAAGCATATCAACCGTTATTTGAGTTGTTTTCGGGGCGGGTTGCTTTATGGGGCATGAGGCTAAAAATCCCTTGATATCAGAAAATTTCAGATAAAAGAGAAAAGCAGATTTTTCTATCAAAATCTGCTGCCTTATTTGGTGGAGAATACGAGACTCGAACTCGTGACCTCATGACTGCCAGTCATGCGCTCTAGCCAACTGAGCTAATTCCCCGAAACCGTGAAAGAGCTTTCGCTAACCACAGGGGACAGTTTAACAAACGAGCGCTGGTTTGTCAAGGGGTAAAATTGCTTTTATTTTGTATCATACCAACTATAAGCAGATCCAATGTCGACTTTCAAAGGCACTGCTAAAGCCGCCGCCCCCTCCATTGCTTCTCTAAGGATGCTCGAGACTTGGTCTTTTTCTGAAATGGGGCAATCTATCAACAGCTCATCATGCACCTGAAGTAGTATCTGAGCCGATAAGCCCGCCCTTCTAAGGGCTTTTTCGGTACGTACCATTGCCAGTTTCATAACATCCGCAGCGGTACCTTGTATAGGTGCGTTCATTGCCATGCGTTCCGCGGCCGCTCTAATGTTATGATTGCTACTGCGCAACTCCAACATGGGGCGGCGACGGTGGTAGAGCGTCTCTGTATATCCTTTTTCCCTTCCTTCCTCCACCGTCCGCTCCATATACGCTTTTACACCCGGATAAGTTGACAGGTATTTATTGATATGTTCTGCTGCTTTCTTCCTCGATATCCCCAACTGTTTTGCCAAACCAAAGTCGCTGATACCATATATGATACCGAAATTAACCGCCTTCGCCGCCGACCTTTGTATCTGAGTTACCTTCTCCATCGGAGTGTCGAAAACTTCCCCCGCGGTTTTCGTATGAATATCAGCACCGCTATGAAAAGCCTCTATCATTTTTTCGTCTCCGGACATATGTGCCAAAATCCGCAACTCTATCTGGGAATAGTCACCATCAACCAGTACATGTTGTGTATCTGAAGCAACAAAAGCCTTTCGAATCATCCTTCCTTCTGGCAGGCGAATCGGTATATTCTGTAAATTTGGTTCTGCAGAACTAAGGCGCCCTGTTGCGGTTCCGGTTTGATTAAAACGGGTATGCACCCTTCCGTTTTTAACCTCCTGAAGCAGTCCATCAATAAAAGTGCTCTTCAGTTTTGTCAACGTCCTGTATGTCAATACTTCGGGAATAATAGAATTCTTTTCAGCAAGTCGCTCCAATACCGATACATCCGTGGAAGGTCCGGTTTTGTTTTTCTTTAACACAGGTAGTCCGAGTTTTCCATAGAGAACATCTCCCAGCTGCTTAGGTGACTGGATATTAAAGGGCCCGCCTGCCATACTGTAGATGTTCTGAGTATGAACATGGATCTGATGTTCCATCTCCTGTCCGAGCTCCTGCAAAACAGCAGTATCGACTTTGAATCCTGTCCTTTGCATGGAGAATAACAGGCGCGTTAAGGGCAACTCAATCTCCCTGTAAAGATACAGCATATCTTCTTTTTGAAGTTGCTTTTCCTGTGCCTCGGCAAGATTGTAAAGATCATAAGCTGTGGGTGCTTCGATATTCCTATGGAGAGTACACTGAATCATCTCCACCGGTGTATAATTCCCGGAAACCGCATCCAACAGATACCCTGCAATGCGTGTATCAAATATCTCCCGCGGAAGTTGGCAGCTTACCTCATCCAGCCTCTGCATCCAAGTCATTGCATCATGTATAATGACCCTTTCTGCACGGCTCATCCATTTGACAATCAAGGGATACGCCTTTTCCGGTGGAAGACCCGGATCCACCAGATTCCCCTCCATCCGAAGCGCATACAGATTTTTGCCATCCCAAATGGACAGTATGCTTCCATCCAGTAAAACCAGCACCTCTGTATTCCTCACACAATGTTGCTCCAGTGCTGTAACAGTATTCAAGGCAATCGGTTCTGGCAATCTATCCACTGGTTTTAGCTGCCTTCCGGAGCTATACCCAAGTTTTTTTAGGCGCTCTGCTACCGATCGCATCCCCAAATTCCGAAGGCTATCAAAAAGCGCTGTATCTCCCCTTTTCTCAAAGGTAAATGCGGACCATTCGTATTCTATCGGTACATCCTTGCGTATAGTTGCCAACTCCCGTGATATACGAGCAAAATCCGCACCGGTCTCTATCTTCTCCTTCAGCTTGCCCTTTAACTCCTCAGTATGGGATAAAAGGTTTTCAATGGTATGGTACTCCTTTAACAAATTCAATGCCGTTTTTTCTCCCACTCCAGGGACTCCAGGAATATTATCTGCGTTATCTCCCATTAAACCTTTCAATTCAGGTACCTGCCAAGGCGCAAGACCATATCTCTCATGCAATGCAACTTTATCAAACAACACTGTTTCCGTAACGCCCCGAACTGTCAACAACACCTTCGTGCTCTCTGAAACAAGCTGCAGGGCATCCCGATCTCCAGTAATTAACAGGGCGTCCCAACCAGCTTTTCCAGCACGGTAAGATAATGTCCCTAATACATCATCCCCCTCAAAGCCCTGAACGCTAATAACAGGTATGCCCATATGGTGTAACAGCTCATGAACAACAGGGAACTGTTCCTGCAACTCCGGTGGTGTAGGCTTGCGGGTTGCCTTGTACTCTGTGTATGCCACATGACGAAAGGTAGGGCCCTTTACATCAAAGGCAACTGCAATACCGTCCGGATTGTAAGTTTCCATTACTTTAAGCAGCATATTTAAAAAGCCCGTAATACCACCGGTAGGCCTTCCATCCGGTGCAGTTAGATTAGGCATAGCATAAAATGCCCGATACATCAGAGAATATCCGTCAATCGCCATAAAAAGTTTTTTTCTCATATTTCACCCTTTACTTCCCGAAAAATCGCTTGTGTCATTGCAAATGATATTTGTGTTCCCTTTTTACACTCTTCCATGCCCTCAAACTCTACAGATACCGGTCCGTTGAATCCCGCTTTCAAAAGTATATCAGCTATTGAGAACAAATCCATATCTCCCTGTCCGGTTATAGCGCCCCGAAGGAGCTTTCCTCCCATCGTCTCAAACCAACTGCCCATATTGCAATCAAATAGGCCACTCTGTCCCGGCAATCTGCTCTTTTCCCGCAAATAGAAATCTTTAAAGTGCACCATCTTTGCATAAGGTGCGCAAGCCCTTACTGCCTCCGACGGATTTTCGTCCACACACAGAAAATTCCCCACGTCCAGAGTCATCCCCAATCCCGGCCTATCAATTGCCTCTAGTAATCGAAGCATACGATCTGAACCATTACAAAAAAAACCATGGTTCTCTAAAGTAACCAGCAACCCCAAAGATGCTGCATAATCAAATAGCAGACGACTTCCCTCAACCATAAGAGGCAGTTCTTCTTCAAATCGTTCCTGCGTATTCTTCGAAAAGGGTCTGCGAAACG
Organism: Christensenellales bacterium; assembly: GCA_050948665.1. Classification (GTDB taxonomy): domain Bacteria; phylum Bacillota; class Clostridia; order Christensenellales; family UMGS416; genus JBMNEH01. Next base: position 1,550,451 of record JBMNEH010000001.1, read on the forward strand.
AGGCAATATCATGCCGCATCAGGGGGATTCCCAACTCCGCTGCAGCTTGCATATGTTTCTTAACACGCTCAATCTCAGCATTCCTTGCCTCCAAATCGGGCATTAACAAATCAGCATTTAGCGAATAAGCGGAGAGAGGAATTCCTACTTCACGAAAAGCACGCTTAACTCGTTGAATTAAGGAAGAATTCAGTCCGTCTGATGTAACAAAGGGCAGTGAAAAAGGCACCAACTCCATATGCTCGCAACCTATCTCTGCCACATAGGCCGCCAGTGCTTCCGGCGACATTTCTCCTGCCGCCATCACAGGGTCCAAGCAATAACAACTGATACCGAATATCATATGAATTCCTCCTAATGCATTGTATTGTTCCCAACTATATAAAACTAAATAGCAAATAACAGGACAACTTTCAATCTTCAATATTCCGGATAGAAGAACCTTTAAGGTGGTTTTGATTAAGCTGTTGATTCATAGATCCAAGCATCCGAACAGCCATGCTATATGCCCCCGGATTTCAAGTCTTTTCATATTTATGCAAACAAACCTCTTTTATCGCCTTTGCTTCGATGCAGTATCAAAAAGATTGCCTTCGGTGAAGAGGGCGCTATCCCGCAATACTCCATGTACATGAAACAATTTTGCGCAAAACTCATTATACCTCATCTTCTAAACTAAAAATACAAAGGAAAATGCAGGCGAAGATGTTCCGTTTCTTTATTTCAGAAATATCGGTTGAGCCCAGGCACTGTTACCATTTTGATCAACAGCAACAGCACGTATACTGCTGAGTCCTGGGGGAACCGGATATTCCACCTGTATCAAAGGCTCCTTATCCATTATGAAACCCTGGTACAGATATGGACCAAACGCAGGATATTCCGCTTCGCGACCGATAAGGTGAATTCTCTTCGCTCCGGAACAGACGAACACCACTTTTTCGTCTTCGACATAAAAAGAAATTATTTCCGGCGCCTCCTCACCCTCCATCGCTGCCACAGAATAAAAACTGCCCCTTCGTATGGCATCCATCAGCCCTGCATGGGAAAAATCATCCGTCTTAACCAAAATTGATCCGCCGCAATAATCGGGCAACCATCCATGGGCGTCATCTGCGCTAAAAGCCCATAATTTCTGGCCGTGCCAGAGCATATGGTCATAGAAAACCTCTCCGCTTCCCATTCGGCCTTCAATCTCACAACCATGGTTATAGATTTCCATACCGATGCAGCCCCGTATATCCAGTGTATCCGAAATCTCAGCAAGGCTCCAATATGGGTGACAGTATAACGCTTCGTTTCCTCGCTCACGAATAAAATTTACTATTTCCTGTACAGACTTGCAGTTAAAGTTATCCGGAGAAAAAGATTCTCCGTTTCCGAACAATGTGACATCCGGGTCTCCAAAGGCGACAATATGATGTATACCTCCGCCGCTTCGGGTAATATCTGATCCGAACTCTGCACCTCCCAACACCAGGAAAGTATCAGTTTCATGTTCCGGATACCAAGCGTACCGCCAATGATCCGTTACTGCGCAGAAAGTATAACCATTCCGCTTATACCTTTCCAGTGTCTCCTCAGGAGAAAGACGTCCGTCCGATTTGGTGGTATGCAAATGCAGGTTACCTTTATACAGCCTTCCGGTCTCAGATAGAGTTTGTCTTTTCATGTCTTCACCTCTTAAAAAGGCAGCCAAAGCTGCCTTTTGTTATATTCTCACCGTAGGTTCTACGGGTAGTATCGCCTGTTTTCGGTCGTACTCCCTGGCGGCTTTCATTTCTTCATCCCATGTCAGATGACGATACCCCTCTCCGCGGGAATCATTAGAAATCCAATCCACAAAGTCATTCATTATAGCTTCTGTCCACTGGGTGTCAATTTGTGCAGTGGTATAAATATGGGAATGCAATCTATCGAAGCCAAAGACATCCCGAATATGCGATTTTTCCGCCTTAACGGCAGTTGTCTCCGCCAGCTGCGGCGGTAAAAACAAGACTCCGGCCTGGGTTGCAATTACAACGTCACCCGGAAGGCAAATTGCGCCGCCGATACGGGTGGGCGTATTCATTCCGGTCATAATGTAATCAGCGATACCCGTAGGATCTTCTCCCCGGTAAAGTATTTGCAGGCCGTCGATATGAACAATCTGTTCCATATCTCGTATTCCGCCCCATAGTACAGCGCCACCCCGTTTTGTATGGGAACGGATAGCCGTGGACAAATTGCCCCCAACAAAGGTACCGTCCCTTATCTTATCAAAAAAATCCACCACCAACACGTCATCTTCTATAAGCGAATCAATGACCCACTGGTTGTAGGTTCCACGGCGGCCTTCATTTTCCGTACCTTGGTGCATAAGTATTTTATGTAGGTCGGGACGAGTTGGCATCATAGTAGCGGTAACTGCTCTTCCAACTAAGCGATAATCCCTGTCGGGATTGGTATACTTGAAATCACCTTGGAACTGGTATTTATAACCCAAGCCGTAAATAGCTCCCCAAGCTTCCTCCAGGGTCAGCTTACGCAGGCGCTCAAGCACATCAGCAGCCACCATGGGTCTCCCGTCCGGAAGACGCTCACCATCCCATTCCTGTGTTAAAAATATAATCTCGTTGGGATCAGAAAAACGCATTATGAAGTACCTCCTTCTATATTTTGTTCGATAACAATGCGCATATCTCGTAGTTAAACCAACATTGAGCCGCCATCTACACGAATAGTCGTACCAGTCACGTGATCGGCTTCCGCACCGACAAGATACGCAACGATACCCGCGGTATCTCTGGGTAAACCATATCTACCCATCCGGAATGGATTTCTGGTTTTCTGTTCCAGGAAACTCCGAACGGTAAATTTTCTGGGGTTCCCGGTCTTTCCTTCAATTTTCACTCCTCCGGGTGCGACACAGTTCACCGTTATTCCCAAGGGTGCCAATTCTACAGCGGCTTCCCGCATCAACATAGTCATGCTACCTTTAGATACAGCATATGCGGCATCAAAATCCGTGGGTCTCTTAGCGTGAACAGAAGATATTAAGACAATACGACCCTGTTTTGACTCACGTATATAGGGAACGCAAAGTTGTATTAAGTAAAAGGCTGCCCGGAGATTTACATTATACTCTTTTCGGAATATCTCAACGGAACTTTCCAGCAGAGAATACTGCGACTGTATTGCGGCATTGTTGACCAAAATATCTAACCTGCCAAACCGCTGGATTGGTGCATCTGCAAGGCGCTTGCAACCCTCATACGTGCCTACATCAGCTTGAATCAATTCCGCATCCGTATATTTTCGCAACTCCTTAAGCGTTTCCTGCGCTAAGCCTAAGGTGGAATTACATCCTATAATCAGTTTTACACCCTGTTGTGCCAAAGCCAGCGATATCCCTTTTCCAATGCCCTTACCGCCGCCTGTAATCAGGGCAACTCTTCCGTCAAGCCCGCCCATTATTCCACCTGCCCTCCGGATCCCCATTGAGATAATAGCCGGTAAAACCACCATCTACCTGAAACACCGCACCGTTCACATAGGAAGCTTCGTCTGAACACAGGAATAGTGCAGGTTTCACAATTTCCTCCGGGACTGCCAATCGACCCAAGGGGATCTTTGTTTCTGCACAATCATATAGCAATATGCTGTCACTTGAGAAAAGATTTATGTCTCCCTCAATCGGCCCGGTTAAAAGGGAGTTGACCCGAATCCCAAGCCGCCCGTAATCCAAAGAGGCCTCGCGCATCAGCATTGTGATGCCTCCCTGCGCTACACTGTAGAGAAAGGCGCAACCTGTGGGTTTCTCTGCGTGAATGCTTGAAATATACAGCATTGCACCGCCTCGATCCTTCCCGATATGGCGTACCGCATGAAGGCTGCCACAGTATGCCGTCATCAGGTTTGCATTAAAAGAACGCTCCCACTGGACATGTGTGCAATCCATAAGAGATGCCCGCTCGACTACCCTGCAGGCATGAATGTAGATATCCAAATCATACCAACCAGCCAAAGCTTTCTCTGCCGCGTCATCTGTTTCCGGTTCTTCCGGAAAGCATTCCGCCTCTATCCCATCAGGCGCAGTATTGACTCCGGAAAGTCGAAGTTTTGCACCTTCGGCAAACATGGCAACAGCAAGCGCACTCCCAACGGGGGTGTTCGCTCCAGTAATCCAAACCTTTTTACCAATAAAGCGCATAATATCAACTCCAAAGCCTGTCATGTGAATACCAGTTATTCCAATCTTCCGTATCCATCCAAAGACCGGGAGCGTTGGGATTCAGATGCTCAAGCAAAACTTCATCGTTCAAACCATCGATTCCCAAACCGGGCGCATTCGGAACTGTGATCCATCCATTGTCAACAATCCGCCCATACTTGTATTTCACCATATCATTCCACCAGGGAATATCATTGGAATGGAATTCCAATGCAATAAAGTTCTCTAGAGAGGCACAGGTATGTGCGGCAGCCAAACAAGCCACAGGACTTTCCGCCATATGCATGGCAACGGCCACGCCATGCTCATTGGCATAATCACCGATTTTTTTGCTCTCCAACATTCCGCCGGCAGTAAGTAAATCCGGATGAATCACTGAAACACCGCCAGCATCAATAAGGGGCATGAAGTTTTCTTTAAGATAAATATCCTCCCCTGTGCAAATTGGCGTCGTTGACATATTGGACAACCTGACATACTGCTGCGTATATTGCCACGGAACCAAGTCCTCCAACCAAGCCAGGTTATACTTCTCCACCCGCTTCACCAACTTCATACAATCCTCAATGCCAATATGACCGAAATGGTCCACCGCAAGGGGCATCTCGTAGCCTAAGACAGAGCGTACTTCGGCAACGTACTGTTCAAGGGCTTCAAATCCAATTTCAGTGATATGGATAAAGGTTTGAGGATGAGGTATATTGTTATAATCATAAGAACGGTTTGTATAGAAGCGAACCGCTTCCATATCCCCCACCCGTTTTGCTTCCGCTATCTTCTCTGCAATTTCGCGTGGCTCATCAAGAAAACCCAAGGGTGCTGATAATGCACCAGGAATATGGCGAATCTGACCAATACCCAAATCCATCTTCAGAAACGTATATCCCTGCTCTGCCCGTTTCTTCAGCGCTTGCCCCATGGCGATACCCGTGTCTTTTCCCTGCACGTCCGTATCACAATACATGCGTATCTTGTCACGGAATTTTCCGCCAAGCAGCATAAAGCAGGGCACGCCATAAGCCTTTCCTGCCAAGTCCATCAATGCAACCTCGATGCCGCTGACCCCGCCACCCTGCCTTGCATGCCCGCCGAACTGCTTTATTCGGCGGAAAAGCTTATCTACATTCACCGGATTTTCACCAATCAGAAGCCTCTTCAGCATTAGAGCGTACATGGGATCAGCATGGTCACGCACTTCACCATAACCTTCTATTCCCTGGTTTGTGGAAATTCTCAGAATCGGGCAGCGCATGGGCGCTCCCACAATATCCGCAATACGCATATCCGTAATGCGCAGTTTGGATGGGCTGGAGCAGGTATTGAAATTCATGTCAAGTTCGCTGTGTATCATTGTCGCCTCCAAAGTTATCACATGCTTTTTATATTATAACACCTGGTTCGTCCCGTAACAAGCAAGAAGACTTTGCTCTTGTGCGAAAATGTCAAAAAGATGACAATCCACAGACAGCAAACTCTCCTATCTCCTATATACCAATAACGTATTAATGGTTATTTTCTTTAACCAAATATTGCTCTTTTGTTATCCTTATTTATTCAAGGATATGTCATCGATGCGCTTTTTACTTCTCCCGTATTCATGTCAGCCCTTACATAGACTACGAGTAAGTTTCGCAGATGACTCCTCCCCTTCTTTATTGGCGACTCTTATGAATGACATCGGCAACAACAAAAAGCAAGTGCGTAAATTCACTTTTCTTACCCGACAATGAAATTTTACACGGAAGAAAAAAATGTATATTATATAGATTTTATTTAATATATCGCATAGATGGGTTGACATTATACAAAATTCAGTATAATATCAGTTTATGCCTTGAATGGGCACAAGGAGGAAAATAAAATGTTTTCAAAAAAATGGATCGCTCTTCTCGTATCTCTGACCTTGTTGGCTTGTATGCTTCTTGGCTGTCAGTCCAAAGCAGACGAGGGAGAGGCTACCATTGTATGGGGAACCAATGCTGAATTTGTACCATTTGAAACCAAAGACTCCGATGGTTCCGTCGTCGGTGTAGACGCTAACATCGCTGCCGCCATTGCAGAACACATAGGTGCCAAACTCGTAATTGAGGACATGAATTTTGACTCCTTGCCGGCTGCACTCCAATCCGGCAAGATTGATATGATTATTGCCGGCTATTCCCGGAACGAAGAACGTGAAGAAACCATGGATTTTTCTACCAGCTATTACACTGCCCGTCAGGTAGTTATTGTCGCAGAGGATACTGAAGGCATTGCCTCCGAAGAAGACTTGATTGGCAAAACTATCGGCGTACAGGGCGGCACGACCGGCGACTTGTTTGTTGCCTCTGAGATTGAAGGCGCCGAAATCCATCGCTACACCTCAATGACTCTTGCCTGTCAGGATCTCACCAATGGGAAACTGGACTGTGTGATCGGTGATAGCCTTACAATTTCTCTGATACAAAGAAGCATTAAAAACTTGAAAATTGTGGAAAGTATTATATATCCCGATGAATATTATGCAATCGCTGTAATGAAAGGTAACACCGACCTGCTTAATCAGATTAACGAAACTTTAGCAGAACTTCAAAAGAATGGTTCCATTGATAACTGGGTAGTGGAATTCTCTACAACCGATTAACAGCTTTCACAGAGCAACCCGGTCCGAATATGTGACCGGGTTGCCTTTCAATTCATAGATAAACGCCCCAAGGGAGTCCCTATGGAACTATTTCACAGCCTTACACACGCCATTTATACAAACTTGATCCGAGAATCGCGATTTCTTTTGTTATTGAAGGGTTTTTTAACTACCCTTGAAATAACGATAATGGCTTTGATTCTTGGTATACTTATCGGTATAGTTATTGCATCGTTCCGCATTGTGAATGTAAAACCATTAAACTGGGTTGCCAAGATCTATTTAAATGTTATACGAGGTACCCCCGCTGTAGTGCAACTTGTCATTATTTACTATGCAATACTGGCATCTGCCACATTACCGAAGGTTGTCGTGGCCTCAGTTGCATTTGCTATTAACAGCGGCGCATACGTTTCTGAATTGATACGGGGCGGAATACTTGCTGTAGATAAAGGTCAGATGGAAGCGGCTCGCTCATTGGGTATGTCATGGTCTGTTTCTATGTTCCGGGTCATACTCCCACAAGCTCTTAAGACAATCCTACCCTCATTAATGAATGAGGCAATTGCCTTGCTGAAGGAAACGGCTATAGCCGGATATATTGCGCTGGATGACATAACCCGTTCTGGTGATATTATTCGCAGCCGTACATTTGACCCGTATACGCCATTTATACTGGTGGCGGTAGTTTACCTGTACACCACCACTGTAATGTCCTCGTTAGCCGGGCGTTTCGAGAGGAGGTTACGAGAAAGTGATTAAGGTAGAGGCGTTAACAAAAGATTTCGGAGAACTGCAAGTTCTAAAAGGCGTCAATACATATATTGCTCCCTCTGAAGTAGTTTGCATCATCGGCACTTCTGGCTCAGGAAAGAGTACTTTCCTTCGTTGCATAAATCTTTTAGAAGTCCCGACCTCTGGTCGTATTTATATTGAAGGTACCGAGCTGATGGAATATAAAAATCAGATCAATCTTCTCCGCCGGAAAGTCGGCATGGTTTTTCAACAGTTCAATCTCTTTCCTCATATGTCGGTTTTAGATAATATTATCCTCGCCCCTATACAGGTTCTAAGGCTTCCAAAGGCGGAAGCCATCGATAGAGCCGAGAACTTGCTCAAGCGGGTTGGGTTGTATGATCGCATAATGGAGTATCCGAATCGCCTCTCCGGCGGACAGAAACAACGGGTAGCCATTGCTCGGGCATTGGCTATGAAGCCTGATATCATGCTCTTTGATGAGCCTACCTCTGCGCTTGATCCGGAAATGGTAGGTGAGGTTCTTCAGGTCATGAAGGATTTGACGACAGAGGGAATGACAATGGTAATCGTGACACATGAAATGGGTTTCGCACGTGAGGTTGCCGACCGTGTGCTATTCATGGACAACGGAATCATTGCTGAAGATGCCACACCTGAAGCGCTTTTTACAAACCCGCAAACTGATCGTGCTCGGGACTTTTTGGCCAAGGTATTATAGGAGGACAATATGCAGGACGCAAAAACAGTATATTTGTTAATTTGGATATTGTTCCTTCTCCCCTTAATTTACTTGACAATAAAGTATTCTCGCCATGCCATCAGGGAAAAGCGTGGAAAGAGTTGCTGGAAAGCAATTCTTTTATTACTTTCACTTCCTCTATATACCGGTTTATGCTGCAAAATGTATCGACACACTCTGATAAGCGAACCTCTTCTTGTTGTTGAACAAGCTGCTGTAACAGCACTTAATGCCATGGATGACAACCGATGGGATGGTTGTGCAATTCAGATTCCTCAGTCCAGCGAGCAGACAGAGAAGGAACGTATTTATCATGTGTTGTTAGTGAACGGCGAGGGTGAAAAAGTTGTGGTGTCCGTCTCCCTGGAGAACAAAGAAACACTCTATCCTGTTGAACTATCTTCTGTTGTAAGTACCGGCGAAACCGCCGAAGAACTCTCTAACCGGCTGAGATACTTCAACACAAGCGTCTATCACAAATAGGATTCAAATAATCGCCCCCGACTTTTGCACAAGTCCGTAAAAAACGGATAATAGAAAGACACCCCCTCTATGGTAGAATAGAAACAACTACCAGAGAGGGGATTTTGTATGCCAAAAAGTTACCGAAACATCAGGGAATATGAAAAAGAGATTTACGAATTAAAGGAGAAAGGATTAACTAATCGAGAAATTGCAGAAAAGTTTGGCTTTGAATTGAAATAAGTAAAAGGTTTAATCAGACGACACAAGGCCAATGAGAGAAAATTTGCAGCAGGTATTGCCTTGAAAAGAAAAGGCAGACCGCCGAAAGATTATTTTGTCAGTGATCAAGATAAAGTTTCCGAACTGAAATATATCCTTGCTCGCAAGGACTCAAAGATCAAGTCACTTGAAATGGAAAACGAGTTGATGCGGGATTTTTTCTTGCTCGCCGAAAGGAAGTGAGGACAACGTAAAGTACAGAATAATCTACCGCCATAAAGATAGATATTCAATTAGTGAAATGTGCTGATTCTTTAAGGTATCACGAAGCGGATACTACGGCTTTGTATCCCGTATGTCAATTCCGGATCGGGTTTTACCGTTGGCAGATCTGATTTGGGAATGCCAAGAGGAAAGTCATCAAACATATGGTTATCGCAGAGTAGCGATATAGCTTGAAAGCAAGGATATTTACCGCAATCCAAAGACAATTCTGCGGGTCATGCAGAAATTCAATTTACTTTCAGTTATCAGACGAAAGAAATATCGCAATTACAGTCAGGCGTTACACAAATATCCAAATCAGCTGAACAGAAATTTCCATGCAAACAGACCTAATCAAAAGTGGGTAACGGATATTTCATATATTCACACAAGCCAAGGTGTATTGTATCTTTCGATGATTCGGGATTTGTATGACAATAGCATTGTAGCTTGCAAAACCGGCACGGAACAAAATATTAATCTTGTTTTATCCACCATCCGAACAGCCAAGAAAAAAGAGAAGGTCTCCGCAGAGCTGCAACTCCACAGTGACCAAGGTTTTCAATACACTTCTCATCCGTATTTCAAGCTAACACAATTATACAGCATTACGCAGTCAATGTCAAGACGTGGAAATCCGTATGACAACGTATTAGCGGATAATTTCTTCTCAAATCTGTATATCATATGTTTGGATGTTAGACAAGGCCATTAGTCATACATTCAAAAAAACTATTGACAAATCAGCTATTCGCTAAAACGTTCAAAATGTTCACTATGTATGATGACCGACCTGCGTTTTCTCCTGTTTTTTCGGGAATTATTTGACAAATTCCGCCATTAAAGCTATAATTAAGTCTCGTTCGATGTTTCTTATTATACGGAAGGGGAATAATTATTATGGGCGAAAGAATTATAAAAATCGGTATTTTCGGCTGCGGGCGTGGCGCATCCTTTGCGGGAGCGTCCAATCAGCACATCGGTGTTGAGGTTGTGGCGCTTTGTGATAAGAACGTGGAGAAGATGAACAAGCTCAACGAGCGGCTCAACGTTGCCACCTACACGGATTTCGATGCCTTTATAAAACATGACGGCATGGACGCGGTCGTGCTTACAAACTATTTCCACGAGCACGCTCCTTACGCCATCAAATCTCTTCACGCGGGCAAGCATGTGCTTAGCGAGTGTGTCTGTAACGCTACTCTTAAGGAGGGTGTAGAGCTTTGTGAAGCCGTTGAGGAGACAGGACTAATATACATGCTGGCGGAGAACTATCCTTATACCAAATTCAATCAGGAGTTCCGTAACCTCTATCAAAAAGGAGAAATCGGCGAGATTCTCTATGCCGAGGGCGAGTACAACCACTCCGCCACAAACGCTCCTCATGCGGGATATCCTCTCTATGACGGTCCCGACCACTGGAGGTTTTGGAACACTCCCACCTCTTATTGTACCCATGCCATCGCTCCCCTCGTATACGTTACGGGGCAGATGCCGGTGCAGGTAAACACTCAGGTTGCCCGGCTTACCAGCAACACAGGCATGCATGACAACGGCTTTATCATGGTCATGAAAACCACGAACGGCTCTATATTCCGTACCATGGGCGGTTTCCCCGGCCATAGCAATTACTACCGCTTCCACGGTACAAAGGGCGCTATGGAGATGACAAGAGGTCCCGGTTACTTCGGTCCCGAGCAGGTAAGGGTATGGCATGAAGACCTGAACGTACCTGATGGCATACCTCTTGAGCGCACATACGTTCCGAACTGGCCGGAATACGCCGAGCTTGCCTCAAGAGCCAGCCACGGTGGCGGTGATTTCTGGCTCAACTACCACTTTGCCACCGCAATTCGCACCAACACCCAGCCTTTCCTCAATGTATATCGGGGTGTAGGTATCTCCTCCGTGGGTATTTTTGGCTGGATGAGCGCGCTGGAAAACGGCAAAACCTTCAGGATTCCCGATTTCTCAGACAAGGCTGAGCGTGAACAGTATAGGCACGACAATTACTCCCCCTACCCCACCAAGGAGGACAGCACCTGGATTCGAAACACCATTCGTCCCGACACTACGGTTGAGATGGCGCATGAAGCAGTGCTTGAACGCTGGAAGCAGCTTAAGGTAAAATACGGGATAAAGGACTAAGACGATATATGAATACCGTATAGCTTGCAGAACGTGATTATATCAAAACTAACGGAGATTATGTTGGACACTTCAAATCTGCATGGCAGATCATGGGTTTAAAATCGATGAAATTCGTAACAAGCTTCTTGCCATTGGCGAGCGCATTAAGGTAAAGTATCAAGCTGACTTTGAAGCGCTGAAAGCTTCCTATGTTGAGGCTGTGTTGGAATCCGTTCCGGCACAGCCTCAAAAAGGTAAAAGAGTATGAACTGCAGTTTATATTCCACTCTGATGTATGGTTCCTGGTACGTTGCATCACAGTGCTTTTGAAGAACGGCAAGCTGAAAGAGCCAACTGAGGGACAGAAAAAATCTCTGACTACGCTTATTGCTAACGTGAAATAACCTTTACTCTTTTCCTTGTACAAATAATTAATATTTTTATAAAACTACCTATCCAAACTGGACTGCCCCAAATCGTGCATCAGAAAGACATCTGACATACATTTAAAAACTTCTACTTAATTGTTTGTCTGGCATTAAAGGCGAACATACGCATTCAATCAGGTTTTCAGGTGGAATCTTTCGGCTCCGCCCCGCTTGCGGAATCCTCGCGGTACTTGAGCCACACCATCAAGACAGCGATATCTGCCGGTGAAATACCTAAAATACGTGATGCCTGTCCAATCGTCTGAGGGCGTATAGTATTGAGTTTTTGCCTTGCCTCGATCTTCAGCCCGGAAATTGCCAGATAATCCGTACCTTCCGGAAGGGGTTTGTCCTCCCACCGGGCTGCTTTTTCTGCCGCTTCCTGTTCCCGCAACAAGTAACCTGCATATTTGACTTGGATTTCCGCTTCCCGTAATGCATCCGGATGCGCATCAATAGGCGCTGAATCAAAGGGCAGCAACTCATTAATATGTAAGGAAGGACGGCGGAGAAGCTCCGCAATGGAAGCTCCCGTAACCGGCACGCCCTCACCGTGTGACTCCAGCAGTGTTTTCAAAGCCAGAGAAGGAGGCAGTACCACCTGTTCCCAGTGTCGTATCAGGCGGCTGATTTCTTCCGCCTTTCTTTGCATTCTTTCAAACCGAGCACGGGAAGCTAAGCCAATCTTATAACCTAACCCGGTCAATCGTAAATCAGCATTGTCCTGACGAAGCAGAAGTCGGTATTCTGCTCTGCTGGTCATCATACGATAGGGTTCGCTTGCGCCTTTAGTCACAAGGTCATCCACAAGCACGCCGATATAACCGTCCCTGCGCGACAACACCACTGGTGCCTGTCCATTAATACGTCTAACCGCATTGATACCTGCCATAATCCCTTGGGCGGCCGCTTCTTCATATCCAGAGGAACCATTGATCTGCCCAGCAAAGAACAAGCCCTCGCACGCCTGAAATTCCAAGTTCGCGTTCAATTGAAGAGAATCAATACAATCATATTCGATTGCATAACCGGGACGAATAATCACTGCATCTTCCAGACCCGGCAGAGTATGAAGCATAGCTGCCTGAACTTCAACAGGCAAAGACGAACTCATACCTTGGACATACATTTGCGATGAATACAGGCTTTCCGGTTCAATAAAGACTTGGTGCCGCTCTTTGTCGGCAAAGCGCACTACCTTATCCTCAATGGATGGGCAGTAACGAGTACCGGTAGCTTGAATCTTTCCAGAATACATGGGGGAGCGATGCAAGTTCTCCCGGATGATACTGTGTGTCTCCGCGTTTGTCCAAGTCAACCAACAGGGTAACTGTGGACAGTCCCCATTGTCATGCAAGAATGAAAACCATGGAGTATTCGGTTCGCCTTCCTGCCGTTCCATCCGTTCAAAATGTAAACTTCTTCCATCAACACGAGCTGGAGTACCAGTTTTAAATCGACGAATATGCAAACCAAGATCTGAGAGACATTCGGTAAGTCTGTTCGCAGGAATTAACCCGTTAGGGCCGGAAGCTCGTTCGTATTCACCGATAAGTATACGACTTTTCAGGTAGACTCCGGTAGCAACAACAATGCATTGTGCTTCATACCTCTCCCCGGTAGCCAACAGAAAGCCCCTCACTTTACTTCCCGCTGTTTCTATACGAGTACATTCGCCCTCCAAAATCGCGAGGTTATCGCAGGATTCCAACGCTTGCCGTATCCTGCGTGTATATGCCTCCTTATCTGCCTGAAAACGAAGCGAACGTACAGCGGGGCCTTTTGAAGAGTTCAGCATGCGAGTCTGAAGAGCTGTGTCGTCCGCAGCAAGTCCCATTTCCCCGCCTAACGCATCTATTTCCCGTACCAAATGACCTTTGGATGTACCTCCTATCGAAGGATTACATGGCATCAAGGAAATGCTTTCCAACTGTAAAGTCAGAAGAAGTGTTCTGCATCCCATACGAGCCGCAGCTAAGGCAGCCTCGCAGCCGGCATGTCCGGCACCGATAACCGCCACATCAAAAATATGGTTCATCAAAGCTACTTACCCACACAAAATTTCGCAAAAATCCGGTCAATAACCGCCTCATCAGCAGTATCCCCGGTAATTTCTCCAAGGCTATGCCATGCTTCCCGAAGATCCGATACTGCTATTTCCGGTGGAAATCCTTCCTTAAGCGTATTTATCACTCTTAATAAGGATGCTCTCGCTCTGCCTGCGGCATCAATATGCCGGGCGTCGCTCATTACCGCATCCTCAGGGTCGGCGTCGCTCTTCCCCAGCTTATTAAGGATGCCCTCACGCAAGGCTTGTATACCCTCTCCGGTAACGGATGACACTTCATAGACCTTTTCACCCGGAAATGCATCCAATGAAACAAGCCCGCGTCCCTTATCCACCTTTGCCACCGCCAACAAATGAGGCATTTCCCGAATGCTTTCGTATAAAGCGTAATCCTCTTTTGTCAGATTCCTGTCGCCATCTAACAACAACAGCACCAATTGGGCTTCTGCCATAGCCTTCTGCGCTCTGTCCACGCCGATTCGTTCCACTTCGTCCACGGATTCCCGGATTCCCGCTGTATCAACCCAGGTAACTGGCAAGCCTCCAAGTTCTCCCTCTGCCTCAATAATATCTCGCGTCGTACCGGGTATCGACGTAACGATTGCCCGGTCAGTGCCCGTAAGCGCATTTAGTAAAGATGATTTCCCCGCATTTGGGAGACCTGCCAGAACAATACGGACACCCTTTCGGTATAGTTGTCCTTCCTTTGCCGTCTCTAATAATATGTTAAGTCGCTGTACCATTGCAGAAACTGCTGTCAAGAGCTCTGCAGAAACAAGTTCTTCTATATCCTCCTCAGGGTAGTCTACTGTAACTTCGGCACGAGCAATAATGTCAAGCAGGTTATCTTCTAACCCGCGTATCTGGCCATCTAATCTTCCTTCCAACTGTCTGAGGGCAATTTTTGCTGCACCGTCTGTCCGAGCATTGATAAGGTCCATTACAGCCTCAGCTGCGGACAGCTTTATTCTCCCATTTAGAAAAGCTCTCCGGGTAAACTCCCCGGGGGCTGCTACGCGGCAACCAGCTTCAAGCACTGCCTGCAGCACCATACTCGTAACAATCCTTCCCCCATGACAGTGGAACTCCACAGTATCCTCCCCGGTATAGCTGCGCTGAGGAGGCATATAGACACAGTATCCCTTATCGACTGGTACTCCATTTCTGAGGAAGGAACCATATACCATAGTCAGCGGAGCAGGTGTCTTACGGGCAAAGGCGGGACACACCCGACCCGCAATAGCCAACGCCTCAAGCCCCGATACGCGTATTATTGAAATACCGCCGGATCCAGGTGGTGTAGCTACAGCCGCAATTGTATTCATAACGTACTCCCGAATAACATTATCCTTATTAAGCAAGAAAGTTTCTATAATATTCATTCTCGGAGGCAATCCGCCGGAAACTCCTATTCATTCTATCATAATATTCGCCTTAATGGAATGGTGCGTAAATAATCCAAAGGATGATAATATACGGGAAAATTCCGAACATATGTGATTCGTCTCTATATCTTTGGACAAAACATACCTATGATTCTACTGATTTTAAACATATTCAGGAAGTCCAGACTATCGAAATTCCGATACGTCGATAATAAGGGGGCCGACATTTAAAAACAGCGTCCGTATGAATAATATAAAAAGAGATACATCTGAAATCTGATCCGTTCACGGATTCTACTCACCGGCAAATCTATCCGAGCCTTTCATGAGTACTCCATCCATGATGTGCACACAGATTCATAAGATATATTACAAAACCTCACACAGGTCATCGGAGGATTTTAAGCATCAAGGTGAACCTCATTCTGATGTCTTATAGATATTATTAGCATATCGAGCCATGCAAAGCATGCATTTACCTATAATAAAAGGCCGCCGGATAACCGGCGGCTAATATTGCATCTTAGATTTATTTCGCAGGACTTACTGCGGTAATATGAGGATTGACACCCTCGTACCAGTATAGGAAGCCTTCCATATCAATCTTATCGCCAATGTTCAGCGCCTTCACAGCCGCATATACATCTGTGGTATTGTCACAGAGATAAGATTCCACAGTGAAAGTATAGGTGCTGCCGTTGAAAGAAACATTGAAGTAAAGGTCGTCCCCGTCTTCACCGGAGCCGTCCCACTTATACAGGTAGGCTACGTCGTTGCCTTCAGCATCCTTGCCCGCGGCTTCCACGGTCATTCCCTTAAAGGAGACAAACTCATTCTGGTGATCGATCAGTTCATCGGTGCCCAGCATTGCGGTAATGTCCTTTGCTTCGGCGATGAAACTACCTTCCAGAATCTCAAAGGTTGCATCGATGATTTCTACCTCACCGGACCATTCCGCCTTATAACCGGTTACCCTAATCTTAGTACCCACAGTCAACTTTGCATAATCTTCCTCGGAGCATGCCATGTTATACAGGAAATACGCGCCATCATGATCCTGCGTATAAACAGTTACCTTATCCTCCCACCAGGACTGCTTGGCTTGAACATAGGTTTCCACCGTAACTTCAGTATCCAAATCGGCAGCAATGTACTCCGCATGGGTCATTACGCCTTCGGACTTCACTTCACCAGTCACATCCTGCTCGGAAGGAATGACATCATCAGTTCCCTTTGTGGAACAACCCACCAGTGCCAGCCCAAACATGCAGGCCAGGACAATTGCTAAAACCTTACGCATTTTTCTCTCTCCTTCATTAACAAGTGTACAACTTAGTGTACCTTTATATTATATTCTTCCCCACAGAAGAAATCAACATCAATCTTTATTAAAAGTTTGCCTTTTCTTTAGCAGCAATTCTGAAAAGACTATAACAACAATCACCATCCAGGAAACCGCAAGGCAAACCAAGAGCCATACCGCAGTTGCCGGCAACCGTCCAAAGTCTTTCCTTGCAAAATAAATCTCTCCACTTCCGATTTGATCCAGCCGATAGAGTGCAATAACATTGTCATACAATTCACTGATATATGCGTCATCTACAGTCACCTTCCGCCGCACTGATTTTACAGTATCCTCAATCAACTGACCTGCCGCATCTCTTAGAGAAGCTGAGCCGTTAAATACAGCCGTAATGAAGGTGTCTTCGATATGGTCAATTAGCATCTGCGTTGCCTGAAGCTTAACGCAATAATGTGCATCGTCCCCTTCGTCCCCGGAAAGATACGCAATATATTCAGGATTGGTTTGCGCTTTTATAGTGACAGGCACATATCCTTCGGTTTTTGCGTAATCGATCTGCACTCGATCTGTTAATAGATACTGCGCAAAAAGCCAAGACGCCAGCACCTCCTGCGAATCCTTCTTATTGAAAATACAAATTGAAGGACCTTGTGATATAATTTTCGGGTTATTAGTATCAAACTGAGGTACCAAGCATACCGCCGTCTCAAATTCTACCAACTTATCCTCGCTGATATCCAATAAAGGCGCGTCCGTGCCCATCCAAGTAGATCCTGCAGTGGAGTCTACAGCAAATATACATTGTCCTGCATTCAAAAAGTTTGCCGGATAACCAGAAATCTTAAAGGTAGAGAAAGCACCGCTCTTTGTATGCTCGGCAATCGTGTGCAACAGTTCGCGCGTAGTATCGTTCCACAACAACACCTCCCCATCCGGAGTTGATAGCCCGGCATTTTTCTGTTTGAGCATGGTAATCATCATATTGTCAGTGGATTTATAAATGAACGGAATCAACACCTTCTGACCATTGACCTTGTAGTTTCCCTGTGCATCCTTCTCTGTAGCCGCCTCGGATACTTTCCAAACAAAATCCCAAGTCAGAACATTAGGTATGGTATAGCCCAAGGCTTCAACATAGGTTTTATTGATATAGCAGACTTCAGTGGAACGCATAAAAGGCAATGCATAATATTCTCCATCAATCATGCATTCGTCAAAATATCGAGAAACAATTTCTTCTTTTCCGGGAGCATCAAATCTGACATCGCTGCCTTTCAAGCCATATTTCGCATCCAGAAACAACTTTTCCAAAGGTACAACCACATTTTTTCCGGTCTTGTAGGTTGCAATGTGATCTGGATAAGTGATACAGACATTGGGTGTAGTATAAGTGGAAATATTGGTGATCACATCGTTATAAATACGGCCATAATCCGTGTAAAGTCTCAAATTAACCTTAATATTCGGGTACAATGCCTCAAAATCGGATATTGCCTGCTCATATACCATCGTCTGGTTCTTGTTAGTATCATTCTTCGCCCAAAATGTAATCTCATATTCCCTGGTTGTATCAAAGGTATCCGGTATCGAAAACACTGCCAGTTCCTGTGTGCCATGGCACCCGGTTAGTATAGAGAAAAAAGCCAAGGCGACTACCAAGCAAAGCACTGAAATTCTACTTTGTGAACCCTTCATCCCTTTGTGCCCCCCCTTGCTATCCCTGTCATTATCTTTTTTCGGAATACCAGGAACAGAACAATCAGCGGTACGGAAATGACCACCACCGCTGCCATCATTGCCGGTATATTCTCCCGCCCAAAGCCATTTTCACGTATCTCCTGAATACCGTTAGATACAAGGAAATATACTTCTTTGTCTGTAATCAGCCTGGGCCAAACATAAGAGTTCCAGCACTCAATTACCTTTAATATCACTATAGTTATTAGCGTTGGTCGGCATATTGGTATTAAGACTTTATACAAATATTTCAAATCCGAAGTACCGTCAATTTTAGCCGCATAATACAGTTCATCCGGAACTTGTTCGAAATTTTCCTTTAGCAAGTATATGTAGAAAACAGAGGCCACCGAAGGTAAAATCAAGCCAAGAAAAGTGTTCCTCAACTGCAAATCCGTAATCGTAATAAAGTTTGTAATGACAACCAACTCGTTAGGTATCATCATCAACGCCAAAAAGAGCAGAAAAACCAGATTCTTCCCTCGAAACTGCAGTCTGGCAAAAGCAAAGGCAGCCAACGTTGTCACAATAAGCATAATAGCTGTGGTAGCCACAGTAAAGATGAGCGTATTCAGCAGATACCTGCCCAAGGGAACAGTTGTAAAGGCATCTATATAATTTTGTAAAACAGGAGATAAAGTGTAGAATTTAGGGATATACTCCGCATTATATGCACCATAACTCTTCACCGAAGTCAGCACCATCCAATAAAAAGGAAAAAGAACCATCAATGCCCAAAAGGTAAGCAGGATATAAGAACCTGTTCTTGAAACTGCCGTTCGGACCCTCGCGATTCGCTCTATCCGGACATAATCCGTCTGTTTCTTCATCTGTTGCCTCCGTTAATAATGGGCATTCTTTCTGCTGACCAACAGGTTGAAACAGGTTATTGTCAACACAATGACAAAAAGAATAATTGCAGCTGCCGATGCATAAGAAGGATACCCGCCGCTGTTTCCATACAACATATCATATACATAACCCACAATGGTATTCATTCCTGCCGCATTCAAATTCGTACCAAAGAGCGCAACAGCATCACTGTATGCTTTAAACGCCCCGATAAACCCGGTTACTATAAGATAAAACAAACTGGGGGAAATCATCGGCAAAGTAATTCGAGTAAACATCCGGAAATTTGATGTGCCGTCTACTCGTGCAGCGTTATAATAATCACGTTTCACTGAAGCAAGAGCACTGGTCAGTATCAATATCTTAAAGGGCAGCACCACCCATATGGTATAAAAGCACATAACGAACATTTTTGCCCAATAGGGACCCTCGATAAAATCAACAGATGATCCGCCAAACCATTGAATCAGTAAATTCACCATTCCGTCCGTATAAGGTGTTTTTTTAAAGAGAATCATAAACACCAAACCGACCGCTAGTGTATTCGTTACGTACGGAAGGAAAAAAATTGTCTGATACAGATTACGTAGAGATTGAATAGAACTGAGAGCAACAGAAATCAACAGCGCAAAGCCGGTAGACAAGGGCACGGTTACCAGCACTATTAGAAAAGTATTTTTTACAGCCTGAAGAAAATAGGGGTCATGAAGAATGTAGGAATAATTATACGTACCCACGCCAAAGAAAGTTTGAGAGGCAGAATTGTACCCCTCCTCAAAGGAATAAATCAATACATCCACCAGAGGATAGACCATAAAACAACCCAAAAACAAGATTGCCGGTAAGAGATAGAACCAGGCTTTTCTATTATTTCTTTCCATTTGCATCTCCAATCAACAAGCACCGAAGGGAATACGTTCCTCAGTTTGTTTATGGAACAGAAAAACTTTCCCAGCTTTTAAAGAAAAACGAACCTCTCCGGCAGGTACGGAACTGCCATGCTCTGCATCGATAATGGATCGAATTGTTGGATTCTGCGAAGCGGAGTTTGTAGAGACTACGCTTATGTCCCGTCCCATGACTTCAATTGCAGAAAGCGTACAACGGAAAGCACCTTTCACATCAAGCGCAAAACCCTCAGGGCGAATTCCAACCGTAACTTCCTGCTCCGGTATGCCGGGTACATCCAACACGGCGTCTTCACCAATATACAGCTTTTGATTCCTAATATAACCGTTAAACACGTTAATGGGAGGAGTGCCCAGAAACTTTGCCACAAAAAGATTCACCGGGCGGTCATATACCTCCTGTGGTTTCCCTGTCTGTTGGATGACACCCTGTTTCATTACCACGATACTGTCGGAGATGCTCATAGCTTCCTCCTGATCGTGGGTTACAAATAACGTAGTAATCCCGGTTTCCTTTTGTATCCGTTTCAGTTCTTCCCTGGTCTGCAGCCTCAGTCGGGCGTCCAGATTCGACAACGGCTCATCCAGCAATAGCACTTTGGGTGTCTTAACCAAAGCCCTCGCTATAGCAACACGCTGCTGTTGACCCCCGGACAATTCTCCGGGCTTACGATCCATCAGTTCATCAATCTGCACCAGTTTCGCTGTCTCCAGAACGCGGCAGTTCATTGCATCCTTTGAAATTTTTTCATCACCTTTCAGATTCTGCAGCGGAAAAAGAATATTCTGTCGAACGGTCAAATGGGGGTACAGTGCATAATTTTGAAAAACCAAGCCGACACCTCTGTTCTCGGGCGGTAAATTGGTCACATCGTACTCACCGAAAAAAATCCTCCCGTGGGTGGGCTTCTGTAAGCCACAAATCATGTATAAAATCGTACTCTTTCCGCATCCGGACGGACCTAGCAACCCAATCAACTTCCCATCCGCTATCTCCATAGAGAAATCGTTGACGGCCGTTACATCCTTCTGCCCCTTTCGCCCTGAAAACACCTTCGTCAAGTTTTGTAAAATAACCTTCATATTTAAAACCGCCTTGCTGTCAGAATCCGGTTCAAACGGCAATTTAGAAGCCGCTTTGAATACTCTCTCGTGTATTCTAAGCGAATAAGCGCTGGAGTGATAAGCTCCTCATATAGCTGTCCGGCATCCTTCTGCAAAGGATATAAGCCGGAAAGCAGCTTGCATTCTTTCTGCGTTAATCATAGGATTACAAATGGATATCCAAGAAATCAATAAATCCGTTAATGTCTTCCCGACAATAACCATGCTCTCCGAGTCGATAGTACATGCCGGGATTTCCAACGTTGTAGGCTGTCTGCGGTATGGGCAAACCATCAGGGTGCACAAGTCCTCTTTCTCCCAGTAAACGGAACACAGGAGAAGCCGCTTTAAGAGAAAGAAACTCGCTAACAGGATCCGCCCATTCATCGTTGCTGGCACTGGCTGAATAGAAAAGACGCGGCGCCATACATGCCGTCAGCATATGGTGGTCAAAGGGATGCTGATCCGACGATATGTTCCCGTATTTATGGTAGTTTTCACAGAACCAGTAGGGAAAACGGTCGATAATGTGCTGTGGCGTTTCTCCTGTCTTTCCCCTGTTGATTGCCACACCGCCACAACCGGAATTTATAGCAAACGCTGCAGCAAAGGCCTCATCCGTGGCACCTGCCCACAATGCGGTCTTGCCAAGTCTCGAACAACCTAAAACGCAGACAGGAATTCCCGCAGTCTCAGGTAAAACTGCACAAGCCTTCCGGGTTGCGGAAGCTGCCCACGCCCAAAGGGCAATCTTTCCCCAGTCTTCGGGATTACGTTTATTACCGTTAAAAAAACCCGCAAGGCCATTTAAAAAATTCCCGTCATCCGAGGTGATATCTGTGTAGCAGAATTCTGCAAGAGCATAACCTCTATCCACAACTTCCTCAACGGGTAACTCCATCAAATAATGCGGCGCATGATATTTCGAGCTCTCTCCAAAAAAAGATATGTGCAAAAGCAGCGCTTTTGGCTTAAGGCGAAGAGGCCACAGCAAATCGACAGGCCAAGAAAATGTCTCGCCATTATCGGTAACGGAAACTCTCAGTTTCCGATAAACTGCCTTGCCTCCAAAGGCTTTTTCAAACCTTTCATCCTCCGTAAGCTGTACCGGAAGCGATTTAGGTGCCCGGCCAAATACTTGCTTAGAAAAAAAGGAAAGGATCTCCTTTCTGCGTTCCGACCAACTCTCTACAGATTCTCCTTCTCTGAGCACATCAGGCAGTCTTCTGTCCTGTAGCATCACGTCAATCAGCTGTATCACCTCCGTTTGCTTTATGTATACATTTTCTTGACAATATAATACACCAATCTTCCGGGCAACAACCGTTGTAGCAGCAAAATTAGCTTAGCAGCAATACCACAACCGGCCTTATGGGGAGGATTCCGGCTCTCCAGCAGCTTAAGCACCTGTTTCCCAACCTTCCTTGGATCCATACCGTTCTGTTCATCTGCCTCCATCTTCGCAATACTCTTTACAGCAGATAAACCATAGGGGCCATCTGCCATACCGGGTGTACACCGGCGATGAGAAGTAAATTCAGTGCGAGTATCTCCCAATGCGAGATTAGTTATTTTCACTCCCCATGGAGATGTTTCCATTTCCATAGCATGAAATAATATTTCCAAAGCTGCCTTGCTGGCGCTATAAAAACCCTGATATGGTATGGGTATCACTCCTGCCAAAGATGAAATATTGATAATTCGGCCTTTTCCCTGCTGTCTGAACGCCGGTAAAGCCTCTTTAGCTGCCCGCCATGCTCCAAACAAATTCACATTCATTTGTTCTGCAGCCATATCTTCCGGCGTCTCCTCCAATGGGCCCGCAATGCCCATCCCTGCATTATTTACGAGTGCATCCAACTTTCCCTCTCGGCGGAGGATTTCCTGAATACAAGCTGATATTGAGAGGGGATCCGTTACTTCCAATGGTAATATTATAATACCATTACTCACCGGAACTCCTTTGCGTGTTGTGCCATATACCCGCCATCCACCGGCTAACAGTGCTTCTGCAACAGCTTTCCCGACTCCCGATCCAGCGCCCGTTACTAAGACAACTTTCACTTTTCACCTCCATATGTTTGTTCTATTCGTCAGTATACCCGCAATTCCTGCCAGAATTGACAGATAGTAATCACGGGGATATACTGTTGTTAGGAGGTTTGGCATAATGGAAGTTTTATCAGCCTGGCTTCATGATGCAAAGCATATTGTATTCTTCGGCGGTGCGGGTGTATCCACAGAATCCGGTATACCGGATTTCCGTGGCACCGATGGATTATATAATAAACAGTATAGCAATCCTCCGGAAACCATACTAAGCCACGATTTTTTTGTTTCGCATACCAAAGAATTCTTCCGCTTCTACAGAGAAAGGATGCTGTACCCTGATGCCGAGCCCAACGGAGCGCATCTGGCGTTGGCTGCGTTGGAAAAAGCCGGTAAACTGGACGCTGTAGTAACCCAAAATATTGACGGATTGCATCAAGCAGCCGGCAGCCGTAAGGTTTTAGAACTTCATGGCAACGTCCATAGGAATTATTGCATGCATTGCGGAAAGCTTTACGGTCTGGACGCTGTAACATCCTCTGAGAGTGTACCCCATTGTGCTTGTGGTGGTATATTAAAACCTGATGTAGTGCTTTATCAGGAGCCTCTTGATGATCATGTAGTTAATAATACACTTGAATTTATTTCCTCCGCGGACCTACTCATTGTTGGGGGAACCTCTTTGGCGGTTTATCCGGCAGCTGGTTTTCTACAGGCATACCGGGGTTCTCGAATGGCATTAATAAACCTTTCGCCCACACCCTATGACAGAAGAGCCAACCTTATCCTGCGAGAGCCTGTTGGGAAAACTCTTTCAACACTTTGTAGTGAATGGATGCCTGAACAAAAAAGGAGCTGCGATTATTCGCAGCAAAAGAATTCAGATAACAGCATATGACAATGGCTTCTTTTCTCCATAAAAGAATACTTTGCATT
The DNA here is from genome assembly GCA_050948665.1 of Christensenellales bacterium. Lineage (GTDB taxonomy): Bacteria > Bacillota > Clostridia > Christensenellales > UMGS416 > JBMNEH01. Next base: position 1,574,633 of record JBMNEH010000001.1, read on the forward strand.
ATTAATATTAAATAATTCAGAGATAATATCGCTGATTTTGATAGGGTATTTTGAGGTCAATGCAAATAATGCTCCACCCGGTTAGGTGGAGCATTTTACAGTTCTATTCCGGCAGAACAAAGCCTACCTTTTTTTGCACTTTCCGCAATGTCTTCCTTGCAATAATGGAGGCCTTAGCCGCACCCTCTAACAGCACGTTATTTAAGTAGCTTTTATCATTCAGCAATCGACATACCTCGTTTTGAATCGGCTCCAACGTGGCAACTACGCTGTCTGCCACTGTAGCCTTAAAGGCTCCGTAGCCTTTACCTTCAAACGTCTTTTCAGTCTCCTCCAAGCTTGCTCCGGAAGTGCAGGCATAAATTGTCATCAGGTTTGATATGCCCGGCTTTTTCTCAGGATCATATCGAATTATACCGTCTGAGTCAGTGACCGCTCTTTTTATCTTGCGTTTAATATCCTCCGGTTTATCCATGATATAAATACAACCGTTGTCTTCAGGCTCGTCTGACTTGCTCATTTTTGTTGTAGGCTCCTGAAGACTCATAACCCTTGCCCCTACCTCAGGGATGAATCCGTCCGGCACGGTAAAGGTGGGAGAATATAGATTGTTAAACCGTTCGGCAATATTCCGTGTAAGTTCAAGGTGCTGCTTTTGATCTGCGCCAACGGGCACAAGATCTGCCTGGTACAATAAAATATCTGCCGCCATCAGCGCCGGATAATCGTATAAGCCGACCGTGATTGAATCTTCTTTTATCCTCCTGGATTTTTCCTTGAACTGAGTCATCCTGGACATTTCCCCCATATAGGAAAAACAGTTAAGAATCCAGCAAAGCTCAGCATGTTCGGGCACTTGGGATTGGATAAAGAGAATATACTTTTCAGGATCAAGGCCACAGGCAAGGTAGGTCGCTGCTACAGTCAAACTGCGCCGACGCAATTCTGCCGGGTTCTGTCGCACAGTTATAGCATGCATATCCGCAATAAAATAAAAGTACATAAACTCCGGGGAAAGATTCGCCCAATTTCGCAATGCTCCTATATAATTCCCTAATGTTAAGTCTCCGGAAGGCTTAATACCAGACAGAATAACCTTTTTACCCTGTATCATCGTAAAATTAACTCCCTTCACAACTCACAAATAAATTATACACCCGATGGCGTTTCGCTGCAACCTGCCATTAGTCTGTTAATTGCACTGACTAATGCAAACACAGAAGCAGTAACAATATCTGTGTGAGTGCCTGCGCCCCACAAAACCTTTTCTTCGCGATTTACAATACCTACGTAAGCCACTGCAACAGCGTCCGAACCGGAAGAGAGGGCATGTTCGGCATAGCCCTTGATAGTATACTCAATACCCAAATGCGCCATAATCGTGTTACTGACTGCATCAAGCCGGCCGTTCCCGGATCCCATCCATTCAAAGGATTCCTCCCCATATGTACCGGAAATTAATGCATGAATATCTTCTCTCTGTGAAAAATGATGTTCTTTAATATAAAGTGGTTTTCGAATATCTAAATACGCATCCCGGAAAAGTTCAAACATTTCCGTCGGCTGTATTTCCCGCCGATCTCGATCGGAAATCAACTTTATAAGGCTGCCAAAGTCATTCCGCATCTCCGGCGGCAATGTGAAACCAAATTTCCGTTCCATAATGTAACCCACACCTGCTTTGCCGGACTGGCTGTTTATGCGGATCACACTGCTTTCGTATTCCCTTCCTATGTCCGCCGGATCAATCGGAAGGTAGGGCACATTCCACGGCACGTCCGGGTTCAACTGTCTTTCCTTCATCGCCTTGGCGATAGCATCCTGATGGCTGCCGGAGAATGCGGTAAAAACCAAATCCCCTGCATAAGGAAGTCTCTCCGGTATCCTTATTCCGGTCAACCGTTCTGCCTTTGCAATAACATCCGGCAGATGAGAAAAGTCCAAGCCGGGATCGACACCATGCACATACAGATTTAGCGCCAATGTCACAATATCCACGTTACCAGTACGCTCTCCATTGCCGAACAATGTGCCCTCTACCCGTTGCGCGCCTGCCAATAGCGCCATTTCCGTCATAGCTACCGCAGTGCCCCGATCATTGTGAGGATGAACAGATAATATAATCCCTTCTCGTCTTTCCAAATGTGTAGACATATACTCTACCTGACAGGCAAATACATGCGGTAACGAATGTGCTACGGTCACCGGCAAGTTCAAGATAACAGGTTTCTCAGGAGACGCAGACCATACCTCCATCACCGCATTACAAACCGATAATGCAAAATCCGGCTCAGTAGCGGTAAAAGCTTCTGGAGAGTATTCAAAACGGAAGCCTGGTTTTCCTTCCGCTAAGGCAGCAACCATCCGGGCACCATCTGTTGCCATACGACGAACTTCTTCTCGACTGTGATGCAGCACTAAATCTCTGTGAGCAGGAGATGTCGGACTACACAAATGAAATATTACGTTCTTTGCTCCCTCTACCGCCTCAAATGTACGCTGGATTATATGCTCCCTTGCTTGTGAAAAAACTTGTATCGCAACTCCATTAGGAATGTGCCCTTCCTCTATTAGCAACCGCACAAATGAAAACTCCGTATCCGATGCTGCCGGAAAACCAACTTCTATTTCTTGAAACCCAAGATTCAAAAGTAAATGAAAATAATCCAACTTTTCCTCAGTTGACATGGGTATCGGCAATGCCTGGTTTCCATCCCTCAAATCCACACTGCACCATATGGGCGGTTGATCCAAATATGGCTTTTTTACCCACTGCACAGTCATTTCCGGAGGCAGAAAATCCACCCTACCGTACTTACCAGGATTTCTCATGCTGCCTCCTCAATCATTTGCTGAAGAATATCCTTCTCTCAGTCGTTTGTCTTATAAACAAACATTTAAGCTACCTGTATAAAGCTAATGGCTACCAGCGTTCTGCAGCTGCTTTAGCAGTTCGGCACATCAGGTTTGTCAACAACAGCCCCTCAATCACGGATAACAAGAAAATCGCTCCAATTTGAAGCCAAGGATTGTAGGAAAGTATCACAGCTGTTGCGATCTGCGGCAAAAACAACACAGGTACCAGCCCCATGCCGATAAGGGAATTTGTATTTTGTTTAATTGCCTCCGCTTCGCTGTTCCATTGGAAACGGGGCCGACGCATATCAATCAAGAGCCCCAGTACATTCGCCGGCCAGGCAGAACAAAATGCTAAAAACAAAGCCGACAGTACAATCGAAAACGACACCTTATTGAGTGCGAGAACCAGCATACCGACTATCACCGCACCTATCCAGCAAACAGAAAGGCTCATCCACAACTTTCCCCGAAGCAAAGTGCGCATATCAAGTGGCAGACTCTTAATAAACAGCCGCATCTTCCCCTCCCGGGAGACGGCTGTCGTGGCCACTGGATTCACCCAACACGACATCAGCATTACCCCTGCAAGGGGCGCCGTCAATGACAAGCCCGAAGTGCCTGCATCGGAAATTTTTTCAAGCAAATCTCCCCCATCATACGCTACGAACGGAAGCATCGTAAATACAGGAGCAAGCAGTGCGCCTGATAAGCCATTCATTGCATAGGTCGGACTTCTCAGCAACAAACGCCATTCCTTAAGGTATACCGCTTTTAACGCTGACGTTTCTTTATTACGAATCTTCGCTATCTTTCCCCTTTTTCCAGTTTCTGTAGCAGAGAGCATTCCCTGAAGAAAAATCTTTCGACTGAGTATCACCGTTATACACAGAGCGGTCGCTGATGACAAGCCTATTACACCCCACGCAAGAGCAGCATCCTTTGCTTCGCCTGTTAGCGCGGTGGTCATCCATCCTGACGGAGGCCATATTTTATACAGCAACTTTGATTTTTCCTGTATCAGCACTGCGGCCTGAGTCATAACATCGCCTGTATCTCCATTTCGTATAACAAAGAACTGGAATAAAAGCACCCCTCCAATCAACACCAGGGAAAACAGTATCTGGAAAAGCTCTTTTCTCTTAAGAAAACCGGAAACATATGTAAACCCTATGCAAATGATACAAGCTAAGGTCAAAGGAAGCACAGGCGCCAACAGCAAAAGCAGTAGCGCTCCCGGCCAATACAATAGTGTTACCCCTTGTCCCACACCATACAATATTACAGAGGGCAGTATAAGGCAGGTAGTCAAGCCCAACTCATCCAGATATACCCGCACCAACTTCGACAGGAAAACCACATCTCCCGACACTGGCAATGAAACAAGCAATAAGGAATCTCGACAGTTGTATAGTCTTCCTGTTACGTAAAACAAACCCATTAGAAAAGTCATCATACCTGCTGTTAGCATCGAAAACCTGAGCCCAATTACAGGTTCACCAATAGTTACACCAGCTTGATACAGCCCGTATGCCATAAATATATACACTCCTAGCAGATACAGAACAGAAATTGCCACAATTAGTGTTCTTCCCCATGCTTTTTGCGTTTTTCCGTTTGGTTCCGGGCTCCATTGCGCCCTAAAAGCGTCAATTACCTGAACTCGCATCAACAGCCAAAGAATATTCATTGAGTTGCCTCCGATTTCTCGGTAAGACCCATAAAAATCTCTTCCAAAGACGTTCCGGCACCATCCGTTTCCCGCTGACGCAGTTCTTCCATAGTACCAACAGCAACCAGCTTCCCGCCAACGATTATCCCTAACCTGTCACAGAGCTTCTCCGCAACTTCCAACACGTGTGTGGAGAAAAACACTGTGTTCCCTGCATTGCAATGCACATGCATCTCTTGTTTCAGCGCTAAAGCAGACCGTGGATCCATTCCGGTCATCGGTTCGTCAAGCAACCAAACAGAGGGTTCGTGAATAAGCGCCGAGGTAATCAACAGCTTCTGTCTCATACCGCGAGAATAAGAGGATATCCGCTGCCCGGATACCTGCGCAAGCTCAAACACCTCTAAATACTTTTCAATATTCCGCCTTTTTCGATCATTCGGGGTGTGATACACAGAAGCAATAAATTCCAAATACTCCATGCCGGTAAGCCGTTCGTAAATATGCGCTTCATCAGGCACAAGACCGATATCCATTTTAGCCGCAAGCGCATCCCTTCGTATTGAATGCCCTTTGATAATAACGTCCCCTTCATCCGGAGTCAGGATTCCCGCCATCATACGGATGGTCGTGGTCTTACCGGCACCATTAGGCCCAATAAACCCAAATATTTCCCCCGGTCTTATATGTAGGTGTAGATTATCAACCGCCTTGACGGTATTCTTTCCGTAACACTTTGATAAGGAATCTATACGAATCACTGAATGATCCTCCGCTTGGATTATATCACCTCTCACTACCCATGTAAAATAAAACGTTCTCTGCCTTTGGCAAAGAACGTTGAATATATACTTTAAAAATCGGTTTCAACCTCGTGTCCGCAGGCAGCAGAACGAATGATGCCGTCAATAATCGCCTGGTTATATATAATCTGGCTGGTAGGAATCGGCGCCGGACCGCCAGTTTTCACAGCATCCACAAATGCCCGCACTTTTGCTTGGAACAGATCTCCTTTCTCATTCTTCTCTATCGGAATAGGGGTTGCCGTAGGCTCATTGAACATATCATGATACATTGTAATCTCCCCCACAGCGCCATCCCATGCACCGCCCCAAAGTTCATAATGAGGCTGCCGCACCTTTAAGCCTGCATCCTTTCCCAAGAAAAGAAAATCTCCAGTAGTATCCATGTGCATTGCCCATGACATCCGAAAATCCAACGTAATATTCCCCTCAAGACGAATGAAGGCGGCAGAAAAGTCATCCACTGAAAAGCGTTCCGCTTCTTTGTAATACTTTGGGTTTTTGCCGAAATAATCATAAGCAACCGCGGAAACCGTCAGAGGTTTGGGATAACCAATGGAGTTTAGCGCAAAATCCAAAGCATAACAGCCAATATCAGCCAACGCGCCCACACCGGCTTTTTCCTTGTCAATAAACGTCCTTCCCGGTATACCACGCCGTCGCCCGCCTCCGGTTTGTACATAATACACATCTCCAAGTGCCCCCGAAGCGATAATCTCTTTCACCTTCTGGAAATTGCTGCCATAACGAGGCTGGAAGCCAACAGATACAATTTTACCGCTTGCCTTCTCAGCTTCTGTGATCTCCCTCGCCTGCGACATGGTAACAGACATAGGTTTTTCAAGCAGCACATGCTTACCAGATAACAACGCGGGTACTGCACACAAAGCATGTGCAGAATTGTAAGTACAAACAGAAACCGCGTCAATGTCATCCCGTTCCACTAATGCTTCGCAGCTTTCATACGCTATGGCATCTTTCAGATTGAATTCATCCAGAAAATCACGCGCCTTCCCCGGGATAATATCCGCACCTGCTACAATCTCCACATCAGGAAAAGCCAAGTAAGCGCGCGCATGGTTGTGTGCAATGCTGCCGGTACCGATGATACCAATTCTCAATTTATCCATTTCTATGGTCCTCCGATTTCAGTATATTTATTATAAACCATAAACTCTAACAACTAAATCAGCTGCGCATCCGTAAAACAGTGTATATGCAGCGGTGAAAGCATCTTCAATCCCTGTCCCAAAGCAAAACCTTTACCTTGAGCCAACTCCCGCCCCTTCTTAAAAAACCACCACCGATACAGCGTCAATGTCTGCGCATTCATCTGGCTTTCATGGCAAGCCATCGCCTGAAATTGTAAATCAAAAGTCTCTGTTACATCCACTATCGTGTTCGGGGCGACGGTAAAGTAATACCCAATCATCTTTGGCTCCCAAGCTATAACCTGCTCTCCCCGAGGGAAGTTGGTAGCGCCTGCCGCCATAAAGGCCGCCGTTGCCGCGAGTCCCGTAAGCCTGTGATCTGTATGTCCCTCATATGGCAGCCAAGGATCAGGCACCAATACCCCATCCGGTCGCAGTTCTCGAATATATGGTAAAATTTTACACGTCAGCTCCTGTTCGGAAAGAGACATTCTGTCCGGCAATCCACAGGAGCGGTAATTTTCTACACCCAGAAGTGACCCTGACGCCAGAACCTCTTTTGCACGTATTTGCATCAGTTCTTCCGGCAGTATAGTTCGGCTTCCCAAATCACCGGTTGTGACGGTAAGATAATCAACCTGTATGCCGGCTTGTGTTAAACGTGCAATGATTCCGCCTATCCCCACCTCATTATCATCCGGATGAGGCTGAATGGCCAACACTCGTTTACAAGTAAACAAATCCGGTGGGCTTAGCATTACCCGAATCAAATCCTCATTCACATGTCACCTCCTTAGAACAAACCTGAGTATCCTTTATCTTTACCATGAAAGTGCAAGCCACCGCAAGCGCCATTAGCGCCAACGGAAAGGTTGAGAACATCATTCGGCAGGCAATCTCAGGAGTGTGGCCCGGGTTCGCACTACTTTCAAAACCAAACCACATTACGACCAACATGAATACCAAGCTCTTCATTAAGCTGGATAAGCGAATAACGAAATTGATAGTTGAATGGTAAATACCTTCTCGCCGCAAGCCAAAGCGAGAAGCATCATCATCGATAATGCGTGCATTGACTATATCCAGCGTAGCAATTATTCCGGCAAGGCCTACCCCAATGGAAATTCCAAAGAGGATCGTTGACCATAACTGTGTCACAAATAACATCGGTATAAAGGAAGCCCCCATCCATACCATAGCCAGCCGCCAGGTTTTCACTGCGCCAATTTTTCTGGCTATGGCAGACCATCCGAAAACAGCGGGTATTGCAGCAATAAACACCGGTCCCGTAATAAATGCGGCAGAACTGTCAGGGAGTTGCAATGTATACTTCACAAAAAAGGGGATTGCCGCCATCATAATGCCATTTGTGGCTTGATAAAAGAAGTTGGCAAAACTGACTGTCCAAAAGTTACGGTTGCTCATTACTGCTTTAATCGACTCAACGAATCCCGGCTGACGGGTTTCCTGAATTGCTGGATCTTCATAGCTCCCCAACACCGAGAAAACAAGTAAACCCATTCCTAATAACGCCAGTCCGCCTCCGAGCAATGAATACCCAAGGGCACCTGCAAGAATGGGTACAAGTACTGTGCTCAACACCATTGCCGCAACCTGCAGCGCCTGCCTTATACTGTTAGCTATAGTGCGGTTGTGCGTATCACGGAACAACTCAGGAAACAAGGAATGATAGTTAACCGTTGTTATTGTGCTCATGGTTTCTGTCATCATTAAAAATGCAGTATAATACAGCGCCATTCCGCCACCCGGCGACATACCCGATGGCGGTGTAAAAAATAGTGTCATAGCGATAAAGTACAAGGGCGCACCAATCAGTATCCACGGTTTCCTGCGTCCGAACCGCGTACGGGTTCTGTCGGAGAGGAATCCCACAAGAGGATCATTCACCGCATCCCAAATGGTGTAAAACACGGTTCCGAGGGCAATCAAGGAAAGGGAAAGGCTTAGTTTTTCTGTGTAATAATAAGTACCATATGACGAAAACATATAGCCGGGTATCGTGAGTCCCAGCATCCCCAAGCCAAATCTCCAAGGAGAAGTCCGCCGGGCCTGTCTTCCTTCCATCGAAACCTCCGAAACCTGTTTGTAGAATAGTATCATGCGAAACACAAGATTGCAACCAAAGAATGGTATCTTTTCAAACACGTCATTGCACAAAATGGATAGTGTTTGCTCTTCACTCGTGATTCCAGCTTCTCTTTCATAAACATGCTGTTGAAAAAAAACACCAATCTGTTATAATAGAAAAGTGCTTTCTCCCTTTGTCAGGGATTTCGTTTGCAGGAGGAGTATTAAAACATAGCTTTGCCCCTGATTTTCTTCATGGGTTTCAGGTTTCAGGAGTGTTATAGTTTAGTATGAAGACCTGTCGAAGTGAACAGAAGAGAGCGCTCGTAGTCGCGTGATGTTTCATAAAAACTTAAATTAGTATACGGAGGAGTATCGAAGTGGTCATAACGGGGCGCACTCGAAATCATGTGATATTGCATAAAAACTGAATAATTATACACGGAGGAGTATCGAAGTGGTCATAACGGGGCGCACTCGAAATGCGTTAGTCCTTACGGGCTCGTGGGTTCGAATCCCACCTCCTCCGCCACAGAAAACCGCCTGCAGTCAACGATTGCAGGCTTTTTCTTTTTGTTTTTATGGTGCCCGATTTTGACTTTTTTAGTAAAATGGTGCCCATGGTGCCCTGTTTTGTGGTGCCCGGATTATTTTTTGTTATACGCCATATCCAAAAATATCGCATAAATGGTGCCCTAATGGTGCCCGGAACTCCTAAAAAGATATAAAAAGCAGAGTGGAGCTGTAAAAAGATATTGTCGTTAAAGCTCCATTTCACTGCTTTTCTTTTTGGTTTTTTTTGATACTTCCTTTTGTCCTGTTCCTTTTTCGGAAACAGATTTTTTAGGTTGCAGAGCTTTGTGGTAAGTTTCAAGGACACTTTGCTTTCGTTCAAGTCGTACATCAACATACTGCGCTGTTACAGCTTCAAGGTTTGTAGAAATACCAAGCGACATACCTATTCCCTTTAATGTGTGCCCTAAAATCTCGCCAACGGTATAGAAGTCGCCTGTCAGTTGGTGCATATTTGTAGCCGCCGTGTGGCGTAAGTCGTGAAAACGGATATGCGGCATTTCGAGATGACGGACAAGTTGTCCGAAGTTTGCGGACATTCTGTCGCGTCTGTAAGGGGAGCCGTCCGCTTTTGCTATGAACAGTTTATTATCGTAATATTCACCTCCACCCGCAATAATCAATTCCTTTTGTCGTTCAATTAAGTCGAACTGCCGTAAAAAATAAGGCAAGGTTTCTTCGGTAATGGGCAAGGTACGGTCATGCGATTTTGTCGGTGCCATTTCCGTTATGGTCTTTGTCCCCGGCGGTACTTTGAACGGCATTTGTTCTACAACACTAAACTGCATTTTTTCAAGGTCAATGTTCGGTGTTCGTAATCCGATAATCTCACTTATGCGAAGCCCATACATTCCGGCAAGAACAACAGGCATTTCCCATTCCGTACCTATCACATAGCTCATAAACTTTTGCATTTGTTCAATGGTATATGGGTCGGGGGTTTTGCCTTGTTTGCCGAACTTCGTAATAACATCGCGGGCAGGGTTATGCTCGATATAGCGGTATTTTCTTGCGTGTTCCATAGAAACGCTTAATATGCGCTGCGCGTATCTAACAGTGCTGTTGGATAAGCCCCTATCAAAGAGTTGCTGAAACATATTGTCGAGCATTGCCGGGGTCAGCTGGTTAAGTTGCACATGACCGATAAACGGCACGATGTGGTTTTTAATATGGCTTTTATAGCCCGCGAAGGTACTCGGTCGCAGATTAGCCTTGCCGTGATTTTCTACCCATTCCGATAGATACTCTTTAACAGTTTGCTTGCCTTGTGAAGAAACAACGGGGGCATAAACAGGATTTATGAGTTTTGTTTTCATTTCGGCTTCGTGCTGTGTAGCTTCTCTTTTGGTGGCAAAGCCTTTTTTTGAATAAGTTTTCTTCCCCTCCGGAGAATTATATTTAATATTTACATCATAAACTGTACCGGGCTTGCCCGTCAGTTCACCTTTACTATCGCGTTTGTTTTTAACTTTTCTTGCTGATACTGCCATATATTAACCTCCCTCTGCGGTAGGGGGATTTACTGTTTTTTTCGCTCTTTCGTACCAATCCCATATAGCAGCGTCTGCAATTAAACGGCGGTTACCATTTTGGATAAATTCAAGTTCGCCGTTATTCATAAGTTCGCGTAGTTTGTTTTCACCTATGCCGCTAATCTTGCTCATTTGCTCAACAGTTTTAAGCATGGGAAGCATAGGAGCGGTAGAAGTTATAGTTTCTTTTTTTGCCAATACGATAACCCCCTTTCACGCAAATGGCTTAAAAGTTTAATATCAATAACAATAAAAGGGCTTTAATCGGACGGCTTTTAGCAAAACCTCACGGGAGTTGCACCCCTGCTCATTTAAGGCAGCCCTACCCATTGCCTGCGACGCTTCTAACGCTCGGACTGTGGCTATAAGGGAGTATCATTATATATTTTGTGTTTTCATCGCCCGCAAGCCGCTACACTTGCTTTGCGGCGTGGTCTGAATCGCTCGGCTTTTTCAACAGAAAAGGCGTCATGGCGTACCCACCGAATGGCTCGACACAAAAGGAATGTGTCCGGTTTGCCCTATAATACGCCGCCGTTATCTTGCGGGTATATTTGTCAAGATGCATTCATCATTTCCGGTCAAAAGCGGGGAAGGGGGTAAGTCGCTCCCTCCACGGAGCCGATATAGTCAATACAATTTCATGTTGACAATGGCGGTTATGAGCTTGATTTCCAAATGACGCTTCATGTAGTCATCTACACAGTAGCGAGGCTGGTCAAATTCATCATAGAGATTGCGTAGGCATATCTTATTGATGTATCTGTCGTAATGTCGCAGTACCCGATCCACAGCAATTGGATCACCGGCATGAGCGGCTTCAATTACTGCAAGAGGAAGCAACTCATAATCACAAGAACGATTATTGTCATGATTCATCGTGCTACCCTCCTTTCGGTAGAAGCGTTTTTAGCTTGTCGCGCATCTTGACCAGTGTTTTTGTCCTGCGTCGTTGTACCGCGCAACGGGACATACCCAATACCGCCCCGACTTCTTTATCCGTCATCTCCATAACAAAACGTAAAATCAGGATGCTTTGCTCGGTCGGAGACAGTTCAGCAAAGACTTCCGCAACTTGCGCATTGTCAATTCGTAGCTCACAACCGTGTGCTGTAAATGTGAAGTAGTCGCTGGGGTAATCATCCGTTACACATAGCTTTCCAAGCTCTGAATACGAAAGGTCACTAAACGACACTTCTCGCTCGTATTGCCGCTGTATTTGCAGCAAATAGTTCACGGCTTCGTTCCGCAGCACCTTTTTACAAAAGGAATCGAAACGGTAAGGCACGCTCTGACGAGGGATCTTCGCCATCGTTATCACCCCCTTTCCACAGGGAGTAAGTGGTGGGTTTTCCCCTTCCGTCAGTACAACAAGAGCCGGACTATCTTGTGCGCACCAAAACCTCTTGTTTTGAAAAAAATTAACAAAATGCAAAAAACGCTCGGCTGAACATAGTTCGGCCGAGCGCCAAAGCGTGACAATATATGTAATTCTTACATCGTATACTTCATAAGCGAAGAAACAATATAGCCATGGTTCATACTGGCTTTTTTTAAGTACGCAGGAATTGACCGGGGATAAATGAATTTTGACATAACGGCAATCCTCCTATTGCCGTCGTTTATTTGTCAGCTATCAACTTGTAGTGAAAACATAAACGGCGGCTTTCCCGGAAAAGCCGCCGTCAAAGAAAAGGTTATAGTAAGGCCATGGCCTGAACTACCCGCTGTTATGCGGCTTTCCCGATTCTTTTTGCGTTTTGATCTTCATAGACAGTGCTCCTAAAAATGTGATAATTAGCCTCTTTGTTTCGGAAACCTTATATGCTATGCAACCTGATGTTTACAGTAAGCCTGAACAGCAAGAATAAGGAATACCGGAATCCATATTATTGTGAATAGCATTGTGACCTGTGGTGTCCAAAAACTATACGATCCCAGATGAAGAAATCTAAAATCTACAAGCTGCATCAACAGGTTATTGGTTAGTCCTATCCCACCAGCGGGAAGAATAGAAGAAATCCAATTAGTGCCTGCTGCCGCAGAAATAAACAACGGAGCCAAGGCTGCAAGAAGCGATATACAGATAGTCCCGGCTACTCTTTCAAGTTTTGCTGACAAAAAGTAAGTAAAGGCATTTACAGAGATCAGAGTTAGCAACCCGCCAACCGCCAATACAATTTGAAGCTGGAACAGATTTAAGTTTGGAAGACTGATTGTGTCATAAAGAGCTTGCACAGAGGTCTTCAAAGTAATCGTTCCAAAGGATAAGTCAGAAATAAACAGATGAACTGTAATGCCTACAATGTATATCAGGATGCTTGGCAGCATATTTGCAATCACTTTTGTTCGCGCAAGTTTTCCTCGTCCGTGTTTTGTGCATCGTAATATATGGTCTGCCCCGGATTCGTAGTTTTCCGAAAATAGCGGCGCACCAAGCACGACGCCAATGATAACCAGAAACATAATGCTAAAACACAAATAATCGAAAGCATCTCTGGTATAACCTGCATACAGCTCGAAGGGACGATCGACTTTGCTATACAAAGAAACCGCTTTCTGTCTTGTGCTTTCTGGCTCCCTATCAACTTTTATGACATTTTCTAATCTTGTGTCACATGCTTCATAAAACGAATCAAGCTCGTCAAGGTCAATATCAGTGAGCCCCCTGGGTATAAGATTTCCATCCACAAAATCTGAATAAGTAACAGGGAGTAACCGAAGCAAATCATTGATGGGTGAAATTTTCTCTTTATAGACATCCCTGGGGAAGTTTTCACTTTCAGGATTCCCATACTTCTCAATAAACTCTTGATATGTTGCAAGGGCAGCCTTCAACTTATCGGGCGTCACCTCACCATCAGAAGATGCTGTAATCTCTCTCCAATAACGTATGGCACTAATGCCATTCAGTTCTTGTACATTGCCGTTGTCATCATATACATCAGCACTCACAAATAAAATAGGTGCAACGGCCAATAAAGCAGACAAGCAGATAGCAGCTATCATTAAGATCATAGTTTGGCGAGATTTTATAATCCGTTTCAATTCAACCTTTAACACTCTCATTTAACGTACCTCCTTTTCTTTTTCCTCATTAGGAAACAGCCACAAATACAGGTCCTCCAATCGTGGGGAGGCCGCTTTGGAATTTTCCACTTCTGACTTTTCAGAAAGGTATCGAATGGAGACCTGTTCGTTATCTTCCCCTCTTTGATTAATGATACGAAGCCTCATTTCCAATTCAGGGATCATTCTTGCTGGTACTGTGCAGCTCCATACTTTCCCCTCGATTTCTTTTACAAGCTGATCGGTTGTACCGACATCGACAATGCGCCCATCTTTCATAATTGTGGTTTGCGTTGCAATATACTCAACATCAGAAACGATGTGGGTAGAGATCAGCACGATGCGGTTGTGGGCAAATTCAGAAATAAAATTCCTAAATCGCACACGTTCTCCGGGATCAAGCCCGGCAGTAGGCTCGTCTAAAATAAGGACTTCCGGCTCATTCAGCATTGCCTGTGCAATGCCAACGCGCCGCCTCATGCCACCGGACAACTTGGCGATTTTTTTATTCTTCACATCAGAAAGGGTAAGAATATCCAACAACCCATCGATTTTTTTCTGTGTCGCGTTAACTGGCACATCTTTCAAAGCTGCCATATATTCCAAATAGTCTTTTACGGTAAAATCGCGGGAATACCCAAACTCCTGCGGTAAAAACCCGAAAACAGCACGGTACGATTCTCCAAGCTGGCGAATATCTGTGCCATTGTATAAAACAATGCCGTTTGTAGGCTTCATAATATCTGCAATTATACGCATCAGTGTGGTTTTGCCAGCGCCGTTTGCGCCAAGCAATCCCCATACACCGGCAGTTAATGTCAAGCTGACATCGTTAACTGCTTTTTTGTCTTTGAAGTGCTTACTTACATGTTCAATTTTTAATTCCATTTCTACGGGTCTCCTTTCCGGAAATGAGTAGTATTTTACTCACCTTTTATTTTAATGAGGTATCGTAATGTAATCTCAAAGGCCAAGCACAAACTTCCTTAAGAAACGCCTAATTTTGTATAAAGAATTTCCTGTGTTTGTGAATTGCACCGGAACATTAAATCAGAAGCCTATTCAAGCGATTTCCCATTCTGCTCAAAATCTCATTTGTGATAGTATCCGACTGTTCAGCAATATCATAGGCTTTGATTTCCAAATTGCCGGATTTCCCGATAACCACGGCAATATCTCCGCACTCTACATTTTCTATGTCGGTCACATCTACCATTGTTTGATCCATGCAGATGCGCCCGACGATAGGGGCTGTCTGTCCGTGGATCAAAACCTCGCCACAGCCACACGACAAGCTGCGGGGAAGTCCGTCTGCGTAGCCGATGGAGAGCGCGGCGATTTTTCCTTTACTCTTTGCTGTATAGGCAAGGCCATATCCGACCTGTTCGCCTGGCTGAATGTTTCTTACCGTCATAACCCGCGTTTTCACGGACAGGACAGGTCGTAACTCCACCGGGCAAAAAGAAAGGTCGCTGCGATTACTCAAAACGCCATATAAAGCTATGCCGATTCGAGCATAATCCCCGCCAAGCTCCGGGTAATTCAGCAGGCCATAGCTGCCGAGAATATGTGTTTTGACAGTAAAACCCGCCGCTAAAATCTGTTCTCTTATGCGAACAAATGACGCTGCTTGCCTTTTTGTAAAGGTAACGTCTTTTTCGGACAGGCTATCGTCGGCGCAGAGGTGCGTATAAATGCCTGTAACCCGAAGATGTATCATTTCCAGTATTGAAAGGATCGCGTCAAGGTTTTCTGCTGGAACTCCGACCCTGTGCATCCCCGTATCTACCGCGATATGCACTTTGATTTTACCGTCGAATGTATCCAGCAATTCCGCGTATTCATAATCCAATATCGCCTGCGTCAGATTGTATTGGATTAGCAGCGAAAAATCGGACGGGTGTGTGTAGCCCAAAATCAGAATTTCACCAAAAATATCCTGTTCCCGGAGCTGCACCGCCTCCGCTACGGAGGCAACACAGAACACCCGAATACCCAAATGATTTAATTCCTTTGCAATCGGCACAGCCCCGTGTCCGTAGGCATTTGCCTTGATCGCGGGCATCAGCATACAGCCAGCAGGAAGCAAGCTGTGGAGTACCTCAACATTGTGTTTCAGATTGTTTTTGTCTAATTCGATCCAAGCCCGCCCCTGTTCATAGATTTGTTTCATACCGTTCACTTCTTTTCTATGATGCGTGGCAGCTGTGAAACAACGGTGCATCCATCTGCAATATCGGTACTGACAACGGTACCGGCACCGATTTTCACATTGTTGCCAATCCGAATATCCCCGACGATAACCGCGCCAGCTCCGATAAAACAGTCGTCACCGATTACAGGGGCCTTTCCGTTTACTTCGCCAATCGTTACATTCTGATAAATCCGGCAGTCTTTTCCAATCACGGAATAGCGTGAAATGAATATGCCGTGCAGCCCGTGAGGAAGCGAGGGGATGTCTTGAAAGATTGTATCTGGGCCGACATATCCGCCGTGACGGTGAGCCGAGCGGCTCATAAAAAATGTAAAGATGTCACGGAAAAATAGATGCTTCACAGACTTTTGCAGCCGGTAAAACATCCAAAACCAACGTAGGTTGTTTCCTCTTGAATACTCAATGATTTGTCGCCTTATGCTCATGCCCGGACTCCTTCATTGTTATCAGCAAGAGAGATAACCTTGCTGATAAGCGTTTCAAAGGAAATACCCGCAGCCTTCATCATGCCCGGATAGCGGCTATGGGAAGTAAAGCCCGGAATGGTATTGACCTCGTTAAATACAAGCTCGCCGTCCGGCCTCAAAAAGAGATCGACACGGGCAAAGCCCCGGCAGCCGAGCACACGATATATCTTTTTCCCAGTCTCTTTAATTTCCGATACCTTTTCTTTTGAAATACGGGTGGGGACATGGATCTTCGATGTAATAAGATTGTATTTTTCCGTATAGTCAAAAAAGCCGTCCTGCAACTCAATTTCGTCCGGCTCCCCAGTTATCAGCTCGTCGTTCCCCAAAACCGCACATCCAACCTCAAATCCGGGGATCGCTTCTTCTAACAGGACACAGTCATCAAATTGAAACGCCGTCTTTATAGCTTCCAGCAGGTTGTCCTTTGTATCCAGCTTTGTTATCCCATAGGATGATCCCGCCTTGACGGGCTTGACGAATAGCGGATAGCCAATCTTGGCTGCCAGTTCTGCCACTTGTCCAGGCCGGTAATCGGGCAGCACCATTTCAGACGCAGGGACGCAGATGCCGGCCATAGATACCAGTTTGTGGGCGCGGTCTTTATCCATACAGAGGGCAGAGGCCAGCGTGCCACATCCGGCAAGAGGGATGCCCGCCAGTTCACAAAGTCCCTGTACCGTTCCGTCTTCGCCGTTTCGCCCATGTAGCACAGGAAAGACAACATATATCGGAATACGCTCGATTTCCTTTTCCCGGAATACAAGCAGTTCATGTCGGCTCCGATCAGGAGAGAGGCAGGCCGGGAAACAGCCCGCGTCATGCCACGTATCATTTTCGATCCGACTCACTTCACCCGGATAATAGTACCAATCGCCCTGCCGGGTGATCCCAATCAGGACGGGCTTAAAGAGGCTTTGATCCATGTGGGCAATCACTGTGCTGGCCGAGGCAAGAGAGACTTCATACTCAGGGGAACAGCCCCCAAAAAGTACAGCAACATTTTTATTTCTCATATTCATATATACCTATCCTTTCTCGATAACCGTGATATTGTCCGGGAGCGTGTACCCGATCTGACACAGGTTTCGATATACTGTTTTTTCTGAAATCAGAAATCCGTGCTCGTCAAATACCTGCTGAACAATATCCACTTCTTCATAGACGTTTCCCTGCTTCCTGTAATAAAATAAATTTTTGTTGATGACTTTCCATGTTTTATGAGGATCGCGCTCCGCATAAATCGCGCCGATGATATTATCCTCATCGAAGGTCAGGGAGAGCTGTGCTTTGTAATCCGTATGATTGGTTACTTTGAAATCTAGCCATCCCTCAGCTACTGTCGCGTCAACGCCCGTAGGCGCGTCGCTAGGCGGCTCAGGGAAATCCTTTTTTCCGTGACCGTGGCGTTCCGTGATCGTCAGAGGCGTATGTAGGAACAGCCAGCAAAGGAGATTGCTTATCATGCAAAGCCCCCCACCGTATTCCGTCACAAGATGTCCGTCCACTTCGGCCAAGGCGTCTTTATAGGGAATATCCTTATCCACATCCTTGATACACAACCAGAAAGAAAAAGTCTCACCCGGCTCAATGACAAGCCCGTGTAGTTTTGTAGCAGCCAGTTTGAGGTTGTGGACTTTGTTTTTCTGATAGATCATGTCAAAGCCTGTCTCCGTGTTCAGCATTGGGCAGCTTGAAGTAAACAGCCGATGCGGGAGCATGGAAAATTCCTGTTTTGTGGCATAACTGTTATTGTCAAATTTCATCTGCAAATAAAAAAATAACGTGCGCTGCTTTCTCCGAATGGGCAGCAGCCAGGGAAATATTTGTGTGATTCGTTTCCTTGCCATGTAAATCCCTCCTTTTGGGCAAAAGAAAACCCTTATCCAGTCTTCATTATGCTGAATAAGGGTTTTTTAATCTCAAAGATATGCCTTGAAATGGATTAAGATATTCCTAACGCAAGGTGTCTTTTTTCCTAATTAGCAAGCGGCAGCCGGACAAGAACAGTAATCGTCCGGTCTTTGCTTTGTGCGGTGATCATCCCGCCGTGCAATTCGACAATTTCCTTTGCTATGGACAGGCCCAATCCTGTCCCGCCGGTTTCCGATGTACGCGCCTGATCTAAACGACTGAATTTGTCAAACATCTTTTGCAAATTCTCCGGCGAGATCGTTTCACCTGTATTCTGGAATTTAACAACGGCAAATTCATTCTCTTTCTTTGCTGAAATGATGATTTCTGTTCCCGCGTCGCTGTATGAGGCAGCGTTTTTCAGAAGATTACCAAACATGCGGGCAAGCATTTCTGTATCAGCGGAAAGTGTCAAGCCGTCCTCCGCTGATACATTCACGGTGTTCCCATTTGCCGAAAGAGCTGGATAAAATTCGTCTGCGATTTGTGAGAGCAAGCAAGAGATGTCAACTTCCGTTTTATGGAGCGATACCGCCTTTGAATTGTATCTTGTTAAATCAAACAGCTCGTTAATCAGCACGTCCAAGCGCTCCGATTTATTTAATGCGATCCCAATATACTTCTTTCTCTGCTCTGACGGCATATCCGGGGCCTCATCCAAGAGGTTAAGATACCCGATCACTGTGGTCAAGGGGGTGCGTATATCGTGGGCAAGGTACATGACCAGTTCATTCTTTTTTTCTTCGGCCTGTGCAACGCTTTTTTCGCTGGTTAAAACAGACAGCTTAATCTGATTCATGCGGCTTTCGACCTCGTGTAGCGGCGCGGAAAGCGTGATGCCCTTTGCACTTTTCTCATAGACTGTTTCTGTCGCGTCAATCACTTCATTCAGATAATTCCACGGCTTTTTCCAATAGAAATAGAAAATGCCAAAGAAACCGATGATAAGAAACATGATGTATAGAAGATCAAGCCGCGAGCCAAGCCAAACAATGACCGCATTATCTGCTTCGTCGGTCACAGTTCCCAGCAGCGCAATCACGGCAAAACCAACAACAGCCCATAAAGATAGCGTCACAAACAGCCGGATACGGAGTTTCTTTTCTGTTTTTTGATTTGATGAAATCACAGTACCATCTCCTTAATTCAACGACAATATTAGGGCTGTCCCGCCGACAAGCAGTACCGTAACGAGATTTACAAAAACAGCAACGACCCGGTCTGCTTTTTCTTTGTCATAAAACAAGGCACGCCCAATCAGATAAACTCCAATGCCAACAACCCCTCCAGCGGTATTCATAATTAAGTCTGTTATATCAAAGCGGCCTACTGCAAGAACATATTGAGAACACTCCAGCGCAAGAGAGATAGCGAAAACAAAGCCTGCTTTTCCTAAAAGTGGCATCTTCTTAGAAACCAGACACAGATACACGCCCACGGGAATGAAGATCAGCATATTATCAATAACTTCAGAAAAATGAAATCCGATGTTGTGTCCGTCCTCGTAGTGAAACGGAATAAAATTATATTCTCTGACCTGATCAAGACCAGCTAATGAAAACTCCAGTTTGAACATGATAACCCATACAATAAACAATAAATATACCACAAACAGGGTAATTGAGAGGAAATACAATTTCCGGTGCCTCTTTTTTAACATGACTATTTTCCTCTCATATTTTATAGCCAACGCCCCACACGGTTTTGATATAAAATGGCTTTTCTCCGGTATCGTGCAGTTTTTCTCGAATGTGTCGGATATGGACGGTGATGGTGCTGCTGTTTTTGCTGTAATACTCGTCTTTCCAGATGCTTTTGAATAAATCCTCCACGCTGACAACCGTTCCGAGGTTTTCAAGCAAAACCCGCAGAAGGGCAAACTCCGTTGGCGTCAGAGCGATAGACTCCCCATTCAAGCGGCACTCATAGCTTGCCGTATCCAGCACCAGATTTTCATATTTCAATATCGGATCGGGTGCGGGAGAGCTTTCCGAATTGTAAAACTTCTTATACCGGCGAAGCTGCGCTTTCACTCTTGCCATAAGCTCCAAAGGCTTGAATGGTTTTGTCACATAATCGTCTGCGCCTAAGGTAAGTCCGTTGATTTTGTCAACCTCCGTGTCTTTGGCCGTCAGCATGATAACAGGATATATGAAATGCTCGCGGATTTTTTGGCAGATTGCAAATCCGTCTGTCTCTGGAAGCATAATGTCCAGAATAGCCAAGTCAAGCTCCTGCGTTTCAATGCAGCGTAGGGCATCCTTCGCCGTGTAAAACTTGAATACAGTATAGTTTTCATTTTTTAGATAGACTTCGATCAGATCGGCAATGTCCCTTTCGTCATCTACAACTAAAATCTTCTCCATGAAATATCAACTCCTTTTGCTTGTGGAGCAGCAAGATTATTGTATCAGTTAAGTCATTGCGATTCTCAAACAAGCGCATAAGGAATTATTAAGAAATTCCTTATGCACAGCCTTACTTATGCTCTCTCTTTCTTCCTTGCTTTGTTCTGCCATCAATGGGTTTTTCTGCAGTTTTTGGGATTAGCCATACCGTCCCCATTTTGACAGCACCGGCAATCCGGCCTGCTGTACAGTAGTAATTTATCATTCGGGGAGAAATGCCCCATAAAACGCTTGCCTCTTTCAATGTCATGTAGTCCATATTCCTTGCCCCTCCATCAAAAATATTATACTTCGTTCTCTCGAATAATGCAAGGGAAACGAAACTATAAAATGGCGCAACATGAATTCCTACATCATTCCCTGGGTTGTTAATGAACTATACAATGTCGATGGGGGATGAACACATGGCAAAAGTTGAGCAATGTCCTGGATTTGAAACCTTTGGTGCTGACGTGAAGGCATCTCGTGAAAGGCTGGGGATGTCCCGTAGAGAGCTTGCAGAAAAAATCGGGGTTGATCCTCGGTATCTTGCTAATATCGAATTAAAAGCAACGATCCCAAGTATGCCGCTTGTGATACAGCTATTTCATTTATGCAGCTTACCGGCGGAAAAGTATTTCAACCCGGAGCTGCGAAAGCAGGAAACTGAGCAGCGCCAGCGCGTGAAGTATAAGGTGCAGCTTTGTCCAGAAAAGTATCTATCCGTCATCGAGAGTTCCATCGATGAGTTGCTGAAACTGGATAAGTAAAAAGCCGTTTCCATATGTAAGGAAGCGGTTTTTTCTAATATAAAATTGTCTTCTCTGTCTGCGAAAGCGGGCATTTTTGTCGTTCTGACTGTTGTATTGATGAGGGGATAAAAGTTTATTAGCAAGCATAGGAAGTGGGTACCCACTTCCGTATTTTGCGCCGCAAAATGCTTGTTGGGAAGTGTCCCAAACCCTCGAAAACGGAAAGGAGATATAAACTTATGAATGGCAGAAAAAGAACGGTACAAATTAAATTTAGGATAACAGAAGAAGAACGGAATTTGATTGAGGAAAAAATGAAGATGATACCTACCCGGAACATGGCGGCATACCTCCGAAAAATGGCGATTGACGGTTACGTTATTCAAATAGATTATAGCGACATAAAAGCAATGACCGCAGAAATACAGAAGATAGGGGTAAATATCAATCAAATAGCACGGCGGGTCAATGCGACGGGCAACATCTATGAACAGGATATTGAGGAAATAAAGGGAGCACTTGCGGAAATATGGCGGTTACAAAGATTAAGCCTATCAAGAGTACGCTAAAACAAGCCCTTGATTATATCCAAAAGCCGGATAAAACAGACGGCAAAATGCTTGTATCCTCGTTCGGTTGCTCTTTTGAAACGGCAGACATTGAATTTGAATTTACGATAGCGCAAGCACTCGATAAGGGTAATAATTTAGCTCATCACCTTATACAATCTTTTGAGCCGGGAGAAGTCGGCTATGAAAAGGCGCATGAGATAGGTCGGCAGCTTGCCGACACAGTAACAAAAGGGCAGCATGAATATGTCCTTACAACACACATAGATAAGGGGCATATTCATAATCACATTATTTTTTGCGCTGTCAACTTCGTGGATCACCGCAAGTATGTTTCCAACAGGCGAAGCTACTACGGCATAAGAAATATCAGCGATAAGTTGTGCCGAGAGAACGGCTTGTCTGTCGTTGTTCCCGTCAAGGGCAGCAAGGGGAAAAGCTATATAGAGTATCAAGCGGAAAAAACGGGAACGAGTTGGAAAGGCAAACTGAAAACTACCGTGGACGCACTTGTTCCACAAGCGTCAAGTTTTGAAGAACTGCTTTCGAGGTTACAGGCGGCGGGGTATGAGATAAAGCCCGGAAAATATATATCGTGCCGCGCTCCGGGGCAGGAAAGGTTTACCCGTTTGAAAACTCTCGGTGCAGATTATATGGAAGAAGCCCTAAAAGAACGTATCGAGGGCAAGCGCACCCGCACTCTCAAAGCTATCAAACAGCAAAGCGGTATCAGTCTGCTTATCGACATTCAGAACAGTATTAAGGCGCAGGAAAGCAGGGGCTATGAGAGGTGGGCGAAAATCCATAATCTGAAACAGGCTGCAAAAACGATGAACTTTCTCACAGAGCATGACATTAAACAGTACACGGAATTGACCGCTAAAATTCAAGAAATCACGGCGGCAAGTGAGCAGGCAGCAGATAGCTTAAAGAGCGTCGAAAGGCGACTTGCAGATATGGCGGTTCTCATTAAAAACATTACTACCTACCAAAAGACAAAGCCCGTCTATGAAGCATATCGGGCGGCGAAAGACAAGGCGGCGTTTCGTGGCACCAATGAAAGCAGTATCATACTTTTTGAAGCTGCAGCAAAAGCGGTCAAGCCTACGTTAAGAGGCAGCAAGCTTCCCAATGTCGCCGCTTTGCAGGAGAAATATGAAAAATTACAAGAGCAGAAAGAAACGCTATATAAAGATTATGGGAAGCTGAAAAAACAAGTTAAGGAATACGATGTTATCAAGCGAAATATCGACAGCATTTTGCGGCAAGATAAAGAGCCGAAAAGGGATAAGGAAACAGAACGCGGATAGATAGACGCAAAAAAACACGGGACGCAGCAGCTAACAAATAGCCACCGCGCCCCGTGTTTTTTGGGTGCAGTTTCTTTAATTATGTTACGCAGTAGAACGCCGATTTTACGGGATTAGGTATAAACCCATTGTCCTTGTTGAAAACGTATTCCCAAAGGCGCATAATACAAGGCTTTTTTCGTGTCTATTGCGTAACAAGGGAACGCTTTTTGCGCATACGTTCGGCAGCCTGCCGCCGTGTGATCCGCTTACGGCAATCTGGACAGTATTTGACGCTGTTTGAGGTGGACGCAAAAGCCGCGCCGCATACCGTACAGCGCTTTTTGTCTTCCGGCGCGTAAAGTTCAGCATACAGTTCTTTGTCTGCGGGAAGAACAGCGTTACGAAACCACTTGCATAAAACTGAATAGGAAATAAGCTGTGGACAAACGCAGGTGTCCCTGTCGTCAAGCAAGATACAGTTCCCTTCAAAATAGTTGCAGCACGTTTTCGTAATAAGAGCGTTTACCCTGCGGCTCTGCTGCGGCGTCAGCCGCTTAAATTCGCTCATACCTCATCTGCGGCAGACACCTCAAGGGTGGCAAACTCTGCGTCGCTCATGGCGCGGAGTTTTGTAAGAGTACGCAATGCCATATCCCGCATTTCATCGTCCATATAGGGCAGCGCACCTGTCATTTCCTCGATAAGCTCCCCGCGTGTATCGTAAATGTAGATACTCATAAGATTTGTTTCCTCAACGGTAAATCTGTTCATGCTCATACCTCCAATTCGTGTTTTTTTGTTTTCGCCTTTTTCGGGGCGGTCTTTTCTTTTGCGGCTTTAAGCTGCGCCCGGACAGAAGGCTTTTCCTCCTTGCCGCGCTCCTTGTCTGCTTTTATGGCATTTGCAAGGTCAACAAGGGAGATCGATTCTCCAGCCTTTACTTTCTGCTCCAATTCCCCAACGGTAGGTGTCTGCGGTGTGTTGTTGATGATCCCGTCAAAACTGTTGTCGTTTTGCTCTACGGTATCCTCTATATGCTTTAAGGGATTGACTTTCTCCGGCTGCTCGGCAGCTATGGCAAAAGCTCGCGTACCGTTTCCCATGATGTCATATTTCCCGTCGTCCGATTGATGATGAAAGCCGTACCCGGCTTGCTTCATCTGCTCATGGGTCATATCGATTAAACTGAAAGTCCCTCGCGGCGTTTTGATTTTGTCCCCGGTCAAGTGATCGTCGGGTACAAGTGCGGGCTGCGGCGGCTGCAAAAACTCCGGTACCTGTTTGTAGCCGATACTGTCAACGTAATGCGCGGTCTCCTGCCCGTTCTGATGAAGCACTACCACATCGGAAACGGAAAGGCTATGCCCCTTGAAGTCTTTGGGGTGGTCGATATTGAAACGCTCGAAAATCTGTTCAAGACTCATATCCGGTGTAAGCGGTGCGGTATAAATGAGGTCATAATTTGCCGGATTAAGGCTTTGCCCTGCATTTTGTAAGCGGTAGTAAGGCTCGAAGCGTAAGTCCTGCGTTTCTTCATTGCGTTTAAGCTGATAGATAGAAAATGTGTCTTTGTTCGGCTCATTTTCCTGTGCAGACTGTTTCTTGTCCGGATTTGCGTGAGCCTTTACCCAGGCGTTGAACTGTTCGGCACTTTCAAAATGAGTAAATTCAATTCCTGCCGCATTCAACTGTCCTTCAACAAAAGTATTGATACCGTCCTTTTCTTTCTGTGCCGTAACCTCTGCCTGTGCGGCAATAGTTTTCCAAGAAGTCTTTTCAATCCCAAAAATACCGCCTGTTTCGGCATGGCTGCGCAAATCTTCAATGTTCTCAACGGCTCCCTCGGTGCCGTCGGGATATAAACGATAGATAACAGCATTCTCTTTTTCAAAAAACTGCATTGCGTTGGCTTCCTGCAAAGGTAGCATACCGTCCCATGAATAGCCGTACTCTTGCATATCATCGACGCTGATAGTAGCGTCAGGTGCGGGGATTTCCGATTGCTCTTTTTTGATAGCCTGCTCCTTTTGGATTACTGCAATATGCTCGTCAATGCTGTTAATGATTTCGTTGGCTGTGCTGCGGATTATTTCAAGAGAGTTTTTAAGTTCCGCAAGTTCCCGTCCCGAACTCCACCCGGCGACATAGCCGAAAGAGTAATCAGATGTATCAAGTCCGTAATGTTGGCATACTGTGTAGGCGACGCTTTCCGCTTCCACTTCACGGGTGCGGCGGTCAGCTCTTGTCTGCTTCTCTTTTGCAGGAGCTTTTAGGTCAATATCGTGCAGCTTTGCGTGAGCGATTTCGTGAATGGCTGTTTTGAGTGTTTGCAGCTCGCTCATACCCTCGTCAAGAGCAATGCGCTTTTCTTCCAAGTTGTAATATCCATGTGCGCCGCTTTTTATTTTTTCAAAGCCGATAGGAACAGGAGAGGTCTTTTCAAGTGCTGTGAAAAAATCCCTGTAATGCTCCACATCGCCTGTCAAGGTGTCAACGGCAATATCGGGAAGCTCCCGTCCTTCGGTCTGTGATACGTCAAAGACGGAAACCACTTTGTAAGCGGGTATAGTGATCTCCTTTTCTTCAATTACGGGTTTTCCGTCTTTGTCGATAATCGGCTTTTGTGTTTTGGGGTCGATTTTCTCCATTTCTTGTTTAATTTTGTACGGCGACGGGGCGATAATCTTTATCCCTTTCTCACCCTTTTTGACGCTGCGCTGAAACTGATTCTTCCATGAATTGAAACCCGCAATAAGGGAAGCGTCGGGTTTTTGCATGGCGATAAGCAAGGTGTTATTGAAGCTGTAGTTATAAAACCTCGACATTACGCGTAAATATTCTTTGTAGCGTTCGCTGTCAAACAGCTCTTTAATGCCCTGCTCCAAGCGGTCGGTAATCTCTTTTAGTTTTTCGACGGGTTTTTCTGCTCTAAGATTGATAGGGATAACGGGCGTTGATTGCGGCGTCTCTGCGGAAAACGTCGCAGTCTTTCCTGTGTTTATAGCGTCCATTTCTTTGCTCCTTTCCGTTTTTGGAATGATGATATTTAGCGGCTGCTCCCATGTGTTACCGAAGCCCCGAACAACGGTATTTTCATTCGCTCCGTTTTCACTGAACATCTGCAGGGTGGAAAACGCATTATCAAGGGCGGGTATATTGTTCGCACTGATATTCGGGGCAAAATGGATAACACCGTTTTGATAGTCCCCGCCGGTTCCAATCCAACCGCGTATAAAGCTGTCGAATGCGGCTTGTGCGCCGCTGTCAAAATGTTCTTCTGCATGGCTTTTATAAAGCTGTCTGCCTTTATACTGCTTGCCTAAAATGAGTTCTCCTGTCTGCGGGGAGAACATAAAGCGGCGGTTGTCGATTTCCTGCATATCAAACGACATACGGCGGGTATCAATGAGCATGAGGGCTGTTGTAATCTTTGTTTTCGGCCTGATTTGTATGGGTCGCACCTCCTTTCGTCTTTATAAAGGGTTTGGGAAACTTCCCAACAAGCAAAATCCCCGCTAATCGCTCGACGGCGAAAACGGGGATTTTACGGAAAGGGTACCCCTTTCCTATGCTTGCTGTATAAGTTCTTTGTTCCTTAAAATTTCGATACGATAGTTGACATATCTTCCGCCTGTATCGGCTAAAAGTATCGTTCCGTCGTAGGTTTTGCCTGTTTTCGGGGAATAGAGCTTTTTTACTTTCGCCTTACCGCTTTGTAAAAGTGCCGCTGCGATTTTCGGTGTAAAGGCGGTTTTCCGTTCCTCGAAAAAACGGTCATTCTTCCACATTACAAAGGAACAATCGCGGTTTTCGCAGTAGTAGTTTTTCTTGCTTTCGTAAATGTTTCTACCGCAGCGCGGGCATTTACCGATAACCGTTTTTTCCTTTTTGAATAAATCCTTTTGACTGTCGGAAAGAAAAGAATAAGTTTTCACAAGTTCCCTTGCCATTTCTTCAATGCCTTTTATAAAGCCCTCTGCGTCTGCTTCACCTTTTGCAATTTGTATTAAGGCATTTTCCCATTCGGCGGTCAGTTTTGGGGAAGTAAGGACTTCGGGCAAAACGCAGATAAGATTGTTGCCGTCTTTTGTGGGGATAAGCTGCTTTCTTTTGCGTTCTGCAAATCCGGATTTTACAATTTTTTCAATGACGGCGGCGCGGGTAGCGGGAGTTCCAAGACCCCGGCGTTCCGCGTCCGGGTCGGTGTCCTCGTTTCCGGCGCGTTCCATAGCGGACAGTAAACTTGCTTCCGTATGAGGCTTGGGCGGCGTCGTATCATGCGCCGTAACCTTTGCGGTGAGGCTGTCAAACGGATCTCCCTCAGTAAAGGTCGGCAGGTCTAATACAAGCTCGTTTTCTTCTTCGTCCTCTGTGTCGGGCTTTGCTTTCAGCGCAGCCCTGTACCTTCGTTCAAGCTCTTTCCACCCGTCGCAAAGAATAGTCTTGCCCTTTGCCGTAAACTCGGTATCCGCACAGATGAATACCGCCGTTACAGCTTCGTAAATATGCGGCTTGGCGGCAGCAAACAGCAGACGCGCTCCGGTAAGAATAAGGATATTTCTCTCGCTTTCCGGCAGCGTATTAAGGTCAGTTTTCGTAAGCTCCATCGTCGGGATAATGGCGTGGTGGTCTGATACTTTTTTGCTGTCAAGTGTCCTTTCAATATCCGGCGTGAAGTTAGTGCCTTTCATAAAAGGCAGTTTACTTAAAAGCATAGTAGCGATATTTGCTGCCGTATCTTTCATATCGCCTGTGAGAAATTGACTGTCAGTTCTCGGATAGGTTATAAGCCGTTTTTCATACAGGGCTTGCGCAAGGTCAAGGGTCTGCTTTGCGGTATAAGCGAAAACGCGGTTTGCCTCTCGTTGCAGGCTCGTAAGGTCAAATAGTCGTGGTGGCTGTTCGGTTTTCTTCTCGCGCTTTACGGAAACACAAACGGCCTGCGACGCTTCGCAAGCCGTTTTAAGTGCTTCCGCTTTAGCGACATCGGGGATCCTCGCGCTTGCCGCTTCCGCGCCGCCCAAATCAAGGCGAACGATATAGTATTTTTCTTTCTTGAAAGAGGTAATCGTCGCGTCCCTGTCCACAAGCATTTTCAAGGTCGGTGTCTGAACGCGCCCCACATTTAAGGTCTTGCCATGCAAGCATGAGAAAAGACGTGTCGCGTTGATACCGACAATCCAATCCGCTTTTGCTCGGCATAATGCGGAAGAATAGAGCGCGTCATATTCCTTGCCGGGTTTTAGATTTGCAAAGCCATTTTTGATTGCGCTTTCTTCCATAGATGAAATCCAAAGACGTGAAAAAGGTTTTTTACAGCCCGCCACATCATAGACGAAACGGAAAATAAGTTCGCCCTCGCGTCCCGCGTCGCAGGCATTTACAAGCTCGGTCACATCAATTCGGCACATGAGGTATTTTAGAATTTTGAATTGCTTTTGCTTGTCTGCGGAAACGGTGTACTGCCATTCCTGCGGCAGAACGGGCAGGCTGTCATAGCTCCACTTTTTATACTGTTCTCCATAGGCGACAGCCTCCGCAAGTTCCACCAAATGCCCTACGCACCAAGAAACGATATAGCCATTTCCCTCGATATATCCGTTCTTTTTGTCTTTAACGCCGAGTGCGGCGGCAATCGCCGCCGCTACACTCGGTTTTTCCGCAATGACTAATTTCATTCTTCGTAGTCCTCCTGTTTATCCTGCGCAATACTTTCAAGCTCGTTGGGATATTCATCCTCTGGCTCATCCTCGTCGTATTCGTCAAAATCGAAATCTTCAAGGTCGGTATTGCCCTTTACACTCTGCTTCGGCTTCATAACCTTGAAATAGTAAAACGCACCTCCTCCGGCAAGCAGGGCGATAACAAGGAAAATCAAAAGCCCTCCTGCGTTGCTTTTTTCTTTCTCCGGCTGCGGCTCGTCGGTCGGTTCTGCTTCCTTTCCGTTGCAGCTATTCATACTGGTACTGCAAACAGGACAGGTCAGATTGACCTTTCCTGCGGTGCATTTTTCGCTGCAACTGCAAACAGCAGGCAGCTTTGCAGTTCCTTCCTCGTCCTCCATGAGTGCCAAAAGGTCTGCTTCGTCCACTTGATTGAGGAAATGCACTGTATTCTTCCCGTCTGCTGCGCGGTCAACGATGATGTAAAAATAATTGCCGTTTTTACTCTGCACAACGATAAACTGCTTATCCTCGGCAGCTTCGCCCTCTATATCGTCGATCAGCGACATATTCCCCTCCGGGGTAAGGGGCTGAGGCTCGGTTTCCACAATCACGTTGCTGTCGTCTGTTGGTATATCCTCGCCGCCGCCCGCGTAGGCGGTAACAGAAAAGCCGCACGTCAGTATGACGACGGCAAGCAGTACGGCAAGGGTGCGGAAAAATCGCTTATTCTTCATCTTCGGTGTCCTCCTGTTCGGAATAATCTGCGGGTACGGTTGCAATGCCGGGAATACCGCCGCCGGAGAGCAAAGCGGCAAGCTCGGCGGGGGTTACGCGCATAGAGCGCACAAGGGAAATGATTTCAAGGTTTTCCGCTTCGGTTTTCTGCGCCGCAAGTTCTTTCAGCCTGTTCTGATACTCGGTGATCTTTTCCCTCGTTTTCTGCATTTCTTTTTCAATGCGTTCCATTTTGTTTGTTGCCATAAGTAAACTCCTTTCAGTTTTTAGTTCCAATTCATCAGTCCGTAGCCCTTGATACAGCCATAATCAAGGGAATAACTCTTGATTTTACAAGCGTCGCCGGAATTTCCCTCAACGGTATAAACACGGCTTCCGTCTGTGCCTATTACAAGTCCTACATGGTCTGCGCTGCCGTCTGAATCCCAATCGAAAAAGATAGCGTCGCCGGGAGCAATGTTTTCATAGTTCCTTGCGCCCCATTGTCCGTGAGAGGTAAACCAAGGAACGCCTTGTGATTGACACCCGGCAAAGCGCGGCTCGGAAAGTCCCGCTTGTCCGTAGCACCAAGACACAAAGCAGGCGCACCATTCTACGCGGCTATTAAATCCGTACCAGCTCCAATAAGGCTGTCCACCCACATTGCCGACCTGCTGTTTTGCAAGCTCCACAAGGTCGGGGTTTCCGGGACGTGTGCCGTTTACGAACACAACGCCGCTTAAATCCTCGGATGCGCTCATATCGGGAGAGCCGCCGCCGAAGATCAGGGGCTTGTTTCCGCTTGTCTGTAAATACACGCGGTACATTTCAAGCTGCTCCTGCGTCAAGAACTGCGGCACGAATGAGGATATGGATTTGTTCGTCAGCTTTACATTGAGAATGTAGTAGTTATACGGCACTTCAACTTCATAAGTGTCGCTGTAGGTATTCCCGTCCTCATCCGTCCAGTAGTCGGTATAGGTTTCCGTGCGGTAGCGCACTTCAATAGTTTGTGTAATGGTCAGTGTGTACTGCATATCAAATATGCGGTTTATCTCCGTCTGTGCGCTCTGGAGGGTATAGCTCTGTAATAGGGCGGTTAGATAAGAGGCTAATTCATGGGGGTTATGCCCGATGTTCGCAAGGTCATAGCGGTATTCGTCATAGCCCGGATAATCGCGCTCGATATTTTCTATCCTGCTTTGTAAAGCTGCTTCCTTTGCCGCATAGCTGTTTTCCACCGCTACAAGATCGCTGTCCTCGGACGTGTAGGACGTTCCAACAATACCGTTGACAAGCCCCGAAAGAAGGGTCGAGCCGGACGAAACGGCAGACGAGATCATAATGAACAAGAGCAGCGCACACGCGGCGATCAGAAACGCTTTCCAATGCCGCCCCACAAAAGCAACGGTCTTTTCCGTCCTTTCTGCGGTTTTCTTTGCTGCCTTGCGAGTATTCTCGGCGGCGGTCTTTGCGGATTTTACGCCGCCCGCCTTGACGGTCTTTGCATACTGCCTTTTGATCTGCTGTTTCTGCCAAAACCTTGATATGGGATTAGAGGCAAGCTGCGGGTTGGCGTGCAGCGTCTTTTGATACTGGAAATCCACGTTCGCCTTAAACGCTGCCTTTTCCGCTTTCGCTGCCGCCCGGTAGGGTTTCAGTTTGCGGCTGCGGTAGCTCCTTTGTGCCTGCCGTGCTCCCGCCTTAATACCGCGCTCGGCTAATTCTTCGCTCTTATGCGCTCCTTCAACGCCGGAATTGTCCTTTTCAACGGAATGTATCTTGTTGTGAATAAAAAACCCCGCTTCCTGTGCGGGGTTCGATAACGGGTTAGTATGCTTTTTGCTGCCCGGTATGGGCTTTTCCTTTTCCTCAAAGCGTAGTCGGGTTTTGCCTTTGCCCGTCGCTTCGTCAAAGGTGCGTTCTTTGGTTAAGATTTTCTTTTTGGGAACGGCCGCCCTTGCCGCGTCCAAGCGGTCGGCGGCTTTATCCGATTTGCGGATAGCCTTTGCAAGCTCCGGCGTAGCACGTTCTTCCTCGGTAAATTGCAGGCGTGAGGTCTTGATCTTCGCGGTAGCGTCTGACTGCGCCCGTTTCACTGCCTTTTTGGACGCTGTACGGGTATGCTCTGCGTCGAGACGTTCAAGAACACGCTCTGCGGCAGCGTTATCCTGTTTAGGGGCGATCCTCGGTGTAATAGGCGGCGATATGCCGGAAGATAACGGGGTCTGTTGCGCTTCCATATCCTGTGCCGCCTGTTCAGGCTGCTTTGAAAAGTCCGCGTCCTGCGCCCGTTTACTGATAAGCTCAACGGTTTCTTTGGTTTCGTTTACCTCGACAAGTCCGTCCCGGCTCATTTTCTGCGTGATCTTATCGCGGGGCGTCAGCTTTTTGCTCATGTTTTCTCACCTCCAATCCGCGCCTTTGCAAGGACGCAATAATCGTAGTTCAGTTCAATGCCGATATAGTGGCGGTCAAGGTTTTTTGCCGCAAGTCCCGTCGTGCCGCTTCCAAAAAACGGGTCAATGACAATGCCGCCTTTCGGACAGCCCGCTAAAATACAAGTTTCAGCTAACTTCGGTGGAAATGTTGCGAAATGCGCTCCCTTATATGGCACGGTGTTTATTAACCAAACATCGCGCTTATTGCGGGTGGTAGGGATTAGCGCATCCTCATAATAGCCGCCGCTTCGCACCCGGTTGATACCCTGTACCTTGCCTTGTCCGGGTACTTCCTCGGCGTATTTGTGTCCTGCGCTGCGCCCGCCCCGGTACCGAGCCGCCGTAGTCGGAGCAATCGGCTCTGCAATAGCGGCTGCGTCATAGTAATATTTCTTTGACTTGGTAAGCAGAAAGATGTTTTCATGGCAGCGCGACGGTCTATCCCTCACGCTTTCAGGCATGGGGTTGTCCTTTTGCCAGATAATAGAGCTTCGGAGATACCACCCGTCCCGGCGCAGGGCAAAAGCAAGTAGCCACGGAATACCGATTAAGTCCTTTTGCTTGCAGCCTGCCGTCTGCCTTGCGATTGATACGCTTTGACCGTTGCGTCCTTTCGGGTTTTTCGGGTCGGTGCAGCTGCCTTTACTGCCGGTGCCGCAATAGGTATCTGCGATATTCAGCCAAAATGTGCCGTCGCTTCTCAATACACGTTTCAGCTCATGGAATACCACCACAAGCCTTTCTATGTACTGCTCCGGCGTGTCCTCCTGTCCGATCTGCGCGTCCATGCCGTAATCCCGCAACGCATAGTAAGGCGGCGACGTTACGGCGCAATGGACGCTTTCAGAGGGTAGTTCTTTCAGAGCATAAAGAGCGTCGCGGTTGATAATGGTATCTAACATCATGCGCCGCTCACTTCCTCCGGCTTTGTCGTCATAACTCTGTAAAGCTCGGTGTCCTTCGGGAAGCGGTCAACGAAAGGCAATACCACGTTTCCGTAGAAGATAAGGCCTTCGCCTGCTTCGGTATGTGTAACGTATTTCATCTGCTGCGGGGAAATGGAAAGCTGCTTTGCAAGGATAGCGCGGTCTCCGGCTGCCTGATTGAGCATGAGGACAAAATCGCTGTTTTCAAAGATATTCTCCACCTCACGGCTGGAAAGAAGGTCTTTGACATTTTGAGTTATAGCAGTCGGTATGCCGCCCCATTTTCTAAAACGCTTCCAGATCTCAACGGAGTATGCGGCTGTCTGTTCCTCACGCAAAAGCAAATGAAACTCGTCCATGTAGTAGCGCGTCGCCTTTTGCTCGGCGCGGTTAATGGTTACTCTGTTCCATACCTGGTCTTGCACAATCAGCATACCGAGCTTTTTAAGCTGCTTTCCAAGCTGCTTAATATCAAAGCAGACAAGGCGGTTTGACAGCTCAACGTTGGTACGATGATTAAAAACATTCAGGCTGCCCGAAACATAAAGTTCCAATGCCGCCGCTACTCGTGCCGCTTCCGGCTCCGGCTGCTTCAAAAGCTCATTGTAAAGGTCGCCGAGGACAGGCATTTTCGCAGGGTCTGGGTCTGCAAGAAACGGTCGATAGACGTTTCTCACGGCGCGGTCAATGACCGTCTTTTCTACGGGCTGCAAGCCCTCTTTGCCGCCAATGACGAGTTCGCAAAGGGAAAGGATAAAATCGGATTTCAGTGCAAGCGGGTTGTCGTCCTCTGAATAGTTCAGGTTAATATCCATGGGATTGACGTACTGCGTACTTGTTGGCGAAATGCGGATTACCTGTCCGTGTAACCGCTGCACAAGAGGGTAATACTCCGCTTCCGGGTCGCAGATGATAATGTCGTCGTCCGTAATAAGAAAGGCGTTTGTGATTTCACGTTTTGCCGCAAAGCTCTTGCCGGAACCGGGCGTACCCAAGATCAGCCCGTTCGGATTTTTCAGTTTCTTACGGTCGCACAGGATCATGTTGTTGGATAATGCGTTCAGCCCGTAATACAGGGCTGCGCCCGTCTGAAAAAGCTCCTGCGTGATAAAGGGAATAAAAATAGCGGTGCTTGAAGTCGTTAATCCCCGCGTAATGGGGATCAGATTATCCCCAAGCGGAACGCTCGACATGAAGCCCGCTTCCTGCTGATAGTCAAGGCGGATCAGGGCACAGTTATATTTCTGTGCGATACCCGCCGCCGCGAAAATATCATTGTCAAGTTTCCGCTTCGTGTCCGCAAGGTTTACCACAAGGAAGATCAGAAGAAACATTCGCTCGTTTCGGCTCTGCAAATCCTGTAAGAGATTTTTTGCTTCGCCGCCATAGGTGGCAAGGTCAGACGGTATAATATCCATGTCGTAGCCGCTGCGCACCGCCTTTTTTTGTTCTTCAATTTTCATCTTGTCAAGGTCGGTGATTTTGCGCTTGATGGTCTTGATCGCTTCGCTCTGGTCGATACTCCTTATATGGAGATTGACGATGATTCCCGTTTCAAGGTCGAGAATATCCGATAAAATACGGTCGTTCAGCTCCGGTGCAAGGATTTCAAGAAACGATACCGCACCGATTTTGCGCCCCATGCGGAACATCCTGCCGTCTCCAAAGCGAAAAGAGGACGGGGCGATAAAGTCCTTTGTGGAAAGTCCCGACGGGACAAGCCAATCCCAAGAGAAGCGGAACGCTTCACGCTCGGGGTGGAATACGCTATGCAGGGCTTCAAGTCGTTCATAGCCCGTCATGGGGCGGGCAGTCACGCCAAGCACCTTAAAATTGTTCAGTACGTCGGTTTCGATACGGGAAAGCCGCGCCTTTGCCGCGCTCAAATTATCCGCTTCCACGGAAAAGGTGATGTACTTTGATTTCACAAAGCCGTTGTTGCCCTTTGCAAGCTGATTTTTGAGCATATCCGCGTACTCGGCGCGAATGGAATTGAAAGCGTCGTCTTGCATCGGGATTGCGATTGCCTTTTCCGTGTCGCCGCTTTGCGTTTCGCGGCTAATAAAGGAAAGCTGCACCGAAACGGAAGAATCAAAGTAGTTGAGAAAATCACACCAATTTTCAAAGATAGCCGTTTTGTCGTCTGCTTGTGCAAGCTGATAATTTATATCTTCATAGACAATGCTTTTGCTGTATTTCCTGTCCGTTATCTTACAGATACCGTCCGGGTACATCTGCAAATACGGTATGGTCTGCTGCGCGGTATGCGTTTTTCCGTCGCCCTTTGCCTTTTGGACAAGAGCAGCAATTTCCTTTTTCTCCACGCGGGTTAGCTTTCGCTTATTTCCTGCAGGTTTTGTTTTTTCCGGTGACAATAGCCGATACCTCCTTTTCAAGTTGTCTTTGCCGTTCGATTACGGCGTAGAAGTTTTCCGTCTGATAGGGTCTTTCTTTCGGACGGATAATTTTTGTCTGTACGATGTTCTTAATCAGCGTTTCAAGGGGCTGACCGTGCCGTTCGTACATAGCGAACAGGAAACAGGGCAGCATGACGAGTATCATCATGAACGCCGCAAGACTTGTCCCTGCACTGTCTTTGAGTAAAAAGAAAAGCGGCAATCCCATAAGGAGAGCTGCCGCAAAGAATATCAGTTGCCTTTTTGTGAGATTGAGCGCAACCTTTGTTTTTATGCGCGATAGGTCTTTGGGAACAGGTACATACGCCATAGAAAAACCTCCTTTCAGTTAGTGTGCGTTAAAGATGGATTTTGCAAGTGCGCCGGATTTGAACAGTGAAAAACAGAGAATAACGGTGTAGGCTGCGAGGGAGAATATTGCGCTGTGCAGATTGTCCGCTATTATCATGTCATTCACCAAGACCGCATAAATGCCGACGCATATCATGATGAGAAAACCTTGAAAACCGAGAGCGAAAAGCCCTTTTAGATAGTTGTTTCCGATTTGTCCCCATTCCCGGTTTGTCATTGTTGCGAATGGAATAGGTGAAACGGAACAGTATAGGTAAATCTCAATCATACGCCCGTACAAGATTACCGTTATCAGCACCGACATGATTTTCATGCAAAGGCTGACAAGGCTTGTTTCGAGCATAAGTAAAAGCAGTTCGGGGATCTCCATTGCGTCAAGCCCGTCTTGCATAGCGGAGAGTGCGGCGGCAACATCTATGTTTGTGTTGCCGCTGATCATTCCCGCCGCGCCCGATACAATGTGCTGTGCCATGTCGAATACCGCCATTGTGATGTCAAAGGTGTGCGTTACGATGAAAACCGCAACAAACGCTTTGAAAAACCACTTAAAGAACATGAACGTGTCAATGTCGTGCATATTATTCTTTTCCGTTACCATGCTGATTAGCTCCACGCATAGAACGTAGGTAATGACAAGCCCCGCAATGGGTACTATCACATTTTCCGATAACGTCTGTATCATGGAAAAGATGTTAGCGTTCCACCCCTGCGGGGTCTTGCCTACCTCGGCGGCGATAGTGCCGACTTTCTCGTTTACGTCCCCGAACATAGTTGACAGATTTCCGTTGATAGCTCCGATTAAGATGCCTTTTATCCATTCGTTAATCGCGTCAAGTATGCTCTGCATAGGACATTACCTCCGCTTAACCGAACAAGCCGGAGAGAAGCGGAACAAGGACAAGCCCGATAAGAGCAACGCCGCCGCCCGCCATGAGCTGCTTCATACCTTGCGATTTTGCCCCCGGATTATCGTTTCCGTAACCTTCCAAAAGGTTGATTACGCCCCAGATACCGAGGCCTGCGCCGAGTGCGATAACAAGAGTCTGCAATACACCTACTGCGCTGTTGAAAAATTCCATAGAGTAACCTCACTTTCTGCCGCTGTGCGGCTCTGAAAAAATGTTTTGATTTTGTTTTTGAGCATGAAAAAAGCCGCCTTTGTCTTAAATAGGCGGCTGCGCGGGGAAATACCCGCATTGGCTATGAAACTGTGAATTGAGTGGGTGCGCGTACCATATAGCCTTTGTTTACGGTTGCTGTAATAATCTCACCTCCTTTAAGGCTATGCGCCTGCTTCCAAAGCGTCAGCGTCCATTTCGTAGTAGTCAAATACGGTGTCCGGCTTTATAGTTAGCGGCCGTCTCTCGCGTTTTAGAAACTGCTCAATATCAAAGGCGTTTTTCTTGTCATAGTCTGAAAGGTACTTGTATTTCGGGTGCCGGGTTATATCGTACTTTTCGGAGAAGAACGGGCGAACGCCGCGAAGCTGCAAGATACATTTGCCGCCGTCCATAACGGCGATTTCATCTTGGCTCATAAGTTCTTTTCCTAATTTCTGATAGTTGAGCCCGTGAGAAATGTCGCGTCCTCTGTTTTCAGAAGTATTGAAACTGTCAATCGTTTCTTTACCGAGAATTTCCGATATTTCTTTGAGTGTCGTTTTTTCTTTGCCGCCGAGAAAAAGCGTCGTGTCGCAATTTCCTATAATTGTGTCAGCGTTTTCTTTGTAAATGGCTTTGAGTTGGCTCTGTGCCTGCACTACAAGGCAAGCCGATATTTCACGACTTCTGAATACGCTTATAAGCCTTTCAAGATTTGGAATCGTGATGTTTGCTACCTCGTCAAGCAGACAGCGAACGTGAATAGGCAGCCTCCCGCCGTAAACATCGTCGGCTTTCGTACATAAGAGATTGAAAAGCTGCGATACAATCATTGCCGTTACAAAATCGAAAGTGCTGTCTGTATCGCTTGTGATAACGAATAACGCTGTTTTCCTGTCGCCTAAAGTGTCAAGTTCCAGCTCGTCGCTTTCCATAAGTTCCCGCAGCTCCTTAATGTCAAAAGGGGCAAGCCTCGCTCCGCAAGAAATGAGGATAGAGGAACGGGTTTTCCCCGCCGATAACAGAAACTTTTTATACTGCTTTACTGCAAAATGTTCCGGGTCTTTTTCTTCCAAACGTTCAAACATGAGGTCAACAGGGCTTTGAAATTCGCTGTCGTCCTCACGGGCTTCGCTTGCGTTAATCATTTCAAGCAGCGTCGTAAAATTCTTTTCCGCTTCCGGAGCTTCATAGTGGATATATCCGATAAGAGCGCAATATAGCAGCCTTTCGGCTTTTACCCAAAAATCTTCGGTTGATTTTTCGCCGCTTCCTTTCGTATTTGCTATCAAAGTGTTTACGAGCTTCAAGATGTCTTTTTCGTCGCGGATATATGCAAAGGGGTTGTATTTCATGCTCTTTTTGAAGTTGATCGTATTCAGCACCTTTATACGGTAGCCGCCGCGCTGCAGGAGCTTTCCGCACTCGACTAAAACCGTTCCTTTCGGGTGTTGTCAATAGGGAACGAGAAAAAAAGAATCTACATTTTAAGTGGTTTCATTGTCGTTTCGGATAAGGCGTAAGACTTTATCGGTAAAGGTTTCCTTGCTCGTTTCGCTGAAATGGACGCGAATATCAAAGATCGTGTTGCCGATTTTCTTCACAAGGGTTATGGGAGCGGTTTCCGTTTCGGTCAGAGGAATAGGGTTAGTGGCTGCGGTATCAGGCTTTTTCTGTTCGTTCATAGGCTCTCCTTTCCATGAAAATAGCCCCATGCGGTCAACACATAGGGCGGCAGTTTGAGGTTGAAGTGGCGAAGTGGCAAAGGCTATGGGTTTTGCCACTTGGATTTTGCCACTTCACTTTTTAAGGGCGTGATACCATATAGCGCCAATGCGCTTTGAGGTAATACGCCCGTCAAGGTTTCGCTTTGCATTGCGGACGGTACGGGCTGAAATGCCGGCTTCCGCTGCGGCTTTCTCAATGTCCTCGCTGGCAAGCTCTTTCCCATCTGCAAGTAAATCAAGTATCAGTCTTTCCGCTTGCTCAGTCTTTGTTTCACTGTTGCCGCCCGCGCCGGATAAAAGCTCGTCGGCGGTGATGTCATACGTTCCAAGCCATTCAAAGCCCGTTTCGGGGTCAAGGCAAAAGGCAATAGGCTTGCCCTCCGGCGCAAGAGAAGACTTGTCGTGAATGATTACCCGGATATTCGGCTCACGCTTTACCCGTCCGACCAGCAAGACGCTCCTTGCTGCGGCGCGGAAGTCGATAGACCCCAAACCGCGATAGGCGGTCTGTCCTCCGCTTGCCTTGTTTAAATGTCCGATAAGAATAACGGCACACCCGGTACGCTCGGCAACATCGGCAAGGCGGCGAAAGATGGGGCGTATCTCGTTTGCCTTGTTCATGTCGGTTTTCTCACCCACATAGGCTTGAATGGGGTCAAGGACTATCAGCCGCGCCCCGGTCTGCGTGATGGCTTTCTCTATACGCTCGTCGGATAAGGATAGCTCCCGCTTGGCTTCGTCAATGACAAGCACCCGGTCAAGGTCTGCGTCTGCTTCAATAAGGCGGGGCTTGACGGTATCGCCCAACCCGTCCTCGGCGGTCTGATAGATCACATTGAACGGCGGCAGGGGGTTCATGTTTGGAAGTGTATGCCCGGTGGTACAGGCGGCGGCAAGGCGTAAAGCAAAAGTGGTCTTTCCCTCGCCGGGGTTGCCCTGCACAATGGTTACTTTCCCGAATGGGATATACGGCTCCCATAGCCATTCAACGGTGAGGGTGTCAATCTCGCTCATGCGGATAATCTCGACGGTTTCCACCTGTGGCGGCTCTTTCAAGCCATAGACCGCTTCTCGCAGATATTTACCGTCTGTGATCTGCGTTCTGCGCTGCAACACCTCGTTCCAATCCTTGTATAGCGGCACAAGACGGTGGACTGTATAGCCCTCCTGCATGAGCTTCACAAGGCGGCTGCAAGCTGCGTTCCCTGCTTCATCGCTGTCAAGGCAGAGATAAACAGTCTTGACGCTCGGACGGTCAGAGAGAAAACGTACAAGGGCTTTTTCTCCCACGCCTCCCAGAGATAAATAGCTGCGCTTCTGCCAATCCTTTTTGAACAGGCAGAGGAAAGATAAGAGGTCAACGGGTGCTTCAAAGACAAATAGCTTTTCATCCTCGCCCCGATAGCAGAAATTAAAGGTTTTGTCGCTGCCTTTCACATCAAGCCGGAAGCTGCCCGCCGTTCCCTTGCTGTGGGCATAACGGGGTATGCCGTTTTCATCACGCCCGACGAATACGGCGTTGTGATGGGCTGCGTCCTCGTAAATATCCCCGGTGGAAATGAAAAAGCCCGCTACATCTTCATCAATGCAACGGGCTTCTGTGAGATACCTTTTTACTTGTTCGGTGCTGTCGTTTCTTTTTGGTAGTCTGAATTGCGGCTCTGCGTGGGCTGTCTGGTCCGGCTTTCCGCCTTGCTTCCCGGTCAAAAGCTGTACGGCTTCGGTGAAGCTCTTGCCGAAAAACTCCATGAGGAAGTCCACCGGGCCGCCGCCTTTGCCCTGTGAATGGCGATACCACTTATTTCCTCTGACCGTCAGGCTGTCGTGTCGTTTCCATCGGTATTCATTCCCGGCGCGTTCAAGCTGTTCGCCCTGGGATTGCAGGAATGAAACAAGGTCGGTTTGGTTTGCTCGGTCTATCTGTTCTTGGGTGTAATACATAGGAAAACCTCTCTTTCTTTGAATTGATAAAGCCGCCGCTTCGATTGCTCAAAGGGCGGCGGGGTGCAATATTTACAAAATCACGTTGAATTATAGCGGGAGCGATAGTATAATTTTACTTACATCGGTGCGACAAATTGGAATTTGATGAGGTGATTAAGATGATAGATATTACTACATGGATGAAAGACTTTTTGCAAAAGTTAAACCATACATTTGGAAAACGTGTATGGTTTGTTGGTTTACAAGGTAGTTATGGCCGTGGTGAAGCAAGCGAAACAAGCGACATTGATATTGTTGTAATTTTGGATGAATTGTCTGCTATGGACATTCAAACTTATAATAATATGTTGAATACCCTTTCTCATAGAGAATTGATTTGTGGTTTCCTTTCAGGCAAAAAGGAAATTATGAATTGGGAGACATCTGACCTTTTCCAATTTTGCCATGACACCACGCCAATTAAGGGAAGCCTTGACGAGGTGATGGCACTTGTTGACGAAACTGCTGTGAACAGAGCAATCAAAATCGGTGCTTGCAACATATTCCACGGATGTGTACACAATATGCTGTATGAAAAGAACGAAGATATTTTGCGGGGTCTGTATAAATCGGCCTCTTTCGTTGCACAGGCAATTGCTTTCAAGCAAACAGGAAACTATATCAGCCGTCAAAAAGAATTGCTCAAAGTTTTATCTGCTGATGAACGGATCATTGTTGAAACTTTCTTGAATTTGAAAAATGGCGGAATGGTAGATTTTAACGTGATGTCTGAAACATTGTTTGCGTGGACAAAGCAATGGATTTCTGAGAAAAGGTCAACAAATTCCAATTTGTAGCTCAGAATTTGTGGAGGCAATCAATATGAAATGTCCTTGTTGTGGTAAATAAATGACAAGTGGTATAGTCCAGAGTGCTCGCCAGATTTTTTTACCACCAAAGCACATAAAAACTGGTTTATTCCTGACATAGCAGGCAATGAAGAAATCATATTGAGTTCTCATAATTGGACAAGACCTATTTGCACTGCTCACCATTGTGCTGAATGTAAAAAGGTAGTTATTGACTATTCAGCAGAGGTTGAATAGTTTTATTTTAGTGAACGATGACAAAGTATCAGGTTGTTTTCGTTTATACAGATAGAAATTTTTTAGGAGGTAATAATGAAAAGAACCTCAAGTATCGTTCTGCTTTTTCTGTTTTGCTTTATCTTTGCGGGATGTGAAAAAGAATCAACATCCGAAGAAAAAAGAGTTGAGGACGCTCAGTTGACATATACTGAAGTGCAAGTCGTAGAAGAAGTATCGGATACAGTGGAATCATCCTATCGGATTGGAGCGACATTACCTGGCACAGATTTTTCTTCATTAGGCAACACGGTCGAAGATAAGCTCACACAGGAATGGAGCACTTTTGATAGCATGTCCAAAGAAGCGAAACTTCTATCAAGTCAAGTTTGGGGAATCGTTTCTTTTGAAGCTGACACTTGGAATGAATGCGAAGAAGCAATCGGTGCTACTGTAAATAATCCTCTTGAATCACTAAATTGGCTAAATAAGACAGGGCATATTGGAATGGAGAGTGCTGACCCCAATACGCCGATAAAGCACATTGAAGCAACAGTCAATGCTGCAAACATTGAAAGAAAAGTTAGCGAAATCAGCGTCACAGCCGGATACAATACCCAAAATGCGCGAATTACTCTGACGACAAATCTTACTGCAAATACAAAAACATATACCATAGGCAGCGTTTATAATGGGTATGCCACTTACAAACAAAACACTGTAACTACAAAATCCGGCATTCACGTATTGGTTGTAACCACAAACGGGTCAAATAATAATAGTTATTACAATGATGAATATTATGATCTTACCGCCTACTGGGTGAAAGATAATGCCTTTTACACCTTGCATGTATTTGGAAATGCAACAGATAAGGCCGACATTCAAGCTGATCTTGATAGAATTCTTGCAGAGATTTAGTGATGTCGGGATATTGTACGTCAGATTATCTTTAATGTTGTCTTAGAACAACAAATCGTGATTTGGGGAGAGAAAGATAATGAATAACAAAGGAATAGGTTCTGTTTTTTGTCTGATATCCGCAGTATTGATGTCTGCAAGATATTTATCAGCCTCAATCTTCATGAGCGGGGCATCGTCATGGGATGCTGACTTATTTTCAGCAGGATTGCAATATGTCGGAGCGCCATTGAAGATTTTATCGATTATTGCTCTCTTGGTTGGAATAGTCTTCTTAGGATATGGTCTTTATCAAGATTATCAGGCAGGTAAGAAACTATAAATCTTGATGGAGGAGACTGCAATGAAGAGAGTTGCAACATGGATACTGTGGTTTGCGTTTGTAATCACCATGATTGCCCATGCGATTATAGGAATAAAGCTACTGGATAACAATTACGAGTTTATAGTCGAGGCATATATTGGTGCGGCAGGCTTCTTTACTATGTTTGTCTGTATCCTTATAAAAGCGTTTGGAAATAAGTGCCCACATTGTGGGAAAATGCTTCGAGATAACGGTGAGTATTGCTCTCATTGTGGAAAGAAGACTAAGCAGTAACAAAGTTTAATTTAATGGAGTAAAGGATTATGAAGGAGACAAGATTTAAGCCTGACCCCAAACAGCCCTTCGGATTGCATGATTGTCATATTAACGGAATCGATGTGTCCGATGGAAATATTACACTATATTCGGCTTTCAGTACGGCTTCCATGATATCCTCGGCGGTTTTCGTGCCGTTTTCCTTGAAATACCCGGACACCACAAGGATGGATTTGCCCATGCTGACTTCCGTCACACAATCCGGCTTGCGCTTCTTTTCGGTTGTTTTCACGTTCTTTTCAATTATTGCTGCTCCTTTCTCCCGCCATTTCCCGCAGTATCTCTGCGGCATGATAGGCGGCGTTTTCATAGTACGGCTCATCCCTGTGTTTAGCAAGAGCTTTATGGGTAAGGCGTAGTGCCCGTATCGCTTTTTCAACCTCCCTTGCGGTATATCCGGCGTTTACTGCATCGGCGGCAAGACCGGCAATATAGATACAGTCTGAAACAGAAAAGCCGTCCTGTATCAGCATCCGTCCTATCTGCTCTAATACTCCGTTTTTAGAGGTTGCGGTGCGTGTCTGCTCATCAGCGA
The DNA here is from genome assembly GCA_050948665.1 of Christensenellales bacterium. Lineage (GTDB taxonomy): Bacteria > Bacillota > Clostridia > Christensenellales > UMGS416 > JBMNEH01. The sequence continues at coordinate 1,618,419 of JBMNEH010000001.1, forward strand.
ACCACAACAGATCAGCGTTTGGAATATCGGTAGCGGCTTCCGTTATCAGGTCAACCGCCTCATACATATACATGGCGTTTACCGCCTGTCTGCGGCTTGGGGCATAGTCCTCGGTGATCGGGGTAGATAGTTTCGGTCTGCCGCGTTTTCGCTTCTTGTCAGTCATGGCTTTCACTCCTTTATCCGCATTATCGGTAGCGGCTACCATTATTCCGTTTTACGTTTTTCATAGCTTTTGAGTATAATAAAATTAACAAATCCGATTAGGAGTGACAGATATGTTATTTCAAACTTTTTATTCGCAAGAAGAAAGGCGGAAAATTGGTGGATCATATTTCATAGAATTTCAGTATTGTGAATTAGCTCCCGACTCGAAACGGGAAGGCCTCATTTCTGCGGATACAATAAAGATGCGGAAAAATGATTCATTGTATATCTATGGTGATGATGAAAATACCTTTTTCTCTTGCTATAAAGACATTTTTACAGGCGGCACTTATGGAAATGGTAAAACGGGTGTAGTTGACTTGTGCGGAATCAATTATTACTCTGTGGAAGAAACTGAATGTATCCTAAAAAAGCTCAAATACACACATCTACCAGAACAAGAAATATTGGCGCATTGGTTAGAAAAAGCACGAAAACATTCTGGCTTTTACATTTTAGGATTATAACCATCACAACTTGTTGAACAGTATATGGAACGGGCAAGCAGAACTGTTTGCCCGTCCTTTACTTTTATTTCTCCTGTTCGTGCCGCTTGGTGAGGGTCTGCGTCCGTTGCGGTTGCTTGGCTCTCTCCACAATATCGACGCAGCGACGGATATTTTGAAGCTCGGAAACCTCAGCGCGGGAATCTTTCAGCTTTGCATACTCCGTTTCACGCTTTGCTTTGAGTGTGGCATATTCCTTTTCCCATGCGGAGACAGGCAGCGTCTTCACGCCTTCCGGCAAGCGCGCGTGTAAGAAACGGTTAGCCGCGTCCCACAAGGTAAGCTCAGCACGGTGAGCTTCGGCATATTTCTCCTGTTTGCCTTTCCATCGGATTTGCTTGTACTCATCCTGTATGAGTTTGTAGTTCAGATAATTCCTGCCGTTCTCAATGAGCATTTGAAGCTCTTTCATGCGGGCTTCGGAAACTTTCATGCTGTCGCGGATTGCACCGGATTTTTCACTGACAGAGGAAAGAGCAGCGTCAAGCTCGGCAAGGGTGGTAATGTTGTGCGCTGCAAGGTAGTTGACCGCTTTCGATACGATTTTCAGCTCGTCGGCTACGTGTTTCTGCTGCCAGCCCTGCGAATACTTCCGGCTCTTTTCTCTCTGAACGCTCAGATACTGCATGAGTAGATTTGCAATAGGCGGGGATTGCGGTTTCTGCGGTGCAGCTTCCCGCGCTTTGAAAAGCTCGACAATCCATTCTTTGAGCTTGCCGATCTGCGCCCGGATTTCACGCAAGACGCGGTTTGCCTTTTGGATATTTCGGTTAAGCTCGCCCTTTTCAGTGACGATACCTTTCTTCTCCATCTGACAAGCCGCCACTCCCATGTGGACGGTTGGAATCTCGTCAATGCCGCGTTCTTCGTTGCTGCGGTGGTCGATGCGTTCTTCACTTCCGTTCAGTTCCAAAAAGCTGTTAGTGATGTCAGCCCATGCCTTGCGCCAAATGACGGCATTGCCCTTGTCGTTCCAATCTACAAGGTCAACCTTATGCGTTTTGTATCTGCCGCTTGGCAGTCGTATGCGCTCGCCGTTTTCGTCAAGGTCATATTCCTTTTTTGACTTTGCCGCCCATTGTCCGCGCTCATCAAGAGGGCGCATGGTCAGCATGATATGGCAGTGGGGATTGCCCGTACCTGTGTCGTGCAGACAGAAGTCAACACACATTCCCCTTGAAACAAATTGAGAGGAACAGTATTCACGGACAAGCCGTAACTGTTCCTCTCTTGATAATTCGACGGGCAGGGCTGCGTCGATCTCCCGCGCAAGCTGCGCGTTACCAGTTTTCTCATAAAGCTCGACGCTGTTCCAAAGAGTAGAACGATCAGAGAAAGCGGACGGTGCGTGTTCCGGCAAGAGTATTTCCGAATGCACGACGCCGCCCTTGCGGGTGTAGTCGTGGGTCATTCCGTCCCATTCATTTATGAGCTTTTCGCCGCTTCGATAGGCGGCTGCTGCAACGGCTGATTTGCCTTTGCCCCGGCTCACGATACTGATGTTGCAATGGTATATCGCCATAGGGTAACACCTCCAATCGGGCGATCATAAAACCCCATGAAAGTGAACAGATTGCGACAGCAAAATATTTGCTTTCGTGGGGTGTGCAAAAGGGTAGACGCGCAAGCGTCGCAGGGAAGTTGCAGACTTCCCTGTATGCGGAGCAAGCCGCCATAGCTCCATGCAATGGCTTCCAGAGGACGCACAACGCCCGTTAGGGTGTATAAGTGCGCCCTTGTTGCCAAGGGATTATTTAGCTTGTCGTTTCTTTGGCTCTTTTTCTCAAAAATTCCCGCGCTGGCTCACTCGTCAAAGCAAGGCGTAAAAGCTTTTTCGCATCCTCGTCCGGCATAGTGATAAGCTCCGGCACGACGCTTTCAATGAAGCCGCCCCGCGAACAAAGACGGTGATTGCGTTTTTTGCGTTCCTCGCGGGATAACTTCTGTTTGATGATTTTCTCTCTGTTCTGATACTGCCGGATTTTCTTTTTGTTTTCCTCGATTTCGGCAAACAGTTCCTCTTTGGTTTTCTCTTTTGGTTTCGTCATGGGTAGTCGCTCCTTTTGTTTTTTTGATACAAGAAAAGCGCAACCGATTTTTAGGTCGATTGCGCTTTGCGGAAGATGTTTATTGCGGAAGATGTTTAGTTTTTGCCACTCAATTTTTCACATATCACAGTATCACTTCTCATTACCATTCATGGTTTTCTGATATAGCCGCATACCATATATGCGAGGTAATAATCCAATCATTAAAATGCACACAACTAAAACAATCGACTGTATTTTTAATGGGGCAAATGACGCGAGAAGAATTGCTATTCCTGAAATTACCCATACTTTTCCACCAAACCGCTGCACTTTTGTCCATATATCGTTGCTTTCATAAGCCCATGATGTTTTTATGCCTATATAATAATTCCGCGCAAACTTTGGGAGTTTATTTCCGGCATAGGTGAGAATACACCCTGCAAGAATACAGCATATTTTCCCAGCAAATTGTCCGTCAATCTTTGTAATTTCAATAAAACCGAGCGCGTTACAAGTAATCAGTATTTGACAGGCAAACAGAATAATCGAACAAAGAAGCAAGATAGCTGTATGTTGTTTTCTGGTTTGATTATTACTGCTTGTGTTGCTCACGACATTTACTATCAACGCCAATGCAGGGAACGCAAAAACAATCCATTTCACGGCAGTACCGCTCACTCCGTTACTATTCCATTGGACAGCAAATTGCTCCGGCAAGAAGAATAAACTAATAACGCCAACTGCTAACATGATAATAATTAGAATAAACGAAACTTCAGACATTTTTTTCATGATTTATCCCCTCGCAAATCTTTGAGCCATAATAACGCTTCATCAAGGACTGAGGCGTTAAGCTCATAAAAAATATACTTGCCTTCTCGTTGGTCACGAATAAGATCGGTATCCTTTAGGATAGACAGGTGCTTTGAAATTGCCGGTAAGCTAATGTCGAAGTGTTCTGCTATTTCTCCGGCAGATAGCCGCCCTTTCTTCAACAGGTTCAGAATTGTTCTTCGGGTTGGGTCAGCCAAAGCTCGCATTGTGTTTTGAAGCCCCATCACATCACCGCCAATCATTTAACCGATAGGTTAATTATGCAGATACAGCTACCTCTTGTCAATAGGTCGTAGGGAAATTGCGAATAAGTTACGATTTTTCACACCATTTCTTATTGCCTGCTCACTTACCGCCCTGCGACGCTCCTCGCTGTATGGGGCGGTCAGACGAAAAGAGAAGCGTCCCTTGCGGATTTCAAACTCCATGCTGCCCGTTTCGTGGTCTGCGTAGGTCTGGCGGCACTCACCGGGGTACTGTGCGGCATAGGCAGTCAGTCTGTTTTTAAGATCGGTGTTATGGGTGCGAATATAAATCATCGGGTCTTTCTCGTCAAAGTAAATATTGGTGGTCTTTTCGGCTTTTGTCAGCCCTGTTTTCATAAACTCTCCTTTCTGCGCTCCTGTTACGCAATAGGGGCATTTTTCGGGTGTTTTTCCCGGCTCTTGACTTGGGAAAAACGGCGATTTTCAAATAGAAAACACTCCGGCGATACATTCCTCGTCCGAAGCGTTTTAATCGTCAAATATGCGTTTTTTGCAGCTCTTGACTGTCAGTTGTAACTCAACTTTCTCATGCGATTTTTTCTCCTTTCTCGTCCTGTGCGGCGGCTTCCTCGGCTAACTTCCTGTCGCGCCATCTCTTGATTTGAGCGTTCTTCCTGCTGCGATACTCCGCAAGACGTTCCGCTTCCTCCTGCGTAAGCTCCGCGCCCTCGCGTTTGAGTGCGGCAAGCTCTTTGAGAGAACGGGGCTTGGGCGGTTTCTCCGGCTCGGCGGTTTTTCGCTTGTCGCGCCATTCCTTTTGCCGTATGCGGCGCTGCGCCATACGGAGATCCTCTGCTTCCCGTTCCTCCGGGGTCAGCAATCCCGCCTTTTTTCTCGCGTTGAAATCTCGCCGCTCCTGTTTGCGCTGTTCATATCGCACCTGTGCAAGCTCCTCCCGATGTTTTTCCTTTGCCACCTGTTCTTCCTGTTGGCGGCGTTGTTCTTCAAGCTCTGTCGGTGTTACGATTTCGGAGGGTACTTCAAATGCGCCGATAAAGTTCAAATAAATATCCAACCTCTGTCTGCGGCTGTTGCCTCGCCCCTCGCCCTCATGGACGATTACTTTTTCAATAAACTCGTTGAGCATGGGCGTTGTAAGCTCGGTAAAGTCGGTATACCGTTTTGCAAGCTCTATAAACTTGTCCATGTTCAGCCTGTCGGCGTTCCATGTGTCAAGTTCTCCCTGCCACTCGGCTATGGACGCTTCAAGTGCGGTCTGTTCCTCGTCGTACTCGGCAAGAAGGCGGGTGAAATGCCTGTCGGGGATTTTCCCCGTCGCATTGCCCTCATAGAGCTTTTTCACCAGTACATCAAGCTCCGCATGGCGTTTCTTTGCGCTATTTAACCTCTGTTTGCAATCCTTTACGGCTTCCTCCTGACGTAAACTGGATGCTTCCCACACACGCTGAACAAACTCCTTTTCGTTGTTCTGAACATACCAGCTCACGCGCTGAATGGCGGTCAGTATGGCGGCTTCAATCTTCGCTGTGGGGATATAGTGCATGGTACAGTCGCGGGTCAGTCGGCGGTAGTTTGAACAGATGAAAGCATCGTCAAGCCATTTGCCCTGTACAAGATTGTTCCGGTGGGTCAGCTTCGCGCCGCAATCGGCACAGTAGAGAAGCCCGGTCAGGCGGTGGGGTTGCTCGGCGCGTTTCGGCGGTCTGTGCTTCGTTTTTCGTAGGCGTTGGACGTTGTTCCATGTTTCCTCGTCTACAATAGCGGGTATCGCGCCCTTGAAAACATACTGTTCCTCCGGCGCAGTCTTGCGGGTGCTTTTGATTTTGTAATTCTCACACACGGTCTTTCCCAAGACCTTATGCCCCATGTATTCCGGGCGTTTGAGAATGTAGTTGATTGTCGTTGCCGACCATGCGTAAGGATCGGCGTACTTTGAGGCTCTGACGGGTGCGCCTATACGCTTCCAATGCTCGGAGGGGATAGGGATTTTCTCGGCTCTAAGCGTCCTTGCTATACCGTTCACACCCACTCCGGCGATAATCATTTGGAATATCCGGCGCACAACGGCTGCGGCTTCCTCGTCGATCACCCATTCGCCCTTTTTCTTTTTAGAAGCAAGATAGCCGTAGGAGACCGAGCCGGAGCAGCGCAAGCCCTTTTCCATTCTCGACTTGAAAACAGTCTTGATTTTGCGGCTCGTATCGGCAACATACCATTCGTTTATGACATCCCGGAAGATAGACATGATATCAAAGCCGTTGGCGGTATCAAGATTGTCATTGGCGGCGATAAATCGGACATTGAACTCGTCAAAGGTGCGTTTCAGCAAGCCTACTTCGACAACATCACGCCCGATTCTGCTTTGGTCTTTAATGATAACGGTTGCCACATTTCCCGCCCGGATTTCTTCAAGCATAAGGTCAAGCCCAGGACGCTTGAAGGTAGTACCACGCACGCCGTCATCTGTGAAATGCCGTATATTTTGAAAACCATTTATACGGGCATAGTCCTCCAAAATGCGCTTCTGATTTTCGATAGACACGCTCTCGCCGGAGCGTTCATCGTCATGTGAAAGGCGCTCATACAAGGCGGTGATTTTGCCGTTATTCTGCGGTTTGCTCATTGGTGATACCTCCTTCTTCGAGGATTTGAAAATCTCTGTCCTTATTTTAAGCTACCTTTCGGGTCGGTGACAACGTAGCTGCTGTGCATTTGCATTAGGTTAGGCTTGACAAAAAACCTTGTCTTGCCGCTGCCGCTACCGCCGACGACAAGTACGTTTTTATTTCTTGCGTATTTCGGCTGTTTCGGGCGGCTGTTCATCATAAGCCGTTCGGTCTGCGTGAGCAGTACATTATTTTCAAATACGGGGTCGATGTATGGGCGTATATCGTCGGCATTGCCCCAACGTGCGGAGCCGTATTCGCTGCCTTTCCGATATTTCTTTGCGTTCTTGCCCTTAACATAGACGATCAGACGGATAACCGCCGCGCCTAAAACGCCCACAAGTAAATCTATGGGGTGGAAGCTCGGCGCGAATGAGGAAAAGGCGGCCGCAAAACCGTCCGCTATGGATAGCAGCTTACCGGACAGGTCGTTGCCCGGTGCAAGCCGCACCGCCTGTGCCGCCTTGTCAAAGAGCAGGATAAAGAGCAGATACGGGAGATTGGAAATTATGAGTTTTTTAAGATTGATATTTTTCATAGCTCAATACCTCCTCTGTCCTTGTTTTTAACCTTAACGCGCTCGGCATTGAGCTGTTTCGCTTTTTCCTTAAAGACGGCTAATGCTTTGCGAATTGAGGGTTTTTGTTCCCGTTTCAGTTTCCTTGCGGAAAACTCCTTAAAGGCTGCGGTCAGAACGTCAGCGTCGCGTCCTTTGAAAAACACAAGGTAGCGGGGCGGTGTTTCTGTGGTGTCTTTTTTTAGGGCAAAGTCAACGCCGTATTTCTTTGCTGTTTTCTCAAAGGCTTTGATATTCTCGTCGGTTATCTCAATACTGCTAACGCCTGCGTCCTGCTTCATAAGCTGCTTTAGGGTCTGCTTTCCTCTGCGCTGCGTGGGATTATCCTTTTGTTTCTTGATTTGAGATAGCATTGACCGAATAGATTTTTGCAATACTTCGGCTGTGAGCTTCGTTCCCTTTATGGAGAGAGCAACCACTCTTTCGTTCACTTCATCTTGCATTTACCGTCCTCCTTTCAGATACGCCCGTTTGCCATGTCGTGAGCGACAAGGGCGGTATAGTAGCTGTCAATCGTGGACGGAGCATTGAAAAGCACCGCCCGTAGATATTGCTTGATATTGCGGATTTTTGTTGTGTTTTCTTCCATGCAGTCGAGAGCAAATTGAATATGGCTGCTGTTCAGCTTCATAAATTTAGCTTTGACGAGTTCTGCGGGGTAGTCGTCCCCGGCAATGCGAAGTGTCTTTCGCGCACTGCATACCGTTTCAAGCATGAGGTCAACGATTTCGTCTAAACGGTTTTTGTCCATGCGCGGATCCTTCGTGAGAATATCGTACTCGATATTCTCCAAGATAATTTGTCTGTAAACATCTATTGCATTTTGTTTTTTCGCTTCTTTTCCTTTCCGTTCCGGTGGCTTTGCCTCGTCCTTTATGAAAGGTGAGGGGTTAGAGGAAAGGATAGGAATGGAATGGGTAATTGATAAATCCGTATTTGTTTTATCTATTTTTAGTAAATCAGTTCTTTGTATATCTTTATTTAATTGCGTTGGATTTTCCGACGTCGGTTTTTCCGATGTCGGATTTTCCAATATCGGGTTATCCGATGTTGGATTTTCCAATACCGGCTCATTCGTTGGCGGTGTGGTCTGCGGCTGCTCAAATATGTTATATTCAATCGCTGTCATTTTGCCTTTCTCGTCGCGTCCTTGCTGCCGTATGATATATCCTGCTTTTTCAAGTTCCCAAACGGCGGTACGGATAGCGTCGATTTTTTCCCGGTTTATATGTGAAAGCCCGACAAGGGTATAGTCCCAATCCTCCGGCAAGGACAGCATTTGCGATAACAAGCCCTTTGCCTTTAAGGTCAATTCCTTGTTGCGTAGGTGGTGGTTGCTCATTACGGTATATCCCTTGTTGCGATTTACTCGAAAAACTGCCATAGTTTATCACTCCTTTAACTGGGATTTGTTACGCAGTAGAAAGCCGTTTTTGAGGGTAAAGGCATAAAGCTCTTACTTTGTCAAAAACGCACTCCCAAAGGCGCTTAATACAAGTCTTTTGTAGGCTCTATTGCGTAACATGAGGGCATAAAAATAGCGGCGTTCTTGTTTCCCATGCGGGGAATGAAGAAACGCCGCCTTAATTTGCCTGTATTATTGTGCTTCTGCGATATAGTCTTTGATGATTTCTCCGAAGTCTGCCGTAAAGGAAAACAGGAAGTAATCCAAAACGTCGGGGTCTGCGTTCATAGGCTCGGCTTCTTCGGAAAAGCGCAAGCCCATAAGTCCGTAGAGCATTTTGATAATTTTGAACAGCTTTTCTCTGTCGGTAGGGGTATTCATGGTAACAATGATGTCTGTGAGGCGATTGACGGTTTCCATATCGCCGCCTGTCGTTATCCATACCATTTCAGCGAATGGCTGTGTAATTGCTCCGGCGACAAGGTTAATCTTATCTTTGTTGATTTCGCCGGACGGGAATATAATGCCTTTATCAAGCAAGGTATTTTTCATATAGAGTTCTCCTTTTTTAGTGGGCCCGTGGTGCCCTGAATTTTGCATGAAATAGTGCCTAATGTGGTGCCCGGTTTTTTGCGGTTTTGTAAAACAACTGAAAAGCAGGGCACTATAAATTTCAAGTCAATCGTTTATTTAGTAAGGTTTTTAGGCTTTTCGTAAAAATCAAAAGTCATATCAAAAACTTTTTTCACTTTACTTTTAATCAGTTTATTTGTGATTTTAGAGGTCATGTGCGCTATCATTCTGAAAAATGGTGCCCGTGGTGCCCAAATGGTGCCCGCCTTTCATAAAAAGTCTTGTATACGACTTATAAGAACTTATAAAGAGAAGTGTTGAGAATGGTTGTTAAGACAGATTTTTGGAGTAATCTTGTAAAAACTTATAAAGAGAAAAGGGGCAGTTTTAGGCTTTTCACAGCCCTCGAAATGCGTTAGTCCTCACGGGCTCGTGGGTTCGAATCCCACCTCCTCCGCCAGTCTGAGAGGCCGGTAAACCGGCTTCTCTTTTTACGTTTATAACCTGGTTTTCTGCACCTGAACCATTAGGCATCGCATCAGCGGAAACAGCTTTTGCTCTATATGCTAGGTATTTGGAAATACTTGCCGTGGTTAAAAAATCGATATTACCGGGCCACTCTTGAATCTGCCTCTTAGGCGCTCCGCACTCTATTGAGAGCGCAACGCAGATACATCTCAAGACAGCAAAACCACATGTTCCATTTAATTAGCTTTATTTGGATACAAGCCATATAGACTATCAGTTCAATTATACGGTTAAAACGTATTAGTCTTCTCTCATATGAAAATATAATATCAAGCACTCAACAGCATGGCAATAGTATCTGCAATCAGCAGATGACCTTCGGAATTTGGATGAATTCCATCTTCACATAGTAATTTCTTGTAATTTGGTTTTGAAAAGAAACAGGACGTAATATCCAATACTTTAGCTTTGGCGGCAGCTCCGATTTTAAATACGGCCAAATTAAACATTTCGTGCCATTTCATCAAGTGAGAAATATCTCCCCTCAACCAACCAAGAATTGCATCCGCATTTCTGTCCCTGCTAATAAAACGGAAATACCTATGTGCATCAATAGGTGGTAAAGAAAGCAGAAAAACCTGCTTTCCCATATCTTTTAGTTTGAGTATTATACGCTTGTATTCCTGAGTAAACTGCTCGATAATCGTTTTACAAAAGTGTGGCTCCTCCGGAGCTTCCGAGATTGCTTGCCAATCATAATCACAATCATTGCCTCCGTAAGAAAGAATGATTGTATCATATTCTGGTTTCGTCAGAGTTTCTATCGAACGCTTTATCGCCTTTCCAAGCTGCATCACTGTAGCACCCATTTGGCCTTTATTCTCTATGAGAATGTTCATCCGATCTTCTAAAATGGTTGTGAATCTCTGCGGATTCACACGGTACCGTCCATCCTCAAGAGATACTCCTTTTACAATCGAATCCCCAAAGGCTATTATATTCTTCATACGCTCCTCCTACAAAACAACGGCAATCTATAAACGGTAGCTTTATATTTATAATTGAAATTGATAACGGCTTAACTAAAAACACCTCTCCTGTATGCTGCCAATTTACCGAATAACCTGTCCGTGATTTATGATTCAGAAAAGTTTGTAAATCTAAGTTCTTAGGCAACCATCGAAATCAGGGTTTAAGTAGTAGGCGAATGCCCTCCAGGGTTCGAATGAACCCTGTTTGATTATAATGTTGAACCTAATTCTCGTCAACACTTATGCTTCAAATGTAGTTTCATAAAATTCTTCGTATGGAAACTCTACTTGCATCCATGTTCTATCTTTCGAAGCAGTCGTTCTTCCATAAGTTATTCGATTTAATATAGGCTGTGAAAGCCCAGCATCTCTCAGCCATTTACGAATCTGTTAGAGGTGAATCCAATGAGGCAAAGAATCGTTTTATAGCAATAATGAGTAGAGATGATCTCCATTTTATACCTCATCCCCCTTTTTTTATGAAGTATCTCTATCAAACAACATATTAAGCAAAACGGCTTCTTTATTCTTGACACAAGATAGAATTATGGCTATAATGACAAAGCAGTTATGCTGCTTGCCAATGTAGCTCAGCTGGCAGAGCAGCTGATTCGTAATCAGCAGGTCATCGGTTCAAATCCGATCATTGGCTCCACCCAATGTCGAGGTGTGGCTCAGTTTGGTAGAGTGCTGCGTTCGGGACGCAGAGGTCGCAGGTTCAAATCCTGTCACCTCGACCAAGTAAAACGCTAATGTTGATACTGTAGGCATCAATATTAGCGTTTTTGATTTGCTGCGAATGAATGAACCTTTTTATATTAATTTGCGACTATATATGTGAAACCAGTTTTCAACACAAGAAAGGAGGTGATGTTATGGATGAATTTGAAAAACTGCTTTGCGAAAACATTTGCGCTATAGAACGGTTCATTAAATTCCGACTGCCTTCTTCGTTTGACGCTGCCGATGTTCTGCAGGAAGTATGCATTGCTGCGCATGATAAATACGGTACCTTAATAGATAAATCGTGCTTTAAAGCATGGATTATCGGAATCGCCCGCCATAAATGCAATGACTTCTACCGAAAACGCGCTAAATTAATGGAGGTTCCGATTGACATGGTTAGCGATTCCGCATTATCTTGCGGACGAATGGGCGTTACTGCAACAAAGTATGTCCACGAAACAATCAGCAGCCTTGCAAGCCGCGATCAGGAAATACTGTACCTATATTTCTTTCGCGATATGTTACAAGCCGATATTGCGAAAAAGCTCGAGATTCCCGTCGGTACGGTAAAAAGCCGTCTGCACACCGCAAAGGCAAATTTCAAAGAAAAATATCCGTATCCACCGAAACCGAAAGGAGATTTTATTATGAAAAAATTACCCGAAATTATGCCTGATTACAAAATCGAAAAATCAAATAATGATCCCTTCCCCGTTGTATGGGAGGAACTTATGGGCTGGTTTCTTATACCAAGACTCGGCGAGAACCTTTCATGGGGGATTTATAATATGCCTGAAAGAAAGCTTGCAGAGAGTAACGAAATGGCAGTTGTTGGTAAAGCAGAAGTACATGGAATTGAAGGCGTAGAAATCATTGTAAAGACACATAGCCCGATGGACTGTAACTCTGAAGATGGAAGCCCTGAAGTATCAAGACGATTTGTCGCTCATCTTACGGATACTCACTGTCGTTATCTTGCCGAAAGCCATATGAGGAACGGTGTTAACCGCTTATATACCTTTTTAGATGGGGACAGTTTTCTCGATAACTGGGGCTTCGGCGAGAATAACTGCGGTAATGAAACGCATATCAAAGTCAAGGGCGACATTATCCGGAACGGTAGTGTTATTACAACTGCAGACAAGCTTTTTCTTCTTGATATTGTCGGACGGTACACTGTTGCAATCGGCGGGAAAAGCTATGACACGATTTGCGTAATTGATGCCGGCACTTATAATTCCGGCGTGGTCAGCGAACAATACCTTGACAAAGAAGGACGCACAATTCTTTGGCGTCGTTTCAATCGCGATGATTGGGCGTATGACTATTATGGAAAAAAGTGGAGTGAAAAGCTGCCGGATAACGAGCGTCTGACCGTCAATGGCATAACCTATGTCCACTGGTACGACTGCATAACGGATTATATTTTAACATAAACATACGATTTTATTGTAACTATACAACAAATTCCGGCATATTTCCGTACTGTTTTGACATGTCTATGACGTTACAATGATGAAACGCCAAATGATTGTATGTTTTTTGTGGTTTTCATCTCGAAAACAGTCCGTCAATCTATGATCAACGGACTGTTCTTTGTTTTGGTACGGATGAGCTTTCGTGAATCAGGCTTCTTTTTTGACGCCTAGCTTTGTATCCAACAGCCAGCCAATCAAAACACCCAAGCCCAGCACCGCAATGTTGAGAAGAGTCACCCACTCCAAACGAGCCAACGGGTAAAGAAGCAAAGCCACCAAGCCGACCATTAAACCGATCACCCCATAATAGGCGATGCCGCGAAATCGTTTAAACGGCCAGTCTACAGCACGCACAATGGCAATCGACATCAGGACAAAGCCCAGACCCAACGGCCAAAGCTGTCCGATGTCAAAATTTTTCGCAGCCGAGAGTACAGTGTCATATACCCCCATATACATAAATATAAAAGAAGTACTGATCCCCGGTACGATGAAGCCGACGGACATAATGGCACCGCACAGCAGGCCGATCCAAATCGTCAGTTTCCCGTCCGCTACGATATCAGGCTGCACAATCTCCATATAGTTCAGCACAAATATCAGCGAAATGCCAACTGCTGCGGAAATCAGATAGTACCAGCGGAAGCCTTTTTCGTTTGCTTCTTTAATAAGGCCGGGTGCACCACCGGCTACCATTCCCACAAAAAGGCAGATGATTTGCTCGGGAATGGTCGACATTGCCCAGTCCAGCACATTCGTTAACGCAAAGAAAGAGATTACGGCACCTATACCCAAAGGTAACAGAAAAAGAATATTCTTTTTTGGCTGTTTGAAGAAGTTACTCAATGCATCCAGCATCGGCTCGTAAAGGCCCATGGAAACTGCCAGCACACCTCCGCTGAATCCCGGTATGATCATTGCTATGCCCAGAAGCATCCCTATTGCGCATTGTTTTATAAAGTGCAAAGCCTTCTTTCGCTTCATCTCCGCTCCTTTCGTCAACACCGCATTGCGGCTGCCCGATTCATCTTTGTTCTACCTGCACTACTATGAAAATGGCGCCGGGTAAATCCATTGTTTTCGGATCCGCCAGGCGCCAATGGATCACCCTATTACTTCACCAGAGAGTATGCAACAAAAGCTGCCGCCGCCAACGAAGAAACAAGTGAAATAACCGTGATTTGGGTATTGATAGACGGACCGGCGGTATCCTTGAAAGGATCCCCTACCGTATCACCAATAACCGCAGCCTTATGGGCGTCCGACCCCTTGCCGCCGAAGTTCCCATCTTCGATGAACTTTTTGGCATTATCCCACAGACCACCGGCGTTGCTCATCATCAAGGCAAGAAGGAGGCCGGAGGTGATATTTCCCATCAGGAACCCGCCCACTGCCTGAATACCACCGATAAATCCGACGGCCAGGGTGACCAGAATGGCCATGAGCCCAGCAGGTATCAGCTCCTTGATGGCGCCCACGGTGGCGATGTCGATACAGCGATCATATTCGGGGCGTACGCCTTCCTTACCTTCACGCAAGCCGGGAATATCATCGAACTGACGATGGATCTCTTTGACCATGCGCTGGGCGTTACGGTCAACACCCATGATAAGTAATGCGGAAAACACCGCTGGCACCGCAATGCCGACCAAGGCACCAAAGAATACGACTGGATTCATCAAATCAAAGGACGGAGCCGTACCTGTGATCTGGTATACCGTTTCCTGGAAAGCACCCAAGAGTGCGATAACCGTAAGTCCTGCGGCACCAATGGCGAAGCCTTTGGTAATGGCTTTCGCCGTATTGCCTGCGGCATCCAAACGGTCCGTGATTTTCAGAACTTCGTCACCTAATCCGCCCATTTCAGCCATGCCGCGGGCATTGTCTACAATGGGGCCGTAAGCATCGTTGGAAATAATCATGCCTACGATGGAGAGCATGCCGATGGCCGACATAGCGATGCCCAACATGGGATAACCGGGACCGAGTGGCTCGCAGATTTTATATGCGCCCAAGGCGGCTACCCCGATACCCACCAACGCCGGGAAAGAAGAAAGCAGGCCATAGGAAAATCCTGTCAGGATAGTGAACGCAGGGCCGCTCTTGCAGGCCTCCGCCACCTTCGCAACAGGTTTCTTATCATCACCGGTGAAAATCTCACTGGTGAAACCGATAATAACACCCACCACCAAACCCAGCATGGTAGCCAGCCACAGACGAATATTGAATTCGCCCTTGCTCAGCAGCGTAGCGCCCAGTGTGAGCACTGCGAAGATAATGCAGGTCAAATAGGTCCCTCCATTCAGCGCCTTGCCAGGATCTCCCTTCTTTCCAACACGAGCAGCCAGCACACCGATAATAGAAGCCAGCAGTCCCAGCGCGCCGTAACAGAAGATAATGTTTACCTGCCCAAGAGGCAGTGCGATCACCATCGCCGCAGCAATGGAAGCAATATTGGAGTCAAACAAGTCAGCGCCCATGCCGGCAACATCTCCGACATTATCACCGACGTTGTCGGCGATAACGGCAGGATTGCGCGGGTCATCCTCAGGGATGCCAAGTTCAACCTTCCCTGTCAGATCCGCTGCGATGTCCGCAGTCTTGGTGAAAATACCGCCACCTGCCTTAGCAAACAACGCCAACGAAGATGCGCCGAAACTGAAAGCCAACACGACATTGGGATTCTCGGTGACGAGGTAGAGCGCCGCAGCACCCGCCAGCGAAGTACCTACTACCGCCATGCCCATGACGGCGCCGCCGCGGAAGCCTGCCATAAAGGCGGGTGCCAGACCTTCCCTTGCGGCGGAAGCGGCTTTCACATTGGCGATTGTGGCAATGCTGATGCCAATCCATCCAGCCAGGGCCGATAATACTGAGCCCAGCAGATAGCAGACGCCCATCATGATGTTTTCACCTACATTGCCCCTCCAGATGGGTTCGGGAAAGAACAATGTAAGTAACACGGCAACAACGCCTGCAAAGATAACAAGCACTTTATATTCCCGCTTAAGGAAGGTAAAAGCGCCATTACGAACCAGCTTCCCTACATCTTCCAGCGTCTGATTCGCCGTAGGCAGCTTCTTGACCCATAGGTAGAAGTAGCCTGCCACGATGAAAGACACAAGGGAAACCCCCAGAGATACGATTGCCCAATTCATAACATATTCTCCTTCGTATTAATAATACCTAATTGATACATTAAGTTCTTGCCTGTAGCGGGGCATGTCCACCCCAGGAATAAAGCTATCGGCGAAGTCCGTTTTTCAAAATCAGTTCCGGCAGTTCAACCAATGGCCTATCTTGCTCACTCCCTGTTTTTCTCCTAAGACCATTGTACACACTATAATATAGATTTTTCAAATTGTAAACACCCCCCATGTGAAGAAAGCAAAGAACTTATGCAGATCATTTTACAGTTTGTAATGCGCATTTTTGCTTCATTATTCTCAAAAAACTCCGAATCTGTATGAGAAAGTTGCGATGCGGGGTATGTCTCCCGCCTTTATTCTTTTCTCTGCGATTTCAGATGCATGGATTGCGCCTTTCACAGCGGAGAAGCTGATGGAATTCCGCCCATTCCGAAAAGCTATTGTGACTTTCTCGGTCTAAGACACCCGGGCATTATGCAGCAGAGACCGCTGCATTTCTTAGAATCGCGCGCCGGCATATCTTCCGTTTTCATCCTTATCCCTTTTGTTTGACTTTCCTAAGCGGGCATATTATCATAGACGCGGGAATCGCACGGTTTTCAACAGAAAGTAGAAATAATACAGAGTTATCCTCCAACCCCGGAAAACTCTGCTTTATTTCAAGGCGAAAACGATTCGAAAATCGACCCCTTGCTTCGTTGTCAGGGCGCAGAGGCAAAAAAATGCGGAAATATGGGTTATCTGCACCACAGAAGAAACGTTTTTGCCTCGGCAAAGAGTGCCGTCTGCCCGTTATTCTTTCTGGCACGATACTTTTCCCACTTTATCATTCCTTAGAAAGGAGCCGATATGCCTCCTGTTTCCGTAATGGTAAAACCAGTTTCGGGGCTGTGCAATATGCGCTGCACCTATTGCTTTTATGCCGATGAAATGCAGAACCGGGAAACGCCTCTCCTGCCACGCATGTCGGAAGAAACATTGGAATATCTGATCCGCCGCATTTTCAGTTACGGTGACAGCAGCATTTCTCTGGCTTTTCAGGGCGGTGAACCTACTCTTGCCGGTACAACGTTCTATACCCGCCTTCTGGAACTGGAGAACCAATATAACACCCGGCGCATACCGGTACGTCATTCCATGCAGACAAACGGATTATATCTCTCTGATTCACTGCTCTCTGTTTTAAAAGCGGGAGATTTTCTTGTCGGAGTATCTTTGGACGGGATCAAAACTATTCATGACGCAAGACGGCAGGATGCAACGGGACAGCCAACCTGGGACAGAGTCACAGCGAATCTCCGGCGCCTGCGGGAGGCAGAGATCCCTTACAATATTCTTTGCGTAGTGGATCGTTGGGTTGCCGAAAAGCCCGAGGAGGTTTTCACAAACCTGCGGGAACACGGATATCTACAATTCATTCCCCACCTTGACGGATTGAACGGTATTCCCGATGCGGATTCTCTTACAGCAGAGGCATATGGGAATTTTCTGATTCGAACTTTTCGTTTATATGAAAAGAGTTTTTGGGAAAAGAAATTTGTCAGCGTACGTACCTTTGATAATTGGTTGAATATGCTTTGTGGTCACCCCCCGGAGAGTTGCGGCTTGTCAGGGAGATGCTCTATCAGTTTTTTAGTAGAAGGTGACGGCAGCGTTTACCCTTGTGACTTTTACGCTCTGGATCATTGGAGAATGGGAAACCTCCGTACCGATTCCTTCTTCCGTATGGAAAAGTCTACTGCCGCCCGTGAGTTTATAGCTTCTTCTTTGCCGATGGACGCCGCCTGCAATGCCTGTGAATGGTCATTCCTTTGTCATGGAGGGTGCCGGAGGGAACGGGAGCCGTTTACGGACGGTATACCCCGGCTGAACCGATTGTGCGAAGGGCTCAAGGCTTTTTTCTCCGCCTGTTATCCCAGAATGAAAGAGCTTTCTCGGCGTCCGCCTCCGCCAATGCCCAATTAAAACAGGCAGGGAATCCTCGCTCCCTGCCTGTTTTGCATTTACGTCATCCGGAAAATCTCGTGTGTATAAGCCTATCGGCTTCCGTCTGCTTTTTCCCGTGACATTCGTGGCAACGCCATCCGGTAGTTTATATGCCGGTATTCTCCGTTCGCAGAATGATCTCATCCTGCAATTTCCGTTCCAAGTTCTCAAAGTAGTCGGAATACCCTGCGACCCGCACGATTAATCCCGGATGGGCTTCCGGATGCACCTGCGCATCACGAAGAGTTTCAGCACCCACTACATTAAACTGGATATGATGCCCGCCCAAAGAAAAGTACGTGCGGATCAATGCCATCAGCGAATGAATACCCGACTCATCCCGAAGCAACGCAGGTGTAAATTTCATATTGAGTAATGTGCCTCCGGTCAGCCGATGGGGCATTTTTGACGCCGAAAGTATCACGCCGGTAGGCCCGTTGCGATCCGTGCCCTGTACGGGAGAAATCCCCTCGGATAACGGCATCCCGGCCAGCCTTCCCTCGGGAAGAGCACCGGTAACCGAGCCAAAGTAAACATGACAAGTAGTGGGCAACATGTCAATATAATACTGACCTCCCCGAAGATTCGACCTCCCTTCCACAGCATCCCGGTAGATATGGAAGAGCCGCAACATCAGGGAATCAGCGATTCGGTCGTCATTACCGTAACGAGGCGTACCGCGAAGCAACCTCGCTCGCAGTACTTCATTTCCGGAAAAGTTCTCATCCAAAACTTTGACCATCTCCGGAAGAGTCAACAATTTTTCGTCGAACACATACTTCTTTAACGCTGAGAAGGAGTCTGTAAGGGTACCGATGCCCACACCTTGGATATAGCTTGTGTTGTAGCGAGCACCGCCGCAGTGGTAATCCTTTCCCTTTTGTATGCAATCTGCAGTAAGGGAGGACAGGAAAGGCGCCGGCAGCAACCTGCCATAAATCTCCTCCACCGCATTGTTCCCCTTTACTTTGATATCTACAAAGTATTCTACCTGCTTTTCAAAGGCCGCCAGTAGTTCTTCAAAGCTATCCGGGACGCCTGTTTTTAACCCAAGCTGGTCGCCTGTACGAGGGTCAATACCATTATGCAGAGTAAGTTCAAGTATCTTTGGCAGGTTAAAGTATCCGGTAAGAATATAGGCCTCTTTTCCGAAAGCCCCTGCTTCTACACAGCCCGATGTTCCTCCGTCATGGGCATCCTCAGCCAGCTTTCCCTGCCTTATCAATTCCTCCGCCACCATATCCGCATTAAATACGGAGGGTTGCCCCCAACCTTTGCGAATTACCTGGCAGGCCGCCCGCAGAAAACCGTCAGAGTTTTCCCGGGAAAGCTGCACATTACTGGAGGGCTGCAGGAGTTTCATGCGGTCGATCGTCTCGAGCAACATATAGGACACCGGGTTCACACCGTCGCTCCCGTCGGATTTTTTTCCTCCGATGTTGATATTACAGAAGTCGGTATAGGTACCACTCTCGTTTAGTGTTACACCCACCTTAGGAGGCGCCGGTTGGTTATTAAACTTCACCCAGAAGCAGCCCAGCAATTCCATGCACTTCTCGCGGGTAATCGTGCCCTCTGAAAGCTGCTTTTCATAAATGGGCCACAGGTGCTGGTCAAGCCTGCCGGGAGAATAGGAGTCCCAAGTGTTCAGTTCCGTAATCACTCCAAGGTGACAAAACCAATACCCCTGCAGCGCTTCCCATATTGTTTCAGCCGGATACCAGGGCGCTCTGGCACAGACCATTGAAATATGCAGCAGCTCTTCTTTCCGTTGGGTATCGGTCTCCGTCTCAGCCATGGAGGCAGCGAGTATACTGTATCGCTCTGCCAAGCGGCGAACAGCTGCCATGGACAGTATCATCGCCTCCAGCTGCGGAAGGCGTCCGTCGTCCGGTGCCAGCTCCTGGATCCTTTTCTCCGCCTGTGCGGTCAACCCCGATAAGCCCAGAAGATAAATCTTATTATCCGCCACAGTATGGCCTGGAGCACGTTGTTCCATAAACTCTGTAAAAATACCTGCGTCATATGCTGCTTTCCATTTCGGTGTCATAGCATCCAACAAGTGTTTACGGGTGCACCGGTTCTGCCAGTATGGCATGATCTCATTTTCCTGTTTATGCATCGCTTCCGGGTCAACCTTGAAGAACACCTTTTCCCGGTCATTCATATTGCGAAAATCATCCGGTGTATGGCAACATATTTCCGGATAGGTAGGCGTAGCAGCCGGTGCCGGCCCCCTCTCACCCACAATCAGCTCTCCGGGTAAAATGGATATGGCTTTATGCTCCATGATGTAGGCAAAAACATGGGCACGCAGCAACGGGCCACTATATTGTCCCTCATACAGACGATATGCCCGGGTCACTAACTCTGCCCGTTCCATCGACAGTCTGGGCACCGCTGCAAGGGAGGCTGCCCGTAATGCCTCCACCCGGGAAGAAAGCTTCATATCATAAGGTATGTATCCAGGGTCCAATCTCATCGCACCTGCCTCCGTATCCTATTATAAAACAAAACCTCGATATTTTCAACGGGAGCTTCCGGTACCACTGCCCGGAATCATGCAGTTATATTGTATGCCTTTTAGGGGTGCCGCTTATATAGAAACAGCTATACTTGGGATACTTGTGGCGCAATTGGATAAACCCGGAAGTTGCGCTGCACACCGAACGAGCTACCCACGAAACGCATCCAACCGGATCCAGCCTTGTCATTTAAATAGAATCCGTGTATAATTTCCGTGATGGAGGGTTCGTATGAAGAAATTTTGGAAATCCGTACTCTACGCTGCCGGCTTTTTCGGGCTTTATCTCGGTACACAGTTTTTGGTCGTATTTGCCTATGCTTTTTCCCTGGGCATTCAGGCGGGTATCTCCATTGGAACATCCAACGTTATTCCTGACTTTGAGGTGATGTTCGCCCAAATCACAGAACAACTGCTGGGCGCCTCAACCATGTTGTCCTCTCTCTCGGGTATCCTTTTGTTGGCAATCCTTTTCATCCTTTTCCTCGCTAGAAAAAAGTCTCCTTTCCGTGAGATGGGCTTTCGTCCGGTTTCCCCAATCTGCCTGCTTCCGTTGCTGCTGTTGGGCGCCTGTGCCAATATTGTACTGGTTTATCTGTTAAATCTCCTTCCGGAGTCTTTGTTGATGGATTATATGGATTCCGCGGAGCTATTGAGCAGAGGCTCTCCTTTCTGGTCGATTCTGGCTACCGTTGTGGTGGCCCCGCTTGTAGAAGAGATCATCTTCCGTGGTTTGATGTTTTCCCGCTTGCGCCGGGGGATGCCCGTATTTTGGGCGGCTGCTGCCGTATCTGTCTTTTTTGCGTTGATGCACGGTCATATGCTCTGGATCTCGTATGCTTTCATTCTGGGCATTCTATTAATTTACACCGCCTGGAAGTTCAACAGTACATGGGCAAGCTTGGCTATCCACTTCGCATTCAATGGGGCGAATATTGTATTGGGTTACATGACTCTCGACGATACTATGTCGCTGGTATTGCTAATAGCCGCAGGAGCGGGATTAATCGCCTCTTTTGTGTGGCTTGTTCTGCAACCCGGTCCCGCGAAGCCCATCGCGCCACCAGCTATGCCCCCTCTGCAGGCTGAATCCGCACCAGCAAAATGCTCTTCCGTTCCCACACAAGAAGACTCGTCCTGCGATGGGATATAACCGCCACAACCTTAAGGCAACATACGCAGCCGGTGATTTCTCCTGTTCTATAGCAAAAATGCGTCCTGACGGACGCGCCTTTTTTTATATGACCGTAACCGGAAATTATATGTATTCACCGTATACAAAGCTACAAGCCAATATCCATACAAGAGAATGAATCGGTGCACGATATAGTTGTTTTCGGTTGTTTGTGAAATCCATTATACGCCGGCCGCTGCCTTAACAGCCTCCAGTCTGGATAACTCTTCCCAAGGGAATTGCACATCCTCCCGGCCGAAGTGCCCGTAGGCGGCTGTTTTTTGATAGATTGGTCTGCGCAACCGCAGATCCCTGATAATAGAAGCAGGCTGAAGATCAAATACCTCGTCTATAATTTTATACAGCAGGGTTTTATCAACCGAGGCGGTGCCGAAATCCTCTATATAAATCGACACGGGACGCGCCACACCAATGGCATATGCCACCTGGATCTCACATTTGCGCACCAACCCCGCCGCTACCAAATGCTTTGCCACCCAGCGGACAGCATATGCCGCAGACCGGTCAACCTTGGTGGGATCCTTCCCCGAAAAGGCTCCGCCGCCATGTCTTGCATATCCGCCATAGGTATCCACTATAATTTTTCTTCCGGTCAAGCCGGAATCCCCCATCGGTCCGCCGATCACAAAGCGCCCTGTTTCATTGACCAAGATTCTCATTTCCGGCAGAATCATTTCCCCGGGCAGACAGGGCAGGATAACCTTCTCGGTTATCTCACGTTTGATTTCCTCGTACTCCATTGTTTCGGCATGCTGTGCAGCTACTACAACAGATTGGATGCCAACCGGGCGGCCATTCTCGTAAACAACCGTGACCATGCTTTTCCCATCCGGACGGAGCCAAGGCAAAATCCCTTCCTTTCGTACACGAGTCAACTGACGCGCGATTTTATGGGCGTAATAAATTGGTGCCGGCATCAGTGTCAGTGTTTCATCGCAGGCAAATCCAAACATCATGCCCTGATCACCAGCCCCGATCTCGGTTTCGTCGGATCCCTCCCGTTTCTCCAGCGCATTATCCACTCCTCTGGCGATATCCTCCGATTGTTCGTGAATGCTTGTAAGCACACCACAGGTATCGGCATCAAAGCCGTACTTTGCTCTTGTATAACCGATGTCTTTCACCGTGGAACGTATAATAGCCGGGATATCTACATAACAATGGGTAGATATCTCGCCAATTACATTTATAAGCCCGGTTGTACAGGCAGTTTCGCAGGCAACTCTGGCCATTGGATCGTTGGTCAGAATCGCATCCAGTACCGCATCGGAAATCTGATCACATACCTTGTCCGGATGTCCCTCCGTCACGGATTCAGAAGTAAAAAGCATGCGCTTGTTCATTAGTTTTCCTTCCTTTCATGGAACAAAAAAGCCTTCCATAAGGAAAAGGCTTCATGCTTCTCCTTATCTTTCAGGATCGCTCCTGTGGGAGTTAGCACCCTGCGTATACGCGGGTTGCCGGGTTTCATAGGGCCCAGTCCCTCCACCACTCTGAATAAGGCTGCCGGCTGACCGGCATATGGGAGCTCCAAGGCTCTTGTCCCTGTGATTATAACATATTTCCGGCTACTGTCAACACCAGGGAACGGTTGTACTGTTTGCCGCAAATCATTAACAGAAAACAATTCACCTACGAAGCGCTCTGAAAGCTTCCGAAAGACAATTTTAACCCGATCGACATACTATTTTTTGCTGTATTTATATTTCAAACGCAAGTCAGATATAAGATGATTATTAATGAATTTTCAAAAGAGCTCACGAAAAAGACTATAAAGATTTGCTGCTACCGGATACTAAAAAAGATATCGGTAGGTTGAGCAGTGAAACCACATGTGCAAGTTTATAAAGGGTAAGGCGGAAATTCTTCACCGTCCTGCTCTGATGAAAAGATACTAAACACGCGCGATCATTCACGGTTCTTCGGACTTTTTAAGTTATTCCGATTTCATATGACGATAAGCGAGCGATCCGTTTCCAAATTTATATTTACTTTTTATAAAACGATGTTATTATATGTTGTAAGGCTTCTGTAGCCCTAAATTTACAAAAACCAGGAGGGTAACTATGTCTGAAACGGTTTACAATCCATTTGAAAGCGCTCAAAAGCAATTTGATAAAGTAGCGGATCTTCTGGAATTGGATAGCGGCACCCGTGAGTTGCTCCGCCAACCGATGCAGGAAATACATTTTACTATCCCCGTTAAAATGGATAACGGGTCAACCAAAGTATTCAAGGCTTTTCGCATAAGACATAATGACGCAAGAGGACCCGCAAAGGGAGGAATTCGCTTCCATCCTCATGAAACGGCTGACACAGTACGCGCGCTTTCCATGTGGATGACATGGAAATGCGCGGTAGTGGATATCCCCCTCGGCGGCGGAAAAGGCGGCGTAATCTGTGATCCCCACAACCTCTCAGTAGGTGAGCAGGAAAGACTGTGCCGCGGATATGTTCGTCGGATTTATACACAACTTGGTCCCAATCAGGATGTGGCTGCACCGGATGTTATGACAAACGGTCAGCATATGCTTTGGATGCTTGATGAATTTGAAACAATCAGCAACGGTCGGTATCCCAGCATGATCACAGGAAAGCCGGTAGGAATGGGCGGTTCGCTGGGACGCAAAGAGGCTACCGGCTACGGCGTTATCTATGTGCTAAAAAACCTTCTGCATGAAATGAATATCCCGATCGAATCCACCACGGCCAGTATACAAGGTTTCGGTAATGTGGCCGAATACGCCGCTAGGATGTTTGCACAACTGGGTGGTAAAGTGATCGCGGTATCCTGTTGGAATCAGGCGGACGCCAAATCATACACCTTCAGAAATAAAAACGGGTGTGACATTGAGCAGTTAGCAGGCATCAAGGATTCCTTTGGCAGTATACACAAGGAAAAAGCAATCGCACTGGGATACGAGGTGCTTCCGGGAGATGAATGGATCAAACAGGATGTAGATATCCTTATTCCCGCAGCACTGGAAAACCAAATCACACCCGCTGTATTCCCCGGCATATCGCCGAAAGTCAGAATCATTTGCGAAGCGGCAAACGGACCCACCACACCCGACTGTGATGCGCTTATCCGCGAACGCGGTATCATTCTTTTACCTGACTTCCTTTGCAACGCAGGCGGTGTGACCTGCAGCTATTTCGAGCAGGTACAGTGCAGTATGAACTACTTCTGGGATATTGAAGAGGTCTTCGAGAAGTTGGAATACTGTATGACCAAGGCATTTAAAGCAGTATACAAGCTTGCTGTAGAAAAGAATCTTTATATGCGTGATGCGGCATATACGATTGCGATAAACCGGGTAGCCGAGGCGGTTAAGCAACGCGGTTGGACATAAACTGTAAAAGGAGATGGCATTATGCCATCTCCTTTTTATATCCTGCTAGTATTATTGAGATAATTTTCGACATAAACACATCTTACGATAAGAAAAAACTCCACACGGCCTCCGCAATAACAGCGGGTGCTGTTTTTAAGTAATACAAAATCCTAATGATATGACGACGCCTTTTTATGTAATCTTTCTTTTTACTGCCTCAAAAGCCGTTGCTTATCCCTGCAGACCCCGGGACTGACGGTCCATATCCTCTACCACAATATCAAAAATCTCTCCGAGGGAGGCACAGTATTCCAACACCTTCCAGGGTTGATTCGTATGATAATGGATTTTTATCAGTGTTTCATCCCCTACCGCCAGCAGACAATCTCCCTCAAATAGCGTATTGATAGCATCGGTTATTTTTTCTTCGTCCAAGTTCGTCCCTTCAATCAAAAGCTGCGTGTCATAACGATATTCCAACATTGTATAATCCTTCCTTCTATTGATATACCGGGGCAGCATGATTTTGCAAAGTCCCTCTTGACCGTGCCTTTCTCTGTAATCTGCGGGAAACGTACCAACAGTGCACGGTTCTGTTGAAGGACATAATGCAATGCTGTTCCATGTCCCACGTTCCCCTTGGAGCGATTATACCATGCTGCTCCCTCCCATTACAAGAACAGAGCATCTGGTTACAATCGGACGATAAACCGGGTTATGTGCTTTATCACGAGGACTGTTCTTCCGTTGCAGTAATATTGAAGTTCTGCCTCCGAATCAGAACATTTCCCGCGCAAGACAGCTCCAAACCTTCGAAAACTGCCCGTCTACATCACTCCTGTGACCGGTACCGTCAGCATAACGGATCTCCAGTTTCCAGCCCCTGTTATTTCCGTATTTTGTCAATATCGGTCGTTTCGCTTCGGAAATTATTTCTATCAAGGGAACAAGCACCCTTGCCACCTCATTCCGGCTCAAATGCCGGGTCTCCATACCTTCCTGCCAACGCAACACCCTTATACCTGTGCCGTTCTCTATAAAGAGGGCTGCCGGGGCATAACGTTTCTTCCCTTCTCTCCGCTTTAATATCACACTTTTTACTTCCATTATAGCTCTCCCATCGCTCTGTCAACTTCACTATATCACTGTAGCTGTCCCTACTATGGGACAGTTGCTCGCAAGGTGAAAAAAGCCACTGCTTGCCATAAATGTCGAATTGACTTATAATACTACGGGTATACGGGAGGAGAATGCCATGCTGGAAAGTCCTTTCACACAAACTATCGTGTTGCATATACACAGCCGTCAGGAAACCGATGGCGAAGTGCGTGAAACAGATATCACTTCCCGCGCCAGATATACCGAACAAAAAGGCGCTTTCGTACTG
The DNA here is from genome assembly GCA_050948665.1 of Christensenellales bacterium. Classification (GTDB taxonomy): domain Bacteria; phylum Bacillota; class Clostridia; order Christensenellales; family UMGS416; genus JBMNEH01. The sequence continues at coordinate 1,644,723 of JBMNEH010000001.1, forward strand.
GAATATGACGAGCCGCGTGAGGATGGTTCTTTCTCCACGACCACCCTGACCGCCCGGCCGAATTCCCTTTTTCTTGCTCGTACAGGGGAGGACGGGATTCATATCATGATAGAAAAGGGGCATATGACTGCCAGCCTGTATAACACGCCTGTCGGTGAATTAACGCTGCTGGTCTATCCGCAGAAGGTGGATATGCGTCTGGCCCGAAACCGCGGAAATATGGAGTTGTCTTATGTGGTGGATTATGCGGGAGAGCGCTCAGGTAACCATGCCATCTCGGTGTCCTGGCAGGCACTCAAATGATACGGATGACAGAATGTATACGGCGGGTGAGGTTGCTGCTGCTGACGGGCCTGCCGGAGGGAATGACCTGTCAGCCGGAGGAGTTGACCCTGCTTCCCGGGAGGGATTCTGTGCCGGTTTTCCTGTCTCCCGCACCCATCGTGCTCTGCCGACCCGGTTTAACCAATGCCCGAAAAGCGGCAGCTGAATGGGCGAAGCGGCTGACTTGTACCGCAACAAGCCTCACCGCACGAAGTACACCCTCCGGACAGCTGATAATCTACCCGGGAGATTCTCTGCTGTACGGACTGTGGAAGGATTGCACAGTCCCGACCCTCCCGGAAACATTGCGCCTTAGAGAAGAGAGCGACCCGTTTTTCCCGCTCCCGTTTTTTTACAATCGTCTCTCTTCTCTGACAGCCAACCGGGAGGACTTGCCGCTGAAACCACCGTTGGAGGAGCGAGACAAGCAGCTTCTTTGGCACCTTTTACGAAGTGAAGCCCTGCTCTCTTCCTCTCCCGCTCTTGCCGCAGGCTGGCTGAGGAATGCGGGCAGCCTAACGGAGGACTTTCTACTCGACAGGACTTCTTTGTGCCACAAGACAATCATTCTCCTGCAGGAGTCCTTGGCTCGCGCAGATAAGGCATTCTCTCTTGTGGAGCCGGTGAAAAATATGATAGAATATACAGATACTACGTATGAGGAGTGGATCAATCATGTCTGATAGGCCAAGAAAAGCAATTATCATGCCCGCCGAAAACTTCATAGAGGATTTCATCAATCAGGACATTGAAGCCGGTAAGGTACCGGGGCATATTCAGACCCGGTTCCCTCCGGAGCCCAATGGATATCTCCATATCGGGCATGTGAAAGCCATGTACTTGGATTTCCATATCGCTGAAAAATACGGCGGCTTGTGTAACCTCAGGTTTGACGACACCAACCCCGATAAAGAAGACCCCGAATTTGTCCAAGCGATTTTTGATGATATCCATTGGATGGGTTTTGACTGGCACGAACTGCACCATGCCTCCGATTACTTCCCCCAGACATATGCGTTCGCAGAAAAGTTGATCCTTGACGGCAAAGCCTATGTGGATGAGCAGACCGCCGATGAAATCAGAGAAAATCGAGGCACCCTTACCTCTCCCGGAAAGGATTCGCCCTGGAGGAACCGCCCGACAGAGGAGTCTCTGGATTTGTTCCGGCGTATGCGAGCGGGAGAGTTCCCCGAAGGAAAGTATGTTCTCCGCGCAAAGATAGACATGGCCAGCCCCAATATGAACATGCGGGATCCAGTGCTTTACCGCATTAAATTTACGACCCATCACCAGACGGGAGACACTTGGTGTATTTACCCCATGTATGACTTCTCCCATCCCATCGGAGACGCACTCGAAGGAGTGACGCACTCCCTCTGTTCACTGGAGTATGAGGATCACCGTCCGCTGTACGACTGGGTGACGGAAACTGTGGGTTTTAAAAATCCTCCCCGACAGATCGAGTTCGCGCGCTTGAACATGACCGGTACAATCATGTCCAAGCGTTACCTCCGCAAGTTGGTAGAAGAGGGACATGTCTCCGGTTGGGACGATCCCCGCATGCCTACTCTCCGGGGCCTTCGGCGCCGGGGATATACACCCGAGGCTATCAAGGATTTTTTGCGCCGTGCCGGTATCGCAAAAGCAAATTCCATCGTAGATATGGCGCTGCTCGAAGCTTGTATCCGGGAAGAATTGAATGAGACCGCCCCCCGGGTCATGGCTGTACTCCGTCCGCTGAAGGTGGTAATCACCAATTTCCCAGAAGGCGAGACCCGCGAGTTTAGCCGGCCGAATCACCCAAACCGCCTCAAAATGGGCGAGACTTCTGTCTCTTTCTCCCGGGAGATCTATATTGAGGCGGAAGATTTTTCCGAGAACCCTCCGCCCAAATTCTTCCGGCTGAGACCCGCAGGCGAGGTGCGTCTGATGGGCGCTTATATCATCCGTTGCGACGAGGTTTTGAAAGATGCCGAAGGGAACATCACAGCCTTGCGCTGCACTGCTGACTTGGACAGCTATACCGGCGGCCCCACTTCGGGCAGGAAGGTTAAGGGAACGATCCATTGGGTAGACGCCCTGAACTCCCTCCCGGCAGAAATCCGGCTGTACGGGTCGCTTCTTCTGGATGAGGAGGGCGGCGGCGAACAAGATGATTATTTGAACCGGTTGAACCTGGACTCCTTTACAAAACTGGAGGGGCGAGTACAGGCTTCCCTGCGCAGCGTGAAGCCGATGGAGCGTTTCCAGTTTGTCCGCCAAGGTTATTTTGTAGCCGATGTGGATTCCACGCCTGTAAAACTGGTGTTTAACCGTACAACAGGACTCAGGGACACCTGGGCAAAACAACAGAATTAGGAGCTCGTCATGAAAGTTCGTACAAGGTTTGCCCCAAGCCCCACCGGGTATATGCATATCGGGAATCTTCGTTCAGCATTGTATGCTTATCTTTTTGCCAAGGCTAATGACGGGCACTTTCTGCTCCGCATCGAGGACACCGACCAGGACAGACTAGTAGAAGGCGCTGTGGATATTATTTATAACACGCTGAAGGATGTCGGCCTTTTCTGGGATGAAGGCCCCGACATCGGCGGGAATTACGGCCCTTATGTTCAAAGCCAGAGAAAGCCTTTGTATATGCCCTATGCTGAACAGCTGATATCCTCAGGGCATGCCTACCGTTGCTTTTGCACCGAGAAAGAACTGGAAGCCCGACGTGCTGAAGCCTTGGCACAAGGTGATACTTATAAGTACGATAAGCATTGTCTCCGCCTCTCTCGAAAGGAGATCGATGGCCTTTTAGCAGAGGGACAACCCTATGTCATCCGACAGAATGTGCCTTTGGAAGGCTCTACTTCCTTTACAGATTTAATCTTTGGCACTATCACGGTGGAAAACTCCCAACTGGACGATAATGTCTTGATCAAAGCTGACGGTATGCCCACCTATAACTTTGCCAATGTGGTGGACGACCACCTGATGGCGATTTCACACGTCATGCGCGGCACGGAGTACCTTTCCTCCACCCCAAAATATAATCTGCTATATCAGGCCTTTGGCTGGGAGATACCGCAGTATATCCACATGACACCCATCATGAAAGACGCCCAGAAAAAGCTCTCCAAACGACATGGCGACGCCTCCTATGAGGATCTGCTGGCCAAGGGTTATCTGAAGGAAGCTATTATCAATTATGTTGCTCTGCTCGGTTGGAATCCGGGAGATGACCGGGAGATTTTTTCGCTTGAGGAGTTGATAAAGGCTTTCTCTGTGGAGGGGATGAGTAAATCCCCCGCTATATTTGACCCGTTGAAGCTCACCTGGATGAATGCGGAATACATCCGCGCTCTGCCACCGGAGGAGTTCCATCAGAAAATACTCCCTTATTTTGCCCATGTGCTGGATGTCGAGAAGTTCGATACCCGCCGCCTAGCAGAGCTGATGCAGCCACGCTGCGAGGTTCTCCTCGATGTAGAGGAAAAAATCAGATTTTTGGCTGAAATGCCGGACTTTCCCCTGTCCTATTATACCAATAAGCGACAGAAAACTTCCCCAGAGACCGCCCTGCCCACCTTGGAGAAACTGTTGCCCATTGTGGAATCGGTTACGGACTGGACGGAGGAGAGCATCCAAGCTCCTATCGCTTCCTATATTGAAACCAATGGCCTTAAAAACGGCGTCGTGCTTTGGCCTCTCCGCATTGCCGTCTCCGGCAAAGAAAGCACCCCGGGCGGTTTCTATGAAATCGCCTACCTTCTGGGCAGGGAAGAAACGCTCCGCCGGCTCTATGGCTCTATTGAAAAACTCAAGAAGGGAGAGTAAAATCTCGCAGATATTGACCCCCCCTGCAGATTCCCCATCACTGTAAAACCCTATGGAAACATAAATGTCCGGATAGTTGTATCCGGGCATTAGTGCTCCTTATCCGCCTGTATATTAAGAACGCAGAGGAAGAGAGCGTCTGTATTCTATCGTTTATTTTCCAGTTGCTCAAGATGCGGAGGGGAGATTTTCTGATCTCCCCTGTACCATTCTCCCTCCATACACCGAAGTAAACCGGTTTCCATTGCCAATCCCATCGCCTCCGTCTGTATGCGTTTGGCTTCCGCCCGACAATCCAGCCAAGGGCGGGGGCGCTGCGTCTGTAATTGTATAAAAAGGGTGGGATCCACCAACCTTGCCAGAAACAAACTACGGCGATAAGGATCCATGTCCACAAAACCTACCGCCGGCGCTTCCGGCGGCGACCAAGGATTGGATAACAACTGAATATCCTGTAGCCAGGCACGAAGGGCTGCCAGTTGTGCAGGCCGCTGTACAAACCAGGAAAGGATGCGTCCCTCCGCATCCAGCCGCTCCCGGAGCCTTCCTTTTGGGGTTATCAGAATATTGATCCTGTCTGAATCTCTGGAGGTCCGCAGAATCCCGCAATGGGGATGTTCCATATGAAAAGGCGTAACGGGGATCAACCGTATCGTTTCATCCGCAACCTGTTCCATCCCTATCACACTCCTTTCCAATAAATTATGGTATCCTGTCCGGCTGTATATACTGTATATATTATATATACCACACTCCGGCAGGTTTGCGCAAACGAGCGGTGCGCTTGACAACGAATAGAGAAATTGTATAATAGTATGTGGCGAAAAAGTCGCAAGGAGGAAGATCGTGTCAAACCAAAATTACCGGCGAAACACTGAGAATCGTTCTTCCAGCAATATAAGAAATACCCGTAATGCCCCGAGGCAGACAGCCGGGCGATCACCTCAGAAGGATACCTCCCGTTATACGCGTATTGCAGATGTTCTGATCATTTTAGTGCTGACAACAATCGGCGTGCTGATCGTTGCTGCAGCATCCCGAAGCGCTGCGCAGAGTATTCCGCCGGGCGCCGTCATCTCCGATACCCTAGACAGTATTGTGATCAGTGAAATTATGACCTCCAATAAATCAGCCATCGCTGATGAAAACGGTCTTTTCCCCGACTATATCGAGGTGTATAACCCCACATCCAAAACCGTCAATCTTGCCGGCATCGGTCTTACGGACAATCTTGAAGTCGGACCGAAATTTCTTTTCCCCGTCATATCGCTGAATCCGGGTGCCTATCTGCTGGTATTTGCATCCGGGAAGGAGCAAACCACAGGGGAGCTGCATGCCAACTTTAAAATCTCCTCTGCCGGTGAAAGCATTTCTCTTTTGGATACTAACGGCACGATACTGCAGACGGTGGATGTTCCTGTTATTTCTTCCGACCATGCTTATGCGCTGGATCTCACCCAAATCGATGCATTGGAATTCCACGTGACCGAACAGTATACACCGGGTTATCCCAATACCGAAGAAGGGTGGGCAGCATACTCCGCCACCCGCCGGATAGAGAATTCACCTATTGTGATCAGCGAAGTCATGACCAAGAACCGCATCACCCTGCAGGATGAGGATTACATATACTCTGACTGGGTGGAGATATGGAATCGCGGTGATTCCGTTATAAATATCGGGGGTTTCGGACTATCCAACTCTGCATCCCGGCTACATCGGTGGAAATTTCCTGCGATCGACATGCAGCCGGGCGAACGGTTAATTGTTTTCTGCGGAGATAAGAACTCAGCGAACCCCGTGCTTCCCCTTCACGCCCCTTTCAGCCTCAGTTCTATGAAAGAGACGGTGGTCCTCTCCAACAATCTGGCGCAGATACTTGACTTGGTTGAGGTGCCCACTCTGGAAAAGGATCAATCGTACAGTCGGCAGGGTGACAGCGATGCCTGGCAAATTACCTTCCAGCCCACCCCCGGTTTTCCCAATGACAGCGAAGGATATCGGCGTTATAGAGAAAAGCATGCCGCCCAGAACACCACCGGCATCGTGATCAGTGAAGTGATCAATAACAATGTCTCCGCATTCCCATATGAAGAAGGTGTCTATTATCCTGCCATTGAACTGCACAATAAAAACACTTACCCGGTATCTTTGGAGGGCTGGGGCATTACAGATGATTCCGGAAAATTGGGACGATACGAACTGACTGATATTGTGCTGCAGCCAGATGAGTATTTTGTGCTGTACGCTTCCGGATTGAATACGTCGGAATATGATGACGACGCAAAAAAAAAGTACCATACCAATTTTAAGCTTTCCGCGGAAGGCGCAACGATCGTACTGACTGATATCGACGATGCTGTTATAGACAGCTGTACCATCCCCAGGACGCCCATAAACTATTCCTATGGGCGAAATGAAGGGAGCGTCTTTTTTTCATATATGGCGCAGCCCACCTTTGGCGCCGCCAATGAGGCCGGTCTTGAAACCCGTGCGCCTACGCCGGTCATTACTCACTCAACCGGCAACTATAGCGACAGTGTGGATGTTTCCATTATTACCCAGGAGGGTTACACGATTTACTACACCACAGACGGCTCCGATCCGAACAGGAGTTCCACTCTGTACAGCGGCGCCATACGCATCGGCGCAACCACTCCCCTGCGGGCTATTGCGGTAAAAGACGGGTGTCTTGACAGTATCATCGCCACTTCGATGATTTTTATCAATGCTCCGACAGATGTAGCTATCGTCAGCGCCGTAATCGACCCTATACACCTTTATGATCCTGTCACTGGACTTTTTGAGAAGGGGCCGAACGCTTCCCCCGAATGGCCCTACTTAGGCGCCAACTGGTATTACAATACCGAAGTACCCTGTACTTTATCCGTGATTGAAACAAACGGGACTCTCGGCATCCAGCAGGAATGCGCGTTCCGTGTCTTCGGCTCCTATTCCCGCCAGCAAAAGGGAAAAAGTTTTGCCATTATTGCCCGCTACTATTACGGGCCTGGCAAATTCAACTACAGGTTCTTCGAGGAGCGCACCTTCTCCAGATATGACTCTTTTATTGTTCGAAACGGAGCATCCGAATGGAACGCATCCAAAATCCGGGATATATTCACCTCTTCTCTCGCACGGGACACTACCGATATGGAAACCCAGATGTACCGGCCCTGCACACTCTATATAAACGGAGAGTTCTGGGGAGTCTATTTCATCATGGAGAAGGTTACCGACCACTATATTGCCAGCATCTACAATATTGATGAAGAGAGCATTGACATGCTGGTCGGCAACGGAAATAAAAAAGCCTATATCCACTGCGGCAGCAATACCGACTGGCTTGAATTGATGGCATATGTAAAAGAGTATGGACTGACTGAAACCGAACATTATGAGTATATAAAGACTAAGGTCGATGTGGAGAACTACGCGGATTATCTCATTATAGAGACATTCTGCAATAATTCCGATACAGGGAATGTAAAATTCTGGCGCAGCTCCCAGTTAGACAACCGCTGGCGATGGATCTTATACGATACAGACTGGGGCTACGGAGCCGGTAACGCTACAGCAGCGGAAAGAGATTATGTGGAAGAGTACTTCAATGAAAAAGGACATGGCACCGGTAATATGTTCGATACCACACTCCCCTGCGCTTTGATGAAAAACGCCGAATGGCGAGCCCTCTTCCTTGAGCGGGTGGCCTACCACCTGCGGGAGACCTTTGATATCACCCACTCCCTAGAGCGGATCGACGAAATCGCCGCCCCCATCGCAGAGGTTATGAAGTTGGACCGGGCGCGCTGGGACATCAGTTATGATCGCTGGCTGAACCAACTCGATGTAATACGCTCCTATGTCCGAAGCAAACCGGATTATTACGTTCAACAGGTGAAGAAAACCTTTAATGTTACGGATGAAGAAGCCGCTAAGTATTTCGGCACCTGAGGAGGCTACATGGCAAAGATGGGAAAGTATCAGCTCCGGCACGAGCTGAAGTATATCATTCCCGAGGGTGAGTATGCCCTTCTCCGGGACAAGCTTATGGCAATCATGCCTCTGGACAATCACGCCGACCCTGCTACCCGCAGCTATTTTATCCGCAGCCTTTATTTCGACGATATCGACAATACTGCCCTAACAGAAAAGGAAGCAGGTGTACAAGTGCGGAGCAAATGGCGCATACGTACCTATACCTCAGGAAGTATTCATCTGGAAAAAAAAATGAAATTTAACCAGATGACCGCAAAGGACAGCCTTACTATTTCCTCCCGTCAGGCGGATACCCTCATTGCGGGCAACTGGTATAATATTCCCCTACGTAAGCATCCGTTGTTGGATGAGCTTTACAGTCTGACACGTACACGTTTGCTCCGCCCGATCGTGTTGGTAGACTATTGGCGGGAACCGTATACCTTCCCCGCAGGCAATGTCCGGGTTACTTTTGACAAGGACGTTCACTCCGGCCAATTCTGCCATAACCTGTACGCCAAAGATATGATGCCCATCCCTGTGCTGGAGCCGGGAACATTGATCATGGAAGTCAAGTATGACGACTTCCTGCCGGCGCATATTGGCGGCATACTCCACAGCGTCCGGGGCAGCCGATTGGCAATCTCAAAATACGCCCTGAGCAGGGGCACCCACTAAGAATCCTGTTGGACGAACTGCACACCTGTGCATGACATATCTTGAAGGAGGCTCCCATGAATTTCTTGACAGTAGCCCTGGAAGGCAGGCTGACCTTTGGGGACATCATTAAAAACGGTATTGTTGATAATTTCAGCGTATCCAATTCCACAAGCATACCCAATCTGCTTTTAGCTATCCTAGTATCTTTTGTGTTGGGCATGCTGATATTCCTGGTGTACAAGCGTACTTTCAGGGGAGTATTGTACAGCCATTCCTTTAACGTTTCATTGGTCATGCTGACAATGGTCACCGCCTTAATCATACGCTGCATTACCTCCAATCTGACTCTTTCTCTGGGCATGGTAGGCGCTCTTTCCATCGTCCGCTTCCGGACAGCGATCAAGGATCCTATGGATACTGTCTATATGTTTTGGGCCGTTGCCGCAGGGATCCTCGTGGGTGCGGGCACAGGCTTTTATGCCTATGCAATAATAGGCTCTGCAGTGATTTCTCTTTTCCTGTATTTCATGTTCCTCAGAGGCGGAAAGAAATCTCATGCCTACCTTCTGATCATACGACATGACTTTAACGCCACAAACGAGGTCAACTATGCGGTCAACCGCCTCCCCCGTCCCGCAAGGCTGAAAAGCAAGGCCGTCACTCCCAACGGTGTGGAAATCACCATTGAGCTCCGCCTCTCCGGTGAAAACAGCAACATTGTCAATGATCTCATGCGCATAGAAGGTGTATTTGACGCTACTTTGGTCAGTTATCAGGGTGAGTACGCCGCTTAACAGAATACTGATCCCGGCTCCGGCCGGGTTATTTATATTGACGCGGGCAAATTAGTACTTGACAGAGAAACGGCTTTCGTGTAGAATATTTTTTGTCGGCGCGGTATTGACAACCGCTCGAGGGAGCATAGCTCAGCTGGTAGAGCACTTGCTTTACACGCAAGGGGTCACAGGTTCGAGCCCTGTTGTTCCCACCAATGGTCCGGTAGTTCAGTTGGTTAGAACGCTAGCCTGTCACGCTAGAGGTCGTGGGTTCGAGCCCCATCCGGATCGCCATCTTGCGGGAATAGCTCAATTGGCTAGAGCGTCGCCTTGCCATGGCGAAGGTTGCGAGTTCGAGTCTCGTTTTCCGCTCCATTTGGCACCATAGCCAAGCGGTAAGGCAGAGGTCTGCAAAATCTCTATTCTCCAGTTCGATTCTGGATGGTGCCTCCAGCAAAGCACTTGCCCTGGCAGGTGCTTTTTCATATTCTGTTATCCTTATCCCGGTAGACAAAATCATCGAAAAGAGATATACTAATTTGTGGATGATTACGAAGGAGGTAACGCGTGCGTCGCCTGACAAAGAATGACATACCCAACATCATCAGCTTTTTCCGGCTGACCTGTGTCGGAGTGTTAATCTGGATGTTCCACATCAACCGCATAGATCTTGCTTTTTATACTTATTTGATTGCGATGACCAGTGATTTCCTGGATGGTTATCTTGCCAGGCGGTATGGATGGATCACCGATTTAGGCAAACTTCTCGACCCGTTTGCAGACAAGCTGCTGCAGATCGTAACGCTGGCCTGCTTCTGGAAGCAGGGCTATCTGACCTGGATCCCCTTCGCGATCATAACTGTCAAAGAACTGGTCATGATTATTGGAGGCCTGCTTCTGTTGAAGGAGCGAAATACCGTGGTCTTCTCGAACTGGTTCGGAAAAATTGCTGCCGGGCTGTTTTTTATTGCAATGATTGCTACTTTCCTTTCTAAGTTGCCTTGGGTGGCCCCATGGTATGGCTATCTGATGCATGTCGCAGTTTTTGTATCCGTTGCCGCAATGGCGCAGTACGCATGGAAAGTATTGAAGCATCCATCAATCAACGCAAAACAAAACAGTGCGAATACTGCCGATCAGACGCTTGATTCGGATAAACAGATTGACACACGATGATTTTGAGTGTATAATTCCGACAGAATTGCATACGGCATTGATGCGGAGGAGTATCCATGTTCCGGCAACAGAGAGGACTGCTCACAGGCTGTAAGGCTGTCCGGCAGAGGAACAGGAGAAGGTCGCCGCGGAGCCTGTCCGGCGATGAGTCGGAACCGGTTGCTCCCGTTATGAGCTTGAGCGTGGGTCAATGACCCAAAGCAAGGTGGTACCGCGGATACTCCGTCCTTGAGACGGGGTACTATTTTTTTGGAGGTTACTATGGCAGGTAAGGAATTGGAAAAGAATTACAATCCTCTCGAATCCGAACAGGAAATATACAGGCAGTGGGATAATGCGGGATACTTCCACCCCACCCCGGATGAGACAAAGGAACCTTTCACTATTATGATGCCACCCCCGAATATCACTGGTCAGTTGCATCTCGGACACGCTTTACAAGGTACTGTGCAGGATACACTTATTCGTTATAAACGAATGAGAGGCTATAATTCCCTTTATCTCCCCGGTACCGATCATGCATCTATTGCCACCGAGGTGAGGATTATAGACGCGATGGCGAAAGAGGGACTTACAAAAGAAGACTTAGGCCGGGAAGGTTTCCTTGAGCGTGCTTGGCAGTGGAAGGAAGAATATGGCGGCAGTATCACCCAGCAACAGCGGAAACTCGGTATCTCCTGTGACTGGCAGAGAGAGCGCTTTACAATGGATGATGGCTGCAGTAGAGCTGTTGTAGAGGTATTTAACCGCCTGTATGAAAAAGGGTTGATCTATCGCGGGAACCGGATCATCAACTGGTGTCCTACCTGCCGAACCGCCTTAAGCGATGCCGAAGTAGAGTACGAGGAGGAAGCCGGACGTCTCTGGCATCTTTGCTACCCTCTAGCTGACGGCATCGGCTCACTTATCGTTGCCACCACCCGCCCCGAAACCATGCTGGGTGACACAGCCGTAGCTGTGCACCCGAAGGATACACGCTACACCACCATGATAGGCAAAATGGTACGGCTGCCTTTGATGGACCGGCTAATTCCTGTTATAGCGGATACTTATGTGGAAAAGGAATTCGGTACCGGTGTGGTAAAAATTACCCCCGCCCATGACCCCAACGACTTTGAGGTGGGAGAGCGGCACGACCTGGATCAGATCATAGTTATGAACGAGGATGGAACCATGTCTGCGGCCGCCGGAAAATATGCCGGGCTTTCCTCTCTCGTCTGCCGAGAGCAGGTTGTATCTGATATGGATGCACTTGGTCTGCTGATTAAGGTAGAGGATTACACCCATAACGTTGGAAAATGTTATCGGTGTAGCACAACAGTTGAGCCCCTCCTTTCCAAGCAATGGTTTGTTTCCATGAAACCTCTTGCCGAGCCCGCAAATAAAGCAGTGCGGGAGGGCTCGGTGCTCTTTGTGCCGGAGCGTTATTCCCGTCACTATTTTATGATCATGGACAATATACGGGACTGGTGCATCTCCCGGCAGCTTTGGTGGGGGCATCGAATCCCCGCTTGGTATTGTGATGCCTGTGAAGAATTAGTTGTCGCCCGTTCCGCTCCCCATGAATGTCCAGTGTGCTGCGGTACGATGCATCAGGATGAAGACGTATTGGATACTTGGTTCTCTTCCGCTCTTTGGCCATTTTCTACGCTGGGCTGGCCTGAGAAAACTGAGGATTTATCCTACTTCTACCCCACAAGCGTTCTTGTTACCGCATATGACATCATTTTCTTTTGGGTTGCCCGAATGATTTTTTCCGGTATCGAACAAACAGGCAAACCACCTTTTAAATATGTGGTCATTACAGGGCTTGTCAGAGATGAGCTGGGACGAAAAATGAGCAAGTCTTTGGGCAACGGTATCGACCCCATCCAAGTCATTGACAAGTTTGGCGCAGATGCTCTGCGATTTTCCTTAACAATCGGTACTACCCCCGGCAATGATATGCGCTATTCCGAGAGAAAGATCGAAGCGGCACGAAACTTCTCGAACAAAATCTGGAATGCCTCCCGATTCGTGTTATTGGGCATTGGCGATCGGAAAATCAAGGACGTGCATGAGGTACGGCTGGATCCCGTGGATGGCTGGATTCTAACTCGGCTGAGTGAGTTGATTCGAGATGTAACACATCATCTGGACGCTTTTGAAACGGGTATGTCCGCAGGTCTCGTATATGACTTCATCTGGAGCAACTTCTGCGACTGGTATATTGAGTGGGCAAAACAGCGGCTTTACGGCACAGATGAGGACGCCAAAGATACCGTGATCGCAGTATTGATGCGGGTGCTGAAGGATTCATTAAAATTGATGCACCCCTTCATGCCCTTCCTTACAGAGAGAATCTGGCAGTCCCTGCCCGATACCGAGCATCCCTCCATTATGATGACCCGTTGGCCTGAGGACGACGCCCTGTTTCATAGAGAGCAGGACGCGCGGGATATTGAGGATATGATGGAGATTATTCGTGCGGTCCGTAACATCCGTGCTGAGAAGAAAGTGACCCAAGGGCGCCGGACCAGAGTACTGCTGGTACCCGTATCCGGCAACGAGCATAACCTCTCTACTAACAGTGAAGCTTTGGTTAAGCTGGCTTATGCTTCAGAGGTGAATATGGTGGATAAGGCGGCCATACCCAAAGGCACTGCTTCCGCCGTATGCCGGGCTGCCGAGGTGTTCCTTCCCCTTGAGGATTTAGTAGATATTGAACAAGAGAAGGCGCGGTTGGCGAAGGAAATCGCCAGGCTGCAGGAGGATATTGAAAAATCCTCCGCCCGCATGTCAAACCCCGGCTTTATCGGTAAAGCACCCGCTACAGTAATTGAGAAAGAGAAAGCGGCTTTGGAGGAAAAAAAGGACAGGCTTGACCGTTCCATTGCCCAGCAGGCAGCGCTTTATGAATAAGATGAATTACACACAGGCGGTTGCGTATGTAGAAAATATCGCCAAATTCGGATCCAAAAAAAACGGTCTTGTGAATATTCGCGAGTTGCTTCGCCGTATGGGAAATCCACAGGAAGCATTTCCCTCTGTTCATGTGGCCGGGACCAACGGGAAGGGATCTGCCTGTGCTGTGTTGGAAAATATCCTACGTAAAGCCGGATATAAAACCGGTCTGTACACCTCTCCATACCTGCAAACTTTCACCGAACGGATCCGTCTACGCGGTATGAATGTCGCGGAGGAAACCTTTGCCCGGTGGGCGAATATCGTTCGGGCTCATGCGGAAGCGATGGCGGCAGAAGGCCTTGGAAAACCCACCTTCTTTGAACTGACCACCGCTATCTGCTTTGGTATATTCGCAGAGGAAAAGGTGGACATTGCCATCGTTGAGGTTGGCCTCGGCGGACGGTTGGACGCAACAAATGTGCTTCACCCTATTCTTTCGGTGATCATGTCCATCGGTCTTGATCATACCCAAGTCCTGGGAGATACGGTGGAAGCCATAGCGGCGGAAAAAGCGGGAATTATCAAGCCGAATATCCCTGTCGTCCTCTATCCCCAGCCCTTTGATACCGCTTATGCTGCATTACTATACCGCGCCATGGAGCAAAAATCGCCGATTTACGCTCTGCGGGATGCATCTATTCGGGTAGATGAAAGCAGTTTATCCGGTCAAACCTATACCCTCTCTTACCAGGGCATTATGCTAGAAAATCTCCGCATCCCTCTCCTTGGCCGTATGCAGGTGTTAAATACCGCTACAGCTGTATTGGCTGCAATCGTTCTGGCTCAGACGGGAAAACTCTCCCTGACGGATCAACATATTCGCGAGGGATTGTCAACGGCGGTTTGGCCGGGAAGAATGGAGATTCTGCGCCGTAAGCCTTTTATATTGGCTGACGGAGGTCACAATCCCCAGGGAATCGGTGAGTTGGCACGAAATATAGAAACCTGGTTCCCCAATCGGAACGGTATTGCGATGATGGGTATGCTGCATACCCATGATGCTTGGCATAGTTTAAAGCTGCTAGCGCCCGCGGTACGGGAGGTCATTGCAACCCAGCCTCCCTCTATAAAAGCGCTGCCTGCCGCTGACCTGGCGGAGATTGCCATGAGCGAAGGACTACCGGTGCAGATGCAGGAGGATTGGCAGGAAGCGTTGCATAGGGGACTGGCTTTGGCAGAGGAGCGTCAAGCCCCTCTGATCGTCACCGGCTCCCTATACCTGGTGGGCGCAGTACGAGAGAAGCTGTGCGGCGCCCTCCCCGGATTGATGAAAACCGTATCCTCAAAATGACGGACATCAGGGTTGGTATGTAAATTCTCCTTCCGGCCATTGTATGACTTTACATGCATTAAACACGGCAAAACGTTTCATGCATTTTTTTGAAGCAGAAGCAAAAGCCTTCGTTTTTTGAAAACTCGGCTCGTACCAAATATTCCGGATAACCAGTGTATGATTTTTACGGTCGTTTACCACCTCCGCTCTGCCGGCAAATCCTTCTCCGTACAACAGGGGCAGCACGTATGCGCCAAACTTCCTTTTGGTCTCCGGGGTGTAAATTTCCCAGGTATAATCGAATCCGAACAGTCTGCGGATCAGCTTTTTATCCCATAAAAAGGGATCCAATGGCGCAATCAGCGCACAGCGCTTCCGGAGGCTCTTGTTCTCCCGCGCATGAGCAAGCAGAGGTAAATCCTCGGTCAGGCAGTAGAAAGGCATTTTAAAGCCCTCCACATTTACCACGGAAAGCGTCTTATCCTTCGTAAACTCCCGGAATATCCTGTGCCTTGTCTCCGCGTCCAGCCGCCATATATTGTTCCAATAGCCGGACTCCCTGTCCCAAAGCAACCCCGCCGCACCGAGCCTCCGCAGCACCCTCCATTTTTGATGGGCATAATCCTCCGGCAGAGGATCTTCCGCTTCCAGCAGTTCTCGGGGAAGATGACGGGATGCCAAATCGTAATATTTCCGTGTTCCCTCTTTATGATGAATCACCAGCTTGCCGGTAGAATACAGCTGCTCCAGTACAGACCTGGATGCCCCTGATTTCCCGTGCCGATCTCCGCTCCAGTGGATACCGGAATGCCAATACAACGTACCCTCAAGAGGCAGTTCCCTTGCGCTCACCGGGCCATGCAGACCAATATATGCAAGGGCCTGCTTCTCCAGCGATTCCATCCCCTCAAACTGTGTACCGCATTGCTTGGCCGCTTCCCGGTAACGGGAGAAATATGGCCAGTTCTCTATCGGCAGAATGGATAGCTGCTTGTCCGGATAGTCGAACAAAGCTCTGTCCTGATAAAGCAATTCCGCCAGATGTGGCTTTCGGAAGCCTTTCACCCGGGACTGCAACGTCAGCTCTGCCATTTGCCCGCATACATTCACAGGATCGAACTGGATGCACCCGGCCTGCCGCACATACGCAAGCGCCCCCTGCTTCCCGAAAAACCTGTACTCTCCCAGCAGGCCTTGCTTCAACAGCACAAACCGCCTTGCTTCTGATTTGGTGATCTTCATCCTTCATCTCCAAATACAATTCGCTGTTTTCCGGTATTATAGCTGAAACATGCGCGATTCACAAGAAGAAGCGCGAAGTTCTCTCTGCCCGGCAAAGAAGTCAGCTGCAACAGCTTACGAATTCCAAAGTCTCTTTCGATCTTCCGCCGTGAGCGGCATCTCCAGTGCAAAGTGCTATCGAAAGCCAACTCAGAACAACCAAAAGATGAAATTTCTTTCTTATAATGCAAATTTTGATATTCATGTTATAATCAGACAGTAAAACGCAACGGAGGCAAACATGCGCAAATTGTTATCGATTTTTCTTCTATTCGTTTTCATTGCCTTGATGCCAGTGACGGCAAGCGCCTCTTTCCTTTATGATGCCGAGAGTTATCAGGATGTTTTCGGAGAAGCCGGACCTTGGATATATTCCGATCAGGACTTGACTGTGACCGCTTTTCGGGGTCATTTCGGTCG
Source organism: Christensenellales bacterium (assembly GCA_050948665.1). Taxonomy (GTDB): domain Bacteria; phylum Bacillota; class Clostridia; order Christensenellales; family UMGS416; genus JBMNEH01. The sequence goes on from JBMNEH010000001.1 coordinate 1,661,379, forward strand.
GAAGAGGTTTACCGCCGCCGATGTCCGCATGGCGGAAGGCACATTGCTCTACCCAGGCGCAGGACAAAAGGACCCGACCTATCAGTTACGTGAGATGCCTGCGGTTATAACCAGGAGATATGGTAGCGTCCTGGGTTTTACCGGGGATTTTGTCACCATTAAGCAAAACAGGAAAGGCGTAATGCTGCGGGAGGGAAAAGTATATTTTGATGAGACCGGCTCCGATGTACTGGCAGCGTTGCCGGATGGCTCTTTGCAGGTCTACCCCGGAGGCGAGATAACGGCGCAACAACTGTTGGATATGGGGGTAGAGAATTCCTGGGCTTTCGGCCCGATACTCGTTATGGACGGAAAAGCCTACGAATCGAAACTGGATCATGGCCTTGCGGGACATAACATTCGTTGTTCCTTGGGAGTTTTGGAAAAAGGACACTTATTGGTAATTACCACAACAGATCATTTCACAAATGCCGAAATGCAGGAGCTGTTCCTTTCCTACGGTTGTACCATGGCGTATTCAATGGATGGCGGACACTCTTCAACCTTAATTTTTATGGGAGAGCAGCTGAACGCTCATTATCAGCACGCTACTTTATATTTCTTCCAGCGTTCGCTTTCCGACATGGTGTTGATCGGCCGCAGCAAACTGGTTCCAGGAGTAGATGACCCATACCGATACCAGAACATTTTTCGGAAATAGTCGGTTTACGACGAACCATCTCTGTGTTATAATTTCTGGGCGGAGGATTGCATTTGGGAACAAAGATCATCATATCAGGTATTCTTCTGTTCAGCCTTTTTCTATTCATGTGGCAGCCCGCTGTTGCCGCGACGAATCTATACGCGCCAGAAGCTTATACCGAGACAAACGGACAGGCAGGCCCTTGGTACTATTCCGGCGGCGGTATGACGTTGACTGCCATGCAGTTGGTATGGGACGACCGACGGTATACCCTAGCAGATGTAGTATGTGGAGATTTGCCGATTTGCTCTGGCGCAGGGGGCGGAGATACATCCTATACCACATCGGAGCACCCCTGGCAGTTGGCGAGGCGGTATTCAGCGGTGCTGGCGCTCACCGGTGATTATCTGACCCACTCGTTGAATGATAAAGGCGTCATGATTCGGAATGGAACAATCTGGTATGACGGAAAGGCGGCGGACACACTCGCAATGCTTCCCGAGGGCAGGTTAGCGGTATATCCGGCCGGGACCATCTCCGCCTCGGAACTTTTAGAAAACGGCGTGGTAAACTCCTGGGCCTTCGGGCCTATCCTTGTAATGAATGGGAAGGCATATGAGCCGGCTCTCCGCCACCCTCTGCGGCATATGAATGTCCGTAGCGTTGTCGCAATGATCGAGCCCGGTCACTTCCTGTTTCTGGCTACAACAGACCGTTTCACCAATAGCGAGATGCAAACTCTGTTGTTGGAATACGACGTCGAATTGGCCTATCAGTTAGATGGAGGCCATTCCGCGGCACTGGTTCTTATGGGCGAGCAGCTAAACCCAAAGGCCGTATATGATCGATGGGGTGCTTCTCAGCGAAGGATGATCGATATGCTTTTATTGGGGCAAAGCAGCTTGGTACCCGAAAGAGGTGATGAAAGACGTTATTCCGCCGTGTTTTCACAGTAACAGCTATTCTCATATTGTTGAGTAACTCGTTTCCTGCGATGGCAGCCGGGAGAGATTTTTTGTATACGCAGGAGGTTTATACAGAGGTCAATGGAGAGAAGGGGCCTTGGGTGTATGAGAGCCCAGCTATCACAATGACCGTGACACGGAAAAGGTATAGGGAGAGGGCAAACCGCGCTTATACTGTTGCAGATGTGCTGTGCCGGGACGGAGAACTGTTTTACAGCGCAGCCGCCAAGGATGACCCCTCTTTTCGCTCATACGAAATGCCGGCAAAAATTGCCCGCCGGAACAGTGCAGTATTGGGATTTACAGGGGATTTCCTGATGCATATGTCCAATCGGAAAGGTGTGATGATTCGGGGCGGCAAGGTCTTTTTTGATACGGACGCCTGTGATACTTTGGCGATGCATCCAGACGGAGAGCTGGCCGTATACCCGGAGGGTTCGGTAACAGCGCAGCAACTTTTGGATTCCGGCGTAAGAGACACCTGGGCTTTCGGCCCTATACTGATCAAAGACGGAGAACCATATGAGCCCGCATTGACACATTTTCTATCAGGAAATAACCGCCGCTGCGCTGTTGGCATGGCGGAGAGGGGGCATTATATCATCATTGCGACAAACGGCTACTTCACCAACGAGGAAATGCAGTCACTTTTCCTGGAATACGGCGTAAGCCTGGCTTATTCGATGGATGGAGGGCATTCCGCTACATTGATACTTATGGGCGAGCAACTGAACGCCCACAGTATGCACGAAACGATGCGTGTCTACCAAAGGCCTCTGGGAGATATGGTTCTTCTGGGAAGCAGCAGTCTCGTCCCCTCGATCGAGGACCCTGTCCGTTACTGGAATGTCTATTTGGAGGAATAAATGCCTGAATCTACAAAGAAATTAAACAGGAGAAAGAGTTGGGCTGCGGTTGCAGTCGGTCTCCTGGCTGTCATGCTCGCAGTATCCGGACATGTCTTCCTTCGCCCTGTAATCTTATATAAACAAGGCAGTTCTCTCCGAGATGCGAAGGAATTTGCCCGCGCAGCCCTGGTTTACGCTGCTCTCGGGGAATATAAGGACGCGCCGGCATTGAAGCTGTCTTGTGAATATGAGGCTGCCGCGGCATTGGAGGCAGACGGGGACTATGCCGCCGCACAAGAGGCTTGGCTTACGCTTGGTGATTATAAAAATGCCGATGAGCGCGCAATCGCTTGCCGGTATGCCATTCTCCGCATCCGGGTGGCAGAAAAGGACTGGTCGGTACGGGAAGAACTGGAAGCCTTCCAAGAGGAGCAAGGAGATTATCAGGACATTCAGGACCTGTTGCTGCAATGTGCATACGGTATCGCACTGGAAAACTTGTCCGCCGGAGCGTATGAGGATGCAATTGAGGCCTTTACGGCCCTAGGTGAATACAGGGATTCTGTTTCTCAGTTACAGGAAGCACGCTACAGACTGGCCGCATCCCTGGACGCCGCTGGAGATTTGAATGGCGCGGAAGAGCAATACCTGCTATTGGGAGAATATAAAGATTCCGTTTCTTTGGAAAGAGATGTCCGTTATCGCATGGCAATCGCCGGAACAGACTATGCTTCCTTGATCATACTGGCAAATCTCGGTGATTATAAGGATGCCGCGGCGCAGGTCAAGGCGCGTTGCCTTCCTGATTTGTCCCGTGCGGTAACCCTCTCTGCCGGAAAGAACCACCTGGCGCGTCTGCGCAGGGACGGTACGGTTGTTTGTGTGGGTGCCGATGATTACGGACAATGTGACACGGCAAATTGGGCAGAGGTAGTGTCGTTGGCTGTGGGCGATCTTCACACCGTCGGTCTCAGGCGGGATGGCACAGTTTTGGCTACGGGAGCCAATTCCCAGCACCAATGCCAAGTCAATGACTGGAAGGATGTGGTATATATTACCGCCGGTGCGTATGTTACTATGGGCATAACCCGAGAGGGAAAACTGCTGATGACCCCTACTGCAATGCCGGGATTTGAAGGTTTGCTGACAGTTGAAGAGGTCATACAAGATGTAGCTGCAGGATATGATCACGGGGCGGTTCTGACACAGGATGGGCGGGTAGTATCTGCCGGCGCAAACAGCTACAAACAATTGGCTACCGAAGAAGAGGCCGATGTCATCGCTTTGTATGCCACGGATTTTGTGACTTACTGTATTCATTCCGATGGTACTGTCACTCTTATCGGTGCTGACGGCGGTATCCGAAAGGTCATAGCGGATTGGACAGAGGTAAAAGCTCTTGCCTGCTCCATGGGGCTGGTGGTAGGACTTCGCAAAGACGGCACATTGCTTTCTGCCGGACGGAACGACCTCGGTCAGTTGTCATTGGAAAACATGAAAGGAATATCCGCAATCGCTACAAACGGCAGGTATGTGCTGGGTTTAACCCCTGATGGAAGCGTGTTGGTATCCGGAGGAGAAACCCTTGATTGGGATCCCACGATGATTTGGCCGTCGTAAAAAGACTTGTGAGCCATCGATAATTTCTTCGAGGTCCTTGCTAAGAGTCAGCCCATTCGTTATGATGGTCATAAATCAAAGGATACGGGGTGATTTCATGTGGCGTTATATAACCGAAGAGGAGAAGCGGCAGTTGCCCAAGTGGGTATACTTGATTATCCCGGCGCTGCTGATCATTGGGTTGATCGTCTGGTGGGCTATTGATTTTGCGGCACTATGGCCTCAATTAAAAGAGGAGATTGCGCAGCAAAGGGAACAGGATATTCAGGACTGGCTGGATTCGCTTCCCTCCGGAGTTCTGCCTCCCTCATATAAGCCTTAACTTGCAAAAGTTCTCGAAGACTGCTATAATGACCACCGTTGCCGAAGTGGCGGAAAGGCAGACGCAGGGGACTTAAAATCCCCCGGAAGAGATTCCGTACCGGTTCGAGCCCGGTCTTCGGCACCAATGCCGTGTGGTAATACACACGGTTCTTTTTATACCACAAGTCTGTAGAAATTCCGTGTTCTTTTGTGATCACACGCTTGTTGTTCTTTCCCTGTTTTTAGCTGGACAGGCTCTGTTTTTACGAGTATAATAAAGCGGTCATGCGAAGGGAGGGCGGGTATGGCAAAAACACAAAAACTTTCGCTTGCTGGAATCGCCGTGCCTCTGTTGTTTGAAAACATTTTACGGAGCCTGATGGGTACTGTGAATGTGCTGATGCTCAGCCGGGTCTCCGACGGCGCCGTGGCCTCTATCGGCATTGTAAACCAGTATCTGAATGTGGCGATGGTGGTTTTTTCCGTGTTCTCCAACAGCTCTACTGTTGCATTGACACAGGCTCTCGGCGCGGAAAAGCGTCGTGAGGCGGAACGGCTGGCAACCGTCATTGTATCTGTTCTGTTGTTTATCGGCTTTGTGTTTTCACTGTTGTTGGGACTGTTTCCCAACTTTATGCTTTCATTTATGCGTATAGATGCCACTCTGCTACCTGATACAATCAGTTATATGCGCATTGTAGGAGGAACGCTCTTCCTTCAGGCAACCGGATACGCATTGGGGGCAGTTCTGCGGAGCTTCGGATACGCCCGCCTTTCCCTGGGTCTGGCGCTTACCACCAACGTAATCAATATCGCATTAAACTACCTTGTCATATTCCGGCCGGGAGTGCTTCCCCTTTCAGGCGTAACCGGCGTGGCGGCAGCACTGGCCATCAGCCAGCTTCTCGGTGTAGTTTTATCGTTATTCGCTTTCCAAATTAAGAATATTCGTCTTCGTCTGCGTGAACTCTTTCCTCTTCCCTGGAGATCCTTAAAAGCAGCTCTCAGTATAGGTTTGCCGGCATCAGTAGCCGGGCTGACCTATAATGTGGTACAACTGATTGTAACCTCATTTATTGCTTCTCTGGGCACAGAGGCGGTAGCTGTGAAAGTGTATGTCAATCAGATCGCCACTTTTGTGTACGCCATCGGTTTTGCCTGCGGACAAGCCAGCCAGATTATAACCGGCCATATGTTGGGTGCCGGTCGTGTAGAAGACGCCAAGCGACTGCACCGCAAATCTCTTCTGATTGGCTTAAGCTGCAATCTGAGCCTGTCCTTTCTTGCATGGCTGCTTAGCGAGCCTCTTCTGGGTTTGTTTACTCAGGATGCGACAGCGCTTACGCTTGGAAAAACCGTCCTCTTTGTGGATATACTGGTGGAAGCCGGGCGTTGTCTCAATGAAGCCAACGGAGGCACTCTCATGGGAGCCGGAGACGCAAAAATTCCCATGGTATTTAATTCTATCACGATGCTTCTTACAACGGGAACCTCCTGGCTTTTCGGTATCACTTTGAAATGGGGGTTGCCGGGCATTTGGTTTGCCTTTGCCCTGGATGAACTGATCCGCGGCATTCTCTCTTATATTCGCTACAAACGCGGAGAGTGGATTTTTATCGCTGCTCAACGCATTAAACGATTGGACGAGCAGAAAAACACGACCGAATAAAAACCACCCTTCGGGCAATTCGGAGGGTGGTTGGTTCTTACAAGATTATACTGTATACGATCTCATTTTTCCGGTATCGATCTTCGGATGTGAAACCCATGCTTTCACACAGTGCCCGCGCAACTGCGTTTTCAGGCGTAAAACTGATCAGCACCTTTTGTCCGGGATATTCGACTGCTATCAACTGCAACAGAAGTGAGAGCATCTCCCGTCCGTATCCCTTGCCCTGGTATTCCTGCCCCACCATAAGCCGGCGGATAGACGGTGTCTTTTCATCCTTGTCAAAGGCTTCCATGCAAAAACCTACCGGGGTATCGCCATCGTATGCCAGCCATGGCGTATATTCTGAAAAGGCATACGCCTGTGCCAAGGACACAGCATTCGGCACAACAAACCGTTGTTGTGCAGGCGCTACCCTCAAGCGCAAAGCATCATTAACATTCTCCCTAATGACAGGCCGCAATTTTATGCGTGGCTGCGGTTCTCCGGGCTTTTTCAACAGCTCCTGCAGTACCCTTCCCTCTGCCGAAGGCAGATTTGTGCCTAAAAGGTAAGCAAAGGTAGGCGCTTCATCAATTAAAGAGGCTTCTGCCAGCCAGCCTCCACGGGCGATGTCGGGGCCGTTTGCCGCAAGTATCGGTTGGGGTCCCTTTTCCGGCAGATAACCGTGGGTACCAAAGCCGAGACGGTAATCGCGGCTGTCCAAGGGTTTTACAATAGGGCGCTTCCACCCATCACCGAAGGATGTATAACCGTCCGTTTCCAATACGAAGGAGAAGTCCCCCGCATACCGATGTTTCGCCGCCTCCCCCGCGGTAAATACCTCTCCAATGCCCCACACACCTTCATCACGCAAGCGGCAGAAAAGGGAATAAACCTGTTCGGACACCCCCGGATTCTTCACAAAAACCATGGCTGACATTCCGCCGGAAAGGCACCAGGCGTCCCAATCCGTTACCCGGCCGCCCTCGATACGGAGCAAGCCTGCTTCAGCCAAAAATACATTCAGATTCACCGCCCGGTGAATTTCCAACTGTCCGTGGTCACTGATCAGGAAAAAATTGGTATCCTCCCATACGCCGGCCTCTATCGCCGCCGATGCCAGTTGGCCGATCCAGCGGTCGGTATCCGCAATCGCCTGATCCACGTCCGAATGAAACAAGCCCTTCTGGTGGCGGGCACCGTCAATATTCGCCGGGTGCAGCATTAACAAATCCGGTTTAAAGGACTTCAGTATGTCCGCCGCACATGTCACCACAAACTCATCACAGGCGGGGTGCTGCCTTTCAACCCCTTCCAGCAGCGCTTGATTCTTTTTAACAATTTCCAGAACCTCAGGTGAAGAACCCATACGAGCAAAAGCAGCCGGAATGCTGTCCTCTTCCCCTTGTGTCCAGTATTCATCGATCAGCCAGTCAATATCCGGGTGATTCCCGGTAACCGGCCAGAACACAGCGGCAGTGGTTTTTCCCGCATTCTTTGCTGCCGTAAACAAATCCTCCGCTTTCATAGCGCCATATTCCCACAGCCATGGTATCGGCGCCTGTGAATCCACCATGTAACGGGGATCCAGATTCCCAGGTATTCCGTGCTTGTCCGGGTAAACCCCTGTCACAATGGTCGCATGTGCAGGGTAGGTAATCGTAGGATATACGGAACGCACTGCACCTACCCTGCTTCCTCCGGAAAGATACCGGCAGAAGTTTGGCATCCGTTGCAGTTTTTCCATATCCTCACCTACCATGGCATCCGCTGAAAAGATAATTAACCTTGACATCATTCCCTCCAAATAACGGGGCGCTTTTTAGCGCCCCGTGCATTTCATCCTTCTAATAACCCAAAACCTTTTTTCTCTTTATTTCTGTCCAAACCAGCATATCCCGGATGGCATCCTCTACGGAATATTGTGTCCGCCAATGGAGCAGCTGTTCTGCCCTCTTTGCTACGGCAAACGCTCCCGCCACATCACCGGGACGGGCAGGCGCCGTCTCCAGAGTGAGCTTTTTTCCATGCAACTCCATAAAGACATTATCAAAAGATTCCGCCAGTTCAAACACTGTACATCCATTGCCGGAACCCAAGTTTATGGGCATGAAATCACCTCCCATTTTCTCAAAAGCGCTGTCAAAGTGCTGCACCGCAGCCACATGGGCCAAGGCCAAATCCCAGATATGCAGATAGTCCCGAATACCGGAGCCATCCCGGGTAGGCCAATTCACACCAGTTACATTGAAAGGCGTGCCGTTCATGGCGCTTTCCACCATTTTCCCCACTACATGCGTAGGACTGGGGTCATACGGCCCGACACGGTATTTCGGATCCGCGCCGATAGGATTGAAGTACCGCAAAGCGATCCCCTTAAAGGACATCACACGGGCGCAATCCTCAAGCACCATCTCCATCATATACTTTGTACGGGCATAAGGGCTTCCAGGATCCTTGGGCTTGTCCTCCGTAGCGGCAAAGCCCTCCACCGTGCCGTAAACAGAAGCAGAAGAAGAAAATATAATCCTCTTTATCCCAAGCTTATCCAGAATACGGAAGAGCTCCAGAGACTTTACAACATTCTCTCTATAATACAGATAGGGATTCTCAACGGACTCAGGCACAATGATTCGCGCTGCAAAGTGTATGCAGGCGTAAAGCTCCCCCTGTTCAGCCGCAATCCGATTCAGCAGCGTCTCATCGGAAATATCTCCTTTATAAAAGGGGTAACCCCTTGTAAACTCCTCCCGGCCATTCACCAAACTGTCTAAAATAACAGGCTCATAGCCTGCCTCCTGCAGAGCAATACAAGTATGGGCGCCGATATATCCGGCTCCTCCCGTAACCAATACCTTCATGTGCAGCCTCCCTATGTTTTTCCCGGTTTTATTATACAGTAAAAATATCCGAGTTTCAACGGAGCGGCAAAGAATCATCTGTCATATAAGATGAACTGAATCTTGTTATTAAAAAATAACCACCTCCCCTATTGACAAATGAAAAGAAATAGTATAAAGTTTAGCAAGCTGCATAATCAGCGTGGATGGAGTTCGCGCCCCGTTCCCCTTTTCAGAGAGCCGTCGGCAGCTGTGAGACGGTAAGGGTGGGTCAACGCGGTATCGCTCCGGAGCACACCGCCCGAAATGGTAGTAAGGCGGTGCGGAAGGGCCCGTTATAGCCCCGGAGCGTGATGGCGCTTCATGAGCGATTTGTCTGTTGGCAAATAAGTTGGGTGGTAACGCGGGTCTCCCGTCCCAAAAGGATGAGGAGATTTTTTATTACCCGGAAAGGATGTCGAATGAATCTGCTGAAAACCTATTTACCCAAGGAGGATTTCTCCGGACAGGAGGATTTTGAACAACATTACCGTATTCACGTGCCGGAATCTTTCAATTTCGCCTATGATGTAGCGGATAAGATGGCAGAGATAGCGCCGGAACAGGCTGCGATTCTCTGGCTGAATCCGGAAGGTCTGAAAAAAGTATATACCTTTTCTGACCTTAAAATAATGTCCGATAAAGCGGCAAACCTGTTTTCCGGGCTGGGGATCCGCAAGGGTGATCGGGTTATGTTAATTTTAAAAAGACACATACAGTTCTGGTTTGCGATGCTCGGGCTCCATAAAATCGGGGCAGTTACCATTCCCGCTACCCATTTGCTGACGGAAAAGGACATAATGTACCGGATTGATGCCGCAGGCATCAAAACCATTGTCTGTACAGGCGACGGAGACATTGCCCGTCATGTCGCTGATGCGGCAAAGGGGTGCCCCGTGTTAGAACATTGTCTCATAACCGGAGAAGCAACACCGCAAGGGTTTATCAACTTTGACAGCATGCTCGAAGCTACTTCCCCTGACTGGACTCCTCTTCCCCGTTGGGAAAATAGCCACCCTTTTCTGCTGTACTTCACCTCCGGCACAACCGGGCATCCGAAAATGGTCTGCCACGATATGACCTATCCTTTGGGTCATATCACAACCGCCAGATACTGGCAAAACTGCACGGACGGCGGCCTGCACTGGACTATCTCAGACACCGGCTGGGGTAAAGCTGTATGGGGTAAATTCTTCGGCCAGATGATTTGCGGTTCCACCATCCTTGTCTACGATTTTGATAAGTTCGTTCCCTCGGATATCCTGCGGATCATGACAGAGACAGGCGTGACGTCATTTTGCGCACCCCCGACAATGTACCGTTTCATGCTTCCGGAGGATCTTAAAAGCTATGACTTCAGTCGTTTGCAGTATTGTTCAGTTGCCGGTGAGCCGCTCAACCCGGAGGTTTTTGCCCAGTGGTCAGCTGCCACAGGCTGCGAACCCCGGGAAGGCTTCGGGCAAACAGAAACCGTTTGTGTATTGATGAACCATTGCTACATAAGACCCCGGGCGGGTTCTATGGGCCGGCCCAATCCTGTCTGGAAGGTGGATATCATCGATAGCGAGGGTACTCATTGCGAAGTTGGTCAGGTGGGCGAGATTGTGGTTCGTACAGATGACGGTGCGCCGGCTGGCCTGTTTTTAGGGTACTATAATGACCCCGAGCGAACAAAAACCATATGGGACAACGATGTTTTCCATACCGGGGATACCGCATGGATGGACGAGGACGGTTTTTTCTGGTATGTAGGCAGGACGGACGATATTATCAAATCCAGCGGTTACCGCATCGGACCTTTTGAGGTGGAATCCGCGTTGATGGAACATCCCGCCGTGCTGGAAACCGCGGTAACCGGCGCTCCTGACCCTGTACGCGGACAGGTAGTCAAAGCCAATATCATACTTAGAAAAGGCTGGGATCCCTCCCCTGCTTTAGTAAAGGAATTACAGGACCATGTAAAGCGCACTACCGCGCCTTATAAATACCCCCGGATCATCGAATTTGTGGAGTCATTGCCCAAAACAATCTCCGGAAAGATACGACGTAAGGAACTGCGGGGTGAGCAGGATGATTGAGCTGCTGGATACTACCCTGAGGGATGGCTCCCAGGCAGCCGGGATCAGTCTTTCCCAGCGGGACAGACAATCCGTTCTGGATGTAATGGACGAGTTGGGGATCCCATTGACAGAAGCCGGCAGTTTCTCCCCAGCTGAAGCTTTTTTCCTGAACGAGGCGAAGGCCCAGGAAACCAAACTTGTCGCCTTCGGAATGACCCGCAGACCGGGTATTTCCCCGGAGGAGGACGAACGTCTGCGGGCGCTGGCTGAAAGCGATGTATCCGTGGTATCTCTTGTGGGCAAAGCCGATGCGGCACAGACAGTTACGGTTCTGGGTGTCTCGCGGAAAGAAAACCTCTCCATGATACGGGACTCTGTACAAATGCTTGTCAGAGCCGGGAAAAGGGTCATATTCGATGCTGAGCATTTCTTCGACGGATTTTATCATGACCGTGAGTATGCTATGGCCTGCCTTTCCGCAGCGGAGGAAGCGGATACATTGTGCCTGTGTGATACAAAAGGCGGAAGACTTCCCGAGGAAGTCCGAGGAGCCGTTACCGCTGTAAGAGCGGCTTTTCCTGATAAGAAACTGGGCATACATGCCCACGATGACTGTGGGATGGCGGTAGCTTGTTCTCTGGCTGCTGTAGAAGCCGGCTGCGTCCATGTGCAGGGCACATTGTTGGGACTGGGTGAGCGGTGCGGAAATGCAAACCTTGCCACATTGGCAGGATTATTTACCCTTAAGCTAGGGTTGGATGTCCTGCCTGTGGGACGCCTCTCTCGGCTGACCCACGCCTGCCGTAAGCTTGCGGGGATTCTGAACATCCCCTTACCCGGAAATGCGCCTTTTGTGGGAATCAATGCGTTTACTCACAAAGCGGGTATGCACATTGACGGCGTATTGAAGGAGCCATCGGCTTTTGAGCAGATCGCGCCGTCGGCTGTGGGAAATACCCGGCGATTGTTAGCCAGCCAGCAGGCGGGGAAAGCGCTTATTTGGAGCATGACCCGCGATCGTTGGCCTCAGTTGGATAAAAACGACCCGGATATACGCAGTTTAGCTGAACTGCTGAAGGAAAAAGAGGAACAAGGCTACCGTTATGAGGATGCCGATGCTTCGCTGAAGTTGATACTACATAGGGAGCTGGATCATCCCCAGGAGTACTTTACCCTGGAGGAGTTTAAAATCATCACAGACCGCACGCTTGGTGAACAGCAGACCAACCGGGCAGTCGCGGTCATCAAGCTTTCGGTTGGCGGCAACTCTGCCCTGGTGGCCGCAGAGGGCGACGGGCCTGTGCACGCAATGGACATCGCACTGCGTCAGGCTCTGGAACGCTTCTATCCCGAACTGATGCAGGTAAAGTTGCTGGATTATAAGGTACATGTGATCGACTCGTCCTCCGGTTCCGCTGCCCGAGTTCAGGTCGCCATTCAATCCGGCGACAGCGAGAAAACCTGGAACACCGTGGGCGTATCCACCGATATCATCGATGCTTCCTGGCAGGCATTGGTGGACTCCCTTGCCTACAAACTGATGGAGGAGAAATTATGAAACTGGTAAGCTGGAATGTAAACGGACTCCGGTCCTGTATGGGCAAGGGTTTTCCAGAGTACCTCACTGCACAGAATCCTGACATTGTCTGCCTGCAGGAAACGAAACTCCAGCCGGAGCAGGCTCCGGAATTCCCCGGATGGCATGAATATTGGCATAGCGCGGTAAGGAGAGGATACTCCGGTACCGCCGTGCTTTCCCGCATACCGCCGTTGTCGGTGGAATACGGTCTTCCGGGCAAGTACTTATACGAGGAAGGCAGGGTCATTACCTGCCGTTTCCCCACTTTTATATTGGTCTGCCTGTATTCCCCAAACTCCCAGCAAGAGTTGGCAAGACTGGAAACAAGACTGAAATGGGAGGCGGCTCTACGGAACTACCTTATTGACTTGGATAAAGAAGCTCCTGTAGTTATCTGCGGTGATCTGAACGTTGCCCATCAGGAGATCGATCTGAAAAACCCGAGTTCGAATCGTCGATCCGCGGGATTCTCTGATGAAGAACGGGCGGCCTTTAGCGCATTGTTGGCAGCCGGGTTTTCGGATACCTTTCGCACGCTGTATCCCGATACAGTCGCTTATACTTGGTGGAGCTACATGTTCCGCGCAAGAGAGAAAAATATCGGTTGGCGCATTGATTATTTCCTTGTGTCCAACCGTCTGTTACCGCGGGTGACGGACAGTCAGATACATGCGGATGTAACCGGTTCGGATCATTGCCCGGTTCAGTTAATCCTGGCCGCAGAGTAATACCTTAAAACAACTACCAACAAAGGGCATGTTTCTTTTTTAAAAACATGCCCTTTGTTTTTTGATGTGGGTATAACGGCAACATTGAATAAATGCGAAATATCATACATTTTATGTTCAAAGCAGCGGCCGGGCAGGAAGATTTTTTAGATATCAAGAAGACGATTCCGCTGCCAACCTCCCTGTTTTCATTTGCTTCTCCGGGAGCTTAAACAGATCATTCTTCAAGGGCTTTGACACATAACAAAAGATGGAGGGTCCCCCGTGCTAAAAGAAATAAAGTATATCTCATCAGCCTTGCCCTGCAAGGCACCTTCTTCTCATGGAAGAAAGCTTTAGGTTATCTATGTTTTTTACGATGTCGATGTATCAAGAGAAAACTTCCTGCTACAGCGAATTAGCGGCAGAATCTTGGAAAACAGGCAGAAAAAAACCTCCGCAGCGGTTTGCTGCGGAGGTTAAAGAAAAATCAGATGCGGGGACCAGCTTCCACCAACGCCTTGCCGGCTTCATTGCCCTGATATTTCACAAAATTCTTTATGAAACGCTGGGCAAGATCCTGCGCCTTGGCATTCCACTCGGCAGCATCGGCATAGGTGTCACGTGGATCTAAAATACCGCTGTCAACGCCGGGCAGCACAGTGGGTACCTCTAAATCAAAATAAGGAATCTTTTTTGTAGGGGCATTCAAAATCGCGCCATTGAGTATTGCATCAATAATGCCGCGGGTATCCCTTATGGAAATCCGCTTGCCGGTACCGTTCCATCCGGTGTTCACCAAATACGCCTTCGCATTGCTTTGCTCCATACGTTTTGCGAGCTCTTCGGCGTACTTCGTGGGGTGCAGCTCCAGGAAAGCCTGGCCGAAGCAAGCGGAAAAAGTGGGAGTGGGCTCTGTCACACCGCGCTCGGTTCCGGCAAGCTTGGCGGTAAACCCAGAGAGGAAGTAGTACTTGGTTTGCTCGGGTGTAAGAATAGACACAGGAGGCAGCACACCAAAAGCGTCAGCGGAGAGGAATATCACATGCTTCGCAGCGGGAGCGGAGGAAACAGGGCGTACAATATTCTCAATATGGTGGATCGGATAAGAGACCCGGGTATTCTCAGTTACACTGTCATCGTCAAAGTCAATTACGCCGTTTTCATCAAGCGTGACATTTTCCATCAAAGCATCGCGGCGAATGGCGTTATAGATGTCGGGCTCAGAATCCTTGTCGAGATTGATTACCTTCGCGTAGCAGCCGCCCTCAAAGTTAAAGATTCCGTCATCATCCCATCCATGCTCGTCATCTCCGACAAGAAGGCGCTTCGGATCTGTAGACAGTGTAGTCTTTCCGGTGCCGGAAAGACCAAAGAAGATTGCGGTATTTTCTCCGTTCATATCGGTGTTTGCAGAGCAATGCATGGAAGCAATTCCCTGCAGAGGCAGGTAGTAATTCATCATGGAGAAGATGCCCTTCTTTATCTCACCACCGTACCAGGTGTTGATAATAACCTGCTCCCGACTGGTAATGTTAAAAGCGACCGCTGTCTCGGAATTTAGGCCCAGCTCTTTATAGTTATCTACTTTTGCTTTTGAGGCATTATAAACAATAAAATCAGGTTCAAAAGTTTTCAGTTCCTCATCCGTGGGGGCGATAAACATGTTCTTGATAAAATGGGCTTGCCAGGCAACTTCTACGATAAAACGAATCGACATACGGGTATCCGCATTCGCTCCGCAGAAAGCGTCCGTAACGTACAGTTTCTTATCGGAAAGCTCATCAAGGGCGATCTTCTTCAAGATGTGCCATGTTTCCTCGGAAATCGGGCGGTTATCATTCTTGAATTCAGAGGAAGTCCACCAGAGCGTATCTTCCGAATTCTTATCGAATACAATGTATTTATCCTGCGGGGAGCGTCCTGTGTAGATACCTGTCATCACATTCACGGCTCCAAGTTCACTTACCTGCCCCTTTTCGTAGCCTTGCAGGGAGGGATCGGTCTCGGCAGCAAATAAATCCTCATAGGAAGGATTATATACTATCTCTTTTGTGCCATGAATACCATACTTGCTTAAGTCGATCATACTTAAAGTACCCTCTTTCCTTTGTTTAATGCCATATTGGAATCGAATAAGGCTTAGGGCTTAGATCCCTAAAACCAACTCTCACCCATTGTACGTGATACTATCATAAACACCTGTAAAAATCAAGAGCACCAGATTCGGATATAATAAAAAAAGTGCGTCTGCAAAGTCAACAGATACACTCTTGGGATTCATATTTCCACTCAGCAATAATAAAAATCCTGATTCTCATATTGCCTGTCAGGCGCTCTTTTCTATCTCTTTTCGTCGGCTTTTACTCCCTTTATCCCCGGTTTATGTAACGGTATCAGAAGATTATCAGTGACAATACAAGCGTATTGCACTGTTCCGCCGCTGTGCAAGCAAAGTCAGTTGATTTGAGTATTGAAATCTGACTTCTATGGATTTGCGTTTTCTTCCGATTTCGCCATTTCCCCGTATTCTTTTCTTTTTTTCCAGAAATATACGGTAGTAATAAGCATGAATAATGCAATTGTAACCGATCCGATTAATTGGCCGATGGCAGCCGCCGGAATTGGTTCTAACGGCCATGGTTCAATAAAAGTTGCCAGACAAGCTCTAAATATCCATACTATGCATAAAAAAGTATAAAATACGGTTGTTTCATAATTTAATCGAAATATGTTTTTTGCAAGGATAATTAAAACCAGACTACTTCCAAACAATAATGCCGAAAAACATAAATTAATATAGTCTATTCCAACAATCAAATTCTCGTATTGCATGGGCAGGTAATCATACCAATTAAACAAATTCGGTATAAAGAAATGCCAGAAACCTACTAACATACTCAGTATCAGAGTTATATAATATAGAGCTTTAATTCCTTTATGAATTTCAATATTCTCTTTCATTGCAATCTCCTTCTCCGATTCTCCCTGCAGTATAATTATAATATCTCTTTTGAGAAGAAATCAAATATTAAATGTCGGTTTTACACATTTTCAAACCAGTATGTCTCCGGAAAGCCCTCTTTTTCATGCGCAGCACTTTTTTGACATCAGGGATATGCAAATATTTGTGCCGCACTTTTTATTTAGTAATTGCGACCAACATTAAATATGTTGGGAATGACGCCTGATCCAAATGTTAACACGCCCATTCGATATATAGCTTTCGCGTGAATTCTGTCATGCCGGAGAAATCTTCTTTTGCGTTTCTCAATCTTAATCGATGATCAAAGTGCTTTCTTTTTGTTTCCGGTCTATCAGCATACATTGTTATAGCATCTTCTCAAAGCTTTGGAGGGTCAAAGCAGGCTTGGCCGAGACTTCAGGGATCAATACTCTCTTATTATTTTCCATTGATCATATAAATGATCCATGGAATATCTTGCATTGGCAGGACTGGTAGAGGGGAGCTGAAGAGCTTTTAATCCCGTTTTTCTCTCCTGATATTCTTGATAATAGCGGTAAGCAGTCCCGCCGTTGCAGAAAACTTGCTTTATCTCCGCCTCTTTAAAAACAGGGCTTAAATCCGATGGAATTACATTTTGGATCGTGGCGTCACTTGACCCGATGATATCGCACTGATAAATCACATCGTAGAGGGCAATGTGGCGCTGTAAAAGAAAGGCTTTTCTTTCTTCAATATCCGTACTCAGTTTCACAGTATAAATCCGCTCAAGCAAAGGCCAGAAACGATTCCGGGGATGTCCATAAAAGAAGCCGTATTCTCTGGTTTTTACAGAAGGAAAAGAGCCCAGGATCAGAATCTTAGAATCGGCTTGAAAAAGAGGCCGGAGCGGGTGATTAATGGTGTGATATTCGGTCATTTCAACTCTCTTGTCTGTCAATTCAACGCAATCGATAAATACATTCCCATTTGGTATGATTATAACAGACTCCCCCCATAATAATTCATGGCTAAAATGTTGTTTTAGCTGTCTTTATTTCTTTTATATAAACGCCCACAATTGCTGTAACTTTGGTACATACAATATTCATAGGGAGGGATACAGGAATAGAAGATAGGGGCAACCGCCTCATTTCAGTACATCTCTGACATGGCTTCTGTTTAACTATACCCGGTATTGTTTGATATGCGCATTCCTTTATCCGCTCACCAACAAGTTGTCAAATACCCGTGTCATAAAGCCGATAGCATGGGATTTCTTCATATTGGATTGATAAAAATAACGCTTATATAATTCACCTTGTCAGAGAGTGCGGTTCAAAGCGAACCACACTCTCATCAAAACAGACACACGATTTCAAGCGTAAATCAGCCAGAAATAAATATATGCCGGGATCACCGCTGCCAAAGTGAACGGAATGCCGATACGAATAAAGTCCCTTGTCTTTACTTCATACCCGGCTCTGCGCAAGATACCGATACCGGCAATGTTCGCAGAGGCGCCAATGGGAGTGCAGTTTCCCCCGAGTGTAGCGCCGGAAAGCAGTCCGAAATACAGCAACGTCGGTTCGATGCCTAAATTTCCGGCAAGCCCGGTAACTACCGGAAGCATCGTCGCGACATAGGGAATGTTGTCAATAAAGGCGGAAAGCAAAACAGAAGCCCATACAATGACAGTGTAAAGGACAAATACGTTTCCTCCTCCAAGTTTTGCCAACAACTTTGCTGCGGCATCAATTACGCCCATATGAGTAATTCCGCCGATCATCAGGAAAAGCCCGAACAACAAGCCAATTGTTTCCAGGTCAATTGCTTTCAACACACGAACAATGGACTCCTTATTCTGAGTTTTTATCGCGCTGTAAATGACACCCACAATTGATAACCCTACACAGATCATACCGTTTGTAATTTCAGGCTTATTTGGAATAAAGGACGCTCCGATCAGAAGGGCAATCATACCGACCAACAAAACAGTGGGAACATAGTCATTGACAGCAGTACGGGGACCGCCCTTTGGGACCGGCTGCTTTTCCTTGCGGAACAACCATGCCAAAATGATGGCTGAACAGACAGCGCCCAATTCAACAGCAAAGAAGATGCCCGGCTTCCCCTCATAGATGATAAAGTCCAGAAAACTCATGTTTGCGTAAGAACCAAGCAGAATCGCGGTGGTGTCACCGACCAAAGTTGCGGCTCCCTGCAGATTTGACGACACCGCAATGGCGATGATAAATGGCACCGGATTTGTCCTCAGCTTTTTGCATATTTCCAAAGCTACGGGCGCAACCATCAAAACGGTTGCAACGTTGTCTACAAAGGCAGAGATAATTCCGGAGAACAGCGCAAGAGCAACAGCCGCTATTTGAACATTCGGTACCTTTTCCATGATGAGATCGGCCAAAAGCGCCGGCATTTTACTGTCGATAAACAATTGTACCAAACATATCGTACCGGCGATCATCAACAATACATTAAAATCAATTGCTCCGAGAATTTGATTTGGCGGAAGCATTCAGGAAACAATAAATAAAACCGCCGAACCTAACGCGATATATGTACGATACTTGCTGAAAATCAACATCATTACATAGGTCACGGCAAAAAGAATAATAGCGTAAATCATATTAAAATGCTCTCTTTTTCCTCAATGAAATGCGCATCGCAGAATCGAACAGAACTCAGGGTTTAGGGCCCAAGAAACCGATCCCCGGCAATTTCGCGTGATGCTATCATAAATCCCCGTGAAAATCAAAAGACCGAAATGTTCATAAAAAGAGTCTCTGTAAGACCAACAGATACGCTCTCCGGGTCATTTTTTTGTCATCTTATCCCGTATTTTTCAATAACATAATCCATATCCTTGTCACCTCTGCCGGAAAGGTTGATAAGCACAGAACCCTTACCCATTGTTTTTGCAAGCTTCATCCCATAGGCAACGGCGTGAGAGCTTTCTATAGCAGGGATGATTCCTTCCATCCTGGAAAGCTCGAAGAAAGCATCTATGCTCTCGTCATCATCCACCACATCGTATTTTACTCTGCCGAGGCTGCACAGGAAAGCGTGTTCAGGGCCACTTGAAGGATAGTCCAAACCGGATGCAACAGAATATACCGGTGCCGGTTCTCCATTTTCGTCTTTCAGCATAATGCTGTTAAACCCGTGCATAATGCCTTCCTCGCCATAGGTAAGGCTTGCGGCATGGTCTCCCATTTTAGCGCCCCTTCCCAACGGTTCAACGCCGTAGATATCAACAGGATCGTTCAAGAAGCCGGAGAAAATACCCATCGCATTGGAACCGCCGCCCACGCAGGCAACAACCGCATCAGGAAGCTCACCCGTCATATCAATAAATTGCTCTCTTGCTTCAACTCCGACTACGCTTTGGAAATCACGCACCATCAATGGGAACGGATGAGGCCCCACCACCGAGCCGATGCAGTAGATGGCATCCTTATATTCTTTGCTATATGCCGCAAAGGCTGCATCCACCGCTTCTTTCAAGGTTTGGAGCCCGTGTGTAACTTCTACCACTCTTGCTCCGAGGATCTTCATTCTGGCAACGTTGGGAGCCTGCTTTTTAATATCCACAACACCCATATAAATATCACATTCCATACCGAAGTAAGCAGCCGCGGTAGCAAGAGCAACGCCATGTTGACCTGCGCCCGTTTCAGCAATTACCTTTTTTTTGCCCATATACTTTGCAAGAAGCACTTCACCCATACAGTGATTCAACTTATGAGCGCCGGTATGATTCAAGTCCTCACGCTTGACATAAAGCTGTACGCCTGTGCCGATTTTATCCGATAGTCTTTCAAGATGGGAAATCGGTGTCGGTCTTCCCTGAAACTCTTTGCGGATACGACGAAGCTCATTGATAAACTTTCGAGACTTGCAGATGGTTTGATATGCTTCTTTGATTTCATTCATAGCGGCCTGTAATTCGGGAGGAATATAGGAGCCGCCGTATTTCCCAAAATAACCGTTTGCATCCGGATGATTTTTAAAGTAAGTGTCAAAATCGATATTTTTAAATTTCATTATTTGTCCTCCAAACAGATTTGTTTTAGATTGGTTTTCGTTGTATTCTCTTTACCGTTCGATTCTATATAATCGGCGCCCGAAGCACCGCCAATGTTTTGTTACCATTATATTCGCCTCCTTCAAAGTATGAAAACTCCTTTGGCTCGACTTTCTTATTAAAGGAGTTTCACAAACAAAAACGTCCTTGACAGAGATAAACACTCTGTCAAGGACGGACAAAACACTATCCGCGGTGCCACCTTGATTCACAGTTTGACCTGTGCGCTTATCAGGGTACCATCATATTCCCGGCAAATCACATCTGCCTGCAACGTCGCAGAATACTTTGAGCAAACTCATTTGACTGCGCCCTCAGCGGTCCATTTGGCAACTTGTTTCTTCCCTGATTCTCAGCAACGCAGGTTCTCTGTAAAGGCATCATTGCCGTTATCTCCGCTTCAACGGTTTACATATTCAATTATGACATGTTATACGATACGCTTATGTTACGCATTTGTCAATAGGCCGAGAAATTTACCGAAGATATCGAATTGCTTCAACCTCTCCGGCTCCGGAATCAACTGTTTTTAGAAATCTTCCTCAGTCACGCATGTTTGTGTTCTTCTTATTCGTCTCTCGCTCTCGGTAAATCCCATTTAAATTTATCAGCAAAAACTCTAAGTACAAAAATCACCACTCCACCGATAACAGAAGCCGCATATTGATTTGTTTTGTACAACAAAGCAAAAAGTATTGCTCCTGCCAAAGAAGCTGTAGCATAAACATTTTTTTTAAAAACAGCGGGGTTTCTGTTAGCAAAGACATCTCTGACAATTCCTCCGCCTACACCGGTAATATTACCAACGAAAATAATCAGAAAGGCATTCCCGCTGGGAACTCCCGCAAAGGCACCTACAATTGTAAAAACAGCAAGACCAAGAGAATCGATGATCAAATAAAGCCAGCCATCCATGTCCATTATATTCCGGATTGCTGGCAAAAATGTCAGTATAGATATTATAAGTGCCACAAGCGCATATATCGGTTTTTGAAATGCAGTCGGCGGTGTTATACCCAAAATAACATCTCTGATAATCCCGCCGCCTACCGCAGTTGTCATTCCCAATATGCTGACGCCCAGAAGATCCATTTTGCTCTGAATAGCAACAGTTGCGCCCGATATCGCAAAGGCTGCAGTACCGATCAATTCTAAAATCAGAATCAAATCAATCTCCATTGTGGTTTCCTCTCTTATTGATTCTTCATCTCAATTCTTTCCTCAACCGCCCTGCAGCCGCTTCAGCAAATGTGTGAGGCCGATGAGTAAAGCTTTTTCCTTCGGTAGTGCTTACGGATCCATGACGCGCATAAACACAGACCGGTTTATAATCGGATATTTTGCAGTTCGTGTATTAATCATTTGAGTATTGCCCTCGAGAGCTTATGTTATGCCGCTGCGATATCCTTTACAGAGCAGTTATAGGTTTTGATCCATGAGGTTAATTCTATGGACCTCTATGGTAGATTTGTTTTGTCAGCGCCAATGCTATCTCGGCGTTTTCCTTTCCGTAGCTTTAGAACCCATAGCACAACAATAGCTATTGCAAGCAAAAAAGTCAATATTATAGCAAAGAATATCGTAGTACTGTCACCTTTTTCTGCAGTTCCCGTCTCCCCTTTATTTTCCTTAATAACGAGATCATAGCCTTCATTCGCGCTTGTGGGTGTGCTCGCGGCAGTGACCTCGGGATCTCCGGTCGTTGTGCCTGGGACCGCACTTGTAATCGCGCCGGTGGTTACGCCGGGGACAGCACCCGTAACCGCGATGGCGGTTGTATCGGGAATTGCGCCCGCGCTTTCTGCCAACAGTTTTAATTTAATACATATATCCACGTTATCCATAGCACCGGTAAAAGCAGCTGCCCCGACACCGGCCGCAAAAACAGGCACATCCGCAGATGTGTGGTTTCCAACCGTAAAGTTATAAGAAGCTCCGTTTTTTTGGAGTCCACCAGTTTCATGATCCGCTGTTACTATTACCAAAGTATTTACGTCCGCTTCCGCAAAATCCAAAGCAGCTTTCACAGCCTTATCAAATTCCAAAACTTCACCGATAGTATGATCTATTGAATTTGCATGCCCCGCATGATCGATTCTTCCGCCCTCAACCATAAGGAAAATCCTTGGGGATTATTCTTTAATATGTCGATGCACTTCGCTGTCATTTCCTCAAGAGTCGGGATATGAGACGCATAACCATCAATAGAATATGGAAACTCTTCCGGAGCAAATAACGCCAGGAGTTTATCATCCTCTGTGGTCAACAATTAATCTTTTGTTGTTATTAATGTATATCCTTTTTCGGTCGTTGCGAGATTTCTTAAATCCGCGTCAAAATACGATCCGCCGCCACCCATCATAATATCTATGTTGTTTTTAATATATTCTTCGGCAATCTCCGTTTGGTTTTTGCGGCTGATGTTGTGCGCGCCAAAGGCCGCGAGAGTTGCGTCTGTTATACTGACTGTTGAAACAAGTCTCGTCCTTTTCCCTTTTTGGGCCAAAAACTCTCTCAGATTAGGGAACGATTCGCCCAATGGATCCATGCCAATGTATCCGTTTGTAGTTTTTATACCGCATGCAAGGGCAGTCCCGGCAGCGGCAGAATCTGTCACTTCACCGGCTGCATTGGCTGTAGAACAAGTACACGCATAAGGCATATTCTCCATATTTAAATTAAAACCCATTGCATCATGCGCCATATGTACATGATTTTGCCCCATGCCGTCACCAATCATAAATATGATATTTTGGGGCGCACCGGGTGTGTCTGCTTTTGCAATGCCAAAATAGATACCCAACATAACCGCAAGGCATAGGAATAAGGCTAAAATCTTGGACAGTGTATTTTTAATAATGTTTTCCCTCCCGTGTTTTAGTTTATTTAAAGATTCGAGAATATAATAAATGCCCAAATTGTATCTGTCAAACTGTATAAAACAGATACAACCGCTGTTGTCCGAAGGAAGGATACGACAGGTACCGCCACACACGGTTTCCGAGGAATAGTTTTGCCCTATCCGATGCATTACCACTCTGATTATAAAACTACCGCAAACCAACTGTTTGCAGTGGTTTTGCTATCTCATCAATTATTCCCACTCTATAGTAGCGACGGGTTTGGGTGAAAGGTCATACAGCACACGATTCACGCCGTGGATCTCGGCAGGGATCCTCCTTGCCAGGGTGTCCAGCAGATCCCAGTCCAGGTGGGGAACGGTGGCTGTAAGGGCATCCACTGTGTTGACGGCGCGTACGATCACGGGGTAATCCCAACAACGCTTTCCATTTTTAACTCCGGTGGAGCGCAGCTCCGGCACAACAGTAAAGTACTGCCAAACAGTCCTATCCAGCCCGCGGCGGGCAAATTCCTCCCGCAGTATCGCATCGGACTCTCTTACTATTTCCAGCCGTTCCCGGGTGATGGCACCGATACAGCGGACGGCAAGGCCGGGGCCGGGGAAGGGCTGCCTGTCCACCATGGTATCGGGAAGGTTCAGCGCGCGGCCTACAACACGCACTTCATCCTTATACAGCAGCTTTATCGGTTCTACCAAATTGAATTGTAAATCCTCCGGCAGCCCTCCTACGTTATGGTGTGCTTTCACTTTTCCGCTCTCAAGGATATCGGGGTAAATAGTGCCCTGGGCTAGAAACTCGATGTCCTCAAGCTTTCCGGCCTCCTCCTCGAAGACACGAATAAACTCCGCCCCGATGATTTTCCGTTTCTCTTCCGGGTCTGCAATCCCTGCCAGCTTGTTAAGAAAGCGATCCGCCGCATCCACATAGATCAGGTTGGCATTCATCCCGTCCCGGAAAACCCGTATCACCTGCTCGGGTTCCCCCTTACGCAGCAGGCCATGATTCACATGAACCGAGATCAACTGCCTGCCCACTGCCCGAACCAACAATGCCGCAACAACAGAGCTATCCACTCCGCCGGAGAGCGCCAGCAGGACTTTTTTATTCCCGATCGTTGCGCGAAGCTTCTCGATCTGCTCCTTTATAAAAGCCTCCGCCAATTCCGGTGTTTGGATACGCTTCATGCTTTCCGGTCGTATATCCGCCATACTGCCTTCCTCCTCCCCTATTACCCGCCGCTATTGTACCATGGACCTTACGATTCCCGCAAGAACAGCCGAGCGGAGGCGCGCACCCAAATGATAAGGCGCGTTGCCCTTTTGCGGTTCATTCTATTATTCAACAGGACATTATTAATGAGCAGCAGCGAAGTTTTTTTGACCGTCTGACAAAACACGCACCCGGGCGGGTGCGTGTTTTTGTCTCTATACAATAAGAAATCAAACCGCCGATTTAACTCTCAATTTTTCAAGAATCTATTGAACTGATGTTTGCCTCAAATAAGCTTTCGGGCGTCATTCACCCCGGTCATCAAATCTTCGATAATCAGACATTCCTCAGCTTTGCCATCGGGAGTAATTCTTACAGTTTTTATTTCCTGAGGATTCCAAAGCATTGTGAACTTTGCGTTCAATACTTTGAAATCAACCGTCGCTTCTGTCTGTTCACCGTTCGTTTCCACAATACGCAGAATGGTTCCGTTACCGTTCTCCGCTTGTTTAATCGCGGTAACAACAATGTTTTGCTTATCCACCGTTAATGCCGAAAGGACTTGAGGCAATGTGCCGCCGTGGTGTGTTTCCTGGTGCGTCTGTAAGGGATTGTTCAGTACTTCTGACATTTTGAAAAGCTTGTCGTTGATCTTCTCGGTATGCGGAACGATTTCATATGTGAACTCTTGCTCTCCTTTATCAAGAAATTCCATTTCACCATCACGGCTGCGTTGACCGAAATGGTCAAGATATGCGCAGCATCTTGCAATCATCATTCTCAAATCGTTTCCGATTGCGCAAAAACTATACTTACTCGTGTTAAGAAGCGCAAGACCTTTACCTGTTTCATCGCTGATATCACACCACGCATGGCTGGGCTCTTCCTGCCCGTTTGCCTCTTTTTCAATAAAACCATACGGCATTGCATAGGTAACCGTCTTGTTTTTTACATCCGCCTTAAATGAAAGCTTGATCGATTTATATTGCTCATCAAGGTCAAGCACGGTTCTGACGGTAAGCGTTTCACTGTTACTGTAAAGCGAATAATATCTGGTCAGCACTGAACGACCGTATTTTGCAACGGATTTGA
Source organism: Christensenellales bacterium (assembly GCA_050948665.1). Taxonomy (GTDB): domain Bacteria; phylum Bacillota; class Clostridia; order Christensenellales; family UMGS416; genus JBMNEH01. The sequence continues at coordinate 1,686,887 of JBMNEH010000001.1, forward strand.
TCGTTGCTCTGACGGGACCGTTCTCAATAAGTTCGAGTGTGCCATCGCCAAAAGAACCGATATCCATATTGTAATCGAAAATTTTGTGACCCCAGGTGTCATTTGCAAAATCATCGCAAACAATCGCTTTTCCCAGCAGTTCCGAGACGAATTCGAGATCATCAGCCTTGAGAACATACGAAACAACCGCGCCGCTTTCTTTATCAATAACAATTTTTACCTTTCTGTTCTCAAGTGTGTCAACCGTTGCGGCAAGGTCTGTTTCATACTCTTTAACCTCCGCCGAATCATAGTGAAAAAGATAATAAACAGCGTAACCAAAGGAGGGAACTTCCGCTTCAAATATTGTTTTTCTTACATGGTCACTATCGGTATATGGCGCTCTGACTTTCTGAAGACGTACTTCATCGCCGTTTGAGTCAAGAACCTTTGAAACACCCTGCTCGCCGAACTGGCCGATTGATTTTACAGGGAAAGAATGCGGATTAAACACAACCATAGGTGAACCCTCACCGTTTCTGTACCACATTCTTGCTCTCATCTCACTTGTATCAGCATCCAGAAAATCAGTTGTCTTGATTCGCCATGATATTCTCTGTGCCGCAAAAGTATTGATATTCAAGGCGGTTTCACGAGCATAGCCATATGCGTTATCCGCGTCAATGTATGCCTCTTTTATTGAGCATCCCGCAAGAATATCATGAAACTGGTTGAACATAACCCTTTCCCAGGCGCTTTCAATTTCTACGGAATGCGTTGCCGAACCTGTTATTGCTTTCGCGAGAACGTCAAGCTTCTCTGCCGTCACAAGTTCTGTTTCTGCGCGGCGATTCAGTTCTTTGATACGGCTGTTCGCACTGTAGCAACCGCTTGCGTGATGCTGCAAATCTTCTGTCACCAGAGGCTTGAAGAGGTTTTTTGTCTCTTCAAAATACGCGTCGGGAACAGAATATTTGAAATCGCCCTTTTCAATGAAAGCGTCAGCATTTGCAAGATGCTCTTTTGTCGGACCTCCTCCATGGTTACCTACGCCAAAGAACACCATCATTGGCTGGCTTTTATTATAGTAATGGCTTTCAAGTCGTTCTTTCTGAATATCTCCGGTGTAACTGTCAGGAATATGGAAGCAGTTGACGACGCTTTCATCGGGACTTTTCCAAAGGTGGAGGCTTTCAAAGGGAAGATTTGGTTTTTCATCGCGATTATCGGGTCGCATATAGATATAGTTATCAATGCCCGATTTTTTCAGAAGCTGGGGAAGCATTCCGTTGTGGCCGAAGGAATCAACGTTATAGCCTGTTTTAACAATAAAATCAAAATTGTTCTTAAAAAACTTCTGCGAGTAAAGCATATGACGGCAGAACGCTTCACCGGACGGAATATTGCAATCAGGCTGAACCCACATTCCTCCCACAACTGCCCATCTGCCTTCTTTTACTCGCTGTTTGATTTCTTCAAACATTTCAGGCTCACTCAGCTTTATCCATTTATAATAGGACGCGCAAGCACTGGTGAAGGTATAGTCGGGAAATTCAATCATGCGGTCAAGCGCTGAACGGAAAGTTGATTTTACAAGTGATAATCCTTCAGGCACGCGCCATTGCCAAACCGGGTCAAGATGTCCATTGGCGATAAGGTGATATTTTTTATTCATAGCTTTTTCTCCTCTATATATTCACTATTCCGTAAAGAAATGTTTTTCAAGCTTCGCACACAAATAATGATATATAGGTAGGTGATATTCCTGCACTCTGTATGTTTCATTGCCCGGAACATTGATTGTGATATCGCATATTTCCGAAAGCCTGCTTGCTTTTTCTCCTGTTAAGGCAACGGTCTTTATCCCGAGCGACTTGGCAACAGTCATTGCATTCACTATGTTTGCGGAATTGCCGGAAGTCGAAATACCTATTACCAGATCTTTTTCTTGTGCGTATCCGTATACTAGTTGCGCATATGTCATCTGCGGGTCTGCATCGTTTGCAAAGGCTGATAATAAAGATATTTGACTCGGTAATGATATCGCGGGCAGTGCCCCCTGCAAGCATATTCTTATCCCTTCCGGTATACGCTCATCATAGACAGGTCTTTTCAGACGAAAGCCTTTCATCAGTTCTCCGACGATATGTTCGCAGTCTGCTGCGCTGCCGCCATTTCCGCAAACAAGAATTTTTCCACCGTATTCATATGTGTGGATCATTGCTTCGAGCGCGCTTTTGATTTTGCATTCACAGGCTCTAAGTTCAGGATAATGAGCAAATAAGCTTTCCATTATATTTCTCCTTTCAATCCGTAAGCCGCAACGCATAAAGCAGCAATATCGCCGAGAGACTCACCAAGCTTTGCAGGCACGATTTTGCAGGCATTCCTTGAAAGCAACAGCGTTTCTTTCTCTATAACCTTTGTCATTTCATCACGAAGCAGCTCTTCGCAACGCTGAAAAATGCTGCCGAGAACAATCATTTCAGGATTAAGAATATCAATGAGAATGGATAAACCTTTGCCGAGCATATATCCGCACTGACGGTAAACGGTTAGTGCTGCCGGGTCACCTTTTTTTGCGGCAGCGGCGATCGTCTTCGCAGTAATTTCATCTTCAGCGAAACTGACGGGATAACCCATCTGGCTGTTTTCTTTTGCTATTATCTGACCGAGTTGCGCCAGACCGCCGCCGGAACAGAACCCCTCAAATGAACCGGCTTTTCCGTAACCCACGGGTCCGAAATCCGCAAGACGAATATGACCGACTTCGCCTGCCATGTCACAAGCACCGCTGTACAGCATACCGTTCAATATCAATCCCGCTCCGAGCCCCGTTCCAAATGTTAAAAAAACCATATTCTGCGTTCCCTGGCCCGCGCCGAATTTCCACTCTGCCAAAGCGCTTGCATCCGCATCGTTTCTAAGAAAAACAGGGGTGGAAAACTTTTTATTTAATATGTTTGCAATTTCCACATTGTCCCACCCCGGAAGATTCGGCGGGGATAGTATTACGCCTTTTTCGGAATTTAAAGGCCCGCCGCAGCTGACTCCGATCGCGTCAAAATTATCCATTCTTTCAATCGCGCGGAATATGTTGTCAAGAGTGTTGTCACGGTCTGTGGTATTAAATTTCTCTTTCCTTATAATCTTACCCGTTTTGTTTCCTAAAACAACAGCACATTTCGTGCCACCTATGTCTACGCCAATTATATTAATAATTATCCCACCTTTTCTGATTTTTTTATACTATCCGGCGATGTGTTTCCCATTGTCTTCTTTTGACCTGATGTTGATTTTGATTGATATTCATCATATTATCTTTAATGTGTTTTATCAAATATTGCGGCCATACTCCCGGAAAACCACGCAAAGGATAGCTGATTGCTGCCCGTGGAGATTTCTCACGGGCAGTTTCTTTGTGCTAGTATCAATCAGCCTTGTCCGTAGCGCGCATTTATATCATGCTTGTACAACTCCGGGCTGGCTTTGCAGGGAATTTGCTTCAGTCGCTCCGAAAAAGCCTACCTTATTTCAGTTTCCACGCCAAATCCATCAAAAACAGTTCCTTTTCCAGAGCGTCCACGGTGGTTTCCTTGGTGATATGGACAAATTCAATGTCCATCATCCTGGCCCAATCCTTCATCTGCTCTGCGGTCACATCGTAGGACAGTACGGTATGGTGGGCGCCGCCTGCAGTGATCCACATTTCCACACCGTCGGTCAGATTGGGCATGGCCTTCCACATGACCCGCGCAACAGGCAGGTTTGGCATGGCCATAATAGGCTTGACACAGACAATATCCTGCACGATGAGGCGCAGCCTGCCGCCCATGTCGATAAGAGACACCACGATGGCGTCGCCCTCCCTGCCCTCGAATACCAGCCGGGCAGGATCTTTTTCATTCATACCGATTCCCAGATGATGGGTCTCGATCTTGGGTTTGGCGCCGGGATCGGCCAAACTGGGGCAGACTTCCAGCATATGCGCACCGAGAGAATATTCCCGGCCCTCGGCGAGATGGTATGTATAGTCCTCCATAAATGCAGACGCGCCGTTACCACCCTCGCCCATGGCCTTCATGATGGCAGTCATGGCGGAGACCTTCCAGTCTCCCTCACCGCCGTAACCGTAGCCCTGCGCCATCAAATGCTGGGATGCAAGGCCCGGCAGCTGCTCCATACCATAAAGATCCTGGAAAGTATTGGAGAAAGCCCGACAGCCGTTTGCATCCATCATCTTCTTCATGGCGATTTCTTCCCGAGCCTGGTAACGGATAGAATCCATATTGGGAGTGTTGATCTCATACTTGGCGGTGTACTCGGCCATCTTGGCGTCGATTTCGGCATCGGAAACGCCATTCATTTCCTCGACCAGGTCACCAACCGCCCATGTATTCACCTGCCAGCCCAACTTGACCTGCGCTTCTACCTTGTCGCCCTCGGTAACAGCCACTTCACGCATATTGTCGCCAAAGCGCATAACTTTCAGATTTTTGGATACAGCCACACCAATGGCGGACTTCATCCAACTGCCGATGCGGCGCAGCACGTCGGGATTCTGCCAGTATCCTGCGATGACCTTCCGGGGAATGCGCAGCCGGGCGGCGATGAAACCATGTTCCCGGTCACCATGAGCTGCCTGATTCAGGTTCATAAAGTCCATGTCGATCTCGTCGTCAGGGATCTCCTTATTATACTGAGTGGCAAAGTGGCAGTAAGGCTTCTGCAGGTTTGCCAAACCGTTGATCCACATCTTGGAGGGACTGAAAGTATGACACCAGGTGATGACACCTACGCAGGAATCGTCGTAATTGGCCTCCTTGATGGTCTGGGCGATTTGGGCATTGCTCATAGCCGTGACCTTGTAAACCAGGGGATAAGGCAGGGATTCACTCATCTTTGCTGCCATTTCGGCGGCACGCTTTGCAACAATCTGCAGGACTTCCTCGCCGTACAGATCCTGGGAACCTACCACAAACCAGAAATTATATTTCATATTCTCTTCCTCCTTATATGACTTCAACGGCCTTGCGTTCCACTTCCAGCAACCGCTTGTAGTTTTCGATATATGTTTTGAAGCCTGCCACATCTGCCGCATCAGGTACCAGCGTGGTACTCTTGGCATCCGCAAAAACACGGTCGTTCAAATATTCTTCCAGAGACCTATCGCCCTTGTTTGCCATATAGGCTGCCAGCAGCGCCATACCGTAGGGGCCGCCCTCACCCGCGGTTTCCATGCAGGTCACAGGGACATTACAGGCGGCAGCCATGTACTTTTGCCCCACAACAGGAGTCTTAAACAGACCGCCATGGCCGGTAAGAGAGTCAATTTTTACCCTCTCTTCTGTCAAAATGTCCATACCGATCTTCAATGTGGACATGGTGGAGTACAGAGATGCCCGGAAGAAGTTGGCCAGTGTAAACTTGCTGTCGGGTTTGCGGACCACCAAGGGACGTCCCTCATCAAAATGGGTCACGCCCTCGCCTGCCATGTAGTTGCAGACCAGGATACCGCCGCAGTCCGGGTCGCCTTCAAGGGACTTTTCGTACAGCTTGGTATAAACTTCGCTATTGCCGGGAGCAGCGCCAAACAACTCCGCGGTCTCCTTCAGTACAGCAATCCAGGCATTGGAGTCATTGGTGCAGTTATTGCAGTGAACCATCGCCACAGCTTTGCCGGTGGGGGTGGTCACCAGGTCGATCTCCACATAAACCTTCTGCAGAGGTTTCTCCAGAACTACCATAGAAAAAATGGATGTACCGGCGGACACGTTGCCAGTCCGGGGAGCAACCGCATTGGTAGCCGTCATTCCGGTACCGGCGTCGCCCTCAGCAGGAGCAAAGCGAATGCCAACGGGAAGCAGATTGTCGATCAAAACGGCGCCGATTTCAGTCAGATTGCCTGCTTCCTCACCGGCCATCAGCACATCGGGCAGGATATCCCGGATGTTCCATGGCTGGTTTTCCGTCAGCTTCTCGAACTTAATGAGCATTTCCTCATCGTAGCAGTTCTTTTCACTATCGATGGGGAACATGCCGGAGGACTCGCCAATACCGAGGGCATTGATACCGGTCAGCATATAGTGAACGTAGCCCGCCAAAGTGGTGATGTGCGCGATTTTAGAAACATGCTCTTCCCCGTTCAACACCGCCTGATACAGGTGGGCGATGCTCCAGCGTTGGGGAATATTGAATCCGAAAAGCTCCGTCAATTCAGCCGCCGCCTGCCCGGTGATGGTATTTTGCCAGGTACGGAAAGGTACAAGCAGATTCCAATCCTTGTCAAAAGCCAGATAGCCGTGCATCATACCGGAGATGCCCATGGCCTCGACCTCTTCCCGGTTTTCGATACCGGAAAGCGCTTGCTTCAGACCAACCCAGACCTCCGCCAGGTCATAAGTCCATATTCCATTTTCATAGGTGCTTTTCCATGTATAGTCACCGGAAGAAACAGGATTGTGATTTCCGTTAATGGCTACCGCCTTGATTCGGGTAGAGCCAAACTCAATTCCAAGATAAGTATTCATGGTATTCCTCCTTATTCCACACAGATTCCGCACTGGGCGGTCTGCTTTCCATTAGATACCGTTACGACAGTATTTTCATGTACTCTGATTGCTGCCAAGGCTTTGCCGTAATAGGTGGTATAAGTACCCTCGTTAAATCTCTCCTCGGTTCTGGGGTTTGCGGAACCAAAAGCCAGTAACTCGCCGCCATTTACGGTAATGCTCAGTTTTTCGTCAGCATTACACTCCACCACGCCGTTTTCATCGGCGATAGCCACATTCACAAAGATCACTTCACCGGCCTTTGCGGCAGTTTTTTCGGGAATTGCAACGATTTTTAAATTACCGGCAGCTGATTCCAGTGCATTGCGAGAAATCTCATGGCCGACAGCATCATAAGCCACGGCTTCAATTCTACCGCTTGTATAACGAGTTTTAAAGGCAGCCTTGCATTCCTTAACTTTCTTCTTGCCAAGACTCATACCGTTAATAAACAATTCAATAGCTGCAGCGTCAGTAAAGACCTCTACAATCGCTTTGTTGCCATCGCAGCCCTGCCATGCCCAGCTTTCCATGGCATTGGTGCCGCGCCATACCATTTTAGCAGGTTTTACGCCGGGGTGATTCACAGGCTGAACGCTAATGACAGGCTTCTGAAGCAATCCCCAGACAGCCTGGGCCAAAAATAGTTCGCCATTGGGTGTTCCTGTAATATCGAAGGCGCCGGTATCTGCCAGCAACCAGGGGTAGGGTTTGTTGAAGCCGGTACCGTCCTTAGTGTAAGCCCAGGCACCCAGACCGACCTCGCCCAAGTAATCCCATGCCGTCCATATAAAGTCACCAATCAGATAGGGATATTTCTTCACCATTGCCCAGTTTTTGGCGATGTCATAGGGAAAAGTCTCGGAACCATAAATCAGACGATCAGGATGGCATTTGCCTTCCAGAGGATAGCGGCCGGAAGCATAATTGTAACCGGCTATGTCCAGCGCATCAAGGCAGGGGGAAGTTGCCTCATCGGCAGCCTTGCCATTAGCGAACTTGTTCATGCCGGTGCCCACCAGACTGGTGATCATATTGAACATGGTGGAATTCATGTCTTCGGTCTTTTTTATTTTATTGTCGGCTAAACCACCCTCTTCTTTATAGATGCCCTTACCCTTTTTGGCATTGGCAATAATCATCAGATTAAAACCGCCGGTGACAGGCCGGGTACCGTCTGCCTGCTTTAGGAAGGCCACCATTTCCATCGTCTTCTCAACGCCCTCATCCTTTGCTGGTTCGGAAACCTCGTTGCCGATGGAATACATCACTACAGAGGGATGGTTATAGTCTCTGCTGACCATAGCAGTAAGGTCGGACAGATAATGGTTACGCCAATGGGTCGCATAGTCAAACTTGGATTTATGTTGATACCACATATCCCAACTTTCGTCTATCAAATACATGCCATAATAATCACAGGCCTCCAACATGGCGCGGCTGCAAGGATTATGAGCGGAACGGATAGCATTGAATCCGGCTTCCTTCAGAGTACGGACGCGGCGCCACTCAGCCTCATCATAGGTTGCAGCGCCCAGAATACCGCTGTCATGATGGACACAGCCGCCCCGCAGCAAGGTGCGGGCACCATTGATATAGAAACCTTTATTGTCCCAGGAAATGATCCGGATGCCGAATTTCGCAATGGCTTCGTCGGATTCGGGGGTAACGCGGCAGGTGTATAGCTTGGGTGTATTCTCACTCCACAGCACAGCGTTGGGAACGATGATATCCGCTTCCGCGCCATTCCCTTTGGCTACCACAGTTTCTCTGTCCAGAATTTCGATTTTGGCATTTTTAAAACCGGTATGGACATGGATGATAGCCGGCTCAACGGACATGGTATGAACTCTCACCTGCTCCGGTTCGATTGCATTCGTATTACCGGTCCACATCCATACAGGGCGATAGATACCCGCGCCGGTATACCAGCGGGAATCAGGCTGATCGTTGTTGTCGCACTCTACGCGGAGGGTGTTCTCTCCATCAACCAAGAAAGCATCCGCACAAACAAAAAAGGGAATATATCCATAAGGCGCGCCACCAGCCTCCTTTCCGTTGATGAATACTATGGCATTCTTGTATACTCCCTCGAACTGCAGAACAACATGTTCCGCGTCGGGCTTGAGAAAGTTCTTTTCATAAACATAAGTGTTGCCGGGAAAGTATGCCTGGGCAGAGCCACTGGGATTGCCGGGCTCCCGTTTTTCGTGAATCATAGCGTCGTGGGGTAAGGTTACTCTCTTGTCATTGCAAGTCCAACCGGTATTGAAGCAGATTTTCTTCATATTGGCTCCCTTACTTGTTCAGCGAAAAGCAAATTTAAATGGCAGTTTATCGTTCGACCGTAAAGCTTATAAAGTACTCCTCCATAAAACCTCTGAAAAATCTCGCTACGGGCAGTTGATCTTATTGACCAGATCCATCTATACCTTAAAGAATTCTATATTCCTATCCTAAATCCTTTTCAGATACTCATCCAATCCGGAAAGAATCATCCAATGCATGGTCTTCATGAAAACTACGTGTTTGGGGGTTTTGTTCCTTTACGAATATATTACATAGACTTCACTGCTGTATCCCATTTTTTTCCGAGGGAAATTCGCTGCATGCGCACCATCTAAAGGAGTCCGTGGGATATTCCCACGATGTTTACACGGTACCTTGCTCCGATTCTGTCTGCCAAACATAGCGGATTCATGGAATGCTCTACCGCCTGATTTCGCTCTCCAGAATCAGCAACCGGTAATTTTTCCGGATACTAATTTCTGCAATATAATCAAACCTTCCTGTTTCGCAGCAACGCAAATATATCGCCTACCGCATCCGGTGCGGTAGAAACGCAACAGTCCTATAGTTGTTTTTTATGCTTCATCGCTGATTTCTCAGGCGATGAAGCAGTAGGAGGAGTTGAAAAACCCGGTATCACATAGGGCAACCTGAATCAAAATCGACGGAAATGAAGTACAGATGAATCGATCTGAGAGAGAGACCTTGCCCCGGTCCGAGCCATAACAGACATCAATTCCCTGTTCATTTGGTTAATGCGGTCTGTAACAGCACTGCCGCCATTTTTTAATGCCTGCATCAGGTCGCGACCAACGCAGACCGCATCCGCGCCCAGGGCCAAAGCCTTGAACACATCAATGCCGCTTTCAATCCCGCAGTCTACGAATATTTTCATATCCCCTCCCATTGCCCTTTTTATCTCCGGCAGTATCATCAGAGGAGGGACCGCATAAGGCATGATTCCATGGTGATGAGAAACCAGAATGCCCTTGACACCCACTTTGGCACAGTTTTCAGCATCCTGCACGCTTAATACTCCTTTTACAATAAAAGGAGATTCGGATAATTCCACATACCGACGTAGCTGCTCTGTGGATTTGGAATGCATTGGCAGGCCAACTACAACATCATAGCCGCCATTGCCGTCAAAACAGTGGTCGATATCCATACCCACTGCAAAGGCGCCCCTATTATTGGCATGTTCAATTTTATGATAAACCACTGCATCATCCCGGTGCGGTTTGATAATTTTTACTGTTCTCGCGCCTGTATCGATGATATCTTCCAGCTCAGCGTCTTCGCCCATACCAACCCAGTGGACAGCTTGAGCATCTCGTGCGCTTTCCGCGAAGACAACCATACCGTTCTCACAAACGCCCTGCAAATGGGACAATGCCGCTGTCATGATCGGTGTTCCGAAGGTTTCTCCGAACAAATCCATCTGTGTAGATGGCAGATCTGAATTCCAGTACCGGCTCTCCAGCAGGATAGAGTCGAAGTAATCCCTTGTAATCTGATTGGAATCGGCTTTTTGATTCATTTGTGTCGTCCTCCTTGTATTTCACATTCAGCAATAAATTGTCGTTTTCGCCATACGTCTTTCAATTATATTCCGAATTCTCATTAACGCAAATATATTTGTTTTACCCCCTATCAGGTTAAAAGGAAGCTTTTCAACCGTATAGCTTGCATTTGCATGTTACGCTGACACATGGGACATACTCCAAGCGAACGGTATACATCCCGCAGCCGATATCGACACCGATGACATTAGGACATTCTTCGTCCATAACCGTCATGGTGGTTCCGGTTGTACACCCTTTCCGGCATGAACGTCCGGCATGATTCTCACGCGGCTGTTCCCTGTAAGTGCATAGCTGCACATTCTGCGAATCCGCTCTATTGCTTCATCTTCTACTACCATGGCATAGCAGACCGCCGTTGTTACAGTACCCTTTATTTATAACATACCTATCTTCCTGTCAAAAACGGGCAGATCAGTTATGACCTGCCCGACATCCTGCTATGCAGCTATTTTTGCATAGCGCTCGCTTCCCAACACTTCCATCATGAAAGTATAAGGAGAAAGAATTCCTCCTGCAACCATAGAGAAAATACGGGGAGTTACACCTGAGATCAATGCAACGCCCTGCTCGTTTTGAGTAACAGGCTGCTGACGGTGTCTGCTGGCAACATTCCAGAAAACGATTTGAGGAAGCTTATACCCATGGGATACGTACTTCTTCTCGGCACTTTTGAAATTAACCGCAGATGCATGGTCAACACAGGAATCGAATTCCATATCAGAAATGATGATCAATTTCGCAGGAAGCTCGCTCTGCGGAACGTTGTTCTTCACTGCAGTATTGAGGATCAAATCGAATACAGCTTCAAGATTCGTGTTGGCTATCTCATTGAAGGATGCGACGTACCTGAGCCGATCAGCAAAAGTCTCACCTTTTACCTCGATCAACTGAGGCCTAGCAGAAAACTCTATAAAATGGTTTTTAAATGCACCGGTATTGTGCTCCGCAAAGTACAAACCGAGAGACAATGCAACTGCAGCGGGAATAGGCTTCAAATCACAGTACATTGAACCGGATGTATCAATAACAGCCAGTGCGTTTTCATCGCTTCCGAAGTCCGGCAAAGAAGCCCACGTTGTGTTCAAAGCATTCTTTTCCGCAGTCGTTATGTCCCGCATGAAGCCCCTGCTGTTTCCCGTAAGGTACGGAGCCACGAGCTCATACGGAGCCACATTATCCGCATGAAGGACAGCCTCACCTTTCGTTACAGCGCTGAGAAACGCATTGTAACGCTCGCCGTCATTTCGCGCGAAAGCCTTTCTATACTTAAACATAGCTTTTGACGGCTGTTTTTCGTAATCGAAAGAATAGTCTTTCTCACGAAGGTTGTTTTCAATGATGCGGATCCTGCCGCGTAGAGCGGACAAAGCTTTTCTGTATTCTGCATCTGAGAGGCCAAGAGCTTTAGCGAGTTTTTTACCATATGATCTGGTAACCTCATTTGAAGCGTTCACAGAGGGAAGCCATTTTGCCAAAAGAGAGACCGGCTCGTCCTTTCCCATTGCTTCCATATCTTTGGAAAACTGCTCCTTAACGAGAGCAAGCATTTCTTTCTCGCATGGAGTTCCAACGAGGGACAGAAGGTCATCATAACGGCCGTATTCAGCAACGAACTCCAGGTTCTTTTTTGCAGATGCGGGCTCGTTTGCAGCAAGCCAGTTCAGAATAATCCGGAACACACGTCTCTCGCCGAGTCCGCCCCTGATATCTCTTGCAAAAAAGAGAAGCTTCATGGCCGTATCAGGGTCCTCTGTATAGGCACGGATAAATCTTGTAATAATCTCTGCATCACTTTCACGGCGAAGCGCACCGACGGTAGCAAAGAGATCCAGACACTTGGAACCTGTTGATTCATAAGTGGCTGCTCCGTTTTCAGTTAATGTCATATTTGCTTCCTGCTTAATGTACTCCAGCATGAAAGTCACTCCTTCTCATATGAAATAATTCTTTGACAAAGATGAAAATCACAAAGCACTGTTCTTTCGTAATCTATAAACAGAAGTCAGTTGCTGTCAGTGCTTTTCCATCGGCAGTCCATAATGGTTAGAGGATGAAGAATGATTTCGTCCGCAATATCAGTGGGAACTCGTATCCCATCAGATAACGGCAATTCAGTTCCTACTGGCTGTCATAACAACAACATACCCATCATGTTCTCTCAATGTGATTTTCAATACAAGGCCTCATTTTGAGTGAGATTCAGACCCACGAACGATGATTTTCAGTCTTCTGCTATAACCACTTAGCTATCATTGATTGCTGTTGGGGCCTTTCCGTTTGGATGCCGTTCAGGAGTCGAACCTGCCTGCCTCACGGGTCTTTTGAGTCCCCACTCAGTCGCTGAGCTACCGGCATCATATACAAGCGCAAGTTGTTTAACGGACATAGTACGCCAGCGACAAGAATTATCAGTTCTCTGCTTGCATCTTTTGCTTTATGCGCCTTTATCAAGATGCGTTTTCAATGCAAGTCCGGAATCACACCGGGCAACAGCCTGCCTAAAAAGCAGGTGCTCATTAATTGAGCTATCGCAGATGTTTTAATTTTTGTCCGCATCTTTTTTTATTTTACAAGGCACTTCCAGGACTTGAACCTGTAAGAATCCGACAAATCAGATCCACTGCCAAAGAATGGCTGTCAGTGCCTTTTCAAGACGCCGCCTTTCGGCTTCACTTCAGACGCTTCTCATCAAAGCAGTCTGTAATTCAGATACGTGTGAATTGCTGTATGCGTCTTTAGTGCAGCCAAAAGCATGTGACATGCTCTTGTTTACAGTTTCATTTTACAGTTTCATTCTTCTGCCATCACGGAAAAAAAGTTGCGAACACCTCAATACTCGCAACTTTTTTGGTTTATCAGTCTTTTTTTTATCAGCTCTACAAAGTGCTGCGGTGCCGTGACTCTAATCATTGGGCCGAACGACAGAATGCGGATTACCATTTCCGTTTCGTCATCTTTGCCGTACGATATGGTAACGCGATAACGGTCAGCATCGATTCTTTTTACCTGTTTCTCAAAGTGCGCAAAGTGTAAAAGAATTCGTTCTAAAGCTTTCCGTTTGTCAATCAGTTCAAACTCGACCGTACGCGTCTTGGGTTGAGCTGTTTTACCCGGATTGATTTCATACGGTTTTGTACAGGGCTTGCAGCAGACAATTCTGGCAAGGTTTACTGTTCCATCATATCTGCAGCCGGAACCCATCAGCCTGAATTTATCGTCCTTTTCAGAATACTCCAGATATTCCGGCATTAGTACCATATGTGTGATATTTCCTTTTCGGTTTACCGTGTCTATACTGAGCGGGTATCGCTTCTCCATAGCATCAAGTATCAGCCGAAAAGTCCTTTTGTATGTATCATCTTCGTATGGGTCTCCATCAGAATACTTGTCAAACACGGAATAATCCGATGCTGTGAAAAGCGGCTTTACATCAGGGAGCACATCTTCATCGTCAACAAATAATCTGATCCGGGGATCCGCATATATTGCCTTCAGCCATCGCTTTTCCAGGGTCGTCAGTGGCATCGACGGAGAATGCACAAGCGGTGTGGACCCATCTGAACGGATAAGCTGCCATCGCTCTTTGGCAAGAGCGGGCTCGATATTCAGAATACTTTCGCCAAAAGCGTTTTTCTCAACAATATCTCTGAGCTCATTCTTTTTCAATGGCTGCTTGACGGCAATCTTTAGGATACCGGCAACAGCATTGTAGTAAGCACTGTACAATTCACTGAAAATCACTTTCCTCACCTCCCCCAATACCATAGAGACGATACATTTCCTCAATATCATCTCTGAATTGGCTTTCAAGAGTTTTATTGGAAAAACTGTATTCTGTGATCCTGCAGATGAACGTCCTGATCCAGGGAATAAGCTCGCTCGCATCAAATACATCGGCTGTGAAACGGCTTGTATGGTCATCAATCTTTTCTACTGTCCCGCATCGTTTTTCACGCTCAAGCCGCTTATGTATATGTGTCTCGTTGTCGGCATATTTAACAGTGAATTCAACGTGTTCCATTCGCTCTCCGGAAGTGCTTTGCGTGCTGACGCCCCACACATGGGGAAGCATACTGTCGAGTTTTTCGCGAAGTACATCAAACTGATCTGATACCTCATCCAGCTTAACCGATACTATGTTATCTGTTCGGAAAGAAGCAATCCTTTTGAACCGTGGCGTATAAGCCATCAGGTACTGCCGACCGCTCTGAGCGCTGATCATTATACGAAGAGGAATCACATGGTTTTCAGAGATTCTGTCTTTATGCCGGTTTATCGTTTCCATCGTAATACTTCTCTTTTCGGACATTGCGACAAACAGCAGACAGATGATTTCACTGTCCATGGCTCCTGTTATATAGTGATGCTTAAAAGCAAAGTGTTCGTTATGAGCATCAAGCTTATCCAGAAGATAGGACCCGATTACACCGCATGGCGCAACTTCAGAGAAGAAATCCAGCACATTTGAATCTGAAAAATCCACTGAGTCTGACCGTCTGTAATACATGGTTTTCCCGTGTCTTTCAGAAACAATGATTCCTTCAGATACGTATTCATTGAGTTTTTTCCTAACTGTAGAAGAGTCAAACATTCTCGGCTCATTGAAGGAAACCAGGTACTCATCAATGGCATCGGTTATTTCATTCAGGGTCAGAGCGATATCAGGCGAATACAGAATGTCAAACAAAATAAAATGAAGGGTGATGTCACCGTCAGTAAAGCTCTTCGCCTTCCATGCTGTATACAGAGGGTTATGATGTGAAACACGGCTGTCTATCGAAAGGAAAACTGTTTTACCTTCAGGGGTCTGCCGAAACTGCATATAGTTGCCAAGCCAACTCTCAAGACGCCTACGTTCATCATCATACGAGCGAGCGCTTTTTTTGTTGTATTCGTCCCGGCTTTTAAAGCCATAAACATAGAACTCGCGCATATAATCGCGTATGCGGTTGAAGTTCTTTATCAGCTCGCTGTATGCCATACCTTTGCGGCCTCCTCTCTTATGACAGTATTCTTCTGGAATCTATTATTTCCTTTAGATTATCGATTATCTCCAGATACAATTCATCGGTAATCTCCACTGAGCGTTTTAAATATAGCTTTACATGAACAAGGTTATTGTTTGATACTTTGATAGCAGCAGTAATGTCAGCTATGATTCCTATAACCGACGCAACTACAGAACTGTATTTTATGACTTTACTCATTTAGACCCGCCTCCACAAATGTCTTTAAATTTATACTGCCATCATCCTTCTCCGGCCATAAACGCAAAGCTGACCGGTTGGCAAGAGCTCCGAGATCACCCGGAGCTCTTGGTCAAAAATGTGCGGTTTTACGTCACTTATAACGGTTTATAGCCGCTTCGGTGTACTTATGGTGTATTTGTGTGAATTTCGGCCGAAAACCGGCTGTGCAGTACGTCACGTTTTTGGGGCAAAACAGTACATGCAATGGTGTGCTGCTTAGTACAACTTTGCGCCTGCCGGAATATGTGGATCCAGCATCAAAAGGTGAAGCCTCTCTTCGTTATTTTTCCTATGAACCGCGCTGATCAGCATGCCACAGGATTCGATGCCCATCATCAGTTTCGGAGGAAGATTTGTAATTGCAACGCAGGTCTTACCAACCAACTCCTCAGGCTCGTAATATTCGTGAATACCGCTTAAAATCGTTCTATTTCCACCTGTTCCATCATCCAAAGTGAACTTTAAAAGTTTCCTGGACTTCGGTACAGCTTCACATTCCAGAACCTTTACGGCGCGGAAATCGCTTTTTTTGAAAGTGTCAAAATCGACCAAGTCATGGAATAGAGGTTCGATCTCAACCTTGGAGAAATCAATCTTCTCCTCAACTCCAGTAGCAACCCCCTGCGTTGTTTCATTCGGGGCTTTAACTGCTTTGTCGAAATCCTTTTGTATATCCAAAGGCCTCATTGTCGGGAACAGTAATACATCGCGTATAGATGAGGCGTCTGTCAGCAACATCACCAAACGGTCAACGCCTATTCCCACACCGCCGGTGGGAGGCATCCCGTATTCCATGGCGCGAATAAAGTCCTCGTCTATTTCTACATCCTGGTTCTCTCCGCGCTTTTCCCGAACCTGCTTTTCAAAGCGCTCGCGCTGATCAATGGGGTCGTTCAACTCGGAGAAAGCATTCCCCATTTCTCGACCGTAAATAAAGAACTCAAACCGTTGGGTAAGCCGTTCATCATAGCTGCATTTCTTTGCCAAGGGGGAAATCTCAATGGGATAATCATAGATGAAGGTCGGTTGGATCAGGTGTTCTTCCACCTTTTCATCGAAGAAGGCTTCCAGGCACTCTCCCCAGGGGGCATCCGGCTTAACGAGTATACCGGCTGCCTTCGCTGCATCCCGCGCGGATGCATCATCTGGCAGCGTATTAAAATCTACGCCGGCATATTCCTTCACCGCCTCAACCATTGTCATCCTCTTCCAAGGCGCAGCCAGAGAAATATGAGTGCCCTGATAGTGAATATCCAGCGTTCCGCAGACATTGCGCGCTACGGTTTCTACAAGGCCCTCTACCCGCTTCATCATATCGAAGTAATTAGCATACGCTTCATAAAACTCCAGCATGGTAAACTCAGGATTATGGCGCGCATCCATCCCTTCGTTCCGAAAAATACGGCCGATTTCAAACACCCGGTCTATACCGCCCACGATCAGGCGCTTCAGGTGAAGCTCAAGCTCTACCCGGAGGAACATATCAATATCCAAGGCATTATGATGGGTGTGAAAGGGACGCGCGCCGGCGTTGGTTGTATGGTTGTGCAATACAGGCGTCTCCACTTCAAGATACCCGAGATCCTCCATATATCTGCGAAGCTCTGTCAGGATGCGGGAACGGGCAACGAAGGTATTTCTTACCTCAGGATTGACGATCAAATCCACATACCTTTGGCGGTAACGCAAATCCGGATCTTTCAGACCATGAAACTTCTCCGGCAGGGGTAAAAGGGATTTGCTGAGCAGTGTAACCGTCTCCGCATGAATGGATATTTCCCCGGTGCGTGTCGTAAATACTCTTCCGGCACAGCCCACAATATCTCCGATATCCAGTCTTTTACAGTCGTCATACGCTTCCTCACCCAAATCGTTCCGACGCAAGTATAGTTGAATATCCCCCTCCGCGTCCTGAATATGGGTAAAAGCTGCCCTTCCCATGATACGTTTGGAGGTTATTCTGCCTGCAACGGCCACAATTTCCCCTTCCAATGTATCGTATGCCGCCTTTACACCGGCGGACGTGTGGGTAAAAGGATACTCTGTAATGGTAAAGGGGTCTTGCCCCGCCTCACGAAGAGCAACCAACTTCTCCCGCCGCACACGTACAACATCGGCATATTCCTCACCGGAAATTTCCGGGGTCAGATTTTCCAGCTCATTTTGATTCATTGTTTCCTCGTTTTGTGTTACTTGTATTCGAAATCCAAAATATGCAGCTTCCGATCGCCATTCGGAGCGGTAAAGACCACTGTGTCCCCTTGTGCGTGGCCAATCAACGCAGCGCCGATGGGAGAAGCGCTGGAAACTTTGCCGCTAAAGGGATCTGCCTCATCAGATCCGACAATAGTATAAGTGGCTTCCCGATTCGTAGACATATCTTTGACCCGAACCGTGCTGCCCAATGATATTGTATCAGAGGACGCGGGCATATTATCTGCCACCTCAACGGAGCGAAGTATGTTTTCGGTAGACATAATCTCTCCCTCGAGAAATGCCTGCTCGTTTTTAGCATCTTCATATTCGGAATTTTCCGCCAAATCGCCCAAAGCAATGGCTGCCTTTATCCTTGCAGCCACCTCCTGCCGACGTACAGTTTTTAAAAACTCCAGTTTCTCCTCCAGTTTGCGAATGCCTTCCTGCGTCATAATTGTGGGATTGTTGCTCATTCCGTTCGGTTTCCCCTTTCCATGGGTACTTCAAAGAAAGAACGCCATCGGGCGTCCTTTCATTGTTGGAAGCATTATATACAATTCCAGACTTATTGTCAACGGGTCTCAACAGCTTTAAGAGATATTCGTGTTTGCCGCCCGATGAAGAACTGTTATCACCTGAGGTAAACTCTCAGCAGCCATAATCTCCCTGCGATACATGGAAGCACCGTTTATACCTTTTAAGTACCATGCCATGTGTTTCCGCAAATACGGCACTCCGAATCTCTCTCCCCACCGCAGGCAAATGCGGCGGGCATGCTTTTCAGCCATCTCCATTCTCTCCGGGACAGTGGGCGGCGTCCAGATCTCATTCCCTAACAGAGCTCTCACCTCGCTGAAAATCCAGGGATTTCCCTGCGCAGCCCTCCCTATCATTACAGCTGCACACCCGGTTTCCTTCAACATTCGAAGGGCGTCCCTGCCCGTAAATATATCTCCGTTTCCGATTACCGGAATATCCAGCGCTTCCACAGTCCTGCGAATACAGTCCCAGTCTGCATAGGGAGCGTAGAACTGATCTCTGGTTCGTCCATGAAGCACAACGCCTGCAGCTCCCGCATCTTCCATGCGCCGGGAAAAATCCAAATAGTTCACTGAGTTGGCATCCCAACCCATTCGTATCTTTACCGTAACAGGCTGACTTAGCCGTGCCGTCATTTGGCGTATAATCGTTTCCGCTAACTCCGGTTCCCGCATTAATGCGCAGCCTTGCCCTGTTTTCACGATCTTTGGCGCGGGACAACCCATGTTCACATCTACAATAGAATACGCGCCGGCGTATTTTTCCGCCATTTCCGTAAGAATATCCGGTTCTCGTCCAAATAGCTGTATTGCAGCCGGCTCCGGAAAATCCGCCTTCTGCCGCAGTTCTCTCCCCTGCTTCGGCGCATGCGAGAGACCCTTGGCAGAAATCATCTCTGTACAGGTAAGCGCCGCTCCCTTTTTTGCGCACATTTCCCTGAATATGCTGTCGGTAACCCCGGCCATCGGCGCAAGCCAAGCACCGTCCGCAACAGTTACAGCGCCTATCTGCACCATCAGGGTATATCCTCCTGAGGCCAGGGCGGAAGCGTCCGCGCAGGGGTGGCTTCCGGCGTAGGAGTCGGCGCCACAGTAGGTGTAGCCGGCAGCGCTGTCACATCCGGTTCCTTTGTGGGAGTCGGCTCCGGTGCCATTTCCAATACCGTTGTGATACCGGTAATGATCCAGCTTTCATCGGTCAGACGGCAATCTATCCTATAACGGGCATGTGGCCAAGCGGGTATTTCACCGGGGATGACTTCCCCATTTTCATCCCATAGGCCTGAAACAGCCGTTCCGGTTATGGAGGGTACTGTTTCCGTAAGTACTATATGGGCAATTCCCTTCCATGGCCTGCAGGCTATCTCTTCCACCTTGAGATGATAAGAGAAGGAGGAGATATCACAATTATCATAAGCCATCCCCTGTAGCAGTGTATCCTGCGTCATACAATCCTGTGAGAAATACATGCCAAGTTCTACATTTGCTGGCATATCCTCCGGGGTCATGATGGCTGTTGCCCTCATTTTCATGCCGTCAGTCACAACAACATAAACATTGGCGGTGTGCATCGCAATCTGAAAAACAGCAGTCAATAAGCCGGCCAGAAGTCCTATAGCCGCAAGCAGCTTCAGAAGAAACCAACCAAGCCTGGTCAAGTATGTTCCTGTCTTCATCTTTTCCTCCTCAGCATCCCCGGACATCCCAAGCCATCATCCGACAGAAGTCCTCCCAGGAGAAATCGGGTGCAATATCCTCATACCGCCGCAGCCAACTCCTGCGCGCAACAGTCTGGGATATCCGCTCCGAAGTTCTGCGCCATTCCTCAGGCGCCCAGTCCTCCATCCAACCGTACAGGTTCACATTCCATCCATAGGGTTCCCCGGAACGGTTCAACTTGCGCACACCGTCTATCACAGTAATAATCCACTCTCTTTGAAGTACGATCAATGCCCTGTCCTGAGCGGAATGCTTCATCTCTCCCTGAAGCAACTCCCGGACCCCAAAGGTCGCCAGTACCCGCCGCTCACGAAACAGCCTATACATACGGTAAACCTCCCATGAGGTCAACCCTGCCTCGTAACGCTCGTCCATCGAGAAACTCACCCGACAGGCGGCATAGGCAACAGGAAAGAAGGAAGCGGAAACAAAGGCCTTCCGCCCGCCAAGCAGGCAACCATACGCGCCTTTCTTCTCTGCGGCAATACGGGTCCGGAACATCCAGGGATCGCTGTCAGGATCACCGGTATGCCATAGATATTCAGGGCAGAGTGATGCCAACGCAGGCAATCCGGGGATCTCCTGGGACATAGGAATACATCCCCATTTCTCCAGCTCCGCAAGAAAATGCGAATAGTTCTCCACCATACCTGCCTCCTAAAATATTAACCCCCTGCCAACTGCAATCAGGAACGCGCTGACCGCAAGAAACGACATGCCGGCCGCGATTTGCTTTATGGTTTCTTTCTTTGTCCATGGGAGCCCAACCACAAGTCCGGCAAGAAATCCTCCAAGCATACCTCCGACATGTCCCCAGTTATCAACACCTTTATTCATAAAACCAAGCAATAGGTTCGCCCCGGCATAAATAAATACCTGCACGCCGAAAAGCGCTTTAAATACCTGCCGATTTTCCTTCCACAGTGCCAGAAGCATACCGAATATTCCGAATATCGCACCGGAGATCCCTAAGGCATCATAGGAAGAGAAGGCATAGCCCATTACATTTCCCATAAATCCGGAAGCTAACAGCAATAGACCATACCGCCACGGACCGTATAACCGCTCCATATAGCGTCCCCAAACATACAAACCAAGGCAGTTCATACCCAAATGCAATAAACTGCCGTGAAGAAACATCGGGGTTACTAATCTCCACCATTCCCCGGAGGAAATACGGTCATTCATCCGCATACCCGCGTAGCTCAAAAGACCGTAACCCCACCTGCCAAACATAGTGAAAGCGGTCAGTCTGTCAACCGCATATATCAATATACAGAGCACAATAAGAATATAGGTCATTACAGGCTGAGGCCTTTTAAGCTTGAGTTGCGTCATTTCCCCTCCAGTCGTTCGATGTAGCGCCGGATACGTATCAATGCTTCCTCCATCTTATCTTGCGCTACAGCATAACATGCACGGAAATGCCCCTCTCCCGAAGCGCCAAAAGCAGTACCCGGCACCACCGCAACCTTCTCCTCCCGCAACAGCCCCTCGCAAAACTCTTCACTGGTAAGCCCGGTTCCGGTAATGGACGGAAAGCAGTAGAATGCACCTTTGGGTTCAAAACAAGGAAGCCCCATCTCACGGAAGCCGTTCAGCATTACCCTCCGCCGTCGATTATAAGCCCGCCGCATACGCATAATCTCCGGATAACCATTATCCATCTCATGTAGAAGTCCTTCGCAGGCGGCAACCTGACTCATATTGGGCGCGCACATGATGACATACTGATGGATTTTCACCATTGCAGAAACCACCTGCGAGGGTCCGCAGGCATAACCGATCCTCCAGCCGGTCATTGAAAGCGCCTTTGACATTCCCGACAACAGCAGCGTACGTTCGGCCATTCCCGGGAGGGTTGCAATGGAAACATGGGGGGCGCCGTAATTCAGTTCCGCATAAACCTCATCTGACAATACAAAAAGGTCATGTTTAATGATAACAGGCAGCAGCGCTTCCAAATCTTTTTTCTCCATTACAGCGCCTGTGGGATTGTTGGGATAAGGCAGTATTAACGCTTTTGTCCGGGGAGTAATCACCGCCTCAATGTCCCTCGACCGCAACCTGAAGTCCTCCGAAGCCAGCGTCCTTACCGCTACCGGTTTGCCTCCCGCCAATGCAACACCGGGAGCATAACTGACATAACTTGGATCCGGCACCAGCACCTCATCCCCAGGTCCGCAAATTGCCCGAAGCGCCACATCGATCCCTTCAGATACCCCTACCGTTACCAGTATTTCCTTTACAGGGTCATAACAGAGTGAAAAACGATCCCGCAGATATTTTGAAATTGCTCTTCTCAGTTCTATCGCGCCCCGGTTTGCGGTATATTGTGTTTTGCCCTGTTCTATGGAATAAATTGCCGCCTCCCGAATGCACCAAGGAGTCATGAAATCCGGCTCTCCTACCCCGAGAGATATGGCGCCCTCCATCTTCTGGACGATATCAAAGAATTTTCTAATCCCTGAGGGGGGAATGTCCCGTACTACCGGGTTTATCAGCGTATCGTAATTCAAGGTTGAATCACCAACCTATCGTCCATTTCTTCGTCATCCATAACTACTCCATCGGATTTATATTTTCGGAGAACAAAGTGCGTAGCGGTTGACAACACACCTTCTATTGTAGAAAGCTTTTCACCCACAAAGAGCGCCACCTGACGCATATTGACCCCGCACACAAGCACCATCAGATCGTATCCGCCGCTCATCAGGTAAACAGAGTTGACTTCCTCAAACTGGTAAATCCGTCTGGCAATGCTATCAAAGCCTCGATCTCTCTGGGGAGTGACCCGCACCTCGATTAATGCCTCCACCTTTTCATCCCCGGCCTTCTCCCGGTTGACCTGTGCTGTGTATTTCAGAATAATATGGTCCCGCTCCATTTCCCGAATTGCGTTTTCTACTGTGGACTCGTCTGTGCCCAGCATGATAGCGATTTTTGCGTTGGGAATACGAGCATCCTCAGATAAGATTTCCAATATTTCTTCTTTTAATGCGTTCATAAAACACTCCTTAAAATAAATACGCCTTTAGAATTTCCATTTTCCCCCGGAATAGAACCGTATCAACACCTACGGGCGCTAACCAGGTTTCTCCCCGAACCATAGGGAACTCTTTACCCTTCCATAGAAGGGCTCCCTCTCCCTGCGTTACCGTCAGCGCAGTAAAATATGACACAGATTCCCTCAAAATGCCGTCGATATGCAATGCATCCAGGCAAAAATCCGGGTGTTGTAGCAAGCGCTCCCGACTTCCTCCCTCCAGCACTGACACGGCGCCCTGTATGGGTGCTACCGGAGGAAAATCTTTCACTGCCAGTACAGCTTCCCGCAGGTGTAGCGACCGGGGTTTGCCGTTGGCATCCAGTCGGTCCCAGTCATATAT
Source organism: Christensenellales bacterium (assembly GCA_050948665.1). Lineage (GTDB taxonomy): Bacteria > Bacillota > Clostridia > Christensenellales > UMGS416 > JBMNEH01. The sequence continues at coordinate 1,710,384 of JBMNEH010000001.1, forward strand.
ACGAAAGGTGGTATCCGAGCTCTGCTGTATCTCATATACCATTACTCCGGGAGTTAACGCGTGTACTAAACCGCCGGGAATCCATATACAGTCTCCTGTCTTCACGGACACGCGGTGAAGGCAAGAAACTATCCTCCCCTCCTCCAACGCACGGGGCAGTTCTTCCGCTGGTATCTTCAAACCTGCATAAAAGAATGCACCCGGAGGCGCATGCAGTACAATCCAAGCCTCCGCCTTACTCTCTCCTCCCGTCAAACGGCAGGTCTCCTCATCTGGATGCACCTGTACCGATAAATGAAGCCGGGGCGCTATCACTTTAATCAGCATGGGAAAGGGTTTCAGCCTTCCAAATATCCGAAGGTGCACCAAAGAGTCAATATACGCCGAAAGGGGAGTCCCGTCCTCCAGCAACGTTTCCTTACCAGGCCGCGCGGAAACTTCCCAGGACTCCGAAGCATCCTCCCAGGGAGCATTCCTCCAGCCATCCATACCGCCACCCCAAAGTGCTCGGGCAAAGTACGGTACCAACCGATGGGGTCCGTGATCCATCCTTCACCCTCCTTGTCCAGTCATTATACCTAAAACAGGCTGCAGGTGCAACGGGTCCCGCTACGAAACAGGATATTACAGCCTATTCCACCCTTTATGTGAACAGGGTCAAGGTACAACTATCTTCAATGACAGGCGGTAAATAACTATAGAAGCCCCCTAACTATACTAAGAATCAAGAAACGGACTTGCCCTTTGTGGGAAAGAATGTTATGATTACGGTCGTACCGTAGGCAGGAACCTCACGGTCAGTCTCAGCGTCATAACTGAGAAGGTTGCATCCCGCGGCGGATGTGGAAAGATTGGCGGAAGGTTAAATGGCAAACAGGAAGCAAAACAGGAAGAATAACAAAAAAGCCAAGAGTAATAAAAACACGATACTGGGGATGAAGCCCGGTGTGTTTCTCTCCGTTGCGGCTTTGGTGGCACTGGTCGCGGTAGGCGGTGTGCTGGGCATGAATAAACTCGGATTATTAGGGGGTAACTTGGCGGTTCTCCCCAACATTAATGCTAGTGCAAGCCCGGCTGTGACGATGCCGGTCTCCACATTGGAGCCCGGTTCCGACGCCGAAGCCGTGTTTACATGCAAAATTACCATTGACGGTATCAGCATTCAAGGTATGACAACACAGCAGGCTTTTGACGTACTGACAGAGGCAAATGCTGCCTCCTATGCCGATTTAGTGCTGAATGTCTCCTTCAATGAGTCCCGAAGCAGTTTTCCCTTGGCACAGTACGACCTTACTTTTGAGTTGAACGCCGCACTGGCTGAGGCGCAAAAAGCTGAGTCTGAAGGCAAAGACGCCGATATCATACAGAGCATATCCGTAAATGAGAAGATGCTGATTAATGGGCTGCAGCAGGTAGCCGATACCTTCACCGTCGAGCCTGTTGATGCCGCAATCATCTACCCCGAAAAGGTGGACACTTCCCTTCCCAGGAACGAATGGTTTCCCGTCTCCAAAGAGGAACCCGGCTCTAAAGTGGATATGACCACCTTAACCAACGCAGTACTTTCCGCCATCTCCACCCGAAGCCTCTCCGCTCCGGTTGTAGCCACTTTTGAAGAAATTGCTCCCGCCATAACCGAGCACTCTATTGCACCTGTCACGATGGAACTGATCGGTTCCATGACGACTACCTTGACCAAAGACAAAAACCGGAATATAAATGTTACTCTGGCTTCAGGTTTTATCGATGGTACAGTCATGGTTCCCGGCTTTGAGTTTTCCTATAACACGATTGTTGGCCGGCGTACCGCAGAAAGAGGCTTTAAGATGGCCGGTGTTATCGTCGGCGGTGACCGTACCGAGCAGGGACTGGGCGGCGGTATCTGTCAAGTCTCAGGGACGCTGTACAATGCTGCGGTTTTTGCCGATTTAACGATTATAGAGCGTAGCCGCCACTCTTACGAACTTGCGTACTTATCCCGAGGTCGGGATGCAACCGTAGATTACGGTACAAAGGATTTGCGTTTCGTGAATGACGGAGAAAACCCCGTCGTAATCGTTATGTACGTAGATAAATTGAAAGTTACGGCTGAGATATATGGCACGCCTCTTTCCGATGGGAGGACCATCGGCATAGAAGTCAAGACAACGGGCACGGTAGCGCCGCCCGAAGATATTTTATACGTAGCGGATTCTACCGTTGAACGCGGTACAACCACCACAGTAAATGCGAGAAAAGGTATAAACTGTACCGTTTATAAAGTCTGGTATGATAAGGACGGAAAAGAGATCGACCGTACGGTTTTGTCGAAAGACAGGTACCCTGCTATCCAGGCAAAGGTATACTATAACCCTGCAGACCCGGATCCGTCCATCACTCCCACACCCTCTCCTACAGCCTCGCCTACACCGAGTCCCACTGCCACTCCTGATGCGCCGGAACAGACCCCAACGCCCGAACCAGACCCTACACCGACACCTGAGGGTGGCACCGATTAAACCTAAAGCGGAGCATGGTATGTCACAAAACAGACTAGACAGGAGCGGAGCGCCAAGGCGCTCTTCTTCATCAAGACAAACATATAGACAAGCCGGTTCCGGTTCCCGTTCTGCAAGCATGCCCTCAGGGAAAAATAGAAGAAGCGCAAAGGCGCCTCCGTCACCCCTTGAAAGAAGCATGCTGGCAGTATTGGTCGTACTCGTTCTTTTGCTCTTCGCGTTGGGTGGATTTTACCTTTTTAACAAGTATTCTGCTACCCAGGAAGAAATAGCTGCCTTGCTGGATGTGGATACATTTTATGAGGGCATTTTTATTGACGGTATCCCCCTTGGCGGAAAATCTGCGGAGGAAGCCCGAATCGCGCTACAGGAATTATATGCGCAGGAATTTGACCGAGTCAATGTCGACTTGAATATAGCCGGACAAACTGTTCGCACCTTCACCAAGGAGGATATTCAGATTGAGTGGACACTTGAGGATGTACTGAATCAAGCGTATGCCATCGGCCGCACGGGCAGCCGTTACAGTCGTTATAATCTGGTGAAGAACCTCCCGGCCCGGCCCCGGCACCTGACAACAACCGTCCGTTTTGACGCCAGTGCTTTGGAAGCAGAGGTACGTGATTTGGCAGCTTCTCTGTATGTTGCTCCGCTTGATGCCGCATTTCTCGGAGTGGATCCTACCCAAAACACTGCGACCACCTTTTTTCGGTACTCCAATTCAATGCCCGGGCGGCAGGTTGATGCAGATGGCCTGTGGGCATTGGTGCAGAACGCGATTATGAGCCGTACCTATGGCACAGTGGAAATCCCGTATACTGTATTGGAACCTTCCATACTCCTGAGCGACGTTAACCAAGGGCAGCAACTGTTGGGCTCATGTACCACAGAAATGATACAGTCCGCCGCTCGTATCAGCAATATAAAACTTGCAGCCAGCCGTGTCAATGGTACGGTACTGGAGAGCGGCATGATGTTCTCCTATAATAAATGCTTGGGACCCCGAACGGAAGAAGCCGGCTATCAGGTAGCCGGTATCATCGTAAAAGGGTTATCGGATACTGGCCTGGGTGGCGGGATTTGTCAGTTGTCCAGCACATTATTCGTGGGTGCGATGCGTGCGGATCTGCACATGGCAGCCCGCACACGCCATTCCTTTGTTTTAAGTTATATCGATGCCGGACAAGATGCTACCGTAGATTATGATTCCGCTGTAGATTTATGTATCACAAACAATACTGCAAATAAAGTATATTTCCTTGCCCGTACCGATGGCCTTAAGGTCATTGTTGAGGTCTACGGAACCCCCAACAAGGATGGCATTACCACCGACCTTTTGTCAAAAGTGATTTACTCTACCCAGCCCAAAGAAGTCAAGATCATCTACGACGAAAGCGTACCCGTCGGTGAACCTGAAGAAACAAAAGAACACTTAGGTGTGGTTGTAGATGTATACAAGGTCTATTACAACCCGGATGGCACCATTCTTCGGGAGGAATTCATGTATCAGGACAATTATGCACCCGTGCAGGGCGTTATACGTATGAATCCCCTGGATGCCGGTATTGATACAGGTAACGGAGATGCCTCTCCCGCACCCGGGACAACGCCTAAGCCCGAGGTTCCCGGAGGTAACGACTAATAAATGGCGAGCGGTCTGCGTCGGTAAGACCTCCCATCGGACAAAACATGCCCCCGTTGACAGGGTTTTGTTGCATTTTAAAGGACTGTATGATACAATTTTTTCCAAGCTGGAAACGGAGGTGTGTATGTATGGAATGCCCTTTTCCTATGGATTTATCGGGTAAAACTGCAGTAGTTACAGGCGCTGGCGGTGTACTCTGCAGTATGTTCTCACGCGTATTGGCAGGTTGCGGCGCCAAAGTCGCTTTACTGGATATCAATGAAGACGCCGCCCGTGCTGTTGCCGAGGATATTTGCAGCAACGGCGGTACGGCAAAAGCCTATAAGGCGGACGTTCTGGACAAAGCCAACCTGGATCAGGTGGGTTTGCATACTCTTGCCGATCTTGGTCCCTGCGATATTTTATTAAACGGTGCCGGCGGCAATAATCCCCGCGCTACCACAACCAATGAGTACTACTTCCCCGGAGATATTGACAGCGGCGCAGTATCTTTCTTTGACCTGAAACCCGAATGTGTGGAATTTGTCCTTAACCTGAATTTTCTCGGAACATTTCTTCCTACGCAGGTGTTTGCCGCACAAATGTTGGGGCGTAAGAACTGTACAATCGTGAACATTTCCTCCATGAACGCCTTTACCCCCCTGACAAAGATTCCCGCCTATTCCGGTGCGAAAGCCGCTATATCCAACTTCACACAATGGCTTGCGGTTCATTTCGCCAAAGAAGGCATACGGGTTAATGCACTGGCACCCGGTTTCTTTGTTACTTCACAAAACCGCAGCCTTCTTTTTGATTCCCAGGGTGAGCCTACCCCCCGCACAGGTAAAATACTGGCGGCGACGCCTATGGGGCGTTTCGGAGAACCCGAAGAATTGGTCGGCACACTGCAGTACTTAGTAAACCCGGTTGCTTCAGGTTTCGTCACCGGTATTGTGATTCCGGTTGACGGCGGATTTTCCGCATACTCCGGTGTATAAATCCATCGAACTCTTTTCGATTGTAAAAAGCACCGACATTGTCAGTGCTTTTTTGTATATGCAGATTCGTTTATTGGATTCCTTTTGTATTAGCAATGGCGGCAGCCAACAGTATACCGACATCGTTCTTATCTGTAACAAGCAACAGGAATGGCTTATCTACGGTCAAGGTGGGGATCTCATTGGGCAGGGGAGAAAGAGCGTGTGATCCCCCGGTTTCGCTAGAAATCTCCGTCCCGGTCTCGTCTACTGTGAGTGACAAAAATTGGCGGACGTGAGAAAGATGAATATTTTGTCCCATAACCGGATAAGATGCTCCACCTGCCACAAACAGCGAAGTCATACCAATGTTTTTCAACGCAGTATCTTCGTCTTCCAACTGTGTAAAACGGAGCAACGGCATTGTCAGATTACATTGCTTGTCCTCACCAGCTTCTCTCCAGGTTAACATAGAATCCGTTGACAGAACGTTCAACAAGGCAGGCAGGTCATACCCTTCTCCAGGCAGCATTAACCATACTTGACGATTATCCTCAGCTTCCATCACGACCACAGTGACCATATCGTCGCTGTAGTAACGCATCGGCATACGCGCATTCATCATAGAGGCGGTTGTCGTGCTCCCTTCCGCCATGTTAAAAAGCTTATTCTTCGTGTTTTTAGTATCAAATCCCGTCTTCCAGCAAATCCTTATTCCAACCGCACCTATCAGCATGGTATTCGGATTTTCCAAGCTGACCTGGATCGCTTTTGTCAGCGCACCATTCGTCCGTTCTGTAAACCAATCATTTACCAGCGCCACATCCTGATTAAAAGTAAAATCAGTTAAACGGGGTTGAATGTCGCTGTACCCCATCCACTCATCAAGGTAATTGACCATCAATGTAGGCCCTTCACCAAAAAGAATACTCTGCGCAAGAAAGTTCCCTTCATAGGACGACTCATACTGGGATAGGATTTTACGAACCGACGGACGAATCGCCCCGGCATTGGAAATGCTCCTGCCCCAAGCAGCATCCATCATCTTCGCTGTGCTTTCATCTGCAGCATTGCGCAGCACCAACAGCATAGAGGTCAAAGACGCACCGGAAACCATCAGATTTTTTGCATTATAGCTTTGCTGCAGCATACGAATGGTTATATCATTACAATAGGCAGCGCTCCAAAGGGTCCCCTCCCCCTCATTTCCAAGGGTTGCAGTGGGTATCGTCTCCAGTGTTGGCAGCGGAGGCACTGTCGCTTCTATCATCTGGGGCGCACCACAGCCGCACATACAAATGGCTATAACCAATATAAACAGGAGCGCGTTTTTTCTCACTAAAAACAACCTCCTTTTCGCTAAGCTGAGTATAGCATAATCACGGCATATCAGCAAGGCGTGCCCTGTATGCAGCCAACAGCAGGTCTACCATACGCCCATAGGATTTCGTTCCATCTGTTTGTTGATTTGCTTTTAAATACGTGTCATTTCGTGCTTCCGCTTTTTCGCAACCTCCGTGTCTTTGTAAACTACACAGCAGGCTGTTTCCCGGAAAAAATCCCTGTCAAGCTCATTGCAATATGTTCCCGCAATGTTCTGTATCGTCCGGAATCTGTTTCGTAAAGCTTGTTCATAGTATGCACCAAGGCAGACAACATGCCGGAGTACAGTATATCGTCATCCTCGCTGTACATACAAGCTAGATATGCGAGGTAGTTCGCCTTATCTTCTCTGGCATAACCGCGTTGATGCGCAATTTTATGCAGGGCGTTAAATACTACGGTAGTGGCCGGTATATCTGTGTTGACATTGGGCTCCGTTGTCATCCAGATACAGATTCCCACGATTTCTCTTTGCCTCATTTGCCGGGACAGTGATACCGATTTCGGAGGACACCAACTGTCGCCCCCAAGAAAATCCAATCCTTCCAATCCGTTATAAAGCACCGGAAGAGTAATCAACAGCTCCTCTTTCCGCATCTCCGGGGAACAACATCCGCTTTCGTCCTCCGAAAGGGTGATACGAAGAGCATTCTTCTCTGCAATCAAAAAGGCGCATAACTCCGAAAGGTCCTCTGAAGACGATGCCCGAACGGTAAGCGCCAACCGATTCGCCAGAGGTTCCCTTTGGTAGAGTATGCCCCAGCCATAGCAGAAGCTGGCCCAAATTGAGCAGGCAATGAGTCCCGTGCTCAGAAGCAGCGATAACAGCCTATAACACAGATATCCCTTTCCGAGAATTTGTATCACCACCGCAAATGCCCAGCAAGCTCCGCCAAGAACGCATCCATAGAACAGAAACTCCGCTGCAGAGAACGGGAAAATACCCCAGAAACTGCTAAAGAATGCCGTAAGTTTGGGATATACATACTGCCCGAAGTACTCTGCCCACCGCGTACGATTCTTGACCAGGTTAAATATCGGCCATGCTATAACCAAAAGGACAGTGCCAATACCTGCAGACACTCCCAAGCTGCGCCAACTCCTGCCGGGAAGTTCACGAAACATTGTAGTTTTCTGCTTTACCCAAAACGTACCCATTCGTTTTCCCCCTTTATTATTATATCATAGCGGATACAAGATACGGAATAACAGGCGTGACATCTATCCGTGAATGCCTTTGATCTGAAAGAAAGGGTTGACGAAGTCAATAGAAACTGATACAATTTTTTTTGCTGGTTCCTGGAGAGATGGCCGAGCGGTTGAAGGCACTGGTCTTGAAAACCAGCGTGCTGAAAGGTACCGTGGGTTCGAATCCCACTCTCTCCGCCAAAAAATTCATAATGTCGACATGGAGAAGTACTCAAGTACGGTCGAAGAGGCGCCCCTGCTAAGGGTGTAGGTCGGGAAACCGGCGCGAGGGTTCGAATCCCTCCTTCTCCGCCATAAAACGCCTTGTTTTTCGATAAAACAGGGCGTTTTTGTATGATAATGGAATTTTTTGAGGTTTTGCATAAGTTCGCTGCCCCAACCTTACCTCAACAAGGCGTATTTCTACAACAATCAAAAAAACGACCGCCGAGTCTGGCAGTGTCAACATGTATAATATGCAAGCAGAAAAACACCAAGTTGCAAAGCAAGCACAACATGTCTAACTTGGTGTTTGTTTGGCTTTTTATCTAAATAATTACTATTTTTTTCCCTTTCGGGTCTCCCTTGAAAGCTTCTATCGCATGTTCCCATGCCTCCAAGCCGATATCTTCATTGTAGTATGTGGGAACCTCATTCAAGTGTGCCAATGCAATTTTACCGGTCATAAGCGGGTCATCATTGGTCACATTGGTTTCAGGATCAACGAGACCATGCTCAAGTTCTATATTGATGCCTTCCAAATATTCTTCAGGTGTAAAGTCGACTTTGCTGAAATCGATCCCCAACTCCTTTGCAATGCGGTTTGCTTCGTCCAATGTAAACTTTTTCATTTCAAAAACCTCTTTTCTTTGTTTATTCTTTTTCCGGATTTATTATATCATATATAATATAGCATAACCATAGCCAAGGATGAAACTCCTATTCCAGACAAAAAACATGGGATTTGCCTGTTTGTGGTCAATTAAGACCTTAATAAAATCTAATGATTATGATTAGAAATAATACAGAGTGGAACGCCGCCAAACGAGTCCGGAAATTGGGCAATATGCCTTTGAAGGCATTTTTATCAATCCACCTTACATTCGCATCTTGAGACATTTGGAGTATTCGTATATAATACACTTTGATGAAAGCGGGCTGCGCATAGGTAGAATGCGAAAGGAATCAAAGGATCGTTCTTCGCAAGAGAGAGGCGCCGTATCGTTGATTTTGGGTCAACCTATACTACACCGACGGATGTCTCCCGGGCGCATCTCGCTCTTTGCCCTCTTTGATAGTGTGGTGATACGTCATCATGAGGTTCTGTCCATAGCAGAGAATGAGCACTGATCCGGAAATATTTGTTTAGGAGAGCTACCAATGAATTTTATAAAAAAAAGCTTTACCCTGTTGCTGACAGTGATGGTTTGCCTGAACCTTTTCGCCTGCCGTAGCGTAAATAATGACCTGGCGGTTGATTGGCGCGCCAAGGGTACTATCGATGGCTACGGTACTATCACCCGCACCGACGAAGGAAGCGTGGATGTGCTGGTCACGATCAGTTCCGAGAACGTGGCATTTTACCGCGACAAGCCGGAGCAGACCTTATTCGACAGAATCCCCTTCCCCATGAAGATTTCCGACGCGGAGCAGGCCTTCAACGCTATCTCATTTGATGACTTGGACGGCGACGGCGAGAGTGATGTGATAATCAGTTTTATTCACAAAAACGGCGATAACACGGAGATGGTATGGATATGGGACAGCGAGGAGCGCTATGTTTTCCGAGGAGATCTCTCCACCATCAAAGTCGGTGGCAATGACATTAATACTTATATCGGCATCTGGGAGTATATCGACAACCTCTGGCTGCGCATCTATGAGGACGCAACATGGGAGTTTGTGGATGATCAGGAAAATTTGATCGAATACGGTACGCTGTGGGTAAGTGAAACCGGTGTAACGCTTTATTTTAATGGGAGCGGTAACATGCTACAGCTTGACCGTACGGTCAGCGGCGACTTGATCGATATCGTAAACGGAACTACACTCATACCGGTTGAAGAGATTCAATCCAGTGAACCCTGCTTCACCCGCAATGGCCTTACAATCAATGCCGCGATGAATGAGGGCGTTTTCTATCTGGAAAACGGAGTTTGCAGCCACACCAGTCTCGGCGACGGATACAATATCGGTGACTGCTACTGGGAAGTCATAAAGAATACCGACTATACCCACGATGGTATCCGCAAGATCGAGTTTAACGCGATTTGCTACATCCCGGAATACGCAATCCCGGATTTCGATGAGCAGTACCTTACCAATGTCGACTGCGAGCTGTATGATTTTTATACCGGTATGTGGTTCACAGCCGCTCCCACCTTTGGCAGCAGCACACGCAGTGAAAATTACTATCTCCACACTGTCATTTGGCGGGGAAACAGCTATCTGATCGAGTTTTTCTATTCCACGGATTGGCAGCATAATGTAGGTGACTGGGCGGTTGTCTTCACCAAAAGCTACGTCGTTTATCTGCCGGAGGATTATGACGGCCTTATCTTTGCAGCTGAGTCGCAACCAGACAACTATGAGGACAGTGCCACGCGGATGCAGCTCGATGCTCTTTTCCCGGAAGCCAACATCATGGGAATAGATACGGTTGACCCGTACAGCAATCTGTATTTCAGTATCTGCTGTTCTGAGGGATAAAGCGTGCGATGGGGAAAATGGCTTTAATGCGGTCGGTACAGAAAGATGACCGCCACGGTGCTGTCGGATTGGCCAGTCGCTGCGCTATACCTGTTAAGACAGGCGTTGAACCAAAGAAACCACATTATAATATTGAGGAGCTGATAAAACAATGGAAAACAATGTGCTGTTGATTGTCGTGGACGGCATGCGTCCGGATAGCTTGCGCCGTTGCGGGCATCGCTTTGCCAATGAGTTTCTTTCCCAAAGCACCTGTGCGTTGGATGCTATGACGGTCATGCCATCAGTGACACTTCCATGCCATATGTCGCTGTTTCACAGCGTTGACTCCGGACGCCACGGCGTGCTGACAAACATATACACGCCGCAGGTGCGCCCCATTCCCGGGCTGTGCGAACAACTGCGCCTTCATGGAAAGACCTGTGCCTTTTTCTATAACTGGGAAGAGCTCCGCGACCTCAGCCGGCCGGGTTCGCTGTCAGTAAGCGTGTTCGTATCCGGTCACGCGCATACATACAAAACCGCCAACCGCGCGGTAACAGACGCCGCGATTACTGTGATTCAAAAAGCTGCCCCTGATTTTTCGTTTCTATATCTTGGCCTGACTGATGAGGTTGGCCATAACAGAGGATGGATGGGGCCGGAATATATGGAAGCCGTCTGCCAGTCCTGGGACTGCATCAAGAAGGCGGTGGAAACACTTCCGAGCAATTATACCGTTATCATCACCGCCGATCATGGCGGACACGAGCGGATGCATGGCTCTGACTGCGAGGAAGATATGCGTATCCCCATCCTTTGCCGCGGCCAGGCCTTTCCGCCCAACAAAATTTTGGCTGGCGCGAACATCAAGGATATCGCTCCTACCGTTGCCGCGCTGTTGGGTGTCCCCGCCGCCCAGGAATGGGAAGGACGGAGCTTTGTATGACTCTCGCAAAGCGACGTAGCGCGCTGTTGATTTGGCTATGCTCGCTGGTGTACTTCGTCAGTTACCTTACCCGCATCAACTACGCTGCCGCCTTATCCGAGATTGTCGCAAAGCTTCAAGTGTCCAATGCGTTTGCCAGCTTAGCAGTAACAGGCAGTTTTATAACCTATGGTCTCGGGCAAACCCTTTGCGGTTTTCTGGGCGACAGTATCAGCCCGCGGCGCATGATTGCTACAGGCTTGGTTACAACATCGCTCTGCAATTTATTGATGCCGATGATGCCCACTATCTATTGGATGGCAGGAATTTGGAGCATTAACGGTTTTTTCCAGTCCATGCTATGGCCGCCCATGATGCGAATCTTGGCAGAAAACCTGGCAGAAGCGGATTTTCGGCGTGCCTGCATAGCTGTATCTACCGCATCCGCGATTGCAACCATAGTTGTATATCTTCTGGTACCCGCCTGCATCTGGATATCAGGTTGGCAATTGGCCTTTTTTATACCTGGAGTGTTTGGTATTGCCATAACCCTCGTTTGGTTGGTGGGGACGCGTAGCTATTCTGAGGGCGATCGAACCGGTTTTTTACGCCGTGCTGCCACTGCGTTAAACGCACAAGCGCCCGGCCTATGGACACTGATCCGTCGTTCCTCGCTCTTGCCACTGATGGTAGTGATCATTTTACAGGGAACCCTCAGGGATGGCATCGCCACCTGGATGCCCACCTATATCAACGACCGTTATCAACTCGGTACCTCCCTCTCCATCCTCGCCAGCGCCATACTGCCGCTGTTTCATATCATCAGCGTTACGGCTGTAAGCGCAATACAGAAACGCATCAGCAACGAGGTTGCGGTTGCTGCCATCATGTTTGCCACCGGTGCGGCTGCCGCAATCGGATTACGCCTGTTTTTCTTTTCCAGCCCTGTGTTTTCGGTGTCCTGCATGGCGCTTGTTACCGGAAGTATGCATGGCGTAAACACCATGCTGATCAGCCGGGTGCCGCGTCATTTTTCCCCTTACGGTCGGGTGGCCACCATATCCGGTTTGCTGAACACCTTTACCTATGTGGGCAGCGCCTTATCCTCTTATGGAATCGCGGAGGTTTCCGACCGCTGGGGCTGGTTCTTCACTGTTGCACTTTGGGCAGGCATTGCGCTTGCGGGCACACTGATATGCGCACTGTGCATCCGCCGTTGGAATCGCTTCTGCGCAGTTTCTGCCAGCAAATTGCTTTTTTAAGCTAAAATCTATCCTCACACGGTGAAGTATGCTGAAACCCGGCATACAGTCGCGTACAAGCCAATCTGTCTAAAAGGGAAGAAAACCACCTAAGAATCGCCGGCAACAATCAAACTGCTATGAATAATGTAAATATAAAATGCTCGATCATATCTGCGATTTGACACGGATTTTACACAACGTTTCTTTTCCATTTTACATTGGCTTGGTACAATAAAGTAGGCAAAACAAAGAGCCAAGGGTGAAAGGAGATTTTGTTGTGAAAAAGATCATCAGTATGTTTATTATCGGAGTATTGGCAATCGCTATGATGGCCGGTTGCAGCACAGAAACCGGTGGCACGGTTTCTACAGACGGTTCCACCTCCATGGAAAAAGTCATCGGCGCACTGAGCGAGTCCTACATGGCAGAGAACAAAAATGTTACCGTTACTTATAACCCCACCGGTTCCGGTTCCGGCATCACGGCCGTACTGGAAGGGCGCTGCGACATAGGTCTGTCAAGCAGAAACCTGAAGGACGAGGAAAAGTCCCAGGGTCTGACAACAACAGTTCTTGCTTATGACGGCATCGCTATTATCGTAAGCCCGGAGAATCCGGTGTCCGACCTTACCATTGAGCAGATCGCCGCAATCTACAAAGGCGAGATCACAAACTGGAAGGATGTCGGAGGAAATGACGCTGTGATCGTAGTTATCGGGCGCGAAGCAGGCAGCGGCACTAGGGACGGATTCGAATCCATCACCGACACCAAGGACGCCTGCCAATACCGCCAGGAGCTTACCAGCACCGGCGATGTCATTACCACCGTATCCCAGAACCCTGACGCCATCGGTTACGCCTCACTTGCCTCGGTCAAGGATACCGTTAAGGCGCTCTCCGTGGGCGGCGTAGTGCCCAGCGAAGCCACTGTGAAGGACGGCAGTTATGTGATCCAGCGCCCCTTCGTCCTCGTAACAAAGAGCGACAAGGCGCTCAGCAAAACTGCTCAGAAGTTCTTCGACTACATCACCTCTAAGGATGCAACATCAATCATCTCCGGCGCAGGAGTTGTTCCGGCAAACTAACAATCACATGAAAAGAGGCGGCCGCATCGATCGCAGCCGCCTCTTTTCGGGTAAATAGAGGGGTATATATGAAAGAAAAGAAGAAAATACTTGAAAGGGTGGTACACGGTATATTCCTGATACTGGGCTTGGTCACTGTCTGCTGCGTGCTGCTTATCACCGTGTATCTGATCATCTCCGGTATTCCGGCTATACTCGAGATCGGACTCATCAAGTTCCTCTTTGGCACAAAATGGGCCTCAACTGCGGCGGAACCTTCCTTCGGAATACTTCCCTTCATCCTGACCAGCATATACGGCACAGCGGGAGCGATTGTCATCGGTGTTCCCATCGGTTTCATGACGGCAGTGTATCTGGCAAAGATCGCTCCGCCGAAGATAAAGACAGTGATGGCGTCAGCCGTCAGTCTGCTGGCCGGGATCCCTTCGGTGGTATATGGACTTGTTGGCATGATGGTACTGGTCCCCGGAATACGAAAACTGTTCCAAGTTCCGGACGGAGCAAGCCTTTTAGCAGCCATCCTTGTCTTAGCGGTCATGATATTGCCGAATATCATCAAAGTATCAGTAACGGCGCTGGAGGCTGTGCCAAAGGAGTATGAGGACGCTTCTCTCGCCCTGGGCGCTACCCCGGTGGAAACATACTTCAGGGTTTCCGTCCCAGCTGCAAAAAGCGGTATCGCCGCTGCAGTGGTGCTGGGCGTGGGAAGGGCTATCGGCGAGGCGATGGCGGTTATGATGGTCTCCGGAAACGCAGCGAATATGCCAAGCCTTTTTCAGAGCGTACGCTTTCTGACTACAGCGATAGCCAGCGAAATGTCCTATTCAGCTGGATTGCAACGGCAGGCGTTATTCTCTATCGCGCTGGTGCTGTACCTGTTCATCATGCTGATCAACGCAACGCTCAACTTCTTTTTGAAGCGTAATAAGGAGGGCTGAGGATGCTGCAAGGAAAACTATCCCGTGAACGCCGAGGATACATTGGCTTTATGCGGACTTTAATGTATGTCAGCGCTGTGCTGATATGCGCGCTTGTACTTTTTCTGATTGTCTATGTGTTGGCAAAGGGTATCCCCAATATCTCCTGGGAACTGCTGAGCACCTCGCCCAGCTACCTGGAAGAACGTATCGGTATTCTGCCGGACATCCTTAACACGGTATATATTGTAATCGCGACACTGCTCATTGTCCTGCCGCTGGGCGTAGGCGCGGCCATCTATCTTACAGAATACGCAAAAAACAAGAAAGTCGTGGCTGTCATCGAATACGCAGCGGAAACCCTTTCCGGTATTCCCTCCATCATATACGGGCTTGTGGGCATGCTATTCTTCTGCCAGTTCCTTGGAATGCAGACGTCGCTGCTGGCCGGCGCAATGACACTGGTCATCATGAACCTGCCCACCATCATGCGCACCACACAGGAAAGCCTCAAGACTGTACCGCAAAGCTATCGCGAAGGTGCTTTCGGCCTCGGTGCGGGCAAGTGGCGCGTCACCCGCACAGTGGTGCTTCCCGGCTGTGTGGACGGCATTATCACCGGATGTATTCTCTCCGTAGGCCGCATACTTGGCGAGTCGGCGGCGCTGCTTTTCACGGCGGGTTTTGCCCACGCATTAAACGGCTTTTTTAAAGGGCTGACAAGCGCCGGCGCGACACTGAGTGTGGCATTATATGTCTACGCAAAAGAACAAGGCGAGTTTGGCGCAGCATTCGCTATTGCAGCGATATTGATGGGTCTGACGCTTGTGATCAATTTGGCTGCAGAACTTACCCAGCGGTACTTTAGGAGGAAAAAAGCGTTATGAGCAGAATTATAATATCAACAGACAAACTCAGCCTTTGGTATGGCAGTCAGCAGGCGCTGAATAATGTCAGCATAGACATTCCGGATAAAAGCATTACCGCACTGATCGGACCCTCCGGATGCGGCAAATCCACCTTTCTGAAAACACTCAACCGTATGAACGATCTGATACCCGAAGTTAGAATCACCGGTGTCGTGAAATACGGAGATGCCGATATCTATGATCCTGGTACAGATGTCAACGAACTGCGCCGACAGATCGGTATGGTGTTTCAAAAGCCGAACCCATTCCCCATGAGTATCTATGAAAATGTGGCCTACGGTCCCCGCACACACGGTGTAAGGGGCAAAGCGAAATTGGACGAAATCGTAGAACGCTCTCTGCGGGACGCGGCGATCTGGGACGAAGTCAAGGGCAGATTGAGAAAGAATGCGCTGGGGCTCTCCGGCGGGCAGCAGCAGCGACTGTGCATCGCCCGCGCGCTTGCAGTGGAACCGGCCGTACTGCTCATGGACGAGCCGACCAGCGCTCTCGACCCAATATCGACCTCTAAAATTGAGGAGCTTGCTTTACAGCTCAAAGATACCTACACCATCGTTATCGTCACACATAATATGCAGCAGGCTGCCCGTATTTCGGATAATACAGCGTTCTTCCTTCTGGGAGATCTGATAGAGTACGGAACAACAGAAAGCCTGTTCTCACAACCGGTGGATAAGAGGACGGAGAATTACATTACGGGGAGGTTCGGATAATGAGAAGTCGTTTTGATGAACAGCTCGCTCTTTTAAACAAGGAGCTTATAGAGATGGGCGCGCTTTGCGAGGAGGTCATTGCCCTCAGTTCCGAGGCGCTAACCGCCGCAGACAAGGAATTGGCGAAGAAAGTCGCGCCGCTGGGTGCGGAGATCGATCAAAAGGAAAGGACCATTGAGGCCTTGTGCCTGAAACTGCTTTTACAGCAGCAGCCGGTGGCAAGTGATCTTCGGCTGATTTCCGCCGCCCTCAAAATGATAACCGATATGGAGCGCATCGGCGATCAAGCCGAGGATATTGCGGAGATCGTCTGCTTTCTGGACGGCAGAAGCGCGGAAAACGACGACCTTATGCGAGAGATGGCCCGAGCCGCCATACAAATGGTCACGGGAAGCGTGGACGCCTTTGTAAAACGTGATATAATGCTGGCAGAAAAGGTTATCACGGATGACGACATAGTAGATGCCTTCTTTGATCAGGTAAAAACTAAGCTTATTAAAAAAATAGGTAAGGATCCCTCAGACGGAGAGTACGCCCTTGACCTGTTGATGATAGCAAAGTACTTTGAACGGATCGCAGACCATGCGGTCAACATCGCCGAATGGGTCATTTTTTCGGTAACGGGGGTGCATAAGGAGGAGCATGCATGATCTGGTGCGTAGAAGACGAGGCCAGTATACGCGATATTGAGGTATATAGCTTGCAATCCACCGGCTTCGAGGCAAGGGGCTTCGAGGACGGAACATCCTTCTGGGAGGCGCTGCAAGCGGAACAACCGGATCTTGTGGTGCTCGATGTGATGCTACCCGGTGTTGATGGGATTGAACTGCTGCGCCGCATGAGAGCGTCCGCCAAGCTCTGTGATATCCCGGTAATAATGGCCACTGCCAAGGACGCGGAATACGACAAGATACAGGGGCTTGATCTCGGCGCGGATTACTATCTTACCAAGCCCTTTGGCGTGATGGAGCTTGTCTCCTGCGTAAAAGCCGTATTGCGCCGCTGCGCCCCGAAGCAGGCGGAGAATCTTCTGAAAACGGGCGACCTGGTCGTCAATCTGGACGAGCATACCGTAACAGCGGATGGCGAGCGCGTGTTGCTGACATATAAAGAATTTGAGTTGCTTCGCCTGCTCCTGTCCCATCCGGGCATTGCCTTTACCCGGGATCAGATCATGGAGGAGGTCTGGGGCACGAATTACTACGGTGAAACCCGAACAGTGGATATGCATATCCGTACCCTGCGACAGAAGCTGGGTCCCTATGGCAGTCTTATCGAGACAGTTCGCAATGTGGGTTATCGGATGGAGGTAAGGGAATGACAAAAAAGATATTCAGATCCATCCTTCTCGTAGCCGGCGCCGTGTTGCTCGCAAGCCTTGTCATCATTATGGGGTGCCTCTACGATTATTTCAGCAACATACAGAAAAACCAGATGAAAGATCAGCTTAACCTGGCGGCGATAGCTGTTGAAAGCGAAGGCAAAAGCTCTCTTGAAAAAATTAACTCAAACAACTACAGGCTCACATGGGTCGCGTCCGACGGCACAGTGATTTATGACACACAGGCAGATGCCCAAACAATGGAAAATCATTTGGACCGCAGCGAGATACAGAATGCTCTATCCAGCGGAGAGGGTGAAAGCTCTCGATTTTCATCAACGCTTCTGGAAAAGACAATGTATCTCGCAAAGCGGCTATCCGACGGCAGTGTCCTGCGCATTTCCGTCAGCCGCGCCACTGCAGGTCTGCTGGCGCTGGGGATGCTCCAGCCCATTTTGATCGTTCTTGCGGTCGCGCTTGTTTTGTCCGGTGTTTTGGCAGGCCACATGTCCAAAAGAGTCACCGAGTCGCTGAACAAGCTTGATCTTGAGAACCCTTTAGAAAACGATGCTTACGAGGAACTTGCCCCGCTTTTGCGCAGAATCAACCACCAGCAGCAAGAGATAAAAAATCAGCTTAGGCTACTACAACGCCAACGCGACGAGTTCTCACAGATCACCGGTTATATAAAGGAAGGGCTGGTACTGTTGGATGCGAAGGATGCCGTACTCAGTATCAATCACGCCGCGAAGAAACTCTTTGACACGGACAATTCCTGCATAGGCCATGATTTTCTGACGATAGACCGTAGTCTTGAGATGAGCGCAGCCATACGGCAGGCAAAAGAAAGCGGTTCCGGCGAACTTCGCATGAAGCGAAATGGGCGCATCTATCAATTCGATTTAAGTAAAATTGAATCGGGCGGCGAAGTGATCGGTATCGCCATTCTCTCCTTTGATATTACTGAACAGGACGCTGCGGAACGAATTCGCAGAGAGTTCACCGCCAATGTGTCTCACGAGTTAAAAACCCCACTGCAAGGCATCATAGGCAGTACGGAGCTTTTGGAAAAGGGCATGGTGAAGCGGGAAGACGAGCCTCGTTTTATCGGGCATATCCGTACAGAGAGCGCAAGAATGATGGCAATGATCGACGATATTATCCGCCTTTCTCAGCTTGACGAAGGTGATGCTATGCCGCATGAAGCCGTGGACATGCTGGAGGTCGCGCAGGAAACCATCGAAAACCTGCATGACGCTGCAGTGAAAAAGGGCGTAGCACTCGTCGTTGATGGAATAAGCGCTGAGGTGAATGGCGTGCGGCGGTTATTATGTGAAATCGTCTACAACCTCTGCGATAACGCCATCAAGTACAACAAAGAAGGCGGCAGTGTGGAGATCAATGTTATGTCGGACGACCGCACGGTCTCTCTCACGGTAAAAGATACCGGTATCGGTATTCCTCTGGAATACCAGGGACGGGTATTTGAGCGGTTCTATCGCGTGGACGAGAGCCATTCGAGAACTTCCGGCGGTACAGGGCTGGGCCTCTCCATTGTTAAGCACGCCGTGCAATATCACCATGGCCATATTGAACTTGAAAGCGAACCGGACAAGGGAACCAAAATTAAGGTCACTTTTCCCAAATAGTCAAAAGCACACTTTTGATTCGAAAACAGACGCTTCCCAAAGGAACGTCTGTTTTTTCTTTGGTTTCCATTCTTCTGATTGCCTATATCATAAACAAACACCTGTTTTGATTCACCAGATATTATGATGATTTTTTTACATTTTTTTGAACCCTTTTCGTGCGGATTTTCTATTTCATGAGCGACAAAAGGCTCCATGGCACGACGATATGAATCGCGGCGGAGCCTTTTTCATTTAACCCTTCTGTCTCCTAACAAAGTATAAGGCGTGCCTTTTTAACAAAGAGGCATGCGTTTTATGATCTTTCCGTAAAAGCTCAGGGATGTGGACGCCATAACACCGGAAATCGGCTGAAACCCGGGGGCATCTCTATGCTAATACTTGATAAACTTTTCCCCCGGAACATTGCAGATAAAGCATTTGTCCGGACGGACCTTCTCAATGTTTCCGCAGACAGGGCACAGATAATAGAAAACCTCTTCGGTCTGATCCAGATTTTCCAAGGCATCTTTATAAAGCTTCGCGTGAACCTCTTCCGCCTTCATAGCAAAAGTAAAGGCAATATGCGCGGCCTTATTCCCTTCCGCATCGGCTTCCTTCACAAAACCAGGATACATTTCCTCGTATTCATATGTTTCACCAGCAATAGCGTCCACCAGATTTTCCGCAGTTGTGTTCACTTTTCCCGCAAGCTCGAATTCTTTAAGCGCGTGCAACGTCTCGGCATCAGCGGTTGCTTTGAATAATTTGGCCGCATTCATCTTACCGTCTTTTTCAGCTTTTTTTGCGTATGCCAGGTATTTTCTGTTGGCCTGGGATTCTCCGGCAAATGCCTCCATCAGATTCTTCAACGTTTTGTTTTCACTCATTGTATTATCCTCCTTATTTTCTTTCAAAGATTCCAGTAATTCTTCCGCTGCCGCTTTGGGGAAACCCTCAGGCTGTTGTTGGTCGATCAAGGTCTTAAGAAAATCTATGGAATTGTCACTTTGCGGAAGCATAAATCCTGCTTCCCTGATAATATCCTCGGCCATGATTTGATTGGATTTTTCAATGGCCACTGCCAACTTCCCGGGTAATGCGGAAGCAATACACTCCTGTTCCGTCTTGCTACGCAAAAGTGTTCTAAGAACTTTGATGACTTCTTCGGTTTTGGGCTGCTGTGGCGGATAAACTTCGGGCACCATAGATATAGCGCCGGATGGGCAGGCGTCCGCACAATCTCCGCAACCAATGCATTTGCTAACATCGATGACACTGTTCTCTGTATCTGTCGCCCCAGTAGGACACACATAGAGACACAAACAATCTTTGGTGCATAGGCGTATATTTCTAACAGCGTATTTCTTAGTCATTATAATGACCTCCCCTCAACCTTTTCGAATTTCCAATTCGGCACCTTACAGACAGGGCAAACCTCCGGCAAGCTATCCCCTATGTATATAAAACCGCAAATTGTACAGACATGAACACCGGTGTTTTCCAGTATGGCGTCGCCCTTCCTCTGATATCGGGTCAAAAGAGACTTCAAAACCCGTGTAACCTTCTCACTCCAAACCAGAGCGCGGAGCGCGCCGCGATCTTTGGTATCGATAGCTATAGCATTTGCGTTCGTAAAACCTTGTTCAAGATCTTTTTCAATCAGTTCCATCAGTTGGTTGAAATCCGGGTTCTCGGCAGGTAGTGAAGCGTCTTTGAAAAAACCGGCCAGTTCGGAAAAGAGAGCCGCCTCCTTCGGCTTGTACTGCTTTTCACAGCCTCGAGCCAGATTCGTGCAAAGGACGCTGACCTCAAGCGGAGAAAGCCCCCGCATATCAGTCGTCCGCTCTGCAACGGGTTTTTTCTTCTTTTCAGAAGACACAGTTCCGCCTTGCTTTTCAAATTCCGCTTTTGTCGCCCCGCAAAGAGGACAAACCCAATCAACCGGCAGGTCTTCCCACTTTGTGCCCGGTATAATGCTTGCTTCCGGGATGCCCTTTGCCTCATTATAAATGTAACTGCAAATAGTGCATACATATTTACCCATAACATTACCTCCTTTTATATTCTAACAAAGCAAAAGCCTTTTGTCTGTAACCTTGTTACATAAAATGCAAATTCGCTTTATTGACTTTTGTTGAATTTGCTTTAAAAAAAGAACGGTTGGGCCACCGGCAGAAGCAGGCTCGGTAAACACAACGATATGTTTTGAAACTGTCGCTAAAGTAGCATTTTCCGCAACCTAAATACAAACTCTCATGGTGTCTCCGTAATCAGAGATATCCAACATCGCTTAACTCCATTGTACAAACACTGCGTGGGTGAAAAAATAGTTCTTCACTCCCATCTGTAGGAGATTCGATAGAGATATTACTCTACTCGCCGCGCTTTTCGTAATACTGATGCTCATGGCAAACAGAGCCTGTTGACTTTAACTCTCCCTTCAGATAATTCTGAACAGCGGTTTTCGCATCGCCGGAAGCGCCAACGATGACCTCTACATTCCTATCATTAAAGATATCGATCGCGCCGCCGCCCATGCCCCCGCTGATAATCACATTAACACCTCTGTCAGCCAGGAAATTGGGTAAGAAGCCGGGTCTATGCCCGGGGTTGGGTATAGATTCCTCCTTTATGATTTTTCCGTTTTCAATATCGTAAATCAAAAAATTAGCGCAGTGACCAAAGTGCTCCGTCACATTTGTACCTTCACCGGCAATAGCGATTCTCAGCATTTCTTTTCCTCCATATTTTTATTTTCGATATATTCGTCCAGTATTTGTGCGGCATATGCAACAAACTCTGCGCAGGGACGCTTTTTGTAGTAAGACTCTGTTCTTTTCTCCGGAAGTGGCAAATCATGTTTTAATGTAAGGCCCAACAACTCTCTGCATATGATCGAACCGTTTTCTTCTTCGAACTTTTTTGCCATGGTCTGAATCAACGCATAGTGTTCATATTTCTTTGATTGATCCGCCGGGTCGGCATATCCATATTTCATTCCGGCAACCATAAACATTCCGGTGACGGCTCCGCACACCTCCCGAAGCCTTCCCATACCCCCGCCAAAGGACGATGATATTTTTAACGCGTCCTCCAAATCAAGGCCGGTTTCATCACAAAACGCGGCAAATACTGCTTGCGAGCAATTGTAACCCTTTTTAAACAAGTCTTTTGCGCAATCTGAATGTTTACTCAATGCCTTTTCCTTCTCTGATTGTTTCCGACGTTTTCCCTATTGATCGTCAATTGATCGCCGGTCGATATGTAGCCGATCTTTTCTCCCATCACAGTTTTTAAATGGTGATAGGGCTCAATGCCTGTGCAGTGACAGGTGTAAAAACGCGCCCCGGTCTTCAACAGAATATGTCCGATCTCAATTACAACATGCGGAGCCTCACTTTGTTTTGTTCCATTGCTGTAAAGATGAAATCCTCCGATTACGTAATCAGGCAGGCACCCTTTTTCCGCATAAAATTGATCGATAATGTTGACGATCCCGGTATGCGCACATCCCGCGACCAACAAAGTTTTTCCGTTTTCACTAATGATCAAGTTTTGCTCATGTGCAAAATCATCCCGCACAAAAGCATCTCCGTCTTTCATGAGCAAGTCAACATTACCTGAAGGAAGGTGTTTTGGGGATCCAATGCCGGAAAACAACACAAGTTCATCGTCAATTATAAATCTGTCACCACAGAATACAAATCGTTCATTCGGCAACAACGATCTATCCAGCCCGATATATGCTTTATTGCTTCCCGGTCTGCTTGCGTAATACGGTCCAAATGCCTTTTGATGCAGGTAAATCTTTGCTTTTTTGTTGATATCAAGAAATGTTTTTAAGCCGCCGCCATGATCATAGTGGCCATGAGAAAGCACAGCCAGATCGATCCTTGTTAAATCAACGCCCATTTTCTCAGCATTTTCGGCAAAAAGACCGCTTGCGCCCGTATCAAACAGGATCTTATGATTTTCAGTTTCAATGTAAAAACTTAAGCCGTGTTCGCTGCCAAGCTTCTCTGAAGATGCCGTGTTTTCAGATAACACCTTTACTATCATGCTTCATTATCTTCACTTTCATCGAATAGTAACTGCATTGTGCTGTCATAAACCTCTTTTACGGCAGCTCCGGAAGGACAATCGATATCTACTATAGTCTGTCCGTTATTGATCGCTTTGACAGCCTCCGGGTCAAACGGTATCCTGCCAGTAAACGGCAGTCTTTTTTCTTTACAAAATTCCTCTATTTTTTTTGTATTAGCGGCATTGATGTCATGCTTATTGATACAGATTCCTATCTTGATTTTGAAAGTTTCCGCTGTTTTTATGATGCGCTCCATATCGCTGATCCCCGAAACAGACGGCTCCGCAACAACCAGGACCATATCTACTCCGCTGAGGGAAGCGATAACGGGACAGCCTATACCGGGAGAGCCATCAATAATGGCCAGTTTAGCATCCGGACTCGCCATCGTTTTCATTTGTTTTTTTACTTCTGTAACGAGTTTTCCCGAAGTACCGCTTCCCATTTTCAACTGTGCTGTTGAAAAAATGTTGTCTCCGTCAGCATACAGCATCAGCTCTCCTGCAACGGCGGGTTTCAGGCAAGCCGCATTTGCCGGGCAGAAAGCTTCACAAACCCCGCAGCCTTCACAGGCATAAGGATCGACCATATAGCCATTCGTATTGGAAATAGCGTCGAATCGGCAATACTTTTTGCATAATCCGCATTCAATGCATTTATTTGCGTCTATTTCAGATTTTGGCATGCCGAAATAGTCTGTCCATCTCGGATCGATATTTTGCGCCATGATCAGGTGAAGGTTAGGTGCGTCAACATCGCAATCGGCATAGGTTTTGGCACATGAAAGCTTGATAAAAGCGCTGGCTATCGTCGTTTTCCCGGTACCGCCCTTACCGCTGAGGATCAACAGTTGTTTCATGCCGCACCTCCTTCATCACAGTCTTAAGCAACGAAGCAAATAATACGCGAAACCTGTCGTTTTCCCTTGCGGCTATTTTTGCGTCCGAATTAAGGCTTCCGAGTTCACTGTCAAACGGTATCCGGGCCAATATTGGAACATTGTTCTCCATACAAAATGCATCCAAAGGGTTCTCTGCGTCAAGACACTTGTTCAGCACGACTCCGTGCGGCTTTTCAAACAGCCTTACCAAATCGTAGACCATGTTGAAATTATGAATGCCAAACACCGTCGGCTCAGCAACAAGTATGCAATAATCCGCGTCCTTGATACTTTCCATGACACTGCAGGCGCTTCCCGGTGGGCAGTCGATAAAAACGGGAAGCGCTTCATCTGCAATGCTCTCGTTAAGAAGATTTTTGATGATCGGTATTCCGATCGCTATGCCCGGATCCATGATCCCGGTATGAACGCTTACATTACCGGAAACACCTCTCCGTACTACCCCGATTGACTTTTCTTCTTCACCGATTGCTTTCTCCGGGCAGAGAAGCATGCAACCGCCACAGGAGTGGCACACCTCCTCAAAAACATATGGTTTTTTCTTTATGAATGCAAGGGCATTAAACTTACAAAAGTCAATACATTTGCGGCAACCATTGCATAAGCTTTCGTTGAAGACCGGTATTTTTACAGAAATGATCTCCTCGCGAACATTCTCGGGCTTAAAAAACAAATGACCATTGGGCTCTTCAACATCGCAATCAATATAGACGGATCTCTCGGCGATCGATGCTAAATTAACAGATACCAGCGTTTTGCCTGTACCGCCTTTGCCGCTCAGTATGGCGATTTGCACACCTTTATTTTCCACGCCCATGAAATCCCGGGTGAAAGTCTTTAAGCAAATCAAGCTTTTCAGCTAAAAATGCGTCAATGTTTTGCTGTACAGTTCCGGGAATAGATTTATAGATCAGTACCTCCGACCTGCGTAATACATCTTCCGCGTTTTTACCGCAGCGCGGTGTAAGCAGTGCCTTAACATCATGGTCGGCTAATACCTGCGCGGCCATGATCCCGGCTCCGCCCTGGTTGGCTGCAGCGGTGTTCTCAAGATAATTGCTTTCCTTTGTATCTGTATTATAGAGAAGGAAATAAGGGGCTCGTCCAAAAGAGGAACACACACCTGATCCCAAGTTTATCTCATCTACCGGTATTGCTATTTTCATTTTGATCCTCCATTCTGATTGTTTTCAAATTCTCCCGGTTTCGGGTTCTTACGTAAAACCTCTGCCGCCTCTATGACGACGGCAGGCGCCCCTTCCGCATCCATTCTCTCTGCCGTTGCAGAGCAGATAATCGCCTCCTTCTATACAAAGCACTTTCCCATTGACCAAGGACTCGGCAAGCTTTCTCCTGGCCATATCATACATTCCCTGAACGGTTGTGCGGGAAACGTTCATTTGATTGGCGCACTCTTCCTGCGTAAATCGATCTAAATCAATGAGTCTTATCGTTTCATACTCATCGACAGTCATATTTACCGTGTTTGCTGCATCTGCAAAGGAGTCAAGAGGTCCGAAACGATTACTGTCCGGAAGGTAGCAAACTCTTCTCCGTTTTCGGGGTCTTGGCATTAAATCTCACCTCCCATAACAGCAGAAGTAACCGGAGCTCCTCTCGGTTACTTCTGCTGCTTTCACAGATTTTCCAGCTGTTTGTCAATGACATCCAATCGATTTTTCAGCACATCCCTCTGCTCTTGGAGCAGCTCTTTTTCTGTTTTGGAGGAGTCCTGATTTGTGGCAAACTCCCTTCCCAAACCACGTCCGTAGCCACGTCCGTAACCGCGTCCGAAGCCACGCCTGCAGCCACCCAAACCTAACCCCAGTCCAAGACCGGCACCGGTTTTTACTGCGTCAGCATCTGTGCATGAACCTAATCCTCTTCCCGTCATTGCTCCTGCGCCCATTGGGCCGGTTCCATCCCTTCTCGGCATATCATTCACCTCCTTATCATTTCCGGCATATGCCGCTTTCAACTACTATTATACATCGTTTCCGGCATATGTCAACAACTATTTTTAAATTTTTTGATTTTTTTCAAAATGAGACAGTTGTTCTGTCTTCAACATATAAATCCGAGCCCGCGAGGAATTTGTAAATAAAGCAAATCACAATTCATGATGATAGACATGTCGATGATTGGAAAATAACCATATCATATGGTTCAGCCTCTCGCCGATATAAATGGTTAAACACTTTAAACAAATCATATAAAACAAAGAAGTTATGGTACAACGCCATAAAGGTCTGGATTTTAATTGCAGCGGCCTTCTTTTCTGAAACAATTCTTTTCCTTTCGATTTTCGAAAGAATGTGATATTATTCTCAATGGTTAAGGATCCATAAGGAGTAGACAATGGAGTTAAACAGTTGGGGGCTTGCGCTGACATTATCGTTGCTTGCCGGACTTTCTACGGGACTGGGCGGATTATTCGTTCTTTTTTTAAAAAATGTGAATACAAAGCTATTGTCGATCTCCCTTGGATTTTCAGCAGGAATAATGATATATATCTCCTTTATGGAAATCCTTCCGGAAGCAAAATTGCAGCTTGTATCAGAGTTGAGTGAAAGTGCCGGCGGATGGATCACATTGGCGTCATTCCTGGCAGGCATTCTATTGATCGCAGTAATTGATAAACTGATCCCCTCTCATGAAAATCCCCATGAGATCCGCCAAATCCATGAAGTTTGCCAATACAGTGACAGTACAACAAAGCCTCATCTTATGAGGACAGGTCTTTTAACCGCGGTTGCAATAACTATCCATAATTTCCCAGAAGGCATGGCAACGTTTATATCAGGGATCAGCCACTATAAGCTGGGAATAGCAGTCGCAATTGCCGTTGCCATTCACAATATCCCGGAAGGGATTTCCGTTGCCATACCTATTTATTGCGCAACAGGAAACCGGCGGAAAGCTTTTTTCTTTTCACTGCTATCAGGAATAACCGAACCGCTGGGCGCGGTTATAGCCTTCTTATTCCTTGCCCCTTTTTTAAGCGAATTGCTGTTGGGTATGCTTTTTGCGGCGGTCGCCGGGATAATGGTCTATATTTCCTTTGACGAACTCTTGCCGACAGCACAGCAATGCGGTGAACATCATTTGGTCATCTATGGATTATTCGCTGGGATGCTTGTTATGGGAGTCAGCATGCAGCTCCTTCTGTGAAAATTCTTTACAGCATCAATACTATTTCGAAAGTTACTCGCCGGCAAAACCTGTTCGCCGGCGTTTTTCGTCTCATTTATTTGCACACTTCTGCAAAGAGGAGACATCGTGGCAATTTATTGATAAATGCAAATTTGGGGAATTAAACAGAAAGATCAGTCCGTATTTACCAAGACAATCACTCACTTCGTCTATACTGCTAACAATGTCTCAGTCAATCATAGAATTTCAACCCTGACAACTGTTTTCAAGCACATATGTAACCTATATAAAATTCTTTGATTCCAAAAAACAGTTTTTATCCCACTACCAATTTATTTGTCTTTTTAAGAAACTTCGCCGGGATTGGGCGATCCAGGTGCCAAATAATATTCATCGGCTTAGAACCTGTGTGTGCCACATAACTGGCCGTGCCGAGATAGGTGTAAGCCTCCGCACTATTTGTGATTCTATCTGTTTTGAATTCGCGGACAAACAACAAAACCTTTATACCCCTATCCCTATGATAAATATAGCGCTGACCAGTGGGAGAATCCGCAGCAGTAGTACTCTGACTCTGCCAATGGAACAGGCTTTCATTTATAGAATAATCGTTGTACATTGTCGTAGGCGAGTAATCTTTATCGGATTTATTCAGTGTTACAAAGAACACATCCAACTGCTTTTCAGGCAACCACTTGACCCCCTCGCGTACCGTGTTAGGTTTCATGAAATCCATAGCCACCAGCAATTGATCACGTGTATAGGTACAATGCAAATCCAACGGACAATCAAATCCTAAATCAACAGGCTCATCGATAAAATCGATTTGTTCGTACCGATATTGTAGCAGATTCATTAGCTCATCTATCAGTGTAGTGCTATCAGACAGAGCCGAAAGGTTGCCCAGCACCTTTTCATCGTCCCAAGACTCTGCGCTTTCGCCCCAAACAGTGATGTAAAACATTTGAAGCATGCGCCTCTCCGCATCGCTAAAAGCCGCAAAATCCGCATTATCTAAACGAGGCAGGATATCTAGCAAGAAAGATATCCAGCGCCTGGAATCAATCACGGCAAGGCGCGCAAAAGCCTTAGTAAGTATTTCCTCCGCAGGCTCCTCGAACTCTTCAATCATATCCGCTCTGGCGCAGAGACGTGAGAAGGATGTGAACTTGTAAATTGCTCTTGGATCTAAATGATAGTAATACAAAAAGTTCTTCAAGTTCAGTTCTAACCCGCTGTCCTCTCTAAAAGTGGCAACACGAGAAACCAAGCCTGCTGTATTTCCATAGGAAGCCCGGATGTTATCAAGGATATATTTAGCTGCCTTCTTTTCCAGTTGAATGTAGCAGCCTTTTGGTACAGAGATAAAGCCATCCTTGATTTCGTGCGTCACGCTTCGAGTGGTATTGCTCAACAGTGCTGCGAACTTATCCTCAAAACTATATTTTTTATTTGCCTGACCGATAAAATCCAGAACGGTCAAACATTCTTTATCTTCAGCCAAACGTAATCCACGACCCAATTGTTGCAAAAATACAGTCAGAGATTCTGTGGGTCGCAAGAAAAGAACAGTATTAACTTCGGGTATGTCCACACCTTCGTTATAGATATCTACAACAAAAATAAAGCGAATTTCTCCGGACACCAAGCGCTGCTTAGCATTTTTTCTTTCCTCATCTGGGGAAGCTCCTATCAGAAACATGGAAGGAATATTATGCTCATTGAAATAACGACACATAAATGCAGCATGCTCAGTAGAAACACAGAAGCCAAGACCTTTGACATCATTGATATCCGTCACGTATTTCAACAGAGAATCTATAACCAAATCGGCACGACGATTGGCAGTTGCGCCGCTGAGGGTATAAACTTTAGTCAACTCACCTTTATCATAACCGCCAGCGCTCCACTTTAACATGTTCAGGTCGACCGTATCGGTAACACCAAAGTACTGGAAAGGACTCAACAGTTTACGATCTATGGCTTCAGGAAGACGAATTTCAGCCGCAATACGATTATCGAAATACGGCAAAATACTCTTCCCGTCCATACGCTCAGGAGTTGCGGTCAGCCCAAGGAGAATCTGCGGCCGATAGTACTCTAAGAGTTTCTGATATGAGGGTGCCGCTGCATGGTGAAACTCGTCTACAATGATATAGTCATAGAAATCATCTGCAGTCTTCATGGTAAAATCCCGGGAGTTAAATGTCTGAATGGATATGAATAAATTTTCAATGTCATTTGGCTTGTGACTGCCAACAAACAGCTCTCCAAAGTTGGCATCCTTAAGAACAGCACGAAAAGTGTACAAACTCTGTTTCAAAATCTCCTCACGATGAGCTATGTACAGCAAGCGACAAGGTTTTCCGGAATTCTGCTTACGAAAGTGCTTATAATCCAACGCAGAGACAACTGTTTTCCCGGTACCAGTGGCCGCCACCACCAAGTTGTGATTATGGCCTCGTACTTTGCGTTCTGCCTCCAGCTTATCTAAAATTTCCTGCTGATATGGGTACGGCATAATGTCCATAGTGTAGATATCAGGGCTACTTCCATCCGCATGCTTTTCAGCCTTTAACGCGCGAGCTAGACGTTCTTTTTGATCCTCAGAATAATACTCAAATTCATTAGAATTCCAGTAGCTTTCAAAGGTTGCTTCGATTTTATCGATAGTCTCCGGAAGGTCCTTCTTTGTAACCTTGACATTCCATTCCAATCCGCTTGAAATAGCGGTGTTGGAAAGATTGGAAGAACCAACATAAGCGGTAGTAAAACCGGTATTACGATAGAACACATAGGTCTTTGCGTGGAGTCGCGTGCGCTTCGTATCATAACTCACCTTAATTTTAGTGTTCAGTAATTGACGCAGTTCTTCAATAGCCCTCACATCGGTAGCGCCCATATAGGAAGTGGTGATAATCCGTAGCTCGCCGCCATTCATGGTAAACTCTCGTAACTCGTCCATCAAAAGACGCAGACCACTCCACTTAATAAAGGAAACCAGCATATCAACGCGATCCGCAGATACGATTTCCTTCTTCAATTCGGTGTACATTTGGGGTTCATGTCTTGCACCAGTGAATAAAGAGCTTTGTGCGATAGATGTTTCAGGGCGGTTCAAATCAGCCGCCGTCTTACCAACTATCAGACGAGGATCATTTTCTCTCAGAAGAGCAAGAAGCTGCTCTGCGCGCTGGTCAACGCCCAGCGCGGCAAAGTCTGTTTCCTTTGTAATGCTTTGAATTAATTCTATTATTTGATTGGTGAGCATGATTTGATCAGAGATATCCCCACCATTGTCAATCATGTTATCCAGGCCCTTTTGAACCACATCAACCAAATACTGCGTCAGGATTTTAGAGGCTTCCGCCTTATCAATGGGCGCAACTGCCTTACGGGCTTCCGGAATCTCCGCAAGATCGCTGTTCAGCAGATTATTGATAACTTGTTCGTAAAGACCGTATTCTAACATACGTTCTTCCCTTTCTTAAATTTCTTGCAAAAACGGATATTCACATTACTCTGATTTCTTTATAATGATGCGACTATTTCGTCGCATCAGAAGCCACCGATCTTTACAAAATCACTTTGCAATATGGTTATTTACCATATCTTTTTTATATCCCCAACAACCAACATTTTCCGGAGTTTTCGAACAGCTGACTGCTCTAAAGGCACTCCTCCCGATAAACCAAATGTATCCCACCGCTTGCAGGTCACTAATTTTCTGTCTTTTAGCCAAGCCTAACAGCGCTTAGAAGCATTGTATGTTATTTTAACACAAGCTCTGACAAGTTGCTACACATAATCGAGCCGCCGCATGATTTGTTATAGGACTTTGGGGAATGGCTCGCATCTTCAACCAAACAGCAGTTTCGATATTCGTTTGCATTTCACGTCTTTCCCCCGCCGGAAATTCCGCACAAACTGCACTGAGATCCCCACCGGTTCGTATATCTTCCGGCTTTTATACGGCAGGAGTTGCCGCAATTTCATCGAAATTACGATATGGAACGGAGGGGTTCAGCATGTATGATATTTTAAATCAACCGATACAGATAGGCAAGCTAACCATTAAAAACAGGATCGTGATGGCACCTATGGTTGTTTTCCACAAGAAGAACGATGACGGGTTCGTCACTCCGGAGTATGTTCGTCATTATCTTACTCGTGCAGAAGCCGGTGTTGGGCTGATTATATGTGAAGCCACCTGTATTGCCCCTGAGGGGCGTCTTTTACCGTATCAACTGGGGCTTTGGACGGATGAGCAGATCCCAGGCTTTGGCCATATCGCCGATGCTTGTCATGTAAACGGAGCCGCAATGGTTATACAGATCCATCATTCGGGTAGAACCGTACATCCGTCGGTTTCTTCCGCTCCGGTTGGTCCTGTTTCGGAGATCCATAAAGACAGGCAGATCTCAGCCCTCTCTGAGGAGGGCATTGAGACCCTCATCGATGGCTTTGCCCAAGCTGCGCGCCGGGCTGCAGAGGCGGGTGCTGACGGAGTGGAACTCCATGGTTGTCACGGATATATGATCAACCAGTTTACAGATCCGGGAACAAACACGCGGGAGGATAAGTGGGGTGGCTCTTTTGAGAACCGGATGCGCTTTCCGCGGCGTATTGTGGAAGCGATCCGGAAGGCAACTCCTGAGGATTTTCTTGTGACAGTTCGTATGCCCGGCGGAGATCCGGATACGGCAGAGGGCTGTGCATTGGCCGACGCGTATATGGATATGGGCATTCAAGCATTAAATGTGTCCTTCGGTATCTGCTCCCCTCCAGCTCCTCCGGATGATTTTCCGGGTATAGGGCAAGCATGGTTGGGCGCCTCTATCGCAGCGCATGTGCAGCACCGCCTTCCGGTGATAGCTGTAGGACAGTTGGACGACTACACCGTGGCGGAAGCCATGGTAAAGGATTGGGATCTGGATATGGTTTGTATCGCCCGCGGATTATTGAAGGATCCCGGCTGGGCCAGAGCGATAACCGGGTCCGTCAAAATATCAGAATAAATTCTCTGCAGGAAGAATGATAAACGGCTCTCTCTATAAAAATGAAAGATTCTGTTTATTACTTGACATTTTATGAAGACGCCGTTATAATACACTTCTGTCGGGCGCCATTAGCTCAGCTGGATAGAGCGTTTGGCTACGGACTAAAAGGCCGGGGGTTCGAATCCCTCATGGCGCGCCAGGAAGCTCCGGAATTCGTAATTCCGGAGTTTGCTTTATATCGATGTGATTTCGCGCGCAGGATATCGGATATTGCGCAGGTAGCAAGCAGGCATTTCTCTTGAACCGGACGCTGCATTTCTTTGTATTAAAAGGGGCGGCTTCTCATGTCATTTGTCAATACATTATAAATGTTGTCAGAACACGTGCTTTTATGAGCATTTTTGCCGGGAGTCCACATCATTACACATATTGCTTAAAGGCTTTGTTCATATTTTCTTAACACAAGGCGCTATGAGATGTGATAAAATGACTAAAGCACTAAAGGAGGATATCCAATGATTCGAGTTGAGAATGTGACAAAACGGTTCGGTAGTAAACTGGCCGTGGATAATGTCACCTTCCAGGTGAAAGAGGGCGAAGTTGTCGGCTTCTTGGGGCGAAACGGAGCCGGGAAAACCACCACGATGAACATTATCACAGGGTATATTTCTTCTACCTCCGGTTCGGCGAAGGTGGACGGTTATGATATCCTGAAAAACCCCATGGAAGTTAAGCGCCGTATCGGTTATCTGCCGGAGCAGCCTCCTGTCTACATGGATATGACGGTGAACGAGTATCTGCGTTTTGTCTGTGACATTAAACATGTTCCGGGCAGGGACCAGGAAAAACACATCGCCACGGTATGTGACAGGGTCGGCATCCAGCATATGCGCAAACGGCTGATAAAAAACCTTTCCAAGGGATATAAGCAGCGGACCGGCCTAGCGCAGGCGCTTGTAGGCAAACCCAAGGTGTTGATCCTCGACGAGCCTACCGTCGGTCTGGATCCGCGGCAGATCATCGAGATCCGTCAGTTGATTCGTGAGCTGGGAGAAAGCCACACTGTTATCCTGTCCAGTCATATCCTCCATGAAGTTGCTGATACCTGTCAGCGGGTCATTATTATCGACCAAGGCAGAATTGTAGCACAGGACACCTTGTCAAACCTGGCAAATGACGTTAACGATGTTGCTCGGCTTATGATTCGTGTACAGGGTGGTGACCAGGCGGTCCGTACGGCTATTCACAACCTGAAAGGCGTCAGGTATGTGGAGTCTCTAGGTGCCAAAGAACCGAACACCTGTGATTACCTCGTTGAGTGCTCCCAACGCGGGGATGCAAGAGCAGATATCTTCCGTACGCTGTCTCGTATGAATCGCCCCCTGCTTATGATGAAGCCTATGGATGTCACGCTGGAGGATATCTTCCTGCAATTAACTTCCGAGGGAGGAAACTGATATGTATGCTGTTTGGAAAAGGGAGATGCTGGCTTACTTTTTGTCTCCAATCGCCTATGTCATTATCGGAGTGTTTATGGCGGTTGCCGGTTTGTTCTTCACCACCACAAACCTCTTGAGCCAAAGTGCGGAGTTCAATGCCACACTGAGCAACATTACCTTTATCTTTATACTGATCGTGCCGGTTATAACCATGCGCCTTCTTTCAGAGGAAAGGAAGAATAAAACAGACCAACTTCTCCTTACTGCCCCGGTTTCCCTGACCCGTATTATTATGGGAAAGTACCTGGCCGCCCTGACTGTATTTGCGATCACACTCGTTTTCTCCTTTGTGTATCCCCTTTGCCTGGCTATCAAGGGCAGCCCTGCTTTCGGTGAGATTTTTGCCGGGTATGTGGGCTTCTTCCTTCTGGGTGCGGCGTTGATCTCGTTAGGGCTTTTCATGTCTTCCATTACCGAGAATCAGGTAACCGCCGCTATTGCCTCCTTCGGTACAATATTGTTGTTGTGGCTCATCAATTCCATCACGAACTCTCTGGATTCTCAGTGGCTTGTCACAGTGTTGAATTGGCTCAGCGTATACGACCGATATACAGAGTTTACTGCAGGGCTTATCGGCCTTGCGCCCATAATCTACTATATCAGCTTTTCCGGCGTGTTTATCTTTCTTACAATTCGTGCCGTTGAAAAGAGAAGGTGGAGTGAAGCATAATGTCTCAGCCGAATAATAAGCCCGGAAAAGAAAACCCGCGCATATCCAAGAAAACCTTACTGTACGGAGGTTATTCCGTGCTTACGATCATTGTGGTACTTGCGCTGGTGATTTTGATCAATGTAGGTATTACCGCTCTGGATAATAAGTTTAACCTGAAACTCGACTTAACTGACAGCCGTCTCTATACCATCACAGATCAAACGGTAAAAGTAGTAGAAGGTCTGAAGGATGATGTGTATATATACACATTATACGTCACCGGAAACGAGAACAGCGTCGTTCAGGAAATCGCAAATCGCTATAAGGCCATGAGCAGCCATGTCCATGCGGAGAATGTGGATCCTAATAAAAACCCCACTTTCCTGAAAGATTTCCAAACCAGCAGCACCACGCTGTCTGCCGGCTCCATTATCGTTTCAAACGCTGCCAAGACCCGTTTTACCGTCATTAAACCTAATGATTTATACACCTATGACGACAAAGGGAATGTAACCTCCATCAACGTAGAGGCTAAGCTGACCAGCGGCATTATGTATGTGACCAAGGAAGATATTGCCAAGGTGTATATGATCACCGGCCACGGTGAGCCTACATCCAACGATGAAACCGGCCCCGCTTTGATGACGATTCTTCAGAATAACAATTACGACGTATCCTGGCTGGATTTAAATACCTTTGACGGCACCTTGCAGCCCAAAGATATTATCCTTATGATCTATCCTACCTCCGATCTGTCCGACGCCCAACGTCAGGTAATGAAAGATTTCCTTACCTCCGGCGGTCGTATGGTGATGGCTCTTTCCCCTGTTTACATTGATAAGCAACCCAATATTCAGTCTTTATTGCAATATTACGGTGTGACGATGCACTCCGATGTGGTAATCGAGCGCAACCGCGATAACTACTTCATGAATCAGCAGCTGTATTTGGTACCGAACTATGAGAAGCACGAAATTGTAAA
The DNA here is from genome assembly GCA_050948665.1 of Christensenellales bacterium. Classification (GTDB taxonomy): domain Bacteria; phylum Bacillota; class Clostridia; order Christensenellales; family UMGS416; genus JBMNEH01. Next base: position 1,745,780 of record JBMNEH010000001.1, read on the forward strand.
TACCTTCTCCTCCCGGGGTTTTTCTCTGGTGATGCCAATATCAGGTTATCTGACTACGCAGGATCTTGCAGTGAATACCACGATTCAAATCAAGCCGCTGCTGACCACCTCATCTACCGCTTTTGCTACGTTAAACACCAGTTCCACAACCACCATGCAGCCTTCCGAAGGTGATAATACTTCCGGTTCCTTCGTAGTCGGCTACTCTATACTCGATCATAAGGGCGAAGATAATGAGGTTCGGTTAACTGTATACAGCAGTTCCAGCCTTTTCACTTCCATCGCCATGAGTGCAAATATCTCCTCGTATGCGAATGAAGACCTTCTTTTGAATTCCATCAGCTGGGTCATGGGTGATGAGGATAGCATTTATATCCGCGGTAAGAGCAACGTAAGCAAACTCATTTATTTCTCGAATGCCACGGAGCTTTATACGATGATCATTATCGTTTGGCCGGTGCTGACACTCCTGTTCTTTATGGCTGGGTTTGTTGTATACCTGCGCCGTAAGAACCTGTAACCGAAAGGAAGCACCATGGACAAAAAGAAAGTTAAGCTCCTTGTTATTCTCAGTTCCATCGTAGTGGTGTTGGGCATTGCTCTGGCGATTGCTCTCCCCATATTGAACCGTGAAGTTGTTGTCGATCCTGTCAAAGAGTATACCGCCGCCACTGAAGGCAAAACGCTCAGTAACCGTACTTCGACCGAAGTAGAGAAGATGATCCTGACGAATAAAAACGGCGTGTTCACCTTCTGTCGAGATGCCGGTACCCGTGACTGGTATTGGGAAGAAGATCCGAGTTATGCTGTATATCAAAGTGCGATTGACGCATTGGCCAAATACACCGCCCATGTATACGGTGTCGAAATCATTGCGGAGAATAAGGACGATTTATTTTCCTTCGGCCTGCTGGAACCTGCTGCTAGCTGCTATACTCTGTTCACCGACGGGCAGGAAATCAATGTATATATCGGCGATATGGCCCCTGTCGGCAATTCCTATTATGTCATGACGGACAGCAGTGAGAAGATCGTACGCTGCGTAACTTCCAACGTATCTCCCTTTCTGATGAATAAAACCAGTATCCACGACCGCCCTTCTTTGGCCCTGGAACAGCAGGGTTTGAATCAGATCGAAGTTATCGAGGCGGGCGAGGAAAAGTTTTCTTTGGAGTACAAGGAAGCCTCCGAAAACCTGACCATCTATAACTGGCAGATCACTTATCCCTTCGTAACCGATTGTGACAGTGATGTGTTGGAGAACATATTGTCAAACATGTCCTCTCTAACCATCAGCGAAACAGTAGACAGCGGAAATGTGGATTTATCCATGTACGGACTGGCAGAGGATCAACGCACAGAGGTCACGTTCCGTTATAGCACAGGGTTTGCGAAAACCATCTATTACGGCAATTTGACGGAAGATGGTGCCCACCGCTACCTTACCGTACCGGATGACGATGGCGTATATACCATTGCGGCAGAATTGCTGGACTTCATCAACATCAGTCCCGCTTCCGCAGCAGGCCGCCTGCTGGCGCCCATCTTTGTATACAACGTGGAGAAGGTGATTTTTGATGCGCTGGGTGAGTCCGCCGAAATTGAGGTTACCAATACCGTAATGCTTGAAAAAGATGGCTCGGAACGTATCGATTCCAGCGGAGAACTGGTTTATGAGCAGAGCTATAAATTGGACGGTAAAGATATACAGCGAGCTGCCGCCGTAACCTGGTATAAGACCGCCCTGTACATCAAGGTACACAGTATCCTTCCCGAGAACGCGATTGCCGACGATGCCGAGGCGATTGGATATCTGAAATATGTGTTAAACGACCGGGTCGACGCAGACGAAGTTCTGCTGGAGTTTGTCCCTTTCGGGTATGACTACTACGCTCTCCGTGTAAACGGTGTCTGTTATTTCAGCATTTTACGGGAGGATGTACAGGCTATCGCCGATAATCTGGTCGCTCTCCGTAAAGGTGAACTTGACAAGGAGGAAACCATTCCCTTCTCCGAAAGAGAAAATAGCAACGCCGATGAGACCGGGAACGGCACTTGATCCTGCCTGCATATGACCGCAGAGAAAAATTCTCTGCGGTCTTTTCTATCTCCGGAATTCATGATTACCCTGTCCGGGATAGTTATAGGGTCAACTGGCGTCGTTACTATGCCTGTGATACAATAAATTTGGGAGGAAATGGTATGAAAATCGCTGTGTGGGCTTCTCCCCGGGCTTTGACCCAGCCGCCTAAGGGTGTTTGCCTGGTACTGGATGTGCTACGCGCAACCACGGTTATGCTAACAGCGCTGGAAAACGGTGCCGCATGGATACGCCCGGTATCTGAAACAGAAGAGGCTTTGAAGCTCGCCGAATCGGCCGGCCTCGGTCCGCTGTTAGGGGGAGAACGGAATGCGCTGAAGATCCCTGGTTTTGATTTCGGTAATTCTCCTCTGGAATATACCAGCGAACGCGTAGCCGGGCGCGGTATCGTGATGACTACTACAAACGGCACACGGGCCTTTGGTGCCTGCAGTGAAGCGGAGCAGGTGTATGCCGTATGCATGCGAAATGCCGCCTCCGGCGCAAAAGCGCTGTCCCGGAGTACAGAGGGCCATATTCTTTGCGCCGGGAACGCAGGCCGCTTTACCTTGGAAGATGGTTTATGCGCCGGCGCAATACTGGACAAACTGCCGGATGTCCAGCCCGACGACCTTGGACAGGCTATGCTGACCCTTTACAGAGCGCATAGGAAGGATTTGTTCTCTCTGCTGAGAACTACCGCCCATACCGGGAGACTGCTGTCACTGGGAATGGAGGACGATATTAGGTTCTGTTTGGAAGAGGACGCCTCCTCCGCCCTACCGATATTGATAAACGGGCTATTAAACTTGACAGCCCCGTAGCAGTCGGATAAAATGGGACAGTCGACCAGATAAGGAGGTCATTATGAACAAGCCAACCTTTTATATCACGACCCCGATCTATTATCCCAGCAATAATCTGCATATCGGTAACGCCTACACCACTGTTGCGGCGGATACAATGGCCAGATACAAGCGTATGCGGGGTTTCGATACATACTTTCTTACAGGCACCGACGAACACGGGCAGAAGATCGAGCGTAAAGCCGCAGAAATGGGTATTGCACCCCAAGCCTTTGTAGATGAGATCGTGGAAGGTATACAGCGGCTGTGGAAGCTGATGGATATCTCCAATGACGATTTTATACGTACTACCGAACCCCGCCATGAAGCCGTGGTTCAAAAGGTTTTCAAGCAGCTTTACGACCAGGGTAACATCTATAAGGGGCATTATGAGGGTTGGTACTGTACACCATGCGAAAGCTTTTTTACGATAACGCAACTCAAAGACGGAAACTGTCCCGATTGCGGCCGCCCTGTTGAGTTGGCAAAGGAGGAAGCTTATTTCCTGCGGCTATCTAAATATCAGGATTGGCTGATGGAACATATTGAAACCCATCCTGAGTTCATACAACCGGACAGCCGCGCTAACGAGATGGTTCAGAACTTCATCAAGCCCGGTCTGGAGGATTTATGCGTTTCCCGCACCTCTTTTAACTGGGGTGTTCCTGTAGAGTTTGACCCAAAGCACGTTGTCTACGTTTGGGTAGATGCGTTGACCAACTACATCTCCGCTCTGGGTTGGGGCAGTGATGACGACAGTCTCTACCGGAAATACTGGCCTGCGGACATTCATCTGGTGGGCAAAGAAATTGTCCGTTTCCATACGATCATATGGCCGATCATGCTTCATATACTCGGATTGCCCCAGCCCAAGCAGATTTACGGTCACGGTTGGCTGCTGGGTGTCTCCGGTGATAAAATATCAAAGTCCAAAGGCAACTGTGTGGATCCGGTGATCCTTTGTGACCGTTACGGTGTGGACGCCATACGATATTACCTGTTACGTGAAATGCCATTCGGTTCTGATGGCATGTTCTCCAATGAATCGCTTGTGAACCGGATAAACGCCGATTTGGCTAATGATTTGGGCAATTTGGTCCACCGTACCGTCGCGATGATTGAAAAATACTTTGGCGGCGTTATTCCCGCACCGAAAGAGGCAGGCGAAGCGGATGCCGCTTTCAAAGCTATGGCAGAAGCCCTTCCTGGCAAGTATGCTGAAGACATGGATCAAATGCGTTTCTCTAATGCGCTGGTGTCGGTCTGGGCCTTTGTCGGGCAGTGTAATAAATATATCGACCAGACCACCCCCTGGGTGCTGGCCAGAGATCCCGGCAAGCAAATGCGCCTCGGTACAGTTTTATACAATCTGGCGGAGGGCATTCGCATACTTGCCGTTCTCATCTCCCCTTGCATGACACGCACACCGGAAAAGATTTTTTTGCAGTTGGGTATTGATCCTACTGTCCAAGTCTGGGATTCCATTCAGCAGTTCGGTGGGCTGGTGCCCGGCAGTCGTGTAGCGCCTCAACCGGCGTTATTCCCCCGCCGGGATGTAGTGGAGGAACTTGAGGCGCTGACGCCTCCTCCTGCTGTACCGGAGAAAGCTATGGCTCCGATGAAGCCCGAAATCACATATAATGATTTCGCAAAACTGGATTTACGGGTAGCAAAGGTGATCGCCGCAGAGGAAATTAAAAAATCCGATAAATTGCTGCAGCTGACGTTAAAAGTGGGTACCGAACAACGTACCGTTGTCAGCGGTATAAAAGAACACTACAGCGCAGCCGAGATGGTGGGAAAACAGGTCATTCTTGTCTATAATTTAAAACCCGCAAAACTGCGCGGCATACTCTCTGAAGGAATGATACTCTGTGCCACGGATGATGAGGCAGGTACCTTAAAGTGCCTGACAGTCGAGCAGGGTATGGAGGACGGAGACAGTATCAGCTGATGCGCCTTTTTGACACACACACTCATATGGATGATCCACTATATGATGAGGACAGGGAGGCTATACTCGCCTCCCTACCTGCAATGGGCGTGGAACGGATTCTTATTTGCGGAGCAAATATGGCTTCCTCCCGGAGTTCGATGACATTGGCCGATCACTTGACGACACCTGCCGCGATCGCTGCCGTAGGTATACATCCAAGCGATGCCGATGAAGTGACGCAAGAGAATCTGGCTATACTGGAGGGGTGGCTGTCCGACCCGAAGGTTGTTGCGTTGGGTGAGATCGGACTGGATTATTACTATCCCAATACGGACCGGGATGCGCAGAGGGCGGCATTTCAATCCCAGCTCCGATTAGCAAATTGTTTGGACGCACGTGTTATCTTTCATCTGCGGGATGCTTGGGGGGATTTCTTCTCGATCATGCGTACGCATGCGCCCCGTCGGGGGATCATGCACTGCTGGTCCGGAAGTAAAGAGTCTGCCGCACGGTGCCTCGATATGGGCTTCATGATTTCTTTCTCCGGCTCTCTTACGTTTAAAAACGCTGAAAATCTCCGGCGTGTCGCCGCCTTCGTTCCCACAAACAAACTGCTTGTGGAAACAGATTGTCCCTACCTTGCGCCGGTACCCTTTCGTGGCAAAAGAAACCAGCCGGGTTATGTGGGTTATACCTGTACTTGTCTGGCCGAATGCAAGGGTTTGTCCGCCGAGGCGATGGCAGAGATAACCTATGAAAATGCCTGTGCGTTTTTTGATTTAAGCGCCGTCTGAGCCGTAAAAGCTCTCTTCTTCACGCTTTTAAAGTGAGTACCATATTTTCCGGATAACAATTGCAGGGGACGTACTTGTAGTACGTTTAGCGGATTATAAAAAAACTGACGGAATTTACAGTAAACACAACAAATTTTCCGCAAAACAAACGAATATCTTGTCTTTACACACAGATTGTGGTATCCTTACGGTATCCTTATAAGGAAATATAGAGCCGGAGGTCATCATGGCTACAAAGTATCAGGCACACAAGTGTTATTTGGGCGACATGAATGCCAATATTGTTGTCGGATTGGGCTATCTTCTGCCCCCCTTGGGAATCGTCTCTCACTTTTTGGAAAAGAACTCGAACTTTGTCAGATATGCCGGCATGCAGTCTCTGGTCATTGCCGCAGTGTTGGCTACAGCCTGGATTTTAAATTTCATTTTTAGTTACCTTGGGATTTTCGGAATTGTTATGAATGTATTTATATACATCGTAGAGATAGCTACAGTTGTTTTCGCTATCATTGCCGCTGTAAATGGATTCAAATATCAGGAATATGATATCCCGTTGATCAGCCAAATCGCAAGAAATCTGATGACCAAATTCTAACAGGGGCATACAGCCGTACCAATGAACGGTGCGGCTTTTCATTTTTTATTGAAGGTGATAAATTTCTTGTAATGCCTTTTCAAATGTGGTATGTTTTAAATATACACAGGAAGGAGGTCACCCGTGGAAAGTATCTGGGTCATATTCGCGTTAATCGGTTTTCTCCTCCAGGGCATCTACATCTTCATCAGTGGAAAGGGCTTTCGGAATCTTGAATTGGCGATAAAAGGGCTCGCCTCCGTCTGTTTTGTAGTCGTTGGTGCTTTAGCCCTTAAGTTTACCTCCGCACCGGCATATGGATGGCTCGTGGTCCTTGGCTTAACCTTCGGCGCTGCCGGCGATGTTTTGCTGCAACTGGGAGATTTCACACCGGAAACAAAACGTCGGTTTATACTGGGTACCACTTGCTTTCTCATCGGGCATTTGTTCTATATCGCTGCCATATTGACCCTTGGCAGGCTCTTTCTGGCTTGGTCGATACCGTTGGCTGTCATTGCGTGTCTGTTGCTTGTGCCTGCGATACGGCGGCAAGTTCAACCTCCAAGGGAGATAGAGCTTTTCGGTATCGGTTATGTGACGGTATTGGTTGTCATGGCGGTTTTTGCCTTTGGACAGATGTTTGCGGGTTTGGGACATCTGGGCAGGTATCTGCTGGTACTTGGCGCCTTATCTTTTGCTTTCAGTGATTGTGTGTTGATCGTAGACGCCTTTGGACGCCCCCTGCCGGCCAGCAGCCTGATCGTCCTTTCCTCCTACTATTTGGGGCAGCTTTTAATCGCCCTGAGCATCTTTTCCATCGCATAGAGCACTTAATAAAGTAGTCGTCGGGTAACTGACGACGGCTCTTCTATTATCCTCTCGACAGCCAATCTCGGGATACGGTCCGCCACAGTTTTTCCATGAGGCGCGTCTGCGTCTCCACTACGGAGATCTCCCCTCTTGCTTCAGAAAAAACAGCTCCCTGGTGGCGAATATATCCCAATCCTCCCGTAAATCAAAACTGAACACAAAAATAAAAATTAAACCGGGTTGATTGGAAGCTACCACGGCCTTGAGAATCTCTACCCGGAAAAGCGTCACCAGCCGTTTCCCCTCTTTCTACCCATAGCTGAAGGACGGTGCTGCAAACTCAATGGATGTATGATTATGAAGCAACTTTATACCGGAAGGGGAGGCAAATGCCTCCCCCTTCCTTCATTTTTCCTACAGCCTGCGGTTGCAAAGGACAACAAATCTTTTACTCATACTTTGTCAGTTCTACCCGAAGAACCTGCGGCAGATAATCCATCCGGCAAACATAGCCCTCATCTCCGTTCAATACCCGGCGACGCTGCCAGACGCCGTCAACATACTTGCCTTCCTCCTTGCGGACAAGACCGACCACGCGGGCTTCTCCCAGCTTTGGGGTAAACTTGGCCACACTGCCCACTCCCACAAGGATGAAATTGTCGGCATCTTCCTCGATGATAAATCCGCCGGCTATCGGCGCGCCCTCCGGGATACTGGCATCGGGGAAGTTGAAGGCGCCGAATGAACGCACCATCCCGGAACCGTAACTGATTTCCAGGTCGTATTTCTGCAGGTGAATTACCGTGCCCTGATCATGGAATTGCAGCCAGGCATGTACCCGTCCTTCCGCGCGTGCCTTCAGCAGTAGCTCCGTCATATTCTGCAGCAGCGTATAGGTCCTGGCAAGAAGCTGACCGGACAGCGTTCCCTGCTGCCTCCTCATCATGGCCGGTCGCAGTTGAGAAGTCAACTGATAATCCGGGTCTGACGCCAACACCTCCGGCGCCATGATATCTTCAATGGCAAAGGGAGCGAAACACAGTGTATTAAAACCGCCCACGGCATATAGGCAATTAGGAGTGGCATTGATGGCGCCGGATGTTTCCGGAATAAACAAGGGGTTGCCGGGTACCGCGAATTCCCTGCACCGCTTACCGAAATCCTCAACATAAATGTCCGGCGCGCAGAAGTCAATGGAAGGTGCGGCGCATTTCCACATCGGGATATTTTTCGCAATCGGGCCCCCGGTGGGGTATGCGCCGGGTGCCGGGGGGTGTTGGTCGAGCCAGCAGTTCACATACAGGGGAAGCGGATAGATCGCCTTGCCGGCAGATGCAATCTCTTCAACAGCACGACCATAGGTGTATGCCATCAACATTTCATGAGAATCTTGGCCGAAAGCCTGCTCCCATGTCCCGGAGACGCCAAAGGTCTCTGCTACCAGGGAAGGCACTTCCGCATCGAACGCCGCCTGCGCTTGCGGTCCAAAATCCCGCTCGGAATACAGGGTGCCGATTTCATTCTCCACCTGTATGGTAATGACTGTGTGAGTCTCCCCGTCTATCTCCTTTAAACGCTCCATCATTCGGATATAGCAAGCTTTATCTGCCGCAACGCCCTCCTTGCAGAAGGGGGATACGACCTCCAAAGGCTTACCGAACTTATCGCGGATCCGGAAGAAGCGCTTGCTGTCCCGCTTCACCCATCCGGGGACGTACTGGGAAATGCCGTTCTTCCAAAGGCCGAACCAGAGGATTACAAGCCGTATGTTCTCCCGGCGGCATTGCTGAATTAGCCCTTCCATGAGAGAGAAGTCGTAAACGCCTTCCTCTGGCTCGCAAAGTTCCCAGTAAACAGGGGCGATCACCGTGTTCATGTTCAGCGGACGCAATGCGGGCCATACAACATCATCCATATATTCCAGCGAGGAAGAACTGGAGTTATGTATTTCCCCGCCGAGACAGAGGAATGGCTTGTCGTCCACCATCAATGTGGCTATACCGTTTTCGCGTTTCAGATAAGGGATCGATGACATAATACACCTCCGTTATTCTCTGTTATATTCGGCAATGCCGATAATAAACCAATATAGTTATTATATACCTATTCCCTTTTGTTTCCCATACCCCCGGTTGACTTTTACATGGAGTATTATGCTAAAAAACCCGGCCACTAAAGCCGGGCATCGGAATAAGTTCAGAAAACACTGCGAATACGTATGACGCCTTTGATGTTCCTGAGCGCCGACAATACAGAAGCTCCGGCAGCATCCGCAAGATCAAACACGGAATATCCCATATCACCCCGGGATTTGTTGATCATATTCTCAATATTCAGACCGGCAGCTGCCAATACGGTAGTCAACTGACCGATCATATTGGGGATATTCTGGTGAATTGCGGTAATGCGATGAGCCGTAGAGCGCGGCAATACACAATCAGGCAGGTTGACGGAATGTGTAATATCTCCCCGCTCCAAATAATCCCTTATCTGTTCTGCTACCATCGCAGCACAGTTCTCCTCAGACTCCGGGGTAGAAGCGCCTAAATGAGGAATTGTGAGTATGCCGGGAACACCGAGCAACTCATCACAGGGAAAATCTGTTACATACCGCCTCACTTTCCCCGAGACCAGAGCTTCCTTGATAGCTGTATTGTCTACCAACTCACCCCTTGCCAGATTCATCAAAACCACTCCGTCCTTACAATGGAAGAGAAACTCCCGATTGACCATTCCCTTTGTATCCGGCGTCATTGGCGCATGAATGGAAACGTAATCACTTTGTTCGAGCATCTCATTTTGTGATGTGGCGTGGATGATCCTCCTGGACAAACGCCAAGCAGCGTCTACCGACAAATAGGGATCAAAGCCCACTACCTTCATTCTCAACGCGGAAGCTGCATTTGCCACTAAACCGCCTACTGCTCCAAGGCCCATTACTCCCAGCGTCTTTCCGGCTATCTCTGGTCCGATAAACTGACTCTTCCCCTTCTCTACCAAAGCGGCAACATCGTTCTGCCCCTGCAATCCCTGCGCCCATTGTATCCCGCCGATTATATCCCGGGAAGCCAGTAGTAACCCTGCTATAGCCAGTTCCATCACAGCATTGGCATTAGCGCCGGGGGTGTTGAAGACCACCACGCCCCGCTTGCTGCATTCCTTGATAGGAATGTTGTTATACCCTGCGCCTGCCCGTCCGACAGCCAGAAGATTTTCAGGAAAAGGCATCTCCAACAGATTGGCGCTACGAACAATTATGGCGTCGGGATTGAGTATATCATCCGCAATGGTGTACGAAGTTTCCGTCAAACTCTCCCGAATGACCGGGGAGATAGTGTTTATTGTACGAACTGAAAACATGTTTTCCTCCTACACATGGACAGCTTCAAAATGAGCCATGAACTCTACCAGCTTCTCTACGCCTTCGATCGGCATCGCATTGTAAATAGAAGCCCGCATTCCGCCGACCAAACGATGCCCCTTTATATTTACAAGTCCGGCAGCAGCCGCTTCCTTGACAAACAAGGCATCCGTCTCGGGTGAGGGTGTAGTAAATGTCACGTTCATAATGGAGCGGCTCTCCTTCGACACGGGTGCAATATAGTAGGAGGAAGCGTCCAAGGCATCATAGAGTATTTTGGCCTTGGCCTCATTGATTTTTTCCATTTCCTTTATGCCGCCCATATCCAATAACCAACGGAAGGTTAGGCCGGCCATATAAATCGACCAACATGGAGGCGTGTTGTACATAGATTCATGTTCCGCCATCAACCTGTAATTTAACATTGCAGGGAGGGACTCCTTACTGCGCTCCAGCAAGTCCCGGCGAATAATTATAATCGTGACTCCTGCGGGGGCGATATTTTTCTGTGCGCCGGCATAAATCACACCGTACTGTGTTACGTCATAAGGGCGGGACAGTATGCAACTGGAGAGGTCAGCCACCAATGGCACCTTCCCGGTCTGTGGAAGTGTGGGAAAATGTGTGCCGAATATAGTATTGTTCAGGGTAATGTGGAAAAAGTCAGCCTCCGGATTGAAGTCTGCCTCGTTCCATTGAGGAATGTGATTATAAGCGGTGTCTTTTGAGGATGCTACCTCCCTGATTTTCGTGTATTTCCCGGCTTCTTTAATAAAAAGACTGGCAAAATTTCCCGAGTTGATTGCATCCGCACTCCCGTTGACCGTAAGATTCAAGGGAACCATGCAAAACTGCATAGAAGCACCTCCCTGAAGAAACAATACAGCATAATCCTCGGGAATACACATCAATGTGCGCAAATCTGCTTCCGCCTGATGAATGATCTTTTCAAAGGAAGCTGAGCGGTGGCTCATTTCCATAACAGACATACCTGCATTTCCCTGATCCAGTAATTCACACTGTGCCTGCTCCAGAACCGGGAGCGCTAGGGTAGAAGGACCTGCAGAAAAGTTAAAAACGCGCATTTTCCCTCCTGACATTCATGGCCTCCGAATGGAGACACAAACTTTACCCTCCTACTTTATCACGCCCTGCTTAGAAAAACAAGGGAATAGTATACAATCTCCGGAGCTTCTTATGAAATAACGAGTATGGATGATTTCGGAATCAAACAGTCAGTTAACTCGCCTGCCAGGCCGGTCATGTATGCGCTCCTAATTACAACAATTAGCAGGAATGAGGTTTCCGATATGTTTCTATCCTTGTCGTTTGGAGTATCTGCTTTACAGGAAATCCGCTATTAATCATCATTATGTCACTTGTTACTCCTATGAAAGGAGCGGTATGAAAAAGGACAGGCCATACCGCCTGCCCTTATCTTTATCTTCTGTATATCAGTAACCGCGCATCTGACTCCGATTGGTACGGACCATCTCCAATTGTTTGGATATATATGTCTCCAGATCTGCCAGAATATCCCCAACATATTCATTCCCAGAACGGCGAATTTCGTCAGCCGCATTCTGCGCCTGTTCCACGGTCGCTTGCGCATAGGCATTAGCTTTCCGGGCAACTTCCGTCTCCTGTACCAGCCTTTCGGACTCTTCATTCGCATGCTGAATCATACGATCAGCATCCGCACGGGCTTGCTCCGTGATCCTTTCAAATTGCGCTTGAGCATCATTGATGATAGCATCCCGTTGGTTTAAAATACCCTGTGCTTCCTCCAGTTCCCTGGGCAATACCTGCGACAAATCATCGATCAAGTTCAACAACTTCTCCTGATCCACTTTGATGTCCGAAGAGAACATCACCCTTGCGCCATTCTCCACTTCTTCCCTGATGTAACTCAGAATTGACGAGTACTCCATGAGACCCTCCCTATTTTTTCCGCTCCAGTCGGAAACGGTTGCTTATAATTCTAATAATCTCCTGCGGCACAAAACCGATAAGGAATCCACCGTGCAGTGCCACAGATCGTACAACAGTGGAAGATATGTGTGCATACTCCCCTTTGCAGGGAAAAAACACCGTTTCCACATCCGGGGCAAGCTGGCGGTTTGCAGCTGCGATCTGCTGCTCAAATTCCAAATCCTGGGCATTACGCAAACCACGAAGAAGCACGGTTGCCTTTCGCTCCTTTGCCAGTTCAACCGTCAGCCCGGAAAAACTGCATACCTCTACATTATCCAGATCCTCTGTCACCAAGCGAAGCATCTCTACCCTTTCATCAGGAGAAAAGGCGGTACACTTATCGTCATTCACCAGGACTGCTACTACCAATGTATCACAAAGGAGGGAGGCCCGCTGAATTAAATCAAGATGACCCAGTGTCGGAGGATCAAAACTACCGGGAAATAACCAAATCAAAGGGCTTCCTCCTTCGAATATAACGAAACGGCAACCGAACCGTAACACCGGACGTCCGTTTGTCGGAGAGGTGTTTCTGCAATAAGAGGCATGTCCGCAGGATGCTCCACAGCCAAAATACCGCCCTGTTTCAGACAAAGGGGCAATGCTTGAAGCAATTGCGTATACAGCGCATCCTGATAGGGTGGATCCAGATAAATGAAATCAAAACGCTGTCCAGTCAACCGAACAAGTGTATTCTGCCAATCCCCTGTGTACAGGGCATATCGCTGTCGCTCCGTTCCAAAGCGTTTCAGGATTTTCTCAATACGGTGTATCATTGCGGCGTCCCGGTCATTGAAAACCACATATGTCGCTCCCCGGCTTAAAGCTTCTAAGCCGATACAGCCGCTACCGGAAAAGAGGTCCAAAACCCGGCACCCGGAGATTCTGCCGTAAAGAATATTAAATATCGCTTCCCTTACACGATCGGACGTAGGGCGTATGCTACAGGACTGAGGAATGTCGATTCTTCTACCGCGATATTCTCCAGCGATAATACGCATCCGCACCCCCCGCTATACGTTTCTTATTGTACACGAATCCTTATCAATATGCAAGGAGAATAGCAGATATTTTTGTTATTTCTTTTGTTCCGGCTTATGCCCTTTGCGTATCCGCTGGGAGTTGCGCTGAATAACTACCTCAATGTGACGACGATGCGCTTCTCCTGCTCGATAACCCATACCCACAGCCAGTATGAACCAAGCAACCATGGCAAGGTATACATAAATGGGAATAACGCCGGTGGGAAAACTGCTGAACAACGTCGTTAGGCAGAAGAACCAATACTTCAACAGAACTTCTATGGAATAAGCGGCTCCTAGGGCACACCAGCGCAACACCTGCATCACCAGTATGAAAAGCAGTACGGGAATCTGGGACAGAAACCCGTAGAGGAAGCCTTTCCAAGGGCAAAATGCCTTTGGCAACTCCGTAGAATCCTTTCCGAGATTTGCGTATTCCTTCTCTGCATTCACCGTGGCGCCCATATCATTGCTGCCCTTTATTTTACTGTCCACATACAGGATGTAAAAGTAGATGCCCAGTAACAGCAGCATTATCGCCCAATGAAAAATATCCACCGCTTCCAGGACACCCAGAGTAGAATACAGTAGAAAATAAGTCATCACCGCAAACAGTACCTGTGCTATCAACAGCCGGATCAAAAACCTCCAGTCAAACTTCATGCTGTGCCTCCAAAAAGGTATTCGGTGTAAGAATGCCCTCAACAGGCATATCAAAGGGTTCTCTGGGTAATTTACCAACCACCTGGCAGGGGAAGGCTACCGCCCATGCAGTTACGGAGTATGCCGCAAAATAACGATCATAATAACCCCCGCCCTGACCTAAACGAAAACCGAAGCGATCAACTGCCAAACATGGTGCAAGTATCAGGTCAGGTATACATTCCGGCAGACTCCCATTCGGAACGGGAATACCAAACTTCCCCTCGGAAAGAGTACTCCTTTCCGACGAAGCAAAATCCATTCTTCCACCTTCCAGGATGCGCGGCCAGCACCAGATTTTTCCGGGCGCAAGCATAAGCAAGGGCGTGAGATCTGCTTCGCTGTTCATTGGAACGTAGATCCCCACTCTCTCCGCTTTTCGGAAGCAGGACAGTGTTAAGGCTCTCTCACACAGATCCCGGCTCATGGCTCCTCTTGTTGCTTCTGGGAGTTTTAAACGCCTTAACCGGAAGACGCGCCGTAGATCAGCTTTCCCGGGATTCATCTGTGTACAAACGAGGGACCCGTTTTCCAATACAGGTCACTACCTCGTAGGAATTGGTGTCCATCCATTCTGCCATCAAATCCGCGGAAATGGACCCCTCCCCGTCTCTGCCCAGCAATATAACCTCGTCCAACCGGGCAACACCGGGAATATCTGTTACATCGCACATGCATTGATCCATACAAATACGTCCGACAATCGGGGCCTTATACCCATGGATCAGCACATGCCCCTTACCGGACAAACTGCGGCGGTATCCGTCCGCATATCCCACTGGCAGCGTTGCCACCAACATGTTCTTCGGCGCAGTAAAGGTACAACCGTATCCAATGGCTTCCCCCGCTGCCACAGGCTTTATATATGCCACCTGGGTTAACCAACGAAGGGCCGGGCGAAGGGTATGTAACGCCGCCTCTCCGGAGGGGCTGATGCCGTATTGGACAATACCGAGCCGCAGCCATCCGTATGGAGTCGGATCTCTCTCCAATGCCAATGCAGAGTTAGCCAGATGCGTATCCAACCCAGTGTAACCCCGGGCTGCAATTTGCGCTAAGCCTGCACGGAACAACGTATCCTGGTGCCGGTTATACGCTCCTCCCGGCTGTTCAGCATTGGCAAGGTGGCTGAATACACCCACAAGGTGAATATGTTGTGCTTCATCCAAGGCATCCAGCAAATGCTCCATCTCCGGACCGGGACGCGCGCCCAAACGATGCATTCCTGTCTCAATTTTTATATGCGCTTTAGCTTTCTTGCGTTGGTGAGCAGCTGCCGCGTCCAAGGCGTGGACTCCTTCCGGATCATATACTGTCTGCGTCAAATCGTACCGTACCACTTCATCATCACCATCATCTGGAGTCGCGCCCAGTATCAAGACTGGCGCTGTTATACCAGCTTCTCGGAGCGCAACGCCCTCCTCCACAAAAGCTACCGCCAGCATCCCCGCCCCAGCGGACAGAGCCGCTGTAGCCACAGGCACCATACCATGTCCGTAAGCGTCCGCTTTTACAACGGAGATTACTCCGGCTTCCGGATGCAGCCGCAAAATTTCTCGTATATTATGTCGGATGGCGGCTAAATCCACCACCACCTTGGTCGCTTTCAAATCCTGCCTCCTTATCCCAACGTCGCCGCCCGCTTCCCGGATCAAACCTTGATATTCTTCTCCATGGAAAGTTCCGATGCCTTTGACGGTTAGTCCGTCCCAATACCGGAACCGGCAAGCTTCCCGCCATATGCGCTCCGCTACGACGTCGAGGCTTATCAAGATAAACCCATTTAAAAAGTTGTTTTCAAATACTATTCCTGGCTCAAGCCCTGTTGTGTCAGGTCTGTTCCCATCCAAGCAAAAAGGCTTTCTCGTTTATTTCCTGCGTTTTAGGCGGAACACATGCAACTACTGCCTCCAGCCACAGGGTTTTATCTCCCTCCATCCGGCGGGCAAGGCAACCCATCATCACGGTATTCACTGCCCTGGCTGTGCCGGCTTTCATCGCCAACACAAGAGCGTCCACCGGATGAACGGAAATCTGCCGGCTCTCAAGCTGCCCTAGTATGTTCTCAGGGTAAGCAGCCGCGCCGGTTATCACAGGCATAGACACTATCTTCTGAGTATTGACCACCACAGTGCCGCCCGCCTTCATATACTCCACATGTCGCAGGGCTTCCAATTGTTCAAAAGACAACATATAATCCGCCCCGCCCTTCTCTATCAGAGGGGAGTAGACCTTCTCCCCCATGGAGACATAGGTAACAACGCTTCCTCCCCGCTGAGACATACCATGAACCTCAGAGACCTTGACGTCCAGTCCGGAAAACTGCGCTACCTTCCCCAAAACACGGCTTGTAAGCAATGTTCCCTGTCCACCGACACCGGTGATGAGTATCCTTTTCATCTCTCTCATGCCTCCCCTTTGATCGCGCCCTTAGGGCACAAGTCCGTACATAGACCGCATCCGACACAAAGGGTCGCATCCACCATCATGCCCTCTGCTGTTTTGAGAATCGCCGGGCAGCCCAAACCCATGCACACGCTACAACGTACACAAGCATCGGAGATAGTGACGAGCTTTCGTTTCTGTTTGGCAACCTGAGGAAGCAGTGCACAGGGGCGGCGGAAAACAATCACCGAAACGCCTTCATACGCCAAGGCCTCCTTCATGCAGGCCATACTCCCTTTCAGGTCAAAAGGATCGATCACATGCACATCCTCCACTCCCAAGGACCGGCAAAGGTCCTCAAGGCAGATTGCCGAAGCAGGTCGGCCGTAGATATCGAAACCCGAAGTAGGGTTCTGCTGATGACCCGTCATGCCGGTAATGGAATTATCCAATATCGCCACATTGATATTCCCGCCGTTGTACACCGCGTCCGCCAACGCCGTCATACCTGAATGGAGAAATGTAGAATCACCGATGACAGCTACGGTTTTGCGGGATATTTCGCGGCCCAGCGCCTTCTCCATCCCCATCGCCATGCCGATGGAGGCGCCCATGCAGAGGCAGGCATCCATTGCCGAGAGAGGCGCCAATGCCCCCAATGTATAGCAACCGATGTCCCCCAGTACCGTAATCCCCAGCCTACGAAAGGTATAGAATACCCCCCGATGAGGACAGCCGGGACAAAGCACAGGCGGACGGCCGGGCAAGTTTTCCGCCGGAGCAATTACAACCGTTTCCGGACCGCCCAAAGCACGGGCAAGCATAGTGGAGGAGTACTCCCCCTGCAAGGTGAACAATTCTTTTCCCTCGCATTTTATTCCAGCGGCTGCCAGTTGATCCTGAATAAAGGGCTCCAACTCCTCCGCCACAACCATCCTTTTCACAGCTCCGGCAAAGGAACGGATGATTTCCATGGGAAGGGGATATACCATTCCCAAAATCAAATGGCTGGCTTCCGGCAATGCTTCTCTGGCATACTGAGCTGTAATCCCGGAAGAAATGATACCGAGCTCGGTGCTGCCCATATGCAAGTGTGTAAAGGGAAGATTGCTCACCTGCTCGGCTAATCTCTTCTCCCTTTCCTCTACTGCATGGTGACGAGTGATTGCCATTGCCGGCATCATTACATTCTTGGTAACATTTTTTTGATAAGGTTTCACAGGGGGAACCGCCCTGCCTCCTACCTCCACGAAAGAACGGGAATGGGCAATACGCGTTGTTAGCCGCAGCATTACCGGAGTATCATAAGCCTCGCTTAGCGCAAAAGCATAACGGGTATAATCCAAACACTGCTGGCTATCCGCCGGCTCAAGCATCGGGATGTGGGCAGCTCGTGCATAATAACGGCTGTCCTGCTCGTTCTGAGAGGAATGCATCCCGGGATCGTCTGCTACGACGATCACCATCCCGCCATTCACGCCTGTATATGCGGAAGTAAACATAGGATCTGCCGCCACATTCATCCCTACGTGCTTCATACAGGTCATGGAACGTACTCCGGCTAAGGATGCGCCGAAAGCAACCTCCATCGCTACCTTCTCATTGGTAGCCCACTGCGCTTTAATTTCAGGATACTTAGCGATCTCTTCGGTAATCTCCGTGCTGGGTGTACCGGGATAACTGGCGCAGACCGATACACCTGCCTGCCAGGCGCCCCGCGCAACCGCCTGATTCCCTAACAATAACTCTTTCATCCTATCTCCTCGCAATATCCGATGCGGATATTGTATTGCCCCCTTCTACCGTACTGCACCGTGCCCTCACGGATACGGTATCATAGAAGTATACACCGAAACCCCCTGCATTTCAAGAACCAGAATCTCCTGTTCTATCCGGAATGACCTTATTCGGAGAATAAAACCGACATTTTCTATTGCATATTGTAAGGTATATGTAATATAATAAAGCAGTGTTTTTACACAGAGAGGAGTTTTCTATGGCAGATCATCATACCATCTATACATATGTTCGTGATTTATATGCCCAATACGGTGTGGACACCGAGACAGCCATCTCACTGCTCGGGGAAACGCCTCTTTCCATCCATTGTTGGCAGGGAGATGATGTGACCGGATTTGAGGGCGGCGGCGCACTTACCGGAGGTATCGCCGTTACCGGTAATTATCCCGGTAAGGCACGGAATCCGCAGGAACTCATGGATGATTTTTCTCAGGTGCTCTCTCTTGTTCCCGGAAAGAAAAGATTGAATCTGCATGCCAGTTATGCCATCACCCGTGGAGAGAGCATAAGCCGCAATCAACTGACCCCCGACCACTTTTCTGACTGGATGGACTATGCGAAAGCACAGTCCGTTGGTCTGGATTTTAACCCTACCTTTTTCTCTCATCCTTTAAGCGGAGACGGGATGACGCTCACCCATCCTGATGAGGGGATTCGTTCCTATTGGATAGAGCATGCCAAGGCCTGCCGTTCCATCGGCGCCGCCATGGGAAAAGCATTGGGCTCCCCCTGCACAACGAATGTCTGGATTCCCGATGGCTCCAAAGACGATCTTGTCAGCCGCGCAGAAGCCCGTTTGCGGCTGAAGGATTCGCTGGACCAAGCGTTTTCACAGCAGTATGACAAAGAATGCCTCCTGGATGCCGTAGAAAGCAAGCTCTTCGGTATCGGCTTGGAAAGCTTTACAGCCGGAAGTCAAGAGTTCTATCTTGCCTATGCTGTGGCCCGCCAGATCCTCCTTACGATGGATATCGGTCATTTCCATCCCACAGAGACAGTATCCGACAAACTCTCCGCCGTTGCCCCGTTTGTACCCGGTATATTGCTGCACCTTTCCCGGCCGGTACGCTGGGACAGCGACCATGTCATCGTGCTGGATAATGAGCTGCTGGCTGTGATGCGTGAACTGGTTCGCGGAAATTTACTGTCCTCCACTCACATCGCGCTGGATTATTTCGACGCTTCGATCAACCGAGTCGTGGCGTGGGTCATCGGTGCGCGAAATGCCGGTAAAGCTCTGTTGAACGCATTATTAGAACCGGTTGCGCAGCTGCGCATTCTGGAGTCCGAGGGAGATTTCTCCGCCCGCTTGGCATTGATGGAAGAGAGCAAAACCCTTCCCTGGGGTATTGTTTGGGAGGAATATTGCGCGCGGCAGAACATTCCGGGAGAAAGGGAATGGCCGACCGAGGTTCGCCGGTATCAGGAGGATGTGTTAAGTCGACGCATATAATCACTATTGCGGAAGGAAAGAAACCAATGATACTCTGCATTGTAAACCCTACCGCCGGACACGGACGAACAGGTAAGGTTTTTGAGAAAAACAGGAATGTCTGGCAGGAGCAATACCCGGATTGGACTTTTGTCACCACGAAATACGCCGGTCATGGCACGGAGCTTTCCAAAGAAGCGGTAAGCGACGGCACGGAAATGGTGGTGGCAATGGGGGGAGATGGTACCGTGCAGGAGGTAGCCAGGAGTTTGTACGGGAAGAGGGTGCCGCTGGGCATCATTCCCACTGGCACCGGTAACGATTATATAAAAGCGTTCCTGGACAAAAAGAAAGTCCAAGAAATGGAACGAAATCCTTGTTTGGCAATTCGACACATAAATGCTGCCTCTGTTCAACAGGCGGATGTAGGCCTGTGTAACGGCTCTCTTTTTTTGAATCTGGGAGGCTGTGGTTTTGATACCGAGACCATCCTCTGTACCGAAAGAGTAAAAAACCTCGGTTTTAGGGGTTTTGCCGCCTACCTGGTTGCCTTACTCGCATGTATCTTCACCCATAAGGATATCAGCGCCAGAATCATCGTTGACGGTGAAGAGCGTGAAGCCAAATTTATGATGCTTACGATATCCAATGGAAAATATATGGGCGGAGGTTTCTTGGTTTCTCCTGACTCCGTTATAGATGACGGATTGTTTGACTGTTCTCTTCTACATCCTATTTCGAAGATCATGATCCCCATCCTCCTTCCCCGATTTATTAAAGGGGAAGGGAAAAAACTGAAGCCGATGGAGACTTTCCGTTGTAAGCGTATCACAATTTGTTGCCCCGATTTGTATTATGAAATGGACGGAGAGGTGTTCCGGGGCGATATGGTAACCTACGAAATCGCTCCCGAGAAACTTTTGGTGAGAGTATAGGGCTTCTTCTTTTTCTATTAGGCAACCTTGATTTAAAGCAGATACTCCTTTTCTACTGTTCCCGATAACGCATATCGCAAATACGGCGCTTATTCGAGAGAATAAGCGCCGTATTATTGTTTTTATACAGGAACTAATTTCTGACAGCTTCTTCCACCGCTACAGCACAGGACACTGTTGCACCGACCATAGGATTGTTCCCCATGCCGATAAGACCCATCATTTCCACATGTGCGGGCACAGAGGAGGATCCGGCAAATTGCGCATCGCCGTGCATACGACCCAATGTATCGGTCATACCATAGGAAGCGGGTCCGGCAGCCATGTTATCGGGATGCAGCGTGCGGCCAGTGCCGCCGCCAGAGGCCACGGAGAAGTACTGCTTATTATTTTCATAACTCCACTTCTTATAGGTGCCGGCTACAGGATGCTGGAACCGGGTGGGGTTAGTGGAGTTTCCGGTGATAGAAACGTCAACTCCCTCCAGAATCATAATGGCTACTCCCTCATTGACGCTGTCACAGCCATAGCTCTTTACCTTTGCATTCTCGCCGTCGGAATACGCGATTTCACGAACTACTTTCACGGTTTCGCTAGCATAGTCAAACTCCGTCTGTACATAAGTGAAGCCGTTGAGGCGGGCGATAATCAGGGCAGCATCTTTACCGAGACCGTTCAAAATGACCCTGAGGGGCTCTTTGCGCACCCTGTTGGCAGATCGGGCGATACCGATAGCACCCTCTGCGGCAGCAAAAGACTCGTGCCCAGCCAGAAAGCAGAAACACTTCGTCTCATCCCGAAGTAACATGGCAGCCAGTTTACCATGGCCTAGTCCTACCTTTCGGTTCTCTGCGACAGAACCCGGGATACAGAAAGCTTGCAGCGCTTCGCCGATGCACTCTGCAGCTTCGGCAGCGGTCTTTACACCCTTCTTCAGAGCAATCGCCACACCGAAGGTGTAGGCCCACACAGCGTTCTCAAAGGCGATTGGCTGAACATTCCGAACAATGGGGTCGGCGTCCACACCTTTTGAAAGGGCATATTCTCGCGCCTCGTCCAAATCTTTAAAACCATACTTTGCCAGAGCGACGTTGATTTTCTCGATCCTGCGTTCATAACTTTCAAATTTTGCCATTGGCCGTTCCTCCTTACTCCTTTCGGGGGTCGATGACCTTGACGGCCTCGTCAAAGCGACCGTAGGTGCCCACATTTTTCTCATAGGCGGTGGCGGGATCCACGCCTTTACGGATATCTTCCATCATCCTGCCCAAGTGGACAAAACGGTAGCCGATGATCTGATCGTCTTTATCCAGAGCAATGTTCAGCACATATCCCTCAGTCATTTCAAGATAGCGGGGGCCTTTGGCCAAAGTACCGTACATAGTGCCGATCTGGCTGCGAAGACCTTTGCCTAAATCCTCCAGGCCGCCACCGATAGGCAAGCCTCCCTCGGAGAAAGCTGACTGGGTACGGCCATAGGCAATCTGCAGAAACAATTCCCGCATAGCGGTGTTAATAGCATCGCAAACAAGGTCGGTATTCAAAGCTTCAAGAATGGTCTTCCCGGGCAATATCTCTGCGGCCATTGCGGCGGAATGGGTCATACCGGAGCAGCCTAATGTTTCCACCAACGCTTCCTGAATGATGCCTTCCTTTACATTTAACGTCAGCTTACAGGCGCCCTGCTGAGGCGCACACCAACCAACTCCGTGGGTTAAACCGGAAATATCGGTAATCTGCGTGGATTTTACCCATTTCCCCTCCTCGGGTATGGGGGCGGGACCGTGATTTGCTCCCCTGGCAACACAAGTCATCTCCGCAACTTCCCTGGAATACTGCATATAAATAACCTCCTTCGTTGCGTCCTGCTCTATGAGCGTACTATAAAAGTATAGCATAGACAATGGTTTTTGTCCATAAATAACTCCGCCGGAAATCACGCGAAAAACAAACCCTAAGGCCGAGATTGCCGTGCTGCTGATTATCGGAGTTTTGTTGGATCATAGCTGATACGCACATCGTTTACCGTGATAAAAGTGCGCCTTCCAAAGACATCTGCATCCATTTCCTCTCCCCGTAAAGTACCGTTCAACAACCCCTTGCAGATAAAAACACAGGTGTTCAACACCTCTGGCCCCTCACTGACCGCCGTTGTCAGATTACCTCCCCATCCCAAGTGCCCTGTGAAATTCCTGTCAAACTCCCCGGTATGGGACTTCACATTGAGCAACCCCTCCAGAGCAACCTCAACCGAGCAAGACAATATTCCCAGGTTCCGGTTTGCCGCATCCCCAGTGAATACGATCCGGGAGGCATGATCTACAAACACGCATGCGCCAGGTGTATGGCCAGGGGCATGATGTACGGTTACCATCCTTCCGCCAAGGTTGAAGACATGTCCCTCCTCCATGGGCAGCAGTCGTGGTTTCTTTTCCCACGGAAGAACCTCCTCAGGAACAGCAAAGCATTGCCATTGGTCGTTCGAAAGCATTCCTGTAATATACCGAGAAATGGACTGCGGGTTAAACTTTTCTACCGCAACAAAATCCGAAGAGTGAACATAAGCCTCATCAAACTGCCCCAAGCCGCCGATATGGTCACCGTGAGCGTGAGTAATTGCCACCGTCAAAGGCAAATCCGTAATGCCACGGACAAATCCTGCCAGGTCGTAATTCCCGCAGGCAGTATCGATCAACAGGGCCTTTTCTTCGCCTATAAGCAAAGCGGGAGATTGCAAACCAAAGCAGTTGATCATATAGGTTTTGTAGGAAACCTCATGCAGTGTAGGAACGGAAATACTCATGATGCTCTCTCCCTTTTTATCTCAATTAAACTCTCTCACCCACCGGTTCCTCATCCAGCAACTCGTGCAGGATTCGGGCAGTACCCCGCGTCAACTGTATGGGGTGGGGCGCGGTGTAGAACACTTCATTCTCCTCACAACACCACCAACCAAAAATATCTTCCATCACTTCCCGCACAGGGATGTAAAAGCAGCCTGATATATGCGCAGACTGGCGCTTAAAGGAGACATACCGTCCGTCCACTTTATAAAGAAGGCTACGTCCGTAAAACTCAACTTTTCGTCCGTCCGCCAACTCCGCAACAGCGTTCCCGGCGTAACCATCCACGGTGACCTTTGCTCCCAGTCTCTCCAGCACACCGATGGGCGCCATCATGACCGGTGTCGTCCACATTTCACCGATTTTCACCTGCACACTTCCCTCCCGGATATCGCTGTTCATAAGGTAACGGGGGCGGGCGTTAGGCGCCGTATCGATGGAAATAAGTTCCCTGTTTTTATACATCCGGCTGCTCCCGCAGACCAGCGCAAAGGCATCCGCATCCGCACGGAGCGGATTAACCGGCCGGGAACGGACAATCCCTTCTTCGGTACGGCGAAAGCCGGTGTAGAAAGCTTCCCATAAAAAGGACGGCATATGAGGCAACACTCTGTGTCCCATATCCGCAATCTCCCAGTAGAACAAGTCGCTGTCATTCCCTGTATACCATACATAGTTATCCTTTCCGTAGATGCATATCTGCGGCACGGCATCGACACGGTTCCTCTCCATCCAGGCATGACGGTTCTCGTCGTTATACTTCTCTCGAAGGGCATAAGGATCGGTCTCACCAGAGACACCTATGGCGAGCACATCTTTCTCTCCTCGCATTTGCAGCGCAGGTAATTCACCCGACAGTTCGGAGGGAAAGCGCTCTGTAAAGGTAGGGCCGGTCATATATCCAGCGGAGGCAAGCATTTCCGGATAACGAGCGGCAAAAGAAAGGGTCATCATATCTCCGTTAGACATTCCCTGCATATAGATACGGGAGGCATCGATGCGGTATTTCTGTTTCATTCGCTTGATTAACCGGTACAGATAGGTTATATCCCCCTCATCACATTTCCAGTGGAGGAATCCGGGAGAGGTTGGGTATACCGCAATAAACCCGTATTTCTCCGCGGGCAGGTACCAGGGGACATACCGGATAAAGTCTTTAGGATCGGAATTTCCCCCATGCAGTTCCACAACAAGGGGTACCGAATATTCTCCTGTATAGCCGGAGGGAACATACTCAAACCAAACATTATTTTGCCCCGGTACCAGTGATTCCCTTACCTCCAGAAAGGGCACTGCCGGTTCCGGCAGAATTTGCCAGGTTTCCAGATTTTTGCGTGTGACAGGAAACATGCCTACCTCCTTGTAAATTCTATACCATCATTGTAACAGTACAAAACTGATGTTCTCATAGAGATGTTTGACGAAAACGAACACGAATTTGACCTGTTAAAAAAGCCGGCACAACGCCGACTACTTCCTAAATCGTTATTTCCCGTCAGAATATGAGGGAGTGTCCGTCAGCATTCCATTTATTCTATCTATGGTGCCTGCGCCCAAGGTAATCACCAGATCTCCGACCTGCACTCCGGCACGTACCTTTTCGGTACAGACCGGGAAACTGTCGACATATAAGGCATCTATCCCCCTTGTCTGAAGTGCTTCCGCCAGCACTTGTGAGGAAATATCACCCGGGTCGGCTTCTCTGGCAGCGTAAATACCGGTAATATAGAGGCGGTCCGCATCACCGAAAGCATTAAGCCAGTCCTCAAATAAGAGTTTTGTCCTGGAATACGTATGGGGCTGGAATATGCACCAGATTCGCCCGGATGCCATCTTCCGCGCCATAGCGAGTGTTGCCGTGACCTCATCCGGATGGTGGGCGTAATCATGATACACCGGCACTTCTCCTATGATGCCTACCCTCTCCATACGCCTCTTCATACCGCTGAAAGCAGCAATACGCCCGGCAATGGCCGCTGGCTCCGCACCCAACTTCACCGCCATGACAAAAGCTGCAAGCGCATTCAAAACGTTATGTGCACCGGGAATCCCCAGTTGAAGAACGGCCACACGAGCGCCGTCATGATAGACGGAAAATGCGTAGAAGCCTTTCTCTTCCCGGATATCTACCGCCTGCCAGTCGCAGTCAGGGGTGCGCCCGTATGTTTCCGTATGGCAGGGTGCGTTTTCCAGCACCTCCTGTACCCGCTGATCCTCCCCGTATCCCAATATATACCCGTCTGCAGGATGCGAGGCGGCATACCTGGCAAAGGATTCTTGAATGCGGTCCAACGTGCCGAAATAGTCCAAATGATCCGGACGGATATTTAAAATAACGGAATGGGTGGGACGCATCTCCAAGAAAGAATCCCTATATTCGCACGCCTCTGCCACCAGCAGGTCTTTTCCTCCCATTTTCCCTGCTGCGCCTATCAACGGCAATACTCCCCCCAAGTGAATCGTAGGACGGAAGCCCTCCGTTTCCATGATATATGCCAACATGCCGGAGGTAGTGGTTTTCCCGTGGGTACCAGATATGCAGGCAACCTTGGGATACCGAGCCATTACGTCCCCCAACAGGGTTCCCCGGGACAGCATGGGAATGCCCCTTTCCAGAGCGGCAATATACTCCGGGTTTTCTTCATCGATAGCGGCGTTATAAATCAATGCGTCCACTCCCTCCAGGTGGGAGGCATCATGACCTGTTCTGGAAGGGATGCCATGCGCCCGGAGCATCACCAGCACATTGCTCTCCGATTGATCACAACCGGAAACATTGTATCCCCAGCCCTGCATATACAGCGCCAGAGTGCTCATACTGACGCCTCCGATTCCCATAAAATGCAGACTGGCCCCCTCTTTTATATCCATCCTGTATACCCTTTCACACCGCTATCCTAGCGGACGATACTATTATACACAGAGACATGCCAATAAATCAAGAATGCGAACAGAAAATGAATATTGCACTCGAAAAGACTGGATTTATTATTAAAAACCGATTATAATGACGTTGGAAAAATCCGAACATTCGGTTTTAGGAGATGTGCTGTGGAAAAAATAAAACGGAGCGAACGGGTTAGCGCTATGATAAAGATACTGTCTGATACACCCAACCGTATTTATACGTTGGGCTATTTTTCTGAACTGTTCGGCGCAGCCAAGTCTACCATCAGTGAAGACATTGACCAGGCGCAGGGGATACTGGATCGATTTAAATTGGGAAGGTTAGAAACCGTCACAGGTGCCGCAGGAGGTGTACGATATCTTCCCCTTCTTCAACCGGATGAGATGATGCACTTCCGAAACGAACTGTGTATGCGTCTGTCTGATCCGGACAGGATCCTCCCCGGTGGTTTTCTCTACATGGTGGATATACTTTGCAGCCCCGTACTTGCCGGGAAAATGGGGGAAATCATGGCATCCTGGTACGCAGGCCAGCATCCGGATTTTGTCATCACGGTAGAGACAAAAGGGATCCCCGTGGCGTTCATGGTAGCCCGCACACTGAACCTACCCCTGATGATTGCCCGGCGTGACGCCCGGATTACCGATGGTTCCGTGGTGGCGATCAATTATGTCTCCGGTTCCAACCGGCGCATACAAACCATGTCCATGCCAAAGCGGAACATCAAGCAGGGACAACGCGCATTGCTTATCGACGACTTTATGAAGGGCGGAGGCACGGCAAAAGGTATGATCGATATGATGCACGAGTTTTCCGTGCAGGTGGTAGGTATAGGCGTTGTAGTGTCCACTGCGCAACCTGAGCACAAAATGGTTCGAGATTACCGAAGTATCTTTACTCTGAACAATGTGGACGAAATAGCCCGTCGGGTGGACATCCGCCTGACGCCCGAAATCAGGAGGTAACATGAAGGCAAAGGTGATTATTTTAGCAGCAGGGGAAGGAAAACGGATGAGATCCTCCCTGGCCAAACCTCTGCTGCCGGTCTGCGGAAGACCCATGCTTGAGTGGGTCATGGAGGCTGCCTCCGTACTGGACACCGACCCTGTGGTCGTTGTAGGACACGGCAGAGAGCAACTTATCAATAAATATCCCCACCTTACTTTTGCTGTACAGGACCCGCCGAAAGGAACCGGCCATGCCGTGATGATGGCGGAACCCTGGTTGGAAGACGATGCCACGGCTGTGATCCTGGCCGGAGACACTCCACTGATACCCAAAGAACTGTTGCAGCAGATGACGGAGACAATGCATGCCCGGGGATGCGCCGGCACACTGTTGGTAGCCGAGTTGGAGGATCCCTCCGGTTACGGCCGTATCCTTACCGACTTTGACGGCCATGTGACCGGGATCGTCGAACATAAAGATGCCACGGAAGAACAACGAAAAATCAGGCTCATCAACACCTTATGCTGCTGTTTCCGTGGAGATTTGTTAAAAAAATACCTCCACCGGCTCACGAATCACAACATTCAGGGGGAATACTACCTTACGGATGTTGTGGGTATGCTGGTACAGGATGGGTATACCGTGGGGTATACCCTATGTCCCGATCCCGACGCCGCAATGGGGGTAAACGACCGGGTACAGTTGGCGAACGCCGAAAAGGCTGTACGAAAGCGCATCAACACCCGCTGGATGCTGGAGGGTGTGACAATGATAGACCCGGAAAGAATCTGTATTGGTCCTGAAGTCATCTTAGAAAAAGATACCGTAATCTATCCGGATAATATTCTGGAGGGGCGTACAACCGTGGGCCGCGGCTGCATTCTATACCCCGGCTCCCACCTGAAGGACACCCGTATAGGGGACGAGGTTCAGGTACGAGCAGCGGTGACGGACGGAGCGGTCATCGGGAACAGGACAATGGTGGGGCCCTTTGCCTATCTCCGACCAGGTACCGTTATCGGTGAAGAATGCCGTATCGGTGATTTTGTGGAGGTGAAGAACTCCACTTTGGGTGACGGTACAAAACTCTCTCACCTGAGTTATGTGGGAGATGCCGACGTAGGAAAAGATGTTAACATCGGTTGCGGTGTAGTGTTCAGCAACTATGACGGAACGAATAAGTATCACACCACGGTGGAAGATGGCGTCTTTATCGGAGGAAACACCAACCTTGTGGCACCGGTTACTTTGGGTGAGGGTGCATATACCGCTGCCGGAAGTACCATAACCGAAGACGTGCCGCCCCGCGCCTTGGCAATTGCCCGGACACGACAGGTGAACAAAACCGGCTGGGTCTCCAGGTACACTCGGAAGGAGCATTAAGTATATGCTTTTAATTGTTGGGCTGGGAAACCCCGGGCCGAACTACCGGGATAACCGCCATAACATGGGTTACCAAGTGGTAGAACTGCTGTCTTCCCGATGGAATATCCCTCTTAAAGAAGAAAAGAAATTTCATGGTATGGTAGGAAAAGGCGCAGTGGAAGGTAAAAAGGCCATGCTGGCGCAGCCTACTACCTATATGAATAACTCGGGTACCTGTGTTTCTGCGCTGATGCGCTATCTGAGCCTGCCCACAGCGGAACTGTTGGTCATCTATGACGATGTTGACCTCCCCATCGGTCGGCTCCGTATGCGGATAAACGGCTCAGCGGGCAGCCATAACGGTATGAAATCCGTGATAGAGCATTTGAAGGTCAGTGATTTCCTCAGGTTGCGGGTAGGTATCGGGCAGCAACCCGAGGGCTGGGACCTAGCAGATTATGTGCTGGGTAATCCGACTGCGGAGGAAAAAAAATTGCTGCTGCCTGCGTTGGCCAAGGCAGCGGATGTAGTTGATATCTTGATAAAGGTGAATCTTGACCGGGCAATAGAGACCGCCAATCGGAGCGATTTATGATAAAACATCCAAAGGCATGGCTAGGTCCTCTGTATGACAGTGCCCTATGGGCAAGATTGGAGCCGGCACTGCGAGAAAAGACTCTTCCGTGCACTTTGCAAGGGGTTGCGGAGGGACAAAAACCGCATCTTGCCGCCGCAATAGCAGCTACGGGACGTCAGGTGCTATTGATCGCGTCCTCCGAGGAAGCCTCACAACGGCTGTATGAAGATGCCAAGCGGCTAGCTGGTGAAATTGTCCTGCGCTATCCCGCCCGTTCAGTGACACTATATACCGCCAAGGCAGCCAGCCAGGAGCTATATCGCCGACGTATACAGGTGCTCGGTGAACTCCTTGCCGGTCGAGCAGGGCTAATTGTAGCTTCTGTTGACGCCCTCATTCCCCGCCTTCCTCCTGTGGAAGCCTTTCGTCAAGCTATATTGACCATACAAGCAGGGAGAGTTTATGACCTGTCCAAATTGGCTGCCTTCCTATCCTCAGCAGGATATACCCGCCAGCTGCCCGTAGAAACACCGGGAGAGTTTAACATTCATGGCTACATACTTGATATTTTCCCCATCGGTGAGGAACAACCGGTTCGAGTGGAATTCTTTGACGAAGAGGTGGACACACTGCGACGATTTGATCCGGTTACCCAACGTTCGACCGAGAACCTGGAAGCTATCCGCATTCTGCCTGCAATAGAAATGCCGCTCTCTCCGAAAATGCTGCAATCTGGCATACTCGCTTTGCAGCAGCAGCGGCGGGAAGCCGTGACCCAGTTGCGGAAACGACATACCGGGCAAACCGCCTACCGCCGCACCGCTCGTCCGGAAGAAGACATTGCTGAGAAACTGACGCATCTTGTAGACAGCAATATCGAAAGACTGCTGACCCAAGGTTTTTATCGGGGAATGGAAAACGAAATTGCCTGTTTCTACCCACAGTCTGCCGACCTAGCAGATTATATGAAGAATCCGCTAATACTGTTGGACGAGCCTCTGCATTGCCGGGAGCGGTGCGATAATATTGCGCTGGAGTTTTACCGTTCCCTGGAATCCGCAGAGGAAAGCGGCACAGTGCTGCCGATCCATCGCACCCTTGTTCCGGAGGGAAATACCTGGATACAGACGTACCGGAGCCGAGATGTGGTTTCCCTCCACACATTGACCACACAGGATTTACTGTTGCCCGCTCTTGTGATACCGGTCGACAGTAAGGGAATGCAAACCTTCCGGGGGAATTTCGATGCGTTGCGTAAAGAGCTGGAAACCTGGAAAGCACTGCAATACAGGATTCTTCTGGCAGCCGGCAGTGAAAAGCGGGCGCAACAACTTGCAAAATCTCTGGAAGAGTTTCGAATTTATCTACATGTCCTTCGGGAGGATCGGGAACTGGAGCCCGGGGAAGCGCTTATCACCCCGCAAAGTCTTGCTACAGGCTTTGTTTGCGATGTTTCGCGCCTGGCAGTACTCGGTGAGAGGGAAATATACGGCATCATCCGCAATATACCGTCAAAACGCAGAAAGAATCCTCTTGCACAGGATCTGTTTTCAGATATTCGTCCAGGGGATTATATTGTTCATGAATTTCACGGTATCGGTCTTTATAACGGTGTGGTCAAGCTCACCAGCGAAGGCATTTCCAGAGATTATATCAAAATCACATACAAAGATGAGGACATACTATATGTCCCCACAGAACAGATAGACAGGGTACAAAAGTATATCGGCCAAGAAGGCCGGGGGCCTGTTATAAACCGGCTTGGGGGGCAGGAATGGCGACGTACCCGGGGAAAAGTGAAAAAGGCCATCCGGGATATGGCAGATGAACTTTTAAAGCTTTATGCCGCCAGGCAGATTGCTCCGGGCTTTGCTTTCAGCAAGGATACTCCTTGGCAAAGACAGTTTGAAGACCGCTTTCTTTTTGAGGAAACACCGGATCAACTCCAATGCATTGAGGAGATCAAGGATGACATGGAGTCAGACCGGGTAATGGACCGGCTTCTTTGCGGTGATGTAGGCTATGGAAAGACCGAGGTAGCCCTTAGGGCAATTTTCAAGGCAGTTATGGATAAAAAGCAGGTTGCTTTTCTTGCTCCTACCACCATACTCGCCCAGCAGCACTATCAGACAATGCTCGATCGTTTTGAAGGCTTCCCCATTAGGGTGGGGCTGCTTTCTCGTTTCCGCTCCCCTGGAGAAATAAAATACACTCTTGCCGAGTTGGCCGCCGGAGCGATGGATGTGGTCACAGGTACCCACCGCCTTCTGAGCGAAGACGTAAAATTCCGCGATCTCGGGCTATTGGTAATCGATGAGGAGCAGCGCTTCGGCGTGGCACATAAAGAAAAAATCAAAAAACTACGGCATAACGTGGACGTGCTGACGCTTTCTGCTACGCCTATTCCACGCACATTGAATATGTCTATGATTGGTCTCCGGGATATATCCGTCATTGATACGCCTCCGGAGGAGCGGTTTCCGGTTCAGACATTGGTTACGGAGTATGATGAAAATATGGTTCGGGATGCCATTCTGCGTGAAATCAGCCGGGGCGGACAGGTATACTTTGTTTATAATAAGGTAGAATCCATCGACATCATGCGGGAGAAACTTCAGGATTTGGTGCCGGAAGCCAAGATCGAAGTGGGACATGGGCAAATGGCTGAGAACCGGCTGGAGAAAGCCATGCTTCGTGTATTAAGCGGAGAAGCGGATATCTTTCTCTGCACCACGATTATTGAAAACGGTCTGGATATTCCCCGGGTCAATACGATTATCATCTATGACGCGGATCATTTCGGCTTGTCCCAGCTGTATCAGATACGGGGCCGTGTAGGCCGTTCAAACCGTATTGCGTATGCCTACTTCACATATCAACCCCGGAAGGTACTCAATGAAGCGGCAGAAAAACGGTTGACTGCCATACGTGAGTTCACGGAGCTTGGCAGTGGCTTTAAGGTTGCTATGAGAGATTTGGAAATCCGCGGCACCGGGAACCTGTTGGGATCCCAGCAAAGCGGCTTTATGGTCTCTGTGGGCTATGGTCTGTACTGCAAAATGATCGAAGAAGCCGTGGCGATCCTCAAAGGTGCCCCGGAAGCAGCCGTTCCCGAGCCTGTTATTGAACTTCGTACCGACGCGAATATACCCGACACCTATGTACCGGGAGAAACCGCGCGGCTGGATTTGTACAGGCGTATATCCGACATCCGCACGGAGGAAGATTGCTCTGAGTTGGTGGATGAGATGATGGATCGGTTCGGTGATCCGCCGCCCTCTGTCCTTCGACTGACGAAGGTGGCGCTGCTCCGAGGTCTGTGCATGCGCTGCGGGATCGAAAAGCTGACGGAATTTTCCAATGCTCTCCATCTTCGGCTGATTCCCAAAGCACCGCTGGACCCGGGGAAGTTATTAGCTCTTGTTATGAGTGAAGAAAGTCATTTGTCCATAGTCTCCAGTTCCGCCCCCCTGCTGAAATTTCGAATCTCGGAAAACGATACCCGAAGCCGCTTGGATATCGCGCTGTCGATTTGTTCACAAATAATTCTTTGCACTACGGAAGAACATTTGTTATAATAGCATGAGCGTAAACCGACCGTAACGAAAGGACGCGTGTTATGTCATTGAAAAAAGGACTTTGTGCTCTATTGGCTGTACTGTGTTTATTCTGTCTTATAAGCTGCAAACTGGTGCGGATAAACAAGGAACGGGATGCTGCGCAGGTTGTGGCGATTGTTGAAGGACATAAGATTCTGAAGGGCGAGTATTTACAGGCGCTTCGTTCTGCCCTGGCGCAATATGGGATGACTGAAGAAGATCTGGATTCCGCGGATTATGCCAGCATTGCCGAAACTTTCCGAGTCCAGGTGTTGGATATGGTAATAGAGCAAAAGGTCCAGCTGATCAAGGCAGCGGAACTAGGACTGGATCAGCTGACCGATGAGGACTATGCCGCCATACAGGAAGATATTGATTCTCTCCTTTCCTCCATGCTGGAGGGCCAGAAAGCCACCATCGCTGCCGAGAACGGCACGCTTTCAGAGGAACAGATCGCTGAACAGGCCGAAATTGCCGTACAAGCCTTTCGGGATGAAAACGGCTATACCGATGCGTACCTGCATACCTATTATACAAACCTGAAAATTGTGGAAAAGGTAAAGGACTACCTGATTCAAGATGTATCCATCACGGACGATACCGTCTACTCCTCTTGGGCAAGCAAGTGTGACGACGCAAAATCCTCTTATTCCAGCGATCCGACTGCTTTCGTTGCCGATCTCAACGATAATAACACTATCTATTATTATAACGAGGAGACCCACAGGGTAAAGCACATCCTGCTGAAACTGTCCGAAGAGGATATCTCCGAAATCACCTCTCTTCGCAAGAATGAAGGCGACGAAGCCGCTGACACCCTTCGGGAAGAGAGACTTGCCAGATTAACCGACAAGCTGGCCGAGGTGCAGGAAAAGCTGGGAGAAGCCCCCGATAAAGAAACCTTTGACGCAGTGATGCAGGAACATTCCGAGGACACCGGCCTTGCCTCTTATCCCGACGGGTACCTGCTCTGCGCAAGCAGCACCCAATACATGCCTGAATTCACCAAGGGCGGTATGGCGCTTAAAAATGAAGGGAACACCTCTGTGATATCTACAGATTACGGCTACCACATTCTGTATTTGGATAAAGTGTGGAGTATGGGTGTCGTTCCTTATGATGATATAAAAGAGGCTCTCCGATTAGAACTGGAAACCGAGAAGAAGAATGAAACCTATTACACGGCGGTAGATTTCTGGTGGGATGCTATGGAGGTCACTACCTATCCCAAGAGGCTGGGCTGAGCATAAAAGAACCCCGGGTCGATACCCCGGGGTTCTTTTTTATATAGCTACCGGTTTCCCATCAATGAAAACAGCTTTTACCGCAGATTCCGACCCTAAAGGACTGCCGAAGGCCAGTACAATGTCGGCGTCCTTACCCTCCTCTAAAGAACCCACACGGTCCGAGACACCAATCTGCAGCGCCGGATTGATCGTTATGGCCTGCAGCGCCTGGAAAGAATCCATGCCATCTTTTACTGCGAGACCTGCGCAGAGAGGCAAATACTGCTGCGGGATTACAGGAGAATCCGTTATAATAGAGACCCGGCCTCCGGCTTTTGCTAGAATACCAGGCGTCGCAAAGGTTTTATTCCGCAACTCGAACTTGCTTGCATGGGTCAAAGAGGGACCAACTGCCAGAGGATATCCAGCTGATACCACTTTCTCCGGCGCCAAATGGCCTTCTGTACAATGCTCAAGGGTAAGTTTCACACCGAACTCATTGGCGATACGAATGGCAGTGAAGATATCATCCAACCTGTGGGCATGCGCTTTAAGGGGAATTTCCCCTCGAATCACAGGCAGCATAGCCTCCAGTTTGATATCATAGTCCGGGGCTTTCACCAGGAGTTCATTCTGTTTTTTACCATACTCCTTCGCCTTAAAAAGCAGTTCGCGAAGCTTGGCCGCTGTCGACATACGGGAAGTTATGCTTTTATCCCGATAGCAACGTTTCGGATTTTCACCGAAAGCCACCTTCATGGCTGCCGGAAACTTTACCACCATATCATCTACCCGATCGCCAATGGTTTTGATTACCGCGAACATACCCCCCACCACATTGGAACTTCCGGGACCGGTGCACACGGTTGTGACGCCCGCCCGTGCCGCCTGAAGGAAAGTGGGATCGGTCGGCTCGATGCCGTCGATCGCGCGAAGATGGGGCGTCATGGCATCCGTATACTCGTTATAATCCTGCCCCTCGTAACCTATACCGTAACCGTCAAGACCAATATGGCAATGCGCTTCTACAAAGCCGGGATACACGTCCAGCCCGGCGGCATCCACGATCTCAGCGCCCTCCTCCTGGATATTCTGGGCGATGCGCAGAATTTTTCCATCCTTTACCAGAATATCCGCGGAAAAAGGATCAGGATGTACGGCATTGTGCAGCCTTCCGTTTTTGATAATGAGCATGGGTGAAAACCTCCTTTTATTTTAACTGTACTAAATTGCGGCATAAAAAACTACAAGCCCAAAAGCTTCGCGCCATTGTCCCATAGTATGGCATTTTGCTCCGATTCTGTAAGGGGCAGCCGATAAAAACGCTCCAGCTCCCCGGGCAACGTCCACATGGGATAATCTGTACCGAACAGCGTTTTCTCCGGTCCGTGCAGCCTTATCATATCCGCAGCCTCCTCCGGTTCCAAAGCAAACAGAGAACTGGAAGTATCGATATACAAATCCCTTCCCAGCAGGTATTTTTTTGCTTCCAACCACTGACTGTAACCCCCGAAATGAGCGGCTATCAACCGCAGACCCGGCACAGCGTCCATAACTCTAGCCATCCGGAGCGGAGAAGAATAATCATATCGGCTGTCTCCGGTATGCACCAGCACCGGCAATTGCCCGGCCAACAGACGGAACATTTTCATCGCACGTGGTTCATCCAATTGAAACTGCTGAAAATCCGGATGAACCTTGATCCCTTTCATACCGGACGACAGAGCCAGCTCGATCTCCTCTTCCATTTGATCCATATACGGATGAAGGGTGGCAAAACCGATCAACTCAGGGTGAGACCCGGTTTCTTCCCATATGAACCGGTTGATAGACGCCACCTGTGCCGGTGTAGTAGCTACTGAGTGAACAACAAACCGAGTCACACCGGATATTCTTCCCTCCCGCAACAGCTCCGTAGCCGAACCGTCGGCATACATCTCCAGTTCATAAAACCTGCCGATAGCTTCGACTGCTTTACATGCGATTTTCTCCGGGAAGATATGCGCATGTACATCAAGTATCTTTCTGTCCATATGCACCTCCAAAGTGAGGATACTCCATTTTTTCCTTATGTCAAGAACTTCTATCCTGTTTTGAAGAAGCCCTTAAGCCTCTTTTTCATTTTTGTTTTCGATGTTATAATGTTATATTATATAAACAGTCGAAGTTTAGGCATTCAGAGGCTGCTAAAGCATAACTATGTGTTTAATGGGATGAGTCTACAAGGATTTCGCTGGCTTTGGTACAGGAAAAAGGGGCTATCGGCTTTCTCTAATATTGCTATGACCTTCTACCGAGTTTCTCATAATCTTACCCGAGTAAAACTGAATCAATATACCTATGAATGATGGAAAGCGCACTATAGCCGCAAAGAAAGGAGTAATACATGAAAGTAATTGCAGTTATCGGCAGTCCCCGGCCTCAGGGGAACTCCACCGCCCTGGCTCATGCCTTTTTGAAAGGCGCGGAAGCGGCAGGACATCAAACCGTGGTCTATGACTTAAATACCCTTACGGTAAAGGGATGTCAGGGATGCCGTACCTGCAAGGAAAAAGGATGTGACTGTATCCTGCAGGATGACCTGGTTCCCTATTGGCACGATTTGCATGAGGCAGGCGCCCTTGTCGTCAGCGCGCCAAATTATGCCGGGCAGGTTTGTGGCCCGATGGTCACGTATATGAACCGTCATTATTGCCTTCTTGACAAAGACTGGCGTTCACGACTCCGGCCCGGTAAAAAGGTATTGGGTATCTTCTCCCAAGGCAATGCAAACAGAAAAGTCTACCTCAATCATTACCAATGGTATATGCACGATTTTCAAAACCGGGATATGACGCTTCTGGACATACTGGTTCATACGAGTGAAGACTCGGTGGCTCCTGACAGTCCTCTGGCTGTCCACGCTTACCGTCTGGGTCTGGAATTGCAAACCCTTCCTTAAATGAAGCGCAATGCAGGCTTGCCTCATTCTGTGACATCTGTTATAATAACCGCAGGTTATTTGGAGGAGTGGTCTTATGCAAAAGAAAAGGATTTATTCTCTTCTCGCAGCACTGCTGGTACTGGTTCTGCTCTCCGGCTGTACATACAGCAGCGTGCTCTATGGTCCCTGGGTCATCATGAAAACGACGAACCTTAAAAATGGCCTGGAATCAGATCCGCCTTTAGCAGTAACCTTTGATATCCGAGAAAACGGCGAAGTGTACATGCTGGGGAATCTCTTCGGTACCTATACCCGAAAAGGTGATACTTTTACATTTGAATATACCAATTATGAAGGTAGCGTTTCAGGCGGTTGGGAACTGAGCGGTAGCCAACTTCTGATATATTTAGATGATGAACCTATGATGTACACTTTTGAGAGACCGAAGGCTACTTCCTAATGCAATATGTAATGGCAGTAAGACCCTCTCACAACCGTGTCTATACAGGACAGGCTGTTAAGCTGGCTATAGCTGAGCTTGACAGCCTCAATATTTCCCTCGGAGGAAGATTGCAGCACATTTCTCCCGCCGTCCTGGGTGGTGCTGATGCTGTGACCTGGGAGCAGAAATTTCCGATGGACAACGAGGAAATGCGCTGGCTGCAGCGACTGTCATCTGCCTATCTGTGCTTCCGGAAAGAGGGTAAAGCGCTTTATCCTCTATCTCTGCAGTTCATTTCCCCGCTGCAGGAAGATTTGGTATCCATACCCAAGTATGTCGGACGCACCAACGAGCAGTTCACCCGTCTGATGGTGAATTGCGGTTTGCTGGCGTCAGACTTCTGGCAGCTGACTCCTGATGAAGTGCTGCTGCTTGACCCAGTCTGCGGTCGGGGCACAACGTTGCTTGAGGGTCTTGTACAGGGGCATTCCGTAGCCGGCATAGAAACCGATAAAAAGGATGTGGAGTGGCTACGGTAGTATATGAAGCGGTACCTGCAGGAGCACCGGTGGAAACACACGGTCAGGGAGGAGAATATTCCGGGATCGCAGGGTACCATCGGCCGCCGCTATACCTTCCATATGTCACCCGACAAAGAAAGTTTCAGAAATGCACCGGTGTGTATGGATTTCATCCGGGGTGATACTCTTTTAACCAGCCGCTACTTTAAACCCGATACCTTCCACCTGTTGGCTGCGGATTTGCCTTATGACGTCCAGCATGGTTCCACGGTGAATGGCCGTTTGGCGCCCAAGCCGGAGGAACTGCTCAAAGATGCCCTCCCCGGCTGGAAGCGCGTACTCAAAACTGGTGGCGGCCTCGCGATAACTTGAAATGAAAAGCGATGCCCACGGAATCGTATGGAGCGGCTGGTATCTCTGGAGGGACTTGATGTCTACGAACCTCCAAAGGAGGGTTTTTCACACACAGTGGATACCTCCATCACCCGGAATTTACTGATTGCGGTAAAGCGATAATACCATTCAGCAGAGAAAGCCCTTTCCCCTTGCATATCCTTATGAATATGATATAATATACCGCGTAAAGGCTACGAAGCGATTAGTAGCCCCGAAGTTCCTCCGCAAAAGAGAGAGCCCGCCGCCGGCTGAAAACGGGCTTTGCGGTTTTCGGGTTGAATTGCACCGCCGATATGCCGTTCCCGGGGCAGCTTGGGGAACGCTGGACAGCGTTAACGTCATGGAGTGAGGGTTACGGCCCTAACCAGAGTGGAACCGCGAGGATTTTCCCCGTCTCTGATGAGACGGTTTTTTTATTCGGAGGAAGTATGATAACAGAAATCAAAGCAGTATTACATCGGGATCCGGCAGCACGGAACTGGCTGGAAGCTTTTCTGTGTTACCCCAGTGTTCATGCAATATTCTGGCAGAGGGTTTCTCATAGACTGTACCGATGGAACCTGAAGCTGTTGGCACGATGTATCAGTCAAATTGTTCGGCATTTCACCGGCATAGAGATCCACCCCGGTGCCGTTATCGGTAGAGGATTGTTTATAGACCACGGTATGGGAGTTGTCATTGGAGAAACCTCTGAGATTGGAGATAATTGCACTCTCTATCAGGGCGTGACCCTCGGGGGAACCGGTAAAAATGTCGGAAAAAGGCACCCCACATTAGGCAATTATGTGATGGTCGGAGCGAATGCACTGGTATTAGGCCCGGTAACCCTGGGAGACTATGCGAAAATCGGCGCTGGCTCAGTTGTACTAAAGGATGTGCCTGCCGGTTCAACCGTAGTAGGGAATCCCGGGAAGGTTGTCCGATGTAACGGTCAACCGGTCCGGAGGGATGACGCTTTCGAGCATGGAAATCTTCCCGACCCTGTTCAGACGGAAATAAAAATGCTGGAACAAATTATCGGAGAGTTGTGCCAGCGTATTATGACTTTGGAAAAAACAGACCATGAAAGGAAGGAGCCCAATGAGGATTTATAACACAATGACACGCCGGAAGGAGGAGCTACAACCGCAGGTACCCGGTGAGGTGCGTATTTATGCCTGTGGACCAACGGTTTACGGCTACATGCACATTGGGAATGCCCGACAGCTTGTGGTGTTTGATACACTACGCAGATATCTTACTTGGCGGGGATACAAGGTCACCTTTGTGCAAAACTTTACCGATGTGGATGATAAAATGATACATCAGGCCCAGGAGGATAGAATCACCGTCAAGGAACTGGGGGATCGGTTCATACAAGAGTACAAAACAGATGCCGAATCACTTGGCGTGCTACCGGCGACTGTCCACCCCCGCGCAACGGAACATATCGGTGAGATTATCGGCTTGATCCGCAAGCTGGAAAAAAAGGGGCTTGCCTATAAAGCAGGAGATGGGGTGTATTTTGACACCCAGGCTTACCCGGCATACGGCGAGCTTTCTGGACAAAATCAGGAGGACAGATTGGCGGGAGCCCGCATTCAGGTAGATGACACAAAGAAAAACCCTATGGACTTTGCCCTTTGGAAAGATGAGAAACCCGGCGAACCCGCATGGAATTCGCCTTGGGGAAAGGGACGTCCGGGTTGGCATATTGAGTGCTCCGCAATGTCCATGAAATACCTGGGAGAAACCCTAGACATTCATGGCGGCGGGCAGGACTTGATTTTTCCCCACCATGAAAACGAAATTGCCCAGTCAGAAGGCGCAACCGGAAAACCTCTTGCCCGTTATTGGATGCACAACGGCTTTATCAATGTCAACAACGAGAAGATGAGCAAGTCCGCTGACAACTTCTTTACCGTACGGGATATCTGTAAGCAGTATGACCCGGAGGCAGTACGGTTTTTCCTTATTTCTTCCCATTACCGCAGTCCCGTGAACTTTTCTGAGGAACAGATGCAGCAGGCCCAGGCTGCTTTGACCCGTCTCTACAATGGCCGGGATATACTGGCTTACCAAGCAATCCACGGCCCCTCAGGGGAGGATAAGGCTGCCGAACTGCTGACACAGTCCCAGGAAGCCTTCATCCGGGCAATGGACGATGACATGAACACCGCAGATGCCATTTCTGTCCTGTTTGATATGATTCGTGTCACAAACAGCTGGGTTGCAAAGGATTGCACCAGAGAAACCGCATCCTCCGCTCTATCCGGTCTGGAAGAATTATCAGGGGTCATAGGTATGCTTACACGTGTTTTTGTGGAAAAACTGCCCCACGAGATTCAAGTTCTGGCAGATGCTCGCGCAGCCGCGAGAAAAGCCCGTAATTGGAATGAATCCGACAGGCTGCGGGATGAGATACTGGCAAAGGGTTATTCCGTTGAGGATACAAAAGATGGGCAGAAGATTCGTTTAAAGTAGGAGGTACGTATGCTGAAGGAAATTTCCTCTGCAAATATAAAGCTTCATTCCGGATTTTGGTTGGACAGACTGACACAGATGGCAAAAGTAACCGCTCCCCTGTGTCTGGATCGCTGTGAGGAAACCGGCCGACTCAGTAACTTCCGACGCGCCGCAGGTTGGGAAAAGGGGCCATTCCAAGGTTTATACTACAATGATTCCGATGTGTACAAGGTTCTGGAAGGCATTGCCTACATATTGATACAACGCCCGGATCCTGTGCTGGAAGCAAGAGGGCA
The DNA here is from genome assembly GCA_050948665.1 of Christensenellales bacterium. Taxonomy (GTDB): domain Bacteria; phylum Bacillota; class Clostridia; order Christensenellales; family UMGS416; genus JBMNEH01. Next base: position 1,786,919 of record JBMNEH010000001.1, read on the forward strand.
GGCAGTGATAGATTCCATTATCGCTGCTGCTGAACCTGACGGTTATATATTCACAAGCTATACTCTGGGTGATACGCCGGAGCGTTGGCAGGATATGCGCCGGCACGAAGCCTACTGTCTGGGGCATATGGTGGAAGGGGCTGTCGCCTGGAGCCGGGCAACCGGCAGGAATACCTGGCTGGAGATGGCGGAAAGGGCCGTCCGGCAAATGATGGAGACCCTTGGTCCCGACAAAGCCCCTTGGGTCACAGGACATGAAGAACTGGAATTGGCATTGGTAAAACTCAGCCGGTATACCGGTAAAAGGTGTTACCTGGATTATGCGCTTTGGCTGCTGGAGCAGAGAGGGCGCGGATATTTCTCTTATCCTGGTAAGGAGGACACCTTATTCCGTCCCTCATACCACCAGGATGATATACCGGTTCGGGAACTCAGCCGGGTTACAGGTCATGCGGTACGGGCGATGTATTTGTATTGCGGTATGGCGGACGTTGCAGGGGAAACAGGAGATACCGCCATGTTCTCCGCGCTGAATCGGCTATGGAATCATGTTGTTCCCGCCAATTTGTACATCACCGGAGGGATCGGTCAGGAAGCCGCCCACGAGGGTTTCACGGAGGACTGGTCCCTGCCCAATCTGACCGCTTATTGTGAAACCTGCGCAGCCATCGGCATGGCACTGTGGAACCAGCGTATGTACCAGGCTACAGGACACGCAAAGTACGCCGATCTTGTGGAGAGGGAGCTGTTCAACGGCGCGCTCGCCGGTATTTCCCGGAAGGGAGACCGCTTCTTCTATGTGAATCCTCTGTCTTCGGTGGGAAATCATCACCGCTCGGAATGGTTCGGCACTTCTTGCTGCCCCACCAACCTCATCCGTTTTTTGCCTTCCGTCAGCGGATATACCGCCGTTCTGCGGGAAGAAGCATTGGAGATTGCGCAATACACCAGCTGTGCGATACAAGCCGGCGGGTATTCTGCAGAAGTGACTGCAACCTATCCATATGAAGGCAAGATCGACATCCGTATTGTTGATTGCCCTGCGAACGCCCGACTGCGGCTGCGTATCCCCGGATGGTGCAGCAGCTGGGTCTGCAGTCGAACAGACAGCGTCTGTGCAGAGAATTTTCTTTCTCTCCCGGTCAGCCGCGGTGAGTCAATTACGCTGAATTTCTCTATGCCTCCCGTGATAAGGCAGGCCGATCCCCGTATACGGGAGACTGCCGGACGCGTCGCAGTAACGAGAGGTCCCCTTGTTTACTGCGCCGAAGAAACAGACAATCCGGGCTTTATCCGAGAATATTTCCATTGTGAATGCGATCTGCCAAAGGACGCCCCCGTTCTTAGAAAAGATGCTGACGGAATCACCCGCATCCTCTTTGGGAAGCGTGTACTATCCCCTTACTACGATTGGGATAACCGGCAGCCTGGTGCTATGGCGGTTTGGCTGAAAAGCTGATAATAACAGCGTCCCCCTAGGGGGACGCTGTTATTATGAAGAAATCTATCAATCCCGCATCTGCTGCGGATTCTCGTAGGGCTGATTTGCCTCCCATATCCTTCGGATACGATCGAAAGCCTCATCCGGAACGGGCGGAAGATTCGGTTCCTCGGGAAACCTCGGCAACAGTTGATCACCCGCTACCTCCGGGGTTGTGCAGGCGTTGTCGTTCCTCCAGGCATCCCGCTGTGCAGGATCTCGCAGATCCGGTACGTCCACAGGAACACTTCCGTTTAGGCAGGAACGATAAGCCAGTATACCGCAAATACCCATGGATACCGCTTGATAAACGTCGATCGCCCATTTCCCCAGAGGCCGACCAAGGATCTTCTGTACGAAAAAGTGAGTAGCGTAGAAGTCGCTGCCGCCATGGCCTCCCTCACGGGAAGCCATCTCCTTTTCCACGAACTTTTCCGGGATATAGGTTTCCAGAGTTCCCTGACAGGCTTTCTCTCCTTCGCGCCAAACATTAAGATTCTCTTCGCCGAAGCGCTGAGTCTCCATGCATCCCTTCGTCCCATACAGTTCGTAGTTGACGCTGGAGGGCTCCCTTTTTAGATTTCCATGGATGCTCTTGAAAAGAGCGCCGTTTTCCATCTGCACCATTTCGATACCGGCTATGCCAGGGTCAAGCCCTTCTTCACGCGCCTGAGACAACAGAGGTGTCCGGAGGCCTGTGACCCGCACAGGCTGCAATCCCGTCATGGTTATAAGAGGCCCAAGAGAGTGTGTGCAGTAAAAGAAGGGATGCATGCGGTTACGCCAGTGATCCCGCTCGCCATAGGTGATCTGAGGCCAAATGGAGGAACAGTCGTGTATATACTCGCCTTCTCCGTAGAGGGCGGTACCGATATCGCCGTTCCGATAGCGGCGCCACATCTCGAAGGTCCGGTCCATGTAGCAATAGTTTTCAGCGTAGGTATAAACAAGCCCGGTGCGCTCCACCGCCTCAATGAGTTCCACAGCCTGCGCCATGGTCTCGCAGGGCAGCACCTCACTCATGACGTGCTTGCCGGTGTTGAGGCACTTAATAGCATAGACCGCATGCTCGGTAGCGTAATTCGCCAGCACCACCGCGTCCATGTCATGCCCGATGAAGTCTTCAAAGCGTTCATAGAGCGCTACGGTAGCCCCGTGCTCTTTCGCTTTCTTTTCGACTTCCTTCAAGGCGGGAATGTACTTGTCGCAGACTGCAACAAGTTCCGCATCCGGATGACCATAAAGCTGGTTCATCATGGTTTGGCCCCGATACGCACCGAAAACGCCGATTTTCAATTTTTCCATATTCTTTCTCCTCCAATCTCACGACAAATCCCGGTGTTCCTTCATTCTCTTCACGCCCTGCTTAGTAGCGGTAAGCAGGTATATCTTTCATATAAGCTCTTCCCCGTAGATTTTAACCTCATACGGGCGGAGGCTTTTTCCATAATGCTCATCATTGAAAGATTCCCTAACGGTGCAGTATTGTTGTACCTTTGGACATCGGCACGCAATCCGGTATGCGGAAAAGGCAATTTGTCCGTATTCTTCACAGTCAAAGTTCACATAAGCATTCTGCTTTTTCCATTTTTCACTGTATAGGTTGCCTCTGCCAAGGATTATCGGCTATTCCTGTGTAGCGTAATTATCAAAATAACCCTGTACCAGGACAATCGGTGTGCCCTTGTCCCCGCTTCCGCTGACCAAATCACACAGGGAACCCAACAAATCCGTGAGTTGTCGGGGCGTGGTACCCTCCGATTCCATTTTATTATAAAGAGAGCCGGAATCGTCCTTTGCCCTTATCGCGCTTTGAATCGCCTCTTTAAGTTCTTCCCCCTGAAGGTCGGCATAGTCGTTATCTGCCAAATACTTCAGCTTCAGCTCGTTGGGCCGGCCGCGGAGACCCTCCGTAAATCCAGGAGAAACCACCGGGTCCGCAAGTTCCCAAATACCACCTACCGGGTCTTTAAACCCGCCATCCCCATAAACCATAACCTCTATGTGTTTCCCGGTCGCCTCCAGCAGCTGGCGCTGCACGTCCTCCACGAAGGATTGACAATTCCGGGGAAAGAGTTTTACGGTGTCCTCAGTAGCTTTATTGGAGCCCAACAGCCCATATTCCTCATGATATCCGCTGCCATTCACCGGAGAAGAGAGTATCTCGTCCAGACAGACCGCATGGGCACCCTGCTTCTGCATAATGCGCTTTGTCATAGCTCGGGTATGGACGTCCGCTACGATTACTTGGTCGGTAAATGTAAGGATACTCTTGGGGTCGCTGCCCAGCACAACCTCGATATTCGTACCAAGTGACTTATAGTAGGAGATATAATCTACTCCGGTAAATCGGTGCTGTACCTTATTGCCGAAGGTTTTACGAAAGGTCGCCTCATCCATCAGCTGATAGGGATCTACATCTGCACTATAGAGCTGCTCCCGAGTGATTAGTTCATTCCCTACCTCGTCAGAGGGATAACTTAACTGTACAACCACCTTATCGGCCCCCATGGCGATCCCTTTCAACAGGACTGCAAAGCGGTTCCGACTGAGTATCGGGAATAGTATCCCTACCGTACCGTTGGGGAAAATGCTCCGCACGCAAGCAGCAATATCCTGTACACTGGCATAGTTGCCCTGCGCCCGGGCCACAACCGCCTCCGTAATACCTACCACATCACGGTCGTGGAAGGAAAACCCTTCCGCGGCGGAACTTTCCAGCAAAGACTGAACCACGATTTCCGCCAGATTGTCTTTGCTCTTTATGATAGGCGTACGAATTCCCATCGCTTTGGTGCCAACTGTTCTCATTGCAGACTCTCCTTTGCCTTCCGGCATTTCCTGCGTTATTATACTAGATAACCGTATCAAATACAAGTTATTCATAGAATGTATGCGAGGTCGTTCGGATCTCCCTGACGTTTTTGATTTACCGCCATGTCTTTACGATAAATGTATTGTGTTCTTGCGCAAACAGAACGGGAAACTGGAATTCTTCTATTGAAAGCCGACGGCTGAATCTACAGCATGGATGTTGATATCCTCCGATACGGATTCGCAATGGGAGCCATAGCTGGATAAACATGCCCGTTATCGGAGCAAGGATGTTTTCTATCGGTTTTCTGCGGCTAAATGTTTTAAAAATCGGCTGCAAAAGAAAAAACCGGCAATAATCTGCCGGCCTGGCTTCGGCTTATAAAACGTCATCTGCCGCCTTTGCCAGCAACTGCCGAATGGGCAGATGCTGAGGGCATTTTTTCTCACAGGCACCGCATTTGGTACAAGCGTCAGCCCACTTCCCGCCCATCCAATTTCTGGCGGCGCGCAGCATCTCTACATTATCAAACATATTGGCCTGGTCGACACTGCGGAAAACGCCGGGGATATCCACACCGAAAGGACAGGGCATGCAATACCGGCAGGCGGTACATCCGGTACGCGGCCGGGCATTGTATGCATCGGCAATTGCCCTCAGATATGCCTTGTCTTCCGCAGTCAGGCAGTTGGGTTCCGCATTTTTAAAGATACGCAAATTATCCTCTACCTGTTCAATCGTGGAACAACCGGAGAGAATGACTGCCACCTCCGGCCTGTCATAAAGGAAACGGAAAGCCCATTCCACCAGGCTTCGTCCCTGCGCTCCGGGTTCGTATGCTTTCTGTACGTTATCCGGAAGTTTGCCGGCCAGCGCACCGCCGCGCAGGGGTTCCATAATAACGATCGGCACCCCTTTCTTCCCCGCATAAACCAGCCCGTCCATCGTTGCTTGGTGCTGGGTATCCAGAATATTCATTTGTATCTGCGCCATCTTAAAGGGGTATGTATCTAATATTCTCACGAAATCCTCTTTTTCACCGTGGAAGGAAAAGGAAGGATAGCGGATCAGTCCCTGCTCTACCTTTTTATCCAGCCACTTCAGTGCCCCGTTTGCCACAAATTTATCAAAGGAAGAGCCGTTTATACCATGGAGCAGATAAAAATCTACGTATTCCACATCCAACCGTCTGAGGGACTCGAAAAAAAGCTTATCAAACCCCTCCGGCCTCAGAAAATCGTCCCTAAGTGGTAGCTTTGTTGCTATTTTTACTTTTTCACGATAACCGTTCTTCAAGGCTATACCTAGCACCCGTTCACTGTTGCCTCCTGCATAAACGTAAGCAGTATCCAGATAATTCACGCCACCATCCATCGCCCTGCGAATCAATGCCACCGACTCATCCACCAGCAGGTCATCCCTGCTATCAGGTTGAGAGGGAAGTCTCATGCAGCCTAAACCGAATGGCACAACGTTGAACCCGAGATTTCCAAAAGGTCTTGTGTTCATGAAAATCCTCCTAAAAACGCTGATATAGCATGCTTTTATGACATTAGTATATACTGAAAATGTCAACTGCGCAAGTTGACGAAGTGTGCAATTTGCTGTATTCTATAAACAAAGAAAAAGCTGCCTCGCAGCAGGGAGGAGTAGCAGATGGGAAACCGAGTTATTTTCACAATCAACCGTCAATACGGTACCGGCGGCCACGAAATCGGTGAGCGGGTGGCCAAGGAACTGAGCATTCCTTTCTATGACAAGGAGGCCATTTCCTCCGCTGCGCAACAGGCAAACCAAATGCAGGATACCGTGTCTCTTGACGACCGGGCTGCCAACAGCCTTCTTTATGCCTTGGCAATGGGGCGTTATGCCTACGGAAGCTATGGCAGTGTCACTGCCCCCACCATGCCCATGAACGACCAACTCTTCATCCTCCAGTCCAAAGTCATCAAATCTGTGGCGGATAGAGGTTCTTGCGTGATTGTCGGCCGCTGCGCCGGCTATGTTTTGAAGGACGATCCTGACATGGTAAGCGTCTTCATTTATGGCGATATGCAGGACCGTATGCGCCGTGTTCGAGACGTTTACCGGATAGATGCCTTCCGTTTGGAGGATTTTATTACTAAAAAGGATAAACAACGGGCAAACTACTTCAACTTCTACACCAACCTCAAGTGGGATGATTTTTCAAACTATCATCTGGCGCTGAACGCTTCCTGTCTGGGAATTGAACGGGTAGTGGAACTGCTCAAAGCCTATCAGGAAATTCGTAGCAGGTAAAAATGTAAACTGTCATGCCCCCTCCTATGGAGGGGGCGTGTTTCTATCTATACCGGAATTTCCCCGCATTCTCCCGACCGAACTTTTTGTCCGCACTCGGTACAAAAAACAGGCAGTCAAACCACCCGTCTGTGATCGTTATTATATTCTATAAAGAATAACCTCATCAACTTTCCTTCATTTTGCGGATCACAGCGGCAGGGTCCGCCGCGCCAAACAGCGCAGAGCCTGCCACCAGTATATCAGCACCTGCTGCCAATACGGAAGGCAGTGTCTCCATGTTGATCCCTCCGTCCACCTGTATCCGCAGGTCCGGCGCCAAAGCCCGCAATGCCACCACCTTCTCCAGGGTCTCGGGGATCAGGGGCTGTCCGCCCGCTCCCGGCTCCACTGTCATCACCAGCGCCATATCGACCTCTCTCAGCCATGGCAAAAGCGCATCTATAGGTGTCGCGGGCTTTACTGCAAGTCCCGCCAGTTTACCGGCGGCACGGATTTCCTTCAGTAGCGCTCCGGGCTGGGGTTGGCTCTCAATATGAAATGTAATGCTGTCCGCTCCCGCTTTTAAAGCCGCCAAGGCTAGGGAATCGTTGATATCCGACATAATATGCACATCCAAAAAGCTGGGGCAAGCCTTCCGAAGAGCAGCTATCATCTGCCCGCCAAAGGTTAGAGCCGCCACAAAATGCCCGTCCATTACATCCATATGCAGCCATTTCGCACCGGCGCTGTACATCCGCCGAGCCTCCTCCCCCGCATTGGCAAAGTCCGCTGCCAGCAGAGATGGGGATACGATTACTTCACGCATATCGGTTCCTCCATTGTTCCGTCAATTCCGCCAATAGGCGGATATAGCCTTTATACCGCCGGGAGTCGATTTTCCCGCCCTCTACAGCCGCCTTTATCCCGCAATCCGGCTCCGTATAATGAATGCACCCGGTAAATCGGCATTGTTCCGAATAGGGACCAAAGTCAGGGTAAAGAGCGGCTAGTTCCGCCGGATCCATCAAGTCCATATCCAGCAGACTAAACCCTGGCGTATCCGCTACATAGCCCTTTCCTACCGAAAACAACTGGGTATGGCGGGTGGTGTGCTTTCCCCGTTTCAATCGGTCGCTGATTTCTCCCACAAGAGCGGATTCAGGAAGCAGTCGGTTCAACAAAGAAGACTTCCCTACCCCGGAAGGACCCGCAAGTACAACTGTTCGATCCCCAATACAATCCTGCAGAGCATCCAGACCTTGATTTGCCACAGCGGACAAGGACAATACAGGCAGGTGTCGATATACCTTTTTTGCTTCCTCTGCCGTTTCCTGCCCCAAGTCGGACTTATTTACAGCCAGCACCGCCTCCATTCCGTACTTCTCGGCCTGCGTCAGAAGCCTGTCCACCAACGACCAGTCCGGAAGAGGATCCGCTGCCGCGACTACTGTCACAAGCATATCCACATTGGACAGTAGCGGGCGTTTCAAACAATTCCTTCGGGGAAGCAATTCGGTAATGAAGCCTTCTCCCTCATCGGCAGGCAGTACAAATTCCGCGAAATCCCCTACTATCGGGCTAAGCTTGTCCTTACGGAACCGGCCTCTTGCCCGGCAAAGATAATCTCTACCATCTGACCGCAGGGTATACAGCCCGCCTACTCCTTTCAGAATACGCCCCCGCATCAATCTCCCCCTAGGGTCATGGTGATTTCCCGGGTGTCTTCCAGTACGTTATTATAATAGATACGTATTATCTTAACTCCGGATTCTGCGGACATGGGTGTCAGCACGATCGGTCCATGGGAACCCACCTCAAGCTCCTCATCGTATAGTTTAGTTTCATCCTCTCCGCCCTCATCAAACAGAATCACCACATGAGTGTTATCCTGGGTGATTTCCAAGGTAATCTCAATGCTTCCGGAACTGTATCCACCCAATCCCAGACTGACGGTCAAGGTGATATTTTCCTCAACCGGTTCATCAGGCTCTGGGTACTGCTGGCAAACAAGTCCCTGCATATAGGTTGCCGAACGGCTCTCCTCAACGAGGATATTCACAAACCCCAGCTTGTTCAAATAATCTAGCGCTTCATCCCGGGTCATGCCTGTTACTTTAGGCATAATCTTGCCCTCGGTAGGCTCGTCTGCTGCCACCACTAAATCTACCACCGTACCCAAAGGCTGGAGCGTGTTCCCCGGCGGAGTCTGCATCAATACTGTATTGGTCTTCTTATCGCTGACGGAAGTACGAACCGTTCCTACGATAAACCCCTGCGCCTCCAACAGCGCTTGCGCTTCCTCCATGGAAATGCCGACAACAGAGGGCAGAGTAGCCGTTTGCTGCCCCAGACTGATGGTGATATACACTGTATCTCCGGCAGTCACCAGTGTATCTACAGCAGGGTCCTGCCACATCACACACCCTGCCTGTATCGTATCTGAATAATCCGATGTAGTGACCACCAACAGCTGCCGCTCATCCAATGCTGCTCTTGCACCGGCCTCCGACATCGTAATCAGGTTCGGCATCGGTATTGTATTCATCAACGCCGCGTCCTTATACTTTGCCTGTTGGTCCCACCATACTGCAAATATTGCGCCGCCGCCTATAAGCAGGACAAGAAAAATTATCAAAGCCGTAAGCAATGCCCGGCGTGCCGCAGCCTTCCGTTTTTTATCCGCCGCTATGCCGTAGACGACCCGGCCGGATTCACGGCGAATTTCTCCCGCTGGGCGGGGTGCAATGGCCTCCGCCAGAGAGACATACTCCCCATCCGGTTCATCCAGTGTGCGGACAATATCACTAAGCAACTCTTGGGCTGTCTGATAGCGCATCTCCGGTTTTTTCTGGGTGGCTTTGAAGATGACCAGCTCCAGAGCGCGGGGTACCTTGGCATTCAGTCGCCTGGGCATCATGATCCGATCATTAATATGTTTAATCGCCACAGAAATCGCATTCTCTCCTTCAAAAGGCACTCTTCCCGTCGCCATTTCAAAGAGCACAATGCCAAAGGAATACAGGTCGGAGCGGTTATCCACAAAAGCTCCCCGCGCCTGCTCCGGGGAAATATAATGGACAGAACCTACAACATTCCTCCCCGACATAGTCATCGTGGATACGCTGGCTATCCGGGCAATACCAAAGTCCATGACCTTCAAAGTACCCTCTTCGTCGATCAGCATATTCTGGGGTTTTATATCCCGATGCACCAAATCCCTGCCGTGAGCGTATGCCAACGCCTCACAAATCTGGCTACCATAATCAACCACCTGGTGATGGGTCAGGGAGCCTTCCTTCTGGATCAGAGACTTGAGCGTCTGCCCGTGCACATACTCCATGACAATGTACAGACCGCCGTCCTCTTCTCCTACTTCTAAAGTGCGGACGATATTTCTGTGGTTGAACTGAAGCCCGATCTCTGCCTCGGTACGGAACTGACGGATGAATTTACCGTCCTGGGACAACTCGGGGCGAAGCATTTTGATCGCAACAATTTCACCGGTAAAGAGATTCTCCGCCTTGTATACATGAGCGGACCCGCCGGTGCCAATTAGCGAAATGATTTTATATTTCTGCGCAACCACCCATTCATCCATTAGCTTCACCTGCCTCCGCAAACATCAACACCGCAGTAATATTATCACTCCCGTCTTTCCGATTCGCGGTATCTATCAAACGATGAAGGGCTTTTCGCGGTTCGGACTCTCTTTCCAGTATATCGGCAATGTTATCCACTGTCATGCTATCCGCAAGCCCATCTGAGCAAAGCAATAAACAATCCCCCGGCAGTGCGGGAATGACCTGAATGTCCACCTTTACACTGTCAGCCACCCCCACCGCCCGGGTAATAACATGCCTCCTGGGATGCACTGCCGCCTGTTGTTCGGTCAGGTATCCCGCTTTTACCATTTCCTGAACCACAGTATGGTCCGTTGTCATCTGGTAGAGCTGTCCGTCCCGCCACAGGTATGCCCTGCTATCTCCCACGTGGGCGAGGAACCACTGTTCCTCCTGTGCCAACGCAAGCACCAGAGTAGTGCCCATCCCCCGGAAGCGCATAAACCTTTGGGCGGTATCATACACAACCCAGTTCGCCTGTGCCACCGCAAGCTCCAGCAGGTTCGTCCCTTTAAACCCGTTCTGCGTACCGTTGCGCATCCACTCCGCGACTGCATCCCGGCAGGCAGTACTGGCCAACTCTCCGCCCAAGCGGCCGCCCATGCCGTCCGCCACAAGAGCAAATATAGGTACCTCTCCCTTTGCGGTGACATAGTATGTGTCCTCGTTGTGGTCTCTCTGCCGGCCCACATCACTGCTGCCGAAGCAGGTTACCTTCATAACGGCGCTCCTTTCAGAAATCAACCCTTGACATCCTCCCCCAGTACACTGCGGCGAAGCTGGCCGCAAGCGCCTTGAATATCGGTTCCCATGCTCCGGCGCTGGGTCACTGAAACACCCAAGTCCTCCAATGTCTTGCGAAAAAGTTCAATACCTTGGGCCGGTGTTCCCAGTACGCCCCATTCCGCCACAGGATTCAAAGGAATGAGGTTCACATGGCAGCGAATGCCCCATATAAGCCTTGCCAGTTGTTCCGCCTGTTCGGTGGAATCGTTGATACCCTTCATAAGAGCATACTCAAACACTACCCGACGCGAGGTCTTTTTCTCATAATGCTTTACAGCCCGGATAATCTCCCCCAGAGGATTTGCTGCCGCGCTCGGCATGATTCTTCGGCGAAGGCTGTCCTCCGGTGCGTGAAGAGAAAGTGAAAGAGTAACCGGCAACCCTTCCGTCGTAAATCGTCTAAGCGGCTTCAAAAGACCGCAGGTGGATAGGGATACATTTCGCAGACTGACGCCCAGACCTTTCTTCTCTTTTAGCAGTCTGAGAAAACGGACGGTGTTATCATAATTATCCAGCGGCTCACCGCTACCCATCAGCACAACATTGGTAATCGGTCGCTCCTGCGCAGTACGTACCCATCCCCTCTCCCTGGCAATCCTAGAGGCAGTCACCACCTGACCCAGCATCTCACCCGCAGTCAAATCCCGAATCCGTCCCTCTAAAGTTGAAGCACAGAAGCGGCACCCCATCCGGCAGCCTACCTGGGTGGAAACGCAGAGAGTATTTCCATAATCGTAGCGCATAAAAACGCTCTCGATGATGTTTCCGTCCTCCAAGACGAAAAGGTACTTCACTGTACGGTCCAGCGCGGAACAAAGCATTTTGAAAACTTTTACCCCACCCAAGGTAAAAATTTCCTGCATCTGTGTCCGCAGCGCGACGGGGATATTGGCCATCTCCTTCCAGTTTGCTCCGGAAATCGCCCATCGATACAGCTGCTCTCCCCGAAACGCCGGAAATCCGCTGTCCTTGGCCAGCATCCGCATTTCATCCAGGGTATGGTCTAATATCGCCTCAGGCATTTTACCCCCAAACGTCGCCGGGCGCAACTTTTTTCCCACGAAGAAAGGCATCCGCATCCAAAGGCTTTTTCCCCGGCAGTTGAAGCCGCAATATCCGCAGGATGCCTTCTCCCGCTGCAATACGGATACCCTCCCTCCCGGCGCTGACCACTGTACCCGGTGCTTCCCGGATTGAATCCGCCTCCGGACGGGTCTCCAATATCTTTACCTGTGCGCGGCCCATGTATGTACTGGTTCCCGGCCAAGGGGACATCCCCCTCACCCGGTTATGCAGCTCATCCGCAGAATTCTTCCAGTCCAGGATCCCATCCTCCCGGGTCAGCATTGCGCAATACGTCGCCTCCTCCTGGTTCTGTGGTATGGGCGCCAATGTGCCGGCTTCCAAAGCATCCAATGTATCGGATAAAACCTTCGCACCAAGTACCGCCATCCTGTCAAACAATTCCCCGGCAGTCTCGTTCTCTCCTATCATGACAGCGGCTTTCAGCAGCATTGGGCCGCTGTCCACGCCCCGCTCGGTAAGCATTGTGGTGATTCCGGTTTCTCTTTCTCCGTTAAGTATCGCCCACTGTATCGGGGCAGGTCCCCTGTATTTGGGCAGCAACGACCCGTGGACATTGATAACGCCCAGCGGCGGAATTGACAGAATTTTTCGGGTCAATATCTGTCCGTAAGCCACTGTGATCATCAGATCCGGCGCCAGATTTTCCAGTTGCTCTACCGCCTCAGGCGCCCGAATATTCGAAAAGGTGTACACCGGAAGACCCATATCCAACGCCCTTTGACAAAGGGGACAATGACTGATTTTTTTCCCCCTGCCAACAGGCCGGTCAGGTTGGGTAACAACTCCGACAACCTCATAACCCCGGCTGATCAGCATCTCCAGAGAGGGTATGCCAAAGCTTGGTGAACCCAATACCACTACCCGCATTATTCGTCCTCCCAAAGGGGACCTTCCACAATATCCGTATACAGTTTCCCGTCAAGGTGATCCAACTCATGACAGAGAGCCACGGCCAGTAGTCCTTCCCCTTCCTTTTCAAAAAAATCGCCGTTTCGATCTTGCGCCCGTACTCTTACCTTCTCCGGACGGCGTGTGAGACCCCGCTTTCCAGGAATGGACAGACAACCCTCCTGCCACTCCTGCTCCCCCTCGGTGCCGATAATCACCGGATTGATTAACTCCAGCTTGCCCTCTCCGATGTCAATGACGGCAACCCGACGAAGGATACCTATTTGCGGCGCGGCTAAGCCCACGCCTTCGGATTCCTTCAGCGTCTCCTCCAAATCCTCCAATAAATCTGTCAGCCTCCTGTCAAACCGTGTTACCGGGTGACATTTTTTCCGCAGCATCGGGTTTCCGTCGGTGAGTATCGTACGCAGCATGACTGCCTCCTAACTAATAGAATGAGTGTGGTTGTATTTCCAGTTGTATGCGGCACTCCGCGGTTTCTCTGGTAACATAGGCCGCTATCTGTTCCTCAAGAGCCGTTGCTTTCTCGCCGGGAATGAGCCGAATCAAAAGCTGAGCCCGGGCAGTATCCCGTATGCGTTCCACGGGCGCCATACCCCCGTTTATTTGGATCACCGTCCGGCGCATTTCCTCATCGGTTATCATGGCTTCTATCGTCTGCCGTCCCCGGAACATAGCGTCATAAGCTATTTTTCCATCATTATGGGAGAACAGCAGTCGTATAATCCTGGAAAAGGGTGGAAGCTGCAGCATTTGCCGCCGCGCGATTTCCTCACGATAAAATCCGGGATAATCATGCATTACGGCATATCTTATCGCCATATGCCCTGGAGTGTAGCTTTGTACTACAACGCGACCGGGATTTTGCCGCCCTGCCCGTCCGGCTACCTGCGTCAAAAGATTAAAAGTGCGCTCAAAGCTTTTATAGTCTGACATGTACAAGTTCTGATCCGCTGCCATGACTCCTACAAGCGTCACCCCGGGGAAATCCAACCCCTTGGCAATCATCTGCGTACCGACCAGTACTTGGGCGTCCCCTTTGCCGAAAGCTTCTAAAATTGGCAAATGTCCTTCCTTGCCCCGGGTCGTATCAGCGTCCATGCGCAGTATGCTGTGTCCCGGAAAAAGGCGCTTCACCTCGCTTTCAAGTTTTTCCGTTCCGCCTCCGAATTGCTTAATGGCGGGACTGCCACATTGGGGGCAGCGGGACGGCATGGGGATTTCGTAGCCGCAATAATGGCAGATCAGTCTTCTGACGGACTGGTGGTAAGTCAAGGATAAATCACAATGAGGACAACGGATAGGCTGACCGCAGGCGCGGCAAGAAACAAAGTTTGCATACCCCCGCCTGTTCAGGAATAAAATCGCCTGTTCCCCTGCCTCCAGACACTCCCCGAGCGCCAGCGCCAACTCACCGGAGAATACCGAGCGGTTGCCAAGCGCCAGTTCCTGCCGCATATCCACTACAGAAACGACAGGTAAAGGCATGCCGCTGGCTCGTTTCTCCATGGTCAGCAACTGATATTCTCCTTGCTCCATTGCATAGTAACGCTCTACAGAAGGTGTTGCGCTTCCCAGCACGAGGGTTGCGCCTTCCCGCAGGCAGCGCTGCCTCGCTACTTCTACCGCATCATATCTGGGAGTATACTCGCTGCGGTAGCTGGCCTCGTGTTCCTCGTCCACCACCAACAGCCCCAATCTTTCCAGCGGCGCAAATACCGCAGATCTGGCGCCGATACACACGCGTGCTTCTCCCCGCCGGAGACGCAGCCATTCGTCCAGCCGTTCCCCGGGAGACAGGCGGGAGTGGAGTACGGCGGCTACAGGGCCGAATCTGCCTAAGAACCGTGCCACCATCTGGGGTGTAAGAGAGATTTCCGGCACCATGATCAGTACTGTTTTCCCCTGCGCCAGAACAGACCGCGCGCATTGCATATAGACCTCGGTTTTTCCGGATCCGGTCACTCCCCGAAGCAGAAAAGCACCCTCTCCACGCTCTGACGCAGCCACAATGGCAGAGACAGCCGCTTTCTGCTCCCCTGTCAGCAAGAAGACAGCGTCCTCCGCAGGCAGCCGCAGATAGGGTCGCCGGGAAATCTCCTCCGTACGAGTGGCCACAAGTCCCATCTCAGTCAGAAGCTTCCAGTGTGCCGGTTTCATACGCAGTTCCTGCCGCAACTCGCGCATGGGGGTATCCTCTATACAAAGGGTGTCCAGTACTGCTGCCGCAATCTTCTTTCGCTGCCCCCGCAACCCTTCCGCAGCCGCCTTTGCTTCCTGCCGAGAAACTGCCAGCAGGGCAATCTCCTGAGTTTTCGGTTTTAATCCTTTCCGAAGCACGGAGGGTACCATCAACCGCAAAGCTTCCGCCAAGAGACAATGTGTGTCCCTTCGTATTTCCAGCGCTTCTTCCAAAAGCTCCGGGAGAATAGCGGGCATTTTGTCCAGCGTTGCCTCAATGTCACGGATTTTATCCTCCGGCAGATCGCAGACAGTGGTTAGCCCTATCACATACCCCTCTGCACGAGGCTGCCTGCCGAAAGGTACCGCAACCCGGCAGCCCGGGCGTACTTGCCCTTCCATCTCCTCAGGAATCCGGTAGGTAAATACTCTGTCTACAGCGGAATGAGTAATATCTACAATCACCCGGGCAAATGCGCCCTCCATCATCTCCCCCTTACAGCCAGCACTGCATCTAGCAAGGCAGCAGCCACATGGGTTTTCAGCATCAGCGGAAGCTCCCAGGTTTTCTCCCGGGTCATAAGCGTCACGGCATTTGTATCCACATCAAATCCGGCATCTTTTCTTGAAACATCGTTGGCCACCATCAAATCGGCGCCCTTCTTCTCAAGCTTCTCCCGGGCGTGGGTCAGTAAATCTTGGGTCTCCGCAGCAAATATTACAAGAGTTTGGCCCGATTTTTTGATCCGCCCCAACTCCGCCGCAATATCCGGGTTCTCCACTAAATCAACCCGTGGCAGTTGCCCGGGCATCTTTTTAATTTTCTGGCCAGCGCGCTCCGTCGGTCGGAAATCCGCAGGTGCCGCTGCCTTGATGCAGATGTCCGCTTGGGGGAAAAAGGCCAAACATGCCTCATACATTTCCCCGGTGGTTTCCACCCGCACCACTTTTGCTCCAACCGGAGGGGCAATGGACACCGGTCCGGTAACAAGAGTCACCTCTGCCCCCCGTTCAAGAGCCTCACGCGCAATAGCATAGCCCATTTTCCCTGAAGAGCGGTTGGATATATACCGTACGGGGTCTATAGGCTCCCTCGTTGGCCCCGCCGTCACAAGCACCCTCAATCCTTCCATCCCACGTGGCTGCAGCAAGGCTTCCACCGTCTTGAAAATCTCCTCCGGCTGGCTCATCCGACCAAGACCTTCATCTCCGCAGGCTAAAGAACCGCTGTCAGGACCGACGATCCGGCAGCCCCTTTCCTCCAGGATTCGCAAATTCTTCCGGGTAGCAAGATGCTGATACATATTCGTATGCATTGCAGGAGCCACTACTATCGGCGCCTTTGTGGCCATGACCGTTGTGGAAAGCATGTCATCCGCAATTCCATTCGCCATTTTTGCAATGATATTCGCAGTTGCCGGTGCAATAACAAACACATCCGCCCGCTTTGCCAAGGAAATATGTTCCACCTCCCAGGGTTGCTCCCGCCGAAACATATCCGTAACCACAGGGTGGGCGGACAGGGTTTCCAGAGTAAGGGGTGTAATAAACTCCGCCCCATGTGCTGTCAATATGCAATAAACCTCCAGTCCTGCTTTCCGCATACGGGAAACCAGCTCCGCTGATTTATATGCGGCAATTCCCCCCGTAATACCTAAAACGACTGTTTTCCCCATGTTGTTACCTCACATTATAGTAAAAGAAGGCCCGCCGATACGGGCGGGCCGCAGCGGAGTTACTTCGAAAAATTGTCTTCGATCGGGTTGGGAAAGGGGCTTACACACCGCACTTTTCCCTCGGCAATTTCATATACCGCCTGGGTCACCGTCTTCTGGGAGGGACAATCATCCGCCAGCAGCTGACCTTCATGAATCAGCTGCCTTGCCCGTTTACTGGTCATAATAACAAGAGAATACCGGCAGTCTACCTCCTTCAGCAACTCGGTAACAGGTGGATAAACCATGTGTTCATCTTTTTTAAAAAGGTGATTGCCCACTATAGCCTGTCTTCTTGTCAAACTCATATCCTGACATCCTCCTTCAACAAATTCCGACATAAATCTATATTTCTGTCACAACGAAAGCCATAAGCCATGTAAATAGCCCGGATCGCGTCAATCGTATCCTCCAGCTCATCGTTGACGACTACATAATCATACTGATCCGCATAGGACATCTCCTCATACGCCAGTTTGAAGCGGTTGGCGCATTCTTCCCGGTTACCGGTGCCCCGATTGACCAGCCTTCGCCACAGCTCCTCCATAGTAGGCGGGATCATAAAAACCAGCAACGCTTCGGGAAAAGCTTTCTTAACCTCCAGCGCGCCCTTCACCTCGATCTTCAGCAAAATATCCTTGCCCTTATCCAGTTGTTCGCGAACGAAGGAAATCGGTGTGCCGTAGCTGTTCCCGTTATATTCAGTGTGCTCCAGAAATTCCCCTTCCTCCACCATACAGAGAAATTCTTCCGCAGTCAGGAAGATATAATCTATCCCGTTTTTTTCCCCCGGGCGCTTTGTCCGGGTAGTGGCGGACACTGAGGAATACAGCCCAGGGCATCTTTCCAGTAGCTTAATCCGTACAGCATCCTTGCCCACACCGGACGGTCCGGACACAACCATGAGTATCCCCTTCTTCATGCAAACTCCTACTCGATATTCTGAACTTGCTCGCGGATCTTTTCCACCTCGTTCTTCATAGAGAGGCCTGTTTTCGTAACCTCTAGCGCGTTCGCCTTGGAGCAAATCGTGTTGACCTCCCGATTCAGCTCCTGCACGATAAAATCGAGCTTTCTTCCTACCGGCTCAAGGGAGGCCGCTTCCTCACGCATAGCCGTAAAATGGCTACGGAGACGGATACATTCTTCATCGATAGCCATGCGATCCGCCATAATAGCAACCTCTGTCGCGATTCGGGAAAGATCCGGGGCGGTATCAGCCAGCAGATCGGCAATGCGCTGCCGTAGCCGGGCATCATACTCCGCGAGTATATGAGGCATGCTCTCTTCGAGAAAAGCAACGCCCTCTTCCAGTGTATGGAGTCGGCTTTCGATATCTTCCCAAAGCCGAAAACCTTCCTTTTCCCGAAATAAAATCAGGTTCTGCAAGGATTGCTCCACTGCCCGTGTAAGCAGCGATTCAACAACCTGCAGGTCATCCTCCATCTCAGAGACCGACATCACACCGGGCATGCCCGAAAGTTGCAGTGTTGTTACGGTATCTTGCACACCACAGTCCGCCAGGCGGGAAAGCGCTTCCCGATAGGAAATAGCCAGCGGCAAATCAAGCCTGATTTCGCGGGTATCCTCACGGGTGTTCTCGTAACTGATGAACACCTCTACTCTGCCTCGGGCAACATATTCCTTTATACGGCTCTTTACAGTTTCCTCCAGCATCGTCATAGAACGGGGCAGTTTTACAGAGGTATCCAGGAAACGGTGGTTTACTGACTTAATCTCACATACAATCCTGCGACCGTCTTCCGCCAGCTCACACCGACCGAATCCTGTCATACTCCGTACCATGCACACCCTCCCATCCTATCTGGATACTATATCATTTCTCTCTAAAGAAATCAACCTCGCTAAATTGATTTCACATGGCAGCAGCACACAAACGCCTTGCGGAAATAGTCGGATAATGCCATAATACCTTTGGAGGGAAACCATGAATGTTCATCTGCCGGATACGGATTTGTCGGTCATTGCCAGGAGCGGACAATGCTTCCGTCTGCGCACACTGGGTGAAAACCGTTGGAGGCTACTGACCCGGAATCATTGTACCGAAGCGGAACTGCTGTCCGACGGGAAAACCAGATTTTCCTGCACAGAAGAAGAATTCCATACCATTTGGGCGGAATATTTGGATCTTTCCACAGATTACAATGCTATTTGCGCATTGGCAGATCCGGAGGACCTTTTTTTGCAGCAAGCAATAGAATACGGCAAAGGTCTTCGCCTGCTGCGGCAGGAGCCTTGGGAGATGCTCGTAACCTTTATCCTCTCCCAGCGAAAAAACATCCCTGCCATACAAAAATGCGTAGAGGCACTTTGTTGCCTGTGCGGCGAACCCATTCCCGGCTGGGGAGAACATGCCTTCCCGACGCCCCGCGCGATCCTTTCCCAATCACCGGAAGCATTGGCGGCATGCGGTATGGGATACCGGCTGCCATATATACGCGGCACCGCTGCCATGCTGGCGGAGGGTTGGCCGGAGGGCATAGAAACTCTTTCAGGAGATGCCCTGGAAAAATGGCTTCTTGCCTTCCCCGGCGTTGGAAGCAAGGTAGCAGCCTGTGTAATGCTATTCGGATTCCACCAGTTGGACGCCTTTCCCCGGGACGTTTGGATCCAACGCGTTGAAGCCCGATTCTACAACGGCCGTTTCCCCACAGAAAATTACCCGGGTTATGCCGGAGTGATGCAACAGTATCTCTTCTTTTACAGTCAATCCACGGGACTTAAGGAATAGGATAGACCCGCGAAAAAAACCGGGCAAAAAGATTGCAGGTGCGCTTCTACATATACGAAAAAAAGCCGGTCTCTACCGGCTTTTTATGGTTATATGCGATAATATCGACCCGCTGATTTTTATTCTGTTCCATTCCTGCAATAAACTCCATCCGCCGGAACATCAATCGAACATCAGCCGCTGTGACCGGATACTGGCCGCTATTGTCATTCCACAGGATGGCCGGCAGCATACGCATCTCTATCCCGGGCGGCAATTTCCTTGCGCATAATTTTGCCGGAGGTGGTCTTTGGCAACGCCTCAACAAAGGCAATTACCCTTGGATATTTATAAGGTGCGGTATTCTTTTTCACATAGACCTGCAGTTCTTTGGCAAGAGACTCCGAAGGCTCGTAACCCCGCGCGAGCATGATGGTTGCCTTTACCACCTGCCCCCGAACGGGATCAGGAATCGGGGTTACGGCGCACTCCAATACCGCCGGATGCTCCATCAGTACGCTTTCTACCTCAAAGGGACCGATACGGTAGCCCGAGCTTTTGATAACGTCATCCGCTCTCCCTATAAACCACAGATAGCCGTCCTCATCACGCCAAGCGACATCTCCCGTGTGATAATACCCGTCATGCCATGTCTCCAAGGTCTTCTCCGGATCGCGATAATACCCGGTCATCAGCCCCACAGGCTTGCCCTTCCGCGTGTCTATGCAGATCTCTCCCTCTTCACCGTAGCCCACCTCCCTGTCATTTCCGTCCAGTAAAACAATGGAGTAATGCGCATTCGGCTGTCCCATCGAACCGGGGCGGGGCTGCATCCAGGCAAAGGTGCCAACCAGAATCGTTCCCTCCGTCTGCCCGTAGCCTTCCATCAGAGGGACCCCCCCCGTCGCCTTCCGGAACTGCTGCTGTACCTCCGGGCTAAGCGGCTCTCCCGCCACCGCAGCGTATTGAAGGTGAGAAAAGTCACATCGGGAAAGGTCCTCTTTGATCATAAACCGGTATACCGTTCCCGGAGCGCAAAAAGTTGTCACGCCCCACTTTGCCATCTCCTTCAGCATATCCACCGCATTAAATCTGTCATAATCATAGGCAAAAATCGCCGTTCCGGCAATCCACTGGCCGTAAAGCTTCCCCCAGGAAGACTTGGCCCACCCCGAATCCGCTACAGTCAGATGAAGCCCGTCTTCCACAACACACTGCCAGAAAGCAGCGGTCACGATATGACCCAAGGGATACAGAAAATCATGCACTGCCATTCTCGGATAACCGGAGGTGCCGGAAGTAAAATATGCCAGCATAGGATCGTCATTCCGGCTCATTTCATTTCCTGTAGGGCGCAGCCAGGTATCTTCCGCTGCGTTCATCAGTGCATCCCAAGCCAGCCAACCCTCCAGAACATCCTTACCCAAGCAGATACGGGTAACAGGCCGGTCGCATTTTTCAAGCGCAGTATTTGTCTGGTTAATCACATACTCCGTAGAAACAGTAATAATAGCGGTAATGTCGGCAATTCTAATCCGGTAAACAATATCCTTTGCGGAAAGCTGCGCCGTTGCCGGTACCATCAACGCGCCGATTTTATGCAACGCCATAGAAATATACCAGTACTCATGCCGCTGCATGAGTATGACCATTACGGCATCTCCTTTTCGAATACCCTGACTGCGCAGGGCGTTTGCTGCCCGGTCTGATAATCGTTTGATATCTGCAAAGGTATAAACTACCGACTCCTCTGCCTCATTCACCCAAACAAGAGCCCGCTTCCCCGGATCCAGCCGAGCATATTCATCGGCAACATCATAGGCAAAGTTAAAGTTCTCAGGAATATTCAGTTTATATCTTTCATAAAAATCCCGGCTACTGGTGAAGCTGCCGGGAATAAAACGTTCTAATAAGCGCATTGCGTATTATTCCTCCGATTTTGTGATGATGGATAAAAACCGTGTTGCGCCGCCGATTGCGTTCATGCCGTGGGGAGTAGAGGCATCGAAATAAATCGAATCCCCGAGCCGCAGCGTAACTCGGTTCCGGGGGAAATCCACCCGGAGCGTACCCTCCTGTACCAAAATATACTCCTGTCCTTCATGGTTATACTGGTTGGCGTCCTGCGGTTTGGGCGTTACCGTTACCATGAAAGGCTCCATCAGTTTATTCTTGAATCCGTATGCCAGTGCCTCATACCCATAATCCTTACGCCTGTCCACGGCAATTCCCTTGCCCCGGCGTACCACAAAATAAGCGTCACTGCGAGGTTCCTCTCCGGTGAGAAGGATCGTCAGATCCGTGTCAAACAGCTTAGCCAGCTGATATAGGAAGCCGATGGGAATATCCTGCCGAGCTGCCTCATAATCCGCGTATAAAGACGGAGATACGCCTACTTTTTCAGCCGCCGTTTCTATGGACATTTCATTTATTTCCCGTATATCACGGATACGTGCCGCAATATTGAAAAGCTCTTCTTCCATATGCCGCTCCTTTCCGCTGTACTGCGATGTTTCGTTATAGTATACAATATTCGGAAGACTCTGGCAAGATATTTTTGCAAACATCTTCTCGAGTCAGTCCGCTGTTCCGATGGTATTGCTCCATAACTCCGCCGGGCATATAATGAGGAGGAAAACGCCTGTCTCCCTTTTGAAAGCACGGGAAAATTGATATATATCCGAAAAAACCGTCTCCTTGGCCACTTCCCTCACCGATGTATAGTCTCCCGAAAGTAATTCACGAGCTTGTCTATCCGAAGGCTGCGGATATAACGCATAGGGGGAACATGATATGCCGTAGTAAACAGCTTACGAAAGTACACGGTACTGATGCCGGCAACTTCAGCCAAACATGCGATATCCAGTTCCGAGTCCCAAAGGTTTGCCTCCATATACGCCAATGCGGTGCGGATCACAGCATTTGCCCGAACGGGCAGAGCTTCCTCCGAACTGTTTTCGGCTATCTTTACCAGCAACTCATATATGCCAGCCCGGCAAAGCGCTTCGCTCCCGGGTCTCCGTAACCTGCGAAGGTACTCGATTCTGTTCAACATCTTCCGGCAACCTATATTATCAAAATAGGAAACGAAGTAATCGGCATATCATCAGGGAGCCCCTACAATTCCTGTTCTGCCATATAATACATACCGGCTTTACTGCATATAAAACTGTAATTACTCCCTTGGGCAGCAATACCGCATTCCCCTTATCCGAGAGGGTTTCCCTTCCACTGGAGACATAGACCGTCCTGCCATCGGTTTTAAAGGCAAGGCCCCAATGCTCCCGATCCGTCCTGCTCCGTGAAAAATCCTGCTGAAAGTTTACCCGATTTAATGCGCAAACCCGGCGCGGTATCACATTTTCAAGAATGGACGCATCCATCTTTTTCCTCCGGGACAACTATATCAGTCGTTATATCGAGTTTAAAGCAAAAATATCATTTTTGCCAAATCAAATATTCGAATGCCATTGTATTCATCCGATTAAAACGATATGATTTATGTATGGGAGGAATTTTTATGAGAATATCCTTTACAAAGCAAAAGGGGCCGTTGAAAGTGGCTGTCATTAAGGAAACCACAGCACGGGATGCCCGGTTTGCTATGCGGAACGCCGGCATTGCAGGGGCCGACGCCTTTGACCTGCATCTTTCGATGCTTTCACCGGAAGAAAGGGATGCGGATCAACTTCGTGCGTTATTCTCTGCCCAGACATTGCCCGTTATGGCTCTCCACTACAATCAGGGGCCGGATAACCTTAAACTGACTGACAGCGACGAAACACGGATGGAACTGCTTCATCTGGCAGCAACCTGCGGCGCATCCTGTGTGGATATGCAAGGCTATACCTTCAATCCCGGAGATACCCGCGCTTCGCTGACCGGTTCCGGTCTGCCCTTTGCTTCCGATATGCCGGCAGAGGTCGCTCTTCGTCGGGAAACTATTGATAGGCAGAAAGAATTTATAAGGGAGATCCATAAAGGCGGGAGAGAGGTGCTGCTTTCGGTCCATACCGGTGTGTTTCTTGACTGCGAGAAGGTGCTTTTTCTGGCAGATTTCTTGATGGAACGGGACAGTGACGCGCTGAAGTTGGTAGGCATGTGCGATACACCTGAGCAACTTGCGGAGTATGTAAAGGCAGTTCCCGCACTGAAAGCCCGTTTTCCCGGAAAGGCGATGCATTATCATTGCAACGGCAAATACGGCACCTTTACCCGGCTGGTCGGACCGCTTCTGGGCTCATATCTGGTCTTTTGTGTAGAGCGGTTCAACGTCCTCAGTGTTCCCGAGCAACTTCCTCTGCGAGAAACAGCAGAAATTTACAGATTGATCGAGAGGTTATAGAATGGAGAATATACACATTGTTTTCACCGCTCCGGGAATTGCAGAACTGAAACGGGAACCTGTGCGGCAGCCCAAAGAGAATGAGGTGTTGTTAAAAACCTTGTATTCCGTAATCAGCAACGGTACCGAGCGGGCGTGCTTGCTGGATATGCCCAATGTCGCCGGCGTCTTTCCGCGACAGTTGGGCTACTGCGCAATATCCAGAGTAGTCAGATGCGGTAAACTGGTTACGGACTTCATTCCGGGAGACCGTGCACTGGTCTATCATGGCACGCATTCCGCCTATGTGACAAAAACCACCGAGGAGCTTACGCGTGTAACAGAACCCGTAGATTCTGCGGAAGCTGCTTTTGTCATCATCGCTGCCATGGGGCTGGGCGGTGTCCGAAAGCTCATGGTGGAACTGGGTGAATCCGCCATGGTGATGGGTTTAGGACTGCTGGGTTTGTTTGCGGCGCAGTTCCTCCGCCTTTCCGGCGTATATCCGGTCATTGCGGCGGATCCGGATCCCTGGCGCAGAGAACTCGCGTTGGCAACCGGTGCGGATTTTGCATTGGACCCTCTGGAGAATGACTTTCCTGAAAAGGTGAAAGCCCTAACCTGGGGAAAGGGCGTCAATGCCACGGTAGAAGTGTCCGGCGCTGCCTCTGCGCTGCGGCAGGCATTGGATGCCGCAGCATGGAAGGGCCGCATTGCACTGCTGGGCTGCACCAGGGTGTCCGACGTGGCGATTGACTACTATCAGCAGGTTCACCGTCCCGGAATTACCCTGATCGGCGCGCATAATTTTGTACGGCCCAGGGTGGATTCCTACCCCGGATATTGGACCCATCAGGACGACTGCCGAATTCTCTTACGCTTCCTGGCCGCCGGAAAGCTCCGCGTCCGGGAAATCATGCAGCCCGCCGCAGCCCCGTCAAGAGCCCCGGAGTTATATGCGCAGCTGGCGCGGGGCGAACTGCCGGCAGGCGTATACTTTGATTGGAGTAAGCTCTCATGAGAAACGGAAAAATATTGATCGGACAAATCGGCATCGGTCATAACCATGCCGCGGCAAAAATGGAAGCGTTCCGGAGTTTGGATACTCTTTTCGAAGTAGCCGGCGTTGTGGCGGAAAGTCAGGAATGGCTGAAAAAGAGGGGCGGTCTCCCTGCATACAGGGACATACCCTTCATGACGGAGGAAGCGCTGTTAAACATGCCCGGACTGGATGCCGTCGCTGTGGAAACTGACGTGTGGGATATGCTGGCTACTGCCCGGCGATGTGCAGTCCGTGGGCTGCACATCCATCTGGACAAGCCAGCCGGCACTGATTTAGCAGAGTACCGTATGCTGTTAGACAGTGTAAAAACACAGAATCTGGCATTCCAACTGGGATATATGTATCGATACAATCCCGCCGTTCGCTATTGTATAGAAGCAGTAAAGCGAGGGGAGTTGGGAGAAATATTCTCCGTCGACGCAATGATGAGTACGGAGCATTCACCTGAGTATAGGACATGGCTGAATCATTTTCCCGGCGGTACCATGTACATTTTCGGCTGTCACCTCATAGATCTGATCCTGCAGATCCAAGGGCCTCCGGAGGAGGTGGTCCCCTTCCTGCAGCGCACGGGCTTTAATAGCGTGGATGCCTATGACAGCACGCTTGCGGTGTTCCGCTATTCAAAGGGAGCCTCTCTCGTCAGGGTTTCTTCGGTGGAAGTCAACGGTTGGGGAAGGCGGCAGCTGGTTATCTGCGGGGAAAAGGGCACATTGGAAATGAAACCGATGGAGCGTCCCACACTGTTGACACGCTCCTATGCCGGAGGAGATGCCTACAATGATGTGCGGGAAGTCATCATGAACCGGAATTTTCATGACAAACTGGGGCGGTATGACGACCAACTGCGGGACTTCGCCGCGTTTATTCTGGAAAAGAAAGAAAATCCCTACTCACCGGATTACGAATGGACATTGCAGAAAATACTGCTTGAGGCTTGTGCCTTCGGAAAGGGGCAAGAATGAGTCTACAGGGAAAAGCGGCATTTATTACCGGAGCCGGAGGATTTCTCGGGAGCGGATGCGCGCGGAAACTTGCAGCTTTGGGAGCAAAGGTAGCGCTATGCGATTTAAACGAGAAAACAGTAGAGAAAGTAGCGAGAGAAATACGGGCAGCCGGCGGGAAAGCCTGGACTTATACCGCGGACGTTACCGAGTCCGTCTCCATTGACATGGCGATAGAAGCTGCGGCCGAAGTCATGTGTGGATTAGATATCCTGATTCATGCAGCCGGTGGCAGCGCCCGGAGCAAGATGAAACCGCTCATACAGCAAAAGGACGAGGTGATCCTTCAGGTGATAAAAGTGAATCTATTGGGCGCACTGTATACTTCCCGCGCCGCAGGTCGCATCATGGTAGCCCAAGGCAAAGGCGGCAGGATATTGAATTTCGCTTCTACTGTCGGGGTGAATGGTTTACGTGGCTGTGTGGAATATGCTGCCGCCAAAGGCGGTATTATGGCAATGACCAAGTCTCTTGCAAAGGAGCTTGCTCCATACCAGATAACGGTAAACTGTGTTGCGCCAGGAATTGTCCAACGCCCTGGAGAAGATAACGAGGCAGTGAAAACCAACTTTCTTGGCCGAAAGTGCACCGATGCCGATGTGGCAGCTTTAGTTGCCTTCATGGTGTCTGAAGAGAGCGGTTTTATCACCGGCCAAACCTACATTATTGACGGCGGCAGAAGTCTGGCCATGAAAGGAAGTGACTGAAATGCGGGCAATATTGATTGCAGAAGACAAATCTTTGGTCTGGAGTGAAGTTCCAATGCCGGTTTACACAGAATCACAGGTTTTGATCCGTATCAAAGCAGCGGCGCTGAACCGGGCGGATCTGCTGCAGCGGGAAGGGAAGTATCCCTCTCCCCCGGGAAGCCCTCAATGGATGGGTCTTGAGATAGCGGGAGAAATCGTTTCTGTCGGCCGACGTGTGTCAAGGTGGAAGCTGGGAGACAAGGTCTGCGCCCTGTTGGGCGGCGGAGGATACGCGGAATATGTCGCCGTAGATGCAGGCATGGTGCTTCCTCTGCCAAAGAGGCTTACAATGGAGGAGGGCGCCTCTCTCCCCGAGGCATACGCCACCTGTTATCTTAACCTCTTTACAGAAGGAAACCTTCGGCCCGGGGAAACTCTCTACTTCCCTGCCGGTGCTAGCGGCCTTGCCAGCGTAGGCATCCCTATGGCAAAGGCTTGCGGCGCCTATGTCATCACTTCAGTCCTTACGCCAGAAAAGACGGATGCCATCCAGCACCTTGGTGCGGACAGAGTGATCGTCCATTCTCATGAAAAGGTCTCCGAAGTGCTCCGGAAAGAAGCGGAGTCCGGGCACCCGGTGGATGTGTCAGTGGATTGCCTTGGCGGGCCTGCCATTGGAGAAACACTTCCATATGTCGCAGAGGGCTGCCGCTGGATACTGATATCCACCCTGGACGGGACAGAAACAGTACTGCCCCTCCGAGCGGTATTAACAAAAGGCTTACAGATAAAAGGCAGTATGCTGCGCAAAAAATCAGTAGCGGAAAAGTCTGAATTGCTGGCACGGCTGGAAGAGGAGTTTTGGCCGTTGCTGGAAGCAGGCAGACTGCGCCCCACACTCTACCGTGTATTGCCCATTACCCAGGCAGAAGAAGCCCATGCGCTGTTGCAGCACGGAGAAAATGTAGGAAAAGTTGTTCTTCAAGTTCCATGATTTTCGTCAGAAATGAAAAAAATAGCCTTGCTTGACATGATTTCTTGTTTACCGGTATAATGGCAGCTGGAGGGATCTTTCCCTCAGGGAGACAGGATGACCGAAATGCAACCGACGGAATCCCGGCAGATTCCGCCGCCAAAGAGGAAACGAAAACGAATCAGAATCAGTGTTTGGGGAATTCTCGGGCTGGTATTACTGTGTATCGGCGCGGCAGTCTGGTGGGTGCTCCCCCGACTTTCTCGTGTCTATATAACCGACAGAGGTATACGACAACGCTGCTATACCATGCAATCCACGGTAAAGGATCTGTTAGGAGAAAGAGGCATTTCCCTCGGTACATCTGACGAATTGACCCCTGCTGAAGAAACCCTGTTGACCGAAGATACGGAGGTAATCATCCGCCGATCTGTTCCAGTCTATATCGATTATGATGGGGAAACCTCACTGGTTTTTATGACTAAGGGCACCGTGAGAGACGCTATGGCGCTGGCCAGCTTACCGTTTGAAGATACTGACAGTCTTCAGCCCGCCCCCGATACACCGATACAATCCGGTCTTCGGATTACTTGGATCCAACTTCGGTCGGAGGACACTTATTCGGAGAGCAGGGCTGAAACAGAAATCATCGTGCGGGCAGACAATACACTTCCCTATGGTGAAGTACAGGTTTCTGCGGAGGGAACGGCCGCCTTGGACATCGTGCAGATCCGCACCTATTTTCGTGACGGTGTATTACTGGAGCGGGTTATTATTCAAATCTTTTCCAGGCAAACCGCTGTGCCCAGAATACTGTCTGTAGGCACGCTGGTAACCCCAGGTCCTACGCCTGAAGTCTCTCCGGCTCCCACAACCATGCCGTCTCTTCAGCCCTCTGCATCCCCTGCCCCCATACCGACAAAGAAGCCTGCGGTAAAACCCTCCACCGCAAAGCCTACGGCAAAAGCTACAACCAAACCCACTATAACCGTCGCGCAGACTCCTGAGGCAACTGCTACGGCGTCCACACCTGTTCCCACAGCTACAAGGATCACCGGCGGTTCCGGAGAGCCTCCCTCCTATATCTCAACAATGGAGGTTTCCCAGATTACCGCCTATACCCATACCGGCAACAAGACCGCCACAGGAGTATGGCCGGTTGCGACACGCACCTACGCGAATCCCGGCACCGTTGCAGTAGACAAGAGAGTCATTCCCTACGGCACACTTATGTACATACCCGGATATGGGTACGGTTTGGCAGAGGATGCCGGTCCTACGGGTACACACATCGACGTGTTCATGGATACCGAAGCGGAATGTTTGATATGGGGAAGAAAGCGGAACAGGATCATTTATATCGTGGAAACGGGGTATACCCGGTGAGCAACGGTTTTTATCAAAAGCACAGCCTGGGGCAGCACTTTCTGACAGACACCAGGGTACTGGAGCAAATTATTGAGGTAGCGGATCCCCGGCAAGAAGACGCCTTTCTGGAAATCGGCCCCGGAGCGGGCGTGTTGACAGAAGCGCTGGCTGCACGTTGCGGCAAAGTCCTTTCAGTGGAGATTGACAGGAGACTCGAACCGATTCTGAAGCTCCGGCTGCAGAATCATACCAATGTGGAAATCCTATGGACGGATTTCCAGCGTGTGAAATGGGCGGAACTACAGGAAAAGCTTGGACTACGCTTCCGTGTGGCAGCCAATATCCCCTACGCTATCACCACACCCATACTGGATTCCCTTTTTCGCGCCCAACCCTCCCCTCTCTCCGCGGTATTGCTAATGCAAAAGGAAACCGCCGCCAAACTCCTCGCCCGGGAAGGCCAGAAGGGCTATGGTCCCATGGCAATAAAGGCCGCGCTATTGACCCGTTCCACACTAATTTGTCAGGTGCCTCCTGACGCTTTTGACCCTCCTCCCCGCGTGGATTCCGCTGTAGTGAATCTTGATTGGAAGGATACGCCAAAGGTAAATACCCGGAAACTGGATACCTTGCTTCGAGTAGCCTTTTCCGCCCGCAGAAAGCAGATCCACAATAATTTGGGCGCATTGGGCTGGTCACGGGAGGAGATCACAGTCCGCCTTGGGGAGGCTGACTGCCTCCCCACCCAACGGCCCGAACAGATTTCTCCGGCGGCATATGCCATGATTTCCGACTATATATCATAAAAAAACCTCCTCACATGGTTCTTATGAACATGTGAGGAGGTTTTTTGTATGTATAGAGCAAAATCCGATAAAACACCCGTAAATATCGCCAACTTGGGTATAATGCGCAGGAAACTATATCCCTACAGACAAACAACAGTCAATGGCACAACCCTGTTTTGTCCTTTTCCTGTCTTGATGGAACGTTTTTTACGTTGCCAAAAACAGTTCGCGGACGTTGTTTATACGCCCGTCAACAGCCGAAAGAGTGATAGCATCCGATCATCCTGCCGCCACAGATTTTCCGGGTGCCACTGAACTCCCCAAATCCGCCTTCCAGGAGCATCCATCGCCTCCGGGATCCCCTCCGGAGAATGTGCTCCCAGAATAAAACCATCCGGCATCCGGTCAATACACTGGTGATGTGTAGAGTTAACGGTAAAACTCTCACCGAACAAGTCCCGAAACAGCGCGCTGTCAGAAAAGGCCTCATGCCGGGCATCGGAGTCAACAGGATGCGAGATTCCCAAAGCTGTCGGTATGTCCTGCAGCAGCGTACCTCCAAAGGCTACCGCGAGCAACTGCATTCCCCTGCATATCCCCAGTATGGGAAGTTGCCTTTCCGCAACGGACTTTGTCAGGGCAAGCTCAAAGCGGTCTCTGCAGGGATCGGAGGGCTGACTGCCCTTATTCTCCTGTCCGTAAAGCACAGGGTCAATGTCCCCACCGCCGGAAAGCAGCAGGCCGTCCAACAAAGGCAGATAATCCTCTACAGCCTCCGGCAGATTGGGCAATAGCAAAGGCAATCCTCCCGCAGCCATGACAGCCTCAGCATAAGCTTTGGGGTTTCCGTAAATCCTACCCTGTTCCAAGGAGGAAACTGTTATGCCGATACGTCTCATAGTGTATCCGATGCGGCGATTGCTTCAATTTCAACCCGGACACCCCTGGGAAGAGCGCCCACTTGGACAGCGGATCGGGCAGGGCAGTCTGCCGGAAAAAATGTGGAATATACAAAATTCATTGCCGCAAAATCCTCCATATCAACCAAGAATACCGTCGTTTTTACCACATTATCCGTTGTTAAACCTGCTGACTTCAAAATCTCCGTCAGATTGATGAGAACCTGCCGGGTTTGGTCTTCAATAGTCGCCCCGGCCAATACACCCTCAGGCGTCAAAGGGATCTGACCGCTTATGAACAGGAAGCCGCCGGCGGCGACTGCCTGTGAATAAGGTCCGATCGCCTCCGGAGCAGATTTGGTTGAGTATGCTTTTTTCATGTTTTCTCTCCTTCCTGATATTAACAGGAGGCATGGCGATCGATACGCCGGTCCCCTGCGGTTCATTACAAGCCAAACCTTATTTGCAGCGGATGTATAATTTTATTATAACCGAAAACCATGTATCGAATAATGTACTTGCTTTCATGCTTTATGAAAAAACATCCGCGCTCTTGATCTCTCCGTGTATAAAGTCCCCACAAATGTGCACGGTTATTGGATAGGGATACTCTGCGCTGACCCTTTTAGCAGCAGATGTCCGGCTGTACAAAAGTCAGGTTCGAAATCCGCATGCGTATCTAACCGGACCCGCGGCATACTTATGATAACGTCAAACCTGTACAAGTCAATAAAAGAGGGAAAGGTCGTTGTAAACCTCCATATAAAGAACGCTTTCTGCGTCAAGTAAAAAAGGCCCTGCGCAGGCAAGGCCGTTCGCTCTCCGGTCATCCGCGGGTACGGAAGGAGGGCTTGCTGTCCATCATGGCCAACCAGGAGGAAAGCTTCTCCACAAACTCAGCGTTGCTTGAGGTCTTGCTCATCATATCGATCAACAGTTCGGTAGAATCCTCTGTATTTCCGGAAAGAAGTTTGCGTATTTGCCACATAGCATTCATCTCCGAGGGGGACAGCAAAACCTCCTCACGCCGCGTACCGGAACGGTAAAAATCAATTGCCGGGAATACCCTGCGTTCCTGCAACCTTCTGTCAAGGTGCAGTTCCATATTGCCGGTGGACTTGAACTCCTCATAGATAATATCATCCAGTCTGCTTCCGGTGTCTACCAGCGCCGTAGCCAATATGGTTAAACTGCCTCCGTTTTCAATATTTCTTGCCGCACCGAAGAAACGTTTGGGCAGGTATAGGGCTGCCGGATCCAAACCGCCGGAAAGCAGGCGGCCAGAAGTCGGCACCACCTGATTGTTTGCCCGTGCCAATCGGGTAATGGAATCCATCAGAATCACGACATGGCGGTCATGCTCTACCAGACGCTTTGCCCTATCCAGCACCTGTTCCGCAACGCGGCAATGGTTCTCCGGCTGCTCATCAAATGTGGAGTAAATAACTTCCCCATTAATAGAGCGCTGCATATCCGTAACTTCCTCGGGACGTTCATCGATTAAAAGAACCATTAGCTCGATATCCGGATAATTTGTGGCTATAGATCCGGCTATTTTCTTTAAAATCGTGGTTTTACCGGCTTTAGGAGGAGAGACGATCAAGCCGCGCTGACCCCGGCCAACGGGCGCTACCAAATCCAGCAGACGGATAGCCAGGTCATCCGGCTGATCCGGACGCTCCAGCGTAAGCCTCTCCATCGGGTAGATGGGTGTAAGCTCGTCAAACTGCTTTCTCTTTACAACCACTTCCGGAGGATCGCCGTTAATGTCGGTAATATAGAGCATGGCAAGGTATTTCTCCCCACCCTCTTTTTCCGGCCGGGTCACTCCCTTGATATGATCGCCGTTGCGTAGGCCGAAGCGCCGAATCTGTGCAATGGAAATATAGCAATCCTTCTGCCCGTGGTGCAGCGCTCTGAGGTAACCGAAGCCGCCCTCCTGAACTTCAAGAATGCCTTCCGCAATACCGCATCCTCCCTGATCCAACAATTCAGGTACAGCCGGATTCACGCCGGTCACCTGAGATAAATCCTGCTCACGCAGCATTTCAATCACATCTTCTGCGTTGACCTGAGGCATTTCTTTGACTTTGGGCAATAGAACCGCGTCCCTTGCTGCCTGGGCTGCTTGTTCCGGTGACAAATGCGGCATGGTATCGAATGCCGGCTCCTGGATAGAGGAAGCACTGCGCAGCATAGGATCCTCCTTCATGGAACGTCCTTTTTCCTGGGGAGCCGTTGTGTTGTTTTTAATGATATCGACTGGACGCGCAACATGCTGGGCCTCCGGCCGCAGCACGTTCCTAGCGACAGGTTGGACGCTGCCTGCCTGAGACGATGACCGAACATGTGCATACGGTAGCGGCGCCTCCTGTGTCTGCCGAAGTTGCGTTGCCTTCTCCGGAGGAATATAAACAGACTCGCCTTCCTCGGGAGATATGATAATGGCGTCCGCTTCGTCGGGGGCAATATAATTCATCTCCTCATCTCCGTCTTCTTTTTGCAGTGATTTCCTCCCCCGTTTACCGGTAGAGAGCAGAGCATCCAGGTCAACATCCATTCCGGTCCTTTTGATCATGCGTATGATATCTTCTTTGCGCGCGCGCGGAGACAAAGGCAGCCCAATCTGCTCGGCAGCCGCTTTCAACTGAATACTTGTAAGATCATTCAGCAGCTCATAATCCATAGAAACTCCTTTGAGAATATAATCCGCGAAACAAAATAAAAACCGTTACCGAAGCATTGTATAGCATAGGCGCACAAAAGCATATGTCATATTATAACCGCAAGGATTTCCCGGGTCAAGCGATTTATCGTTTAAAATCGTTAGAATTCACAACTTTACACCGGTAGAATTCACAATTTCACATATTATACATCCCTGTGTCATATTGCGGTTTACAACATACTTTCCTTTTGCCGATCAATCACCGAACCCCGGAATATGCAAGGCGAATATCATCTCTATGTTAAATGTTGAATAAGGTGTGCAAAAATGTTATAATCGTAATGAACGGAGGTGACTGCATGGACAATATTCTCTTTCTTTTTCGGATGGGATGGCCCGCTTTCATCTGCCTTATTGCCGGACTGATACTGCTCATTGTAGAAATGGCAACCCCCGGTTTTGCGTTGCCGGGGATAATGGGGGTGATCCTGCTTGGGATATCGGTTTTCCTGGCAGCGGAAAATCTGACCCAGGCGTTGGTGATGATTTTGCTGCTGCTGCTGGTACTGGGGATACTCGCCGTCATGATCATGCGTTCCGCGCTAAAAGGGAAGCTCTCCCGCAGCGCATTGATACAGAGGCGCACTTCTGCCAAAGAGGAGGGGTACATCACCAATCCGGATATGTCTGCGCTGGAAGGACGACAAGGCATCACAAGGACTGTACTTCGTCCGGCGGGTGTTGTGGAAATAGACGGAAAACGGATCGATGTAGTCACAGAGGGAGAGTTTATAGAGGCGAATATGCCCATAGTGGTTTCCCGCGTAGAGGGGATAAGGGTTATCGTGAAGCCGGATACATAAGCGGGCAATACAGTGATAGGTATGACAGTAATAGATATGGAGGTTAACATGAATCCGAGCGTTATCATTGCACTGAATCCTTTTGTTGCGGTGCTGCTGATTATCGTTGCCATCGTGGTGTTCCTGATTATTTTTTTAAGCCTTGTGCCAATGGGGTTGTGGATCAGTGCCACTGCTTCCGGGGTCAGAGTACGTATCAGCCAGTTAATCGGTATGAAACTGCGGCGTATTATTCCCCGCAGAATTATCGTACCACTCATAAAAGCAACCAAAGCGGGGCTGGAGGTAGACTTGGACAGGTTGGAGGCCCACCATATGGCGGGGGGTAACGTGGATAGGGTGATCAATGCCCTGATTGCTTCTCAGCGCGCCGGCATCGGGCTGAGCTTTGAACGGGCCTGCGCGATCGATTTAGCTGGCCGGGACGTTTTGGATGCTGTACAAATGTCTGTCAGGCCCAGGGTCATTGAAACACCGGTGGTAGCTGCGATTGCCAAGGACGGCATTGAGCTTAGGGCAAAAGCCAGAGTCACCGTCCGCACCAATATCGACCGTCTGGTAGGTGGTGCGGGCGAAGAAACAGTCATTGCCCGTGTTGGCGAGGGTATCGTTACAACCGTAGGTTCCGCTGATAACCATAAGAGCGTACTGGAAAACCCCGATTTGATCTCCCGTACCGTATTGGACAAAGGTCTGGATGCCGGGACTGCTTTTGAAATCCTTTCCATCGATATTGCGGATGTTGATGTAGGACGCAATATCGGCGCGCAGCTGCAGATGGATCAAGCTGAAGCAGACCGCCGTATCGCGCAGGCTAAAGCGGAGGAGCGCCGGGCAATGGCCGTCGCCCAAGAACAGGAAATGCTGGCCCTTAAGCAGGAAATGCACGCGCGTGTGGTGGAAGCCGAATCCGAAATCCCCTTGGCGATTGCCGAAGCCTTCCGCAGCGGCAATCTGGGCGTCATGGATTACTACAATTTGCAGAATATCCGATCGGATACCGGAATGCGAAATGCTATCGCGGGCATGGGCACGCCGGATAATAAGCAAACCCCCAATTCTTGAAATCGATGAATTGAAAGGAGCTGCGGATGGAAATTATCTTTGCCGTGTTGGTTATCCTATCCATCATGATTTCCGTTTTTTCTTCTTCAAAAAAGAAGACAGCCGCACCCGCTTCCAAGGATTCGGTATCCCGAAAGGATGATGAGTTCAGCCCGATTCGGTTAGGCGCGCATCCTATCCGTCCTGCACAACCTTCTGTCACTCGGTCTGCACGTCCGGTGCGGTCTGCAGCAGCGACTCCAGCTCCCCTATCACCTGCGGAAGCACATATGCACTCTGCTGCAAAGCAGCCCAATATAAGGGTGGAAAAGGTGCCTGCAGGTGGCTCCTTGGAGACAGAATATCTTGCGCAGGGACATATGGAAGGCCGGGATGACATCCGGAATTATCGTTTTGTGTTGGAAGATAAGCCGCATCGGGAGGATAAAGTGTCTCCTATTCGTATGGAAAAGGAACAGATATTGCAGGGATTCATCTGGAGTCAAATACTGAATCCCAGGGGCGGTAAAGTAAGAAGAATACATTAAAGAAAATAAACCGGGCGGTGCATTTGTCTGCACCGTCCTTTAAATTCCTGGTCAATACCAATCGAGAGAGTAGCCAAAGAATCCCGTATCTGGTAGAATCATCCGCGACGTATTACAACGGTCGGCAACGGCCGCATGATAGACAGGAGCAGCGTATGCATAAACCAAAATCGAGTCACTTGGGAGGGATTTGCCTTCTCATTCTGGCTGCGGTTATTTGGGGTGTCTCCTTCGTCGCCCAAAGCGCAGGTATAGAAAAGGTGCAGCCCTTTACTTTTAACGGAATACGTCTGCTTCTGGGAGGGATAGTGCTGCTTCCCTTTGCCCTGCTGCGGCAGAAACGGTTTCCCGGAGGAAAGCGACTGTGGCTTGGCGGCATATCCTGTGGGGTATTCCTGTTTACCGGGACCTCATTACAGACATACGGTCTGCTAACCACCTCTGCGGGTAAATCCGGCTTTATCACAGCGCTTTACATTATCCTTGTACCTATGTTCGGCCTGTTTCTCCGGCGGAAAGTATCGCTGAGGGTTTGGATCGCCGCAGGTATTGCGCTGACTGGAATGGCCCTACTTTGCCTCCGGATGGATTTTTCCATTGCGGCCGGAGATGTTTTGCTGCTGTTGGGAGCAGTAGCGTTCGCGTTGCATATCTGGGTCATCGAACTGTTTGCGGCAGGGCTGGACGGAGTTGCATTGTCTTGTATACAGTTTTTTACCGCCGGAATCCTTTCCGTGATTTGTATGACTATTTGGGACACGCCTCGTTTATCGGACATTCTCTCTGTCTGGTTGCCCATTGCCTATGCCGGAATCCTGTCCTGCGGAGTCGCTCACACTTTTCAAATTTTGGGGCAGCAGCGGGTCGACCCGGCGTTAGCCAGCTTGATACTCAGCGCGGAAGCCGTATTCGCTTCCCTCTCAGGTTGGGCATTGCTCGGAGAGGCCCTGACTCTGCGGGAACTTGTTGGCTGCGGCTTGGTGTTTTTTGCCATTTTGATAGCCCAATGGCCAGAAAAACGCCTAGACAACACATTTCTCCGTTGATTACTCCCTTTTCTACGGTTGTTTTTTATACAAAATCTCTTATAATAGAATGCGGAGGACGAAAAATGACTTGGTGGCAGGCTTTGGTATTGGGTGTTGTACAAGGGCTGGGTGAATTCCTTCCTATATCCAGTTCGGGTCACCTAGTGTTTTTTCAGAATCTTTTCGGTATCACCGAAGCGCCGCTGCTGTTGGATACGCTGCTCCATGCAGGCACTTTGGTCAGTGTATTCATCCTGCTCTGGCGTGAGTTCCTGTTTTTGTTTAGAAAACCTTTTCGTGTGATGCTGTATCTGATCCTTGCGACTCTGCCTGCCGTGGCGGCGCAGCTGCTTTTCGGTGATTTTCTGGAAAGCGCTTTTGACGGCAGTCTGCTGGGGTGGTCTTTTCTGGCGACTTCCCTGCTGCTGCTTGTAGCCTGGTTGCTGACTGAAAAGAAAACCGCTGCAGATAAGCATGCCTGTCCCGACAAAAGCAAATCGGATGGCTTGAATCGCATAAAGTGGTATCAGGCGCTGGCTATGGGAACAGCGCAGGCGGTCGCCATACTCCCCGGGGTTTCCCGTTCCGGCAGTACGCTGTGTACGGGGCTGCTGACCGGTGTAGGCAGAGAAACCGCGGTTCGATTCTCCTTTTTAATGAGCATTCCGGTTATCGGCGGCTCAATCCTCCTGCAAGCGAAAGAGGTGGTGACCCTCGGTTCCGCAGCGCTGGGCGGGCTCTCCCCCATTTTTCTGGCACTCGGCGTAGTTGCCGCGGCAGTTACCGGACTACTGTCAATGTCCTTGATGTTTCGCCTTGTCCGGAAAGGAAAATTGTGGATTTTCGCCCTATACACAGGGGTGCTGGGTATATTTGTTATATTGGATCAGACAATCCTGCATTGGGTGTTTTAGGAGGACATCATGGCAATTAAAGCATTATTGGTGGACTATTACGGCATACTGGTACGTGAGGATGATGCAACCATCAAGGATATCTGCAGAGGTATCTGTGAAAGCTCTCCGATGAGCATCACACAGGCGGATGTGGTGCGGTATTGGTGGGAGCAGACCCTGGCCGCGTACCGCTCCTCCTTCGACAATACCTATATCCCTCTCAAAGACCTGGAATTTCGTGTACTGGAGAAAACTCTTGCGCAATTTCGTGCAAAAATGGATCCCCAGGATATCTATACGATGTTACTGCGTTCCCGGCAGAGCCCGGAGGCCTATCCCGACGCCCGATTGTTCCTGATCAATTTGCCTATCCCGGTAACGCTAATGAGTAATGCGGATCGGGAAGACTTTTCCCTCTCCCTCCGCCGAACACAGCTGAATGCAAAAGACATTTTTTGTTCCCAGGACGCAAAGGCGTATAAGCCGCGAGCGGAATTTTACCGTGCCGCCGCACAGGCAATGGGGTATACGCCCGGTGAGATTCTTATTGTTGGTGACAGCCTGATTTATGATATTCAACCTGCTCATCAGGAAGGATTCCCGACTGCTTGGATCAACCGTGCCGCACGACCCGTGCCGACCGACTGCCCCGCGGACGTAGTATTCAGTTCCCTAGGCCGCCTCCGGAGCGAGATGGAGCGCGGCAGCCGTAAATGATACCGGAAGGGGACAGCCGTACCGCCAGACTCTTGGGAACCGAAGCAATAACCCGTCTGGCTACCGCGAAAGTCGCGGTATACGGGCTGGGCGGTGTAGGCAGCTATGCCGTTGAGGCATTGGTGCGAAGCGGTATCGGTAAGTTGACCCTTGTGGATATGGACATCGTTGCTCCATCTGACCTGAACCGGCAGCTGCAGGCGCTTGTTTCCACAATTGGGCTGAATAAAGCAGATGTGCTGGCCAAACGGGCGACCGATATCAATCCGTCCTGCCTTGCCGAGCCCCGTGTCGTTCGATACCTGCCGGGGGATCCGGAGAACACTCTCTTGCCTCGTCCCGATGCCGTGGTGGACGCAATGGACACGGTAAATGCCAAGCTCGACCTGATAGAACGGTGTATTAAAACGGGAATTCCTATTATCAGCAGCATGGGTACGGGCAACAAACTGGACCCCACTGCCTTTCGGCTGGGGGACATCAGCGAGACTGCCGTGTGCCCCCTCGCCCGGGTAATGCGCCGGGAATTGAAGAAGCGAGGCATCCTGCATCTACCAGTGGTTTGGTCGGAGGAACCGCCGGTTCGGTCTTCTGATGCCTTTCCCGAACATGGCAGGATTCTCCCGGGCAGCGTTTCCTTTGTCCCCGGAGCAGCGGGGCTGGCGCTGGCTTCATGGGTTGTGAAGACACTGCTGCAAATATAGGGGAGCTGTTATGGTTTGCCGGCAAAAGGCAGGCTGACGCCCGACTTTGCCGAATGAATCACCCGAACATAAACCTGTATTGCAAATTTAACAAACCAAATATACCGAACAAACAATAAAGACTGCAGCGGAGGATATCCCCTTGTGTGCAGTCTTATTCTTCATCAATAACAGTAGTAAAGCTGTTCTCTATTCGGGATCCTTTTGATTGAGATGGGTTTCAAAAAGACCCCGTACTTCTGAAATCGGCTCGACATACAATATCCCGTTGCCGGGAAGATCCAGCCTGAGCTCACTATAGAGATCGTTCACCACTTTATCTTTCAATTCCCTTGGCAAAAGGATGGTTACCAATTCTTTCTCCGGCTCGATTTCGTTGCCGAACAACACCTCGACAAATTCCGCACCGGTTCCGCGTCCGCGCAGAACCGTTCCCCCTCTTACGCCGGCTTTACGCGCAATGTCCATCACATCATCGGACATGCCGCGATC
This sequence comes from Christensenellales bacterium, assembly GCA_050948665.1. GTDB lineage: Bacteria > Bacillota > Clostridia > Christensenellales > UMGS416 > JBMNEH01. Next base: position 1,826,572 of record JBMNEH010000001.1, read on the forward strand.
GACGACTACCGTCAGTTTTATAAACATACTATCTCCCTCCATACCTGACACAGTGTTAAAATCACCCTGTTTATCATGAATGATCTGGTCTGCAATCATAATCGGTGTCGTATAGATGATTCCATGACCGGGTTTGTGAAGCTGGAGCTCCTCGGTAATGTGTTCCAACACTTCCGCCGCTCTGCTTTTTTCAATCGGAACATTGATTACGATTCTTTTCTGACTTTTGATCCCCAGCAGGTTCAATATGGCATTATTTACCGTGCCCCTGCCGTTCAAAATAACCCCACCTCGGATGTTTTTCTTCCTGGCGATTTGATTGAACTCATTGCATTGATACTCGTTCAATATCAGTGTCATTATTTGAAAAGACTTTTCATTGACGTTATCCGCAAATGGATTATTCATAAATTCCCTCCTTCAGACCGACCCTCTGAGATAGCGGTTTTTTTGTAACTTTGCGTAATTTCGCCTGATATAACGCACCAAGCAGTTCGATGGCAATAATAGGCATCATCGCCACGATCGCAATCATACCAAACCCATCCGCCACCACATCCGCTGACGGAACCTGTGCGGCAACTCCCTGCACAAAGGCAAGGGAAAAGGTGGCGGTCATCGGCCCTGATGCTACGCCACCGGCATCAAATGCCATGCCCACAAACAAGTCGGGTACAAAATAAGCCAAAATCACGGCAAGGCCAAACCCGGGCAGTAAATACATCCATAGCTGAATGCCGGGCACGAGGATCCGCAGGGCGGACATAAAGATGGACACGCCGACTGCCACGGACAGGAAGAGAAGGACCAGCCTGCGTTTAACAGATCCTCCGGTAACATCCTCAACCTGATGCGTAAGCACATGTACCGCCGGCTCGGCTAAAACCGTGGTGAGCCCAAGGAGCAAAGCGACAAGGAGAACCGGTATATCTGAGTCCATCGAAGCGAGCTTCATGCCCAACTGAGTGCCCACTTCCATAAAACCGCCATTCACGCCCAGTAAAAACACAACAAGCCCTACATATGTAAGGACGAGGCCACGAACAATGTCTATGACCTTTCTTCTTCTGTGCTTAAAGACAAATACCTGAAATATCACGTACGCGATAATAATCGGCAGCAGTGTCAGGAATGACTCCCATGAAATTTGCAGCAGTTTACTGCCATATATCTTCAAAAGACTCGAGCTCGCCACATCAACTTCCGGTAATGTTCCGCTTAATTTGGTTCCGTTGAAGAAGAGCCCGGTAATCAATACTCCCAGAATTGCGCCTGTTGACGAAATGCCAACCAGCCCGAAGCTGTCGGCTTCCCCTAATGTACGGTCTTTTTTCATAGAGGAAACTCCAGCTGCCAAAGCAAGCATAAAGGGCACTGTGATAGCGCCCGTCGTTGCCCCGGAAGCATCAAATGCGATCGCCAGAAAATCCGGAGAGGAAAATATCGAAAGGATGAAAATCAACCCATACGCGCCGGTAAACACATATTTCAACCGAACATTCCTCAGTATGCGCAGCATACCGATCGTCATCATAGCACCCAGACCAATAGAGACCGCAACAGCCATCAGGATGTTATTAAACTGACCGGAAGTTACACTGTGGACTTGTTTGGCAAGGATGTGCAAATCCGGTTCTGCGTAGGAAATGAAAAACCCTAAAATTAAACTGACTGTAATAACCACTGCGTAACTGTTCGAATGCAACATCGCATTCCCGACGCCATGCCCGATTGGTTCGATCCCTTGATCAACCCCAAACAGGAATACAGTCAGCCCGAGAATAACCAGAACTGAGCCTATGAGAAAAGCATACAGCATCATCGGCATCAATGGACATATGGTAAAATGAAGCACCAGAACTATGAATGTAATCGGTAATACAGACATCAGTACTTCTTTGAATTTACCTGTTAACTCGTTCAAATCATCACCTCTCAAGCTTTCTCTATTCCGTCGCGCTTCGAAGATATCATGCTGTCCCGGCAGTCCCTACGGTACCGGCTCTGCTATGATATGCCGCAAAGCAAATTACCTGCCGATACAACGCTTATAAAACAACAGCACCTCCATAGGGAAGCACTAAATATTATACCATGTTGCAGTAAAAATGTCCATGAATGTCCATAGAAACATTCCAGCATGTCGCTTAGATGACACAAATTGTATGCAAGACATGTGTATCCGTATCATAAACGGCGTTTTCCGGTCTGACCCGTAGTCTTTGCTTTCACAAAAAAGACACAGTCGGCAGCCGATGGGCAGCCGATGCCAAACTGTGTCGTGCATTTTCCGGTATCTTTCCGCCGATGTTCTTCCGGTAATTCAGGGGGATCCCGCAAGTTAAAAACGCCTTATCAAAAGATTGAACGCTATGTCTCTCTTGCTTAGTTTCTATCGATCCCCTCCAGCAGAGCGATCCGCTCTTCGTGCCGGCCTCCCTCAAAAGAGGAGGATAAGAAAGCATCCACGATCATTTTTGACATTTCAACGCCTACCACCCGGGAACCGAAGGCAATGATATTGGCATTATTATGGGTACGGCTCATTTTCGCGCTGTAGGGCTCGGAAACCACGGCTGCCCGGATACCTTTCACCCGGTTTGCGGCAAGGGAGATCCCGATGCCGGTGCCGCAGATAAGGATACCCAAATCATACTCTCCTGCAGCGACGGCACGACCGGCCCTTTCACCTATCAAGGGATATTCTTCACGAATATCTGCCCGGGTAATGTCCGTGACCTCATGCCCCAGCGACCTCACATAGTCGGTAACCGCTATCCGCATCTCGTCCCCGGTATAATCACTGGCAATACAAAGCTTCATGTTCACCCTCCGTGGCTCAAGTATACGGCGGAAAAGCAGGTACGTCAATATGCGGACGCGGCAATGCTGCAGCCGACAGTCTGCTGGAAACAGCTTTCATCATCGAATAACCACGAGATTTACCGCTATTCTGTTATTATTGCATTCCTGTTTTTAAATAGTAACATCCTGGTACTTTTATTGCTCCCGATTTTCGTATATACTGTATAGTGTCCCTACAAGGACAGGAGGAACGAATGAATTCACTTTGGCAGCGGATGCGATCCGCATTATATACAATAAATCAAAAGTCGGCTGCGTTGTGCATCCGCTTTGTGGAGGGTTCCCGTCAGCTTTGGCAAAAATCAACGGCAGACCGTTCCGGATTTTCCCGGCGTCTGCGACGAAAAGTGAGGCACCTGATGGGAAAGCGGGATGTGAACCCGCCCGCCGCAAACAAAAAATATCCATCGGTACTGCCAATGCTTGACGCGATGGATGTATGGCCGATAGAATATCCTCTGCCCACCGGCTTATCCCGGGATGAAGCATCGGAAGATTCCCCCTTCTTGCAAGAACCCCTGTACCGAAATCCCGGTGTCAAGGCCGCCAACCCTGAAACACAGGCAGCTTTCCCGGCTGAAGGCGTTACGGAAATCTCCGAGGAAGGAAATAACATGCCGAAAAATACGGATATTTCGGATAACCCGGAACCCGGTGACGGAACGGAAAGAAAAGCTGCGGGCTTTTGGAGCCTGAACCCCGCCGCGTATAAGCGAACCGACAATAGAACTCCCACAGAAACGGGAGGAAAACAGCCCGGCAGAAACACGCAGCAGGAAAAAGAAAGGAACAAAGCACCGCTTCCCCGGGAGCCCATTTCCCTGCTGGAGGCACGAAAAAAAGACCGCAGTTTTTTCCTCCAGGTGATACTAATGACTGTGGCACTGCTGGCACTGCTTGTGGTCATTGTCGGTGTGGGAGGCATCGGTGTCGGCTTGGGTATCGCTCGTGCCTATGTAGCCACCACCCCGGAATTGGATGTAACGCGGATCGAGGACCAAAGCGAGACCTCTTTGATTTATGACAAATACGGCAGGCTGTTGACTACCTATTCCGGAATGGAGAACCGCATCTGGGCTTCCTATGATGAATTGCCCCAGAATCTGCTGCATGCCATTGTATCGGTAGAGGATCGCCGTTTTTATCAGCATAACGGTATCGATCTCAAACGGATCGTAGGGGCTTTCATCAATAACTTCACCTCCGGTTCCACCCATGGGGGGTCTACCATTACACAGCAGCTGATCAAGATGAAACTGCTGACCTCCGAACAGACCTATAAGCGTAAGCTGCAAGAGGCATATCTTGCTATGGAGCTGGAAAAGCGATATACCAAAGAGGAGATTCTTGAGGCATACCTGAATACCGTCTACCTGGGCGGGGTGAACTACGGTGTGAAAACCGCTGCCATGGACTATTTCGGCAAGGAGCTCAGTCAGTTGACGCTACGGGAGTGCGCCATGCTGGCTGGATTGGCCCAAAGCCCCTATACCTATAATCCTCGCACAAACTATTATATTAAGGGCACGCCGGAACTGACAAGTATGCGCACGAATGTCGTACTGAAGGCGATGTTCGAGAACGAAGCTATTTCACTGGAAGAATATGAGGCTGCTTTGGCGGAAGAGGTTTATATCCTCCCGGAATCTTCCAACAACCGCGTGACAGAAATGCCCTACTTCATCGAATATGCCATGCGGAATGTCATTGACCATCTCCTGCGTTATCGGGGGCTGGAGGATAACGACACAAACCGCAGCCTGATCGAACGGGAGTTGCGTACCAGCGGTTATAAAATCACCCTTACTCTGGACGCTGAGATCCAGCGGGCGGCGGAACAGGCCGTGTATAATTATGATTCCTACCCTGCCATGGCAGACAGCGCCGACGCTACACTGACCCTGCAGAATAAGGACGGTACAAGCTATACAATAGACGAACCCCAAGCCTCTGTAACCGTAGTGGACTACAGCACAGGCCAGCTGACAGCCATGGTGGGCGGCCGTTACTCCCCCTATGTGATGAAAGCGGCAAACCGTGCCTGGCAAACCCACATGCCCGTGGGTTCTTCCATAAAACCCCTTGCCGTCTACGCTCCGGCGATAGAGAAAGGATTGTCCCCCGGTTCCATCATCTACAATGTACCCGCGGCCGTAACAGGCTGGGGGACGACAAGGGGCTACCCAAACAACTACGGCGGCGGCAGTTATACCGGACCCACCACGCTGCGGACAGGTATCAACCGCTCTCTGAACATCGTTTCCGCCAGGCTCTTGATGGATTATGTCGGAGTAAAGCCCTCTGCGGAATATCTTGCCGCAATGGGTATAGATTCCGATGCCGTAAATGCAGACGGCCCCGGGCTTGCCTTGGGTACTTCCGGTATCTCCACGCTGGAGTTGGCGACAGCCTACGGCACCTTCCCTAACATGGGTGTATATAAGGAAACCGTAGCCTTTACCACTGTATATGACGCAACTGGAAACCTGGTCATCAACTCCTCCCAGACACAAATAATCCGCACCGTATTCAAGAAGAGTACTGCCTGGCTGATGAACGATATGCTGGTGGATGCCGTCATCAACGGCGGAGGGACCCGGGCAAAAGTGGAGGGGATCACCACCGCCGGAAAAACCGGTACGAACTCAGACGCCCGGGGTGTAACCTTTGCCGGATATACCCCCTATTTCAGCTGCGCCGTGTGGATCGGACATGACAACTACAAAGCGTTGTATCCCGGCGCGCAGGGCGGACGGGAAGCAGCTCCTCTGTTCAAGGCAGTTATGGATGCGATCCATCAGCTGAAAGGGTATACCGATAAACCCATCAACATTCTTGACCCGTCAGTTCTGGGGCTGAGAAAGGTAACCCTTTGCGGAGTCTCCGGGAAAATCGCCACGGAGCTTTGCGAGCATGACGCGCTTGGCTATGGAACACATATCGATTGGGTACCCCCGGATTTCCCCATGACAGATGTATGCGATTATCATGTTGAGGCGAAGTACTGTGCTGTCAGCGGTTATCTTGCCGGGGCTTACTGCCCGAAGGATATGATTGAAGCGCGCGGAATGGTGATTGTACCCGAAGACAGCGTTGTTGCCTCCTTCCCGGAAAGCGTACTCACCCAATATCTCCCCGGAGCTCTTGTAAGCATGGCGCCCCCTGACTTAACTTATGATCCTACCGGCGCATTGCGGGAAACATATGCAGAGTTGGTTTGTCCCTTCCATACAAAAGAATGGGCTGAGAACCGGGATGAGTGGGAGGACCTGAAAGAGCTTGCCTTAAGCCTGCGGCTACGTGTCATGAATCGTGCAGCGCAGATAGAGGACTTGGACGCTGCCGCTGCGCAGGTACTATATGACGCGGTAGCTGTCCTGGACGCCGCGTTAGCCGATGAAACCTATAACCTTGAAACCCTTCAAGAGGCTAAAAACGCCCTGGAAACCGCCTACTACAATGCGCCTACCCGGGATGAACTGGAGTTGGATAATACGCCTTAAACAAACGCCTCCTGCATCTGCAGGGGGCATCTTCTTTCATGACGAAGAATGCGATCAGGCGTCCTGTTCATCGGCTTCCGTCTCCAGCTCCTTTGCGATTCTGACAAGATTAATATGGGTCTGGTCGGCGTCCAGTATGGAAACATCCAGTCCCTCCATCCGCAGAATCTCACCGGGTGCAGGTATTCGCCCGGTCTCATTTAAAATCCATCCGTTTACGGTAGAAATATCTTCCGCTTCATCGGTCGGCTCCAGAGAAAACAAAGCCAACACATCGTCCAAATCGGCGTTGCCCGGAACGATATAGGAACCATCGGCATCCGATTGATATTGCTCCTCTATTTGGTCATACTCATCCCAAATCTCACCCACCAACTCTTCCAGAATATCTTCAAGGGTAAGTATGCCGGCAGTACCTCCAAACTCATCCACCACCACCGCCATATGGCTCTGCGTTTGCTGCAGTTGACGCATCAGAACGGATATAGGTGTGGACTCTACCACAAAGGGCAGTTCTTTAATATAATCTTTCAGCGATGTGTTTTCTACATCCCGAGCAAAGAAGTCCTTCTGTAAAACGACACCGATAATATGATCTACGCTTTCCCTATATACCGGTAACCGGGAGTAACCGCTGTCCCGGAAGGTATTCACAACTGTCTCCATGTCCTCGATATCTTCAACCGCGACAATATCCACACGGGGAGTTAAAATGTCGGAAGCGGAAAGATCCCGGAACTCAATCGCAGCATGAATCAGTTCCGACTCCTGGGCGTCGATTCCCCCCTCCTGCTCAACCTCATCTACCATGGTTTTCAATTCATCCTCGATATAAACAGACTCCTCCTTATCCCTGAACAGCCTTAACACCATCTTCTTAATACCGGTGAGCAGGAAATTCAACGGTGTTGCAGCTATAAGCAACACCCGAAGAATCGGTGTGGAGCGTATGGCAAACCTTTCGGGACGGGCCTGCGCTATACTTTTAGGTATGATTTCTCCGAAAATCAAAATGATGACTATCATGAATATCGTTGACCAAGTGATGGCATTCCGCGTGATAAGCTGCGCAAACAGCACGGTTGCTAAAGAAGCTGCCGCGATATTCACGATCGTGTTGCCGATAAGAATAGTAGAAATAACCTTATCATAATCCTGTATCAACGCAAGGGCGCGCCGGGCGCCTTTATTGCCGTTTCCGACCATAGTTTTCAACCGAAGTTGATTCATGCTGGAGAATGCGGTTTCCGACGCGGAAAAATACCCGCTGACAAATACCAGCAAGACAATTCCTGCGCTCAGTAGAAAAGTATCCATAAGGTGTAAGCGTGACCTCTTTCTTCTATTATTTGCAACATAAAAGCCGCCCTAACTTTACCCGCCGGCAAAGCATAGGGTGGCTTTCCATATACAATTCAGTTCGTCGGGGAGGTTCCTCCACAGCGGCAGATCCTTTCCGGGAATTCTCTGAATTCGCCTGTGATGAGTATTATACACCCCGTGAAGAAACTTTGCAACAGGGAATTCCGTTTATGCTATCAATGCTTCCATCTGGGTGACCAGTTCTCCGAACAACCGGAGAGCCTCCCTCACGGTATCGGGTTGTTCCAAGTCCACCCCCGTCTTTTTCAAAATAGCAAGGGGATCATCACTGCCGCCGGCAGACAGGAAGGCATGCATCTTCTCACGCCCGGAAGCGTCTTTCAGAACCATACGCGAGAAAGAGATTGCCGTGGCAAATCCGGTAGCATACTTGTACACATAGAAACTGCGGTAGAAATGAGGAACACGTGCCCATTCCATGGATATCTCCTCATCCAATACCATTTCCGGACCATAATAAAGGGCATTCAGTTCCCGGTAAATGGTCTTGTAATCCTCCACGGTCAAGGCCTCCCCCGCCTGCGTTCTTTCATGCACAATCTTTTCAAACTCCGCAAACATAACCTGGCGGAACATGGTTCCTCGGAACTGTTCCAGAAAGTAATTCAGCAGACGCTTCTTCTTCCCCGCATCCTCGGTGGTCTTCAGCAAATAGTCCATCATCAGCGCTTCATTTGAAGTGGATGCCACCTCCGCCAACAGCAAGGGATACGCGGCATCCTGGTAGGTCTGAGCGTGATCCGAGTACCAACTGTGCATGGAATGCCCCAGCTCGTGAGCCAAGGTAAAGGCTGAATCCACAGTATCACTCCAATTCAACAGTACATAGGGATGCACGCCCCATATGCCCCAGGAATACGCGCCGGAGGTTTTTCCCTTATTCTCATACACGTCCATCCAACCGGCATCCATACCGGATTGCATTATCTTCACATATTCCTCCCCCATGGGAGCAAGGGCTTCCGCAACTAAAGCTTTTGCTTCCGGATACGTAATTTTCATTTCCACATCCGGCACGATCGGCACATAAATATCATACATATGCAACTCGTCTACATCCAGAGCCTTCTTCCTCAGCGCCATATACCTGTGCATATCCGGCAGTGCGTCGTGAACCGCTTCAATAAGATTATTGTAAACCAGCGGAGTAACCTTATCCGGAAACAACGCCATCTCCAGCGCCGAATCGTAATGACGGGCAAACGCCATGAAGTTATCTCCCTTGATGTTGGCGGAATAGATTTCCGAAAGAGTATTCTGCACGCCGATATAGGCGGCATATAGTCTTGTATATGCCTCCCGACGCACTTCCCGGTTCGGATTCTCCAGCAGCTCGATATACCTGCCATGGGTCAGCTCCACATCTCCCACACCGGGCACATGTACCGTACCGTACTTCATATCTACATCGTTCAGCATAGTAAAGATTTCATGGGGACCCTGCGCTACCTCCGCCGCGCGTGCCAACAGCATCTCGCCCTTCTCATCCAACGTATGAGCCCGCAGGTGTGTGATCGTGGAAATATACCTCCGATATTCTGTAAGGGCCGGAAATACCCGGTACCAACTCTCCAGCGTATCTTCTGACAGGCTTAGCAACGAGGGCGCTACGAATGCGGTGTTCTCCTCCAGTGTCACCAGAAGTTTCATTGCGCGGCCGGCGGCGGATTGATAAGTTGGGTTGGCATTGTCCTCGTCCCGACGCATACGCGCATACACAAAAAGTTTCTCCACGATATACTGTGCCGACATAATAGCCTTTGCCGCGATATACAAATCCTCCGGGCTGCGGGTCAGCGTGTCTTTATACTTCCGCAAACTCTCTACTTCCGCTTTCCCTTTCAGAAAATCCTCCTCCCATTCTGTATCCGAAGGATAGATATCTTCCAGCTTCCACATATATGCGGGGTTCATTTCACTCCGATTTTTTAACTCCTTCATAAGCGCCTCCTGTTCTCGGTTCAACATAGCAGAAACCTGCAAAAATCGCAACGGGCACAACCCATCTAAAAACGGCCTCCTCTCAAAGGCCGCAACCGAAATCTGATTATTTTTCTTCCTTCGCAGCCAGGTTCGCCTTCACAAAGGGGGATTCATCCTGCTCCGGCAAGTGGGACACCATGGGGCCAATCAATACCATGCATGCAGCAGTCCGCAGAAGATTTCCTGCAAAAAACACCAGCTTATAATGATCGATGATCAGGCTGCCGATAGTGAAGCTGAAGCCGGACAGGCTTTGCAGTATACTCCCCCCAAGGAAAGAACCGATGGATGACCCCATAAGAGCCGTAATTACCGAGTAGGTAGCGACGTAGAACGAGCGGTTGACCGAAGGTGTTGCCGCCAGCAGCAGTTGTCCGGAAGCAATATTGACGCCCCCTGCCACTAAGTTGGTAAATATCGCAATGAAGACATAGGGCCATATCTGTGTGGGCGAAAGGAGAAACCACCAAAGGTGACCGAATCCTAAAAGGCCGATACTCCATAACAACACCCACCGGGGCCCTTTTCTATCCAGCAATTCTCCCCATTTTTGATTGCCGACAATCAGAGCAATGCTCCCGATCACCGTACCCGCAATCGTCAGTGTCGTCAGTGAAAAGCCGAGCGTACCGGTTATATAGCGGGAGGTAAACCCGCCCCACAAGTTGGAGGTGAAGTTCCAGACAGTCCAGAAAGTCACAAACCACATAAAGCTTTTATCTCGAAGAGCGTGTCTGAATTGATGAAAGAAGTTCTCTTTTTTCGGTAGCGGCGGCAGTGGTGGATCGCTGACAAAAAGAAAAGTAATCAAGTCCGCGACACCGAAGAGGGCAGTTATACAAAATATAAGTGTATAACCGAGCATCAGGCTTTCGGCAGGGATATTGTCAAGAATGAGGCTGATAATCAATGCCGAAACCATGGATGCCGCGGTACAGATGGAAGAGCGCAGAGATATGTACCTTCCCCGTATAGCGATGGGCACCAAATCACCCATGTAGGTCTGGAAGCATATATTTACAAAGCTACTCGACATGGAAGAAAGCAGAATTAATGTGATAATGGTCCATATCCGGGCATCATATGCGGAGGCAGGGATTACCCAGGGTACGATCCCGATGGGTATCCACAGTGCTCGCTGAAACAGGCCCAGTCCTACCATGAGAAAACGTCTTTTATGCGTCTTTTCCAGCAGCCAGGCGGCAACGAATTGCATCAGATTCCCCAAAATAGGAACCGCGGCTAGCAACCCGTAATGGAAATCGCTTACACCCAGCAAGTTCGTAAAACCCACATACGCCGCGCCTCCGGACGCCGCAACAAAAACCATCCCCAGCGATCCGGCAAGTATGATAAGGTTAAGGTCCTTCTGCAGCCTGTCGCTGAGGTTGTGGGATGTATACAAACTTTTTAAAGGCCTAGGAATATCATGTCGGCTGTATTTTCGGAATCTGAATCCCAATCCCATTTGTCCATCCTCCACTATTCATCGGGAATAATCTGAAATATAACGCCGGGCAACTGAACACGAATTTCTTGTATCAAACTATGTACCCCCTTCCCGTCTCGGGACGCACCCATCACCATATGGGATACCCCATTATCACGGGCAAAGGTCACAAGGGATTGCATCACCTGGTCGCTACGCAGCACCTGCATCTTTGCGTTCACAGCAGAAGACAGGGCGAAAAGCACATCCAAGGCTTCACCCTCATCAAGATTTCCCAGAAAAGTTTCCCTCTCCCGTGCCACATGGACCACGGTTAGGGGAAGTTCATGTTTTTTCGCCAGCGTATCGCCGGCACGTATCAATCTTTCACAAGAGCGCTGTATCGTGACGCAAACCATCACCATACCCTCACGCTGGGTTCGTTCAGACATTATAAAATCGCCTTTATATATTTATCGAATAGTGAGACGCAAATCTCCTGTCCTTCCGAAAAATGTGGCCGTCCTTTGTAGGCATCGAAATACAGCAGCCGCGGCGCGGCGTCTACCGAAGCGTCCGGCTCCCGGATATAAACCGCATAAAACTTCAGGCCGTTCTGCGTGGATACCTCGGTATCCACATACTCTATTTTCCCGCATACCTTTCTTCCCCTGGACTGGAGCAAATCCCGAAGAAAGCTCCGGTACTGTGTCAGAGCAAGACCGTATGTGCCCCATAAAAACACGGACACCAGCGCGAGCAGGATACTGGCTATATAACCAAACCATGCAATCCGCAACACACAACTGACCGTGACCGCCGCCAACAGCAACGCGACCAGACAAACATAAACGAACGTAAACCGGGCAACTCTTCGTTCGATCTCTTTCAGATCTTCCGTACAGTACATTGGCAACCCCCGTTCCGTCTTCATTATATCCCATACTGTCGTCTCCCGCAAGAGCGGTCCATCCGCCGACATTACGCTAGATTCCGGATAGTCGGGTGCTTTCCCGAACCAAAAGCTGCGGCGCTACCAGTAGGCTCCGTTCCTGAGGCAATCCCTTTTCGATCTGTCGAACCAACTGCAGAACTGCCTGCCGTGCCATCTGCTGCAGCGGAACGGTCAATGTGGTCAGTGCGGGATACCCCAACCGCCCCATAGTTTCCTGTCCGCCAAAGCCCGCTACGGGCATATCTCCGGGCACCTGCTTTCCCGCCTCATGCAGGGCCCTCATCACACCCATTGCTGCCGCGTGACTCGATGTAATAATCCCATCCGGGCATATGTTTTTCCCCAGCAAACGCTTCATTGAAGAATACCCGTCTGTCTGTGAAGACCCGCACTCCACCTGATGGATACGGTCGACATTCGTAATCTCGGCTACAGCCCTTCGGTACCCTTCCGCAATACGTTCCGCCACTGGATCACCGGGCGTTCCCAGCATAAGGCAAATCCATGGTCGAAGAGTCAGCATATACTTGGTCAACTCCATACCACCCCGGACATAGTCCACATCTACCCGGGGACAAGGGTGTCCGTACGCAGTTCCCTCGACAATCACGGCAGGCGTCGCAGAAGTACGCAGCGGCCACCGAGCGCCCCCCACGGAACGATAACAAATCACCCCGTCCGTCCGCCCGGCGGCACAAGCATTGAACAATTCCGTTTTCCGCTCCGGATTCCCGGTTGCGGTGTAAAATGCGGGCTGATATTCGGACAACCGAGCTTCCAGTTCCACTCCGCGGATAAACGGAAATATAGCCGGGTCTTCCAAGGAATCCACCACCACCGCCAGAGTGTGGCTGGTGCCCTGCACCAGCGCTCTTGCCAACTGATTCGGACGGTACTGTAGCAACTCAATGGCGCTGGCGATCGCCGCCGCATTCTCCTTCCCGACTCCCTTTTTCCCATTGATATACCGGGACACCAGGGTCACCGAAACCCCGGCTTTCTGTGCAACATCCTTGATTGTAGGCGCCATGCTTCCTCCCGTGTATAGCGTTTTACACATGCACATTATAAAGGCATGCCAAGCACCTGTCAAGAGAAAGCAGAATTGTATTAAGTAATATCGGGAAATGGATTCTGTTGAACAAAAAATCATGCGGTCTGCAACCGGTAATATTGCACACATGCGGAAAACCTGCTATAATAACATACAGACAAGTTTCCTGAAAACGGAGCAATCACCCGCGGTATCCAGGCAGGAGGTTTTTTATGTCAGGTCATTCCAAATGGGCAACTATTCGCCGCAAAAAGGAAAAGACAGACGCTGCACGGGGCGCAGCCTTTACCCGTATCGGACGGGAGCTTATGATCGCCGCACGTGAGGGTGCCGATCCTGCCAGCAATGCCAAACTGCGGGATGCTGTAGCCAAAGCCAAGGCCGCAAACATACCAAACGACAATATTAATCGTTGGATCAAGAGAGCAAGCGGCGAGGGTGAGAATGTGCAATATGACGAGATTACCTACGAGGGCTACGGTGTGCAGGGATCAGCCGTGGTTGTAGAAACCTTGACCGACAATAAGAACCGCACCGCCTCTGATGTGCGCCATTGCTTCGATAAATGCGGAGGCTCACTGGGCACGACAAATTGTGTGACCTGGATGTTTGACCGTAAGGGCATCATTGTAATCGAAAAAACCTATGACATGGACGACGATGAGATGATGGAACAAGCTTTGGAAGCCAACGCCGAGGATTTTACCGTCCTGGATGAGGCCTATGAAATAACCACAAGCCCCAATGACTTCACTGCCGTGCGGGAAGCGTTAGAGGCAAAGGGCTTTTCTTTCGCGGAAGCACAGATCGAAATGGTGCCTCAGAACACCGTTGCTCTGGAGGGTGATAATGCTGCCCGCTTCCAGCGCATGCTTGATATGCTGGACGAATTGGACGATGTGCAAAATGTCTACCACAATGCTGACTTCCCCGAGGAGGAAGAATAAAGCACTAATAAAAAGGGGCCGCAAAAGCGGCTCCTTCTTATTTGTGTTGGATCCGATAAGATGGCTGACGGCCACTACCCCGAACGATGATTTCCCCATCCTTCACCCTGACGACACAATAGGCATTTTCCTGACCGACACACATGGCTGCGAGGGTAATATAGGATATACCATCCACTACCTGTAAATCACCCGGGTGATAGTGTCCGCAAAAAACAGCAGCAACCTTACTGCTCTGGGCAAATATACGCATGATCGGTTCCCGGTTCAGGATCAGATGACTCTCCTCCGATTCTCCGGCTTTCAACGCAAAGCAGGCATGCGCAAAGACCAGCACCGGTTTCCTCGCTTTACAAAGGGTATCACAGATCCATGTGAACTGTGCATCGTCGATCATGCAGCGTTCCCAATCGATCAACCCCGTGGGGTAGGGCTCTGTTACACAATTTGATGAGGAATCAAGAAACAAACAAAGGAAAGGCCCGGCGTCGTAACTAAAGTATCTGCCCGGCATCTCGCAGAGCGCAATGATACTCTTTTTCTCTGTAGCGGTATCGTGATTCCCGATAACGGAAAAGTACGGTTTTCCGGAAGTAGCCATAATCTCCTTCATACGCTTAAAACAAGCGCGTTGATGAAGATAGCCCGGCACCGCGTCTGTTGTGTCCCCGAGATTGACAATAAAGTTATAATTCTCTCTCTCGGCATTCAGGGCGTACCGCAGTTTATCGGCAGAAAGCAGGTGCAACCTATCCCCTGTCTGCGGCTTTGTCGTATAATGCGCATCCGCAAAAAGAAAAAAGTCCACCCTTTGTCCTCCCTGAAACATTGCCTCTTTGTACTTATCCATCCCATTTCATTATATAATGATTCTTACAACCGTCAAGCAGAATGGACGGTCTCCAAAGAAAAGCATCTCCCTCAAATCATTTTCTGGAAAAATTTTCCGGAAGCCATCGATAGTTTTCATCAATCGAGGCTGCGATTGAAGCTGCCGTGATTAATAGCAGCCGTACTCCACCCGGATAACAATCGTATACATGCAGAGATGTTTGCTATACCATTCTGCGGAACAGGCAGACATTACCTGAGAAGTTTGACTTTACGACGGTTTGATAAATCCAACGGCTTTATGCTGATTCAGGTCTCGGGTTTGTCATTGATATGGATTTGACACACTCCGGATATCTGATAGAATAATTTACAACCAACCCAATGAACCTATAAATGATGAGGTAGTCCTATGAAATACCGTTTTTTACTGGCACCGGATTCCTATAAGGAAACCATGTCTGCGGCTTCTGTCTGCGCGTTGATGAAGCAGGGTATTCTACGCATTTTTCCCGATGCAGAGGTGGTTTCGCTTCCCCTTGCCGACGGCGGTGAGGGTAGCACAGCATGCTTTCTTGAAGCGTTTCCCGGAGGACAGAGCGTCTCCCTGACCGTAAAAGGGCCATGGTTTGAACCTACAAAAAGCTTTTACGGTTGGTGGCCGGAACAAAGGCTCGCGTTCATAGAAATGGCGGTCTGCGCCGGTCTTCCTCTTGCGGGAGAAAGAAAAAACCCCGCACTGACCACAACCTTTGGTGTAGGAGAACTGGTGAATGATGCCCTTTCTCGAGGCGCCAGAGAAATTCTTCTGGGTTTAGGAGGAAGCGCTACCCATGATATGGGATGCGGTGCCGCAGCGGCGATGGGCGTTGTATTTCGAGATAAGACCGGCCATTCCTTTATACCGGTCGGGAACACCCTTGATATGATCCGTACGGTAGATACCTCCGCCTGTGCAGCCCGTCTATCGGGTTGCCGCCTTGCAGCACTTTGCGATATTGAGAATCCGTTGTTGGGGCCCCGGGGTGCTGCAACTGTTTTCGCTCCGCAAAAGGGAGCGAATGCTGCAGGAGTTGTTCTGTTGGAGGAAAAAACGCGGGCATTTTCCACATTAATGGAGAGTATTGCAGGATATAATGCGGACGTTACCCCGGGTGCGGGAGCAGCTGGAGGTATGGGCGCAGGGGTTCAATGGTTTCTCGGTGGAGAACTTCTTCCGGGGATTGATACGATATTGGAAATTTGCCGTTTCCGGGCTCAGCTTCGATCGGGCACCATTGTGATCACAGGAGAAGGCAGGCTGGACAGTCAGTCACTCGGAGGAAAGGCAGTCTCCGGCGTTGCAAAAATTTGCAAAGCTGCCGGTGTTCCTCTTTGGGTTGTGGCAGGGGATCTGGAGGCCGCAGATTGCTTGTATGAAACAGGTGTAACCGCCGCTTTCAGTACCAATCACAAGGCCATCCCCTTCTCGGAAGCAAAAAAAACCGCCCGGGAAGATTTGGTCCGGACGATTGAGAATCTGATGCGCTGCCTTAGGGATGGAGCTGGTCTGTGTAGTCGGTAAGGATATCCTGAAGGTACTCCATGTAAGCCTGCCTCACGGATACCGGCGCCAGGAGCTCTACTTCCTTGCCCAATCCCGCCAGCCATCCGAAAAATTGGGGGCTGACAGCTACCTCCGCCACAAGAAGAAAATTGTCCCCATCGTTGGGAATAACCTTTGCATCACTTCCGTATCGGTCCATCATCACGCCGATAAAACGGCCGGCACATCTGAGGGTAACCCTTTCTTCCTTTCCACCAAACATATAAAACGTTTTGCTTATGTGGTTTGGCAAATCAAAAGCCTTAAACGCTTCTACTCCTTCCCTGTGCAGTTCCGTCAACTCCAGATTACATAATTTATCCACCCGGTAATGACGAATGGCGTCAGCTGTGCAGTCATATCCTATCAGGTAATAATTCTCATCCTGCCAAGCTAAAGCCCAGGGGCTGACCTGATAGATTTTTCCCTCTTTCCGCAGTCTTACTTCCTTGGACAGCGTCCACTCCCGCATACGGAAGCGTATCTGTACACCGGTGGACATAGCGGTGTGAATTTTATCGACGACGATAAAAATCATCTCATTCGAGCTTTTTACCCTGTTATGAATGAAGACTTGGCGACGCAGTGCTGAAGCCTGATGGCGGCTGGTCATACTTTCCAGCTTTTGGATTAACGCATCGGATTTACGCGCGGTTATAAACTTTGAAGCCTGTACGGCATCTGCTAACAGTTTCAGCTCGACTTCCTCAAAAATCCGATTGGACAGGTAATACCCGCCTTTCCCCGCTGCTCCTTTTTGAAGGGTAATTTCATATCCCATGCGGTTGAGCAATTCAATATCCGAATAGATACTTTTTCGTTCAGCGTGAATACCGTATTGCGTCTGCAGTTTATCAATAATTTCCGCTGAGGTAAGATAATTACTCTCATCTGTTTCTCTTTGAAAAACTTGAAGCAGCGCCAGAAGCTTTCTTTTACTATCGCTGTTCCCTGCCATTATTGCCTCCGCTGTACATCCATATATGTCCACATTATATCAAAATATCCGCCCTATTACAAGAATAAGGCGGATTTTGCTATACCCTCAGGACATACGGTTCTGGGGTTTCCCCTCCAACCATGCGGAGATATTCCGGAAAACGATCTCCACACGCCGATCCATGGACTCTGCCGTAGCAAAGCCCACATGAGGCGTCAGTATTGTGTTCGGCGCGGTGAGCAATGGATCATTCTCAGGCAGAGGGGGCTCGACATCAAATACATCCAAACCGGCGCCCGCGATCCGGTTATTCTGCAGCGCCTCAGCAAGTGCCCGGTTATCGACTACCGCGCCCCGTGCCATATTGATGAGGATCGCCGAGGGCTTCATTCTCTGCAGTTCTTTCTCCCCGATCAAGCCCCGGGTCTCCGGCGTCAGCGGAAGATGGAGGCAGACGATATCACTCTGTTCCAGCAGTGTGTCCAACGACCGGTATTCCACACCGCAAGCCAACGCGCGCGGGTTCTCATGACGGGCATGGCCCAGTACTCGGCAGCCAAAGGCACGCGCCACCTCCGCCACACGACAGCCGATAGCACCGGTGCCCACAATGCCCAGGGTTTTCTCATACAATTCAAAGCCCACCAGACCTTCCTTCGTACCGGAGACGCGGGTCGCTTTATCACAATGAGGCAGCCTCCGCAGCAAGGAAAGGATATGCGCAAAGGTTAACTCCGCCACGGTGACAGTGCAGTAATCCCGGGCGTTGCAAACCAATATCCTTCGTTCGGCGCAGGCCGTCAAATCCACATGATCCACTCCGACAAATCCTACGGAAATCATTTTCAAATTTCGGTTTGCCCTAATAACCTCCCCGGGAAGAGGAGAGTTGGCAATAATTAACACATCGGCATCCGCCGCCATGGCTTCCTCTCGGGTTAGCTTTCGGGTACAGGGAAAAAATGTGTGTCCTGCATCCGTGAGAGGTTTGGCGGCTTTCAACAGCGTCTCTACGGGTACTGCCAGGGGTTCCAACATAACAATACGCATTGCCTACGCCTCCTTCAGCATTTTATCGATAGCCTCTGCCGCTTTCTTCCCGGCGCCCATGGCCAAGATTACGGTGGCAGCGCCGGTGACGGCGTCTCCGCCGGCATACACCCCCTGCCTGGTCGTCAAACCGTCGGCATCCACTATAAGGCAACCTTTCCGGTCTGCCTCCAACCCGGGGGTCATTTTGTGTATTAAGGGATTCGGACTGTTGCCGATGGCAATAATCACCGTATCAATGGGGAGAACGGTATTGCTTCCCGCTATTTCTATGGGGCGACGTCGCCCGGATGCGTCGGCCTCTCCCAATTCCATCCGCACCACCTCAAGGCCGGTCACCCATCCCTTTTCATCCCCTTGCACCGAAACGGGATTCGTCAGCATAAGAAAGCGGACGCCCTCCTCTTCGGCATGTTCTATTTCCTCATGCCTTGCGGGCATTTCCTGCCGGCTTCGACGGTATACAACGGATACCTCCTCCGCGCCCAACCGAAGGGCGCAACGGGCGGCATCCATCGCCACGTTACCGCCGCCGACCACAGCCACCCGTCTGCCTGCACGAATAGGTGTATCGCTCTGAGGGAAGACATACGCCTTCATCAGATTTGTGCGGGTCAGGAATTCATTGGCGGAATAAACGCCGTTCAGATTCTCCCCTGGGATCCCCATAAAGTTCGGCAGGCCGGCGCCGGTGCCCAAGAAAACAGCCCTATAACCCATTTTCTGTAGTTCATCCACCGACAGCATCCGCCCGATGACGGAATCCGTCCGAATCTCCACGCCCATGGCTTCCAGAGAGGCGATTTCCCGGGCGACAATTGCTTTGGGAAGACGGAATTCGGGGATGCCGTAGGACAACACTCCTCCGGGCGTATGAAGCGCCTCAAAAACCGTAACGGAATAACCCAGCTTTGCCAGATCTCCGGCGCAGGTCAGGCCGGCAGGACCGGAGCCGATCACAGCCACCTTAATCCCTTTCGCGGGAGCGATTTCCGCCGGAGGGGCATTATGCGCTATGGCATAGTCTGCAGCAAAACGCTCCAGCCTGCCGATAGCCACCGGCTGATACCTAATCCCCCGGATACATTTGGACTCGCATTGGCTTTCCTGCGGGCAAACACGGCCGCAGATCGCCGGAAGGGAGTTGGTTTGCCGGATGATATCGTATGCCTCCAAATACTTTCCGTCCCGGATTTTTGCGATAAAGTCAGGAATGCGAACATTCACCGGGCAGCCTGATACGCATGGCTGATTTTTGCACTGAAGGCAGCGGGAGGCTTCCTCGCACGCCATTTCCACGTCATAACCCAGCGCGACCTCATCGAAATTTTTTGCACGAACATGCGGTTCCTGCTGGGGCATGGGTACCTTCTTTTCACGTACTCTGGCCATTTATTCTCTCCCGTACAGCCGGCAGGCATGGGCTTCCGCAGACTGTCTCTCCTCATCCTTATATATAACGCTTCGGCGCATTGCCTCGTCAAAATCCACCAGGTGCCCGTCAAAATCCGGCCCGTCCACGCAGGCAAACCTCGTCTCTCCGCCTACCTTCAGCCGGCAGCAACCGCACATCCCGGTGCCATCGATCATGATGGTGTTCATAGACACCGTGGTTTTTATACCGTAGGGCTCAGTCAGCTTAGCTACAAACTTCATCATCACCAAAGGACCGATGGCAATGACCTCGTCATACACATTTCCTTCCTCGATCAGTGCCTTCAGGGCGTCAGTCACAAAGCCCTTGTTCCCGTTGGAACCATCGTCTGTGGTGATAATGCAGCGATCGGAGTTTGCCTCCAGTTCCCTTTGGAGGATGATCAAATCCTTTTCCCGGAAACCGGCGACCACATGGACCTCCGTCCCGGACTGATAAAGATACTTTGCCTGCGGATAAGCGATTGCCGTTCCCAGTCCGCCGCCGACCACCGCTACTTTTTTCTTCCCATCCAAGTGAGAGGGATTCCCTAAAGGCCCGACGAAATTCAACAGGGTTTGCCCCGCCTCCATCTGTCCCAGCTGTTTTGTAGTCTTTCCAACTTCCTGGAAGATGATTGTCACAGTGCCAGCCTCCCGGTCATAATCCGATACGGTAAGCGGTATCCGTTCCCCCATTTCGTCTATACGTAGAATAATAAACTGTCCGGGCAGTGCCTTTGCCGCCACCATGGGACAGTCGATCACCATCCGCACAACCTCGGGGTTCAGTCGTTCTTTCTTCTTTATAAAAACCATGTTTTCCCTCCCAACACTTGCTATTATATGCAGTTCCCGATGAACGGGCAAGTCTTCCGGGGATAATTGTATACTATTCGTCCGAACCCGGAGCGGGTTGCGTCAGTTTTCTGACCCATTTGTAGCGATTGACCTCTACGGCTGCAACAAAGCATTTTAAGATTTGGTCGCTCTTCAGTAGGGCGAACACCCATACAGGGGGAAGCTTCCATACAAAAGCGCCCAGCAGCGACGCCGGCAATACCAGTCCCCACATGAAAATCAGATCGTTATAGAAAACAAACCTCGGATTCCCGCCGCCCCGGACGATACCCGTCAGGCAGGAGCATTGATAGGCTGTACCCACCGACGTCACGGAAAGCACAAGCAGAAATTGGATCGCCAGATTTCTTGCCTCCTCCGAAACATCGTATAAAGAAACGATCCAGCCCTTCAGCAACAGCAACGTTGCCCCTGTCAACAACCCGATAAACAGGAAAATGACCTGCATGGCGTTTACCTTTGGCTTCAGTTCTTCGATTTCTCCTGCGCCTACAAGTTTTCCCGTCAACACTGCGGATGCGGAGGCCCCCGCATATGCTACAACAGAAACCAACTGAAACAATGTTCCAGCAATGCTGTTAGCCGCAATCGCAGAGGTACCCAATCTTCCGATCACCGCCGCTTGAATGAACATCGCGATTCCCCAACTGCCCCCCGACAGAATGACCGGCACGGAAACCCTTATATAATCCCGCCAGAGAGCCATTCCGGCACCCGCAAGATCCTTTAGTCGGATCCGCAGTTTCCGGTCAATACACAGCACATATACCAACACCAGCAGTAGTTCAACTCCCCTGGCAATCAATGTTGCCAGAGCAGCCCCCCGGGTGCCCATCTCCGGGAAACCCAGCCGACCGAAAATCAAACAGTAGTTCAAGCTCACATTGACCACAAGAGTCGTCAGGGAAACCACCGTGCCCAGCCGTACAATCTCTGCCGAGCGCAAGCTGCCCAGCAATACAGTCGTCAGCCCAAGCAGAATATATGTCCAGGATATGATGCGAAGGTATGCCATTCCTTCACCGAGAACACCCGCCACATCTCCTTTATTCCCTACAAGGAGCTCCAGTATTTGCCGCCCCCAAAGAGTTGCCGCGGTAAAAAATACCAGGGTCACCCCGGTTACCAGCAGCAAGCCGCATCCCGTCAGCTTTTTGATGGTTGCCGTATCCCTGCTTCCCCAATACTGCGCGGTCAACACACACATCCCCTCACTGACCCCACCTATCAGCATCTGCATCAAAAATTGCAGTTGATTGGCCAACGCCACACCAGAAAGCGCGTTCTCACTATAGGCCCCCAGCATTACGTTATCCGCCAGATTCACCGACAATACGATGATATTCTGTAAAGCAATAAAGAAAATCAAACGAAAGAACTGACGGTAAAAATTTCTATCTCTCGAGAGTGCCATGCTTCCTCCTGACTCCTTGGTCAGTGAGGATTATAACAGATAACCGGGCAAGTGTATATCCGTACCTTCTACAGAAATATCCGCAAAAGTTTAGATAACCGCTTTTTCCGGACGTCAGCCATGCATGGGAAACACAAAAAACGGCCTGTTGTAACAAAAATCACATGGAAATCCGCCCCTGTTTTCCGCATTGTCCTATGTTCGCACTACCGCAGTGCGAAGCCGCTGAATTTGCATGCACATAGAAAAGGTAAAGAAATCCTATACTCCTTTTTTCGGGTCTGCGCTATGATGAGGGAAATACTGCAGGAGGGTTTGACCATGAAAATAATCATTACTAATCCCGGACGCATATATGAAGAGCGCCCACTGTCTTGGCGTCAGGAAACAGCACCAGCGAAGGCATGCGTTACGCTTACGGAAAAACGGGATCAGACCATGCTGGGCTTCGGTGCGGCATTGACGGATTCCGCCTGTATCCAGTTCAACAAACTGGATACAGGTGTACGGGACGAACTTCTGGAAGAAATTTTCTCCCCTGAAAAGATGAATTTCTCGATAGCGCGTATTTGTGTCGGCGCCAGCGACTATGCCGCAGTCCCCTACCACTTTGCTCCCGTGGCGGATGACATGGCGATGGAGCACTTCGATGCCTCTCACGATGATACCGACTGTATCCCCATTATACGGAAGGCACAGGATTTAAATCCGGATCTGTACATATATTCCTCCCCCTGGTCGCCTCCCGGCTGGATGAAGACCTCCGGCTCTATGTACGGCGGATGGATGATCGACAGGTATGTAGAAGCTTATGCGAAATATTATCTGAAATTCATTCAGTACTACGCCTCAAAAGGGATCAAAATCTCAGCAATGACTCCTCAGAATGAGGCAGAAACCGACCAGACCAGCCGTATGCCCGCTTGCCTCTGGCACCCGGACATTGAGGCCCGTTTTATAAAGGTTATGCGGAAGCTTTTAGATGAAAACGGCTTGTCTGATATGAAAATCTGGATGATGGATCATAACTTCCTGATGTGGCACCGCATTGTCCATATGCTGAAAGATCCGGAACTCAGAGCGGCTGTTGCCGGTACCGCCTGGCATCCCTATGAGGGACATCCGGAAATGGTGGAGTGGGTACGGGAACAATATCCGGAAGGCGAGAACCACTGGACGGAAGGGGGTATGCTCCCTTCCCTGTTGGGCGGCATGATAGGCATGATGGGCGGCGGGCGTCCCCGTATTACCGTAGCCAACCTGATGCAGGGCTTCAATATCGGCATCAACAATGGCATACAGTCAATCACTGTGTGGAACCTGGCGTTGGACGAAGCCGGCTATCCCAATATCGGCCCCTTCGGTTGCCGAGGCACCGTGGAAATTTCCCGGGACGGGAAGCGCGTCAAGCGCTCCGATGAATACTATGTCATGGGGCATTTCACAAAGTATGTAAAGCGCGGGGCGAAGCGCGTCGTGCTGGATTGCCATGGGGTGCCCTCCCACTTTGCTGTAGCAGCCTTTGAGAATCCCAACGGGCAGATCGTGGTACAGATAGCCAATACCGAAACCTTTGACTCCGGTATGACGCTCCGTCTGGGAGACAAGGTTGTTGACCTCTGGGTGCTGCGGGAGTCCGCAAACACCGTTCTGCTGTAAATTGTCCAATACCGGCGGGAAGCATCCCGCCGGTATTTTCTTGTTCTTTGGAGTGATATATGTTAAAATCACGGAAATAAGGAGGTACGCCATGCAATTTACAAATCCTTCTTCCATACCGCAAAGGACACTTTCCGATGGCATTCAAATCCCCGGTATCGGTATGGGAACCTTTGCATCCGACCGTTTTAGCCCGGAAACGGTAGCAAGCGCAGTTGCCGGGGCCATTGACTGTGGATATCGGCTTTTTGACTGCGCCTCGGTTTACGGAAACGAAGCGCAAATTGGAAATGTGTTTGCCGACGCATATACCCGGGGAACGATACGGAGAGATGAACTCTTCATCATATCCAAGCTGTGGAATGACCGTCATAAGCCCGGAGACGTACTGGTAAGCCTGGCGCAGTCCCTGAAGGATTTGCAGACAGAATATCTCGACGCGTATTTTGTGCATTGGCCTTTCCCCAATTACCATGCCCCAGGCTGTGACGGGGACAGCCGGAACCCGGACTCCGTTCCCTTTCACACAGAGGATTATATGGGAGTCTGGCGTCAGATGGAGCGGGTATATGACCTGGGGTTGGTAAAAACGTTGGGCATGTCCAATATGACCATTAAAAAGTTGGATTCTTTGTTGCCCCTCTGCCGGGTAAAGCCTACTTTGCTGGAGATGGAACTCCACCCCGCTTTCCAGCAGCCCGCGCTCTTCGATTACGCGGTGGCTCATGGGATCCAACCCGTAGGTTTCTGCCCATTGGGCTCACCCGGCCGCCCCGCCAGAGATACCGCCCCGGAGGATGTCAATCCCCTCACACATCCGGTCATTGTGAGAATAGCGCAGGCACACAGAGTACACCCCGCTATTGTCTGCCTGAAGTGGGCAGTCCAGCGCGGACAAATCCCCATCCCCTTTTCGGTTAAACCAGAGCAGTATACGGAAAACCTACGCTGCGTAACAGTAAATCCGCTTACCACGGAGGAGATGGAAGCCATCCGCGGCATGGATGCCGGATGCCGCCTTATCAAGGGGCAGGTCTTTCTCTGGCCGGGCGCTACCGACTGGCACGAACTCTGGGACTGATGCATGTCGGCGCTGTTTGCGGTCACAACGTCGCGCACCAGCGCTGCCGTCCCCGAAGGCAAATCCGGTATTCGGAATGCTTGTCTCCTCTCTTTATGCATATGTGCCCGGTTATCCTGCGATAACCGGGTACAGATTGACATGTCCGAAATGTTAAACCGGCATTAGAAACTATGATTTGCCGAGATAACGGAGCTATCGGATCCTTTGCCGAATCCAATGCGCATCCGCAAAAAACACCCGCCGGGACTTTATGTCCCCGACGGGTGTTCTATTTCTTCCTCATACGGTTATCACGCTTCGAAGCGCGGAGGCTGACTCAGCACCCCTGTATGGTCATAAAGGTATGAGCGGGCAGTTCAAAAAGTTTTTCCGCGCGAATGGCGGGCGCGGCAGCCATTGAGACGTTATCATCGGTCTTCCACACTCTGAAAGCCATAGCCGGCGCGTTGTACAGCGCCACCTGCTCCGCTGTATCGGTGGTATTCATCAAAACAACCACGGGCACACCGTCTTGGTTCAGCCAGCCGCTGGCCAGTATGCCATCCTCAGCATCTCCGCCGGTCAGGCCGACACGTACGGAACCGGGGCGGAGGAATCTGGCATAGTGCCCCATCGCCCAAAGGATCTTACTATCATGGACACCAGTGACCTCCAGCGTCTCCCTATCTACATCCAGGTATACCAAGCCGTCTTTATAATCTCCGGCAGTGATACCCAGCCACCATTGCCAGGCGGAGGCGTTGGCAATCGTCAGATCTGCGTGGATAGTCTTGGCTACATATTCTCCGGCTGCCATTGTAAAATCCCGTTTGGGGCCGTACTCACCCAATACGCAAAATTCCGTCATCCAAAAGTCATAGCCGGGATACCGGGCGCGGTTCTCATTCAGGCATTCCCGGACGGGCTTCAATTTCCCGGGAGTATCTGTACCGTAGGAATGAGCGGCAATAATGGGAGAAACCGCTGCCCTCACGTCCTCACGGACAAAGAAGTCCTTAATGACTTCATTGTACTTTCCACCGAAGCGATAACCGAATTTTTCCGTCTTTTCACCATCGTTAATCACGGCCCGCTCAGGATAGAACCGTGTCAGTATACCGTCAAGTAAATCCTCGTCCAGCAGGTGGAGCAAAGTGTTGCACTCCGGTACAAGGATACCAGCTTTTACGCCCTTCTCATCCAATGCCTTCCGCAGTGCCAACACAACCGGCACCATGTCTTTGTTCTCATACCGGCACCCCTCCTGCTTCGCTGTATTCCAAGGCACCGCCGGTTCATTTATCGGGCTGATATAATCAAAAGGATAGCCGATTTCCTCAAAATGACGCATTACCTCCGTCAGGAACTCAGCAAATGCTCCTGCCATCTCCGGCCTCAGGTTACTCGTCCCCTGATAGTCCGAGTCCGCCCGGCAATGACCGTTCACCGTCATCCAGGCCGGAGGACTGTTTACAAACGCAATGAAGCGCTCACAGCCCATTTCCTTCGCCCGGCGAACCAACCACTGTTGACCGGCGTGTTGACTCCAGTCAAACTCCGTCCCCGGCTTCATTTGAAAACAACCGGAGCGTGTCGCTACAGAGCCGATAAACTCTTTATCATATTCCGTGGAGCCACCGCCGATATTCATCCGCACACAACTGAGTCCGGCGCCCTTCTTCTTGTGAAAAAGCAGCTCTGCTGCCTTCTCCATGATTTCCGGTGAGGCGTGTTCATAGGCAACATCTGTCCACCAGCAAGCAGAGGCACCAAAATTGTCCAGTGTCTGATACCGGGTGTTCATGTCGAAAATCAGGTTTCTCATCCGATCCTCCTATAAGCGTTTTATTTATTGTAGCAGGACCCCCTATTCCCCGCAAGAAACGAATTGCCCAAAGATAGGGGATGACCATGCATGACATCCACGAATATCCGTGATCCGTACCCGGACAAAGCTCTCTCCGTTCATGGTATACGCACTTTCCATAATATCGGTACCCTCCCGGGTCCGTCCCGATACCCAGCATTTATCCGAGAAGAACATCACCTGCGCGACAGGACTGGTACGGATACGCAACGTATCTCCCTCAAGGGCAATCTCGCGGAAAACCGGGCCTTGCGAAGCATAAATTTGTCCCCCACGCATTGCCTTCATCAGCGCCTGCCGGGTACAGTCGGAGGCAGCAACCATTGTCCAGCTTTTCGCCAAATCGTGGACATAGAAATGCGCATCATCGTTGGCGCAGAGGGGAAAGCGGCAACCCCTTGAAAAAGCA
Source organism: Christensenellales bacterium (assembly GCA_050948665.1). Classification (GTDB taxonomy): domain Bacteria; phylum Bacillota; class Clostridia; order Christensenellales; family UMGS416; genus JBMNEH01. The sequence goes on from JBMNEH010000001.1 coordinate 1,853,783, forward strand.
CCATCCAGAATCGCAGAGGCGTCCCCCCGCTGGGCATTGTAAGGCGGCTCCGAAATGGAGTTAAACACTTCAACCGCATCCGCCTCCGGATACGCCATCAATGTCTCCGCTGTGTTCAAAGACCAAGCGGGATGGGCAAAAATCACACATCCTCCACAGGCATGGGCAATACGGATCCCCTCATGAGGAGAAACAAGCGCATGTTGCAACTCATCCGGGGAGAAACTCCTCTCCAGACCCACCGCCACCAAGTGGATCACCTCATGGGGATAGGTATAGTCCAGCTCAATACCGTTCAACACAAGGGGTGAGCCCGACAGTGTGTCATAACATTTCCTGTGGTCGGTGATGCACAGAGCGTCATAACCCCGCTCCCCATACAAACGAATTGCCTCCTCTGGAGTAACATTCCCGTCGCTTCGGGTCGTATGTGTATGGAAATTCACTTTCCATTGAGGTATCGTATCGGAAAACAGTATCACGCGAACACCTCGGGACGATTTTTCTTAATCACTTCCAACGTTCTGGCGGCGATGTCGGTAAAGGTAATGGGATCAAATCCAGAAACCTGGGAATACATGGTGTCCTGCAGGGGCGCTGCCCACTTCTCCGGAACTTCTCCCAGCCAGGCCCCCATGATAGAGCCCACTGTAGCTCCATTACAGTCGGTATCCCAACCACAGAGCACAGACGTCGTGATCGCTTTTTCATAGTCCCCGCCCGATGACAGCAGAGCGGCAGCGCACAGCGAGGCGTTGTTTATGGTATGAACACCGTTGTAATTCCCCCACGCGTCCCATAACCGGTCACAGAGAACCTCCGGATTCTGTTCCTCCTCCGCCCAAGAAAGCGTGTCCTCAATCGCTTCATATAGCCGGGAGCGCTTCGGCACAACCTTCAGACCGGTTTCAACAATCTCCCGGGCAGAGTTTGCCGTAAAAGCGGCAGCGATCATTGCGGCGCAAAACATAGCGCCGTACACGCCGTTGCGTACATGAGAAAGCTCCGCATCCCGGCGGGCAAGCTCCGCCGCCAACGCGGGGTCGCCTGCCCCGGCATAGCCATAGGCATCCACCCGGATCTGCGCTCCTATCCACTCCCTATAAGGGTTCCTCCAACTGCGGACCCAGTCCAGCTTTTCCGCGGCATCCTCCGGCTCGTCCCCCTTTATGTGGCTGGTCACAGCCGCAAAATTTAAATATGCTTGCGTTTCCGCCGTACAGACCTGTCCGTAGGTCAGCCTTGCGTGCCAGTTCTTCCCTACATCCCATGTGGAGAAGGAAAACCCTTTTTCCTCCAGCAGCGCTAGCCCCAGTACCGTATACCGGACATCATCATCCGATTCCATAAAACAAATATTTTCCCGCCAGCTCCGGGGGCACCGGACAAGCAAGCCATCCGCTTCCGCCCGACTGTGACCCGGGGTATAGCTGGTTATGGGGTAGGCATCCGCGTCGGCAAACCACTTCCGCACATTTTCCCATCCCCGGCGCCCAAGGCCCCCGTTCATATACATGCCAATCTCTACAGGTTTCCCCAAAGCGCATCCTGCCGCGCGGCCCACCCATGCGGCATATAACTTCTGAAACAGTGTTCCTGTACAGAGCTTCTTCGGCGCCGGCCTCTCCGCTTCCCGCCAGACCTCCTCCCCCGCAACCGGTTCCATATAAGGAAAATCCGGCCGCAAAGGCAGCCTCATAAGCTGGTCATACGCGTGATTAAAACTATCATCGTCCTCTGTTTCGGGAATCCAAGCGCCTGAAACGTCCCTGCCCTCCTCCTTCAACTGCTGCAATTCCTCATAGAACAATTCTCGTAAAGCATCCCAACCAGCCATTTATACTATACCTCCATTATAATAGATTCTCCGAAGAACCCTCCCCTCCTGCCGCTTCTTGTTAGCCCCAGCCGCATATGGTATGATACATCTGGATTCATAGTATCGGAGGGTCATAATGCGGCAAGATGGAAAAAAAGTAAAAAATCTGTCCGGACTCATGTATATTGTGCCTTATATCATGGAGCATCGGCATGATGCGCAGAACCTCATTCGTCAAACAATAGATCTGGATCACCTTCACACATACCTACGGGATGTAAAAAGCAGGGGGCACCATATGTCTACCTTCACCTTGATCATTGCGGCATATCTGCGCACGGTTTCCCAACTCCCCTATCTGAACAGGTTTGTCATTAACCGGAAAATTTACGCCAGAAACAGGTTCTCCGTTTCCTATGTGGTGCTCAAGGAACCCACCGGCGCTCCCAACGAGGACGTGCAAACAAATGTAAAAACATATTTTGAACTGACAGATACCATATTTGATGTGGACAGGAAAATCCGGGAGGATGTGCATAGAAACCGCCAGCAGTCCAACCGGAACAAAACCGATAACCTGATACGGAAAATTATGACTGTCCCGCTGCTGCCGCGCCTGATAGTCAGCCTGCTGAAAGCAATGGATAACTGGGGCTGGATGCCCAAATCCGTACTGGAGGCAAGCCCCTTCCATACCGGGTTGTTCATATCCAACCTTGCCAGTATTCGCACCAATTATATCTATCACCATTTGTACGACTTCGGTTCTACAAGCATTTTCGTTGCCATGGGCAATCCCGTTCGCAGACTGGAAATGGTAGACGGAAAGGTAACTCAAAAAAAATATCTTCCTCTTGGTATCGTCACGGACGAACGGATCTGCTCGGGTCATGATTATGCTATGGCTTTCCGCGAGTTCGAAAAATACATCCGCAACCCGTGGTTATTGGAGACCCCGCCGGAAAAGGTCTTCTATGATGAAACATAGGACACGCCCTGCAGAAGCGGAATCCTGCAACAAATCCTCAAAATCCCCTCTCCCGCCTCTTGCGTGGGAGATCGGGGATTTTTCACATTCCTGTACGTTTCCGTTGTTATGTAAAATCCGGTCGACCGGTGCAAAGTCCGTGTTTTCGGTGTGTTGGATATGCCGCATTTCCCTTTCGATCCGCTTACGGCAATGAGCCATTTCGACGGTTCAATATTTCGAAAACACCACAAGCCGCGAAAAAGTGGCCGGAGCAAAATACTCCGGCCGATCTCAGACGCCTTCTAAGTGACCTAAATATGCTTCCGAATATACTCCAGTATCAACTCATGAAGGCGGACACTCCAGAATGGGCCTTCATGGGGTGCATCTTCCACACATATCATGGACGCGGAATACCCGTTTTCTTTCAGTTTTTTGTACATTTCCGTTCCCTGCGAATAAGGAACAACAGGATCTGCGCTTCCATGGATCAACAAAACGGGGGGGAAGTCCTTCCCGGGAGTGACATAGCTTACAGGGCTCATTCTCTCCAGCACATCTATATGCTCCATTACCGGACCGCCGCATAGTTCATAGAACAGCGCGCCGGGAACGTCCTGTTCGGGAGTGTAGAGGGGTTTTGCCATGCCGGGAAGATTGGTCGGGCCAAAGCACTCTACCACACAGTTTACCTTGGAATCCACCTCCAGGTTTTCCCCCACATCAAACTGCTTTTCGTCGCCGGTGACCGCCACCAGCAACGCCGTGTTCCCTCCGGAAGAAGTACCCCAAAAGCAGATATGTGCCGGGTCAATATGATAGGTCTCCGCGTTCGCCTTCAAAAAGCGTATTGCGGATTTCGTGTCCTCCAAGAAAGCCGGGAAGGGATTCCCCTCTAAGGCATTACGATGGGTCAGCGTTGCGACAACAAAACCCGCCTGTGCGTACCGGGAAAGCTGGGGGATCTCATAGTTCACATTGGGAAATGTCCAGGCGCTGCCTTGGAGGAAAACGATCAGCGGATACCTCCGCATGTCCCCCTCAAAAGTCCAGGGGCGTATAATCTGCATTTTCAGTTCTTTTCCGTCGGGGGCGGCAAATACTACGTCGGGACAAATTTCCGCCAGATGCTCCATCAAGGGATCTTGGGGAATGGTCAGAATTTCCTTCATATTTTATTACCTCCAAATACGTTTATGCCGCCACATAGCCCCTAAAGAACGGCAACAGGAAGTTGCTATCCAAAAAGAGCCGGCAGCAAACCGAATCATCCACCAAATCATAAATAATGGCAATCGGCAGATAGCTTTGCACCACCGGTAACAGCAGAAACAGCACGTTTAAAAGCACGTAGCCGGTGGCCAGGCCCATCACCGCGCCGGCAGGCCCGTCCAGTATCCGTAGTTTGGGAAAACGAAACACACTGTCACATCCCCGGATAATCAGAACGCTGACGGTAAAAGCCAAGGCATAAACCGCAGTGAAGCTCACAAGGTTGATCGTCATGTGAGCAACCGTGTAACTCAGATAATGCCCCAATGTCTCAGCTCCGAACGGGGCAAATATCGCATGCTCCACGTTTTCCGTGAAGACCCTCGCAAGGTGAGCCGGCAGGGGCATCATCGGATCCGTCCATTCCCCGGCGGTAATTCTCTCCAGCAGTACAGAGGATACCTTTCCGGCACGAAGACCGGAAACTCGGATCCCGCCCAGCATTTCTGACCCTTCCGCATAATAGAGAAGCTGTTTGAGTATCTCTCCATCACTAGCTATGCTCCGAGCGGTCAGCCCGAAGAAAAGCGCGGCAATCAAAAGGCATACCAGTCCAGCGGCGGACATGGAGGTTGCTCGAATCAACCCCTGGTACCAGCCCACAAGCGCCATCAGTGTCAAAAAGCCGAGTACCGCCAAGTCAATCAAATTCATGTCAATCCCCCGGTTTCATACAGGAGAAAACACCGTTATCCTGCCGGGCTACCAGAGCATGTATACCCTCCAAGCTGATAAGCTCCTGAATAGGCTGCGGAGCGACGAAGCTGTTCTTTACTTTTCCGGTAAAGGTGAGGACTTCATACCTGGCCTGGTCGGCGGCAATAATAAATTTTCTTTCCAGCGCTGCCCAACGTATCCCAACGGATACATCAAAGACATTATCCGTAACAGTTGTCCCATCCATTCTCAGGTAACGCAGCTTGCCCAGCGGCGCCTTCTCCGCAGAAAGTCCCGCCGGCGCCATAACCAGCTCCAACACGCCTTCATTGCAGGCTCCGTCCAGCCTTTCCCAGCCGTACACACCGGTTTTTTGAATCAGATTGCCCGCCAGATCATACAGGTAGAGATTGTCCGTACCCAAAAGGTACACGGTATTAATTCCTGCATAACAATCCGTGATCACATCATTGGAAACGGTGATTGTCACAAGCAAGGACTGTCCGGGGTGAAACACTTTCAGGTGGCTTGTCACCTGATTATAGAACACGTCCGTTACCGCAGCCCACAAATAGGAGCTGTTCTCTCCAAAAAAACGCATGGCGTTTACGGCTTGATCCGGAAATTGAATTTTCTGTATTAAACTTCCGCTGACAGCTTTATAAATGTAAATATCCCGCTGCCCATTCTCCTCGCAAAGCAAGGCAAAAGAATCCGAACCGCAGGCCATCGCCTCTACTCTTCCCGGAGGAGACATATGCTGGAGCAGCGTACCGGCTGAGTTGAACACAATAACCCGCTGATCGGACCATACTGCGGTCAGACTTTCACTGGCAGCTGCTCGGCTGCCGGTCTCTGGCAGAGCAATACTCCAGATATCCTCAAAGGCATCGCTCTTCCGCGTCAGTACCGTGCCATCCACCACGATCAAGCCATTTGGGGTCGAAAAAATAGCGGCGTCTTCTTCCTGGGTAGTAAAGGTGATGCCGTCCTGCGGAAAGGGAATCGGGCGAAAAAAAAGAAAATATACCAAAGCGATCACGCCCACCAGCAACACCAGCAGTATCGCAAGGAGCAGTCCGTTGCTGTTGTTTCGAGGGCCTCCGGAGGGCTTGCGTATCGACATCATTTCCTCCCGTTTCTGTCTTTCCGCCATTATATCGTAGATATTCTTCTTTTGCAATCCGGCCTTGCAGGAATAGCCGTTTATATGTCGAAATAAATTTGATACGGCAGGGGGTATTGTATGAGGCTTTCCTTTTCAACGCTAGGTTGTCCGGGTTGGGATTGGGCGACCATACTGACACAAGCTTCTTCCATGGGCTTTGACGGTATAGAACTACGGGGCATCGGCGATGAAATGCGCCTGGCAAGGCTGGATATATTCTCTACCGAAAGACTGAAAAATACCATGGCGGAAATGGCGGATAACGGGCTGGCCTTTTCTTGCTTAGATACTTCCTGTAATTTCCATGAAACAGAAAAGCTAGCCGATACCTTTGCGGAAGCACGTGAAACAATTGAACTGGCGTACCGGGTCGGCTGCCCTTATATCCGCGTTTTCGGAGATAAGATCCTTCCCGGGGAAACCGTGGAACAAGCAACGGCCCGTGTAGGTCAGGAGTTGGCGCGCATGGGCGAAATGACACGAGGCAGTCGGGTAAAGGTATTGCTGGAGACCCATGGTGATTTTTCCAGCGGCGCCCGGTGCAGAATGATCATGGAAGCTGCCGCCTCAGAAAGTGTTGGACTGCTTTGGGACACCCACCACCCCTACAAATTCTCCGGGGAATCCATGGAGGATACTTGGGGACTAATCTCCCCCTGGGTATACCACACCCACTTTAAGGATTCTCGGGGCCCCTGGAAAGCACACCGGCTCTGCAACATGGGACAGGGGGATCTGCCCCTTCCCTCTCTCCTCCGGGTTCTACGGGAGGGCGGATACATCGGTTGGTACTCCTATGAACATGAGAAACGCTGGCATCCCGATCTGTCCGAACCAGAAACCGCTTTCCCTGAATTTCTTGCTTATATGCGTACCCACGAATAATTTTTAAATTTCCATATGGATTCATATAATTTATAAAGGTAGAGGTGCGACTATGGTAACAATTATTCCTGTAACAAACAAAAGGCAACTGGGTCTTTTTGTGGACCTTCCGGACAAACTCTTCCATGACGACCCTACTTTCGTTCCCCTCCTTCGGGATTCCGAGATTGAGGTGCTGGACAAAGCCAGAAACCCCGCAAGAGCGTTTTGTGAATGGGAGATGTATCTGGCTTATAAGAACGGCAAGCCCGTTGGTCGGGTCTGCGCCCTGCTTAACAAGGCCTATAATGAAAAGTGGAACCAAAACCGGGTGCGTTTCTGCCGACTTGACTTTATTGACGATGCCGAGGTAGCCGACGCCCTGATGGAAAAGGTGAGCGACTTCGCCAGAGCCAAAGGCGCTGCAGAGCTTCAGGGGCCTATTGGCTTCTGCGATTTTGACCCGGAAGGAATGCAGGTTGAGGGTTTTCAGGAACGCAATCTCATGATTACCCTTTTTACCCCGCCCTATTACCCCCAGCATATGGACAGAATGGGCTTTAAAAAAGATGTGGATTGGGTGGAATATCAGCTTCCCGTACCCAAGGAAGGGATCCCCCGGGTAAAAAAAGTATCCGACTATGTATTGAAGCGTTCAGGTCTTCATGTTATGGAATTCAAAAAACCCAAGGACGTCATTAGAAGCGGCGCCGCCAAGGAAATACTCGATTTGGTAGATGTTGCATATGCTCCTCTGTACGGCACTGTACCCATCACCGAAGAAATGAAGCAAATGTACATCAATCAGTATTTCTCCATGCTGAATCTGGACTACCTGGTTGTGCTGGCAGATGAAAACAACCATGTAAAAGCCTTCGGTCTGGCAGTTCCCGGACTGGAAAGGGCATTAAAGAAAACTCGGGGAAAAATATTCCCCTTCGGCTGGATCCTGCTGCTCCCTGAGATGAAAAGAAGTAAACATCTTGATTTGCTTTTGGTGGCAGTCACTCCGGAACTTCAGGGCAGGGGGTTGAACTCCGTATTGCTGGCGCTAGTGAACGAGCGCGCAATTAAAAACGGGATCGAATATGCCGAAACCGGGCCTAACCTTGAAACGAACTTAAAAGTACAGGAACAGTGGAAAATGGTGGAAGGCGCTCGCCAGCACAAGCGTCGCCGCTGTTATGTAAGGAGCGTATAATGGCTTGTTATTATGTGGATTCCTATCTGGGCAATGATAATTTCTCAGGCACTTCTCCGGAGGCTCCCTGGTATTCTCTGAACAAAGCAAACAGTGTCATGCTGCAGCCAGGTGACTCTCTGCTTTTCCGCAGAGGCGGGGTTTGGGTCGGAAAGCTTTCTCCAAAGGGTTCCGGAACGGAAGGCGCCCCCATTACGCTTGGTGCTTACAGTGAAGGAGCTAAGCCCTGCATTTGCGGTGGGGGCCGCAGCGGTATGGAGGAGGGAATGGCCGTTCTGCTTTATAACCAGGACTATTGGGTAATTGAGGATCTGGACATCTCCAATGACGCCCCGGATGAAGCTGACCGTTGGGGCATGGTGGTGCGCTGGAACGATTATGGCGTCGGCGGCCACGTCCATATCCGGCGCTGTGATATCCACGATATTGCCGGGCGGGCGAGAGATAGGCGCTTTAAGGGAGACGGGCTGCTGATCGTTGCCACCGGTTGCACCATCCCGACAGGATATGACTACATATTGGTGGAGGACTGTACATTTATCAATATCCGCCGCACTGCCTTAACTGTATGGAGCCAATGGACGGAACGGGGACGGGTCTATTTCCGGGGAGGCAGAGAGTATAGCTACCACACCTCGGTAGGCCCATGGTTCGGAAATACCAACGTTGTAATACGCAATAACTTTATCAAAGATATCGCCGGAGACGGTATCCTGGTGACCACGACAAAGGGATGCATTGTGGAACACAATGTGGCAGAAAACTGCAACAACTACAACGGTGCGCATTTTAATGATCCAAATGTAGCCATCTGGCCGCAAAACAGCGACGATTTTCTGATGCAGTACAACGAGGCTTTCGGCACCGGCTCCACTGCCGACGGCCAAGGCTATGACATTGACTTTGAGTGCTATAGGCCCATCGTTCAGTATAACTACAGTCATGATAACGAAGGCGGTTTTATTCTTGTAATGGATGAGGTGTATGACGCGGTCATACGCTACAACATCTCCGAAAACGACCACTGCGCCCTGTTTGATGTCCGGAGTCCTTTCAATATGCAGGTGTATAACAATACCTTCTACATGGGCTGTAAGGAAATTATCCGTCCGGGACGTTCTTCAAAGAACGGCCTCTTTGCCAATAACATTTTCTACAGCCCCGTCGGATGCGCGCCGAGCGAATGGGGAGATTACACTTGGCAAAATAACTGTTATTTCCAGGTCATTCCCAACGAAGGGCAGCAGCAGCCGCTGCTTGCCGATCCTCAGTTTATACGCGGAGGGCAAGCCGGACGGGGCAAGGAAGGTCTCCCGGGCTATGTGCTGAAACCGGATTCGCCCTGTATCGGTGCGGGAATATCCGTTGAAAATCATTGCGAACAGGATATATTCGGCAGGCCGATTCCGAAAAAACCCTCCATCGGCGCGGCAGAACCCCATGGCTAAGCCCCTTCTGATCATCGGCGGACAGCCGGTTTTCCTTCCGGAATTCCGGCTGTTTTATGATGCGGTACGGAGTAATGTGGCCGGAGAATTCTACAGAAACTACGGTACGCAACCTGACAGAGAGTTTTGGCACAAGGTATTCCCGGAAGGTACGCCGCTGGCTGTTGCTGAAAAAAGGGCACTGTCTGCGCTTCGTGAATGGCATGCCACACTTGAACTGTTTCGGCAGGAAGGACTAATCCTGACCACAGGGTGGCCTGCCTTCCTTGCCAGACTGTCTGCCGAGAACACCCGCAGAACCAGGCTGTTGGCGGAGAGCCTGCCGGTATACGGTCCCAAGCAACTGACGAGGGCTATGTACCTTTCCTATGAAAGAGATCTCCTCTGGGCGAAAATACGGCGGAAATACCCGGAAGGCGTCCTTGTACAACGGAGGAACATCCTCGCTCGGGAATTGATGATATGCATTTTATCATCTCCCGGAGAAGCGGCTGAACCGTTTATTTGAGCATAAAAAAGCCCGGGGTCTTTCGACTCCGGGTTTTCTGTATTACTGTTTATTTGTTTCTGTTCCTTCGGGGAGTTTATTCTCTGTCTTTGAAGCTGCTTTGGCATTTGAACGATGCGAACGTTTGGCAGGCTTTTTTGCCGGCTCGACTGCTTCCCCGGTTGCCTCCTCCGCCTTTGGCTCGCTCTTTTTAACGGCAGTTTTTCTCCCGGCGCTCTGTGCAGGCTTTTCCGCTGGTTTGACAACAGGTTTCTCCACAGCCTCAGCTGTGGTCTTCCCCGCGGCTTTTGCTGCGGGTTTCTCTGCAGGCTTCTCTGCGGATTTCTCAGTTGTATTTGCCGCAGGCTTTTCCGCTGGTTTGACAACTGGTTTCTCCACAGCCTCAGCTGTGGTCTTCCCCGCGGCTTTTGCTGCGGGTTTCGCAGCGGTCTTCTTGGTGGTTCGCCGAGGCTTTGCCTTGGCCGCAGGTTTTGCTTCCTCTTCGGCAGGTTTCCCGGCATACGAATCTTCCGCCTTCACTGCAAGGTTCTCTTCTTTCTTTTCTTGGGCAATGCGGATATAATATGCCATCCCGCCGCCACCGGGATTTCGCATTTCGATCTCCAGAGAAGGAGAGTTTTTCAACAGGGTGATCAACCGGTTATAATTGAATTGCTTGACGTCAAAACCAGGAAGTTTCTTATGAATATCGCTGTCCACGCGGGTAAGAGTAGTCCATCCGTCCTTGTCATGTGTCTCGTTAATAATATCTACAACAACCTGCAGTAACTCATCCATGGTTTCCACTGTTTTTCCGGCAGATTTTCCGGGAGCGGAAGTTGGGGATTCCGCCTTTCTTTGTCTGGAGGGGGCGGTTTTCGCTGCCGGTTCGGATACAGCCTTGGAGGCTTCCAGCAGTTCCTGGGCAGAGGGTGCGCGGAAGGCGGTACGGACGGGGGCAGGGGCATCGGAGGTATTCTTTCCTGTACTCAAAGACTGTACCAGCATGGGCCGAAAATTCGCCGGAAGTTTGATCTTCTCCCGTACAGGCGCCGGGCCGGGAGCGGATTCAACCGTTGTTGACGCATCGGAATAAACGGCAGAATCCGGCTCACGGCGCCTTCGGGAGGCATGATTCCAGATACCAACTCGGGGAGTACGGGAAGAGGCTGCTGATGCCCGGGTCACGGTGGGCATGGGCGCTGCAGGGACTTCATCGGTATAGACGAACTCATCGCAAGCGGTCACGAAAGAGCGGTGACTCTTCCTCTCCCCAATCCCGGCTACAAACATACCCGCCTGCCGGAGCCGAATTACGAGGGGTGTAAAATCCGCATCGCTTGTAACAATACAAAAACCCTGCACTTTCCCGCTGGAAGCAATTTCCAGGGCATCAAGCAACAAGGCAAAATCGGATGAGTTTTTCCCGGGGGTATAGTTAAACTGTTGTGCCGGTGTTATAGCATGACGCAAAATCACATTTTTCCAGTTAATATTGTGTTGGTTTGTCCAGTCAGCGTAGATACGCTTCACAATGGGTTGCCCCATTTCTTCCACAGCGCTCATGATGGTATCAATGGTACTGCGGGATACATTCTCGCCGTCAATCAGAACGGCAAGCTTTCTTTGGTTTTCAATCATAAAAATCTCCGTAAACAAAATAGTGTTACGGTGTAACACTTTCGCAGGTGTTTCCTGCAGTTCGACAGCGCCGCGTCTGTTCTGTTATCGGACCCGCTCCGCCCACACCCCCGCTCTGGAGAGAGGCAGAGAGTCCCGCCCGGCCGGTGAACCATCCGCCGGTACTGTAAAAACGACCATACAGGACGACCTTGGCGACTTGCTCCCTGTACTTATCCGCTTCCCCTAAGCCCAAGTCCGGCCATGAGCCGTCTTTTTTATTATACACTCCTCGCCCTGTCTCGTCAAGCGGGCGGGCAGCCCGGCACCGCGATATCAGGACAATCTCCAAAGAATATTGGTTCCAGCAAAAACGGGATAGCTGTAAAAAGCGGTGAATCGCCGCTATTTTCTTCTTATTCCGCTTTTCGGGTTTCCTGCTTTTCCTTGCGGTCAATCACATGGCGGGATGCTAGTTCCCGTGTCACTCTGGGCAGCGGAATGCCCATTTCCACCATAAGCACCATAACATGATAAGCCAGGTCGGCAATCTCATACACGGTTTCATCCCTGTCTCCTCCCTTGCCCGCGATAAGAACTTCGGCGGATTCTTCCCCAACTTTTTTCAGGATTTTATCCAATCCTTTATCAAAGAGATAATTGGTGTAGCTCCCCTCCTTGGGATGAGCTTTCCTCTCCTCCAGCAATGCAAAAAGACCCTGCCAGGTAAAAGGGGGCGGAGCGTCGTTCAACGGATTGAAGAAGCAACTCTCTGTCCCTGTGTGACAGGCGGGACCGTCCTTGTCCACCTGTATCAATAAAGCATCCCCGTCACAGTCAGCGGTAATGGTGCGTATATGCTGTCGGTTTCCAGAGGTTTCACCTTTCCGCCAAAGAGCCTGCCTATCGCGGGAGTAAAAGCAGGTCATGCCCTCCGCCAATGAAATCGCCAGGCTTTCCCTGTTCATATAAGCCAGCATCAGCACCTCCCGGCTTTCGGCATCCTGAATAATTGCAGGAATCAACCCTGCCGAGTCCCATTTCAGCTCCATATTGCCCCCTCTGCCTGACGTACGGGAATGCCCGCTGTCGCCAAGACCTTTTTTAATTCGGGAATTTTTACCTGTTCGTAGTGGAAAATGGTCGCCGCTAGTCCGGCGTCGATTCCCGGGTGGCGGAACAACTCTATAAAGTCCTCCGTGCAGCCGGCGCCGCCGCTAGCCACAATGGGCAGCTTCACTCGGGCGGCGATACAGTCCAGCATATCCAAATCAAATCCCCTCATGACACCGTCGGTATCCATGGAATTGACCACCAGCTCACCCGCGCCCCGGTCGGCTCCTTCGGCGGCCCATTCAACAGCGTCTTTCCCGGTATCCTGCCTGCCGCCCTTGGAGAATACTCGGAATGTCCCCCCCACCCTTTTTACATCTATACTCAATACCACGCATTGGCTGCCGAATTTTCTGGCAGCCCGGTCTATCAGTCCGGGATCGTCAATTGCCCCGGAATTAACGCTGATCTTATCCGCACCGGCTTCCAGTACCCTGCTGAAATCGGCCGTATCCCGAATACCCCCACCTACGGTCAGAGGGATAAACACCTGACCGGCCACCCGGCGAAGAGCATCGATAAACAGCTTTCGCCCCTGTGTGCTGGCGGTGATATCATAAAACACCAGCTCATCCGCGCCGGCTTCATTATACAACGCCGCCATCTCCGCCGGATCCGCCACGTCCCGGAGATCCCGGAATCGAACTCCTTTCACCACCCGTCCGTTTTTTACATCCAAGCAGGGAATAATACGCTTTGTAATCATATTTCCTCCATTTTCGCCAAAATATCCATGGATACCCGCGCCTCATAGAGCGCTTTGCCGACAATGACCCCGGTGCAGCCGATGTCTGCCAGCGCTCTTATGTCCGCATAACCGGACACACCGCCGGAGGCCACAATTTCCAGCCCGTCTAATTCCGTCAGCCGGCGGTATACGGAAAGGTTTGGTCCGGCCAGCCCGCCGTCCCGGGCAATATCAGTATAGATGACCCGTTTGCAGCCCATCTCCCGGAGCCTGATGCAGAAATCCAATGCGTCTGAACCCGTATCCTCCAGCCAGCCACGTAGGGCCACCCTTCCGTCCCTAGCGTCCACACCTACTGCCAACTGACCTCCCCAATGCGCAAGCCATTGGGGAAGCCCGGGATTCTGCCAGGCAGCTGTCCCCAATATGACCCGGGCAGCACCCGCTTCCAGCACGGCTTCTATGGAAGCCTCTTCTCGTATGCCGCCGCCTACCTCTACCTCCATCGGAAGTCGGCACAGCGCGCGGATCTCCCGCAGATGGACCGGCCTGCCCTGCCGGGCGCCATTCAAATCCACCACATGAAGCCGTCTTGCCCCGGCAGCAAGGAAGGACTCCGCCGCCGCCTCGGGGCTGTCAAAATACACCTTGACCCGGTCATATTCTCCCCGGGTCAGCCGTACGGCTTTGCCATCCAGTATATCTACCGCAGGATAAATTAACATACACCCTCCATTTCCGCGAAAGCACGGAGTATGCGCAGTCCCGCGCTGCCGCTTTTCTCCGGATGGAACTGGCAGCCGCATATATTTCCTTTCCCCACCAGACCGGGCAGGGGAATACCGTATTCCGATATGCCGAAGCAGAGGTTCTCAGGGCAGTCCGCATAATAGCTGTGAACATAATACACGCAGTCGCCATCCCGGAAGTTGATGAGTAACGGGTGAGGTCGCAGGATGTGCAGAGGATTCCAGCCCATCTGCGGAATTTTCAACTCCGGAGGCAATTTCCCGGCAAAGGGTCGTATCGTCCCGGGCAACAGCCCTAATCCCTTATGGATACCAAATTCCAGCCCTTCCTCAAAAAGCAACTGCATCCCCAGGCAAATACCTAGCAGCGTTTTTCCCGTCGTCGCGAATTCCTGCAGTGTCCGGTCAAGTCCGGTCGCCCGGAGTTTCTCCATGGCATCCCCGAAAGCGCCTACACCCGGCAATATGACCCCGTCCGCCCCGGCAATCGTCCCGGGATCGGCTGTCAGCACCGTTTCGGCTCCGACGGCCCGGCATCCTGATGCTATAGAGAACAAGTTGCCAACGCCGTAATCCACAATGGCTATCACAACAGTGTCCCCTTAGTACTGGGAATCCTTCCAGCCGCACAGAGGTCGGGGGAGAGTGCCGCAGATAAAGCTCTTGCAGCTGCTTTAAAAGCCCCCTCCAATATATGGTGGGTATTTTTCCCTGTCAGCAACCTGATGTGAAGGGTTATCCCGGCTTCACGGGCGAAAGCGAGAAAAAACTCTTCTGCCGACTCGGTATCAAAGTCTCCCGCCCTTTGGCAGGTTAACGGCAGGTCCCCGTAATAGCCTCCCCTGCCGGACAAATCCACCGCTGCCAGCACCAGCGCCTCATCCATGGGCAGGGCAAGACTGCCGTAACGAGTCAAGCCCCGCTTGTCTTCCATCGCCTCCCGGAAAGCCCTGCCCAATAAAATCCCGCAATCCTCCACGGTGTGGTGCCCGTCCACGTAGGTATCTCCTGCACAGGTCAAAAGCAGGTCAAATCCCCCGTGTGCCGCAAAAAGCTGCAGCATGTGATCAAAGAAACCCACTCCGGTGGAAATATTCCCCTTTCCCTTCCCATAGATAGACAGTTCCAGAGCAATTCGAGTCTCCCGAGTTTCCCGGGAAAGCTTCACAGTCTTCATTCAGTCGCCTCCAACAAGAGATTCATTTGTTCCGGGGTACCAATGGTGATACGTACAAAACCTTCGATCCGCAGCCGGGCGAAATGTCGCACCAGCACGCCTTTCCGCCGCAGCCGAGCAGCGTAACCCGCCCCATCCCGGTCGGGCGGTGAGGCAAAGAGGAAATTTGTCCCGGAGGGAAGTACCCGGAAACCACGGCGCTCCAACTCACAGCGTACACGTTCTCTCTCTAGGATGATTTTTTCCGCACAGTCACGATAATAGACATCTTCTCCTACCGCCGCAACACCGGCAGCTTGGGTCGCGCTGTTTACATTATACGGGTTAAAGCCGAATTTTACCCGGTTCAAATCTGCGATCAGCACCGGGCTGCCTATAGCGTAACCCAACCTCGCTCCGGCTAAGCCTCTATATTTAGAGAAAGTACGACAAATCAGCAGGTTATCATACTCCTCCAGTAATGGCAGGGCGGACTCTCCTCCGAAGTCCACATATGCCTCGTCCGCCAGTACCACCCGGTCGGGATGATCTTCCAGCAACTGACGTACACCGGACAGGAGAAGAGGTATCCCGGTGGGCGCGTTAGGATTCGCAAAAACCACATTAGCTTCGGGGTCGTCATAATCCTCCGGACAGAGTGTAAAATCTTCCCGGAGAGGGACCTGCCGCGCAAACGCGCCGAAGGTCTGCGCATAAACAGGATAAAACCCATAACTGATATCCGGCATGTCCAGCTTCCTTCCACGAAAAAAAGCCAGGTAAGCAAAGGCAAGCATCTCATCCGATCCGTTGGCTGTGAGGATCTGCTCCGGCTTCACGTTGTGGAAATTTGCCAGTGTCCTCGTCAGGACTGCTGCTTCGGCGTCGCAATATCGATACAATCCCTCTGCCGCTTCTGCTATGGCGTTCTTTACGGAGCGCGGCACCGGATAGGGGTTCTCATTGGTATTCAGCTTGGCAAGCACGCCGCCCCGGGGCTGTTCTCCCGGCACATAGGGCTCAAGCAAGCGTGTCGCCTCCGCCAGGTAGCGGCTCATACTCTGTCCTCCAGTCTTATAGTCACACTGCGGGCATGGGCTTCCAGACCCTCTGCTCTGGCAAATACAACCGCCTGCTCTCCCACTTCGCCGAGAGCCTCAGGAGAAAAACAGATATAAGAGGACCTTTTCACAAAATCATCCACCGAAAGAGGGCTGGCAAAACGCGCCGTGCCTGCGGTGGGCAACACATGGTTAGGCCCTGCCAGATAATCCCCCAACGCCTCCGGAGTATACCGGCCAAGGAAGACTGATCCGGCGTGGCGAACCTTTCCCAATAGTGCAAAGGGTTCTTCAACGCAGAGTTCCAGGTGTTCCGGAGCCAGCACATTCGCAGTCTCTATCGCCCGGTCAATGGAATCCGTTACAGCGATCATCCCCCTGGTATTAATGCTTTCCCGGGCAATTTCCCGCCGGGGCAACAGAGGCAGCTGCCTCTCTATCTCCACAGAAACCGCTTCGGCCAGTGCCCGGCTGTCCGTCAACAGCACGGCGGAAGCCAGTTTGTCATGCTCCGCCTGGCTCAGCATATCCGCAGCTATCCAGGCAGGGTTGCTTTTCCCGTCCGCCACCACGATGATCTCACTGGGGCCGGCTTCCATATCAATACCCACCCGACCGGATACCATGCGCTTAGCGGTGGCTACATAAATATTCCCGGGACCGACAATCTTGTCCACCCTGGGCAACGTTTCTGTACCGTAGGCCATCCCGGCGATCGCATGCGCTCCCCCTACGGTGTAGACTTCCTCAACATCCGCCAACCATGCCGCGCCCAGCACGACATCCGGCAGGACGCCCGACCTGTCGGGAGGCGTAACCATCACCAGTCGCCCGACCCCGGCAACCTTGGCAGGCAGAGCGTTCATGAGTATGCTGCTGGGATACCTGGCTGTTCCGCCGGGAACATAAATGCCAACGCTGTCCAGCGGTAATATCCTCTGCCCCCGCACAAAGCCGGACTGTATGTCCGCGAAGCCCTGCCTCAGTTGACACTTGTGAAAGTCCAGTATATTGCTCTTCGCGATTTCCATGGCCTCTCTCAGTTCTTTGGGCATCCGTGCCCAAGCTGCTTCCATGGACTCCGGCGATACCCGAAGAGAAGCAGGGCGCACCTGGTCAAATTTCTCCGAATAATCCAGAAGTGCCTTATCTCCCTGCCTGCGAACAGCATCCAATATTTCCGCCACCGCTGTTTCCACCTGCCGCAGTAGGGGTTCCTCCCGCTGCAGCAGCTTTTCCGGGGTCACATGATCGAAAATCCGAATCATAGGCTTGACACCTTCCTCTCCGTCTGTTTCCGGAGTGCATTTACCAACCGGCCGATTCCCTCTTCCTCGAACCGGGCGCTGGCCGGATTCACAATCAGTCTGGCAGAAATTGCGCAAATCGTTTCCAGTTCCGTCAGATGGTTCTCCCGCAGGGTCGCGCCTGACTCCGTAATATCCACGATCACATCACTCAACCGGGTAATCGGCGCCAACTCAATGCTACCGTTGAGCTGAATAAGGGTAATCTCACGTTCCTGTTTATCAAAAAATTCTTGGGCGATACGGGGAAATTTTGTTGCCACCTTCAGCGGCCGGCCTTCCGGTGCAATAAAACCCTCCGGCCCGGCCACCACCATGCGGCAATAGCCCATCCCCAAATCCAGCAGCTCATACACCTCCGGGCGCTGTTCCAGCAATATATCCCTGCCCACGATACCGGCATCCGCCGCGCCGTGTTCCACATACACCGCTACATCGCTGGGCTTTACAAGATAATACACCGTATCATCCGCAGGTGACTCCAGCACAAGCCGCCTGTCATCCTCTGCCAATGCCCGGCAATCATATCCCGACGCCGCAAGCAATCCCATCACTTTATCCCCAAGCCGCCCCTTGGGCAGCGCTATTCTTAACATCATTATTTCCTCCCGGGCAGCAACGCCACTTCTCCTGCAAAGCCCTCCGGTACACCGGTTTCTATTCGAACTCGTTTCCCCTGTTTCCGCAGCAGATCCCCATACGCCAATAATGCAGCCGGATCATCTTCGGGGCAGCGAAGCAGGAGGATATCATCGGGTATCTCCTCGCACAGCACCCCCCGAAGGGCATCCAAATATAAAGCGAAACCCGCAGCGCCGGTATCTTTGCCGAATCTTCGCATCAGAGGATCGTACTGGCCCCCGGACAGCACCGGCTCGGGTACTCCCCTGCGATAGCCCCGGAAAACAATCCCATTATAATAGCCCATATCTCCTGCCATTGTAAAATCCAGTCCGATTTGCTTTTCTGCCACCTTTGTGAGGGCAGTACAAACCCGCTCAAGCTCCTCCAGCGCCTCCGCCATGTCCCGCGTCATCGCCATTTTTTCAGCTTTTTTCAGTGTCTGCTTCCAATCCCCGTAGAGATTGGGTAGCTCCTGCAGTCCCCCATGCATCGCCTCCGGCACACCTGCATTGATGCTGACTTCCAGCAATTCGTGTCCGTTCCGCCCCCGTACACACTGCAACCAGTCGCTCCTGGAGGCCTCCGGAAGTGCAAGGGCATCCATCATCCCCGCAAGAAAACCCATATGGGAGACGTCAAGCAAGATATCCCCCCCCAGTGCCATGAGACAATCGGCAGCCAGAGACAACACCTCTACCAGCGCATAATCCTCCATCTGCCCGATATATTCAAGTCCCAATTGCTCAATGGAGCGGCAGACACCATCCGTCCCCGCCCGGCAGACATCCTCAAGGTAATAATACCGCTCCGCAATTTCCCGTGTTGCCCGTGAACGCCGGGCGATCCCCATCGTCACGTCGGATTTCAACGCCATCAGGCGTCCGGAAGGTTCCGTAAAAGCAATCACCGGGCCAGTAATAAAGCTGCGGTTCTCCATATACAGCCGGTATTCCTCAAAGCGTCCGGCAGTATATCGTCGATATCCCATACTTTCAAACCGTTCCCGCAACGCAAGGGTGATTCGATCCAAAGGGTCCATCAATGCGGTCATTTCAATGACACTCCCTACTTCTTTGCTCTACCGCTTTACCGCGGCGAAGCAATCATAGCATACATTTTTCATGATTGCAAGGGGTCCCTAAATTTTTCGGAGCAAAATCTTGCAGATCTTTGTATAATATGCTATATTATTGTATATTCATGCGTCTGCATGAAAAAGGAGGCCTTATGGCGTATCTGACTTTAGCAAACGGAGATGTGTATGCCGGCGAATCCTTCGGCGCCCGTGGCGACAGCACCGGCATCGTTGTTTTTAACACCGGTATGACGGGGTACCTTGAGGCACTGACCGACCCCAGCTATTACGAACAAATCGTGATGATGACCTACCCGCTTATCGGGAACATCGGTGTGAACTGGCAGGATCCTGAGTCCCCCCGTCCCCAAATAAGCGGGCTGATTGCGCGAGAGCTTTGTGAAACACCCAGCAACTGGTTTTCCGAAGGATCTCTTAACGCTTATTTAACGCGGCATGGTATTGTCGGCATACAGGGAATCGACACCCGAGCTCTCACCAGAAGGTTGCGCAGCTTGGGGGAAACCGCCGGTATCATTACGCAGCTCCCCGCCACACTGCAGCAGCTGGAAGCCTGCCGCGCCTTTAAGATTTACCGTCCCATCGTGAAAGTCACCTGCGAAGAAGCATTTGAGGTACCGGGACCTGGGCTCCATATCGGTGTACTGGATTTCGGCGTCAAGGCAAGCATACTCTCTTCCCTTCGGAAACGGGGCTGCCGAATTACCGTCTACCCCGCTCTGACCGATCCTGAGGAAATACTGGCTGCAGGTCATGACGGACTGCTGCTTACCAACGGACCCGGCAACCCTGCCGACCATACCCAGATCATCAAAAATATACGCAGACTGGCAGGGAAACTGCCTACTATGGGCATCTGTATCGGACACTCCATACTGGCACTGGCCTGCGGAGCAAAAACGGCCCCCCTTCCCTTCGGCCACCGGGGAACCAACCACCCGGTAAAGGATTTGCGTCATGACCGGGTTTATATTACCTCCCAGAACCACGGTCATGCCGTACAGGAGGAGGGGCTTCCCGCCAACATGAGAGTCTTTATGCGCTCTTGGAACGACCGCTCTATAGAAGGAATACAATATACGGACTTTCCCGCTTTTACAGTGCAATTTCACCCGGAAGCCAGCCCGGGGCCACGGGATACCGGCTATCTTTTCGATGAATTTCTAAGAATGGCGGAGGCTTCCCATGCCGAAAGATGAACGTATAAAGAAAGTCCTTGTAATCGGCTCCGGTCCGATTATTATCGGGCAGGCTGCGGAATTCGATTATGCCGGCACTCAGGCCTGTCGCACGCTGCAGGAAGAAGGTGTGGAGGTGGTGCTAGTAAATTCCAATCCGGCCACCATTATGACCGACCCTGCTATGGCGGATAAGGTGTATCTGGAGCCGCTGACCTTGCCGTCGCTGGAGGCAGTACTTCGAAAGGAGCGGCCGGACGCCCTGCTGCCCACCCTTGGTGGACAAATAGGGTTGAATCTGGCAATGGAACTGGGTGAAAGCGGGATATTGAAAGAGCTCAGCGTGCGCCTGCTGGGCACCTCTCTGGAGACGATCTACCGATCGGAAGATAGGGAAGGCTTCAAGTCCACAATGGAAGAAATCGGCGAGCCCTGTATTGAATCCGTGGTCGTGCACCAAACAAGCGCAGCTCTGGATTTTGCCGATCGAATAGGGTATCCCGTCATCGTCCGCCCCGCCTATACCCTGGGCGGCACCGGAGGCGGTATCGCTGAAACTCCGGAAAAGCTGTCGCGCGTCTGCGAAGATGGCCTCCGTGCCAGCCGGGTCGGCCAAACCCTGGTAGAGAAGTGTATCGCCGGTTGGAAAGAGATCGAGTTTGAGGTCATACGGGATCACAAGGACAATTGTATTACCGTCTGCTCCATGGAAAATGTAGACCCGGTGGGAATCCATACCGGGGACTCCATTGTAGTAGCGCCCGCACAGACTCTCCGGGATCCGGAGTATCAAATGCTCCGGTCAGCCGCCATACATATCATCCGCTCCCTGAAGATCGAGGGAGGCTGCAATGTGCAATTTGCCCTAGATCCTGCTTCCATGGAATACTATGTAATCGAGGTAAACCCCAGATTATCCCGTTCCTCCGCCTTGGCAAGCAAGGCTACAGGGTACCCTATCGCAAGAGTGGCTACCCGTATTGCACTGGGCTATGGGCTGGACGAAATTCCCAATGCTGTCACAGGAAATACGACCGCCTGCTTTGAACCTTCCATGGATTATGTAGTCGTGAAATTCCCCCGTTGGCCTTTCGATAAATTTACCCATGCGGAAAAAACCCTCGGCACACGGATGAAAGCCACGGGTGAAGCAATGGCCATCGGTGCCTGTTTTGAAATGGCATTTCTGAAAGCGGTGCGTTCGCTTGAACTGGATCTGGCCTCTACGGAATACCGGAACGCCGCCGACTACAGCGATAACGATTTGGTGACATTACTGCACAAACAGACCGACGAGAGAATTTTTGTGGTGCTGGAAGCGCTGCGGCGCGGCGTTACGCCGGCGGATATACACACGATCACTAAAATCGACTCTTGGTATCTGTATAAACTTCAGCGAATCGTGCTGGCCGAGGAGGACCTGAAACGGCAGGGAACTGACTATCTTACTCCAGCCAATATGCGGGCAATGAAGCGCATGGGATTCGGTGACAGAGCCATTGCTGCCGCAATCGGTATTTCTGAGGAACGTATCCGCGCATTACGCAAGGAAATGGGCATCCTTCCTACTTTTAAAATGGTAGATACCTGTTCCGCTGAGTTTGATGCCGTCACGCCCTATTACTATTCCACCTATGACAGCGAAAACGAGTCCCTTCCCTCCGGCAGACCAACGGTGGTAGTACTGGGCTCCGGTCCCATCCGTATCGGCCAGGGAGTAGAATTCGACTACTGCTCGGTACATGCCGTTTGGGCTTTAAAAAAGATGGGCTTTGACACTGTCATCATCAACAACAATCCGGAAACCGTATCCACTGACTTTGACATTGCCGACCGGCTTTATTTCGAGCCACTGACCACCGAGGAGATTGGTGATATATTGGATATAGAACATCCTATCGGTGTGCTTGTACAGTTCGGCGGGCAGACAGCAATCAAACTTGCAAAATCCGTGAAAGCAATGGGTTATAAAATCCTCGGAACTTCTCTCCGTGATATTGACGCTGCAGAGGACAGGGAGTTGTTTGATACCCTATTGGAGTCCCTGGGGATCGCCCGTCCCAAAGGCGGAACTGTATATACGGAAAAAAACGCCGTCATCGAAGCTGGACGGCTGGGTTACCCCGTGCTGGTGCGCCCCAGTTATGTGCTGGGTGGGCAAGGCATGCAGATCGCACATAACGAGGGAGAGCTTCGCAGTTACATGGCGGAGATTACCCGTTACGGCCGTCCAGAGCATCCCGTGCTGGTAGACAGCTATCTGCCCGGCAAAGAAATCGAGGTAGATGCCCTATGCGACGGAAATCAAGTGCTGATCCCCGGCATTATGGAGCATATCGAGCGCGCCGGCATTCACTCCGGGGACTCTATATCCGTTTACCCCAGCCGTACCCTATCGCCGGAGATGATCGAACGGATCGTCGAAGTGACCACCCGGCTGGCGCAAAGTCTCTGTGTGAAAGGCATGATCAATATCCAGTACATCGTGTACCGCGGAAACTTGTATGTCATTGAGGTCAACCCCCGTTCCTCCCGTACTGTGCCCTATATCAGCAAAGTGACGGGAATACCTCTTGTGGAAATCGCTGTCCGTTGCGCCATGGGGCAGACGCTTGCAATCCAGGGATACACGCCCGGTCTCCAGCCCACCAGGGGGATTTATGCCGTAAAGGTGCCGGTTTTTTCCTTCGAAAAACTTCCGGATTTGGAGGTCGCCCTCGGTCCTGAGATGAAATCTACCGGAGAAACACTTGGAATGGATCCCGATTTCTTCATGGCGCTGCTTAAAGGCTTGGATGCCGCCGGTATTCGCGTACAGCCCGGGGATTCCGTACTGTTCTCCTGTGACGGCAGGGAGAATACACTGCTGGCAAAAACCGCGGCGATTTATCAGAGCCTGGGTTGTCCTCTATATGCTACACCGGGAACTGCGGATAACCTCCGTGCCGCGGGGATTGGCAGTATAGAGTTGTCTTTTGTTGATGAAGATGATAGCGTACGCTCCCATATCCGCAAGGGAGAAATCGGACTCATCGTCAATACCCCCACAACCGGCCAGCACCCCTCCCATCAGGGATTTGCGCTCCGACGCCTGGCCGTGGAAAGCCAGATTCCATGTCTGACAAGCCTGGACACAGCTCTCGCCTTTGGGATCGCACTTAAGGCGCGAGAAAACAAGCCTTTTACTCCTTTGAATCTGGGCGGGATCCGATGACGGCAAAAAGCCTGCCGGGTAAAAACCGATAGGATTTTTTATTTGTTTCGAGAAGCATAACTTGCGGGAGAAAAACACTGCAAGTACTCCCATCGGCGCCGAAAGCCGAAAAGTCCTTTTGTATCATCCTAATCCCGGCACTCGGGGTCGCCTATCTCCTAATTCCCCAGATAAACCCGATAGGGTTTTCTCCGGAAATAATGCATGATCTGCCTTCGCAGTTTAGAAGGATACAGCGGAAGGGTGCTCAGTTGGTCGATCTCCAACCAGGCATAACCGGTTTGATTGTTATCCGTGTGCCTCTCGCCGCCGGATATTTTGCCGGTTATTTCACAGTGAAAAATCAGATCCACGCGGTGAAACGCCTCTCAATGAGCGCTTCAATCACAAAAAGAAGCTCACTGCAGGTGATCTCCAGTCCGGTCTTCTCGCCCACCTCGCGGCATACCGCCTCCGGCATCAGTTCTCCCTCCCCTTGTCCGCCTCCGGGCATTAAAAAACTCCGCGTCAGTATCTTTCATCCTGAGGGTCAGCATTTTTCCGTCCCGGACCATCAGCGCTTTGGCAGAATTTCGAATCTCTCTTCCCGTATCCCTTCTTATAAAGGCCGCCAGGCTTCATTCAATACAGCCTGCGCCTGCCGGTAGCATTGAGGCGAAGCCGCAAGCACCGTAGATTTTCTCTCGTAGCTAACTGTGTCCGTCAGGCTTCCGAAACATCCCCCGGCTTCCGTCACCAACAGTGCTCCGGCAGCATAGTCCCAGGGGGAAAGCTGATACTCGAAAAAAATATCCATTCTCCCGGCCGCCACATACGCCAGATCCAGCGCAGCGGTTCCTGTACGGCGAAGATCCCCGTTCTTAAGAAACATCCCGGCAGCGCGCATACTGGCGGCAGCCAGATCGGCGTTGTAGGGAGAGGTGCCCAACCCCACGATTGCTCCCTCATAGGAATGGGAGGATACTTTGATAGGCCGCCCGTTCAAAAAGGCGCCTTTTCCCGCCTCCGCCCGGTAAAGCTCTCCCGTAAAGGGTTGAAGCACCAGACCCAATACCGGACGCTTTTTCTTAAGAAGCGCAACGGAGACAGTGGAAATATTCCAGTTCCGCATAAAATTCGTTGTGCCGTCAATTGGGTCGACCACCCAGGTGGGCGCATCCGTCAGAGCGGCATTTTCCTGCTCCTCGGCAAAAGATCTTGAGCCTGGCAGCAGGGCATGGAGCGCCTCCAGTAAGTACTTTTCCACCGCTATATCTGTTTCGGTGACGTAATTGACATGCCCTTCCTTGGTAAATACCCTAGTGTTTGCTGCGCCCGTTACCATTTCCCCGGCTTTTAGGAGGATTTTTCCCAGCGCGTCAAGCATTCTCATCCTCCGCGGACATACGGTACCCGACTCCGACTTCTGTCAGAATATATCTGGGTTCAGCGGGATTCTCTTCAATTTTTCGACGTATATTGGCCATATTCACTCTGAGAACCTGATTGTCGCGCATTGAATGAAACGGCCCCCAAACATTCTTCATAATAGCCTCGTAGGTCATGACCTTTCCGGCATTCCGGGCAAGCAATGTCATAATGCGGTACTCCATCTGGGTAAGGTGCACCTCCTTCCCGTTTACCGTAAGTCTGCGGTTGAGCATATCAATGCACAGATCTCCTACTGTAAAGATCTCCTGCTGCTCCCTGTCGCCGGTGCGGCGCAGCGCCGCGCGAACGCGCGCGGAAAGCTCACTCGGGGAGAATGGCTTTGTGACATAATCATCGGCACCCAGATCTAGCGCTTCCACTTTATCCCCCTCATGACTTCTCGCCGAAATAACCAGTATCGGTACCTGCGAAGCAGTGCGAAGGCTACGGATGATATCCAGCCCGTCCATATCCGGTAAACCCAAATCCAGCAGGATTACATCCGGGCTTTGCTCTACGGCCATCGCCAAACCCTCTCTGCCTTCATAGGCAGACAGCACCCGATAGTTGCTCGACCGCAGATTCTCCGCAATCAAGTCATGGATAAATACATCATCTTCAATAACTAAGATCAACGGGTTGGATGTCATCACAGAGATCCCCTTCCATTGGCAGATTAAACACAAACAAAGCGCCACCTTTGCTGTGGTTTGCGGCGGCAATATGCCCGCCGTGTGCTTTTACAATTGTCCGGCAAATAGAAAGACCGATGCCCATTCCCCGCTGGGAATCACTGGTATTGCCGTTATGTCGTGTGTCAAATACCGAAAGCGGATTCTCTCCCAGCCCCTTTCCCATATCGATTACCCGAAATACAGCTGCATTATCCCTTTGATAAACCTGTATAACAACAGGTTCCTTCGATCCGGAGTGGGTAAGGGAGTTCTGAACCATATTCATCAGAACCTGCTCAATAAGCGTGGCGTCCATCGGCACGATCAGCAATTCTTCGGGGATAGAGGCATGCAACGCAACGTCGGGATACCGCTTCCGGATCCGCTGCACCGCTTCTCCTACCACTTCCTCCACAGCCTCAGGGTTTTTCTGTACAGCCGCGGCGCCATCTCCGCGGATCCGGGTAATGCTCAGCAGATTCTCCACCATGCGAAGGAGCCATTGCGCGTCCTCATGAATATATCTGGTGAAATGCAGACAAAGCACGGTGTCCACCTCCTCTCCGGATTGGAGTATGCTCTCACTTGCGCCCAATATACCGGTAAGCGGTGTGCGCAGGTCATGAGAAATCGCACGAAGAAGGTTGCTCCGCATTTTCTCCTCCTCCGCTTCCGAGAGGATATCCCGCTGCCTATCGGAAAGCTCCTGACGCTCCAGTGCCAGCGTGATACTCGTGAGAGCCATTATGATGGCGGACTTAGTCTCCTCCGCATGCACCGCCTCCGCCGGAAGATACAGTCCCAATACTCCAATTGGGCCGCTTGACGATAGAATGGGGAAAAACGTGGCTCCGGCGGAAGCTATGTGTTCCGTGCCGTTTCCCGTTAACACCCGGAGCCGAAACGCGTCCGCAGCGGCAGCTGCTTCTACAGGAGGCACCGGAGAACAGCGGTGAAAACTATCGGGACTGTCCACTATCGCATTTCCGCGGACGGGGTCTCCGATATACATATATACAGTGCACTGAAAATACTCCCGGAAGAAGCCGGCAGCTACCCGCGCAATGTTATCAAAACCCCGGGTTATCAGTAAATCCCGGGTGAAGTGAAACATGGTTTTGGTGGTTTTCTCCTTGGCCCAGGCTGTGCTGGCCTCTTGCTTGACCCGCGCCGTCATGGTGGAAACCAGAACAGAGGTAATCAATGTACCGGCTAGGGTTACCAGCAAACCCGAGCCCCAGAACCTGGGCGCATTGTGAATAGGGTCAATGCGGAGGAACATCAACAGCGTAGACAAGAGGGAAGCTAAGATTCCCGGGATCTTCCCCCGCGTAAATCGGGCTATCACAACGACAGCCATGATAAATACAAGGGATACATTGGCCTCCCCGATAAATTTCCCTC
This sequence comes from Christensenellales bacterium, assembly GCA_050948665.1. Taxonomy (GTDB): domain Bacteria; phylum Bacillota; class Clostridia; order Christensenellales; family UMGS416; genus JBMNEH01. Next base: position 1,880,963 of record JBMNEH010000001.1, read on the forward strand.
CCCATATTACGACCACGCAGGCGGCAGCCATCGTAAAAAAGAAGATGCCGACTTCCAGCAGTTTCCGTTTCCATTCCGGCATATCCGTCATCTTCATCGCCTCTTTTCCATCTCCCTTATATACAACATATCACAAACAGGAATATTTTGTCGATATCTGTTTTCTACAAATCGGAAGCCGTTCTCACACTATTCTTCCATAAAAAGCAGGAGCTTCCTTTTCACGGGATTTCCCGGGCTGCTTTTCTTCCCCCTTCGCCTGTGCTTGCACTTCAGCGTTGTTTAAGGTATTATGTGTGGTGGTAACGGCTTCACGGAGGTTGTGATGTTGAAAAACGGTTCAAGAAAAACATCGGCGCGGATACTTCTGCCCCTGCTGCTGGCATTAGGATTGCTGCTGTCCGGTTGTAAAACGGGGATCCTGCAGAACCCGGCGGTAAACTCGGTCCCTGTGGGAAGGATGATATCCCTTCAGCTACAGAGCGGATTCTTTCTGGGAAAAGCAGACGAAAATCTAACAATTACTGCATATGAGGTCACTAACGGCTGCTTGCTGTATGCCGATACAGACGAATACAGCCACTCCATACGTTTCATTGCCGCGTCTCCCGGCAGTTGTGAAGTCACGCTTACCGGCGGCGGAAAAAGCGCTACCACCGTAGTAACGGTGACAGATAACGGTCTTGAGGACCAGGTCTTCCCCTATGACGGGGAAAGCAAGGCTTTCTCCACCGAGGGATGCGGAGATATCGGAGACACGAATCTGACCGTAGCCTATTACAGGAACGGAGCGCAGATAGACCCAGCGCTGGTGACGGATGCCGGTATTTATACGGTTGTACTTACCTTCACCAACGCAAACGTGCCGGATACAGATGTATCCTTGGAGCGTACGCTGACCATAACCGAAAACGAGGCCTGGGAAGCCTACCTCTTTTCTCTCCGCAGAGACGATCCTCTGTTGAAGGCTGATTTGCTGCAAAGCGTAAATTGGACGGGAGAAGAACTGACACCTGCCTATACCGCGGCGGAGGGTGCTGTGGTGCAAATATCCTGTGATACCGACAGAACCGCTCCCGGTGTACATATTGTGCGGTTGTTTGTAGAGGAAGGGAACGGTTTTGCGGGAGCGGATGTCACTGTAAAGATGACCGTGGATCCCTGTGTGACCTATCTTTTGGAGGGTGAAAACCAGCAGCAGTTTTTTGTTCGTTACGGAGAGGCCGCTGAACCTCCCTATGTAGCCGACGGCCCCGGATACACCTTTGCCGGCTGGGACACAGACCTATCGGCCGTCACGGAAAACCTCGTCGTAACCGCCGTGTACAACTGGGAATACTTCCCGATAACATTCGTGATGCAGAATATGACCTATACCGTCCGGCTGAGATACGGTACATTGCCGGAGCCGCCGGTGGAAAAAGCGCAGCAAATGGCTCCCGTAGGCACTTCTTTTGCGGGCTGGGACGCCGAGATACAGCCGGCTACGGCAAAGGCCACTTATACCGCGATCTACGGTTGATTTGTAACTCAAATCCCGATACGGTCAATGCCGTATCGGGATTCCTTGTTTTAGGGACAAATTTCTGCAAGAATGATTTCCGTAGGATTTCCCCAGCGGGGTACATGCGCGGTGTTGGACAATCCCCGGGAAATCAGTATATTACTCCGATGTAAACCGCCGGTGTAACGCGGAAAAAGGCCCTGTCCCGGAGAAAAGATCCCCTGTTTTCCGATACGCCACTGACCGCCGTGGGCATGTCCGCAGAATATCCCGTCGATCGGTAAGCGGGGCAATTTTACGGCCACCTCCGGGCGGTGGCATAAAAGCAGCCGCAGAGGCCCTCCCTCCTGAAATCCGGGTCCGGCGCAGAATTCCGGCAACCATTCCATGCGCTTTTTGTGCATCAGGCAGCCTATCCGAAGCCGAAGCCCCCTCACCCGGACTTCCGTAAAGCCGTCCTCCAGCAGTATGACACCGGTGCCCTCTACCCGACGCTTTTCTTTGGGCAACATATACTTTTCATGGTTGCCCAAACCATAGAATGTAGGCGCGATTTCTGCCGCGTTCCGAAGAAAGACATACCCTTCCTCGTTATCCTCCTCCGTCTCCGGCGTGCCACGGAGGCGATGATACAAGCCGTCCAGCCCTATTGCGCACCGACCGACCCAACGCAGGAACAAGCTCTCAGCTTCCTCTTCCAGCTCCGTCATTCTAGCCTCCAAGTTATCTGCCCGAAAGCACTCCAGCATATCTCCTGCTGCCAGAATAAAGTCCGGATCCAAATGCCGGATAGCAGGCAGCAGTCCCAGTATCTGCCGGGCATGAAGATCGCTGACCAGGACGGCGCGCAGGCGACATTCACCCTCTCCGATCCTATACCTGTTTACCTCAAAGGGAATCTGTCCTTTCATTCCCGCTCTCTTCCTCATGGCACAGAAAAATCCGGTATAAACCGGGTGTCCGCCGCGCCTTTTCCCTGTATAAAAACTCTGTCCATATCCAGCGATAACGCATAATCCACGACCCGGTTGTATTCAAAGGAAGTAATTCGCCTGTTCAGACTAGGTATGGATAAAGCCCGGCCATAGGGCACATACTGTCGCATGAGGGAGACATAGACCCAGTCCGGAAGTTCGCCGAGGATCCAGTCAAGGATCTCGCATGCCTCTTTGGATCGATTTGGCAATATCAGATGCCGGATAATCATTCCCCGAGTCATAATACCCCGGTCTGAGAAGCTGCACCCGCCTACCTGCTCCGCCATCCGGCGGAGCGCAGCTTTGGCAACGGCCGGATAATCCGTAGCGTCCGAGCAGGCAGCAGCTGTCTCCTCATTGATGTATTTCAAGTCCGGCAGGTAAACGGATATTTTTCCATTCATTCGCTCCAGTCCCTCCAGGCTGTCATACCCTCCGGTGTTGTATACGATCGGTACACCGGGATCAAATCCCTCAAGCACCTCTCCAAGCCGCCGGGTAAGGTGTGTCGGATTTACCAAATCGATCGTCTCCGCTCCCTGCCGCACCAAATCAAGCATCATATCGCGCAGGAATTGCATATCAGCCGGATGCCCCGTCTGGCGGCAGCTGATATCGTTATTCTGGCAGAAAACACAGCGGAGACTGCAGCCGGAAAAGAATATGGCGCCGGCGCCCCCGGTACCGCTGATACAAGGTTCCTCCCATGTATGGAGCATCGCTTTTACAACTCGCGGCATAAAACCACAGCCGCAAAAACCCCGGGAAGTGTCCTCGTCCCGGAGAGCGCCGCAGCGGCGGGGGCAATCAAAGCATTGCGCCGTCAAATATACGCCTCGCAACATCGGGAACATTGGTTATGACCGCGTCTACTCCTGCCTGTTTCGCCAATGCCAGGATTTTTGGATCATCCACCGTCCAGGGATGTACCTTAATGCCATTCGCATGGCAGCCCTCCACCAGCCCGGGCATCACCAAATTTTGCCAAGAGCAGTGGATCGCATCCGCGCCGATATACTTGCAGTACAGCCAGGGATCCACCATACCGCACATATACAGTATTCCCAGGGAAATACCGGGTGCCGCCTGATGGATCTCCCGGAGCGTCAGGTGGTTAAAGGAAGAGAACATCACCTGCTGCTCCATGTTCATCTCCCGGATGAGCCGGAGACAGGCTGCCTCGATTCCGGGGTAAGGAACCCCTCCCACCTTAATTTCGATGTTGATCAGCACGCCTGAAGACTTCAGCAAAGAAAAAACCTCTGCCAATGTCGGTATGCGTTCCCCGGCGAAACCGGGGACAGCGTTTGAAAAATCCAGTGCTTTCAATTCCGCTAAAGTATGCGCCGCTACCAGCCCCGTACCATTGCTGCAGCGATCTACCGTGTCGTCATGAGTAACCACCAGTACACCGTCACTGCTGAAGTGCACATCCAGTTCCACACCGTCGGCACCCATTTCTATCGCTTTTTGAAACGCGGCTAACGTATTCTCCGGGGCATATGCCGAGGCTCCCCGGTGCGCCTGTATCTTTGTTCTCATTGTCCGCCTCCTTGTAATAGTATAACACAACAGAACTCCTCTGCAAAGTTCCCTTCACGGGTATGGATGGACAACCGGCGGTCTGTACTGTACAATGGGAATGTGACAATGATACGGGAGGAACGGCCATGGATCAGGCGCAATGGGTACAGGGCGACCGGGAATGCGAGGCGCCCGTCTTTCAAAGAGAGTTTGAGGCGGAGTCCGGCGCGCAGGGACAATTGGAAATATGCGGACTTGGATATTGCCGTCCTTTTATTAACGGTAGCAGGGTCGGCGATGATGAACTGACCCCTGTATACTCCGACTACGAGTACCGAAAGTTGGATACTCTGAATTATCCGATAAATGACACGTTTCGATACCGGGTCTACATCTGCCGATATGACGTTTCCTCTCTTCTGCGGACGGGAAAAAATGTATTGACCGCGGCATTGGGCGCCGGATGGTACAGCCAATTCCGCCGCAGAGGTGAAGGCATGACCGGGTACGGAAAACCCCGGCTGTGGTTCCGACTGACGTTGACGGGAAGAGACGTGCGCCGGGTGGTATCCGATGAGAAAACAGTATGGAAACCAAGCTTTATAACGGAGAATAACCTGTACTACGGGGAAACCCAAGATGCGCGTTTGTGGGACAGAAATTCCTCTTCTCCGGCTTCCGCATCAGCGGACTGGCTTCCCGTCATTCTGCCGCAAATAGATCCGGTTCCCATGATGCCTATGGATTGCCCGCCGGATCGTGTCATCCGCCGGCTGCAGCCTCGCCTTTTAGGGGTAAAGGAAGGCCGCAGAGTGTACGATGTGGGTGAAAACATCACCGGCCGGCTGACAGTGCTGGCGGATGCTCCGGCAGACAGCATCACCGTCTGTCGGTTCGGCGAGAATCTGACGAAGGAAGGGAATGTAGATTTTCGTTCCTGCGGGAGTTGGGACGGTCCTCAGGTTCAAACCTTTACACTGATTTCAGACGGCTCCGGTGATGCCTTCAAACCCTGGTTTACCTGGCAGGCTTTCCGATATTTTGATGTTGAGGGCGAAGGAACTCCGGTGGAAGCGGAAGTAATCCATACGGATGTAGCTCCGGCAGCGGATTTTCAATGCAGCAACGAAAATCTGAATTGGCTGTTTGACGCCTATAAGCGTACGCAGCTGGGCAATATGCATTCCGGCATACCTTCCGACTGCCCTCACCGGGAGCGTCTGGGTTACACTGGGGACGGACAGCTCACTGTGGACGCCGCAATGTTGACCCTGCACGCCCGGGACTTCTACCGAAAATGGATGCGGGATATTGCCGATTCCCAGGATCCCGTCTCCGGTCATGTGCAACATACAGCTCCTCTACAAGGGGGAGGCGGAGGACCCGGGGGCTGGGGCTGCGCTATTGTAGAGGTACCCTGGCAGTATTACCGCCACTACGGGGATACCGAAGCGCTACGAACCTATTATCCCCATATGAAAAAATGGATAAATTATATGTTCTCCCGAAGCAGGGACGGGCTTGTTGTCGCAGGCGAACCCGGGGGTTGGTGTCTGGGAGACTGGTGCACGCCGGGAGAGATGCGCATTCCCGCTCCTCTGGTCAATACCTATTTCGCTGTACGGTCTCTGAATCGTATGCTTTCCATGGCGGAGATTCTGTCCTTCCCGGGAGAGATCCCGGTTCTGCAGTCAGCCAAAGATACCTTTGTAGAAGGCATTATGACCTATTTTGACCCGGAAACCGGCTCCTTTGCCGGAGGTGTACAAGGCGCCGATGCCTTTGCTTTGGACCTGGGATTAGGAGATGATCGTACATGGGACAACTTATGTCGCCGGTATGAGAAAGCAAAGCAATACGATACAGGGATTTTCGGCACCGAGATAGTTACCCGGCTTTTATTCCGCAGAGGCAGGGGTGATTTGGCTGTATCATTGCTCGCAGGAGAAAAGGAGAATTCCTTCCACACTATGCGCGTCGCCGGCGCAACGACTCTCTGGGAACGGTGGGACGGACGCGGCTCTCATAACCATCCGATGTTCGGTGCCGTTGTCTCCCATCTCCTGTATGATGTAGCGGGACTCCGTCAGCAGGAAACAGATGCCGGTATGCGTCGGCTGATCTTGGAACCCTCGGATACCGGCCTGACTTATGCCCGGGGCTTTGTTGAAAGCGAAACAGGCTGGGCAGAGGTCCTCTGGCAACGCAATGGAAATACGGTCTCTTATATGCTGCAAATCGGCGGTGACAGCACCGTCACTTATAAAAACCGCGTCATGACCGCAGGGATCCATCAATGGACGGAGGCATATCATGCATAACATACCATCTCCTTCGCTTACCCGTCTGGCTGCAACACTTGCTGTCAGTATGGATATAGAAGCCCCGTCACAGGCGGACAAACCTCTGGATGCACTGACAGAATGTCTAAAGTTCTTATGCGGGGGAGCCCCGCGGAGAGTGTTGCTGCACAATCCGGACGCGCTGGCTGCCCATCTGCTCCGGGATTTTCCGGACAAGTACAGAGAACTCAGGCTACGGACACGGTTCGCCCAGCCCTTTACCGCGGTAATTCCCTCGGTAACACCGGTTTGCTTTGGGACAATGTATACGGGCGCATTACCGGAGGTGCACGGAATACGATCCTACACCAAACCGGTGATAACTATTGACACTCTCTTTGACGCATTGCTACGGGCAGGTAAAAAACCGGCTATTGTGGCAATCTCGGACTCTAGCATGAGCAAAATCTTCTTGCAAAGGAAACTGGATTATTTCTTCGTATCGGATGATTCCGCCGCTGTGGAAACCGCCTGCCGGCTGCTGACTGAAGACCGGCACGATTTCATTGCCTGCTACACCTGCGCTTTTGACGATGTCATGCACCGTTACGGTATACACAGCCCGCGGGCATTAGAGGCGCTGGACGGTCAGCTTGCCGCCTTTTCACAACTGTATGACACAGCGCAAGCAGTCTGGAGGGGGGTGCCGTCGCTTGTGGGAATGTGTACCGACCATGGAGTACATGATGAGGCGCCGGGAAAGGGCGCGCATGGTTCGGATATGCCGGAGGATTTGCGGATCATCCATTTCTTCGGAGGATGGGAAGCATAGTTCTCAAGGGCTTTGCGGGCTCCCTTTTATAGCGGGAAGTCCCCCTCTTCCAAATATTAATAATATTTCAACTTTTATGTCGTAAATTTCTCATAAATAGAACCCCTGTCAAAATCTTCACGTTGAAGATGGATTATTTGTCACTCATGTTCGAAAATCATGGGTGTTGTTTTGTGCATATCTCCCATATGAAGAGTTTTTTGATTTTTATATGTGTAACCACGAATATTTCATGGACTTTTAGCATGGACATAAATTTGCATTACGCTTTTTTTTGTGCTATTCTGAGAACATATATCAGGTTTCTTGTCGAAAGGAGGTGCGGAAATGTACTCTCTGATGATCGTCGACAGTCAAACACATTGCGGCAATTATCCTTATCAGATTCCTTGGGAGACCTATGGTTTCACGCTTACCTCCGTGGTGAAAGACGGCGCGGAAGCGCTGGACATCCTTAGGCAAAAATCGATCGACCTTGTGATTACGGATGTTATGCCACATATGGGCGGTTTGGAATTGATACAACAAGCCCGGCGGCTGTATCCACAGGTGGAGTTTATCATCATCAGCGCGATGGCAGAATTCAGCTATGCCCAAAAAGCCCTGAATTACGGCGTGGCGGGATATTGCCTAAAACCGATTGAACCGGTAGAACTGCAGGTAGTGCTGGAAAATGTAAAGAACCGCCTAAAACGCCACATTACTACCGTCATGGACTATTTTGCCGCCCTTGAGCGGTTTTCTTCCGGCTCTCAAACGGTGGATGAACTGAAGAATTTCGGCATACACTGGGACGATGCCTACGGCATGCGGGTTATGGTATTTTCTGGAGTTTGGCAGGGCGAACTAAACGAGCGGATATCTGTCGTTCCTCTGGGTATGGATCGGAGCACCCTTTTCGTACCGCAAGATTTGTTGGAAGATGTCAGTGCCCGGCTGTCGGAAACCAAACTGACAGTAGGCATCTCACGAAAAGTTACTGAGGTAACCCTGGTGAACGATGCGCTGGTAGAAGCGCAAATCGCCTCCTACCAGAATTTTCTGACAGAGAAAAACGGATTGTACCATTATCACACCGTCAGTCGCGGAGAACTGCGTGAGGTAATAGACAAACTGTCTGTCGCCATGACCAAACGGGACACCGCCGGCGTAACAGCCGCCTTTGAACAAATTACCCGTCTGTTCAATGGCGATCATTACAATATTCGACACGCATTCTACGCATATAATATTATTTCCGATATGCTCTATAAGCACGGTGTGGAGGATGAGAGCTATGACCTGGCAAATTACCAAGAGTTGACCCGTATGTTCTCCTCTGCTCGGGAGATGCTCCATACCTTGGAAAACAACTGCCTGAGTCTTATTAACTATGGAAGCGATCTTGACATACAGTCTGTCTCCAATGATGTGGTACGGGAGATTTTAAAGTACCTTCACGAGAATTATTACCAGGATATTTCGTTGGGAGAACTGGCGGACAGATATTTTCTGAACTCCTCTTACCTGTGTCGTACCTTCAAAAAACAAGTAGGCAAACCTTTTACCGTCTACTTGGCGAATCTACGGCTCCGGCATGCCTGTGAGCTCCTTCGGGCGACTTCTATGAGCGTGTATGAGATCGCCGAACGCTGCGGCTATAAGGATTATTTCTACTTTGCAAGATTATTCAAACGTATGCTGGGCGTGACACCCACCCAATATCGAGCGGGCGAAAATTCCAGCAGTGATGGAAATTTTGCCTGATATTCCGCCGTTTTGATGACCTTTCGGGGAAAAAGCCTTGACAGAGCTCTGCTCTGTCTGTATAATAACTTTGTTATGGCCGGGTGAGTATCGCCTCTCCGGTTGATTCACAGAAACAGGAGTTGAAAAACATGCTGCGAACTTATCAGCCCAAACGCCGCCAGCGTTCGAAGGTACATGGATTCCGTGCCCGTATGTCTACCAAAAGTGGCCGCAAGGTAATCGCCCGTCGTCGTGCCCGGGGCCGCAAGGTACTCACTGCTTGATCGTTGTGTTAGCCAAGGGTTATCGCTTGCGCCGACACAATGATTTCCGGTATGTGTATGCCCGAGGGCGTACCTGCGGAACATCGCTGTTATTATTAACGCATGTCAGATCTGGCCCGCCCACGGAGATTCGGGTGGGCTTTTCTGTAAGTAAAAAAGTAGGAAAGGCAGTTGTTCGCAACCGTGTAAAGCGTCGCCTTCGTGCAGCTTTTTTCCTCCAGCTCCCGGGCGTTGTCCGAGGGCATAAGCTGGTGTTCGTCGCCCGCCCTACCGTCGCCGAAGCGTCCTATGCCTCTCTTGAGCGGGATATGGCATACCTCCTGCGAAAAGCGGGGCTTCGGACTGCTATCCAATGAAACGGCTGCTGCTGGCGCTCTTGGGCTTCTATAAATCCGCGATTTCTCCTCATCTCCCTTCCGCTTGCCGGTTTACACCCACCTGCTCCATATACGCGCAAACGGCAATATCCCGTTTTGGTGCTGCAAGAGGCAGTTGGCTTACTCTGAAAAGGCTGCTGCGATGCCAGCCTTTCTGCAAGCCGGGTTATGACCCCGTACCCCAGGTATATCCCATGCGAAAAACCGCCCGGTCATCCCGGACGTGCCCATAGGAGGTAAATTTGAACGCAATAAGCCAACTCTTTTTAACCGCGCTGGAATGGCTGGTCACAATTATAGGCGACTACGGCTGGTCTGTGGTCATTTTTACGTTAGCCTTCCGCATACTGTTGATCCCCCTTGACTACTGGCAGCGGAAAAGCATGAAAAAGCAGCAGGACATTGCTCCCAAGGTTGCCGCAATCAACGCAAAATACGCCAATGATAAAGATAAAGCAAACCAAAAGGTGATGCAGCTTTACAAGGATGAAAAGGTTTCGGTGCTTTCCGGGTGCCTTCCCATGCTGATCCAACTGCCTATATTCATATTCTTTTTTGCAGCCATTCGTGCCATGAGTGAAAACCAGCTTCATGCGCAGTATCTTCAGGCAGCGGAGGCCGCAGCCGCGGGACAGAATCCAGCATCGATTACCATAACAAGCTTTTACTGGATTAAAAACCTTTGGCAGCCGGATACTTTCATGGCTTCGGTGATCCCCTCCTTCAGCAGTCTGTCTAAAATCTCCATATTTGCCAATGTGACTGACTATGACACAGTCATGGCTCCACTTATGGATCTTTATGCCAATGTGAAGAACGGCTACGCCATTCTCCCCATATTGGCGGGCACGACTTCCATCCTTTCCAGCATGGTAATGAATCCTCAGAAACGAAAGAAGAAGACACCCCAAGAGATTTTAGCCGACAAGCCTGAAGATCAATCCGCAGCTACCGGCAAAATGATGCAGTATTTCATCCCCGTCATTTCCGTTATTTTCTGTTGGACCTCCTCCGCGGCATTTGCCCTGTATTGGGTCACCAGCAACCTGGCTTCCATGGTGAATACACTGGTTATCAATTGGTTCCTGAAGCGGCAGGAACAGCGTAAAGCGGAGCTTGAGGTTCAGAGCAACTAGTTCGATTCAAAAGGAGGTACACCATGGCATACACCGAATATATCGGGCGTTCTGTGGAGGACGCCATTGAGAATGCGAAAGCCCGTTTGGGTTTAACACAGGATGAAATAACAATCGAGATACTGGACCCAGGAAGCAAAGGCTTTTTGGGAATCGGCAATCGGCTTGCACGCATCCGGGTCAAGGCTGCGAACGACGAAGAAGAGGACATTGACATCCTTCCCCGGGAGGATGCCAACAAAGAAACGCCCCCTATTCCCCCGCCTGCAGCCCCGGTTATGGTTCCCCGGCAGGTGATACTCCCTAATCTCCCGAAAGAGGATAAGCCCCTGTCTGCCGAATCTGCGCCCATTATGAGGAGTGTTGCTGGTACAAAGGCTGGTACAAAGTCCGATCAGCCCGAAGAAACTTCATACGAAGAACCTGCCGGTACACTGCTTGACCCGGAAGAGGATAAGGAGGCTGCGTCGACCATCGCTTTTCTGGGCTCCCTGGCCATGCTGATGGGCGCGGAAGGTTTAGAGTATCGAGCCTATGCGCAGGAAGACGGTACGCTGCGCATTGATGTTGCCGGTGACACCAACGGTATCCTGATCGGTCACCGTGGAGAAACATTGAATGCCCTTCAACTGATTGTCAATCTTGCCGCTAATCAGGGCTCAGATGAGGACACCGGGGCCGAACGGCGACGTATTGCGATCGATGTTGGCGGCTACCGCCAACGCCGGGAAAAAACATTGGCTCGCCTTGCTCGCCGGTTAGCAATGAAAGCAATCCGTACCAAACATAAGGTATCTCTTGAACCGATGAACAGTTATGAGCGTCGCATTATTCACTCTGCGTTATCGGATATGCGAGATGTTACCACCCTGTCCCAGGGAGAAGACCCGAATCGTTTCGTGGTGATTTACCCCAAGCAACAGAACCGTCGTAGATACTGATTCTTTGCGCCGCCGGAAGGCGGTCTTTAATTTCCGGGGAACTCTTCCCCTCTTTGGGAGGATGCTCCCCTATAGGCATGAAAAAGAGCGCTTCTTGCTGCGCCGGGCGCATCGGCATGTCGCTCTTTCTGTTTTACGCAGGAAAAACTAGTCTCCTAGGAGAAACGCCCCAAAAATAAGGTGTCGTTTTATGCGACCGTTGATTTTATCGAGTAGGCTGTCTACCCTTCCTTCCGGGCGATTCGCTCGGCTTTCTCCTCAGAGAAGCCCTCGGCGGATCCCTTTGTGAACACGATTTTCAGGGTCATAAGCAGCAGCTTTAAGTCCATAAAAAAACTATATCCTGTAATATATGCTAAATCCATCCGCAATTTATCATAGGCGGAAGTATTGTATTTCCCGTAAACCTGCGCAAAGCCGGTCAACCCGCCCCGCACCTTCAATCGGAAAGAAAACTCCGGAATCTGCCGGGAATACAGCTCCTGCAGTTCTACTCTCTCCGGACGAGGCCCGACAAGGGACATATCACCCACCAAAATATTCCACAACTGGGGAAGTTCGTCCAGCCGTGTCGCCCGAAGCAACCTTCCAACTCTGGTTATCCTGGGATCATTTTCCATCCCAAGATGCATTGCACCGTTCTTTTCGGCATCTACCACCATGCTTCGGAATTTCAGCATCCGAAACACCCTGCCGCCCAACGTGACCCTGTCCTGCGTGAAGAAAACACCGCCCCTATCCTCCAGATAAATCGATGCGGCTATCAAAAGCGTCAGCGGCAGGGTCATCAACATGCCAAGAGCGGCACAGATGATATCAGCACCCCGCTTGATAATACTCTGCGGCAGCGGTATACCCTCGTTCCGGCACAGCACAAGCGGAGAATCAAAGAGGTTAACACTCTCTCCGCCGCGGATGATTACATCGGAAATCTTAGGCGTCAGATATACCCGAATGGACTTCCCGTAACAGAATTTGAGCAGTTCATTCCGCAAATCAGCGGAGACATCCGAAAGAATGACGGAATCATATTGCATAATCTGATCGTAAATCTTAGTTACACTTTCATTTACATTGACTATGGCGCAAATTTCATATTTTGCGCGGTAGGTGTCTATTTTTCGAATCAATTCCTCCGCGGAATGCCCCCCATACACCAAAAGCATTCGCCTCGGAGGGTACTTCCGATAATAAATCCGCTCTGCTATAATGCTCCAAAGCAGGGCCGTTCCGATTTCCGCTACGGTAAGCAGTACCATCGGCAGCACCTGTACCAAATAACGGCTGATCAGCGATATTTGAAAGTACGTGAAAATATTTGTAATAAATAGTCCGAGGCAAAAGGCATATACCTGCTCCGCCCGGCGAAGATAACCTACACGAAATCCGCCGAACAAGTGTATCAGTACTGCAACAATACAGGCATATAAGGCGATTACCAGCATATTCCCCTTAAAAACGAAGGAGCGGTCGATTTTATCCCCGTAAAAAGCATACCATGTGATGCCATACTCTATTGAGAGCAACAGAACAGCCACGATGCCGGCTCCCGTCGTCATCATACGGCGGCTTTTACCCCTTGCGGCCATATTTTCCACCCTTTCCCGGAAACTACGCAATCTCATTATACACAGGCGGGCATCTGTTGTAAAGGTAACCCCGTGCCTCTGAGGATGCCTGCCCGTCCTATGCGTCCGGAAATGTGCGCCGATCCCGGCATGGGGCACAGAATGTCTGTATGAATGTCCTGCAATACACGAAATACCATAGGAAACCCTCTGCAATGCGTGAAAAACAAGAAGTTTTGACAACTTTCCCGCACAGTGATATAGTATTCCATCGGATAGGAGGCCATGGTATGGACAGGCAGAAAAGGATATTGGCGGTACATGATATATCCTGTGTAGGGCGGTGTTCACTGACGGTAGCGCTTCCTGTGCTGTGTTCTGCCGGTTTTGACACAGGTGTACTGCCTACGGCGGTTTTGTCCACTCATACGGGGGATTTTACCAACTACACCTATCGGGACCTGACAGAAGATATACTCCCGATACTCCGTCATTGGGAGCAACTGGATTTGCAATTTGACGCCATTTATACGGGTTACATGGTTTCCCCGGAGCAGGTGACTCTCGTGGAAATGCTGTTTGACGCCTTTCCGGACGCTCTGCGTTTCGTAGATCCGGTAATGGCAGATAATGGTCGGCTGTACAAGGGCTTTTCAATAGATTTCCCCGAAAAGATCGCCCGTTTATGCCGCCGTGCGCATTGGATGGTGCCGAATTTTACCGAGGCCTGCCTGCTTACGGGAATCCCATACCATGAAGGTTTACAGACACCGGAAGAGGTTCGAGCCGTTTTGGCTGCACTCCTGGATATGGGCGCGCAAAATGCCGTTCTGACAGGCGTCAGCTATCAGCCCGGAATGCTGGGTGTCGCTGCTGCCGCAGACGGACAGATGTTGCATGCCTTTTCGGAATGGATACCAGGTACATTCCACGGCACGGGAGATGTTTTCAGCAGCGGGCTGCTTGCGGGGCTGCTTCATGAATTGCCCAAAGAAAAGGCATTGCAAACAGCGGTAGCCTTTACCTGCCGCAGCATACACCGAACGGTCGAGCTGGGGCAGGAAGTGCGTTACGGCGTGGCCTTTGAGACCGCTTTGCCCTTTCTCATACATGCCTTGGGGATGACAGCAGAAGACTGATGCTCCGTCCCCGGTTTTTCAAAGAACTGTAGCCGGACGCAGTAAACCGGCAATCCTGCCGGTCCTCTTGTCCCCGGCGGGATTATCATGTATAATCTAATACTAAAAGGGGCGGTCGCACCGCTGAAAATAACTGGGAGGTTTGCGTGGGTACATTACATATCATTGATCACCCATTGATTCAGCATAAGCTGACGATTATGCGTGATAAGAACACAGGGCCGAAAGAGTTTCGGGAGCTATTGGACGAAATCTCCATGTTGATGGCATACGAAGTCACCCGGGATCTGGCTTTGATGGATGTGGAGATTGAAACACCCATGTCTCTCACAACAGCGAAATCCCTTGCCGGAAAGAAATTGGGTGTGATCCCCGTATTGCGGGCCGGGCTGGGCATGGTGGATGCCATTCTGCGCCTGGTGCCTGCGGCACGGGTCGGGCATATCGGCCTCTATCGGGACCCTGATACCCTGGAGCCGGTGGAGTATTACTGCAAGCTTCCCGCAGACGCGCCCGAACGGGTATTAATCGTGGTAGATCCCATGCTGGCAACCGGCGGCTCCGCTTCCGCGGCCGTTTCCTTTCTCAAGCAGCGCGGTTGTTACCAAATCCGACTGATGCATCTACTGGCCGTTCCTGAGGGCATTGCCCGAGTGCAGAAAGATCATCCCGATGTGGAAATCTATGTTGCCGCCGTAGACGAAAGGCTGAACGAACATGGCTACATTATACCCGGCCTGGGAGACGCGGGCGACCGCCTCTATGGCACAAAATAAAGTCTCTTTATTATAGTGCGGAACTGGAATAAAAGGCAAAAAAAGGGATTGGCAAACATATCCTTCTTATTCTTAAACAACCGCCCGGATTCGCAGTGAGGGGGCGAAAAGCCGTTCATCCGACAGAGAAACGAAGCTTCGCTGACAAAACAAAGCCATCCTGGCTCCTGTGCTATCATACGGCGAAGTCGCTTTCGTCGTCCTTATGAAATCATCAACAAACCGGAGGATTCATGTTACTTTACATCATACGTCACGGCGCGCCGGATTACAAAAAAGACTGTCTTCTCCCGCGGGGAAAACTTCAGGCCGAAGCGTTGTCTCTCCGCCTTTGTCTGCAGGGATTTGACAAGATTTACAGCTCTCCCATGGGACGGGCCCGGGAAACCGCCCGGCCCACCAGTGATATTTTAGGCAAGCCCATGGAAATCCTGGAGTGGACCAGTGAGGATCTGGCATGGCAGCAAATGTCTATTGAAGATCCGGTCTTCGGGCGGCGCTGGTGCTGGGGGCACACGGACCCATCCGGTTTTATCAATGATGATACCCTGTATAATAACCGGGATTGGTTCGATCTGCCCTGTTTCTCCGGTACCGATGTCAGGGGCTGCTGGAAACGGGTTTCCGAAGCATCGGACGATTTTTTGGAGGGCCTGGGATACAAGCATGACGGTGCATCCTACCGTATTCTGCGTCCAAGCGAGGAACGGGTGGCGGTATTCTGCCATGAGGGCTTCGGTACCGTTTGGCTGTCCTGGCTGTTGAATATTCCTCTCCATCTGTTCTGCATGTCCTTTGGCATCGCCTTGAGCAGTATCACTATACTGGACTTTAAGAATTTTGATAACAGATGGACCTCTCCTCGCTGCCTCACACTGTCGGATACTTCTCACCTCTACGGCAGTCGGCTTCCTGTGGAACATAATAACGGCGTGAAACTATAGGAGAACCTGCCGCGACTTCTGCGAGTGTATCCACATTGCCCGGGCGCAATTTTCGGTCCTTTCTGTATATTGCCAAGAGCGCTGCAGTGGCGGAAATATTGACGGTTATCGCGGTTGTGATATAATTGATGCAATGAATCTATCATGTAATTTAGGAGGTGCCTATGCAAAACGCTGTGTTGAACGCAATACTATCCCGTCGCTCTACTCGCAGATATACCCGTGAACCGGTCTCCCGCGAAGCGATCGAAACGATACTGCAGGCCGGTATTAACGCGCCCTCGGCCATGAATAAACAGGACTGGAAAATTGTGGCTGTTACCGACAGGGATTTTATCGGAAAATTGGACGCCGCCTGGGAAGCCCTCGGCAGTAACGGAAAGCCCTCCTCGGAAACGCGTTTCTATGACGCTCCCACAGTGATTTTTGTGTTTGGTCAATCCGATATAAATGCCGGAATGGCCATCGAGAATATGTGTCTGGCAGCCGAATCCTTGGGGTTGGGCACCGTGATCATCGGCTCGGTGAATGTGCTTTTGAATGAACCGGTCGGCGCACCGTGGAAGAAAGCGCTGGGTTGTCCGGAAGAGTACCGCCACACCTGCTGTATCTCCCTGGGACATAAGGCTGAATTCCCGAACGCGAAGCCCCGGGATGCCTCGAAATCCATTATAATGGACAAAATTACATCCTAAGGCAAGGCGGCGAATAACGCCGTTTTTTGTTCCCGCTTCACCCCCCATGATGTTATCTGCTTTTACACGAGGGAAGCCCGGAATCATCCCGGGCTTCCTTTATTTGTTTCACACCAACTTTGCGCCAGCCTCCAGTGCCTTGCGGTTAATATCCCACAATCTAGCCCGTCTCTCTCCAAACACCTTTGTGAAGACCTTTCCCACAGTCTCAGGCTGTACGACACCGGTAAGCTTCAGTAAAGCGCCGAGCATGACCATGCCCGCAACCCTAACATTGCCAAGTTCCATCGCGATCTCATTGGCAGGGATCCTGTAAACTCTCACATCCTTCCGGGCCACCTCCCGCTCAATCAGAGAACTATTGACCAGAACGATTCCGCTGGGTACCACACTCTTCTCAAAAGTATCCAGGGAAGGGAGGTTCATCGCCAAAAGGCAGTTGGGTTCCGTTACCACGGGAGAACCGACCGGCTCATCGGAAACAATGACACCGCAATAAGCAGCGCCGCCCCGCATCTCAGGACCATAGCTTGGCATCCAGGAAACCTCATTTCCCTCTTCCATGCCTCCGTAGGTCAGTAATTCACCCAAAGACATAATACCCTGTCCGCCGAATCCGGCTATCATAAACTCGTGCAGCATCCTACTCTCCCTCCTTATAACAGCCCAGAGGATAATAGGGAATCATCTTCTCCTCCACCCAGTTCAGAGCTTCCTTGGGAGACATACCCCAGTTGGTAGGGCAGGTGGAAAGTACCTCAACAAGAGAAAAACCCTTCCTCTCCGCATTCCGCCGAAAAGATTTCAAAATGGCCTTTTTAGCCCCCAACACATGCCTGGGATTATTCACTGCCACCCTCTCAAAATACTGAGGACCGTCCAGTTGGGAAAGCATTTCACAGATTTTAATGGGCAGTCCTGCGGTCTCTGGATCCCGGCCATAGGGAGAGGTGGTTGTCACCTGTCCGGGCAGGGAAGTGGGTGCCATCTGGCCATGGGTCATACCGTATACCGCATTGTTAATGAAAATAACCGTGATGTTTTCGTTCCGAGCCGCTGCGTGGACGATTTCCGCCGTGCCGATTGATGCCAGATCTCCGTCTCCCTGATATGTGAATACGATGGCATCGGGATGGACACGGTGTATGCCCGTCGCTACCGCGGGAGCACGGCCGTGGGCAGCCTCCTGCATATCACAATTGAAATAATTATAAGCAAACACGGCGCAACCCACCGGGGCAACCCCTATCGCCCGATCCTGCAGCCCCAGTTCTTCTATCGACTCCGCTACAAGGCGGTGAACAATGCCATGGGTACAGCCCGGGCAATAATGGGTAGGGATATCCGTAAGCATCCCTGTCCTTTTGAACACAACTGCCATTACGCTTTCCCTCCCAGAATTTTCTTTACTTCTTCCACGATTTCCCTGGGCGTTGGGATCATGCCACCGGTACGACCGTAGAAATCGACAGGCGCCCTGCCGTTCACCGCCAACCGAATGTCATCCACCATCTGCCCGGCAGACATTTCCACTGACAGGAAGCGTTTTGCGCCGTCGGCGATTACTTTATCGAATGCCACATCCGGGAAGGGCCACAGTGTTTTGGGGCGAATCAGGCCGACCCTAATCCCTTCCTCCGCAAGTCTGGCAATCGCAGACTTTACGATGCGCGCGGTAGTACCGTAGGCAACCAATATCAGCTCCGCGTCCCGGGTACGATAATCCTCCCAATCGACCTCATTTTTCCTGATCGTATCATACACGGCGGACAGGCGCGCATTCACTCTCTCCAACTCAGCCGCCTGTATATAAAGAGAATTAATGATATTTGGCTTTTTGCGACCATGAAGCCCGGTGGTCGCCCAAGTCTTCTCCGGGAGCTTCCGGGGTATATAGCAACCCATTTCGACCGGCTCCATCATCTGTCCCAGCATTCCGTCTCCGCAGAGTATGGTAGGAAGACGATATTGGTCCGCGATATCAAAGCCGAGCGCCACCATATCCACAGCCTCCTGTACCGTAGAAGGCGCCAATACAACCGTGCGATAATCGCCATGGCCGCCGCCGCGGGTGGACTGGTAGTAGTCACTCTGGGCCGGCTGTATGCCGCCTAATCCGGGGCCGCCTCTCATCATATTCACAATCAGGCAGGGCAACTCCGCACCACAGATATAGGATATACCCTCCTGCTTAAGGCTTATACCGGGGCTGGAGGAGCTGGTCATCACCCGGGCGCCTGCACCTGCCGCGCCGTAAACCATATTGATCGCCGCTACTTCGGACTCAGCCTGTATAAAGGTTCCCCCCACCTGGGGCATACGCCTGGACATATACTCTGGGATCTGGTTCTGCGGCGTGATGGGATACCCGAAAAAGAAGCGGCAACCCGCCTGTATAGCGGCTTCGGCGATCGCCTCATTGCCTTTCATCAGTATTCTAGCCATTTTCTCTACCTTTCTACCGTAATACATACATCCGGGCACATCAGCGCGCACTGGGAACATCCGATACAATTCTCCGGCGCAACAACCGATGAAGGATTATAGCCCTTTTGATTGATTTCTTTTGTATCAAGAGCCAGTACGCCCCGGGGACAAACGTCCACACAAAGACCACAGCCCTTGCAGCGGTGAATATCAATGGTTACACCTGCCATAGGATTCCCTCCCTCTTAAGTTTCCTATACCATTCTACCACTTTACGAAAAGATGTCAATATTGTATACAAACGGCGGGAGAGAGAACCGGTGTGTATCCTCGATTTTCTGAAAACAGGAAATCCCATGATATGGGTCGCAACCTTGGTCCGGCGTTCTTTCCCATTGCGGCCCCTCTTGCCGCAGTGCCGTGCAGCTTTATCCCGGGCAGCACGGATGCTCGATGCCGGATACGCAGACAAACCGGGGGTCTGTTTTCTTGGAGAGACTCTGCAAGTCGAACTTGTCAGGGCAGCCGGGAAATTTCCATAAACTGCTGCTTGCCTGCTGTATAAATAATTCGCCAATAAAAAAGCCCCCGATAACGGGGACTTTTCCGGAAATACTCAGGTAATGTTTCTCAGATAACGGAGGCTCTCCGCAATATTATCCAGCAAATCATCAGCCTCAGCCTCGTATTCGATGGTATACCAGGTTACGCCGAGTTTCTTTCCTTTGGCTATGATCGCGGGAAAATCGATACAGCCCTGACCGACGGGCAGGTCCCCCGCTTCACCAACTCTTCTCAGTTCTTTAATATGGAGCAGACGGCAGTGCGCCGGATACTTCTCCATTACCGACAATGCGGATACACCGGCATTCTCTACCCAGCAGGTATCCAGCTGCATTTTTACAAAGACGGGATCCACGTTGTCAAAGAGGATATATTCCGGACAGGTATCCCCAACGGGGTCAAATTCATAAGAATGGTTATGATAGCCGAACCACATGCCAGCATCCGCAACCTGTTTACCGATCTCATTAAATTCACCAGCAATACGGAACCACCCGGACGCCGCATCCTCGCCAGGCTTCGGTCGGGCGCCGGGGCATACGATATAATCCGCACCCAGTGTTTGAGAATAAGCGATCACATCCTCAAGGTTTTGTGTCAACTGATCATAACCGACATGGCTTCCCGCGGTAACCAAGCCGATCTTATCCATTGCGGCTTTCAGTTCCCGGGCAGATAACCCGTCATAACCGGCAAACTCCGCGCCGTCATATCCCATTGCCTTTACCTGCTTCAGCACAGGGATCATATTCCCCGGCGTAAGGGAACGTAACGAATACATTTGTAAAGCGATTTTTTCCATATACTCCTCCTTCATACCGGCGATTGCAGGCGTGGCGAACCTCGGCAACCATTTCCTATACCGGTTGATTATTCTGCAGATGACAGTTTTTCCCTTCCATACCGCCGGAAATAGGTGAAAGCCCCCGGCAGAGTCGGGGGCACGAAAGTGTAATCAATAATTCTCAGCCTGCACCATGAAGTAGGCCTGCGGATGTTCACAGACGGGGCAAACCAGAGGCGCCTTCTTGCCAATGACCAGATGACCGCAATTGATGCACTGCCACATCACATCGCCGTCCTTGGAAAACACCAGGCCTTCCTCCAGGTTATCCAGCAGCTTCAGATACCGCTCTTCATGCGCCTTTTCTATTTTCGCGACCATCGTAAAGAGCGCGGCAATCTTATCGAAGCCTTCCTCTTTCGCTTCGACAGCAAAGCGGGCATACATATCCGTCCATTCGTAGTTTTCTCCGGCAGCGGCATCCTTCAGGTTTGCGGCTGTGTCCGGTATCTCGCCATCATGAAGCAGCTTGAACCAGATTTTTGCATGCTCTTTCTCATTCTCGGCTGTCTCCATAAACAGATCCGCGATCTGTTCGTACCCTTCTTTTCTGGCTTTGGAGGCATAATACGTGTACTTCGTTCTGGCCTGGGACTCCCCCGCAAAGGCCTCCTTCAGATTAGCCTCAGTCTTGGTGCCTTTTAAATCCTTCATTTTCTCGTCTCCTGTTCCATATTTGAAAGCTGCGGCCATGCCGCACGCAATCAAGCAATATCCTCTGGTACAAACTTCATGCAGAGTCCGTTGAAAACCGTTCTACCGTTGGGTGAACTGTTTCGGCATCATCTTGTCAGCCGTACGATACCACTCCGCAGAATCCCGCCCACGGGGTCCTCTATGACATCTCTGCTTGCATAATGTTATCAAAGCTTTATTGATTTGTCAAACTGTGGTCCATACGCCGGCAAAACCAGATGCCGGCAAAAATCCCCCACGGTTTTTGAGAAAATACGGCTGCGGCAAATGGCTGCAATCTCCCCAGGGGCAGATCTGCGCAGCCGACGATCCGGCATTTCCTGCGAACATGCGGAACAGGTCTTAAAATTGCTGCGTAAAAAATCCACCCTGCCGGGCAGTAGGACGGGTTGAGGTGCAGACAAATTATTTGCATGTCTACCTGAATAAGGTGCCTGTTTATGCCCGCAGTACATTTCCCGGTACACTTTCAGCCAATGCTTCCGGGTAAAAAACCTCCATCATGTACAGCCCCTGGGGCGGAGCGGTGATGCCCGCTTTTCGCCTGTCCCCGTCTTTCATGATACTCGGCATAGCTTCCGGATTGATTCTTCCGCGACCTATGTCGATGATCGTGCCCACCATGATGCGCACCATATGATAAAGGAACCCGTTCCCATAAAAATCAAACACCCAGGTGTCGTTTTGCCTCACTAATGTCGCCTTATATAGGGTGCGGCAAGTATCAATGACCACACTTCCCGATGCCATAAAAGATGAGAAATCATGGGTGCCGGTTAATGCGTCAATCCCCGTCCGCATCGCTTTTTCATCCAGCGGTCCATATACCTGCCAGCAACGCCCCCGCCATAATGCGGAAGCAATTTTCCCATCCCGAACCAGATAACGATAATGCTTCCCTACCGCGTCAAATCTGGCATTAAATTTTTCCGGTGCCTCCCCGGAAGCCAGTACACATATATCCGGCGGCAAAACATGATTCAGCGCCAAATACCATTTCTCTGGCGGCACCTTGCCGTTGTGAAAGAAATTCGCCGTCTGCCCCAGGGCATGCACACCCGCATCCGTCCGCCCGGCGCCGTAAAGGGTCGTCTTCTCCCCGGAAATCTCCGATATCGCGTCCTCCAAAGCCTGCTGCACCGTCGGCAAATTCAACTGCCGCTGCCAGCCGGCATAAGCAGTTCCGTCATATTCTATCCGCAAGACTACATTCACAGGAACGCCTCGATCACGAGCCTGTCCAACATTATCCAGGCTACAGATAATAAACCGGTGAGCAAACCATAACAGTCAATGCCCGTAAACCGCAGTTCCTTCATCCGGGTACGGCCCACATCACCCCGGTAACATCGGGCTTCCATCGCTATGGCAAGCTCATCCGCCCTTCGGAACGCGCTGACAAACAGCGGAACAAGCAAGGGAACAAGGGCTCTGGCTCTGCGAAAAAGATTTCCGGTTTCAAAATCCGCGCCCCGGCTTTTCTGTGCTTGAATGATCCTCTGCGCCTCATCCAGCAATATGGGAATAAACCGCAGCGCGATGCTCATCATCATAGCCAGTTCATGAACGGGGAAGCGCAGTCTCTTTAATGGTCTGAGCATTGTTTCTATTGCATCCGTTAACGCAAGAGGGGAAGTGGTAAGGGTCAGTAACTGGCTGCCCATTACCAGTAGCGCCAGCCTCCCCGCCATGGCAAACGCTTTTGCGATGTTCTCGCTTGAGAAACGGATAGAACCGTCCGTAAAAGTAAAAAGATTTAATATAAATGTCACCAGAATGATAAATAGCATAGGCTTTAACGCCCGAAGTAAAAAGCGGATATGTACCCGCGAAAAAAACACAGCCATCGCAAGATAAAGTACAGCGCCCACGTACCCGAACCAGGTATGGATAAAGAACAAACCGATGATGTAGCCCAATGTAAGCAGCAGTTTTGTCCGGGGATCCATGCGGTGCACCGGAGAGGTTCCGGGAAAAAACTGTCCGAATGTCATATTCATTGTCGCCCCTCCCCAATTCTGGAGAGTAACCATGCTGACATATCCTCTACTGTCAGCATGGGCAGAGGGCAATCCACGCCCTTGAGACGAAGACCCTCCGCCACCTGCGTCATGGTAGGCACGGCAAGATTCATCTCCCGAAGCGCATCTCCATGAGAAAAGATCTCCTCGGGGGTTCCATCCATCACAAGGCGGCCTTTATCCAATACGATTACCCGGTCCGCCACCATCGCCACTTCATCCATAGAGTGACTGACCATCAATATCGTGCAGCCGGCTTCCCGATGGATACCACGGAAGATCTCTCGCAGGCTTCTTCTTGCCTGCGGATCCATCCCGGCGGAAGGTTCGTCCAGTATCAGCACAGAGGGCTTCATTGCCAGTACACCGGCAATCGCAACCCGCCGTCTCTGTCCACCGGACAGATCAAAGGGCGAACTCTTCCCTATTTCCTCCGGGTCAAGATGCATCAGTTTTAAACTGTACTCCACTCTTGCCTTGATCTCTTCCGGTGGAAGACCCATATTCTTTGGTCCAAAGGCCACATCCTTTTCTACGGTTTCTTCAAAAAGCTGCTGCTCCGGGTATTGAAACACCAGCCCGACCCGCATCCTCAGCTGCCGCAGCTCAGACTTGGCTGTCGCCATGTCCACCCCCTCTACAACCAATGTACCGGAGGTCGGCTTTATCAGCCCGTTTATGTGTTGAATCAAGGTGGACTTTCCGGAGCCAGTGTGGCCGATGATGCAGACAAACTCTCCGTCTTGTATTTCTGTGGAAATGTCCGAAATAGCTGTCATTTGGTAGGGCGTACCTATAGAATAAATATGGGTCAGCTCTTTTATAACAACGGACATAATGCCCCTACCATCCCTTCCACCGTCATTACATCCCAAGGGATCTGCACTCCCTGCTTTCGTAATGATTCCGCCAGCTCAACAATCTTGGGCAGTTCCATTCCCAGCTGGTGCAACCTATCCGTTTGGGCAAACACCTCGGCCGGCGTACCTTCCAGCGCCACCCGCCCGTTGTCCATAACAAGAATTCTGTCGGCGCCCACAGCTTCATCCATAAAATGTGTAATCAGCAGCACCGTGATCCCCTCCTCACGGTTCAGTTTATGTGCCGTTGCAATGACCTCAACCCGCCCTGCCGGATCCAGCATGGCAGTGGATTCATCAAGTATCAATATCGCCGGCTTCATCGCTAAAACGCCGGCTATCGCGATCCTCTGCTTCTGTCCGCCGGACAGGAGGTAGGAAGAATGATCAGCATACGCGGACATACCTACTGCTTCCAAAGCGGCATCTACTCTGCTGCGAATCTCATCCCGGGGTACACCCAGATTTTCGGGTCCGAAGGCCACATCTTCCTCCACTACAGAGGCTACCATCTGATTATCGGGGTTTTGAAAGACCATTCCCGCGCGCTGACGTACCTGCCAAAGCAGGGCCTCATCCTTGGTGTCCATTCCGTCTACCAGCACGCGGCCTTTATCAGGGATCAGCAAAGCATTGACCGTCTTGGCAAGGGTGGACTTCCCGGAACCGTTGTGCCCGATAATAGCAGTAAATGTGCCCTGCATAATGGAAAGCGTAATCCCGTCCAGCGCGGCATCAGGGGCCATACCGCCATTTTCTGTACTACCGTCAGGGTAGGTATAACGGACGTCCTCCATTTGTATAATCGGTTGCATATCCGTCCCCCTCCCTTCATGACGATGATATATCTGGTTTATTATAACCAAAATGCGGGGCAGTGTAAAGGCTTTCCGATCCGTGCCATACTTTAGAACCGGTCTACCGAAAGTGTGCGCAGGATCTTCATGCCGAATTGCCGTCCAAAGGCTATTCCGTGTCATAGCATGCCAGTATCAAAACACAATCGTTGTATCATCCCTTGTTTATGCGTTCGGTCCCGTTATCCGGCGTCACTGTCCAGGTATAAAATGACCCGTCATACTGTACAAAGAAAAAGCCTGCGAAAGCAGGCATAAAAATGACCGCTCCTGCAAACCGGAGCGGTCATCTCATCAGATCAGCTCAATGCGTACCATCTCCGCAGCGTCACCGCGACGGGGGCCCAATTTCAGCATGCGGGTATAACCACCGCGGGCGGTGCCTTCTTCATTACGCTTCTTGTACTTGGGGCCAATCTCCCGGAAAAGCTTCTCTACCACAGGGTGGTTGATTTCCTTGGCGCGCTCTTTGTATTCGTCATCCTTTTCCTTCTCCAATCGTGTGGCAGGTACATTATACAAGTAACGCATTAGTTTTCGGCGGGCTGCCAGCTTGGTAGGAGCATCCACCGTAAAGGTGCGCTCGACTGTCTGCGCTCTTTCATTCAGCGTAGTAACCTTGCGTGTTGTATTATTATCACACTCGGCTATCGCCAAGGTGATCAGTTTCTCCGCAATAGAGCGGATTTCCTTTCCGCGTGTAACGGTCGTCTCTATGCTGCCGTTATTCAGCAGCGCGGTGACCTGTCCGCGAAGAAGAGCTTTCCGTTGATCGGACGGTCTACCCAGTTTACGATGTCCCGGCATGGGAATTCCTCCTGTTAGTCTTCTTTCTTCTTCAAGCTGAGTCCCAGACCCTGCAGTTTCTGAACAACTTCCTCTAGGGATTTACGCCCCAGATTCCGCACCTTCATCATTTCCTCTTCAGTGCGGTCGATGAGCTCAGCCACATTGTTGATACCGGCACGCTTCAGACAATTATAAGATCTAACCGTTAGATCCAAATCCTCGATCGTCATTTCGCTGATTTTGGTCGCAGCCTCGCCGTCGCTATCATCCGCGTGCGCTCTTTCGAGCTCCTCACCCTCTCCCATGCGAATGAACATCGCCAGATGATCGGTGAGGATACGGGCAGCTTGCCCCAAAGCGTCTTTGGGGGTCACAGAGCCGTCAGTCCAAACCTCCAAAGAGAGCTTGTCATAGTCCGTGCTCTGTCCGATACGGGTATCCTCAACGTTGAAATTCACCTTTCGTACGGGTGTGAAAATCGAATCGATCGGAATAACACCGATTGCCTGATCCGGTTCGCGGTTTGCTTCCGCGGATACATAACCTCTGCCTTTCACCATGGTAATTTCCATGTACAGGTGTGCGTCCTCATTCATCGTGGCAATATGCATATCGGGATTCAGAATTTCCACCTCGGGATCGGTTTTGATATCCGCTGCGGTGACGACTCCGGGGCCTGTTTTATTGATAATAACTGTCTTGGTACCGGGTACGTGCATAATCGCAGTAAGACCCTTCAGATTCAGTATCATCTCGGTAACATCCTCGGTTATACCGGGAATGGTAGAGAATTCATGGAGTACGCCGTCAATCTTTATTGAAGTAGGGGCGCAACCGGGAAGCATCGAGAGTAATACCCGGCGAAGGGAGTTACCCAATGTAACGCCGAAACCGCGTTCCAAAGGGGATACTTCAAATCGACCGTATTGATGCTTGTCGCTTTCTTCTACTTCGATAATTTTGGGCTCAATATTTTCTATCATGGATCCAGCCTCCTCCTTTTCCATTGTGCTTGAAGCCGGTACCGTGAAAGCTTCTCTCCAGGGAAAGAGCGGCGGCTATGCCGCCTGCTGCTCTACTTGGAGTAGAACTCCACGACCAGGTGCTCGGACAGAGTAAGATCGATATCAGAGCGCTCGGGCTTCTGCAGGATCTTGCCTTCGAGAGCGTCGGCATTCAGTTCCAGCCACTTGGGGATGGGGTGATCCGCACCTTCACGAAGAGCCTTGAAAATTTCAATGTCGCGGCTATTTCCGGCAACCGTGATGACATCGCCCACTTGCAACTGCATAGAGGGAATGTTATTCTTCTTGCCATTCACCAGCAGATGGTTATGGGTCACCATCTGACGGGCCTGTGCGCGGGAAGCGCCAAAGCCGAGGCGATACGCTACATTATCAAAACGGAGTTCCAGCAACTGAAGCAGTGCTTCACCGGTGGGGATTCCGCGGATACGAGAAGCTTTGGCGAAGGTTCCGGCAAACTGCTTCTCCAACATTCCGTAAGCGCGACGTACCTTCTGCTTTTCACGAAGATGCATTCCGTATTCAGTGACCCTCTTGCGGGACTGACCGTGCTGTCCGGGAGGAGACTGACGCTTGCCTAAAGCACACTTGGCGCTGTAGCATCGATCACCCTTCAGGAAGAGTTTTGTGCCCTCACGACGACACAGACGGCAGACCGAATCGGTATATTTTGCCATTGTTCGTTCCCTCCTTATACCCTTCTGCGTTTGGGCGGACGGCACCCGTTATGCGGAATCGGTGTCACATCCTTGATCAGCGTAATGTCCAGCCCGGCAGCCTGCAGGCTCCGGATGGCGGACTCACGACCGGAGCCCGGCCCCTTTATATAGACTTCCACGCTTCTCAACCCATGCTCCATAGCAGCCTTAGCGGCTGCCTCAGCCGCAGACTGGGCGGCGAAGGGTGTGCTCTTACGGCTACCCCGGAAATTTAAACTGCCTGAACTCGACCAGGCAATGGCATCGCCGTTGACGTCCGTAATGGTAACAATAGTATTGTTAAAGGAAGAACGGATATGTGCCGCACCGCGTTCAATATTCTTTTTCTCGCGGCGGCGGCGCACAGCGCCCCTCCGGGCAGTACTTCTAGCCACTTCACTTCCCTCCTACTTGTTGTCCTTTTTCCTGCCGCCCACAGCCTGCTTTTTAGGCCCCTTGCGGGAACGAGCGTTCTGCTTGGTATTCTGTCCGCGGACGGGGAGACCCCTGCGGTGACGAATGCCTCTGTAGCTGCCTACTTCCATCAGGCGTTTAATGTTCATTGATACCTCGCGGCGAAGATCTCCCTCCACCTTGAGGTTGTGATCGATGTATTCGCTTAGTTTACGAACCTCATTTTCTGTGAGGTCCTGTACGCGAGTGTCGGGACTGATTCCGGTTTCCTCCAGGACCTTCAAAGCGGTGGTATGACCGATCCCGTAAATGTAGGTCAAGCCATATTCCATTCTTTTTGTCCTGGGCAAATCAACGCCAGCTATACGAGCCATAAGTTGGTTGCACCTCCGTGTTGCATTTCTTGATTATGTTTTCTATATATGGACCACAGTCCCGTGAAACCCCGGAAAACCCGGGCAGCCGCGTCCACGAGTCTGGCGGTATCCGACCCGATCCGGGAAGTTAACCCTGGCGCTGTTTGTGCCTGGGGTTCTCACATATGACCATTACGCGCCCGTGGCGCTTAATGACCTTGCACTTTTCACAAATTGCTTTTACTGAAGGTCTGACTTTCATATTATCCTCCTTTTGCCTACCCTCTGGGTTTTCCCCGCCAGGTAATACGGCCTCTGGTTAAATCATAGGGCGACAGCTCCAGAGTTACTTTATCGCCGGGGATGATTCGAATGTAATTCATACGTAGCCTGCCGGAAATATGGGCATGTATCTTATGACCGTTGCTGAGCTCTACAAGAAACTCCGCATTGGGATAGGCATCTATCACCGTACCTTCTACTTCAATGACATCCTGTCTTGCCAAATTAACCCTCCTCCTTGTTGTCGAAAGCCGCTTTCCTGTTATATCCGAGTCTGGATAGTTCTTTCCGGAGATACGCGTCGGTTGCTCTCTTATCAGAGGGTACCTGTTGTCCTTCCGGAGGGATCTTATCTGGCTGCGGGACCAAGTGAAGGTTGTTCTTGCGTTTAGGACGCAAAACGCTCCTGCTCGTTCCGTTCGCCACAAGACAGAAACTGTCCAGCTTTTCCAGTACTACAAACGCAATGCCTTTATCGCGCCCGGCGCGGGAAACCACCACTCTTCCCGGTTCGATGGGGTAGTTGCTCATGAGCGCCTCACAGCGCTGTGAGGATGATGGGGCCATCATCGGTTACCGCTACGGTGTTTTCATAATGAGCTGAAAGTTTACGATCCCGGGTCAATGTAGTCCATCCGTCCTGCAGAAAATCCACTTCCCATGTTCCCAAGTTGATCATAGGCTCCAGCGCTAAGACCATACCGTGCTTTAATTTTACATTGCTCCTGGAATCTACATAATTCGGCAAAGAGGGCTCTTCGTGCATTTTGGTTCCGACGCCATGTCCGCACAAATCACGAACTACGCCGTAACCGTGGGCCTCCGCGTGCTCCTGTACCGCACGACTGATATCGGTAAGATAGTTGCCTACCCGCATCATTGCGAAGCCTCTTTCAAAGCATTCCTTCGTGATAAGAATCAAATCTGCCGCTTCCTGTGAGATCTCTCCGACAGGGAACGTTCTCGCCATATCGCCAACAAAACCCTTGTAGGTTGCCCCAAGGTCAATGCTGATAATATCGCCCTCTATGATCACTCTGTCACCGGGGATACCGTGTACCACCGCTTCATTTACTGAGGTGCAAATGGTAGCTGGGAAACCGCCATATCCAAGGAAAGTGGGGGTCGCGTTGTTTTTACGAATAAATGCCTCTGCCGCCACATTCAACTCCCCGGTTGTAACACCGGGACGTATCAGGCTTGATACGATCTCCATACAGCCGGCGGTGATCCTCCCCGCCTCCCGTAACAAAGATATTTGATGTGTGTTGCGCAGATGGATCATTCAGCCTTCTCCAGGGCCCTGCGAATGTCGTTAAAAACCTCATCCACGGAATTCGAGCCATCAACCT
Organism: Christensenellales bacterium; assembly: GCA_050948665.1. Taxonomy (GTDB): domain Bacteria; phylum Bacillota; class Clostridia; order Christensenellales; family UMGS416; genus JBMNEH01. The sequence goes on from JBMNEH010000001.1 coordinate 1,910,855, forward strand.
TTGCTAGTATGCCTTTTCTGGCATAATAATCAATCAGAGGCTGGGTTTTCTCATGATACACCACCAGGCGGCTGGCTACTGTTTCCGGCGCGTCGTCCACCCTGCGAATCAACTTTACACCGCACTTCTCACATACTTCCTCTTTTAGGGTGGAAATATGGTAGGTGGCCTGACAGGAGGGGCAGGTTCTGCGGCCGGCCATACGGGATATGATCTCCTCGTCGGCCAGATCCACTAAAACCGCTTTTGTAATACCCGCAAAGGAAGCAAGGGCTTCAGCCTGTGCTACGGTACGGGGGAAACCATCCAGGATATATCCCTTCTTGCAGTCATCCTCAGCAAGACGTTCCTTTACGATGCTGATCACCAGATCATCCGGCACAAGCTTTCCAGCATCCATCAAGCTCTTGGCAGCCAAGCCCAGAGGCGTACCTTGTGCAATAGCTGTACGAAGCATGTCCCCAGTGGAAACATGGGGGATGTCCCATGCAGCGCTCACCCGCGCGGCCTGTGTTCCCTTTCCCGCTCCGGGCGGGCCTAAGAAAATAAGATTCATGAATACTCCTTACCTCAAAAAACCTTTGTAGTGCCGCATCAAAAGCTGCGATTCCAACGTCTTTGTGGTTTCCAACGCCACACTGACCATGATCAGCATCGATGTGGCGGCAAAGCCGCTGATACCGATCGCGGAATAAACCAGAGTGGGAAGAAGCGCCAAAATAGCCAGGAAGAGCGCGCTGAACAGGGTAATGCGACTGCTCACTCTCCCTAAATACTGACTGGTTTGAATTCCCGGACGAATACCGGGTATAAACCCGCCGTTCTGCTGAAGATTCTTGGAAATCTCAATCGGATTGAAAGCAATCGTAGAGTAGAAGTATGCAAAGAACAAAATCAGTATGGATAACGCCAATGCATACCATGGGCCGGTAAAACTCATAAATTTGTTATACGCCTCGGCGCCCTTGGGCCATACTAGGGAAAGAATGATGGCAGGGAACTGAAGCATGGTACTGGCGAAGATCAGGGGCATCACGCCGGAGTTGTTCACCTTCATTGGAATATGCGTTGCCTGGCCGCCATACATTTTCCGGCCGACGACCCTCTTGGCGTACTGAATGGGTATCCTGCGTTCCGCTCTGTCCACGAAGACAATGCCTACCAAAATAAGCGTGACGCCGATGACAATGACGGGGAGCCACCATCCGGAGACGGAGCCGCTTGAAATGCTCTTTCCGATGTCAATAATAGTGCTGGGAACGCGGGAAACAATATTAATAAAAATCAATAGGGAAATCCCGTTGCCGATACCCTTCTCGGTAATACCGTCTCCGATCCATATGCAGAAAGCCGAACCGGACATGGCGACGAGGGCGACGAAGACGTAATTATACCAAACGGGATTGATCAGCAATGTCTGCCCGTCCCCGCTGGAAGTAGAGCCATAGGTAAGCGCCAGTCCCAAGGAGGTTACAAATCCCATTGCCACGCCCACAATGCGAGTAATCCTATTTATCTTCTGCTTACCGGCCTCTCCGTCCTTGCTGATTTCTTCTAGCTTGGGAATTGCAATGGTCAGCAGCTGAATCACAATGCTGGCAGTAATGTAAGGAGATATGCCCGCGGCGAACCAGGTAAAGTTACCCAGCGCGCCGCCATTAAAGAGGTCCAGCATCTGGAGCAAACCGTTGCTCGCCACAATGCTGGCGATAACACCGATGTTTACTCCGGGAATCGGGACAAAAGATCCGATTCGGAAAACCAAAATCATCAGCAAGGTATACAATATCTTCTTACGGAGATCCGGGATTTTCCACGCATTACGAATGACCTCAATCATAATTACAACACCTCAATACTGCCCTTAGCTGCTTCGATCTTCTCCTTGGCAGTATCGGAGAATTTCGCAGCCTGCACAATCAACGGACGGTTGATCTCGCCATTACCAAGAATCTTCACGCCGGCCTTAACCTTTTTCACCAGTCCGGTAGCAAGCAAAAGGGCGGGGGTTACAGTCGTACCAGCCTCAAAGCGGTTCAAATCACCCACGTTGACGCAGGCGTACTCGGTACGGAAGCGATTGGTGAATCCACGCTTGGGTATGCGGAGGTACAAGGGCATCTGACCGCCTTCGAAGCCGGGACGTGTCCCGCCTCCGCTGCGTGCTTTCTGCCCCTTATGGCCCTTACCGGAGGTCTTTCCCAAACCGGAGCCGATTCCACGACCCAGTCGGCGGCCAAGGGTTACGGCGCCGGGGGCGGGAGCGATTTCATGGATTTTCATGCGTTTTCTCCTTCCTCCGCAGAAATCTCTTCCACGCTGAGCAAATGCTTTACGCGAAAAATCATCCCACGGATGCTGGGGTTATCATCATGAATCACAACTTGGCCGCGTTTGGTAAAGCCCAGCGCACGCACGGTGTCCCGCTGCAGCTTCGTGCCGCGAATCGTGCTTCCTGCCAAGGTGATGCGCAATTTGTTCGCCATTTTCTGTCTCCTATTCGCCAAGGATTTCCTGGACGGTCTTGCCACGTGCCCGGGCTACCTGCTCCGCAGTACGGAGGGATTTCAAGCCTTCCAACGTTGCCTTTACGGTATTGGTTGCATTATTGCTGCCATATACCTTTGTGCGGACATCCGAGATGCCGGCCATCTCCAAAACCGCACGGACGGAGGAACCGGAAATAACACCGGTACCTTCTTCAGCGGGAAGCAAAAGCACGGAGCCCTTACCGAATTTACCAATCACCTTGTGGGGAATCGTGGTACCATCCCGGGAAACGGTGATCATATTCCGCTTAGCAGCTTCCACACCCTTGCGAATTGCTTCAGGTATCTCGGAGGCTTTTCCGCTTCCGACGCCTACGCGGCCCTTGCCGTCACCGACTACCATCAGCGCGCTGAAGCGGTAGTTGCGGCCTCCCTTAACGGTTTTGGCAACACGGTTTACAGCTACAAGGCGTTCGGTGAATTCACTCTGCTCTTCTCTATTCTGTCTGTATGAACGCTGTTCCATAAGATCCTCCTCACCTTAGAACTCGAGACCGCCCTCCCGGGCACCCTCTGCAACCGCTGCAACGCGGCCAGTATAGATATAGCCACCGCGGTCGAATACCACGGTCTTGATGCCGTTTGCCTGGGCGCGCTGTGCAACCAGCTTGCCAACCTCCTTGGCAGCGGCAACTTTATTGAGCGAATCCGCCTGTTCCTTCATGCCGGCTTCCATGGTAGAGGCACTGACCAAGGTGTTGCCGGCGGTGTCGTCAATCACTTGGGCATATATATGGTTCAAAGAACGGTAGACATTTAGCCTTGGGCAGTCGGGAGTACCCTTTACCTTCTTGCGCACCCGGTTGTGACGAGCCTTACGCAGCGTATTCTTATCTTCTTTGCGAATCACGGGTTTTCTCCTTTCACTGCTTATTTGGCAGCCTTGCCGGCCTTGCGGCGTACTATTTCATCCGCGTAACGGATGCCCTTGCCCAGGTAGGGTTCAGGGGGACGAACCTTGCGAACATTAGCGGCGATTTCACCAACCATTTGCTTGTCAATTCCCTTAATGATAATGGTGTTCACCGCGGGGGTTTCGAACTCGATTCCCTGGGGGGGATCAAACTCCACAGGGTGCGAGAAACCGATGTTCAGAACCAACTTCCTGCCCTGCACCTGGGCACGGTATCCGGTGCCGACGATGGTCAGAGTCTTGGTGAATCCGGCGCTCACACCGATTACCATGTTGTTTACCAGCACGCGATACAGACCGTAACGCGCATTGGCATTTCTATCAGTCTCCGCGTTGGAACAGGTCACGTAAAGGGTTCCCTCTTCCTGCTTGAAGGCGATATCGGGGGATACCTGCTGCTCCAGAGTGCCCTTAGGGCCCTTTACTGTCACCTTATTATTTTCATCCACGGTGACTGTCACGCCGGCGGGTAAAACAACCGGCAATTTTCCAATTCGAGACATGTCATACCTCCGTTTTTCTTCGCCGGATTACCATATGTAGGCCAGCACTTCGCCACCTACACCGTTGGTACGAGCCTGCTTGTCCGTCATCACACCTTTGGAGGTGGAAATGATCGCAATGCCCAAGCCGCCCAGCACCTTGGGAATCTGGTCATTTTTGGCATACACGCGAAGGCCCGGACGGCTGACACGCTTCAATCCTTGGATAACCTTCACGCCGTTCGCATCATACTTAAGAGACACGCGAATTTTGTTCTGCTTATCATCGGTGATGACACGGTAATCTTTGATATAGCCTTCGTCAAGCAAAATCTTGGCGATAGACTTCTTCATATTGGATGCGGGAATCTCAACCACATCATGACGCGCAACCAGGGCATTACGGATGCGGGTGAGCATATCGGCAATAGGATCGATAATATACATTCTGCTAACCTCCTCCGTTACCAACTGGCCTTGCGAACACCGGGAATCTGGCCGTTATGCGCCAGGTTCCGAAAGCAAATGCGGCATACGCCATACTTGCGAAGTACAGAACGCGGTCTTCCACAAATACGGCAACGGGTATAAGCCCGTGTCGAGTACTTAGCTGGACGCTGTTGCTTGACAATTAAGCTTTTCTTAGCCACTTTGGTTAACCTCCGTTAATTGTTCTGGGCGAAAGGCATACCCATGAGCTTTAACAACTCGAAGGCTTCTTCGTCCGTCTTCGCCGTGGTCACGAAAATAATATCCATGCCGCGTATTTTTTCTACATCCGAGTAGTTGATTTCGGGATAAATCAACTGCTCCTTCACTCCCATAGCATAATTACCGCGGCCGTCAAAGGACTTGGTGGGAAGGCCCCGGAAGTCCCTTACCCGAGGGAGCGCGATGGACATAAGCTTGTCCATATACTCATACATCCGGTCGCCGCGAAGGGTTACTTTGCAGCCGACTTTCATTCCCTGGCGAAGCCTGAAGTTTGCGACGGACCTCTTGGCAGTGGTCGTAACCGCCTTCTGTCCGGCAATCTTTGTCATTTCATTGACTGCCTGCTCAAGGGCGCGGGCGTTTTCACGGGCGTCTCCGACACCCGCATTCAGCACGATCTTCTCCAACTTGGGCACCTGATTGACATTCTTGTAACCAAAGTGCTGGATCAGAGCGGGGATCACTTCATCCTTGTACTTGTCTTTTAATCTGGGCACGTTAGGCCTCCTTCAAAGTTTGGGTCGTAGAACCCTGTTCGCCTTGCCATCGGTGTGCATCCGATACAAGGCCCTCCGGGATCAGCGAAAATCAGAAGGTTTCGCCACAGTGTTTGCACACACGGAACTTGACACCGTCATCGCTGATTTTTTTGGCGGGACGGGTGGGTTTATCGCAATGGGGACATACCGTCATCACTTTGCAGGCATAAATAGGGGCAGCCTGTTCGATCCGTCCGCCGGGCTGCTGTGCGCTCCGGGGCTTCACGTGCTTTGTGATAATATTGACGCCTTCCACAATGATTTTGCCCAACGCAGGCTTTGCGCTGAGAACCTTGCCGCGCTTACCGGCATCCTTGCCGGACAGCACCACAACGGTATCGTTCTTCTTTACATGCAGCTTCTTCACAGTCACACCTCCTACAGGACTTCGGGCGCCAGGGAAATGATCTTCATGTAGTTGGCTTCACGCAGTTCCCGCGCCACGGGCCCAAAGATACGGGTGCCGCGAGGCTGCTTCTGGTTATCAATAATCACGGCGGCATTGTCATCGAAACGGATATAAGTGCCGTCGGGACGACGGGTACTCTTATGAGTGCGGACGATAACTGCCCTGACCACTTCGCCCTTCTTTACTACACCGCCGGGGGAAGCGCTCTTGACCGACGCCACAACGACGTCACCGATTCTTGCATACCTGCGTAAGGAACCGCCCAACATGCGGATGCACATGATTTCCTTCGCGCCGGTGTTATCAGCTACCTTTAAAAGGGTTTGAGGCTGAACCATGTTATTCCTCCTTACTTTGCTTTCTCAATAATTTCCACAAGACGCCAACGGACGGTCTTGGACAGGGGACGGGTTTCCATTACGCGGACCCGATCGCCGATACCGCATTCGTTCTTCTCGTCATGCACCTTTAAACGCTTGGTAAGATTTAGGGTTTTTCCGTAAACGGGATGCTTCACACGATTACGAACCTCCACAACACGGGTTTTCTCCATCTTGTCGCTTACCACGATACCTACGCGGGTCTTCCGCAGATTACGCTCTTCAGACACGGTTGTTCCTCCTTCCCCTTACTGTGCAGACTTGAGCTCACGCTCACGTAAAATGCACTTAATCCGGGCGATATCACGCCGGCACTCACGGATTACCAGGGGATTATTCAGCCCGCCGGTGGCCTGCTGGAAGCGAAGGTTAAACAATTCCTCCTTCAGTTCATCCAACTTGAGGGTCAACTCCTGAGTCGTTGACTCACGCAGCTTTGTTGCCTTCATTATGCGTCACCACCCACTTCCTGGTCTTTGTTCGCCTTGACAATACGGGTTTTCAAGGGGAGCTTATAAGAAGCCAGGCGAAGGGCCTCGTACGCATCCTCCTCTGCTACGCCAGCGATCTCAAACATGATACGGCCGGGCTTTACAACGGCAACCCAGTACTCGGGAGAACCCTTGCCGGAACCCATTCGGGTCTCAGCCGGCTTCTTGGATACGGATTTATGCGGGAAAATCTTGATCCAGACCTTGCCGCCGCGTCTGATGTACCGGGTCATGGCGATACGGGCTGCCTCGATCTGGTTACTGGTTACCCATGCGGGCGACAAGGCCTCCAAGCCATATTCGCCGTTGGAGACGAAATTGCCGGAATGCGCTCTGCCCTTCATACGGCCGCGCATTTGCTTGCGGTACTTGACTCTCTTGGGCATTAACATTAGCGTCTTCCTCCTTCCGTATTGGATCGGCGGGCGGGGCGTTGTCGGCGATCACGGGCGGGACGACGTTCGGGGCGGGGATCGTTACGCTGCACGGGTGCTTCGGAGCGCATCTGTGCGCGGAAAGTCTTGGGCATGATCTCGCCCTTGTAGATCCAAACCTTGCAGCCCAAACGGCCGTAGGTGGTACGGGCTTCCGCAAAGCCGTAGTCGATATCGGCACGAAGCGTCTGCAGAGGGATAGAACCTTCATGATAGCTTTCGGTCCGGGCAATCTCCGCGCCGCCGATACGGCCGGAAACAATGCACTTGATGCCCTTCGCACCGGACCTCATCGCCCGCATGATGGATTGCTTAACGGCACGGCGGAAAGAAATCCGCCGCTCCAGCTGCGCGGCAATGGACTCCGCAACGAGTTGCGCGTCCGCATCAGGCGTTCGTACCTCATAGATATTCAGAGTGATCTGCAGCTTGAAGCGCGCCTGGAGATCCTTCTTGATTTCCTCGATCCCAACGCCGCCTCTGCCGATAATAATGCCGGGCTTGCCTGCGGTAATATTGATCGTAGCCTTTTCAGGCTCGCGGCGCTCGATCTCAATACGAGAAATCCCCGCGTCATACAATTTCTTCTTCAGGTAGATCCGGATTTTGTTATCCTGCATCAGGTAATCGGCAAAAACCTTCTTCCCGGCGAACCAACGGGCATCCCAATCCTTAATGATGCCAACACGTGCGCCATGCGGGTGAACTTTCTGACCCATTCCTTATTCCTCCTTACTTAGTCGCGGTATCCAGCACAACGGTGATATGGCTGGTACGGTGGAGATAGGGGTGCACCATGGAGCGGGATACGATCCGCATGCGCTTCATCTGCGGGCCCTGATTGGCATAAGCCTCGGCCACATACAGGCTGTCGCGGTCCAATTCCAGGTTGTTCTCCGCATTGGCAATTGCGGAATTCAGCACCTTTTCCACGATGGGAGAAGCAGCTTTTGGCGTAAACTTTAAAATCGCCAACGCCTCGTCAACCTGCTTGCCGCGGATCAGATCCAGTACGATACCCACCTTGCGGGAAGAAATTCGCATATACTTTGCGGTGGCTTTGGCCCGCTTGTCGGCGTTCTGCTGGCGAGCGGCGGACTTCTCTCTTATTCTGGTAGCCATCTAATCCTCCTTAACCCCTGGTGGTTTTGCTTCCGGCGTGTCCGCGGAAAGTACGGGTGGGAGCAAATTCGCCCAGCTTATGGCCGACCATATCCTCTGTAATATAGACCGGGACATGCTTACGACCGTCATGTACGGCAATAGTGTGCCCTACAAAGTCCGGAAAAATGGTGGAAGAGCGAGACCAAGTCTTGAGAACCCTCTTCTCATTCTTCTTATTCATATCCTCTATTCGGGCCAGAAGGCGCTTTTCTACATAGGGTCCCTTCTTCAGTGAACGACTCATATCAATGCCTCCTTACTTACCGGAGCGACGTTTAATAATATACTTATCGCTTTTGTTCTTGGGCTTCCGGGTCTTGCGGCCCAGTGTGGGCTTACCCCAGGGAGTCAATGGGCTGGGCATACCGATGGGACTCTTGCCCTCTCCTCCGCCATGGGGGTGATCCACGGGGTTCATGACCACACCGCGGACAGCCGGCCTCCAACCCATGTGGCGTTTACGTCCCGCTTTACCCAATGATATATTGGAGTGATCCAGGTTACCGACCTGACCGATCGTTGCCTTGCTGCCGACCGGCACCATCCGCACCTCACCGGAGGGAAGACGTAGCTGCGCAAATCCGCCCTCGCGGGCAAGCAGCTGGGCTGAGGTGCCAGCGGAACGGCACATCTGACCGCCTTTGCCGGGCACCATCTCCACATTATGTACCATTGTGCCCATAGGAATATTGGCTAGGGGCAGGCTGTTGCCCACCTTAATATCCGCGTCGGTACCGGACATAATGCTGTCCCCTACCTTCAGGCCCAAAGGCGCCAGAATGTAGCGCTTCTCGCCGTCCGCGTAGAACAGAAGGGCGATATTGGCGGAACGGTTGGGATCATACTCAATGGTGGCAACCTTTGCAGGGATACCGTCCTTGTTGCGCTTAAAGTCAATAATACGGTAGGCGCGGCGGGCGCGGTTTCCGCGGTGACGAACGGTTATACGGCCGGAAACATTACGGCCAGCCTTACCGCGTAACTCAGTAGTCAGAGACTTTTCTGGAGTTTTTGCGGTAATCTCCTCAAAGCTGGAAACCGACATTGACCTGCGCGCCGGGGAAGTAGGCTTATATTTCTTAATCATTCTTGCCTCCTACGCTTAAGACAGGGTGTCGAAGACCGCAATGGGCTTACTGTCGGGTGACAGCTTTACAATCGCGCGCTTGGTGGCGGAGGTATAACCCTCGCTGCGACCCATGCGCTTGGGCTTGCCTTTGCGGGTCTGGGTGCAAACTTGGATAACCTTCACCTTAAAAATCTTCTCCACGGCGGTTTTGATCTCGGTTTTATTGGCCTTGGGTGCCACTTCAAAGGTGTATTTGTGCTCGGCGGCATTTTCATAGCTCTTTTCGGTACGCACCGGGCGAAGAATTACATCATAGAGGTTTTTCATTCTGCATAGACCTCCTCAATGCGCGCTACGGCTTCCTTTGTGATAACACAGGTATCGTGGTTCATCAGGTCATACACATTGATGGTGTTTACCACCGTTGTGTTAACACCGGGTATGTTGCGGGATGCCAGGATGACGTTGGTGTTGGGCTCACTGGTCACGATCAGGGCCTTTTTCTCAGCCTTGAGAGCGTCCAGCGCCCGCACCATGTTCTTGGTTTTCGCTTCCATCTCCAGGGCATCTACCACGATGAACTGCTGTTCCGCTACCTTGCTGGACAGCGCGCTGTACATCGCCAAACGGCGAACTTTCTTATTTACGGACTTCTTAAACAGGCGGGGTTTGGGCGCAAAGACAACACCGCCATGCCGCCACTGGGGAGCGCGTGTGGAGCCATGCCGGGCACGGCCCGTGCCCTTCTGACGCCATGGCTTTCTCCCACCGCCGGCAACTTCACTGCGGGTTAGGGTGGACTTGGTGCCTTGCCTCGCATTTGATAATTGTGCGATAATCACCTGGTGCATGGCGGATTCGTGAATTTCAGCGCCGAAAATGTGATCGCTGAGTTCCAACTCCTCCACCTGCTCGCCCCGGATGTTATATACTGCAACCTTAGGCATTTTATCTCCCTCCTTGTTACTGCTTCACCGCGTCACGGATGAAGACAAGCGAACCTTTTGCGCCGGGGATGGATCCCTTGATCAGAATCAGATTGCGCTGCGCATCCACACGCACGATCTTCAAGTTCTGTACAGTAGCCTTCACCGCGCCGTACTGACCGGGCATACGCTTATTCTTAAACACACGGGATGGAGAACTGTTGGCGGAAAGAGCGCCCAAGCCGCGATGATATTTAGAACCGTGCGTCATAGGGCCTCGATGCTGATTCCAGCGCTTGATAGTACCGGAGAAGCCGTGACCGCGGGTGATCCCGATGGCATCCACAAGGTCCCCATCAGCGAAAATATCCGCGGTAATTGAATCGCCCACATTATAAGAGGAGCAGTCCTCCAGCTTCAGCTCCCGAATATTGCGGCATACAACGGCGTCTGCCTTGCCAAACTGGCCCTTGTGCGGGTTATTGGCCAACTTCTCGCGGATCGGATCAAAGCCCACCCGCAGGGCATCATAGCCTTCCCGCTCGGTGGACAGTTTTTGCAGCACCACACAGGGGCCGGCCTCCACAACAGTCACGGGAATCACGATGCCGGTATCGGAGAAAATCTGTGTCATTCCGATTTTCTTACCGAGAATCGCTTTTTTCATCATCATCCCTCCTTACACCTTGATCTCGATATCCACACCGGCGGGCAACTCCAGGCGGACCAGCTGATCAAGTGTCTTTGGAGTAGGAGCCAGAATATCGATCAAGCGCTTGTGTGTGCGGCGCTCAAACTGTTCACGGCTGTCCTTGTGTTTGAAAGGAGAACGCAGTATCGTGATGATCTCCTTCTCCGTGGGCAGCGGTACAGGCCCTGATACCTGAGCGCCGCTGCGCTTAGCCGTATCCACAATACGCTCGGCGGATTTGTCGATCAGGTTATGATCGTACGCCTTGAGCTTGATACGGATTTTCTGTCTTGCCATTTTTTTACCTCCTTGTTTTTGCCGGGTCATGTACACGCTTCCGTGTGTGCCCCAGCCAAAAAGCCGCAAAAAAGCCCCTTGGCTGCTCCTGACCCGTCGCCCGATTATCGGACCCTTGTCCACGGAAGTGACCCGGATGGCTTTCCGGCAATCTCCCGCTTCATCCCGTTCAGGATTCTGCTGCCCTTTTGCCAGCAACGATGCAAACTGCAGCCTGCCCATAATACAGGAAACGGGCAGGCTGCGCAAGATTCCGGAGAAATTTCTCTATATCTTATATATATTTTTCATTATTTTGTGCATTTTATACATATTTTTCTTCTTCCTCCTCTTCCGTCGCCGGGTTTTCTCTCGCTGCAGTGTCATCCTTGGATAATTGCTCCCCGGCAAGCCTGGCGAAGAAACCGCCTCTTTGAATCAGGTCGTCGAATTTACCCTCCTCAGCAACCTTTCCGTTCTGGAGAACCAGTATGTGATCCGCCTTCCGAACGGTCGTAAGGCGATGAGCAATCACCAAAATAGTGCGGGTTCCTGCCAATTTATCAATGGAATCCTGTATCTGCGCCTCTGTCTCGGTATCTACGGAGGAGGTCGCTTCATCCAATATCAGTACCGGCGTTTTTCGCAGAATTGCCCGTGCGATCGAGATTCTCTGCTTCTGTCCGCCGGAAAGACGAAGGCCTCTCTCACCCACAAGGGTATCATATCCCATTGGCATGACCCTTATAAAGCCATCCGCACCGGCGGCAACCGCGGCCTCCCGTATCTCCTCGGGAGTCGCCTCAGGCACACCGTAAGCAATGTTCTCGGCGACGGTACCGTGGAAGAGAAACACATCCTGCAGTACTATGGATATCTGCCTTCGAAGAGAGGCAAGAGTCAACCCCCTGATATCTTTTCCATCCAGCAGTATCTGCCCAGAAACCGGGTCAAAAAAACGTTCGATCAGTGAACAGATCGTACTTTTCCCCACACCAGTCGGGCCGACCAATGCCAACATTTGCCCCGGGCGGGCCGTAAAGGAAACATCCTGCAGCACAGGCTCGGAAGGATCATAGTGGAAGGTCACATGAGAAAACGTTACTTCTCCCCGACACTCCGCAATCTCCTCGGCGTCAGGGGCATCGGTAATTTCAGATTCGGCGTCCAGTATCTCAAATACACGGATCGCACCGGCATATGCCATCTGCACATCCTCCACCAAACGGGCCAGCACCGCCAGAGGAGCGTAAAAAAGGGATAAGTACATCATAAAGCCCACGATATCCGAGACGGACATCTCTCCCCTAAGAGAAAGCAGTCCCCCCAGTCCGACCACGATCACGGTACCCATGGAGGTCAGGAACTCCACCGAGGGATGGAAAAGGGCGTTGACGAAATTGGCATGGATATTCACCCGGGCATACTCCTCCCGGCGAGCATCCATACCCATGTACTCCCTCTCCTCCTGCCCGAAAGCCTGGATCTCCCGCATACCCGACAGTTTTTCCTGCATCGCGCCGCTTAACTCCCCGAACACCTTCTGGTTGATACGAAACAACGGCGCTACCTTTTTTGAGAATCGGCTGCCTACCCATACCACCAGCGGCACTGGTATAAGGGTTATCAGCGCAAGCACGGGATTGATGACAAAAAGCATCACGCCTACCGAGAGTATAACCAATACATTGCTGCATAGATCGGGCAGGGCATGGGCGATCAGGATTTCCAGCTGCCGGGTGTCGTTCAGCGCTCTTGCCATGATTTGTCCTGTCTGTTTATCCTGATAATACCTCATGGAAAGAGTTTGCAGCTTATCATACACCATCAGCGTCAGATCAGAGACAAACCTCCAAGCCGCCAGATGACTCACCGACATGTTTAAAAAGCGGCAGAAAGCCCGCAGCAGGTAGGCGGACGACAGCACCGCCACAAAAATCAGCAGCGCCTTCGGGGTCAGCGTTTTTATCTCCATTGAGGCGATCAGACGGCGGATGATTTCCGGTGTGACAAGGTTCAGCAAAGCAGCGCCCAGCACCCCCAGGGCAGCAATGGCAATCTTTCCCCAATGCTTCCTGGCCATGATCAACAGGCGGTAACCAAGCTTCATTCTATCCCTCCAGGAAAGCAATTTGTTCAGGCGTCAGTTTTCGCTCCAACACTTCTATATTCTCTTCCAGCGCCTCCCGGCGCCGGGTGGAAAATATGGGGAATACATTCATGGGCGATGCCAAGGTATACGCCAGCGCTACCTGGTTGGCCGTCATTCCCAGATTCCCCGCCAGCTCCTCCGCACGGGCAAGGCGGCGAAAATTAATCGGATCATGGAAAGCTTTCGACGCAAAGGGGCCCAGTATCTCCCTTGCCTTTTCCGGCTCGTCGGGACGAAATCTGCCAGAGAAAAAGCCGGACGCCAGAGAGGAATACGCAAACACCGGCGTTTGCGTGCTGACATACCATTCTCTTTCCTCAGCCATGGCTTCCCCTGTCAGTGTGACGCAACGCCAGCCCCAGGGATCCCGCACCGTCACGGCCAGTGAATATTGCGGGCTTGACAGCGTAAAGGACGTCAGCCTTTTTTCCCTGGCGTATTCATTGGCCTCCCTGATACGAGCAGCTGTCCAGTTAGATCCGCCATACGCCCCGATTCTTCCCTGCTCCTTCAGGCTGTGAAGCAGCTCCACGATCGTCCCAACGGGCTGAGTGGGGTCATCCCTGTGGAGAAGGTACAGTTCCACCCGTTTGCGTCCCAGTTTGGCAAATGAAGTGGAAAGATCGCTCATTAAATCATAGGGAGTGACCCGTTCCCGCCAAGATGTGGGGTGGCAGCCCTTTGTCAGGACATTCACCTCCTCCTCCAATCCCCTGCGCCGTATCCAGTCTCCGAGGGCGGCTTCGCTGTCCCCATACACAGCCGCTGTATCAAATGTATTGATCCCGGCGGCAAACACAGCGTCCAGTATTTCATCGGCGGGCTTGCCCTGGTTCATGGGCGCGAATGCGGTACCGAAGACCAACCGGGAAACCGGCAGTTTCAGCCCCTCTATTCTTGCGTATTCCATCTTTCTTCCTCTCTTTGTGTGTCAGCCGTTTTCTGGGCCGGACAGCGATTCTCCCTGCCTCCAGCGTATGCCGCAAAGACATCGCCATATCGGGTACGGTCCAGCACATCCCGCAATATTGCGGAAAAGTAAGGAGTACCGACCTTCCCCGCGGCATCCAGGAAATACTCCCCTTCGCCATCGGCAATATACAGCCTCTCGCCGCCGCCTCGGGCAATATCAACATATTTCCGCATCTCGATATATCCTTCGGTGCAGAGGACCAGCGTCCGTCCGTCGCCCCAGGCGGACAGGCCGGGCGGGGTGAACCAATCCACCCTGCAGTAGCCGGATACGCCTCCGGGCGACAGCAGGTTCATCTCTCCGAAATCCTCCAGCCCAGGATACTGCGGATGATGCAGATTCACCGCCCTGGCGTACCGCACCTCCTCGGTTTCTATTCCGGCATAGGCAAGAAACTGCTCTGCCTGATGGCATCCGATATCCGCCAGGATCCCGCTGTACCGGTGCTTTTGAAAAAAACCACGGCTCCCGCGTTTCCGGCGAAAGCCGGTGGGGACCCCAACCTATGATCTGTATCACTTTCCCGAGCGCACCGGTTCGCAGGATCTCTCCTGCCCACATCCCGGCCTCGATGTGCAGCCGTTCGGAGTAGTACACATAATACTTCCGTCCGGTAGCTCTCACGGAGGTTTCGATGGCGTCGGCTTGTGAAAGCGTGATAAACGGCGCCTTGTCACAAAGAAATCCTTGCCCGCCTCCATACATTGAACCGCCCATCCGGCGCGGTCGACCGGTATGGCGGCACAGACTGCCAGCTGAACGCTTTCGTCTCCCATCAGCGCGTCCGGGGAAAAGTACGTCCTTGCCTCGGGGAATATCCTTTGAAAGACGGCAACCTTCCCCGGGTCTTCATCCCATACACCTGCGATCTCCCCCGCCTGCCTGTGTCAACGCACCGCACATACCGCAGATATGACCATGCGCCAGCCCCAATGCTGCTGCCCGC
Source organism: Christensenellales bacterium (assembly GCA_050948665.1). Lineage (GTDB taxonomy): Bacteria > Bacillota > Clostridia > Christensenellales > UMGS416 > JBMNEH01. The sequence goes on from JBMNEH010000001.1 coordinate 1,925,963, forward strand.
ACTGCGCCCCGGGGAACGGTAGCCGGCGAGGTTCGTATCGCTTCTCAAGCGTATCGATCCTTTCCTCCCGTGAAAGAAAAGCGGCGGTTAAACCGCCGCCACAACAAGTCTTATCCGATGACCTCCACCTGCTCCTCCTCGGACAGCATTTTAAAGACAATGTCGTTTCCGAAGGTTCGCTCCGTCAGCATGATGAGAATATGGGCTTCCGGCTTGCTGCAGAATTGGGTCCCATGGATGATGTAGCTGTTCAACCTGACAAATGTACCCTTAGGGATACGAAAAGCACGCAGATTCTCGGTAGACAACTCCCGGCGGTAAAGCGTACCCACGTAGATCACAATATCGTCGTCCAAGGGCAGCATACCCTCGCAGGTATTCCTGTGGTACTCCAGAAAGCGTATGACACGCTTGTCCTGTTTTTTTACCGTAGCCACCGAAATGGTGGGCAGGGCAGCGGGGGAGAAATGCATGTAAATCAAATCGGGAGCAAACCCTCCCGCACCGTTAATGGATGCCGCGGCAATCGCCTCATTGTCCACCAGGCTTTGGTATACACCGAATTTCCGAAAAGACTCCGGGGACAGTTCTTCAACGGGAATGTTTTTCATCATATACCTCCAAGACCATATCCGTGATACCGTTATTATACATCCCACTGTCTGTCCATTACCAGTAAGAAGACTTCCAATTTTTCTTCGGAATTTTCCTTGAGTTACACAAAACTCCCGTTTTTCGCGGAGATTGTGTTTCAAAAACTTACCGGGGGATCTGGGAGAAGGCAGGAGTGTAACGGTATTCCGTCAGCGTCATTGTGATCGTACCAGACTGGATACCCCGAATAACGGAGAATACCAGAACATCTCCGGGAGAATGGGAATTCAATATCCCGGTGACTTCATCTCCCGTGAAGACCGCCACACCGTCCACGGCGGTGATGCAATCCGCTATCTCGAATCCGGCTCTGGCAGCATCGGAGCCTTCATCCAAATCAAAGACGTAGACACCTGTCTGGTTGACCCGGTACAAACGGGCCATCTGGCTGGTGGTGATATCCAGAAAAGTGAAGCCGGGGCGAATCCGTCCGGAAATGTACCCCTTTTCCATCAGTTCCTCCACGATCCCTTTGACAATGTTGGAGGGGATCGCGTAACCGAGTCCCTCTAACTCCGTACCCACGGTCTTAGCTTCCACGATGCCGATCAGCTCGCCCCTGTCGTTAAAGAGTCCGCCGCCCGAGTTCCCGGGGTTAATAGCCGCATTTGTCTGCAGCAGCACTCGGGTCGTATCACCCACTGTCATCTCCCGGCCCACGGCGGAGATAATACCATCCGTTACGGTTCCGCCGAGAGTCCCTAACGGGTTGCCGATTGCCACCACATAATCACCGGGAACCAGCGTATCCGAGTCGCCGAAGGTAGCGGGCGTTAGCCCCTCAGTATCGATCTTCAGTACTGCCAGGTCAGATTCCGGGTCGGAGCCTATCAGCGCGGCCGTATAGATCTCCTTATTGTTCAGACGCACGGCAATGGTGCTGGCATCCTCGATCACGTGGTGGTTGGTGACAATATAGCCCCCGGAGGTGAGGATCACCCCGCTGCCGGCGCTCTCCGATACTGAGGCTCCTCCCCAGTAGCTGGCAGTTACGATTTGTGTCTGAATCTCCACAACAGAATCCAGATTTTTCGCGGCAATACCTCTGGCGTCCAGTGTTTCCCCTCCCTCCTCCGCAATCTGCAGCGGAGAAGCGGTTTCCTCAGGAGCTGGAACATCGGTAACGGCCGGCGCTTCCGTAGTGACGCTTTCATCTGTAAAGCCGGTAGAAAATGCGGAACCGGCGGAGGAAATCGATTCCGTCGCAGCAGGCAAAGCAATCTGAAGGGCAGCTCTCCGTGCCAACCAACTGCCGAAGAAGCCGATCAACCCTGCCGCTACCAGGCCCACAGCCAGCCATATTCGAAGACCGCCCCTGCTTTTCTTGGGAGGCTGAGGGGGAATGGGCGGCGGGGATGCGCCGGTACTGTCCCCGGTATGGTAGTAATAAGTATAAGACCCTGAAGCCGCATTGATCTCCTCACGGGGAGCCCCGTCATCCGTCTTCACGGTCTGTTCTTTCGCGGTATCTTCCGTCCCTGCGGCCGATGTCCAGGTGGGACCATCCTTCTCCGGATTCGCGCGGTAACCGTCATTTTTATAATCGTTCATTGCGACTGCCTCCTTATCATTGATTAATCAATATAAATATGCGCTCCGTTGATGAAAAAGACATGAACCCGGAATGAAATAAGTATGAAACCGGGTGTCAGATCCGGGTTCCCAGCGAAGAGCGTATGTCCTGTATCAGTCCCTGCCCGTTAAAGCTGAAGAAGTCCTCGCCGGAAAAAATCATATGGTCCAGTACCGGTATACCGATACCATCCAATACGGAAATCATTCGCCTAGTAAACTGCACATCCTCCGCGGATGGCTCCGCCTTTCCGCCCGGATGGTTATGAGCAAACACAACTGCCGCGCAGCCGGACCGGAGTGCCGTTGCCACCAATCTTTGCGGATCTACCCGGGTTTCCGTCGCAGTGCCCTCCGCTACACATTCGCTTTGAAGCAGCCGCTGCGCCGCATCCAGGCAGAGCAGATAAAAACATTCCCCCTTCCTGTCTTGGAACAGCGGGCCGAGATATGCCGCGATCTGTAACGGTGTGCACATTTCCATCTGCGACGGCTGTTCTTCCAAGCGGAGCCTTGTATGCAGCGGCAGTATCATTTCAAGAAGAGAAGCGGTATGCTCCCCCACTCCCTCTACCAACATAAGCTCCTCCCGGGAAGCGGAAAAAACACCCCGCAGGGAACCAAACCGCCCCAACAGGGTATGAGCCAGGACATTGGTATCCTTCCGTGGCACAGCATAGAAAAGCAGCAGCTCCAACACCTCGTGGGGGGCGAAGCCTTCCAGACCTTGCCGGAGAAAGCGTTCTTTCATCCGGCTGCGATGACCCCGGTGGGGCTGTCCGTCCATACGTTATCGCGCCTCCCTGTCATAAGGCATTGATAAAGCGGCCGGCGCTGCCACGACCTTCCGGTCTTTGCCTCCAAACCGGCCGGTTACTACGATAAGCACCAACACTGTCGCAATATAGGGTAACATGGAGAAAAAGGCGATGGGTACATTCACCCCCAGCGCCTGAAGGCGGAAACCCAGTATGGAAATAAAACCGAACAGATAGCTTCCCAAAATTGTCCTGAGCGGTTTCCAGGTAGCGAAGATTACCAATGCCACGGCGATCCATCCCTGGCCGGCAGTGATGGTATCCACCCAGGTGGAGTTATACGCAAGGGAAAGATAGGCACCTCCCAATCCGCAAAGCGCCCCGCTGATGAGCGTCGCGCCGTAACGAATCGCATTGACATGAATGCCCGCAGCGTCGGCTGCGCCGGGATTTTCCCCCACTGCCCGAAGCTTCATACCCAACCGGGTGCGAGTGAATACGAACCAGCAGAGGATCACCAGCAATATCGACAGATATACCAGCAGATTTTGGCTGAAAAAGGCCTCGCCCAATACCGGGATCTTGCTGAGCAGGGGGATTTCCATTCCCTGAAAACCGGCCGCCCGGGTAACGCCCACATATTTTCCGCCGATAAAGTTAGCCAGACCAACGCCGAATATGGTCAGCGCCAGACCGGACACCACTTGATTGGCTTTTAAAGAGATACATAAAACACTATGGATCAAGGCTATGGCCGCGCCGGCCAGCACAGCCGCCAGCACCCCCAGCAACAGAGAAGAGGTGGCTTGCACTGCCGTAAACCCGGCAATGGCCCCCACGATCATCATGCCCTCCACACCAAGGTTGGACACCCCCGATTTCTCGTTGATAATGGCGCCAAGGGAGGCGATCAGCATTGCTGTTCCCGCGGAAACGGTCGCCGCCAGTGTGCTTGAGATAAAATCGAGTATATTCATGCCTTTTTCTCCTCCCGGCGTTTCACGACCAGCTTATACCGGGTAACAAAGTCCAGACCGAGAACAAAAAACAAAATAACTCCTTCGATGACTTGGGACAGCGCAGCAGATATGCCCATAGCCCGGAGGTATACGCCGCCGGTAAGCAGCGCGCCCATCAGCAGGGACATAGCCACCAGCGCCACAGGATTCAATCGGGCCAGCCATGCAATGATGACGGCTGTAAACCCGTAGCCGCCGGATATGCCGCTCTCGATTCGCTGGGAAACACCTGCTAGCTCGCTTACTCCAGCCAGCCCGGCAATGGCGCCGGAAACGGCCATTACAACCAATATCTGCGATGTCACATTCATGCCGGCATAGCGGGCGGCTTTGGGGCTTTCCCCGATTGCCCGCACCTCATACCCCCACTTGCTCCAGTTGATGAATACGGCGAACAACACCACAAGTATCACACCCACAAGTAAACCAAGGTGGATATCTGTACCCGGCAGTTTTGGGAACCAGCCGTTTTTCGATATCTGCGCAGCCATGGGGAAGGCCTTCTGCGCTGGATCTCTCCACGGGCCCGTAATCAGATACTGCAGCCATAAAGCGGCCACGTAATTGAGCATCAGGGTGATGATGGTCTCATTCACGCCCCAAAGCGCCCGGGGCGCAGCCGCCAGCAGTCCCCAAAGCGCTCCGGCTGCCATGCCGGCCGTCATCATCAGAGGGATCAGCAGATATGCCGGCAATGCGGGGAACAGCATGCAAATGCCGGTAGCGGCAAAGGCGCCCATAGCAATTTGCCCTTCCGCGCCGATATTCCAAAGCTTCATTTTAAAGGCGACGGCTACGCCCACTGATGTAATAATCAGAGGGGTAGACTTGGCGATCGTATCCAATATGCCATATTCCGTAAATATCGGGTTGATAAACATGGTTTTCAGGATCTGCGCCAGCTTCTCCCCATAACCAAGCGCCCATAAAAGCAGGGCCGATACCCCTACAGAGACAGCCAGCGCAAGCAGTCTCATCCCAAGGATCGAGCCGGAGGTCCCCTCCATCCTTTTCTCAAAAGTGACTGTATATTTCATACGCCGCCTCCTTCTGCCTGCTGGTACCCATCATCATCATGCCGATATCTGTTATCTTGGCCTCTTTACGAGGTACAAGGCCATTAATGCGTCCTCTGTACAGCACCATGATCCGGTCTGAAAACCGCAGCAACGCATCCAAGTCCTCGGAAATGAACAACACGGCGCAGCCGCTATCCCGCTGTTCTACCATCAGACGGTAAATATGCTCTGTAGCCGCCATATCCAGGCCGCGGACGGGGTAACTCAGTATGATTACTTTGGGGTTTAGCCGGATCTCCCTTGCGAGCAACAGCTTCTGCAGGTTGCCGCCGCTCATAAGGCGGACCGGAGCCTGTAAGGATGCCATCGATATATCATATTCCTTTACTGCGTCTTCGGTACGCTTCTTGGCCTCCTTATACCGCAGGAAGATCCCTTTGCTACGGTAATAGTCCCGGAGCATCATGTTGTCCACGGCATCCATATTCCCGATAAGGCCGGTCCCCAACCGATCCTCCGGCACAAAGGAAACACCTGCATTCAACCGCGCCCGGGGAGACAGTCCGGTAATATCCCTGTGATTCAGGAGTATCCTGCCTGCATGAGAAGGTTTCAGGCCGGCCAGCGCTTCTCCCAACTCCCGCTGTCCATTGCCGGCCACACCAGCGACGCCCAGTATTTCTCCTGCGCGAAGTGAAAAAGATACATCATCCAGCGCAGGCAGGCCGCCGACGGAAACTACAAGGTTTTCCACCTCCAGCATGGTTTCACCCATACGCCTGTCGGTATCGGCTTTGTTCTCCGCCGCCTTGGCTTCGCCCATCATCATCGCGGACAGGGCTGCGTAGTTGATATCATTCCCCTCAACCGTTCCGATGATTTTTCCTCGCCGCATGACCGACACCCGGGCAGCGATATCCACTACCTCGGTAAGCTTATGGGTGATAATAATGATCGTACAGCCCTGCAACGCCATCTCCCTGAGGGTGTCGAAAAGCTGGGCGGATTCCTGGGGAGTTAGCACGGCGGTAGGCTCGTCAAGCACAAGGATACCGGCGTCCCTGTACAAGGCTTTCAATATCTCTACCCGTTGTTGCTCGCCAACGGACAGCCGGCCCACCACGGCGGAGGGGTCCACCTCAATATTGTACCGTTCACTGAGCTTTCGGATTTTCTCGCTCATGGATTTCTTCCCCAGTATAAAGGGATTCCTGGCATCTCCGAGGATGATATTTTCTGCAACGGTAAAAGCGTCCACCAGTTTAAAATGCTGGTGGATCATGCCGATGCCCTGCGCAATGGCGTCTCTCGGGGCAAAGAACCGCACCTCCTTTCCCCTTATCATCATCGTGCCGCTGTCGGGCTTGTATAAACCGGAAAGGATGTTCATCAGGGTAGACTTGCCCGCACCGTTTTCTCCCAGCAGCGCGTGCACCTGACCCGGATAAACATCCAAATCAATATGATCGTTGGCAATGACGCCGGGGAAAACCTTTGTCATACCACGCATGGATATAATCGGCTCCATTCGTCTCTCCCTGTCCCGCGGACTAGTGTCCGCGGTAAATACCTTTTTATTATGCCACAAAATTCGTCTGATAGCTATACTTCCCTAAAGATTTTCAGAACAACGAAATAATTTTCGGAAACAAAAGAGCCGAAGTCAGCGGCTTCGGCTCCAGCGTGGCGGGAATTAATAGGCTCTGGCCCAGTAGACCAGGTTTTTCGCTTTGCCGCCACAGCAGACGCAGGTATCGCCTATGCTTTCATCGGAAAAAGGTATGTTCCGGGCGGTGGCGGAGAACTTGTCTTTGATGGCATCCTCACAGGCCCGGTCACCGCACCACATGGCGCGGACATAGCCTTTGCCGTTGTCCAGCCGTTCCTCCATCTCCTCCAGGGTATGGACGTCATAGGTGTGGGCAGCAAGATAGTCCTCAGCCTTGCGGAGCATTCCCATATGTATATCATCCAACAGGGCGGGAATGCTCTCCGCCAGCCTCTCCAAGGGGAGGGTTGTCTTCTCTAGAGTATCCCGGCGCATGATGGTAGTTACGCCGTTTTCCAGGTCCCGGGGACCGATCTCCAGCCGCAGCGGAACGCCCTTGAGCTCCCACTCATTGAACTTATAACCGGGAGAAACCGTATCCCGGTCATCCAGGTGGATGCGGACACCGGCGGTCTTCAGCGTATCGGCAACATCCCGGCAGGCTTCCGTCACTCCTCCCTTGTGGGCGGCAATGGGGAGGATGACCGCCTGTATCGGTGCGATACGGGGAGGCACCACAAGGCCGCGGCCGTCTCCGTGTACCATGACCACAGCACCGATCAGCCTGGTGGTAACTCCCCAACTGGTCTGGTAGCCATACTCCAGCTTACCCTCTTTGGTCTGGAACTGGATATTGAACACCCGGGAAAAATGCTGCCCCAGGTTGTGAGAGGTGCCGGCCTGCAACGCCTTTCCGTCCTGCATCAGCGCTTCGATGGAGTAGGTCGCGGCAGCGCCGGCAAACTTCTCTTTTTCGGTCTTCTGACCGGTAACCATAGGAATCGCCAGCACGTTCTCGGAGAACTCCCTGTAGACCTCCAGCATACGGAGAGTCTCTTCCTGCGCTTCCTCTGCGGTGGCATGCACGGTGTGCCCCTCCTGCCACAGGAACTCGCTTGTGCGGAGAAAGGGGCGGGTCGTTTTCTCCCAACGAACCACATTCGCCCATTGATTAATCAGCACCGGTAGATCCCGGTAGGATTGTATCCATTTCTGGTACATTGAACATATGATGGTTTCACTGGTGGGACGGATAGCGATCCGTTCGGTCAATTGCTCATTCCCGCCCATGGTGACCCAGGCCGCCTCTGGCGCAAAGCCCTCAACGTGTTCAGCCTCCTTCATCAGAAAGCTCTCAGGAATGAACAGCGGAAAATAGGCGTTCTGGTGGCCGGTGGCCTTGATCCGATCGTCCAATTGACGCTGGAGATTTTCCCACATGCCGAAGCCGTAGGGACGGATGACCATCGTACCCTTCACGGGACCGTAGTCCACAATTTGTGACTGAAGGATCACATCCGTATACCACTGAGGAAAGTCCACCTCGGGATTTGTCAATACAGTGACAAACTGTTCATTTCTTTTTGCCATTTCTGCCTCCTGAAAAATAAAACCGCCCCGTAAAAGGGACGATTCTCATCGCGGTACCACCCAATTTGGCATTGCTGCCCACTCGGGATCCGTAACATGGATCACACGCCGCCGTTGCTACCCGGCGGGGCTGGGATAGGTGGGATGAAGCGGCTCCGGAAGCGCTTTCACCTTCCGCGCCCTCTCTCCGCCGGAGATCCGCCGCAGTTTCCTTCCTGCGCCGATAACGTATCCTACCACAGATAAGATCAAAACGCAAGTGCCTGAATCTGCCGGCAGACAATATCAAAACATCCATGATCCGCGCTCCGGCTGAACAGAGAAAAATGCCGAGTGAGAATTGTCCATCATCTCATACACGAAATCGCCGGAAATGATATTCCCAATTTTTAAAAATGCCTCCCTGCTCTGCCGGCAGATCAATCCCAATGGTTGAGGCACGGGTTCAGCGCATTGCTTCCGGCTTTCCATACCCCGCACGGGAAAGTGCCGTTCGCGTTTTCCGACTTTTAGCGAGTTCTCCCCTGCTGTTTACGGCTTTCTCGGGCATCAGTTCTATCAGACCGTCACCCCGATCCCGCGCTTTACTTTATGCGACGGGGAGTATATGCTAAAGAGGAAAGGAGGAAAGGAGCCGCAATGTCGGGTACAGATAAGAAAAACAAGGGCATCGTTCTGTGGAAACTCTTTATCAGCACATTGTATATCAGCGCCTTTACCTTCGGCGGAGGCTTTGTGATCGTTACCTTTATGCAGCGAAAATTCGTTGATGACCTGCATTGGCTGGAGAAGGACGAGATGCTTGATCTTGTCGCGCTGGCCCAATCCAGTCCTGGTGCCATTGCCGTAAACGCCGCAATCCTGGTAGGCTGGCGGATGGCCGGCTTTGCCGGAATGTTAGCGGCGGTCTTTGGTACCATACTGCCCCCGATGCTGATTCTTACCGTGATTTCCTTTTTCTATGAGGCTTTTGCCGAAAACCGGTATGTGGCTCTGGTACTCAAAGGAATGCAGGCCGGTGTGGCGGCTGTCATACTGGATGTGGTATGCCGTCTCGGCTGGGATGTGCTCAAAATGAAAAAGATCCTGCCGATCGTGTTGATGCTGGCTGCCTTTGTAGCCACCTTCGTGTTTCGTATTAATGTCATATACATCATATTGGCTGCGATAGCAGTGGGCATCCTGCTGGAAATATGGAAGCGGCGAAAGGAGAAACTGGTATGAACTACATTCAGCTGCTGTGGAGTTTTCTCCAAATCGGTCTGTTCAGTGTCGGCGGCGGATACGCCGCCATGCCCCTTATCCAAAGTCAGGTCGTTGATAAGTATCATTGGCTCACAATGAGTGAATTCACCGATCTTATCACCATCGCGGAGATGACGCCGGGGCCGATTGCGATCAATTCCGCCACCTTTGTAGGGCTGCGTATCGGCGGCATATTGGGCGCTGTGATCGCCACTCTCGGCTGTATCCTTCCCTCCTGCGTCCTGGTTTCCCTGATGGCCCGGGTCTACTTTCGTTACAAAAATGTCTCGGCGATGCAAAATGTGCTGGGCAGCCTCCGTCCGGTCGTGGTAGCGCTGATTGCCGGTGCCGGTCTCTCCATATTTGTACTGGTAGCTTTCGGCGGCGCGCCGGTTAGCTGGCAAAGCCTTCGTTGGGAGGGGCTGATGCTGTTCGCCTGCGCCTTCGCCGTATTGCGGGCGTTCAAATGGAATCCCATTCTGACTATGGCGCTTTGCGGCGCCGCCTCTCTGTGTTTCGGACTGCTTTCCGGAGCTGTTTAGAAGCAAAAAACACGCCCTTTTGACGAGAATTCAAAAGGGCTCTCTTTTGCTTGACAGAGCTTGACACATACGTTATAATTGATTGCTGACTTACACTGGGTCAGTATGCAGTTGATTACTTTCCCTTCGCATAAACGCTTGCGAAAAGATGTGTCACCCGGCCGCTGCGGAGGATGATTTCTAAGTTCTCCGGGAAATGTGAAAATCCTGCTCACCAATAAAGAAAGGGTGTAAAACAGGAATGCAAAGTACCATTCATCCGGTCACCTATGGAAAACGCACACGCATGAGCTTTTCCAAGGTGAAAGAGATCCTGGATATTCCGGATCTAATCGAGGTGCAGAAGAAGTCGTATCAGCATTTTTTGGATGTGGGGCTGCGCGAAGCGTTCAATGACATCTCCCCCATTCAGGATTACATAGGCGCCCTAAGCCTGGAGCTGGTTGACTACCATCTGGACAAGGAACCGAAGTACTCCGTAGAGGAGTGCAAGATTCGCGATGCAACCTGGTCCGCTCCGATGAAAGTCAGAGTGCGGCTGAAGAACAACCTGACCGGGGAAATAAAAGAGGCTGAGGTCTTCATGGGGGAGTTCCCTTTGATGACTGATCAGGGCACCTTTATCATCAACGGCGCAGAGCGCGTCATCGTTTCCCAACTGGTTCGCTCTCCCGGTGTGATTTTCGGGACTAGTGTGGATAAGAACGGCAAACTGCTGGCGAATACTACTGTGATCCCCAACCGCGGTGCCTGGCTTGAGTACGAGTCCGACAGCAATTCCGTACTTTGGACTCGTGTTGACCGTACTCGAAAACAGCCGGCGACTGTGCTGCTCCGCGCCCTGGGCTACGGCACCGACCAGGAGATCATCGAACTGTTGGGCGAGGAGGAACATCTTCTGGCTACCTTGGAGCGCGACACCGCGAAGACCAAGAGGGACGGTCTTCTGGAGATTTACCGCAGGCTGCGTCCCGGCGAGCCTCCCACGGTGGAATCGGCAGAGGCGTTGCTGACCTCACTATTCTTTGACACCCGCCGGTACGATCTGGCGGCCGTAGGCCGGTATAAAATCAATAAGAAACTGTCGCTAGCAACCCGTATCACCGGACAGACCCTCGCAGAGGATGTGATCAGTCCTTACACGGGCGAAATTGTCGCTGAGGCCGGTATCTATGTGGACGAGCAGCTAGCGGCTAGCATACAGCAGTCCGGTGTCCGATCGGTGGATATTGCGCTGGACAATCATGTACTCAGAGTGGTGGGCAACCAATTCGTAGATGCGCAGCCCTACCTCCCCGAGGGTGTAACCGAAGAAGAGTTGGGCATCACCGAAAAGGTGCATTTCCCCACGCTCATGAGTATATTTGCCCGGTACAGCGATCCCGCCGAGCTGAAAGAAGCGCTCCGTCTGAACGTGGACGCTCTGGTTCCCAAATATATCTATCGTGATGATATCGTTGCAGCTTTGAGCTACCAGTTGGGTCTGTACTACGGCATCGGTCGCCGGGATGATATCGACCATCTCGGAAACCGCCGCCTTCGCAGCGTCGGTGAATTGCTGCAGAACCAGATTCGCATCGGTCTTTCCAGGCTGGAGCGTGTTGTGAAGGAGCGTATGGCCATTCAGGATCTGGATAATCTGACTCCCCAGGCACTGATCAACATCCGCCCGGTTACCGCGGCGATCAAGGAATTCTTTGGCTCTTCACAGCTGAGCCATTTCATGGATCAGACCAATCCTCTGGCAGAATTGACAAATAAGCGCCGTCTGTCAGCTTTGGGTCCCGGCGGACTGAACCGTGACAGGGCTACCTTTGATGTCCGGGACGTGCACGCCTCCCATTACGGCCGTATCTGCCCCATCGAAACACCTGAAGGCCCTAACATCGGCCTTATCGGCTCCCTCTCCATCTACGCCCGTATTAATAAATACGGCTTTATCGAATCTCCTTACCGGCGTATCGACCCGGTCACCCATTGTGTGACAAATGAGGTCCGCTATATGTCCGCCGATGAAGAGGATCAATATATTATCGCGCAGGCGAACGAGCCTTTGGACGAGCATGGCCGCCTGCTCAACGACATGGTCACCGTGCGTGCCCGCGGCGAGATCGTTGAGGTAAACCGTGACCGGGTCGAGTGGATGGACGTGTCACCCCGGCAACTGGTTTCTGTTGCCACCGCAATGATTCCTTTCCTGGAGAATGACGCTGCCAACCGTGCCCTGATGGGATCCAACATGCAGCGCCAGGCAGTACCCCTCCTTATGCCCGAAGCTCCGCTGGTCGGTACCGGCATGGAGTATAAGGCCGCTCTGGATTCCGGCGCTTTGATCATCGCAAGAGAAAATGGCGTCGTAGAAAAGGTGGATGCTACCTGTATCCAGGTTCGCGAGGAAAGCGGTGAATTATATAAGTATAACCTGTCAAAGTTCGTCCGGTCCAACCAAGGTACCTGCATCAACCACCATCCCATTGTTGTGTCGGGAGATAAGGTCACCAAGGGTGATGTGATCGCCGACGGACCTTCCACCGATATGGGCGAGATTTCTCTGGGTCGGAACATATTGATGGCGTTCATGCCCTGGGAGGGCTACAACTACGAGGATGCCGTGCTGATCAGCGAAAAGCTGGTGAAGGAAGATATCCTTACTTCCATCCACATTGAAGAATACGAGTGCGAATCCCGGGATACCAAACTGGGACCGGAAGAGATTACCCGGGAAGTACCCAATGTGGGCGAAGACTCCCTGAAGGATTTGAATGAGCGGGGTATTGTCCGCATTGGCGCCGAAGTCACCGCGGGAGATATTCTGGTAGGCAAGGTCACACCCAAGGGTGAGACCGAACTGAACGCCGAGGAGCGCCTGCTTCGGGCGATCTTCGGTGAAAAGGTGCGGGAGGTGCGGGATACCTCTCTCCGTGTTCCTCATGGTGAAAGCGGCATCGTTGTGGATGTCAAGGTTTTTAACCGTGAGAATCACGATGATTTGTCCCCCGGTGTAAACGAGACTGTCCGGGTCTATGTTGCCCAACGGAGGAAAATAAGCGTCGGCGATAAGATGTCCGGTCGTCACGGCAACAAGGGTGTTATCTCCCGGATACTTCCCGAGCAGGATATGCCTTTCCTTCCGGACGGCACACCCCTTGAAATCGTGCTGAATCCTCTGGGCGTACCCAGTCGGTTGAACATCGGCCAGGTGCTGGAGGTGCATTTGGGCATGGTGGCCAAACTGAAGGGCTGGCATGTTTCTTCTCCCGTATTCGACGGCGCTTCCGAAGATGAAGTACTAAACCTGTTAAAAGAACAGTCTTGGGGCGAAGACGGAAAGGTGTGGCTCCGGGACGGACGCAGCGGCGAATACTTTGAGAATCCCGTTACCGTGGGTTACATGTATATGCTGAAGCTCCACCATCTGGTGGACGATAAGATCCACGCCCGTTCCATCGGTCCCTATTCTCTGGTGACCCAGCAGCCTTTAGGCGGCAAAGCCCAGTTCGGCGGCCAACGGTTCGGCGAGATGGAGGTTTGGGCTTTGGAGGCCTACGGCGCCGCCCATACGCTCCAGGAAATTCTCACCGTCAAGTCCGATGACGTGGTGGGCCGCGTAAAGACCTATGAAGCCATCGTCAAGGGCGAAAATGTTCCAGAGCCCGGGGTACCCGAGTCTTTCAAGGTGCTGATCAAGGAACTGCAGTCCCTGGCGTTGAACGTAAAAGTTCTCAACGACGAGGAAAAGGAAATTACTATACCGGACTCCTCTATCGAGGATGAGGTGGGTGATTTGAGCATTACGCTGGAGGGAGATCTGGATTTGAGTGACGTTTTCGGTACGGATACCTCGGATGAGGATTCCGAGCTGGACGACGATTTAAGTTTGGATATAGACTTGGAACTGGATGGTCTTGCCGATCTTCCCGGTCTGAGCGAGTTAGGCAGCGATTTGCCCGACTTTATAAGCACCTCTGATGACAACAGCGAGGATCCCGATGATCCCGACGATCTGTAAGTGACCGGCATTACGCCACAGAAGGGAGAGACGCTCATTGTTCGAGCTTAATAATTTCGATGCGATTCAAATCGGTTTGGCTTCCCCTGAAAAAATTCTGGAATGGTCCTATGGCGAGGTACTCAAGCCTGAGACCATTAACTACCGTACACTCAAACCCGAGAAGGACGGTTTGTTCTGTGAGAAGATTTTCGGACCCAGCAAGGACTGGGAGTGCCACTGCGGGAAATATAAACGTATCCGCCATAAGGGCATCATCTGCGATAAGTGCGGCGTAGAGGTGACCCGATCGAAAGTGCGCCGAGAACGCATGGCGCATATTCAACTTGCCGCTCCCGTATCCCACATATGGTACTTTAAAGGCGTACCCAGCCGTATGGGTCTGCTATTGGACATGAGTCTGAAGCTCTTGGATCGGGTGCTGTATTTCACTGCGTATGTGGTGACTGACCCCGGAGATACACCCCTGACGCACAAGCAGGTGCTGACCGATGCTGAATACCGGGAGGCCGTCGACCGGTACGGCGACAGATTCAAAGCCGGAATGGGCGCCGAAGCCGTAAAAGATTTGCTGATGCAAGTAGATCTGGAAGCCGTGTCCGAAGAGCTTCGGGAGATATTGGAAAACGCCACCGGCCAAAAGCGGGCGAAAGCCATTAAGCGGCTGGAAATCATAGAAGCCTTCCGGAAATCCGGTAATAAGCCTGAGTGGATGATACTGGACGTGGTTCCCGTTATTCCTCCGGAATTGCGGCCTATGGTACAGTTGGACGGTGGCCGTTTCGCCACCAGCGACCTTAACGACCTGTATCGCCGTGTCATTAACCGGAATAACCGACTGAAGCGCCTGCTGGAGTTGGGTGCACCGGAAATCATCATCCGAAACGAGAAACGCATGCTGCAGGAATCGGTGGACGCGCTGATCGATAACGGCCGCCGTGGTCGCCCTGTTACCGGTCCCGGAAACCGCGCTCTGAAATCCCTTTCGGATATGCTGCGGGGTAAACAGGGACGTTTCCGTCAGAACCTTTTGGGCAAGCGGGTCGACTACTCCGGCCGTTCCGTAATCGTCGTCGGCCCCGAGCTAAAGCTCTTCCAGTGCGGTCTTCCCAAGGAAATGGCGCTGGAGATGTTCAAGCCCTTTGTCATGAAAAAATTGGTGCAGGACGGCATGGCTCACAATATCAAATCCGCGAAACGCATGGTAGAACGGATAAAGCCCGAGGTATGGGATATCCTGGAAGAAGTGATAAAAGAACACCCCGTGCTGCTGAACCGCGCCCCGACTCTGCATCGTTTGGGTATACAGGCCTTCGAACCCATCATGGTGGAAGGCCGCGCCATTAAGGTACACCCCTTGATATGTACCGCCTTTAATGCGGACTTTGACGGTGACCAGATGGCCGTACACCTCCCCTTGTCTGTGGAAGCGCAGGCAGAAGCCAGATTCCTGATGCTGGCCACCAACAATATCCTCAAGCCCCAGGATGGCAAGCCTGTTGCCTCTCCCACCCAGGACATGGTCATGGGATGCTACTACCTGACGCTTGAGATCCCCGGCGCCAAGGGCGAAGGCCGCTGGTTCTCCGATATGGACGAGGCTGTCATGGCGTATGAGGCCGGCCAGATCACTCTGCATTCCAAGATCCATGTACGGATATTCCGGACAATCGGCGGGCAGGTGAAGGGCCAGGTCATCGAGACCACCGTAGGCAAGCTGATCTTCAATTCCGTCATTCCGCAGGATTTGGGGTTTGTAGACCGTTCCAATCCGGAAGATGCCTTCCGGCTGGAGGTGGATACCCTCGTCAAGCGCGGAACCCTCGCGCAGATTGTGGACCGTACCTACCGTGTTTATGGCAATATCCGCACTTCTGAGGTGCTGGATGCCATAAAGGCACTGGGTTTCAAGTACTCTACAAAGGGCGCTGTCAGTGTCGCGGTATCCGACATGGTCATCCCCACGGAGAAGAAGGAGTACCTTTCCAGCGCCAACGACCGTATCAGGATGGTAGAGTCCAGCTATCGTGACGGCTTGATATCCGATGACGAGCGTTACCGCGCCGTGGTGGAAACTTGGCAGAACACCACAAACAAGGTCACCAAAGCTCTGGAAAACGCATTGGATGTCCTGAACCCCATCTATATGATGAGTAATTCCGGTGCCCGGGGCAACATGAACCAGGTGCGTCAGTTGGGCGGTATGTGCGGATTGATCGCAGATCCCTCCGGCCGGATCATCGAGGTGCCTGTTCGTTCCAACCTGCGGGAGGGCATGTCCGTACTTGAATACTTCATCTCTTCCCACGGTTCCAGAAAAGGATTGGCCGATACCGCTCTGCGCACCGCAGACTCAGGTTATCTGACGCGCCGTCTGGTAGATGTTTCTCACGATATGATCGTCCGTGAGTCTGACTGCTTCGCAGCACGGGGCGAGCCCCCCAGAGGTATGACCGTAGCCGCCATCTATGACGAGTCCCGGGAGATCGAGAGCCTCAGTTCCCGTATTTGGGGGCGAACGATTATCGGCGATGTCATCCATCCCGCGACCGGTGAGATACTGGCCAAAGACAATACGATACTTACCGTTGATCAGGCCGATGCCATTGAAAAGGCCGGAATAAAGGAAGTCACCATCCGTACCGTTCTTACCTGTCGGAACGAAACCGGCGTCTGCGCAAAGTGCTACGGCATCAACCTGGCCACCGGACGGCCCGTTCACATCGGCGAGACCGTGGGCATCATCGCTGCCCAAGCCATCGGCGAGCCCGGCACCCAGCTGACAATGCGTACCTTCCATACCGGTGGCGTCGCTATGTCAGAGGATATTACCCAGGGTCTTCCCCGTGTCGAGGAGATCTTTGAGGCCCGCAAGCCCAAAGGACAGGCCGTTATTACGGAAATTGCCGGTAAAGTCTCCATGACAGAGGCTAAAAAGAAGCGCGAAATCACTGTCACCGGTGATGACGGTGAATCAAAGGTCTATTCCATCCCCTTCGGTTACCGCACAAAGGTATCCGACGGCGATGTGATCGAGGCGGGCGACAGCCTGACCGAAGGCCCCGTAAACCCCCATGACATTCTGAAAATAAAGGGGATCCGGGGTGTACAATCCTACATGCTCCGGGAGGTATTGACAACCTACCAGTCCCAGGGCGTCAACATTGCTGACAAACACCTGGAGGTTGTGATCCGGCAAATGCTTCGCAAGGTCCGTATTGAGGATTCCGGTGATACCGATATGCTGCCCGGCGAGTTGGTGGACATCTTTGACTTCGAGAAGAAGAACGAAGCCGTACTGCAGAACGACGGCCAGCCGGCCATCGCAAAGCGCGTGCTTTTAGGCATCACAAAGGCTACTCTGGCTATCAACTCCTTCCTCGCCGCCGCTTCCTTCCAGGAAACTACCCGCGTACTCACTGAAGCTGCCATCAAAGGGAAGATCGACCCTCTTCTCGGTTGCAAGGAGAACATTATACTCGGCAAGCTGATTCCCGCCGGAACAGGCATGAAATGCTATAAATCCCTGAGGATCAATACCGAGAGTGAGGATGCTCCCACGACGGTGGCCATTCCCATGACATTGGAAGATGTCGCTATGGACACCTGATATCACGATTATGCCCCGGCTCGCAGGAGCCGGGGATTTTGTCGTATTGTCAAATATCGTAATTCTTCCCTGTGAGATGCAGGGCCGTTCGAAAAGCAAGGTGGAAACCACCTCTGCCGCCATAGCCTTCCGTTTCTTCCGCGCTGAGAACTCCGGGGCAAGCATCCGGAAAACATGATTATTATCGAACTTTTCAGGCTTTTTGATGAATAATCGTTGACATTACAAAATGATGATGATAAAATAATTGGCGTGTGTTCCGACGAGGACGCAGACCATCCCGCATTTCGGTTGCTCGGAATCGGGAGGAGCAGCCCATGCTCATGGTCGGTCATCTGTCGGAGCTCCATTTGTCTGCCGGCCCCCGGGGTTGCGGAGGCGGCCGACGCAAGAGAAAGGAGGTGCAGCGAAATGCCTACCATTAACCAGATCGTGCGTATGGGCAGGGAGCGGAAGACCTATAAATCCAAGTCCCCTATCCTGAAGTCCAATCCTCAGAAGCGCGGCGTTTGCTTGGTCGTGCGTACTTTGACTCCCAAAAAGCCGAATTCCGCACTCCGTAAAATCGCCCGCGTCCGCCTGACAGACGGCTCCGAGGGTACCTGCTATATTCCCGGTATCGGTCATAATTTGCAGGAACACTCTGTCGTTTTGATTCGCGGCGGTAAAGTGCGCGACCTGCCGGGTGTACGTTACCACATCATCCGCGGTACTTTGGACGCCTCTGGTGTTGCCAACCGTAAGCAGGGTCGTTCCCGTTACGGCACCAAGCGTGCCAGGAGCACTCGCTAAGAAGTGATTTTCCGGTCTTTTGATATTGCATAACCGCTTTCCAACGGAGGAACGCCCACGGGAGCGTGCATGGATCTTGAATTGGCCGTATGGGTTAATATACCCGTTTTTGTAAAATTTTTTAGGAGGAAATCTCATGTCAAGGCGCGGAGGAATTCCGAAACGTGATGTGCTCCCCGATCCCAAGTTTAACAGCGTTGTTCTCGCAAAAGTGATCAACCAAATTATGCTTGACGGTAAAAAGGGGGTAGCGCAACGCGTCGTATATGATGCTCTGGATATCGTCGCCGAAAAAACCGGCAAGGATCCCATGGAAGTTTTTGAGCAGGGTCTGAATAATATCATGCCCATACTGGAGGTTAAAGCCCGCCGGGTCGGCGGCTCCACTTATCAGGTACCTATAGAAGTGCGCCCTGAGCGTCGTCAGACGCTGGGTATTCGTTGGCTCACCGAGTTCTCTCGCAATCGCGGAGAGAAAGTTATGAGCCAGCGCTTAGCCGCCGAAATCATGGACGCCGCCAACGGCGCCGGGAACGCGGTAAGGCGCAAAGAAGAAATGCATCGTATGGCGGACGCTAACAAGGCCTTTGCCCATTATCGTTGGTAGTGTTTTTATCTGTTTTTATATGTTTCAAAGTTTCATCCCCATACTATCAAGCAAGGAAAGGAGGAGCGTAACATGCCAAGAGAATATCCTTTGGAAAAGTGTCGGAATGTAGGCATTATGGCACATATTGATGCCGGAAAAACCACAACCACCGAACGTATCCTTTTCTATACCGGAAAGGTCCACAGGCTGGGAGAAACCCATGAAGGCGATGCCACAATGGACTGGATGACGCAGGAGATGGAGCGGGGTATCACTATTACATCCGCCGCTACAACCACCTATTGGCGCGGTTGTCTGATCAACATCATCGATACACCCGGACATGTGGACTTTACCGTGGAAGTGGAGCGCTCCTTGCGAGTGCTTGACGGTGCGGTCGCCGTATTCTGTGCCAAAGGGGGCGTTGAACCCCAGAGCGAGGCGGTCTGGAGGCAGGCCGACACGTATGGTGTCCCCCGTATCGCCTATGTAAACAAAATGGACATTATGGGCGCCAATTTTCAGCGGGTCGTGGATATGATTCGTGACCGGCTGCATGCCAATCCCATACCCGTTCAACTCCCCATCGGCAGAGAGGACGACTTTAAGGGTCTGATCGATCTGGTTCATATGAACGCCGTTTTCTATTCCGATGAGGATCAGGGAAGGGAATTGGATGTGGAGGAGATTCCGGCAAATATGTTGGAATCTGCCAAAGTGGCCCGTCAGGAATTGCTTGAAGCCGTCATCGAGACCGATGACACGCTTATGGAAAAATATCTGGATGGAATCACGATCACTCCCGAGGAAATCATTGCCGGACTTCGGGCAGCAACCATAAAGAGTGCTCTGGTACCCGTTCTCTGCGGCAGTTCCTATCGGAATAAAGGCGTACAGCCCCTGTTGGATGCCATGGTGGACTATCTCCCCAGCCCTATCGATATACCGGATGTAACCGGTACCGACCCTGAGACGGGCGAGGATATTTCCCGCCCCTCCAGTGATGATGCGCCTCTTTCCGCCCTGGTGTTTAAAATTATGACCGATCCCTTTGTGGGTAAGCTGGCATTCGTACGGGTATATTCCGGAAAAATCGCCTCCGGCGCGGGCGTGTATAACCCCTCCACACAAAAACATGAGCGGATCGGCCGTCTGCTGAAGATGCATGCCAATCACCGCGCTGAGGTAGAGGAAATCATTGCCGGAGATATTGCCGCGGTTGTCGGACTGAAGCAAGCCACTACCGGGGATACCCTCTGCGATGATCGTCATCCCATCATATTGGAAAGCATGGATTTCCCGGAACCCGTCATACAAGTTGCTATTGAACCCAAAACCAAGGCCGGCCAGGATAAGATGGCCGTAGCATTGGTGAAAATGGCGGAGGAGGATCCCACCTTCCGCGCTTATACGGATTCGGAGACCGGGCAGACCATTATCGCCGGCATGGGAGAACTTCACCTGGAAATCATAGTAGACCGCATGCTACGTGAATTTAAGGTGGAGGCTACAGTAGGCAAGCCCCAGGTTTCTTACCGGGAAACGGTACGTACGGCTGCCAGGGGCGAGGGGCGTTTCGTCCGTCAAACAGGCGGCCACGGACAGTACGGTCACGCCATTATCCAGGTACTTCCCGGCGAACCCGGTTCCGGTATCCAATTTGAAGATAAAACCGTCGGCGGATCCATTCCCAAGGAGTTCATCAAACCCACCGAAACGGGTATCCGCGAAGCCATGTCCAACGGTCCTTTGGGCGGTCATGAACTGGTCGACTTAAAGGTTGAACTGCTGGACGGCAGCTATCATGAGGTTGATTCCTCCGAGATCGCCTTTAAGGTCGCCGGTTCCATGGCCCTGCGGGATGCCGTCGCGAAGGCCGATCCGGTACTGCTGGAACCCATTATGAGCGTGGAGATCGTCATCCCGGAGGATTATCTGGGAGATGTTATCGGCAACCTGAATGCCCGCCGCGGGCAGATCGAAGATATGGACATGGTGACAGGCTCTCGCCTTGTACGGGCCCACGTTCCCCTGTCTGAAATGTTTGGCTACGCAACGGATTTGCGGAGCCGTACTCAGGGACGCGGAGCGTTTACCATGCTCTTCTCCCATTACGCAGAAGTTTCTCCCGGAATCGCCGCAAAGATTCTGGGGAAAGTATAAGCTTTACTTGAGCTAAGGAGGAAAAGAACCAATGGCAAAACAGAAATTCGAGAGGACCAAGCCCCATGTAAACATCGGGACGATCGGTCACGTAGACCACGGGAAGACGACATTGACGGCGGCGATCACCATGACACTGGCGCAGTACGGGCATGCGAAGGCGCAGAAGTATGATGAGATCGACAAGGCGCCGGAAGAGAAGGCGCGCGGGATCACGATCAACACATCTCACGTAGAGTATGAGACAGATAACCGACACTACGCGCACGTAGACTGTCCCGGACACGCGGACTATGTAAAGAACATGATCACGGGCGCAGCGCAGATGGACGGCGCGATCCTGGTGGTATCGGCGGCGGACGGTCCGATGCCGCAGACACGGGAGCATATTCTGCTGGCCCGTCAGGTAGGCGTTCCCTACATCGTGGTATTCCTGAACAAGTGCGACATGGTGGACGATGAGGAGCTGCTGGAGCTGGTAGAGATGGAAGTTCGCGAGCTGCTGAGCCAGTATGAGTTTCCGGGCGACGACACGCCGATCATCAAGGGATCGGCTCTGGAGGCGATGGAGGCGGCCCAGGCGGGCGGGGACCTGCGCGGCAACCCGGCCAGCCAGTGCGTATTCGAGCTGATGGACGCGGTGGACAACTACATTCCCACCCCCCAGCGCGATACGGACAAGCCCTTCCTGATGCCGGTAGAGGACGTGTTCACCATCACCGGACGGGGCACGGTAGCGACCGGCCGCGTGGAGCGCGGCACGGTGAAGGTGCAGGACACGGTGGAGATCGTAGGGCTCTCGGAGAAGAGCCGGACCACGGTGGTGACGGGCGTGGAAATGTTCCGCAAGATCCTGGACTATGCCGAGACGGGCGACAACATCGGCGCTTTGCTCCGCGGCATCCAGCGCACCGACGTGGAGCGTGGTCAGGTGCTGGCCCAGCCCAAGTCCATCCATCCTCACACCCATTTTCAGGGGCAGGTGTACGTGCTGACCAAGGAAGAGGGCGGGCGGCATACCCCCTTCTTCAGCGGGTATCGTCCCCAGTTCTTCTTCCGCACCACCGACGTGACCGGCACTTTGGAGCTGCCGGAGGGCGTAGAGATGTGCATGCCGGGAGACAACGTGGTGATGACCATCAAGTTGATCACCCCTATCGCCATCGAGGAAGGCCTTCGCTTCGCCATCCGCGAGGGCGGGCGCACCGTAGGCTCCGGTGTTGTGACATCCATCATCGAATAAGACGACACACAAAAGGCACCGGCCATCAGGCCGGTGCCTTTTGTGTGACCCCCCGGTGGGATGGGCTCCCGCTTCCTCAATATGACGGCGTCTTACACCTTTACGGTATGGAATACGGTCTTACAGCCCTTTAACCCCTCCACCGAAGCAGTTACGGTGACCCTGCCGGGCTTC
The DNA here is from genome assembly GCA_050948665.1 of Christensenellales bacterium. Lineage (GTDB taxonomy): Bacteria > Bacillota > Clostridia > Christensenellales > UMGS416 > JBMNEH01. The sequence goes on from JBMNEH010000001.1 coordinate 1,948,491, forward strand.
CCGGTGCTACGAAGCACCATAAATGCCTTCCCCGCGTAGGTCAGGCAGGTGTCAGTACGCAAAGGCTCCGCGTTGCAGGGGTCCGAGGAATCCACGCCCAATATCTCCGCGGGACCCTTCACCGTGAAGTTTATCCGCAGCCCGTCTGCCGTGGGTACAAAATGACCCCGGCTGTCCAGCACCGTAAAGGCAATTTGCGCCACGGAACGCCGGTCCGCGGGAATAGCGTCTCCATACACCTCTGCCGTAAGCTGCACGGGCTTCTCGGCGGTATGCATTGTATAGCGGCAGGCCTCCAACCCGTCATTATACGCCACGACCTCCAGTTTCCCCGGCGCATACGGCACATCCCAGCGCAAGAACATATCATTGGTGGTCGCATAGGGGACAGGGCGGTCATAATGCATATACCGCTCGGTCATACCAAATTCCGGGAAACAGGAGGCTTTCCGTCCCAGAGAGCGGCCGTTCAGGAAAAGTTCCGCTTCCTGACAATTTGTAAAGCACAGTACGGGAATCCATTTTTCCCGCTCGGAAGTGATATTCCAATGGGGGACCAGATATGCCATAGGTTCCTTCGTCCAGGCTGCCTGATAAAAATAGTAGCCCTCCTTCGGAAAACCACAAATGTCGATTACCCCGGCGCTGCCCACACGAACCGGCCAGCGTGATTCGCCCAGGTAGTCGATTCCTGTCCACATATAGTCGCCGATTACCCAGTCCCGTGTCTCGGTAAACTGCAAGAGTTTCCCCACCCGCACGGGCATGCTCCAGTAAGGTGCTGCCCAGTAGGCATTCTGCCTCTCCATCTCAAGAATCGGTTTGCACCGGTGTCCCCCAAGCCCCAGATTCTCCGTGCCGATTTGCAGCCAATCCGGGTGGGATATCTTGTCGGCGTCATACATGGTCTCCGCCCGCTCACGCCACCGGGTGGTGTAATTGTAACCCACCAAATCCAACGTCTCCAGAAAAGCCAGCGACGCGGCATGCGGCTCAGCGGCCAGCTGATCGTTTGCCTGAGTACAGGGACGTGTACCGTCAAGCTTGCGGCAGATGCGCATCAGCATTTTTGCGGTGTCCGGCCCGTCTTCCGCTGTCTGGTCGGGCACTTCATTCCCAATAGACCAAATGATGACACTGGGGTGATTCCTGTCCCGCAGCACCATGGTGGCGCAATCCGCCCGTCCGCAGCGCTGGAAATATTGGGAATATCCCCTGCTCTCGTCGCTGTTTGATCCGGCGGCCTTTGATTTCAAAATACGCCACTCATCAAAGGCTTCGTCCATTACATAGATACCCAATTCATCGCAAAGGTCCAGCACTGCCGGATCAGGGGGGTTGTGAGCGCAGCGCAGGCTGTTGGCGCCCATTGCCTTCATCGTTTCCAGCCGCCTCCTCCAGATTTCGGGAGGCACGGCGGCGCCCACGCATCCTCCATCATGATGAGCGCAAAACCCACGGAGCTTGGTATGCACACCGTTAACAAGCAGTCCCTTTATCGGATCAAACTCTAAAGAGCGCACGCCAAACCGGATCGTTTCCTCATCGGAAGCTGCCTCCCCCGTCATCAGACGCACCTTTGCCGTATACAACACAGGATTGTCCGCCGACCACAGAAAAGGCTGCTGTATCACGCTTTGAAACACCAGTCGTCCTTTTCTTTCCTTTGGCAGTGCGAGGGTTTCTTTCAGCACAATGCCGTCAGAGGAAGTGACCGTCAACACCGCTATCCCCTCTGCCCGGGCAGGATTCTCAAAGTCAACCTGCGCCTTCAATACTGCCCGCTCCTTTGACACGTCGGGTGTTGTAATGAATACGCCGTATTCCGGGATATACGGCGATCCGGTACGCCGAAGCCATACATTCCGGGTGATGCCGGAGCCGGTATACCACCTGGAATTGGGCTGCGCTGAATTGTCCACCCTCACTGTCAGCAGATTTTCCTTTCCGGGCTTTACATACCGGGTTATATCGAAGGAAAAGGGCGTATATCCATAAATATGGTTCCCCAAATTCCGCCCGTTTAACCAGACGGTTGTGTTCATATACGCGCCGTCAAAGCGGAGCAGCAGTCTCCCTTCCTCGGGGTCCTCCGGAACGAACAGCTTTTTATACCAGCCCACGCCTGTACGGGCATATCCGCCCGAACCGGAAGAGGGAGCATCCCGGGTGAAGGGATATTCTACGCTCCAGTCATGGGGCAGTTGTACCGGCCGGAAGCCTGCGAACTTCCTGTCCCCCGGCGCGCATTCTCCATCCAACCGGAAAAACCAATCAAAGCCAAAAAATTTTTCTTTACGGCATGTATTGGAATTTGTCATACCTATCCCCTCCTCATAGCGTTCTTATGTGATATTACCATTCACTACAGTCCCCTGTCTATGGACAAAACCTACTCCTTATGGTATTCTTTTTGTGTCCGCTTTGCGGAGAAAGGACAGGCGTATGATCGTTCTCGGGCTCACCGGCGGCATAGCCACCGGAAAATCCACTGTAAGCAGGGTTCTGGCCGCCTGCGGCGCCGCTATATGGGACGCCGACGAAACCTCCCGGAAGGTCGTGCAGCCGGGGCAGGAGGGCAATGAAGCGCTACGCCGGGAGTTTGGTGACGATTATTTCTTTCCGGACGGCTCTCTAAAACGGGCCGTTCTGGCGAAGGCGGTGTTTGACGACCCAAAAAAGCTGCTACGCCTGAACGCGGTTATCCATCCCTATATCCTTAAGGACATGTGTCTGACGGTAGCCCGATGGCGGAAGGAGGGTAAACCGGTCTGCGTGATCGACGCGCCTTTGCTTTTTGAAACCGGCGCTGACAAGGTCTGTGATGTTATCTGGGTCACCGCCTGCGGTGTGGACAAGCAGATATCCCGCCTTATCAAAAGGAACCGCCTTACCGAGGAGGAAGCCCTTGCCCGCATCAACGCGCAAATGCCCGAGAAGGAACGCGCCTCACGGGCAAACAGGGTGATCGACACCTCGGACGATAAAGAGCGTACCGCTGCCTTTGTCCGTGTGTTGTACGAAGAGCTTATGGAAGAAGCCCAAACTTCCGGAGGAAATTAACATGCTGTTGATCGTATTTAGCGTTGCCGCGGCAGTGGTTGCCGTTGACCAGGCCGTAAAGCTATGGGCAACCTATGTGCTGCAGCCACAGGGAGACCTTCCGCTGTGGGAAGGGGTCTTCCACCTGACCTATGTGCAGAACGAGGGTGCCGCCTTCGGTATGCTGGACGGCGCCAGATGGATCTTCGTTGCCGTTACAGCAATCGTCATACTCGGAAGCATTATCTGGCTGGTGCTTCGGCGCAACCGGCTTACATCCTATATGGCGCTGACAGCCGGGCTGCTTCTGGGAGGCGCCGGAGGCAATCTGATTGACCGTATCGCGCATGGATATGTAACGGATTTATTCTACATTAAGCTCATCAACTTTGCCGTCTTTAATGTAGCGGATGCCGCTATGGTCATAGGAGTTCTCCTTGTCGCCGTTTATATTCTTTTTGTTCATAAGGAGACGCCGAAAAAACCGACAGTTGCTCCCTCTGTTTCAACGGCGAAAGCTGACGCCGCCTCCCCGGCCGGGAATTCCGTCCCTGCCTCATCCGACCATGGATCCTCTCCGGAGAAGGAGACAACGCATGCGAACACTTCGCCTGATACCTGCTCCTGAGGATGCGGGTACCCGGTTGGACGCATGGCTGGCTGCCCATACCGAACTGTCCCGCTCCCGTGCCGCAGCGCTGTTGGCGGATGGGTGCATTACAGTGAACGGAGCTCCCGCAAAAGCCTCTCTGCGCCTTTCCGGCGGGGAGGTTATTTTATGTGCCCTGCCGGAGGCGGTGCCTATGGAGGCCCGGCCGGAAGCCATCTCTCTGGATATTGTATATGAAGACGAGGCTATATTAATCATCAATAAGCCCCGGGGAATGGTAGTGCATCCGGCTGCCGGAAATACAACCGGTACATTGGTCAATGCCCTGCTGTACCATTGCCATAATCTATCCGGTATCGGGGGGGTGCTGCGGCCAGGGATCGTTCACCGGATCGACAAGGACACCACGGGGCTGCTGGCCGTGGCAAAAAATGATGAAGCGCATCGGGTTCTGGCCGCGCAGTTAGAGAACCGCTCCATGTTCCGTCGGTATACCGCCTTGGTAGAGGGGGCGCTCAAGCCGGAGGAGGGCGAAGTGGAGGCACCCATAGGCCGTAATCCGGCGGACAGGAAATCCATGGCCGTCGTGCAGAGAGGAAAGCCGGCAGTTACACACTGGCAGGTCCTGCAAAGATTTCCGGACTATACGCTAGTAGCCTGCCGCCTGGAAACCGGACGCACCCACCAGATCCGGGTACATATGAAGTCTCTCGGGCATCCTGTGGCGGGAGACCCGATATACGGCAGTAAAAAAAATCCTCTCCGAGCGCCGGGGCAGTTGCTACACGCGGAGAAACTGACGCTGCGTCATCCGATAACCGGGGAGCAAATGACCTTTCAGGCTCCCCTGCCGGAAGACTTTCGCCAGATCCTGGATGCGCTTTCCCGTAAAGCCGGCTTTTTTGCAGAAAAAGATCCTAAATAAACACAACAAAGATCCATGATGCCATGAAGCCAAAATGAACGCATAGGCAGAACGCTCCCCTGCCCGGCGACCGGCGGAGCAGGGGAGCGTTTTAAAAAAGACGCAGGGGAAGCAGGGTCCTGCGCTTTAATGCCGCCTTTTCTCCGGCGCCTGTGTTTACTCCGCTACAATATGGTTCGAGCACTATCAGGGCAATATTGACACCGGCAGACCGGAGTGTTAAAATAACGACATATCCGACTCCATTGAAGGGGGCAGTCAACATGAAGATTTTTCGCGGGGCAGCTACTGCGCTGGTAACGCCCTTTGACCACCGGGGAGAGGTGGATTTTGAGGTTTGGGAGCAGCTGGTAAAGAGGCAGATATCCTCCGGCATATCCGCGTTGATCGTCTGCGGCACAACGGGGGAACCAAGCACCCTAACCACGGACGAGAAACAGCGCCTTATTTCTTCTGCCATAAGAATCGCCGAGGGCCGGCTTCCGGTCATCGCCGGAACGGGCGGTAACAACACAAAAAAAGTCATTGAGGACTCTATAGCCGCCGAGGATTTGGGTGCGGATGCCCTGCTAATCGTGACTCCCTATTATAATAAAACCTCTCCGGACGGCCTTACCGCCCATTACCATGCCGTTGCCGATCAAGTGAAGCTGCCGATCATCGTGTATAATGTTCCCTCCCGCACCGGGCTGAACGTGACGCCCTCCCAGCTGGCATCCATTGCCACCCACCCCGGGATCACGGCAATGAAGGAAGCTTCCGGAGATATAAAGCAATTGTTGGAGATGAAACGTCTCTGCCCCGATATGGCCTTCTATTCCGGTACGGATGAGGTGAACCTTCCCCTGCTCGCCTGTGGCGGCGACGGTGTGATCTCCGTGGTCTCCAATGTAGTGCCCCGGCAGATTGCACGGTTGTGTGACAGTTTTTTTGCTGGCGATCTGGCGACAGCGCTGGAGATCCAGCTTTCCCTGATGCCTCTGATCGCCGCCCTCTTCTCTGAAACCAACCCCATACCCGCGAAGGCTGCTCTTTCCGCGATGGGTCTTTGCGAAGATGTGCTGCGCCTGCCGTTAGTACCTATGTCTGATGCGAAAAGGGCAGCATTGCTTGCGCTGCTTAAGGACGGGAGGCTCATCTGATGATTCGGGTGCTTCTGCAGGGTTGTATGGGAAAAATGGGTCAGTGTATCACCCGCCTTTGTTCTCTTCGTGACGACATGGAGATCGTAGCCGGAGTCGATATCTTCCTGCCGGAAAAATCTCCCTACCCGGTATACAGCACTCCCGCCGAGGTCACGGAGGAAGCTGATGTTGCCATGGATTTTACTCGGCCTGAGGGCGTCGACGCATTGCTTCCCTATTGTTTGGAAAAACGGCTCCCCCTGCTGTTGGCCACCACCGCCATTACCGGAGAAAGGTTGGAGCGTATACAAGCCGCGGCATTGAAGATCCCTGTTTTCATGGCCAGCAATCTTTCCTTGGGGATCACCCTACTGCGAAGGCTGCTGCCGGAAGCCGCCCGCACTCTGGCGGGGTATGACGTGGAGATCATCGAGCGCCACCACAACCAAAAGTCGGATGCTCCCAGCGGTACCGCACTTACCCTGGCGAAGGTGTTGGAAACTGTGCGGGAGGACAGCTATCCGGTCTTTGGGCGGCATGGTGGTCAGGCAAAACGCCGATCCGGTGAGATCGGCATTCACGCCGTGCGCGGTGGAACTGTCGCGGGGGACCATGAGGTAAGCTTTTACGGGCATGACGAAGTGGTGACTTTTTCCCACCATGCTGCGTCCCGGGAAATATTCGGCACCGGCGCCTTGGCCGCGGCGTTCTTTCTTGCAGGAAAACCGGCCGGCTTCTATGATATGGATAATTTGCTGCAGGAAGTGTCCGAAAAAGGCCGGGCGGAGATCCTTCCTCATTTGGGGCAACTGGTTTTCTCCGGGACGGACGAGCAGCCTGCCGTGGCGTTGCCGAAGCTTCCCGTAGTGGATACATTTTTTTCTGAGGGCAGGATTTGCCTCCTCCTGCCGATGGCAAAGATGGCGGAAACTGTTACGACGCTGCGAGCCATGCATCCTGACGCCCAGCCGGTCATAACACCGGATTTGACCTTGCTGCGTTACAGGAATCCCGGGCTGTCCCCCTCTGACCTGCCCCGTTTGTCCGCTTTGACAGTGTCACTGAACCCCCGGGCACTTTCGATATCCCCAGGGCAGCTGAAGCTCCTTTTGAAGGATGAATATGCAGAAATGGCGCTGCGCCTGCTGGAAACCTTATAGACAGTAATATGAAATCAGGGCGCTCAGTGCCCTTTTTTTATGCTTTGGAAGGACTTTTCACCTTCTGGTGTATTGTTTTTTGATAGATATTGTGGCATAATTGTAAAGGTTTGGAACGGAATACCTCGTTCGGTTCTGGCCATCAGTTCTGCGTTGGTGTGAAATTTCTGCCTTCGTTCGATTCCTTTATACAGAAATCCCCCCGTCTATATCCATCTATATCGGACAACGAGAAGCGCAGATTTTCCCTCTCCCCCCGCCGGGCTTCGTCGGGCAGATATTGACACTTGCGGCGCCGGTGCTCTGGTAATTGTTTTGGTACTCAAACCAATCCCCGTCTTCCGGAACTTCCGGCTGTTTTTTTGAACTGTAATGTGAACCGTCCGTAAAGGAGAAAGCAAAATGAATCCTACCTTTGGAGAATTCCTGCGGTCCATGGTAGAAAATCCTTCCCTTCTGGTAACTGTCATATTGACCCTGGGAGTGATCCTGGTAAACGGATGGACGGATGCGCCCAATGCCATTGCCACCTGTATATCGACCCGTTCCATGTCACCAAAGGCGGCTATTGCCATGGCATCCGTTTTTAATCTGGGCGGTGTTGTGGTTATGAGTATTGTATCCAAACAGGTCGCGGAAACCATCTATACTATGGTCAACTTCGGCGGCGATGCCTCCCAGGCGCTGGTCGCGCTCTGCGCAGCAATGGTGGCGATTGTTGTCTTTGCCATTGCTGCTTGGAAATTCGGTATTCCCACCAGTGAGAGTCATGCCCTGATCGCTGGATTGTCCGGAGCGGCTATCGCTTTACAAAACGGTTTCAGCGGCATAAACGGCAGTCAGTGGGTGAAGGTATTATACGGACTCGTCCTCTCCACCTTATTGGGCTTTGGGCTTGGCTGGCTGATGGCCCGGTTGGTCAATCTACTGTTTCGCCGGGCAGACCGCAGGAAAGCCAATTCCTTCTTCCGGGGCGCGCAGATTTTCGCGTCCGCGGCAATGGCCTTTATGCATGGCGCGCAGGACGGTTTAAAGTTCATCGGTGTTTTCATGTTGGGAATATCCCTGGCCGGCGGGCATCCATTGACGGCCTCCCTTACCATACCTGTTTGGCTGATGCTGCTTTGTTCGGGAGTCATGGCCTTGGGCACTTCCATCGGCGGTTACCGTATCATCAAAGCGGTCGGTATGGATATGGTAAGGCTTTCGAGGTCCCAGGGCTTTGCGGCTGATTTAGCAGGGGCGGTCTGTCTGTTGCTCGCTTCGGTCACCGGGCTTCCCGTCAGTACCACCCACACAAAAACGACCGCAATCATGGGTGTCGGCGCGGAACACCGCATTTCCTCGGTTAATTGGAATATTGTCAAAGAAATGCTGTCCGCCTGGGTCCTGACCTTTCCGATATGCGGGATTATCGGTTACCTTATGGCAAAGCTGTTTATTGCCGTATTTTAGGAGGTTTAAATGAAAAAGAATCGCAACACCCACTACTTTGACAGCATGAGTTCCCTCATGGGTTATGCCTGCAAGGCAGCCGCCTGTCTTGAAGACGTCTTTACACATTACAATGAAAAGGATCCTATGGAATGGGTCAGGGAGGTGCACGCGATCGAGCATGCCGCGGATCTGGAAAAGCATACTGTCGTGAAGCGATTGTCAAAAGAGTTTTTACCTCCGGTTGCCCTTGAAGACATCATGGCCGTTATCGAAACCATCGATGATGTAACCGACAGCATCGATGAAGCGGTGCAATTTCTCTACATGTACAATGTGAGTGAGATCCATCCGGGGGCGAAGGAATTTGCCCTGTTGATTCGGGAGTGCTGCGCCACGGTCAAGGAAGCCCTTGATCAGTTTGCCAATTTCAAACGGTCGGCCACTCTCCCCGGATTACTGGTACAAGTCAACGAACTGGAAGAACGGGGAGACCGGCTCCTTATCGAAAACATTCGCGCCCTGTACAGCGACGACTCCCTGAACACCCGGACGATCACGGCCTGGCGGGAGATTTTCAATTGTCTGGAGAATTGCTGCGATGCCTGTGAACACGTTGCGGATACCATAGAAATGACGATCATGAAAAACACATAATACCCGGCATATAGGAAGGCGGCTCTTCGAACCGATGGAATCGGCGGGAAAGGGCGCCTTTTCGTTATACCTGACATTAAGCCGTAACAAAGACAGCTGCCGTATAGGATGGTTTATCTTTCCATCCGCGTCTGCAATCAGCCGGATAAGTCCCGTCCGCATACATTCGCACCGCAACCGCTTCTTTCGGTCTTTGTTTACCTGCTTCCTGCGGTAGCGATCACGGTCAGGCAAATCTCCACGGCTTTCACCAAAGTATTCATAGGCAGGCAGGGCGTCCCCTGCCCCTCTGCCCAGGGAATATGCAGAAAGCCGGATCGTTTCCCCGGCCGGATGCCGAATCCGGCCAATATCCGGTAGAAGACGTCATTACAGACATAACATCCGGCTGATTCGGAGACAGCAGCCGAGATCCCCTGCTCCGTCAGCGCAACCTCCATCTTCCGGATGGGCAGCGTGGAGAAAAGGGCAGCCGGTCCATCGGCGAGGATCGCCTGATCCCGGGGGAGGTTGCCGGCATTGTCGGGGATACGGGCGTCCATACAGTTTACGGCGGTCCTCTCCGGTGTAACAGCCGTCCTGCCTGCCGCCAGCCCCAATGACAAAACAGCGTCCGCATCCAGACGCATGGCTTCCTTCAATGCCTTTTCCCCCGCCGTTTTGAATACCACGGGCAGCAGCAGTGTGTGTATCTCCATACCGGGCAAAGAAGGAGGCAACCGCTGCAATATAGTTTCCGTGGGGTTTTCTCTGCTTCCCCCGAAAGGCGTAAAGCCCGTAATAAGCATTTTCATGTCGTTTCCTAAAAAAGCCCGCGACCCTTAGGCCGCGGGCATACTCCCGGTTTATTCCAGCACTTCGGCAATGTCCTTCAGTTTTTCGATGATTTCGATATGCTGGGGGCAATGACTTTCACAGGAACCGCACTGCAGGCATGCAGAGGCGGGATTCCCCTCCGCGGAGATCCTGGCATAACGGTTCTTGGCTCCCTCTTCGTTTCCATACACCTTTAAAGCATTATACAGGTCAAACATACGGGAAATCGCAATTTTCTGGGGACAATCCGCCTCACAGTACTTGCAGCCCGTGCAGGGTATTGTGGGGATCTCCTTCAGCATGGATACCGCGCGGCCCAACACCTGCCGCTCATCTGCGCTTAGGGGCCGGAAATCAGACATAGTCTTCAGATTATCCTCCATTTGTTCCCTGTTGGACATACCGCTTAGTACGGTGATAAGCCCTTCAAGGGATGCAGCGTAACGAATTGCCCATGAAGCCACAGACACGTCGGAGCGGGCATCGGTTAAAACCTTCCGCACGGTGGGGGCCAGTGTGGCAAGAGCGCCGCCCTTTACAGGCTCCATGATAATAACGGGTTTTCCATGCTTCCGTGCGACCTCATAACACTTTCTTGACTGTACATTATCGTCATCCCAGTCTGCGTAATTGATCTGCAGTTGCACAAACTCTATTTCAGGGTGGGCAGTCAGCAGAGAGTCCAGCATTTCAGCGGTATCATGGAAAGAAAATCCGATATGCTTAGCCTTACCCTCCTCCTTCTTTTCCCGTACAAACTTCCAGGCATCAAATTTGTTGACGGTCTCGATATTGCTGCGGTTGATATTGTGGATCAGATAGAAATCAAAATATCCCGCACCGGTACGATCCAGTTGCTCATCGAAGATCCGCTGCATATCCTCCGCCTCATTCACATTCCACATGGGCAGTTTTGTCGCAAGCTGATATCTCTCCCTGTCATAACGGGAGGACAGAACATCTTTGACTGCCTTCTCGGACAGTCCGCCGGTATACCCATAAGCGGTATCAAAATACGTAAAACCCTTCGCAAGAAAGGCATCTGCCATATCCTTTAACTGAGGAATGTCTACCTTGTCACCGACCATGGGCAGCCGCATCAGGCCGAAGCCCAACTTGGGTATATCATGTCCCAATACCATCGTACACCTCCTGATTATCATTCCTATTCAGTATAACATAAATGCCGTTTCGCCACAATATCCGGCCCCCACGCTTGCGTTTTTTCATAATTCCTTACAGAAAAATCTTATCCACATCTCCACATCGGTAAAACACAGGTATATCGCTACGCTTCTTGGGAAGGGTTGTGCACAAATTGTGGATAGTTTTGTGGATAACCTGCTTATCCACAGCCTTTTGTGGACAAAAAATCTGTTAAACGATACACATTTAGTTCTTTGTACACATATCCACAGGGGACTTGCGCGCCGAAGTGCTCCGTGATAGACTGATGCGGGAAGGCGGTGAGGTTATGGAGGAGCGCTTACAGGCGGCGGAATTCTACGACAGCGCCCGAAGACAGGGGCGCCGGGAATATGATGCCGGTATCGCCCGGGGAGAATCGGGCTTCGCGCTGTGTCTGGACGACGTAGTGCGCCGTGTGGATATTGCGGCAGAAGTACGACTGTCTGTGCGGGAAATCCCTCTTGAGCAGATCGTGGGCTGCTACGCCTGCAGCCGCGCCCAGAGCTTTGCCGCAAATTTTATGCCCCTTCCGGCTGCCAATACGGAATTTGCCAGCAAATGGATCGCCTTAACAATTGCCCACATGACAGAGGGCATCCAGCATCCGGTAAAGTTGATGGAATACATGGGCCGCTATTTTGTGGTAGAGGGCAATAAGAGAGTATCTGTGCTGAAATACTTCGGCGCTTACTCGATTATGGCGGAAGTGATCCGCCTCATGCCCACCTATCGGCCCGATGACCCTGCAATACGGCTGTATTATCAGCAACTGGCATATGAAAAAAACCCGGTATTGGGGAGGCTCCAGGTACGGAGGGCCGACACTATTGAGGAACTGGTGGAACTTGTCCAGTCGGAGACCCGCGATGAAGCTTCCATAGAACAAATGCTGGGAAACTTCCGCGATGCTTTCGGCAGATTGAATCTCGAAGGGCCCAATATGGGTTGGACCGACGCGCTACTGGAGTATGCTCGTTTATATGGGCTTCCCTGGGATATTGCCCCTGCCGCCCTGACTTTACGGCTAACAACCTTTGAGCCCCAGCTGCGGGCGCTTACGGAGGGTATATCGGGGGACATTGTACAGGAACCGGGGCCAAAGAATCTCGGTATCAGCGCTCTTTTCTCCCGCCGCCGTCGTATAAAGGTGGCCTTTGCCTATACCGGCAGCGCCAACGGTATCGGATGGTCACACAGTCATGAGCTGGGCCGGCGGGCTGTAGATGCTTATTTCGGTGACCGCGTGGAAGCACTCTACAAAGAGGACTTGTTGGTAGAGAACCGGCTGGAGGACGGTCTACGGGAACTCGCGGAGGAGAAACCGGATATCCTGTTTGCCACTAGCCAGATCATGGGAGAAACTGCCAGAAAAATCGCCCTGGAGTATCCGAAGATGATCGTCTTCCTGTGTGCCAAGCAACAGCCTGGAAAGCTGATCAACACCTATTTCGGCAGGTACTATGAGGCCTCCTTTGTCTGCGGGATGATTGCCGGTATCATGAGCGCCTGCAACAAGGTGGGCTATATCACCCCCGACCTAGGCCTGCAGGCGGGAACGGCGGATGTAAACGCATTCATGATCGGGGCCAGAATGGTAAATCCGCGGGCGGAAATTCTGACAAAAGCCATTGCCGCCCAGAGGCTGACCGCGGAAAACCGTATAGCCGCTTATGTTCTGGCACAAAACGGGTGTGATATGGTGTATGCGCAGCGGGCGCTCTCCGAAGGCTATCTGGTCAACGAACTGAAAGGAAATTTTTCATTCCTTTGTACTGTAGATCCGGAAGGTCGGCCCCAACAGTATCTTGCAGCCCCGGTATGGGACTGGGGTTTGTTCTACAGACACATTATTGAGGGAATACTCGGAGGAACCCTGGACAAAATGCGGGAGCTCTACCCCGACCAGGCTTCGATGGTGAATTACTGGTGGGGCATGAGCGAGGGCATGCTAGATGTGGATTTAGGCAATGCTGTACCCCCGTTGGTTCGCAGATTGCTCTCCCGGTTAAGGCCCGGCATACGTCCGGAGGACTATCACCCTTTTCTGGGACCTTTATATGACAAGGATAAAGTACTGCGCGTTCCGGAAGAAGAAACCCCCTCCGGAGAGGAAGTCCTGCGAATGAATTACCTGCTGCCTCATATCACAGTACTTCCATAACGAATCCATGTCCTTCCCGTATTTGCGGCAAAAATCCGTGCCGGGATCCGTAACACGGATTTTTATACTATATACCATTTTGACAGGATTCCTGCTTTTATTCCGAATGACAGAGGCCGTTTACCCGACATCGGCATACTTTACTGCAGCCTTGCGGAAATTTGACTGAACCGAACCCTGCCGGAACGGTTTTTTCTCTCCTGCCTAACCGGATCGTCAATGGGAAAGACGGAGCACTCGCATATCCAACAGTATCCTGCCGAAAAACCGGGGAGTTTTTCTGGCGGAATCGTCATCCCGGCGGAGGGTCCTGCCGGTAAGTCCGCACCGCTTTCCGCAGATTTTGCGTGGTCAGGAAATTTTTGACCTATATACGGAAAAATGCAACGCCGTTTCCTTCCGGCATTCTTCCGTAATGTACCGCAGCAGATAAAAAAAGCCGCTTTTTCAAGCGGCCGGAAAATCCTTCATCAATCCAGGGACTGCAGTGATTTCAAAGCAACGTGCATCTCGTCAATAATGCCCTGATCGAACTCCATTTGGATCTGATGCGCGATATGTGCGGCAGCCTTACGGTCGCCCTTCTCCGCAAAAGCCTTCACTACGGCGATACGAATATCCGGATCATTGTCAAAAAGGCAACCGACCAGGCGGTTGAAGGCATCATCTCCGCTAACCTTTCCCAAACCGGCGATGGCGGCAAGACGCACGTCCTTCTTCTTGCTCTTACTGGCTTTTACCAAACCTTTCAGATTCTGTTTCTCGATCATCTTCTCGACAGATTTAACACTATTTCCACCAAACAACATATCCGACTTACCTCATTTCTATTGATTGTCAGCGGGACTCCGCTGCTTTGTCCATTCTTGTACCAAAGCTGCTTCCCCGGTACATATGTTTATATTAACTATGATAACCCTCCGGCAGGTAAAAGTCAATAAAATGTTCTATAAAGATTTTCATAAAAACGCGTAAATTCTGCATATTGTCCGGAAAGCTCAATTCAGCGCAAGGCCATCCAATAATGAGGCATACTTTTTCAGAGCGGCTGCACGGAGGAGAGAGAACGCTCCGGGGTCCTCCTCCTTGCGGCTTTGCACATCCTCCAGTAAATCCAGCAGTCTTCTGTCCGCCATTAAAGCGGTTATCCTTCCGTCCAGCATACCGGACTGCCGCACGCCCAGAAACTCTCCTGGCCCCCTCTGCCGCAGATCCTCCTCGGCAATATAGAAACCGTCCTGACTTGCAGTTAAAACCTCCAGCCTTTCCTTGGCAGACTGTCCCATCTCTCCGGCCACAAGAAAACAGTATGACTGGACGCTTCCCCGGCCCACCCTTCCCCTCAGCTGGTGGAGCTGGGCCAGGCCAAAACGCTCCGGATTCATAATGATCATCATGCAGGCGCCGGGAATATGTACTCCCACCTCCACAACGGTAGTGGAAACCAGTACTCCCAGTTCTCCCCGGCGGAAGGCATCCAGTACTTCATCCCGCTTCTCTTCCGGCATACGGCCATGGACCAGTCCTGTGGATATCCCTGCCAGAGGACCCTCCGAGAGCTCCTTATACAGGTTTTCGGCAGATTGTAAGGGAAGCGCGTCGCTTTCCGTTATCGCAGGGCAGATCACATACGCTTGCCTCCCCTCTGCCGCTTCTCCGGCGATATAGCACCACATATCCTCCAGCCGCTCCGGCGGCACGATCCGGGTATGAATAGGTTTTCTCCCGGGGGGCAGCTCGTTCACCACCGACAGCGCGAGATCCCCGTACAGAACCAGCGCCAAGCTCCTGGGCACAGGGGTCGCGGACATGATCAGGCTGTGAGGCTGTCTGCCCTTGTACAGTATCGCTGCTCTCTGCCGTACGCCAAAGCGATGCTGCTCATCTGTCACCGTCAATGCCAGCTCCCGGAATGTTACACCTTCAGACAGCAGTGCGTGGGTACCTACCGCCAAATCCATCTCTCCGGAGGCTAATCCCTCCAGCACAAGACGCCGCTCCTTATCAGGGGTGCTTCCCAGCAGCAGACAGACCCGATAGCCGAAGGGTGAAAGAAGTGTCTCCGCAGAGGTATACAACTGCCGCGCAAGGATCTCCGTCGGCGCCATCAACGCCGCCTGCTTCCCGGAAGAAAGCACATTGGCGATCGCCAGCAGCGCCAGCACGGTTTTTCCGCAGCCTACGTCACCCTGTACCATACGGTTCATAGGTCTTTTTTGTGCGGTATCGCGAAGAATTTCCTCCAGCACCCGCGTCTGCGCCGCGGTCAGCGAATACCCCAGCCTGCTCTGCAGCCTGTGCATCAGCGGTCTGTCCACCGGGATTACAGGGGCAGGCTCCTGCGGAATCTCCCGGATGATATCCATTGCGGTAACGAAAAGTAACAGTTCCTCCAGCGCCAGTCTCCTGCCGGCAGCTTCCGCAGTCTGTGTATCTGTCGGGAGATGGACTGCCTCCAATGCCCTATTCTTTTCCGGGAGCCCGTAATGCACCAGCAATTTCTCCGGAAGTGGATCCTGCAAACTGCCGGAAACCAGTTCCAGCGCCTGCCAAATCAACCGGCGGATCCATTTCTTCCCCATACCGCGGGGACAATCATATACCGGCAACAACGGAGGCAATTCCCCCTCTTCCCTAGAGGGCTGCAGCATCTGCAGAATGCCCTTTTCACGGCTGGCCGTTCCCACCAGTATGCCCTGCCATCCGGGTGAATAAGTCCTGGCCACCCAGGGAGCGTTGTACCAGACGGCTTCCGCCCTGTCGATACCATCGGTGACGGGCATTATTGTAAGCGTCAGTCCCGGGCGGGGCGTGCGGGTCACCGGCTTTCCCGTGACTATGACATATGCCGCAGTCATCTTTCCGGAAACGGCGTTTCCCAGCTGAAGAGAACGGGTATCCACATACGTCTTGGGAAAATGCATGACCAAATCTCCCAAGGTGTGATAGCCCGCCTCTTCCAATAACCGCCGCCGGACATCCCCTACACCGGTCAGTACGGAAATAGGCCTGTCCATCGGATGCTCCATTTCACCAAGTACCCCCATAATCAGAAAAAAGGCGGTGTTGCACCGCCTTTTCAGCATGTTTACTCTGCTGAGACAATGTAATAGTAAACCGGTTGTCCGCCAAAGTGCACACTGACATCACAATCCGGGTAAGAGGCTGCCACACGGGCGCCCATCGCCTGCGCTTCATCTTCCTCCACGGTATCTCCGTAATAAAGGGTGATCAATGCGGTATCCCCGTCCACCATCGCGGAGGTTAGGGCATCCATGACCTCTTCCATACAGGCATCGGTCGCCACCACCTGTTTCCCGAACAGCGCAAGGTAATCGTTTTTACGGATCTGCTGTTCACCCAATACGGTATCGCGTACGGCATAGGTGATCTGCCCTGTTTTCACAGTCGAAAGCGCTTCCTTCATCGCTTCCTCATTCGCCTCGGAAGATTCCTCGGGAGAAAAAGCAAGTATCGCGCTCATGCCTTGAGGAATCGTTTTAGAGGGAATCAGGATCACACGGGTTTCCGGAACTAGTTCGGCAGCCTGCTGGGCTGCCAAAATGATGTTGGAATTGTTCGGAAGCACGAATACTGTCTCCGCCGGAACTCTCTTGATGACCTTTGCAATATCTTCCGCGGAGGGGTTCATGGTTTGTCCCCCCTCAACAAAGGCATCCACCTGCAAATCACGTAAAATTTCCTGGATCCCCTCCCCTGCCGCTACCGCAACAATTCCGTAAGGCTTCTTCTCTACAGGTATTACGGTCGCTTCGGGAGGATTCTCTACTACAAGCGCCTGATGCTGTTCCCGCATGTTCTCGATCTTCACACTGGTGAGGCTGCCCCGCTGAATGCCGACTTGAACGACCAGTCCGGGGTCGTTGGAATGGGTGTGCACCTTAATAATGGAATCCAAACCTACCACCACCACACAGTCGCCTATCTGACTCAACTCCTCCTGCATAGCAGCTATCGTTTCATCCGCCACAGGACCGTCGGTCTCCACAATATACTCGGTACAATAACCGAACAGGATCTCTCCCACATCTGCGGCGGCGCCTATACCGATGGTCTGTTCCACCGGCTTGACGACCTCAAATACGGGCATCTGCGCGGCTTCACCTTTTAAGGCTGAGGTGAAGCCGTAATTGATGATCAGCCAGCCTTTGCCCCCGGCATCCACAACACCGGCCTGCTTGAGTACCGGCAACAAATCAGGTGTCCTTGCCAGCGCTTTTTCCCCGGCCGCGACGGCGGTCAGATGAATGCTCAGTACGTCTTCTTCGCCGGCCTCCGCAGCCTCAACCGCTGCAGCAGCCATCATACGGCTGACGGTGAGTATTGTGCCCTCCTGGGGCTTCATGATCGCCTTATATGCCATATCTACGCCAGATTGCAGGGCAGCGGCGTACTCCGGACCGGTCAATTCCGTCTTCCCAGCCATGGTTTTGGCAAATCCCCGGAAGAGCTGGGACAGAATAACACCGGAGTTGCCCCGAGCGCCCTTCAGCGCTCCCTTTGACAATGCGGAACTGACAGCTGATACGGTATCGACCGTTGTCATCTGCACCTCTTTTACGGCATTGGCCATCGTCAGGGACATATTGGTTCCGGTATCGCCGTCCGGCACCGGAAAAACGTTTAAAGCGTCCACATCCGTCTTACATTGCTCGAGCAGCGTTGCGCCTGTCAATATCATCTGCCGCAAACGGCTGCCGTCTATGATGGTCATCGACACGAGTTCGTCCTCCTGTTACACCCGGATACCTTCGACGGTGATATTCACCTTCGAAACCGGCATACCCGTAAATTTCTCTACCTCATATTTCACGGTAGACATTGCGGATTCGCATACGGCATGAATCGATGTTCCGTATTGAATGATAATATATAAACTAATCGTCAACTTACCATCCTTGGAAGTAACCTGTACGCCTCTGGCATAATTCTCCCGATTGAGGAGTTCTACCCACCCGTCCGAAGTCTTCCTGGCAGCCATCCCCACAACGCCGTAGCATCTTTCTATACATCGGCCGGCGATTTTCGCCACCACTTCCTCTGTGATCTCGATGGATCCCATTTCGTTTGTTGCTGTGACCATGCTGAACCTCCTTGCAAGATCCTTCCCCGTATTCTACCGCAAAACTCCCTGTTTTGCAAGTATGCAGCGAAAATACTCGTTACACCCCTGTTTCCCATTCCCCGCAGAGATATCTCTCCGAAATACGATCGAAATATCCGGTTTTATACAAAAAAGGCTTGCAATCCTTTTGTCTTTCTGTTAAAATATTAATGTTTTGAACCCGCTTGACGGTTTCACCACACAAGGAGGTGTTTTGATATGGCAAATTCCTGTCAGATTTGCGGAAAAAAGTCCGTGCACGGCAACAACGTAAGTCATTCCATGCGCAGCACCAAGCGTACCTGGGCTCCCAACATCCAGCGCGTACGCGCAGTGATGAACGGCACCCACTGCACGGTATATGCCTGCACCCGTTGTCTGCGCTCCGGCAAGGTACAGCGCCGGGTCTGATTGCATCGGCAAGAGTACTGAGGGATCATCGGATCCCTCATTTTTGTACCGTTCTTTCGATATTTGATATGTATAACGTTTTACATACGCATCAAATATTGTTACGGTTTCCGAATAAAGCCACCAAAATTTTCGATGCTATTGCCATAATCCTCTCTATATTCCGGTATAAAACCCGCAACAACCCGCTATTTGTGATGTTTAACGCTATACACATTCTGTTTTTATCTGATAAACAACACCGGGCAAAGCCCGGCATCAGTGTTTTTAATTTTGAGTGATCAGCCCGCCCAAGACCTGATATTTTCCGCGGTTTCCTTCTCCTGAGGGGTAGCCCTGCGCATTGCAATGGGCAATTCGGTATCCAGCGGCGTAAGGATCAAAGAGGAGCCGGAAAATTCATAGGTGCAGGTAAAAGTGGATGTCCCGAAACCGGTAAAGCGGAGCAAGCCCTCCTCGTCCACCGACCACTTCAGATCTACCGCAAACCCGTTGTCCACCAACTTACCGGTACCGTCCTCGTACAAAATGATCATAAACTCCACAGACAGCTTCACGGGATCTCCCTGGCCAGTCCTGATGTTATAGGTATCCGCCAGGGTTTTTGACGCGTCGCCCTTCCATGCGCCCACGAAGGATCTGCTTCCGCATCCGCCGCACAAAGGCACAAGCAAACAAAAAGCCAGCGCGCATATAAATATCCGTTTTTTCATGATCATCCTCCTATTCAATATTCACCAAATGTGCTTGACGGTTCAGCAACACGCCGGTTCCCTTTAATCGTGCGGAATATCTGCGCCATGGTATCCCCCGCGGCTGCGCGGAAGGTCATTCAGCCGGCTGTAACAGATTCTTGCTTTCCGTCACTTTCCCAAGTCTATCCGTATTGTAACACAGCTTCATTCCGCATACAATCGCTAGTTCCGCACTCACGGGTCTAAATCAGGATCCGGGCATGCCCACGGCTGCGTTACCATCGATCCCCTCCGCCGGCGAACAGAATATAAAAAGGGCAGGTATCGTGTTGTTCATGATACTGCCCGATTTGCATCGCCGTAAATCAAATGTCCAGATCCGCAACCATTAAAGCGTTCTCCTCTATGAACTCTCTCCGGGGCTCCACCGCTTCCCCCATCAGCAGGGAGAAAACCTCATCTGCCGCCAAAGCGTCATCCAAAGTTACCTGCATCATGGTACGGGTTTCGGGGTTCATTGTGGTTTCCCAGAGCTGATCCGGGTTCATTTCCCCCAGCCCCTTGTAGCGCTGCACAGTGATGCCGCTTTTCCCGGTTTCCGCGTAATACTGCTCCAGTTCTTTATCGGAGTAGAAGTAACGATCTTTCCCTCCTCTTGAAACCTTGTACAGGGGCGGTAATGCTATATACACATGTCCATTCTCCAGCATCGGCCGCATAAACCGATAGAAAAATGTCAATAACAATGTACGGATATGGCTTCCGTCCACGTCGGCGTCAGTCATGCAGATGATGCGGTCATACCGGAGCTTGGTTACATCAAAATCGCTCCCAAGGCCGCCGCCGAAGGCAGTAGCCATGGCTTTAATCTCCTCATTGGCAAGGATCCTTTCCGGGCGGCACTTTTCCACATTCAGTATCTTTCCACGCAGGGGCAGAATTGCCTGGAAGCGGCTGTCCCGTCCCTGTTTTGCGGAGCCGCCCGCAGAATCCCCCTCCACCAGATAAATCTCGCAAAGAGCGGGATCCGTCTCGGAACAATCACTCAACTTCCCGGGGAGAGAAGCAGACTCCAGTGCGTTTTTTCTCCGGGTGTTCTCCCTGGCCTTTCGGGCTGCTTCCCGCGCCCGGGCCGCCATCAGACACTTATCCAGTATAACCTTGGCTTCATTCGGATTCTCCTCCAAAAAAGCCGTCAGGCCCTCGTGCACAACACCGTCCGTCATGCCCCGCATAAAGCTGTTCCCTAACTTTGTCTTGGTCTGTCCTTCAAATTGCGGGTTCTCCAGCTTTACCGAGAGAATGGCCACCAGACCCTCCCTCATGTCTTCACCCGAAAGATTGGGCTCCGACTCCTTCAGGATCCCCTTCTCCCGTGCGTAGTTGTTGATGCTCCGGGTCAGCGCCGAGCGGAAGCCTACAAGATGGGTGCCTCCCTCCTGAGTAGGGATATTGTTGGCATATGTAAATACGGACTCGTTATAATCGTCATTATACTGTATAGCCACCTCAACCTTTGCGCCGTCCCTTTCCCGGGTAAGGTAGATAGGGGCATCATACAAGGGGGTCTTTGTGCGGTTCAGGTACTGTACAAACTGTACGATCCCCCCCTCATAAAAGAACACCTCCCGCTTTTCATGCTCGGGCCGCTTATCCTCCAGGGTAATGGTTAGGCCGCCGTTCAGAAAAGCCAGCTCCCGGAATCGTTTTCTTAATATATCGTAATCAAAATCCCCGGTTTCGAATATCTCCATATCCGGCATAAAGGTAATGGTCGTACCGCTCGTATCGGTATCCCCGGTAACGCGGAGATCATAATCCGGGTTACCCCGGGTATAACGCTGGTTATGGATATGACCAGCCTGATACACATTCACCTCAAGCCAGGCAGACAGGGCGTTCACCACCGTCATACCTACGCCGTGCAATCCGCCGGAGACCTTGTACCCGCTGCCGCCGAACTTGCCTCCGGCGTGGAGCATGGTCATGCAAACCTCCACCGTGGGACGCCCTACCTTGGGATGGACCCCCACGGGAATGCCATGACCGTTATCCGTCACCGTCACTGAGCCATCGGCATTCAATGTCACCTCGATATGGGTACACCGCCCTGCCATAGCCTCATCAATGGAATTATCCACGATCTCATATACTAAATGGTGGAGTCCCCGCTCATCCGTTGAACCGATATACATACCCGGGCGTTTGCGTACAGCCTCCAAACCCTCCAGCACCTGTATCTGCCCGGCACCGTAATCGTCCTCCTGGGCAGCGGGATCAACATCCCTGCACACTTCCTCAGACATCCTTTTCTCCTCTCTAAAAACGCGCTTTTCGCACTTATATAGTATACCACAAACAGCGCGTCATTTCAATACAAGCTTGTATTTCTCCGGCAGCTGGGATATGCTTTGAAAGAGGAGGAACGGGATGAAACACATTGTTTGTCTGTGGAGCATGTTGCTGCAATGGACCTGGGGGCTGCCCCAAAGTCTGCTGGGCCTGTTGCTTCTGCTGCGTTTCCGCAAAAAGCCCCGACGCCGGTACCTGGACGCTCTCATGGTGGACTGGGGCCTGCCGGGAGGGATCTCTCTCGGCTTTGTGTTCTTCACGGGACATCCGGAGCTGGCGCCCCACGAATACGGCCATACCCGGCAGTCCCTGCTGCTGGGGCCGCTTTATCTTGCGGTCATCGGGCTGCCCTCTCTGCTCTGGGCCAACCTCCCTTATTTCCGTCGTCTCCGCAGGGAAAAGAACATCCCCTACAGCCGCTTGTATTGTGAAAGCTGGGCGGACCGGTGGGGAAAGACGGAATCAGCTGTGTAACAATGTACAGGCAGTTAATATATAGCAAACAGAGGCAACGCCTGATTAAACAGGCGCTGCCGTTGCATGTCATAAGAAACGAGGTCCAAACCCGCCTCTTTTGCGGCTGCGCCTCCCGGCTACCTTTAATTTTCCCCATTCTTGAGAGATGCAGTAGCTCAATAAACAAATACACGGAGGCAATGAACAAAGGCCTCCGCCATTGTCGAAAACGCCAGCAGAAACACACCCAGAGAGGTAAATCGGAACCATGCTGTATTCTGCCTGCCCATTGTGGCGGACAGCCCGCGCATGCCGGCATCCAACCCCACCGTCACCGCGAAATAAAGAAAGGGCGCTGCGGAAATGATATACCTGCCCTGTGGCTGGTAATCGCTGCTCCATGAATAATACACAGAAAGGCCCACGCTGAACAAAGCTGCCGCCAGCAGCATGCTGATCAACAGTAAGAAATCGTCTCTGTTTGAAAAGGGCAGCCTCCCCTCTGATTTCCCCCGTCGAAAGGCCTTCTCCCCAAACCCAAAGCCAAGAACAACAACACCCGCAGCGCCCACGCAGGTCAACAGAGTATAGACCGCGTAGACCCACCTTCCTGCGTAAATATCCATATACCCTAGTACGCTGAAGAAGCTTTTGAAGGTCATTTTCAGCCATCCGGTATTTTTCAGCATATACAGTATACTGTGTCCCTGTCCGAAATAGCTGTTCACGCGGCGGACGGAGGGCCGCAAATCCTCCCGGGCATATTTCTCGCCGTAGGACAGCATGGTGCTTCTGGCGAGAATATCTCCCTTATAAATGATACCGTTCCGGACATATACCCAGCCGCAAATCAGCAATGCAACCCCCAGAACGAGCAGCCCTTTCAGAATAAACTGCCTGAACGAAACCGTTTTCCGGTGGTTGACATACCATAGACAGTAAATGACGAAGCTGCAAAGAACATACCCATAAGCATATTCATAGGATAAAAGACAGAGAGCCGCACCCACCGCTAACCGCAGGCAGCTTTTCATATCCCAGCCCGTCCGCAGTCCCTGTATCCAGGCAAACAACAGCAGCATTACCGTAAATAGCGAAAAGCTGTCACGATTCACATAGCTGGAGAGAAAAACGATCTGGGGCGTCAATGTCATCAGCGCGATAAACACCCAGCGGATCGGCGACTTAAACAATTCCCGTGAAATCCGGATCGCATAATACCCGATACCGACCAAAGATAGTACGCCGGTAAACCGGGCGGCCACCAGTAAACTGACGGCGTTCGTCGTAAAGAGGGACGCCGCCCGCATAAAGAAAGCGCTCAGCAGATCAGGGGCATAGGTGCCAAAACCGTAGGAGAAGCCCCAATATTGATTGATGATAGACTCCTCCCAGCCAAAGGGAAGCTTCCCGTTGTAGAAAATAAACAAAGGGACATCATACCGCATATACTCATCCGGCCCGTACCGTTCAAAGATAAAGACGGCCGACCATACAAAAGCCATGAGAAAACAGCAGAAAAGGTAGATCCGCTCCTTTCTCTGTAATTTAGCTTCCGATGGGTTCCGCGGCCGCGGAAGGTTTTTCCCGGGCAGGATACCCAAAGCCGCCAGCAGTGAGGTGAGAAACAGCAATGCCTCCCCGACAACCAAAGCCGCCGCCCGGTTCATCTCTTGGGGGGAAGGCAGCCCCTCATTCAGTACGATCCTATCGATCGCAAAGTTCTGGCCCGGCTCTGTACCGATGGACAGATACAGGCTCGTTCCATCATCGTACACCGGCAGACAGGCGGATACAGCGCCCCGGCGGGCAGCGCAGACAACCGTTTTTTTTCCGGCCAGCACCTCGCTCTCCTCGGTGTTATATCGCAGGCGGATACCGATATTTTGGGTCAACGGGCGGGAAAAGTAGACCGTCACAGTATCTATCCGGCGATTCACATCGAGAAAGACGATCTCCGGGTCGCAGACAGCGATGGTAAATGTATCCCCGTCTACGGTATATCCCTTGATCTCCTGGGGCAATTCGTCCAGGCATACCGCTGCCGTCGATGAGAGGCTTCCCTTTTTCATCGCCCATTGAACAATTCCGGAAACCAGAAGAATCCCGGAGAGAATAGCGCAAAGATACGCCGCGCTTTTCCCCCGATCCAAAGAACGACGCATTATCGCCTGTGCCCGCAGACTTTGACTCTGCCCATACGCATAACCATCATGCTCCCTTTCCTTGTCGACTCGCGCACGATCCCGTATTTTTCCTTCGGAAAATAATACCATATCGCCGGGATTTATACAACTTCTCGCGAAAGGAAGCAATGTTTGCACACCACCCGCCTTCCCGTCAATTCCGACGCGGAAAACCGAAAATCGGTGCGCGGGAATTGCTACGCAAAAAAAGCGCCTGTAATACAGGCGCTTGACTTGGCAAGGAACAGTTATTTTGATACTATGTTACCAACTGTTACTCTTTGGATGATCGTAACATTTTCATTTTGGGTGGTAACACGCTTTCGGGCATGGTAACACTCTTGAACTGAAATGGCGATATCTCAGTTTTTGCGACCGTTTGGTAATGATTTCGGTGATAATCCAACAAACCATATATCTCGGAACATAAGCAACCGGATGCATGGTGTATTTGATGCCATATTCCTCTTTTTTGGCATACAGAATGTGGTTCATTCCACGTCAATCCTTGTTTATCATTTCCCTCCCCGCAAAATACCCCCATTGGTAAGCGTTCGGCCCGATATTTTCCTGCACGGTGTATTCCGTCACGCAGGGGTGGCGATAAATGTCCAAATACCCCTCAAAGGAAGGCCAGACATACGCGCCGGGGAACAGAAAATCAGCGCGGATGAGGCGCGGAAAAGCGTCATCCGGGTAGTTGAAGTTCTGCGGGCCCATTACCGTGATGCCGACAGGCGGCTCCTGGCCGGTCATGCGGCTGTCGTGATGCAGCATGTGAACAGGGAAACGCTGTCCTACGCCGGTGGTGAAGCACAGGTTATCAGGGTTTGCGCCCGCGGCGAAATCGGCGGCAGCGATGGCGGCGGCAAGATATCGGGAATCACACGTCAGGAAATGCGCCCGGATCAATTCCACATTGCGGGGGATAGTGTAGAAACGGCTCCAAGGGCCCATTCGTTCACGGGAAAGATCGTTGCTGGTCAGATGATAGGGCAGCGTTTCACCATTTTGCACCGCAGTTTCAGCGGCGCGCAGAATCACCTCCCGAAAGGCGCGCTTCACCCGCTCGTCCCCGATGCCATCGGGCAGTGTGCAATAAACAAAACCGGCATCGTAATTGCTGTCCGTGCGGATGCTGAGATAGATCCTTTCATGTTCAGGATTCAGCGTCAGCCGGAACAGGTCCGCGGCGGCGTTTTCCCTCTCTAACTTCGCTCCAGCGTGAGCCCTTCGTGTCCATTTATGCCCTTCGGTTTTCAGCCTTTCCGCATACGCCTCCTCAGCCCAGTCAAAGGCCTTCTCGGCGCTTGCCCGGTATTCGCCAGAAAGATCAGGGTTGATGCTCCGCAGGCAATACGCCATTCTCGCAGCAGCGGAGACATAATACCAAGAGGACCAGAAATCCGGCGCGTACGCGTAGGCTTTCCAGGTATCCTGCCAACCGCATTGGCCGAGAATCGGATGCTCCTCCTGCTCGATGCCGCCCCGGATGCCGCCGTCCGGCAACTGCAGGCGCTTATAGAACGTCAAGTTCCACAGCGCCTCGTTCAGGATATCCGGAATGCCATTGCCGCTCTCGGGAACGGGGAGCTGAAGCGCCGAGAAGAATTCCGGAAGCATCAGAAACAGCTCCATTCCCAGCTTGGAAGCCATCAGGTGCTGAATGCGCCGGTCCCAGTCGCAGGCGTCGAAATATCCGCCCCAAGCGTTCTCCACCATCTGATCTGTGGCCTTGCGGATTAAATTGCCGAAGTTGTTAGTGTCCGTCCCGTAACAGTTCATGCCGTTTCCGCTCTCAAACAGAGAGCAGCCGCTCTGGTAAACGATCTGCCCGTCATCCGGATGATAGCACCGGGGGCGCTCAAAGTCCGAGTACGGTCTTCCTGTCGCCATGCCACTGCGCTGGCAGTAGAGCGCATTCATTGAAGCCCGGAGCCCAGCCAGCCAGGTGTTTTTCTCCCCAATGGGGAAAGGAAGGGAGCAGCCCAGTTCCGGGATCATTACCCGGAAGACGCCCTCCTCCTGAAATCCGGAGAAGTCCAGCTCATAGACGGGGCACAGAGAGGAAACCTCCGCGTTTCCGACGGAAACGATTGCGCCGGTGTGCTGAAGCTTAACATCACCGCGGAACACCTGCCTGCCGGCTTCATCCGTCAGACAAAAGTGGCGGATCATGTCATAACCGATGCCGCCACCTAGCCCCATCCATTGGGAGAGATAAGCCTTCTTGGACGGGTCGTCACACCGATAACCTACCTGGTTGACATGGATGGCCTCGGACATCATGGTCGTCGGGTCAAAGATTTCCGTCATTCTCCCCCGGTCAAACACGCCGGCCTTCAGGGACAGATCCAGCGTCTCCCCGGATGTGAAAGCCTCGTCAAACACCAGATAAATCCGGTGCAGGAAGGTGTATTCGTCCTCCGGATCGGCCATGTTGTTGGGCTTTGTTTTGCGGTATACCCGCATGGGGTGCTTGCCGCAGAGCATATAGGTATCCGGATCGTCGGCCGCAGCGGTGTCCAGCTTTTTCCCGATGATCTGCTCAAAAGGAAAGCGCTGCATCCCCTTCTGCCGGTCTTCCACCCTGACGCCAACGCGCTGCCCGTCTTTCACGATATAGACGAGTGCGGGAATGTCACGGTCCACCTCCAGTGCTTCGCCCGTCTGGGGCACATAGGGGATCTGTACGCCGCCGATGACGTCCCCCTGCTGCACGGTCAGCAGCAAGATGTTGGGAGCCACCACGGACAGGCCGCAAATTTCAGGCTCAGCTATGGTTTCTTTTTTCCTGATCATACTTATTTCCCCTTCTTCGCTGTTTTGCGAGCTCTCTTCGCTTCTTTTTCCGCTTGCCTGGCCAGATATTTCGCATTCTCGGTCTCGAATTCCAGGCCCTTCTTTTCGCAGCGTTCTTTCAGGTCACGGATGCGGTTTTCCTCTGCTTCCTTTCGGGCAGCTTCCTTTTCCTGCTGCTCTAGCACATCGGGATCGATCCATTCCTCGCCCCGAGCCAATACAGCCTGACGCTTCCGCTCCTTCAGATCTGCGTTGATCTTCGGCAGGCGTTTTTCAATGTCCACGAAGGGAAGGATGATGATGTTGACAAATGAGAAGAACAGTTCGATTCCATAGAAAGCGCACCCGATGACCGTCAGTGCAGCCGCTGGCTGGAATCCCGTGCTGTTGGCGTCAAAGCCAACAACGGTCAGGATCTTCTCATAAAGGCCCGCCATAGGGGCGTACAGCACGTTCTGGAGGGTAGCGATAATGCCCACGGCCAGCAAGCCCTCCAGACGGTAGCCGGAGGAGTGTTCGACGCTGTCAAAGCAGGAGGCTATCAGCGCGCCCAGCATGTAAGCAATCGGGATGAAGCCGACCTGCTTCATGAACCCCGCTGCGTAGGCTACCATCACGTTCGTCGGGAACAGGATGCCCACCAGGCTCGCCACGAAGATAATGCAGTATCCCACCAGACAGGTGTTCCGGATGCCGTATTTGCGTGTCAGCGGGTAGGCAACAAAAGCACCGATGCCCAGCGGAATGCCGGTCAGAATCGTGTAGATCATGAACAGCGACTGGTCATGAATGCCGTCAAGCACGTAGGACACGAAGTAATACTGAACATTGGTGCCGCGGAAGTTATCTGCCAGTGCCGTGACCGTAGTGGCGATTAGCGTCAGCACAAAGCACTTGTCATGGAACAGGGCTTTGAACTGCTCCCTGACCGGGATGTTATTGGCATTTTCCGTCATGCCCTGGACGTCTTCCATCACGCGTTCCCGTGTGTAGAAATACTCGATCAGAAGCAGCGGAATAGCCAGCACCGTCATGCCGCAAATCAGATACCAGAAGGAGTTGAGGGTTTCATCCGGCTGAATGACGTATGGCAGTAACACGCTGTTGATCACCATGCCGATCAACGTGCCGGAGATCAGCGTCCAGCTCAGCTTGCGGGCATAGGCGACCTTTTCCCGATCGACAATGTTGCGGCTGGTTAGGGAAACGATGTTGCCATTGAACAGGTAGTAAAAACTGGTGCCGAGGAGATTGTAAACCACATAGATGATATAAAAGTACATCCAGAACCCGTCCTCGGAACTGGGCGTGGGTTTGAAGAACATCAGCACGCCCGTGAAAATCGCCACAAAGCCGAAAATCAGATACCAGGGACGCATGCGGCCCTGACGGGATTTGGTGTGCTGCATTAGATATCCGGTGAACATACCCATGGGCATGGCCAGCAGGCGCGTTCCCAGCGACATCCAGTAATAGATGTCTCCCAGACGGCGATAGGCTTCACCGGTCACGTCTCCGCCCACCGCGACCGACATCTGCTTCATGATGTAGATTTCCAACAGGGACGCGATCGTGTTGATCAGCATGATCAGACCCAGAGGACCTACGACATGACCGAGGATCAGTTCTTTGGTGGTCACGGAGCGAGTGGTCACCCGGCTGTCCATGAATGGCTTTTCAAAAAGTCCCCGGCTCAAAAATGTGCGATGCTGCATAGTGTACCTCCTTGTGAAGCGCTTTGGTGGAACAGGGATCTCTCTGTATATGAGGATAGTGCGGAAAAAGGCAAAGTATTGCAATAATGTGGCATAAATTACAAAATAGTACTCTGTCGTTTAATCTATTATCCGAACAGAAAAGGGATGAGTCTCAGAAGCGTGGGAACGGCATAGGTATTTGCTGCAGCCGCATTTCCATTCAGTTTGCGACCGCGCTACTATACACCGTCTATGAAACTGCCTTCTTATATCAGAAGGAAATCCAGGCTCGGCTCCCGGGATCGACGGATGTGATCTGAAAGGCCGCTTCGTACGCAAGAATAAAGACTTCATGATCACTTTCCTGAAGTATCAAGCAGGCCACTTCCGGTTTCAGGTAATCTGCCTGTATACGTACATCTCCAGTTTGAAATACCGATACACTGTCACGCTCTCCGGAGTCCGCCTTCAGTTCGTCTGTCCCGTACAGATTCGTCAGTTTCGGTATCATACCGTTCAACATGCGGTTGATTCTGCCGTAGGTTTCCAGATTCTGAGAGGATTGCAACACAGGATCAGCGACGTCAACACCGAACAGTGCCATCTGCTGGGCATTGAGGGGAGAGCCCATGTCCTCAAAACCGAAGGGAGAATAACAGACGCCGTGATGCCTGCCGACGCACAGGATATTTCGGGCAGCATCATACCGATGGGTGGCGCATTCTGGGATGAACAGCGTTTCACCCCTGCGGAGGTATTCCCCGCTTATACCAGAGAAGTCCGACAGATAAATATCCGGGGCATACAAGACGATATTGGGCGCGCAATAACGCCATTTGGAGATGGAGCCGTCACTGAGATAAATTCCTGCCGGCTCACACGGCTTGTTCAGCCAGCAGTTGACAGAGAAGGTCAACGGATATTCCTTTTTGCCCACCTCCGCTGCGGTGTTCACATAGCGGGCGATATGATAAACGCTGAACACCACCTCCTCGGCTTCCTGACCGAAACATCTGCCCAACTGCCCGCTGTTTTTCCGCCTACAACCGCCTTTTTCATTTCTGGCGTAATGGCATCCACGGGTCTGCGCATATGAGCCGCAAACTCTGCGGGAACCAGAGAAGCGAACAGTACCTCCGCCTGATCGGAATGCTCCCGGGCTGCACCTATCACTCCCATCTCGTTTTCAACCTGTATAGTCAGCACCGCGTGTTTTTCACTGTCGATTTTCTGGATAAAGGCCATAAGTCAGCCAAATGTACGGGCGTCGACATACATGGTTTCCTCACAGAGGTAAGACGGGCTGGGGCATATCGTAAAAATCTTTGATTCGGATGAACCCTTTTCCCTTTTCGATTTCCTTCCGGCGAAAGCGCCTGAATTTGTCTTTACCTCGGCCGGTGCGTAATAGCACTGGGCGTTTTTCCAGGTTCCGAACCACAGGAAGGCAATCTTCATGCTGTGGGCACGGGCCTGATCAATCAAACCTTGAATCAATAAAAAAACATATTGTCCATCTTCCGGCTCCACCAACTCCCAGGTTACCGGCAGCAGCAGGCAGTTCATGCCCAGGACTTCCGCCTTTCTCCAGACGGGCTCCATATGCTCTAGCGAGGACGAACTAAAATTGTGGACTTCTCCATCCAACGGTATGAACGGTTGATGATCCAGCATGAATACGGGGTGGTTATTCATCGAACCAATCGATAGAATAGTATTATAACGACAGCATCAAATGCCGACCCCTTTTCTTGATTCTGTTTTGTGTTTCCGATCAAAACACATATTGTGGCGACAAGAACGTGTTCTTCCTGATATACTCGACGATTCCCGCGACCGCAAAGAAAACGGTGATCACCGACAAGGAAATCAAAGCGTATATGGACCAGAAGAGATGAGCATCGTTCCCTGCATAAAGATTAGTGCAGACTTCCATGATGATCAGCGACATGATCAACAATGCCAAACAAAAAACGATCCGATAGAGAATCCGGAACTTTTCCGGTGCGCGAGCTATATGCAAAGCGCCTCATAGACTGTAATGACAACTGCAGACGGAAGTGCAAAACATAAATACCATTGCAGACCGTTCATCGACAACGCGATCAAGAATGGAGCGCCGGCGACGCCAGTGAATGGAAACAAAACCCGCCGCAAACAGAAAGCCGACGGAGGCAAACCATGACAGGCCGATCTTTCCCGTTGTCAGCAGATCACAAAAGATCAACACCAAGGAAACGGCAGCCAGCACAAGCAAGGCCATCCTGGAGAAAAACTGCTAGTTGATCTGTCTCCGGGGGAAAGTGTTAATCCGGTCAGGCAGGTTTTCGCCCAGGAACGCGCTGTCGCAATTTGGATTGAAGACAGACGTCCCGCAGAGCGAGCATTGTGCAACGGCTGGATGCAACTTGACTCCGCATTGCACACAATAGGAATGGAGGCACCTCGGCATGTTGCTTTCGATCTCAACGGGATTCCCCATTTCGACCAGAGAAGAGAAAAACAAACGTTCAAGCGCCGCTTCGTGAATCTTTCGTGTAAAGGACAGATGCATCTGATACGGATAGGGCACGTTCAGGGGATTGCAGAAGTACTTCATAAGGAACCCCGCTTTCTTATTTCGCATCCCCGCAGAGCACAGGATCCATGCAGGGCGTCCACCATGCCAGGTATCCGGCCTGCGTGGGGTAGATATCATCCGTCAAGGTACAGCACCTTCTGATCCTCCGTCAGGCTGCAGAAGGTCACGCCATTTCACATGCCGATCACGGTGAATCCTCAGAGATCCGCGCTCCGGTTCAACTCCAAAACCATCTGGTCATATTTGTCGTTGACAAAGCGGGGACTGGTCCGGAAAACCACTGGACAACCCCATGTCTCCCGAACCCATGTGGCGATGTGCTCCACCGAACCCATCACCGTGGCGGTGTCGTACACCGTGAGAGGATATATGCCACTCCATTCTCCGACAGCGAACTGTGTCCAGGCGTCGTTGGTGGAGAACTGGCAGACAAACAGGTCTACGTGCATATTCCTGTCCATCCGCTTCGGGGAGCCACATAGGAATTTTCGCCGCTGTCCACCAGTTTGTGCCGGAAACTGCTTCTTTCACCATCACTGCGCCGTTTTGAGCGCAGATATAGTCTGCGAACGAGACGCCCATAGCCGTGCTACCGGAAGTGACAGACAAGCCAAGAAACACGATCCGCTTGCCCTTCAGCGGACTGTCCGCTTGCTCTGCCACCGAGGTCACGCCATAGGCGCGGTCATTTCCGGACAGCGAGGCCATCTTTAGGTCGTGCAGCTTCATGAAAGGACCTCATCCCCAGTGCCAGCCGCAGAACGCGATCCAAGAGATGATGACCAGTACAATGCCTAGCAGGATATAAGCCATCTTCTTCCTCGCTTTCCATTGGTCTTCTTCATGAGACAACTTCCCCTCGCGCAATCATGCTTCGTGTCTTCCCGTCGGTCCATGCGTCCACCGTTACCCGAAACACACCTTCCAACCGGATGTTCTCCGAGGAAGCTCCAATACGGACATCAAAGTCTCCCCGCTCGATCTTCCAGCGCATATCCTTGTCCAGGAAGGCAATCTGGGAAGGGTTGAGGGTGAACCGGACGGTTTCGTTTCACCGGGCTCCAGATGCACCCGCAAGAACCCCGCCAGCTCCTGCACCGGTCGGGTGCATCCGGCATAGCGGTCGGAAATGTACAGCTGAACCACTTCGTCTCCGGGCTGGCTTCCAGTGTTCCGAATCTCCGCCGTGACGAAAATGCTCTCAGCGGGCATGATCTCCGCCGCGGAGAGTGTCAGATTACCGTACTCAAACTGCGTGTAGGAAAGCCCGTGTCCGAAACAATACCTCGGTCGGTGGGGCAGATCCATATAGTCCGCGAAGCCGATGCTACCGCCCTGGTTCCAGGCGGAGCCGTTGGGATGGTTGTAGTACAGCGGAATCTGTCCAGCCTGGTAAACCACCGTCACCGGCAGTCTTCCGCCGGGGTTGTACGCGCCGGTCAGCACGTCCGTGATGGCTTCTGCGCCGCACTCAGCAGGGCTCCAAGCCCCCAGGATGGCGTTCAGGCATTCGTCGGCCGCGTCGGAAGACAGAGGACGTCCGCCTGGATCGCTGCCTGGAAGGGCTTACCGTAGATCTCCCGCAGGAGCCGCGGCGGGATGTCGCTGTGGGTACCATGGATGCCGCCTTGGGAGTTGTGAAAAGCCAGGAAGTGCTTGGCAACGCATTCCGGATGATATCCTTTTGAATCAATTCCCTGTATTCCCCTGACATAGGCAGCGCCCATAGCAGCAACCAGCGTGGGATCCTCTCCGTAAGCTTCCCCGTAACGACCCATGCGCGAATCCCGGGCGATGTCCAGCACCGGGGCCAGGATGTGCCCTACGCCGAAGGCGCCCTCCTGCCGGACGACGACGCGGGCCAGGTTCTCCTCCAGTTCTGGGTCGAAACCCGCGCCCCGAGCGATTCCGGATGGCAGGCTGATGCCGTCCTGAACCATGGTGCCGCACAGGCCTTCCATGTGGAATATAGCGGGGATGTGATGCGGACTCAAGTCCATGATCATCTTCTGCACCCTGCGCTGCCAAGCCGCCGCTTCCCGCAGATTCCTCATGCTGCGGACCTCCAGGGTGCTGACTTCGCCGATGCCAAAGGATACTTGCCTGGAGATCCAGTCGAAATCCCATTCCAGGCCGCTATAGGGGAAAATGCAATTGACCTGGGCCATCTTCTCATCCAGGCTCAGGTCGGACAGCAAGGCTTCCGCCCGTTCTTCCGGGCTCCGGGAATGGTCAGCGTACACAGTGGAATTCATGGCTACCGCCTCCGATTTCAGTTGTTTTTCCGTCAGGCAGAATCACGTTGCAGAGGGTTTGCTCGGGAACTTCCACGCGCAGGATAAAGTCTCTTTCTTTCTGTTCCCAGTTCACGGTGATTCTTCCGAAGGGGCATTCGTAGGTGCACTCCGCCCAGCTGAGGCCGCCGCCCGGTACGGGCTTGACCCGGAAGCGCCGATAGCCCGGCTCAACGGCTTCCAGTCCGCAGATCCGGCGATAGAAGAAATCACCCACTGCGCCGTAAGCGTAGTGGTTGAGGGAGGATTCCCGGATGGTCCCGTCCTCCTGCACAGAGCTCCACTGCTCCCACATGGTGGTGGCCCCGTGCCGCACTTGGTACAGCCAGGAGGGATCACTGTCCTGCAGCAGGAGTTCGTATGCCTCCTGCACACAACCGTTGTCCGCCAGGGCAAACAGCAAGTGCGGCGTGGCCGGAAATCCCGTGGCCAGGTGACCGCCGTTCTCCCGGATTAGCGTTTTCAGGCGCTCCGCCATCACAGAACGGTTTGCCTCCGTTTCCAATCCGAAGGCCATGGCCAGCACATAGGCAGACTGAAACTCCCTCTTCATCCGACCGTGCCCATCGGTGAACACCCTACGGAAGGCGGCTTTCACCTTCTCATGCAGCGTCGCAAAGCGCCGGGTGTCTTCTTCCTTGCCGAGAATTCCAGCGATTTTTGCCATCAGTTCACAGGAGTGGGCATAGTAGGCCGTGCCCACCCATGCGCCGCGCTTCAACCAGTCGGGCAAGCTTCCTTCGGGCGCACACCAGTCCCCGAACTGGAAAGGCAGTTTCAGGATGTGCGTTGAACCGTAGATCGGCAGGGATAATGCCGCCCAACGCTTCACATCCGCCATATAGCGCTTCATGGTGGGATACATCATCCGCAGGACGCTTTCGTCCCCGTCCGTCCTGTACAGAGCCCAAGGAACCAGGATGCAACTGTCCCCCCAGCAGGAGGTGGTGATGACCGGGGTGATGCCCTTCCGGGATGGCACCACGAGGGGGATACTGCCCATGGCCGTCTGCTCCGTCTTCACGTCCAGCAACCATTTCCGCAGAAAGGTGCTCATGTCAAAGTTGAAACAGGCAGTCGGGGCAAACAGGGCGATATCCCCCGTCCACCCTTGGCGCTCGTCCCGCTGGGGGCAGTCGGTGGGGATGTCCACGAAGTTGCTCTTGCCGCTCCAGACCAGATTGTTCTGCAGCCGGTTCAGGTCCTCATTGGAACAGCGGAATGTACCGACAGTCCTGAAGTCAGAATAGAGGGCGATTGCCTCGATCTGCTCGATGTCTTCCCGGCGGATTCCGGAAATGCCGATATACCTGAATCCCATGTATGTGAAACGGGGCAGCCAGTGCTGTTTTCCGTCCCGGCAGATATAGGTCAGCCGCTGCTTTGCGGAGCGGAGATTCTGCGCGTAGAGTTCGCCCTTCTCCAAGGCTTCCGTGTGGCGGATGACGATTTCCTGTCCTGCCTTGCCGTTTACGATGAAGGAGACCACACCCGCCATATTCTGCCCGAAATCCGCGATCAGTTCCCCGGAGGGGGCTTCCAGCCAGCAAACTGGTTCCAGTCGCTCGTGAGCCGTAACCGGCAGACCGTAGCGCGCGCAAATTTTTGGATGAATCCGGAGCTTTTCCGGAGCGGTAGGTCTCCAACCGACATCTGACAGACTGATCCGGGCATCGTACGTCTCCCCATCATAGAAGTCCCCGAAGCGCCATGGACCGTCTTCTGTCACCTCAAAGGCGCCGTCTGTGCCGATGGTTTCCTCTGTTCCATCTGCGTACCTCAGGACCAAGTCGCACAGCAACGCCTGTCGGTCTGCAGACAGTCTGGATTTGGATTTATTGGTGTTGTCCACATGGGTGCTGCGCCCCACAGCCCAGCCGCCGGCCACAACAACCGTCAGGGTGTGCCTCCCGGCGGGGAGATTTTTCACTTCATCGCGGGTGTATTGAAGATGCGCGCTGTAGTCTGTGAAACCGGGTCGGAAACAGTCTTCGTGAAGCCGTTGTCCATCCAACCACAGGTCATAGATACCCATAGCTGTGGCGTAAACCTGAAGCGAGGTGATGGGCAGTGCCGCGGAAAAGACACGCCGGAAAACCATCGGCACGGGAGAAGCGGGACTCTCAAAATGATAAGCCGGATCGCTGATCCATACACCTTTCCAGATTCTTTGTCTCAGTTTCATCTCGCTTCGCCTCCTGTTCGTTAGACGCTCACTTCGATGGTGTGGATATGGCCGTCCCGGAAATCAGGGAGTAGGTCACCTTGGATGTCCTTGCCGCCCACTGATAGTCCCTTGGCTTCGCCGCAGCGGATGAGGATGCGATAATCCGCCCCGCGGAAGTGCCGGGTCATCTCCGCCTGCTCCTCTTCGGGAATGTTCAGGGCGTCGTTCAAGTCGGCGAAGTAAATCCGCACCGGACCGCTGCAGCTCTTGTCCGCCAGCAGGCAGTGGATAGCAGCTTTGACGTGTTCCAGCACGGTGGCCTCGCCCCCCTCTTGCCAGGAGATGGGGAACTCGAGGATCCCGGCGTCGCCGGTCTCCTTCACCAGCTGACATACCGCCCATATGATCCAGAAGGGCTGGTCGGGAAAGCGAATATCGTCGTAGGGATACCCAGGTCAGCACGGCGTGGTCGTCTCAGAACTAGTGCCTCAGGCGCTATAGGATCTCGTCTTTGGCTTTCTCTGACCGGTCTGCGCCACTGCGATCTGCAGGTTGTCCCGGACGCCCTTCTTGCCCACTATGCAGAAGTCCACCCGCTTTTTCAGCCAGCTGTTCATGATGCGGTTGATCTTCTCAACGGGGTGTTTGCGGACAATCTAGTGTGCTTTTCGGCGTAATGTGCTTTCGCCATCCGGAGCGCCGCTTCCGCTGCGTTGTGGTTCAGATGGCGACGTGCGGTTTCCCGAGTCTCCCCGAGGGATTCCGCTGCGCCGAAGACCAAGTGGATCTCTCGCTCCTCACCCAGATAAGCATGAGTCTGTGCTGCAGCACCGCGCTGGGGATGAACAGGGCACCATCAGAGCCGGTGCATTCCTGGCCTTCCGTCACCACGCGGGGATGCTGATACAGCGCGGAGGAAGACGTGTCTCTGTTGGTCACGGTGGAGAGCGGGCCGCAGAAGGTGGTCAGATCGTCGTCATACGCCGTCACAGGCTCCAAACAAGCTAGGAAGCCGTTGAACCGGCTGTGCTGCGCAAAGAGGTAGGCAGGCCGGCGGAAGATGCCGTCCAGTTCGGGATCATAGGCTGACTCGATGCTCCGGTACATTTCATAGTACCGGGGATGAGAGAATCCGTCCAGCGAGAAGCTCACCGTGGAACCTTTTTTATCCGTTCTCATGCTTTACCCCACAATCAGATGATAATTGACCCCCGCAAAATCGCCCTTCATGTCGAAGCGGATGCCGTTTTCCTCCCTGACACCGGCGATTTCCCCCAGCACCTGGCCTATGGGGTCGAGGGCGAATAGCCTCGCGTTTTCCGCCCGGACAATCATGCTGCCGTCCAGCACCTCGGCGTACAGCTTTCCGTCCATCCGGACCATGGTAAAGCTGATGCCGGGTATGATCTCAGGGCCGGGGTTGAAGCTCTGCCGGTCAGTGCCGGTGGTGCCCATGGCGGTAAAGAGGTATTCGCCGGGTTTCCCTTCCAGCGGGAGCAAGGCCAGGGTGATACGGTCATTCTTGGCCCGGACGGTGACGCTGTCGGACAGCACAACGGTTTCCTCCGGCGCGCCGCTGAAATAATCAAAACCCGCTGTGTGGACAGTGAACCGGGAGCTGGCCGGATCAAAAACGATTTCCTTCGTGTCAGAAATCAGCTTGCCGTCCACATAGCCGGTGTCTTCCTCCCAGACGCCCCACCGTTTCATGGCGCCGTCCATTAGGGAGGCGAACGCACGGTAGTCACCCATGTGAGCGATCTCGGCGATGTTGTCAAACACCAGCGCGCTGCCGGAGAGATGGACTCCGGGCCCGATCTCCTCACCGCCTTCCGCGGCCCGGACCAGACGCTCGGGATTCATTACCCGCCGAAAGGCGTCCTCATAGGGCGACCAAGCGTACCAAACGCCATGTTTCGCCCCGCTCAGGTCTCCGCCATTCAGGAAGCCCGCATTGACCGCGACATCCGCGTTGCCCTGATAAATTTCCCCCTCCTCCAGGAAAACATTGCGCATCCCTGTCACATAGGGCAGGAAGCACATGGGCATGGCGTGGAAGTTGGGCAGGACGGTCAAGTCGTTTTGCGTGTAGACCACGTCCACACGACTCCTTGCGGGAGAGACGGTCCCATTCAGGAAAACGCTGGCCATAAAGCCCCACTGGCAAATCACCGCTGGATCGTTGTACACATCGAAGATATTCCAGATCTCATCGGCAGGCTGGTCGTCCGGCTTTTCAGAAGTGTGAAAGTTGTACAGGATCAGCCCGTCCCAATCGTTCAGGCAGGCATAGGCCACCGTGTGCATGAAGGCAGTGGAGTGAAAAGGATGCTCGCCGTACTCGTTCCATTCGCTGAGCATGAAGGGCTTACCCTCCACGATAGCCACGGAAGCCAGGCTCAGCAGGGTGGTGGCCATGGAGCCGATGCCCATCTGCATGGTCAGGGGATTAGTGGAGACATATTCCGCGGGACCGGCCACCATGTAGGTGTTGTTCTGCACGGGGAGGATCGGATGGTTGAAGTAGCTGTTGTTCTCGATCAGGTCGCCGCCAGCATGTCCATAGGCGTCCGCCGCGCCGGTCACCAGGTTGCTGGTGACGATTGGCACCTTTACGCCCAGAGATCTGAGGTAATCCATATAGTCCTGATAGAAATTACGGTTGACCTCAATACCGAATTCCATCCAGTCGGCATAGCGAGCCGGCCCCTCCGCCGCGTCCCATGGTCCCATGGGTTCACCCACGGACTGATAGAATCCGCCCTCTATGCCTCGTACCGTACCCGTAGTCGGATCTTCATCATCGTCCAGGACGCAGACAGCGTCTAGGGTCCAGGCCTCCCGCAGGGCTTCCCGGGATCCGTATTTGCGTAACAGGAAATCCCCGAACATGCGTCCCACCTCATCCCGGTAGGGCTTCATGTTCTCTCCCTGATCCGAGCCCATGTTTCCCTTGATGGCGCTCTCCTCGTTGTTGATCTGCACGGTAATCACAGCAGGATCGTCCTTCAGCGCCAGTCCCGTATAAGGGTTCATATGGCAGAGCAGCTCCCGGGCATACTCCTTCTGCAGTTCGATCATCCGCGGGTTGTACATCGGATAGCGCTTCATGCAGGAGGGCACACTGCCGGGATAGTCCAAGCCGTCCCCCTCCAGGAAAGGCCGGGCAACGATCAGATCAATGTGCACATAGATCCCCCTGGATTTCAACTGGTAGATCAGGAAATCGAAACGATTAAGTCCTTCCGGATTGAAGATCCGGCTGGTGCCCTGCTGATAATCCAGTAGCGGAGCTTCCCGACAGGAGGACCAGGAGCGGGGCTCATCCCCGATGGGTGCATCCGCCGCATGGAGACGAACTACATTCACGCCTAGGCTGGCGAGACGTTCGGCAATCCTTTCCGCCGTGGCGTGGTCAGGGGTATTGGAGCGGGCGGCGATGTTGAAGCCGATGAAGCGGGCGCGCTGTCCGTCCTCGAAATACAGATGGCCGTCCCTGGCCTGCACAAAGCCTTGTTTACCCGCTGGTGCGTCCAACAGGTAGGAGAAGTCCAATATCCCCTGGTTGGGGGTCAGTTTGTCGATGCGAATGTGTTGCTTCATGGGATTATCCTCCTTTATGCCCGTTGTACATGCTGTCAGCCATAGATGCCCGTTGCACATGCTGTCAGCCATAGCGGACCGCAAAGAATTAGCGTCAGAATCGTCAGGAATTCCATATAGGCAGCCGCTCTGTGCCATCGTCTTCGTTTCGGCATGAAATCCCCTCTAACAGAAAAGTGCTGCTCTGTCTGCAGAGTAGCACGATTGCTTTGGCAATTATTGCAATTTTGAAGCCGATTTTATAAAATTGCGCATTCCTATTTCAATCTACTGTTTTTCTTTCTGTACTGCATCGGGGTCAATTCATATGCCTTTTTGAATACATTCTGGAAATAGGACTGGCTGGAATACCCCAGATATGCGCTGATATCCGCCAGGGAAGCGCTGCTGTAGCTCAGCATATTGCAGGCTTCCTCCATTTTGCAGCGGGTGATGTACGCATTCACTTGGATCCCCATCTCCGCCTTGAAGCGCCGCATCAGCCAGGAACGGCTCCGGCTGATTTGGGCCGCGATCTCGTCAATGCTCAGCGGACCGTTGACGTGATTCCGAATATAGGTCACACAGCGATAAATCTCGGAAGACAGATCCTTTGGCATCCGTGCGTTGCCGGTGCGCTGGCACAGATCCATCATCATGATGTACTGCAGCCGGTGCACATCCTCGATGGTCTGCATCTGCTCGCATTCCATCGAATATAATTCCAGCAGCTGATAGGCCTTCTCCTCATCCATTCCACCGGGAATCGCTCCTAGCACGACCGCTTTAGAGCCTGCTCCGATCAGAATGTTTTTCGCGTGACGCAGCGGATTCCTGGCCATGCGTCCTTCCCGGGGAAACTCCCGCACACTTTCCAGAAATGCCTTCAGACGGCCTGTGTCTCCCATCTCAATATGATGATACAGTTGCGTTTCAAAAGCATAGGAACTGTGCTGTGCTTCATTCTCCATGGATTCAATCGCCGTGCTCAGCTCCCGGCGGGACCGTTCCGTCCGCTCGTCGATGTCTTCCCGGTAAAAATCTTCCGGATTCACTTCCTTGCTGTTCAGACACAGATGCAAAAAGGACAACGCCCTCAGGCACTGAGGATGACTGCAGACCGGTATACCCTGCAGCAATTCAGACAGCTGTTCCCGATAATCGGAGGGCACTTGCTGTTCCATCAGGAGCATCTGGATGGTCTCATCGGTCACAGGTGTCGTGAAGACCGGGCCGATGAAAAGGTCATAACCAGTCCCCTCGATCCGTACGTGGCCGTATTCCAGATCGGGAGAGAGTGAACAGAATTCCGGATTATGGGACGGCGCATAGACCTTCCAAGTCGTGTCCGGGAGAAAGGAAAGCATCTCTCCGAGGGAAGAGTAGACCGGTTTCCCATTCTCTAGAAGATTGACCGGTATGCCGGTGGCATTAAAGTAATGCCTGCTAAATGCGATATAGTCCATTATATCCTCCCAAAATTGGTTTGCATCCGAGAAGGATCCCGTATTCTATTTTACAATAATATGTGCATTTTTACAACAGCATATCATAAATAAGATAGTATACAGGTAAATACTTTGACAGCGTTCGCCCACCCGAGGAGCCGAAGGTATGGAACTCCAATGATCCATACCGGAAAAATATCTAGCGCTACAACCGAAAATACGGGAAGGGTGAAAAAAGCAGCACGCCCACGCTGAACAAAGAAACCATCAAGGGATTATTTCTCAAAGCCTACACCCTGCTCATGGCGGACAGGGACACCATTGCTAAGGACTTCCGGGTACTTGCTGATATGCTGGGAGATACCACGGCACTGGACGAGAAAACAGCATCACGCAGAAAGAGATCGATAAAGTGGTCGTGCTCAACAGCGCATTCATCCGCAGTCATACGGTGACGGGGACAAACAAGGAAGAACTCAGCATAAAGACCGCTGAGTACGACGAAAGCTTCAAAAAGGCTGATGCCAAACTGGGTAAACTTCGGACAGAGTGTCAGGAAAACCTCAACCGGAGCTGGAGATTACCGGTTTCATCGATTCTTTGCTTCAACAGCCCCTCGTTCTTGAACAGTGAGATGATCAATTGTGGAACCTGTCGGCACAGAAAGCAGTCGTCTCAGCTGATGGCATGGTAGAATTTATCAGAATAATATCATGGCCAGGATTGATTCACGATTCTTGGTCGTGATTCTTTTCGGGCGGCATGACCGCCATTTTTCAATGGGGCTGCGGGAAAGGTGTACAGGCCTACGGGAAACCGGCTTCCCGTAACCCCATAGGCACACAAAACGGAAAAAACGCCTGTCCGGGGCTTTAATCAGATATGTATGGGCAACGAAAAAAATACAGTAGCCTCGTATCTAGCGGCTTTCCGATCAAAATGCAACCACCCTAACCTCGTATCAAGATTAGGGTGGTTGAGTGGTGGTCTGTATTGGACTCGAACCAATGACCCCTGCGATGTGAACACAGTGCTCTACCAACTGAGCCAACAGACCATGTCCCGAAGAACAAAAAAATTATAGCACGGAGGTAGAGTCGTGTCAAGAGGGCGTCGTGGAAAAAAGCCACTCTAATCGCTGTCGACGGACCGGGTATCCGGGCGATTTTCGGGATCCGTAAAGGATGGGTTTTCAATTTCTGAAAAAGAATACCGACAAGCCCCTGCGCAGGAACACAACTGCCGGCTCCGCGTTGCCGCGGAATATCCGGTCCTGTGTGTCTCCACGGCGGTTTCCTCTCCGCCCCTGTCTGCATATTGCGCAAAAAAGCCGGAGGGTCACCCTCCGGCTTTTTTATCATTTATGCTCTTTGAATATACCAATGCAGTTCACCCTGCGCAACA
The DNA here is from genome assembly GCA_050948665.1 of Christensenellales bacterium. Classification (GTDB taxonomy): domain Bacteria; phylum Bacillota; class Clostridia; order Christensenellales; family UMGS416; genus JBMNEH01. The sequence continues at coordinate 1,990,808 of JBMNEH010000001.1, forward strand.
GGCGCTTGCGGCGTCAGCCGCAAACGGTAAAGGGAATCCTCACCGAATACAGTCTTCACTCTGGCATCCTCTGTGTTGACTTTTTCTACAGCAACCTTCCATCCGGCGTCCCAGGTCAGCAGCGCATCCCCGATACGCGCGGTGTTTCCCTCTGTCACGGGGCGCGGACCGCAGAGAAAGTTCAGCGTAATGTCCGCTGTCTTCTCACCGAGATCAAACCGCTCTTCAACGGAAACCGTCTCCTTCTCCCGGTCAAGGGCGGCGGTGCGCACCCAGGATCGAAGGCCGGCCTCCGGGGGATACGCGCCGGCGATTTCGCAGGAGAATACGGAAACCCCTTCCCTATCGGAGGATGCAACCTCCCCCGCGGCAAATTCCGTTCCGTAATACTGTCCCGCGCCCCTGACGGTGGGCAGGTTGTGGTAATCTGAAACCATCGTCCAAAGCGTATACCGGGTCTCGTCCCGGAAGGTCAGGGCGGAATAGGCTTCCGCGCCGGAATCCACCAATACGGGCCGGCCATCCAAATACACGATCATATTGCCCACGTCGTTATGGTTGTGGTTTTCCCCGTTATGTCCTCCCTTTGCCGCTAGGAAAAGTCCCTTATCGCTGCCGCCGAACTGCCGGGCAGTCATGACCTGCACGCCGTCCATCCATACATACCGATAGAAGGGGGGCTGCCCGTCCTGCTGTCCGGGTTCCGCCGTCAGCTGCAGCAGCAGGCTGCGGAAATCATGGATGGTACTTCGTGTCTTATGTTGGTAGGATTGGTGCCTGCGGGCATAAGCCGCCAGCCCCTCCATGCCCGCGTCACCCACACGGCGGCCGTAAGCCTGCACCATACTGCTGTTCAGAAGCAGCTTGGGATGACAGTCGGCGAAATTAACGAAATATTGTCCGGATATATGGGTACGGGTAATATAACGGCCCATTTCTCCGATGATCGGCAAATCGAAGTAATCTATTTTTCCGTCGCTGACCCGGTAGAGCAGCTCCAAGCAATGGAAAAGCGCGCCTGCGGCAGCGCCCCAATAGGAGGGGCCTTCATCGCAACCCCCGTCACTGTGATAGGTGGCGATAAATCGGTCCAGCAGCCGCAATGATTTCCTTACCCCGGCCGTGCGGCGGTAGGGGTCGGTTTCCACCAATGCCAGGCAGGTCAGCACATTGGAAACGATCCAGGGGTTCCAGTTGCAGGTAAACCCGCCCTCGGTATTCTGCCCCATCCAACGGAAATCCTCCCGCAGCAGGAAAGGGTCGATGACCCGAGAGGTGATCTCCTTTGCCATCCGCCTAGGGATCAGGGGAGAAACCTCCGCCAGCCTGTCTCCCAACAGATAATAAATGTACGCCATATTCCCGGCGGTTTCGCCGGCAAACAAGTCAAGGAAGGGCTGCTCGGGATCCGGCAGGGATGAACGGGGAAGAGCCGACAGCTCGTTATGCGCTGGGATGCACCAGGAGGTTTCCTCGCAGATCAACCAAATACCGTCAATAATACTGTCAATATAGGTTCCCTTGTTTTCGATCAGCTCCGCCACCGCCCGGAGATACAGAAGATACCGCCGGGAGAAACAAAGCCCCTCGTAACGGGTACGGTTACCATCCCGCTGAAAATCCATATACCGGACGGCGGTAAGCTGGGCATATGCCTCGTCCTTCCGCTCCTCCGCTTCGGCCAGCACCTCTTTTGCCCACTGCCCGTCTCTGGAAGCCCACCAATCGGGATCCTTCGGGCAGGGCTGAAACCGTTCCCGCGGTATCAGCAGGGAATGCAGATCCGGATATCTTTCCTGTAACATCTTGACCTCCTCATCATATCCTGTACAGTCTCCCGTTTATAAGGAAAATCCTACCCCGGAGTTCTCTCCGTCGTCATGGACAATCCCCTAACCGATATGTTATACTTTATTTTACACATATGGAAGGAGAATGCGTATGGATAATTTTGATTTTTGCAGTCCCACCCGGTTTATATTCGGCAAAAATGTTGAAGAGAAAGTCGGAGAAACAGTCAAATCCTTTGGCGGCAGCCGCGTTCTCATACAGTACGGCGGCGGTTCCGCGGTAAAAAGCGGTCTGCTTGACCGAGTCACCTCCAGCCTGGACGCGGCAGGGGTCTCTTGGGTAACCCTGGGCGGTGTACGGCCCAACCCCAGGCTTTCCCTGGTGCGGGAAGCCATCGCCCTATGCCGGGCGGAAAAGGCGGATATGCTGCTGGCGGTGGGAGGCGGTTCGGTTATCGACTCGGTAAAGGCAACGGCGCTGGGCGCCTGCTATGACGGGGATGTATGGGATTTTTATGAGGGAAAGACGGTTCCGGAGAAAATCCTGCCTCTGGGTACGGTGTTGACGATGGCGGCCGCCGGAAGCGAGGGCAGCAATTCCTCTGTCATCACAAATGAGGAGGGAAATTTGAAACGGGGTCTCGGCTGTGAATTGACCCGTCCCCTCTTCTCCCTGATGAATCCCGAGCTGACCTATACCGTACCCGCTTACCAGACTGCCGCCGGCGCCGTTGACATACTGGCCCATGTGATGGAGCGGTATTTCACCAACACCCCCAATGTGGAGCTATCGGACAGGATGAGCGAGGGGCTGATGCGCGCCGTGCTGCGCAACGCTCCCATTGCTATCGCGGAGCCGGACAATTACGCTGCCCGGGCAGAGCTGATGTGGGCTTCCACCCTTGCCCATAACAACCTTTTGGGCGTCGGGCGGGAGACGGATTTCGCCTCCCATCAGATCGAGCACGAGTTATCCGGGCTGTATGACGTGGCCCACGGCGCCGGTCTGGCCGCTATTTTTCCCAGTTGGATGCGCTTTGTTTACAAGCGGAACGTGCCCCGGTTTGTTCGTTTTGCCACCCGGGTCATGGGCGTCGAGGGCGACCCCTTTGATATCGAGGGTACCGCGCTGGCTGGCATAACAGCGCTGGAGAAGTTCTATCTGTCCATCGGAATGCCCATTACCCTTACGCAGCTGGGTATCCCCGGGGACAGGCTGGAAGAGATGGCCCGCAAGGTAAAGAAGCACGACCCGGTCACCGGCACAACGGGGCATTTTGTCCCCCTGACGGAAGAAGACTGTCTGGCTATCCTGAAAGCCGCTTTATGAGCATTATCGATTTTCATACCCACACCTTTCCCGACGCCATTGCCCCTCGGGCCATCGCCGCTTTGGAGCGGCAGGCGGGCATCTGGGCAGCGGGGGACGGCACGGCCGCCGGCCTAACACAGAACCTGCTGGCGGCCGGGGCGGACTATGGCCTGATCGCGCCGGTTGCCACAAGGCCCGGGCAGGATGATGCCATCAACCGGAAAATACCCGGTTTCCGGGAGGGCCCTTTGCTTCATCTCGGAGCCCTCCATCCCCGGTCGGAAGCTCCGGGAAAGGTTATCGCCGGCATCAAAGCCGCAGGATTGCCCGGGGTGAAATTACATCCCGGCTACCAGCGGTTTTCCTTGGAGGAAACAGATCTGTATCCGGTCTATTCCGCTTTGGAGGAGGCGGGGCTGTTTGTGTTGTTCCATGCCGGCGGCGATCCCGGCTTTCTCCCGCCCCATGGCTCCCGTCCGGAACAACTGGCGGATCTGGCAAAACGCCACCCCGGGCTGATCATCATTGCGGCGCATATGGGGGGCATGTTTATGGAGGAGGAAGCCCTCTCGGCCTACAAAGGGCTCCCCAACCTTTATATAGACACCGCCAACTGCGTCGGGATGTTCCCGCCGCTCCGATTCAGGGAGATGATCAACACCGTTGGCGCGGACCATATCCTTCTGGGCAGCGACTGGCCCTGGGAAACTACCGGCCGCTCCATACGCTGGCTGGATTATATGGAGTTGAACAACACCGAGAAACAACAAATACTGGGTGGAAACGCTGCCCGGCTGCTGGGATTGGAGAGTAAACCATGTTAGATTTGGATATCCGGCAATTCTGGAAGGATGATGCCCTTGCCCACAAGGAAAACTGCTTCAGCGCCGAAGCCCCTCAGGCGGCCCTCGGGTTGCGGATGAGCCGGGAATGCGTATACGCGGAGCTGGGTGAGGAAGGCAATCCCTGGGGTGAGGAGCCCCGGGAACGGCAGCTCGACCTCAACAAACGCTACAACGATAAAGCGGAGAAAATCGTGGGCATACGGCTGCTGCCGGAGGATCTTCCCCCCACTGACGCCGTTTTCCCGGCAGTTCGGCAAATCGGTGAGGTTTTCGGCGGAAAATATATCTTTAACGGCTCCTGGTGGCTGGAGGGGTCCCTGGAAACTCCTAAGCAGCTTGAACGGCAGCTGGATTGGATCGAAACCATGGATTTCCGCGGCTTCGTACTGCCGGATAACTGGGAAGCCGAGAAAGCGCGTATCTATGAGACCTATGGGATCCGGCCCCCTCTTTACAAAGGAATGCGGGGGCCGGTCACCCTGGCCTGCTCGGTGTACGGCATTGAGAACCTGATTTTTCTGGGATATGACGATCCGGATCTGTTCGAACGGTTCAGTGAAACCATAAAAAACGTGATATTCCGATATATCGACCTGATGGGTGAAGAAGCCGGGTATACAAAAGACACCCTGCCCCGCGGCTTTGAGTTTTATGATGATAACAGCTGTCTGTTGACCCCGAAGCTGTATGAAAGATTCGGCTATCCTGTACTCCGGGATGTGTTCGCCAGGATGTCCCCCGACCCCGGGGACGTCCGCTACCAGCACTCCGACTCCGCCATGGGGCATTTGCTGCCCATACTGGGGAGGCTGGATCTGAACGGCTGCAACTTCGGTCCCACGGTGTCGGTGGAGGAGATACGAAAGCACCTCCCCAACGCTCGCATAGACGGTCAGCTGGCACCCTTTGCCCTGATGCAGAATGATCTGGCCTGGATAGAAAGGGATGTCCTCCGGGATATAGAAGCTGCCCGCAGCCACCGGGGCCTGAACATCACCACCGCCGGCTCGGTCAACAACGGATCCCTACTGACCAGCATGCGCCATATCATGGCGCTGATACAGAATTACGGAAGGTACTGAACTCGGAGCTTCCGTCGCCGTGATCCGGGAAACCCTGGAAGCATTCTCCGCCGGAGATCGGTGAGGAGCCCCTGTTTTATCGGGTCATAAAAAGCCTTCTTTGTCGCAAAGAAGGCCTTTGTTTTGACTATAGTGCCTGTATACGGGAAGAGGCTGAGGCTGCCGTATCGCGTCCATCATGTCGCGTATGACCTCCCCTTATCATCGGGCGTTGTGAAGCGTGGCAGGCATGTTTCTCGATTATCCGGCTGTCAGGAGCGAACCTTCATTCCTTCTCCTCAAAAAGCTTCATCATGTCATCGTATGAGACGTACAGCCCGGGCCCCTCCGCGCCGCTGTCCCCGTATCTCCTCCTGTCAGCGGCATGTAAAGGCGATCCTTACAGCCGCATCTCCTCCCACTGGTCCTCCATTTCTTCCACCAGCTTGAACTGGGTACGGCAGCGGTCAAGGTTCTGCCCCTCCCGGCTGATCTTAAAGTAATGATCCCCCTCAAGATAATCGGTGAGAAAGCGCACACCGCATTCAAGGGTCATGATTTTTGCGCCCAACGGCAGGGACTGCATCTCCTCCTGGGTCAGCCGGCTGCAGGCCGAAAGGTACCCCTCCGCGTACGCCCGGTAGAGGGAAATATCCATACGCACCTTCCCCAGATTCCTTTCATCCTCCGGCGCGGTCGCAGCGCCGAAACGGATGGAATCGCCGAAATCGTAGGCCGCCAGGCCCGGCATCACCGTATCCAGGTCCACCACGCAGAGCGGCTTCCGTGTGACGCTGTCCAGAAGGACATTATTGATTTTCGTATCGTTATGGGTGACCCGAAGGGGCAGTGCCTCCGCCTCCCGCATACGCTGGAGCGTACCGCCCATCTCCTCCCGGGCCATGGCAAAATCGATTTCCCTTCTGACGGAGGCCGCCCTCCCCATCGTGTCCGCACGGACAGCCGCCTTCAGCTTTTCATAACGGGATACGGTATTATGAAAGTTTGGGATGACCTCATGCAGCGTTTCGGCGGGAAAATCCGCCAGGGACTGCTGAAATCCGCCGAAAGCCACGCCGCATTCATAAAAATCTCCGGCGTTCTCCGCCTGTTCCAAGCACAGGCAGTCTTCTATAAAATCCAGTACCCGCCAGCAATTCCCGTCAGGCGCTTCATAATACCAACCTCCCTCTGCGGTAGGCACCACCGTCATCGTGCGCCGCGGATCATCGGTCCTGCTCCGCAGGTACTCCGTTACCGCCACAATATTCTCCATCAACGCCGATATATCCGGAAAAACACTCCTGTTGACACACTGCAGGATATACCGCTTCTCTCCGTCGGTATCAATCAGATAGGTATCGTTGATGTGCCCGCTGCCGTGCCTGTTCCACCCCGTGGCGGTTTCTCCGATTTGGAAATTCGACATAATATTCCGCATACGAATCCTCTATTGCATCCCGCTCCCGCGGGTTATTATTTAATAACACAGACTAGAAAAAATTCAAGAAGATTGCGTCCGCCCCGTATTATACCATCCGTTCCCCGCTCTTCGCAAGTCCGAAATCCGGTGGTAAAACGATATACACGTGATTCCGCCGCCGGGTAAATCCGTCGCAGCGGGAAGTGCGGGGGCTCCCGCTTCCCACTGCGCCAACCCCCAAAGGCTTGACGCGGCCGGACATTTATGCCATAATGACACAGTTCCTGGAGCGTGATGCTTCGGTATGCCAATCCCCTGTTTCCGTAGCTCAGCAGGATAGAGCGTCCGCCTCCTAAGCGGAAGGCCGGGAGTTCGAATCTCCCCGGGAACGCCAGAAGCCCGATTTCTTTGATAAAATCTGGCTTCTCTTTTTTCTGCATTTTAAACAAAGAGTTCTGTATTTTAATTAGTTCCTCGCAAAAATCAGCTGTTTTCCTTTTTTGAATAAAAACACCAGCATACCGACCGCATATGATAAAGCTTTGCTACGAAAAATCATAGGCAAATGTCAAAAAACATCAATAGCGAAATAACACAAACTTCGGGTATAGCTTAAGTTTTTCTGTCAGAATCCTTTCAGACAAATGACAAAAAATCCAAAATATCTCACAACATGTAATCCGCGACATGGATTTCTTTAGTGGCTATATATTGGTTGGTGGAGGAGACCAACAAAACAATTTTAATCACCTATTCTATCTGCTTTTTGTGGATTTAGAAGAATTAGAATCAAACGCAACTAAATATAATTCGCTTAATTGGATTTAGAAAGCTCATTGAGCACTACCTATATTATCAGCGACACACAAAGACCTGCTCAAAAACCTGCATGCGCTTTTCTTTTTTTGATTCGAAAGATTTACACATCCGCCTGCGCAGGAGTTTATTCAGTAAACCGCCCAACCCGCAGCATCCGATCCGGCAGCCTGGGTATGCGGCCCGTGGTCAGGCGGATAGCCTGCGCTAGGCAGACGGGGATACAGTCGCCGCACTTGGTGCACCAGTGATCAAAGATTATATGAATATACCCGACAGCGCCGTCGATGGCGCCGGTAGGGCAAACGCTTCGGCATCCGGCACATCCCGTGCAGGCAAAAGGATCCACATATACCTTTCGAAAAGCAATGCAGCTGTCCGCCACGCACCTGTGTTTCCTGATATGCTCCTCATACTCTTCTTTATAGACTTTCATAGCGGAAAGGGCAATTCGGGCGGCGTTTTGTCCCATGGAGCAAGCGGTTGAGAAAGCCATAGCTTCGCCGATTTCCCCGGACAGACGCAGCCCGTCCCAACTTCCCTTATCCGACGTCACGTCCTTTTGCACAGCCTCCAGCTGCAGCAGACCCTCCCGGCAGAATACACACTTACCGCAGCTATATTTTCGGGAGGTAAGCAGTTTTTTTTGCACCAGGTCAATCATGCAGTCGGCATCCGTAATCGCGCGGAGTACGCCGTTTTCTATATTAGCCTGCGCCACTGTTATTTGCAGAGCCTCAGCAGTTCTGACCTCGTACCCGGTCTGCACCCCCTTTACATGCTCGCCGAGCAGATCGCCAATCCTGGTGTCCGGGTTGATTTTTCGAATATCGTTACCATTGACACTGACATACACTCCGGGAACATAGCTGCCGGAGGTAATGTCTGAAAGCTCAACCATGGTAACAATATGGGTCAGACAGCAGTCCTTATCGGCGCGGACGTCCACAATACCGCAAACCAGTTCGATATTATCGGCTTCCGCCTCCGTTTTAAGCGAACGGAATAAATCGTCCGCATACGCAGGAATATGCAGCACCTTGCACTCCGTACCGATGATTTGGGCTACCGATTTCATACCGGCAAAGACTTTCCCGGCATCTCTTCGAAGAAGCGTCAAGGCGGCCCCCTCTGTGTCTGCATTGTTCAGGGCGACGACCAAAGCACGCGCCCCATGACAGGCAGCGAGCTTTTGCGCCATCTCTTCGGGATAGAGGCCGTATTCCCGCAGCCCGCTGACTTTGATCTGTTCCAAAAGGTCTGTCATTTCCCGCTCCCTTCTTCTTTTTCCGCATAGTCCGCCCACAAATGAGGCTTTGCTATTTGCAGCCGCAGATCGCATTGCAAGCATCGGCTGGCCTCGCAGCCGATGTCGCCATCGCGAATGCCATGATCGTACAAGCAGAAGTTATCCCTTCGGCTTTCGGCGGGGTCGATTCGGCTTTCCTTGCGGCGAAGGTCACCAAAGCCCTGGATCACGCCGATACGGGGATCGGCCGGCTCCGTCGGGGCCAGCACCTCCGTAATATCGCCATCGCCGCCCAAATAGCGATCGATCTGGGAGGCCGCCTCTCTTCCAGACTGAATCGCCTGAACAACAGACTTAGTGCCGTAGATACAATCGCCGGCGGCAAAAACACCGGGAATATTGGTGGATTTGTCCGTTTCCGCGTTGGCAACGAAAATGGAATTGCCCCTGCCCAGCGTTAAACCGGCGGCGGCGGTGATATCCGGGCGTTGCCCGGTGGAAAAAATCACCGTGTCGCAAGCGATATGGTGAAAGCTTCCCTCCTCTTTCTCGATGACGGCACGGCCCTCTTCGTCAAAACAGAATCGCCTGACGTTCATAAAGTCCACACCCGTGACATGCGCCTCCCCTGTGATCCGTTCAAAGCTCCGTGCGGGATAGACGCGGACGCCTTCTTCCTCAGCCGCCCTGATCTCATCCTGCGAAGCGGTCATTTGATCCCTGGCCTCCAGGCAAGCCAGGCAAACCTCCTCCGCGCCCAATCGTATAGCCGTCCTGGCACAGTCGAAAGCAACATCGCCACCGCCCAGCACCACGACCCGATTCCCAATGCCGGCGGGCAACCCCATGGCAACCTCCCGCAGAAATTTAATATTGGGCATGACCTCAGGCAGACCACTGCCCTCCATGGACAGAATCACGCCATCTGCGCAGCCAATCGCCATCAATACAGCGTCATATTCTTTCAGCAACTCCGCAGGCCTTTCAACCCTGCAGTCGCACTCGAATTCTATACCCTGATCTGCAATGACCTGCGCCTCCCCGGCGACGACCTCTCCGGGCAGCCGGTAGACGGGAATACCGTAACGCATCATACCCCCCACTGCAGGCAGCGCTTCCTTCAACGTGACCTGATGCCCCTGCTTACGCAGGTAGTAGGCCGCCGTCAATCCTGCGGGGCCGCCTCCCACAACGCAAATCTTCTTTTCGGTATCGGGGAGCTGCTTGCCATTGCCCATCCAAGCCCTGCCCGTATCGCGCTCGGCGGCATAGCGTTTGATACCCCGGATGGATATGGGTTCGTTCAGCGCGCCGCGCCTGCATTCCTCCTCGCAAGCACGGGTGCATACCATCCCCAGCACCCTCGGAAACGGGGCCTTTTCCCGAACCACCGCAACAGCGGCATCGTAATTGCCTTCCTTCACGAAGCGGACATATCTTGGAACATCGGTATGCGCCGGGCAGGCGAACCGGCAGGGAACCACCTTGTCCTCCTTTTTTCGGTTTTCATGACCTTCCTGCCACTTGTCCTGAATAGTACCGGTGGGACAGACCTCCGCGCAGGCGGTACAGAAGCGGCAGTTGGCATCCAGCAGGAGCCTTCCGTGCAGGGCATCCACAAAGGTTTCCAGATTCTTCCGCTGATACTGCAGCACCTTTACGCCCCGTACCTCATTGCAGATCCGGACGCAGCGGCCGCAAAGCACACATCGATTCATGTCCTGCAGCAGCATGGGATTCTCTTCGATCGGCTTAAACCTCCTTGCCCGCATCTTCATCCGCCCGGTCTTGGGGCCGATGTACTGGATCAGCGTCTGGAGCTCGCAGTTGCCGTATTTGGAGCAGGTAGAACAATCTTCCGGATGCCCCGCGAGCAGCAGTTCCATCGCTAGCATCCGCAGGCGCCTGATTTCCTCGCTGTCCGTACGGATCTTCAGTCCCTCGCGGGCTTTCATCATACAGGAAGGAAAGACGCCTTTCTTTCCCTCCTCCTCCACGATACACAGCCGGCAAGCGCCAAGGGGGCTCAAGTCACTGTGATGGCAGAGGTGCGGAATATAAATACCGTTTTCCAGCGCACAGTTCAAAACGTTTGCCCCTTCTTCCGCATTGAGATTGATACCGTTGATTGTAATACGCACCATGGGCCTTGCCTCCTTTCTTCCCGCTCAGACCAAATCAATGTAGGCGGCAGCTTCCTTGCCCGCGATACGGCCGGTGTTCAGGGCAAAGCCCATGGAGTTACCCGGTAACAAGAACATATAGCTGTCGTCATAGATGTTGCATGCGTCCGCGCCCACGGCATATAGACCGGGTATCGGGTCAAATTCACGGTCACAGCACTCACAATTCTCGTTGATGCGGATGCCGCCAACGGTACCGTAGCCGGAAGGGCGCAGGGTTGCAGCAAAATAGGGCGCCTGAATAAGGGGGCGCAAATACCGGCGGTCCTTAAAAAATTCTTCATCGCAGGAATCACAGTAGATATTATATGCCTCTACAGTCTTTCTTAAATTCCGCGCGTGGATTCCGGCCTTTTCTGCCAGATCCTCCATCGTATCCGCCGCAAAGAAGGTGTCAAATCCCTGTACCCTCGCCTGTTCCAGCCCGTCATAGAAGTCCGATACATCCGGGTTGGTACGGACAAGGCTGGTCACGTCAACGCCGTTGCGGATATAGCCGTGAACAATGGAGGAATCCACAACGGAAAAGCATGTCCGCCTTTTCTGATGGGATACGACATTGCCCAGGAATGTTGTGTTCTGCATGTGTTCCTCGTTCATGACCCGCTTTCCGTTCAGATTGACCAGCAGATTAGGTTGCGTGAACACGTTTGCAACGGAACCCGTAATGGAGCCGCCGTTTTCTACCTCAGCAATCAGCTCCACCCTAACAGGGGTCTTTTCCGCACCTGCGTCCCAGGCCATCCGCAGTCCGTCTCCCATCAAGCCGGGGATGGCAAAGGAAAACAGGTCTTCGCCGTGAAGAAATCCCGTCTCCTCTCGGATGAGTACCTTATTTGCGCCGGCGCCGCCAGTCGCCAGTATAACCGCCTTGCAGTCGATGCGTACTTCCCCGCCCGACTTATCGGCGGCAACGAGACCGCACACCCTGCCGTCCTTCTTCAGAATCTTCCCCCCGGGGGTCTCCAATAAAAACTGAACGCCCAGTTCCAGAGCCCGCGCATATAAAGCCTTCACCATGAATGACGCGGCGCGGGGACCAATACTTTGGTTCGTCTTAACGATATGCCAGGTAGGTTCAGATTTGGGGAAGTAGCGGAAGGCGCCCTCAAATTCCACGCCCATCTCCTCCAGCCATTCAATGGTATCGGCCGACTGGGCGAAATATCGCTTGACCAGACGGGCGTCCGCATTATAGTGGGTATACTCCATGAACATATTGAAGGCTTTTTCTACCGTGATATCCTGCATCTGCCGGCGATGGTACTTCGTGCCGATGCCGAGAGGACCCATGCCCATGTTGGCGGCGCCGCCCACCGTGGCGGCTTTCTCGCAAACAATGACCCTGGCTCCGCACTCCGCCGCCTGAACCGCTGCGGAGAGACCGGAGGGGCCGCCCGCGATGACCGCTACATCGGTTTCATATTTTTTCATAACGACCTCCTGATCATAGGTCTCTTAAAAGGATTCGGATTGCGCACATACATCAGACGATCACAGCACAACCGGGGGTTCGACAGTTGTCTGCACGCCGCCTCCCGGCACGGTCACTTTCGGATCAGAGGCACGGGCCGGCGCTGTTAGGGCTTTGTCCGGCGGACGAGACATTTCCTCACTGCTCTCAGTATCCCGTACAGTGCCGAACCCCTTTTTTCATCATTTCTTCTTTTTCGTTTCCGTTTTTCGCTTCGTATTCATGTTTCGGGATGCACTGCCTTGCTGGTGCGGGCAGACTCTCTCACCGCCTCCATGATTCGTAGCACCCTGCGCACCTGGGCGGTCTTGACTGCCGGTTCCTCCTCGCCGTTCATTGCCCGAATGAATTGATCGAAGTAATCGCGGTGGCTGACATTGACCTCAGGCAGTGGCTCTTCGATCAGCAGACCGGGGGGAGGGGGACCAAAGCTGCGGGTGGGACCGGCGGCGGTCATGGTGATCCTGCCGGGTACGTTTTGCAGCAGATGCGCGGTTCGGACGATTTTGCCTTCCCCGTCCCATCCGTCGATGATGGCGCTTCCTTCATTGCCACCGATGAACCATCCCCGTTTGGGAGTCAGATAATAGGTGCCCAGTTCGATCACACCGGTAACGCCGTTCCCGAATTTGAGCAAAATGTTGAAATAATCATCCACCCATTCGTTGATGACATTGCGCAAATCCGCATATAAGCTCACCACCGGCGTGTCCACCATCTCCAGCATCTGGTCGATCAGGTGTACACCCCAGTCATAGAGCATGCCTCCGCCCATTTCCGGGTAAATATGCCAGTCGTGCATATTCCCGTTAAAACCGTAAAGCTGGCTCTTGATCACATAAGGTTGCCCCACCATGCCCCGGTCGTAGACCTCCTTCATAATCCGGAAATCACGGTCCCAGCGGCGCTGATGATGTACCGTGAAAACCACGCCCGCCCTTTGGGCAGCCTCTGCCATACGGTCGAACTGCGTAACCGTCATGGCAGCCGGCTTTTCACAGATAATATGCTTGCCTGCTGCCGCTGCTTTTTCCACCATCTCCAGATGGCTGGGATTTGGAGTGGAGATGATAACCGTGTTGATGTCGGCGCGGGACAGCATCTCGTCCATACCGGCGTAGGTTTCAACCCCGGCAGGCACGTCCTTCAGCTGTTCGGGATTGATATCCGCCACAGCTGTAAGACGGATCTGCTCCTCGGGGAAGGTCGCCAGCATATCCGCGACACAGTGGCCCATAAAACCAAAACCGACGACGCCGAATTTAATTTGCATAGTTCAACCTCCGATTGCTCTTTTCAACGCTTCCTGATGACGGCGAACCTGTTCGATGGAATCCACGGGACGATCTACTCTGAGATGCTCGCCGCCTTCATACTCGGTAGACAGATAGCCCTTATACCCGGCTTTTTTGAGCGCGTCCACCACCTCGGGAATGGCAGTAGCGGTTTCCACATAGTCCTCATTGGTATTGTAGCACTTGGCATGGATATGGAAGATGCAGTCGATATTGTCGATAAGATCCTGCGGTTCGGACCAGGAAAACACGAAACTTTCGCCCGCATAATCTAAATCAACCTGACCCCCGCCGGCGCGCTTGACGGCCTCCATCATTTCGCCCATCCCGTTCGCCATGCGGTATTCCATATTCGCCCTGCCCAAATTCAGATCATACCTGATCTTTGTAAAGCTCTTTGCCACACGGTCGGCGTAGAAATCATCCACGATTTGGATACATGCCAGCTTTGCACCTCGGCGCAGGTACTTTTCCCGAACAACGTCCGGGATATTTTTGCAGAAAATACCCATATCGGGAATAAAGCCAAAGAATTTTGTACCAGTGCGGGTGATCATTTCCATATAGCCGTCCGCCCAAGAGGAGTTCAAAGAGAAAGGGGCGTGCACCTCCAGGCCGATTTTTACGCCCATCTGCTCCGCGTATTCCAAAGAACCCTCGATCACGGGCATTGGGGTGGACACCAGGGTACGCAGGTTGGAAAAACCCAGCATGGACGCCAATCGAATATCCCGCTTCATCATGTTGACCTGTTCTTTCAAGGTCAGCGTGCGGTTATCATAGAGCTTGAACTCCAAAAACGCGTCATAGCAGGAAGGGTCGAGCTTATATTGTTTGAGCCAACCAAACCACTTTTCCCGGAACGCCTCTTCCTCGATGGGGAGCGGAAATCTGCGGATCATCTGCTCCGGGAGCAGTTCCACACCTGTGGCACTGGTTCTGGCAACCTCCCGCAGGCAATCTTCCAAATCTAACTGCTTATTATAGAATTCGTCCTGATAGCTGTACAGGGAAACGCTTCTTTTGATATCGTAATGCATGGTATTTCTCCTTAGATTTCAAAGTCCGCGGAGCAGTCCGCTTCCACCGTAAAGGGCATATAGGAGGGTGCGATAGACTGATGACAATCAATATGATGTTTGCCGGGTGTCAGGCCGCCTTTTTTCATGACCGTTACGGTAGCGAATTCACCAAATTCCCAGCGATACTCCGGGTCAATCACCGTGCGACATTCGTCCAGTGTGAACATCTCCTCATTGACTGTCAGACGCACATCCTCCCGGTCTGCCGTCTTTCCGTCCACAACTACTTTAATGTCTCTCAGGATGGACAAAGTGAAAGAGCGGTAATACTGAGCTTTGATCTCAAAGCTGTAACCGATGATCTCACCGTCGCGCAACACATTCATAAATGCGTTTGGGTTAAAATACTTTCTTCCGATCATGACGTTCCTCCCAAAGCGATAAAATTACAACGTAAACATAATACGTTCTGTTTTGTCTATCCTCATTCCGATTCTTGTTGCAATGTCACACAAATTTGACCCATACCAAAGTCGCTTCCGTAAAAAGGACAAAAATCACATGCGTTTCTTGTCGTCCCGTCCCTATGCTTTGCGATATCAGGAATACTGGCAGGTTAAATGGACATAAGTGATCTCGTTGGGTTCCATGGTGATATCGAATGACAGCCTCCCGTTATCAGCATCCAGCCGCTTCATTGCCATTCCGGGGGTCACGATGCGGCTTAAATACCGGATCTCGTCCCGGCTCATTTCCTCGGGGCTTGACATGGACACCCATTCATCCTGAAGGCTGCCGCTGCGTTGGTTTACCGTCAACCGTTTAAGTAGGTATGTCCCGCCCGCTTTGCCGGGCAGGGAGAAATGGATGCTTCGCTTTTTGACATCCTCAAAAAGATTGTTTTGTTCCGAAATCGGGATCTCACCCTCCCGCATCAGCGAGTACCTGTGGCTCATATTCTTCAGGTTATGGCATACGATGCGCCAGTTGCCGGAACCATTGTCGGTAATGATATAGCAGTCTTCCCGCCGGTACACATATCGGCCCAGATGGTTCATGAAATCAAATGCGTAAAATGCCGGCTTTCGAATACCGTCGCGTGATAACAAGCCGCCTCCGCCGTACAGGATGGATCGCGTATCTGCGTAGGCGCTGTACAGGTCGGTTCCGACCCAGTAGCCCATCACATCCGCAAGATCAAGGCTCTCCAAAATATCCCGGACGAGATATGCACCCTTCATGCAGCTGTCGTTCAGACTGTTCCGGCTAGAGATGGAAAAATTCCACTCGGACACATGCAATTCCTTGTCTGTGAATCCCTCTTCGTCCATGGCGTCCCGCACAAAGTGCAGGGAGTTATGCAGCAGATTGGCCGCCCGGCTCTGATTTCTGTCCCTGTCCATGGTATACAGTGTATAGGGATAGCAGTACAGGGAAATAAAATCCGGATGCTGCTCTTTCTTTTGCCATGCGCGCAGCAGCATTTTGACCTGCTCGCCGCCATAGCGCATGGTCAAACCGCCGCCACCCAGTTTCGCGCCGGGACACAATTCCCGTATCTGGGCCGCAGCCACGTTGAATCTTTCCAGATACCGTTCCCCCATAGACCTAACCAAATCAGGATCCTCTATGGTCCAGTTCTGCTCGCCTTCCGCGCACCAAATCTCAAAATACCAGCTTTCCAGCTGCTCCGCGCTGTATCGGTTCATCAGATGGATTAACAATCTACGCATAAAATAACGGATGCTGTCCGCGGATTCATCTACCTGCGCTTTGTCCGTATGGATGACATCAAAGGCGTCGCGCAGCAGAAGCTTTGGTTTGGGACGCAGCTCGATATAGGGCTTCATGCCGTTTTGAAGCAGGAAATCGATGACCTGATCTAATCTGTTGAAGTTGAAGCCGGTCTCTACGTCACCCAACTGCATTCCCGCGGAATGTATATCCCAGAACCGCACATACTCAAAATGGAGCTCCTGCTTTAAAAGTAAAAGGTGTCTTTGGATATCGGACTGTAACAGGTCCTCCGCCGTACCGATATTGATCATCCGGCACCAGTTGCGCTTAAGCAGCCGCTTAGTGGCGCTTTCTAGCGTAACGGCATGCGTCAACTGATTGACATGCTTTGTTTCCGGGATAAAGTATCGGTCGAAATGCTGTTCCAGCCGCTTGCGGGTATCCGTTTGTGAGGTTTCGTTCTGGGTCGCTGGACCATGCTGACTGATCCACTGACGACGGTATTCCGTCGGGGTCATATTATAAGTCTGCTTGAACGCCTTGTTCAGCGCTGCTGAGGAAGCAAAGCCAGCCTCCGTAGCGATGCGGACAACAGAAAGATCCGAGTGAAGCAACTGAGAAACCGCATAATTCAATCGCACCTTGCTCAGATACGCGGCAAAGCCCATGCCGAAGTGCCGTTTAATATATTTGGAAAGATAAGTGTAACTCAAATACGTCCGCTTGGCCAGATCCTCCAGGCGAATGGGCTTATCAAAGTTCGTCTGTATGAAGGCGGCGATCTCATGTTTTCTGGCATCGAATTTTTGGGTCTCCTCCGGGTAATGATCGTTCTCCCTGTTTAAAAGGAAATCTGTGGTCAAGATGTGTAAAAACTCATAGAAAAGGCTGTTCAGGTAGATAATGTCCTTGCCCTGTCCGTAATACTCTTCGAAAATGATTTTGCGGAAAATGCGGCGGAGTTCTTCGCAGCCCTCCGTATTTCCGTCGGTGGTGTTGCACCAGAAGAGCACCATATCCTGCTTCATCAGGGAGCAAAGCCGGGAATAGGAAATGTGGAGAGTGACCCCCAAAAAATCTCCTTCCGAAAGGTAAGCGTGGTTTTTATCCGCGTTTACCAACAGAAAGTCATCCTTATGCAGACGGCACCGCTTGTCCTCCAGTGTAAACACAGTCGTTCCGTCCAGAACGTAGAAAAACTCGATGTCTGTATGGGAATGCATAGACGACAATGGCTGAAAAACGAAAGAAAACGTAAACAATATATTTTCCTCCTCTCTCAGCGATATCGTGATTATATCAGATTCGCATAGGATAGGCAAAACGGAGTTCAGATACGTACATCAAAAAGCAACCGGGATCCAGCGTTCGCGCCGGATCCCGGTTGCGATTATTTCAGTTTTACGTTATGATGCGCGGTC
Organism: Christensenellales bacterium; assembly: GCA_050948665.1. Lineage (GTDB taxonomy): Bacteria > Bacillota > Clostridia > Christensenellales > UMGS416 > JBMNEH01. The sequence continues at coordinate 2,008,436 of JBMNEH010000001.1, forward strand.
TCATCTACAGGCCAGGGAGGTCGGTCAAAATCCGCAAAGGGCTGTTTCAGCTCCTTCAGATTCCGGATGGTACCGGAAGGCTGGGCCTGGGTCTTGATTTCGATGGAATGTTCCAGCTTGCCGTCCCAGCGCAGGCGGCTGCGGTCCAGCTCCTCGGGGACATATTCCACATGGATTCTGCCGTCTATGATCTGCAGGCTGCCTCGGATACCGCAAACAACGCAATCCACGGATCGCCTGTCACGGGAAACCTGCAAGAGACGGGTATGGCAGACAGGGCAACACCCCTCTTCATCGCCCCGCCATGCGGTCCTCTCTTCCTCGGACTCGGCGTTGACGGAAGCGACAATGTTCCTGCCGACTTTTTTCATGCGTTCCATCATGACGGGGTTGCCTGCTACGTTCTCGAAAGCCATTGCGCCGTGGTACTCTACGGTGTCCACCACATCGATCCCCAGAGGGAAAGTGAACTCAAACATCATGGGCAGCGTCAGCACGATCCAGTTCTCAGTCATGGCACCGCCGACCGAGATGAGCGCCGCGCTGCGCTTTTTGAAAGAGCGGATGTCAGGCAGTTTCTCTTCAGGCAGGCCTGCCGCAAGTCCTTCCTCATATGCGGCCTTTCGGAAGGTGATGTCATGGCTGGGGCCGATGCGGTCGCAGACGGTCTTAAAGCGCCCGGTTACTGAAGTTTCATAGGTGGGGCATGCCAGGATTACCGCATCGGATTGCATGATGCTCTCGTCCAAAATGTCAAAATCGTCATGTCGGACGCAATAGCCCCGCCCTCTGCCGGTCATCATGCCCACAGTGCAGGCGATACAGCCAGTGCAGTTGGAAATATTCAAGTCGTCCGCCCGCAGAAAAGCGGTCTCGTATCCCGCTTCCTCACAGACCATCAATGCCTGTTTGACCATAACGTCGCAGTTGCCCACCTTTCTGCCAAAAGAGACTCCCAGTACTTTTTTAGCCATATACTTCTCCTTTTCTTTGGAGGACCGGTGCCGTATTATACACATACTGTCGGGAACCTTATGGATCCTCCGGCTGTCACGATTGCAAAATTTATTGAAGTTTCGCGCCTATGAAGGTTGCGGCGTCGTATTTCTCTTTAAAAGAAGACCTCTTTTCCGATTTCGGCGGAGTGATAGATCGCGTCCAGGATCTGTGTGACAACGAATGCCTGCTCGGGCCTAACCAGCGGCTCCCTGTCATTGAGAATGGCATCCAGCCATTGGTCCTGCTCGCGGACCGCTTCCGCAGCGGCGCCTCCCTCAAAAAAGTCGACCACCCCTGCGGGGGATATGGTCTTCTCCATCAGCTGACCATGTTCAACGGTGTTGTAAATCAGTTCATCCCTGGGATAACTGCCGCCGTGGCGAATCTCCGCGCCGGCTTTGGTACCGCACAGCGTGGTGGAAGCCTCCATGGATTTGAGAATATTCAGCGCCCAGCTTGCTTCCAGAAAAATGGCGGCGCCGTTTTTCATTTTTATCAAGCCAAAGGCGGAGTCCTCCACCTCAAAGGTCTTGGGGTCCCAGGGACCGAACACGTTTCCGTCCGGACCGTGTTTCTCCCGCCCCAGCTTGAAAAAGACCTGCCCGCTAACCGATGCCGGCTCATAATTGTTCATCATCCACAAGGTAAGATCCAGCGCATGGGTACCGATGTCGATCAAAGGACCGCCGCCCTGCAGCGCTTTATTTGGAAACACACCCCAGGTAGGAACCGCGCGGCGGCGCAGAGCATGGGCTTTGGCAAAGTAGATGTCACCCAACTCGCCAGCCTCACAGGACGCGTGAAGAGTCGTAGTGTCGTTGCGGAAACGGTTCTGGTAACCGATGGTAAACTTCTTGCCAGACTTTTTCCATGACTCGATCATTTTCGCGGCGCTCTCCGTATCGTGGGCCATGGGCTTTTCGCACATAACATGCTTGCCCGCCTCGAAGGCAGCTACGGTCACCGGGCAATGAACAACATTGGGCGTGCAGACATGGACCGCGTCGGTCTCCACGGTCTTGTCCGCCAGCATTTCGTTGTAGTCGGTATAGCACTTTGTGCCGGGTACGCCGTACTTCGCCGCGGCCTTCTCCGCACGCTCTGGCAGAATATCGCAGAAAGCGACCATCTCACAGCGATCGGAAAATTTCGCGAGAGAAGGCATATGCTTCTGGTTGGCGATGCCGCCGCAGCCGACAATCGCAATTCTCACTTTTTCCATTGTTATCCTTCCTTTTTCATTCCTAATATTTTTGTCTCAATTCTCATTTTAGCAAATCGGACGGCGCTCTGATTCGTATTTCTTGTCATGAAATACAATCGGATTCACCTATCGGACCGTGGTGAAAAAGCACGGAGCAAATTTTGCAGTCATTCTCTTGTATATTTTTGTTGTTTCGCCTCCGGTCAGATTATCTGCGCAAACGCTATGACGTAATCTCCCTCCCCGGCGATACTGACAAGAAGCTCCCTTCCCCCTGTCCGATCCAATACCGACCGAAGAGCGGCGGAGTACAGGATCATCGGGCATCCATCCTCCCGCTGCAGCGTTTCTACGATGCGCAAATCGAAAAGATTTGTCTGCTTGCAAGAAAGCGCCTTATAAACCTCCTCCTTTACCGCGAACCGTCCCGCAAAAAAACGCCAGTAATCCGCGGCATGCGCCGCCAGGGCAAGCTCCGCCGGCGTAAAGGTCCTCCGAACGAAGGCGCCCCCTAGGCGTTCGTCCATCGCGCGCAAGTCGGAAACGTGCACGCAATCGATGCCGACGCCTTTGGGCGTGTACTGCGCGTCGACCCAGTCCTTCAGCATTACGTTTTATTCCCCGCAGCCCGCGCGGCAGAGATTACGATATTGCCCTTGATTTCCTCTAGAGGTGCGCTGCGGGAACAGTCGCATACGATGCCGCGAAAGCCCTGCAACATGGGACCGTAGGCATTGGCACGGCCGAACAGCTGAATGAGCTTCACCGCGATATTGCCCGCGTTCAAATCGGGCCATATGATTACATTCGCCCTGCCCGCCACCGGGGACAGCCTGCTGACCTTCTTTTGCGCCACCGCGGGGACAATGGCGGCATCTAGCTGGAATTCGCCGTCGATGGCAAGATCCGGCCGCAGCGCGTTGGCGATTGCGACCGCTTCCCTTACCCTGTCGACCTTCTCCCCTTGTCCGGAGCCTAAGGTGGAGTAGCAAACCATGGCGCATCGGGGCTCCCAGTCCAGCAGCTCGCGTACCGTGTCGCAGGCGGAGATTGCGATGGAAGCCAGCTGTTCGGCGTTGGGATCGGTGCATACCGCACTGTCGCCCACTGCCAGCAGACTGCCCTCGCTGCCTTCATAGCCGGGGATATCGCATAGCCCGATGGAAGAAACCGTGGTAATGCCGGGTCTGAGGCCGATCATCATCTGACCCGCCAGCAATACCTCCCCCGTGCTGTTGTCGATGCCCGCGAAAGTCACGTCCACATCCCCGACCGCCTGCATCGCCATGGCAAAATATAGCGGATTTTCCATCCGACGGTGCAACGCGTTCGCTTTGAGTATCCTGCCGGGCTGATTCACATAGCGGTCAATCAGCGCGACCCTGTATGCGGTGTCATGGATGTCTGCGAAGCTGAATACGGAGGTGTCATAACCTCGGCGGGAAGCCAGGGCGCACAACGCGTCGGCGTTGCCTACCGGCACGGGGACGATCAGCCCCTCCCGTCCGGTTTCATAAGCCGCCCGCATCATCTTTTCGTTTGCAGCCTCGGGGAATGCAACTCTCTGGGGACGTGAACAGGCTTTTTCGTACAGCCTGCCAAATATGTTCATGACAGTTCTTTCTCAACCAGGTCAATGATCTGGCCGATGGTTGCGCACACTGAGGCGTCCTGCAAAGCGATCATCACATCCAACTCGTTCTCCAACTCCGAGATCAGTCCGACCATTTGAATAGAGACACCCTTCAGATCATACTTGAAGGAAGTGTCTGCCGTCAGCCCGGCGGCCTCCCTTCCGTAGACCATGGCGACCGTTTCAATCACCTTTGCTTCCAGTTCTTTGTGATCCATACCCTAACACACCTTTCTTGTATGATTACTCGTCCAAATCAAATACGACGGTCTTATACCCGTTCCGCTGAAAAATAGCCGCCCTGATCCTAATCGGCAGTCTCTTTACCAGGTCGTCCCGGTTCTTCCTGCTGATGCCGCGAACCACGGCATTCAGGCGGGCGCCTTCCTTAAGCACCACCTCTCCGTAGGCATACCTGCCCAGTAGTCTGTATTCCGGCTTGGAGGATAGAGCTGCGGGCAGAACGATGGAGTGCATCGCAGCCTCACCGTCGATCTCCACCCATTCCATTTCAAAGCATCCGCAGGTGTTGCAGGCATACACAGGCGGAAACTCCACAGCCCCGCATGCGCGGCACCTTCGGCCGGTGATTTTTCCCTCTTCCAGATTCTGATAAAATCGCTCCACTACTTTTTCCAACTTGATGCTCATATTCCGCTCCTCCTCAGTTCACGGTCCTCAGAATGATGGCGCACACATTCTGGCTTCCGCCATAACCCCGCAGCATGGCGGTACGGGGCAGCTTTTTTACCTGCCGTTCGCCGCAGGCGCCGCGCATTTGCATGCAGGCCTCGTACACGTCCGCCAGGCCTGAGGCGGCATGCGCATGGCCGAAGGAGGTGCGTCCCCCATTGGTATTGATGGGTTTATCGCCGTCATATGCGGTGCGCCCCTCGCAAATATACTTCCAGCCCTCGCCGTAGGGAAGGTATCCAGCGATCTCCGCAGCGTACAGGTGGGAAGTGATGATGAAGTCGTTCGCAAAAAACAGATCCAGTTCCTCGGGTTTTACGCCGGTAAGCTCGTAGACCTGGCGCACCGCCTCTTCTGTGGCTCGGATTTCGAAATGGGGGTTGGTAGCCTCGCAGGCGGCGGAGCCGATACCCAAAACCTCAATCGGCTTATGGGTCAGCTTGCGGGCGATTTGGGGGATTCGGTCGGTAGCGCAGACGATCACGGCGGCGGCGCCGTCGCACTTTCGTTCTATGCCCTCCATCCGCAGCAGGTCGCCCATCTTCGGATTGTAAGGGGAACGCATATAGTCCATCACATCCTCAAAGCCCCTTTCCGCGGCGATCTCAGCAAATTCCTTTCTCTCCAAAGCCAATGGATTTTTTGCGGCGTTGCGGCGGTTGTTGATCGCCATCCAATTCAGGGTGTCGTCCATCTGCTCAGGCGTTATGCCGCGGGTGCGGACATAATCCTCCGCCACATCATCGTAGATCAGGTTCATGGGTGCCATAAGGGAGCGGGCGTAGTTGCGGTCATACAGCCACATGGTACTGGCCAAGAACCGGTCCATGGGCATCTTTTCCCTTTTATAAGGGTGCTTAGGAGTTTCTATAGTATCATCGGGACCGAAAGGAGCGGGAACGGAGTCGCCGAATTCCACGCAGCCCGACAGCACGCAGTCATATTTTCCGGAAGCCACGACGTTGACCGCCTGCTCGATTGCCAGGTAACCGGTGCAGCAGGCCTCCGAATGATGGATGGATCCCTTGCCCCTCATGCCGAACCAGTTGCCGATTTGGATATTCGGGGTCAGGTAGTTGGAACCGTTCAGGGGGCTGGCTTCGCCATGAAAATAAAAGCTCACATCCTTGGGGGTCACACCTGCGTCCTCCATGGCTTTGAGCGCCACATAGCCGAACAGTTCTCCCTCGGTCAGGCCGTTGGTCTCCTCGTGATCCACGGTATACATAAAGGGTGTGCACCCCGCCCCGATGATGGATACGCTTCTGGCATAGGGACGAATCTTAGTTCGGTTTACATAGTTTTGCATGCAATACTGCTCCTTTCGCCGCGGGCGGTCTTCTATCCTTGCTTGTCAATTTCCTCGGGTGTCCATACGGGCCTGCCTGTATAAACCTTAGCGGTTTCCTCCCCACTGAGTACGCGGGCGGCGCCGGCGGCCATGGCTTCCAGCTCAAATTCACCAGCATACACATAAACCGGGGCAATCCAACTGCAGGCTTCCGTGATGCCGACTGTCAATTTTGCGCTGTGCGCCATGCCGCCGCTCAACAGGATCCCGTCGACCTTTCCGTGAAGCACACCCGCCATGGCGCCGATACAACGGATGATCTGATAAACCATGGTGTCCCAAACCAGCGCGGCGTATTTGTCCCCCTGTTCGATCATACCAAGCACCTCCCGCGCGTTAGAGGTTCCCAGATGGCTGACAAAGCCACCGGAATGGGTACACAGGCTCTTTATCTCCTCCTGGTCGTGGCTGTAGCTGTAGTCGATCAACCCGGAAACAGGCAGCGCGCCGCAGCGGGTCGGCGTCATGGGCCCTTCGCCGCCGACGGTATCAAATCCGTCGATCATACGCCCCCTTTCGTGGGCAGAAACGGAAATCCCGCCGCCGACGTGACAGCCGATATAGTTGCACGATTCGTAAGTTCTTCCCCGGGCGATACTATGCCGAATGGCGGTTTCTTTCATATTCAGCGCGTGGAGATGGACGTTCCGGTAGATGCCCTTTACGCCGGTCATGCGAGCGCAAAGGGTCAGCTCATCGGTGTCGGGTGGGTTCAGGATAAAGCAGGGTTTTCCGTACTGCAGTGCAAAGCCGTACGCCAGCTGCGGACCCAACTGCGCCGGGTGCTGGATGCCGTTTGCCCCCCGGGTGGCGTCAGCCAGCAGAATATCGTTGATCTCGTATACGCCGCCCTCCACACTCAAAAGCCCGCCTCCCCGTCCCACAAAGGCATCCATGGAAGAGAGATCGACCCCCGCCTTCTCCAGCGCGTTTAGAACGGTCTGCTTCCGGTAGGCCAGTTGTGCGGAGATCCCACCAAACCCTGCAAGGCATTCCGCTTCGTGTGTTACGTTTATGGAAAATATTTCCCGTTTTCCATGAAACACGCCGATCTTTGTGGATGTGGATCCGGGGTTGATTGCGAGAATTGTGAATACCATGTATGACCCTCCCAAACAATTTCCGATTCTACCATGGAAATAGGATCTGCCGTATGCTTTTCAAATTTGGTGCGAAATGAACTTTATTTTTATGATTATAAAACATGCAAAAGAATAAAGCAAAATATACTCTGGAAATGAACCCGGCCTACACCGGCTGAGGGCGGATAAAGAAGTGTGCCCGTATATTCGGGAAACAATGATCCGATGCGAACCCCGGCCTACCTGCTTCGGTTGCAAGAAATATTCTACTTTCCCTCCCGCTCCATGGTGGGGGTAATTCCGTAGGTTTGCCGATAGACCTTGCTGAAATAGGCAAAACTGTCATAGCCGCATTGGATGGCGATTTCGCCGATGGAGAATCTGGATTTTTGCAGGAGCTTTCGTGCAAACTCCATCTTGATTTTTGTGATCAGCTCCTTGCAGTTGAGATCTTCCAGTTCCTTGATCACATGGCTCACATAACCCGGCGACATATGCAGATCCTCCGCGATTTGGGTGCGAGTAATGGGTTCTGCCATATGCTCTTCGATATACCTGCAGATCTGCGCCAGATGTTGTCGGTCCCTCTGTTTCATGGAATCGATTTCCCAAGAAAAGGGCTTCGGCTTCACGGGAAGCAGACAAACAGCGCCGGAATCATGGGACAGCCCGAATTCGATCTCCTCGCTGCGCAAGGAGGAAAGCGCTTCCCGGATATGCTGAAAATCCGTACCGCAATACAGCATCCGCGCCGCGCAGCCGATCTCCGCCTCCGACGCATCATAAACCTTTTGCAACGCCTGTTCCATCCGGTCCGTCAGCGGCGCAAAGAATACGGTGAAGAAAACATTCTCCTGAGGAAACCAGGTAATCCTTGCCAGCGACTGGCGCGGCAGAACAGTATCCAGGAGTTTCCGATACAAGCTTAGGATCGCCACAGGCTCTAACGGGATTCGGTGCCAGCTGCGGATATGTCCATAGAGTATGGTGCAGGGATCATCGCGCTTGCAATGCAGGCTCATCCGGCTCAATTGGTTGATTTGGCCATCCAACAATGCGGGCTGCAAAAAACTTTCCTGATAGGTCGGCCAGTTTTCAAAGATAGACTGCGCCGTGGCGTTGATAACCGCAAAATCCTGTCCACGATAACGGATCAGCTCCTCGCTGCGGCTGCGCGCACTGCGGTTTGCCACCGCCTTGCGCACAGCTTGAATCACGTCCTCGTACCGGGCAGGCTGTAGTACATAGTCGGACACCTTCAGAGAAATTGCCTGTTTGGCATACAGAAAGTCCGCATGGGAAGTCAAAAGGATACACTCTGTATCTGTCACCCGCTCTCTCACCCAGGCAAGAAGCTCCAGCCCGCTTCCGCCGGGCATTTCGATATCGGTGATCAGTATATCCGTTTTTTTTTCTCGCAGGATCGCCCGCGCTTCTTCGGCGGACCCAGCTGTGAACACCTCTGATATGCCCAGCTTGCTCCAGGGGATACAGGAGACAAGGGAGGTCAGAATGTTGGGTTGATCGTCAACCAGCAGTATGTTCATATCCGCTTCCTCTTACAGAATGCTATCGGGAGTCTTCCGGCCGAATAGGAAAATGGATCTCCACCACAGCGTGGGTTTTGTCATTGCGGAAGGTGATGCCTGCCCGGTCGCCGTAGGCCAGCCACAGGCGGTAGCGTACGTTTGCGATGCCAATGTGCTCCTTTCCATAGTACATTTGCGAGGGATCGGCGTTGTTCAGCGCTTCCAGAGACTCCGCCGAGAAGCCGCTGCCGTCGTCCCGGATCGAGAGCTCCGCGAAGGGCTCGCCCTCATCTGACAGCTTCAGTTTCGCTTCGATACGAATCTCCAGCAGATCGTTTTGCCTGCTGTGCTTGATGCTGTTCTCCAGGAAGGTAAGCGCCAGCATAGGCAGACAGAGCGCGTGCAGCGTCTCGCTTTCCAAGTTAAAGGACAGTCGAAGCTGCCGCCCCATCAACTGACAGAGCTGCGCATATCCCTGCACCGCCGCAAGCTCCTCCCGCAGAGTAAGGAAACTGCGGTTGTCCTGAAAGAGATATCGCAGATAATCGGACATGAGGAACACCATCTCCTGGATCTTCCCGTCTTCGTGGATCGACGCCAATGCATTGATATTTTTCAGACAATTTAAATAAAAGTGAGGACGGATCTGCAGCTGGAAATATTGCAGCTGCGCCTGCGCCGCATCCAGCTGACTCTTGATGCGCTGCAGCTGCGCCGCCTGCATATCGTCAAGCATTTTATTGAAGCCGTCGTAAAAGTCATTGATCTCTTTCATCGAGGACCTTTCCTCGATGCGGTAGGCGGTATCCTCTTGGGAGATCCGACCGAATGCCTCCCATAGCCGCCGAAGGGGCTCGATCAATTGCTTCTGCATAGCCCGTCCTACCAGAAGGATTGCGGAGATAAGGATCACGATCAGGATTGATATGAGTAGCTGCGTGGCATTGTAGCCGCGCAAGAAAGCGGAACGGTATTCCCGCATCACGATTTGCATGGGAAAATATCTGAATTCCTTTGCGCTGATGTATTCGGTCGATCGCGCGTCTAAAGGAAGAAACTGCAGGTCGTGGGTTCCGTCTACGGAAGCCGTGTAGGCCTGATAGCTTTCGTTGCAGCAGGGATCTGCCAGCACGGCAAGGGTGCCGTGCCGGTTTCGGTAATAGGTCACCGCCAGTGTTGTTTCTTCCAGCGGGATCAATGCGTGAGCGGTCATCCCGGCGCCGGCTGGTTTACTCGCCTCAAAAGTCAACAGTGCGTAAATCTCGGGCTCGATCGGCTGCAGATTGGTGAAATAGTAGCGGTCACATGCAGCGTTGTACAACACAAAACCGATGATTTCCGGAAAACCGGAAAATGCGTCGCGTAACTTACCGTTCATGAGGGTGGCGTATTTGGTGACCCGTTCCGCACCGGAGGAATTGCAAAAGACAAGAAAATCCATGCTGTCCACACAACCCTGGACATTTCCGAAGGCCCGCAGCAGAGAGTCTTCCACGGAAGAAACGATCATGCTCTGGTTGCTGCCGATCATATCCAAATTGCTCTGTTCCATGGTCCGGATCATAGAGTTGTGCAAAAACAGCAATAGAATAACACAGGGTATGGTGATCCCCAAAAATGCCGCCCACAGAGTCTGAAAGGGCTTACGTCGTTTCATTGCCGTCCGTCCTCCCCGGATATGTTTACGATAACAGAGGAAATCGCTTTTTGCAAATAACAAAGGGATAAATGGACAAATGGTTATAAAAATCGAAGGAATATCGGAAAAAAAGTGATAGGATATCGGAAAAAATTTATACCCTTTTGTTCGAAAAGTCAATATAATGTAAAGAGAAAGTATAGAATCAGCAAGCGATGTTCGGACTTATTATGCCGAATATGCTTTTGGCTAACCACTCTATTGTGAATGATCCGTAAGAACGGGAGAAAGGATACACATTGTACACAAGGAAGACGGTAAAACCGGACAGGCCTCCCGCCCCGAAGGGGTATATCATCGGCGGCGGGATTCGTGCGATTCCGCATAATCTGTTGCTGGATATACGGCGCAACAAGCTCGTATATCTGCTCCTCTTGTTGATTCTGGCTTATTTCGTGATCTTCTGTTATATACCGATGGGCGGGCTGGCTATGGCGTTCGAAAAATATTCTCCTGCCAAAGGCCTGTTCCGCAGCAGGTGGGTGGGCCTGGATAATTTCCGGACCTTCTTCGGCGGTCCCTACCTCAAACGGCTGATCCGCAATACCGTGGCGATCGGTCTTTTGGATTTACTGGTCAATTTCCCCGCCCCGATCATTTTTGCGCTGATCCTGAATGAGATCAAATGGAAGCCCTTCAAAAAAACGGTGCAGACCATCAGCTATATGCCCTATTTTATCTCTGCTGTCGTAGCGTGCAGTCTTGTGGTCATGTTCACAAGGGCCGGTGGCGCCATCTCCGAAGCCGTATCATTCCTCACCAACACGGAGGGACGGAATCTTTTAAACGAGAAGCAGCTCTTTTGGCTGATTTATGTTCTACAGAATCTTTGGCAGGGTCTGGGCTACGGTTCCATTATTTATCTTGCTGCGCTCAGCTCCGTCGATCAGACACTGTACGACGCCGCCGTTATAGATGGTGCCAACCGTTGGGGTCAAACCATTCATGTTACTATTCCCAGCATCATGCCCATGATCATCATGCTGCTGATCCTGCGTATGGGCATGGTTTTCAACGTCGGTACAGATAAGATACTCCTGTTGTATTCTCCCGCCAACTATGAGTTCTCTGATGTCATCAATACCTATGTCTATCGTCTCGGCATTGTGAATAACGACTATGGTGTTTCTACCGCGGTCGGCTTATTTAATTCCGTTATTGGTACCATCATGCTTCTGATTACAAATAAAATCGCCAAGAAGTTGTCCGGTACCAGTATGTTTTGATGAGGTGGTAACTGCAAATGGTACAAAAAGCGTCTCCTTCCCGGATCCTTTTTCTGATTGCGGTCGTGATCCTGCTGATCATCATTGCGCTAATATGCTTCCTGCCGATTTGGCACGTGATCATGGGCTCTATCTCCAATCCCTCTTACCTGACGGTCAATAAGGGATTGATCCTGAAGCCCCTGCACAATGTAGACTGGAATGCCTACAAGATCATCGCCGGTTATCAACGGCTGTGGCGGGGCTACCTCAATACGATCATCTATATCGTTCTGCAGTGTGTGGTCACCGGCTTTCTCACGGTCATTTCCGGTTACATTTTCTCCCGCAACAGATTCTTTTACCGCAACAGCTTCATGCTGTTCATCTCCTTCACCATGCTATTCAACGGCGGCATGATCCCACTGTATATGGTGGTGCGGAAACTGGGGATGCTGGATACCGTTTGGGCAATGATCATTCCGGGCGCGCTGAACGTGTTTAACATTCTGATGATGCGCACCTCCATGCAGGGCATCTCCGATGAGCTAGAGGATGCGGCGCGGGTAGACGGCGCAGGAGATTTCGTGATCATGTTCAGGATTATACTGCCTCTGTGCAAGGCCACTTTTGCGGTAATCATGCTGTTCACGATCGTAGGGAAATGGAACGAGTATATGTCCGCGCTTCTGTATCTCCCCACTAAGACCGAATTATACCCTCTGCAGATGATTCTTCGTACCATCTTGCTGAATACTTCCAAAGAGATCACATCCTCTACCGATGTTTCCGGCGCCACCCTGTACGCCAGAAATGTGGAATTGGCGGCCATTGTGGTTTCCACCCTGCCGATTCTGTGCGCTTATCCCTTTGTACAGAAATATTTCGTCACAGGCGTGACGCTGGGCGCGGTCAAAAGCTGAATTTACTCAATCAAAAGCCATAGTCCACCGGACTAAGGATAATAACAAGGAGGAAAACCAATGAAAAAGCATGTGAAAATTCCAGTACTACTGCTGGCTGTCATCATGATCTTTACCATGTTTGCCGGCTGCAGCAAGACCAGCTCCGACAAGCCCTCGGAAGATGCCGGTCAGCAAGAAGCAGCTATGCCTGATTACGTCACCCGTGAGGTGGGAGGTTTGGGCTTGCCTCTCTGCGCCGAGAAGGAAGAACTCACCATATGGCTGGTCTACAGCGGCGCCGTCGTTACCGATCTGAATGATATCGAAGGCGTCAAGAGGATGGAAGAGAATACTAATGTTCACATCAACTGGATTCCCGTTGAGCAGAACGAACTAAGAGACAAATACGGCATTCTGCTGTCTTCGGGTGAATATCCCGACATCATCTACGCGAACATGGCTTATCCCGGGGGGTTTGAGAAGGGCGTTGAAGACGGTGTCATCCATCCCGATATGGATACGTTGATCCGTACGTATATGCCTAATTACATGGCGCTTATCAACTCCAGCGATCAGGCCCGCCGCGAGGCGTCCTCTGATGCCGGCAAGCTGCTCGTTGCCCGCACTATCGTTGGTCAAGATAAGACCGCGGAATCAGAAGGCACTTATCAGGGATTGGCTTATCGTGCCGACCTGTTGGAGGATCTGGGCCTGGATGTTCCCACCACCGTCGAAGAGTGGCACGAGGCGCTTGTCGCCGCAAAGGATGCAGGCATCGAAGCCCCCTTCAACCTTGATCAGAACGGCGGCTCCCCCCTGGCTTTGGCATGGGGTGTCGCAACCGACAACTGGCTGCAGCTGGACGGTGATAAGGTCGTCTGCGGCGCTACCCTCCCCACATTTGAGGGCTATCTGGAAACCATGAAGCAGTGGTACTCTGAGGGGTTGATCAACCCCAACTTTACCTCTTTCCACTACTATCTGACCACACCGGAATCCGTCAACTCCAACCAGTGCCTGCTGTACAGCCGGGTGCTGTCCGCTTTCACCGGCAAAAACTATGTGAATTATCGTATGGTCACCGAGCAGCCCGATGCGTTCCTGCAGGCCATTCCCATGCCAGTGCTGAAAGCCGGCGATGAGGTCATTCAGTACGGCAATCGTCTGATTGCCAAGGAGGGCGCGTATATCACCACCTCCTGCAAGAATCCCGAACTGGCTGCCAAGTGGCTGGACTATCAGTACAGCGAAGAGGGGCAATACCTGAACTGGTACGGCATCGAGGGTGTAACCTATGAGATCGGCGAGGATGGTACGCCCGTCTTTACCGATATCGTGTTCAACAACGATACCGGCATGTCTCCCTCCGACTTCCTTCAAAAGTACGCCCTAAACCAGGGCCAGAGCTGGCTGGGCAAGCACGACGTTTCCGCCAGCTGGAAGATCTCTACAGCCGCGGCCGGCGGCCAGAATCAGGAGCTGATCTCCGTCGCGATCTGGAGCGAGCCCAAAACCAACATTTACCTCACTGATACCATCACTCTCACTGAGGCGGAGGGCGACGAGGCCAATACTAAGATGACCGCGCTGAGAACCATGATCGAAGAGTATACCGTCAACTACATCATCGGTCAGGAAGTAAAGCCTTTTGAGGAATTCCAAAAAGATCTGATCGAGTTCGGTGTTGAGGATGTCGTAGCCATCTATCAGGCCGGCTACAACCGCTTCCTCGCAAGGTAATGTCCGGTCCCCGCGGGTAAGGAATGGTCCTTCCCCGCTCGCATAAAAAGGAAACCCGTCGGGAGCGATTCCCGGACGCTCTGAGGCATGAGGCGGTCCGGAAATCGCTCCCACAACCTATTTGGAATACCAAAAGGAATAGGAATTTGAAAGCGATAGCTTTCTGCCCTGTTTTGTGGTTTTCGTCTTGAAGAGGGTCGGCGACCTCGGCGGTAAATTCCCGGGATTGAAAAAGGCCCCATTTCCGCAGAAAGGATAATTATAAGTATGAGCAGATACGATAACGAGTTAGTCAAAGGTGTGTTAAAAACCAAAAACGGCCGTTTCATCAATGGTGAAGGGCAGGAACTGGTGCTTCACGGCCATAGCTGCGCCAATTGGCAGAATGTGGAAGGCTTTATGATCGGCGGGATACCCACACCCGTCGAGGTATTTAAGTTTTGGCTGTTTCCCGGCCCCGGAAAAGATCATAACCCCGAACGCTGGACCTGCCGCCGTACGGTTTCTCAGGTCATACGCGAGCTTTGCGGTGAAAAGTACCTGGAAACCTTCTGGGATCGCTGGGAAGAAAACCATCTGCAGGAAGGCGATATCGCGCTCATGGCGAAGCTCGGCTATAACTGCCTGCGCGTGGTGCTCAACGCCAATGCCCTTCTGTATGAAGAACCCGGTATTCATTTTAACGAGAAAGGCTTCGCTCGGTTGACCAATGTTCTGGATTGGTGCGAGAAGCATCGCCTCTATGCTATCCTGGATATGCATGGCGTAGTGGGCGGCAACAACGGCGCCACCGGCGACAGCCTGTTCTGCGAGTATCCCAGTCTGTTTCTAGATGCCGAAAGCAAAGAGCGGCAGATCATCCTGTGGGAGGAGATCGCCCGCCGTTACCATCAACGCTGGAATCTCGCCGGTTACGATCTTGTCAACGAGCCTATTTCCTCTCCCGTGCAGCACGAGCATATCCCGCTGCTGGCTGACTATTACCATGAGTGCATCGCCCGCCTGCGAAAAATCGACAAAGAGCATATCATGTTCCTTGAGGGCGCCAAGTACGCACGCGATCTTAGGATATTCGACCAAGACTACGATCCGGTGTACCATAACTGGGCGATCTCCCTCCACCTGTACGGCGCCTCTCCCGAAATCAAGGATCTATATCCTTGGCTGCTGAAACGGGAAGAGCTGAACGTACCTTTGTGGATCGGCGAATGCGGTTCCCGTCCCGTCCACAACGCGATTTTCTTCGATATCTGCGCGCACTACGGGATCGCGTATACGCTCTGGGGCTTTAAGACCGCCATGGGCGGCGAGCGTCCCCCCATGTCCGTAGGTCATCCGCTGCCCAAGGATTGGGACAAAATACACGCCTATCTCTCCACCGGTCCCCGCCCGTCCTACGTCGAATCCCAGCGAATCATGGATGAGTACATCGAGTTGACCAAGCTGGAGTATTGCACCGTGAATTATGACTATCCCCGCATCAGTGCCAAGCATCCCGATATCACCATCGGGGGTGCGGGCTATGATATGTTCCTTGAGGACGGATCACGGTACTACGGCAAATGGGAGCTGAGTAACTATCTTAATTTTCGCCTGGAGGACCATACTAAGTTGGTGTGGGCAACGGAAAAGAATAAACCATACCCCGATTTCCGTTGGTACGACGATCCCAATGTTGAACGATATGACCCCCTGGAGGATCTTGCGTTGGAGCTACGCAGTGGCGAGTTTGCCAATTACACCGTCCACGAGGTACGGCGTGACTGTCATATTACTGTGGAGGGTATCGGCGAAGGCGAAGCCGATGTGCTGTGTAACAGCGAGAAGATTGGTCATATCCGTCTGGAAAAAGGGAACATCCTGCAGCCTGTCTGTGCGGAGACGCTGACGATTCCGGCAAGCGAGGAGGCCACCGTGAAACTGGTAGTCACCTCTGGCACAATGACCGTAAAGTCCGTCAAATTCCATTATTAAACTGTTTTCTTTCTCGGCAGTCTCTCTTGAAACAACATGGGAGACCGTACTTTCAGTATCGGGAGGTTCGTGATGTATCCGAAGAAGCTCACAAGATCCGTTATCTCCAGCCCGGATTTCCCCGTAGTTGAGACCGCGCGAGGTAAGCTCCGCGGTCTTTGGAAAGAAGGGGTTTTCATTTTTCGCGGCGTCCGCTACGCTGCGGCTGGCCGCTTCCGCCTCCCGGAACCGCCCGCACCGTGGAAGGATACACGGGAAGCCATTATTTACGGGCCAGTCTGCCCGGAAGTACATACTGCCATTGCCCATGATCAGTATAGCGTTCCCCATTACCATTATATTCAGGATGAGGATTGCCACTATCTGAACATTTGGACGAAGCACATTGAAAAAGGCGCAAAAAGGCCGGTCATGGTTTGGATTCACGGCGGCGGCTTCTCTACCGGTTCATCCATCGAGCTATACGCCTATGACGGACATGAGCTCTGCGACTTCGGAGATGTGGTTGTGGTTTCCGTAAACCACAGGCTCAATTGCATCGGCTATCTGGATCTGTCCGCTTACGGTGAGAAATACAAGTATACCGGAAATCTGGGGCAAATCGATCTTTTGGCTGCGTTGGGCTGGATTCGAGAAAATATCGCCACCTTCGGCGGTGATCCCTGGAACGTGACCATCATGGGTCAGTCCGGTGGAGGAGGAAAGGTCAGCGCGCTGCTGCAAACGCCCGCCGCCGCGGGATTGTTCCACAAAGCCTGTATTCAAAGCGGTTTATTTGAAGGCTCTGGCGATGTCTCTCCAGAAAAATCTCGGGCAATGGCAAAGGAGGTCATAGACACGCTGCGCCTTTCCGACATCCATGAGATCGAGACCATCCCCTATTATATCCTCGCAAGGGCCGCCCAAACCGCGCAGGATCGGATGACTCAGGAATTCGGCTTCGGGCTGCATTTCGGCCCTGTGGCGGACGGTGATTTCTATCTGGGTTCCGGTGAAAGACGTCCCTTTATGGAGGGAACCAAACAAATCCCCCTCCTTGTCGGCTCCGTATTGGGCGAGTTCGATCAGAACTACAACCGGGTCTATGCCCCTGGCAGTAAGAACAACTGGCCGAGGGAACTGGTTTGGCAGCTGCTACGCGAAGCCTTCGGCGACAAGGCGGAAGCCGTGGCGGAAGCGCAGCAGAAAGCTTATCCCGGCTCCAACATCGTCGACAGCCTGTTCATCAACAGGGGTTGCCGCGTTCCCGCAAGGGATTTCTGTATCAAGCGCGCGAAAGAGGGGTGCGCACCCGCCTATAACTGGCTGTTCAATCTGGAATGCCCTTTGAACGGCGGAACCGTTGCGTGGCATAACGCGGAAGAGGCGTATATGTTCCACAACGCCTGTTATCTGGAAGCCTCCTATATCCCCGGTGTTTCCGAGGCTCTGCAGGATGCCATGACCGGCGCGTGGGTCAGCTTCGCCCGCACGGGTGACCCAAACCATGTCGGAATGCCCCTATGGCATTCCGTGACGGACGGAAACGGTGCCTGTATGATCTTCGACCGCGTGATCCGGGAGGCGTATCATCACGATAGCGAGCTGATGGAACTGCTGCCGTTAAGATCCATCACGAGCAAGAACTCTCGCCGTCCGACGACAGTTTTCGGCGGAGGCCCCAGACAAAGCCTGTAAAGGAGGAAAACGGCCATGTATATGCGTAAGCTCTCAGATCAGGTGATCTGCACCTACGATGACCCGGTTGTTTCTACCAAATACGGTAAGCTCCGCGGTTTAAAGCGTGATGGCGTCTATATATTCCGTGGTATTCGGTATGCCGACGCCAAAAGGTTTCACTTTCCCACGGAGGTCGCGCCATGGTCGGGGGTAAGGGAGGCTTATCAGTTCGGCCATGTATGCTGCGAGCTCAACACGCCTGTGCCCCACGACCAGTTTCCTGTCCCCCATTTCTTCTATCCCCAGAACGAAAACTGCCATTATCTTAACATCTGGACGAAGCATCCGGATGTAAAAGCAAAGCGCCCCGTGATGGTATGGCTCCACGGAGGCGGTTGGTTTTCCGGTTCCTCGGTGGAATTGCTGGCCTACGACGGTGAGAATTTGGCGCAAACCGACGATGTGGTGGTCGTTTCCCTCAATCACAGGCTGAATGTGCTGGGCTATCTGGACTTATCCGCCTACGGCGAAGCGTATCGGGATTCCGGCAATGCTGGTCTTGCGGATCTGGTAATTGCGTTGAAATGGGTCCACGAAAACATAGCATCGTTCGGCGGCGATCCCGACAATGTAACTATATTCGGTCAATCCGGCGGAGGAGGAAAGGTGGTCGCTTTGATGCAGACGCCGGCTGCCGACGACTATTTCAATAAAGCGATCATCGAGTCCGGCGGATTCTCCGGTCAGGGCAGGAAGAGGGTTTCCGAGGCGCGGCGGCTTTCACAGCGCTGCGCCGCGCTGATGCTGCAATATCTGCGTATTGCCCCCGCGGATATAAAAAAAATCGAGACCGTTAACTGGTACGATCTGGCCCATGCCACCATGAACGCTATATGGACGATACAAAACAAAGAGGGCGGGCGCGTGAATTGGGCGCCCCATCCTGACGGATCCTACTATCTCGGGCATCCGCTGGATTTTGGCTGGCGGCCGGGGTCCCTGCGCAAACCCATGCTAGTCGGCTCTGTCATGGGCGAATTTTCGGGCAACTTTAACCGGAAGATCGGCGATGGCATCAAAAACAAATGGGATGCGGCCACCACCGCCAATCATGTGGCGGAGCGCTTCGGCGGGAAAGCCTCCGAAATGACGGCGTTATTTGCCGGTGCTTACCCCGACCGCAATCCGGCGGATGTGCTATTTCTGGACACCCGGCTGCGGAGAGGCTGCCTGCAATTCTGCCTTGCGCGGGCAAAGGCGGGCGGCGATACCTGGAACTGGCTGTTCAATCTGGAATCCCCCTTTAACTATGGTACTGTAGCGTGGCATAACGCGGAAGAAGCCTATGTGTTCCGCAATGCTTCCTACATGGAAGCCCAGTACATCCCGGGCATATCCGAGCGACTCGAGGATCAGATGGCAGGCGCGTGGGTGCAGTTTGCTAAAACCGGTGATCCCAATTTTGAGAAGATCCCCTCATGGCCAAAGGTCACGGCGGACAGTGTCCCCACCATGTGCTTTGACGCGGTGACCGATCTGCGTACAGATCACGACCGCGAGCTGATGGAGCGATATCTCGACGAGCCCTTGCAAGGTTTCCCCGGAAGCGGTAAAATGTATGCCATGTTCGGCGTAGAGCCTGTATAGAGCCTAAGGAGGAAGGTAAATGCTGCGCCTTGACCCGGAAAGCAAAGGAGTGCAGATACTGGAAAGGCTTGTGGATCTGATGATTGCACAAGTGCTGTTCATCGTGGCCTGTATTCCCGTTATTACGGCGGGCGCAGCCCTGACTGCCCTATTCTCTCTTTGCCGCAAGCTGCAGCAGGAAACGGTTACCTCTGTGGTCAAGACCTACTTCCGGGATTTCAAGGGAACCTTCCGTCAAAGTACGGCCGCTTGGCTCCTTCTTCTCCTTGCGGCTGGTTTGTTGTATCTGGACATCCGCTATTACGCGGAACAGACGGTGCCGCGGAGCATTGCCTACACACTGAGCGTTGCGGTGTATATGGAGGCGTTGTATCTGTTTCCCCTGATGGCGTGGTTTGACAACAAACTCCTCATCCACCTTCGCAATGCTCCTTTACTGGCGGTCAGGCATATCCTGACCACGATCTTGGTAACGGTGTTATACGGCTGCGTTTTTCTTTTAAGCCGCCTTCTTTTTCCTTTGTTTATTTTTTTCGGTTTCAGCGGAAGCATTTATCTTGCTACTTTTCTCTTCGCCAAAGTATTCCGCAAGCACGGCGCTCCTCCTGCGAACAAAGCAAACGCTGGTGACGCATAGTGTTACGTAATGGAACCGACAAACGCGAATCATAAAAACACCCGGAGCTTTCCATAGCCGCCGGGCGTTCGCATTTTTCTCCTTCCGAACTGCCGCCCACAGCTGGAATGTCATAAGCTCTCAGCAAGGCAGAGACCGCGGGACCATTTTCCCCGTTCGTTCCGCGTTCGTTGCCGCAATACCGGCTATCCGCAAAGTCAGGGCTTCCAGTAAGCGTCAAGGCATTCTTTGGCGATCTGCACATAGCGTTTCCCGCGCGCATAGTCCCCGTAAATCGTGCCGACCTCCCGCTGGGCAACCTCCAGCAGACAGCCGCTTGCTGCTTCGTAGACGCCCCGGAAGTATGTGCGCAGCGCTTCCTCATCCAAGGGGCCGGGGTTGGTCACATATTCCGCCCGCGGCTTGGAATAGCACACCACCTTCGTGCCGCGCAGGTATTCACCCACCCTCTTCTCGTTGTTGAAGGGCGATACCGACAGCTTGCGCAGGTTCTTCCACTTTGAGAGATAGTCGGGCCAGATCGCGTCCACCCGTTCGCAGCAACCGTAGGACAGCAGCCCGTAACGCCGGGCCAATCTGTCCTGATAAGGAAACACGAATTCTCCGAAGGCGGAGGGAGACACCGCCGTGGTCTCCTGTGATTCCAGAAAGCCCCATATATCCCGTGTGCTTACAGCCTTGTCCCGCGGCAGCTCGTGATTGAAGGCAAAACTCTCCTGCGCCACCGGGCTGATATCGCAGGCGGGCAAAAGAAGACCCTGCCGTTCCAAATGATCATAGTATCGCTCATAGACGCCGGTCGCCATATCCATGACCTCATGGAGCGCGTCAGGGCAGTCGTACATGGAGATGTAATAGTTTTCCATGCCCATCAGGTGTACCAGAGGATTGGTAATCGCGCCGGTCAGGCTGGGCTGAACAAAACGCGCGGGCAATATATCGCCGAACAGGTCGGACACAAGTTCGTATTTTTTGCGTGTGCCTTCCTCGTCCACCTTAAACGTGCCGCCGCGAAGCCGGTCCATCTCCGCCTCCAGGTTCTCGATCACCGGATCGATATGAAAACCCTTGCCCCTGTCGGTGCGGGTGATCTTGGGCGCTGTTCCTAAGGGAGACACAGAGGCCGAAAGCTGAATATCAAAAGTGGGGGATATCGGCGTGTCATCGTCAAACAGCTCCCGCCCCGCCATCGTGGAAAGCAGCGCTTCCTCAATGCCGCGGGCATCTTCGCCCTCGCATTCGAGACGGGTGTATATCACCTCGTCCGTAAAGTTGCTGAACAGCAGCCGCACGGTGGGCGTTTCGCGTTTTCCTTCGCCCAGCGCCCGCCACTTTTTGAGGATTTCTTCGTTTGCTCCGGACGCGGCGAACTCTGCCTGCCTACAGGCCAGCGCACGCAAACGATTCCGGTCCTTATCGGTTATGATATCGGACATCGTGTTCCTTCTCCTTTCTGTAAACCGCATACGGCGGAAAATCGTAGGGCAGTCCATATTTCTGGCGTATATACAGCGCTCCGTCGGAAAGCAGTATGCTATACCTCCCACGCAAAGGGTTGGGGCAGCGCCGCGATTTTGTCCACCCAGGCCAGCATGCGCGCCGCCTCATAGGCGGGGTAGCCCGAGATATAATGGTTGCCAAAGGTTTGACCGTCGGTTTGCCAGGTTATCAGATACAGCTTTTGCCGCCCGGCCAGTTCGCGGATATGGCCCAGCACGATGTTCTCATTGGCGGGGGAGAGCGCTGTTCCCTCTATATACGTTTGGCCGGTGTCACCGTCCCACACGCGGTAGGTAACTTCTTTGGTTTCGCGGCTGTCGTTGCCCAACACCACGGCGTGCGACCAATCCGTCAGCTCGTCCATCATCACGGCGATGGGCTGCTGCACGCGGCGGATATAATAATAGGCCAGTTTTTTGGCGTAATAATAGTCCACCACGGCGTCGGATATTTGCGGCCATCCGTCCAGCAGGTTCCACCATATAATCCCGGTGCGCCGCCATTTTTTAATGCGCGTACGCTCGATAAAAAACTTTTTGGCTTCCGCCTGGGAGATTTGCGACAGCCGCGCAAATTCGGCCAGATCCGCCGGCACCCGGCCAAACAGCAGGTCTACCTGGTCGTGCATCAGTCGGATACGGTTGTACCCACGCGCGCCGAAGGGCAGGTAATCGGTGTTGTGCGCGTCCCAAACAGGGTCGTTCAGCCACTGCCCCAAATGCTCCGGCGGGATATATTGTTTGAGCGAAGTCACCGCCGGGCAGCCGTGGTAGCCGCATTCACTGACAAAATGCGCCGCGGTGTGCTTGTAAAAATCGTCTTTAAAATAGGCCCGCGCGCCCCAGTTGTGCTGTTCCGGCACCTGATAACGGGCAATGCCATCCGGGATGTAGGGACTGGAGGGCAAAAACACCCGATACGGGTCGTGCATGCGCACCACGCGGGGCAGCACCTCCCGCGTCAGCGCGTTGTAACGGCTGTTGTCGCAGGGCAAATGCAGAGCGCTCAGTCCCTCATCCACCTCATTGTCGCCCGCCCACAGCAGGATGGAGGGATGGTTGCGCAGCTTGCGCACCACATGGGCGGCTTCCTCCTCAATCTGCGCGGCAAAGGCCGCGTCGGGGGAGTACACCGCGCAGGCCATCGCAAAATCCTGCCAGACCAATATTCCCCGTTCATCGCATAGGTCAAAAAAAGCATGGTCCTCGTATACATTGCCGCCCCAGCAGCGGACGATGTTGCAACCGATATCATGTAATAAATCATGCCCGGCCCGCAGGCGCTGGGCATCGCGGCTGTGTAGTGCGTCCAGCGGCACCCAGTTGCTGCCCTTGCACATTATGGGCACATTGTTGACAAAAATCCTGAACGCGCCGTCATCACCAGGCTTCATCACATGCTCCAGCCCGATGACCCGCAGGCCGATACGCTCCTGCTTTCGCGCCAGCACCTGCCCGTTACGTTCCAGCGTCATGGTGATATCGTACAGGCAAGCCCTGCCATACCCCCGCGGCCACCACAGGCGGGCGTCCGGGACCCGGATGTTCAGGCTGCCGCTGACAAAGGGCGCGGGCACGGCCTTCTCAAATATATGATCGCCGCAAACTCCCCTGACCCGGATGGTAAACCCGTCCAGGGTGGGCGCGTCGGTATGGTAGCGGTATTTGACCAGCAGCTCGGCGCCGTCTCCGGTCAGGTGTGTGGTGGCATAATAGGTGTCGTCCAAGCGTGTGGCGGGCTGGCTGTCAAGGTGTACGCCCCGCCACATACCGGCAGACAGAAAGCGCCCCATGATGTCCCATCCAAAGGAGGAGGGCGGCATGCGCAGCACGGCATATTCGTCTTGGCGCAGCATAGCCGGGAATTCCATGCCGCGCGCTTCGTTGATGGCGGAGCGGATACGCACCGCGATGTGATTATCCTGTCCGTAGCGCAGCGCGTCGGTCACATCCATCGTGTGCGCGATCAAAGCGTTGCGCGTTTCACCCACCGGAATGCCGTTTACGTATATGCGGGCAAAGGTATTCAGTCCCTCAAACGTCAGCGTCCAGCGCGTTCCGCCGCGCTGCGGCATAGCGAAGGTGCGCTCGAACTGCCAGCTGTAAAACTCATATTTGCGGAATTTGTACAGGTGATCGGCGTAAAAGGGATCGAGCTCCGCGCCCGCGCGGACCAAATCAAGCTCCACATTGCCGGGTACCCGTGCCGGGATACGCTGCGCCCCCCGGCGGAAGTCCGACAGGTCTTCCGGCAGTGGCCCCTCCTCCGGGCGATAGTACAACTCCCATTCACCGTCAAGCGATATCATGACACAGCCTCCCAAAATTGATATGCTTCGTCCTCCCCCGGCTAATTCTCCCGGAGGTCCGGTCTCAGGCGGCGGCAAATCTTCAGCAGCGGCACGCCCAGCAAGTAACAGACCGCAGCCTCCCCCGCGGCCACCGTCAATATAGTGATCCACAGCGAATAGTTCGTCCAGCCCAGCGCGGTCAGCATGCTCCCCACCACAAGGCCGTTCACCGCCACGGGAGGCAGCGCCGCGAGCCAGTCGTTCTTGCGTAGCTTCCAGGTCAGCCAGGCCGCCAGCAGCGTGGCAAGGGAGCCGAAGATCACATCCCATATCCCGGCGCCCGATACGATATTGGCCAGCAGGCATCCCACAAAAAGCCCCGGGATCGCGGCAGGCGTCAGCGCCGCCAGCAAAGTCAGCGCTTCCGACACCCGGAACTGTATCGGGCCGTATTGAAACACCCCCAGTGGCGTTAAATTGAGAAGCAGTGTCACGCCGGCATACAGAGCGGCGATGATTCCCGCCCTGGCGATATAGAGAGCCGCTCTCTTCCCCTTCAACGCGCAAATGCCTCCACTTCTTCTTTTGCGATACGGACCCATTCCGGAATGCGCCGGGCGTCATATTGTACGGTATGCACGTCTTTCATAATGAACTCCACATTGCAGCCCCGGGAGGCCTCCAGCGTTGTCCGGATATCCTGCCGTATCTCCTCCTCATGGAAACGCACCGCGATCATCGCGGGGTTGGGCTTCCGGGAGAATACCGCCCTGCCCCGGAGAAATTCCCCCATGATCTCCTGTTCGCACCAAGGTGAAACCGAGACCCGTCCCAGGCGGGGGATCCGCTCTATCAGCCGGATACGCTGATGCACCCCCTCACAGCAGCCGTAGCAATTCAAACCGAAGCCCTGCAGCAGTTCCAGCTCATAGGGAAAGACCAGATGTCCGTACATACGGGGGGATACCCCCACCGTTTCCTGAGACTCGGAAAAGCCCCAGCAGCTCATCTGCCCCTCCCCTTCCAGCCGATGGGTATAGGCGATCCCTCCGGAACCCGTGTACCCGTCCCGGCGGTTGGGTGCCCACAGCCCCTCCCGCGTCATCATATCCAGGAAATTCTGCCCGTCCCGGCGGAGCAGCTCCATCAGCGCCTCCACCCCCTCTGGGTCATCCACCATCTGCACCATCATCCCCTCCAGGCCGATAAGCTGGATCGCCCACCGGGTCAGCCCCATGCTCCAGCAGGGCAGCTGGGGATCCTGCCGCACCTCCAGTATGTCGCCGAGGGTGTCGGCGGCATAGGCCGTTTCTCTCTCAAACGCCGCCCGATCAAAGGTATAGCGCCGGGGATGGATCCGGGTCAGCTCCTCCTCACCCAGATTTTTCAGCGGCGGCGTCCAGGTATAGCTGCCCCTGTTTTCCCCGTAGGTTTTCGGGATATTCACTCCGAATCCGTCATCGGAAATAGGCAGCCCGATATACAGCGCCGGGTCAAAGGCGGAATCATCCCGAAACACCCGGATCCTGTACAAATTCCTGCGGAGCTGCAGCTCCCATTTCCGGGCATAGGGATCTTCGCACCGAAGATCCTTATCGCCCACCAGCTCGTCAAAGGAGCCCTCCGGGAAGCAGACCACCAGGGGTTTCCCCGTCTGCAGGTCATTATGCCGGTACCACGCGGCCCGCAGTTCCTCCATTTCCCGGGTATCCGTCAGCTCCCGGAACTCCGCGGCGAGGCCCCGCAATATTTCCCTCTCCCTATTCAGCAAAGCGCACCTCCGCCCGAATTATGTCAACTGTACCATGGAGTATACCACAGCCGCTCCGGAAATTAAAGCCGAATACGAAACCGGAAGCGCTGCTCCTTCCCATACGCGGCAACGGCGTGAAAGAGGCCCTCAATTTCCCGGGATACCGCCCGGAAAGATTTTCGCAAACCATAAATGGACAAAAACATATGACCGTGCTATGATAAACACACTCTTTCGTTGCGAGGTGATTCCATGGGCGGCGCGATCCTTTGTGTCTATATGGCGGCAGGGGGCTGGGTATGCTGGAAGCGGCGGCTCCACCCCAGTCCGATTCTTTCCGCCTGGCTGGGCTCCGCTATGGGGCTGGTCGCCATGTGCTGGCTGCCGGCGGCATTCGCGCTGCTTTTCGGGAAGCTTTCGCTGCTGTGTTCCCTGCTGGGACTGGGGGTCTGGCTGGCCGCCGTGGCGTTGATCACCTTCCTGCCCAGGCGGGGCCCTTTCCTGCCCGATACGCCTCCTGAAAAGGGGGTACTGCAGCACCTGACGGCCTTCACGCTTCCCCTGCTTGCGCTGACGGGGGTTTTATTCATTACCCATATTCTGCTTCCCGGAAAGGGCGGTCTTTACGGAGGGCAGTGTACCTACGGCGATCTGTCCATGCATATGGGGATCATTACCTCCATCGCCGAGCAGGGCACCTTCCCGCCGATGTATTCCATATTTTACGGAGAGAAGCTAGGATACCCGTTCCTTGTGAATTCTCTTTCCGCTTCCATGCTGCAGTTGGGAGACAGCCTGCGTTTATCGATCATTTTCCCCAGCATCCTGATGAGCGCCCTGGTTTTCTCCGGTTACTGGCTCTTTGTTTATGACGCCACCGGGCGGAAACGGACGGCCACCCTCTCCGGGCTGCTGTTTTTCATAGGCGGAGGACTGGGGTTCTTCTACTTTCTGGACGGTGCGGCGGAAAACCCGTGGAACTTCACCCGGATCTTCACCGGTTATTATAATATGCCCACCAACTTTCTGGATTGGGACCTGCGGTGGGTGAATGTCATTGCGGATATGATGATCCCCCAGCGCACGACTCTGCTGGGCTGGGCCGTGCTGCCGGCGGGTCTCGTCCTGCTGCGCTCCGCCGTGCGGAGCAACGATCGTTTGCGTTACCTTCTTTCCGGTCTGCTCATCGGTTCCATGCCCATGATGCACACTCACAGCTTTGTGGCCGCAGGCTTCATCGGTATCGGCTGGGCCCTGACGGAATGGCCCTGGCGGCAGGGACTGCGGGCCTGGGGCCGTCGGGCAGCGGACTGGCTGGCTTTCCTGCTGCCCTGCGCCCTACTGGCGGTGCCTCAACTGCTTGTCTGGATTTTTCCCCAAAGCAGCCATGAAGGCTTCATTCGCCTCTCGGTCGACTGGGTCAATACCCGGGATCCCTCCCCCTGGTTCTGGGTAAAGAATCTGGGGATCCCCATCGTACTGCTGGCTCCCGCTCTCTATGCCGGCGGCAATCGCGTATGGAAGTGGTACTCAGGCGCGGCGGCGCTCTGGCTGGTTTCCATGCTGGTAGCTTTCCAACCGAATCCCTATGACAATAACAAGCTGCTCCTTGTGTGGTGGATGCTGTCGGTGGTTCCGGTAGCCGCTTATATGGGGATCATCTGGGACAGGCTGAAGTCGCTGCCCGGCCGCGCCTGGCTGGCTGCCGCCGTCTCCGTCCTGCTCTTTACCAGCGGCCTGCTGACGCTGGCGCGGGAACTTGTTTCCGGCGGGCAGTATTTGCTGTACGGCAATGATTATGTGGCCGCCTCCGAGTATGTAAAGGAGCATACCGAGCCGGATGCTTTGTTTATCACCGGCAAACAGCACCTGAATCCCATCGCCGCGCTGGCCGGAAGGAATATCTGGGTGGGCAGTCCCAGCTATCTCTATTACCACGGGTTTGATACGGAGGCGCGCAACGATCAGGTGACCGCCATCTATACCGACACCGAAACCGCGCTGACCCTTCCCGCGGAACTGGGCGCCTCCTATATTCTGGTGACCGATTATGAAAGAGGGAATTATCCCGGCTGCGATGACCGCCTGCGCGAATGCTACCCCGTGTTCTTTCGGCAGGGAAGCGTTACCATCTATTCCGTGACCGGCAGCCCTCCGGTGAAGTAAAAACCCGCCGGGGTATTGCAATTCCCGCCGTCATGGGTTATAATGACCATCGGCCTTGCAGGGATCACATTCCTGCCCCGCCCGGAGAAGTCGCCTAGTTTGGTCGAGGGCGCACGACTGGAAATCGTGTAACCGTCAAAAGCGGTTCGAGAGTTCGAATCTCTCCTTCTCCGCCAAATAAGGCAGCAGACTTTGATAGAAAGTCTGCTGCCTTTTATTGTGCTCAAAACTGCTTCAAACACTTGAAAACAGGCGTTCTTTATCGTTTTTGAATCATATTGTCTGTGAAACAACCCGCCCCGGGGTCATTTCCAGGACCGGTTTTTCTTGTTTTGGGGGTCGCGGCGGACTTTCTCAAAAGTAAAAGTTTGCTTTGTGGGGTTATCGTTTGCTTTTTAAGTAAAGGTTTGCTTTGTGGGATTATCGTTTGCTTTGTGTAATTTCGTTATTAGCCTAATTGATTTTTTTATATTCTGCGTGTCATTGGTAAGTAAAATTGCTTTGCTATTGGAATTTTCACGCACATACTTATACTCATCGTACAATGATATGTTTGCACATGCTGGTCTTTCCACATTCCAGACAGGTCAGTCTGCGTTTTGTAAACGTATGATAGGCTTTCACATAGTCTTTCATCTTAGGAATAAAGAGATGTCCGCAATTCGGACATTTGAAATATCCTACGTTGATCTCCATCGTAACTGCTGTTCCCGTACCTGCAACGCAGTAATTGCGGCAAAAGCAATCAGCAGGATTCTAACCGCCGTAGGCATTTCGATATGCGTTGCGATTACCACAAGCGTACATACCGTAATGATGGTAATATAATGCCGCACATAATAGATTGAAGCATTCTTTTTTTGTTCTTTCTGTTTTCTTCCTGAAGGTGAAGTAAACAAAAAAACGGAACAAATATGTCAAAATGTATAAAACAGGAAAAGGAATAAGAAATATACGTTGACAAAGTGTAAATAACAGAGTATATTAACTATTTAGTAGCATAATTTCATAATTTAATTATTAGCAACAATTATTAATAACTTATAATAACTTGTTCCAATTTAAGAAAAAGCTGCAGCAAATTGAATGCATAAATTCAGGGGTCATTTATCATGAAGTAATTGGCGTTTTGCTAACGTACAAACACAACGCAGCATGGATCCAAATCCTAAGGATTGCGAGGTTTGAAGATGGAAAATGAACGGATTTTATCGGCACGCAAAGTATGTAAAGCCTTTGGTCCAACACGCGCGCTGATTGATGTGGATGTAGAAGTCCGCAAGGGCGAAATCCGTGGCTTGATCGGTGAGAACGGCTCCGGGAAATCTACCTTTTGTTCGATTGTGGCCGGCGCTCTGGAAAAGGACAGCGGCGAACTGGAACTCTATGGCAAAAAGTATGAACCCAAGAGCATGGTGGATGCCCAGAACCATGGAATAGCCATGATCGTGCAGGAAGCCGCAACGCTCCCGGGATTGGATGTTGCATCAAACATTTTTGCCGGCCGTTTAGAGCAATACGCAAAACTGGGTTTTGTAAACTGGAAAAAAATCTACGCAGAAGCTGACCGTATTCTGGAAGAGATCGGCGTCCCCGAGATTAAGGGCAGAATGATCATCGAACAGTTGAACTTCGAGGACCGCAAGATTGTAGAAATCGCGCGCGCCATGGTCTGCGATCCTGATATTCTGATTATCGACGAGACCACCACCGCCCTGGCCACCAAGGGACGCCGATTGATTTATGATTTAATCAACCGGATGCACGAGCAAAACAAGGCGGTGCTCTTCATCTCCCATGACCTGGACGAGCTGATGGAGCGCTGCAACACTATCACCGTGCTCCGTGACGGCCTGATCATTGATACCCTGGACCGTGAGAATATGTCCGTTGAGCGAATGCGCTCTTTAATGATCGGCCGTGAGCTTCAGGGCGATTATTACCGTCCCGATTATGACGGCACCAGCTCTGACGATGTATTGCTGAAAGCAGAGCACGTGAGCCTGCGTCCGTACTTCAAAAATATTGATGTCGCCCTGCACAAGGGCGAGATCCTTGGCTTCGGCGGTTTAGCCAACTGCGGTATGCACGAACTTGGCCGACTGCTCTTCGGCTTGGAAAAGAGCTTGACCGGTAAAGTCACGCTCTATAAAGACGGTAAGGAGATCAAGATCACCAGCGCCTCTGTGGCTGTGGATAACGGTGTGGCTTACGTTTCCAAGGACCGTGATAAAGAATCCATCATCCTGAGCGCCAGCGTCAAGAACAATATTGTGATGCCGGCTTTGAAGAAGCTTTCTAAGTTCCTCGGCTGCATTACACCTAAGTCGGAGAAGAAACTGGCCAATGAGCAGATTAAGGTTATGAGCATTAAGTGCCGCAACTGCAACCAGCTTGTTAAGGAACTGTCCGGCGGCAACAAGCAGAAAGTCGTCTTCGCCAAGTGGCTGGGTACGGATACGGATATTTTCATTTTAGATTGTCCTACCCGCGGTATTGACGTGGGAGTCAAGGCCGACATGTACAAGCTCATGATGGATCTGAAAAAGCAGGGCAAAGGCATCATTATGATCTCTGAAGAACTGCTGGAACTCATAGGTATGAGTGACCGTATAATGATTTTCAAGGATGGAAAGTTGGCAAAGGAATTTATGCGCAGCGCCGATCTGAAAGAGAAGGACATCATCGAATATATTATCTAAGGAAGGGGAGGATATAGCCACTATGGATAAAAGCAGCGCCGAAAACCTGCAGATCCAAGCAAGACTGGATAAGCAGGCCGCCAGAAAGCAATTATTTGACAAATTTGTCCCTTATCTGGGTCTTGCGTTTCTGTTTGCTTTGTTTGCGATTGTGACCAAGGGTCTGTTCATTCAGGCTGAAAACCTGAAAAACATGGTGGAACAGTGCTTTACCATGTGCTTGGTCGCTACCGGCGCGGCATTCGTCTATGCCCAAGGCAACATGGACTTCTCCATTGGCTCCGCCTGTGGTGTTGCCCAGATGGCCGGCGGCATGCTGATGATCAAGCTGGGCGTACCAATGCCTCTGGCAATGGCTGTCACGCTGCTTATCCCTGTGCTGACTTGCTGCCTGGTCTCCCTGATTTCTGTGGTCTTCAAGGTGCCGGTGTTCATCGGTTCCATGTGTGTCCGCGCACTGCTTGCAGGTTTGCTGACCATCGGTGTTTCCCGTAATGAGATCCGTATTCCCATTGGCGACTATCCCATCATGACCAACAACTTGTTCAAGGGACTTATCCTGTTGGCAGTGATTGGTGTGGGTGTATATCTGTTCCACTTTACCCGCATGGGCAAGCAGGCCAAGGCTATCGGCGGCAATAAGAACACCGCCATCCAGGCCGGCATCAAGGTGGTCAAGCAGCAGTTCCTGGCCTACATTATGTTGGGTCTGTGTGTAGGTATTGCTGCTATCTTCCAGATGTACCGTTCCTCCATTATCAATATGAGCTCCGGCAGCGGTATTGAGTTTAACATCATGCTGGCTGTGGTTCTGGGTGGCTTCCCCCTGACCGGGGGCGACAAGGCCACCTTGCCCGCAGCTATCATCGGCGCCATCAGCGCGACCCTACTGGTCAACGGCCTTGCTATGTGGGGCCTGGACCCCAACGTCCTTAATGGTGTCAAGGGTCTGATCTTCATCGTGATGATCGGTTTGAGTTATGACCGCAGCGCTGGTAAACTGATCAGCTGACAACAGAAGGCAATAATTATATATTTTCCGCAGCGTTTGCTGCCGGAATACAACAAATTAGAAAGGAAACGAAAAAATGAAAAAGCTTATTACTCTACTTTTGGCGTTGGCCCTGTTTGTTGGCCTGGTGGCCTGTAACCAGAAACCCGTTGATACCCCCAATGATGATGCTGCGGTCAGCGAGGCCGGTGCTTCTGGCGGAACCTCCGTGGATGAGGGTGGTAAAGTTACTACCACCTATAAGGATCCCGCGGAAGTGGTTACCGATAAGGAACTGCCTGCCAAGAAGATCCTAGTCATCTATGCACAGTTCACCGATAAGCTGGGTTCTCAGTTTAAGGCTTCTCTGGAATACCTGGCCGGCCCCCTGAACATTGAGTTCGTCTTCTTGGAGACCGGTTTCGGCGGTGATGAAGCCCTGACCGCCATTCAGGCCGCTCTGATGAATGACTATGACGGTTGCATCGGCATCGGTGCTGATGAGGCCACCATCAAGTTATTCAACGATGCTAAGGTCCCCTACATCATTCATAGCGCTCGCCCCGCACAGGATCTGGTTCCCATCGTTTCCAACTACGAGTACTATTTGGGTGCAGTTGTTGTTGACGACTACATGGCCGGCTATAACATGGCTGACTCCCTGTATCAGCAGGGCTGCCGTAATGTCGGTTGGTTTGGCTTAAACCACGGTTTGTCCCCCCAGCACGACCAGAGAACCGCCGGTTTCTTGGCAGGTGTCGCTGCTCATGAGGATATGAACCTGATTAACGAAACTTATGACTACAACGCAACTGACGCTATTGCTATCGCTGCCGCTACTTACCCCGAACTGGATGGCTACGGTTGCACCTTTTTGAACGAGGCTACTTACAACCTGCTGGAGACCGAAGGTCTGGTCGACCAAATCAAGATCGCCGGTATCGATATCTCCGAGTCCACCGGTAAGTACTTCGAGACTGGGACTCTAGCTTATATCGCCGGTGGTAATTATGTTACCATGCAGATTTCTTTCGCAGTTCTGTACAACTACCTGCTGGACGGCACCAAGATGATCCCCGACAGCTCTGAGAACATACAGATAAACAACATCGACATCCGTACTTCCGAAGAGTTCAAGAACTATATTAAGTACTTGGATTCCGGTGTTCCCGCCTTTACTCCCCAGGAGATCCTGGACATGACCCACTACCAGAATCCTGAAATGGATGCCGCCGCTATGGAAGCGATCGCAAAGGCTTACACTCTGGAAGATGTCATGAACCGTCACGCTGATCTGCTGATCGATTAATTTGCTCGGCAACAAGCTACAAAGGTCAAAGGTAATACTGTATAGCGAATTTGATAAGCCGCCTGTTGCGGCCAATGGAGGTGCTCCCTTGAAAAATCAAAACAATATTGGTAAAAAGATATTGGGCATCTTGATGGCCCTGGCTCTGCCGGTTCTGGTTTATGTGCTGTTCGGCGTGCTATCCGGCGGCCGTATGTTTAACGCCCGCGCGATTACGACTACTTTGCGCACAACTGTCCAGCCTGCCATTATCTGTTATGCGCTGCTGTTGGGCATGAATATCGGCATGATGAATTTCTCTGCCGGTGCGATCGTTCTGTGCTCCGCAATTATCGGCAGCGGTTTGAGCAATATGTTGGGCTGGGGATTACCCGGACTGATTCTCTTTGCTATGCTGACGGCACTCCTGTGCAGCGCAATTATGGGCGGCTTGTATAACTGGCTGCGGGTTCCCAGTATGGTTTTGAGCTTGGGATTGATGCTGGTTTACGAAGCTTTGCCTCGTGTATTCTTCCCAGCCGGCGCTGTGATCGCCACCGAGAATGGTTTCCTGGCAAGAGTCCCTTGGATCTTTGTGGTGGCTGCCATCACAATGTTCATCTTCTATGTGCTGTTTAACAAGACCGCCTATGGTCATAACGTTCGCGCTATTGGCGCCAATCAACCTGTGGCTCTGGCAGCCGGTCTAAACCTTGATAAGATTAAGTTCATCAACTTCCTGGTTAGCGGTATCTTCCTGGGCATTGCCGCTGTGCTGCATATGTCTAACAGCGGCAAGATACAGAACGTGGCCGCCCTGGGCTCCATGACCGTTATGATGGATGCCTTTATGGGCGTGTTCCTAGGCATGCTGCTCTCCCGTTGGTCCGATCCCAGCATTTCCGTGTTCTGCGGTGTGCTGACCATGAAAATCATGGCTACCGGCTTTGTGGCCGTAGGTCTGGAGGCTGTGTGGAAAGATGTTGTCACCGGCGTGTTTATGCTAATCATCATGACGATTTCTGTCAACGCAGCGATTCCCGCCATCAAGAGGGCGAACAATATCTTTAAGGGCGAAGCGGAGGCTGAGTACGCGAAACAGCTCGATTAACAAAATAAACTTGGAGGGGGGAGATGCAGCAATGTAGTAAGCTTTTCCACCCCTCTTTTAAAAGATTGTACGAATTTTATGAAAGGAGCAAAAGGTATGAAACGATATTTATTCAATGACGGGTGGCTGTATAGTGCAGGTGCCACCGGCTCTCTGGCGGCTTTTCTGAGCGACATTGCCCCTCCAGTACCCGTGACCCTGCCCCATGACGCACTGATCGGCACGGAACGCGTTGAAGATCAGAGTCTGAATCCTGTTGCCTTCTATAAAGGCGTCAATATGAGCTACTCCAAGGAAATCCAGCTGACTGAGGAATGCCTGAAGGATAAGACCTATATTCTGGAGTTTGAAGGCGTTTACCAGATGGGTTATCTGTATGTAAACAATGCATTCGTTGGTGAATGCAAGTACGGCTACGGCAACTACTTTCATGACATTACCCATTATTTGAAACCGGGCAAGAATGTCATCAAGATGACCGTTAAAAACGGCGGAAATCCCGCGGGCCGTTGGTATACCGGTGGCGGCATCTATCGGGACGTGAACCTGTATGTGGCCGACAAGCTGCATATCAAGGTCACCGGGACCCGCGTTTCCACCGAGGATGTGGATGACGTTATGGCGACGCTGAAGGTCATCGTACCCGTAGAGAATAAGACCGACAGGGTCATGGACGCCGTGATCGTCAATGAAGTTCTCTGCGATGGTGGCCATGTAGTTTCTTCCGCCCGTGCGCCCATCACCCTGCTGCCCGGCCAGGAAGAAGATGTCCGACTGAGAATGGTGGTGGAAGAGGCTAAGCTGTGGGATGAATTCACCCCCAATCTGTATACCATCCGCACCACCCTGTATAAGGGCGAGGAAGTCTGCGATACCTTTGAGGATCAGTTCGGCATCCGTAAGCTGCAACTGGATGTGAAGCGCGGCTTGCGTATCAACGGCAAGACGGTCAAGTTCCGCGGCGGTTGCATCCACCATGACAACGGAGTCCTAGGCGCCGCTACTTTTGAAGCGTCCGAAGAGCGCCGTGTCCGCCTGATGAAGGAAGCCGGCTACAATGCCATCCGTATGGCGCACCACCCCATGAGCAAGGCTATGCTCCGCGCCTGCGACAGACTGGGCGTATATGTTATGGATGAGTTCTCCGATGTCTGGTGCACGACCAAGGCCGAATTCGATTACGGCTTGAACTTCGCTACCAACTGGGAGCTCGACGCCAAGAACCTGGCCTACAAGGACTATAACCATCCCTCCGTGATCTTCTACTCCATCGGCAACGAGATTCCCGAAACCGGCAACAAGTTCGACGCCGCCTGGGGTAAGAAGTTGACCGACGCCATCCGCTCCGTGGACGATACCCGCTATGTAGTGAACTCTGTGAACCTCCTGCTGTCTATCATGGGCCGCATGGATGAGATCATTGCCTCTATGGGTATCGGCGGAGACGAAGGCGGTGACAACAAAGAAATCAACTCCCTGATGTCGGATCTGGGCTCGGTTATGGGCGAGCTGTCAAAGCATCCCATCGCTTCCGCCGCAACGGAAGAGGCGTTTGCCCAGGTGGATATCTCCGGTTATAATTATTCCGAAGACCGTTATGAATCCGATTGTGTTCAGTTCCCCAACCGTATCATGGTCGGTTCCGAGACCTTCCCCAACAAGCTGGCAAAGAACTGGGAGATCATCGAACGGCTACCTAACGTAATCGGCGACTTCGTGTGGACCTCCTGGGACTACCTGGGCGAGGTCGGCATTGGCCGTATCACCCACAAGGGCGAGGAAGCTTCCTTCGCAGCACCTTACCCCTGGCGAATCGCGGACTGCGGCACCATCAATATCAATGGTGTCCGTCAGCCGGTTTCCTACTGGCGTGAAATCGTCTGGCGCCTGCGCAAGGAACCTTTTATCGCTGTTCGACCCCCTGCATATTACAAGGTCGACATCAATCCCACCATGTGGGGCTGGTCTGACAGCCGCATTTCCTGGAATTGGCCCGGTTACGAGGGCAAGCCCATTGAGGTAGAAGTCTATGCGGATGCAGACGAGGTTGAACTGTTTGTGAACGGCGCATCCCAGGGCGTGAAAAAGGTCGGAGAGGAAGTACCCTTCTTCGTTAAGTTCGACACTGTTTACACTCCCGGCGATGTCAAGGCTGTTTCCCGCAAGGGTGACGAAACTTATGAGTGGGTGCTGAAGACCGCATCAGACGATGTATCCTTAGCTGTGTCCGCCGAATGCACTGCAATCAAGGTGCAAACGGAAGTTGGTTACATCAACGTGACCGTGGTAGACGACGACGGAGTCTGCAACCCGGTTAAGAATGTGCCAATCACTGTGGAAGTGGAAGGCGGTGTCATTGCTGGTATTGGCAGTGGCGATCCTAAGTCTATTGAGAACTACACAGGCAACACCTGCGTGACCTATGAGGGCCGTGCACTGGTGGTCGTCCGTGGCTTCGAACCCGGTACGCTGACGGTAAAGGTCAGCGCCGAGAACCTGGAGACTAAGACCGTCCGAATAGAAGTCAAGTAAACAGATTTCCCGGCATAAGGCATGCGCCCCCGTGACGGGAAGAAAGTGAAAAAGCACACAATCTGTTGATTGTGTGCTTTTTTTATGCGTTCTTATTTTGCGTCCAGCCTTCGTCAAAAATCCCTTTAATCAAGGCATTTTAACAGTTTTTTACTTTCCTTCTGTTTGCGGAACAAGCAGGCATATCATGCCCTGCACCCAGAAAACAGGATAACCTTCTTACTGACCGTACGAGTTGCTCACATGCAGACAAAGCATCAGCAGATTTTGATAGAAAGTCTGTTGCCTTTTTTATGCTCAAAACCGCTTCAAATACTTGAAAACAGGTGCTTTTTTCGTTTTTGAATCATATTGTCTGTGAAACAACCCGTCCCGGAGTCATTTCCGGGACGGGTTTTTTGTTTTTGGGGTCGCGGCGGACTTTTTCAAAAGTAAAGTTTGCATTGTGTGGTTATCGCTTGCTTTATGTAATTACGTTATTAGTCCAATTGCTTTTTAATACTTGCTTGTCAATAGTAGGCAGAACTGCTTCTCTATTGCATAAAGCCTTTCCTGTATATGATTAACTGATATTTGTAACAAAAACCACATTAATGAAACTTATATTCATCCCGGAGGTGAGTAACCTTGATACCATAGCAGGACTTACAAACTTTCTAATTTGCATCGGTTTACGGACTTTATCCTGTTTTTTGTCGTACCTTTTTCCCTTATTTGATTTTCAATATCTTTGAATTCCCTTCAATGTCAATTTAATATTTTATGACAGTGATGAAGCCCACCATTCTTATCTGCACGGCAATGTTCTTCATGACATTTCTCAGTCTTGCTTTCTAATTCCAGAGTTACGTGACCAATACCATTTTCCTTCAATTTTTCACGAACATGTTCCTTAATGATCTGCACGTCCTCATCAGTAACGATATGCATGGTAGCATAATTGCTTTGACCGTCCATGCTCCAGATATGAATGTGATGAACATTCACCACACCTTCGATTTCAGAAACACGCTCTCGGATTTCTTCAACGGAGATTCCGTTCGGAATCTTTTTCAGGAATAAATCCAAAACTTCTTTCATGGTTTTCATGGAATTGATTAGAATAAACGACGCCACGCCAATGGACATTACTGGGTCAAGAATAGAAATATCGGTGAAGCGCATAACCACTGCGCCAATCAGAACAACGATCCATCCCAGCACATCCTCCATCATATGAAGATTGACTGCTTTCTGATTCATAGAATCTCCTTCATGAGTTACATGTGCTGCCAGAGAGTTTATCAAGACACCTACAATGGCAAAAATGATCATTCCATTGTAATTGATTTCTACGGGATTAAAGATACGCTGGATCGCAGTGTAGATGACTATCGCGGAGCCAAACAGCAGAATCACCGTTGTAATCACGCTACCAAGAACAGAATAGCGGGCATATCCATAGGTGTATGTTTCATCCGGTTGTTTTTTACTCTTCCTCTCCAAAAAATAGGAGACGCCAATGCTGGCTGCATCGCCCACATCATGCATTGCATCGGAAATAATTGCTACACTGCCTGTGATGGCTCCACCAATAAACTCAAAAATGGCGAAAGAAAGATTAAGCAAAAATGCGATTAAAATTTTCCGTTCTGTTTTCATAATTTCTCCCATATTGACTTTTGATGAATTCGGCAGTATGATGCGTCTATTACCGAACAATTTGTTCGACAATAGCATACTTGTGGCAGGCGGTAAAAACAATATGTAATTGGTTGCGCTTGTACACTACTGAACATTTTTAAAAATATGTATGGAGAAATAATATGGATAGACGACAGAGAAAAAGCAGAGAAGCAATCTTTGCAGCATTTTCAAAACTATTATCTAATAAGAGTTTTTCGCAAATCACAGTAAGAGAAATTGTCGAGCTGGCTGACATAGGCAGAGCTACGTTCTATTCTCATTTCGAGACTAAGGATGATCTTTTAAAAGAATTATGCAAGGAATTATTTTGCCATATATTTGATTCCACAAAAGAGCATGGCCATACACATTGGCATATTTTTGAATGTGATGCTCCTGGCTCGATTTTTTTGCATTTGTTTCAGCACTTTAGCAGAAACGACAATCATATTCTAGAATTGCTTTCCGGTCAGAATAATGACCTGTTTCTGGGATATTTCAAAGCAGGTCTTGTGGACTTGATTGAAAACCAATTAGAAGCCTTTGAAATCCGCATTCCACCGGAATTGCCGAGAAATTTTATGGTGAATCACATAGCTGCGACTTTTGTTGAAACAGTTCGTTGGTGGACAGAAAATAATATGCAGGAATCTCCTGAATTAATTACAAAATACTTTTTGCTTTCCATTCACTCACCAGGTCAATTCGCATTGGTGAAATAATGGACTTAATGCGTTATAATGATAAGGCTTATAGTTCAAAGGTAATAGACAAATATTTGGAGAAGAATATAAAAATATTTTCTCTTAAATATAGAATCGTGCAACCCTAATCGTTTGTTTTGCGCTCATGACTTTCATTTTGCACCCATAGCCAAAAAATCTATCAATATGTGCTTTCTTTCTTCTGGGCACAAAACGCCGGCATTGAATCAATACCGGCGTTTATTTTGCGTTCCACCACCTTCAAAAACCCTGTAATCAAGGCGTTTTAACGGTTCAACTTCCCTTCCGTCTGCGGAAACCCGATGTGTTCCTACGCCGGTCTATCTGTCTATGCTGTGCAGCTTTTACGTGAAAAGAGACGGACAAAACACCCCATGCATATATGGAATGTATATGGCAGAGCCATCGGGTTGCGGCAGCGCGACGCTTGCGCTGCTATGAACCGGCGGCCGATCGCATGGGCGGGCATACGATAATACATCAAAGTTCCTGTGTGTATTTATAGTTTTATGCAGCTGTGATATAATATAAAAAATAGTTCATATTGCCAAATCGTTCGTGAAAGAGGAATGCGGAAGATGGATCAGCGTCTCGTTGGAAAAACTCCGGGCATCATTCATGCAACGGTATTTACCGCCAATACCGTTGCCCCATACTGCAGGAGATCCTCCCCGAGGTTGCGGAGATGATACCATACAGCGCGATAATTTGAGGGCACAGTCCGGGATCAAGGCAGACCCTTGCGGGATCAGAAAAAACATCTTACCGAAAATGAAAATTTAAGCGCAATGCGCTTAAAACCATAGCCGGGTAATAAATCAACGCTCCCTGATGTGGAGAGAAAGGTAGAACGATGAACGAACAGGTATCGGTTTCTGTAGACGCCTCCCAATGGCTGGGAAAATTGGAGCACACTTGGAACTATATCGGATATGACGAATGCAACTACACTCACTCGCCGGGCGGCATGGAACTGATTGAAAAGTTTGGAAAGCTGGAAAAGCCTTACTACATGCGCGCGCATCATATGCTGTGCACGGGCATCATGCACGGTTTCTACAAATGGGGCTCCACCAATGCCTATACGGAAGACGCGCAGGGCAACCCCATCTACTATTTTGATGTGATCGATCAAATGATGGATATTTGGCTGGGGAACAATTGCAAGCCCTTTTTTGAGCTGGGATTCATGCCGCGGGATCTGGCCGATCCGCGTGCCGCCAAGGACGGAAAGAGCTACGGCATCAGCGAATATCAGCGGACCGGCTGGTCGCAGCCGCCAAAGGATTATCAAAAGTGGTATAATTTCATATATGCGCTGGTGGACCATTTGAAAGTACGGTATGGGGCTGCGGAGTTGGAAAGCTGGTACTTTGAGATGTGGAACGAACCGGACATTTTCTATTGGGCCGGCACAGTGGAGGAATTCTGCAAGCTGTACGATTATACCGAGGCGGCAGTGCATGCCGCGCTGCCCACGGCGCGTTTCGGCGGTCCCGCAACCTGCGGCACTCGCAATCCCACCGGTCAGGCCAGCGTGTTCCTGGATGCCTTCCTCAACCATATCCGCAACGGTGTGAACTACTATTCGGGAAAAATCGGTACCCGAATAGATTTTACGACCTTTCATACCAAGGGCGGTGGATATCGCTTTGATACGCTTGCAGAAAAACAGATCCCCTCCGTACAGGAACTGCTGGCAAATGTTGAGACGCAGTGTTCCATTATCAAGAAATATGGATATGATCGGCTGGAATGCGTGCTTTCAGAGGCGGATCCGGATGGATGGGCAGCAGGCGGACGCTTTGATAACTTCAATCTGAATTTCCGTAATACCGAATATTATGCCTCTTATGTGATATCAGCCTATAAAAACCTCTATGATCTAGCGGAAAAGCTGGAGATGGATATTCGTCCGCTGGCGTGGGCATTTATGTTTGAGGGCGAACGCTGCTTTGAGGGCACGCGCGCATTCTCCACGCAGGGCATCGATAAAGCAATATTTAACTTGTTTAAATTGTTTGCGCGCATGGGTCACCAGCGTGTGGCGCTGACCTCATCACGGGACCTTGATCCCCTGTCCTTCCGTGACTTAAACGGTACGGCTGAGGGACCGGAAATAGACGGCTGGGCAACGATGGATACCGAAAACTCCATGCAGGTGCTGTTGTACTGCCATCATGACGACTGGGATTGGAAAGAAAACTTCGATATTACTCTGACGCTCAACCATTTGCCCATGGAGGGCAAGGTGAACATACGGCATATTCGCATTGACGAAGATCACTCGAACGCCTATGCCGAGTGGGTGCGTCAGGGCAAGCCGAATTATCCCAAGGATGGGCAGCGCGCCTCCATCATCGCCCGCTCCGGGCTGGAGCTGTGCGAGGCGCCGGCGTGTGTACTGGTGCACGAAGGCAA
Organism: Christensenellales bacterium; assembly: GCA_050948665.1. GTDB lineage: Bacteria > Bacillota > Clostridia > Christensenellales > UMGS416 > JBMNEH01. Next base: position 2,049,537 of record JBMNEH010000001.1, read on the forward strand.
GATGGAGCGCCGCTTCACACTGCCCACGCACGGAATATCCTTTATTGAAATCACCCGTGCTTGATCGTGCTTCGGGGGATGAATCAAAAAGGCGGCGGGTCTTGAGAAAGTCCTCTGCCTTTTTCTATGCTGAAAAACCCCGTGATTTTAACGGATCGCTTGATGAGGGAAATAAAAACAGTATAATAAAGGGTGTAAGGAACACAGAAAAAGAAGCGCTTATTGTAAGCTGCGAGGGGAAAGGTTGTGCACATGATGATTTTACGGTTCCTGGGTTTTTTACTTGCTGTCGGTCTCTTTATTTTATCTGTGTTTCAAAAAAAATTCCGAAAGGGGAAAAAGGCGGGGCTGGTGATTGCATCCTTTGTTTTGACGGCATTTATGGCCCGGCTGGTGCTTTTTCCGTTTATACCGGCGCCGCGGCCTACGGGGCCTTATGCAGTCTTGACGGAAAAGGCATTCTATCAATATACAACGGGACTCCCGCATATGGCGACGGACGGCAATGAACGGGAGATCCCCGCGAAAATATGGCGCCCAAAGGATGCGCGGGAGCAAAGTCACCCTTTGTTTTTATTCTCTCCGGGGTCCTTCGGCGTTGCGGAATCCAATGAAACTCTTTTTCTGGAGCTGGCGTCACGGGGTTATATCGTGGTGAGCTTAAATCATCCGTATCATTCCTTCTTAAGTGAGATGTCCGACGGCAGAAAGATCGATTCGGATAGTGCGTTTATCAAGAGCGCCATGAGTTCCCGGGGTGCCGAGGATTTGCGGAACAACTTAAACGCGTTGCGGGAATGGTCTGCGGTGCGGATCAACGATATCAGTGCCGTGCTTGATCGGATTGCGGACCCGCAAGCAGAGTATCCCTATGAACAGTATATCGATCCCGAACGTATCATTCTGTCAGGGCATTCGCTCGGCGGCTCCGCAGCTTTGGCCGTCGGACGCGAAAGGTCCAAAGACATCAAAGCCTTGGTGATTTTAGAGGCGCCTTTTGCGTCGGATATTGTCGGCATTGACGGGGAACAGTATGTTTTTACGGACGAGCGATATCCTTTGCCGGTTCTGCATATTTACTCGGATGCTCTGTTTTCAAGAATGGACGATATTGCGACGTATGGGATGAACGTACGCCTAATGAACAGTGATGATCCGATGTATGTGAATAAACATATTCCGGGTGTCGGTCATCTCGGCTTGACCGATATGAGCCTTGCAACACCCGTGATCACGTATTTGATGGACAGCGGACTGGATACCCGTCCCGCGCCGGAAGCTCTGCTGGAATTGAACGGATATGTGCTGGAATTTCTGAACACATACGGCGAATAAAAACGGGGCTTCACTTTTCGCGGGTATTGCCGGCATTGCAAAAATACCGCCGCTATTCGGTACATCCCGGTTCAGTTTACGCGAAACGAGATGCCCGATTTGCGCCCATGCTCAGAAAAACCTCTTCCCTTTACACTTTTACCTCTATAAAAAGAGTGCCGTACCCGGGAACTGTCCCGCGTATCGGCGCTCTTGTCAGATGGTCCGGTTCTTTTATTAACCGTGAAATGTTCTCTGTGGAAATGACATGGATATCCGGTTACTGAATATCACCGGTAATGGCAAAGTACGTTTCCTCTTCACCATTGACTTTGAATGTAACCAACGCTGTTCTGGTTCCGTCTGTCCAGTTGTAGTAGCTGTATCCTTCATATTCCATATCCGTGTTTACTGTGCCTTCGACTCCTCCGAACAGCGCGACCACATCCGCGTAAGTGCGCGTGGGAGCGCCGGTTGTTTCGGTCAATGCGTCTATGGCAATGTCATAATCCTCCGGTGTGCATTCCGCCGCCTCAACCTCCGCGACGGCTGCCTCGGTTTCCGTCGGTTCTTCGGCTTCTGAAACGGGAGCAGCCGTTTCCGCGTCAGCAGGAGCCTCCGTGACAATCACCTCGGTTTCCGCCGTCTCGGTCTCCTCGCCGCAGGCAGTAAGGGCAAAAACCATCAAAAGCGCGAGTGTAAGAGCTGCGATTCTTTTCATTTTTGTTTCCTCCGTTATTTAATACGGCAGGTATTTATGGTACCTGCAAAGCAGTCACAAAAGGCTCCAATATGCAGACCAGGAAAAATATCATCGTCCTTTTATGCGCCCTTCGCCCCCCGTTGGTCCGGGAGTACGACCCACATTATATGCGCGTGTTCTTCGGCCTTCAATATGACATTTTCAACAGATTTTGAATGCGATTTTTTGGAGTTTTTGCGATTTGACGGTGAGATGTGCGATGTTGTATCGCAGTGAATCGGCAGGGAACCTTATTGAAAAAGCCGGAAATAGCGAAAATAGCGGCGGATATGCGTGCTTAAGCCGCACAAATCAAACATGCATCCCCTTTGTAATTGATGTTTTGATGAAATCAGCCCGGCGAAGCCTCTTTGACGTTTTCCTGCCCTTTCAGCATCCTTTTCAAGAAATTCCCCCTTGCTTCCGCCGGCAAAACATTTTTCGTTATGTCTTTGGAATAACCCATGTGCAGCGCAAATTCCGCAAGTCTCTGCGTAAAAAAAGCCGGCGCACCGCCTCCCGAGAGCATACGCGCATTCTCTGAAATGATCGTGCCGGAGAATGTTCCGCCCCCTTCGCAAACGTCATCGCTCCGGAATACGATAACACCGCGATTTGCTTTGCGCCGTCAATGTTTTTGAACGGAAGATCTTGTTTTACCTGGCTTTCGGTACAGGAATAAGAGCAAGGAAAAAGCTTTATCTGCGAGGGGTATCGGTGGGCAAAACACGTATTTAAATGCCGTAAATCGAGTTTGCAGCGGAATGATAAAAGGATTTTCCCTTGCCAAAGCGCGTCTTACAAGGATAAGCGGAGAACGGGGCGAATATGGAATTAGAAGTGTATGAAATGCGGTCGATCGCTGCTCTGTAAGGCTCCGATCGGCGGATCGAAAAACTGTGCGTAACAAATCAGAAAGGCAACAGAAGAATGTGTGTAAAATTCGGCTGGGCGGAGGCGGATATCACACCGACGGTAAAGATCGCGCTGTGCGGGCAATTCTATGAGCGTGTCACCGATGAGGTGGAAACGCCGATCTCGGTGACGGCGCTGGCGATCGAGTCGGGCGGGGAGCAGGCGGTGTTCTGCTCCTGCGATCTTGAGGGAGTGAACGAGTCCCTCGTTCGGCGTTCCCGTCAGAAGCTCAATGCTCCCGGGCTGGATCCCCGGAACGTGATCATCAACGCGGTGCATACCCATAATTCCTATACGATCGCCAATCCGGACGTGGATCGGAAAAAGCTTCGTGACAGTGTCGAATATTTCAAAAGCAGAATACCGCAGGGGTGCGAATACATTCCAGAGGACAGCGCGCCGGATCAGATGGATCCCCTCAACGTCCTGGAGTTTTTAAGCGGCAGGATTGCCGAGGCGGTCTCCTCCGCCTGGAACAACCGGAAGGAGGGGCTTTACGCCAACGGTTTCGGCAGAGCCGCCGTGGGGATGTGCCGCCGCGTCTGCTACGCCGACGGTACCGCGAAGATGTGGGGAGACACGGACGCCGCCTTCTTCACCGAACTGGAGGGAGGAAATGACAGCGGCATCGAACTGCTCTTCACCTACGATATGCAAAGAAACCTCACCGGCGTGGTGGCAAATATCGCCTGCCCCTCCCAGGTCATGGAACAGAGAACGGTCATTTCCTCGGACTACTGGGGAAAGGTGAAACTTCTTCTCCGCGAAAAATACGGGGAAGCTGTTTGCCTGCTTGCTCTCTGCGCGCCGGCGGGAGACCAGTGTCCCCGCGACCTTGTCCGCTGGGTGGAGCCGGAAACGCCGATTAAGGATCCCAATGTCATCCGCGAAAGCCCGAAAGCCCGCCGTGCCGATCCCTCCATGTTCGATGTAAAAGGAACCTGGACGATCGGACGCAGGATCATGAACGAAATCGATTTCGCGCTTTCCGATGTGACCGAGTACAATGCCTCGGCGGTTTTGCGGCATAAAGTGCTTGATCTGAAGCTGCCCCTTCGCCGCGTGACCGAAAGCGACAAAACCGGGGCGGAAGCGAAAATCAAAGCCTTTTTCAGAGGCAAAACAAGTGTCAACTATATCGACACGGCGGAGCTCAATATCTGCGCGGGCATACTGGAGCGCTTCGATATGCAGAAAGAACGGATCATGGTCCATACTGAGGTCCATGTGCTTCGTCTCGGGGATATTGCCTTCGCGACGAGCCCTTTTGAGCTTTTCCTGGATTTTGGCAACCGGATCCGCGCCCGTTCCGCGGCAAAGCAAACCTTCCTGGTTCAGCTCTGTCAGGACGCCCTCGGCTATCTGCCCACCGAAAAAGCGGAAAAGCACGGGCATTATTCCGCCTACGTCGCCAGCGGGCTGGTCGGTCATGCGGGCGGCGATCTCCTGGTTGCGAATACCTTGGATGAGATCGCGAATCTGTTTGATGAAACGCAGGAGGAAGAAATATAACGACCGAGTCCTGTATATTTGAGGCTGCGCCGAAATTGCTGTTTTGAAATCGGAAGCCGCTGCGGAGATTCGCGAACGGAGCCCGGCTATCAAGGGAAACGCGGCGGCGCGTCCGGCAAGGGAAATAAACGTCCAACAAATCCCGGGCAAATTAAACGATCCTATATTTGTTATTGACATTTCTATGACAATATGCATAAATATCTTATATAATAAGAGATATTGGATAGGATGAGATGATCTGCAACCTTGAATGAACGGAGGAAAGGAAAATGTTTTCTGAAAACGATAAGTCTTATCAATTGAGCAAGGAAGAATATGACGGGATCAGAGAGCGCATGAAGGTGGAGCTTTCTGTTTTGCAGCAGCAGGTAGTTGCGGCAAAGCTTCCCGTCATTATTCTGTTTGAGGGGTTCAGCGCGTCAGGAAAGGGCACGGCGATTTCTTCTCTGATATTGAATTTTGATCCGCGCGGCTATACGGTTTATTCTATGCGGGAACCGGTCGGGCGGGATCTGCGCAAGCCGTGGATCACCCGTTTCGTGGAGCGGATCCCCGCGGCGGGGCGTATTTCGGTGTTTGATCGTTCCTGGTATTCGGGGTTGACATGGATGAGAGAGGACATCATAAACAAAGAAGACTGGCATGCCGATCTGGAGGAGCTGAGGTTGTTCGAGAGTCAACTGGCGGACGATGGATACCTGATTTTAAAGTTCTTCCTGCATATTTCTAAGAAGGAACAAAAAAAGAGACTGGACCGGTTGCGCAAGAATAAGGAGACCGCCTGGCGCGTAACGAATTCCGACATGGACAAATTAAAAAATTACGACAAGTATAGCCGGTATTATAAAAGCGTGATCGAGATTACCGATTGCCCCCATGCGCGATGGGTGGTTATAAATGCGGAGGACAGACGCTACACCCGCGCAACGGTGATGCAAAGGGTTGCCGAAGCGTTACAGGCGGCGCTGATCAAGCGCGCGGCCGTGCAGCCCGCACAGGAAGCGGTAGGCGAGCCCTATGTGAGTAAAAGGTTTAAACTGCTGCATTTCCGCAAGATACAGGACTATGATCTGAACCATGAGATAGCGCGAGAGGAATACGACGAAAAACATAAGGAGCTGCAGGATAAGCTGCAGGACTTGCATAACAGGGTCTATTTAAACAAACTTCCCATCATTATCGGGTTCGAGGGCAATGACGCGGCCGGAAAGGGCGGCAGTATCCGGCGGCTGGCAAGGGCGCTTGACCCCCGGGGGTACGAGGTGCATCCGATCTCGGCACCTACGCCGGATGAACTGGCCCGTCATTATTTGTGGCGGTTTTACAGGCGACTGCCCGTGACGGGGCATTTCGCGATTTTTGACCGGACCTGGTACGGCCGGGTGCTGGTGGAACGGGTGGAGGAGCTCACTCCGCCGCTGCGGATCATGCAGGCATATAATGAAATCAATGGGTTCGAGTATATGCTGCACAAATGGGGCGCGGTGATCGTAAAGTTCTGGATGGCGATCGACAAGGATGAGCAGCTGAACCGGTTCAAAGCGAGGGAGAGCACGCCGGAGAAGCGCTGGAAGCTTACCGATGAGGATTGGCGCAATCGCGAAAAGTGGGAGGCTTATGAAAACGCGGTAAATGATATGCTGCGTTACACCAATACGGAGTACGCGCCGTGGACGGTGGTGGAGTCCAATTCCAAGCTATACGCCCGGATCAAGGTGCTTGAGACGATCGTTGACGCGATTGAGAAAAAGCTGGACTAAATTGCCTTCCCCAACCCCGGAATATTGCTTTCCGAAGTATACTCTCCGGTGATTCCCTTCCCAAACAAGGCAGCGGATTTTGAAAATCCGCTGCCTTGTTCTTGCAAATACGAACACATTCTCCGTTGTTTAGAAATAGCGGTTACTTCGAAACTGCCTTTCGCCGCATCATCAATAAGACGACCGAAGCAAAAACCATCAGGACTGCGAACGGATACACCATACCCGCATCGCCTGTTTTTGGGATTTGACCTGGATCCGGGGGCGGCGTCTCGCTCACAGGCGCCGTATATGTCCATGTTCCGGTAAAAACAACGCCTTCTTCCGGGATATTGGTTTGCGTTGTATTCCAGCCGGTAAACGTCCACATACCGCCGTTGTTCGCTAGGACAACGGTATTCGCTGCGGGAGCGGCGGGGATAACAATGGAACCGATCCCGGCCTCACTGCCTGCAAGAAGCAGGTCCAGGACTTCCTGCGGTAAGCTGCCGGCATCGGCATCTTCAAATTGATAGCTTATCGAACATAAAGTACTTTCAGCGGTATTTTTGTAGTTGATATCATAGTTATTCAGCAAAGAATCGTTCACCAAAACAACCCCCCCTGTATAAGGGTTTACCTGACCCGTAAAACTTGTTCTGCTGAACAAAAGGGCGGTAAAATTCGCGTAATTACCCGGAGGCTCATAAGGATAGGACGCCGTGTTTTTCTCAAAAGAAGTCGTATTGTCGATGTTGAGATTGGCATATTTGCTGCTGTCTGCAGGGTCCGCGTAGCTGAGAGAGTCAGTATAAATGGCTCCGCCTTCTACCTGCGCCTCATTTTTACGAAAGGAAGTATCGTTCTTGATTATTGTCCCCCTTTGTGTAAAGATCGCGCCCCCCCTTCCCGCTTTATTATTCGTAAAGGTGGAGCTTGCAACAGTCAGTGAGGCGGTGGAACGCGCCGTCAGATTGATAGCTCCACCGTAGCTTGAGGCAACATTCCCCTCAAACAACACGCTCTCTATACTTGTCTCCAGGTTCGAGGAAATCGCGCCGCCGCCCACTGCCGTGTTTCCCGAAAAAGTGCTGTTTTTAACAAACAGCCTCTCATTATCCGATACTTGTGCAGACGCCATGAGTATCGCGCCGCCCAACCCTGTTTCGGCAATATTATTTTCAAATCTGCTGTTCTCAATGGTGGTCAAAACCGCCGAGTGAATGGCGCCGCCAAACTCTCCTGAGACGTTTGCGGAAAAAGTTGTATTTTGTATGTTGATCGATTGAGCTTCATGGGGCGCGTGGATCGCGCCGCCGGCATTGCTTACACGATTTCCGGAAATAACTGCCCCGTCAATATCTACCACGCAGTTGCTCAGCATCCTTATAGCCCCGCCGTAATAGCTGGTGGTTTCAGAGACATTGCCCGAAATTCTGGAGCCCGGTCTCATATAGAGTGCTGTGTTCTTGTTCATATGGATCCCGCCCGTTGTAGCCCCGCTGGCAGAATATCCGTTTTGAATGATAGCTCCGGAATCCATGGTCAATGTGCTACCGTCTATAATTCTGCAGGTCCTGTACCGATTTTCTCCTTCAATCACAACATTTTTCAGCGTTACACTGGAGGGATAGCCGCTTTCACCGATCGTAATGACGCGATTTAAATTGACCGGCGCCGTCTCCTCCTTTTTCACCGTGTTGCCGTTCCCCTCGACCGTCCATCCGCTTGGGCCTGGAAAAACCAAGCTGCTGTCTCCCGTCACAGCCAACTCCTGATTAAGAGTTATTGTATAGGCATTGCCCAGCGCTGCCAGCTCCCTGATTTTCGCGTCCAATTCCGAAAAATCCGCCAACACATACCGTTCGCCGGGGTCGGCGTTGTTCGTGATCACATAGGGGTCAAAGCCTCTGGATCCCATTAGGGGCGATCCGAGCAACCCCGCGGCAGGGTCTTCCGTTATATCGTCCGCCGCAGATCCTTCTTCCGCGGGATCGGTATCTGTGTTTTCTTCACCGGCTGCGCCATCACCGGCATTTTCCTCTTGCGCTCCCGCGCTCTCTATATCATTCTGCGTTTGCGCGTTGTTCTCCGGTTCCATAGCCAACGCCGGCTGATACATTTGAGTTGCCAGAACAAACACGCTGAGTATCAGCAATAAAATCGAAAATATCCATTTCCTATGCAATCTCTTCCCCCCAGATCCTTACATCGTTTTCAAACGGTTACTGTAACCGACAAAAAAAATGTCAGAAGTCAGACATTTTTCTTTTTTTATCATTATAACTCATTTCTGCTGCATTTGCAATTCTTTCGGCCGATAACTATACGATTTTGTATATTATAAAACGCAAATTCACAAATGGATTTATATCCGCCTGAAAAAATCCAGGATGGCCGATGTGGATGGCGGGCAGCCGCCTATACTCCTACTTATGCCGGAGGCGCACTTTCCCACGCCGATTCCATCGCCCCTTATATGCTTATACCCCTGCCCGATCAGAATGGGGTCGTCTTTAAACCGGTATAATAATCCCTCTTCATCAAGCCTGGCTAGAGCCCGTATGACATTGGCATAACACGCGGAGCACGCGTCCTTCACGTGGGTGTATCGCGCCAGTCTTTGCACCTTTCGTGAGGACGACGGCTTTGCGATGCTCTCATCCCTGCTGAGGACCGTGATCTCTGCTTTGTCGATATCCGCGCTCCCTACCCCGATATTATTCGCGATTTGGATATACTCCACTTCATACGGCTTATAGCCCATGCTCTCCGTCATATATGCGTCGATCAGCACCGCGTCCGTTCCGCAGAAAATGCGGTTCATCTGCACCGGATTCCCTCCCTCCTCAAAATCGAGGTCGCCGCATATCCCGTCAACCAGGATAAAGTCCTGCTTTACAAGCCTATTCAGATAAGCGATGGGCGTATGCAGCCCCCGGGCGTGAAATCTGCGTTTTTCCCTTTCGGAAATACAGCCCTTCATGTTCTTCAGCGCTCCCGTCACCAATGTCTGGCAGTGGCCCTTCAATACCGGCGTGTTGATCAGAAAATCCAGCGACAGCGCTTTATCGCTTATCTCGATATCCATGCCTTTGTATTTTTTTACGGTATAGGTGTCCTGCTTGATATCAAAAAGCGGTACATTGTATCTTTGGGATATCTCTTCATACCCGCAAACCTTAAAAGCTCTTTTCGTACTGTCCCCGATCCATGAGCTTTCCAGAATTACGATATCGTCATGCCCGTGCTCACGCAGATATTCGATCAACGCCGAAACGATTACCGGGGAAGTGGTCGCTCCCGAAGCCGAGGGCTTCGCCACCGCCAGATTGGGCTTTATGCCGATCGTTGCCCCCTTCGGTATACGTTTGCCGAGCCCCGCCTCCCTGAGGACCTCCCCCGTCATTTTCCGTAAATCCTCGCCGTAGGTTATGATGATCCTGTTATCCATTCGTTCCTCCCGATCACTGTAGAATGCGCGGATGTTCTGTGCGATGCCCTTTCTTCGGTATTCTCCTGCAAGTATACCATAAAACGCTCTTCCCATGGGCGTACCATGGGAAAATGAAGAAACAAGGCATTGCCTTTCATGCCGCCGATTGGCAGGTGTCAGCTTCATTCCTTAATATCCATTCGGAACGGTACTTGAGGATATCGGAGCAATGATTTATACTGACAGACAGGGAATACGGTGCAGTGCAAACGCTTTTGCGGGAAGAGTTACGAGCATTCTTTTGACATTATCCTACGAAACAATGCATTTCCGCTTTTCATGTGTATCTTTTCATATAAACCCCGGGATGAGGCAAATCCTCGCCGGGTATCGCTTTAAGTGCCGCGCTGAGGTCTCCTACAATAGTGTCGGCAGGCGTTGCAATACGCCCTGAAAATCCATCAAATGGAGGGATCGATCATGCCGTTTACCATCATCCGTCAAAAAATTACCGAATTGAAAGTCGACGCGGTCGTCAACGCCGCCAATACCGGCCTGCGAATGGGCGGCGGGGTTTGCGGGGCGATCTTCAAAGCGGCGGGTCCGGCGCAGTTGCAGGCCGCCTGCGATAAACTTTCTCCCATCGAAACGGGTGAGGCGGTCATCACGCCGGGCTTCGGGCTGCCCGCGAAATTTATCATTCACACGGCGGGCCCGGTCTACAGCCGTCAAAGCCCCCAGGAGAGTGAAAAGCTCCTGCGAGCGGCCTACACGGCATCGCTGCGGCTTGCCGCCGAAAATAACTGTAATAGCATCGTTTTCCCGCTGATCTCAAGCGGGATCTACGGTTACCCCAAGGATGAAGCCTTTCGTGTGGCTTCTTCCGCGATCCGAGATTTTCTGGCGGACAGCGATATGCATATCACCCTTGCCCTGCTCGATAAATCGGCGTTTGCCGCGGGCCGTGATTTGCTTGGCGAGGTCGAAAGCTATATCGGCACGCACTATGAGGCGCCTGTGATCAAACCTCGGAAGCCAATCGATGTGAAAAGGCAAGCCCTCTTCAAAGCGGAAGAGCGTTCCGCGTTATTCGACGCGCCGCTTTCCCGGCAAGCGCATGCGCCTGTCGGTGTCGCTTCCCTTGACGCACTTGTAGACAATCTCGATGAGCCCTTCTCACGGATGCTACTGCGTCTGATTGACACGAAGGGCATGACGGATGTGGAGGTATACAAACGCGCCAACCTCGACCGTAAATTATTTTCCAAGATTCGGACGGGGAAAGGATATATGCCCGGCAAGCGCACAGCGATCGCGCTTGCCATAGCGTTGCGGTTGTCCCTGAAAGAAACCGGCAGCCTTTTGGAACGGGCAGGCTACGCGCTGTCCCCCGCCGTCAAATTCGATGTCATTGTGGAATACTTCATCGCAAAAGGGCAATACGACATATTCGCCATCAATGAAGTGCTGTTCCAATATGACCAGCCGCTTCTGGGAGGATAAAGACGTCCCCCCGATTGAAAATGTCGCTTGAAAAGCGACCCTTCCTTCCAATTGCAGTTGTATCCTGAGGTCAGAAATCATCTCAGGAGGCTGTAAAATGAAAAAGGGACTTACGGAACTGGTATTTATTCTGGACAAGAGCGGCTCCATGAGCGGCCTGGAGGCCGACACGATCGGCGGCTACAATTCCCTGCTTGTTAAGCAGAAGGCGATAGCCGGCGAGTGCTGCGTCACCACCGTATTGTTCGACAACAGCTATGAACTGCTGCACGACCGTATCGATCTGCGGGCGGTCACTCCGATCACCGAAAAGGACTATCAGGTGGGCGGCTCAACGGCTCTGCTTGACGCCATCGGCAGGACGATCCATAAAATCGGCAGCGCGCAGAAAAACACCGCTGAGGATTACCGCGCCGAAAAGATAATGTTCGTCATCATCACGGACGGTGAGGAAAACTCCAGCCGCGAATATACCGCCGAGAAAGTCAAAGCCCTAATCGCGCTGCAAAAAGAAGAACACTCTTGGGAGTTCCTCTTCCTCGGCGCCAATATCGACGCGGTGCAAACCGCCGGCAGCTTCGGGATCGCGCCCGACAGGGCGGTCGACTATCTGGCTGACAGCAGAGGAACGGCGCTGAGCTTTAAGGCGGTGACCAGCGCCGTGGCGAAATTCCGCGAATCAGGAAGAGTGGACGGCGCCTGCCTTGACGAGATCCGCGAGGATGTAAAGCGCCGGAGGCACCGCAAATAACCCCCGGAAAAGAACGCTTGAGGATATCAGAAGAATGCTTTATACTGATTGCAATAAAGCACAAAAGCTTTGCGGAAAGGATGTCTTCATATGCTGAAAACAGGAACCAAAGCGCCGGATTTTTTGCTTCCGGATCAAAACGGTGAGATCCATAGCCTCAAGAATTACACCGGAAAGAAACTATTGCTCTATTTTTACCCCAAGGACAATACGCCGGGATGTACCATGCAGGCGGTGGCATACTCCGCCGCCAAGGAACAATTTGAAAAAAACGGGATCTCCATTATCGGCGTGAACAAGGACAGCGTCTCTTCTCATAAGAAATTCGAGGAAAGGCACGGCCTGACGATCACCCTTCTTGCCGATACGGAGGGCGCAACGCTGCAAGCCTACGATGTCTGGAAAGAAAAAAAGCTTTTCGGAATAACGGCGATGGGCATTGTGAGGACGACTTACGTCATCGATGAAAACGGGACCATCGTTTTCGCGAACGACAAGGTAAAAGCCCCGGAAGACGCGAAAAGTATGCTGAAAATGATATTGGGCTGATGTGTTCGCCGCGGACGGTCACGACAGTCTACCTATCACAAGCAGAGAGGGAGGCAGACCATGTATCTGATCATTATGGCAAGCCCGAATAAGGACGGGCTGACCGCCGCCTGTGGCAGGGCGGCCTGTAACGGCATACAAGCCGCCGGCGGCAGGGCGGAAATTCTCGATATCAGTGAAATGAATCTCCGGCCCTGCAGGATCTGTGGCAACGGCTGGGGAACCTGCCGCTCCGCGGGAAAGTGCGTTATCGATGACGCTCTGGCGAGCATTCAGGAGAAGATCCGGGATTGCGGGGGTCTGTTCCTTGTCACGCCCGTGTATTTCGGGCAGCCCTCCGAGAGAATGAAGTACTTCTGCGACCGTTGCCGCCGCTGCGAGGCCTTCCGCGGAGGGGGAAGCTGGACGCGGGGCAAGCCGGTCAACCTTGTTGCCGCCGCCGGCGGCTCCGGCAACGGAACGGCGACCACGCTGGTCGAGCTGGAAAACTGGTGCAGGCACGTACAGGCGATACCCCAGGAACGGATCGGCATCACCCGCTTCAACCGCGCGGCGGCCCTCGCCGTCATAGAGGATGCCGGCGCCCGTCTGGTCAGGGGCGATTTCTTCAAAAGGTTTTAAAGAAGGCAGGCCGGAGTCCGGTCCTCCCTACGTAACGGTTGCGCATTCGTTTTCACGGTCAGGAGATTTCTTTCCTCCTCCTCGGCGGTGTTCCGGCGTGCGCCGGCCGTTGTTTGCGCGGATACGCAAAAAGAATCCGGCGGGACCTCCGCCGGATCTTTTTGCCTTGCCCTGCCGGTGATTTATACCTCTTCGATGAGGATGAGCTCGCTCATAAGGGCGGCTGGAATACGCAGGCGCAGCCCGTCATTCATAAGGACATGCCCGCTGACGGTGAACATTTCCCCGCTGTTGTCGAGGGTCACCTTATAGGTCTTTGAGCGGTCAAGGCCTCTCGGAAACACATTGTAAACCTGCCTGTTGGGCGCCGTAAGAGTCGCCGCATGGATCGCCGCCCTGCTCCTGTCCTCGGAAACGATCTCCGTTGCCGCGTATCCCTCCTCCAGCGCTCTGTATGCCTCAGGGGTATGGTGGTAGATTCTGCAGTCCGGAAGGAATTTTCTTATAAACTCCTTATATACCGACACGCTGCGTTTCACGAAATCCATGGCCTCGGAATTGATTTCCGCAGTCGCCGGGCTGATGACATTGAGAGTCATATGTCCCAGCATGGCGTTGCGCATATTGAGGGCGAGAGAACCGATTTCATGGCTCCCCATGCCGGCGAAGAGGCGGTCGACCCTCTCGGGGGGGATGACCATCGTCATGCCGCTTGTAATGGTAACCGAACGGGGGAGCCTCTGCCAGTCGGAAACCCAGGTGTGGTTGAATGCCTTGATCATACCCAGGTCAGTGCGTCCGCCGCCGGACGCGCAGTTTTCAAAAATAACCTCCGGGAATCTCTTCTTGAGATTTCCGTACATCCTGTAAACCGCATTGATCAGGCGAATGTTCTTGCATTCCCCGATGCCCGTGCCCTTTACATCCCCCACGCAGAAGTAGTCCGGGGCGCCGTTGTGATCAAGCCGGAAGAGATCCAGCCGATACTCCCTGATTACCCTCGCGATTTCCTCCTCGACCCACTTTGCGGCTTCGGGTATCGTAAGGTCGATAAAACCCGCATTCTTTCCTCCCCGATATCGTGTCGGGAACCATTCCGGATGCTCCCGGAAGACCCTTGTATTCTTTCCGACCCGCTCGGGCTCCATCCACATACCGAACTTCATGCCGAGCGACGCGGCATACTCCCTGAGCTCGCCGATTCCCGCGGGATATCTGTCGGGGTCGGGAATGTTCCCGCCGTTATCGTCATACCATCGCGGTTCCGCTCCGGGAGGGCACTGCCATCCGGCGTCGATAATGAAGACCTCGCCCCCCATCTCCTGCATCTGCCGCATAAACGCCTTTGATGTTTCGACGCTCATATCGTGTTCCGGGCCCATGCCGCAGCCGACGAGCAGAGCATCTCCCCTCGCTTCCGGCCTGTTGAGCAGGGATTTTCTGACGTGGGCGTGCATTTCGTTTACCGCTTCGTCAAGCCCCCCTGTTATCATGCCGAAAAGCGCCTCGGGGGTTGTGAGCGTCTCGCCGGGCATCAGAACATAAAGGGGCTTGTAACCGGAAAGCTCTATGCGAATCGAAAGAAGGGTTGAGTCGCCCCCGGCGGAGGCATTGAGATCCAGCGAGAATCGGCATCCCCCCGTCCAGGCGGCCTGCGCGAAGAACATCGTTCCCGTGATATTGTTGCGGATAAACATGGCGGGGTGGCGGAATCTGTCCCTCCCGTATTTGGCCTCAAAGGAATGGGAATCGGGGCTGACCCTGTGCCAGTTGAATTCGCCCTCCCTTCCCCACCGGTCCCCGTCAAAATAACCCCAGTCATACAGCCCCCCGGGGTCCCCGGTCTTGGCTATCTTTGCCTTCTCCATGCTTTCACAGGCGCCCGCGATCAGGGAAAGTCGGCTTATGGAAAGAGGCTTGTCGGAATGGTTTGTAAACGCAATATATCTGGAAAGCATCTGCGTCCCGTCGAGTATCGTGTACACCTTCGCGGTGATCTTGAAGGCGGTGTTTTTCAGGGTGATGATACCCCTGTGTCCGTTTTCCGTTTCTTCATCCCTGAAATCCGCAAAGTTCCAGGCGTTGTCCACATTTCTCCCGTTGATCTCCAGATTGAAGGAAGAGGGTTCGCGTAATCGGTCACGGTCGATCCCGGTCGGATAGTTTGAAAGAACATTCAGCGGAAATCCCGCCGTATTATAGCCCGAGGAAACGATCATGTTCTCCGCGAAGGTTTCCTCATATACCAGGAGTTTGCTTCGATAGGAGAATACGGGCTCCTCCCCCGGCTGATAATAAATATTCGTGTAATTTTTCATATGCTGTCATGCCCCCTTTTTCCGGCCTTTCTTTTTATTTCGCCCCGCGTTGCCCATCCTTAGCGGCGGTCCCGCCCGGTTTGCAACATCATATCGAAATCCGCCCTGCCTGTCAAAGCATTCTGTCCCCACATTTGATCGGGATACAACGCCCCCGCCCGTCCGTGCTCCGGCATTTTTTCCGCGGACTGACAGAACACGCGCCCGTCAGTGTCGACAAGTACGTTTTCTATCTTGCCTGCGCGCTTTTCTATAATCTGGACGTCGATTATCATGAAAGAGGTAAGTGTACCCGCTTCTTTCGCTATATTTTTTGTTTGCAGAGGTTTTCCTTCGCTATTTATAGGCTGCCGACTTCGGAGGGGCCTTTGGACAGCCCGCAAGACGCCTGTTGGTTTTAATTCGGGCAGCAGAATGTTGTACATACTATTATTTGCAAGATTTATTTGTTCCGCGTAACAGTTGCGCGCTTCTTTTTTTGCTGTTATCATATCATAAAGTAAAGGAGTTGTAAAAATTAAATTTAGTAAACTCTCTTTTCTCTGAAATTCTCTTTGACCTCCCCCCCCGCTTTTTCCGGTTCAAAAGTCAGTTAAGATATAATGGTAAAAATAGAAAACCGGAAAACAGTAAAAAAACATATGTGGGGAAGAATAATAAAGTTGCGTGAAAATAATCTTTTGTTTATTTGTAGCGAAAATATATCGAAAATTGTTCGTTAGCCGGGCATTACAGAGTATATTTGTTATAGACTATAAGACTATAGACGGAGATAAGTGAACGGCAGCATGAACATAACCGATGTCAAATGAATCAAAAAACAGGAATAAAAAAACGTATGTTTAAAAACCGATTGTAAAATAGAACCCGGACAATGCCATCCCTAAGGAGGTGAACTCAAGAGCTTTATAAATCCTGTCAACAAAATAACAGGATTCATCATCTGTGCGCTGAAGCATGATCAATTCACAGGACGTCAGGATTACCGGGTGTTAATAGTCTGTTGAAATATTTGTGTCTGTGATCCGCTTTCCTAAATTACCCAATGATACAAAAGTAGGGATTGGCCACCTTTTTAACCCTTGTTAGCTTGTATCCCTTAGTCGCATTTGGTGCATAAAAGCGCATTATTTGAACGTAATTTCAGCAGCACAAACACCGAATGTAAGGAGGTACATCAAGTGAACTACTCTTTTTTTAAAAAGAATGCACAAAAAGTTAGAGACAGGATGCGTGAAGAGGGTATCGATGTAATGATCCTTACGCACCAGCAGAAGTATTCCTATGTTGCCGGCACATATCACAATGATTTCAACCTCGGTAACTGTATTTTCCTCTGGGCGGATCAGGAGCCTACACTGCTCGTGGCACTTGGTGAGCACGGACGTCTTCAGACAGAAGGTTATATTAAAGACCTCCGTGTTTGGGCGCCTGCTTATGCCGGAATTACGCCGCATGGGTTCTGTGAAACCGCTATCGACATTCTTAATGAACGTGGATATGCAAATAAAACCATTGCCGTTGAAATGCCCTCTATCTCGTATATATTCCTTGACCACCTCAAGCGTAATCTTCCTGAGGCAACGATTATTGATGGCGAGGACATGATCAATCATGTCATGATGCTCAAGGACGAAGAGGAACTTGAGTTAATTCGCCGTGCATGTGCTATCGCAGATGCCGGCACGCGGCAAATTATCGAAAATGCCCGGGTGGGCGTAACGGAAGCTGAACTCATGGGCTATGCCGAAAAAGAAATGCGCCGTTTGGGAGCCGCTTATTATTATACCCCCAACCAGTGTCTCTTTACCAGCGCGCGTGGCGGTGGTGACCATATCCCGACCGACAAGATCCTCGTACCTGGCGATCGTATCTACTATGATCTTCACCCCGTTTGGCATGAATACCGCACGGATAGTTTCCGCACACTTGCGTTTGGTAAACAATCGAAATCATTCATGAAGATGGTGGAGTTCATGGTTCCTGTCATTGGGCAGTTGAATAAGATGATGGTTCCAGGTGCATCAACCACCGAGATAGAAAAATGGTACCTTTCCACACTCAAGTCGGGTGGTTATCCTGATTACGGTTCTGTGCCACTCGGACATGGTATCGGCACAGGCCATTTGCCGCCGACGTTCTACCATACCGATGACTATGCCCTTGAAGAAAATGTTATGGTTGTTCCGTGTGCGCACATTTACGATTTGGTCAGTCCTGATGGCGGTGTGTTTGCACTCGAATATGTGGTCTGTGTCAAGAAAGGTGGCGCGGAGGTCTTTACCAAGTACCCGCTCGATTTAATCACAATCGATTGTTAAATATATTTAAAGGAGGGAAAGCATAGCTATGATTGAGCGCATTGAAGAAAAGCTGCGGAAAATCTTTTGTAATATTTCGGGATTCTTCCTTGCGGCAATTCTGTTTTTCGTCATTCTGGCAGTGTTGGATCGCACGGTTCTAAAGATTGGTTTTTTCTGGACAGAGGAATTGGCTCGTACATGCAACATTTGGTTCTCGATGTTCACACCTGCTATCATGATTTCCGAAGGTACGCAGTTTGCTCTTGATTACTTCAAGGACAAGTGGCTAAAAGGCAAAGCGCACAGGATTTGGAGTATTGTATTATCCGTTCTGATGCTTGTCGCATCGATCCTGTTGGTCGTCCATGGTATCGAGTATATGTACGCAATGCGCAGGCAGCTGATGCCCACGATCGGCGCTCCTATCGCTCTTATGTACATGGCGCTCCCATTCGGAATGAGTTGTGTTTCCTTGATGCTTATCATTTATATCATTCGGGAAATCAAGAATCTCGTTGTTTCTTTCCGGACAGGAGATAAATTGAAAGAAGGCGCGGCAGGTATATTTGGGGACTTCAAGAACGCGCAGAAGGGAGAATAGGCATGAATTTTGAAGCCAGAGTTACAGTACTCCAAAAGAAACTTGTTGAGAAAGGTCTCGACGCATGCTTCCTTACTCGTCGTTTTGCGATCGGGTACTATACCGGCGCGTTTACGCCTTGGAGTAGCGCGTTATTTATTCCTGCGAACGGACAGGCGCAAATCATCACGTTTATTGTCGATGTGGCGCGTGTGCAGGCGCAATCGTATTATACTCCGGTTAGCGGCTGGGCGGTAAAGCCTTTTGACAGAGTCACCGAAGTTATCCGCGAAAACAAGTTGGAAAAGGGTGCGATCGGTTTCGAGATCGGCACTTCGATCGATCCCGGCTCGCTGACCGCATCTGAGTATCTGGCAGTTGTAAATGCGTTCCCCGCTATGCGTATTGAGAACATCCTCGATGAGGTCAACACACAGCAGCTTATCAAAACGCCCGAAGAAGTCGAGTTGCTCAAGCGCGCCGCAGAATCCGTCGATCTCGGTATGCAATATGCATATGAAAATATGTGCATCGGCATGACGGAAACAGAGCTTGCCGGTTGGGCGGAGCTCGGCATGCGTAAAGCGGGGCACATGTTCAACTGGTGTGTTACCGGAACTGAAATCGGTGCAGGTGAAAACCAATGCAGACCATTCTGCTTCACCTCGATCCCCGGACATAAACGTATACAGTACGGTGAAATCGTTACGATCGATATCCATTCGATGTACGATCTCTATATTTCCGATCTTGCGCTCAATGCGATAATCGGCAAGCCAACGCCGGCACAACGCAAGCTTGCCGACGATTGGCAGCGTCTCGCCGAGTATATCATGGCTGTCATCAAGCCTGGCGCGATCTGCGATCAGTTGTTCAAAATGATCTATCAAAAGGCAACTGAGATGGGTGTCGAAAAGTTGATTGTACCGTCGTTCTCCCACGGTCTTGGTATGGATGCCCGTATTCCGCCGGCCATCGGCCCAGGTAATCCGTTTGAGCTGCAGGAGGATATGGCAATTGAGTTGATCTTGCAGATGACAGTACCCGGCGTCGGTGGTATGCGCCTTGAGTATCCGGTCATGATCGGTTCAAACGGCTCCGAACCGTTGAGCAAGATGCCGCTTGATCTCTATATCAAGGACTTTTGAGTAGGGGGGTAATTCTATGGGACTTTTATTCTGTGTTATTGCGCTGTTGGTACTGCTGTTTGTCGGCATGCCGATCGGCTTTTCACTATTGATAGCGACCCTTGCCTATGTCATCGGATTTTCGTCGCAGCCCGTAATGGTCGTTTGCAAGCAAATCATTGCGGGCGCAAACTCGTTTACGATTCTGGCGCTTCCAGCGTTTCTCCTGCTTGGTAACCTGCTTGGTCGAAGCGGCCTGACTAACCGCATCGTGGATATGGCCAAGGGATTTGTCGGTCACATGAAGGGCGCACTTGCGCAGGTCAATAACGTAACGAATATGATCCTAGCCTGCGTGCAGGGCGTTGCAACGTCCAGTACAGCTGCTGTCGGTAGTATTCTGATCCCCGCGATGACGGATGAGGGGTACAGCCCCGCCTACTCTGCTGCTTTGACAGCGGCGGCAGCAACGGTCGGTCCGATCATTCCGCCCAGCATTACTTTCGTCGTTCTTGGCGTTGCAGCGGAACTCTCGATCGGTCGTCTGTTCATGGCAGGTGTTATCCCCGGCATTCTGATGGTCGTTTTCTTGATGGTTTACGTGGCATGGAAGGCCCGCCGCGGTCCTGAATACGCTGGAAAATCCGAGCCGTTTTCGATGAAAAAAATGGTGTGGGGTGTCAAGCGCGGCGGTCTTGCCATGATTATCCCCGTCATTATTCTTGGCGGCATTCTATCCGGTATTTTTACCGCGACCGAAGCGGGCGCTTTTGCGGTGCTTGCTGCCGTCATTCTCGCTCTCTTTGTTTACCGCAGCATGAAAATCAAAGATCTGTGGACCTCACTTAAAGAGACCTGTGCAACACTCGGAAATTTCGGTATCGTGTTTGCGGGTGCGGGCGCATTCGGTTGGATGTTGGCGCGTGAAGGCGCGGCCAATCTGCTTGCCAATGCTGTCCTCGGTTTGACCAGCAACGGTTTTGTTGTTATGTTGCTCATGAACGTCATCATGCTGATAGCAGGATGCTTCATGGATACGATTACGAACGTTGTCCTCTTCACCCCGATCTTCTACCCTATCGCGTTAGCCTATGGATACGACCCGATCCACTTTGGCGCGATCATGGTCATCAACCTTACCTATGGTACGATCACGCCGCCACTGGGCACATCGATGTTTATGGCGTGCGGTATTGCAAGGGTTTCCATGGATAAGTTCGTCAAGGAAGTGTTGCCGATGTACATTCCCCTGATGATCATCCTCTTGCTCGTCATACTGATCCCCGAACTTTCCACCTGGTTACCGAGCATTGTCATGGAATAAGTCATTGTAATTTGCATTCGAATGGATGCAAAAACAGAGCCCTTCTTCATAAATACAAAAAAGGAGAAAGAAAGATGTTGAAAAAGATCCTCACAATCCTGTTTGTGGCATTGCTGTTGATTTCTACAGTAGGTTGCAGTAAAGCTTCCACACCCGAGGTCACAGCAATAGGAGTCAGCGTTGCAATCGTTGATGATGAAGATAAGATCAGCGAGCCCATTGAAATGAATCTGGCTACCTGCTGGGCTGCCCCGCAATTCATGTGTAATCTCCCTGTTACCTACATCAAAGAGCGCGCGGCGGCTCTGTCCGACGGCAAAATACGCGTGATCGAACATTTCGGTACCATCGGCGCGGAACGCGAGTTGATTGAAGGTGTCCAGATCAGCTCGATAGAAGGCGCTGTCGTTACAACCGGGCCACTCGGTAGCTTCATCCCCCTTGCGGAACTCTTCATGATTCCGTATCTGTTCAATGATTGGGGGCATGCTTATGCGGCGGTTGACGGCGCTCTTGGTGACCGTCTTGACGAACTTGCGGCTGAGCAGAATATGCATATCCTCGGCTGGTACAGCTGCGGTACCCGCAACATTGTTGGCCTTGGCGATCCTGTGATTACCCCCGATGATTTAAAAGGTAAGAAGATACGCATCATGGAAAGTAGATTCCTTGCGGAAGCTTATTCGTACTATGGAGCGATTGCCACGCCGATGTCCTTCGCGGAGTGCTTCCAGGCACTGCAGCAGGGCGCGATTGATGGTGAGCAAACAACGCTGTCTGTTATCGGTGCCGGCTATGGCGATGTTGTTGATTGGGCAACCGAGGTTAACGAAATCTACCAGCTCGTTCCGATCATGGTAAACCTCGATTGGTGGAATTCTCTGCCGCAAGAAGCCCGCAATATTATAGAGCAGGCAGTGGTCGAATCGGAAGCCGCGCAGCGCCAGTATGCTTTCAAGTATATGCCTGATGAGGCACAGAAGTGGGTTGATGCAGGTCTTGCGTTCAATGTAGCCGATCGTGAAGCCTTTAAGACCAAGGCTTTGGAAATCTATCCGCAATTCGAAGAAATGCTCGGCGATACCGAAGGCTGGATGGATTGGGTCATCGCTCTGGGAGAAGCTTATCCGTTCACCTTCCCTGGCGATGCGGTCGGCATAGAGATCTCTTGGGGTTAATGGATTTTCTTATAATGTGATAACCTCCTAATCAGATGCGGTGATGCTGGAGCACTTCGGCTCACCGCGTCTCCATCTTGCAGAAGAAGGATGAAATTGTATAATGGAATTATCCAAACAACTGGCGGAAAAGATTGTCAGGGAAGTGAACACCGTCATTTCACAGAAGATAAACTTAATGGATAAAACGGGTTTGATCATCGCGTCATCCGATCCTATGCGTATCGGTACATTCCATGAGGGTGCTTACGAAATCATTACACAAAATCTTGCGGAATTAAGAATTAATACGGATGAAGAATACAGCGGCGCTGTTCGTGGACTAAATTATCCCATTGTACTTGACGGCAAGGTTCTTGGCGTGTTGGGTATTACCGGTGAATCGGCAGAAATCGAGAGTACGGCTCGTATTATCCAAAGAATGACAAGTCTGTTATTGTCCGAAGCATATTATATGGAACAACAGTTGTTCGGTGAAAGCATCCGAAACCGCTATCTCGATGAATGGCTTTACGGCGAAAAGAAAAATATCACGGATGCTTTTATAGAACGAGGTCAACTGCTGAATATTGACATACAGATTCCCCGTCGTGTATTGGCCTGCTGCGCATACATGGTGGATGGTAACAGGGACGAGAGAACAATACGCCTACTGGAAACCGCAGAAAGCAGAATAAAACAATATATTTCTCTGGAAGATAGGAATAATTTGTTTTTGAAAACGGCAACAACGCTGATTTGTCTGGTTACACATGAAACAGATGAGGCGCTTCTCAAATTCGCGCGGAGCTTGCAGCAGCAAGTGGAGACAATGCATCCGGAATTGCGACTGGCTGTAGGCATTGACGACATGGTAAGATCAGTGGGAGACATGCATCTGAACTGTGTCCGCGCGAATCGTGCGCTCGCCGCCTGTATGAGAACACGGAAATGGACAATCAGAAAATATAGTGATTTAAACATGGAGGTTTTCTCTGACGAAGTTGACAAGCTTACAAAGATGGATTATATAAGGCGTGTACTAAGAGGCTACTCGGATCAGGAGATTTCAGAAATTTTGGCAATGCTCGAGGTTCTCTATGACAATGAGGGGTCGATTCAGAAAACAGCAGATCATCTTTTTATTCATAAAAACACATTACAATATAAACTCAAGCGGATAGCAGAGACGACAGGTTATGATCCGCGCTCAATTCGCCATTCTTCGTTATACTATATTGCTATTTATTTTTTTCGAGAAGTAAGGGATTTAATGCAATAATATCCCCCCGGCATATTTTGCTTAATAGAAAGGGGAAAGAGCATGGATATGTTAAGGCAGGATGCCAATCACATCATGGCGGCGGCGATCAAAGCAGCTCTTCCGGATACGGCAGTCAAAAAAGCGATTGCCAAGCTGCCTGCACATGAGGGAAAGCTCGTGCTCGTATCGGTGGGCAAGGCTGCTTGGCAAATGGCAGCTGCCGCGGTCAGCGCATTGGGTAATCGCATCAACGATGGTGTGGTGATCACCAAATACGACCATGCCAAGGGTGATTTGCAGAACGTCCGTATCTTTGAAGCGGGACATCCTATCCCCGATGAGAATTCGTTCAAGGCAACGCAAGCGGCAATCGATCTTGTTAGGCCACTCGGCGAGCACGATCTTGTATTATTTCTTCTTTCGGGCGGTGGTTCCTCGCTATTTGAAAAGCCACTCATCAGCGGTGATGCACTGCGGGAGCTGACCAGGCAGCTTCTTGCCTCGGGTGCGGATATCGTGGAGATGAACACGGTAAGAAAACGGCTTTCTGCAGTCAAGGGTGGTAGGTTTGCTCAGCTGTGCGCACCCGCTCGCGTGTTCTCCGTCGTTCTCTCAGATATCATCGGCGACCCTCTCGCAATGATCGCATCAGGCCCCGCCTATCCCGATAGTTCCACCTGCGAGCATGCGCTTGCCGTAGTGGAAAAGTACAATCTCAAGTTCGATCCGGATACGCTTAATCTACTCAATATTGAAACACCTAAATTCCTTGATAATGTGTACACCATGATTACGGGCAGTGTACGCCAACTCTGTGAGACCGCAGCGGAGGAGAGCATAAAGCTCGGATACCGCCCCATTCCGCTAACGGTGAGTCTCTGCTGCGAAGCACGCGAAGCGGGGAGTTTTCTTGCCTCGATTGCTGCGTATTATCAGGATAGCAAAGAATCACTTGCGTTCCTTGCCGGCGGTGAAACGGTAGTACGCCTGACGGGAAGCGGTCTCGGTGGTCGCAACCAGGAGATCGCGCTGTCTGCGGCGCAGGGCATTGCGGGTATGCAGAACACGGCGGTGTTTTCCTTCGGCAGCGACGGTACAGACGGGCCGACCGATGCGGCAGGAGGTTATGTTGATGGCACAACCGCATTAAAGCTTCAAGCGCAAGGCATCTCGATCCCTGGCATGCTTAAAAATAACGATGCATACCATGCCTTAAAGGCAACGGACAGCCTTATCTTCACAGGCGCAACAGGCACGAACGTCAACGACTTGACTGTGCTGCTCATCAAACGATAAAATATTATTATAATTCGATGGAGGGGCATTATCTTGGATACGGAATCGAGAGTTCTATATGAATGGATCCCCGGTGACGGAGTAAAGAAACGAATCATTCTATTTGCGATAATTCGAGGAATTATTGCTGGATTATTGCTAAACACAGTATGGATTTATGAGAAATTCTCATCTGGCAACGCACAGGTTTTGAGTGTCATTATGTGTAACGTTGTTGTTGTGTTAGCGATTTTTATGCTCATAATCAATATAATTGTGCGTTTTAAACATTTAAAAGTGATGCGTTGCGCTCTCACCGAAAGCAATCTGGAGGGAGTTCTCTTCCCTTTTAAAGATCGGAATAAGACTGTACAGCCTTACAAATTCTCAATACCTCTAGAAAACATTGAGGCGGTTCAGGTTCGCTTTGGTTTATTATTTATTACTGTTTCCACACAAACGATCGTTCTCTATGATTATGAAAATTTAAGGACAATAGCCGCTGCTATTACGAATGC
Organism: Christensenellales bacterium; assembly: GCA_050948665.1. GTDB lineage: Bacteria > Bacillota > Clostridia > Christensenellales > UMGS416 > JBMNEH01. The sequence continues at coordinate 2,074,488 of JBMNEH010000001.1, forward strand.
AATGGACATTTCAAAGAATACGGATTGAAACAGGTGGCTGCCGCAGAAAGAGCCGCTGCCCGTGAACATTCATAACATAAGCGCCGCAGAGTTTGGTAGATGCGTTCCATAAAACCTGTCTCGAAACAATGATCCCGATGAGATAACATAATATGCGAATAAATATGTTGTGTTTGTACTATTGCATAGTCGACGTTAGCTTTCTGGAATACTAAAAACTAACCGAGTTATCTCAGCTTTTGTTGACGCATTAAAAAATTATTGACTTAGATGCAGGATAATTAGCGTCATTAACGCTCTGGTTGGTTTGGATCAGGATATCATAATTCCGGGAAGATGTATAAACTTCATTTGATTTTGAAGAAACGATACCGGTGCGCTTTGGGGCAGCACTCCTTATTATCACAGAACAGCATATGATTCATTTCATGTAGCTCTAGCACGGTCCTCTATCTGAAAAAGATACACTTGAAGGGTTAATACACCCCCTGAAAAGTTCGGATAGATTATTGTAATACGTACGTAGATTTATGCGTTGTGCTTTTAATAATACTTCATACCTTTTAAGGAAACGCTTCGAAAGTGTACAATTTTGTATTAAAGAAGTCTTTCATATAAGAACATTAGTATTGTACAATACTGACGTTCTTGTTTTTCTCACAGTAGTCTGTCAGAAGGTCTTGTCGGCAAGATTTTTCTGCGGTTTTTCCCTTTCTGTCATTTGTAAAACTACATGTAAATTCCTTATTGCGCCCGTCAAACGGGAATCGCCACAACCCCGCAAGGGAAAAGTGGAACTTTTGTCGAATAGCCAGAAGTATAAACCGAAAAGATGGCACAGGCTACTGCAAAGATTAAAAATTTCGCCTCGGAGCAACCCGGTCAAACAGGGAACCATGCCATAAAACCCGAGGGATCCACGGATAAAACAGGTCAAACCTTACGGAGCTTTCAAAATGAGAATATGCGGTATTCATATAAAAAATGACGGACATACAGACCCGAAAAGGAACGCGGCCATGGGCGCGCTGATCGGTGCGCTCGGTGCGCTCTTGTCCTATGTGCTTTCCATATGCATCATCCGCTCTCTGGGAATGGTCTATGCCCTGCTTTCGCCCCTGCTTGGCGTGGACCGGCACTCCGCGGCAATCTTTGCTGCAGCGCTCTGTCAGTTAAAGAATGCGTCGGTTACGCCGCCTATCCTGCCCGCTTTGATGATGGGCTTGTTCATGGGCATGATCGCGGGCGGTCTGTTCATGAAAACCGACAGACGCAGGATTTGGATGACGATCGCCATCGCGCTGCTGCTCCTCCCTTTCTGCCTGTTGTGCGCGGAAGTGAATTCCATCCAGTTTTTCACAGCGGTCAAAATCATCATGGATCTGGTTCGCGGAAATGGAATGTAAAGGACGGCGTGAAATGAGGATATGCCTGCTCGCGCTTATGCTTATACTAACGAGCCTCCTGCCAGCATGCGCGGCGGCAAAAGACATCGAGGAGGAAACCATGGCTAAAACATGGCGGATTGGCTTTGGCTGCGCCGATATCGTTCCTGATCCCGAAAACGTCCAGCCGCTGTACATCTCCGGCTACAATTCCGGACGGGAGATCGGAGGCGTGCTCGACCTCTGTCAGGCGCGGGCGGTGTCCATCGCTGCCGGGGAAACGAGCGTGCTGCTCATCGGCGTGGACTGCGTCGCCCTGGACAGCGGCACGGTAAAAATCATTCGCGGCCGCCTTGCCGATCTGCCCGGCTACGCGGTCAACATCTACGCCACCCACACCCATGCCGGCCCGGATACCCTCGGGCTATGGGGACCGCCCGGTGTGGACGGAAAAAACGATGCCTATATGGAGCGGTTGATCGATGCTGTCGAATCGGCTGCCCGTCGGGCCGTGGGATCCCCCAAGGACGGCGCCCTTTACTATGGCAAGGTACACACCCCGGACATGCTGTATGATTCCCGATACCCCCATGTGTATGACGAAAACCTGTACCAGCTGCGCTTTGCTCCCTCGGACGGCGCCGCAGGCATCCGCATGCTTTTCTACGGCGCCCATGCCGAATCCCTGCGCGGGGAGAACCGTATGCTCAGCCGCGATTATCCCGGCCTGCTGTGTGATTATATCAAAGAGAAAACGGGGGACAACGCCATTTTCATGCCGGGCGCCGTCGGCGGCCTGATCATGACAAGGGAATTCATCCCTGTATTGACGCAGGAGACCGCCCGAAAGAATCTGCGAATTACCGCGGAAAAGCTGGCCGCATACGTCCTCTCCATTGAGGAGGAGCGCTCCCTTGCCCCCGATATGGCCTTCACGCGAGCGTCCTTCAGCGTGCCCTTGGACAATCCCGTCTTCGCCCTGTACAAATTCCTCGGGATCTTAAGCAGCGATACGGTGGAAGGCAGGTCGGCTACCGGCTATCATGTGCGCTCCGAGCTTGCCCTCCTGCGCCTTGACGATCTTACCATCGCCCTGATCCCGGGCGAGATCTTTCCGGAGCTTGTCTGCGGCGGTGAATACGGCCGTATGAACCCGGAGGGTATAAACCCGAGACCCCTTGCAGGGATTGCCGCGGAACACGGCGGGGGCGAGTTGCTCATCATCGGCCTTGCCAATGACGAATTGGGTTACATCCTGCCGCCCTCGGATTTTCTTCTGCACAAAGAGAGTCCCTATTTCAAACGAATAAAGGACATGCTCGGCGAGGATCATTATGAGGAGACGAATTCCGTTGGCCCGCTGTGCGCCGCTGCCGTCGCCCGGGCGTTTGAGGAGGCTCTCCTGTCGCTTAAGGAAAAGTAACACAATAAAATGCTATTTGTGAGAAATATGTGAAATTAACAAGAAATCAGCGCGATCTTTCGGCGGGGCGGCAGTTTCTTGGTGCAAGAGCGGAAAAACATACAGTAAGCTTTCCGCTTCAAGGCGCGTATTGACGCCCGGAGAAACCGCGGCATACGCCGGAATTTTACGCAGTCAATACCGGGATTATATGGCCGGATCACGGCACCGGTGATATAATCAAAAATAAGAAGAGTTTTTTGATGCGTTCTAAAAAACCGTCGTGAAAAATATTGAGTCGTGTTTTGATCGGAGGAGTTTACATGGAAGGGAAAGCTGTGTTTCATGATCAGCGAAGCAATGCAGCGGTTTTCATTGATTATGAAAATGTCCACAGGACATTATTGGCCCGGCATACGAATATCCTGCGTCTTGCTTTTTTTGAGAAATTACGGAAATGGTGTTCTGAAAGGCAGCGTAGAGTTGTCAGAATCGTAGTATACTGCAATTTTGATATGACAGATTTGTATGAGTCATATCACCAATCCACTTTGCAGAGCTACGGGGTGGAAACAGTTCACACATCCAATCAAGGGAAAAATTATGCCGACTTAAAGATTACGATCGATGTGCTTACCTCAATGTACTCAAATCACAATATTGATGAGTTTTTCATCATGTCCAACGATAAGGATATGACGCCCCTTCTCAATACCATCAGAGAGAATAAGAGGAGCGTTTCCGTCATCACAACAGGGGATACCTATAACCTCTCAATGTGCGAGTTTGCCGACGCTCACATCACACTGGAAGAAATCTGCGAAACATCTATCGATCAAAGGATCATTGACAGTATTGCGAAAAATTATTGGAATAATTTTACTGCGTATGTTGACAGGCAAATCTCCGACTATCCGGGTAAAAACAAATATACGCATATAGAGCTTATTTATGTGCTGTCGAATGAAATAAAATATTCAAAAATAATGAACTATGAATTAGCAACCATGATCAAGGATTTTTATGATAATGAGGATATTTTCTTCTACAATTATTACTACTACGGCAAAGCCTATGCCGCATTCGCGCCCGTGCGTCGAAAAGACGAATTGATCGCTCTGAAGATCATCAATGAGGCTGATATCCTCCCGTCATATGACCTTCAGACGGTTATCGGTGAATTGTACGAGAACGCGTCCAAAGGAAACTATTGACTTTTTGTAAGGTAAGGGCGTAATGCGCTCCCGCTTTGGAGCGTATTGTACCATGGAGGACGATCGCTCTTTGCGCGGCAGGCAACCGTATAGCCGAAGTTTCAAAAAGCCCCGTTTGCGCGGGGCTTATTTTGTGATTTGATGATATTTGCTTGCGCGGAGCGCAAAGCAAACGGAACGCATGCGCTTCTCAACCGAATGCCGCGCCCGACAGTACCGCTCACCGCTTGATGATCTTTTCCATGAAAGCGCGCAGCCTGTCCGCGAAGCCCGGTTTTTTAACCTCCCTCTCTATCGGAATATGGGGCGAATGGACCATAAAGTGCGATTGTGAACTGAGCGGCACAGCGCCCTGCTTACGGCTGTAGGTGCCGTCGGGGAGCATAAAGCTTGCCTTCGCGGTATCCCGCAGTCCGACCTCCAGCATCCATCTCAATTGCTCCTTCAGCACGGGATCCAGCACCGGGCAGGCGATCTCCACCCGGCGAATAAGATTACGGGTCATCAAATCGGCGGAAGAGATATAGTATTCCGCCTCTTTCCCCCGCCCAAAGCAGTAAATACGGGAGTGCTCCAAGTACCGGCCGACAATGCTGGTAATATGGATATTTTCCGTATAGCCCGGGATCCCCGGTAAAATACAGCATATGCCGCGGATAATGAGCTGTATCTCCACACCGGCCTGCGAGGCCTGCATCATCTTATCTATGATCTCCCGCTCGGTAACGGAGTTGGCTTTGATGCAAACATAGCCCTCCTCCCCCAGGGCGATCTGCGCGTCGATCTTCTCCATCAGCATATTCTTGATGCGGAAGGGGGAAACGCACAGCTTTGTGTATTGACCCTCCAGTTCGTCGATCAGCATGTTTCTGAAAAAAGCTGCCGCGTCTTCGCCAATCTCTGTATCGGCGGTCATCAGGCTCAGATCCGTGTACATGGCGTTGGTTTTCTCATTATAGTTTCCGGTGCCGATTTGCGTAATATAGCTCATTCTATTGCGGTTACGCATAGTGATCAGGCATACTTTGCTGTGACATTTGAAATCTTCCGCGCCGTATATGACCTGGCATCCGGATTCCTCCAGTATATCCGACCATCCCAGATTGTTTTCCTCATCAAACCGGGCGCGCAGCTCTATGAGAACCAATACTTCCTTTCCGTTTTCCGCCGCGCGGCTGAGGATTTGCGCGATTCTTGAAGATTCCGCCAGGCGGTAAATGGTAATCTTGATGGACAGCACATATGGGTCCTCCGCCGCCTCACTCAAAAGCCGCAGGAAAGGTTCTACCGAATCATACGGGTACGATAAAAGCCTGTCATGCTGCTGCACCTGTGTTAATATTTTTTCGTTTGGATCCAGATCCTCCGGCCAACGAGCCTTATAGGGCGTATACAGCAGCTTCGGGGTAAGCTCTTTCGGCAGTTCGTCGATCAAACGAAATGCATATTGCATATTCAGCGGGCAACTGTCAATAAAGATTTGGTAGGAGCTGACCTTGATCATATCGGTAATGCGCTCATAAAAATCTTCCGATATCGCCGTGCTCAGCTCCAGCCGTACAACACCCAAGCGCTTGCGCCTTTTGAGCAGCTCCTTCATAAGGAAACGATAATCTTCTTCTCTGTCTTCAAATCTTTCGTCATCAATGCTGAGATCCGCGTTGCGTGTTACGCAAAGAATGCAGCTTTCCTTGGCGGTATATGAACCGAAAAGCGTCGGCAGCCTGTGCAAAAGAATGTTTTCCATGCGAACAAAGCGCTTCCCGTCCGGCAGCATAAGAACCGGCGGCAGGCTCTCGGGAAGCGGCGCGATGCCGATCGCCTTTTTGCTCTTTTTTCCGTCCAGCAATGCCACAACATAAAGATTTTTATTGGCAAAATGCGGAACGGGGTGGTTCGGTCCGACAACAAACGGGGAAAGGATCGGCAGCATCTCCGCTTTGAAAAAACGATTGACCCATTTCATCTCATCGGCAGTCAGGTCCTCCATCCCGACATCCCGGATCCCGTAGCTCTTCAGCGTTTCCATCACCGCCGTATAAATCTGCTCTTTCATGACCAGCAGCTCGGGAACGGCGCGATAGATATACTGCAGCTGCTCGGAAGCCGTCCAGCCGGTTTTGTTGTCCGTGTCATCCGGCCTCATGCGGGAAATATCAAAGAGGCTGCCTACACGCACCATAAAGAATTCATCCAGATTGCTGCAAAAAATAGAGACGAATTTTAAACGCTCCAACGCGGGAACCGAAACATCCGCCGCCTCCTCCAGCACACGTTTATTGAAACGCAGCCAACTCAGCTCTCTGTTTTGCGTGTATTGATATCTTTCCTGAGTAATTTCTGACATAAATACCCTTCCCTTAAACCGTATTTGCTGACAACCAACGCGTCGGATCCAAAGCGATTCAAAACATGCCGCAGGATCATCATTCCCGGCACTAATGTATGAATGCGTTCCGCTCCCGTCCACAGTATTAAATCAATGGCTTTTCTGTCCCCGCGGCAAAGTGTCTTATACAATATATCCAGCTGCTGCGCGGTCATGCTGTTGCTGTTATCCGGGAGGTCGAAAAACTTTTTCGCCATCCTTAGAACGGCGCGCGATGTACCTCCCACACCGATCATCGGGGAAAACCTGCCCCGGTCGAATGCCGTATCCCCGTCGATTTCTTTTTTCAACATACTCTCGATCCGGATACGTGAGCCTTTGTCGGGCAAAATTTCCTTTACGCAATTTCGATACAGGCTTAACGAACCTACCGCGAAGCTTTTGGATTTCTGCGCGATGCCGTCTTTGAAAAGCACGACCTCGGTACTTGCGCCGCCGACATCCGTAAAAACACCCTCGGAAATACTGAGTTCCTCCATGGCGCCCATATAGCCGAGCAGCGCCTCCTCTTCTCCGCTGAGTATTTCAATATCATATCCGGTTGCGGCCTCAATGGCTTCAAGGGCTTCCCGGGTATTGGAAACATTGCGCAGTGACGCCGTCGCGAACACGCTTGCTTCATAAATGTTCAACAGCTCGAGTATCTGCCGGAATTCCGATAACGCGTCGCAGGCGCGGGCAATTCCCTCATCGGACAATGCCCCTCCGCGCACGTAGCTTGCCAATCCGGCCATGATTTTGTCACGAAATATGATCCTGAATTTCTCTTCGCTATTGACCGCGTACACTGTCAACCGCATAGAGTTGGAACCGATATCGATAACCGGTTGTTTCGTGATCGTCATGCTTTGGTACCCTCGGCTTTCCCGCTCGTCTTTTTCGCCGCTTCATCCCGTATGCGGAACACCGGAATTCCCTTGTCCCTGCCCCTGACGAAGGTTCCCCCTTCCCGGCACGTCTCCGCCGCTTTGCCTGCTTTTCGGTCCTGCCGGCCGTTTTGTCCGTCTCCGCCCTTTCTATCACTATACAACATTAACGCATAAAAGTCATCTCCCCTGCACTCTGTTCCCGTTTTATGTCGTTTCTCCGTGTGTCCCTCCGCGCGGCGGCGTTTTCCTTGACGCCGCCATCCTGTCAATTTTACTATACCTCTCCTTTGCCCGGAACCATGGCCTTGAAAAATCCGTGTAAATCTTCAACAGCTATATCGGCTGCGGCTCCGCAAACCCGCGTCAGGCCGCATGCTACAGCGCCTCAACGCGTTGCCGTATTTTTTTCGTCCTATCTGCCAGCCCCGGTCTCATAGATAGCGGTATACGTCAGCTTCCCGTCGATCCGTTCCGATTTGATCAGTTCGATTTTGTTCACCCTCTGTCCGAATTCTTCGATTGCGCAGGGAGAGGCCTTTGTGACGATCTCTCTTCCAAGGGTGATATGCGGACTGAATTTGCGCCTTTCTATCCGAAAACCGCGTTCCGTCAATTCCTTTGTCAATTCTTTCTGCAGCTCCGCCAGCTGTTGGCATTCGCTCACTCCCGCCCACCAGATATCGCCCCCCTCCCGCCTGAAGCGTCCCAGACGACCGATCCCCATTGCAAACGGCTCGAATCTGACCGCGTCCATCGCGGCTCTCGCGGCGGTCGCCTGTTTTTCATCGCATTCGCCAAGGAAAACGAGTGTCAGGTGAAGGTTTTCGGGTGCGCTGAAGCGTCCTTGCGTAGAGTCGGCGCGCAGCGCGTCGCGTAGCGCTGTCAATCGCGACCGTGTTTCCCTATCAAAGTTTATGGCAATGAACAGTCGCAATCCTCGTTCCTTCCCCGAAAGGCGCCCCGCCTTTTTCTGCGGCTCGTTATTTGTCGGGACGAAAGCCCTTCCTGTGTCTTTCCTGTGGTCTGTCGGTGTATCCGGCGATCGTCCGGCGTGTTGAAACACGATCGGGATTTCATTGGTTTCCCCGCGGCCGGACATCTCCCGGTCGCGTCAATGCTCTCCTACGCCTTGCAAAAGGCTTCCTTGTATCTTTTCATGCATGCGTCGATGACCGCGATCGCCGCTTCTCTGTCCTCGATGTTTTTCATGATGGTCTTCTTCCCTTCCAGCTCTTTATAAACGGAAAAGAAGTGGGACATTTCGTCAAAAATATGCTCCGGCAGCTCACGGATGGACTTGTAAACATTGTAGGTCGGGTCCCCCTTTGGCACGGCGATGATTTTCTCGTCGTGCTCATTGTTATCAACCATCCGGATAACGCCTATGGGGTGACACGGTACCAGAGACAGCGGCGCGAACGCTTCATTGCTCAGGATCAGCACGTCGATCGGGTCTCCATCCTCCCCCAGCGTACGGGGGATAAAACCGTAATTAGCCGGATAATGTGTGGAAGTATACAATACACGGTCCAATATTAAATATCCTGTCTCCTTGTCAAGCTCATATTTAAGTTTGCTGCCCATCGGGATTTCTATGACGGCGTCGAATCGCAAGCTTGTGACCCTTGTCGGATTTATATTATGCCAGATATTCATCGGGTTCCTCCTCTGCAAAATAAGCCTGTCCCCGGCGTCCGGGAGAATGCTTCGTTCTCTCAAATTATATATAATAATCTGCGAGCAAAGTCAATCAAAGAGGGGGGGATTTTGTGATTTTGGTTCTGAAAATGCCGGTCGATGGCGCATAAACGTTCTATGAACCTGTGGTGGCGGTAGAAAGCCGCGGCAAAGAGCGTGCCGCGGGGCGGACTGTGCAGCCGACCCCGCGAATCATCCTTCCGGGCAGCCATAAAACACGATTTTCCCGGTTTTGTGGCGGTAAATTTTCGGTTCGTCGGAAACATGTGCTTTCCCCTTGACTGCCCCGCTAACCTATGCTACGCTGTGGTTAAGCCTTACAAGAGATATTCTCGCCGTTGTGCCTTTTACCAACCTGCCGACCTTGCGAGAAGGAGTGCGTCAGAAATGAGACAGACGTCCGATGGACGCCGAAGCGACGTTTTGTAAGAGAAGGATACTCCGCTTCAAGGGGAGGGATTTGCTGCTGCGGGATATGCCATGAAAACAATTCTTTACTAAGGCTGACAGCCTTAAGGCGTAGTATTCCGAAGTAAAAGCTATCGGAAAACCGAATCAAAGCGCAGCCGGATACAGGGAACGGGGTCCGGGCGCGGTATGAAACCGGCCTTTGCGTATTGCCGACATCATAACATGGAAAAGAAAGGAGAATGGATATGAGGAAAAGGATTCTGTCCGTCATGATCGGTTTCATTGCCGTTCTTTTGTGCGTGTGCGCGTGCGCGGCAATCGACCCGGAGAGAGAATCTCTCGAAGCAACGCTGAAAGAAAATAAAATCCTGATTGCCCATCTTCATGACGAGCTGCAGAAAAAGGAGACCCTCGAAACAGAGCTTCGCGAGAAAGATGCCCAAATTGCCCGGCTGCAGAGTGAACTGCAAAAAAAAGATGACCTTGATGCAGAGCTTAGTGAGAAGGAATCCCTGATTGCCCGGCTGCAGGGCGAACTACAGGAAAAAGACGACCGGTTGGCGAAATTCGAACCGTTTCGATCCATCTCCTACTCTCTTTGGGAAGAACCGGGCAATGCCCTTGTGGTAAACAATGACGCGATATGGGCGATCCCCAGGCATGATACCTTGAAGTATCTCGACATTGTGGAAGGCCAGGAAGTAGAGCCTTTGATCATTGCCGTAGCGGATGGCGAGACCTGGCTGCTGGTCAGGGCATTTTCGGGTGAGGAAATCGTACTGGGCTGGGTAAGGCGGAGTGATGTCGCACCAAAAACAGGAGAGTAATTTCTGCAGGGATGGTGTCACTGCCGGCATGAAGGGGAATGCCGTTTATGGCGGTATTGCGCTTCGTATTCTCGTACAACGGGGCAATGCTGTGACCGTATCATGATCGTATTTAAGACCGGTATGTGAAAACAGCGCTCCGGTGTATTGGAACGGATAAAAATCATCCCGTCAACAATACAGGATCACAAGAGCCTCCGATGAGGCTCTTATTTTAACAATGACTTCTGCTTTCAACCGCTGCAAGGGCTCCCCTGCGGAGCCGGTGCATTGCACGGATACTGTATTTGTGTTCCTATCCGCGGCGTGAAGGCACCGTCAATGCGAACAATAGGTTTCTTCCACAAGGTCTAAGAGAATGCCCTCCTTGATCTCGGCTGCCGCTTCCGCGCCCAAAAGAGCTTCAATGATATCCAGGGCGAAATAGACCGCGGCCGCGGGCCCCCGTGCCGTGATGATATTGCCGTCACGCACGGAGATTTCATCGCTGTATTCGGCAAAACCGAGTTCCTCCTTAAAACCGGGATAGGAGGTGCCCCTGCGTCCCTGTGTCAGGCCGGCTTTTTCCAGGATAACGAGGGCCGCGCAAATGGCCGCCACAAGGCCTTTCCTTTCGGCTTGGGCCTGAATAAGCTTGATGACTCGGGCGTCGTCCCTGAGATGGTAAGCCCCAGGCAGCCCGCCGGGCAGGATCATGGCGTCAAAAACCGCCCCCTTCGGCAGGTCGCCGAGCAGACAGTCCGCCTTTATCGGTATATGGTGGGCGCCTTTGACCGTATCATGCTCGTGGATGGAACAGGTTTTGACTTCTATACCGGCGCGGCGAAGATAATCCACGGCGGTGATGGCCTCTACCTCTTCGAAGCCGTCCGCAAGAAATACCAAACTGCGTTTTTTCATTGCTCTCCCTCCATGCATATACATAGAATGACATTTGTCCCGCGCCTGTTTCTGCGGCGCAGGCCGGGTTTTTCATCTTTCATCGTATGACCCTTACCTATATATTTATAGTACCACAAAATCGTTTTCTTTGGCAAACCCAGCCTATGCCGCCGCGGGGCCCGCTCTATCCGTCCGTTTTTTCTTTGTTTCCGGATCAAACAGGCCTTCCCGCGTCAGCAAAAATCCTGCCCCTTTCTCCACGCTTCCCCATGGCAAGGATATTTGGGGCGATTCTCCTTCTGCAGCGCCCATAAAGCCGGGCTGATTTGTATCTCTCTCTCTTTATTTGTATAATTAGAAAAAGGGGGTGTTATTTTGTTCGTCATCAAAGGTCAGTATAACGAGGCCAAGGTATTTGTAAGCGAGTTGGAGGAAACCGCGAGAGACCAGATCCAGAATCTGGTAAACCAGCCCTTCATAGCGGGCAGCAAGATCCGGGTCATGCCGGATGTGCATGCCGGCGCCGGCAGCACGATCGGCACCACAATGACGATCACCGATAAAGTCGTGCCCAATCTGGTGGGTGTGGATATCGGCTGTGGTATGCTGACATGTGAGTTGGCCGGTCTCACAGAAACAGATCTCGATTACCCGCGTCTCGACCGTCTGATTCGCGCCCAAATTCCCTCCGGCTACCGGATCCGCCGCAAACCCCACGCCTTTACGGAACAGACACAGCTCTTTGATCTGCGCTGTCGCGAGGGAGGGCGCAATGACAATCATCTCAAGCTGGACCGCGCCCTGCTGTCGATCGGCACACTGGGTGGCGGTAATCATTTTATCGAGATTAACAGGGATCGGGACGGAAAGCTCTATCTTGTCATTCATTCCGGCTCCCGGCATTTGGGGCTGCAGGTAGCGCTTTACTACCAAAGGCTGGCTGCCGGGCTGCAGCCAAAAATGGAACGGGACCTGGCCTATCTCGAGGGCGCTCCGATGGACGATTATCTCCATGATATGAAGATCATGCAGGATTACGCCGTCCGGAACCGCAAGGCCATGGCGGAAATTATCCTCACCGGGATGGATTGGCAGGCCTCGTCGCGGTTCACTACCATACACAATTATATTGAACTGGAGACCATGATCCTGCGCAAAGGCGCGATTTCGGCGCGTGCCGGCGAGATGGTCCTGATACCGCTGAATATGCGTGACGGTTCCTTGCTTTGCGTCGGGAAGGGCAATCCGGACTGGAACTTTTCCGCTCCCCACGGCGCCGGCCGGATCATGTCCCGCAATGAGGCCAAGCGGGTACTGACCCTGCGGGATTTTCAAAGCAGCATGGAGGGGATCTACACCACCTCCATCCGGAAGGACACACTGGATGAAGCGCCGATGGCATATAAATCATTGGACAGTCTGACGGAGTATCTCGATCAGACGGTGGATATCCTGCATCACCTGACACCGATCTATAATTTCAAGGCCGGCGGAAATTGAGGAAAGCTTTCCATCGTCGGAAAATATCCTGCTTCCGGAACTGTCCGCGTTTCTGACGGTTCGTGTATCAAATCAACCCGAAAGGAGGCCGCCGCAGGCGATATGCCGGTATTCATCTATAAAACCCTTCTTGCCCGCTACGGAGAATCGCGTTGGTGGCCCGCGGAAACGTCCTATGAGGTGATGATCGGCGCGGTGCTGACCCAGAACACGGCTTGGTCAAATGTCGAGAAAGCCATCGCGGGCTTTGGCGACAACCTGTCGCCCGAAACCGTGGCGAATGCCCGCCTTGACGAGCTGGCGGAGATCATCAGGCCGTCGGGCTCCTTCAACCGGAAAGCCGCCTATCTCAAGGCGGTCACTGCCTGGTACGCCGGATACGGCTATGACGCGGCAGCCGTCCAAAGGGAGCCCCTTTCCAAAGTGAGAGCAGAACTGCTGGCCGTAAAGGGAGTCGGGCAGGAGACCGCCGACTCGATCCTGCTCTACGCCTTCGGCTTTCCCGTATTTGTGGTAGACGCCTATACCCTGCGGCTTTGTGGCCGGTATCCGATAGCGGCGGGCAATCACTACGCCGCCGTCAAGGCGTATTTTGAGAATTACCTGCCAAGATGCGCGGAGGTTTATAACACCTTCCATGCCCTGATCGTGATACATGCCAAAGAACACTGCAGGAAGAAGCCTTTGTGCGGCGGCTGCCCCCTCGCCGGGTCCTGCGGCAGACGGGGAGTATGACCCCTTGATAACGGCGCCCGCGGATAACCATACCTGGGCGCGCTTCGTGCCGGGGAAATACGCGGACAAGTGCCGAATACGTATCATATTATCTTATAAAACCATAAAAAGATGTTGCAAGTTCATGAAATACTTCGGCGCTTTAAAGCGATTTGTGAATTAATTATAAATTTTATGTAAATATGTATTGATTTTCATACGCACTCATGCTACCTTATACAAGGTTTTTTGCTGGCACAAAGAACTTGGGCAGGCGGTAAACCGCCGGAGGCCTTTTTTTTTGCGCAAAGGAGGAAAAGGGACAGTCTGATGACGGACAGGGAATTAAGAAAACTGAGGCGGGAAGATTTGTTGCAAATGCTCATCGAACAAAGCAAAGAAGTCGAGCGCCTTTGCGCAAAACTTGCCGAGGCAGAAGAAGCATTGGAAAATAAAACGATTACCATCAACAAAGCCGGCTCCATTGCCGAAGCCGCCTTGCAATTAAGCGGCATATTTGACGCGGCGCAGGCGGCCTGTCAGCAATACACGGAGAACATCATCCGTCTCAGCAAGCAAAAAGAAACGCTTTTTTCCGAGGCGGAAGCCGAAAGCCAAATAAAAGCAAACAGCATTATTGAAGAAGCAAAAAAGCAGGCTGCCGTCATAGAAGAGAATACAAAGCAGCAATGCGAAAAGATGATCAGAGCGGCGCAAGAACGTTCCCAGGCCTATTGGGACGAGATCTCAAATAAACTCGAGAGATTCTACAAGGAACATACCGCGTTGCGGGAACTGCTGTCAAATTTACCGCCGCCTATCAAGTAAAGCCTGAAACATGAGTAAGAAAGAAAGCAAACCGATACCGTCGATTCAGGCGCTGCAGGCGGAACTGGATCGGATACGTCATAAACAACGCTACCGCTCCGTATTTCGCAGTACGGTCTACACTTTGCTTTCGGTAGCGGCTGTCGCAATCTTGGTGGCAACACTCTGGCTTCCCATTTTGCAAATCTACGGTGCCTCCATGCTGCCGCTGCTGCGGGACGGGGATATTGTCGTTTCTGTGAAAACCTCCGATTTCGAGTCCGGCGATATCATATCGTTTTATTACAACAACAAGATCCTCATAAAACGGGTGATCGCCCTGCCCGGTAATTGGGTAGATATAGACAAGGATGGAAACATCTATGTGAACGGCGCCCCGTTGGATGAACCGTATCTGGATCAGAAAGCCTTCGGAGACTGTAATATTGAACTGCCTTATCAGGTGCCCGATGGAAGGATCTTTGTAATGGGAGACCACCGGTCCACATCGGTGGATTCCCGGAACACCTCTGTAGGCTGCGTCGCGCAGGAGCAGATCATAGGGAAAATTGTATTCCGTATCTGGCCGATACGCTGGATGGGCAAACTATAACGGAAAGGAACATCGATAAATGCAGAACAAATTGCTGATGCAGGCAGAACGCTATATCGAAAGGCAAAAAAAGCTTAAGCTCCGGCGAATCATTGTTGGGGCATTGGCTGTTGTCATTTTGTTCTGCACGGCCTATGCTCTGGTGCTTCCCGCTCTTACCATGGAGCCGGCGGTCTATTGCGGCGTCGAAGTGCACCGGCATAACGAGGCATGTTACGAAATGAGTCTGGTCTGTGGCATCGGCGCAATCGAAGAAGGTCTTGCGGCAGTCGAACATGCCCATACGGCTGCGTGCTATGAGGAACGGCGGGAGCTGATTTGTGGGCAGGAGGAATCGGCGGGTCATACCCATGATGAAAGCTGTCTGCGGAGGGAGCGTGTCCTCATATGTGGCGAGGATCACGAACACGGCGACGCCTGCTATCAGGTCACCGAAACCTACACCTGCGGCATGGCTGAGGGAGAGGGCGGGCACACCCATAGTGAGGCCTGCTATGAAACCCGGCAGGTCCTCGTCTGTGATCTCTCCGAGGACGCCGGAGCGAATCCGTCCAAAGGTCACTTTCATACCGAGGGCTGCTACGAAAGGGTGCTCATTTGTGAGAAGCCGGAGCACGAACATACCCTTGCCTGCTGGTCCGATCCAAAAGCGGATGTGGAGAGCCCGGTTATCTGGGAGCGGACAGTAGCGGGCACGGAGCTGACCGGCGTGTGGGCAGATGACCTCCTTGCCGTCGCCCAAAGCCAGCTCGGTTATACCGAGAGCGCCGCGAATTACATCGTCATGAACGACGAGAAAACCATTAAGGGCTATACCCGTTACGGCGACTGGTACGGCAGCTCCTACGGCGACTGGTGTGCGATGTTCGTTTCCTTCTGTCTGCATTATGCGGAGATCCCCGAATCCGTCATCCCCTATGAGGCTTCCTGCAGCCGCTGGATCGAGATTCTTTCAACACCCGATTTGAACCTGTATCACAGCACGGGCGCCTATGCGCCGGCAAGGGGAGATATCGTTTTCTTTGATAACGATGGCAACGGTCTCTCCGATCATGTGGGCATCGTCGCCGGGGTCGACACCGAAATGACCCGGTTGGAAACGATCGAAGGCAATTCCAAAGATAGCGTACAGCAGGTGACCTATGCCGTCGATGACAGCAGGATTTTGGGTTACGGCGCTTTGCCGGAAAAGGAAGCCCTGAATGTACTTGAGGCCGTAAAAGTCGCGGTCATCTACACCGACGGAACCTATGAAACCCTGTCGGAGGACGGGACGGTCATCACCCTTTCCGGTGTCATCCCCCGGGAAGCAGATGTCCGCGCCTTCCCGGTGCATGTGGAGGCGGAACAACAGGTCCTTTGCGCCTATGATATTTCCATTCTGATGCCCGACGGCGCCCTTTATGAGCCAGCGGAGGGCGAAAAGATCAGTGTTGCCATACGGATGGCGGGGTTAAGCAACGAAGAAACTATCTCCGCGGGAGCCTATTATATCCCCGAGGACAGCCCGCCTGTTCCCATGGAAACCTCCGTTGAGGAGGACGGCAGCGTCTGTTTTGACGCGGAACATTTTTCCACCTACGCGCTCATGAAAAGCAGGACGCAGGCGCAGGTCTATCTCAACGGCCAAACGGGCAATGATACAAATACCGGCACACAGGCCTCGCCGGTAAAGACCTTTGAAAAGGCCTTGTCTTTGCTGGCGGAAAACGGCACCGTCTATATTTCCGGAACCGTGTCGGTCAGCGGCGCGGAGAACTGGAGCGTCCCCGTTGCCGGTGCGAAAATACAGCGGGCAGCCGGTTTCACCGGGCCGCTTGTTTCCGTTGCAAACAGGGGTTCGCTGACCCTTTCTAACCTGACGATGAACGGCGGCTGCGGCGCTCTTCCCGACCTTCTTGTGAATAACAATTCATCCTATTCAACCGCATACGCCGTAGGCGGCGCCAAGGCTCCGCTGATCGTTGTAAACAGCGGCGGCGCCCTGACCATTACCGACGGAACGGTCCTGGAATACAACTCCAATAAGCCGAACACCTCCTCCGGCGGCGCGTTTTTGGAAAGCGGCTATATCGGCCTGGGCGGCGCGGTGTACTGCAACGGGACCCTTTCCATGACAGGGGGGCTGATCCAACACTGCGAGGCCCAGTCAGGCGGCGGTATCTATGTGGAAAACGGCAGCTTCAATCTGAGCAGCGGTACGATCGACCATAACTATGCCCGGAATATTCTTCCTTACAGTCAAACTTACGCGACCTACCGTAAAAACGCCGGCGGCGGTGTGTATGTGGGCAATAACGCCGACATGGTCATGTCCGGCGGCACAGTCTCCAATAACCAGTCCTCCAGAGAGGGAGGCGGTATTTCCCTGGGCTGGCTGAATCGAACCGACGGTGCGGCCATCTATTCTTATATCACCTCCTTTGCCATGACAGGCGGTACTTTCACCGGCAACAAAGCCCTCTCCACTGGAGGCGGTCTCAATGTCGCAGCCGGACGGGAGGCAACGATTTCCGCCGGGTATTTTACGGGAAACAGCGCCTATGGCTATGATTCCCAGGGTGATGCTTATAATGGCGATTACAGGGTATTCAGCGGCGGCGGTATTTACGTGGACGCTGAACAGTGGAACACCTACGGCGAATATGCCGGCGTTCCCGGCAAACTGCTCATGCACCGCGCGATCATAACAAATAACTCCTCCGACTATCAGGGCGGCGGCATCGCGGCCTGCCCCACCGGCTTATCGCAAATCAACAACAATATCGATATCAGCAACGGAACGGCAATCTATAACAACACCGCGATCGCCTCTGTGGGGACCTATGATGAGATCGGGATCAAAGATATCGGTCCCAATGATACTGTCACCGACTCCGTCCTGGGTGGCGGCAGCTATAACTGGGCAATTTCCACCTCTGGCGAATGGACAAACTACGGCAATACCCTGACCGATAGCAGCCCCGAAATTGTGGCCGCCAAAAGCCTGGCAACCGTCTGGATCACTGATAACCACGGCTATCTGGGCGGCGGCATCGGAAATAACGGCGTCATCGAAGTCGGTGGCGAAAATCAAAGCACCGACCTTTCCATCACCATCAGCAAGGTGTGGGGAGACTCCTATACGGACCATCCCGCCTACATCACCGTACAGGTGCTGCAGGATGGGCAGCCCTACGGCGAACCGGTCAACATCTACAAGACCACCGGCGCGGGCGGCGAGGAGGTCTGGGCAACCTATTATATAGATGGACTGCCCACCGGCCATGTTTACACCGTGGAGGAGGTCCCGGTCCCCGGCTACGAGAGCGTAGTGACACAGGAGGGCGATCATTTCACTATTACCAATACCCGGACCGGCTTCTGGGTTGTAAAAAAATGGGTAGGTGACATCCCCGCCGATCGACCGGATATGATCGAAATACAGCTTTATCGGAATGATCTCCCCTACGGAGATTCCGTGCAGCTTACGGCAGCCAACGGCTGGTTGTATATCTGGACTGGCCTGCCCGAAAAAGACGCAAACGATATCCCCTATACTTACACAGCCCGGGAGGTTTCCGCCCCGACCGGCTATACCTGTACCTGCGGCGGCTTCGTGCCGGAAAGCGGGCGGTGGGAGATCACCAACTCCAAAGTTGAGGTCACCTCTGTTTCTGCGGAAAAACGCTGGGCTGACGGCACCCTGCCGGCGGAGAGCGTCATGCTGCAGTTGAAGGCGGACGGGCAGTTCTATGGCGACCCGGTCGTTTTGAACGCCGCCAACAATTGGTTCTACCGCTGGGATAATCTTCCCAAGTATACGTCAGACATCCCAGGTGCAACGCCGATTGCCTATACCATCGTTGAGATCAACACCCCCGGTTATATACCGAGTATCATACAGGCCGATCCTGGCAGCGCGGGTCCCGCGTGGACCCTGGCCGCCGGCTTGGAAAACGGAAAATCCTACCTGCTGGTCACCTCCAAGGGTGCGCTGGCGGGAAGCGGCACGAATCAGCTGCAGTGGCTGGATGTGTCCGGCGTGATTAACAACGGAGCGACGCCCGCTCCGGCCTCCCTGTGGACCTACAACGGCGGCAATTCGATACTGCAGAACGGAGAAGGAAAATATCTCGTGCTTGGCAGTTTATCGAATGCCTATGTCTTCTTTACGAACACCGCGTTCAACTCGCCTACTTCCCTCATCGACGGGCGCCTTTCAGCCGTCGGAGGAAATTATACCCGGTATTTCACCGGCAATTTCGATCAGTACAAATACGGTATTACTTCCACCTATTCCTCCCAGTCCATCATTTTCACCCTTTACACCCTGGAAAGCAACACCGCTGGCTGGGGCGATACCCATTATATCGTGACCAATGAAACAGCCTCGAACTTGACCGTCCGCTTCGGCAAGTATTCCGTGGGCGGCAACGGAGGCCAGCCTGTTCTGGTCGCCGGGGCGGATCTGGCCCTCTATCGGCAGGAGGAAGCGGCGGCGCTGATCCCGGGTACGGAGGTAACGGGGACCCTGGTTAGTCAATGGACATCCGCCGGTATGGGGCAGGAAGGCAGCATCCATATGGAGAATCTGGCGCAGGGCACCTATTATCTGGTGGAAACAACCTCGCCGGAGGGGCATTTGGGTCTTGCCGGTCCCATCATCTTTACAGCGGACCCGGCAACCGGGCAGATGGTCGTCGTACACTATCCCGGATATTCCGGTATGGAGGGGTCAAACCTTTTCAGCGGTGAAGCTGCCGAGCTTCCTGTCTATAATTCCTCGGCATATCTCCTGCCAGAAACCGGCGGGCACGGAACAATTATGTATGCTTTAGGCGGCATCTTGCTTGTGATGTCAGCGGTCTGTCTATTGTATTTACATAAAAAGCACGGAAAGAGGGCTCCGTCCCTCTGATGCGCGGCAATCATCCGAGCAAAAACGCAAATAAGAAAGGATTCCAACTAATGTCACCCATCAAGAAATTTGCCGGCCTGCTGCTGGCGCTGATCCTGGCCTTGAGCCTGACCTCCACCGCCTTCGCGGCAACCGTCACACTGCCTGCCGACGCCTTCCTGCAGGGTCACACCTTCACCGCCTATCAGGTGTTTTCCGGCCGTGAGGAAAACGGCGTTCTCTCCGATATCCAGTGGGGCAGCGGGATCAACAGCGCCGCCTTCCTATCCACTTTGAAAGCCGATGTCACTTACGGCGCTTTGTTCGCCGCCTGCGTCACCGCTGCCGATGTCGCGAATGCGCTGAGCACGAACAATACCAACACGAATCTTGCCAACCAGGTCGCAAAACTGGCCGAGGACCACAAGGCTGGTACCGGAACTGTCCTGGCTGCCGGGGAAAACGTGCTGGCGGACGGATATTATCTGATCGTGGATACCACCGCCGATGTCGGCGAGGACAGCGCCTATAATGCAGCCCTGCTGCAAGTGGTAGGCGATATCGTGATCACTGCCAAGACCGATTATCCTACCGTGGAGAAAAAGGTGCTGGAAGACGATAAGTACAATACCAATGACGGCTACGGCATTGGCTACAATGATGTGGCCGACTATAACATCGGCGAAGCCGTTCCCTTCCATTTGCTCGGTACGGTGCCGGACCATCTGGATTACTACGACACCTACAAGTATATTTTCCATGATACCCTGTCCGCCGGTCTGACGCCTCCCGCTCCGGAAGATATCAAGGTCTACCTGTCCGTCGACGCGGCCGTTGACACAGGTGATACCGACCTGTCCACCATCAACCCGGACGGCACTCTTCCATATGAGATCACTGTTCTCGGCCAGAAGATCACTGTGACCTTCAGCGATCTCAAGGTGATCCCCAACACCGCCCATGACATGTACATCATCATTGAATATTCCGCGACCCTGAATGAGAACGCCGTCATCGGTCTGGACGGCAACCCCAATACCGTCTATCTGGAATACTCCAACAATCCCGATCGGTCCGGCGCCGGCGATACCGACAATACCGGCAACACCTCCGAGGACAGGGTCATCGTCTTCACCTATGAGCTGGATGTCGTCAAGGTGGACGGTCAGAATACCGACGCCAAGCTGAGAGACGCCCAATTCGTGCTTTTGAATGCTGACGCCACCCGGGTCGCCGGCGTCGTCAACGGCAAGTTTGCCGGCTGGCTGGATCTTCCCGCCGTAAGCGGCGATTGGGATCCCGCGTCGATCCTGGTCTCCGCCGAAACCACCGGTCTGTTCTCCGTCGCTGGTCTGGATGACGGTACCTACAAGCTGCGCGAGGTCGCTGCTCCCGCCGGCTACAACCTGCTGACGGAGGATATCACCGTGGTGATCACCGCCACCACCGTCAACGGACAAAACTGGACGAACGGCATTGCCGGCAGCGCCCTGACCCACCTGGCGGTCACCGCTGACGCGGTACCCGGTATCGGCAATGCGGACACCGGCATTGTCGAGATCAACATCGCCAACAACTCAGGTTCCATACTGCCCGAAACCGGCGGCATCGGCACCACCCTCTTCTATATCCTCGGCGCTGTTCTGGTAGTAGCCGCCGTCGTCTTCCTTGTGACAAGGAAGCGTATGGGCCGCGCTGAAAAGTAAGGTCCGGCGCGTCGCGTAAATGCGCGTTTGTTGCGGCCGGGAAGGGGTTCCCCCTCACCGGTCGGCAACAGTAAGGAGAGTCATGAAAAAAAAGGGAAGCAAGTGGATCACAATTGCATTGCTTTTCGTCCTGCTTGCGGGGCTGTCCTTACTGTTGTACCCTTCCGTCAGCGACTATTGGAATTCATTCCACCGATCCAGGGCAATCGCATCCTACGCCGAAAAAGTAGCGGAGATCGATGATGACGCCTACGGGCAGATGTGGGAGGACGCCCGCGCGTATAACCGGTCTCTGGTGGGCAAGACCGAGCGCTACCGGATGACGGAGGAAGAGCGTGCCGAGTATCAAAAGCTGTTGAACGTTTCCGGCAACGGCATTATCGGCTATATTGAGATCCCCGCCATCCGATGCTCTCTCCCCGTGTATCACGGCACGGATGAAGCCGTTTTGCAGATCGCCGTAGGTCACATTGAAGGGAGCTCCCTTCCCGTGGGCGGGGAAAACACCCACTGTGTGATATCCGGTCACCGTGGTCTTCCCTCCGCTAGATTGTTCACAGATCTGGACAAAATGGTGGTCGGCGATACCTTTGTTCTCCGTGTTTTGAACGAGGTCCTGACCTATGAGGTGGACCAAATACGGATCGTCCTGCCCAATGAGCTGGACGACCTGAAGATCGAAGCCGGGAAAGATTACTTTACCCTGGTAACTTGCACCCCCTACGGTATCAACACCCATAGGCTGCTGGTGCGGGGCCATCGCGTTGAGAATCAGGCGGAGGCGCGGATCGTGCGGGTGACGGCGGACGCCCTGCAGGTCGAGCCCCTGCTGGTGGCTCCCTTTGTGGCGATCCCCCTGCTGTTGCTGCTTTTCATTATATTATTGCTGCCGAAAAGGCCCCGAAGATTTGGAGAAGATGCTGATGAATCGAACTAAACAAATAAGCGGTATACTGCTTTGTATCCTGATGATCCTGCTGTCTCCCGTAGCGGCCCTTGCGGCGGGAAATATCGACCTCAGCCGGGAAGTGAGCCTGACTGTCCTTTATCAGAATAATGATACCCCCCTTATCGGCGCGGAGTTCTCCGTTTATCTGGTCGCCACTGTAAACGAACAGGCCGAACTGACCCCTGTCGAAGCCTTCAGCCGGTATAGTGTGGAGATCCAGAGCAAAGATGAGGAGACTTGGAAAACGCTGGCCTCCACCCTGGAGGGGTATGTATTGCGGGATGCGGTTCCCCCCGCCGGCATCGGGGTGACCGACGCCCAAGGGAAAGTAACCTTCCCCGCCGATGGGAATACCCTGACGCCCGGCCTCTATCTGGTGTTGGGCAGCCGCCACATCCAGGACGGTTACCGTTACGATGCGATGCCCTTCGTCGTCATGCTGCCCTCCCTTGACCGGGAAACCGGTGCGTGGGTCTATGATGTGGAAACATATGCCAAGAATGATTTTGCCCCCGTCTCCGGCGATACCGTTGCCAGGAAGGTCATTAAGGTCTGGAAGGATAACGGTTATAAAGAGGAGCGTCCCCAAGAGGTCGTCGTCCAGCTTCTCCGCGACGGCAATGTTTTTGACACCGTGACCCTCCATGCCGGCAACAATTGGCGGTACAGCTGGGAGGGCCTGGATAGCCGGTATAGCTGGACGGTGGTGGAAAAAGAGTTGCGTAACTACACCGTGAAGATAGTGCGGGAGGGCATTACTTTCATCATAACCAATACCCATCCCAACGATAAGCCCGATGACCCGCCCCCCGTCATCCCCCAAACCGGGCAGCTTTGGTGGCCGGTGCCGCTTTTGGTCTGCGGCGGGCTGCTCTTCATTGTAATGGGTCTGATCGTCCGGAGAGGCGCCGCCTATGAGGAAAAAGAGTAAGGCGCTGATCCTCGCGGGGCTGCTGCTGCTCGCGGCAGCCCTGTCGCTGACGGCCTACAACCTCCGCGAGGATACCCGGGCGAAGGCAACCGCCGAGGAGGCTGTCTCCTGTTTGAAGACCATCCTCCCCGAAAGTGAAGACGCCTCTCTGGCCGAGGGCGTCGCGTCCCCGGCGTTGCCGGGGGAGTTGCCCGGCGGCGAGGTCGCGATCCCGGATCATATGCTGAAATCGGTGGTGGAAATGCCGGTGCAAACCGTCAACGGGCAGGATTACGTCGGCGTACTGGAAATTCCCTGCCTTTCCCTAGAACTGCCTGTCATCAGCGAATGGAATGATTCCCGGCTGACGATTGCCCCCTGCCGTTATAAAGGCTCCGCTTATACCGGTGATCTGATTATCGCCGCTCATAATTACCGCTCCCATTTCGGCAGGCTGAAAAATCTACGTCCCGGAGACGCCCTGACCTTCACCGATATAGACGGCAATGCCTTCCTTTACGAGGTCGCCGAGCTGGAGATCCTTAAACCCGCCGCCGTCGCGGAAATGGAGAGCGGCGACTGGGATCTGACCTTGTTCACCTGCACCGTCGGCGGACGGAGCCGGGTCATATTGCGGTGTGTATCCGTCAAAGAAGGATAATCCCCGCCCCGCCAGTATCGTCGCCGTTGTTAGGAAAACAGCGCGGTTGACAGTCTGTGGAAAATCTGAAATAATCAAAAGGCGGTGCGGTAAACCCGCGCCGCCTTTGATATTACCCGGACAGTATGGGAGGACCCAATGGCAAAGATCTACACCTCCGTCGATCAGCTGATCGGCAAAACCCCCCTCCTTACCCTGGCAAACTACGGCAGGGCAAAGCGTCTCGGCGCCGTGCTCCTCGCCAAGCTTGAGTACCTCAACCCCGCCGGCAGCGTCAAGGACAGGGTCGCCAAAGCCATGATCGACGACGCCGAGGCAAAGGGCCTCCTGAAAAAAGGCGCCGTCATCATTGAATCCACCAGCGGCAACACCGGGATCGGCCTCGCCTCCGTCGCGGCGGCCAGGGGCTACAGGATGATCGTCACCATGCCGGACACCATGTCGGCCGAGCGCCGGCGCCTCCTGGGGGCCTACGGCGCTGAGGTCGTGCTGACCGAGGGCGCCAAGGGCATGGCGGGGGCCATCGCCAAAGCCGAGGAGCTGGCCGCGGAGCTTCCCGGCAGCTTCATCCCCGGCCAGTTCACCAACCCGGCCAATCCGGCCGCCCACATCGCTTCCACCGGCCCGGAGATCTGGGAGGATACCGATGGAAAGGTCGATATTTTCGTGGCCGGCGTCGGCACCGGCGGCACCCTGACCGGCGTCGGCGCGTATTTGAAATCCCGAAACCCGTCCGTGCAAATCGCGGCGGTGGAGCCCGCCTCCTCCCCCGTCCTCTCCTCCGGCGTCTCCGGCCCCCATGGTCTCCAGGGCATCGGCGCCGGTTTCATCCCGGAGGTGTTGGATACAGGCGTCTTCGATGAAGTCATCCCCGTAACTGATGAGGCCGCCTTCGCGACCTGCGGAACTGTCGGGAAAACCGAGGGCCTGCTGATCGGCATCTCTTCCGGCGCCGCGGTCTGGGCCGCCGCCCGGCTCGCCGAAAGACCGGAAAACAAAGATAAAATCATCGTCGTCCTCCTCCCCGACAGCGGCGAGCGCTACCTCTCCACCCCCCTCTTCTCCGGCTGACCCCGCCGCCATTCATTGTAAGATATACGATAAAAACCCAACGCACTGAGGCAATAAAAAGCGGAGCCTTAAAGCTCCGCTTTTCTTGCCCCGCTATAATAGTGATCGATAGAAGGCCACCGCCTTCTCAATATCGGTCTCGTTCGGGCGCCCCTTTGCGACGCCCCCTATCAGTTTGAAGGGGCCGTAGGTGTCATACCCCCGGCAGCCGTATTCCCCCAGGATCCTGGCGTTTTTCCCCTCCGCTATCTTCCGTGCCGCCCTGCTGTAACCGGGCATTTTCGCGCCGTAGGTATAAAGGAAAAACACCTCCTTTCCCTCCGGCAGCTTTTCCTCCATGATCCGGAGCATCTGCGGGTAGAATTTCCCGAAGGCGATTCCCGCCGCGAACCCGATCCTGTCGAAATCCTCCAAATCCAAGTCTTTTTCCTTCATCCCGTCGATGACCCTGATCCCGCACTCTTCTGAAATCGCCTCCGCCAGCTTCCTTGTATTCCCGTGATGCAGTGACACGTATAAAATCGCTGTCCCCATTTTCTCCCTCCTTGTTTATGCTGTAGCGGATATACCCGCCGAACCTCAACCGGGTTTCTTCTACTTATTATCATCGGACCGCGCTTGTATTATGGCGCCTCGCGCTCCATAAAACAAGGCTTTGTGCGAATATTGACCGAATTCGCCGGAAACAGCGTGATTCCGCACTTTTCGGGCGTTCTTTTCCGATTCTGTCTGTTGACTTTTTTATGCGTTCGTAATATAATATTTATATATTTCCAAAGGAGGATAACGTCATGGGCAAATTCGTAGTGAAGCAAAGTGCTGCGGGCTACAGGTTCAATTTGGTCGCGGGAAACGGTGAGATCATCGCGACCTCCGAGGTTTACGAGAGCGAAGCTGCTTGCATGAACGGTGTCGAGAGCGTATCCAAAAATGCTCCTATCGCAAACTTTGAGGATCAGACAGTGGATCCGGTAGAAACCGCGACAAATCCTAAATTTGAAATGTATATCGACAAGGCCGGCGAGTATCGTTTCAGGCTGAAGGCTCGTAACGGACAAATCATTGCCGCCTCCGAGGGATATACAGCCAAGGCCGGCTGCTTAAACGGTATTGAGAGTGTCAGAAAAAATGCCGTTGACGCGAAAATTGAAAAGACCTATTAACACATGGAAACCTTCCAAAAAGCCTTAACGTCCGTTAAGGCTTTTTGTGATTCCCCCGCGGCCGATGCCGTTTCCGTGGCGGACGAACTTCACGGAGCGGATAAAGCCTCTTCCGTCCCTGCCGCCTACTCCTCGTTCCCCGGGAAATTCCGCGGCTTCTCTCCCGAATAATCCAGCTCGGGGACGATATAATCCCCCCGGCGCAGCGCCGCTTCGATCAGGTCCAGAACCTCCTCGCTCCCCGCCCTGACGGTGTGGTAATGGTACCCGCCGGTGACATTCAGCAGCTCCTTGGATTTTCCGCTCCTGACTCCCTCCATATACTGCCGTACCTGCAGCCGGGAGGAGATATACAGCGGCGCCGTGATCTTCCCGTAGACCTTGTGCCACACAAAGACGTCCACGATCGTACCTCCCAGGTCCACGATGCTGGTCAGCTCCTCCTCGCTCTGCTCCGGGGCGTGGTGCACCTTGAAAACCCTGCTCTTAAAGGGGGATTTCCGGAGGAGGTACCCCCTCCGGGTGGAGAGGATATCATACCCCTGCCCGGTCAGCGCCGCGATATCCCGGACGATGATCTGCCTTGACACGCCGAACCGCTCCGCCAGCCGGGTCCCCGTTACAGGTTTCCTTTCCGCCGCGAGCACCGCCAGTATGGACTCCCTTCTTTCCTCTAATTTCATCACGCCCTCCTAAACGGCATGCAGGTTTTTCAGCGACAGGTCGAGTATCGGCGCGGAATGGGTCAGTGCGCCGCTGGAGATATAATCCACCCCGATGTCCGCGTATTCCCGGATATTCTCCCGGGTGACATTGCCGCTGCATTCGGTATACGCCCTCCCCTTGCAAAGCTTTACCGCCTCTTTCATCTCCGCGACGCTCATATTGTCCAGCATGATGATGTCCGCCCCCCCTTCCAGGGCCTCCCTGACCATATCCAGGTTTTCCGTCTCCACCTCGATCTCCCGTATAAAGGGGGCGTGTTCCCGCGCCATCGCGATGGCCTGCCTGATTCCTCCCGCCGCGCCGATGTGGTTGTCCTTCAACAAGATCCCGTCGCTCAGGTTATACCGGTGGTTGCAGCCCCCGCCCACCTTCACGGCGTATTTTTCAAATATCCGCATATTGGGGGTGGTCTTTCTGGTATCCAGCAGCCTTGTCCCCGTGCCTTTTAAAAGCTCGCTGACCGAACGGGTATACGTGGCGATCCCGCTCATCCTCTGCAGGAAATTCAACGCCGTCCGTTCCCCCGAGAGGAGGACCCGGATATCCCCCCGCACCATGCCGATCTTTTCCCCCTTATGCACCCGGTCGCCGTCGCCGCGGTAGAAGATGACCTCCGTCCTTTCGTCCAGCAGCTCAAAAACCCGCCTGAAGACATCCAGCCCCGCGATCACTCCCTCCTCCTTGCAGATCAGGTCCACCTCTCCCAGCCGGTATCCCGGCATAACGGCGTTGGTGGAGATATCCTCATTGGGGATGTCCTCCTCCAGGGCGCTGCGGATCAGCCTGTCCGCGTTCAAACGTATCGTAATGTCATTCATGGCTGCCTCTCTCCTTCTCGATTGCCGCCAATACGGCTTTTTTATATTCTTCCCTGTAATTCCGGTATGTCCCCTCCTCCGGCGCCGCCTGGATACGGCCGTCGGCGGGCGTATAGTTCTCCCCGATGTGAAGGGCCGCCCGCTTCGCGAAGACCAGGCTCTCCAACAGGGAGTTGCTGGCCAGCCGGTTTCTGCCGTGCACCCCGTTGCAGGCGGTTTCCCCTACCGCGTACAGCCGCTCCATCGAGGTTTTGCTGTCCAGGTCTACGTCGATGCCGCCCATAAAATAATGTTGGGCCGGCGCCACGGGGATCGGCTCCCTTGTGATATCATACCCCTCCTCCAGGCAGCGGCGGTAAATATTGGGAAAATGCTCCCGTATCTTCCTTTCCGGTATCGGCGCGAAGGACATCCGCACATATTCCGCCTTGTCCTTTTCCATTTCCTTCCGGATCGCCTCCGCCACGACATCCCTGGGCAGAAGCTCGTCGACAAAGCGCTCCCCCTTCGCGTCCAGCAGGATCGCTCCCTCGCCCCTGGCCGATTCGGAGATCAGAAACGCCCTGCCCTCCCGGGCGGAAACCAGCGCGGTAGGGTGTGTCTGTATATAATCGATATGCCTGAGCCTGATATGATGCTTCAGCGCCAGTGCCAGCGCGTCTCCCGTAAGGTGCCGGTAATTGGTGGATCGGGCGAAAAGCCCCCCGATGCCGCCCGTCGCCAGTACCGTATAATCTGCGGCAACGGAGGAATACCTTCCTGCCGCGTCATGCCCCACGATACCCCGGCAGCTGTTTCCCTCGCAAAGCAGGTCGACCATGGTATAGTGTTCCGTGATCCCGATATTCCCCCGCCTTTGGGCCTCCCTGATCAGCGCGGTGGTGATCTCCTTCCCGGTCTCATCCTTGTGATACAGTATCCTGGCTCTGGAGTGGGCGCCCTCCCGCGTATAGGCGAGGCCGTCCCCCTCCCTTTGAAATTCCGCCCCGTATCCGATCAGCTCATTGATCACCTCCCGGGAGGACCGGATCATGATATCCACCGCTTCCCGGTTGTTTTCGTAATGGCCCGCCCGCAATGTGTCCTCGAAGAAGGGCGCGTAGTCGTTTTCATCCCGCAGTACGCAGATCCCCCCCTGAGCCAAAAAGGAATCGCTTCCCGTCAGTCCCTCCTTGGTGACGACGTGTATTGTTTTATTGCCCGGCAGGTGCAGGGCGCAATACAGCCCTGCAGCGCCGCTGCCGACGATCACGATATCCGCCTTCCTCATTTGGACAGCGCGAGCATCCTTTCCAGGGGGATCAGCGCCTTCCTCCGCGGCGTCTCGTCGATCTCCACCCGGTTCTCCCCGGTTTCCAGCACATGCAGTATCCTCTCAAGGGTGTTCAGCTTCATACCGCCGCAGACCGGCGGGGGGTTCGGGAAGAGAAAGCTTTTCTCGGGATTATCCCTTTCGAGTCTCTGCCGCACCCCCTCCTCCGTGGCGATGATAAACTCCCGTCCGGCACTGTTTTTGGCGTATTCGATGATTTTGGCGGTGCTCCCTATAAAATCGGAGATCTCCAGGATCTCCTCCCCGCATTCCGGGTGGGAAAGAAGGAGGGCCTCCGGGCGCTTATTTTTCGCGTCCAGTATTTTCTGCCTACTGATCTCCGCGTGGACCGGACAGTACCCGTCATTCAGCAGGACATGCTTCTCCGGCACCGCCCGGGCCACATATCTGCCGAGGTTCCTGTCCGGAATGAAAAAAATATTTTGGTTGGGCAATTGGCGGACGATCTGCGCCGCGTTGGAGGAAGTAACGCAGACATCGCTCAACCCCTTGAGTTCTGCCGAGGAGTTGATATAGCAGACCACCGCCAGGTCCTTATATTTCGCCCGAAGCTCCGCGATGCTCCTTTCATTGGCCATATGGGCCATGGGACAGTCGGCCGATAAGTCCGGCATCAGGATCGTTTTATCGGGGTTCAATATTTTCGCGCTCTCGCCCATAAAATACACGCCGCAGAACACAATGGTCTCTGCCCGTGTCTGTCTGGCCTGTTTTGCCAGGCCGTAGGAATCCCCCACATGGTCCGCGATGGCCTGCGTCTCCCCGGGGGTGTAGTAATGGGCCAGTATCACCGCGTTCTTCTCTTTTTTGACCTCTCTGATCCGGTCCGTCAGGTTCAATTCCATTTTCGTTCAACCGCCTGTCATCCGTATTTACTTCATCATGAGAATTATACAATGAAGCTTTACATCTGTCAAGTTTACTGTAAAGTCCTGAAAACCATACATCCCCGCCGCGGCGCCGGTCGGTAATTTCCCTGCAATGCGCCGCGCGCCGGTATTTTACTGCCGGCGCGCTTTGTTTTTAATTTCGTTTTTCGGCCTCTGCCTCGGTCAAGGCTCCTGTTCGATACGGACAACGCCCTTCGGGCATTTGATTTGATACAGCTCCCCCCTCCGGCATACCGGGTACTCCCTTCCCTCCCCGCCGGTCACCCTCACCGTCCTTTCGGAATAGAGCAGGAGAGTGCCGTCGCAGAGGATCTCGATCTCTTCCCCGGTTTTCCGGACGGCCGCCGTGGAAATAAACTTCTCTTCAAGGCCGATGACTGCCATCCCCTCCTCGATCCTGATCAGCTTGAACAGCCGTATGTCCTCTGGACCGTCAAGGATAAAATCATGCCGCTCCCCGGCATCCATACGCCGCGCCTCCCCGGTGAAATGCTCATACAGCAGCCATTTCCCGCCTCCGATGCCCGGCTCCGGGGCATGAACACAGCCCTCCACCGCCGCTCCTTCGTGATGAAGATCAAAAGCCGCGATATACACCGCCCCCTCCTTCCGGTTGACCACCTTGAACGCCCTTCCCGATAGCGTCGGGTCCTCCGTCAGGCAGTCGGTATCGGGCAGCGCGTTATCCTCACAACGCAGGATCCTCCCGTCGGGCAGGCAGAGGGGCTGAAGGATCTCCGGCCTCGTACGCCCGAGGCGGTCGCTGATATACACGGGGCCGCCGCTCACTGCCCGCAGCAGGCTGTTCTTCACCGCCTGCCCGTCGTCGGTCCACCACATATCCCAGTCGGATACAAAGAACTGTCCCTGTATCAGGCTGTTGAAGGCGCACTGCAGGATATGCTTTGCGAACCATGCCCGGTTCTCCGGCTGAAAGTCATCCGAACACCGCGCGATCGCCGAATCCGGCCGGTTGAACATGTTCTCGTTGGCCATCCCCATGCAGTTGATCATGTCCCCGCCAAAGAACTCTCCCACCGACCGTTCCAGCCCCGCGTGCATATTTTCCGCCGCCTTCGCCGCCGGCAGCAGGTCCCGGTAATTCCTGCGCAGGCAGCTCTGGTTATCCACCTTGACGAACGCCGCGCCGCACTCTTTCAGATAGGCGTGCAGTTTGGCAAAATACCCGTAAGCCTTCTCCCTGTCGGAAAGGTCGGGCAAGATCCGCCCCTCCTTTGTCACACAGGTATACCCTTCCAGCTCCCTCGCCGCCTCGCCGTCGGGGGAGAGGCCCGCCCAATATCCCGTCACCGGGTGCCAGACGCCCGCCTCCATGCCGAGCTTGTTCACCTCGGCGATGCAGTGCCCCAGCCCCCGGGGAAAACGCGCCGGGTCGGCCCTGAACGCCTTCAGCTTTGAGGCGTGCATGACCGCAAAAGAAACGGAATGAGGGGTAAAACGAGGCAGTTCCCGGGTCCATTCCACCTCCGCCCACATATCGTCCAGGATCACCCACCGTACCGGCACATTCTTTTCCCTGAACTCCCGGCACTTCTCCAGCGTCTCCGCCTCGTTCACCCAGATCTCCATCGCGTCCCAGGTGCACCAGCCCAGGTACTCGAATATTTCCGGATATCTTCTCCCGCCCCGCGGCTTTGTGCCGGTGATGGCCCCCGCCTCCGCCCCGCAGGCTCGGATCAGCCGGTAGGGGTCCATTCCCGTCCCCGACACCAGCGCCGCCCCCCGGATCTCCTTCATGCCCGCGCAGCCGCTGCCCACCATGAGCGTCAGCCGCCCGTCGATCGAGCCCAGGGAGGCGATCGTTTCCCCGTCGCAGACCGGCAGCATGAAGCCGTAAGAGCCGTCATTGTTCTTCCAGAGCAGTCCCTGGGTATCCGGCGGCACGGCGGTAAAATCCCGGCCGAAATAGGGCCTGCACCAGAAGGGGCTGTAGAGGGTGACCGCCATACATCCGTCGATCGTCTCCGGCATCTCAAGCCCCATCTCCACCGCGGCCTCCCCGTCGAAAGACCCGGCTTCCGCCCTGGCTGCGATACGGAGGACCGTGATCCCGGTATTCCTTCCGTAGCCGATTTCATACATGAAGCTGTGCTTCCCGCCCTCCGTGGTGCGGACATGATATGTGCTGATCCTCATTCCCGTCATCCTTTATCCCTGTCGTTTCTGAAAAGCGCGGACCCCTGCGGCGCCGCCTTCCCGTCCCCGCGGACGGCAATGCTTTGCCAGTATACCATCCCCAAAGCTGAAAGTCGAGGCGGGGCGGGGCAGAAATACCGGGGACCGCCTTTCGTCGCCTCCGCGCAGGGTGACAAAGTCACCGTCCTGAGGGGAAATTGAATTGTCCTTCCCCTTCCGGTATGGTATAATAATGTTGTGCGGATGCGCTTTACAGGCCGGTCGAATACACGATCCGTCCGAATGAAAAAATACAAGGAGGCAAACCGATGAAGTTCTATGTTTGTGAGATTTGCGGCAATATCATCGCCTATGTCGAGGAGTCCGGCGTCAACGTCGTCTGCTGCGGCGAGGAAATGAAGGAGCTTGTACCCAACACCACCGACGCGGCGACCGAGAAGCATGTTCCCGTCATCACTGTCGACGGCAGCACCGTCACCGTGACCGTCAGCACCGTTGACCATCCCATGATCGACGCCCACTACATCCCCTGGGTCGCGCTGCAGACCAGGCAGGGCAATCAGCGCAAGCTGCTCAAGCCGGGCGACAAGCCCGCCGTCAGCTTCGCCCTCTGCGAAGGCGACGAACCCGTAGCCGCCTACGCCTACTGCAACCTCCACGGTCTCTGGAAAAAATAATCCGTAAACGAACGGCACCCCATGATGGGGTGCCGTTTTTTATACCGTAGATCCAGGAACGGAGGCGCCCTTACTCCCTTTCATAGCCGGAGAGACGGAAGGCCTCGATATGGGAGGAGCGGCTGCGGTACACCTCCACGCTCTCGTCCAGCAGGTTCTCCCGTTCCAGGTAATCCGCCACGTCCGCGTGCACCTTAAGGATGAAATGCTCCACCATGGTTTGAGCCTTCTGCCGGCGGACCTCCTTTAGCACCTTCAGCGCGACGGATTCCGCCGTCATCACCCGCCCTGACCCGTTGCAATAGGGGCAGGTGGTATGGGAGATCGTGAATACCCTCTGCCGAACCTTCTTTCGGGTCATTTCCACCAGCCCCAACCCCGTCATGCCCACCACATGGGTACGGGTGCGGTCTGCGGACAACGCCTCCTTCAATGCGTCGATGACCTTTTGCTGGTTGCCCCCCTCCAGCATATCGATGAAATCGATAACGATAATGCCGCCGATGTCCCGGAGCCGCACCTGCCGGGCGATCTCCTCCGCCGCCTCAAGGTTGGTTCGTAATATGGTCTGCTGGAGATCCTTTTCCCCCACGTACTTCCCGGTATTCACGTCGATCACCGTCAGCGCCTCTGTATGGTCGATGATCAGGTAACCGCCGCTTTTCAGCCAGACCCGCCGGGAAAAGGAGCGGTCTACTTTTTCCTCCAGGTTAAAATAGTCGAAAATATCATAGCTCTGGGTAAACAGCTCGATCCTGTCCAGATATTGGGGGCAGAGCCTCCCGGCCAGGTCCCGCACTTGGGCGTAGGCCTCCTCCTGGTTGACCAGCACCCGCTCGATATCATCGTTCAGCATATCCCGTACCGCCCGAAGCAGCAGGTCACTGTCGCAATACAGGCAGGCCGGGGCGTTGACGGTGCGGGCCAGCGTCTGTATACTCTCCCACAGCTGGGTCAGCTGCCGCAGCTCCGCCTCCATATCCTCCCGGGTCGCCTCCCGGCAGGCTGTGCGTATGATCAGGCCGGTATGGGGCGGACGGATCTCCTCTATCAGCGCCTTGAGCCGGCAGCGTTCCGCCTCCTCTTCGATTTTCCGGGATACGCCTACATAATCCACCGTGGGCATCAGCACCATCAGCCGTCCGGGGAGGGTGATATGGGTCGTGATCCGGGCCCCCTTGCTGCCGGAGGGATCCTTTGTGACCTGCACGAGCAGCTCCTGCCCTTGGGTGACCAGCTCCTTGATGGAGGGCGTGTCCCCTCTGTGCGCTGGTTCTGCGTCCTCCTCAAAGTTCTCCGGATCCACCGCGATATCCCCGGCATACAGGAAGGCGTTCCTCTCCAGCCCGATCGAGACAAAGGCGGCCTCCATGCCCGGCAGCACATTCGCCACCCGGCCCTTATAGATATTCCCCGCCAGCCGCGCCTTCCCCGGCCGCTCCACATAGTACTCGCTCAGATTTTTCCCTTCCGTCAATGCGATCCGGGTCTGCACTGGCTGTACGTCGATCACGATCTGCTTAGACATGCTTCTCCTTTAAAACGGTTCAGCCAGCGCCCGGAAGGGGACAAGCCTGCCGCCTTTGGTTCTGTGGTACAGCTCCGTACGGAGGATACCGGCTCTCTCCTGTCCCTCCTCCCCCGCCAGCGCCCGCGCGAGAAGGTAGGGGGAGATATTCGCCCTGCTGCCGGCAGCCAGAAGGGCGGTCACTGCGCTGAATTCCCCCGCCGGCTCCGCCTCCAGCTCCAGTATCCCCGGGCGGATATCCTTTACCCGCTCCCCCCTGGGGGTGTTGTGGACTACGGGGCAGCTGTCCGCCGCCAGCAGTCCCTTGACAGCCTCCCGCGTCTCCTCCATATCCAAGGGCAGCGCTATCCTCCAGCCCGAGGCGTCCACCAGACTCATCAGGGAAGGGTCGGTATCCTCAAGCTCCCAGGCGCCGGTGATCTTCCACCCGGCGGGCATGGCCGCGTCCAGACGGGAGACGATCTCTTCGGCGGGCACCGCCTCTTCCATGGAGACGTCCATATACTCCGCCAGCGAGGCCGCCCCTACCGGCAGAGCCATGGCGAAAGAGAGGATCTGGTGGGGGTGGAAACCCTGAGAATAGCGCACCGGCAGCTTCGCCCGGCGCAGCGCCCGCTGCATGGCCCGCATCAGATCCAGGTGGGAGAGAAATCGTACGCTCTCCCCCTTTTGAAAAGCGATCATGGCGCGCATATCGGTCCCCCCGTACAATATTTTCCCAGCATGCCACAGTTCCGGCAGCCCGGCCGGCAGTCCGGCGTGGTGATCCCCTCCAGCGCCTTTTCATATTCCTGCCACAGATAATCCTTTGATACCCCCACATCGATATGATCCCAGGGGAAAACCTCCTCCCGGGTACGGGTACGGTTGACGTAAAAATCAACATCGATGCCGCAATCATCGATCGCCCGCAGCCAGAGCGCCGGCTTGAATTGGTCGCCCCAGCCGTCATACCGGCAGCCCAGCTCCCAGGCGCGGCGAATCACCCCGCCGATCCTCCGGTCTCCCCGGGCGACCAGCGCCTCCAGCCGGGAGGTCATCGTGTCATGGTAGTTATAGGTCGCCCCGGTGGAACGCATGGCGTCTTTTAAGAGCGTATGCTTATGGTTCAGGTTCTCCCGGCTGTCCTGGGGGCACCACTGGAAGGGGGTAAAGGGCTTGGGTACGAAATTGGCGGTGCTGACCGTCACCCTGACCCTCCGCCGCCTCTGTTCTCTGGGCACCGCTCTGTACAGCCGTACCACCTTGCCCGCCAGGTCGGCGATCCCCAATACATCCTCCTCGGTTTCGGTGGGCAGCCCCAGCATGAAATACAGCTTCACCCTGTCCCATCCCGAGCGGAAGGCGTCCTCCGCCGATTCCATCAGGTTCTCCTCGGTGACGTTCTTGTTGATGACGTCCCGCAGCCTCTGTGTGCCGGCCTCCGGCGCCAGCGTCAGCCCCGCCTTCCGGTCGTTCTCCAGGCTCTCCATATACTCCTTGGCATAGGCGTCGATGCGCAGGGATGGCAGGCTTATGGTGGTATGGCAATCCTTTGTCACCTCCGCCAGCCGCCGGATCAGGGGGGTGAGCCGGGTATAATCCCCGGTGGACAAGCTGGAGAGGGATATCTCGTCATACCCGCTGGCCTCCAGCCCCTCCGCTGCGTTTCTGACCAGTGTTTCCACGGATTTTTCCCGGTTCGGGCGGTAGATCATGCCGGCCTGACAAAAGCGGCAGCCCCGGGTACACCCCCGGAAGATCTCCAGCGTGACCCGGTCATGCACCACCTCCACATAGGGAACGATGGGCTTCTCCGGCCATACCACATTGTCAAAGTCCCGGATGATCCGTTTCTCCACCACCGGCGGCACACCAGGGCGGTTGGGGAGTATGGCGGATATTGTGCCGTTATCCTTATAAGTGACGTCATAAAAGGCCGGTATATAGCAGCAGCCCATCGCCGCCGCCTTCAGCAGAAAGTCTTCCTTATTCCCCCCCTCGGTTTTGTTGGCCAGCCAGCAGTCCATCAGCTCCCCCATGGACTCCTCCCCCTCTCCCATAAGGAACAGGTCGATAAAGTCCGCCAAAGGCTCGGGGTGATAGGCGCAGGGTCCCCCCGCCATGATGACCGGGCAGGAATCGTCCCTCTCCCGGCGGTCCAGGGGGATGCCCGCCAGGTCCAGCATATTCAGCAGGTTTGTATAGCTCATTTCATACTGGAGCGTAAATCCCAGGAAATCCATCTCCCGCAGCGGCGTGCGGCTCTCCAGCGTCATCAGGGGGATCCCGTTTTTCCGGAGCTGCTCCTCCATATCCGTCCAGGGGGCGAATACCCGCTCGCACCAGGTATCCGGCCGCCGGTTCAACACATCGTATAAGATCCGCAGCCCCAGGGAGGCCATCCCCACATCGTACAGGTCGGGGTAGGCAAAAGCGTACCGTATGGCCACCTTCCCGGGATCTTTTTGGACGCTGTGCAGTTCTCCCCCAGTGTACCGGGCGGGCTTTTGCACCCGGGGGAGGATGCTCTCAAACGTTCCCCACATCTGTATCACTCCTCAGCATTTTTTCTGACAACCCCTCCAGCTCCGCCAGCCATGTGTCCGGCACGGCGTCGCCGGGCATGCTCCAGTCCCCCCGGGGGGACAGGGAAACGGGTCCGACCCGGGGCCCGTCCGGCATGGTGGAGCGCTTGAATTGCTGGGAAAAGAATCGCCCGCAGAAAAAGCGGAGCCGCCCGCGGAGTGTGTCATCATCATAAGTCCCGGCAAAGGCGTACCTTGCCAGGCGGAGGATCTTCCCGGGGCCGCAGCCCCCGCGCATCATATGGTACAGGAAAAAGTCATGCAGCTCATAGGGCCCCACAATACTTTCGGTGAGCTGGGAGGGTTTTCCCTCTGCCGGGGGGAGCAACTCGGGGCTGATCGGCGTGGCAAGGATATCCCGCAGAACGGAGGCCAGCGCCGGGTTCCCGGCCTCGTCCGCCCGGCCGGCGGCATACCCCACCATCTCCCGTATCAGTGTCTTGGGCAGAGCGGCGTTCACCCCGTACATGGACATATGGTCGCCGTTATAGGTGCTCCAGCCCAGTGCCTGCTCGGACAGGTCCCCCGTACCCACCACCAGACCGTTATGCAGGTTTGCCCAGTCCATCGCCACCTGGGTGCGCTCCCGGGCCTGTGCGTTCTCATAGGCGGTATTCTGTTTGGAGGGGTCCAGGCCGATATCCCGGAAATGCAGGTTGACCGCCTCGGTAATCGGTATACAGCGGAACTCCGTTCCCAGCGCCTCCGCCAGCCGCGCGGCATTATCCCGGGTGCGGGAGGTTGTACCGAAGCAGGGCATCGACAGCGCGTCCACCTGCGCCGCGGGACGACCCAACAGCGCCATGGCGTCAACCGTCGCCAGCAGCGCTAGGGCGGAATCCAGCCCGCCGGACAGCGCCACCACCGCGCGGGCGGCGTTTGTATGCTCGATACGCCGGGCAAGACCCTCCGCCTGTATACGCAGCGTAAGACGGCACAACGCGTCCGCGGGTTGACGGATAAAGGGTTTCCGCGGCATGGGCCGGGTCAGCGCCGTCTCGCGCGGAACAACGGAAAAGGGGATAACAGTATAGCCCGCCTCCTCCGCCGGCGCGAAGACTCCCCTCTTGCGCCGGATATAACACAGGCTCTCGGTGTCGATTTCGGAAACCGCCCGCTCACCGGAAAAGGGCGCCGCCTCCGCCAGCGGTTCTCCGTTCTCAGCGATTAACTGATGGCCGGCGTATACGCCGCCGGAGGTGGATTCTCCGCGGCCCGCCTCCGCGAAGACAAATCCCGCAGTAAGGCTGTCTGAGAGGCTCAGTATCTGCCTCCGCCGGCGGTCGGCGCTTCCTGTCAGCTCCGGTTCCGCAGACAGGCAGACCAGTACCGTGGCGCCGGCGGTGGCATGCCGCCCCGCGGGGGAAATCGGCGCGTAAAACTCCTCCCCCAGGATCACCCCGAGGGTAAACCCGGGAAGCTCCCGGCAGCGGAAAAGCAGCCTGCTGCCGAAGGGTACCCGCCTGCCGCAGAGCTCGATCTCCCGGTTCTCCGGCGGCGCCGGCGCGAAAAGTCTACCGGCGGGGCGGCTTTGTGCCGCCACTCCCAGCAGTTCCCCGCGATACACCAGGGCGGCGCAGTTATACAGCCCGCCATATGCGGCCGCCGGCAGCCCTGCAAGGGTCAGCATCTCCTTATTCCGGCTGTATTCCAACAGGGCGGCAAGACCGGCTTCCGCGCCCCGCAGCAGCGCCGGAGCAGCCAGCAGGTCCCCCGCCGTACTCCCCGTAAGACAAAGCTCCGGCAGTACCAGCAGCCCGACGCCGGCCTTAAAAGCCCGGGTCATCTCCTCCCCGATCCTTTCCGCGTTCCCGGCACAGTCCGCCACCCGCAGTACCGGGGCGGCGGCGGCGACCTTCCAAAAACCCTGTCGCATGCGATCCTCCCGCTATCGTCTTAACCTTTTTGATTGTATCAGTAAACCTCCGTAATAGCAAGAACGCCGGGGGTCACAGGCGCCGAAAAACGGCCGGGACGCCGCCCTCCCCGAAGTCATTGCAAAAAACTCCCGTTTTGCGTATAATGGTGGACGGGAATTCCGGGAGGGGAGGTGATCGTGTGGCTCTTGTCGTCTGTCCGTTATTCTCCGGCAGCAAGGGCAACGCCTGCTTTGTTGCCTCCGACCGCGCCAGAATCCTGGTGGATGTCGGCGGCTCCGCTCGGAAGATACAGTCGGCCCTGGAGCAGATCGGCTGCTCCCTCTCCCAGCTGGACGCCATACTGATTACCCATGAGCATATCGACCATACCAGCGCCTTGGGCGTGATCGCCCGGAAATCCTCCCTGCCCATCTACGCCAACGAGGGGACCTGGGCGGGCATACGGCAAACCCGGTCCCCCGGCCGCATCCCCGTCGTGAACCAGGTGGAATACGCGGGGCTGCAGAGCTTCGGCATCGGGGATATGGAGGTCATTCCCTTCGCCGTCAGTCATGACGCCTGCGCGCCGGTGGGCTATAGCATCCGTTGCGGCGGCAGCCACCTGGCGATCATGACCGATACCGGCTATATGACCTCCCAGGCCTGGGAGGTCGTGCGGGGTACCCACTGCGTGGTGCTGGAAAGCAACCATGACCCGGGGATGCTCTTTGCCAATCCCCGCTATTCCCAAAGCCTGAAGGCGCGGATATCCGGGGAAAAGGGACATCTGTCCAATGAGGACGCGGCGGAGACCCTCTCCCGGCTGGTCGCCTCGGGCACCCGCCAGGTCTATCTGGCCCATCTCTCTCAGGAAAACAATACCCCCGCCTGCGCCTTTGACACGGCGGCGGCCGTGCTGGCAAGCCGCGGCATCATTCCCGGCGAGGATGTCGCCATCCATATCGCCTGGCAGGACCATATCAGTGAGATCAGCGGGTTTTAATCCCGCGGGAGGTAATATGAATACCCATTGGGATTTGAGTGTATTATATAAAGGCTTTGACGACCCCGCCATACCGGCAGACATGGCGAAGGTGCGGGAGCGTCTTTCCGCCTGCGAGCAACTGCTGGCGCGGGAGGGAGACGACCTGCCCGTTCTGGAGGGGCTGGTCGCCGGCGTCAACGAAATGCTGCTGCTTTTTTATTCCATTTATGGTTATGCCCAACTTGTGCTGAGCTGTGATACCACCCACCCGGAGGCGATGGCCCTCCGGGAGCGGATGATGCAAATGAGCCTGGAGGTCCATCCCTGTCTCTCCGCGATGACCCGCAGGGTGGCCGCCGCCGGGGATCTGGAGGAACTGATAAGCAGCAGCGCCCTGCTGACCGAACACGCCTATATCCTGCGGGAAATGAAGCGAGCCGCTCTCCATCTCCTCCCCCCGGAGTTGGAGATCCCCGTTCTGCGCATGCAGCTCACCGGGGGCGAGGCCTTCTCCCAACTGCGGGAACAGATGGAGTCCTCCATAATAGTACGCCTTACCCTGGACGGGGAGGAGCGGGAACTGCCGCTGCCGGCCGCCCGAGGTCTGGCCTATTCTCCCGACCCCGCCGTACGGAAAGCGGCCTATGTGGCGGAGCTGGCGGCCTATCCCCAGGCGGAGATCGCCGTGGCGGCCTGTCTGAACGCCATCAAAGGGGAGGCGCTGACCCTCTGTAAGCTGCAGCAGTACGAATCCGTGCTGGACAAGACCCTGACCGAATCCCGTATGGACCGGGAAACACTGGAGGCCATGCTGGATGCCATCCGGGAATTCCTGCCGGATTTCCGCCGCTACCTGAAAGCCAAGGCGAAGTATCTGGGCCATGAGAACGGGCTGCCCTTCTGGGAGCTGTTCGCCCCGGTGGGCGAGGCCGGCCGCGTCTATACCCTGGAGGAGGCCCGGGATACCCTTGTGACCGTCATGGGCAAATTCAGCCCCGAGATGGGCACCTTTGTCGCCGGCGCTTTTGACAATGCCTGGATCGATCCTCTGCCCAAGCCTGGCAAGGTGGGCGGCGCCTTCTGCGCTTCTCTTCCCGCCCAAAAGGAGAGCCGTATCCTCTCCAACTTTGACGGCTCCCACAGCGCCGTAAGCACCCTGGCCCACGAGTTGGGGCACGCTTATCATAACTACCAGGTCCGGGATGTCACCATGCTGAACCTGAACACTCCCGCCTGTCTGGCAGAAACCGCCTCCATCTTCAATGAGACCTTCTTCTCCCACGCCATCCTGGAAACCGCCTCCCCGGAGGAGACCCTTGTGTATCTGGAAAGCGAGCTGATGGAGCAGTGTCAGGTGATCGTGGATATCTACAGCCGCTATCTTTTCGAGACCCGTGTCATCGAACAGCGCGAGGACCGGACGATGGCCGCAGAGGAACTGTGTGAGATGATGCTGCAAGCCCAGCTGGATTCCTACGGAGATGGGCTTGACACCTCCGCACTCCATCCCTATATGTGGCTGTGCAAGAGCCATTACTACAGTACCGGTCTCCATTTCTACAACTTTCCCTATGCCTTCGGCCTGCTGTTCGGAAAGGGTGTCTTTGCCCGCTACCTGCGGGGGAAGGAAGACTTCGTACCGGAATATAACCGCCTGCTGGCCTCCACTGGGCTGGATTCCGTGGCCGGTGTCGCCACCCGTTTGGGCATCGATGTCCGGGAGAAGGCCTTCTGGAGAAGCGCCCTTTCCGGGATCAAGGCCAATATCGACCGTTTCATCGCGCTGACGGAGGGATAGGAAGTTGTCAACGCCCGAATCCATACAGGAGGCGTCACGGGGAGCGCTCATACTTCCCCTGCGGCATTCGGTACCCTCTCCGGCCTGGCTGGATGAGGTCTTATCTGTGTGCGATGTGATCCTGGTGGATGACGGGATGCCGGCGGAAAAAGGGGCCGCGCTGGCGGAGCTGGCGTGTCCCGGCGTCACTCTTCTCCGCCACGCCCTGCCCCTGGGGCACGGACGGGCGGTGAAAACCGGGCTGCACGCCCTGCTGGCGGCCTTCCCCTCCGGCGCGCCGGCCGTTATCGCCCTGGCGGACACCTATTCCCCCGGGGCGGACATCGCCGCGCTGTTGTCCGCGGCGGAGGAATCCCCCGGCGCCCTGGTCGTGGGCATCCCTCCGGTGAAGGAAAAGCTCTCCCGAAAAACCCGCCTGATGAATTGGCTGGCCTCCACGCTGTTCTCTCTGGTGCAGGGCAAACGCCCCGCCGAGGTACGGGCCCCCCTCCGGGCACTGCCGGGCGGTCTGATCGCCCCCGCCGCCGTGCTGAAGGGCGAGGGGGACGATTATATACTGAATCTGCTGTTGGTCCTCTGCAAGCGGGAGATCCCCGTCCGGGAGACGGAGGTTACCGCCTCCCATGACCTCCCTCCCATACCGGGATCCATGTGGGCGGGGCTGATCGTGACGGTGGCGGCCTTCCTTTTCAGCTCCCTCTTCTCCGCGATGCTGGATTACATTCTCTTTGTGATTCTGTACTCCGTTGTCTTCCCCGAGACCGACCTTATTCCCGCCTCCATGGAACTGCTGGCAGCCCAGGTATCCGCCCGCGTCGTTTCCTCCACCGTGAACTTTCTTTTGAATAAGAAGCTGGTTTTCCGGCCCGCCGAAAAGGGGAGGCTGGCCTTCCTGAAAATGCTGGGGAAGTATTACCTCCTGGTGATCATCTCTCTGGGGGGCAGCTCCGCCCTGCTCTACCTGTTCAGCCACTTCCTGGGGGTGCCCGCGCCGCTGGCCAAGCCCTTCGTGGAGCTGATCATGTACGCCCTGAACTATTTTGTACAACGGGACATCGTTTTCCGCAGCGGGAGTGTCTCCGCCTCCGACGAGTAAACACAAAAAAATACCGGGGATTTCCCATGGGAAACGGTGAGTTCCGCCATCCTCCTCGGAGCGCTCCGGCATACTGATGCCCGGCACTCTTTTTGTATGCAGCCCCGTTCTCCCGCTCTATCGATTACTCCCGCCGGCCTCCCCTTTCACCCTCAGACGCCTGAGGTCTCCCCTTTAGAGGGAAGGCCGCTTGCGAAGCAGGGCGGATGAGGATAGCTCTTGATAAAGAACTTGCCGGCATTCTGCGAGGGTTTTCCCGCAAAGGCGGAAATGGCACCGGAGCCGGCGCGGTATACATATACAGTTTGAAGGACCGGCTATACGGTCATGATAAGGAGGGAGCTCATATCGGTAATGAACGATCCTCCAATCAGAGTAACAGCCCACAAAGGGTGAATGGGTGATCGACGAGGAAGCCGTCGCACATGACGAGAGAAAGGAAAAAAATCGCATGAGAAAGCTGATCGAAAACGGAAGCGCCCCCGCAGCCCCGCGTCCCGTAATCGGGCGTTACGGGTGATTGCGGAAAGCCTACCTTGAGGGCTACCGCCCCGACCTTTACACCGCGCTTGTGGCGAGTGAAAAGCTCTACCCCAACTGTACCGGGATTGAAGGCGCCGCAAGAAACCGCCTTGCCCTCATCATTCCGCAGCTTGCAGAGCGCGCAGGAGCAACAGAAGAAGTCAAAGCTACTGACCCGCTGAAATGGGTAGGATTGATGAATACCTGCAAGGCACAAGCAGAGGAACTCATAAAGTATGAGCTGATTTATAACTGACGGTCAAGAGCTGTAAATAACGCATATTTGTCGATGGAGACGCTTCGGACGAGGGATGATCGCCGGAGCGTTTTCTGTTTGAAAATCGCTGCTTTTTCCAAGTCAAGAGACGAAAAAACACCCAAAATATACCCCTATTGCGTAACAGGAGCGCAGAAAGGAGAGTTTATGAAAACAGGGCTGACAAAAGCTGAAAAGACCACCGATATTTACTTTGACGAGAAAGACCCGATGATTTATATCCGCACCTATAACACCGACCTGAAAAACAGGCTGACCGCCTATACCGCACAGTACCCCGGTGAATGCCGCCAGGCCGACGCAGACCACGAAACGGGCTGCAATGAGTTTGAAATCCGCAAGGGACGCTTTTCTTTCCTTCTGACCGCGTCATACAGCGAGGAACGCCGCAGGGCAGCAAGCGAAGCGGACAAATTGAAATCAAGCAGTTTGACGCGAAAAAATCACAAAGGTATGCTATAATTTCTTTGAAAAAATATGAAAACCGCGAAACCAAATCCGATCTTTGTCGGGATATATAGTGAAGAGCCATAATAACAGACGAGAAAGGAGGTTCGCCTATGCAGGACGAAATGATCGTTGCCCTATACTGGCAGAAGGACGAGAACGCCATCAGAGAAACGGAGCGGAAGTACGGGCGGTATCTTTCAAAGATTGCCTACAATATCCT
This sequence comes from Christensenellales bacterium, assembly GCA_050948665.1. Lineage (GTDB taxonomy): Bacteria > Bacillota > Clostridia > Christensenellales > UMGS416 > JBMNEH01. The sequence continues at coordinate 2,118,441 of JBMNEH010000001.1, forward strand.
CTCCGATTGGGAGGACAGCAAGGAAACTGTCAACGACACCTACTTAAAGGCGTGGAACTCCATACCGCCGCATAAGCCCAGCATTCTCTCCACCTATTTAGGGAAAATCACAAGACAGTTGTCCATTGATGCGTTCCGTACACGGAACAGGAAAAAACGGAAACCCTCAGAATATGTAATCTCTCTTTCCGAACTTGAAGATTGCATTTCCAGCAGCGAAACGACAGAGCAGAGCGTGGAATTGAAAATGCTGGCAGGAGCAATCAACGCCTATCTCTACACTCTTCCAGCAGAAGCACGAAACATGTTTGTCGGAAGATACTACTTTGCGGATTCTATCCGAGAAGTCGCAGACTACTATGGCGTAAGCGAGCCGAAGGTCAAGAGTATGCTCTACCGAACAAGACAAGGGCTGAAAGATTATTTGGAAAAGGAGGGGTTATGAGCTATGAAGAAAGAACACATCAGTGGCGCTTTGAATATACTTAACGACGATATTATCGAGGAAACCAACAGAGTACGCGCCAATGCAAAATCGAAGCGTAGGTTGGTACGTCCGATTGCCGCCGCAGCTTGCATCTGTCTGATTGTTGTAGGCGTGTTTGTCTGGCGGAATTTGCCAAGCCAGCCGGACAGCTCCCATGGGATTACCATGTCCGATAAAGGTGTAACAATTCCCACAATGGAGGTTTCTCTTTCGGCAGCATCGTCTGCGGATATGCTTGCATTTTTCATCTACCACGGGAACTGCTATGTTCATTATGACTGGATATATGATGATGTTGACATCATCGGAAAACGACTCGGTACTGCGACAGGTCTAATTGATGAGTGGACTCTACGCGACGGATATGTGGAGTGCGCAGGCAGCGTAAAAGGTGATTTCTACGAGGTAAAGGGATATGATCCCTCGTTCATGCTCTGCATGAAACACACGGACGGTTCGATTTCCCTTTATGTATGCGATACAGGAATCACGTTAAAATACGGTTCGGAACTTTATGAGGATCGGCTTCACCTCTCTGGCAACTATACATCCGTGCAATATGAAAGTCGTAAGTCGTGGAATGAAAGCAAGAACGAACGCTACAAACTGGAAAAATCCGATGATTTAATCTGTGATTTTATTGATGGATTAAACGCTGCCGAGTTTATTCCTCGTGCCTCCGTCCCCTTTGAGGGGTCAAGAGACGTTTTTAGCGAGATGGAAATATATCATCTGTATTTCAATATGCAGAATGGAACAACGGTTCATCTTCGACTGTGGAAAGACGGCTATGTTCTTTATCAGGGACTGCTGGACGTTTGTGTACAGGTGAAGGACACAAGTTACAACAGTTTTCTTGAGGTGCTGGAGAATCATACCGGAGCGGTGCCGGTAGCTTTTCATTCTGATGAAAAGGCAGTTGAGGATTGCATGAACGACCCTGAACTCGGAAAGTATGTACCTTCCTATACTCCAGACAATATGATAGTGGAACGAGTTGAGATTCTTTATTATTTGGATGCTGAAACCGCAAAAGAAACGGGAACAAAGGAACTCACAATAGAGTATTCCAACAATGATGGCTCAGAGAAATGGTATGCCGTCACAGTAACATGGGCTTCCGAGTATGGGAAAAATGGCTGGGAAGGTCCCATGATGGATGCGTCTGAATTGAATGAAGAACGTGTATCCGAGCATATTCGTACAACTAATTCGGATGGCGACCCGCTTCCGCATGGCAGCAGAATTGAACTCGGCGTCTGGTATGGTGATGTTTCCGTTGTCCTGTCGGGGGTTGATTTTGACGCAGAAACAGCATATCAAATTTTGAAGTCAGTAAATCCTGATATGAAGTGAAAAAGCGGGCAGGCACAGCTTGTGCTTGCCCGTCTTGTCTACAGTGAAAGAAATAGTGGTATTTCAATAACCACACCCCGCAAAGCGCAATCGAAGAAAAACGGTTGCGCTTTTCTTTTGCCCAAAATCAAGAAAGGAGCGACTACCCATTGACGAAGAAGAAAACGCCGCATACCATCGAAGAATGTAACGCCGAGCTGGAGCGCGCACAGAAGAAAATCCGGCAGTATCATAACCGGGAGAAAATCACCAAACAGAATTTATCCCGTGAGGAACGTAAAAAACGCAATCACCTTCTTTGTTCCCGGGGCGGCTTCATTGAAAGCGTCGTGCATTCGGAAATACTCTTGCCGGAACACGCACCGCCCTCTTTCTCTGATCGTTCTACTCTTTGGAACAGCGTCGAGCTTTATGAGAAAGCTGGTAACGCGCAGCTTGCGCGGGAGATCGACGCAGCCCTTCCCGTCGAATTATCAAGAGAGGAACAGTTACGGCTTGTCCGCGAATACTGTTCCTCTCAATTTGTTTCAAGGGGAATGTGTGTTGACTTCTGTCTGCACGACACAGGTACGGGCAATCCCCACTGTCATATCATGCTGACCATGCGCCCTATTGATGAGTGCGGGCAATGGGCGGCAAAGTCAAAAAAGGAATATGACCTTGACGAAAACGGCGAGCGCATACGACTGCCAAGCGGCAGATACAAAACACATAAGGTTGACCTTGTAAATTGGAACGACAAGGGCAATGCCGTCATTTGGCGCAAGGCATGGGCTGACATCACTAACAGCTTTTTGGAACGGAACGGCAGCGCGGAGCGCATCGACCACCGCAGCAATGAAGAACGCGGCATAGACGAGATTCCCACCGTCCACATGGGAGTGGCGGCTTGTCAGATGGAGAAGAAAGGCATCGTCACCGAAAAGGGCGAGCTTAACCGAAATATCCAAAAGGCAAACCGCGTCTTGCGTGAAATCCGGGCGCAGATCGGCAAGCTCAAAGAATGGATTGTCGAGCTTTTCAAAGCGCGGGAAGCTGCACCGCAGAAACCGCAATCCCCGCCTATTGCAAATCTACTCATGCAGTATCTGAGCGTTCAGAGAGAAAAGAGCCGGAAGTATTCGCAGGGCTGGCAGCAGAAACACGCAGCCGACGAGCTGAAAATCGTATCGAAAGCGGTCAACTACCTTGCAGCGCACAACATTACCACCCTTGCCGAGCTTGACGCTGCTCTTTCCTCTGTCAGTGAAAAATCCGGTGCAATCCGCGACAGCATGAAAGTTTCCGAAGCCCGCATGAAAGAGCTTCATATGCTCATTGAGAACGGCAGAAATTATCTGAACTACAAATCCATACAGGATGAGTACAAGCAAATCCGATGGAAAGGCAAACAGGAGAAATATGCCGAAGCTCACCGTGCTGAGCTTACCTTGTAGGAAGGGGCTAACCGCTTTCTTCACGCCCGCTTGCCAGAGGGTGTGAAAACGCTGCCTATCTCCGCATGGGAAAAGGAATATGCCACACTCAAAGCAAATAGAAAAACGGAATATGAAAAACTGGAGAACACCCGCGCCGAGGTTACCGAGCTTCAAAATATCCGTCACTGCGTCGATATTGTGGAGAGAGCCGAACAGCTGCAACGGACGCAGACCCTCACAAAAAATCACGATATGGAACGCTAACGGAAAAGGACGGTCAAGTTGTCTGCTTGACCGTCCTTTGGGGCTGAAACTTGCTCAATAAGCTGGAATATGTTGCTCTAAAGTTTTATCTGACAATATCGTTAACTGATACAGAAATATTCTGCGGTATAAATGTTAGAACATCTCCAGAACGTTCTAAATAGTAAACTATATAATAATCACCGAGGGACTTTGGCAATATTTCCTTCCCAGATATTGTCCAGGTTCCGTCATCCAGTCCGCGCAAAACAAAAACTCCATCGGCGTTTTCCTGACATCCGATGAGACACGTAATAGGAACAGTGTTTTCATCAACTGGAACTCCGGTGTAACAGGCTGCACATACAATGTGGACTTTGTCGGAATCATATTTTCCTGTTATCACCTCATCAACAGAAATAACAGCCGTTGTAATGAACCATACAGAATCATTATCTTTGATTCGTACAGTATCCATAGATGACAGTGTTCCCTGGACTGTAACGTTGTTCTTAATTGAATTGAGGAGATCTTTCGGACTCCTCTTTGGCATTTCATTCTGCGCAATAAAAACCGGATCCACAATCGTTTTTGAACCGATTCCAAAATCAGATATTCGATGCTCCAATGTATCAGAGGAATTTGTTTTTTTAAACCTGGGAACCCCAACAACAGATGCTACAATCAAGCACAGGCATGCAGCAATAGCAGTCCATTTAATCCATACAGGCCGCATTTTCTTTGCTGTTTTCGTTCTTGCTTCCGCAATATATTTCTCATCAATATCTGCTATTGACTCAAAGATTTTTTCTTCTTTCATAATTCAAACCCGCTTTCTATGAGATAGTTGTGTAAATTGGCTCTTAGGCGATTTAAGGTAACAGACACATTGTTTTCGGTCATTTCAAACCGTTCCGCAATATCCTTTACGCTGTCGGCATACCAGTACCTGCAAACAAAGAGCTTTCTCTTCTTTGTGGGAAGACCTGCAAGAAACGAGTTGATGGTTTCCGAAAGGAGTTTGCAATCCAATTCGTCTTCCGGTTTGTTTGAATCTGCAATCAGCTCCGATAATTCATCCAGAACCAAAGTAACCTGACCGGAACCTCATTTCTCTGCCTTATTCTTCTTGTAAAGGTTAAAGGAAAGATTTCTGACTATCTTGCTAAGATATGTAGACAACATCGAAGGTCTGTTCGTCGGAATAGAATTCCATGTGCGCAAATAGGTGTCATTCACGCATTCTTCTGCATCTTCGAGATTATCCAGAATATTCCCGGCAATGGATAAACAATATGAACCGTATTTTTCGGATGTTACAGAGATTGCGTTTTCATCACGATCCCAGTATCCCAGTACATCTGAACGATTGTATTATCATCCATTTGCGATTCCTCCCTTCACCTATATACACAACTTTTGAGTTTGAATCTTACACCTTTTTTCAATTATTTTGCAGCAACAAATTCGATTTTGTCGCACCGATACAAATAAAATATACTATCGCTCCCGCTATAATTCAACGTGATTTTGTAAATATTGCACCCCGCCGCCCTTTGAGCAATCGAAGCGGCGGCTTTATCAATTCAAAGAAAGAGAGGTTTTCCTATGTATTACACCCAAGAACAGATAGACCGAGCAAACCAAACCGACCTTGTTTCATTCCTGCAATCCCAGGGCGAACAGCTTGAACGCGCCGGGAATGAATACCGATGGAAACGACACGACAGCCTGACGGTCAGAGGAAATAAGTGGTATCGCCATTCACAGGGCAAAGGCGGCGGCCCGGTGGACTTCCTCATGGAGTTTTTCGGCAAGAGCTTCACCGAAGCCGTACAGCTTTTGACCGGGAAGCAAGGCGGAAAGCCGGACCAGACAGCCCACGCAGAGCCGCAATTCAGACTACCAAAAAGAAACGACAGCACCGAACAAGTAAAAAGGTATCTCACAGAAGCCCGTTGCATTGATGAAGATGTAGCGGGCTTTTTCATTTCCACCGGGGATATTTACGAGGACGCAGCACATCACAACGCCGTATTCGTCGGGCGTGATGAAAACGGCATGCCTCGTTATGCCCACAGCAAGGGAACGGCGGGCAGCTTCCGGCTTGATGTGAAAGGCAGCGACAAAACCTTTAATTTCTGCTATCGGGGCGAGGATGAAAAGCTCTTTGTCTTTGAAGCACCCGTTGACCTCTTATCTTTCCTCTGCCTGTTCAAAAAGGATTGGCAGAAACACAGCTATTGCCTTTGCCACTTTGCCACTTCGCCACTTCAACCTCAGACTGCCGCCCTATGTGTTGACCGCATGGGGCTATTTTCATGGAAAGGAGAGCCTATGAACGAACAGAAAAAGCCTGATACCGCAGCCACTAACCCTATTCCTCTGACCGAAACGGAAGCCGCTCCCGTAACCCTTGTGAAGAAAATCGGCAACATGATCTTTGATATTCGCGTCATTTCAGTGAAACGAGCAAGGAAACCTTTACCGATAAAGTCTTACGCCTTATCCGAAACGACAATGAAACCACTTAAAATGCAGATACTTTTTTTCTCGTTCCCTATTGACAACACCCGAAAGTGACGCTCTCAAAGAAACCGCAGCTTTCAATGGTATCGACCATTTCCTGGAAAAAAACCATTTGCTGTGCCGTTGTAAATCCGGCGGAGGTCATGATCGTAGGGATCGTCCATTGCACGATATTAAAATCGCAAGCGTCAATTCCATTTCATAGGTGATCGCTGCTTTGCAAGTGCGAATCTGATAAACAATTTCAGGGTGTGTTCGGGGTTTTTGACTTGAAAACAGGGATAAAAAACCCGTTCCCGCCAGTTTATCCGAAATTACAGCCCAAAAAACGACGCCGCGGAGGAGAATATAGGGCTAAATTGTGCAATATGCCTATTTATTCAGCATTTCATTTGTAATATATTCCACTTGTAAAAACATGGCATAAGGGATACACTATATTATGTTGGCACTCATTAGAAGAGAGTGCTAACAAGATGATAGGAAATACATTTTTATAGGAGGTAAGAATATGAACATTAAGCCCTTGGCAGACCGTGTCGTGATCAAGAGCCTTGAGGAAGAGGATACCACCAAATCCGGTATCATTCTTCCCGGCAGTGCCAAAGAAAAACCCCAGATGGCGGAAGTCGTCGCTGTGGGTCCCGGTGGCAACGTGGACGGTAAGGACGTGACTATGTATGTGGAAGTAGGCAGCAAGGTGCTCTACTCCAAGTATGCCGGCACCGAGGTAAAGGTGGACGGTCAGGATTATATCATCGTTCGCCAGAGTGATATTCTGGCGATCGTAGAAGGGTAAGGTGAATGAAATGGCAAAACAGATAAAGTTCAATGAGGATGCCCGCCGCTCTTTGGAAAAGGGTATCAACACACTGGCGGATACAGTACGGATTACCCTCGGCCCCAAAGGCCGCAACGTGGTGCTGGACAAAAAATTCGGCTCTCCCCTGATCACCAATGACGGCGTGACCATCGCCAAGGAGATCGAGCTTGAGGATCCCTTTGAGAACATGGGCGCCCAGCTTGTGAAGGAAGTCGCCACAAAAACCAACGATGTGGCCGGTGACGGAACCACCACCGCCACTCTGATCGCCCAGGCGATCGTCCGTGAAGGTCTCAAGAACCTGGCCGCCGGCTGCAATCCCGTGGTGCTGAACAAGGGCATCCATGACGCGGTGGACGCCACCGTAGACGCTCTTCGCTCCGCCAGCAAGGATGTCTCCAGCAAGCAGGAGATCGCCCAGGTCGCCGCTATTTCCTCCAGCGATGACACCATCGGCAGCCTGATCGCCGACGCCATGGAGAAGGTAGGCAACGACGGCGTTATCACCGTCGAAGAATCCAGGACCATGGATACCGGCATGCATGTTGTGGAAGGCATGCAGTTTGACCGCGGCTATACCTCCGCTTATATGGTCACCGATACCGACAAGATGGAGGCCGTGCTGGACGATCCCATGATCCTGATCACCGATAAGAAGATCTCCGCCATCCAGGATATCATGCCCATATTGGAGCAGCTGGTGCAGACTGGCAAGAAACTGCTGATCGTCGCCGAAGATGTGGAGGGTGAGGCGCTGGCCACGCTGGTGGTCAACCGTCTGCGCGGTGTATTCACCTGTGTCGCCGTCAAGGCCCCCGGCTTCGGAGACCGCCGCAAAGCCATGCTGCAGGATATCGCCACTCTGACCGGCGGTACCGTCATTTCCGAGGAGGTCGGTCTGGAACTGCCCAAGGTCACGATGGACATGCTGGGTACCGCGCGCCAGGTCATAGTAGACAAGGATAACACCACTATCGTAGATGGCGCCGGCGATCCTTCCGAAATCAAGGCCCGCATCTCCTCTATCCGCGCCCAGATGGAAGAGACCACCTCCGACTATGACAAGGAGAAGCTCCAGGAGCGTTTGGCCAAGCTGGCCGGCGGCGTTGCCGTCATCAGCGTAGGCGCAGCCACCGAGGTGGAGATGAAGGAGAAGAAGCTCCGCATCGAGGACGCTCTGGCCGCCACCCGCGCCGCGGTCGAAGAGGGTGTGATCCCCGGCGGCGGTGTCGCCTATATCAACACCATTCCCCATGTTTCTAAGCTCATGGAAGGCGCCGCCGGTGACTATAAGGTCGGTCTGCAGATCGTCCTGCGCGCTCTGGAGGAGCCCGTCCGTCAGATCGCGGTCAACGCCGGTATGGAAGGCTCCGTGGTCGCCAACCGCATCATGACCTCTGACAAGCCCGGCTATGGTTATGACGCCCTCAAGGATGAGTATGGCGATATGATATCCAAGGGCATCATCGATCCCACTAAGGTGGCCCGCTGCGCGCTGCAGAACGCCGCTTCCATCGCCACCATGGTGCTGACCACTGAATCCCTGGTGACCGACATTCCCAAGGAGGAGCCCGCGCCCGCCGCTCCCAACCCCGGAATGTATTAATATTCGATAGTCCTTGGACAAAGCACCGCCGGAATACTTCGGCGGTGCTTTCTTGCTCCTTATAGATCCTTCAGCCAGCGGCAGCGGCAGGCTCCGGCGCGCGTCCTCGAAAGGGCGGCGGCCCTTATTCCGTCCCCGCGAAATCCCCGAATGTCAGAAACAGGGGGGTATCCTTTAAGGGCAGGTGGCGGAGGCGGAGGGCGCTGCCCATATCCTCCACGCATGCCTCGGGCAGGTCATACACCTTCCCGTCCATGGGGTCGATCAGGCGTATCGGCCCGGGAAGACCGGCCGTCATCAGCGTGACCGTGCCGGTAAACTCCGTGGTCATGATATCGGCTGCCTTATAATAGCAATAAGCCCGGGAGCCGTCCGGTCTGCCGAAGCCAAGACCGATATACCTGCCCAGGGACAGCCCCGCCTGTGGGTCGTCGTCGGCGAAGCCGGCGTCCCTGTCGGGCAGGGGCTGGGAAAGGATGGGCAGCTCCATGGGCATCGGTTCCTCCCGAAAAAGGGCCGCCATATTCTGCACCGCGTAGTAGGAGGGCTTGGGTGTGAAATCATCCAGCCGGGTCAGGCCGAAATAGCCCAGATAACGGATGCCCTCCCCCTCCGGGTCATTATCCAGGTTCTCGTGCATATCGGTCGTGGTAAAGCTGCTGGAAAACACCACGGGAGAGGCGGCGTCGGTCACCGCCAGCCGCGCCATCAACTTAGCCTGCCGCGCCTCCGTCCAGTGGCCGGACTTCAGCGCGCCCCGCCCGTCATGACGGGAGGGGCATCCTGTCTCCCCTTGTATCACGCGGATGCTGCGGGGGTAGGTATCCAGCAGGCTCTGTATCGCCTTTGCCACCGCCAGGGAATCCTCGGGATAATACGTGTAGTGATGATAAGTGACATAATCGATCTCCTCAGCCATACCCGCCTCCAGCGCCTGCGCAAGAAAGGGCAGATATCCGCTGATTTCTCCGTTAAGGGAGCCGCCTATGATCTCCGCCTCGGGGTCTCCCCGCCGCACCGCCCTTGCCGTCGCTGCGCAAAAAGCGCCGTACTCCCTGCCGTCCACCCCGTGACGCCAGCACCAGGGGCCGTCCGGCTCATTCCAGACCTCATAGAGCCGGATCCTTCCGGCAAAATGCCGGGCGGTTTCGGCGCAATACCGTTCCCAGGCCGCCAGTGCTTCCGGGGAGTTCACGGGAGGCTCTCCGACGCCGCCGGTCTTGTTCTCCGCCCGGGGGGAGTACAATTCATTGCCGTAGCACAGCGTCATCCAGGGCCAAAGTCCCCGGGCCAGCAGGTTATCCACAATTTTATCCAGCCAGCGGAAGTCATACTCGCCTCGGCGGGATTCGGTCTTCGGCCATCCGGATTGGATACGCACATACTTGACGCCGAGGGCCTCCACCCTGTCATAAGCCATCTCCGGGTCGAAAGCGTCCCGGTCCAACTTCTCAAAACCGACGCCCATGCGGGAGGCCTTCACCTCCGGCGCAGAAAACGTCTTCAGCCTTCCCACAGGCTCCCATGCTGCAAACATCCCTTCCTCCTTTTCCGCCTTTCAGCGCTTCCTTTATGCTTCTCTCAGGCTTCCGCCCCTCCTCCGTCCTTCCCTGACCGATCCGCCGCCTGTTCCGCCCGCAGCGCCTCCAAGGGCACGGACAACTCCACCCGGTTGCCGTCCGGGTCCAGGAAGCAGGACTCGTAATAATCCCTTCCGTACCAGCGGGGCCGCACGCGAATGGTATACCCCGCCTTTTCCAGCTCCTCGGTGACCTGCCGTACATAGGCGGTAGAGGGGGCGTCAAAGGCCAGATGAGTGATCCCCAGCGCCTCTCCCCCCGGCGGGAGAGGGCGTCCCGTCATGCCCGGGACCGACATCAGTTCCAGCTGACAACCGGAACCGAAGCCGATAAAAACCATTTGATGCCGGGGATTTTCCGAGGCGCGCAGCACCTCGCCGCCAAAATAACGGCAGTAAAACGCCGTAAGCCGGAGCAGGTCCTTCGTATAGATCGCCACATGCTGCATTGCCATTGTGTTCCTCCCAAAGCTGTCGCATGCTCCAAGTATACCACAGCTCTCCTCGCCACAAAAGAGGGGCGGGCCTTTTCCGCCGCCGGATGGGACAATTTTTCCTTGCCCGTCCGTCCTGTATAAGCTATAATACGGTTAAGGTGGTGAAACATATGGACGACCGGAAAAAAACGACGACAACTGTCTATATCGCGGGGCAGCCCTATTCCCTGACCAGCTCTCAGACCGAGGAGCGTATCCACAGGGTCGCGCTTTATGTGGACCAGCAAATCACCAAACTCCGGGGCTCCCTCCGTTACAACGAACGCATGGTCACCGTGCTGGCCGCGCTGAATCTGGCGGATGAACTTTTCACCGAACGGGAGAAGACCGCCACTCTCCGGGAGGAGCTGGAGAAAATGCGCCAGCCCCGGGTCGTCTATCTCCCCACCGAGAATGAGGCGTCCCCCGCGCCACCGCCGGAGGAGGCGGCCGCCGCGGAGAAACCGGAGGGGGTCTACGCCAGAAGATTATCGGAGAAACAAAAGCAGAATGGATGATAGAACCGCCCATATTTTGGGTTTCGATACTGTCCGTGAAAAGCTTGCGGAGGAATGCGCTTCCTCCCTCGGCGCCGAGACCGCCGGGGGGCTGCTGCCCAGTCCTTCTCGTATCGAGGTGATTCGCCGGCAGCGGGAGACCCAGGAGGCCTGGGATTATCTCTCCCGGAATGGCTCGGGCCCCCTGGCCGACTTTGACGATGTGCGGGACGAGCTGCATAAATCCCGGCTGGGATCCGTGCTTCATATGGATCAATTGCTCCATGTGGCCCAGACCCTGCGGCTCTCCCGACTGGTACGCCACAATCTGATGGAGGACTGCGCCCGGGAAAGTCTGCTGTACGGTTATGCCGGGCAGCTGGTCAGCGAAAGGAACACCGAGGAGGAGATCTTCCGCTGCATCCTCAGCGATGATGAGATGGCGGACAACGCCTCCCCCGCACTGTACCGTATCCGCCGGAATATCCGGAACTGTCACGCCCGTATCCGGGACAAGCTGGGGGCGCTGGTACGGGGCGCCGAGGCCAACAAATATCTGCAGGATAATATCATTACCATGCGGAACGACCGGTACGTGCTGCCGGTTCGTTCGGAATTCCGCGGGCAGGTACCCGGCCTGATCCACGACCAGTCCGGATCCGGCGCCACCTTGTTTGTGGAGCCCATGGCAGTGGTGGAGATCAATAACGAGCTCAAGGAACTGACAGGGCTGGAGCGGGAGGAGATCCTGCGCATCCTTCATCTGCTGACCGAGCTGGTCGCCCGCTGCGCCGACGCGGCGGTGGCGGCGGTGGAATCTCTCGCGCAGCTGGATTTCGTCTTTGCCAAAGCCAAATTGTCGATGGGGATGAAGGCCACTCCCCCTGTCATCGGAGAGAAGCGGATTATCCGCATCAAAAGAGGGCGGCATCCCCAGCTGGATCCCGAAACGGCGGTCCCCATCGACATGTGGCTGGGGGAGAATTTTACTACGCTGGTTATCACCGGCCCCAACACCGGCGGCAAAACCGTCTCCCTGAAAACCCTCGGGCTGTTTTCCGTGATGGCCCAGTCCGGTCTCCACCTGCCGGCGGAAGAGGGCTGTGTCTTTCCCGTTCTGGATGCCGTTCACGCCGATATCGGTGACGAGCAATCCATCCAGCAGTCTCTCTCCACCTTCTCCTCCCACATGACCCATATCGTGCGCATCCTCCGGGAGGCGGGCGAAAATACTCTTGTACTGCTGGACGAACTGGGCGCCGGCACCGACCCCACCGAAGGCGCGGCGCTGGCCATCGCTATTTTGGAGCGGCTGAAGGAAAAGGGGGCACTGGTAGCCGCCACCACCCATTATTCCGAGATCAAAGCCTACGCCCTGACCACCGAGGGGGTGGAAAACGGCGCCGTGGAGTTTGATGTCGCCTCTCTTCGCCCCACCTTTCACCTTTCGATCGGCATACCCGGGAAGTCCAACGCTTTTTCCATCTCCTCCCGGCTGGGGCTGGAGGAAGAGATCATCGCCCGGGCTAGGGAATATCTTTCCCAGGAGCAGATACGGTTTGAAGACGTCATCCAGAACGCCGAGTATCATAAGCAGCTGGCTGAAAAGGAGCGAGTCCTCGCCCGACAGACGGCAGAAGAGGTGGAAGCGCTCCGAACTCAAGTGCAAGCCGAACGGAACAGGCTGGAGGAACAGCGCGCCCGCATCCTGCGGGAGGCCCGAGATGAGGCCAAGCAGGTGGTCCGCCGCACCAAAGCGGAGGTCGAGCAGCTGATCGCCCAGCTCCGCAAGATGAAGACCGTGGCCAACAGCTCCGCCGTCGACCGGGAAATACAGCAGGCAAGGGACGCCCTCAGGGCAGCGGAAGGGGGGTTGTCCGACGCGCCCGTCCTCAGAGAAGCATCCGAGGATGCTCCCCTCACCCGGGTGGAGCCGGGGCAGCGGGTCTTTGTCATGGGGATCGATCAGGAAGCCACCGTCCTGACGGCGCCCAACACCAAGGGTGAGTTGTCGGTACAGGTGGGCGCCATGAAAATGAACGCCCTTCTAAGCAACCTCCGTGAGCTGACCAAAGCGGAGAAAAAGGCCCGCAGGGTGCAGGAACGCAGGGTCTCAACATTGAACGTCAATACAGTTCCCCTTTCCCTCGACCTGCGGGGGATGACCGCCGAGGAATCGGTGATGGACGCCGAGCGTTATCTGGACGAAGCCTTCCGCTCCGGCGTGGGAGAGGTTACCATCATCCACGGAAAGGGCATGGGCGTCCTCCGGCACGCCATCACCGATATGCTGCGCAGGAACAAGTGCGTGGAATCCTTCCGCGGCGGGAAATACGGTGAGGGCGAGGGCGGCGTCACCATCGTCAAACTAAAAAACTGATGGGGAAGATTCTGCTCAGCGCCTGTCTCTGCGGGCAGCCCTGCAGGTATGACGGGAAAACCCAGCCCAACAGCGCCTGCGTTGCTCTGGCCGCCGGGGGCGCCGGTCTCCCCTTTTGTCCCGAAACAGCCGGCGGGCTCCCCTGTCCCCGGGTCCCGGCGGAGATCATCGGCGGGACGGGTGAGGATGTGCTGGCCGGCTCCGCCCGGGTGGTGACCCGGGAGGGAGAGGATGTCACCGTCGCCTACCTTGCCGGCGCGGAGAAGGCGCTGGAACTCTGCCAGAAAGAGGGGATCACCCGGGCCCGGCTGAAAACGCGGAGCCCCTCCTGCGGCTGTGGGCAGATTTACGACGGGAGCTTTTCCGGAAGAACGACCCCCGGCGACGGGGTGACGGCAGCCCTGCTTAAACGGGCCGGCATATGGGTCATACCCACAGAAAAAGATGAGGAGCGTACTATGAACGGATATTTGATCGGTGTGGATCTGGGCACCTCCGCCACAAAAACCGTATTGTTTGATCTGACGGGGCGCACCGTCGCCTCCGCCTCCCGAGAATACCCCCTCTTCCAGCCCCATACCGGCTGGGCGGAGCAAGACCCGGAGGATTGGAAAATCGCCGTCATCGAGACGCTGCGGGAGGTGGTCGCCCTCTCCGGCGTCAAACCCCGGGAGGTGCTGGCAATGGGCATTTCCGGTCAGATGCACGGCATGGTGCTGCTGGACAAGGAGGGGAAAGTACTGCGCCCCTCGATCATCTGGTGTGACCAGCGCACCCAGGCGGAATGCGATGAGATGACCGCCAAAGTCGGCAGAGAGCGGCTGATCGAGATCACCGCCAACCCCGCCCTCACCGGGTTTACCGCCTCTAAAATCCTCTGGGTGAAGAATCACCAGCCCGAAATATTCGAAAAGACCGCCCATGTACTGCTGCCCAAGGACTACGCGCGGTTCGTGCTGACAGGGGAGTTTGCCACCGAGGTGTCCGACGCCTCCGGCATGCAGCTGCTGGATGTTCCTGGGCGCTGCTGGTCGGCGGAGGTCTGCGATAAGCTGGGCATTCCTATCTCCTGGCTGCCCCGGGTCTATGAATCCTATGAAATATCCGGTACCCTGACTCCCGAAATGGCCGAGAAGACCGGCCTCTGGGCCGGCATGCCGGTGGGAGGGGGTGCGGGAGATAATGCCGCCGGAGCAGTAGGCACCGGCGTAGTGGATCCCGGCGCCGCCTTTTCCACCATCGGCACCAGCGGTGTCGTCTTCGCCCATACCGACGCCCCCCGAATCGATCCCAGCGGTCGTGTGCACACCTTCTGCCACGCGGTGCCCGGTGCGTGGCATGTCATGGGCGTACTGCAGGCGGCGGGGCTCTCCCTGCGATGGCTGCGCGACGCTTTCTGTGCCGGGGAGGTGGCGGAGGCCGCCCGGCTGGGGGTCGATCCCTATGAGATCATGACCCGGGAAGCGGCGGCCGCCGCCCCCGGCTGTGACGGACTGCTCTTTCTGCCCTACCTGATGGGAGAGCGTTCTCCCCATCTGGATCCCCTGGCCCGGGGCGTCTTCTTTGGCCTCACCGCCCGGCACACAAGGCGTGACTGTATCCGCGCCGTCATGGAGGGTGTCGGCTACGGCCTGTGGGACAGCCTGTCCGTTTTCCGGGAGATGGGCGTAGAGCCGGTGGAGATCCGGGCGGGGGGAGGCGGCGGCCGCAGCCGGCTCTGGCGGCAAATACAGGCGGATATGCTGGGTCTCCCCGTGGTCACCGCCAACTCCAAAGAGGGCGGCGCCTTGGGCGTGGCGCTTCTGGCCGGCGTGGGCGTCGGGGTGTGGAACTCGGTGCCCGAAGCCTGCAAGGCGGTCATCACTACCTCCGTCCCCCTGCTGCCTGATGAGGAGACGGCAGCGGTCTACCGCAGGTACTACCCCATTTACCGGGGCTTGTATCCCGCTCTGAAGGACTCCTACGTCCGGCTGGCCCGAGCCGGCCGGGAATAATGCGTTCATAAAGTGTTCACGCATAAGCCATCATATTTCCATGTGTGTTTGAGATAATCGTATCGGAGGTGGCGATATGCCCAATGAGAAAATAAAAATCCTTGTGATCGATGACGATCCCAATATCTGCCAGCTTGTACGTCTCTATCTGGAGAAGGAGGGCTATCAGGTCTCCTGCGCCTATAGGGGCATTACGGGGCTGGACCTTCTGGATGCCGAGAAACCCGCTCTGGTGGTGCTGGACGTGATGCTGCCGGGAATGGACGGGTGGGAGGTCTGCTCTCGGATTCGCAAGGTCAGCAATATCCCCATTCTCATGCTCACCGCAAAGGACGAAACCTTCGATAAGGTGCTGGGGCTTGAGCTGGGCGCCGATGATTATATGACAAAGCCCTTCGAGCCCAAGGAGCTTGTCGCCCGGGTAAAGGCCATTCTCCGCCGGGCTTCGGCCTCGGAGGAAGGGTCAAAGAATCGGGAGGTTCTGGAGTTTGAAAATCTTGTCATCAACATGGCGGACTTCACCATAACCTATTTCGGAAAAAAAATGGAGCTGCCTCCCAAGGAAATGGAGCTGCTTTTCTTCCTTGCCAGCCATGCCGGGCGGGTCTATACCCGGGAGCAGCTGCTGGAGCATGTCTGGGGCTTTGATTATTTCGGCGATTCCCGCACGGTGGACGTCCACATCAAGCGCCTGCGGGAGAAGCTTCCGATGGACGCGCCTGTGCCTTGGCGTATCAAGACGGTCTGGAGCGTTGGCTATAAATTTGAGGTAGACAATTAATGTTTGTTTTCCGCACGGTGTTTGCCCGGGTATTCTTTGTCTTTCTGCTGGCATTCATCATCGTGCTGGGCGTCAACAGCATTTGGCTGGTGACCTCCTTTCAGGACCGACTGGGGGCGCAGCAGCAGAAGGACATGGTCTCCTTTACGGAGAATATCGCCAACGGCGCCGCCTATTATCTGGACAGCGTCGGAGACGCCGCGTCTTTCCGCCGGGCGCTGTCCGAGAATAAGGATCTGCGGGATCTGTTCTATTCCGCTACTCAGAGGTACGATTCGGTGATCTGGGTGATCGACGGCATGGGCAACCTGATCCAGATCGACGGGGAGAGCGCCTTTACCGGTAAATCCGGCGGCATCACCGGCGAAACGATCAGCGGGATATCCTACCGCACACTTTGCGGAGCCATTACCGAGGGAAAAACCATCACTCTCCGCGGCACGCTGGACGGCTGGTTTGCCTCCGCGATGCTCTCCACCGCCGTCCCCATACAAAAGGGAGACGCCGTACTGGGCGCCGTGGTAACCCATGTAAGCGTAGTCTCCTTGGAGGCCTCCACCCAGGCCATGAAAGCCACGGGCGTGCGTATATTCGGCATAGCCGTAATTCTGGGTGCGATTCTGGCCTTCCTGCTGTCCCGGCGGTTCACACGGCCTATCCGGGCGCTGCGGGAGGCTTCGGTCCAAGTGGCGCAAAACATCTACAGTGACCCCATCCCCGTGACCACCGAGGACGAGATCGGCGAGCTGGTACAGGCTTTTAACGACATGGCGGCCCAGATCCGTCTTCATGAGGAGACACGGCAGGATTTCGTCGCGAATGTCTCCCACGAGCTGCGCTCCCCCATCACCAGCATACAGGGCTTTACCCAGGGCATGCTGGATGGTACCATCCCCACGGAGGAGCATCCCAGGTACCTAGCCATCATCAACGAGGAATCCCGGCGGCTGACCAGATTGATAAAGGATCTGCTGGACCTATCCCAAATCGAATCCGGTGATTTCCCCCTGCGCCTGGCGGATTTTGACATCAACAAGCTGCTGCGGCAGGTGCTGGTGCGCTATGCCGACAGGGGTGAGGCCAAGGGATTGGAAATGGAAGTGGATTTCCGCCAGGAATCCTGCTTCTGCAGAGCGGATGTCGACCGTATCGAGCAGGTATTGAACAACTTGGTGGACAATGCCGTCAAATACACCCCGGAGAACGGCCGCATCGCAATCTGGACCCATGACACGGGGCAGCGGACACTGGTATCCATCAGCAACACGGGCCCCGGCATCCCTTCGGAGGATCTTCCCTATGTATTCGAACGGTTTTATAAGACGGACAAGTCCCACACTGACAAGACCGGGACGGGACTGGGTCTGGCTATCGCCAGGAAAATCGTCACCCAGCACGGTGGCAATCTCTCCGTACGCTCTACGCCGGGGAAGGAGACCTGCTTCCTGATGGAACTGCCCTCCGGATACCGGGAGCCCCAAAGAGAACCTCCCGTGGACGCGGAATACGTTCCCGCGAATAACAGTACCGACACATCGCAAACAAAGGAGTAACCGATATGAGCTATTATCCCAATGAACCGCGCAAGAAGAACAGCCGTGCCGGCGTCGTGATCGCCGTCATCGTGATGCTGCTGGCCGTGGGCGTCCTCGGCTGGGTAATCGCCGTTAGCCTGCAGGCCGGCGTAGGGCAGGAGGGCGCCCTCTCCTCCGCCACCCCAGCGCCTCAGGTCACGGCCCCCGCCGAAGAGCCTGAGGAGGGCTTTGTTCCCCTGCCGAAGGACACCTCCGAACCAGAGGCAACGGCGAACGTTGAGGCCGCGCCATCGCCAGATGCGGAACCCGAGGCTACCCCGGAGTCCGATGCGGAGCCCGAGGACACGGCCGTGCCCGATATGAAGCGGCCGGCAACCACCCCGGCGCTGGACGGACATACCCTGACCTACTCTGATCTTGTGGGCTCCGTCGCCGATATCGTGGAGGCAGTGCAGCCCGGCGTGGTAGCTGTCACCAACCAGGTGCGCAGTGGCATGGTCTACAAGGATTACAGCTACGGCTCCGGCGTGGTGATCTCCACTGAAGGCTATATCGTCACCAACGCCCATGTGATCAGCGGAGCCGACAAACTCATTATCACCTGCTCGGACGGGCAGGTCCATGAGGCGGAGGTCATGGGCTCCGATCCCAAGACCGACATCGCCGTGCTCCGTGTCCGGGGGGCGGACCTTACCGCCGTCTCCATAGGGGATTCCACGACCCTCCGGGTGGGGGATCTGGTCATAGCCATCGGCAACGCCCTCTCCCTGGAGCTTTCCACCTCCTCGGTCACTGCAGGCATCGTCAGCGCGCTGGACCGCACCATTATCTCCAACAACTGGCCGGCGGACATGATTCAGATCGATGCGGCGATCAACCCCGGCAACTCCGGCGGTGCGCTGGTGAACGGCCGGGGCGAGCTGGTGGGTATCTGTACCATGAAGGAGATCATGGCCGGGTACTCCGACCGCGGCACAACCATCTCCGCCGAGGGCATCGGGTACGCCATTTCCACAAAGGAGCTGATGCCAGTGGTGGAGGAGCTGATCCTCTACGGCATCGTGCGCCGTCCTACGATCGGCATTATCGGCCAGCAGGTCACGGAGTCCATTGCCTCCGCCCAGAGCTGGGTAATCGGCGTATACTGCGAATCCGTCGCTCCCGGCTCCGGCGCTGATGCCGCCGGCCTGCGGGAGGGAGATATCATCACCGTCGTTGACGGCAATACGGTGGAGGCTCTGTCCGATGTCAACGCCGTCATCAAAACCAAAAAAGTAGGGGATACGATCCGCGTCACCTATTGGCGCGGCGGGAAAACCTACGAAACCGATATTCTGCTGGGCCTGCCCTCCCAACCCTGAGGGCGCCTGGCAAATGACGACCGGCGGCAGCTGTCGCCGGTCATGCTTTTAGAAAACGGCTTTTTTGCCTCCGTCGGAACTCCCGGTCCTCCTCAGCGTCAAAGAGGTAGCCGCCTTCCGGCGGGAAAGGAGCTATCATGCGTAAAATACTTTGCCTTGCGGTCTGTCTTCTTCTGCTGTCAGGCTGTGCGGTGGCCACCCAACCTCAACCCTCGCCCTCCGCCGGCGTGGACAGCAAAGGCTTTATCATCGTGTCCATGCCCATCGGCAAGAATGCCGGCATCGAAATCGAGAAGGATACCTTCCTCCCCGGCGCCGCCTTTAGCGCCTATGTCTATACCACCGGCATGGATTTCAGCGGGGAAGATGCCGATGTATGGATTTCCCTGATATCCTCCTCCGCTCCCCACGGCGGCGCCGAGAAGGATTTCTCCGCCGCCCTGGAATATCACTATATCGCCGAGTACAACGGCGGCAGGGATATCCCCTTTGTCGCGCCGGAGGAGGAGGGCGCCTACCAGCTTCGGCTGTATACAAGCTTTACCGGGGCGGAAATCGGCTACCTGCCCTTCACCGTATCCGGCGCCGCCGATGCCGGATAAGCATGCTAACCGGAAGAGATGCCGCAATGCGGGGGATCCTGTTCAATATACAACGCTTTTCCATCCATGACGGGCCGGGTATACGTACCACGGTCTTTCTGAAGGGCTGCCCCCTTCGCTGCCCCTGGTGCCACAATCCCGAGGGGCTCTCCCCCCTTCCCCAGATTTCCTTTAACCCCGATAAATGCATCGGCTGCGGCGGGTGCGCCGTCTGCCCCGGGGGCTGTCATCAATTCGATCCGGCCCACCGCTTTTCCCGGGAGAACTGCCTCGCCTGTGGCAAATGCGCCGCCGTCTGCCCCACCGGCGCGCTGGAAGTGGCCGGTAAGAGGATGACTGTCGATGAGGTAATGGAAAGGCTCCTCCGGGATCGTCCCTTTTATGAGGAAAGCGGTGGCGGTGTCACCCTTTCCGGCGGCGAGCCCCTCGCCCAGCTGGAGTTCGCCCTGGCGCTGGCCGAAAGGATACGCGGGGAAAAACTTCATCTCTGCGTAGAAACCAGCGGCGGCGGTCCACGGGAAGCGCTGCTGGCGCTTGCGGGGCTGACGAACCTCCTGCTCTTTGATTATAAATGCGCCTTCCCCCTCTATCAGCGGATAGTAGGCTATGACGGAGAGGTAATCCGGCAGAATCTCCTTGCCGCCGACCGGGTGACGGACATCCGCCTGCGCTGTCCCGTCATCCCCGGGGTCAATGACAACCCTTCGCATTTCTCCTCCCTGGCCGAAACCGCCAACCTTCTGACCCGCTGCGTCGGGATTGACCTGCAGCCCTACCACTCTCTGGGGCTGTCAAAACGCCGCCGCTACGGCATGGAAGCCCTCTACACCCGGGAAGAACTGGCGGACTCCGCACTACTGGAGTCCTGCTCCGCCTTTCTCCGGGGTAAGGTCTCGGTGCCCGTCGTGGTGCAATAAATAGAGCATAAAAAAACCGCCTCCCTGTTTCAGGAAGCGGTTTTAATCGTCCTCAGTCGGTTTCCTTTTTCCTTCCGGTGATTTTACCCAGCAGCAGTACCGCCAGCAGTATGATCACGATCACAATGAAGATGGAAAGCATTCCCTTCCACATCAGCTCCAGAGATTTCATCAGCGCGGGGAGATTCACCGCAAGAAGCACACACATCATCATCCTACTCCTTTCATCAGCCGCCCAGCAGCGCGATCAGCTGGGGAACAAGGGTCAGCACTACACCGCCCGCAACGACCGAGGCGATCTGCCCGGCAACATTGGCGCCGGCAGCGTGCATCAGCAGGTGATTGGTGGGGTTCGCCTGCAAGCCCAGCTTCTGCACCACCCTTGCCGACATGGGAAAGGCGGAGATCCCCGCTGCGCCCACCATGGGGTTGACCTTGTTCTTGGTAAACAGGTTGAGTACCTTGGCGAACAGCACCCCGGCGATGGTGTCAAACACAAAGGCCACCAGGCCGAGGCCCATGATCATCAGCGTCTCCAGCCGGACAAAAGTTTCCGCCTTCATATTCGCGGCAATCGTGATGCCCAGCAACAGGGTGATCAGGTTGGCGAGTTCATGCTGCGCCGTCTCGGACAGGGAGCGCAGCACCCCGCATTCCCGGATCAGGTTACCGAACATCAGGAAGCCCACCAAGGAGACCGAGGAAGGCGCCACCAGTCCGGCGATAATCGTCACCACGATCGGGAAGAGGATCCGGGTGGTCTTGGACACCGCCCTGGGGCTGTAGGGCATGGCCATCGCCCTTTCCTTTTTGGTGGTGACCGCCTTGATGGCCACCGGCTGTATGATGGGCACCAGCGCCATATAGGAATAGGCAGCGACGGTGATCGCCCCCAGGTATTCCGATTTCAGCACATTCGCCACCAAGATGGAGGTGGGACCGTCGGCGGCGCCAATAATGCCGATGGCGGCTGCGTCCTTCAGGTCGAATCCCAGCAGAACTGCCACAGTTACCGTCAGGAAAATACCAAACTGCGCCGCGGCGCCGAATAGCAGCAGCTTGGGGTTTGAAAGCAGGGGTCCGAAATCGATCATCGCACCGATGCCGATAAACAGCAGCAGCGGCAGCGCTTCCGAGGTCTCAATGCCGACGTCGAACAGCCAGTCCATAATACCGGTGACCTCGCCGATATTGGGCAGCACCTGTGTCGCGGCGCCGGAAAGGGGGATGTTCACCAAAATCGCACCGAAGCCCATAGGCAGCAGCAGCGCCGGCTCCATCTCCTTTTTGATCGCCAGGAAGATCAGGGTCGCGCCTACGGCAAACATGACAAGTATTTTCCAGCCGCCGGGCTCCAAGAACGCCTTAAGCCCATCCAAAATAAAACTCATTTCAGATCCTTTCTTCTCGCATTGAAATCATTGCCATCATTATACATGACAGTTCCGGTTTTGTGAAGTGCCTGTTTTCAGCCGCGGGTTGGTCGGCCGCGAGGCGCCATATCCGCATAGGCACCCTCCCCTCTCCGGCGTCTGCCCTCTCGCAAGCCCTCCCCTGCTAGGGGTAGGCTACCTGCGAAGCAAAGCGAATGAGGTTGATGTTCTGCCGCTGCCGTTTGTGTTCTTTCCCGTCCCCGCCGGGAACCCTTCGGTCTCATGGAGCTATATCCGGGTTATACGGTGTCCTTTCCCTCCTCCGTATTCGGCAGCACCATGACCTTTACGGCGGAAGGGTCAGTCTGCCTCTCCACCGCCTCCGCCGTCCGTTCCAGGGGGAAACTGTGGGTAAACAGGGGCTTCATCTCCAACCGCCGGCTGTTGAGCAGCGCCGCCGCCTGCCCCTGGGTATCCGGGTTGATAAAGGAGCCGAAGATTCGCAGCTCCTTCTGATACACCTGCATCATCGGCAGCGGCAGCAGGGCGTCGGGCTTGGGCACGCTGAAGAACAGCACCTGACCGCCTCGGTCAGCCATCTCCACCGCCGCCGCCGCGGCCGCCGTATTCCCGGCACATTCCACCACAATATCCATGCCCCGCCGGCCGGAAGCCTCCCGCAGCGCCTCTGCCAGGCTGTCGGAGGGGACGAAAACGGCCGAGGCTCCCAGCTGCAGCGCCAACGAACGCCTCTTCTCCAGCGGCTCGGAAAGGTATACCCGGGAGGCGCCCCGCATCCACAGCAGTTGCGCCATCAACTGCCCGATGGCGCCGCCCCCCACTACGCAGGCAATCGCCCCCGGCCTGATATCCAGCCGGGAAAGCCCCCGCAGGCAGCAGGCCAGCGGCTCCGCCATCGCCATTTCCCGGAAGTCCAGCCCCGGGTCCATGGGAAACGCCTGGGTCTCTGGCAGGAGGCAGCTTTGGGCAAATCCCCCGTCGCGGGTGACGCCCAGCGCCTCCATGGCGGAGCAGAACTGCTTCGCCCCGTTGTGGCAATAGTAGCAGTTGCCGCAGTAGATATTGGGGTCCACTGCCACCGCCTCCCCGATGCGCACTCGGGTCACCCCCGGCCCCGCCGCCGTAACGATACCGGCGAACTCATGCCCCAGTATGACCGGGGGCTGCACCTCCGCGGAGCCCTTCTCACCCTGGGCGATGTGGACATCCGTCCCGCAGATCCCGCAGGCCTTCACCTCAATCCTGATCTCTCCCGGGCCGGGGACGGCCTCCTCCCTCTCTCTGACGGCAAAGGTACCGCCGCCCAGATAATAACACCCCTTCATTCGCTTCCTCCGTTGCCGAAGTTATAGGAAATCACATGTGAGAAATTATACCATAAATAAAACCGGGCGGAAAGCCCGGGAATATGGTAGAATGGTTCCGGGAGGACCTGCAATGATAAGAGGAGTCATCTTTGATATGGACGGCCTGCTGGCGGATAGTGAGCGGCTGGCGATGGCCGTCTGCGTGGAGGCGGGGAATGTACTGGGTTACCCAGTCACCATGGAATTGGCCCTGCGTACGCTGGGGCGTACCCGCGCCTCTTGCGACGCGATCTACAGCGAGGCGATACCGGGGTTTGTCCCGGAAGCCTTTTATAGCGTCTATGACGATCTCTTTTTCCGGCGGGTGGAAGAGGAGGGAGTGCCGCTGAAGTCCGGCGCCCTGCTCCTGCTGGACTTCATGGAGGCAAGAGGGCTCTCCGGCGCCCTGGCCTCCTCCAGCCGGATGAGGCGGATCCGTGCCTGCCTAGACAGGCACGGTGTGCTGCCCCGTTTCCGGGCAGTGGTCTCCGGGGAGCATATCCGCAACTCCAAGCCCGCCCCGGATATCTTCCTGGAAGCGGCCCGCCAGCTGGGTGTAGCCCCCGGGAACTGCCTGGCGCTGGAGGATTCCAAATACGGCCTGATGGCCGCCAGGGCCGCCGGTATGCGTGTATGCATGGTGCCCGACCTTCTTCCCTATACGGAGGAGCTGGCTCCCTATTGCGACCATGTAGTCGCTGGTCTGTCTGGGGTCATCCCCCTGCTGGGTTCATAGGCGGCGGTTTGAAGCACCGCGCCGCGGCATCCATGTGTTTTCCTCCGCTGCGGGAGGCGTCCGTGGTTATGAGGACGAATCGTTCACATTGCCGTTGCCCCCCTTCTGCTCTTTCTCCTGTGCGCCGCCATGGCCCTGCTGTACGGGTTACGGTTCATGTCCTTTCCGCGGAGTACTCGAGCGCCGCCGCACCAGGGGTATCATTCCCACCGCTCCTGCTGACGCTGGTCGGTGAGTTTATGCCGATCCGGGACCTGGCATTGGCGAACACCGCAGTCTACGGCAGTTACACAAGGTACGTCTATTTCTCCATCCCCTCTGGGGGCATACGGCGTGCTTTGCTGCGCGCTGTACTATTGATATTTTTCGCGGATATTTTAAACGGGAAAGGACGGCTGTGTAAATGAGCAGCGGGAAACGGGCGAGCTCCCCGCTGCGTTTTGTATTATACGGGTATGTCAACTCCGCCGCTTTCATCAGCGCCGCGATCGTACTGCGCGTCCTCCCGGCATACTGTCTGAATTTTCAAAACCTGTATGCCCGGATGCCGGAACATTACGCCTTTGATAAAACGGATGTTTGCCTGTTCACCTTCGGCAACATGGAAACCTCCGGGGCTGAACATTTTCTCCGGAGTTCTGTGGTTGGGCCTTTATACGGGCTGGGTCGTCGCCGTGCTCAAGGATTGTCTCTTGTGCCTTGGATCGGGGTAAGATACACGGCGTCGTGGGGCGGAACAGGTTAGGAAAGACCATGTTGTTCAAGGTGTTGTCAGGGTATGCGCTGCCGGACCGCGACAGCGTCACCATAGGGAATATGAGGATGGTGTCAACGGCGCCTTCTGCCGGGATATGGGGCTGGTGCTGGATGTGCCGGGCTTCCTTCCCTATGTCAGTGGCTATAAAAACATGATGCTTCTGGCTGAGCTTGCCGGGAAAATCGGCAGGGAGGAGGTCCGCGCCGTCATCACCCGGGTGGGCCTGGACAGCTTAAAAAAGGGGTCCGCACCTGTTCCAAGTGGATGAACCAGCGCCCGGGCATTGCCCGGGCGATCATGGAAGACCCCTCTCTGCTGATACTGGATGAGCCCATGAGGGAACTGGACCGGTAGGGGCTTGAGGATACGCGGGCGCAGTTCCTATCTCCCCGGGAGGAGGGAAGACCCTGTCTGTCTCCAGCCGCAACCATGAGGATATCAAGCTCCTCTGCGGCACCGTCTGTCGGATGGAGGGCAGAAGGCTGACAGAGGAGTTCGGGATTTCGGAGGCGCAACGCCTCGCCGGGCGCCCCCTTTTTCCGGGGGCACCCGTTTTTTTGTGTTAAGATGCTATAAATAATAGCGAATTTCTCTTGTAATGTCCACAAAAGAGGATTAATATAATACATAATTATCTCTCTTACACATCCCCCGTCACCGGAGGAAGGGCGCAACGCATGAAGTACGCGATCGGCATAGATTACGGAACGCGATCCGGCAGGACCGTACTGGTTGAGTTGGGAACCGGCAGGGAATTGGCCGTCGGTGTGTTGCCCTATCCTCACGGAGTAATGGACGAAATCCTTCCCTCCGGGAAACAGCTTCCGCATGACTGGGCGCTGCAGCACCCCCGGGACTATCTGGATGTGCTGGCCGTGACCCTCCCCGCGGTCATACGGGATTCCGGTGTGGACCCGGCGGATATCATCGGCGTGGGGATAGATTTTACCGCCTGCACTATGATGGGCGTAAAGGCGGACGGCACCCCCCTTTGCTTTCTGCCGGAATGGGCGGAAGAGCCCCATGCCTATGTCAAGCTGTGGAAGCACCACGCTGCCCAGGGCGAGGCCAACCGGCTGAATCAAATCGCCGCCCGGCGGGGGGAGGCCTTTCTGGCGCGTTACGGCGGTAAGGTCTCCTCGGAGTGGATGTTCCCCAAGATTATGCAGGTGCTGGACGAGGCGCCAGAGGTGTATGCCGCTTCCGACAGATACATCGAGGCGGCGGACTGGGTCATCTGGCAGCTTACCGGGAACGAGACCCGCAATGCCTGCGCCGCCGGCTACAAAGCGCTCTGGAGCAGACGGGAGGGGTATCCCTCCGAGGATTTCTTCAGGGCACTGGATCCCCGGCTGGAGCATGTTGTGGATGAGAAACTCTCCCGCGCCTTACTCCCCCCGGGCTCCAAGGCCGGGGAAGTCACCCCGGAAATGGCGGCCAAAACCGGGCTGAGGCCGGGGACCGCTGTAGCGGTTGCCAATGTGGACGCCCATGTGACGGTACCCGCCGTCGGCATTGCCGGTCCTAGGAAAATGCTGATGATCATGGGAACCTCCATCTGCCATATCCTGGTGGGCGATCGGGAGCGCGTCGTCCCCGGCATGTGCGGCGTGGTGGAGGGCGGGGTATTGCCCGGCCTTCCCGGTTATGAAGCCGGTCAGTCCTGCGTGGGAGATCTCTTTGCCTGGTTTGTGGAAAACTGCCTGCCCGCCGCCTATACCGAAGCCGCTGCCGCCGCTGGTGCGGACATCCACCGCTACCTTGCGGAAAAGGCCGCCGCCCTGAAGGTCGGTCAAAGCGGCCTTATGGCACTGGACTGGTGGAACGGCAACCGCTCCGTCTTGTCGGACGCGGATTTGACCGGGCTGATGCTGGGTATGACGCTGCTGACCCGGCCGGAGGAAATATACCGAGCGCTGATCGAGGCCACCGCCTACGGGACTCGTATGATCATCGAAAATTTTGTGGAGAATGGCGTGCCGGTGGACGGGCTGTACGCCGCCGGCGGCATCGCCCGGAAAAACCCCCTGTTGATGCAGATCTACGCCGATGTGACCGGGCGGGAGATCCGCGTCGCCGCCTCCTCCCAGGCGCCGGCCGTCGGCGCGGCCATGCACGCGGCGGTGGCCGCCGGCGCCGCCGCGGGGGGGTACGATACCATCCTGCAGGCCGTCCGGGAAATGGGGCGAGCGCCGGATGCGGTATATACCCCCGTCCCTGAGGACCAAGCCACCTACGAAGCGTTGTACCGGGAGTATAAGCTCCTCCATGATGCCTTCGGCCGGGGCGCCGACAATGTCATGAAAAGACTCAAATCCATTCGAGAAAAAGCACTTTCATAAGGAGGCACTTTATGAGCAAAACCAAACGGGCGCCGGCTTTCATTGCCGCCGCGGTCATGCTGCTGGTGTTGTTGTCCGGCTGCTACCTGCTCCCGGAGGAGGAAGCCATTCTGGATCCGCCCGAGCTGGTGGTGACCGATTTGGAGTATAAAACCTACACCGTGACCCGGGGCGATATCCAGAAAGCGGACAAGTACTACGGCCGCTTTGTGGCGAAAGATCCCAAGGATATACAGTTCACCTACGCTGGCGGCAGGGTATCCGAGATCCCGGTGGACTATTACCAGGAGATCAAGGCCGGGGATGTGCTGCTGAAGCTGGATACCGAGGATCTGGAATACCAAATGGCCAAGCTGGAGATCCAGTACCAGGAGAAAGAGTACTACTACAACAAAAATATCCGCTCCGGCAACGAGGAAGTACGTAAGAACGCCCAATGGGACTGGGACGCCTTCCTTCTGGACTATAACCGGGTCAAGTCCACCCTGGAGACCTCCACCATGCTCTCCCCCATCGACGGGCGGATCATTTACATGGCGAATATCTCCGTGAACGATGTCGTGGGAGTCTACAGCACCCTTTTCACCGTGGCGGATATTCACGATACCGTGCTGGCTGTCAACTCCAAGGACGCCTGCGCCACCCTGGTAGACCATAAGACCGTGGAAGTCTATGTGGACGATGTGCGGTATACTGGCGAGGTCGTCCAACTCCCCGGCGATGAACCCCGCCTGATCGACACCACCATCGCCGATGAGACCGCCTATATCCGGGTATCGGGGCTGCCCGCCGGTGAGGAGCTTTTCGGCAAGGAGGCCAGGGTCGTCATTAACCTGGCTTCGGCAAAGGACGTCATCGTGCTGCCCGCGGGGTATGTACACAGCTTTGGCGGGCGGATCTATGTCAACGTGCTGGAGGACGGTGTCAAGGTGGAACGGGATGTTACCACCGGTATCACCGATGGCTCCATGTTTGAGATCACTTCGGGACTGGAAGAGGGAGACGTCATCATTATCGGATAAGGAGGCAGGAGCGTGCTGTTTATCGTTCTACGCAAGATACTGAATAACAAATGGCTGGTCGCCTGCCTGCTCGCGGGCTCCATACTGGCGGTCGCCATGGTATCCAGTATCCCCATGTATACAAACGGCATCCTGCAACGGATGCTGACCAAGGATCTGGAGCTTTACCAATCCTCCAACAAAACCTATCCGGGCAACTATACCTTCGAGTTGAACCTGACCTCCTTCTATGCCGCCGAAAAGCGGGCGGGCACCTTCCGCTGGTTCAACAGGAAGATCGCCGATGAAATGGCCGGGCAGCTCAATTACGATATTGCGCGGAAGATCACCAAGCTCTCCTGGCAGTATCAGGCGATCGTGCCGGTGGGCGGCAGCATTGCTGATACGAAAAAGCGCATGACCGCCGCCGCCTATTCCGATTATCTGGATCATGTCGCCATGACCCAGGGGCGGCTCCCTTCCTCAAAGCCCGCCGATGACGGCGTGGTGGAGGTGATCGCCAGCGCCGCCGCCGTCAAGCGGTTCGGGCTGACTCTCAACAATACCTACCAGATGATGGACGCCTCCCGCACCGACGGGAAATTCCTGACCATACAGTTGGTCGGCATCTTTGAGCCCTCCAGCAAGGTGGATCCCTGGTGGTATGAAGGTTTTGACACCTTTGACGATACGCTGCTGATCGACTATTCCCTTTTCCGGAATACGCTGATCTCCGATTATATGGGTCCCACCACCGCCAACTGGTGCCTGCAGATCCGGACTCCCTCCTTTAAGGTAGAGGGCCTGCGGAGCTTTCTGGACACTGTGGAGACCCACCGCCGCTGGACCCGCACCTATTCCGGGATCTCCCTCGATCTGCCCTGTCATCCGATTCTTGAGGGGTATTTTTCGCGGGAGTCCGAGCTTCGCGCCACCCTCTGGGTGCTGCAGGTGCCGATTCTGTTGATGCTGGCCTTCTACATTTTCATGGTCGCCCAGATGATCATTCAAAACGACGAGAATGAGATCGCCCTGCTCAAGAGCCGGGGTGGCAGCAAGGGGCAGGTTTTCCTGAGCTATCTGCTGCAAAGCGCGCTGCTCAGCGGAGGTTCAGTGATCGTGGGGCCCTTCCTGGCGATGCTGATCTGCCGCATACTCGGCGCCTCCAACGGTTTCCTGGAGTTTGTCGGGCGCACCGCCCTGCCGATCAAGCTGAACCTCCAGGTTTTCCTGTACGCCCTGCTGGCCGGCGTATTCTCGGTGATTGTCATGATGGTGCCCGCCATTGCCGCTTCCCGATCCAGCATCACGCAGGTGAAGCAGAAAAAGGCGCGCAGGTGGAACGCCCCCCTGTGGCAGAAGATCTTTCTGGATTTCATCCTGCTGGGGATCTCCGCCTACGGCCTCTACTCCTTTAAGAACCAGCAGGAGATCATGGCGCTGGCCAATGCCACCGCCACGGACGCCCCCGTAAACCCCCTGATCTACATCATGTCCACACTGTTTGTGCTGGGCGCGGGGCTGCTTTTCCTCCGTGTCTATCCCTATCTGATCCGGCTGGTATTCTGGCTGGGCCGGAAGTTCTGGAGCCCGGTGCTGTACTCCTCCTTTATACAGGTAGGCCGCTCCGGCGGGCGGGAAACCTTCCTTATGCTGTTCCTGATCCTCACATTGTCCGTCGGCGTATTTTCAGCCAACTCGGCCCGTACCATCAACCAGAACCTTAGTGACAGGATCAGCTATGAGGTAGGCGCCGATATACGGTTCAAGCTGGTCTGGAACAGCAATCAGGTAGTGGTCACCGGCGGCATCCCCGGCACCGGTGGCGGCGCCGAAACCGCCACGGTGGTGATATATGAGGAGCCCAACTTCGATCAGGTCACAAACCTCCCCGGCATTACCGATGCCGCCAAGATGCTGCGGAAGGTCGACCTGCCGGTTACCTCCACCAGCTTTCCCGATACGGTCCCCAGCACGTTGCTGGCGATCGACCCCTATACCTTCGGTAAGGTGACCTGGAGCCGGGACTCCCTCCTCCCCTATCACATCAACGAGTATCTCAATCTGATGACCGAGGGGAAGAACGCCGTGTTGCTATCCTCCGCCTACAAATACCTGGGCATCGCCAAGGGGGATATCATAACCGTCACCCAGTGGGGACAGCGGGCGGATTTCGTGGTATACGGCTTTGTGGATTACTGGCCCTCCGTCAATTCCCAGGCCGAGAAATACTTTGCCGTCTGCAATATGCGGTATTATAACTCCCGTTTCATCGTCGAACCCTATGAGTACTGGCTGGCCCGGGACGCGGAAACCTCCTCCGCGGATATTTATGCCGCCCTCAAAGAAAAAAAGGTGCAGCTGTCCTCCTTCCAGGATGCCCGGCAGCTGATCATCGCTGCGAAGAACGATCCCCTCATCCAGGGGACCAACGGCGCCATGACCATGGGCTTTGTCGTAACGATGGCCATAAGCCTGATCGGCTTTATCATCTACTGGGTGCTCTCCATACGGGCGCGGACACTGCAGTTCGGTATATTCAGGGCGATGGGTATGACAAAGGCAAAGGTGATGCTGATCCTTGTCTGTGAGCAGCTGATGATCTCTGTCGTGGCCGTACTTGTAGGCATGGTGATCGGTTCGATCACCAGTGAACTGTTTGTGCCGCTGCTGGAGATGATGTATAGCGCCACCGAGAATGTACCGCCCTTCATGGTGGTGGCCGAGAGGGCCGACTATCTGAAGATTTACTCCGTCGTAGCGCTGATGCTGGGCGCGGGGATAGCGATACTCGGCGTGCTCATCAGCCGCATTAAAATGGCGCAGGCCATTAAGCTGGGGGAGGATTAAGCATGGAACCGATTTTACATACCGATAACGTATCCCGGATCTACCAATCCGGGGACATGAAGGTCGTCGCGCTGCAGGACATTTCGATGAATGTCATGCCCGGCTCCCTTACCATGCTCCGGGGCCGTTCCGGTTCCGGAAAAACCACGCTGATCAACCTGCTCGGCACGCTGGACAGGCCCACCTCCGGCCATATCTACTATGAGGACCAGGATATCTCCGCCCTGCCGGACAACCGGCGGGATGCGCTCCGCCGCAAGAACATGGGGTTCATCTTCCAGTCGGTGGCGCTGATCGGCCAGATGTCCGCCTATGAGAATGTGGAATTCGGCCTGCGACTGGCAAACTACCCCATGAAGCTGCGACGGGACCGAGCTATGGAATGCTTGGAATTCGTAGGGCTGAAAAACCGGGTCACCCACCGACCCAGCGAACTCTCCGGCGGGGAACAGCAGCGGGTAGCTATTGCCCGGGCCATTGCCCACAAGCCCAAGATCGTATTCGCGGATGAGCCCACCGCCGAAGTGGATTCCACCATGGGGCTGCGGATTATGCGCCTGCTCCGGAACATGGTGGAACAGGAGGGTATTACCGTGCTTATGACCACCCATGACCCCCACATGATAGACCTGGGCGACCACATCTATTCTCTTTCCGACGGGCAGATCGTCGAGGAGCTCTTTATGGAGGTGCCCCGGCAAGAGGAGGCGAGCACATGATTCAATGTGAGAATCTGGTGAAGATCTATAAAACACAGGAAACGGAGGTGCTGGCGCTCCAGGGCTTGGATTTGTTTGTGGATGACGGGGAGCTGATGGCGATTATCGGCAACTCCGGCTCCGGCAAGTCCACCCTTCTGAACATGATCGGGGGGCTGGACCGTCCCTCCGCGGGCGGTCTGATGGTGGACGGAAAAGATCTCCTGAAGTTCAAGGAAAAGGACTATATCGAGTATAAGCTGCACACCGTAGGCTTTGTATGGCAGAACAACGCCCGCAACCTGATCCCCTACATGACTGCCCTGGAGAATATACAGGTACCCATGGTATTGGCCCAACGCAAGGACAGGCAGTCCCGGGCAAGGCAACTGCTGGAGGTGGTAGGGCTGTCCCACCGCTGGAACAGCAGGCTTGGTCAGCTCTCTGGCGGTGAGCAGCAGCGGGTGGCCATCGCCATCGCCCTGGCCAATGAGCCGCGGCTGTTGTTGGCGGACGAGCCCTCCGGCTCTGTCGACAGCCGCACCGCCGATATCATACTGGATATCTTCCGCCAGGTCAGCCGTGAAATGGGGGTTACCGTCGTGATTGTCACCCATGACCGCAATCTCTCCCGAAAGGTGGACCGGGTGGTAGCCATCCGGGACGGCCGCACCTCCAGTGAGTTTATCCGCCGCCGTTCCTATGTGGACGAGATGCGGGAGCTGTCCGAAAAGGACAAAGCCGACGCGGAGGAAAGCCATGTGGAGCTGGCGGTAGTGGACGCGGTGGGCCGCCTGCAGGTGCCCACCGAATATCTCAGAACCATCGGGATCACGGGCCAGAGCCGGGTGAAGGTGGAGTGCGAACCGGGGCGGATCGTTCTGTTGAACCCCGAGGAAACACTGAGGAACGATGACGCCGGCGGTACGGCGCCGGTGATATAGGAGGCCGCGATGAAAAAACATATCTGCTGGCTGTTGCCGGTATTCATACTGCTTATCCAATGCTGCGGCTGTACCGCTGCCGTGAAGCGGGAAGGCGGGCTGACGGCCCCCTCTACCGAAACCATCGATATAGAGTACGCCACAAAGGAGATATTCCGGGGAGATGTGGAAGCCTCTGCAGCGGGGTACGGCATGTTCCAGGCGGCCCATCCCGTGGCGGTCTATTATACCTACACCGGCGGCCGGGTGAAAGCGGTCAACGCCACCTACTATATGAATGTCGAGGCCGGCGACGTATTGATGGAGTTGGATACCGAGGAGCTGGAATTCAATATGCGCAAGCTGGATATTCTGTATGCCCAACGGGAATTCGCCTTTAACAAATACAGCAAAAGCAGCAACGCGCTGACCCGTATGCAGGCCCGGTGGACTTGGGATTCTTTCCTTCTGGATTACAACAAAACAAAGGCCGCGCTGGAAAGCGCGGTGTTGAGGGCCCCCGTCGGCGGCACCATCATCCAAAACGCGACGGTACTCGAAAACAACTATGTGGGGACCTATACCACGCTGTTCACTATCGCCGATGTACATGACCTGATCCTGGTGGTCAGCAAGGACAGCGAATTGCAGAAGCTGGCAAACATCGCCTACGCGGGCATGCCGGTGAAGGTCACTATCACCGGCAAATCCTATGACGGGCTGGTGGTGCAGTCCCCCATGGACGCCTCCACCCGCACCGAAAAAGCCTATGTCAACAACTTTATCTATGTGAAAGTATACGATCTCCCGGAGGATGAGGATCTGTTGTTCAAGGAGGCCCGCATCTCCGTCACCACAGCCTCCGCCAAAGACGCGCTGCTGGTGCCCAACAGCTGCATCTACACCTACAACAACAAAAGCTATGTCTATGTCATCCGCGAAGGCATACAAATCGAACAGCCCATTCAGGTCGGCATCACCGACGAGGTCAATACCGAGGTGATTTCCGGACTGGAAGAGGGCGACCAAGTGCGGGTACGCAGATAAGCTCCGCCCAAACGCGAAAACCACCGTTGAACAACGGTGGTTTTTTACGGAAACACGGGAGCGCCGGCGGACGCTCCCCGTAGCGGAAATCCCCTACTCCGGCGGCATGAGCGCCGCCAGGTTTTTCCGGCACCATTCCACAGCGGAAAGGCAGTCCTCCATGCCCTCGTATTCCACCGTCACATACCCGTTATAACCCTCCCGGTGCAGCACCCGCAGGCATTGGGCCAGCGGCACATCCCCATGGCCCAGCACCGTACCCCGGAGGGAATTCCCCGCCCGGGTTTCCAGCCAGCCCTGGTCCCCGGCGACCGACCCCTGCCGTACGAAGAAGTCCTTGGCGTGAACATGGGCGGCAAAAGGCGCCAACCTCCCCACCGCCAGCTCCGGCGCCTCATCCGCACAGAGAAAATTCCCGATATCCACCAACAGTCCGAAATTGGGGTGGTTCACCGCCGCGTACAGTGCCTCCACCCGAAGGCTCTCCTGGAGAAAGCGGCCGTGGTTCTCTATTACCACCTTGATCCCCAGCGTCCCGCCGTATTCCGCCGTCGCGCGGCAACCCTCCGCCAGCCGGGGCAGTACCCCGGCAAAGGTCCGCTTTCCCCCGCCGTCATAGGCCACGTCATGCCGCATCACCGGCGCCCCCATCTCTGCCGCCAGATCCAGGCTGGCTTTGATTTGATCCACTCCCTCGGACAGCGCCCCCTCCAGCAGGTTCCCCCCGGCGGCAAAGGCGACAATGGGCATGCCTGCGTCCCCGCAGGCCTTCTTCAGCTCCCTCAGCTGCGGCCGCAGTTCGCCCTGGAAGTCCACAAACTCGATCCCCTCATATCCTTGGGATGCCGCGATTCCGGGAATATCCGATAATTTCACATCGTCCCGCCGCAGCAGCGCCTGATAGGAATACGCACTGACACTGATTTTCATATTTCCCTCCCTGATCTGAAAGTATGCATACGCTTTCATTGTACCGTCTTATGTCCCTTGCCGCAAGCCCGTCCCATCCGAGGGCCGGTGGGAATAACCGGTCCGAAAAACCGAAAGCCTGCGCGTCAGAAAAGGGCGCGCCTCCCTTATTTTTTCTCCGCCGGCGGGCAAAAGCCACGGACAGTCCGCGCTATCCGGGTATTCCCCAGCAATCTTTCGTACAACCCGATCACAGGGCCGGTACAAAGGCAGGTCAGCAAGGTGTTCACGCCCACCACGCCCCCCAGCATCCAGCCCAGCAGGGTATACAGCCCGTCGGTCATCCAACGGGTATACCGGTAAGGCAGCCGTGTCAGGTCGGACAGCACCAGTCCTACACTGTCCGCCGGGGAGGCGCCCAGCTCCGGCAGCAGATACAGATACACCCCCAGTCCCAGCGTCAGGCAGGAGAGGACCGCCAGCGCCAGTCGCGTCCACAGTGGCAGGGCGGGGGAGAGCGCCCCCTCCAGCAATGCCACCATCCCGTCCGTCATGGGTCCGGAGGCAAATACCGCCAGCAGCAGGGAAAGCTTCAGGTATTTACGGGCAAAGAACAGCAGCGCCAGGCTGATCAGGGCATTCATGATGATATTTGCCGTTCCGTAGGAAATGTCCATCCGGGTATGCAGCCCCACCATGAAAACCTGATACGGATCCGAACCCAGGCCGATCAGGTAATTCACCGCCGCCGCCAGAGAGATCAACGCTGTACCACCCAGGGCAAGACCTATGCGCAGGCACCATTTTCCCATCCTTCCGCCTCCCCGGGTATTATAACCGAAGCCCTCCCCCTCCCGCAAGCCGTCCCCGCCCCGGCTTCCGTATTTCGGAGATACTGGTATAAATCCGTCATATTTTCGTAGCTTTTATACCTTGCAATGAATACCCAAATGGAATACACTGAATCTATGAAGCTTACTGTTGGAGGTGTTCTATGGATCCGAATCGTATCTGGCCGAGACCGACATTGTATGCCCTGCCCGATCCCACCGAGGCGTGTCCCCGGCCCGCTGTCAGCCTCAACGGGACCTGGCGGCTAAACCTGCGGCCCGGGGAGGACTTTGCCTCCCCGGAGACGGATATTTCTCTCTGGGAAGAAGTCACGGTGCCCTACCAACTCTCGGGGCGGCAGGAGGGGCCCTACGCTTACGCCAGGGAGGTGTGTGTTCCGGAGGACTGGAAAGAGTCTGCCGTTATCCTCCGTTTTGACGGTGTGAATTGCGATGCAAAAATCTATTGGGATGGTTTCCTCTGCGGCAGTCATTACGGCGGTTTTGTTTCCTGGAACTGTGTCGTGACTCCCCTGGCCTCCCCCGGCATTCACCGCCTCACGGTACTGACCGAGGATAAGCCCATGGAAGTCAACCCCTTTCATACGGGGGGGATCATCCGGGATGTCACCCTCTATCGTCTGGCGGACACGCCCATTACCCGGCTGCAGGCCTTCACCGCCTTTGATCCCGACTATCGGGACGCCAAGCTGACGGTGATGACCGGGGTGGAAAGCCCCCGGCCCGGGCAGACCCTGAAGCTCTCCCTCCTCTCCCCCGATGGGCAGCCGGAGCTGACGGATTCCTTCCCGGCGGAGGCCGATCTTTCACGAGAGTATGAGATCCTCAGCCCCCTGAAGTGGGACAGTGAGCATCCCAACCTCTATACCCTGTCGCTGGAATTACATGAGAACGGAAAGCTGCTGCAAAAAACCCATAAGGATATCGGCTTCCGTCAGATCGAAAAGCGGGGCAACCAGGTCTTTATCAACGGCGATCTTCTCAAACTCCGGGGGGTCAACCGCCATGATATCTACCCTCTGACCGGCCGCGCCGTCACCCATGAGCTGGTGGAACAGGATATCCGGCTTTTCAAGGAAGCCAATATCAACTTCATCCGTACCTCCCACTACCCGCCACGGCCCGATTTCGTCGCCCTTTGCGACCGTTACGGCATCTATGTGGAAAATGAGACCAGCGTCGCTTTTATAGGGCAATCCATCCTCTATACCCAGAACGACCCCTCGCTGACCCCGGCCTTTATCGGCCCCCTTGCCGATATTATGGAAAGGGATCTTTCCAGTCCCAGCGTGATCATCTGGAGTCTGGCCAACGAATGCTACTGGGGGGATAATTTCCGGCTTATGCACCGGTATGCCCGCGCCGTCGATCCCACCCGGCTCACCATATTCAGCTATCCCATCACCCAACAGGAGGATGATGATCTGACGGATATTTGGAGCATGCACTACGCCGCCTGGGAGCAGGATCCCCACGCGTTGGTGGACAGCTTTGACCGCTCCCGCCACTGGGATACGGAGATCCCCGTCCTCCATGATGAATCCACCCATATCCCCTGCTACTGCCGGAATGATCTGCGCCGGGACCCCGCCGTACGCGACTTCTGGGGAGAGACCATCAAACGCTTCTGGGACCGGCTTTGGGCGGCGCCCGGCGCGCTGGGCTGCGCCATCTGGGCGGGGATCGACGATGTGCGCCTGACGGATCGGCGTCCAATGGGCTTTGGCGCGCCTTGGGGCATCATCGACGGATGGCGGCGGAGAAAACCGGAATTCTGGCATTGCCGGAAGGCCTTCTCCCCCCTCCGCGTAAAGGAGGAGACTCTGGATATTCGCCGGGACGGGAGCATCCGCCTGACGATAGAGAATCGGTTCAACCATACCGACCTCAGCGAGATCACCATGACCTGGCGCACCGGCCGTACCGCCGGCAGTGTCATGCTGCCCCCCGCAGCGCCCCGGGAAACCGCCCATCCCGCCATTTTCGGCCGGTTCATGCCGGGAGACACGCTGGAGATCGAGTTTACCGACGCCGCCGGCAATTGCCTGGATGAATACGCCCTGCCCATCGAGCCGGCCGCGGCGCTGCCTCCGATCCTCTGCGGCTCGCCCCCCCGGGCGGAGGATGCCCCGGAAGGGCTAAGTGTGTACGGAGATACCTTCTGCCTGCTGTTCTCCCATGAAACGGGGTTGATCCTCTTGGGAGAATCCAACGGTCGTACCGTGCTGACCGGCGGCCCCTACCTCCACCTGACCGGCTTGGAGTTGGGACCCTGGTCGCTGGAAAAGATGGACTGGGAAGCGCAGGAGGACTGCGTCCGCATCCGTATTACCGGCAGTTACGACAGGGTCAAGGCGGGTTTTGACCTGCGTATCGACAGCCGCGGGCAGATGGAAACCACCTATACCCTGCTGGATATGCCCTACTCCTCCCCCCGGAAGCTGGCCATGCGCATCGGGGATGATACGGATTCCGGCGGCTATGAGGAAGTAGGCCTGCGGTTCGAGGTCCCCAGGACGCTGGATACCCTGTCCTGGCAGCGGAAGGGGCTGTGGACCATCTATCCCGACTGGCACATCGGCCGGCTCAAGGGGGTAGCGCCCATGCGTTACGCCGGCTCCCCCGAGGACCCCTACGCGCCCCCCACCCGGGAATGGCAGCATGTGGAAAAGGATGTGCTCACCTTCGGTCCCTACTGTCTGGGTTTGAGGGGCACCAACGATTTCCGCGGCACCAAGCCGAATATTCTGGAAGCCTCCCTCTCCGGCGGCGGCGCCTCGGTCACCGCTCTGTCCGACGGCAGCCAGTCCGTCCGAATGGAACTGGCGCCGGCGAAGGGTGCCATCATCGATGATACCGACCCCCGTGTCGTCTATACCGGCAATTGGGTACGCCGGGACACAAGATTCCGCAGCCACAATTCCACCGAAACATGGGCAAAGGATGCCGGCTGCCGGGCGAAGGTCGCCTTTACCGGCACGGGGATCCTTTGGTTCAGCGCAACAGATATCCTAAACGGCTCAGCCAGAGTCTTTGTAGACGGCGAGGAACAGCCCGACCGGATCCATCTGGGTGCCCGTCTCGGGCCTGGAATTCCCCGGGGCTACGAGCGTTCCTCCCGGCAGATGGTGTACAGCGTCTCCGGGCTGCCGATGGGAGAGCACACCCTGGAAATCGAAGTCACAGGCGAGCCGGACCGGGGCTGCTCCTCCGCCTATGTGCCGGTGGACTGCTTTGTGGTACTGGGGTCCGGGGCAGAGGGCACCACAAGGTTCATCGTCACCGACGCCCACAACTACCCGGAGCTCTCCTGGGGAGACTATACACATCCCCCCGTTATGGTATCCACCGGCACCTCCGGAAAGGTCTTCCTGAAGCTGGGTTCATAAAAATGAAAACCGAAGTGAAACCCTTTCACTCCGGTTTTTCTCTTACCCCGCCTCTGCCCGGCTCCCTTCTGCGGCAAAGACCAGGCAGGGCATCCCGCGGAATCTCTTAGCCCCGCGAATTGCATTTCCCAACCCGCCATGGTAAAATTGATACAGAATACAGCCGGGCGCTGCCCGGAACAAGGAGGAAGCATGACAAAGGATAAGGTCATTTCCCGTATATGTGACATCGGCCTGGTGGCTGTCGTCCGCGCCGAGACCGGCGAGCAGGCCCGCCGCATTGCAGATGCCTGTCTTGAGGGCGGCGTGGCCGCTTTGGAAATTACCTTCACCGTACCCGGCGCCCATCATGTCATAGAGGATTTGGCGAAGGCCTACCCCGAGGGTGAGATGATCCTGGGCGCCGGCACCGTACTGGATCCCGAGACCGCGCGCGTCGCGATGCTTTCCGGCGCCCAGTATATCGTGGCTCCCAGCCTCAATCCGGATACTGTAAAGCTTTGCAACCGGTATCAGGTCCCCTGCATGCCGGGCTGTATGTCCATCCGTGAGGTGGTGGAGGCCATGGAGGCCGGCGCAGATATCATCAAGATCTTCCCCGGAGAGCTGTTCGGTCCCAAGATCATCCGGTCCATCAAGGGCCCCCTGCCCCAGGCGCGTATGATGCCCACCGGCGGCGTGTCGGTAGAGAACGCCAAGGACTGGATCGCCGCTGGTGCCGTGGCGCTGGGAGCCGGCTCATCTCTGGTAGGCGGCGCCAAAACAGGGGACTACGCCAAAATTACCGCCACCGCCCGGGAGTTTCTCGCCGCTATAAAGGCCGCCCGGGCCGGCGTATAACAGGAGGAAACACCATGCCGCAGGTTATAACATTCGGTGAAATCATGCTCCGTCTCTCCCCTCCCGGATACCAGCGCTTTCTGCAGGCCCGTTCTCTGGACGTGGTATACGGCGGTGGCGAAGCCAATGTCGCCATGAGTCTGGCTGCCATGGGGATGGGCGCCGGGTTTGTCACAAAGCTCCCCCTCAATCCTATCGGCGAAGCCTGCAGGAATCAGCTCCGGGGCCTAGGGGTGGATACCTCCCGCATTATTTGGGGCGGAGACCGGCTGGGGATTTATTATTGCGAAAAAGGCGTCTCCATGCGCCCCTCCAATGTGATTTACGACCGGGCAGGTTCCTCCATTGCCCTAGCCAAGCCGGGGGATTTTGACTGGGACGCCATCCTCGAGGGCGCGTCCTGGTTCCACTTCACCGGCATCACGCCAGCCTTGGGCGATAATGTGGCCGCCCTCTGTCTGGAGGCAGTAAAAGCCGCCAAAGCCCGCGGCATCACCGTCAGCTGCGACCTGAATTACCGTAAAAAGCTGTGGAGCAGGGAAAAAGCCGGACAGGTCATGTCTGAGCTGGCGCGGTATGTGGACGTTTGCATCGCAAATGAGGAAGACGCCGGGGATGTCTTCGGTATCCATGCTGACAAGACGAACATTACCGGCGGGCAACTGCACCACGAGGGTTATAAGCAGGTGGCCAAAAAGCTGGCGGGCACCTTCGGCTTCCAAAAGGTGGCGATCACCCTCCGGGAAAGCTATTCCGCCTCCGACAACGGCTGGTCGGCCATGCTGTACGCCGGCGGGGAATATTATTTCTCCAAAAAGTATGATATTCGGCTGGTAGACCGGGTGGGCGGGGGAGATTCCTTCGGCGCCGGGCTGATCTACGGCTGCTGCAGCGGCTGGTCCGATCAGGAGACCCTTGAATACGCCGTGGCGGCCTCCGCTCTGAAGCAGACAATCGAGGGGGACTATAATATCTCCTCTGTGGCTGAAATTCAGAAGCTGGCAGGGGGAGACGCCTCCGGTCGCGTACAAAGGTAACATAACCGGAACACCCGGCGGCCTTCTCCGGGTGTTTTTTATCTCGTTTTTCCGGCGGGCAGCCGTATCCTCCCGCAAAGGATACTGATACTTGCCTATATTGTCCTGATTGGGTATAATTCATACAGGAATCGCCACGGATGAAAGGATATACAATGAAACGTTTGCTGCCCCTGCTCCTCGCACTGATGCTGTTCTCCGCCTGCGCCTTTCTCGCGCCGCGGCAAACCCCTGCCCCGGTCGCGGAGATCACTCCCTTGCCCACGGAAACGCCGCAGGAACGAGTGTTGCTGGGAAAACGTTCGGAGGACGGCGCCATGCTGGACCTCTCCCTGTTTCTGAACACCGACGGATTCGTTACCTGGCAGGTTTTCTTTACCAGGGAAGGCCTGGGCGTTTTTCAGATCAACACCGCCGCCCGCCGTTACAGGGTAGGGGCGTATGACCTCTATACCGGGGAACTGGAAATTCGCTATGAGGACGATATACAGCCGGGTGAGGAGGGCATGGAATACTATGTCGATATGGAGTGCCTTTCCACCGACCCCCTTGTGCTGCATGACTATATCGGCCAGACCTATATCCTGTTTGATGAGACCCTGCGTCCCCTCCGTATCATGCCGGTCGGCGCCCTGGGCGCCTATGACCATATCTATTCGGTGGATAAGGATTGCCTGTACTATATCAATTCCCGTCAGGAGCTGAAGCTGTACAATACCTCCACGGGGGAATCCGTCCTGCTGGATATCCCCGTCCCCGACGAATACGCCTATATCAAAGGACTGTACGAGAACGGGAATGTGCTGGTCCTCTCCTACTGGGACGGGGGCGCCCAAGTCGATCGCTTTTATGACATGACCACCCAGGAACCGCTGCCGTACAGCAATACCGACGACCTCACCATCTGGAACGAAGGCGACGATTACGCCTACGCGAACCACAGCGAGGCCTCCTCCAAGCTGTACTTCGCCAAAAAGGGGGCGGCTCGCGGCGGCA
This sequence comes from Christensenellales bacterium, assembly GCA_050948665.1. Classification (GTDB taxonomy): domain Bacteria; phylum Bacillota; class Clostridia; order Christensenellales; family UMGS416; genus JBMNEH01. The sequence continues at coordinate 2,160,141 of JBMNEH010000001.1, forward strand.
GCTGGCTCCGGCTGGAAAAAGAGGCGGAGCTGTACAACGCCCGGGTACTTTTCTCCCGGGGGATCGTGTTCACCTCCCTCTCCGACTTCGATGGCACGGAGGACGAAATGTCCCTCTTTTACACGCTCAAGCGGTATGACCTCTCTCTGGGGCTGCAGACCAACACCCTCCGCTTCACGCGGAGGAGCGACGGGGGCGATTACGGTCTCCATCTGAATCAAAACTGTTATAACGATGATCTGGGGCTTTGTTGTTTCGCCGTCCCCGGCGCCTTCGGGGAAGGTCTTGTAGCGCTGTGGGATACATCGGTGCAGGGGGAAGTAAACAACGACCTTTCAATGGACAACAGGATAGAGAGCCGGGTTTTTGGCGACCTACCCGACAACGTATACGCCTACGCCCGGATGCTGGCGGACTATTACGGTGTGAATATCTATACGGGGGAGGACGCCGTCAGGGATTTCCCGGATTACATCGCAGCGCCGGTCACCGACGTCCATCTGATCCGCCAGGCATTGGAGGCGCTGGAGGAAGTATTGGAATTATATCCGGAGGGCTTCTTCAGACAGCTCACCTACGGGGAAATCCGCAGCGTGGACATTTATCTCTGCGGCGGACTCAAAGCCATCAATTCCTATAACCTGGATGATTGCGACGCCTTCGCAGTGGTGCATGACAACCAGCAGATGATGGTGATCAATATCGAACGCACCTACGGTCTGCGCGGCACCCTCTGCCATGAGCTCTCCCATGTCATCGACCATAAGCTGGAGTATGCGGGGCTTTTCAGCGATGTCCGATCCCTTGACGAGAAAATCTGGCAGAGCCTGAATCCCCCCGGTTTCCGGTACTTCTACTCCTATCTGGACGAAAACGGGGACTCCTACAGCTGGCTGCCCATCTACGAATACACCCCCGCCGCCCCCGAAGCCACCGGGGACGTGGATCATATCTACTTTGTAGACACCTATTCCATGACCTTTCCTACCGAGGACAGGGCCAGGATCATGGAATACTGTATGCAGGAGGAGGTCCCTTACTACTTCGAGAGCGTCCATCTGCTGGCAAAACTTCATTATTACAGCCAGACCATACGCGCGGTGTTTGACACCGCGGGTTGGCCGGAATACACCGTCTGGGAGAGGGCCCTGCGGGAATAAGGGCATACAAAAGGCCGCAGCCACGGGCTTGCGGTCTTTCTTTTTCTATCATCCCGCCCAGGAATAGGAATCTGCCTCCACCGTAGCCCCGGGGAGCGCGTCGCGCAGGCTCTCGATCTGCTCCACCGACAGGTTGTCCGACATCAGGTAGGCGAACACCAGCGCCTTGCAGGAGGCCAGACTCTCTGCCGAGACGATTTCCGCGCCGATGACCGACAGCGCGGTAAGGGAGGTGAAGCCGGATAGCGGGGACAAGTCGACGCTGCCGTCGCCGATGTTGATATAGAGGCTCTCCAGCCGGATGTAGGCGGCAAGCGCGGAAACATCCCGGAAGCTCCCCGGAAGAGTCAGGGAGAGACGGGTCACCGTGCCGCCGTTTTTCAGGAAATACAGGGAATCCGGCCCCTGTGAAAGGCTGAGCGTCAGATCCTCCAGCGGCAGCGCTCCGGCGATCTCAAGGGCAGCGGTATCCGAAGTTTCCAGCGTAAGCTTTTTCAGCCCGTTCATACCCGCCAACGCGGCGGGATCAAAGCTCTGGCAGATCAGGGCAAGCTCGGTCAGCGGCAATCCTAGCAGCGGCGAGATATCCAAGTCGTGGGCGGAATACACCGAAAGGGTTGTCAGTTCCGTCATGCCCGATAGGGGGGCAAGAGAATCGATTTCCGGGCAGTGGAGCTCCAGCGTCCGCAGGCCGGGAAAACCGGAAAGAACGGAAATATCCGTAATACTGCCTCCCTGCAGCGAAAGGGACTTTAGTTCCCTCAACCCAGCCAGGGGAGACAGCTCCCTCAGCGAGTCCGAGGCAATCTCCAGATTGACCAGCGGCAGCTCAGCCAAGGGGGAAAGGTCCGCTTCTCCGGAGATGCTGAGATTCAATAAAGACAGAGGCAACTCCGCCAGGGGGGAAAGGTCAGTCAGGGCGTCGCAGTAGAGGATCAGACAGGTAAGGGAGGTGCAGTCCTTCAAAAAAGAGATGTCCCTGATATAGGGGGCGTCGATCGCCAGGGCGGCGGCCTCCTTGATCCTGTCCTCCCCGTAGGCATTTGCCGCCGCGATATCCGGCAGGCTCGGGGATGCATTGTCCTGGTACCATTGGAGGTACAGCGGCTCCGCCTCCCCGGGATCCCGGGTGGGCACCGGGGTCTCCTCCGGAACCGGCTCGGCAGTGATCTCCTCCTCCGTCCTTCCGCCGCAGCCGCCCAGCGCAAGAAGCCCGATACACAATATCCATAAAAGCAGCTTTCGCATCCGCGTATCCTCCGGCATCAATATCCATCCGGATTGTACCATTATCCCGTACAGTTTGCAAATACCTCCCTTATTTTGCCGCTTTCAAGCGGATGTGTTGCCTTTTTGTTTACGATGGGTGGAGAGAGGGTACGACGCGCGGCCGGGACGGATGCCCCAATGCTCTCCGGAGAATGTATACTTAAGCGACATGCTCTCTATACCGCGATCGACTCGTGGGAGGAGACCTGTTTCATCCTTGACGCTGATAGGATGGCCGAGGAAATGCTTTCCGGGTGTAATGTGTTTGGAGGTCATTCCTGTCGGCTTTGTATGGCGCAACAGGAAAGAATCAGTTTTTCAGATTATGGTGGTGTTTCATTGGAATATGTACACAAAGAAACTTCTTTGATTTTCGTCCCGTTTTATGTGTTCCGCAAATGAATAGGTGTCAATGATTACAGCATGCCTTTTTATGCGAGCATATATTCGCGTGGCAGAGGTCAGCGGGCTTAATGACTGTTTTATAGAACAAAGGTCATTCATATGCGTGAGTAAGTAAATCTTGCCTAACGGCAGTATGTTCAATTCCGTATTAGTCGCACAAAGGATCGTCATCTGAAGCGTAAAGCATCACTTTGCGCCACGCCCTGCATTTTGCGCTTATGCCCTGAAATTCTGTCAATATATGTTTTCCTCCTTTCCGGCGCGCCGCCTCCGCCCCGCTTCCCTTCCCCCGTAGCGGCTTTTTTCTGTCCGGTGAGCAGCGATTTTGAATAGTCAAATTCCTCCATAGCGAGGCGAATGCCGCGGCGGTATAATGAAATCGAATGATATGCGGGGCTTGACCGCGGGGATGTTCCCCAATACCGGGGCAGGTAGCCGCGCGGAGGAAACACCTCCCGGTCTCCCTGCCCGGATCGGAGGGCTGTTGATGAGTCGGCAGTATTTTTCATCCAACCCCCTCGCGCCCCATGACCGCCGGGAAATCGTCTGGACGCTGCCGGGGCGCAGGCTCCACCTGATTACCGACAGCGGTGTTTTCAGCCGGGAGGGGGTGGACCGGGGTTCCGCCGCCTTGGTGGCCTCCCTACCCCACTGCGGCGGTAAAGAGGTGCTGGAGCTGGGGTGCGGCTACGGTCCCATCCTTCTGGCGGTAAAAGCCCTCTTCCCCGGCGCTTCCGTTACCGGAGTGGAAGTCAACCGCCGGGCACTGGCGCTTTGCCGGCAGAACGCCGCCATCAATGGGCTGGAGGCTGAGATACTCGAGAGCAACGGTTTTTCCGCCCTGACAGGCCGGCTGTTTGACATTATCCTCACCAACCCTCCCATCCGCGCGGGAAAGGAGGTCTACTACCCCTGGTTCGGGCAGGCAGAGGCTCATCTTCGTCAGGGGGGCCGCTTCCTCTGCGTGATACAGAAAAAACAAGGCGCCCCCTCGGCCCAAAGGGCGCTGGCAGCCGTATTCGGCCAATGTGAGGTCATCAACAGGGTGCAAGGATTTTGGATACTTGAAAGCATCAAAAATAAAGGAGAAAAAGCATGACTGACCTGAAGGAATTCCCCGTACACGTATCGGAAATCGTTATTTCCGACCCCTATGTGCTGGCGGTACCGGAAATGGAGCGGTATTTTATCTATGCCAGGCATTTTGACCGCAACCTCTTCCCGGAGTGTCTGGGAGACGCGGCTTTCTACGCCTTTGAAAGCCCTGACCTGATCCACTGGAGCCGCCCCTATAAGGTATTTGACCGGGAAGCGACGGGCTTCTGGGCGGATATGGATTATTGGGCCCCGGAATGCCACGCCTATAAGGGAAAGTATTACCTGATCTCCTCCTTCCGCGCCGCCGGAAAGCTCCGCCGCTGCCAGTGTCTGGTATCCGATTCCCCCAGAGGCCCCTTCGCCCCCATCGAGGCGGAGCCGGTGACTCCTCCCGGGTGGCACTGTCTGGACGGAACCCTCTACGTCGACAAGAAGGGCAATCCCTGGATGGTCTTCTGCCACGAATGGTGTCAGGTCTTTGACGGGCAGATCGCCGCCGTACCCCTCAGCGATGACCTGGGCAGGGCGGTAGGTGACCCCATCATCCTCTTCCGCGCCTCCGAGGCACCCTGGCGGGGAGATTCCATGCGGGCGGGCGAGCATTCCGGCCTGGTGACCGACGGCCCCTTCCTTTACCGCACCCCCGCCGGCACCCTGCTGATGCTCTGGAGCAACTTCGCCCCACAGGGCTACGCCACCGGCTACGCCCGTTCCCTCTCCGGCGAGATCATGGGACCCTGGATACAGGAGCCTACCCCCCTCTACGCCATGGACGGCGCCCATTCCATGCTCTTCACCTCCTTTGAGGGCAACCTAATCATGTCCCTCCACGCGCCGAACACCCACACTCGGAAGCATATGCTGCTTTTCCAGATGGAGGTCAAGAATGAGAAGCTGCATATCGTCAACGAGATCACCGGCAACTGGTATAACTATGCCGAAGGCATGCGGGGCCGCTTCGGCTACAGAGAGCCTTACACCGACTATGTCGGACAGACAAAGATGGGCCAATACCGTCCCTTCTGAGGACAAAGCAACCCCCCCGGGAAACTTCCCGGGGGTTTTATATCTATACGCAGCCTTTTTCAGGAGCCTATATCCTTCAGGATACCCTCCAACGCGGCGCCAAGCGCTTCTCTGGAAGGCTCCGGCATTCGGGTGGAGAACAGCACCGTCGGCGTGGGGAAGGTCATCCCCACCTTGTCCGATAGCCCCCGGGCGGCGGTTCGGGCGGCGGATCCGGACAGCTTGTCCGCCTTGGTCGCCACGATGATACAGGGGATACCGTAATGCTGTAGCCAGTATGCCATCTGTTTATCCTCCGCCGAGGGTTCCCTGCGGACGTCCAACAGCAGCAGTAGCGCGTCCGGCCCGGGATCGCCCCCAAGGTAGCTCTCCACCATGGCCTCCCACTTCCCCTGTTCCTTCCGGGATACATTAGCGAAGCCGTAGCCCGGCAGGTCCACAAGGTAAAACGCGTCGTTGACCAGGAAATAATTCACCAGCCGGGTCTTCCCGGGGGTGGAGGACACCCGCGCCAGCTTATTCTGCCGGCAAAGGGTATTGATCAGGGAGGACTTCCCCACATTGGAGCGCCCCACAAGGGCGATTTGGGGCAGCGCCAGCCGTGTTTTCATTTGCGCCGGGTCGGCGGCGGAGGCTTCAAATACCGCTTTTTTAACGATCATTGCTTCTCACCGGGCAGCAGCGCCTCCGCCAGAACCTCATCCAATGTCTGCACCGGCACAAAGCGGACGGCGGATTTCACCTCCTCGTCCACCTCCTCCAGTTCGCGTGCATTGGCCGCGGGGAAGATCAGCACCGGGATTCCCTCCCTGTGGGCCGCCATGGATTTCTCCTTCAGCCCGCCGATGGGCAATACCCGTCCCCGGAGGGTGACCTCCCCCGTCATCGCCACATCTCCCCGCGCCGGCCGCCCGGTCAGCGCGGAAACCAGCGCGGTGGCGATGGTAATGCCGGCGGAGGGTCCGTCCTTGGGGGTAGCTCCCTCCGGCACATGGATATGGATATCCAACTGCTTGTAAAAATCCCGTTCCAGCCCGAAGGCTCCCGCGTGGGAGCGGATGTAGCTCAATGCCGCCACGGCAGACTCCTTCATCACTTCTCCCAGAGAGCCGGTAAGCTCCAGGTGGCCGCTGCCGGCCATTGTATTCACTTCGATTGTCAGCGTCACTCCCCCGACCGCCGTCCAGGCAAGGCCGGTAGCCTGCCCCACGACATTCTCATGCCGCAGAGGCTCCTCATAGTATTGAGGCACCCCTAAAAAGGCTTCCACATTGCGGTGGGTAATATGCACCGACGATTTTCCCTTCTCCGCCAACACGCGGGCGGTGCGGCGGCACAGCCTTCCGATCTCCCGCTCAAGGCTCCGCACCCCGGCTTCCCGGGTGTATTCCCAAATCACCCGCTCCAGCCCGGCCTTGGTGATGACCAACTGGCGGCCGGTCAGGGCATGCCGTTCCAGCTGCTTGGGTATCAGGTGCTTTCTGGCGATGGCCACCTTCTCCTTGTAGGTGTAGCCCTCTATACGGATGACCTCCAATCTGTCCAGCAGCGCGGGAGGAATTCCCTCGGTGGTATTGGCCGTCGCCACAAACATCACCCCGGAAAGGTCAAAGGGAATGTCCAGGTACAGGTCCCGGAAGGTGTTGTTCTGTTCCCCGTCCAGCACCTCCAGCAACGCCGAGGCCGGGTCACCCCGGAAGTCATGGCTCATTTTATCCAGCTCATCCAATAAAAAGAGGGGATTCATCGAGCCCGCCTGTTTGATGGCGGAAACGATCCGGCCGGGAATCGCCCCCACATAGGTGCGCCGGTGTCCCCGGATCTCCGCCTCGTCACGCAGTCCGCCCAGTGACATCCGGACGAATTTCCTCCCCATGGCCCGGGCGATGGAACGGGCAATGGAGGTTTTTCCCACTCCCGGGGGGCCCACAAAACAGAGTATGGGTCCCGGCATATTCGGCGCCCGCAGGCGGACAGCCAGATAGTCCAGCACCCGGTCCTTTACCTGCTTAAGACCCTCATGGTCCCGCTCCAGCACCCGCCGGGCGGTGGCGATCCGGGTATCATCCTTTGTCGTCACGCCCCAAGGCAGCTCAAGGATCCATTCCACCCAGTTCCGCAGCACCTGGTACTCGGGATTCTGCTCCGCGGTACGCTCCAGCCGGTCGATTTCCCGGCGCACCTTGTCCTTCACCTCATCGGGCATGGGCAAACTGTCCACCATCTCGCGATAACCAGACAGTTCCTCCCGGGAATCCTCGCCCAGCTCCTGATAGATGGCGCGGATCTGCTCATGGAGGAAACGCTCCTTCTGCTGTTCGCTCAGGGAGAACCGCATACGGTCCTGTATGCTGTCCTCCAACCGGGCTAGCTGTACCTCCCGGGTGATCGTTTCTCCGGCCAACTGCAGCCTGCGGTCGAATTCAACGGTACGGAGCACCTGCAGCCTGTCCTCGTAGCTGCGGAAGCAGTGCAGCGCCACCCCGTCTGCCAGCTTTCCGGGGGAGGTGATCTCCAGCACGGCGTTCATCACCTCCGGTGGGATCCTGCCGGACAACCGGGCAAATTCCACAAATTGATCCTTGATATAGCGCATAGAGGCTTCCACCGTCAGTGGGTCGCCGGAAATCTCCGGCTCCTCCAGCGGCGTTACCTCCGCCTTTGCTCCCTCTCCCGAAAGATCCAGCCCGGTGAACATCACCCGGGAAAGCCCCTCCACCAGGATACGCAGGGTGTCCTGGTTGGCCTTGACGATTTGGCGCGCCTCCACAAGGGCACCGACAGGATAGATGTCCTCCATGGACCGCAACTCACTTCCGGACTTCACCAAAGCCGCCAGAGCCATCGTTCCGTCCCCCTCCAGCAGCGTCTCCGCGCCGGGAGGCAGCGCCTGTCTGGGCAGGTCGAAGGACAGATGCATACCGGGAAACACAACCAGCCCGTGCAGGGCGATCACCGGTAGCAGACGTTTTTCTTGCATCTCGGACATGACATTTCCTTTCCGCAGATTCCTCCCCGATTATACAGGATTCCCCGTCCGAATGCAATCAGCGGACTGGCAGAAGGGCCCGGCTCACCCCCGGCACGGAAAACAGCCCCGTCACACGGCGTCCCTGCCGGACATCATGCCTCCCCCGCCAACGATCTCCTCTATGCGGAGTCCCCTCTTTCTGTTATGATAGAAATACCGCGGGAGGTGAACCATGAAACGTCCGAATATCGTATTCTATTTTACCGACCAACAGCGCTGGGATACCCTGGGCTGCTACGGGCAGGCTCTTCCCGTGACCCCCGCCTGGATGCTCTGGCAGCCAGGGGGACGGTCTTTGATCAGGCCTTTACCATGCAACCGGTGTGCAGCCCTGCCCGAGCCTGTTTGCAGACTGGTCTCTACGCCACCGAGACGGGCTGCTTTAAAAACGGCCTCTCTCTGCCCCGGGACAGGAAAACCCTGGCGGATTATTTCCATGAAGCCGGGTATGACACCGCCTATGTGGGAAAATGGCATCTGGCCAGCGGCGGCAGGGACGGCCTCCGCTGCGAAACTTCCGCCATCCCCCTAGAGGCGCGGGGAGGCTATCGGGACTACTGGATGGCCGCGGACGTGCTGGAATTCACCTCCCACGGCTATAACGGGTATCTTTTTGACGGGGATAATAAAAAGGTCTCTTTTATCGGCTACCGGCCGGACTGCGTAAACGCCTACGCGGTGGACTATATTCACCGTCGGCGGAGGGGCAATCCCTTTTTCCTGATGGTTTCTCAAATCGGACCCCATCACCAGAACGACCGGAACCGTTTTGAAGGACCGGACGGCAGCAAAGAGCGGTGGAAAGATTATGCGGTCCCCGGTGACCTGGAGGGTACCGGGGGAGACTGGCGGGAGAATTATCCTGACTATCTGGGGCAGTGCAATGCTCTGGATTCCAATGCGGGGCGTTTGGTGGACGCCCTCAAGGAATCAGGAGAATGGGAAAACACCGTATTCATCTATTCCTCTGATCACGGCTGCCACTTCCGCACAAGGAACAGGGAATACAAGCGCTCCTGTCATGACAGTTCTATCCGTATCCCCATGATCGCCCACGGTCCCGGCTTCAACGGAGTGGGGCGGGTATCCTCCCCTGTCAGCCTGATAGATGTTCCCCGTACCCTGCTGGATTGCGCCGGCATACAGCCTGACGGCTGGCGGGGCGTCTCCCTTCTCTCTCTGCTCCGGGAGGAAACGCCGCCACGGGAGGACGTATTCCTGCAGATCTCCGAATCCCAGGTAGGACGGGCGGTAAGGACGCCAGAATACACCTATTCCGTCCGCGGGGTGACCGACGGCCATTCCTTGCCCGCCGAGGATGTCTATTATGAGGATCATCTCTATGACAACCTGGCCGACCCCCATCAACGGCAAAATCTGGCCGCCGAGCCCGCCTATGCCGGCGTCCGGGAGAAATTGAAAGCCCGGCTTCTGGCCTACCTCCGGGAGGCGGAGGGCGCCGAGCCTCTCATCCGCCCCTATTCCGAGAAGATTTGCCGGACCTGGTCTTTCTAACCCGCCGGATCCGGCGCTGCGCCGCTGCGGGGATAGGAACAAAGTATCACGCGCCGGCTGATTATGTAAAAACTTTCTCCTTTCCCTTGACAACGACGGTTTCCGGTGATATGATACCCGGGTATGCCGCGCGAGGCGGGCCTCTAAAGCGATTTTGCTGCCTGACCCCGGCGAGTTTGTTCCAAGGAGGTGCAAGTCCCGATGTATGCTGTCATTAAAGCAGGCGGAACACAGTTCAAGGTTACTCCCGGTGATGTGATCCACGTCAACCGTATCGATGTTGACGATGAAACCGAGGTGCAATTCCCCGTCCTGATGGTGGTGGATGGCGAAAAGACGACGGTGGGTACGCCCATAGTGGAGGGTGCGAAGGTTACCGGAAAGGTGCTGCGGCAGGTCAAGGGGAAGAAGCTGATTGTCTATAAGTTCCGGCCCAAGAAGAATTATCGCCGGAAAGGCGGCCATCGCCAGTTGTATACCCAGGTGGAAATCACCGCGGTAAAAGGCTGAGCTCCTGGAGAAAGCAGAGGTAAATCATGGCTAAGAAAAAAGGTGTAGGCTCGTCCCGTAACGGACGGGACTCCAATGCGCAGCGTCTGGGAACCAAGCGTAGCGATGGTCAGTTTGTGTTGGCCGGCAACATCCTGGTTCGTCAGCGCGGTACCCATATTCATCCCGGCAACAATGTCGGCATCGGCGGGGACGATACCCTCTTTGCCATGGCGGACGGTATCGTTCGCTTTGAGCGCAAAGACAAAAAGCGCCGCAAGGTAAGCGTTTATCCCATCGAGGAGACCGCGGAATAATCAAACTGAGAACGCCTCCCTTAGGGGAGGCGTTTTTTGGAGGAACCCATGCTGTATGCGGATTATCACCTGCATTCCCGTTTTTCCTGCGACAGTCAGGAGGATCCGGAGGCCGTCTGCCGCCGGGCGCTGGAGTTGGGCATGACCCATATCGCGCTGACTGAGCATGTGGAGTGCGATCTGGTTTATGACGGGCGCCCCGCCGTCATCGAGGATCCACGGGAATACGCCTTAACGGTGGAGCGCCTTCGGGAGAAGTTCCCTGGGCTCACCCTGCGCCGGGGGATCGAACTGGGCTGGCGGGATCAAAAATGGGAAGTAGGGCTGCGGGCTCTTCGGGAAATCCGGCCGGAGTTCGTCATCGGCTCCGTCCATGACGTCCACGGGCTTGACCCCTATGAGCCCCCCTACTATCGGGGCAAGACGCGGGCGGAGGCTTATGGTCTGTATCTGGATACCATACTGGAGGCTCTTCCCGCGCTGCTGCCCTGCTGCGATACCCTGGGGCATCTGGATTATGTGGCCAAGTTCTCCCCCTACGAGGACCCCACCCTGCGGTATACGGAATTTCCCGACAAGTTGGATACCATCCTCCGCACTGTCATCGGCGCCGGAAAGCTGATCGAGCTGAACACCTCCACCTGCCGAAACGGGCAGGCGGTCCATAAGCCGAATCTGGACATTCTGCGGCGGTATCGCGAGCTGGGCGGTACCCATATCACACTGGGCTCCGATGCTCACCGGGCGGAGAATATCGGCGGCTTTTACGATACCGCCGAAGAGATCCTCTCCGAAGCCGGCCTGAAGGTCGCTCTGTTGTAGCCGCCGCAGCGCTCACCGCCCCTACGTGGCCGGGTAAGCCGGGCATCCCCTCCGGAAACACCTGCGCGGCAGAGTCCCCGTTTCCGGGTATACCCGCCGCTCCTTCCTTTCTTTTTGCGACTAAAAGATCCTCCCCGCTCATATGCGGGAAGGATCTTTCGTTTCGTACATTAACCGTCCGCCAAGCCGAAGGTCCGGGGGAAGGACTGAACGTCCCGGATATTGCTCATCCCCGTAAGGTACATCAGCATGCGCTCAAACCCCAGACCGAAGCCGGCGTGGCGCACCGTTCCGTAGCGGCGCAGGTCCAGATACCACTGGTACTCCCCGATGTCCAAGCCCATCTCCGCCATGCGCTGCTCCAGTTTATCCAGCCGCTCCTCCCGCTGGCTGCCGCCAATCAGCTCGCCGATGCCCGGCACCAGCATATCCGCCGCGGCCACCGTCTTACCGTCGTCGTTCATGCGCATATAGAATGCCTTGATATCCTTGGGATAGTCGGTCAGGAACACCGGTTTACCGAAGATTTCCTCGGTGATATACCGCTCATGCTCCGCCTGCAGGTCGACCCCCCATTTCACGGGGTAGGCGAACTTCTTCCCCGACCGCAGCAGCAAATCGATCGCCTCGGTATAGGTCATCCGCCCGAACTCGCTGCTCTCCACCAGATGGAGCCGCTCCAGCAGTCCCTTATCGATAAACCGGTTGAAGAACTCCATTTCCTCCGGCGCCCGCTCCAGCACATAGCGGATAATGTACTTCACCATCGCTTCCGCCAGCGCCATATCATCCTCCAGGTCGGCAAAGGCCATCTCCGGCTCGATCATCCAGAACTCCGCCGCGTGGCGGGAGGTGGTGCTGCGCTCCGCCCGGAAGGTGGGGCCGAAGGTGTATACATCCCGGAAAGCCATGCAATGGGTCTCCACATTCAACTGCCCGCTGACGGTCAGACCGACCTCCTTGCCGAAAAAGTCCCGGGTGTAGTCGATCTGTCCCTCCTCGGTAAGGGGAAGATGGAAGGGATCCAATGTGCTGACCCGGAACATCTCTCCCGCGCCCTCACAGTCATTTGTGGTAATGATGGGGGTATGCACATACACAAAACCCCTGTCCTGGAAGAACGTATGGATGGCCTGCGCCGCCAGGGAACGCACCCGAAACACCGCCATAAAGGTGTTGGCCCGGGGGCGGAGATGGGGGATCGTCCGGAGGTATTCATAGGTATGGCGCTTCTTCTGCAGGGGGTAGGCCGGGTCGGACACCCCCTCCACCTCTACGGCGGTCGCCTGCAGCTCAAAGGGCTGCTTCGCCTCCGGCGTCAGTATGACAGTACCCGTGACGATCACCGCCGCGCTGACGCCCAGACGGGTCAGCGTCTCAAAATCGGGAAGCTTTTCCCGGTTTAAAACGACCTGCACCCCGCCGAAGCTCGTGCCGTCGTTCAGCTCCATAAAAGCGATATTTCCGCTGTCCCGCAGCGTGCGGACCCATCCGCCCACCTTCACCGTCTGCCCGGATAAGCGGGAGGCCTCCTCCCGCAGCGCCTTCAGCTTCATCAAACCGATCATTTCCGCCTCCTATGTGGTCTAAAAACACCACTGAGTAGGCATTGTATCACAAATCACATCCGCCGTAAAGAGGCGGTCCCCCGCCTCCCACCCCCTGCGTTCCGGCACTTTCACAGACCGCCAGGGCCCCCTGTTCGCCGAACAACGTTGTTTTTGGGCCGGGAAATCGCCGGTTTTTGACCGTTCTCATCTCCCCGCAGTTATGATACAATAAGAAAAGGAGGGTTTGACCATTGCGCGCTGTGATATTTGATTTTGACTACACCCTGGCGGACGCCACCCGGGGGATCGTTGATTGCTTCCGCCACGCCCAGGAAAGCATAGGCTTCCCGCCCCCGGCGGAAGAGGACATCATCCGCACGGTGGGATACCCTTTGGAGGTCATGCACGAAATGCTGACCGGCGACACGGATCCCGCCCGCGCGCGGGCCGTCCGCGAAGCCTTTTTAGAGATGGCGGCAGATTATATGACCGCCAATACCCGGATCCTGCCCGATACGGCGGATGTTCTCGCTTTTCTCAAAAGAAAGGGCCTGTCGCTGGGCGTGGTCACCTCCAAGCGCCACGCCCGTATCGAAGAGTTTTTCCGGAGAGAAGGTCTGTACGATCTTTTAACTTTGATCGTCGGCGCGGACGATGTCACCCGGGAAAAGCCGGACCCTGAGGGATTGCTCTCGGCCATGGAAGCAATGGGCGTCACATCGGCGGAGGCGGTGTATGTCGGCGATTCCCTGGTGGACGCCGAAACCGCGCGCCGGGCAGGCTGTCCCTTCATCGCCGTCACCACAGGCGGGGCTTCCGCAGAGGAGTTTCCGCCCTATCATCCACGCGCGGTGCTGTCCCGGCTGAAGGAACTGCCGGCATTGCTCTTTCCGGAGGAATTTTCCCCATAAAAAAAGCGGCAGGCGCAGAGCCTGCCGCTCATTGCTTTACTCCTCCGAAGCGGCCCGGAGGTATCCTTCTCCCTGTTCCAGCGCCACCGTACCCGTTCGTACGATTTCCAGGATGCCGAAATCCCCCATCAGCTCCAGAAACGCGGCGTTTTTCTTTTCCTCCCCGGTAATTTCCACCGTCATGCAGTTACGGTTGACATCCACGATACGGGCCCGGAAAATATCCACAATGCGGGCAACAGCGTCCCGGTTCTCCTTGCCGCATCTCACTTTGATCAAGAGCATCTCCCGGGCTATCACATTCCCCGCGGGGAGTATCTTGACCAGCGTCACACACATCAGCTTCCGTATCTGGGCGGCCATCTGCTCCACGGTGCGCAGTGTCCCCGGCACCACAATGGTCATCCGGGAAATGCCCTCCACATGGGTGGTCCCCACCGCAAGGCTCTCAATATTGAATCCCCGGCGGCTGAACAGACCGGACACCCGGGACAGCACGCCGGGTTGGTTATGCACGAGTACACTGATGATATAGGACTCCATGGAAAAAACCTTTCTCCCGTCATAAATCGACGAGCTCTTCTTCGGCGATCATACAATGAATCATTTGCGGCGCTTTGGAAGCCACGGCGGCCTTTACGGCGTCCCTCAGCGCGGGAAGGCTGTCCGGCCGGGCATAGGGCAGACCGTACGCCCGGCAAACCCCCTCCCAATCCGGTGAAAAGAGGTGGACGCCGGTGTAGCGGCCCCCGTATTCTTCCTGCTGAAGCTGACGTATCATGCCCAGACAGCGGTTGTCCAGCAGTAAAAGCACCACCGGGACATTCTCCTGCCGTAAGGTACCCAGCTCCGCAAGGGACATCTTCAGCCCGCCGTCCCCCACTACCGCGACGACCGGGGACCTGACGGCCAGGCTGATACCGCAGGCTGCGGGCAGGCCGTAGCCCATGGTGCCCAGTCCCGCGTTTGTAAACCATTGCCCCGGTTTCCGTACCGGCCAGGCTGCCGCCGCCCACATCTGATGCTGCCCCACATCGGTGACCACGGGTATATCTCCCGCCGCCTCCCCCGCGCAGCGAAGGATCCCCAACGGATCCCAGCCCACGGGGTATTCCTCGTTTCGCCGGAGCCATGTCTTCTCAGCCGGCGCGACCGCGGCGATAAGGCGGCCCAGTACCGCGCCGGCATCCCCGGTGATATGGAAATACGACTGAAGGTTCTTATTGATTTCCGCCGGGTCAATATCGATATGGATGATCTCCGCGTCATCCATCCCCTCGGCTGCCGCCATGCTCCGGTCGCTGAAGCGGGTACCGACAGCCAGCAATACATCACACTCCGCCAGCGCGCGGTTCGCCCGGGCGCAACCGTACAATCCGATCATGCCGATATGAAGGATGTGATCCCGGGGCAGCGCTCCCACCCCCATAAGGGTGGTCACGACCGGCACGCCCGTTTTCTCCGCCAAACGGAGAATCCCGTCCCCCGCGGCCAGGGCGCCTCCCCCGGCTAAAATCAAAGGCCGCCTGGCTGCCCCGATCTTTTCCGCGGTTTTTTTCAACGCTCCCGCGGCAACCGCGGCAGAAAGCTCCCGCTGCCAACTGTGGGTTTTATCCCACAGGAAAGGATGCGCCTCCCGCCAGCGGGAAACCGCCTCCCGGCCGAGCTCAGGGGCTTCCGCCCGCTCTTTCAGCACATCCTCCGGAATGTCCACCAGCACCGGACCCGGGCGGCCCGAGGACGCCACCCAGAAGGCTTCCCGAAGGGCGCCCGGCAGCTCCGCGGCGCTATTGACGACTACGGAATGCTTGGTCACAGACAGGGACATGCCCCAGATATCCGCCTCCTGAAAAGCGTCGCTGCCTTTCCTGTCCCGTAAAATGTCTCCGGTCACATACACAACGGGCACCGAATCCATAAAGCTGACCGCCATACCTGTCAGAAGGTTGGTAGCGCCGGGTCCGGATGTGGCGATACATACCGCCGGTTTCCCCGATGCCCGGGCATACCCGTCCGCCATAAAAGCGGCCTGATCCTCGCGAGCGGGAATAACCAGCCGCAATCCCTTCCGCTTCCGGAGAGCGTCAAAAATGGGCAACACCGAACCGCCCGGATATGCAAAAACCGTATCGATCCCCTGCTCCTCCAGGCAGTCCGCAAACAACCGTCCGCCGCTGCGTTTCATATCATTCCAGCTGCCGCGCCAGGTCGATCAGATCTCCATAGAGACCCCCGGGCGCTTTTCCGCTTTTCACAAAGGGCAGGGACTCATGGAGGAAGAGCCACTTGTTCCTGGCTACCAGGTGGGCGTCCTCCGGGGTGACCCGGTTGATCGGCGGCAAGTCCGTATTCGTGCCGGCGGGCAGCACCACAAGACAGCGGAAACCGTCGCCGGTACGCGCATCGCAGGGGGCAAAATGGAGGGTTGTGGCAAACATCTCCACCGCAGTACCTGCCGGGCAGAGAAACGCCCTCACTTTCTTGCCGTCCAGCCGGCCGTCCGTCATTTCGGTCTGTTTGGCGATCAGAAACACAGTGTCCGTCTCCACAAGGTTGAGTTCACTCGTGCGATGATATTCCAGACCGATAAGCCTGGTATTGTAGCCGTTGCAATAGCCGATTTCAATGGGCAGGCCGCCAAAGTATCTATCCCGAAGTTCCGCCGCCACCGGCAAGGCTTCCAGCGCCTCATCCCTCTGCCGGTAGACTGTTTCACCGGCAGGTTTCGGGGTTTTGGCCAGCGCTTTGAGCATATCGGTAAAATCATAGCCCGAAACGATCTGTCCGTATTCCCTGAACGCCGGAGAAAGCACGCTCTGTATTTCCATTACAGTTTCTCCTTCATTTTCGTTTGGTTATTTATAACTACACCGTTGACCTCCAAATCGAAGGTGCACCCCAAAAAGGCCGCAGCCTGTTCACACATGACCATACGGGAGAGAAAAATCTGCATATACTCCATCACGGAGGAGGAGTCGTCCATCAGAATGCCGAAACGAATGATCCGGTCCTCCTTATCCACATTAAGCCAGTTTTTTTTAATGGAATAATTGACCCGGTCATGAATGTCCTGCAGGTTGAAGCTCCTTTTGTTTACCCGAGTACGGTGGGCATCGGACTTGTCGGCAATAATCAGAGCGGAAGAAACCGCGCTTACCGGCATGCCGTTCTGCTCTTCGTGGTTCCCCACAGCCGAGATGATCTCCAGCGTTTCCTGAAAATCCATCCCAATGTCCAGCAATATGGGGAAGAGCAGCTGCGCGCCGGAAATCCCGTGGTTCAACCGGTTGATGGAGTTGCCTATATCGTGCACCCAGCCCGCGATGGCGGCGATCTCGCAGGAGCGGTCATCATAATCCAATTGCCGGAGTATCTCCCCGGCAGTCTGGCTCACATACCCCACATGCCGCAGCCCGTGCTCGGTATAGCCCCGAACCTGCATAATACGGTGCGCTCCCTCTATCAGAGCCATGATCCGGGGGTCCTTTTTTATGTCATCCAAATATATCATTTCTCTTCCTTTGACAAAGTTTCATAGTCCTCATCATACGCAAATTCCCGTTCCGTTTCCACCCGGCCGCCCAGCGCCTCAATGGCGTTTTTCACCTCGAGATAATCGAAGTAACCCAAAGTCAGATCCCGGATCTCCTCCTCGAGCAAGGGCAGGGCGGCCGGGTCGCCGTATTTTCCCAGATAGGCGGCAAACAGCGTCCTGTGTTCCGGATGCTCCCGGTACAACCGCATCAGCCACCGGGTGATCCGGGCGTCTCCGGGATAGTTGGTCAGCACATCCGCAAGGGAAATACGCGCCCAATCGGAAACAGGTCCGTCCATAGCCGCCAGCACCGGCTCCACCGCGGCCTGACCGAAGGCAAGCAGCCCCTCGGCCGCTGTATCCGCCAGTTCGTCTTCACGTTTGACGCGGCCGGCCGCCAAGCTCAGAAGCTCATCCAAAGTGAAACCGTTGTCCATCTCCAGCAGCAGGCCCATGGCCTGCATCCTCACGGTGTCCCTGTCTGCCCCGGGGGGCAGCGCGGCCGTCTCAAATACCAGAGCCTTTAAAAGATCAGCCGTGTCCCCGTCCGCCACGGCGTCCTGAAGAGGGCCGGGGATCCCCACCCTTGCCGCCATATAGGCCAGCATCCACTCCACAAGCTCGCCCGGCTCCCTGTCGAGAAAATACGCCCCGGGCGCCGTTCCGCCCAGCCAGTCCGCCGGCGCCTCCAGCCATTCCTCATAGAGCTGGGGGATCCGCAACTCCATCTGCTCCACCGTCATCTCCCGGCGGCGCGCCTCGTACCAGTCCCGGAGATAATGTTGGAATTTCTCATCAAAATCAATCAGCCGCATTTTCCCGAAGCACCCCATCCCTTATTATTATATCACACACCCTCCTGGCCGCCTTCGGATTCAGGTCATATCTGGCGGCCATACTCTCCGGGCTGTCCATGATCTCCGCCACGGAGGAAAGAAACGCGTATTCCAGACCCAGGGCCCACACCTCCGGCCGAACCATGGTTTTGGGCACAAGCTTCTCGCGGCGGCACATCCGCACCCACAATGCCTCAAGCTCCCCGGTCACATCTTTCTCCAGCCGTGTGTACAGCGCCTGTACGGCAATGGCGTAGGCCTGACGCTGGCTCTTACTGAGAGCGGCCAGCTGATCACTATCCAGCCGAGGCACCCATATCGCAGCCAAACCGCCAAAGCCAATAAAGATTATTCTCTTGGAATAACCCCGCGCGGAAAGCAGTTCCGCCAGCTGCTTACGGAACAGTTCGGTTCGATGCCGATCGAGAATACGGTCCGTCACATACCCGAAATCCTCCTTGCCCCGGATCTCCAGCAATATCTTGCAGCCGGCATAAGCAAGGGACTGATTGCGCTGCCCGGCCAACCAGTAAACAGCCTCCCGGACGGCGTCCTGCCGCCAGTGTTCCCGCAGCCGTTCCCCATCGCCGTTCATCAGATCCGAGAGCAGCTTCATCCGGGCGGCGGCTTCGTTTTCCGGCACATCGGCCAGCATATCCAATTTCTTCCTGCGGGGTTTTCCGGCCTCCGCCTCGGCTGCCAGGCGGGCGTAATAGCGGGCCGTCCCATCCCAGGGCATCATCCGCGCCATGTCCTCCCAGACACACTTTGCTTTGGTATATTGCCCATCGCAATAATAGGATAACGCCAGCAACTGGTCCGCCAGCCGCCCGTCTACCTGGGTACAGTCCATCCCCTCCAGCAAAGCGGCCGCCTCGGCATACCTGCCGTATTCATACAGCGCAGCAGCGGCGCAGAATACTTCATCATCAAAATCAGAGCGAATGCTCTTCAGCTTCCCCAGCCAAGGCTCCGCTTTTCCTAAACGGTTTCCCCGCCTGTGCAGCAGCACAGCGTAAACCGCCATCGCCCGATAATTCTCCGGATCGCTCTCCAGCATCATTTCCAGAAAACCCAAGCCGTTCTTCCAATCCCCGGTGAAATACAGCAGTACCGCGTATTGGAGCGGCGCGCAATACGGGTCGCCCCCACTGGACAGGGCCAGCGCCAACAACTGGGGAAACTTCCGGCACCGGTCGTTGGCGATATGGGCGCAATAACAGTTATGCAGGTTTTCGTATTCCGGGGGAAAGCCCGGCTGCTCGGGATCGGACTGATACCCCTCAAGCGAACTCAGCAGAGCCCCGGCATCCTCGCGGATTTCGGGATCCGTACTGTTTACCAGCGCCAGACGCAGGCATTCCTCGGCACAGATATACTCACACAAGGCGTAATAATTGCATCCCAGGGCATGCAGCACCGCGTCTTTCTCGCAGCCCTCCAGATTCAGGAGCCGCATCAAATAGCGGTTGGACACCTCATAGTACCCCAACTGGCCAAAAAGCCAGGCCGTATCCATCAGATACCGGAGGGTGTCCGGGCTCATTTCCAGCAGCTTATGATAGGATACAAGGGCATTGCGATAATCGCCGCTTTGCATATGCTTTTGTCCGCGCCGCAGGAAGAACTCCTCTCCCTGGGCATAGCTGACGACACGTCCGCGCTTATGGTTACCCTCTGCCATGCTTACTCCCCATTCTGTCCCAGAGCTTCCCCAAGAAGCCGCAACAGCTCCTCCCGGGAAAAAGAATATTCCTTTTGACAAAAGTGGCAGGTCAGCTTTGCTTCCCGATCAACCTCCGCCATGTTCCGCAGCTCCTGCTCGCCAAGGCTTATCAGCACCTCTTCGATACGGGAACGGGAACAGTCGCAGCGGAAAAGAGGATGGATCTCCTCCAGCACCTCCAGCCCCAAAGGGTCAAACATGGTATGCGCCAGCTCCCTGAGTTCATAGTCCGCAAGCAAACGGCTGAATCCCCCCAACACCGGCGCGCGCAGCTCCAACCGGGAAATCAGCTCCTCCGAACAGTTCGGCATGACCTGGATCAGCGCGCCCCCGGAGGTCAGCACATTCCCCTCCGGCCCTACCATGACACCCAGCGCCACAAGGGAGGGCTGCTGCTCGGAAACCAAATAATACCGCGCCACATCCTCAGCGATTTCCCCGCTGACAAGGTCAATTTTCCCGGTGTAAGGGCGGCCAAACACTTGATCCCTGACACAGGTCAGCGTGCCGTTATGACCGACCGCGCCGCCGACATCCAGCTTTCCGTTCTCCTTTGGGGGCAGGGCCACCCGGGGATTCTCCATCATGGCCTTGACGGTGCCGTTCGAACGGGCCGTCGCAATGAGCTTGCCGGCGGGGCCGCCGCCATTGACGATCAGCGTCAGGGCATCCTTTTGGTCTTTCAGTGTAACGCCCATTATACAAGCCGCCGTCATCAGTCTGCCCAGGGCGGCGGTACAAACCGGGGAGGTGCGGTGTATGGAGGCCGCGGTCCGCGTCATAACCCGGGTATCCGCCATGAATATCCGGGCCATTCCGTTCCCCAGCACGCCCCGCAGCAATAGATCCCGTTCCATCACTCTGCTCCCGCCAGAGCAGCGGCTATCCGCGCCCCGGCTTCCCCGATAAATTTTTGTACGCCCGGCAGAGTCACAAGCCGTGACGCGCGAGGATCCCGGGCTATCTGCAGCTCCGCAAAGCGCTCCCTGCGCCAGCGGTCCACCTCGTTCGCATTCACCAGGTCCGCGTAATCCCGCGCGGGGGTGGACAATGCCGCCCTCCACATCCGTTCCCCCGGCCCGGTACGGAACAGCGCTCTTTCCGCCGTATTGCAGTCTCCGGCATAAATGATCCGAAAGGGCTCCCGGAGCGCGTCGGGCACATCTGCGTATTCTTCGGCATAACGCCGGACAGCTTCCCTCCTGGGACCATAACGCCAAAGCACATCGGTCATCACATGAATCGCGCAGCCCAGCAGAAAGGGATTGCCCCGGTTCCCCCGACCCAGTTCCGCAGCACGACGATACGCGGTTTTCCAATCCGGCACCCTGAGATGGGTGCGATTCATATCCAACCCGTCCGCTCCCTGACGAAGCTGCACCGCGTCCGGAGCGATGCTCCCCAGCAGCAACTGCCCGGAAACATTCCACCCCGCCTCCCGGCTGACGGTATCGACTACAAACATATGGATCGTAGGAAGGGGCATTTTATTCCTCCGGTAAAGCCAATTTTAGTCCGGTCAGGGGTATGGTAGGCAAAAAACCCAACCCCAAGCAAAGATCACGCGAAGCGAAATTGGCGTCATCACAGCGATATTGCACGAGTTTGCCCAAGGCCCTCCCCTCTCGGCAAAGAGCGGCAACCGCCTGCGCGCCCCAGCCTTGACGGCGGCGCCCGCCATGGGTCAGCACACCGATGTCCGCCAGGACCTCTCCCCAGTACAGGAAGGAGGCCGCCGCCGTCAGCACGCCGTCGGTATCGAAGGCTCCGGTCACGACGGGATCCTTCAGAGAAATCTCCCCGGCCAACCGTTCGCGAAGGGTACAGGTCATCAAGAGCGCCTGCCAGGCGGCCTCATCTGCCGGAGACAGCAAACGAACGGCGGGGGTATCCGGCAAGGGAACGCCATCAGGCAAAAGGTAGTAACAGGCGGGGTCCGCCTCCGCCGGAACTCCGGGAAAAATCTCCTCCGCCAAACGGAGCACCGTCCATTCACGGGGAAGGGCGGCGATCTCCCCCGTCACAGACGCCAGTTCCGGCGTCACCAGTATCACACGGCAGCCGGGCCCGTCATATACCGCCAAAGGATAACGGGGAGTCAGTTCCTCCTCCGGCTGCACATGGATTCCCGCTCCCTCCGGCCAGCCCATGTACCGGCAAAGAGCGCTCCAATGGGCCTCTATCAAAGAGTTACCAACCTCTTCTCCCTGTGAGAGCGGTAGGCCGCGTCCATCAGGCGGGACAACGCCACCGCGTCCTCAATACCGAACAACGGAGACTCCCCCGTTTCCACCGCATCCAGGAACTGCTCCATGGCGCCCTTCCCCGGCGGGGGCATCTCAGCCTCCCCGACCCGGCGGAAGGCGGCCTTCCCCTCTTTCAGCCAAACAATATTATCCACTCCCAATACCTGAACCGTCCCCTCCGTCCCCTGAACCTCCAGAAATTCGGGAGCCGCGGGTGTCATAAACCCGGTCTCGGAAACGGCAATGGCGCCGTTGGCATAGGACATGACGGAAACAGCGTTGTCTTCCACCTCATGACCGGACATATGGGTAAATACCGAGAACATGGACTCCGGCGTGCCCATCAACCATTGTATCAGATACATCGGATGGGCGCCCAAATCCATCATAGCGCCTCCGCAGGCCTCTGCCGGGTCATAAAAATGCGGCGGGAGCCAGCCCCCGACGGCGCCGTCATGCGCATTCCGCATACGCATATAGGTAGGCGTGCCCAGCTTTCCCCGCTCCAACAGCCCTTTCACAAACAGGTTGTGAGGGAAGGTCCGGTGGGGAAAGGAAATAACAAATTGAACGCCCGCCTTTTTTACTTCCCCGGCAATGCGGACCGCGCTGTCATAGGAAGCCGCCAGCACCTTCTCGGTAAAGATGTGTTTCCCGGCCCGCGCCGCCTTAATAATGATCTCCTCATGATCACAGGTGGGGGTGTTCACCACCACGGCATCCACCTTTTCGCCGGAAAGCAGGGCGTCCGGGTCGGTATAACAGAGCACGCCGAGCTTCCCCGCCCACTCCTGCCCCCGGAGAGGCTCCTTATCATATACGCCCACGATCTTTGCCCGGCCGGAATTCAAGATCTGTTTTGTGTAATCCCCGGCATGAACATGCCAGTACCCCATCATTGCTATCCGTATCATCTCCGCACCTCCTCTGTTTTGCGCTCAAGCCATTCTATCACAGGGGCGATAAAAAGGAAATACCGGGTTTCCCGGGGAACGCGCGTATCACAAACAAGCAATCGTTACGGCATAGAAAACAGGGCGCGCTATTGTGCGAATTGCACCAACATGGTATAATAAATATCTGAAAAACGCCCGCGAAAGGAGGAAGGGATGAACGAGGAAAAGCAGTTTGCGGCTGATCCCAAACCCGCCTTCGAGGAACAGATAGCCCTCTATGAGCAAAGGATCTACAATGTTTGCCTGCGTATGATGCGGCACCCGCAGGACGCCATGGATATGACACAGGAAACCTTCCTGAAAGCCTGGCGCGCCTGGAGCGGCTTTCGGGGGCAGTCCGCCGTGGGAACCTGGCTCCACAGGGTAGCGGTAAATACCTGCCTGGACGAGCTTCGGCGGCGAAAGAAGATCCGGAGGGTCTCCCTGCAGGAGCTGCAGGAATCCGGCTGGGAGCCCTCCGACGAAGAGGCTTTGAATGTTGCCGCAAGGCTCGCGGATAAGGAGCTGGTGCGGGAAGCCCTGCAGCGGCTGCGGGCGGACCACAGGACCGTGATCGTCCTGCGGGACATGGAAGGCTACTCCTATGATGAGATCGCGCTGTTATTACGCTGCCCGGTGGGTACCGTGCGCTCGCGCCTCAGCAGGGGCCGTTCGGAGCTGATGAAAATTCTCGGCAGCGCGGAACAAAACCAAGACAATTTCGTCCAAACAGGTAAAGGAGGGACGGCAAAATGAAGCTGCACCTGGATAGCCTGTGTATGGACGCCTATCTGGACGGGACGCTTTCCGCGCAAGAAGCAGAGAAAACCGCCCGTCATCTGGAGGAATGTCCTTCCTGCCGCACCCTTCTGGAAGCCCGGGGACAACTGCTTGCCGTGCTGAGCAATATGCCGGATGAGGAAGCCCCGGAACTGCTCCGCCCCAGGCTGGAAGCCGCGCTCCGCTCCGAAAAGGACGGGGAAGCCCGCCGTATACTGCGCCGGCGGAAGGTGGTCCCCACACTGCTGACCGCGGCCGCCTGCCTTGTCATCACAGCCGGGATCTTGACGCTTTGGGTCGGCGGAGGCTTTACCGGCATCGCGCAGGGAGTTGCCGCAGCAGATACGCGGGACGAGCGTTATGCCGCCGATTCGGAATCCGGCCGCAATATGGACAACGCCGCCTCCTTCCACGCTTACGAAGACGGGGCGGGAGACGGCGATATCATCGCTGATATGGCGGAGGCGATCTCCGAGGAAAGCATGACCATGGATAGCCCGGCGGCGGCCCCCGCCGACCTCCCCGCAGAGGACGAACTTAGCGTAAAGGACGACACGGCGGCGGGCGGACTTACGGACGGCTCCCTGCTCACCCGGGACCTTCAGACGGTTTCCGGCCAAAAACTGGTATACCGGGCGGAGGTTTCCGCGGAAACCACCGCGTTCGACGCGGACCTTTCGGCGATACTCAAGGTATGTGATACCTATAACGGATTTGTGGAGTACTCCTCCGTCTACGGAAAAGCCTTTACCGAGCCGGACGGGTATGGCCGGTACGCCTATCTGACACTGCGCATCCCCTCTTCCCGCTACCATGAAGCCGCCCTCGGGCTGAAGGGGATAGGTTCGCTGCGGGATTTCTCCGAGAATGTCACAAACATCACCTACGAATACAACAACGCGGATATACTGCTGGAAAATCTCCTGGCCCAGCGGGATACGCTGCTGGAGCTGCTGGACAAAGCGGAATCCCTGGACGATGTGGTGCTGCTGCAAAGCGAGCTGAATGACCTGTCCACCCGCATCCAGCAGGCGGAATCCCAGGTAAGGGGGATGGACAACGAAATAGACTATGCCACCTTCTCCGTCAGCCTGGAAGAGGTGGAGGACGCCTCCACACTGCTGGCATCCAACGAGAGCAAATCCTTCTTCCAGCGGATGCAGGAGCGCCTGTATGCCAGCCTTGCCGGTATCAGGGACGGATTCCTGGAAGGCGTCATAGACCTTGTCGCCTTCCTGCCGGTGCTCGCGGCAATCCTCCTTCCCCTGGGCCTGCTGGGGCTGATCGTCTGGCTGATCCTCCGGGGAGCAAAACGCCGGAAAGCCCGCCGGGCCGCCTGAACCTGTTATAAAGCCGCTCCTTCCGGGGAGCGGTTTTTTCGCGACCGGGAGCTGTTCCGCTTCCGATCCCCCATAACACGCGGCGGATTTTCCGCTTTACATTGACACGCAAATATGATAGAATGCACCCGTCCGCCGGAATGATGGAATTGGCAGACGTGCGGGACTCAAAATCCCGTGGTAGCGATACCGTGTGGGTTCGACCCCCACTTCCGGCACCAGACAGCGATGATCCGAACCAATCTTCCCGGCAGGGGATGGGTTCGGATCATTTGTATATTTGGGCAGGTATGAGGAGGCCCATTATTAAAACGGCGGTATAAGACAAACAGATCCCAAACCCCGATCAAAACGATAATCGTCCGCGCAATTGCTCCGCGAATCACCGGGGGAGACAAAGTACCGGGTCAACATTGTAAACAATACAAGAAAATGATATACTTTTCATAGCGTCACGCTTCCAAACACGGTTTTGTTCATTGTTTCAAGAGAGTAAGGCAGGTTTACAGGAGATGCCATGGCGGTAAGAATCCCTTGGGATGAAGAAGAGACAGCGCTTTTGATTGATACATACCCGCGGGTTGAGGCGGGACGGCTGCCCCTGAAAGAAGCTATCGCCGCTTTGCCGGGACAACTTCGCCAGCGGGCAAAACGATCCGGCACAGAGACAGATACTGTGTTCCGTAATGAGAACGGAATTCGCATGAGGCTTCGGTTTTGCGGGGAAACGGAAGCGGAGGCGCCCGCGGTTGCGGCGGGCGCCTCTCGCGGACACTATAGGCAGGAGACGGCGGCGGCTACGGATCGTATCCGAGAGTTGCATGCCGCAATACCCGGCCCCGCCGGTCCCGCGCGGCGGTTCAGGAGCAGCGGATGATCAGATCCAAGCAGCAATGAAAGCCGGTATTCATAAAATCAAGTATTAGGAGGAGAAAGCATATGGAATTGAAGGCGTTTATGCCCGGGATGATCCTTGATGAACTTGCCGACGCGGCAGGCGGTTATGATAACGTCTCCATGGAAATGAGCGACCGCGCCACTTACGGCGTCGACTATTTCTGGCTCAGCCGCATGTGGCAGGACCGCGGAGAAGTGCCGCCAATGCCTGATTGGATCGTGCGTCCCGGCGCGGCTGAAGAAGTATCCAAAATCTTGAAGATCGCCAACTATTACAAGATACCCGTACATGTCTGGGGCGGCGGCTCCGGCTCACAGGGCGGGGCTCTGCCCATGAGCGGCGGCATCCTGATGGATATGAAGCGCATGTGCAGGCTCATTGAAATCGATGAAGTCAGCCGCACCATCACCGCTGAAGCGGGCATGATTTTCCAACAGCTCGAATGGTATGCCAACGAGAAAGGCTATTCCTGTCAGCATATCCCCAGCTGCCTCACCTGCGGAACCATCGGCGGCGCGCTGGGGCACCGAGGGATCGGCATCATGTCGACCAAGTACGGCAAGATAGACGATCAATGTCTCAGCATGGAGGTCGTGCTGCCCAACGGCGATATCATTAACACCCTGCCGGTCCCCAAGCATGCCGCCGGCCCCGATCTCAATCAGATTTTCATCGGTTCCGAGGGGACGCTGGGGGTAATCACCAAGGCTACTTTCAAACTCTTCGAGCAGCCTGAGGAACGCCGTTTCCATGCTTTCCTGTTTCCGGACAAGAACTCCGGTTATATGGCAGGACGGGATATCATGCAGAAGGTTAAACCGTCCATCTTGCGCTTCTATGACGAAGCGGAGACCGTGTCCATCATCAAAAAGATTCTTGGCTTTGAAAAGCGGGGATGCTTCATGAATCTTGCTGTCGAGGGCATCAAGCGCATCGTAGATATCGAGATGGAGATCATCCTGGAGATCGCCGAGAGGTGGGGAGCGGAGGATTTGGGCAGCGATTACGGCGAAAAGTGGTTCGACAACCGCATTACCTTTTTCTATCCGGGACATATCATGGATATTCCGCAGATGTTCGGCACCATGGATACCGTAGCGACCTATGCCAATATTGAGAAAATTTATGTGGAAATGAAAAAGGCCATTTACGACAAGTATGGCGACAAGGTCCGCTATATTTCCCACTCCAGCCACTGGTATGAGTGGGGTTGCATGAACTATACACGTTTCATCGTGGACCCGGTGAATGTTCCGCAGGATCCGGAGGCGGCGCGCCGACTGCACAACGAAATTTGGAACACCGGGGTACGGGCCGCCATGAAACACGGCGGGGTTATCAACGACCATCATGGCATTGGGCTCAAGCTTTCCCGTTTGATGAAGGAGCAGTATGGCCCCGCCATGCAGGTCTTTGAAGCGCTCAAGAAGCAGCTTGATCCCAACGGCATTATGAACCCCTATAAATTGGGACTGTAAGGGAAGGAGAACGCATATGTATAGTGAAAAAGCGAAAAAACACGCGGATGCCTGCCGTTTCTGTTTCATGTGCCGTCATCTATGCCCGATCGAGCGGGTCACCGGCAAGGAAAATAACAGCCCCCGCGCAAAGGGTCTTCAGGTGAGCATGATGGTACGCGGCATGGAAATGGATAAAGCGTCTGCCGTAACCATGTATGAATGTCTGCTGTGCGGCGCATGCACTGCTGACTGCGTGACAGGTTTTGATCCTCTTGTGTTTATCCGCGAAGCCCGTACGCTGGCTGCGCTGGAGAACCTGACCCCGGCCTTTGCTCAAAAGGTTATTGACAGGTTAACGGAAACCGGCAACCCTTACGGCGCCAGGGAATCTCTGGTAAACTTTGACGGCATTGCCGAAGAAGGCGACATACTTGTATGGCTGGGAAACGCTGCCCGCTTTGCGGTGCCCGATGTAGCCAACGCTTTATTTGCCATTCTGAAAAAGGCGGGAGCGGAATTTGCCGCTCTCAAAAACGAGCCTCCTTCCGGGTGTGAACTGGGCGATATGATCGGCCATGTGGAAGACGTCCGCATATCGGCCAAGTCCGCGGCAGAGACCGTCACCAAGACCGGGGCGAAAAAGGTCATCGTTTTAGACAGCCACGACGCGGCTTTCTTCCTGCATGAGTGTAAGGACTGGGGAATTGACCTGCCCGAAATCGTAACAGCCACTTCATTTGTCGAGAACCTGATCGTCGAGGGCAGGATCGTTCCCAGGCAGGTCAATGAGGTTGTGAGTTATCATGACGCCGCCCGTCTTGCCCGTGATATGGGTGAAACAGAGCCTGCCCGCAATATCATCGCCGCTATGGGCGCTGACTTGCATGAGTTGTATTTGAACGAAAAGGATAACAAGAATCCTGAAAACAAGGCTTGCGGTTCCTTTGTCCGTGCCCGTGAATGCGGTTCCTCCCTCATGGGTCAGATGAAACCGGAATTGTCCGTAATGTTGTGTGAAAAGCGTTACACTGACCTTCTGCAGACCGACTCCCGCATTCTGATCGCCGCGGATCCCCAGGCTACCGAAGCCCTGCGCTTGTCCGTGCCCGAGGGCGTAGAATATCGCGATTTGTTTGTGATGCTCAGCGAACGTATCTAAATTTACGGACGTTGGGCGCGAACAAGGCTTCCCCGTGTTTTTGAACAGAAGAAAGGAGCGTATCATGCAAAAAGTAGAGATTCCTTTCGGAAAGTCCAAACAAGTCGTTCAGGTGCCGAAAAAACGGCTCAACGCAGTGATCCGGTCCAATCACAATCAGGCGACATCCGCTTCTGAGCAAGATATCGTTCTTGCGGCATTGGGCAATCCCATAGGTACTCAGCGTTTATGTGAATTGACGCGCGACAAACAGAGCGTACTCGTTATTACCAGCGACCATACCCGTCCCGTGCCAAGTCATATCACCATGCCTCTCTTGCTTAAAGAGATCCGCCGGGGCAAACCTGAAGTATCAATAACCATTTTGATCGCTACCGGCATGCACCGTCCCACCACCAAAGAGGAGCTGCTTGAACGCTTTGGGAGCGAGATCGTAAACAATGAATCTATCGTGATTCACAAAGCCTCCGCGGATGAGGATATGGCATTTTTCGGCACATTGCCTTCCGGCGGGGAACTGTGGTTGAATAAGCTTGTCAAGGAAAATGACTTGGTCATATCCGAAGGTTTTATTGAACCTCACTTTTTCGCGGGTTTTTCAGGCGGCCGCAAGGCCATTTTGCCCGGTGTTGCTTCCCGAAAAACAGTTCTGTATAATCACAATGCAGGCTTTATCGCAAACCCCAACGCCCGTCAGGGAAGCCTGGATGACAATCCCATTCAAAAGGACATGCTGTTTGCCGCTTACCAGGCCAAGCTGGCGTTCATTCTCAACGTCCTCATCGACGCAGATAAAAAGGTTATTGCCGCGGTAGCGGGAGATCATGAAAAGGCGCATCTTGCCGGATGTATGCTATGTGAAAAGACGGCTCGCGTAGAAAAGGTTGTTTCTGACATCGTAATCACATCCAATGGGGGATACCCGCTGGATCAAAACGTTTATCAGTCCGTTAAAGGAATGACGGCGGCGGAGAGTTGTGTCCGCCAAGACGGCGCAATCATTATGTGCGCGGCGCTTGGGGACGGACACGGCGGCGAGGATTTTTACCGCTGGTTTGCCGATCGCCCAAACGCTGAAGCCGTAACACTTGACATCGAAAGGATCCCGCCGGAAAATACCCGTATGGATCAATGGGAAGCGCAGATTTTAGCCCGAGTGATGAGTAAAGCGACCTGTTGGTTTGTTACGGGCGAAGAAAACCGGGAACTGATCGAGGCGATGCATATGAAGTGGGCGCCCAATGCGGAGAGCGCTTTGGCAGAAGCCACTGCCCTTCTTGGCGGAGACTCCACCGTAACGGTGATACCGGACGGTGTCAGCGTGATCATATGAAAGGAAAAGTATCATGAAGTATTTGCTCGGTGTCGACTTTGGCGGCAGCTCCTCCAAAGCGACACTGTTGGGAGAGAACGGTTATGTGCATGCAACCTCCATACAAGAATATCCCACTTATTATCCCCAAAGCGGCTGGGCAGAGCAAAATCCCGAGGATTCATGGGCAGCTTTTGTAAAAAATACGCGGACTCTGCTTGCCGAAAGCGGCGTGAAGCCGGAGGATATTGCGGCGATTTCTTTGGATGCCGCTACTCATACTGCCGTTTTGCTGGATGAAAATGACCGCCCTGTCCGCAACGCAATCTACTGGACGGATACGCGTTCCTCTGCTGAGGCCGCCGAGCTTCGCGAACAGTACGGCGATGAGATCGTAAAGCTGTCTTACAACAGTGTTTCCAGTTTGTGGACGCTGCCCCAGTTAATGTGGCTGCGCCGAAACGAACCGGAAGTCATTGCGCGTACCTGCAGAGTGATGGCGATGAAGGACTACATCCGTTATCGTCTGACCGGTGATTTCGTTACCGACGATATTGAAGCAATGGGTTTCATGCTGCTGGACGCAAACAAGAACGAGTGGAGCGAGTTTCTATGTGAAATGTGCGGCCTTGAAACCGATAATCTGCCGACTATTGTGCGCCCGACGCAGCGTCTTTCCCCCATTCGCAAGGAAGCAAGGGAGGAGACGGGTTTGAGCGCTGATACCATTGTGATCGCGGGCACAACCGATACCGTTATGGAGGTCTACGCCGCGGGCGCAAACAGCCTTGGTCAGGCCACGGTGAAATTAGCGACCGCCGGACGTATCTGCTCTATTACCGACTATGCCGTGACAGACCCGTGTTTGGTCACCTATCGGCATGTCATCGATGGTCTGTGGTATCCGGGAACCGCTACCAAGAGCTGCGCCGCCAGCAATCGATGGTATCGCGATACCTTTGGCGGAGAGTACAATGAACTAAGCGAAGCGGCCGCGCTCATCGAACGCGGCAGCAACGGACTTTTCTTCCACCCTTACTTGCAGGGGGAAATCACGCCCTATCTGGATGACAAGCTTCGCGCATCGTTTACAGGAGCAACCGGATATCATACCAGGGCGCATTTTAATCGCGCGGTGCTTGAAGGTATCGCCTTCTCCATGAAAGACTGTTATCATACACTCCTTGACTTGGGTATCGCTCCGAAGGAGGCCGTGATTATCGGCGGCGGCGCAAAGTCTCCGCTGTGGCGACAGATCATGGCAGATATGCTCGGTATCCCATTGCGCACGGTTGAGGACGTTGATTCCTCGTTAGGCAGCGCGATGCTCGCCGGTGTTGCCTCCGAGGTGTTTGCCAGTCATCAGGAGGCCGCAGACAAGTGCATCAAACCAAAGGACGAGATCCTGCCGAATCCCGAGGGCGTCGCCTTCTACAAGGAACGATTCGCTTTATATAAGGAGATCCAGGCGGCGCTCGCGCCAATTTATCATAAGCTATGAATATTTTATGTCTTATCAAACAAGTGCCCGATTCGCTCGAAGTCCGCATGGGCAGTGACCTGACATTGCAAAGAGACTTTGTTGCCCAGGTGCTCAATCATGCGGACGAATCCGCTGTGGAATTAGCGCTTCAATTACGGGACAAGCACGGGGGAAAGGTCACCGCGCTAACGATGGGACCGCCCGGGGCTGAAGGTACACTGCGCGAATTGATCTCCCGTAATGCGGACGACGCGATTCTTCTGACCGACAAAGCTTTCGCCGGCGCGGATACTTTGGCAACCGCCCGCGCGCTGGCTGCAGCCGCGAAGGTATTGGGACCGTTTGATCTGTTGCTGTTCGGACGCCGCGCTGCCGACGGGGAAACCGGTCAGGTGGGTCCGATGACTGCCGCCCTGATGGGGATCCCCTGCATTGCAAACATTACTTCCGCTGAATTCACAGAGGAAAACATCCTCAAGACCCGTCAGCTTACAGAAACCGGCACAGTCCTTTGGGAAGCCAAACCGCCCTGTGCGCTCACCCTGTGCGAGTGGTCCTATGCCCTGCGCCTTCCGACAATGGGCGGGTTGCGCAAGGCAAAACAAGCCGCCGTCCGTATTATGACTCCCGCTGACATTGATATGGAAGATCTGACCAAGATCGGCTTAAAGGGTTCTCCAACGAGGGTAACACGCATCGATGCCCGCTCCGGCGGCGTGAAGCCCACAAAATGGGTCACTGTCGATGAAGCGATAGAGGTTGTAAAGGGGATGTGTCCATGAAGACGATCGTCTATTTTGAAAAGGCACATCCGCATGCCTGTGAACTGATCGCCAAGGCCCGGGAGTTTTCCTGCGCAATCATTGCGCTTTGCGAGGATGAAGCCTGTTGCCCCGCCGCTTTTGGCGCAGGCGCAGACGAAACGGTTATCATCAATTCTATTCAGGATGATTGCGCCCAGGGTGATATTGCCGCTGACGCGATCAGGACGCTTGATGCCGACAGCGTTCTTTTCCCGGCAACAATCCGCGGACGCTTTCTCTCCGGATGGGTCGCGGCAAAGCTTGAGACCGGTCTGACAGCCGACTGTACGGCGCTGAGTGTAACGGACAGCGGATTGCTGCTTCAACGCCGGCCCGCGTTCGGCGGCAACCTAACAGCAGATATCCTCTGCAAGACCGCAAGGCCGCAAATGGCGAGCGTTCGTCCGGGTGTGTTTCCGATGCCTTTATTCCATAAAAACGCAACAGGGCCAATTCGTTATTTTGAGAAAAGCGCTCCTATCTCGTACTTAAAAAAAACCGGGTTCATTCCGACGGAAAAAAAGATTTCTTTACAGGATGCAAAAGTTGTTGTTGCCGGCGGCAAGGGTGTTGGCAGCAAGCAGGGGTTTGGGAAACTTGCCAGGCTCGCGAGCCTGCTTGGCGGTACGGTTGGCGCGACAAGGAGCGCCGTCGACGCAGGCTACGCGACTTATGAATATCAGATCGGTCAAACAGGGCAGACCACAAGAGCGGAACTGTATATCGGTTTTGGTCTCTCCGGAGCTATACAGCACACGGTTGGCATGGACAGCAGCAAGATCGTCATCGCCGTTAATAAAGATCGTTCCGCCCCGATATTTTCCCATGCGGACTATGGTGTTGTCGGCGACTGGGAGGATAATTGCGACCGGATGATCGTTGCGCTTGAAAACCGTGTATAATATAATCAAGCAGTAAGCATTATCGAATTCCGCAGTGTTTTCGATAAAATAAAACACAATAACCTATATCTATTTACATGTATGTAAGGAGGATCACTATGAGCTACAACTACAAAAAGTCATACAAACCGCAAAACGGCTATACTCCCATTTGTACGATCGGCGAATGTTCCTTGAAGGATCTGGAGTTCGGTATCATTGAGTTAACACCGGGTCAGAAGCTGGAATTTGATACCGAGAACAAGGAAACCGCGTTCGTGATCCTCTTGGGTACCGCCAATTTCAATGCCAAGGGCGTAGATTACGGTAAACTGGGAGTTCGCGCTACAGTGTTCGCCAGTCCCAAGGCAGAATGTTTCTATGCCGGACGGAATACCAAGGTTGAAATCACCAGCGTGCACAACTGCAAAATTGCCGTCTGCGCAACACCTATGGATACAGATACCGAACCGCAGGCTATCCATCAGGCGGATGTGCGTGTGGCGCGCCTTGGTGTAAAACCATGGGAGCGCGACACCAGCTTCATCGTTGACGGCACTACCAACGCAAAGAAACTTACCATCGGCGAAGCATACTGCTGCCCCGGCAACTGGGCAGGTTTCCCACCGCACAAGCATGATAAGGACGACATGCCGCGTGAATGTGTGGCTGAAGAGATTTATTATTTCTTATTCGATCCGGAACAGGGGTTTGGTGTCCAATGCCTGTATACAGGCGACGGCGAGATCGATGAAGCATATCGTGTCAAGAGTAACGATTTAGTGGAGTTCCCGTATGGTTACCACACAACTGTAAGCGCTCCGGGCTACAACACTTACTTTTTGTGGCTTATGGCGGGTAATTATCAAGGTTTCTGCCGTGTAAACGATCCGGATCATGCCTGGGTTGCCGCAGTGGAAAATATGATAAAGAAGCAGTAATATCTTTTTGATAATGCCGCCGGCTTTAGTGTCGTTTCATTAAAGAAAGCGTTTGTGATAACAGTTTCACGCGCGCTGCGCTTATAAAAGAGAAGCTGACATTACGATATTATGATAACTAAAGGCGTTTTGATCTGTTAACAGAAGCACTTGTGATTTTTATAAGCACTTCTATAAATCAACATATTCCATGGAATGATACTATGGGTGGAAAAAATCATTGTGAAACCGCGTGAAATTTTACCTGCGTATCAGTAAGTATAAGGGATCCAAGGTCGTTTTTTCACGCTGTTTTTTACAGTAGGCGCAATGGAAATATAAAGAACGAGAGTGACCATGAACATCTTTGTATGCATCAAACAGGTGCCTGCCACCAGCAAGGTGGAGATAGACGAGCAGACGGGGGTACTCAAGCGCGCGGGGGTGAAGAGCAAGATGAACCCCTACGATTTGTACGCCCTGGAAACGGCGCTGCGCCTGAAGGAAAAGGCGGGCGGCAAGGTGACGGTTGGCACCATGGGCCCGCCCCAGGCGGAGAGCATCATCCGGGAAGCCTACATGATGGGCGCCGACGAAGGCTATGTGTTTTCCGACAGGCGGCTGGGCGGCGCCGATGTGCTGGCCACCAGCTACACCCTGTCCCAGGCTATCCGCACCATCGGGGATTTTGATTTGATCCTCTGCGGCAAACAGACCACCGACGGCGACACCGCCCAGGTGGGCCCCTCCATCGCCGAGCATATGGGCATCCCCCACGCGGCGTGGGTCAGCAGGGTTGAGCTTCAGGAAAAGGGCATCCTGGCGGAACAGCAGCTGCAGGATGTGATTGAAACGGTGCTGCTGCCCCTCCCCTGCCTGATTACCGTGGAGCAGGATATTTACACCCCCCGCCTGCCCAGCATGAAAAGGCGCCGGGAAACAAAGGACAAGCCCGTCACCGTCTTTGGCCTGGAAGCTTTTTTAGACCGGGATCCCGACAACTACGGCCTGGCGGGCAGCCCCACCCAGGTGGAACGCATCTTTCCCCCCAGCAGCGACATCCAGCAGGAAATGCTGGACACCGGAAACCTCGCGGAACAGCTGCACGATAAATTAAAGGAATGGAAGTTTTTATAATGGCACAGCTTGTCGTTATCCAGAGAAAATGTACCGGCTGCGGGGCATGCGTGTCCGTCTGCCCCTTTGGCGCCATTGATTTGCATGGTACGGCGGACATCAACGCCGCCTGCAAAATGTGCGGGCTGTGCGAAAAAAGCTGCCCCGAAAAGGCCATCATGCGCCTGGAAACCAAGGCGAAAAGCGTGGATAAGGAAGCCTGGAAGGACATTCTGGTGTTTTGCGAAATGACGGAGGGAGGCCTGCACCCCGTAGGGCCCGAATTAATCGGCAAGGCCCGCGAGCTGGCCCCGGCCGCCGGGTTTCAGGTGGACGCCCTGCTGGTGGGACACCGTTGCGGCAGGGCGGCGGAAGCCCTGCGGCACTACGGCGTGCGCAACATCTATGTGTACGATGACGAAGCGCTGAGCTTTTTCAGGGCGGACATGTATGCCGCCTGCGCCGAGGACATCATCCGGAAGAAAAAGCCCTCGGTGGTGCTGGTGGGAGCCACCGCCCTTGGCCGCTCCCTGGCGCCGCGGCTGTCCACCCGCTTCAGAACGGGGCTGACGGCCGACTGCACGGAATTGCAGCTAAAGGAAAACAGCGACCTGGTGCAGATACGCCCCGCCTTTGGCGGCAACATCATGGCGCAGATCATTACCCCCCACACCCGGCCCCAGTTCGCCACCGTGCGCTACAAGGTAATGGACGCCCCCGCCCGGCAACAGGAAGCAACGGGCGAAGCGCGCCATATGCCCCTGCCCAAAAAGGCGGTCAGCCGGGTAACGCTTCAGGAAAAGCGCAGCATACCCAAGGCGGCCAATATTTCCGACGCCGACATCTTGGTGGTAGGGGGCAGGGGGCTGAAAAAGGAAAGCGACCTGAATATGATCAAGGAACTTGCCGGCCTTCTGGGCGGCGAGTACGCCGTCAGCCGTCCCCTGGTGGAAAAGGGGTGGGATACCAACGCCCGGCAGATCGGCCTGTCGGGGCGCACGGTGAAGCCCAAGCTGATCATTACCTGCGGCGTGTCGGGGGCCATTCAGTTTACCGCCTGCATGGAGGGCGCGGAACGCATTGTAGCCATCAACACCGACAAAAACGCCCCCATCTTCCGGGTGGCCCATATGGGCATCGTGGGAGATGTGTACGACATTGTGCCAAGGCTGATAGAGAACATCAAGAGGGAGAGAAGCCAGTATGCCGGGGTTTAAGCAAATAGATAAACAGGACATCGCCTTTTTTGAGAGCATCCTGCCCAAAGAGCGGGTGCTGACAGGCGATAACATCAACGAGGATTTTACCCGCGACGAAATGACCGAGTACGGCACCTTTGCTCCGGGCGTTGTGCTGACGGTAATGAATACCCGGGAAGTCAGCGATATTCTGCGCTACTGCAACGGGCGGCGCATTCCCGTTACCCCCCGGGGCGCGGGCACGGGGCTGTGCGGCGGCTGCGTTGCCATCTACGGCGGAGTGCTGCTGGATGTAAGCCGGATGAAAAAGCTGGTAGAAATAGACAAGGTTAACATGACGGCCACGGTGGAGCCGGGGCTGATGCTGATGGAGTTTCAAAAGCTGTTGGAAGGCACGGGGCTGTTCTATCCCCCTGACCCCGGCGAAAAGAGCGCCACGGTATGCGGCAACATCATGACCAATGCCGGCGGTATGCGGGCGGTGCGCTACGGCGTTACCCGGGACTATGTGCTGGGCATGGAGGTAGTGCTGGCCGACGGCACCGTCCAGCAGCTGGGAGGCAAGGTGGTCAAAACTTCCAGCGGGTACAACCTGATGCAGCTGCTGTGCGGCTCGGAGGGTACGCTGTGCGTGCTGACCCAGGCCACCGTAAAGCTGATCCCCGAGCCTTTGGCCAACCTGTCGCTGCTGGCGCCATTTGACAGCCTGGAAAAGTGCGTGGAGGCGGTGCCCAAGATATTATCATGCGGGTGCGAGCCGACGGCGGTAGAGTTTATGGAAAAGGAAGTCATCCAGGCGGCGGAAGAATACCTGGGCAAGCAGTTCCCCGACAAGAGCGCCGACGCCTACCTGCTGCTTCGGTTGGACGGGGCGGAGGAAAGCCTGATAGAGCCGCGCCTGGAAGCGGTGACGGATTTGCTGTTGGCATCCGGCGCCAATGACGTGCTGCTGGCCGACACCGACGAAAGAAAGATGAGCATCTGGGATGCCCGGGGGGCGTTTCTGGAAGCCATCAAGAACTCCACCGTGTCCATGGACGAGTGCGATGTGGTGGTGCCCAGGGAGCGCATTGCCGACTTTGTGCGCTTCTCCCGCCGGGTAAGCGCGGAAAATCAGCTGCGCATCCGCTCCTTCGGCCACGCGGGAGACGGCAACCTGCACCTGTACCTGTGCAGGGATGATTATCCCGACGACGTATGGAAAGAGAAACGCGCCGCCGCCATGCAGCAGCTGTACGACGCAGCGCGGGATATGGGCGGCGATGTGTCGGGCGAGCACGGCATCGGCCACGCCAAGGCTAAATACCTGGAAGAAAGCGTGGGCGACGTGCAGATTGCCCTGATGCGCGGCATCAAGCAGGTATTCGACCCCAAGGGGATATTGAATCCGGGGAAGGTCATCCGGCGGGTCAAGGCTGACTGATTTGCATCGGTTATTATGACCCCATGATGGTTCGGGCGATCGAATCCAGCGCCGAAAAGTCGGTAAAATCGACCTTTTGATTGTAGGTATCGATCATGGCTTGGGTCTCGGCGGTCCTTTCCTCTTCCGGCGTGGCCTTAAGCGTTAAGCAAAGCATCGCCATCATGGCTTTGTGGACAATGCTTAGCCCGGAATAATCAATCCCTCCCCTTAGATGCGCGACCTGCGTCCGCCCCCACAAATCTTCGGGGACCTGAGACTTCACGTCTTTTTTAATTTTGGCGGTGTTCACTTCGTTGTTCACATCGGCCAAACCGACGGTGATCACCAAGAGGCTTGCCCCCTTCGGCATATGTTTTACGACCTTCCTTAAACCTTTCACACCGCCCGCGTATAACCCCCCCAGGTGTATAATCTGGCCGAACGAGGATAAATCCCCGACATCCGCCTCATTCATCAGAGGGATTCCCGTGATCTCCGACAGTTTTTCCGCGTATCGCCTCGTTGTCCCGTATCGGCTCCCATAGGTCATTATTCTTTTCATGTTTTTTCTCCCTGTTTCAGTCCGCGTCTTTCCGCCCGTCTGTTTGTTTCGCTTTATGATACGGAAGCGCGTCTGTTTATGATCCATTGGGATGCCAAAGGATGTCGACCGGAGCTGTGTCCGCGGCAGGGCCCGGGCAGCGGTCCGCCCCGCGCTGTTCTGTATATTCGAATTTCCCGGATTATTCAAGACGGAGGGCGCGCGCGGCGTCCGCAAAGCCGCCGTCCCCGTTGCCAATTGCTTTTTAACCATGTCCTTTCTCGCTTTTTAGCTTCTCCTTTTTATGATCCGGTTTTATTGTAAGGACGCAAAGTAAAATCAGAAACCATATTTGCGTTTATAGCAAGTAAAATATCGCTTGATGATCCGCGCGTGACGCCGGGAATACGCGCCGCCCGCCGCAGGCCGGCTCCTATGACAAACGCAGGCTTATTCGGGACGCGGTTGCCGATAACGGGCGGATGGGAAAAACGACCGCATTATACGCGCTGACGCCGATGACGCAGGGATCTTCGGGGAATGTTTTGCTGCCGAAAGCCCCTGTTTTCCGTCTCATACACGGAAAACAGGGGCTTATCGGTTTGCTGTCGTTATACGCGTTTATACCCGGCTGCCCGCATTATCACTCCCATCCTGACGCGAAAACACGAAAGTCTCCGCGGAAACGGCGGGAGGCGGGAGGACAGGGGTCTGCCCGGTTAACCGCGGGGGGAGCCGCGGATACCCTCATTGCGGGGAACCGTCCGTTCCCCTCACGGAACAGGGGTCGCCCGGCGTGACCGCTCTGCCTTTATTGCGCGGCGCCGACTAATCCACCCGCATGATCGCTCCAATGATCTCATCCGCGAGCGCCAGCTGCTCAGAGGGGGGCAGTTGATCGGAGATCCTCACGACAAACGTGCCGACGATAATATGGATACCGCCCGCCCGGTCGGTCGCGTCCAGCGCCGCCAGGCCGTTGTTCCGTTCCAACGCGTCACCGACATTCGCAAAGACTTCGATGACGCCGCCGCCGGCAACCCCGTCCGCAATGACATCGCCGGAATGAAGGCTCCCGTCGGTAACAAGCGGAGAAGAGAAATAGATCACCGCCGTGCAGCCTCCAGGTTTATGCAGCAATCCGCCGGGATCGTTTCCCCCGGTAGCCGCCGCGACATCTCCGACATTCTTCAGACCGGTAATCCTGGAAATGATAAAATCCTCCGATGGGTTTGTGATCTGCCTGAGAATGGCGATGTCTTTATCATATGCCTCCCTGGCGAGATCCAAAGCCTGCCGCACGTCCGCGTAATCCGGCGCCTCCATTTTATCCGCCCGCGCTTTCAAAGTATCGGCAGCCGCCAGAATATCCGCGGCCTTGGCCTCAATTTCCGCAGTTTTGGCTTCCAGATCCGTTTTCAGGGCGGCAAGCTCCGTGACAGCGTCCTGGATGGCTGCTGTTTGGGCGTTCAATTCCCTTGTGGTAAGTTCAGCGCAGTTATCCGTCACTGGGTCGGGGCGGGGAGCGGTAAGGGATTCTTCGATTGCCGCCACCGGCTCTACCGCTTCCGGCACGTCCAGAATTGCCCCGAGGGCGTTCTCTATCGCGCCGCGCAACGCTATCCTTTTGGTAATGTCATACGGTTCCGCGCCGGCATCCAAATCAGCCAGCGCTTCGTCAATCGCTTCCTTGAGAGCGCTGTTGACAGACCCAATATCGGAAACCCCATCATTATAATCATTGGCAGCCTTGTTGTAATCGGCCGCGGCCTGATTATACGCCGCCGCTGCATCAAGGTATTCCTCTATCGCGGCAGAGTAAGCGGTCACCGCGATGTCATACGTTTCAACCGCCGCCGCGTATGCCTCCAGCGCCCTGTCACGGGGAAGCTTATGACCGAATAACCACCCCAGTACCCCCGATACCACCAGCAAGACAGCAACAAGGATTGCAAGGATCACTGTTTTTTTGCTTATCCGGATCTTTTTATCCATGTGAATACCCCCTATCTTCTTTCGTTCAGCGCCGATTCCCGGATTCCGCATGATGTTCGGCCCGATGTCTGCCGAATCAGCCAAAGCGCCTCAAGCGCCTTTTATTATACCATATTGTATAGGCACGCAACAGGGTCTTTACCGAATTTCAACGCATCATCCCCCTGTTTGTCATCCATATTTAACAGGTGTGATTTCATGGAACGGGCGCCCATGCGCGCGGGCGGAAGCAACAGCCTGTCAGCGCATCAAAGGATGGAAGACCGCGGGGGACGCCTCCCTGTAGAGCGGATCATCGGCGCCGCTTGAATCAGAGCGAATGATATGTTAGCATGCCTTTAGGTTTGTTGGGAGGTTTTTGATGAGCGCACAGAGTGTAAAATTCCTGATTTTCGCCGATTTCCATTATAAAAAGAGGATGTATGCCTCTACAATCAGCGACCTGAATCGTATACTCAAGCGGGCCGCCGATGAAAATGTTGATTTTGTCATCCACGCCGGGGATTTTTGCAACGAGTATGTAATCTCGCCGGAAGTAAAAGAAGCCTATCTTCATAACAAATACGGCTTAAAGGTTTACGGGATTTGCGGAAACCATGAGTTGGAACATATGAATATGCCGCATGAGGAGCCGTTGGACGGCGAGCACCCCATGCAATACTTCGCACCGTTTCTGACGAATGACATCAACGGCGTGGTATGGGGCACCGCTGACGGAAAACCGGCCGCGCATTGGGAGATCGCCTATTATCATTTCGACAGAAAAGGCATCCGCTTCGTGTGCGCGGATACCCAGTATTCGTACAGCGAAGCCCGCGGCGCCTGGGAGCATAATCCCGACTTGAACGCGCCCAAGGGCAACATCTGCACCGAATCCCTCGGCCCGGTACAGCGTGTCTGGCTGGAAAGCGTGCTGATCGATGCCGCCAGGCGCAACATCCCCTGCGTAGTGTTCAGTCACTCCGCCTTTGCCAAAGGATGGGCCAATTCTCACGAACACGCCGCCGCGCGTGAATTGTTCGGCCGGATCAACGCCATCCGCAAGGGAACGGTAATCGCCGCTGTCAACGGGCACAGACATTCGGACAACGACGCGGAAATGATCGACGGCGTACTGTATCTGGACATCAACTCCGCATTGAACGGCTGGTGGCAACGCGAATCCGAAGCGCATTACGGCCCCGAACACACCTTTGATTTTGAGGACTACGACAAGGACGGCAATTACCTGGGCACAAAAAAGCTCTCCTACGGCGCGTTATCCATGGGCGGACAGACCTGGTTCTTCAGAGACCCGCTCAGCGCGGTCGTCACAGTGGCTGAGGACGGCAGGGTGACGGTGGACGGTATGGAAACCGAATGGGCATACGGCATCGCCCCTCCCGCGGAAACCGCCGGGACGCTCTATTTCGTCAGACCCCGCATAACATCGGGGACCTATAAGGCAGAGAGGTAGAAGGAAAGGACGCCGCGCGAGACCCGGCGCAATTTGCCGCCCCTTGCCTTTTTCCCATCTTTTCCATGGACTGGACCTCTTTCGGGAGCGGACGCCCCCGCTTCCGCGGGGACCGAGGCCGCAAACGGCGCGGATGGAAAAAACGGGGACGCTGTGTTATACTTTCCCGGGAGGCAGGTATGAAAGAAATCGTCGTAACCGCAG
Organism: Christensenellales bacterium; assembly: GCA_050948665.1. GTDB lineage: Bacteria > Bacillota > Clostridia > Christensenellales > UMGS416 > JBMNEH01. The sequence continues at coordinate 2,201,964 of JBMNEH010000001.1, forward strand.
GTCTGCTGCTGCATAAGGGACAACTGCTCATATCGCAAAGGGAAGCGCCGCTGACAGGAGGAGGTTTCTGGGAATTTCCGGGCGGCAAGGTGGAGCCGGGCGAAACACCCCGGCAATGCCTGACAAGGGAGCTTGAGGAGGAACTGGGGCTTCGGGTACAGGTGGGGCCCATGATGGATTCCATGGTGGTAGAGCAGTTTGAAAAGCGCATAACATTGCTTTTTTTCCATTGCCGTCTGTCCCGGGAGCAGCAGCCCCGCCCCCTGGACGGTGTGGCGGACTTTGCCTGGCGCCGCCCCGGCGCGCTGACGCCGGAGATATTCCTCCCCGCCGACCGGGCAATGGTAGAACGCATCGCCGGACGCGAAAAAGCGTTTTTAGCTCATGAGGCCGCGGCCTGGCAGGATTATCTGGAAAACGGCTCCTGGGTGGAAGCATAATGGACCATGTCCCCGCAGAAAATTTCATGCGTGTAACACTGGTGCGCCACGGACAGAGCCTGGGCAACCTTCACGGCATACTGCAGGGGCAGCAGGACTGGCGTCTCAGCCCCCGAGGGCGGGAGGAGTCTTCCGCCGCCGCGCTGCGGTATGCCGGCAGACAGCCTGACAGGATACTGGTCAGCCCCCTTCTCCGCGCCAGGGAAACAGCGGAAATCGTCTTTCCCGGAAGAACGCTTATACCGGAGCCGGCTTTCAAGGAGGTCTGTGAGGGACGATGGGAGGGACGTACCATGAAGGAAATCATGGAGCGGGAACCCCGATACCTCAAAGGCTGGTTCCGGCCGGGCAGCGGGATCTCGGCGCCGGGAGGGGAGACGGTGGAAGCGCTTTACGACAGGGTGACGACCGCCCTGCTCCGCCGGCTGTCGGAAGCGCGGGGGGACGGGATAAGGGATCTGTTCATATTCTCCCATTATATCGCTATTATGGCGATGGTCGGATGTCTGACGCGCGGGGGGATCCCTTCCATGCAGCATATCGCCACAGGAAACGCCTGCGGCGTGCATTTTCTGATGTCAGGAGATACCGCGGTACTGATCGGTATGGATCTGCCGCCGGAAGGATGAATCGATGATAGCCGCATTTACACAGGTGGGAACGCTGGCGCTGATCATGGCGCTGGGTATCATAGCCGCCAAACTGGGCTGGTTGAAAAGCGAAGTGCGAAAGCAGCTGACCAACATCCTTCTCTTTATCACCACCCCCATGGTCATACTGGATTCCTTTCAGTTTGAATACAGTACGGACGTTCTGAAAAACATGGGGGTTGTGGCGCTGTTTTCGATCGCCTATATACTGGTCAGCTATGGCATAGGCTGGCTGTTCTTCCGGAAAAAGCCGAATCCCCAGAAGCAGGTGCTGACTTATGCCGTGGCCTTTGCCAATGTGGGCTATATGGGGATCCCCGTGATCAGCGGACTGCTGGGCAGCGAAGGCGTGATTTATGTATCCGTCTACATTTCCACTTTTACCCTGCTGAGCTGGACCCTCGGCGTCTCCATATTCGCCGGGAAAACCGGCTCCCTGAAGAAAATACTGTTAAACCCCAGTATACTGGCCATAGCGGCGGGGCTGCTGCTGTTTATCTTTTCCGTGAGGCTGCCGGCAGTGCTGAGGAACGTCACCGCTTCCGTCGGAAATATTACCACGCCTCTTTCCATGATGCTGATCGGCGCCATACTCACCGAGTGCAACCCCCGGGAGGTGCTCAGCAACAAGGCAAACTACCTGGTCGCGGCGTTGAGGCTGGCGGCGCTGCCGGCGCTGGCGCTGCTGGCCTGCAGCCTGCTCGGTATTACAGGGCATGTCCGTACGGTGCTGGTTCTGATCGGCGGCATGCCAACCGCGGCAAACTCCGTTATGTTCGCCACTTTGTACGGCGGGGATGAAAAAGCCGCTTCCGCCATTGTGGTGCTTACAACCGTCCTCTTTATGCTGACCTGCGCCCTGTGGATGACAGTCCTATGATCACAGCTTACGCAAAAGCCAAGTTGAATCTGGGACTGAACATTGTCGGCCGGCGGGAAGACGGGTACCACCTGCTGGATACGGTAATGCAGCAGATTTGGCTTTGCGACATACTGCATCTGCGACGGAACCCAACGGAAACACTGGAAGTTACCGGAGGCCCGCCGGGAGAGGATAATCTGGTTTGGCGGGCGGCGGCGCTGTACCGGCGGCATTATGGTATAGGGGAGGGGCTCTCCATCCGCCTGGAGAAGGTCATCCCCGCGGGGTCGGGCTTGGGCGGCGGCAGCAGCGACGCCGCGGCGACCCTGGTCGCGCTGGACGCGCTGTACGGCAACGCGACCCCCCTTCCCCGGTTGCAGGACTGGGGAGAGAGTCTGGGAGCGGATGTTCCCTTCGCGTTGACGGGAGGCGCCGCGAGAGTCACCGGCATCGGGGAAAAGGCGGAGCCTCTGGAGTCAGCCTCCCCCCTGTACGGCGTGGTGCTGATGTCCTCTTTTTCTCTTTCCACCCCGCAGGTATACAGCAGGTACGACAAAACGCGGCGCGACGGAAGCCGCGCGTCCATACCCGGCGTGATCGAAGGGCTGCGGCGGGGCGACCCGGCCAAAGTTTCCGCCAGCCTTGGCAACGCTCTGGAGGAACCGGCGCTGGAACTGGCGCCGGAACTGAGGCGCCTCGCGCGGGCATTGGAGAGCACCCGTCCCCTCGGCATACAAATGACCGGAAGCGGAGCGGCGTTTTTCGCCCTGTATGCCGACAGAACCGCCGCCGACAGAGCCGCTTTTTCCCTGCGCCCGGCTTTCCCGTTTGTTTGTTCGTTCGAGACCGCCCCTCCCGGTGTGCCGATCGTATACCCCCGCGGCGGCATCCGCTGAACCGGCGGAGCAGCGCTCCTGTCCGAACGCGAAAAACGCCCTCGCCGTGAAACCGACCGCGCGCATGAATGCCTTTTCCCCATATCCCCGCCCCGTGACGCGGGGCCTGATCAGGGGATATTTCCTCGGGGGCCCGGCGCATTCGCGTTGATGAACTCTCCCGTGCCGTTGATGCGGGCCGCGCGTTATTATATAATAGCTGACACGGTTAAATGGATATTCTCAGGCGGGAATACGAAGAAAAGGGAAGGGATGCCATGAAAACTATTTATATCGGAAAGACAAAAAATGTCCTCTTGAACGAGGAAAACGGCGCGGTGTATCTGCTTTTCAAAGATGACGCAACCGGCGAAAACGGCGTGTTCGACCCGGGTTCCAATACGGTGGGCGGGAGCGTCGAAGGCAAGGGGAAAACCGGGCTGAAGATCTCAGCATATTTTCTCGCGCTGCTGGAAAAGAACGGGATCCCTACGCATTATTTGAGCGCGGATATCGATAACTGCATGATGGAGGTGCGCAAGCTCACTGTGCCCAAACTGGAATTCGTGCTGCGCTATTTTACCGCGGGAAGCATGTGCCGCAGATTCACACTGGAGGAGGGAATCCCCTTTGATCCGCCTTACCCGGAGGTCACATTGAAGGACGACGCGCAGGGGGATCCGCTGATCAGCGAGAGACTGTGCGTCATGAAAGGGCTCCTGACGAAAGGGCAATTCGGCGAGGCGCTGGATCTTTTGACGAGAGTCGGCGAGGTCCTCAGAAAAGAGCTTGACGCTATGGGTTTTACGCTTATCGACTTCAAGATAGAGTTCGGCTTTGACGAAAACAACAAGATGTATGTGGCTGACGAAATCACACCGGATATATGGCGGGTGCGCGACAGCGACGGCAATATACCCGACCAAATCGAATGCGCCGCGCTTATTTCGGAGAAGATCCGTCCTTAGTCTTTCTCACCGGCGGCGGGACACGACCGGGAAGGTCGCAGAACCGGGAACGGCGGGACACGGCCGGGAAGGTCTCCTTCCGATCCGCGGCCGATATCCGTTATCCCGGTCCCGGTACGGGCTCAGTATGAGAGCCGCCCGCGTCATCAATGCGCTGTTTCGGTTTCGCAACGCGGGAATCCCGTTTTCCCCGTGTCCGATCCGCGGATCGCTTTATGCCGTAAACAAGATCACGGGAATGATTTCACCGTTTCCGTAATTTTTCCGCGGGCCATTTTTGTGATATCCCCGCCCCACCCGCATACGGAAGACGGATATGATCAGCACCTGCGGAAATAACCTCCATGACGCCGGGCAGATTTCCCTATGGACGAATCGGCGGCATCCTTTACAATGGAAGTATGGAAGCATACAAAGAATACTATCATCCGAAAGGAGCGGCCATGTACAAGAAATATCTGGATATGCGGGGTTTCAAGCCCTTCGGCGTAAAGGTGCGGGAGCAGACCATTCCTCTCAGCGACACGCTTCCGGTGCCGGCGGAGATCCTTTTGCAAACAAAGGAGAAAATCGTTTTCAGGGCACCCACGGAGGGAGGCGGCATACTCCTTACCGGGGACGCCGGCTTGATCGGAGGCGGCGAGTGGGACCGGGCGCTGTGGATGGGCTACGATGTGTATTATCCCCAGCCTGACATGTATGCCCTGGCCCTGGCCACAGGCTTTTACAGGGCCGGGCAGGACATTACCCAGGAGATGCCCTATGTCAGCACCATTACGGGCGCCTTTCCTTACTACCCCACCCGAATCAGCTACGATTTCAAAGAGCTGCAATGCGGCAACGGCTTCCTGCCCCGTACTCCGGGCAAACTGAAAACCGTGGAGGCGGGTCGCCCCATGGTTCCGGGGGAAATTATCGGCTTGTACTTTGGCGGCCGGGAGCAGCATACCGAACAGATCATTGAGATCTCCAATCTGTTCATCAGCGAGACCGAGCCGGATTATCCCATGCCCCGCATCACGATGGTGGACACGATGGGGCAGTGGGCGCAGAAGGAATGGCCGGGAAAGAGCCATTCTCCGGAAGAGGTGACGGAACGGCTGCGGGCTGAGTATGCCAGGGGCGCCGCCGACGCTCTTCCCAACCGGACAGTTTGGGGCGGGTTGGCCACAAAGCGGCTGACATCGGGCACCGGCTATTTCGCCACGCACAAAGACGAGCAGGGAAAATGGTGGCTTACCGACCCGGACGGCTATGCCTATATCGTCATGGCGGTGGAGGGGGTCAATCCCAACGCGGCGGGCGTAGTGGACGAATGGGCGGATTCCTATGCCTGGCTTCCCGAGAAAACCGGGGAATTTGCCGAAGCCTGGAACGTGGTGCGGAGCGACCCGTCCAAAGCGCGCAGAGTGAAGTCCGCCGAAACCGTTGACTTTATGAAAATCAACCTCATACGCGCCTTCGGCGCCGACTGGAAAGCAAAGTGGGGGGAGCTGACCCAGAACAGATTGAACGCCTGGGGCATCAATAACACCGGCAATTCCTGCGGCCGCCTGCGGGATGAGGGGATTTGCACCCAGCCCAGTTTCTTCTTTATGGGCAGGGGCGGGGGCAAACCGTTCCCCAACACCACCGTTCCCATCTTCCGGGATTTCCCGGATGTGTTCCACCCGGAATATCAGGAAAAGTGCGCGGAATTTGCCGAAGGCCTGGAAAACATCCGGGGACGCCGGGACATTGTGGGCTATTTTATGGTAAACGAACCGGAATGGACGTTCATCATCGATTTGGAGATCTCTGAAATGCTGTTGGCGCATCCGGCCCCTCTGGCCTCCAAGGATGTCTTTATCGACTTCATGCGCCGGAGATACGGGGATATCGCCGCGGTCAACGCTGCCTGGGACCTCTCTTTCTCCGACTTCGCGGATTTCCGGCAGCCCCTTGCCGACGCGACAAAGCGCTCTCCCGCCGCCGCAAAGGATCTGAACGACTTCTCCCGCGTCCTTATCACGGAATATGTCCGGGTGCCCGCACAGGCCTGCAAGGCCTATGACCCCCACCACCTGAACTGCGGCCTACGGTATCCCTATATCGCCTACCCCAACCTGACCTGCGGCGCGGAATACCTGGACGTGTTCGACATAAACGACTACCGTTACGACCCAAAGCCCTATATTACCTGGCTTTCCAGTCTTACGGACAAGCCAATACTGGTCAGTGAATTCCACCACGGCTCCCTGGACAGGGGCCTGCCGGTGACCGGCATAAGGGGCGTTCGCACACAGGAGGAGCGGGGCGTCGCGTACCGTTATTATATGGAGCAGGCCGCTTCCTGCCCGGCCTTCCTGGGTTCGGTATACTTTACCCTGAACGACCAGCCCATACTTTGCAACGCGGGGCAGGAAAATTACAACATCGGCTTTGTGGACATCACCAACCGGCCCCATACCGAAATCACGGACGCCCTGCGGCAGACAGCCGAGAATATCTACGCAGTGCATGACGGCAGCCGGCCGCCCTATGATCGGGCGCCGGACTGGATCCCTCTGAACGCTCACTGAACCCAAAGCATCGTCCCGCGCCGCGGGCGGGCAGCCTCCTTTTCAATGAGCCCCGTTCCCGGCGCGATTCCCTCCCGTTCATGGTTTCGGGGCGCTGTCGCCCGCTCCCCGCATATCTCCTTTTCCGCGAATATGGTTCGAGGCATGCTACCCGAGGAGAAGCGCGAACGGGAGGATTCAATCGGTTTTGAAGGCGAATTTCTTGCCCCGCCCTATGTCCGAAAAAAAGCGGAACCGTCACGGGACCGGAAGATCCCGCAGAAAGACAACGGAAAAACAAGGAGGAGTCATGAATACGATCCGCATTAATGCCAAAGCCGCAAAAATGGTAGCTCATCGGGGATTAAGCGGTATTGAACAGGAGAATACCTGCGCCGCCTTCGTGGCGGCGGGAAACCGAAGTTACTACGGAATAGAAACAGATATCCGCGTAACAGCCGACGGGGAGTATGTGGCTTTCCATGATGACGATACCCGACGGGTCGGGCTGGACAGGCTGGTGGTGGAGGAAACCACTTTCCTCACTCTGCGGGGACTGCTGCTGGCCGAACGGGAGACCAGCCGCCGGGGCCGGAGCGACCTGCGGATACCTACTCTGAAAGAATATGTCGGCATTTGCAAAACCTACGAAAAAGAGTGCGTTCTGGAACTGAAGAACAGGATCTCTCCGGACCATATCTCCCGCATTGTGGAAATCATACGCGAAGCGGGCTGGCTGGAGCGGGTGACCTTCATCTCCTTTGATCTGCAGAATCTAGTCAATCTCCGACAACTGCTGCCCGACCAGAAGCTGCAGTACCTTACCGCCGATGTCAGCGGGGAAACCATTGCCGCCCTCAACACCTACGGGATGGATTTGGATGTGCTGTATACCTGCCTGAATCCTGAGAACATCAAGACGATCCATGCCGCAGGACACAAGGTGAACTGTTGGACGGTGGATGACCCCGCGATCGCGGAACAGTTGGCGGACTGGGGCGTGGATTTTATTACCACAAATATTCTGGAAGCAAAATAACCCCCCGCGGGAACGGATGATCCGTTATAAAAGCAACCTTTGTCTTCCCTTTTATCCGGCGGTTTCTCCATATCGGCAGCTCCTGACCGAATAGAGCGGGCGCTGTTCATCCGGCGCGACGGACGGCAAAGAACAATGTCAGCTTTGCGCGAAAGAGGGATAACCGGACGCTTTATGATCAAAAACAGAGCCCCCGGCTGATGCCGCGGGCTCTTTCCGTCCGTTTCTTATATCCTGAGGGCATCCAGGCGGAAACTTCCTTTCCCGCAGCGCAGGGTCAACAGGGCCCGGGCGCTGTCTTCCAGCGCGACGGGGGCGGTCTCACCGTTCCTAAGGGTAAGGGACGCCAACGCTTTCCCATCCTGCAGCACAGTCACCTCCGCTCCTTCCACGGCCGAAACCTCCAATACCAGAGAGGTGTTTTTCAGGCCATAGAAGGTATAGTCGGCCCACTCACCGGCGGTCATTTCCAGGGTAAGCGCTTCCCACCCGTTGCCGCGGGGCCCGGGAGACTCCTTTTCGGGCAGCGGCTCCCTGGGGACTATGCCCATTCCGCTGAAGCCCTGGTACTTAAAAAGGGGCGCTTTCCGCCGCAGACCGGAGAAGCTGACGCCCTTGCCGGGTACCATATCGAAGGCCACACCGGGAAGACGACAGCCGGGGCGGCGAAGTATGGAGGGGATCACATCCGGATTGTAGTCACAGTTTTCCAGCTTCATATTCTCCAGATACTCGTCCAGCATCGCCCAGGTCTCCTCATAGGAAGGACGAACGCCGCCATTGAAGAAGCCCAGCAGCTTCTCCCATCCGGCAGGCATTTTCACGGAATAGGGGGAGTTCTTGCAGGCCATTTTCTTCCAGGGCCAGAAATTCACCCCGATATGGAGGGAATAGGCCAAACCATACATGGCGGCGTACCATTCGGAGGAGTTCTCGCCGGTTTCCCCCAGCCACAGGGGACAGTCCAGCCGACGGGAAAGCTCCAGGAACTCCCTGTAAGCCTCCATCCCCGGCATACACCAGTAGCGGTGGAAGTGGATGCACATATTATCATCGAACCGATGGGTAAAGACCGATGTATCGGTAGCCCAATGATGCCCCTCGATGGAAAGCATATGGACCCCGTCAATCTCCCGGACAGCGGCAACGCAGTCAATATAGAATCTGTGCAGCTCCGGCAACAGAAAATCCACATCCGGCATACCGGGTCTGACGGTGCGGATAGGCTCGTTTAACAGATCATAGCCGCCCACGATCCACCGGTCCTTATACCTCCGGGCCAGTTCTTGCCACAGAGCCAGCGCCTTTACCCGGCTGTCGGCATCCATAAACAGGCGCGGATAAAAGTCCACCGCGTCATCAATGTTATCGCCGGTTTGGCCGCCAGGAGCGCCGTGAAGATCCAGGAAAGCGTAAATCCCAAACTCCTCACACCAATTGACGCAGTTCTCGATCAGCCGGAACCCGTCCTCTTTCCAGGTGATCCCCGGCTCATTCTCCATCACGCCCCGCCAGTTGATGGGTATGCGGACGGAGTTGAATCCCGCCTCCGCTATTGCGCGAATGTCCTCACGGGTAATGTAATTTTCCCGGAATTTCTTCCAAAAGCCCCCGGCATACCCGCTTCCGGCCAGTTCCCGGATTCCCGCCTCAATGTTCCGGGGTTTGTTGAACACATCAAAGTGGCTGCGCCACATGTAGCCCTCGCACAACAACCAGTTCCCCAGACCCACACCGGTGAGGATGACCTCCTCCCCGTCTCCGTTGACCATACGGGTGCCCTCCGCCCGCAGAAATCCCTTTACGCGGCTTTTATCCATTGCCTCATGCATAATGACAGCCTCCTGAAATATATGCAATGATGGTACCATGAAAAAACGCTCCTGTCGAGTGTGGCGGGAAGGGGAGGTATCTGTTATAATGAGCGGGATAGGAGGGGAAAATGCTTTCACACAACTCTTGGAACCCGGAGGACAGGTATCCTTTCGGCGCGGTATCCTGCGGAGAAACAGTGCGGCTGCGGTTGCGGGGCGGCAACCCGGGCAGCCGAATGCGGGTATTCGAGCCGGGGAGAGAATATTTGGTTTCCCCCGAAGCGGTGGAGGAGAACAGCGCGGTTTTCTTCCTGACCGCCATGGACCAGCCCGGGCTGTGCTATTATACATTCTATTCCGAGGAAGGGATGTGCTGCGGTCCCGCCCGCCCCGGGCAGGGGGGCGAAAGCGTTTACGGCGGGAATCCTCACGGCTGGCAGCTGACGGTGGTAAAGCCCAATCGTACCCCGGAATGGCTGGCGGACGGCGTGGGACTCCAGATTTATGTGGACCGCTTTTTCAACCCCTTGGGTGAGGGACGCATTCTCCACGCGAAACCGGGAGACATACTCCACGCCAATTGGGAGGACACACCCTTCTATATCCGGGATGAGGACGGCTCGGTGCTGCGGTGGGATTTCTTCGGCGGCAATCTGGAAGGCGTCATCCGGAAACTGCCCCTGTTCGCCGAGAGAGGCGTAACCGTTATTTATTTGAATCCGATATTTGAAGCGGCCAGCAACCATAAGTACGACACAGCGGATTATCTGAAAATCGACCCGGCTTACGGAGACGAGGCAGATCTGCGGAGGCTGTGTGAAACCGCGCACGGTTTGGGTATGCGGGTGATCCTGGACGGTGTGTTTTCCCATACCGGCTCTATCAGCCGCTACTTTAACGCCGACGGCCGGTACGAAGACGTGGGAGCCGCCCAGTCAACAGATTCCCCCTACGCCTCCTGGTACAGATTCAAAAAATTTCCCGACGCCTATGAATGCTGGTGGGGCGTCCTCAACATGCCCTGTACCGAGGAAATGGACCCGAGCTTCCTCTCCTTTATCGTCACGGGGGAAGATTCCGTTATCCGGCACTGGATGCGCTGCGGGGTGGACGGCTGGCGGCTGGATGTGGCGGATGAACTGCCGAGTGCTTTCCTGAAAGAACTGCGGCGTGTCGTTCGCGAAGAGAATCCGGAAGCCATTCTGCTGGGAGAAGTGTGGGAGGACGCTTCCAATAAAATCAGCTACGGGGAAAAGCGCGCTTACCTCATGGGCGAGGAACTTGATTCCGTTACGAACTACCCTCTCCGGAACGGGCTGCTGAATTTCCTTCTGGGAAAATCCGACGCCGATACCCTCCGGCGGCGGCTATATACCCTGGCGGAGAACTACCCCCGGGACATCTTCTACTCCCTGATGAATATGACCGGTTCCCATGATACGCGGCGGCTGCTGTCCGTACTGGGAGAGGCGCCGGACCCCTCCCTGCTTACCGAAAGGAAGCGGGAGATCTTCCGCCTGACCGCGGAGCAGCGGAAACTCGGCCTGGAAAGGCTGGTGCTGTATGCTGTCCTGCTGTTCACCCACCCCGGGCTGCCCATGGTTTATTATGGGGATGACGCCGGCATGGAGGGTTATGCCGATCCATATAACCGGGGACCCTATCCCTGGGGACGGGAGGAATACGGTCTGCCGGAGATCTTTACCCGGCTGGCGTTGCTGCGCCGTGATCACCCTGTTCTGCGCAGGGGGGATTTCCTTCCGATCGCGCCGGCTCCCGGGGTATACGGCGTACTGCGTACCGGCGGAGGCCGGCAATGCCTCGCGCTGGCCAACCGGGAAAACGCGCAGGTTTCCCTTTCCCTCTCCGCGGAGTGGGCGGGGGCGGCGTCTCTTTTTGGCAGCGTCCTGCCCGACGCCGAGGGGCATATCCGCCTGCCCCCAAGGGAAGCCGTTATCCTTTTGCTTGAGAAAGAAGAGAATGCCCCCTCCCGCGGGGAATAACCCGCGAATCCCCCCGCATCCGCTTGACAAAACCGCGGCATATGTTATAATCCTAAAAATTTGACAGGAGGCTGTTCATGGCAATTTATTACCCTGATGTATCACGCACCTTCAGCGAATATCTGCTTATCCCAAACTTAACAAACGAGGAAACGATTCCCGCCAATGTGGATCTTTCCACGCCGATGGTGAAATACCGTAAGGGGCAGGAGGAATGTCCTATCAGCTTGAATGTGCCTTTTGTGTCCGCCATTATGCAGGCCGTGTCCGATGACAGGTTGGGCATCGCTCTGGCCAGGAGCGGCGGTATGTCCTTTATCTACGGTTCCCAACCCGTCGAGAGCCAGGCGGAAATGGTGAAAAGAGTGAAGGGCTTTAAGGCGGGATTCGTGGTGTCAGACTCCAACGTGACCCCCTCTCAGACCCTGGCGGATGTGTTGGCGCTCAAGGAACGTACCGGCCACTCCACCATTGCCGTCACGGAGGACGGATCCTCCACGGGCCTTCTGAGGGGGCTGGTCACCAGCCGGGACTATCGCATCAGCCGGGATTCCCGGGACAAGAAGGTGGAGTCCTTTATGACGCCCTTTGAAAAGCTGATCTGCGCCAAAGCGGGGGTAACCCTATCCGAAGCCAACGATATTATCTGGGATCATAAGCTGAACGCTCTGCCGATCATTGACGAAGACAATCACCTTGTTTGCATCGTTTTCCGTAAGGACTACGACCAGCACAAAGAAAACCCCCTGGAACTGCTGGACAGCCACAAGCGGCTGATGGTGGGCGCCGGCATCAACTCCCGGGATTATGCGAAACGCGTCCCCGCCCTGATCGATGCCGGTGTCGATGTGCTGTGCATCGATTCCTCCGACGGCTTCTCCGTCTGGCAGGAAAAAACCCTCCGTTACATTAAAAAAGAGTACGGGGATACCGTACCTGTAGGCGCCGGCAATGTGGTTGACCGCGAGGGTTTCCTCTACCTGGCGCATGCAGGAGCCGATTTTGTAAAGGTGGGCATCGGCGGCGGCTCTATCTGCATCACCCGGGAACAGAAGGGCATCGGCCGGGGACAAGCCTCCGCGGTGATCGAGGTAGTGGAGGCGCGGAACGAGTATTTTCGGGAAACCGGAATTTATATACCCATTTGCTCCGACGGCGGCATCGTGCACGATTACCACATGACCCTGGCACTGGCTATGGGCGCGGACTTTATTATGATGGGCCGCTATTTCGCCCGGTTTGACGAAGCGCCCGGCAAAAAGGTTCGCGTCGGTACCAATTTCATGAAAGAATACTGGGGTGAAGGCTCCGCTCGCGCCAGAAACTGGCAGCGGTACGACATGGGCGGCGATACCGGCATGAGATTCGAAGAGGGTGTGGACAGCTACGTCACCTATGCCGGCAATCTGAAGGATAATCTTGATGTCACTTTGGACAAGATCAAATCCACAATGTGCTCCTGCGGCGCCATCACCATTCCCCAACTCCAATCCATTGCCAGGATCACCCTGGTTTCCGCCACCTCCATTGTAGAGGGAGGCGCCCATGATGTCGTGTTGCGGGACAGCGAATTCACCCAGCGATAGGCAAGAAAGGATACCCATGAATAATCGGGCGGTCATAGATCCCATACCCGTTTCCCTGCCGGAAGAAGACGTTCTCCTGCGCTTCCATGCAAAGCCGGGAGACGAAGCGGCGGAAGAATTGATCGCGCTGGCAAAAGCCGCCGCCGAAGCAGCCCGGCCCAAAGCCGTCTGCCGGCTTTGTCCCAGTGAAACAAGAGGAGATATTGCCCTGCTGGACGGGAAGGAGTTCCCCTTCCGTCTGCTTGCGGTCAACCTGTCCCGCTCCCATAAGGCGCTGGCATATGTGGTCACCTGCGGAACAGAGTTGGAAGCCTGGGCCTCCGGGCTGACTGACCCCGTGGAGCAATTCTGGGCGGACGGGATCATGGAAATGTGGCTTCACAAAGCCTCCGCGTGGTTCACTGATCACATAAGAAACACCTATTTCGCAGGCGGAAAAATCAGCCGGATGAGCCCCGGCTCACTAAAGGAATGGCCGCTGTCACAGCAGCAGGACCTGTTCGCGCTGATCGGTGAGGTTCCCGAGGCCATCGGCGTGACCCTCCGTCCCAGCTATTTAATGACGCCTTTCAAGTCCATCTCAGGATTAGCGTTCCCCGCAGAGGATGGTTATGAGAACTGCCGGCTCTGCCCCATGGCAAATTGTCCGGGGCGGCGGGCGCCCATGGACCCCGCATATGCCGCGGAGAAATTCGGCTTGCAACTGTAAGATCGCTTTCATTTCCGTCTCTTTACCTGCGCCGCGGGGGCGACGCCCCGTGTTTTCCGGCGAAGGCCGTACTCCCCCCCCCCCCCCCGACAGAGAGCATATCACCTTCGCCGCCGGTGATCAGCCGGCGGCTTTTGCTGCCCCGGCCGCTGTCATTCCCCGAGATATAATGCCGGGGATCGACCCGGCGTGAAATCCGTTTGACCGCAGAGAGACATATTCGCGCCGCTTCCTCACCGCCCGAGACCGGAATCGGGGCAGAAACGAAACGATACGGCTTTTTCCGCGTTTTTTAACGGTCAGACCTGTATGATACAAAAAACCGGGAGGCGTGAGCCTCCCGGTTTTGCTGCAAAATTCAGCCGATTTCCCCGATTTTCCCCAGCATGGCGGCTCCTATAATGCCGGCCTCGTTCCCCAAGGGTGAGATTTCGATACGGGCATGAGGGAGATCCTTGTAGAAAATATGCTCCTTCGTCACTTTCTGCACGGCGTCCAGCAGAAAATCTCCCGCCTTGCTGACGCCGCCTCCCAAGGCAATAACCTCCGGGTCAAACAGATTGATGATACTGATGCAGCCCATGGCCAGGTAGTAGACATAGTTATCGAAAATCTCCCGGGCGATCACATCCCCGGCCTTGGCGGCGTCCAGCACAACCTTGGCGGTCACCTTTTCCATGTCACCGCCTGCCGCGGTATGAATGGCACATCCCGGATAATCCACTACCGCCCGGCGACCGGCCTGTATCAGCGCGGTGGCGGAGGTATATCTTTCAAAACAGCCCCGGTTGCCGCAGGTGCACATCGGTCCGCGGGGATCCATGCACATATGGCCGATTTCCGCCCCCACATGATGGCAGCCGCCGAGAATCTTCCCGTCGATAATAATGCCCCCGCCCACCCCGGTACCCAGGGTCAGCAGCACCACATTTTTCACATCCTGCGCGCATCCGGCATACAGTTCCGCCAGCGCCGCCACATTCGCGTCATTGTCCAGCGCCACGGGGATTTTCCCCAGCTTCTTTTGCAGTTCCTCCCGCACCTGAACAAAGCGCCAATTCAGATTATTGGAGAAAATCAGCACCCCGGATTTGGTATCCGCCGCGCCGGGAGAACCTACACCCACACCGGAAATGTCGCTCATTGTATGCCCGGAATCTGCAACCACCTTTAGGATCAGGTCCGCCATGTCAGCCAGCACGTTCGATGCCGGACGGTGGGCGCCTGTGGGCACCGAATCCTGATGCAAAAGCTTTCCGTTCTCGTCACACAGCCCAACGGCAATATTGGTGCCGCCCAAATCCACGCCAACAAAATACTTCATATGGTCCTCCTGTTATGTTTGGGGTTGGAAGAAGCGTTTTTCCAACTCCTTCGCAGCGTTATAGCCCAACCCTTTTAACTGATAGTTGTTTGCGGCTACTTCCAGAATAATACCCAGGTTTCTCCCCGGGCGGACAGGCAGCACGATCCGCGGCTTTTTTATACCCAGGATCGAGATATACTGTTCCTCCTCCCCCAGCCGATCATATACCTTTTCGTTGTTCCAAGCCTCCAGCTCCACCACAAGATCAATCGACTTTTGGACAAGCACCGCGCCGATGCCGTACATCTGCCGAACATCGATGATCCCTATGCCGCGGATCTCCATAAAATGACGGATAGACTCCGGAGCGGTGCCGATCAGCTGATCCCGATACAGCTTGGATATGATAACGGAATCGTCCGCCACCAAACGATGGCCTCGCTTCACCAGTTCCAGCGCCGTTTCGGACTTGCCGATCCCCGATTCCCCGGTGATCAGTATCCCTACGCCGTTTACATCCACCAGCACGCCGTGGCGAGTGATCGTCACTGCCAGAAGATGCTCCAGGTAATTGATCGCCTCCAGCATGATCACGGTCGTCATTAATTCGGAACGAAACACCG
This sequence comes from Christensenellales bacterium, assembly GCA_050948665.1. GTDB lineage: Bacteria > Bacillota > Clostridia > Christensenellales > UMGS416 > JBMNEH01. Next base: position 2,217,379 of record JBMNEH010000001.1, read on the forward strand.
GCCGGCCGTATTTTTTGGCCAACTCCGACAACTCCGGCAGCATCTCCATACCCCGGGAAATAATGATCGCCGGGATCTCGTGCCGCAGCACCACCGTCAGCGCCGACTTTCTTGTCTCCGAATCCAGCTGCTCCAAATAGGTCATCTCCGCCTTGCCAAGCAGCTGCACCCGCTCTTCCGCGAAATAATCTTCAAACCCGGTAAGATGGAGTCCCGGCCGGTTCACATTGGCGGTAATCAGGTTTAAATACTTCTGCCCGCCGTCCAACAGAATCTTCAAACCCAGCGCCTCGGCAAAATCCTTTAAAAGCACCTTCGCCATATCAATCCTCCAGCAGGTATTTCTCTATCGCCTGCGCCACGCCGTCCTTGCTTTGGGAAGCTGTCACTGCCCAGGCGGCCGCCCGGGTCTCCGCTGCGGCATTGGCCACCGCAATACCGTACCCGGCTGCCCGGAGCATGGGAATATCATTCAATCCGTCCCCGAAAGCCATAATCCGGGACAAGGGAATATGCAGCCGCCCTGCCAGCTTCCGCAGTCCGTCCGCCTTTGTGGCGGCGGGATGGTTGATTTCCAGATACATGGGCTTCGAAACGGAAACCTCCAGCCTTCCCGCCCACTTCTCCCGGGCGACCGGCAGCAGGCGCCGTATCTCCTCCGGGTCGGCAATCACGAGCACCTTCAGCGGGTCAAAATCAAGGGCCTGTATAAGGGATTTCCCCACAGGGCAACCCCTGTGCATCGCCAACGCGCCGTAAGCCTCCGACCTTACGCAATGCTCCCGGAAATAATACTCTTTCGGAGCGTAATACTGGGTATAAAGCCCCCTCTCCTCAGTAAACGCCAGCACCTCCCGCGCCAAATCCAGGGGAATCGCCGTGGTTTCCAGGATCTCCCCGGAGACGGGGTCCGCTATCGCGGCGCCCTGGCAGGCCAGTACCGGCGCCGTTATCCCCAGCCGCCGGCAAAAAGGCTCCATGGCCGGGAACATCCGCCCGCTGGCCAATGTGGTGATGACGCCCCTTTCCCGGGCAGCGGCAAAGGATTCGGACAGCCGGTCGGAAATGCGGAGCGTTTCATCCGTAAGAGTATCGTCAATATCCGCAATCAATAAATCAACCTGCATCGCTGCCTCCATTTTTGTATCATAGCAGAAATGCGGTCAGGGCGCAATACGATCCCTGATGACAGGGAGACAAAAAAAGAACGCTCCCCTCAAGAAAGGAGCGTTCCCGCGGGTTTTACCCGGCATAAGCCAAACCGGAAAACCACATACTTTCCGGCTCTCCCTCAATCTGCCATTCCCAACTGTCATCCGGCATATTGCCGCTGATTTTCACGGTTGTTCCCTCCTCTGTCAGACAAACGCACCAGGAATCCTCGTCGGTTGAAATCAGCTTCAGCCTGGTGTTGGGCTCCAGTGTGCCGTCCTGCCAGGTTTCGCCGTTCAGCAGCTGCACAGGCAGCGCTTTCAACACCTTCAGATTATACTCATCCTCGGAATCGGAAACGGAGAAGGTAACCGTGTACACTTCCGGGCTGTTGAAGGTCAGCGCGGCGTCATCCGCGAGCGTAAAGCTGCCGTACGCCCCGTGGGTTCCCAGTATATTCACGATCATGTCCGTCTCGATCTCGCCCTCCGTCACATTCCTCACTTCGCCGAGAACCTCGCTCCACAGCAGCTTTCCGTCCACAAGACGCAGCGCATACGTGGCGTAATCGACGGAGCCAAGATCCCCGCAAAGGAATATTTCCTTATAACTGTCCGCGGCTGTCAGATCCTCGATAAAACAGATTTCCTCGAAAATATACTCTACCGAAAAGGAATCCAGTTCAACGCCGTCCCGGGAAACGATGATCGTTACATGGTTCATATACGGGTCTTCCTCGGAGGGGCCGCTTATCAGGGTAATCGTTTCCTCCGCGCCATCGCCGTCGATATCGTATTGCAGCGTATCCACTATGTCGATCCGGGTAAAATCCGCCGCGGGGGGGTCGGTGTCGACAGGCAAGCCGTCATCCCCGGGCGTCTCTGTCACCTCAAGCGTTTCTGTTGTCTCAGGCGCCTCAGCGGTATCCGCGGGCGCAGGAGTGACCTCCGCCGGCCGCGTGTCATCGGGAGCAGGGGCGGGAAGAAAAATAAAGGGGTTCTCACAAGCCGCCAGACCCAGACAAAGCACCACGGCCAACGCGATAACGAGAATTTTTTTCATTGCACGTCTTTCCTTTCTTACGGATCGCTTAATCGTTTCCGTTACATCTTTTGACGAATATTCCCCGGGATTGTTCCCTTTCCTGCCTACCCAAAGCGGAAAAATCGTGCTATACTCAGAATCATAAAAACAATATAAAAAGGAGTCGGCAATGGACGAGAAATACAGAGAATTTTCCTTCCCGGCGGACAGCGATTTCCGGGATATCAGGCAGGGAATGACGGCAACCCGCATGGCGGAGTTCATGGCGGTTTATAAGCCGGTATGGGATTTCTGGCAGAAGTGGTACCATGCCTTCGGTCAGCCCCAACCTATTTATCCCGAACAGGCGCCGGACTATAAGCCGGAGTATCAGCAGCCCGTTCCCTCTGTGGCGGTGAAATTCCACACCGGCGCTCCCCGGGGAATGGTGCTTGTCTGCGCCGGAGGCGGTTTTCTATGGAAAGCGGAGTATGAGGGCCCGGCGGTGGCCGAAGCTTTATTCAACGCCGGGTACAATGTGGCGGTGCTGGACTATCGGGTGGCGCCTTATAACACGGAGGTCTCTCTGGAGGACGGACGGCGGGCGCTCCGATTCCTCCGTTATCACGCGGCGGAATACAATACCAGGGCGGACAAGATTGCCATTATGGGATTTTCAGCCGGCGGAATGATCGCCAATATCTGCGCCGCTTTGTATGATAACGGCGACCCCGCCGCGGCCGACCCGGTAGAGCGCGTCTCCTGCCGCCCCGATGCCGCGCTGCCCTGCTACGGAACTTTCAACCGTTCCGCCTTTACCGGAGGCGGTCTGGCCTACAACCGGGAAGTGCAAAAAACCGCCGCCGCGACGGATCCCTCCCTCATTGTCCACGCCGGCTGCCCCCCTTACTTTATCTGGCAGTGCGCCGGACAGGATGACCCCAGGGGCGCCCTCTCCCTGGCTGACCGGCTGGCAGCCCTGGGGATCCCCTTTGAACTGCATATCTTCCCTTACGGCAACCACGGCCTGGGATTGGCCGATGCATTCGGCCCCAACCCGACGGGCAACCCCCACGTAGCCCTGTGGGTGGACTGCTGCGTGCATTGGCTCCGGGAGGAAGGCTTCGGCGCATAACCCTTTTCATCATCCCCCGTAAGATACGGGGGATTTTTTCGTTTTTTCTGTCCGGAAATCTCCTGGCCGGCCGCGGCGCGTTTCTCCCGGACGCCTGTTTTACGGTGCTTGTTCGCCCGCCCCCGGTATCCGGGAATCAAAGTCCCATTCTTGGCCTTTACAAAAGAATATATTTATGTTATTCTGCGTACATATAGAACATATGTTCTTTTCAGGGGGGTGATGTGAAATGCAACGTGTGATCCTACATTCCGATTTGAACCATTTTTATGCAGCGGTGGAGTGTCTGCACAATCCTTCCCTTGCAGGGAAACCGGTCGCGGTGGGAGGTGACCCCGCTCTCCGCCACGGTATCATACTGGCCAAAAATCCCCTGGCAAAGGCCTCCGGCGTGACCACGGGGCAGGCCATATGGCAGGCCAGACAATGCTGCCCAAGCCTGGTAGTGCTGCCTCCCAACCATCGGCTGTATCTCCGCTTCGCCCGTATGGCGCGGGATATTTACCGCCGTTATACCGATCGGGTGGAGCCCTACGGTCTTGACGAGGCCTGGCTGGACGTCACCGGAAGCGCGGGTCTTTTCGGGAACGGAAAAAAAATCGCGGACGAACTGCGTCAGCGTATTCGCCGGGAGTTGGGACTGACCGTATCCATCGGCGTGGCGAACAACAAGGCCTTCGCAAAGCTGGGGTCGGACATAAAAAAGCCCGACGCTACCACGGTGCTTGAGCCGGAGAACTACCCGGAAACGGTGTGGCCGCTGCCGGCAGGGGATTTGCTGTATGTGGGCAGGGCCACCGCCCGGAAAATGGCCAACTGGGGCATTTATACCATCGGGGACATTGCGCGGCTGGAGCCCGGGGTGCTGAGGCATCTCATGGGGAAGAACGGGGAACTGCTTTGGAGCTATGCCCGGGGCCTGGATACCTCTCCCGTAGCCGAGGCCGGCGCGCGGACACCCATACTTTCCATCGGCAACAGCACCACCACTCCCCGGGATCTTACCTGCCTCCGGGATGTCCGTACGGTCCTTTACCTGCTGAGTGAGAGCGTGGCCTCCCGTATGCGGGAGCATGGCCTCTACGGCCGCACACTGGCGCTGTATGTCCGGGATACGGAGCTGGAGCATTTTGAGCGGCAGTGTCCCCTGCCCCGCACCACCCATATCTCCGGGGAACTTGCCCGGACGGCGGAGGCGCTTTTTTCCCGGAGCTACGGCTGGCGGCGTCCTATACGCAGCCTGGGGCTGCGCTGCGCCAACCTTGTTTCCGATCCCCTGTACCTGCAATGCTCCCTGCTGGAGGATAACGAGGCCTTTGCCCGGCAGGAAACTCTGGAACGGACGGTGGACGATATTCGCCGGCGCTTCGGCCCCTTTTCCATCCGCCGGGCGCTGTCCCTCCAGGACAACACGCTGGAAGAAACCGGCCCCGAAGAGCTGCATCTCAACCTTCTCCACCCCGACAGCAGCCGAAGCGGCGACCGGGTGCTGCAGTACCTGTAAAGGAGGAATCAAACCATGGGCGCCGAAAAGATTTATGTGGAAGTGATTGCCCGGTTTTCTCCGGAAGGGATCCTGATCCCCCTCTCTGTGCGTTGGGAGGACGGGGTGACCTACCCCATACAGCGAGTGACCGAGGTTTGTCACCGGAGCAGCCTGAAGGCCGGAGGCGCGGGCATTCGCTATACTTGCCAGTTCGGGCGGCATTTCCGGTTTCTCTTTCTGGAAGAGGACCGCTGGTTTGTAGAAAAGGAGGCGCACTGATGTGCGGAAGATATATACTGCACGCCGAGGATGAATTGCTCCGCTTCCGTGAAATCATGGAGGCGGCGCACAGCGGCCGTGATTCATTCGGCGGAGACATTACTCCCGGCATGCGGGCGCTTGCCCTGATCGGCGGGCCGGAGGGCCCCCGGGCAGGTGCGCTGTATTGGGGACTTCCCCGTCCCGGCGGCAGCGGACTTGTCATCAACGCTCGGGCGGAAACCCTGGCTTCCCGCCCGATGTTTTCCTCTTCCTTCGCCTCCCGGCGGTGTCTGCTTCCGGCCTCCGGTTTCTACGAATGGAGCCGTCCGGAAGGCCGCCTCCCCCGCAGGTATCGCGTCTTCCCCGAAGAAGGCGGTATATTGTATCTTGGCGGAGTGTACTCCCCGGTAAATCTGCCCGGCGACCCGAAGCCCCGCTGGAGCTTTGTCATCATCACCCTGCCCGCCAACGGGGATATTCTCCCCATACACAGCCGCATGCCCCTTGTCATTCCCCGGGAGGAGCAGGCCGCCTGGCTGGCCAGAGCGCCTTTCCTCCGCCCATTGTCCGGTTTCTCCCCCGCTTTCCGGGTGGAAGCAGGGTAATTGTCCTTCCCCGATAAAAGGAGTATAATGTCACCGCGAATAACAACGGGAGGCTTTCATGTTTTTTGAAAAGAATACCACGCTGCTTTTTACCGGAGACTCCATAACCGACGCGGACCGCGCGCGTCCGGTGGGTACCGACTTTTTTAACGGGCTCGGGCGGAATTACGTCAGCCATGTCAATTCTCTGCTCACCGCCTGGCGGCCGGATGCGAAAATCCGCGTGTTAAATACCGGGGTATCCGGCAACACCAGCCGGGATTTGCTGGCGCGCTGGCAGACGGACGTACTGGCGCTGCGCCCGGATTATGTTTCCGTAATGATCGGCATCAACGATGTCTGGCGGCAATTTGACAACCCCCTTGCCCCGGATATGGCGGTGTCCCCTCAGGAGTATCGGGCCAACATGGCGGAAATCATCCGTCTTACGCTGCCCGCGGTACGGGGAATGATCCTCATGACGCCCTTCTTTATCGAGCCGCGGCGGGAAGACCCGATGCGCGCGCGAACCGATGAATACATCGCTATCATAAAAGATCTGGCAACGGAACACGGGCTGACCCTTGTGGACAGCCAGGCCGCCATGGACAGAGTCTGCGCCCACGTCCCCACCGCCAGTCTGGCTTGGGACAGGGTGCACCCCAGCGTCGCCGGGCATATGGTGCTGGCCAGGGCATTCTGTGAAGCCGCGAAAGTACTGTAGGGAGGGTATCATGGAGCGTATACTTGCCGTCATCAAAGTGAAGCCCGAACACCGTGAGGATTATGTCCGGCTGCATCTGAATCCCTGGCCCGAGATGCTCAAAGCGCTGGCGGACGCCGGATTTATCAACGAAGCTATCTGGTACTTTGAGGATCAGTCCATCATTTATTTTGAGGTGCCGGACGGCGCCTATGACGCCTGCGACGCCCGGGTCAGGGCTACGGAAATCTGCCAAAGGTGGGACGCGCTCACCCTGCCTTGGTTTGCCCGGGGCGCGGAACTTCCGCCGAAAATCTTCGATCTCAGGGAAATGCTGGCGGCGACCGAAGGGGAGCGGCACAGCGCCGGCCGCGACGAACAATAGGTCCGCCCGTGTCGTTTTCGTGTCCTCATTTTCATCTTTTTTTCCCCGCCGGTGCGCATGGTCAGGAATCATATGCTCCCTTGACGGATTCCACCGGGGGAGCGTATAATAGTGCCATCGATGCCAAAGGAGGCGCACATGTTAGCAATTAATCCCGTTGCCTTTACCATATTCGGTAAAGATATCTACTGGTACGGTATCATTATAGCGCTGGCCATGGTTGCCGGAGCGTTGATAGTGCGGCAGATGTTCCGCCGCAATCATCTGGATCCCGACTGGGTGACAGACTTGGCGCTGCTGGTCATCCCTTTGGCCATTATCGGCGCCCGCGTCCATTATGTGCTGTGGAGCTGGGAAGAGTTTGCCGGGAGGCCTTTCTGGAATGTCTTTGCCATCTGGAACGGCGGATTGGCTATCTGGGGAGGGATCATCGGCGGTCTCATCGGCGCCGCTATTTTCTCTGCCTGGCGGAAGGTGCCTGTGCTGACCCTGACGGACAGCCTCCTCCCCGGGCTGGCGCTGGGCCAAGCCATCGGCCGCTGGGGAAACTTTATAAACCAGGAAGTGTACGGCAAAGTCGTACAGAACGACTTGTTCAAGGTCTTCCCGCTGGCAGTGCTGATCGAACGCACCGGCGAATGCCACTGGGCGCTGTTCTTCTATGAATCGGTAGCCAATCTGATCATCTTCGCGCTGCTGTTCTTCCTTGTGTCGAAAAAGACAAAGGTCAAGGGAGTAACAACATTATGCTATTTTATCTTTTACGGTGTTGTCCGGGCGGTACTTGAGCCCCTCCGGGATACTGCCTATATCCAGAACATCAACGGCGTGCCGGTAAATATGATCGTATCCATCCTCTTCGCTATCGGCGGCACGGTAGCCCTTGTGCTGCTGCTGGAGAGCGACAGAGCCAAGCGTCTCGCCGCGCAGCGTGCCGCGGAGGAGGAAGCCGAGGCCGTTGAGGACGCCGCCGCGGAGGAGGAAGCCGAGGAGGCTGCAGAGGAAACCGAGGTCCCGGAAGCCGCATCGGCTGACGAAACCGCCGAATCCGCACAAGGACAGGAGGAGGCGGATACAGCCGGCATTACGGGAGAAGTCCCGGAAGAAACCCCGGAGGAAGCTCCGGAGACAAAGGAGGAATCCCATGAGTAACGGTCGACGGAATGCCGCCCTCATCAGCGGCATAGCGATGCTGACTGCAGGAGTACTGTTGTTATTGCATCAGTTTCAGGTGCTGAGTCTGAATTTTTCCATCATTTGCGGCGCGTCCATGCTGCTGTGTTCCGCGGTATTCCATGTTTTTGCCATAGCCAAGCGCAGCGGCGGGCTGGCTTACCCCGCAGGCGTGCTGCTGGTCTACGGCGGCCTGGTGCTGGCCATGGGCATCGCCGGCTGGGAGTGGATGCGCCTGCTGTGGCCTCTGTGGATTTTCGGCGCCGCCGTTGGCGGGATAGAGCAGAAGCTGATCTCCCGGGATCATACGGGAAGCTGGTACAGCATATTGATTCTGCTGGCGGTGACCGCCGGCTCCTTTGCCGTAACGGCGGGCGTGTTTGATTTCCGTATTTGCCTGGGTATAGGCCTTGTGGTTGTCGGTTTGATGATCGCCCTCCGTCCCCTGTTCACAAAAGGCCGCAAGGAGGAAGCCGGCCCTTCCGCCACGTATACCGTTCATTATGAGACGCCGGAGAATATGCAGGCCGGGTCCGAGCCGGCGGCGCCGCCTCCCCCGCCCCGGGAGCCTGAGCCGCAGCCCGCGCCCGCCGCGGAAACCGCGGAAAGCCCGGAAACGGATGACCCCCTCGAAGACGCATAAACAAAGGGAGCAGCGAAAGCTGCTCCCTTTCTGTTTGCGGTTATCCGGGTGAGCGGGATTCGTTTTTTTCGCCGCAGTCTTCCTCCGATACCGGTTCGGCATCCTCCCTCTCCGCCCATGCGGCCGCCTTTCCCGCGCCCTTTGTCAGAGAAAGCACCATGGCCTTTCCGAAATCCACGCCGATGCGCTTCAGTGTGCGGCCCTCGATACGGCCGTCCTTTATATCACGGCCGAACTGAGTAAAACCGCCCCCTACCTTTTTCCAGGATTTTTTTATACTCATTGCTTTCCTCCCATTGTCATCAGGGCCTCACAAGCCCGCTTTTTTCTCCAGAACCCGGGTAAAGAAATCGATCCTCTCCGGATAAGCCGAGGCCTGCGCCCGGATATTCCCGGCCTCAAAATGCATGGAGACGTCCGTCTCCGGGGTATACGCCGGCCAATCGGGCAGTCCGGGCTTCTCCGGCGTCCCCTTTTCCGCAAAAGCCGCCCAAAAGCCGCACATGGTATCGCTGAGGACATAATTTTCCCGGCGAAGCACCGGCGTCCAGGTTTTTCCGTCCACTGTGCTGCCCCCAAGACAATGGAGGGTGTCAAAAACATAGAACAGTTCGCCTGAGTGACCGGCGGGCAGTTTTGTGCCGTCCTCCATCTCGACCCCTTGCATAAAGTAATAGAAGTAGACCGGGCAGGGGTGCCCTGCCGCCAGACGCCCGGCGACCACGCGGAGATTGGCGTAACCCTGATCCCGGCCCGCTTCCAGGGATACCTCTTTGAAATTCTCCGAAGTGATGGGATACAGCCGACAAAACTCCCGATACTCCTCGCCCAAAAAGTTCTCGACAGCGGACGCATAGGTTTCCGGTGTAGCCCCCCGGGGCGCAAAAAGCCCCTCTCCGGCATTGCAGCCGAATAGGATCGGTACCTTGGAGATCCTTCCGGTGAGAAACGCCTCATAGGGGGTACAGGGTAATACCTTCCCGTCCACACAGGGCTGAAAAGGCAACCGTCCGGCATACCCGGGCACACTGACCCGTATGAGCGCAGCAGGGTCGATCCTCCGCATAGCGGCGATATCCCGGGCAGACAGCGCCTCCTGGACCAACATCCCCGCCCTCTCGCAGACGGCCAGACTCTCTCCCCGCCCCGGCTGGGGACCGCCGCTCTGTATAATGGCGCCGGACAGCAGACCATGGGTCAGAGGACTGGCCAGCAGGCTGCACACGCTCATCCCCCCGGCGGACTGTCCGTCAACCGTAATACGATTGGGATCTCCGCCAAAGGACCGGATATTTTCCTTCACCCAAGTCAAGGCTTGAATCTGATCCAGCAAACCGTAATTGCCGCTGGTGCCGGCCTCCTCTGTCAGCTGCGGGTGCGCAAGATACCCCAGCACTCCCAGACGGTAATTGATGCTGACTACAATAACGCCTTTTGCCGCCATTTTCCAGCCATGGTACAGTTCCTCCTGGCCGAGACCGCCCAGAAACGCGCCGCCGTGTATCCAAACAAGAACGGGCAGCCTTTCTTCCGGAGACCGCGCCGGTGTCCAGATATTCAGGTACAAACAATCCTCGCTTTGAGGGTAGGTATCCAGCGCTTTTTGGCCGCATTGGCCGGGAAGCTGCCAGGCAATCGCCGAAAAAGCGTCGCATTCCCGCACACCCTCCCAGGCGGAGGGGGGCAGGGGCGCCCGCCAGCGCAGTTCTCCCACCGGAGGCATGGCATAAGGCACTCCCTTAAAACAGGTGATCCCGTTTTCTTCCACACCGGACATTCTTCCGTATCGGGTGGATACAGTACCGATTCCTTTCATGGACAGTCCCCCTTCGGTTATCTGTTTCCATTGTAACGCAAAAATCGCCGATGACAATAGGTCCTCTCGCGGATAATTCATAAAAATACTATATTCTGCAGGAAAGCGCCCCCATAAACAAAAAAAGCCGCTATACAGCGAAATCAGCCATATGAGAAAATTCACTTCGCGGCGCTCTCGGATACAGGCCCGGCGCTCCCCCCGCCCATTGGCGTCAGCATCGCGGCGCGCCGTTTCTGTCGCGGAATGATGCCGCGGGACGCGAAACGGCCGGTGTTCCCCGCGGTGTTTCCGGAAAAGGCGCCGGTCTCAGTTCCGAGAAAGGATCCCCGCCGGATATTCCCGGAGAACCCGACGCGCGAATGCCTGCCCGCCTCGAAACGCCACAACAAAAAACGCAAAAAACGCCCGTTGTCCCGCGTCGGGGTGACAGGTTGACCCATGGCACACAGACAGGCCCGCTTAATGCTGCTTCCTTCCGGACCTGACATGGTTCACGGAAGTCTGTTGCACGGGACCCATCGCCCCAACGCCGAACAAAAGGCGTCAATGAAAGCTTATCACAATCTCATGGGGGACGCAAGGGCTACGCCTCCGTTTTTCGGGAAATGTGAGTATAGGCCTCCATGGAAAAGACGCCCGTTTCCCGCCATGTTTCCAAATAATCCTGATGGGCATCCAGGTTCATCTTTACAGAGGGCAGGGCAACACCCGGCACCCGGCTGCCATCCTCCAGCCGGGGATACAGGAAAGAGGCATCATATTCCCCCGGGCCGGACTCCCCGTCAAACCCTGAAATATCCCCCCCGGGGCACCCATTGCGCCTTCCTTCCGTCCCAGGTCAGCAGTCCGTCCTCCAGCAGGAAAAACCCTCTGCGCCGGGCATCTCCTCCCCCGCGCTTATGCCGCAACCCGCGGAGCAGGCAAACCGCCATCACCAGGGAAGCGGCTGCCAGCAAAAGCCCGGTGGTCAGCAGTTTTTCGGGCCGCCCGGCAAGAGCAAGCATGAATGCCAGCAGAGACGCTATCAAAGCGAAGCCGTCCACCAGGCGAATCATATTCAACACCTTATCGGGACGGGGCCAATATCGCTCCGCCGCTTCGCCCAGAGGTTGCCGCGGATCCAGCAGAGACATCTTTTCCCGGGGCAAATCCATCCTATTCATCCCCCATACCCAACAGATCCCGGGCTACCACCACGCCGGTAACCGATGCCTGCATCAGCCCCCGGGTGATGCCCGCGCCGTCGCCTATGGCATAAAATCCCTCCACAGGGGTCATAAAGCGGTTATCCACCTTCAGCTTGGAAGAATAAAATTTCACCTCCACGCCGTACAACAATGTGTTCCGGCTGTACAGGCCCGGCGTCAGGTTGTCAAAGGCTTTCAGCGCCTCCAATATAGAGGTCAGGTGCCGGGAAGGCAGCACAAAGGACAGGTCTCCGGGTACCGCTGTAGGCAGGGTGGGCCGGACAGTGGATTTCGCCAAACGGGACCAGGTGGTCCGCCGTCCAAGCTGCAGATCTCCCAGCCGCTGCACCATGACGCCGCCGCCGGTCAACATGTTCCCCAGCCTTGCGATGGACTGACCGTAGGCAATGGGATCATTAAAGGGCTCGGTAAACCTGGACGACACCAGCAGGGCGAAGTTGGTGTTTTCTGTCCGCCGGGCAGGGTCTCCGTAACTGTGGCCGTTGACCACCGCGATCCCGCCCTCGTAAAACTCTCCCGACACCTCGCCGCCGGGATTCATACAGAAGGTACGCACCTTGCTCTCATACGTATCGGAATAATAGACCAGCTTGGCTTCATACAAGTGTTTGGTGAGGGTATCCATAACCGCATTGGACACCTCCACCCGAACTCCGATATCCACCTCGTTATTGATGGTCTCCACGCCGATTTTATGCGCCTCCTCGGTGAGCCACTGGGCGCCTGCCCGGCCGGGCGCCGCAACCACGGCGGGAGCGGAAAGGACTTCCTCGCGTCCGTCGGCAAGACGTACCAGCAGCCCGGTGACCCGCCCGCCCTCGGTCAGCACTTTCAAAGCCGTGGTGCGATCCATATAGGTAAAGCCGGGTTGCGCCGCCAAGCGGAGATACATCTCGCGCAGCACCTCGAAAGCATATTCTGTCCCCAGGTGCCGGACAGGGCAGCGCACCAACTGGATATCATACCTAGCCGCCTCGTAAGCGATGCGCTCTACTTCCTTGTCCTCACGGCCATACACCACAGAGTCCGCGCCGCACTCAAGATACCGGCTGTCGACATAATCGATCAGCTTCTGCGCCCGCTCCCGGGACATATACTCCAGCAGGCGGCCGCCCACATCCGGGCTGAGGGACAGCTTCCCGTCGGAAAAGGCGCCGGCCCCGGACCAGCCATGAAGTATGGCGCAGGGCTGACAATGAGCGCATTTCCCCGTTTTTCGGGCAGGGCAAACGCGGGCGTCGATCCCGACGCCGATATCCACGATCACAACCCTGGTCTCCGGTCTGCGCCGGGTCAATTCCATGGCGGCAAAAATCCCCGCGGGACCCGCGCCGACAATAATACAATCAAAGACCTTCACCTGATTCTCTCCTTTTGGACATAACCCATGGAATTATAGCCGATTCCCCGGGCAAAGTCAAACCGCGAAAGCGTGATGCCGGCCCCCGCGATAACCCGGCAAATCCTTGCAACTTCTTCCATATTCTGTTAAACTTGCCGCGATAATCGCCATGAGAAACGGGAAGCGCGATGAAAGAGGCATTACCCCCCGGGAGCAGCACCATGCCGGCAGTTCTTATTATACGCGCGGACCGCCACAGCCCCGGACCGGCTTACCGGCAATCGTCCCGGGCAACAAACGAAAGGAGAAGGAATGAATATCCTGCTTATCAACGGCTCCCCCAAAGGGGAGCAAAGCGACACCCTCCACCTGACCCGCGCCTTTTTGCGCGGCATGAGCGCAGCGGGGCCCCTCGACATTACCGTAATCGAAGCCGCAGCCAAGGATATCGCTTATTGCAGAGGCTGCCTTACCTGTATGCGAAACGGCGGCGCCTGTGTCATCCGGGACGACATGGAGGAGATTCTGGGGCAGATCCTGTCATCTGACTTGCTCCTGTTCAGCTTCCCCCTGTACTATTTCGGCATACCCGCCCCTTTGAAAGCGCTGCTGGACCGAACATTGCCGCTGTCCACCATTGCCATGCAGAAAACCGGGGACAGGTACCAGCATATCAGTAATCATGATTTCTCCAAGCTGCGGTATATCATGATCAGCGGCTGCGGTCTTCCCAACGCCGTTCACAATTTCGAGCCCTTGCGTATCCAGTTCTCCATGATATTCCCCCAGAACCTGCTGATGCTCACGATACCGCAATCCCCTCTGTTCAACATTCCGGAGGCCGCCCCCGTAACCTCTCCCTTCCTGGCCTCGGTGGAGCAGGCCGGCCGGGAATACGAGGAGACCGGCGCTGTATCCCCCTCCCTGTTGGAGATCCTCTCCCGCCCAATGATTCCCGAGGAGGACTACGCCCGCATTTGCAGCGGATTTATGGATTAGAGGGCGCAAAAACGCCCCTGCATCCCCCCAAAGGCGCATGCGCGGGCGACGCGCGATTCCCATACCGACCGGAGTCAAGGCGATGCGGCTATCCTTATCCATTGTGATATACCCGCTCTCCCTCAGGCGCTTGGCCGCATAACTGACGCCGGGCCCGGCGACCCCGAGGCGACCGGCAGTGTCCATGGAGCGGATGAAGCCGCGCTTTTCCCGTGCCGTCAGCATGGCTTCAAGGTAATCCTCCGTGGAGCGGTGTATCATCATGGGGCGCGTCTCTCTTTCCAATATGCCGATTCCGCCGATCGTTCACTGTGGTATCATGGAGAAAACCTCTTTGAATGCCCGTTTTCTGATATCTAAAGGGGAATGGCCCATGCTGCAGCGATAGAAAAAGCCGTTTTCAAATCCTTGCCTGCCCCCGTCTTTCTGCTTGCAATCGCCCCGGCAACTGTGCTATAATCTATCAGCTATGTCCGGACGGGCGCAGCACACCATCCCCGGCTTTGGGAAGGAAGGATTATTTGAAATGAGCTATACCGTAGAAAAAACCGATACCAATCAGGTGAAATTGACGATTACCGTTCCCGCGGAGGAATTTAGCGCCGCTATGCAGTCGGCCTATATAAAGCTTCGCGGACGTATCCATATCAACGGCTTCCGTCCCGGAAAAGCGCCCCGCGCCGTCATCGAAAGACAGTACGGAGAAGAAATCTTCTATGAAGACGCCGTAGACGCGTTGATGCCCAAGGCCTATGACGCGGCGGTGGAGGAATCCGGCATCTACCCCGTGGATCAGCCCCGTGTGGATTTTACCCAGATCGGCTCCGGGAAGGACTTCATCTTCACCTGCGACGTAACAGTGAAGCCCGAGGTGACCTTGGGTCTGTATAAAGGTCTTGAGGTCGTCAAGCCCGCGCATGTTGTGACCGATGCCGATGTGGACGCCGAAATCGAGCGTTCCCGCCAGCGTCTCGCCCGTTGGAACGTGGCAGAGCGGCCCGTTGAGACCGGAGATCAAATTCGTCTGGATTACGCCGGAACAGTAGACGGCGTGCCCTTTGAGGGCGGAACCGCGGAGAACCAAACCCTGGAAATCGGCTCCGGCCGTTTTATTCCTGGTTTTGAGGAGCAACTTGTCGGCGCAGCCGCCGGCGAGGAAAAGGATGTCGAGGTCACTTTCCCCGAGGAGTACCATGCCCCCGAGCTGGCCGGCAAGGCTGCCGTCTTTCACTGCAAAATACTGGAGGTCAAAGCCAAGAGTCTGCCCGAGCTGGATGACGAGTTTGCCAAGGATGTAAGCGAGTTTGAAACCTTGGAGGAGTACAAAGCGGACATCCGCGCCACACAGGAGAAACAAGCTTCCCAACGAAATGAAAACGAATTGGAGACCGTTCTGGTAGAGGCAGCCGTCGCCAACGCCCGGATGGAGATCCCGGATTGCATGGTGGAGCACCAGATTGACAATATGCTCCGGGAAATGCAATATCAGATGAGTTACCAGGGTTTGAAGCTGGAGGATTACCTCAAGTACACCGGCACTACCATGGAACAACTGCGTGAGCAAAATAAGGAGGAGGCTCTCCGCCGGGTGAAGGCACAGTTGGTGCTGGAAGCCATACAGAAAACCGAGGGTCTTGAGGCCTCCGAGGAGGAATTGGAGCGGGAGCTGGCGGAAATCGCAACCGAAGCCCGTCCCGTCGAGAAAATCAGGGAGGAGATGGCTCCTGCCGACAAGGACTATTTTAATGGTCGGATCCTGTTGAAAAAGACCTTGGCTCTGCTGAAGGATACCGCTGTTTATATCCAAGAGAAGGACAAAGTTGAAAAGTGATCCTCTTATACCGCATCAATTAAAGGAAAGGAAGTGAGCCCATGCCGTTGATTCCCATGGTCGTAGAAAACACCAACCGCGGAGAACGCTCCTATGATATATATTCCCGCCTGTTGAACGACAGAATCGTTTTCCTGGGCGGCGCGATAGACGATGATACCGCCAACCTGATCGTCGCCCAGCTGCTGTACCTGGAAGCACAGGATCCCGACAAGGATATCATGCTGTACATCAACAGCCCCGGCGGTTCTGTTTCCGCCGGAATGGCTATTTACGATACCATGCAGTATATCCGCTGTGATGTTTCCACGATCTGCATCGGACTGGCAGCCTCCATGGGCGCTTTCCTGCTGGCCGCGGGCGCCAAGGGCAAGCGCCGCGCCACCGCCAATTCCGAAATCATGATCCATCAGCCCAGCGGCGGCGCCCGGGGGCAGGCGACGGATATCGCCATACAGGCCGAGCAAATCCTGCGTATCAAGAAGCACATGAACGAACTGCTCAGCCAGATGACCGGCCAACCCATCAAAAAAATTACGCAGGATGTGGAGCGGGATTATTATATGACTGCCGAGGAGGCAAAATCCTACGGCCTGATAGACGAAGTATTAACCAAGAGGTAAACATGCCCAAAGACGATAGCAAAATCAATATCAAGTGTTCCTTTTGCGGAAAGAGCCAGGATCTGGTGCGGCGTATTGTCGCCGGCCCGGGGGTCTTCATTTGCGACGAGTGCGTAGAGCTTTGTCAGGAAATCATTGACGAGGAGTACGCCAGAGAGCCCGCTGCCGAATCCGAAGATTTCGAGGTTATGAAACCCGCGGAGATCAAAGAGCAGCTGGATCAGTATATTATCGGTCAGGAATCCGCCAAGCGCACCCTTTCGGTTGCGGTCTATAACCACTACAAAAGAATCAACTACAACACAAAGGATGCCGATGTAGAGCTGCAAAAAAGCAACATACTGATGCTGGGACCCACCGGCTGCGGAAAAACCGCGTTGGCCGAGACCCTTGCTAAAATTTTGAATGTTCCCTTTGCCATTGCCGATGCCACCTCGCTTACGGAGGCCGGTTACGTGGGAGAAGATGTGGAGAATATTCTTCTGAAACTGATCCAGGCTGCCGATTATGATGTGGAAAAAGCGCAGAGGGGCATTGTTTATATCGACGAGGTAGATAAAATTGCCCGGAAATCCGAAAATCCCTCCATTACCCGGGACGTATCCGGAGAGGGTGTGCAGCAGGCGTTGCTGAAGATCCTCGAGAGTACCGTTGCCAGCGTTCCTCCTCAGGGCGGAAGAAAGCATCCCCAACAGGAGTTCATTCAGATTGACACCACAAATATACTGTTCATCTGCGGGGGCGCTTTCAACGGCATCGAAAAAATCATTGAAAACCGCACCGGACACAAGACAATGGGCTTTGGGGCGGAGGTAGTAAGCCAAAAGGAAAAGGACATCGGTGAGATCCTCACCCATATTCTCCCGGAAGATTTGTTGAAATACGGTTTGATACCGGAATTCGTCGGCCGGGTCCCCGTACTGGTTACCCTTCACGGCCTCGATGAGGACGCGCTTGTGCATATCCTCACCGAGCCCAAAAACGCGCTTGTGAAACAATATCAGTTTATGTTCAGCATGGATGGCGTCTCTTTGGAGTTCAAAGCGGACGCACTGTTGGAGGTGGCCCGAAAGGCGTTGGAGCGGAAGACCGGCGCCCGGGGCCTGAAAGCCGTACTGGAAGGCACGATGCTGGACCTGATGTACGATATCCCATCCCAAAATGATGTGGAGCGGGTCATCGTCACAAGGGAATGTATCGCGGAGGGGAAGGATCCCATTATCATCCGAAAGAGAATCGTGCCCGCCCCCCTTCCTCCTGTGAATCCGTCAAAGCAAGTCGATTCCGCCACCTGAGCAACACCTTCCCCCTGTTTTCGCAGGAAAGCAGGGGGGTTTTCATGTTCTTTCCGGCATTGACATTTTCTTCCGCAATATGCTACCATATGCGCAAATTCGGAGGTATCATCATTATGAAGAGAAAGGACTCCCCCTGTCTCCTGCTGGCTGCAAACACCTTCTCGCACGCAGTGGTTGACTTCTGCTGTTTTACGCTGCTGTATACCTGGATGGTTCGGGAGGGTCCCGCTGCCGCGGCCCCGGGATTTCTGCTGTATAATGTACTGGCCTTTGGTTTGCAGCCTCTTTTGGGTTTTTTGCAGGATAGGATGCCGCGGCTGCCGCTGAGCGGCATTGGATGCCTTCTTACCGCCGCCGGTCTGCTGATGGGAGGACTGCCCTGGGCGGGAATGCCGGTTTGCGCCCTGGGAAACGCCTGCTTTCATGTCGGCGGAGGCAGGGAGACCCTGCGCTTGTCCGCCGGCAGACAATGGCCGGCGGGAGTGTTTGTTTCCTCGGGCGCGCCGGGAGTGGCGTTAGGTATCCTTGCAGGGAAACTGGGTTTCCCTCTGTGGGGCGCGGCCCTGTTAGCGGCGGCCTGTATCCCGGCGCTCCGGCTGTGCCGCGTCCAAAGTCCTCTCCCCGCCGCCGCCTTCCGCACCGCCGCCGCCCGGCCTGTGGCTTTGGTGGCAGGGCTATGCTTTCTTTCGGTGGCGCTCCGTTCATTTGGGGGGTCCCTGCTTTCGATGCCCTGGAAAACCGGACCCTGGCTTTCGTTGCTG
Source organism: Christensenellales bacterium (assembly GCA_050948665.1). Classification (GTDB taxonomy): domain Bacteria; phylum Bacillota; class Clostridia; order Christensenellales; family UMGS416; genus JBMNEH01. The sequence goes on from JBMNEH010000001.1 coordinate 2,235,805, forward strand.
CCGGCGGTCTGCGCCTGCCTGGGAAAAGCCGCCGGAGGCTTCGCAGCAGACCGCTGGGGAGGGCGGCGAACGGGGGTATTGTCCCTTTTGGCTGCCGCGCCTTTGCTGGCTTTCGGCAACGTCAGCCCGTTGTTCTGCGGCGCGGGCCTTTTCCTGTTCAACATGACGATGGCGATCACACTGTGCGCCCTGGCATCCGCAATGCCGGAGTACCCCGGCTTTGCTTTCGGGTTATCGACGTTAGCGCTGCTTCTTGGCAATCTTCCCTACTTTTTTGCGGAAATTCCCTTTCTCCCCTGGCTTATGCTGCTGTCCACGCTGCTTTCGGCAGCCTGTATACTGTACTCTGTAGGAGGTAAAGACCATGTGCAACCTGCCGCCCCTTGTTCTGGATGTTGCTGAACCCATTGAAGTTTTCCGTGAAACGACGGTTGACCTGTTGGGATGGATCGTAGGCATACTTGCCGCTTTTCTGGTCATTGGCGGCGCCGTTTCCCTGATCATCGTGCTGGCTGTCCGTTCCCGCAAAAGAAAAAACACCGGGAAGTGATCGTCTCCCTTTTTCTGTGTTTAGCCCTTACACTGGCGGCGGAGGGGTTGGCGGTTTTGTTGCTGACCCGTTCGCCTCGGCTGACGGGGCTGAACTGCCTGGGAAATCTGGTTACCAATCCCGCGGTCAACTTATCTCTCTGGGCAGGCGTAAAGCTGGCGGGCGCCGGAGTATACTACCCTCTGCTGGCAGCGTTGGAAATCGGCGCCGCCGTATTTGAGGCCTGGATATTTTTTGAAATCGGAAGGCTGTCCCGCCATCGAAGCGTCGCGCTGTCTCTGGTATGCAACGCGCTTTCCTTCGGGTTGGGACGGTGGCTGCTACTCTGGATCAAAGGATAAATAAAACCGCCACCGCGGGCGGTTTTTTTGTTTGCAGCGCTGAAGCTTTTTCACCGGGGAAGGTCGGAAGAAACCCGCCGGACGCCTCCCGTTCCGGCAATCAGGGTTCGATATAGCGCACACTGCGAAAAAATGCCGTCAGCGGCGCGGCGCCGTCATAAGCGCCCGACCCGTCCTCGGAATCTGTACTGTTCCACAGGCTCATCATCATACGACCCGGAGTGACCGGCAGGTTCTCGGTTATGGTGTGCACCGTTTCCCCGTCCACCTGCCAGGCAACGCCGTCCAGCATCCATATAAAACCGTAGGAATGTGCTTTTTCCGAGGCGTCAAAACCTAAATCATACAGAGCATCGCAGACGATTTCTCCATTGCTTATACAATGGAATCGTATCTTTGTAGTATCGCTGCCCGGGAATTCCAGCCGTATCTCGTCCCGCGAATCCTTTTCCCGCAAGTCGGTACCGTTCGCAAACACGGTCCAAACGCCGGGATTTTTCACGGGCTTCATCAGTACGGTGTACGCTCCGTAGCCGTAAGAACGGCGGCTGCGGCAGGCGCCGGATGTAAATACGTCCCCCGCGCGGGACAGCGTGACAGCCATCCCCTCCTCTCCAAAGGACACGGCGGATTTTTCCCAGTCGCAACCGTACGTCCCGGCATCAGGCCTGCCTTCAGAGAGAATAAAATCCTCGGAACTGCCTAAGGAAAAATCCGCCGTCATCGTGCCGCCCAGACCACCGCAGCCCGCGCACAGCACGCAGACGGCCGCCGACAACGCAAAAATAAATTTCCTCATACACGAACCTCATTCATACGCAGAATACTGCGCGATTTCATCCGGGCCGGACGCGGCCCGCAGCGCCGGATGATCCGCGGCCGTCGGCCCGTCACTTTGTCAGGGAAAGGTCAGAGCCTATAGTTCTTCCCCCGGCAGGCCCCATGCTTTTTACAAAAGCGTCCTGCCGGATTACTGTATTGCATATTCTAAGGGTGTAATACAGGACGCCTAATATCCGTAATTTGCTCTTGCCCGGCATAATTCGTTTTATGAATATTTTTTGAAACCCGGAGGTATGCGGAAAAACACCCCGGGTCTCCGATCCGGAAATCTTCGTCCCGCCGGCGGGATCCCCTCAATCCCTCCGCCGTCTCCCGAACAGCAGCACCAACCTCAGCAGTTGGAGAGCCGCGCTGACCAGCGCGGCCACATAGGTCCAGGCGGCGGCGGTCAGCACCTTCCGCGCCCCGGGCAATTCGTCCCGCTCCAGATACTCCCCGCTTTCCAGCAGTTCCATCCCCCGGCGGGAGGCATTGAGTTCCACCGGCAACGTCACAAGGTAAAACAGCGCGGCTATGCCGTACAGGGCAATGCCGATATCCAACAGCCAGCCCCGGTTTAAAAACAGTCCAAGCAGCAGTATGGGATAGGCGGCATAGGAACCGAAATTCGCCACCGGTACCAACGCCGCCCGTATCTTCACCGGAAAATAGCCGTCCCGGTACTGGAGGGCATGACCCACCTCATGGGCGGCAATACCCAGAGCGGTGATGCTGGAGGCGTCATAAACAGTTTGACTGAGTCCCAGGCTTTCGTCCCGAGGGTCATAATGGTCGGTCAACCGGCCGGATACCTGTTTCACCCGGACGGATAGTCCGTGATCCGCCAGCGCGCGCTCTGCCAGCTGCCGCCCCGTCCAACCCCGCCGGGAGGCGACCTTCGCGTATTTCTTGGTCTGCGCGGAGACCGCCATCCTGGCAATCAACCCGAGCAGCAGCCCGGGAAGCAATAAAAGCAGGGTATAATCCCCCCAATAACCGTACATGACTTTCCCTCCCCTTACAGGAGCATTAAATATCTTCCGGGCTTCTATTCCGTAAAGAAACCGCGGATTACTCCCATTTGTCCCATATTTCCGGGCAGTACCCTACCGTGACCTCGTTTCCGTTCCGCACAAAAGGCGCGGCATACAGCTGATTACAGCTCTGCAGCTTTTCCGCGACGGCGTCCTCTGTACGCTGATAGGCAATATACATCGTCTCATATTCCTTCGCCCGGGTATCCACCATGGCGGTCAGTCCCAGCTTACGGCGAAACATCTCAAACACCCGGGGCGCCAACCCGAATCTCGTCAGGTCAATATACTGGTATTTCACCCGGCGCTCTTTAAAATACCGCTCCGCCTTCTGGGTATCAAAGGATTTCTTCTTCCCGTAAATCTGGATATTCATCAGAAGCCCTCCTCCTCCAACTTCCGGGCGCGCTCGTCCAGCCGCAGAGCTTCGATCATTTCATCCATATCGCCCGCCATAAATGACTCAAGCTTATACAGCGTCAAACCGATGCGGTGATCGGTCACCCGTTCCTGCGGGTAATTATAGGTACGTATTTTCTCCGACCGGTCGCCGCTGCCTACCTGTGTGCGGCGGTTGGCGGCATACTCAGCGTCCGCCTGAGACTGGAAATAATCATACAACCGGGACCGCAGCACCCGCATGGCTTTCTCCCGGTTTTTGATTTGACTCCGTTCTTCCTGGCATTCCACCACAAGGCCGGTGGGCAGATGTGTCAGCCGTATGGCGGATTCGGTCTTGTTGATATGCTGGCCGCCGGCGCCGGTGGAACGGTAGGTGTCCACCCTTAAGTCCCCCGGGTTAATGGAGACCTCCACCTCCTCGGCTTCCGGCAGTACCGCTACCGTGGCGGCGGAGGTGTGGATACGGCCGCCTGATTCCGTGGCGGGTACCCGTTGCACCCGATGGGCGCCGCTCTCAAACTTCAGATGGGAATACACGTCCGTACCGGAAATCAGGCAGGTACACGTTTTTATACCCCCCAGTTCGGTCTCATTCCCATCGGTAATCTCCATGCTCCAGCCCTTTTGCTGGGCATAATACTGGTACATCCTCAGTAATTCCCCCGCAAACAGGGCAGCTTCCTCCCCGCCGGTACCGGCGCGAATCTCCAGGATAACGTTCTTTCTGTCATTAGGGTCCTCCGGTACCAGCATCAGCCGCAGCGCTTCCAGCCTCCGCTTCTGTGCCTCCCGGGCCGCGGGCAGTTCCTCGCCGGCCAGTTCCTCCAGTTCCGCGTCCCCTGATCGACCAGCTTCCTCCAGCTCTTCCAGTTCTTTCTGCGCGGCGTTATATGCCCGGTATGCCTCCACCTTGACTGACAGATCGGCATGCTCCCGCATGCGCTCCCTCCACCTGCCGGCGTCGCTCATGGCGTCCGGCTGGCTGAGCCAGGCATTCAACTCCTCAAAGCGGGCTTCCATATCCTTAAAACGGTCTAACAGAACCATATTCTCTCCTATTCCATGGGTTTTCGGCCGATGGCGCCGATGGGCCAACCCTCCAGGGAGGGGATGGGCCGCAGAGGAAAGCGAAACAACTCCGCCACCCGGTCAAACTGCCCGCGCCCCATTTCCAAAGCCAGCCAGCCGCCGGGAGCAAGGGTATCCCCCGTCCGCGCCGCCAGCAACCGAAAAAAATCCAATCCGTCTTTCCCGCCGTCAAGAGCGGAAAGAGGCTCCTTCCGAACCTCGGGAGAAAGACTTGAAAGTTCCCCCCGGGGAATATAGGGGGGATTGGAAATAACGCAGTCAAACACTTCCCCGGCGGGGGCTGCCATGTCCCACCGGCAAAGCCGGGCGGACACCCCCAGCGCCTGACGGTTTTCCTCCGCCAGCGCCAGAGCGCTTTCCGAAATATCCGCCAAAGTCACCCGAAAATCCCCCAGTTTCGCCAGTGAAAGGCCGATGCAGCCGCTGCCGCAGCCCCAATCCAGCACCGACGTTCCCCGGGGAAAGGCCTCCAACGCCGCCCGCACTACCAACTCGGTATCATTCCGGGGCACCAGCCCCCGCCGGTCCGTCCGAAAAGGCAGCCCCATGAACTCCCACTCTCCCAGCAGCCATTGCAGGGGCTCCCGGGTCAGACGGCGGGCCGCCAGCGTCCGCAGCCGGATCACCGTCTCGGCAGACAGGGCTTCCTCCCGGCGCAGCAGCCAATCCGTGGCGCTCCAGCCCAATACCCCGAGTACCAGCCACTTGGCATCCGCTTCCGGTTCCGGCAAACCGCCCTCATGAAACAGGCGCTCCAACTCCCGCCTCAGCGCCGCCGCTGTCAAGAGCGGACAGCCTCTCCGGCAGGCTCCCGGCGCTCCTCCGCCTTCCCCGATCCATCGGCGCCGGCGCCTTCCGGCGCGGATGTTTCCTTCTCCTTTTCCGCCGCGCCGTTCTCAGGAGATACGGAGACGGTTTCTTCCGGCTCCGGAGACGGCTCGTCCGGCAACCGGTAATCCGCGGGCACTCTCACCGCCCGTTCCTCCGGCCGGAGCACCGCCACAAAAGCCGCGAGCGCGACCTCCAGCATGCCGTCGTCCGGATCCCGGGTAGTCAGCCGCTGCAGGACCATGCCGGGAGCGCGAAGCGCCCGGATCAGACCGTTCTCATATTTGGCAAGGAAAAAGAGCGCCTCATAGGAAACGGAGGTCACCGCAGGCAGCAGCGCCAGCCGCAGCAGCAGCCGCATCCAGGCGGTCTGCCCCGGCCAGGTCACAAGGGAGAAAATAAGGATACTTACGATCATCACCAGCAGCAGAAAACTTGTGCCGCACCGGGGATTTGCGTTCCGCTGCCTGCGGGCGTTTTCCACCGTCAGCGGCAGATCCGCCTCATAGCAGTTCACGACCCTGTGCTCCGCGCCATGGTATCCGAAGAAGCGCTTCATATCCTTCATCGTACCTACCGCCAGCATATACCCTGTAAAAATCAGCAGACGGAACCCGCCCTCGATCAGGCCGATCAGCACGGGACTGCTGATCCACCTCTGGAACAGGCCGCCCAACAAACCGGGCAAAAGAAAAAACAGCACGACCGCCATGCCTATACCCAGCACCGTCGCCGCCGCCATAACGATATCATTGGCGGATTTCCCCATCTTGCCGGAAAGCCACTTTTCGAACTTACCCGGCTCCTCCTCCACCCCCATCATCTCCAGAGAGGCGTTCAGGGTCTCGGAGGAAAGCTTGAGCATGGCGATTAAATTCACGATACCCCGTATAAAGGGCCGCGCCTTCCACCCGGTCGCCGTGGCGGAGGTCATCCTCCGCAGCGCCAGATCCTTCCCCTTGCGAACGACGACAGCCATCCCCTGGGGCGAACGCATCATAACTCCCTCCATTACAGCCTGACCGCCAATAATCTGCTTTTCCATCCGCACCTCTTTCTTATAAGAAAACAGAACAGGACAAAGCCCTGTTCTGCGCATCGTGTTTCTACAGACCGTAACGCTTCTTGAAACGATCCACACGACCACCGGTATCTACCAGCTTCTGACGACCGGTAAAAAAAGGATGGCACTTCGAGCAGATGTCGACGCGAATCTCGGACTGGATGGACCCCGTCTCAAAGGTCTCGCCGCAGGCGCAGCGCACGACACATTTCCCGTACTTGGGATGGATACCCTCTTTCATTTTCTCACCTCCATGTCAAGTATCGGTGAATGCCAGTCGGCAGCTGCACACTCCGTAGCGTGCAAACCGGGCAATCGAACCTTTGCTATTATAGCCGAGGAGAAGCTCCTTGTCAACGGTATTTTCGAGTTTTGGCAATATCCGGAGGCAGGCAGGAAAAGACGGCGGCGGGGCGAAATTCTTTAGTACGCATATAACGGAGGAGGTTTTTTCATGGCATTTCGCGCGGAACTTATAAAGGACGGAGAACATACCGTCGTGAAATTGACGGCAGGCAGCCAGTCCATTTCTATTTTACAGGACATGGGAGCCAATATGTACCGCTGGGAGGCGGAGGGCGTCAACATGATGCCCGAACCCGTGGTTCGGGAAGGGCGTTCCTGGGTGCCGGGCTCACCGGTGCTGTTCCCCACACCCAACCGGGTTTGGAACGCCGCCTATCAGTTCAAGGGCCGCATCGTACACCAGCGGCTTCACGGCAAGCCCCACGTTCTCCACGGCCTGGTCGGTTATGCTCCCTTTGCGCTGGAAGGCATGGGCGCCGAAGAAGGCACGGCCTGGGCGGTACTGTCCGTCTCCATCACCGAGGGGGAGGCGCTGGAAAGTTACCCCTGGCCCTGCAGGCTGACACTGACTTACACGCTGTATGAGGATGGGCCGGAACTAGTCTATCGGGTGGACAACCTGGGGGAGGAGGAAATGCCCTTCGGCTTTGCGATCCACCCCTATTTCAGCGTACTGGGGGAGAAAGAGGATGTAACGCTGCAGGTGCCGGCGCCCAAGGTCCATGTTTCCAGCCCGGAGCACTACCCCACGGGCGAAGTGATCCCCGTCGACAGTACAAAATGGGATCTGCGGCAGCCCGTCCCGGTGTCCGTCTGCACCGCTAACAATATCGACGACGTCTATTTCGGTATGGACAGCGGAAAAACCGCGGTCATCCGGTGGAATAAACTGGGGAGGACGATTTCCCTCAACGCTACCGATGACTTTACGCACATGGTGGTATACACCCCTGATATGCCGGTATTCTGTCTGGAGAACCAGACCTGCTCTACCGACTTCATCAACCGCGCGGCGGCCGGTTACACCGAAACCGCTCATATGATGACCCTGCGGGGCGGGGAAAGCCACACCGGTTCTATCCGCATGCGGTACGGCAGACTGTAATCCAAAAAAATTAAACGACCCCGGGAGATGTATTTTCCCGGGGGTTTTGCTTTTAATTGAAGTAAATGGGAATATAGGTGATAAGCCGATATAAAATGGGGAGTGCTTCGCCATGGTTTAAGACGGATGCAAACGGATCCGGCGGGGAGGATCGGGCCACATGTTGTGCAGCAGATGGGACTGCAATTCCCCCCGGCCACGGGTCCGACAGGGGAAGAAAAATGCCGGTGAGGTCTTTTTATGACAGGTCGCGAAGCTCCGCGAACTTCCTTATCTCCGCGACGGTGATGACCTCCGGGTCACGAAGCCTGCGCCAGATGGTCTTCGAAGCGCTCTCGGCAAGGTCAACCTTGGTCAAGCCTTTCTCCATCATGCGGACGCGGAACTAAAGGCGATTTATGGCGGCCGCCCCGAACAATACCGTGGCCCATGCCCGGGCCCATCTCCCCGCATTAGGTCAATCAGCATGTCCGCTGTAAACAGAAGAAAAGCATGCCAGCCGGCGGAACGGCGTTTGACAGCCCGCTCTCAGCGCGGCATGCCGGAAGAACCGCCGTATGCCGCGGACGGCGCCGTCTGTTCGGGTTATTCCTCCTCCGTTTCCTCCTCCAGACGGCGAATCACAGGTTCGATATTATCCCAGGTAAATCCCCGCCTGAACAGCGCCTGCGCGGTTTTTTCCCGCCGTTTCCCGGGTTCCTCCCGCCGGTTTCGGCGCCATAGCGATTCGGCAGTCCGGGCGCAGGCGTCCGCTTCCTCTTCCGGCAAATATTCGCTGAGCCCGGCTTCGGCATTCTCCCGGGATACCCCCCGGAGACGAAGTTTTTCCGCGGCGCCCCTCCGGCCAAGCCCCCGGGCGGCGGCACCCCGCACAATGTCTCGGGATAGGGCGGCGTCATCCAGGTATCCGTATTCACCGATGGCGTCACAGGCCGCGGCGGCTGTGACCGGGTCGTAACCCTTCCCGGTCAGATACCGCTCCAGCTCCCTGCGGCTTCTGGCCTTGCGGCCAAGATAATAGAGCCCCGCGTCCTTTGCCAGCCTCAGCTCGACCCCCAAGCGAATTTCCCCGAGTTCCCCGATGGATAGCTCCATTCCCACGCGAAGACCGTATTCTGCCACGGTAACCCGGTGAAGGGAGCCGGCCGGCTGCCCGTCAATCTCCAGGCCGCGCCGGTTTTTCTTCCCCTTTATGTCTGTAATCGCGGTGATTATTCCCATTGAGCCCATCCTATGCCGGATATTTTCTATTGATTGTAGCACAATCCGGTCTCATCAGGCAAGAAAAAGGATTGAGGGGACGTTCGCCAAATACTGTGCCCATGCCTCCGGACCGGGGCGAACGGCGATGCCGGGTAAAACGGCCGGCAAAGGCCGGAGTGACCGCTGAAGACATTCCGCGGGTTGACTATACGGATTTTTAAGGTAGAATGCAGGGGGAGCCTTTTTGGAGGTATCAATGGGACAGCTATTATCCTATCTGCGGCATTATAAAAAAGAGAGCATCCTCGCACCCCTGTTCAAAATGCTTGAGGCGCTTTTCGACCTTCTTATCCCGCTGATCATGGCAGATATCATCAATATCGGCATTGCCGAGGGAGATACCCTCTATATCCTGCGGAAGTGCGGGCTCATCGTTCTGCTGGGGTTTGTGGGGCTGGCCTGCAGCATTACGGCGCAATATTTTTCCGCCCGCGCCGCTGTGGTATCCTGCTCTGACGTGCGCCGGCAGTTATTCGATAAAGCGCAGACATTGGATCTGCCGCAAACCGATGCCTTTGGCGGCAGCACGCTGATCAACCGTATGACCAGCGACCTCAACCAGGTACAGAACGGGCTGAACCTGTTCCTCCGCCTCTTCCTCCGCTCCCCCTTTGTGGTGTTCGGAGCCGTGATCATGGCCTTTACGGTCAACCTACGCGGCGGACTGGTTGCCGCGGCAACACTGCCGGTACTGGCATTAATCGTGTTCGGCATTATGCTGAAATCCCTTCCGATGTATACCCGCGTACAGAAATGGCTGGACCGTCTCACCGGGATCACCCGGGAAAACCTTACAGGTGTCCGGGTCGTCCGTGCCTTCGGCCGGGAAAAAGAGGAAACCCAAAGGTTTGAAGCGGCGAACGCGGAACTCACGGCGGAAAAACTGGGGGCAGGCGGTCTTTCCGCATTGTTGAATCCCCTGACCTACGCCATTGTCAACCTCGCTTTGGTCGCTATACTTTACGTCGGCGCTTTTGAAGTGGATAACGGAATTATCGCAATGGGCGACGTGGTAGCGCTGGTGAACTATATGGGGCAGATACTGGTTGAGCTGGTCAAGCTGGCGAACCTGATTATACAAATCGCGCGGGCCGCGGCCTGCGCGGAACGGATCAATGTCCTGCTCGGCACTGCGCCCAAAATGCAATACGGCGAAGCCGTGCCGAACCCCGGACACCCGGAGGCCGTGGTCTTCGACCATGTGAGCCTTTCCTACAACCCGGGATCGGCGGAAAGCCTCACGGATATCTCTTTTACCGCCCTGCGGGGAGAAACCCTGGGGGTCATCGGCGGTACGGGTTCGGGGAAAAGCAGCCTGGTAAACCTCATTCCTCGATATTATGACGCTACCTCCGGCACAGTGCGGGTATTCGGAAAGGATGTGAGGGAATACGGGAAACACTCCCTGCGCCGGTGCGTGGGCACGGTGCTGCAGAAGGCAAGGCTGTTCTCCGGCACCCTTCGGAGCAATCTGCAGTGGGGAGCAGACGATGCCTCCGATGAGGCGTTGTGGCAGGCGCTGAGACTGGCGCAGGCAGAAGAAATAGCCCGGAGCAAAGGGGGATTGGATGCCCCCGTGGAACAGGGGGGACGGAATTTTTCCGGCGGACAGAAACAACGGCTGTCCATTGCCAGAACATTGGCCGGACAACCCAGTATATTGATACTGGACGATGCCTCCAGCGCGCTCGACTATGCCACCGACTCCGCCCTGCGGAAAGCCCTGTCCTCCCTTCCCGAGGATGTGACGGTGTTTATTGTCAGCCAACGGGCAAACAGCCTCCGCCACGCCGACCATATACTGGTGCTTGACGAAGGCAGGTTGGTGGGGGACGCGCCTCACCGGGTATTACTGGAGACCTGCCCGGTATACCGGGAGATTTACGAAAGCCAGTTTGACAGGGAGGCGCGGGCATGAGGGAAACCGTTACGGATAAAACAGCGCGGCGAAAGCTCTTTTTCCGGGTGCTCAGGCTGGTGCGGCCTTACAGCCTTCTGCTGGCGCTGAGCCTTATCGCCGCGGTAATATCCGTGCTGGGGCAGCTGTATATCCCTATTCTTACCAGCCGCGTGATCGACGATATGCTGGGCGCGGGACAAGTGAGCTTTCCCGGGATACGGCAGAGCCTGATCGGCATACTCCTTTTCGCCGCGTTGGCTTCTATGGGCCAGTGGGTACTGGGTGTCTCCAATAACCGTATGGTCTACACGATCAGCCGCTCCATGAGGAACGCTGCTTTGCGGAAAATCCAAAGACTGCCTCTGTCCTATTTGGATCGGCACCCCGCAGGCGACCTGGTAAGCCGAGTAATTTCCGATGTGGATCTGTTCACGGACGGTCTGCTTGTAGGATTTACGCAGTTTTTCACCGGATTGCTCACCATCGGAGGCACAATGGGCTTTATGCTGTCGGTCAATGTGCCCGTTGCCCTTGTGGTGCTGTGCGTGACTCCCCTGAGTCTGCTCGCGGCGACCTTTGTGGCGAAAAAAAGCTACACTTACTTCAATGAGCAGAGCCGTCTCCGGGGGGAGCAAACGGCATTCATCAACGAACGGGTGGAGGGGACGCAGGTTGTGCAAGCCTTCAGCCGGGAAAAGGAAAACCTCAGGGATTTTGATGCGCTGAACAATCCTCTCTGCCGTACCACATTGAGAGCCGTCTTTTACTCCAGTATTTCCAATCCCGTGACCCGCTTTGTCAACGGTGTGGTGTATGCGGGGGTGGGACTGGCGGGATCCCTGGCTGCGGTGGCCGGAGGGATCACGGTAGGGTCCCTCAGTTGTTTTTTGACTTATGCCAACCAGTACACAAAACCCTTTAACGAAATCTCCGGCGTAGTTGCCGAAATGCAGAATGCCCTGGCCTGTGCCGCCCGGATATTCGACTTGATGGATCAGCCGGAGGAAATCGCGGACGCGCCCGATGCCCGGGTGCTTGCCGCGGAGGAAATCACGGGGCAGGTGGAACTGAAAGAAGTGTTCTTCAGCTATGACCCGAATAAACCCTTGATCGAGAATTTCTCCCTCAACGCTGCGCCCGGCAGCAAGGTGGCCATCGTCGGCCCGACCGGCTGCGGAAAAACCACCTTGATCAATCTGCTCATGCGCTTCTATGATGTGAATAAGGGCGAAATCCGTGTCTCTGATGTGAATATTGCCGACCTTACCCGGCACAGTCTCCGCCGGAGCTACGGCATGGTGCTGCAAGAAACCTGGCTGATGGCCGGATCCATCGCGGAGAACATTGCTTACGGCCGGCCGCAGTCCACCCGGGAGGAAGTGGAGGCCGCTGCCAGGGCAGCCCACGCCCACGGTTTCATACGCCGCCTGCCCGAGGGCTACGATACCCTGATCGGAGAGGACGGCGCCGGCCTCAGTCAGGGGCAGAAGCAGCTGCTGTGCATCGCCCGGGTCATGCTTTGCCTGCCCCCCCTGCTGATACTGGACGAGGCCACGTCTTCCATCGACACCCGGACCGAGCTGCGGATCCAAGAAGCCTTCTCCGTAATGACGCAAGGACGTACCAGCTTCATTGTAGCCCACCGCCTGTCCACCGTTCGGGAAGCGGATAACATCCTGGTCATGAGGGAAGGAAAAATCGTGGAATCCGGCACCCATGACCAGCTGCTGAAGCGAGGCGGCTTTTACGCCATGCTTTATAACAGTCAATTTGAGGGGATCGCCATCTGATGCACCGCCCTCCCTGACGGGAGGGCTTCTTCATATTCCAGCGGGCGGATATCCTCCCCGCCTGTGTAAGAGGTGATTGTAAAACGCGCATTTTTCCTGTATGATAAGCAGAGGAGGTGCGCTGTTGAAAACAAAGATAAAATGGATACTTTGGGGGATTGCCGCCCTGCTGGTGCTCGGTATCCTTGGTGGCGGTTTCTACAGGATCGACGAAGGCTGCGAGGGGCTTGTGCTGACCTTTGGGGAAATAACACAGATAAAAGCGCCCGGCTTGTACTGGAGGATCCCTTTCGTACAGTCGGTAGCTTCCGCAAGCACCACGGAGATCGTCACAAAGGAATACGGTTTTCGCACGACACTGGTCGGAACTACCTCCGCCAGCAGCGAATATACCGATGTGCCCGAGGAAGCCATCATGATTACGGGAGACGGCAATATCGTCCGGGTAGAGGCGGTTTATCAGGTGGTGGTCAAGGATGTGGCCAGCTACCTGTACAATGTGGATGACCCTCTAGGCACTATTCATCGCGCCTTTGAGACCGTACTGCGCCGGAACATCCAGAACCGAACGCTGGACGACGCGCTGCTGAACAAACAGGACATTGAAACGCAGGTGCTGCCGGATTTCTCCAGGCTTTGCGACCACTATGAGGTCGGGCTGGAAGTCAGAGAAGTTCTGATACAGAACATAACAGTTCCGGATGAAGTGTCCGCCGCTTATGAGGATGTGAACAACGCTTTAAACGAAAAAACACAAAAGCTGGACGAGGCAGAGAAGTATGCCAACCAGATCGTCCCCGCGGCGCGGGCGGAAGCCTACAACATGGTGCAGGAGGCAGAAGCCTATAAAGCGGAAACCGTAGCCTGGGCGCAAGCCGAGGTTTCGGTATTCAATCAGATATACGCCAAGTATCTGCTGTCTCCCGGGATCACCCGTCGGCGATTGAAAATCGAGGCGCTTGAGGCCATACTCGGCAACGCCGATGCGAAGTTTATCATCTCGGCAGACGGCGGTGAAATGCTGCAGCTGCTGCCCCTGACCGGGGAAACAGCCGCCGAAGGAGGAGACGGAAATGGATGAAAAAGGATACACCATTCGTACCGAACCCGCCCGCAACCGGACAAAACGCATTTGGAGGCTGGTACTTACCGGGGTCATTCTGGTGCTGGCGCTGATCCTTGTCGGCAGTTCCATCTATACCGTGGGGGAGGCCGAGCAGGCGGTGATCTACCGATTGGGCGTGATCAAGCGTATCATCGTAAATTATGATAACGATTTTCTGGAACGGCACCCCGAGCTTATGAACACTGTCTCCTCCGGCCTGAAAAATGTGGATGTGGCCAAGGACTCCGGTCTTTACTTTAAGATCCCCTTTATAGAGACGGTAGAAAAGTACCCTTCCTGGCTGTTTACTTATACCTCCGGCACAGAATTGGTAAACACCGCGGACAAGAAACAGTATAATATCACCATCTTTGCCCAATGGAAGGTAGCTAACCCGGCGCTTTTTGCCATCACCCACCGTACCCAGAACAATGCTTCCCAATATCTGGATAACGTGATTTGCCCGGCGGTGATACAGAACATCAATAAACTGCCTGCCACCGATTTTATTTCCAATAAGGATGTGCTGAATGCCCATCTGGAGCAGGCATTGGGGGCTATAAACGAAACCGTTTGCGCCGGCGGCATTGAGGTCTCCGATATTCAACTCCACCGCACCAGCCTTCCCCCGGCCAACCTCCAGTCCACCTATGACAGGATGGTTGCCAACCGGGCAAAAGTGGCGCAGCAGCTCCGCTCCGAGGGTGAAGAGCAATACCGTATGCAGGTAGCGGACGCCGACCTGCAGGCGCGCATTCTCACGGCCGATGCCATCGAACTCGCCGCTGATATCCGGGGGCAGGCGGACGCCGAAGCGTTAACCATATACAGTGATGCTTACAGCGTGGATCCCGAGTTTTACGGCTATTGGCGCAGCCTTCAGGCACTGAAATCCGCGCTGACGGAGGGTACCACGCTGATACTGGATCCCACTCACCCGCTGTGGGCGGATTTGCTGGAAATGGTGAATCAAACCCCGGCAGGCTGACCCGGACGATCACAACGAGCAAACCGAGAGGCAGTTCTCCTCTCGGTTTGCTTTGTCCCTATATCCGCTACCGGCACTGATATCCCTCCGAAACGCATGCCTCCTTTGTCTGCTCCGTTCTGTCCGCAGGTTGCTATTTCCTGCGATGCACCCTATAATGGCTGCATAAAAACAAGGAGGCTGCCATGTATCTGGAGCGATTTGTTCTTCCCGACGCGGAACGGGAAGCGGCGCTTGTGAAAGCAAGGATGGCTTATAACGGAGGTCCGCTGCCTTACATCGATAACTCCTACCCCTGCTCTGTCTTTCCGGATAAGGGGCTGACGGAAATCAATTTTGACCGCATCACGATCCTTTACGGGGGCAACGGCTCGGGAAAGAGCACCCTGCTGAACCTGATTGCCCGTCGACTGCAGCTTGACCGGATCTCTCCTTTTAATTCTTCGGAACTGTTTGACAGTTATACCGCAGCCTGCAGTTATGAGACAGGCTATGACGAGGAGGGCCGCCCCCTGCGTATTCCTGTTGGCAGCCGTATCGTCACAAGCGACGATGTGTTTGACTATATGCTGACCGTCCGTACCAACAATGAAGAGATAAGCGAAAACATTGAGGAGGCGCGGTCCGGATGGCGGGCGTTGAAATATGGGGAAACCGTAAAACTTGAGAGTATGGACGATTATGAAAAGCTCCGGCTGCAGGTGTTGTCCCGAAGCAAGTCCGTCTCCCGGCGGAAATTCATACGCAGGACAGTTGGCACGGAAGCCAGGCTGAAAAGCAACGGGGAAACAGCCCTGACCTACTTCCGGAAGAAGCTGAAAAGCGATACTCTCTACTGCCTGGATGAGCCGGAAAACAGCCTGTCCCCCATACTGCAGCTGGAGCTGAAAGAACTGTTGGAGGAGCTGACCCGGTACTGCGGCTGCCAACTGATACTGGCTACGCATTCTCCTTTCCTGCTTTCGATGCGGGGAGCGCGGATCTATGATTTGGATGATCCGCCGGTGATCATCAAATCCTGGTATGAACTGGAGAATGTCCGCATTTATTTCGACTTTTTTTACAAAAACCGTTGCTTGTTCCTAAATAAAACAGATTAAAAAGGGATAACGCCGCAGCGTTATCCCTTAAGCATACAACCTTTCAGGGTTGTTGTTTTTCCTCGTTTCCCGGCATAAAGGGAGCCAGCTTTCCGGCAAAATCATGCATGGTCATGGTCTGCAGCCACACCTTGCCGGGGCCCTCCAGACAGGCAAGATTCAGGCCGTCCCCACCGAAAAGCATATTCCGGAAACCGCGCACCGTCTGCACAGTGTACTGCACCCCGGTTTCGTAAGCCGCGACGTTCCCGGTGGTAGCCAGCAGGCGCTCGCCCTCTGCCAGTTCAACCGTCTGTGTGCTGCCGTCCAGCTCCAGAAAAACCAGCCCCTGTCCGGAAAGCCGCTGCAGCGCGATCGCTTCTCTTCCGAAAAACCTTCGCCCCATTCCCTTTACCGTTTCGGTGGCTACTCTTACCCCGGGCTGCGCCAACAGAAAAGCATCCCGCTGTATGATAATTTCCCGACCTTCCTCCATTTGCAGGCAGAGCATCTCCCCGGGGAATTTGGAGGCGCAGATCAATGTCTGGTTTTCTTTCTCCGCCGTAAAAGTGGCCAAGAACAGGTTATCTCCGCTGAAAACCCTGCTGATGCCTTTCAGCAAACCGCCTTTAATATTGGTATCGATGGAAATGCCGTCACTCATCCAGCACATGCCGCCGGACTGCGTACAAACGCTTTCCCCTTCCTCCAGGCTCACCCGCAGCGCCGGAAGACTGCCTCCGAATATCTCATAACGCATTTTCGGCTCCCGTGTCCGTCGTATCAAAGGAAATACATACCTTTACCGCCGTTTCCTTGTGATAATGGGCTCTTTCAAAGGCCTCCTGTACGCGTTCAAAGGGCAGGACGTCCGTCACAATGCCGGCGAGATTCGCCATCCCGGAGCTCACCGCATGGATGCAGGCGGGGTACAAGTTCCTGTACCGGAAGAGACCGATCACGTCGGCTTCCTTAAAGTTGCTTACCGCGAAATCAAAAGACACCGGCTCGTGAAGATTGCCCACCATCACCATTTTGCCGCCCCGACGGACAATGGCCGGCATGGCTGCGGCGGTAATCGGGGATCCGGCAGTTTCAAACACAATGTCCGCCTCTTCCCCCAGAGCTTCCGCGCACAAGGCAGCTACATCGCCGCCCCGGGTATTCACCACAGCATCCGCGCCCAGCTCCAGCGCCTTTTCCAGCCTGCAGTCGTATAAATCCGCTGCCACGATCCTGCCTGCGCCCAGAGTCCTGCAGGCCTGCAACGTGCTGAGGCCGATACAACCGGCACCTAATATGACCGCCGTCTTCCCCAGGGACAGGTCTCCCCGGCGGGCTGCATGCATACCTACGGCAAACGGTTCGATCATCGCCCCCTCAAGGGTGCTCATCCCCTCCGGCAGCTTAAAAGCCCATGCCGCGGGATGCCGGATATACCGCTGCAGCGCGCCGGTATGAAAAGGATATGCCGCCATAAAATCCACGTCCGGGCAGAGGTTATACTTTCCTTCCCGGCAGTAGCTGCATTTACCGCAGGGGATCCCCGGCTCCAACGCGACCGCGTCCCCGGGACGGAGGCGGGTTACCCTTTCCCCGGTTTTCACCACGATTCCGCTGCATTCATGCCCAAGCAGCACGGCTCTGCCGGTTTTCTTTGTATACTCAGCCGTGAGGAAAAAATGGACATCCGACCCGCAAACGCCTACATGGCACACCCGGACCAGCACATCCTCCGGTCCGCAAACCGGCATGGGGACTTCCCTCAGGGAGAAGGCCTCGGGGCCTGTTAAAAATGCCGCCTGATTCATGCTTCCTCCTATCAATTTGTGTTGTCAGTGTACAGTGTACGAAATCTCCAAGGACTTGTCAACGGAAACTCAACGGCGCCGGAAAAGGCTCCGGAAAAGCGCCCATATTCGGAAAAGCAAAGAAGTTCGCACCGGCTCGCGCGCCGCAGGCGCTTCACAGCTCCCGCAGAGCCATACCGCCTCCCCCTCCTCTATCCGGGGCAGCCCGGGCTTCCCGCAGTGTATGCAGGCATGTCGCGCCGGCCGGCCGGCCTGCCGCAGCCAGGTGTCCGCCCGCTCCAACAGCAGTTGTATCCTGGGCATCGGCCAGTCCGCCGGGGGTTCCAACCACAATACGTCCTCTGAGAATATTACTTTGACGCCGTGCCGGGATAAATCCTCCGTTATATCGGACAAAGGCAGTGTTTCCGGGAGGACACCGTAAATCTTCTGCCGGAAAGCGCCGCCCTTCAGCACCCACAGAGAATCTCCGCAGGCGCACACCCATACCCCTTTGATCCTACGGAACGCCAGCCCTTTTTCCATGGTATTTCCCCCGGATAAGCATACCATACGCAGGCGGCTTTTACAAATCACAGCGAGAACCGGTATGCTTCCGCAGCGCTTTCCGGGTGGACATCCCTTTGTGTATATGGTAAAATAAGAAAACGAAACAAAACAGTGAGAGGTGCGCAATATGCGGTGTATGTATTGTAATCATACAGACAGCAAAGTCGTGGATTCACGCCCCACCGAAGACGGAACCGCCATCCGCCGGCGCAGAGAATGCACCGGTTGCGGCCGCCGTTTCACGACCTACGAAAAAGTTGACAATCCCCTGATTATGGTTATAAAAAAGGACGGTCGGCGCCAGCCTTTTGACGGTCAAAAAATCCGCAACGGCCTTATCAAGGCTTGTGAGAAACGACCGATACCCATGTCAGCCATAGATCATATAGTCGGCGAGGTGGAAAAAGCCGTCTATAATTCACTGGATCAGGAAATTACCTCTGAGCAAATAGGTGAGATTGTAATGGCGCGGCTGAAAGAGCTGGATCAGGTAGCTTATATTCGGTTTGCCTCTGTATACCGCCAGTTCCGGGATCTGAACACATTGATCAACGAACTGAATGAACTGCTTCATGAGTGACACGTTCCGGCTGCACCGGAACGGGGAAATTGCCTGGCTTACCATCCCCCTTCTGGAGGATACCGGGCTGGTACAAGCCGCTTTCTCCACCAGAGAGGGAGGGCATTCCCTCCCCCCCTATGACGGGCTGAACCTTTCCTGGAGCCGGGGCGACGAAGACGACACCGTCAATCTAAATTATCGCGCTTTTTGCGGCGCATTGGGCGCCGACCCGAAGAAGACAGTGTTTTCCTGGCAGGTACACGGGACTGACGTATTGGAGCCGGACGCCGCACAACCGGGACTGCTGCCGCAAAAAGGGCAGCAGGCGCCCAAAGGGGACTCCTGGATCACTGATATCCCGGATATGCTCCTTTGGCGTACCTTCGCCGACTGTACGCCGGTTTGGCTGTTGGATCCGGTACATAAAGCTGTCGCCATGGTACACGCCGGCTGGCGCGGCGCTGTAACAAACATTGTAGGCATCACCCTGGGAAAAATGGCGGTGCGCTTTGGCACCGAACCCCGTGAAACGCTGGCCGCCGTGGGACCGACCATAGGTCCCTGCTGCTTTACGATACGGGAGGATGTGGCCATTCCCCTGTCTCTTTGGAAGCGGGGCGCCTTCGTCTCTTGCAGGGAGGGGCAGCTTTACGGCGACCTGCCGGGGCTGGTGAAATATCAGCTGACCGCTGCCGGTATTTCCTCAGCTCACATCGCAGTCTCCGGCCTGTGCACCTCGTGCCGGGAGGATTTGTTCTTCTCCCACCGCAGGGACAGGGGGAACTGCGGCGCCATGGCCGGGGTCATTCGGTTGCTGTAAACGAAGAAACTGCCTGTTGAAACAGGCAGTTTTTGCAGTCAGGGGAATCCGCCTTTACGGAGGGGCTTGCTTTCTGTCCGCGCCGCATCTTTGCAGACCGATCACCAAATCCGCGAAAAACCCTCTTCGTTACTGCATCCAAGGACGGGCGAAGTTCCCGGGTTCTTCTCCATCCGGGAAATTCCGTCAATCGGACGACCGGTTTGTACCCAGCCCAGTGAAAGCCTCTTTAAAATGCCCTCGGTGTTGTCTTTGCCGCAGCACAGCTGCAATGCCGCAATCAATTCTCTTTCCCGGAAGCCCGGCGTTTTACGAGGCCTCCCATAAAGCTACGGCCGCTTCCTTATGAAAAAAGCCCGGTGTTGCCGGGCTTTTTTCTTTAGGCCTTTACTCTTTCGTATATTTCTTTGTATTCCAGCGCTGACTTCCTCCAGCTGAAGTCCGCGGCCATAGCCTGCTCCACCAGGCTGTTCCAAGTCTCCGGAGCGTTTCGGAAGAGTCTCTCCGCCTCCTCTATCACATGGAGCATGTCATGGGCATTATAATTCGCGAAGGAGAATCCGGTGCCTTCTCCGGTCACATGGTTGTAGGGAACCACCGTATCCTTAAGACCGCCGGTCTCCCGCACAAGGGGGAGGGACCCGTACCGCATGGCCATCATCTGGGAAAGACCGCAGGGCTCGAAAGCGCTGGGCATCAGGAACAAATCGCTGGCCGCATAGATCTTCTGGGCAACAACCACATCAAACTGTATAAAACACCTGGCTTTATCGCGGTAGCGATGCTCCACATTCCGGAAGAAATATTCATACATCGGCTGCTCGCCCGGCGAAACCGATTGGGTGCCCAGCAGCACGAACTGTACGTTCAGCCGGAGAATTTCCTCCATGACCCGTTGGATCAGGTCAAAGCCCTTCTGGGCATCCAGTCGGGAAACCACCCCGATCATCAGCGCGTCCTTTTTCTGAGGCAGATCGTATTCCCGCTGGAAAGCCAGCTTGTTCACCGCTTTCCCTGAGGCGTCCCGGTAAGGATGGTAAATCCTCTCGTCTTTGGAGGGATCCACGGCATCCATATCAATTCCATTCAACACGCCGGTAAGCTTATCGGAAATTATATTCAGCACCGCGTCCAGGCCCTCCCCGTACCAAGCGGAACGGATTTCCCTTGCGTAGGTGGGACTGACCGTAGTTACCCAGTTGCTGTGGAAAAGGGCGGCTTTCATCAGGTTGATCCCGTCATCATATTCCAAATCCTTCCAGCAGGGGGACTCGGGACCGAGATTCAGCAGTTCTTGTGCCGCGCGGATGTTGAATCTGCCTTGGAAACGGAGGTTATGGATGGTAAAGACCGTCCGGAGGTTGCTGTAATCGGGCAAATGCCGGTAATAGATGTTCAGCAGCAGAGGAATCGCGGCGGTCTGCCAGTCATGGCAGTGGATCACATCCACCCCGCCCAAATAAGGTACAGCCGCCAGCACCGCCTGACTAAAGAAAACAAACCTCTCCCCATCGTCATAATAGCCGTAGAACTGCTCCCGTTTGAAGTAAAAATCGTTCTCGATAAAGTACACGGGGACATTGCCGTTCACCCGCAGGAGCCGGCAAAACTGGTGCCGCCAACCCACCTGCACCTGATAACAGGCTACCTCCTCCAGCTCCTGATAGAAGCCACGGCGGCGCTTCAGGGCACCGTAAAGCGGGGCGATCACCAGCGTTTCCACCCCTACCCTGTTCAGCTCCGGAGGGAGCGAGCCGGTAACATCCCCCAATCCCCCGGACTTAATATAGGGAGCGACTTCGGAACAAGCAAATAATACTCTCATGCCTTACCTCCTTCCGGATAGACTCCTCCGCCCGCTTCCGTTAAATGCGGTCTCCCTTGCGAATAACCACGGGATTCTCTTGGGTGCCCTGGAGCACCACCTCATCGGAAACGGTGACCCCTCTGTCCAATATCACATGCTCTAAAATCACATTCCGGCCGATATGACAGGCTTCCATCAATATACTGTCCCGAATAATGGTCCCGCCTCCCACGTCTACCATGCGGAAAAGCACCGAACCGGACACCGTTCCCTCGATATTGCATCCGCTGGCAATCAGGCTATGGTTCACCCGCGCGGCGCCGCCGTAGGCAGTGGGGGGATTATCCTTTATTTTTGTACTGATTTGACGGTCTGTACGGAAAAGACGCTGGGCGATGGAGGGATTCAATAAATCCATGGAGGCCTGATAATAGCTCTTCAGGCTGCGGATCACACGTATATAGCCGGTGTACTCATAGGAATAGATCTGTAAATCCCGGACCATGCGGGAAAGGATGTCGATAAGGTCATAACTGTTGATCACAGTGGATTGTTTAATTGCCCGGAGCAGAAGACTGGTGCGAATCACCATGATCTCCAGATACACATGGTCGCAGCCCTTGGCATTGCCGGGGGACAATACGGACACCCGGCCGCTTTCATCGGCTCCGACGCCCAAGTCAGCAGCATCGGCGGTTTGATGTGCCAACTGCTTCTTTGTAAGAAGGGTCACGTCCGCATTCATCTTCTCGTGATACTCTATCAGTTGTTCGATATCGAGATTCGCCACAAGGTTGGAGGACGCGATCACCACATTTTCCGGCATAGTGCGGGTGATGAAGCCCATGTTCTCATTAAATTCCATCAGATTGATATAGCATCTTTGCCTGGCCAGATAATTGGCGGCGCCGCCCTGCATGGTGATCAAATCCTGGCTTTTCCTGGAAAGAGACCATTCCTGACCGGTGCCCAGATGATCAACCAGCGAACGGTATTTATCCGAGGCAAACACGCCGATTTTCCGGATGCCGGAGTTCACAAAGTTGCTCAGGGCAAAATCTACCAGCCGGTAACGCCCTCCGAAGGGAAGGGTGTTGGCACCCCGCACCTCGGTAAGCTCGCCCAAATCAATGTCCGGGTTATTCAGAATCACGCCTACGGTCTTATTCATGCTTTACCTCCATGTCGGGAGACCACCTGAATGTTCCCTTTGTCATGCGGGTCACCTATGACACGGCCCCGCTCCACCACGGCTCCTTCGTCAATAATGGCGTAATACACCTCAGCGCCGTCCTCCACAACTACGCCGCGAAGCAATATGGAATCCTGTACTTTCGCGCCCCGGCCGATGGTAACGTTGTTGGAAAGTATGGAGTGCTCCACATCTCCCAGCACGCTGACTCCGTCGCAAACCAGGGATTCCGTCACATGCGCCTCCGGCCCCAAATACTGGGGCGGGGAATTTGCGGTATTGGAATAGACGGGAAAACTCCTGTCCTGCAGCTGCAGGGGGTTCTTGGGATCCAACAATTCCATATTGGCCTCGTAATAACTGGAAATCGTACCGACATCCCTCCAATATCCGTTAAAAGGGTATGCCATAAGATTCTTTCCCTCATTCAGCATATGGGGCAGGATATTTTTCCCGAAATCATTGCTGGATTCGGGATCGGCATGATCCTCCAGCAGCACCTCCCTGAGCACATCCCAGTTAAAGATATAAATGCCCATACTGGCCAAATTGGAGGGGGGAACCTTGGGCTTCTCCTCAAAGCGCACGATTTTATGCGTTTCATCGGTAATCATAAGGCCGAAGCGGCTGGCTTCTTCCCAGGGTACCGTGATGCCGGAGATGGTCACATCCGCATGCGTCTGTTTATGGAAATCCAGCATTTGGTCATAATCCATTTTATAGATGTGGTCTCCGGAGAGGATCAGCACATATTCCGGGTCGTAATTATCGATAAAATCTATGTTCTGATACACCGCGTCGGCAGTGCCCTCATACCAGCTGGCGCCCAGGCGGCTCTGGTAAGGAGGAAGTATGGAAATGCCGCCGTCCATAGAATCCAGCGCCCAGGCGGCGCCGGTGCCGATGTAGGTATTCAACACCAGCGGCTTGTACTGGGTCAGCACGCCGACAACATCAATACCGGAATAGAAGCAGTTGCTAAGGGTAAAGTCAATAAGCCGGTACTTCCCTCCGAAAGTCACCGCCGGCTTCGCCACATCTCTTGTCAGTTCACCCAGCCGGCTTCCCTGCCCGCCTGCCAACAACATTGCGATCGTTTCTCTTTTACGCATTACATATACCTCCTGACGCACATGAAATATCCGATTAAAAGCCCTCCAGCCCCCATATATCCCGGGCATATTCCCGTATACTGCGGTCTGAGGAGAAAAACCCGGATTTGGCGATGTTCACCAACTGCATCCGCCGCATACGGGGCTGATCCTTGTACAGTAAAAGAGCTTTCTCCTGTGCCGCTACATATGCATCAAAGTCCGCCAGCACGAAGAACTCGTCCCCCCACTGAAGGAGAGAAGCGGATATATCCTGGAACTGGTTGGTGTCACCCGGCAAAAGGTTCCCGTTGATTTGGTCGATAATCCGTCGAATCCTGGGATGGTTCACATAATAGTCGGAGGGGTTATAATTTTTGTTTCGACGTAACTCGGAAATTTCCTTTGTTGTCAGGCCAAAGCGAATAGCGTTTTCTTCTCCCACTAACTGAAGCAATTCCACATTGGCCCCGTCAAGGGTGCAGAGGGTCACGGCCCCGTTCATCATGAATTTCATGTTCCCGGTGCCGGACGCCTCCTTCCCGGCGGTGGAAATCTGCTGGCTTATGTCGGCGGCGGGATAAATCATCTCCCCCAAGGTAACGTTCAGATTGGGCAAGAAAACCAACTTGATCACATCCCGGACGCCGGGAGTAGCCTCTATATGCCGGGAAAGAGTGTTTGCCAAACAAATAATAGACTTGGCCAGCGCATAACCCGGCGCAGCTTTCCCCGCCATAAAGTATACCCGCGGCTCCATCGTCTCACCGTCAAGTATGCGGTTGTACGCGTCCATAATCTGCATGATATTCAGCAGCTGCCGCTTGTAGGCATGGATTCGCTTTACCTGTACGTCAAACAGAGCGTCGGGATTCAGGGTTATATTCTGCGTTTTCCGGACATAATCCGCGAGGTGCTGCTTCCGCTCCCTCTTAATGCGGAAAAATTCTTCCTGCAGCCCCGCGTCCCCTGCATAAGGCATCAGTTTCTCCAGCTCATTGGGATCCTGCCGCCAGCCCGGGCCGACAGTCCCGTCCAGCAGAGAAGCCAGCCCGGGGTTGGCTTTCATCAGGAACAGACGCTGAGATATTCCATTGGTCTTGTTGTTGAAACGCTGGGGAAATACGCGATAAAAGTCCTTCAGCACGTCGCTCTTGAGAATCTCGCTATGGAGGCCGGCCACGCCGTTTACCGAATGGGATCCTACTACGGACAGGTCTGCCATATGGACAGTGTCGTCCCGTATGATAGCCATTCTGCTGATGGTAGCCATATCCAAGCTCTTGTCGCGGTAGAGAAAATCCATCCACCGGCGATTAATCTCACTGATAATCATATGCACCCGAGGCAGTACGGCTTTCATCAGGGATACCGGCCAACACTCCAGCGCCTCGGGCATTACGGTATGATTGGTATAGGAGACCATTTTTACAGTCATCGCCCAGGCACTGTTCCACTCCATTTTCTCCTCATCCATGAAAATCCGCATCAGCTCCGGAATACAGAGAGTGGGATGGGTATCGTTGACATGTATCCTGACCAGATCGTCAATCCCTTTTAGAGAGCCCTTGTGAGCGACCTTGTAATCCGCAACAATAGCGGCGAGACCGGCGGACACGCAGAAATATTCCTGCATCAACCGCAGTCTGCGTCCTTCAAAGGAGTTATCGTTAGGATAAAGCACTTGAGAAATGGACTCTGCCCTTGAAATGGCGGACAGACCTCCGAGAAAATCTCCCCGGTTGAAGGAACTCAGGTCGAAGCCCTTCGGGCTTTCCGCTTTCCACAACCGTAGCACGTTGACACTTTTTCCGTCCCGCGCAAGCGTTGGCAGCTCATAGGGCACCGCCCTGACACCCTCCCAGTGGGTCTGCCGAAAATACATCCGTCCATCGATATAGTCCATATGCACGTCTCCGCCGAACTTTATGATAAAGCTGCGGTCACTCCGGCGGGCAGCCCAGGGATAGTCCCCCTCCTCCAGCCAGGTTTCAGGCACTTCATGCTGGACGTTGTTCCAAATCTCCTGCTTCAGCAAGCCGCTGCGGTATAAAATGCCGTTTCCGTGGCCGTGAATTCCCAGGAAAGCCATCGAATCCAGAAAGCAGGCTGCCAGGCGCCCTAGTCCACCGTTTCCAAGGGCGGCATCATCCTCACAGGGCAGCAGTGTGTCTAAATCGATCCCAAGTTGCGTAAGACCAAGGCGCACCGTGTCCTCCAATCCGGTGGCAAAAAGGGTATTGGTCAACATATTCCCGATCAGGAACTCCATTGAGAAGTAATAAACCTGGGGAGTCCGCATATCCCGGGAATCCGACTGCGCGAGCCTGCGGCGAAGTTCACCCGCAAGCAGTTCAGCCAATACTGCGTAGCGCTCCCTCGTACCGCAGTTCTTGGGAGTGCATCCATATTTTTCTATGCACCGATCAGTATAGCTTTGGGAAAAACTCTGTGGTGAATCAAATATCATGAGTTGTCTCCTGTAAAATATTTATTGGTTCCAGGGCAAAAATCAACACCGAAAGCCCTGGTAAAACAAAGTTGATCGAGAGCGTTTTTCCATGAGAGGGGATCTTTTCCGCCGGGATCGGATCTTCGTTTCCCCTGCCGGTGCCGCCGAAAGCCTCCTCATTGCTGTTGAAAATCTGCCGGTAGGCGCCGGGCAAATCCACTCCGGTCCGGTATGCCCCGTACTCCACCGGTGTAAAGTTGAACACCGCCACCAACGGCACGCCCTTCTCACTCCAGCGGGTGAAGCAATAAATGCTCTGGTCGGCGTTGTCGGCGTCGATCCAGGAAATACCGGAGAAAGTATTATCCCGCTCCCAGAGAGAGGGGTTTTCCAGATATAGCCGGTTGAGCGCTTTCACGTATGCCTTGTGCCGGGCATGGGCGGGATACTTTAATAAAAACCATTCAAGAGGCTCGTCATAACGCCACTCGATAAACTGGGCGAACTCGTTCCCCATGAAGTTGAGCTTCTTCCCCGGGTGCAGCATCTGCCATGCTATACACAGCCGGAGGTTGGCAAACTTAGCGGAATAATCCCCCGGCATACGCCCTATCAGGGATTTTTTCCCGTGAACCACCTCATCATGGGAAAAAGGCAGAATATACCCCTCGTCAAATATGTACATCATGGAAAAGGTCATCCGGTTATGAGAGCCCTTCCGGAACAGCGGATCCAGTCCCATGTACTGGAGGGTATCATGCATCCAGCCCAGTCCCCACTTGTAGTGAAAACCGAGCCCTCCTTCGGAAACCGGGCGGGTCACCTTCGGGTGGGTGGAAGAATCTTCGGCAGTCAACAGTACGCCGGGATACTCCTGGGCAATCAGCTCGTTGACCTTCCGCAGGAAATCCGCGGCATCGATATCTTCCGTGCCGCCGTACCTGTTTCGAAAGGCGCCGTCCTCCCGGCCAAAGGACAAATCCAGCATGCTGGCAAGCCCGTCTACCCGAATGCCATCAATATGAAAATTCTCCAACCAGTAAAAGATATTGGATATGAGGAAACTCCAAACATGACGCTGAGAAAAGTCAAACCTCTGGGTACCCCACTGAGGATGCTCCAGTGAGCCATACAGGTGGGTGCCGTCAAAATTGATCAGCCCGTGGCCGTCCTTGCAGAAGTGGCCGGGAACCCAGTCCATGATTACCCCGATGCCTACGCTGTGGCAGGTATCCACAAAAGCCATCAGCGCCTCCGGCTGCCCCAGGCGGGCGGTAAAAGCATAATAACTGATGCATTGATACCCCCAGGACATATCCAGGGGGTACTCTGATACCGGCATAAGCTCAATATGTGTAAAGCCCATATCATGGGCATAAGCGGCAAGCCGCTTCCCGGTGGCGATGAAATCTATGCCGGCGTCATCGGTGCAGGCGGCGTCCCAGGAAGTGGGGGAAACCTCGTAGATGTTCAACGGCTTGTCAAGGCAATTCCGATTCTCCTGCCGCGCTTCCATCCAGGCGGCATCCGTCCATGGAAAATCCGCCGGCTTCCACACCTTGGAAGCGCTCTTAGGGCGAAGCTCCATGGAAAACCCGTAAGGATCCGCCTTCAGCCGGGTTTCTCCGTCCTGCCCGGTCACGGCAAATTTATAAAGGCTGCCGGGGAGCAAATCAGGCAAAAAACCATCCCACACGCCGGTGGACTCCAGCCGGGAAAGGGGGGAAGCTTTCGGATCCCAGTTGTTGAAGGTGCCCACAACGGATACCGCCCGGGCATGCGGCGCCCAAAGGGCAAAGTAGACTCCCTCCGTATCTTTGCGCCGGGTGGGATGGGCTCCCAGAGTATAATAAGCGCGGTATTGCGTCCCCTCCCCATAAAGGTATGCGAATACGGAGCCCGCCTGAACAAAACGCATACTCCCACCTCCCACATGAGGCAGTATATATAATAAACGGTAAGAAGTCAACTCTAGCGAGTGCGCTTTCCCGCCTTCCGGTCGGGGTGTTGGAGCTTCTCCGCGGGCTTGCCCGGTCTGTTTTTCTCTGCTATAATATTTTGCACGGGAGGGAGGGCAGTAATACAGGAACACAACGTAAAATCAGCCTGATAATAGCCTCGATATCAGCGTCGGCATGGATCCGCGGGCCGCGGAGAGGCGGCGGACGCCCTCCCGGAAGAAGCCGCTCTTCCTGAAAAAACGCGGGACCCTCTCGGTCTGTGCGGCCGAAGGAAACCCCGGACGCCGACAGCTTCCCACTCTGTTGGAGCGAAAACGGGGACAAACCCGGCCGAATATCCACGCCTGCGTAACCCGGAGACATATCCGCAAACGACAGGACGGAAACATGCCGGAATTCATTATTTCCGCCGTGAATGAAAACGGGAGCCCCGCGGGTTATACCTGAATGTCAAAGAAGCCGGAGCCAGCGGACGGTCTGTGTGTCTGCCGCTGCCGGATCACGGTTTTTCGGCCGGCATTCATTGATCGAGGGAGTTTGTGATGGAGCTCCGCGACAGCGGATCCTGCTTTTGAAGGTTGATATCCGGAAATGGGATCCGCACCGAAAAAGACGTTTCGTTGATAGAATGAACATCCCCCGGGGCTTAGGCAACAGGAGAGACAGGAGAAAAGATGGAGCGATTACTACAGTACATCGACTATTTTCAAACACCCGATGCCGCCTCCGTCCCGGAGACAGAAGAAAACTTTATCCGGGATTTGACCGAATCCGGGCTTGCCAATAATCAATGGAGGGAGATACTCTCCCTCTATAATATCTCCTCCCTGCAGATGCAAAACGATACCTTCAGGGAGGAAATGGCTGCCGATGCGGATCTGCGCGAGCTGGGCGCACTGATGATGATGTATTGCAGATATCTGCAGATGATCGAACAGCGGCCGCTGCGCAGAGACGGAAAAAATTTCCTCCGCTGTCTGGAGCGACTGAAGACCGTGCTGGAAGATCCGCGGACAGTTTCCGCTCTGAGCGTCAGTACCGATAATTTCCGGGCTTACGGGCAGAGTACCGACATACGGGAATATATCCGGGTCAGTTCGGACGGCATACTGATACAGCGCCGCACAAGGCAGGGAGACGAAATGCCCTTTTATGAAGAGCACTACCTCTGCGATCCCCGGGAGGTGGCGGATTACTTCCTGAAACTGACGAGGGAATACTGCATCCAGTCACACCGTTCGGATTATCTCCGGTATGGCCAGAACGGCCGGTTTTGGCAGGCGCATTACCACTTCAGAGAAAGTACCGGCATTATTGTAAGGTGGTCCTCCTTGCTGCCGCCTAACGGAGAGGCCATCATGCAAGGGCTCCGCGCCCTGGCGAATTTCCGTTATGAGCCTTGGGCTTATTAACAGGATATCCGGGAAATCAGCTCCTGAAGCTATTTTTTATATGGTGAAATCGCGATGAGATACAAAAAAAACTTTTCCGTTATGATACACGATGTGGGATATAATGACTTGGCCCGCCCTTCGGCAGTGTGGCGGTATATGCAGGAAGCTGCAAACCACCAGCTGCGGGAGGAAAAGCCCACCTTTAAGGAGCTGCTGCAGGACGGGAAGACTTTTATTCTCAGCCGGATGCGGCTGGTTTGCGCTTCCCCTCTCCGTGCATATGAACACATCACCGTAGAAACCTGGGATGCCGGCGGCAGGGGCGCCTCTTTTTTTCGGGGCTACCGTATTCTCCGCGGAGAAGAAACCGTGGCCGAGGGCGATTCCGTATGGGCTATGGTACATACCGCCGACCGTACGCTGTGCCGGGTAGACGAAAATCCCCTAAGCTATAGCCGGGATGATCCGCCAACCCTGCCCCTGCCTTCCCGGCTAAGGCTGCCGGAGGAGGGTTTTTCTCCCGCGGGAGAAAAAGAAATCCGCCTTTCGGATATCGACTTTTTGGGGCATATGAACAACACCCATTACCCGGATATGCTTTGGGATTTCGTTCCGGAGGGCGAACGGCGTTTTCTTCGCTCCCTGATGATCGATTATCGGCATGACGCCCCCCTGGGCAGCCGGGTGGAAATCACCCGCCGGGCGGAGGGCGACATTTTCCTCTTCCGTACTTTCCGGGACGGGCTGATCAATGTGGAGGCCCGAGCGGAAACCGGCCTGCTGCCCGAAGGCTGAAACACTCTCCCCCTGCCGGAACGTCATCCCCCGACAACGCGGGACGCTGAACCGAATTCAGAGCATAAGCGACCTCCCCATTATTGACACTCCATGAAGTTCGTTGTACCATGATGAGGCGTGTCCGCGCACGTATAAAGGAGGCGCCTATGAGCCAAATGACCCGATCGGAAAGGCTGGGAACACTGCCCATCCCGGGACTGGTCGCCCGAATGTCCATTCCCGCTATAACCTCCATGCTTGTACAGGCGCTGTATAATTTCGTGGACAGCCTTTTTGTGGCAAGGCTGGGAGAAAAGGCCTTGACCGCCGTTTCCTACGGAGGGCCTCTCCAGTTTCTGATGATGGCCTTCTGCCTGGGGCTGGGCGCGGGCGTCAATTCCCTTATCGCCAGGCAGCTGGGAGCGGGGCACCGGGAGGATGCATCCGACACCGCGCGGACGGGCATTTTCCTCGCGCTTTGTACCGCGGTTGTCTTCATGGTTGTGGGGCTGACAGCCGTAACCCCCTTTTTCCGGCTTTATACGTCGGATGAAGTGATTATCGGCTACGGCCGGGATTATTTGTCGATCTGTATGTCCCTTGGCATATTCATGTTTATTGAGGTCACGCTGAACAAGATCCTGCAAGCCACGGGGAACATGCTGGTGCCCATGCTGACCCAGTTGATCGGCGCGGTAACCAATATCATACTGGATCCCCTGCTTATCTTCGGAATCGGCTTCTTCCCCAGGCTGGAGGTGGCGGGCGCCGCCATAGCCACAGTAATGGGACAGTTCAACGCGATGCTGTTCGTACTGATCATGAGCCGGGTGAAAAAACAGGACGTCTCCCTTCGTTTGAAAGGCTTTAGACTAAGACGGACTACCGTTGTAAATATTTACAAGGTGGGCGTTCCGGCGACTCTGATGAGCTGCGTAGGCTCGGTGACAACTATGGGGATGAATGCAATCCTCACAACCTTTACCTCCACCGCCGTAGCGGTTTCGGGAATATACGGACGGATCCAAAGCCTGATCATGATGCCGGTGTTTGGCCTGTCCCAGGGGACAATGCCCATTATGGGATATAATTTCGGCGCAGGAAACCGCAAGCGCTTTAATGAAACCGTACGGGTGAGCCTGCTGGCGTCTCTGGCAATTATGGCTTTGGGCACGCTGCTGTTCAACCTGTTCCCCCGGCAACTGCTGACGCTCTTTGAGGCGGACGAAAGCATGACGGCCATCGGCGTCATGGCGCTGCGGCGGATATCCCTCTGCTTTATCGGCGCCGCGGCGGGCATCACCGCAACAAATCTGTTCCAGGCATCGGGCTTCGGCTTCTATTCACTGATGATGTCCCTGGGGCGGCAACTGTTGCTGCTGCTCCCCATCGCATGGCTGCTTGGGCGACTGTTTGGGCTGGATGCCGTCTGGTTCGCCTATGCCATTGCGGAATTCACGATGGCTGCGATTTTCCTGCCCCTTGCTCTGATAAAAACGAATAAAACATTGACCGCCCGACAGGCGGCGCCGGCTTATGAAGGCGAATAAGGAGGAGACATGAATCTAAAGGCAAAGCTGGAAGACAAGAAGAACGCCCCCCTGCTGGAAACGCTTTACGGCCCGGCAGCGTCCGGCGTGACAACCCGATTCCTCGGTATTGAGGCTAAGTTTAGAAAATACTACGGTGAAGGCGCATACCGGATTTTCTCCGCCCCGGGCAGGACGGAAATCGGCGGCAACCACACCGACCACAACGCGGGAAGAGTGCTGGCGGCAGCCGTGTCGATGGACACCGTAGGCTTTGCCCGGGCAAACGGCACCCGGACCATACGCTATCGCTCGGAGGGCTACCGAAATGAGGCGGAGTTCACCATAGATTTATCGGTGTTGACGCCCGTTCCCGCTGAAAGGAATACCACCAACGCAATTATCCGGGGAGTCGCCTCCCGTATGAAGGCGCTGGGCTATGTGATCGGCGGCTTTGATGTGTATGTCTCCAGTACCGTGCTCCGGGGTTCAGGCCTGTCCAGCTCCGCAGCCTTTGAAACCTTTATCGCCACCGTATTGGATTGCCTTTTTAATAATGGAAATATGGACCCGGTAGAAAAAGCTAAAATCAGCCAGTACGCCGAAAACGTCTTCTTCGGCAAACCCTCCGGTCTAATGGATCAGTGCGCCTCCTCTGTGGGGGGGCTGGTGACGATCGACTTCGCTGACGCTGAAAGGCCCGTTGTAGAGAAAGTGGACTTCGACTTTGCCTCTACGCATACCCACTTAGTGGTCGTAGACACTGCCGGCAGTCACGGCGCTCTGACCGACGCCTACACTGCCATCACCCGGGAAATGAAGCTTGTTTCCGATTATTTTGGCGCCGACAAGCTTCGCCGGGTAAATCCCGAAGATTTCTGGGCGGCAGTTCCCCTGCTGATGGGCAAAGTACCGGACAGAGCCATCCTCCGGGCGGCACACTTTTTCGGAGACAACCAGCGGGTGGCCGAACAGGTTGCCTGCCTGAAGAAAGGGGATTTCAAAGGTTTCCTCGACCGGGTCGTTGCTTCCGGCGAAAGTTCCTGGAAGCTTCTCCAGAACCTGTACGTTTCCGGCGAGCCTGCCCAGGAGATCCCCCTGGCGCTGGCAATGGCCGAGAAACTGCTCTCCGGACAGGGAGCCTGGCGGGTACACGGAGGCGGCTTCGCGGGGACGATCCTCACTTTTGTACCGGACGCCCTGCTGCAGGACTTTGTACGGGTCATGGACGCCATGTTCTATGAAGGCGCGGCCTCCGTGCTATCCATCCGCCCGGCGGGCGCCTGCGAGATCCTGTTATAAAATATACACTCCCGCCGGACAGGCGGGAGTTTTTGTCTCTTATCGCCTTGAATCCCGGAACACAAGGAGATTCCCCGCGCCGTCTGCCAAAGAACGACCCGCCGAGAGGACGATCCCTGCTGAAAAGTCCCGCTTGCCGCGGAAGCAGCCGCGGCAGTACACAGAGAGGAGCATATATGAAGATCTCCAAAGCAGATGCCCGGTTGTGGTTCGAATTCTTCGCCTCCTTGCCGGAAGAGGAAGAGCTGCTCCCCCGGCAACAGGAGTTGGCTTATGCCGTATTCTCCCAAATCGAGGAGGCGGAGGCCGCCCGTATTTCCGCAATCCAAGCGGAAATCCCCCGCCTGAAAACACTCCGCGGACGCACCGGCTTTGTAGGGGATGAGAAGCGTTTCCCCATAGGCTGCCGGTGCTGCCTGATGGGCTCCGGCCTGAATGCCGTAAGGAAAACCAACCGCTGCAACCTGGCTTGCCCCTTTTGCTACGATTACGGCCAGTTGGACTGTCAGCCCCCCATCGGCGAGGGGCTTTGGGAAATCGGCGGCACGAAATTCCGCTTAGAGGATCTGGACCTGCTGTTGTCAGTGGGAAAAAAGCCCGCCGGGATCTCCTATGTGTATCTGGAGCCTTTTATGGAGATCGAGGCTTACTACCCCATAATAAGGAAATTTCACAAGGCGGGGATCCATCAGCACCTGTATACCAACGGGACTCTGGCTACCCGGGAAAATCTCCGGGCGCTGGGGGAGGCCGGACTCGATGAGCTGCGATTCAACCTTGGAGCCTCCGGCTGTGCCGATGCCGTGATTGCCGCAATGGCTACAGCGCGGGAATACATCCCCCAGGTGGGCATCGAAACCCCCATGACCCCGCATTTTTATAAGACCTTTGGCGAGAAAAAATCCACTATACTGGCCACGGGGTTGGATTTCATCAACTGTGCCGAGTTGCATTTGAATCCCAACAATCTGGCGAATTACGCGGGAGAGCCTCTTTATATCCACCGGCTGGGGTATATCTCCCCCATATGGAGCCGGGAACTGACCCTTCGGCTGATGAAAACCGCCGACCTGGAAGATTGGGGTATCGTCGTGCACGACTGCTCAAATCATACCAAATTCGCCCGGGATTTGAACCTGAAAGCCCACGAGGGCGGTTGGTTCGGCGCCAGCAGCTACATATGTGAGTTTGATATCATCCCCTACGCCGCCTTTCTTCCCCTGCTGGAGGACGACAGTTTTCCGTTTCTTCAGGAGGAGCCCCTCCCGCCCGGTTTTCGCCCCGGCGACATTGTGCTTTGACAGATGAACTGGAACGCGGCGCAGAGGCACGGGAGACGCCGCAGGCATGATCCGAACGGGTCATTAACAGGCGAAGCCGGGGATACGGCATCCCGCCCGCTACAGACCCTTGAAAATAACGCCTTTGTGCTGTCGTTATCCGCCTGCCCATAGCTTTCTCTGTTTTATGCGTTTCATCATATGAAGGCGCAAAAATACCCGAACAATAAAAACCGGCGCAGCGCGCGCTGCACCGGTGAAAAGATATTCGGGGTTATCCCAGGCGTATAACATTCCAGGAGCGACCGGGAAGTATGACGGAAAAACCGCCGTTCTCCACGATGGCGCCGCTGCCGGCATGGGGTACCACCCGGTAGGGATTGGAAAAATCGTTGACAGCGTTCATGTCATCGCAGGTCATGCAGATATACTCCTTAACCTCCAATCCGGGGAAGGCGCGGAAATCCGCCTCCACAGGCAGAGCCTCCTCTTCCCGGTTGACGGCAAAAAGCACCAGACTGCCGTCCTCTTCATGCCAAACAGCTGAAGCGGAAAGAGCCGGTACATCGGTGTAATCGGCAGTATCCCGGCAAGGAGACGCAATCACCGGCTTTAAAACCTGTCCGCGACCGTATTTGCTGGCATGATAGAACGGGTAAAAGATAGTCTGCCGCAGAGAGGCTCCTCCGGGCTGGGTCATAATGGGGGCAATGACGTTCACCAGCTGCGCCATGCAGCCCACCTTCACCCGGTCGCAATGGTTCAGCAGACTGATCAGCAGCAGCCCCACAAGCAACGCGTCTTCAAAAGTGTAAATATCCTCCAGTACCGGCAAGACCTCGCTCCACTTGTTGGCTTTTGTGACCCTGGCGGTTTCCTCATGGGAGTGGAACCAGACATTCCACTCATCCATGGACAGACCGATTTTCTTGTCCGGTCCGCGGCCCCTCCGGCGCGCCTTTGCCTTGGCTTCCACCATGGTGCAGACGGCGGAAATGGTTTCGATGAACTGATCCATATCCAGCGAGCGGGCCAGGAAGTTGGGAGTGTCCCCGGCTGTGTTATTGTAATAGGTATGAAGAGAAATATAGTCGAACAGGGGGTGGCCGGCTTCCAGAATGGTACGCTCCCAGTCAATATAGGTGGGCATCCCGGTATTGGACGAGCCGCAAGCCACCACCTCAATAGAGGGGTCCGTCCACTTCATCACCTTAGCGGCTTCAATGGCCACCAGAGCATAATCTTCAGCGGTGCGGTGACAGATCTGCCAGGGACCGTCCATTTCGTTTCCGAGACACCAGAGCTTAATGTT
The DNA here is from genome assembly GCA_050948665.1 of Christensenellales bacterium. GTDB lineage: Bacteria > Bacillota > Clostridia > Christensenellales > UMGS416 > JBMNEH01. Next base: position 2,271,309 of record JBMNEH010000001.1, read on the forward strand.
ATGGGGCTGCTCATATCCATGCTTGCGGCGCAGGTCGCTCCAGTAGGTGCCGCCGGGATGATTGCAATATTCCACAAGATTCCGAGCCTCCTCAGCGCCGCGGGTACCCAGGTTCACCGCCATCATCACCTCAGTATCCGCCTTCTTCGCCCAGGACGCAAACTCATTCACTCCGACCTGATTCGTTTCCGTGGTTCCCCAGGCAAGCTCGAGCCGCCGGGGACGCAGCTCCCGGGGACCGACCCCGTCCTCCCAGTTATAGCCGGAAACAAAGTTCCCGCCGGGATACCGTACCACAGGCACGCCCAACTCCCGCACCAGAGCCAGCACATCCTTGCGGAAGCCCTCCTCATCTGCCATGGGATGCCCCGGCTCATAAATACCCGTGTAGATCGCGCGACCCAGATGCTCGATGAAGGATCCGAAAAGCCGCTTGTCTACCTGCCCGATGGCATAATCCTTGTCCAGTATCAGATTTGCTTTCTTCATAACTGCCTCCTTGGATTCTCTCCATTAAAGTATAGCGAATATTCATCCGTTTGTAAACGCACATTTTCCGTCTTTCATATTGCGCAAACTGCCGCTATATGGTAGTATGACTTAAAGATTGTGATGGAGGCTCCCGATGGAACAGAATAAAATCTTTGAAACTGCATCCAGCGTATGGAAAATGGAGGCATATTCCATCAACCGCCTTTCGGAGGTTGCCTGCCCGCAGACCATCATCCAAATCGTTGAGGCGCTGGCCGGCTGTATCAGCAATAAAAAGCGCGTCATTGCCACCGGCTTCGGCCATTCCGGTATCGCTGCCCGGCACATGATGTTCAATATGTATATGCTGAACGGCTGTGCCAGTTATGTTTCCCCGGAGGAAAGCCCCCGGCAGGTGCAGACCTTGAATAAGGGCGACATTTTGATCATAATATCCAAATCCGGCTGCAACGAGGATCTGCTCAAGCTGATAAAGCAGGCGCACGACCGGGAGGTGACCGTCATCGGCATCACTCAAAATCCCGCTTCCCCCCTGGGTATGGGGTGTGATATTATGCTGCGTATCCTGGTGGTGCGAAACACCCAGCACACCGATACCATGAGCTTGACCGGTTCCGTCGTGCTCCAGGCGCTGCTTGACGGGATCACCGTAGCCGTACAGCAGGAGCTCCGATTGGTATAACCTTTCCGATATTTCTCTTCGGCATCCCTTGCAATTATCAAATACATATGGTATACTGCCGTTCGTTGCCCGGAAGGGTACGCCAATGTAGCTCAGGCGGCAGAGCGCATCCTTGGTAAGGATGAGGTCACCAGTTCGATTCTGGTCATTGGCTCCAGAAGCAAGCGGTCCGTATGAACAGGCCGCTTTTTTGCTCTCTTCCGGAATAGTTCTCTCCGCCCGGGAATCTTGCGCGAACGGCCTTCCTCCGCAGCGGTCTTCTTTATTTGCGAATCCGTTGATATATCCTCCGCGAACTTTGCAATACAATAACAACGGAAGTTAATATCCGCGGAAACATCTTAAATACGCCTGTCAAGACACAGCTTTGCCCGCCGTCGGTATTTTTCACTGTACGGAAAGCCCTCCGCTGTGCTATACTGGAAATACAGACGCCGACCTGCGCAACCAGTGTCTGTGTGACTGTAAACAGAAGGGAGCCCCTCTCCATACGATGAAAACAGAGAAAAGCCTGCGGATGATGGCCATTTGGCTGCCCGTTATCACTTTTTTTTCCGGATTGGCGGCGTTTATGCTGCCGGTTTTGTGGATACCCGTCTGCGGTCTTGCCCTTTGGGGAGATGCACGGACAAAGAGTTTCGGCGCGTCCCTGGCAGTTCTGGCCGCCGGTTGCGCCGCCGGTGTTTTTGTCCGGGGATGGCCCGGTTTGCTGGTTGGCTTCGTGTTGATTTTTCCTCTCGCGGCGGGTTTGGTGCAGCTGCGAAGGGGAACCCCCTTCCTTGAGGGTCTCGGGGGGACTCTGATCGCTGCCTTCATCGGCATAGGCGGCGCGGCGGGTATACTGGTCTTCCTCTCGGGAGGAGATTTGGTTACGGCCTTCCTGCAGGAGCTGCAGCAGGCTGTTTTACAAGACGCCTCCGGAACGGCGCGGGCACTGCTTGCCGGCTTTATCACCGGAACGGAATATACTTCCATGAATGCAACGGCGCTGATGGAACGGCTTCAGGAGCTGATAGCTATGGACGCCGCCGGGCTGATGGAATTGGCGATGCCCGCGTTGGACAGCCTGTGCAGGCTCATGCTGCCTTCTCTTCTGGCGGCGGCAACATTACTGCTTGGGGGCGGCTCCTATCTGATCGCCGGTTACGGCCTCCGTCGGTCGAAGATGAAAAACCGCCCCCTTCCGTCCTATCTGACGGAGAAATCACTTCCTCCCGCTCTGGCTGCCTGGGATTTGCCAAGGTGGGTGCTGGTGCCGGTGGTGCTGCTGATGCTGGCATGGATGCTGATGTCCTGGTTCGTACAGGACACCTGGCTGGCGGTGGCTTATGCTCTCCGCCAGATTACCGATCTGGTGCTGGCCATGCAGGGCATGGCGCTGATCGCCTGGTTCGGACAACGGAAACGTTGGCCGGCAGTCGGCTGGATTTTCCTGATCCTGGCCGCAGCCGTACTGATGAACGGACAAATACTGGTTTTTACCGGCGTGGCGGACGCGCTTTTCCGCTTCCGGCATGTGATTGCTTTCAAGGACGCCCTGGAGGCGGAGCAGAGGCTGAAAAACCGGTCGGCTGACCGGCAGCAGCCGGAGGAAAAAGAGCAAGGGGAGAAAGCCGCCCACGGCAAGGACGAAAATTCACAGGAGGATGAGAAGAAATGAAGGTCATTTTACAGGAAGATGTGCGGGGACAAGGGAAAAAAGGGGATATTGTCAACGTGAGCGACGGATATGCCCGAAATTTCCTCATCCCCAGAAAGCTGGCGATAGAAGCAACCCCCGCCGCGCTGAACGCCCAGACCGCCAGGTTGAAGGCGCAGGAGCATAAACGCCGGTTAGAGGAGAAGGCCGCCCGCGAAACCGCCCAGACAATTGAAAGGCTGGGCTGTGACGTATATGTCAAGGTGGGCGAGGGCGGCCGCATCTACGGCTCGGTTTCCACTATGCAGATCGCCGAAGCCATGCAAGCCCAGCACGGCATTGAACTGGACAGGAAAAAGATCGTCATCAAGGAGCCGATCAAGGAACCGGGAGAGTATCAGGTGCAGGTGAAGCTGTACGCCAATGTCTCCAGCACAATCACTCTCTACGTAAAACCCGCACCGGAGGTTTAAAATGGCTGACGCACCCCGTACCCCGCCCAGCAGTCAAATCGCGGAAAAATCCGTTCTGGGGGCAATGATGCTTTCTCAGGAGGCTCTTTCCGCCGCAGCGGAAAGCCTTCGGGCGGATGACTTCTATTATGATACAAACGCTCGGATTTTCGGGGGAATGACGGAGTTGTTCCGGCAGGGGCAGCCGGTGGATTTTATCACCATCTCCGATAAGCTGGAAAAAAACGGCACCCTTGACGCTCTGGGCGGATATGACTATCTCGTGGAGCTCAACCGGTTTGTCCCAACCGCCGCCAATGTGGAGGAGTATATCCGCATTGTCTCGGAGAAAAGCCGTCTCCGGCAGCTGATAACCGCGACCGAAGGAATACTGCAGGCTTGCTATGCGCAGGAAACACCCCTGGCGCAAATACTGGAGCAGGCCGAAAGGGCTATATTTAACGTAACGCAGCAACACCAGATCAAAAAGTTTATCCACGTCCGTGAGGCGGTGGACGAAGCCATCGAACAGGTGGAGATCCTCCATAACGATCCCGACGCCCTGGCCGGGATCCGGGTGGGCTTCAATTACCTGGACTATGTGCTCGGCGGCATGCGGAGAGGAGAACTGATCCTGATCGGCGCCCGTCCCTCCATGGGAAAAACCGCGCTGGAGCTGTGTATGGCGCATCAGGCTGCCCGGTTAAACAGAGACGCGCCCATCGCTCTGTTCTCCCTGGAAATGCCTGCCCGGGACCTGGCCTCCCGTATGCTGGCGTCGGTGGGCAATCTCCCCCTGCAGAACCTCCGCTCCGGCCGTATGGCCGGAGGCGCCGATTGGCAAAAGTTGGATAACGCCGCCACCATTCTGGGAAAGACCGCGATTTATATCGACGACACCTCCAGTATATCCGTTACGGAGATCCGGTCCAAATGCCGCCGGCTGAAGCTGCAGAAGGGTTTGGGCATGGTGATGATCGATTATCTGCAGCTGCTGACCGCCGGCCGGAGCGCCGACAACCGTCAGCTGGAGGTATCGGAGATGACCCGGGCGCTGAAGATCATGGCCCGTGAGCTGGATGTTCCGGTGGTGCTGCTGAGCCAGCTCTCCCGCGCGCCGGAAAGACGGGAGGACAAGCGCCCGTTGCTCAGCGACCTGCGGGAATCCGGCGCCATTGAACAGGATGCCGACGTGGTCATGTTCATCCACCGAGAGGGTTATTATACCAGCGCGGACGCGGATACAGACCAATCCGCGGCGGAAATCATCGTGGCGAAAAACCGCAACGGCCCCACTGTGAGGGTCAACGTCCGTTGGGAGCCGGATACCGCCTCCTACCGGGACATCCCCCAGGAGGGTCAGTTTATCGGATAAACCGCACAGACAAAACGACCCTACTTTGCAAGGTAGGGTCGTTTTTTTCCTAATCCGGCAAATTACCGGCGTTTTCCCGGTACGTTTTGAAGCGTTTTTTCAGTAACAACGGGGAGGAGGGGGTCAAAACACCCCGCGAAGGCAGGGAAAACCGCCTCCCCAAACCGTCGTGGGCTACCGCCGCGGCGCCCAAAAGGGAGGTGTGCTCTCCGGGGAGAAAGGTCATGGGGCGGCCGAAAAGGTCGCAGGCCAGCTGCCGCCAGCCGGGATTCCGCGTGATGCCGCCGGTGAGCAGCAGCTCCCCCTCGGGCAGGGGGAGGCGGAGGGCGCAGTCGTAAAGATGGAAAAGGACTCCTTCCAGTACGGAGTACAGCAGCTGCCGCTTATCCGTCGCGCCGGTCAGGCCCAAAAAGGCGCCCCGACGGTTATCCCGGAAGCCGGGGCTGCGCTCCCCCCATAGAAAGGGAAAAAACAGAGGCGCCTTTTCCCGGTCACAGGACAAAGCCGCGTTCCAGTCGGTATCGGCCGCGCCCAGAATACCGCCCAGCCATTCCACGCAATTACCGCCGCCGCTGGTGGCGGCGCCGGCAACGTAGCGCCCCTTCCACAGGCGGTAGCACCAGGTCTGCGGCGGCCGGGTAAAGAAGGGCTCCCCCGTTTCCATCCGGATGGCGCCGCTGGTGCCCACCGAGAGAGTCACCGGCGCGCCGCTCCCGATCTGGGTCAACCCGCCGTCCCCGCCGCCGGGAAAAACGGGGATCCCCGGCTCCAGCCCCAGCGCCTCCGCGGCCTCCGGGCAGAGGGGGAGCGATTCCTCCGGCTCCATGAGAAGAGGCAGCCGCGCGGGAGTCAGCCCGCAATCCTCCAGCGCCCGGGGCAGCCAGTCCCCGTCAAGCCCCATCAGGCCGCTGCCGGAGGCGGTATTCCGGCTGACGGCGGACACGCCGGTCAGCCGGCGGAAAAGCCAGGCGGACATATCCTCCACCCGTTCCGGCCGGGGCCGGGCGCGGTTCCAGGCCAGCAGCTGATAATAGGGGTACATGCTGTGGGGCGGGCAGCCGGTCGCCCGGTAGAGCTCCTCACCCCGGGCTTCCCGCCGGGCGGCCTCCGCCTCGCCCGCCCCCCGGGTATCCGCCCAGGTGGACAGCAGGGAAAGGGGCCTGCCCTCCCCGTCCTCGGGCAGGAAGGAGTGCCATATGGCGCAGAGAGCCAGCGCCTCCGCCTTTTCGCCCCCCGGGACAGCCTCCCGCACCACGGCGGAGACATCCCGCCAGACCGCCTCCATATCCAGCGCCGTAATATCCCGGCTGTCATACCGCTTTTCCGCCACCCGGAGCACGCCCCGGGCGCCGTGATGGAGCATCGCCTTGGCGGAGGATGTGCTGCATTCCAGGGCAAGTACGCTCATGCTTCCTCCCAAAGCGTGTGGAACGCGCCGGGTTTGTCCACCCGGCGATAGGTGTGCGCGCCGAAGCAGTCTCTCTGGGCCTGCAGGAGATTGGCGGTACTGCGCTCTTCCCTGAGCCCGTCATAGTATGCCAGCGCCGAAAGGGTACAGGGCAGCGGCACGCCCCAGGCCGCCCCCAGCGCCGCTGTACGCCGCCAGCCGTCCTGGGCGGAGGCCAATACCGGCGCGAGGTTTTCCGCTCCCAGCAGGCCCGCGGGCAGCGGCGTTTCCAGGGCGGCGGCCATTTCCTCCAGTAAAGAGGAACGGAGTATGGAGCCCTCCCGCCAGAGCAGCGCGATCTCCCCCAACGGAAGATCCCAGCCCATCTCCCGGGAAGCCGCCGCCAGCAGGGCAAAACCCTGGGCATAGGTGACAAGCCTTCCGCAGAAAAGGGCCTCCTCCAGATCCGCCTCCAGCGTATCCCCGGCGGCAAACGGACCCCGGGGCCCTTTCAGCAAACGGGAGGCCGCCAGACGGGCGGGACGGGCGGCGGAAATGTAGCGGGAAAAAACCGCCTGGGCGATGGTGGGGACCGCCACATCCATGGACAGCGCCTCCTGCACCGTCCAGCAGCCGGTCCTCTTCTGCCCGGCCTCGTCCAGGGTCACATCGACCAGGGGCAGGCCGGTATCGGCATCGGTCTTGCGGAGGATCTTCCCGGTGATTTCCGTCAGATAGCTCCGCAGCCTTCCCCGGTTCCAGCCCTCAAACACACCCGCCATCCGCCGGGCGGGATAGCCGGCGGAACGAAGGAGACCGTAGGCCTCGCAAAGCAGGCCCATTTCCCCGTATTCAATGCCGTTATGCACCATTTTCACAAAATGCCCGGCCCCTCCCCTTCCCAGGTAGCCGCAGCAGGGCTTCCCGTCCTCCGCGACGGCGGCGGCGGAAGTCAGCAGAGGTTCCGCCAGCGCCCATGCCTCCGGCGATCCGCCGACCATCATGGAGGGACCCTTCCGCGCCCCGGATTCCCCTCCCGACACGCCGCAGCCCAGGAAGAGGATCCCCTTTTCCTCCAGTTCCCCGCAGCGGCGCTGGGTATCCCGCCAGAAGGAATTGCCGCCGTCTATCAGACAGTCTCCCGGCGACAGGCGGGGAAGCAGCTCCCCGATCACAGCGTCCGCCGCCTTCCCCGCCGTCACCATGAGGAACAGTATGCGGGGTTTTTTCAGCGCCTCCAGCCATTGCGTCAGGTCCTCCGTCACCAGCAGCCCCTCCGCCTCGCCCTCAGTGCGAAAGGCAGCCGCCAGCCCGTCCTCCGGCCGATTGCAGGCGGCAATTTTCCACCCCCGGGAAGCGAAATTCAACGCAAGGCTGCGTCCCATAACCCCCAGGCCGAATACACCCGCATCATACAGCATGGTCTTCCTCCTTTACAGAAGATATTATACAGGAAACGCGGGGCTTTGTCACCCGCGGGAAAAAGCCCCGCCGGCGGGCGGGAGCATCACATTCCCGGAAGAGGAAAACAACGGCGGGGATCAGAATTCCCCAAAAAGGGAGAAACAGCGGCGGGGGCTAAAATTTCCGGGAAGGGTGAAACAGCGGCGGGGATCAGAATTCCCCGAAAAGGGAAAACAACGGCGGGGATCAGAATTTCCCTAAAAGAGTGAAACAGCGGCGGGAATATGGTATAATGCCATCCGAAAGGAGTTTGCCATGCTTTCCACGCTTACAGAATCCCGGCGCGTTTCGATGCTGACGCCCCCCGCCCTGCCGGCGGACATGGTGCTGGATACCGACACGTATAACGAGGTGGACGATCAATTCGCTTTGACCATGGCGCTGCTGCACCCCGGCGTAAGGCTGCGGGCGGTCTACGCCGCCCCCTTCCACAACGAGCTCTCCACCGGCCCCGCCGACGGCATGGAGAAATCCTATGAGGAGATCCTCCGGCTGTTCGACAGGGTGACGGCGTCCTATCCCGATACGGTCATCCCCCCCGCATTCCGGGGCGCGACCGGGTATATGACGAAGAGACAGCCGGCGGACAGCCCCGCCGCCCGGGATCTGGCCGCCCGCGCCATGGGGTATACGCCGGAAAAACCGCTGGTGGTCGCCGCCGTGGGCTGCCCGGTCAATGTGGCGTCCGCCCTGCTGCTGGCGCCGGAGATCGCCGACCGTATCGTCATCGTTTGGCTGGGGGGACAGCCCCATGACTGGGCTACGGCAAGGGAGTTCAACCTCCAGCAGGATCACGCCTCCTCCGCCCTTCTGTTTGATTCCGGCGCGCCGCTGGTGCAGATCCCCTGTCAGCAGGTAACGGACCACCTGCTTGTGACCCTGCCGGAGCTGGAGCACTATCTGGCGGACTCCACCCCCATCGGCGCGTACCTCCTGGGCATGGTGAAGGATTGGGCTGCCAAGGTGGGACTGAGCCGGCAGCCGGTCTGGAGCAAGGTGATATGGGACGTCTCCGCCATAGCCTGGTGCGCCCTTCCCGGCAGCATCCGCACCGCCCTTGTGCCGGCGCCCCGGCTGACGGAGGAGCTGACCTACGCCGGAGACCGCGCCCGTCACCTGATGGCGGAGGCATACGCGGTGGACCGGGACAGGATATTCCGGGAAATTTACACCCTGCTGGGCGCAAAAGAGCTGCAATGAAACACAGCCTGACCCTGCCCTGTTCCGGGGAGGCGCCGGCCGCCCTGCGCGCGGGAGATATGGTTTTGCTGTCCGGCGTGATCTACACCGCCCGGGACGCCGCCCATAAGCGGCTGCTGGCGTTGCTGGAGGCGGGGGAGCCCCTGCCCTTTCCGCTGCGGGGCGCCGCGCTTTATTACACCGGCCCCTGCCCGCCCCCTCCGGGACGGCCGGTCGGCAGCTGCGGCCCTACCACCAGCGGGAGAATGGACAGCTATACGCCCCGGCTGCTGGAGGAGGGACTGGCTATCATGATCGGCAAGGGACCCCGCTCCCCCGAGGTCTGCGCCGCCATACGGAAACGGGGCGCCGTCTACCTGGCGGCTACCGGGGGGGCGGGCGCCCTGCTCGCGGGCTGTGTGCGCAGCCGAGAGATCGTGGCTTTTCCCGAATTGGGGACGGAGGCCGTCAGCCGTATGACGGTGGAGAATATGCCGTTGATCTGCGCCATCGACTGCCACGGCGGAAATCTTTACGAGTCGGAACCGAAAAAGTACAGTTTACCGGAGGATGAGAATGAATCAAGAGCTTGACAAAAAGATCGTCGGCTATCTGGAGAGCCGGCGGGATGACCTGATTCGGGAGATCCGCAATTTGGTGGGCATCAATTCCGCCAAGGGCGAACCCGCCCCCCACGCTCCCTACGGCCCCGGACCCCGGGGCGCGCTGGACTATTTCCTGGAGCTGGGAGACCTGGAGGGCTTCCAATGGGAGGATGTAGGGGGTTATTGCGGCGTACTGACCTTCCCCGGTACCGGACAGGGGGATGTGGCGGCCCTCTGCCACCTGGATATCGTGCCGGCGGGAGAGGGCTGGACCCGGGACCCCTTCGGCAGCTCCCCGATGGAGGGGAGCCGTCTGTACGGCCGGGGCACCGGGGATAATAAGGGCCCCGCTGCCGCGACGCTGTTCGCCCTGAAGGCGCTGATGGAATCGGGCTTTCAGCCCGGACGGAATCTCAAGCTGATCGCAGGCTGTGACGAGGAATCCGGCATGTCGGACATCCCCCATTATCTGGCCAAACATCCGGCTCCCGAATACGCCTTCTCCCCCGACGCCGGGTTCCCCCTGGTTTACGGGGAAAAAGGGCATGTAAACGCCACGGAGACCTACCGCTATGCCGGCCCCTCCGCGGTAAAAAAGCTGTACGCCGGGGAGCAGGTCAATGTTGTCCCCAGAGAGGCCGTCGCTGAGACGGCGCTGACAGGACTGCCGGAATCCGACAATATCCGCCTGGAAAAGGCGGACGGGCTGACCCGGATCGTGGCGACGGGCAGGGCATCCCACGCCGCGTTCCCCCAGGGCGGGGTGAATGCCATCGGCATACTGACGGAGTACCTGACCCGGATATTACCGGAGAACGACCCGGCCTACCCCGCCGTTTCCGCGATCAGCGAGAAGATCGGCAGAGCCTATGACGGGAAGGCGCTGGGCATCGCCTGCGCGGACGATATCTCCGGGGAGATGACGCTGAATATGGGCATCCTCCGGGGGGATGAAAAGGGGATGGAACTGCGGATCGATATCCGTTACCCGGTCACGCTGGACCCCGAGGAGGGAAAAGCCGCTTTGATCGACGCCTTTACCGGGCTGGGATTCTCCTCCTCCGTCCGCACCACCCCTCCGCTGCATGTGCCGAAGGACAGCCCCCTCGTCCGTATACTTTCCAAGGTCTACTCCGACTGTACCGGGGACGACCGTCCTCCCGTCACGATGGGCGGAGGCACCTATGCCCGCACCCTTCCCCGCGCCGTGGCTTTCGGCCCGGACGCCGGCGGCGGAGCCCATGAAGCGGATGAATGGGTGGATATAGACAGGCTGCTGGCCGCCGCCCGCATCTACGCCCACGCCTTCGCGCAGCTGAGCGAAGCGGAATAAGCCCGCCGAAAAGCCCTGCCGGACGCCTGTCCGGCAGGGCTTGATCATGCCCCGGCTCCCGGGAACGGGCGGCCGCCGGGCCGGCGCAGGCATATGCCCGGCAATACCGAACCCTCCCGCCGGGGGCGGGAGGGTTCGGAGCTTCCCGGCATCATCCGCCGGCAAGTACGCGGCGCAGCAGCCCGCGCATATCCTCCGGGATGGGGGCGACAAGATGCAGCCGCTCCCCGGTCAGGGGATGCCTCAGCCACAGCTCCGCCGAATGCAGGGCGGGGCGGGATATCAACCCCGGGTCCTCCCTGCCGTACATCCAGTCCCCCGCCAGAGGGCAGCCGACGGCGGCCATGTGGACCCGGAGCTGGTGGGTGCGGCCGGTATGGGGGATCAGCCGCAGCAGGGACATCCCCCCGCCGGCGGCCAGCACCCGATACTCCGTGTGGCTGGCGGCGCCCCCCGGATCTACGCGCCGGGCATAGGTATACCCGGGCAGGCGGCCTATGGGCAGCCGGATATGCCCCTCCCTTTCCGGGGGCTGTCCCAGGCAGATCCCGATATACTCCCGGCGAAAATCCGGGGTATGAAGCATCCGCCGGAGGATATCGTGCATATAGCCGCTTTTCGCCACGGTCATGAGCCCCGTCGTCCCCTTGTCCAGGCGGCTGACGGGATGAATCCCGTCCCCGGGAGGCAGCAGCAGCGCCAGCGCCCCCTCCACAGACGCGCACTGCTCCTCCCGGAGGGAAACATGCACCGCCAAATCCCCGGGCTTATCCAGCACCAGCATATCCTCGTCCTGCCAGATGATGGGAAGGGGGACCGCCCAGGGACGGGGGCGACGGGGACGCTCGTCCCCCACCTCCGCCGAAAGGACATCCCCGGCTTTGGGATAGACATTCGTATAGCACTTCTCCCCGTTCAGGCAGATGCCCCGCTCCCGCCGCTTCAGCCGGGAGATCAGCGCGTCCGACAGCAGCAGTTCCTTTTTCAGCAGGGCGCGTACCCGCGTGCCCTCCATGGCCGGGGTGATGACCAGACTCCGTACCCGCATGACATCCCTCCGGCGCAAGTATGCCATAAATCACCGGCCGGCGCAAGATAGACAACTCCCCTCCGGCGTGGTATACTATATAAGGTTACGGGACGCTTCCCGTACGGCTGAAAAATCCCCGGAGGTAATTATGGAGAACAAACCGCCCATCGACTTGTCGGGTCAGAAAATCGTCCCTGTGGACGTGGAAAAGGAGATGAAAAAATCCTTCATCTCCTACGCCATGGCCACGATCATATCCCGCGCGCTGCCGGACGTGCGGGACGGCCTGAAACCGGTACACCGGCGCATACTGTATTCCATGCATGAGTTGGGGGTCACCCCCGACAAGCCCTACAGGAAGTCCGTCCGCGTGGTGGGCGACGTGCTGGGAAAATACCACCCCCACGGCGACAGCGCCGTATACGACGCGATGGTGCGTATGGCCCAGCCCTTCTCCCTGCGGTATATGCTGGTGGACGGGCACGGGAACTTCGGCTCGGTGGACGGGGACGGCGCCGCCGCCATGCGGTATACCGAGGCCCGCATGTCTCCCATCGCCCTGGAAATGCTCCGGGACATCGATAAAAACACGGTGGATATGGGACCGAACTTTGACGAAACCACCATGCAGCCCCTGGTGCTGCCCGCCCGTTTCCCGGCGCTGCTGGTAAACGGCTCCAGCGGCATCGCGGTCGGTATGGCCACCAACATCCCCCCGCACAATATGCGGGAGGTAATAGACGGCATCCTGGCGCAGATGGACAATCCCGACATCACCGCGGAGGAGATGATGGCGATCATCCCCGGGCCGGATTTCCCCACGGGCGGCATCGTCATGGGGCGGGCGGGCATTTCCCAGGCCTATCGTACCGGCAGGGGACGGGTCATTATGCGGGCGAAGACATCCATCGAGGAGCTGCCCCATAACAAGCACCGGATCATCGTGACGGAGATCCCCTATCAGGTCAACAAATCCAACCTGGTGAAGAAGATCGCCGATCTGGTGCAGCAGAAGCGGGTCACGGGCATCGACGAGCTGCGGGATGAGTCCGACCGGGACGGCATGCGTATCGTCATCGGCTGCAAGCAGGATGCGAACCCCGAGGTGGTGCTGAATACACTGTATAAGCACACCTCCCTCCAGGAGACCTTCGGCGTCAATATGCTGGCACTGGTCAACGGCGTGCCCAAGGTCATGTCCATCAAGGAGGTCATCGGCTGCTACATCGCCCACCAGGAGGATGTGGTGACCCGCCGCACGCGGTTTGACCTGGAAAAGGCAATGGCGCGGGCGCATATCGTCGAAGGACTGCTGAAAGCGCTGGACGTGATCGACGAATTGATCGCCCTCATCCGCGCCTCCCGCACCGCGGAGGAAGCCAGGCGGGGCATGATGGAGCGGTTCGGATTTACCGAGAAGCAGGCGCAGGCCATATTGGATATGCGTCTCCAGCGGCTGACCGGACTGGAGCGGGAGCGTCTGGCGCTGGAGTTAGGCGATCTGCGGGAGCGCATCGCCTATCTGGAGGCTATTTTGGCCAGCGAGACCCGGCTCAGGGAGGTGATCCGGGAGGAGCTGCTGGAGGTCCGCGCCAAATACGGGGACGACCGCCGCACCGAGATCATGGACGACCCCGCCGATATCGACTGGGACTCCCTGATCCAGGAGGAGCAGATGGTGGTCACGATCACCCATATGGGCTATATCAAGCGCACCGCCGCCGACAATTACCGGCTGCAGCGCCGGGGCGGCCAGGGCGTACAGGGCCTGACCACCCGTGAGGAGGACTATGTGGAACACCTGCTGGCGACCTCCACCCATGACTGGCTGTACATCTTTACCAACCAGGGACGGGTGCACCGGCTCCGCTGCTACAATATCCCCGAAGCCGGCCGCGCCGCCCGGGGCTCCAACCTGATCAACCTGATCCAACTGGAGCAGGGGGAAAAGGTGCAGGCGGTCATCACCCATCCCAATGTCCCGTTGGAGGCGGATGATCCCCGGTTCCTGGTGCTGGCCACACGCCAGGGCTATATCAAGCGGACTCCGCTGCATGAATACAGCAATCTCCGGAACAGCGGACTGAAGGCCATCATCCTCCGGGAGGGAGACGAATTGATCTCCGCCCAGCATTGCGAGACGGGAGACGATATCATCATCGCCACCCATGACGGCATGGGCATCCGCTTCCCGGCGGACAAGGTGCGTCCCCAGCACAGGGCGTCCATGGGCGTCCGGGGGATCCGCCTCCGGGAGGGGGATTACGCGGTGGATATGGTGGTGGCCATTCCCGGCCATGACCTGCTGCTGGTCACCGAAAACGGGCTGGGCAAGCGTACGGATTATGACCTGTTCCGGGTCGCCGGACGGGGCGGCCTGGGGGTAAGGACCCTCCGGGTCACCGAGAAAACCGGGAAGGTCGCCGCCGTCAAGATGGCGGACGATTCCCACGAGCTGCTTATGATCGCCTCTGACGGCACGCTGCTCCGCACCCCCGTCTCCGCAGTTTCCCAACAGGGAAGAGCCGCCTCCGGCGTCATCATCATGCGCCTGAGGGAGGATGTCAAGGTGGTCGCGGTGGCGGTCACCGAGGGCGAGGGAGAGAGCGATGAACCCCTGCCGGTCTTTGAGGTCAGTGAGGACGAGGACTTCGCCGCGCCGCCGGAAGAGCCGGAGGACGATGATTACCCCGAAGAGATCGAGGATGAGCCGGAGGAGGACTCCGGAGAGGAGGAGGAATAAATGAAGCTTTCATTCCGTTGGTACGGGCCGTCCGACCCGGTGCCCCTGGCCTATATCCGCCAGATCCCCGGTATGCACAGCATCGTTACCGCGGTATACGATGTGCCCGTCGGGCAGGTCTGGCCCCGGGAAGCCATCGCCGCCCTGAAAAAGGAGACGGAGGACGCCGGGCTGCACTTTGAGGTCATTGAATCGGTACCGGTGCATGAGGATATCAAACTGGGGCGTCCCACCCGGGAGGGCTACATCGCCGCCTACCGGGAAAACATCCGCCGGCTGGGAGAAGCCGGGGTGAAGTGCATATGCTACAACTTCATGCCGGTGTTCGACTGGACACGCACGCAGCTGGACAAGCGTCTGGAGGACGGCTCCACGGCGCTGGTCTATTATGCCGATCAACTGGCGGATATGGATCCACTGCGGGGCGAGCTTTCCCTGCCCGGCTGGGACTCTTCCTATCAAAAAGAAGAGCTGCGGGCGCTGATGGAGGCCTATGCCGCCCTGTCCCACGAGGATTTGTGGGAGAATCTCCGCTATTTCCTGGAGGGGATCATCCCCACGGCGGAGGAAGCCGGCATACGCATGGCCATCCACCCGGATGACCCGCCGTGGGACATATTCGGTCTGCCGCGGCTGATCACCAACGAGGCCAACCTGGACAGATTCCTCTCCCTGGTAAACAGCCCGGCCAACGCTCTCACCCTCTGCGTCGGTTCCCTGGGATGCGCAAAATGGAACGATATGGCGGCGCTGACACGGAAATACGCCGCCATTGACCGCATCGCTTTTATGCATGTCCGGAACGTCAAACTGCTGGAGGGGAACTCCTTTGAGGAATCCGCCCACAGGGCAAACTGCGGCTCCATGGACATGGTCGGCATCATAAAGGCGCTGGCGGACAATGATTATCAGGGCTACCTCCGGCCCGACCACGGGCGGATGATCTTCGGCGAGACCGGCCGGCCGGGCTACGGGCTGTACGACAGGGCGCTGGGCGCCAGCTACATTATGGGCCTTTGGGACGCCCTGGGCGGAAAATAAGCCGGCTTTACGGCCGGAGGGACAGCGCGGCTTATAGAGGCCGCGGCGAGAAATAATCGCACAGAACAGGGATTCAGAACAAAAAACCGGGAGGAAACCATGAAAAGACAAAACATCATCGCGCTGCTGCTATCGATCCTGTTGCTGCCGGGCCTTACGGCCTGCGGGATGCTGAAAAACGCCGCGGGGGACGCGAAGGAAAACGAAGCGGCCCTTGACGCAGGCGAGATCATTTCCGCGGAATCGCCGCAGGAGCCTGCCGCGGAGCTTTACGTGTGGGACGGTATCACCTTCACATTGACAGAGGTCACGGAGGATCTCGGGGAATACCAGAGCCAGCTCAAGGCGCCCAAAGGAAAATACGCGCTGGTTGTTTTCACGATCACAGACGGTCAGATCGAAATGGACCGGCTGGAGGAGCTGATCTTAACCGAACAGAATATATCGCTCGGCGGACACGCCCCGGCAACCATATCGGCGCAGGGCATCGCCATCAAGAACGATCTCGTCTACGTGACAGGAACGATCAACGTTTTCTTTGATGTTCCGACCGAGCTTGACACCGAAAACGCGGATGTGTTTGTGAATGAAGACATCTCCGCGCCCTGATTTTCCCGTTGACACGGGAAGTACCCGCTTTTTCAAACAAGCGAGAGAAATAAAAAAGGTCCGGGTTTCCGAACCGTGCGACAGGGCAACGGAGGCATCACAGGCCTTTCGGGCACCCCGGACGGAAAAGGCGGCCGGTTTCGGCCGCCTTTTTTACCCGCGCAATACCGCCCGCCGGGGGACGCCCTGAAACAGACCGTATATAAGGAGGCACTATGACGAATTCCAACTACAGCGGACCGGCGAAATTCCGCCCTCTCAGCCCCTGGGCTTACTTCGGCTACGGCCTGCTTTATTCGGTACCGCTGCTGGGTCTCGTTATGCTGATCATACACAGCATCAGCGGCGCCAACATCAACCGCCGGAACTACGCCCGCTCTTACTGGTGTGTGTATGTGATCACGGCGATCGCCGCCGCGATCCTGGCGGCTACCGGACTTTTGGGCGCCGTTCTCGGCCAATAAGGCCATACAGCCCGGATTTCCGGCGCAGCCGGGCCGCTTTCGGCAGGCGAATCAGGAACAAAAACCGGCCGGAGAGCGTCTGAATGATGGGCCGCGCCCGGCAGGCGCGGCGCAACCAAGGATCCCATCCCCGAAATATCACGGGGCTCCCGGATCCCTTTTATGGTGCAGGTGCAGGAGGAAAGAATGAGCGCTTTTGTAGAAATGAAGCATGTGTATAAGCGGTATACGATGGGAGAAGTGACTATTAACGCCTCCAACGATATCAATTTCAGCCTGGAGAAGGGGGTTTTTGCCGTAATTCTGGGCGCCAGCGGCGCAGGAAAAACCACCGTGCTCAATATGCTGGGAGGGATGGACACCTGTAACGAGGGAGAGATCCTGGTGGACGGCCGGGATATCGCCAAATACAACGCCAAGGCGTTGACCCAATACAGACGGTACGACATCGGCTTCGTATTCCAGTTCTACAACCTTGTGCCCAACCTCACCGCCCGGGAGAATGTGGAGCTGGCCGCCCAGATCTGCCGAAACCCCATGGACGCCGGGGAGGCGCTGCGGCTGGTGGGACTGGAGGACCGGGCGGATCACTTCCCCAGCCAACTCTCCGGGGGAGAGCAGCAGCGGGTGAGTATCGCCCGGGCGCTGGCGAAGCGGCCCAAGCTGCTGCTTTGCGACGAGCCCACCGGCGCGCTGGACGATGTGACCGGCCGGCAGGTCCTCAAACTCCTCCTGGATACCTGCCGCCAGACCGGTATGACCGTCATCGTCATCACGCATAACGCCGCCATCACGCCCATGGCGGATGTGCGGATACGCCTGCGCAGCGGCACCGTAAGAGATATCACTCACAACCCCAACCCCACTCCCGTTGAGGAAATCGAATGGTAAAGTTTTCTGCGTTTTTCAAGGATATTCTGCGGGAAATATGGCGGACACGGGCCAGATTTCTCTCCATACTGGCCATTGTGGCGCTGGGCTGCGGTTTTTTCTCCGGTATGAAAGCCTCCGCGCCGGATATGCAGCAAACCGCCTCCGACTACTATGAGGATACGCTGCTGATGGACCTCCGCGTGGTTTCCACCCAGGGACTTACGGAGGCTGACCTGGAGGCGGTTTCCCAGCTCCGGGGGATCGAGACCATGCTGCCCTGCTGGTCATTTGACGCGCTGATCTCCTTCGGAGAGCAGCAGGACGTGCCCGCCCGGGTGCTGACCCTGCCGAATGAGGACAGCGGCATCAACACGCCGGTGCTGACAGAGGGGCGCTGGCCGCGGGACGACACCGAATGTGTGGCGGATAGCCACGGCAACACGACCTTTACCCTCGGAGACACCGTGACCCTTTCCTCCGGCACCGGAACGGATCTGTCATCCGCCCTCAGCCGGAAAACCTTTACCGTGGTCGGCAAGGTGGAAAGCAGCCTGTATATCGGGATCTCCCGGGGCTATACCACATTGTCGGACGGGCAACTGGACACCTTTATCATGCTGCCCCCCCAGGTCTTCACGCTGCCGGTCTATACGGATCTGTATCTCCGGGTAAAGGAAGCCCGGGGACTGCCGGCATACGAGGAAGACTATGAGCGGGTGATCCTGGAATGGACGGACGCGCTGGAGCAGGTCGCCCGAAACCGGGAAACAGACGGCTACAGGATCACCCTTGCCGGGTACCGCGGCCAGCTATCCGACGGATGGAAGCAGTGGTACGAGGGGAAGGCGGAGGCGGACGCCGCTTTTGCCGAACCGATCGCCCAGCTTGAACAGGCCGAGAAGGATTACGCCGCGGGGGAGGCGGAGCTGGAAACGGCGCTTGCCCTGGCGGAAGCGCGGCTGGCGGCCGCCCGTAAAACACTGGATCAGGGGCGGGCGGAGTATGAAGCGGGGATAGCGGAGGCGGACGCCGCCGAAGAGGAGGGACGGGCGGCCCTGGAGGAGGCCAGGGCGGAGCTGGAAGAGGGGGAAGCCGCGTACGCCGAGGGAAGAGCGGCCTTTGACCCGGTGTGGAATGAGAATCACCCCAAACTGGTGGCCGCGGACGCCGCGCTGACCACGGCAGAGCAGACGCTGGCCGCCAGCCGCGCCGCCTGGAACGGCGCGATGGATTCCCTTGTATGGGCGGAGAACAGACTGGCGGAGGATCCCGACAACCCGGAAGCATTGGCGGATATCCTGGAGGAGTTGGCCGACCTCACCAACAGCGCCATCCTCCGATCGCTGGCAAGGACCCTCCGTGAAAACCCGGAAATGGCTTCCGCGTTTCGTGAAGCCATTGAGGCGGGGCTGGCGGAAACCCGCGCCGACCTGGAACAGCAGGACGCCCGGCTGACGGCAATGGAGACGCAGACCGCGCAGCAGCGGGCGGAGTGGCAGGCCTCAAGGAACGCGCTGGACGCCGCCAAGGCGGAGCTGGACGCCGCCAGAGCGGAGCTGGACGCCGGATGGCAGGCCTATTACGACGGTGTGGAGGAACTGGAGACCCGGCTCGCCGAAGGCAGGGAGACGCTGGCGAAAGCCCGGGCGGAACTGGAGGCCGGGGAGGCCGCTTACGCGGCGGGCGCGGCCGCTTATGAGACAAGATCCGCAGAAGGCCGGGCGCAGCTGGAGGAGGCGCGGCTGACGCTGGAGGAAAACAAGGCCGCCTTTACCGCGAAATACAATGAGACCTACGATCAACTGGAGGAGGCACGGCTGACGCTGCTGGACAAGCAGGAGCAGCTTGCGCAACTGAAGGCGCCGGTCTGGTATATCTTTACCCGGGAGGACAATCCCAATTATTCCGACTTCCTGGAGGATTCCCTCCGGATAGACGCCATCGCCAGCGTATTCCCGATCTTCTTTGTACTGGTGGTCTCCCTGGTGGTGTTGACCACCATGACCCGCATGGTGGACGAATCCCGTACGCTGGTCGGCACCTACAAGGCCCTGGGCTATCCGCCGGCGGTGACCGCCTCCCGATTCGTCATTTACGCAGTGTCTGCCGGGGTCATCGGCTGTATACTGGGGCTGTTCATAGGCTTCTCCCTGTTCCCCACCATTATATTCGGCGCCTATAAGGTAGCGTATCATCTGCCGAAGGTCGTCACGCCCTTCCACTGGAATTACGCGCTGGGCAGCTTCGCTGTCTCGGTGGCCAGTACGGGGCTGGTCGCCTGGTGGGCCTGCCGCAGGGATCTGACCGGCGTAACCGCGGCGCTGCTGCGCCCCCGAGCCCCCAAGAGCGGGAAACGCATACTGCTGGAGCGGTCGCCCCTCTGGCGCAAAATCGGCTTCCTGAGTAAAATAGCCATACGGAATATCTCCCGCTACAAGGGACGGATGCTGATAAGCGTGCTCGGCGTATGCGGCTGCTGCGCCCTGCTTTTCGCGGGATTCGGCCTCCGGGTCTCTGTCGCGGACGTCGCCGATCTGCAGTACGGCGGCATCTACCACTTTGACGCGGTCTGCGCGCTGAACGAGCCTTCCGCCCGCGTCGTGAACAACCTGGAGGCCGCCCTCGCGGAAACGCCGGATGTGGAGGGCGTCACCTTCCTTTCCGAACAGACGATGGAAGTAAAGGGAAAAGCGACGGTATCCGCCTCGATCGCCGCCGTACGCAAGCCGGAGGAGCTGGAGCCCTTTATCAGCCTTCGGGAGCGGGCCACGGGCGATCCCCTCTCCCTGACGGATGACGGCGTGATCATCACCGAGAAGCTGAGCCGCCTCATCGGCCGGGGCGCGGGGGACAGCCTCACGCTGAAGGACGGCTCCGGCGCGCAGGTGGAGGCGCAAATCCTGGGGGTGACGGAGCATTATGTGCTCCACTATGTCTACATGACCGAGACACTGTACCGCAGCCTGTGGGAGACCTCCCCTTCCTATACCGTCATGTATGTCAACCTGGAGGAGAACTACGACCGCGAGGGGGTATCAAGGGCGCTGCTGGAACAGAAGCCGGTACTCGGCTGCGCCTTCGCCTCCGATGTGAGCACCGTTTTCCATGACCTGCTGGGCTCCCTGGATATGATCGTGGTGGTCATCATCATCGCCGCGGGAACGCTGGCCATCATCGTGATGTTCAGCCTCACCAATATCGCCGTAAACGAACGGAAGCGGGAGCTGGCGACGATCAAGGTGCTGGGCTTTTATGACAGGGAGGTGTCCGCCTATATCTACAGAGAGAATATCCTCTCCACGGTGCTGGGCATCGCCGCGGGACTGGGAGCGGGAATATTCCTCAACAGATTCATCATCTCCACCGCCGAGGTGGATATGGTGATGTTCTCGCCGAGAAATGACCCGCTGACCTTCCTTTACGCGGCGGGGCTCACCCTGTTTTTCGCGGTGGCGGTGAATCTGGCCTTCCACTGGAAGATCAAGCGAATCTCCATGGTGGAATCCCTGAAATCCGCCGAATAGACCACATTTAGTACCGCCGCCGGCTTTCGAGACAGGCCGCCGAACCGCGCGCAGGCAGCAAAAAACCTCCGCCCGAAACGGGACGGAGGTTTTCCCTGGCTGACGCTTATTTCACGGCATCCTTAAGAGCCTTGCCGGCCTTAAAGCCCGGGACCCTGGTGGCAGGGATCTGAATCGGAGCGTGGGTAGCAGGGTTCACGCCGGCGCGCGCGGCGCGCTCCTTTACCTCAAAAGCGCCGAAACCGGAGATCTGCACCTTGCCCTCCGTCTTCAGGGCCTCGGTGATGCCGGAGAAAACAGCGTTCACCGCCGCCTCGGAATCCTTCCTGGTCATGCCGGTCTTTTCCGCGACATACGCGGTCAATTCTTTCTTCGTCATTTACGATACATCCTCTCAATGTTTTACATGGTTTGTCCCGGGAAACAGAGTTTCTGCCGGGACAACAGTATTATTATACAGCATTTTCCCGATATGTCAAATCCCGCGGGGGATCACGCCATATTTGACGGGATCTTCCCCGCCGCATGCCGGCGAACCCCGCGGCCGGCTTGTCCCCGGCCATAAATCCTGTTATACTGCCGGGGGAGGACGCGCATGTACGACTGTATTCTTTTTGACCTGGACGGAACACTGACCGATCCCAAGCCCGGGATCACCGGCTCGGCGGCATACGCGCTGGCCCATTTCGGCATCCGTGAGGAGAACATGGACGAGTTGGAGCGCTTCATCGGCCCGCCGCTGAAGGAGTCCTTTATGAAGTATTACGGCCTGACGGAGGACCAGGCGGAAACCGCGATCGAAAAATACCGGGAGGTATTTTCCGTCACGGGATTGTATGAAAACAAGGTGTATCCCGGCATCCCCCAAGCGCTGGAGCGGCTCCGGAAAGCCGGAAAGCGGCTGGGTGTGGCCACCTCCAAGCCGGAAATTTACTCCCGCCGCATCCTGGAGCATTTCGAACTGGACGGTTACTTTGAGGCGCTGACGGGCAGCGAGCTGGACGGCAGCCGGGTGGATAAAGAGGAGGTCATACGGGAGGCCCTTCTTCGCCTGTCCGCCGACCCCCGCCGCACATTGATGGTGGGCGACCGCCTCCACGATATAGAGGGCGCGAAAAAAGCCGGCGTAGCCTCCCTGGGAGTCAGCTACGGCTACGGCGGACGGGCGGAACTCCTTTCCGCCGGCGCGGACAGGGTGGAGGACACCGTAGAGGGGATGGCGGACTGGATACTGGCCCATTAGCCGGCCCGGTCCATCAGGAGGAAAAGGCCGCGGCAGCGAAACGCTGCCGCGGCCGTGTTTTCACTTAGACAGGAGGGGCTTCATCCGCCGGAGGAAGGATCTCCCGCAGGGTCAATACGCCGTCCGCCACCGAAAAGCGCACCTCAAACCCCGCGTAGGAAAAGCCGTACACCCGGTCAGGGTCGGACTGATAGGAGGGGCGGGGATCCTGCGCCAGCGCCTCCAGCAGCGGCAGCCGCTTCTCCGCCGGCAGCGCCTCCAGCAGGCCGGGGGGACAAACCACCTCCAGGGCATACCCCATCGCCCCCTCCGCGAAGCCGGCGGCGGCAAGGGGATGACTGTCGGTAAAGGGCAGATAGGGCTTTATATCCAGTATGGGGGTACCGTCGGCCAAATCCACACCGGAAACCAAGAGAGAGGGCCCGTCGGGAGAGGCCGGCTCCACCCCCTCCAGCCGCACACAGCTCAGGCCGAGGCTGTTGGGGCGGAAGGGCGACCGGGTGGCGAACACGCCCATGCGAATGTTCCCCCCCATCCGGGGCGGCCGCACCGTGGGCGACCAGCCCCGCCGCTCCGCGAGGGAGAACCGCCAAATCAGCCAGAGATGGGAGAATCCCTCTATCCCCCGCAGCGCCGACGCATCCCGGAAGGCGGGGGAGAAGACGATCCGCCCGGTCAGCCCCCCGGCCAGGCCGCTCTGCCTGGGCAGGCCGAATTTTCCCGGAAAATCCGTCCGTATATGGGCAACGGGCTCTATCATATACATTTCCTTCTCCATCACGGGGATCCCCTTCGGCGTTCCGGCAGGGCGCTCACGGCATATCCGCCGGCGAGCGGGAGGAGCCGGGGCCGCCTATCAAAACGGGGCAGGATCCCCCGGCTTCCCGGGCTGCCGCAAACATCAATCCGGCCGGTAGTTGATGGCGGAAAGCCCCACCCGCACCCGGACGCAGGGGCCGAAGCCTCTCTTGTAGGCCGGAAGGCCTTCACGGGAAACAAGGTCCGGCTTCCCCTCGCAGACATTGCGGGCAGCCGTAATAAAATCCGGGATATACCCCTTATCCACCGGGCAGCCGTTATGGTTGGGCATCACCCAGTCGTACTCCCCCTCCCGGCTCCACAGCCGCTCCATATTGGCGAGGAAGGCGCGCACCGAGGAAATGTCGCCCAGGTTCGCCTGCCCGGCATCAAACTCGTCTCCGCTGAAAAGCAGCCTCCGCCCATGGTCGATAAAGCTGAGACTCCCGGAGTTATGGGCCGGCGTATGGAGCACCTCCACCTTCCTGCCCCCAAGATCAAAGACATGCCCGTCCCCGATCGGCACCTTTTCATAATCCCGATGGGGCATATTGGCAAGCCAGGCCTCATCGACCGGACCAAAAGCCCGGTCGGCAATGAGGGCGGCATCCGGGTGCATGTATACCCGGGGAAACCACGGGTTGCCGCCGGTATGGTCATAATGGCCGTGGGTATTCACAACCATCAGTTCCCGCCCGTCCAGCAGGGAGGCCACCAGATTGGGAAATTCCCCCCGGCCGTAGGCGGTATCGATCAGCAGCGCCTTCTCCTCACCCAGCAGTAAAAAAATATCCAGCGCCTCCCCGTAATGGAGTATGGCCGTATCGGGGTACAGCTTCCAAACCCGCCAGGGCTCGTCATCCGGCAGCTTTACAATGTGATAGGGCATGCGCAAAACCTCTCTTTCTTTCGCAGCGGGAGCGTCGGCCCGTCCCGGACGCCGAAGCAATTCAAATACCCGGCAGGGGGAGGCCCTGATCCCTGAAAACGATTCCTATACTCTCCCGTTATTTTACCACAGCCGCGTCTCCCCCGCAACGCGGAATTTCGCGGATCATGACCGCCATTCCCGGCGCCCCCGCGAGAGAGTCCTTTATTTTTTGCTAAATACCGGCAGGATTTTATTGGTATTATTTTAATAAATATGCTATCCTGTTCCGGGAGGAAGGGAAGGTGGGGAATTTGGAGGCGCTGCTGACGGGGTCGCCCCTGGAGGATATCCTCCGCAGCTTCAGCGGCTGCACGGGCGCGGCGCTCTCTCTGCTGGACGGGGAGGGAAAGGAACTGCTCCGCACCGACGGGGAATGCGAATACTGCAGGCTCATCAGCCGGTATATGCCGGAGAACGCCTGCACCGACGCCCACCTGGCAGCCGGCAGGCGGGGCGTGGATTTCGGCGGCTGTTATATTTTCGGCTGCCCGGCCAACCTGTACCATATGACCTTCCCCCTGCTGCGGGGGGAGGAACTGGCCGGGCTGGTCCTTGCGGGGCCCTTCCTTATGGACGCCCCGGACCCCTATATGTTTCAGGACCTGTCCCGGCGGTACCCCATTCCCGGGGGAAAGCTGGTCGCCCTATACGAAGCGGCGCAGACCGTGCCCCGGCTGACCCCGGCGGCGGTCAACCACATTTCCCGGCTTCTGGTTTATCTGCTAAGCGGCCTCCGGCCGGACGCGGAGGCGCGGCTGCGGCATAACAGACGGAAACTCAGCCAGCAATCCAGGATCAACGAATCCATACAGATGTATAAGTCCTTCACCCGGTTGTCCCCCGAATATCCCTATGACAAAGAGCGGGAGCTGATCCGGCAGGTAAAATCCGGGGACAGAGAACAGGCAAAGGCCACCTTGAACGACCTGCTGGGATATGTGCTGTTCTCCCAGGGGCGGGATATCGAGAACATAAAGAACCGGGCGCTGGAGCTGTGCAGCCTCCTCTCCCGGGCCTCCATCGAGGGCGGCGCCGCCACCGAAAGCACGCTGACCATGAGCGACTCCTTTATACAGTCCCTGCAGAAACGCGACAATATCGAAGAAATCTGCCAGCTTCTCAGCGATATTGTGGAGGAGTTCTGCGAAAACCTCTTCGGCGGGCTGCCCGGGGGAAACGAGCATACGCGGGGAGCCATGCGGTATATACGGGACAAATACGCCTCACCCATCACACTGAAGGATGTGGCCGACCATGTCCACCTCCACCCGGCCTATCTCTCCGCCCTGTTCAAAAAATCGGCCGGCTGCTCCATGAGGGAGTATATTACCCGGGTACGGATGCAGCAGGCGCGCCGGATGCTGACCCATACCGACCGGACGATACTGGATATCGCCATCGCGGTGGGCTTCGACTGCCAGAGTTATTTTACCCGGGTATTCAAGGCGGAAACCGGCCTGACGCCCCGGCAATACCGGAAGCAGCAGCCCGGCCCCGTATGATTCGCCCGCAAGTAAAGGCCGGCTCCGAAGAGCCGGCCTTTTTGTGTTTTATAAGCGCGTTGACCGCAGGCGGTCACCGCTTTTGATCCGTGCAGGACGGCGGGCTATCCCGCGACCACGATACCGTCAAACAGATCGTAGGCGGTAAAGTCATCGCCCATTACGGGCCAATAGCCGTACACCTTCATATTCTCGCACTTCAGCCAGCCTGATTTCCCATCCGCGGCCCGCAGCTTGAACCATTTCTTGCCGTAGACTTTTACGATGGTAAGCTTCTCACCCATTTGCGGGATGAAAGCGACGATATCATCGGAATAACCCCGGGGCTGCCCGGCATACCCGCCGCTCATACTGGCATAATCCCACATGACCCCATAATCAAACTCAAAGTATTTACTCGTGATATCTTTCAACAGCAGCATATGGTCTTGTATGAGCACCAGCGGATCCTGATGGAACAGCACATCCGCGGCGTACAATTCCTCTTTCAGCTTTCTTTCCGCCCCGCTCGGCACATAATGCCCGATATACCAGGCATCGGAGAAGTGCTGCGTTCTGGTCAGGCACATCACCATACCATGGGCGTTAAGGTGGTTCGCCGGATCAAAGTAACTCCTCCAGGCGCCGTCAAATTTCATGTCCATCAGCCCGCCCATACTGATCAGAGTGTCCCCGGTCCACCAATACAGATAGGTATAGGGGAATTCCGTGTCCGCCAAGCTGTCGCTGTACTTCTCCGTGAAGGCCAACTCCAAAATGCCGTCCTCTATATCGACATCCGTCACGGCGAAGAGCTGCGCCAGATCTCCGCGGGGCACCTCGTAGGAAACGTCATTGATCTGCAGGATCGCCGTGGTGCCGCTGGCCATGAAGGTCAGCTCCTCCGGGATACCGTCGCCATTCAGATCCACAAGCGCAGTGCGTTGATAGATATCAAACAGTATCTCGCCGCTCCCCGCGCTGTCAGGAACTTCGCCGAAGGGCGTGGGGGTCGGCTCAGGGGTAGGCTCGGGGGTCGGCTCGGGGGTCGGTTCGGGCGTCGGCTCGGGCGTCGGTTCGGGCGTCGGCTCGGGCGTCGGGGTAGAGGTATCGACCGGGAAGGGTGTGGGAGCCTCCGGAGGCTTAAGTAAGCCAGCAGGATCAGTAAGGAGCTTCAGCAGATCGCAAGCGGTGAAAGTAAAGCATAATACTGAAACCAAAGCAAGCAACAAACCTTTTTTGAGTACCCGATTCATGCAAGAATTCCCTCCTTTTACGTAGTGTGTTACCGTTCATTACTCCTGTGGGCGCAAAACAACCATAGCAACCTATTCGCGCAGGGGCATTGTGTAACTTTATTGTATTATAGCAAACTATTTTCCTTGTATCAACAATAAAATAGCGTCTTTTTGCCAATCTAACCCGCTTTTTATACTCACGAAGCATGATTCCCGCCTTCATTTCCGTCCCGTTATAAAAAAATGAAGGCGCCTTATGCGCATGAAAAAAACCCGCGAGCACAGATGCCTTCGCTTAGATAGCTTTTTCCCCTTGTAATCGATCTATAATCAAGGAAATCCGGTCCTGCGTAAGGGAATATCAGTTAAGCCTGTAATAGCATGTATTCCTTCCGCCGCCTTCCCGCTTTAATTCACCCGCTTCGACAAGCTTACGCAAGGCTCCCTCAACAGAGCTTAGGCTAAGAAAGGGGCATAACTCCCGCATATCCTGCTTGGTAAAACGACCGATCTTATTATATGTCGCAAGTCTGACTGTTTCCAAAGCGGTACGCTTGGTTTCGACAAGCGCGAACCGATCTTCAAAGTCCTTATAGGCCGAAAGAATCGTCCTAAGCAAATACTTGATAAAGGGGACAGGATCATTTTTCCCAACATGCCATCCGTCCTGAGACGCGGAGAGCGCGTCATAATACATCTCTTTATTCTTTGCTATCTTTGCTTCAAGCGAGACGTATTTCCCGACATAGAAGCCATTGCGATAAAGCAGCAGCGCCGTAAGCAATCTGCTCACCCGACCGTTCCCGTCATTAAACGGGTGAATGCAGAGAAAGTCATGAATAAAGACGGGAATCGCGATCAGCGGCTCAAGTTCCATATTGCCAATGACGCGGTTATACTCTTCGCAAATGCTATCAAGCGCTTCCGGCGTCTCATGCGGCGCAGGCGGAGTAAAAAGCGTTTCCGTATGACCATCCGGGTAAGCCGCGCTGATAAAATTCTGCACGTTTTTTGTCCGGCCGGCCATTGGATTGTTTGTCTGGCTGTACAGGATCTTATGCAACTGGAGAATATAGTTTCTGGTGATCGGAATCGCATCAAAGTTCTCATGAATGACATTCAACGCATCACGATAACCCGCGATCTCTTCTTCGCTGCGGTTTTTAGGAGCCGTCTTTTCCGCTACCAGCTGTTTGATACGAGCGGTGGTTGTCCGTATTCCTTCGATCGCGTTAGACGCCTCCGTACTTTGTACTTTCGCGATGTCGACCAGTTTTTCAAGCTCCTCCGGCCGCTGTTTCAAGTACAATTCCTGCTTTCCGGCTTCTTTATAAATAGCGGCAATAAGGCCCAGGATCTCCGAGTCCCATTTTTGCTGCCGTATCATCGTGTAGTTGAACTCTCTCACCGGAGCACCCCCATTTTTATTCCCTTAAAAGATAGCATATTATAAGGGAATATGCAAGGGGCTAAGGGAATAATCCCTTAGTATTATGCCTGTATTAAGGGAAAACACGCGTTATGTCTCAACGAAAGAGCAGCCCGCGCAAGGGGAGCCGGCGGGGACGCATCTATCTTACAAAACATATTGTACGTTTCTTGAAACATCATCCCCCGGAATTCAACAAATCTTACAAATTTCATTTTTTACTTGAATTTTACATTTGATGGTTTTACAATAAAATCAATAGAAATACTGTTTTGAGGAGGCAGAAAATGAGCACCAAAATATGGCGCATATTGACGCTGTGCCTGGGGGCGCTGCTGCTCGCCGCCTGCGCCGCGCCCGGGCCGGCCTACAAAATGGAACCGATCGACGGGCTGGAATGGGCTTGTTCCCCCGAAGACGCGGCGGAGAAGTTCGGCATATCGGACGCCACGCTGCAGGAAGAAATCTACGCGGACCCGCGCACCCACACCTTCCTTCAAATAGAGGATCAAACGGACCTCGCGGTGCTGGGAGTCCCCACGGATTCCTGCGTACTGACATTTCATTTATGCCATACATCGGAGATACTGTATCCCAGGGTTGAGGAGACACCGTACCGGTTAGGCGGTATCCAGTTCACGCCGAAAGACGACCAGGAGGCGATGGAGGCGTTTACGGCTCTCTTCGGGGAACCGGAACTGACCGACGGGAAGAATGTGGTGGAGTCGGAAAACGAAGGCGGCAAAGTATTCTTAAGATGGCGTTCCGCCGAAACCACCGCTACGGAATACACCCCGGAACAACAGGCCTGGCTGTCCGATATGTGGGACAGGCTGGTGGAAAAAGGCATACCGGAGGAATTGCGGCCGAAGGAGCCTTCGCACATGCTGGTGATCGAAAAGGAATTGCAGACCGGTTTGTATTCTGTAGGAGGCGCCCTTTGCTACCAGGCCGCCGCGCAGGCGGATATCGACGCGGGGAAGTGGCCCCGCGGCTGACGGCGTATTCCAAAGAAAGACCTCCTCCGTAACGCAGGGGGACGGTTCTTCCAAAGCGGAGGAACCGTCCCTTTTTTTTCCTCAACCCGCGCGGCGGGCTGACCGATGATCCCCCCCGACGCGCGCCCCGCGGGGTTTTCGTTAAAAGGTTCATGATAAAAAACACGGAAAGGCGCCGCGGAGACTCCGTTCGAACCCCCGCCGTGAAACGGTATGAGAAAAACCCCCGTGAACAGGGGGCCCCGCAAAGAGAAACCGGACACCCTCTTTGACGCGCATCGTATCAAAACAGGTGTCCGGGTATGGTAGCGGCGATCTGACTCGAACAGATGACACTCCGGGTATGAACCGAATGCTCTAGCCAACTGAGCTACGCCGCCATAGGATATGCACAGGCGAAGGCCTGTGCATACATTGGTTGCGGGGGCGGGATTTGAACCACACGACCTCCGGGTTATGAGCCCGACGAGCTACCAGCTGCTCTACCCCGCGACGTTGCGCTTCACAGCGCATTATTTATTATACATTACGACGGAAGGGTTGTCAAGGGGTTTTTTCATCCCCCGTGAAATAGTCGCAGGTGACACGCTCCAGCCTTACCCGGGAGACAAAATCGGAGACCGCCCTGTGGGCGGGATGTACCTTATACGCCTCCAACCCGTCCAGATCGTCAAAAAGGGAAATCAGCGCCATATCGTAATGCATCTCCCCGTGGGTCACGGCCATTCCCACCTCCATTCCCCGGAGAGAGGGAACCACCCCCACAAGCGCTTCCAGCGACGCCTTGACACGGGCCATGTTTTCCGCCTTTGTACGGCCCATGGCCTCTTCCTTAAAATTCCACATCACGATATGCCTTAACATCTATATCTCCCCCGTGCAGAACAGGAGCCCGCCCTCCAGATTATCCGTCTCGCTGACCTTAAGGCCCATCAGCTTAAGCTGTTTGAGGACCTCGCAGAAAATGACCGTTCCCCCGATGATGATATCCGCCCGCTCCGGCTGCAGCCCCGGCATGTTCCTGATCTCCTCCATGGTATGAGACTTCAGCTCCTCCAGCAACTGCTTCACCCTCATCCGGGACAGATTGTAGCCCTGTATCCGCCGCGGGTCGTACTCTGTCATGTACATATCCATCGCCGCGAGGGTCGTGATCGTACCCCCTACGCCGTACCAGACCGTATCCTCCTGATCGGCCTCCCGGATTTGGGGCAGAAGCGGTTCCAACCGGTTGCGGACCCACTCCTGCATCGCCTGCAGGGTCAGCCCGTCCGCCGGATCTCCCGGGGGATACAGCTTCACCGCGCGGACGGCGCCCACGCGCATGGACAGTTTGAGCGCGGGCCTGGGCCCGGAACCCATGGCAAACTCGGTGCTGCCGCCGCCGATATCGATAACGCCCCGCTTCTCCCCGTGTCCCACACCGGCAAAGCCGGCCGCGGCTTCCTCCTCCTGTGTAAGCACCCGGGGCAGCAGCCCCGTGCGCCGGTTCACCAGCCGGATGAACACATCACGGTTGGCGGCCTCCCGCACGGCGGCGGTGGCAAAGCAAAAAACACGGAAGGCCCCCATCCCCGCGGCCAACCGGTGAAAATCGGAAACCGCGGAAACGGTACGCTCCATCGCCTCATGGGAAAGGATGCCCCCCGGCCCCTGCCCGGCGGAAATGCGGGTGGTGTTCAGCTTCTTTGTCACAGGTACGATATGCCTCCCCTCCATATCCGCCACAAGCAGGCGGACGGAATTGGAGCCTATATCGATAACAGCTTCCCGCCGGATCATTCTGCCTCCTCGAACACAATGCGCCGCTCCCCGTCACGGATCCAGCCCAGACGCTCCCGGGCCTTCTTTTCCACATACCCGTCGGTGCGCACATAGGCCAGGCGCTCCTCCGCCTTGCGGGTTTTGTCCTGTTCCTCCGCCAACTGCGCCTCAAGGGAGGCAAGCTCCTCACGCAGAGTGGAGATCTGCCCGAAAATACTCCGCATGGAAAGGCCGATGGCAGTGGCGGCAACCAGCACCACCAACACCAGCAGCCACACGTATTTGCGCGTATTTTTCCCAGCCGCCATTCCGCCGCTCCCCCTTTATTCTTTTATCATAGCAGATTCCGCGCCCCGATACAAGAACCCCGCCCGCTCCGGAATGAATTTCCGTATCACTGTTTTTCCTCGACAAGGCGGGTAAGATCCCCGGCGTACAGCAATGTCAGATAATGGAGGGGACGGGTCAGGCAGACATACAGGAGACGGGCGGTCAGGGCATCGTCCGGCCAGGTGTCCGCGTCGGCGTCGGCCAGGATCAGCCCGTCAAACTCCAGCCCCTTGGTCAGGTAGGCCGGCATCACCACGCAGCCGCCGGCGTATTCGGTATCGGTATCGATCAGCAGATGGGCGGGGATATCCGTCACCTCCCACAGCCGCCACTGCAGCTCACTGGCGTCCCGGGGGAGTTTGGTCACAACCGCGACGGATCTGCACCCCGCCGCGATCAGCCGGGCCATTTCCCCGGCGACCGCCCGGTGAAGGGGCGTATCCCGCTCCAGCCGCACCAGCCGGGGCGGCTCTCCCTGCCGCGGCACCGGTTTGGCGGGGCTGCAGCCGGGCACGGGATGTCGGGCTATCACCCGGCCGGCAAACTCCATGATCTGCCGGGTGCCGCGGTAGCCGGTCACCAGCTCGTAATAGGCGCAGCTTTTGCCGGCGAAGATCTCCCCGGTCAGCAGCGACCAGTCCCGGGTGCCCCGGTAGCCGTGGATCCCCTGCGCGATGTCTCCCACGATCGTAAAGGAGGCGTTATGGCACAGATCCATCAGCACCGCGTACGCCAGCGGCGGCAGATCCTGGGCCTCGTCGATCACGGTATGGTGGATATCAAGCCGCTCGGCAAAGCCGAACAGCGCCTTTTGCAGCAGAAGCAGCGCCGGCACATCCCCGTGATCCAGTTGCCTTTTCCTCAGATTCCGGCGGATGGAGGCGGCTGTTTCACGCCAAAGCCCGGGCTCCACATCCGGAGGAAGGGGGAAAACCGGCTCCTCCGCGGCAAACTCCTCATAACACTCCATCAGATCCAATTTCCGCCAGCCGTCAAAGAAGGCATCGGCATAGCTCTTGCTCAGGGTATCCAGCTCCCGCCGCCGGGCGTTTCTCGCGTCGTATATCCTGCCCATGCGGGCCTGGCGGGGCCGGTCATTCTCCGGATGCAGCTCCCTGAGAAGGGCGGTGCGCCTGTCGGTCTGCCGATCAATGGCGCGGCGCAACGCCAGCCGCCCCTGCTCCACACGCTGCCGCAGGTGCTTTTCCAGCTCATCCCGGCGGGCGGACAGGGGGAAGGGCCGCAAATCCTCCAGAAAAACCTTTGCCAGCTCCTTTCGCGCGTACAGGCGGAGGCCGGAAAGCATCACATCCCCCTCCGGCAGCAGCGAAGCGGACAGCCATTTGACGTATGCCTCCAGCGTCCGGCGGAAGGCCACGGAGCCCTTGAAGCGGGAAACCCGCTCCAGAACCTCCTTCTCTTGGGCGGGGGTTTGAGGATCCAGCAGCCTCTGGAAGATATCCCCGTCGGTCTGCGGCGGCAGCGCGCGGCCGCACAGCTTTTCCGCCAAGCCGTGAAGGGTGGTTTGCAGCACGTTTTCCACGCCCAGATCCGGCAGCACGGCGGAGATGTAATTCAGAAACAGGGGGTTGGGCGCGAGCACCATCAGATTCCCGGGCGTCATGGTGTTCTGATAGGTGTACAGCAGCCAGGCGATCCGATGCAGGGCAAGGGAGGTCTTCCCGGTACCGGGCGCCCCCTGCACCACCAGGGGTTTCCTCCTGTCGGCGCGGAGGACGCGGTTCTGCTCGGCCTGTATGGTGGTAACAATGTCCCTTAACCGCCGGCCGGCATGGCCGGACAGCGCCTCGTTCAGACAGGCGTCCTGGGTGACAAAGTCCGCCTCGGCCAGAGTCCGCAGCTTCCCGCCTTCACAGGAAAGGATCCGCTTGAGGGTCATCTCCCCCTCGATGACGCCCTCGGGCGCGGCATAGGAGGCGGCGCCGACCCGGCCGGAATAATACAGGTCCGCTACGGGGCTCCGCCAATCGACGATCACCGGTTCCAAGGTCTGGGGATCATTCACCCCCCATTTCCCGATATAATATTGGCGCAGCCCCTCCCCGTCCCTGAAATCGATATGGCTGAAGCAGGGCTTGTCCGCCGCGTTTGTCAGGTTGAAAACAACGCTCCGCAGCGCCGCCAGCAATGTCTCCGCCACGGAAAGGGCATTGTCAAAACCGCCCCCCGCGGCGACCCGCAGGGCGCGGGTCTCTTTTTCCTGCCAGTCCTCCCTTTCCCTGGCTTCCCGCAGCAGGGAAAGGGCGTAGCCGGAAAGACGCTCCACCGCGGCCGCTTCCGCAGGAAAATCCGGATGCCGCGCCATTCTCAACCTCCGCAAGTCATAATATTTTATGTTACGCTTTTTCCCGGCCCTTGTCAAGCCGGGGCCGCAGGGAAGGAATGCCGAAAACGCCCTTGACAACGGGGGGCGGGGAGGTTATACTGCAGTTGATGTCGGCGGGGGCGCTGTGTCGGAAGGCACGGCGTCTTTCCATCTACGGCGGAGGGAGGAAGGGCATGTATATTTCCGAGATGTTCGGCAGCATGGTATTCAATGACAGGGTGATGAAGGAGAGGCTCCCCGCGGAGGTCTACCGCGAGATGCGCGACCTGACGGAGAAGCGGGGCGCGCTCACCCCGAATATCGCCAATGTTATCGCCAAGGCCATGAAGGAATGGGCTATTGAGAAAGGCGCCACCCATTTTACCCATTGGTTCCAGCCCATGACCGGCATTACCGCCGAAAAGCACGACAGCTTCCTCTCCCCGTTGGGGGACGGCACCGCCATCATGGAATTTACGGGAAAGGAACTGATCCAGGGGGAACCGGACGCCTCCGCCTTCCCCTCCGGCGGGCTGCGGGCGACATTCGAAGCCCGGGGCTATACCGCCTGGGACCCCACCAGCCCGGCTTTTATCAAAGATCATACCCTGTGCATCCCCACGGCCTTCTGCTCCTACGGCGGTCACGCGCTGGACAAGAAGACGCCGCTGCTCCGCTCCATGCAGGCGCTGAACAAGCAGACCCTGCGCATACTGAAGCTGTTCGGCTCCGACGCCAAGGAGGTGGTGATCACGGTGGGCCCCGAGCAGGAGTACTTCCTGATCGACGAGGCCGTGTACGCCCGGCGCCCGGACCTGGTCTATACCGGCCGCACCCTTTTCGGCGCCAAGCCTCCCAAGGGGCAGGAGATGGAGGACCATTACTTCGGCACGCTGAAGCCCCGGGTCGCCGCTTTTATGAAGGACCTGGACGAGGAGCTGTGGAAAATGGGCGTGCCCGCCAAGACGGAGCACAACGAGACGGCCCCCGCGCAGCATGAGCTGGCGCCCATCTATGAATCCACCAACCTGGCCACCGACCATAACCAGCTGACCATGGAGACGATGAAAAAGCTGGCGCCGCGGCACGGTATGGTCTGCCTGCTTCACGAAAAACCCTTTTCCGGGGTCAACGGCTCCGGCAAGCACAACAACTGGTCCATGTGCACCGATACCGGGCAGAACCTGCTGGAGCCCGGCTCCTCCCCCCACGACAACGCCCAGTTCCTGCTTTTCCTCTGCGCGGTCATCGCCGCGGTGGACGAACACCAGGACCTGCTCAGGGCCTCCGTCGCCTCCGCGGGGAACGACCACCGGCTGGGTTCCCACGAGGCGCCGCCCGCCATACTTTCGGTGTACCTGGGCGACCAGCTGACCGAGGTGCTGCAGGCGCTGGAAGCCAAGGCACCCTACAACGCCGGCGCCGCGCAGGACCTGGAGATCGGCGTGGACGTGCTGCCCCACCTGCCCAAGGATACCACCGACCGGAACCGCACCTCGCCCTTCGCCTTTACCGGGAACAAGTTTGAGTTCCGTTCGGTAGGCTCCACCTTCTCGATCGCCGGCCCCAATATCGTCCTCAATACCGCGGTGGCGGACAAGCTGGAATACCTGGCCAACCGGCTGGAAAAGGCGGAAGACTTTCAGAAGGAGCTGGCGCACCTGATCCGCAAGCTGATACGGGAGCACAAGCGCATCATATTCAACGGCAACAGCTACTCCGACGAATGGGTGAAGGAGGCCGAGGCCCGGGGGCTGCTGAACCTTCGCTCCACCCCCGACGCGCTGCCCATGCTGATAAAGCCGGAGAACATCGCCCTTTTCAAGAGGCACGGGGTGCTCACCGAGGCGGAGGTGATCTCCAGATATGAGATCTATATGGAGAATTACACGAAGACCCTGGATATCGAGGCCCTGACCATGATCGAAATGGCCAACAAGGAGATCCTGCCCGCCGCGCTGCGTTACACCTCCGCGCTGACCGGGCTGGCGCTGGAAAAGCGGAGCCTCTCGGTCGTCCTGCCGGCGGAGGCGGAGCTGAAGCTGATCTCCCGGCTGTCAAGCCTGACCGACAGCCTCTCGGAGAAGCTGGAGGCGCTCCGGCAGGCCCTGCTTGGCGGAAGGGCCTGCGCCAACGCGCCCGACGCCGCCCGATACCACAGGGACGCGGTCTTCCCGGCGATGCAGGCGCTGCGGGCGGTGGCGGATGAGCTGGAGACCATCG
Source organism: Christensenellales bacterium (assembly GCA_050948665.1). Lineage (GTDB taxonomy): Bacteria > Bacillota > Clostridia > Christensenellales > UMGS416 > JBMNEH01. The sequence continues at coordinate 2,306,962 of JBMNEH010000001.1, forward strand.
TCGCCAAGGAGTATTGGCCCTTCCCCTCCTACGGGGACATCCTGTTCAGCATCCGCTGAGCCGCCGCCCGGGAAAGGGAGGCCCCTCCCATACGGGGCATCATCTTGACAAGGGACCCCGTTTGCACCATAATCAAGGAAGGTACGGGAGAGGGTTTATGGCTGTAAATATTGCGGGTATCGCGCCGGGTTCCCCAGCCGCGAAGGCCGGATTGCGGCCGGGAATGACGCTTCACAGAATAAACGGCGAGGAGATACTCGATTTTATCGACCTGGCCTGGTTTGAAAGCCTGCCGGAATGGGAGGCGGAGATCTCCCTGATGGGGCGGGCAAAAACGGTCTCCCTCCGCAAGGGAGAGGCTCTCTCCGGGCTGGAGCCGGCGGAAGACGCCTATCCCCCGGAAAAACGCTGCGCAAACCGCTGCCTCTTTTGTTTTGTGGACCAGATGCCGCCGGGCATGCGGCCCTCCCTCTACGGGAAGGATGACGACTGGCGGTACAGCCTGCTTTTCGGCAATTATGTCACGCTGACCAATATGACGGAGGGGGATTTCGCCCGGCTTATCCGGCGGCAGGTATCCCCGATCAATATATCCGTACACACCACGGACCCCGGGCTCCGGGCGCGGCTGATGGGGAACCCCCGGGCGGCGAAGCTGGGGGAGCAGCTCCGCCGGCTGGCGGAGGGGGGTATCGCCTTCCACTGCCAGATCGTGCTTTGCCCCGGGCTGAATGACGGGGAGCAGCTCTCGCGCACGCTGGACGACCTTTACGCGCTGGCGCCGGCCGCCCTTTCGGCGGCGGTGGTGCCGGTGGGGGTCACAAAATTCCGGAAGGGACTGGAGCCGATGCGCCGGCCCGACCGGGCGGAAGCGGCGGACGCCGTGGGCCGGATACAAAGGGCGGCGGAGAGGGCTACGGCGAAAACCGGGCATCGCTTCGCCTTCGGCTCGGACGAGCTGTATCAACTGGCCGGGCTGCCCTGGCCGCGGTATCCCGACGGCTGCCACACCCCCCAGCTGGGCAACGGCGTGGGGCTGCTGCATGACTTTCTTTCCGGCGCGGAAGCGGCGCTGGAGGAGCTGCCGGCGGCGCTGAAAAGCCCCCGGGAGGTATGGATGGTCACCGGCGCCGCCATGTACGACACCCTTTCCTCGCTGGCACGGCAGACGGAAGCCCGCGCCGGGGGCTTCACCGCCCGGGTGATCAAGGCGGACAACCGGTATTTCGGAGAAGAGATCACCGTCGCGGGGCTGCTGACCGCCCGGGATATGCTGGCCGCGCTGCCCCCCGGACGGGCGGACCTGCTGCTGCTGCCTCCCACCTGCCTCAGGCAGGGCGAGGATGTGTTTTTGGATGACATGACCCTGCGGGAGTTCGCGGAAAAGGCGGGCATGCCGGTCACCGCCGCTCCCGGGGACGGATATGACCTTGTTTATGCAATGATCGGAGAAACTGCGGAATGAAACCCCTTGTTGCTGTGGTGGGGCGTACCAATGTGGGCAAGTCCACCTTTTTTAACCGGATACTGGGAAAACGGATCTCCATTGTGGAGGATATCCCCGGCGTGACCCGGGACCGTATTTACGGAGACACCGAATGGACCGGACGCCCCTTTACCCTGATCGATACCGGGGGGCTGGAGCTGTCCAGCCAGGACGTGCTGTACTCCCATATGCGGGAGCAGGCCACGCTGGCGGCGGAAACCGCTGACGTCATACTCTTTTTCCTGGACGGGCAGCAGGGGCTGACGGCGGAGGACCATGAGGTGGCGCAACACCTGCGGCGCACAAAGAAACCGGTGATCCTTGTGGTGAACAAGATCGACTCCTTCCGCCGGGAGCATCATCTTACCGATTATTACGAGCTGGGCATGGGGCAGCCCTACGCCATCTCCTCCGCGCAGGGACTGGGGCTGGGCGACCTGCTGGACGCGGTGGTGGACCTGTTCCCCCCCGAGGAGGAGGAAGAGGCGCAGGAGGAGTCCCTGAAGCTGGCGGTGGTGGGACGGCCCAATGTGGGAAAATCCAGCCTGGTCAACCGGATCCTGGGGGAGGAGCGGGTGATCGTCAGCGAAATCGCCGGGACCACCCGGGACGCCATCGATACCCCCTTTGCCCGGGACGGGCAGCGGTATATGCTGATCGACACCGCCGGCATGCGCCGCCGGGGAAAAATCGAAAAGGACTCTTTGGAGCGCTATTCCGTGGTCCGCTCCCTGACCGCCATCCGCAGGGCGGATGTGGCGCTGCTGATGATCGACGCAACGGAGGGGGTCGCCGAGCAGGACGCGAAAATCGCCGGCTATATCCTGGAAGAGGGCAAGCCGGTGGTCGTACTGGTAAACAAGTGGGACGCCATAGAAAAAGACGATTCCACAATGCGGGATTTTGAGATCCGGGTACGGAACACCCTGTCTTTCCTGCAATACGCGCCCATCCTCTTTATCTCCTGCAGGACCGGGCAGCGGGTCGACAGGGTGCTGGCCGCGGCCCGGACCGTACATGCCAACGCCCGCCGCCGGATCACGACCGGCCTGCTGAATGACGTCATCCGGGACGCGGCGGCCGCCATGCAGCCTCCCGCCACCAAAACCGGAAAGCGGGCGAAGATCCTCTATGTGACCCAAGCCAGGGAGACGCCCCCCACATTCGTATTCTTCGTCAACGACGCGGATCTGATGCACTATTCCTATCTGCGGTACCTGGAGAATCATCTCCGCAAATCTTTCGATTTCACCGGCGTACCCCTACGAATGCTCTGCCGGACACGGCAGGAAAAGGAGCAATAATATGCCGCACTGGTTAGTTCTTGTGTTATTGGCAGCGGCCTCATATTTCGCGGGCACCTTCTCCCCCGCCGTGCTGATCAGCAAAAAAGAAGCCGGTTTTGATATACGCACAAAGGGAAGCGGCAACGCCGGCACCACGAATATGCTGCGCGTCATCGGCTGGAAGGCCGGGGTCCTCACCTTCATCGCGGATGTGGCGAAGGGGGCGCTGACGACGCTGCTGGGGCTGCACCTCAGCCGGGTCCTGGGGATGGAAAACAACCTGGGGGCATATATCGCCGGCGCCGCGGTGCTGTTGGGGCACGCCTATCCGGTATTCAACAAATTCAGGGGGGGCAAGTGCGTCGCCACCGCCGGAGGCGTCTGGCTGGCGATGATGCCGGTGCCGACGCTGATCGCCGCCGCGGCCGCCGTAGGCATCATGGCGCTGACCCGGCGGGTCTCCGTGGGCTCCATCGCGGGCGCCCTGGGTTACCCCGCCGTCATGTTCTTCCTGCCCTCCCCGCCCATTCCCGACCCGGTCATGCCCTGGTTCAGCCTGGCGGCGGGGCTGTTCATCGCCTTCCTGCACAGGGCCAACATCGTCCGGCTTCTGCGGGGGGAGGAGAAACCGCTGACCATCGCGAGGAAAAAATAGCGCGGCAGACCACAACCGCGGACGCATCAGCGCGTCCGCGGTTTTTCCTTTCTTTTCCGGAGATTTCCGGGGGCGTCCGCGCCCGGCCTTTTTATGTCCCCATCCTTGCCCGCCCGTATAAAAACTCACGGTTCCCTTAGCCGGCGGTACCAGCCGCGACGGGTATAATCCTCCACCAGCCGCTGATACCGGGCGATATACTTCTCACAGATCAGATCCCAGGAAACAGGGATCGTGCGCCGCGCTTCCCGCCCGATGGCGGCGAGGGCGGAGGGATCGGAAAGCGCCTTTTGCAGCACATCCGCCAGGTCCCGGGGATCGTCCCTGCACAGCAGGCCGTTCACCCCGTCAGCGATCGGCTCGGAAGCGGAGCTGCCCGCCACCGTTACCGACGGAGTGCCCGCGGCGGCGGCTTCCCGCACCACCATGGGAGCGTTGTCATACAGGGAGGGGAAGACGAACAGGCTGCTTCGCTGATACAGCCCCCGGAGCAGCCGGGCATCGGTAATATGCCCGGTAAGCAGCACCTGCTTTTCGATGCCCAGCGCCCGCGCCGCGTCGGCAATTTCCCCGGCATGGGGACCCTGTCCCGCCAGCGCAAGCGTATAGGCCGTCCCCCTTTCGGTCAGCAGGGCGCAGGCCTCCAGTATGCGGCGTATATTCTTTTTCCAGTTCATTTGCCCCACATACAGCAGCAGCGGGCCCTCCCCCAGGGAGTACGCCGTCTCCGCCGCGGTCACCGCCGCGGGGTCCGCCGGCGGGATATCCATGCCGTTGGGCATCACAACAACATTTTTTGTATAGCCGTAGCAACGCAGGGTCTCCGCGGCGTTCTCGCTGACCGCCCAGACCTCGTCGCAGGCTTCGTAAAACTTCACCACGAGCCTGGCCCCGGCCTTCGCCAGAGACGGGGCTTTCGTCACCTGCAGAAAATCATCGTAATACTTGGAGTGAAAAGATCCCACCAGGGGCAGCCCCCGGCGGAGGGCATAGGAAAGAGCCGACCAACCGGCGGCAAAGGGATCGTGGGCGTGGATGATATCCAATTCTATCATATTCATCCGGGTATGAAAATGGGTATCAGCCTCGGGGATCCCCAGCTTATAGGGCTGCCCGATCAGCTTCATCCCCATAAAATCCACCCACTCAAAGGAATACCCGCCGCGAAAGCCGCTGTCAGTCATGGGAGCGATCACATAGCATTCGTTCCCCATAACCGACAGGCTCTCCGCCACATTCAGCACCACCCTGCCCACTCCGTCCACCACGGGCAGAAAAGAATCCGTAAACTGCGCGATACGCATCCGACAGCGTCCCCCCTTTCTCTTTGATATCCTCTGTATATATCATTATACCTCCAAAGGCGTCTTGTCAATAACCGGGAGGAGCCGGCATCCGTTTAAGCGGGGACGAAATCAATCTTTACAGTTCACGCCAAAGGTGGTATACTTTTCCACATCGGAAAACGCGCATATCGGCAGGGAAGGTCTTTTCCGTACCGGAAAACGCTTAGGCAGGCAAGGAGGGTTTCCCGTACCGGAAAACGTTTGGACAGACAAGGAGGATACAATGCAAACCGTATTGATTTCCGGCGCGGACAGGGGCCTGGGCCTGTGCCTGGCCGCGGGGTTCGCGCGGGACGGCTGGCGGGTCTTCGCGGGACGTTTTAACGACGACTACGGGCTGGCGGACAAGCTGGCGGAAGAATATCCCGCCGTCGTCACCCCGGTGAAAATGGACGTCTCCAGGCGGGAGGACATATTGGCGGCCTACGCCGGGATCTCCGCGATGACCGACCATTTGGACATGGTCATCAGCAACGCCGCTTATATGGGCGGCACCGACACCGCTACCCTGAAGGGCAGCAACCCCATCGACTACGCCCTGCTGGAGTACTCCATGGGAGTCAACGCCTTCGGCGCGATACAGCTCATGGAGATATTCCTTCCCCTGCTGGACAGGGGAGCCGGGAAGCGCATCTGCTTTATTTCCTCCGAGGTTTCCTCCGTCGGCCTGATGCGCAGGGACGGCGGCTTCCGCTACACCATGACAAAGACCGCGGTGAACCTGGCCTGCCGCATGCTGTACAACCAGCTGTTCTCTCAGGGCTACACCTTCCGCCTGTACCAGCCCGGCTGGATGAAGCGGATGCTGCCGGACGGCACCCTCGCCGAGGGAGGCGCCCTGGACCCGGCTTTCTCCGCGGAGGAGGCCATACGCCAGTTCACCGCCGACCGGCCGGACGAGCAGCGCCTGGTATTGACGGACTACATGGCCCGGGAATGGACATTTTAGGAGGGAAGCATGGCTTACAATATTTATATGACCCGGATCTCCCGGGAATTCGACGCCGCACTGGCCGCCGCGTTTCTGGCGGCGGGGGACAGGGTGTACGCGGGCATGGCGGAGCTGACGCCGCCTGAGGGCTGCGTTGTTGTGAACGCTCTGCCCCTGGACACGTTCTCCACCCAACAGGCCATGGCAGGCATCCCCTCCATCGACTGCTTTGTGGACACCACCGAGGCGCGGCTGCCCGGGGACGGGGGCAGCATCCGGGAGGGGCTGGATGACACGGCGCTGCGGGAGAGCTTCCGGGCGAACCTGATGGCGCCGCTGGCGGCGCTGGAGGCGGCGCTGCCCCTTATGGAGAGAAGCGGGATGAAGCGGATCGTGTTTATGAACTCCGCCGACGCCTCGGTCATGTACTCCGCCGCCACCAGGGGCTTCGGGCACAATATGTCCAAGGCCGCCCTGAACAATGTGCTGATGGTGTGCTTTAACCGGCTGCGTCCCCTGGGCTACACCTTCCGCATTTACGACCCCCTGGAGGGGCAGGTCTCCCCATCCGCCGCCGCGGCCGGCGCTTATGTCTACATCACCCGGAACCGCTGCCTGGACGAGCACAACGCCTCCCGGGACGGGGAAAACACACTGGTCGTCCGGGATGCTCTCGGCCGGGAGCTGCCCTGGTAAAAAACGACAGCTGCCCGGAAAGGGCAGTTTTTTTATAGGGGTTCCGCCCCCGCCGCCCTTTAAAAAACAATGCCGTTCTGTTAAAATGGATTCCCTGCGGAGGTGACGGATGGAAAAGAGGATGGAGGCTCTGGCGGCGGAGGTGAGGGAGCGAAGGCTGTCGGTACGCACGGCGCTGGTGCTCCGGGAGGGGGAGATCATCGCCAGGCGGGACTTTTCGGAGGACGTCCCCCACCCGATGTATTCGGTCAGCAAGACCTTCGCCATGATGGAGATCGGCGCGCTGGCGGGAGAGGGGAGGCTTTCCCTCGGGGACAGGCTGGGCAGCCTGCTTCCCGAGGCCCGGGGCACATTATGGCGGGACACCACGGTGGAGCAGCTGCTGACAATGACCACGGGACACGGCGCCTGTCCCCTGGCGGCGGTAAATTTCAAGGGGGACCTGATGTCCCTGTTCGTTTCCGCGCCCCGGGTTTATCCCGCCGGCAGCCGCTTTACCTATAACAACGGGGCGGTCTACGCGCTGTCCCGCATCGCCGGGCGGATCACCGGGCGGAGCCTGCTGGAGGAATTGACCGACCGGGTCTTTGCGCCCCTGGGCATCGGACGCCCGCGGTGGGAAGCGGACGGCGCCGGACATACCCTGGGCTTTACCGGCCTGTACCTGACGGCGGAGCAGCTTTCCCGGGCGGGCCGGCTGCTGCTGCAGGGCGGGCTATGGCAGGGGCAGCGGCTGCTGCCCGCCGCCTTTCTCCGGGAGGCCATGACAAAGCGGACGGAGACAGCCCATGTGGCCGACGACTGGGCAACGCCGGACAGCCGGGCGGGCTACGGCTACTGCCTGTGGATGAACCGGGTCCCCGGCAGCTGCCGGATGGACGGGCTGCTGGGGCAATACTGCGTGCTGCTGCCGGAGGAGAGGGCGGCCGTCGTCTATGTATCGGATGAGACAAGGGATATGCTGGGGATACTGTCGCTGACCTGGAAGTACCTGCTGCCGGGGCTGCGGAGGGAACCGGCCCGGAAGGGGGTCCCCGGGGAATGCCGGGGCGTCTGACCCGGGCTTTCCCTTGCGCGGAACGCCGGCGCATGGTATGATAAAGCAAGCATCAAAAAAACAACCGGAGGATATCATGACAGAGAAAATGGGCTGCTGCGGCCTGGACTGCGGCGATTGTGATTACAGGGAACAGACGGAGTGCGGCGGCTGTCAGGAATCCGGCGGACAGCCCTTCCACGGCGAGTGCAAGACCGCGAAATGCTGCCTGGCCCGGGGCCTGCGCCATTGCGGGGAATGCGACGATTTCCCCTGCTCCCTGGTGAAGGGCAACGCCTTCCACCCGGAACACGGGGACAACGGAGGCATGCTGATCCGGCTGGCCAACGCGGCCGGCAAACCCATACTCGGTACCAACCTCATCTGCCAGATCGGCCTGGTCTGCCGGGATGTGGAGGCCGCCGCCGCGGCCTGGGCGAAGCTGCTGAGCGTTCCGACGCCGAAGATCATACAGTCCGGCAAAATAGAGGACTCCCGGGCGGAGCTGTGGGGCAATCCCTGCCCTGCCCGCTGCAAACAGGCCTTCTTTAACTGCGGACAGGTACAGATCGAGCTGATCCAGCCGGATGATGAGCCCTCGGTCTGGCGGGATATTATGGAAGAGCGGGGAGAGGGACTGCACCATATCGCCTTTGATATCAAGCAGGGCATGAAGGAAACCTGCGCCATGCTGTCCACCCTGGGGTGGCCGGTCATGCAGAAGGGAGAGTATACCGGCGGACGGTACGCCTATATCGACGCGCGGAAGGATCTCAAGCTGATACTGGAGCTGTTGGAGAACGATTCATGAAGGTGAGCTTTGCGCCGGGGCAGGAGACATTCCTCTCCACCCCGGTGGAAAATATGTTTATCAATGAGGCGATGGCCTCCGCGCCCGGCGACTTTGTCAAGGTATACCTATATGGGCTGATGCTGTGCAGCTATCCCGCGATGGGGGCGGTCAACCCGGAGGAGATGGGCATGGCGCTGAACCTGACCCCGGATATCGTGCGGGAGGCCTTCGCCTACTGGAACCGGCACTGCCTCGTGCGCATCGTGTCGGAGGAGCCCTTCTCCCTGGAATACCTGTCCGTTCAGCAGAATATGCGTCAGGCGCGGATGTCCCTGCAGATGTACCGGTATGAGGAGTTCTTCCGCCGGCTGCGGGCGCTGCTGGGCGACCGCATGCTGACCCGGGGCGAACAGGAAAAGATCTACGACTGGCTGGAAAACCTGAAGCTGGAGGAGGACGCGGCGCTGGCGCTGTTGGAGCTGGGGATGCGCCGGGGAAAGAGCCGCGGGCTGGTAGCCTATTGCGACGAGATCGCCCATTCCTGGGCGGAGCAGGGGATCACCACCGGAGCAAAAGCCAGGGAGAAACTGGCGGAGGAGGACGCGGACCACGCGCTGGCGCGGCAGGTCCTGGCCTATTGGCGGATGAACCGTCCGGCGACCCTGCGGGAACTGGACTATTGCCGGAAATGGCTGCGGGAATGGGGTTTGGAAACCGCCGCCGTGCTGGCGCAGCTGGAACGGATCAACCCCTCCCGCCCCACCTTCGGTTACCTGGACAGAGCACTGGACAGTCTCCGGAAGAAAGCCCTCACGGGAGAGGAAGCCGCCCGGAAGCTGGACGCTGAGGAAACGGAAACACGGGAGCTGCGGGAGGTGTTCTCCCAGCTGGGATACTACGGCGCGCTCGCCCCGGCGCTGCGCGAGCTGTACAGGGAATGGCGGGGGCTGGGCTTTGACAGCCGGGTGCTGGCGGAGGTCGCCCGGGAGATGAGCAGCCGCACCAACCGGCCGGAGGACCTGGACACCAAGCTCCGGGATATGGCCGCACGGCAGATCATTACGCCGGAGGATCTGGATGCCCGGAAGGCCGCCCTGGAAAAGGCCGGAGAGGCCTTCGCTCCGCTGATCCGCCTGTGGCGGGAGGAACGGGAGCCCCGGAACAACGAGAAGACGCGTATGCTGTCCTGGCAGGAAAAGGGCTACGACCCGGCGCTGATCGAGGCCGCCGCCCGACGCTGCGGAGGGGTAAGAAACCGGCTGGCCGCCATGGACAAGCTGCTGGCGGAATGGCGGGAAAAAGGCCTTACCCCCCAGCAGGCGTTGGCGGAGGCGCCGGCACCGGCCGCCGCGGGACGCGGATTGCCCGGCGTGCACTTCGCGAACGAAAGAACGGAATCGGAAGACCCGCCGGATTATGACTGGCTGACAGAGGAACCCCATGAGAAGAAATGATCGTATACGGGAGATCCTGCGCAGTATGGAGCAGGAAAGGCTGATGGCGGAGGCGGACGCCTACCGGGCAAAGCAGGCTTTCCTGGCCGCCCATCCGGAGCTGCTGGCAGCCAGGCGGGCGATGGCCTCGGCTTATGCCTCCGCCGCCCGTTCCGCCGCCGGGGAAGCCCAAAGAACTGCAGCAGGAGAAGCGGAGGACGCCTATCACCGGCTGTTCACGGAGGTCTGTGAGAGGGAGGGAGTAACGGCGGACAGCTTTGCTCCCGGCGTACGCTGCCCGCGCTGCGGGGACACCGGGCGTCTCCCGGAGGGCGGGCTGTGCGGCTGCGTGAGCAACCGGTTGGCAGCCGAGGCGCGGCAGACTTATTCCGTGGACGGCGAAAAAACCTTTTCCGCCTTCAGCGAGGACATCTTTGACGACGATGTGAAGATCCGCCTTTCCAAGACGGCGGCGCTTACCCAAAGGGAGCTGATGCGCCGGGTGCGGGACTTCTGCCGGGGACTCTGCGAGGCTTTCCCCGAGGGCGTCATCAAATCCCTGGTGCTGGAGGGCGGCGCCGGGCTGGGAAAAACCTTCCTCCTCCACTGTATGGCCAACGCGTTTATCGATAAAAGCGTCGCCGTGGTCCTATGCGACAGTTACGGCATCAATCAGGCGGCGCTGGACCGGGAGGACGGGGAACGGCTGGACTCCCTCTGGACGGTGCCTGTGCTGCTGGTGGACGACCTGGGCGCCGAACCCCTGCTGCAGAAAATAACCGGGGAAACCCTTTTCACCCTGCTGAACCGGCGGCAGAATGACGGGCTGACCACCGTGTTCTCCACCAACCTTACCCGGGATGAGCTGCGCGAGCGGTACGGAGAAAGGTTCACCTCCCGGCTGGGAGACAGGGAAACCGCCCGCTGGCTCCGGCTGGAGGGCAGCGATATACGAAGAAGAGGATAGAAAAACATGCCGGCAGGGATATCGCCGGAATGCGGACAGGCCGCCGGAGAGGTTTTCGGCGGCCTGTCATTTTGATATCCGGTAACGGGCGGGATAATGGAGAAAACTAATCCATGAAATCCTGTGCTTTGGGCGTGGAATCCGATATAAAGATCGGGTCCGCGGGTACAAATGCGCGTTCATAGTGGTAATACAGGTGATCATAAACAAACTCGGTCACATACGGCAGCGGCGCCGGCTGCAGCCCTTGTTCCTTCGCAGCCTGTATCACATTGGGGAGAGGAAATTGAGCGTCGACATAGAGCATGTAGGGAAATTCAGAGTTACCGTTGTAGTATTCATCAAAATACTTTTCATACCCACAGTACTTGTTGCGCAGGTGTCTGAAATAAATGGGGATCACCATATGCTCACCGGGCTGGAGCACCGGGATGTAAACGCACCGCGGCTCATAAACATCATGGCCGTTCCCGGTTTTGACACAGATGATCCCTTCCCGGGTCGGCCGCGTTTTAGAGTAATTGCAGACAAACACTTTTATATACGCGGGTTCATAGAGTCTGCTCGAATCCAGACGCAGGAAAGTAGCCTTGAGGGGGTTCTGGTTTTGCTCGAGGATGGCTCTTTCCAATTCCGCGGTCAATCTCTCCGCCAGTTCTTTGCGCACCTTTTCGTTGATCTCCTGCGCAATGGCGCTGTCCGCCGGAACGCCCGCAGCCTGCAGCGCCTCGTCGACTGCCACCTTCACAACGTAGTCGATCCCGCTTTCCGCCAGTTGGTCGATGTTGGGCAGCGTAGGCGGTAAACCCAGGGACATAAGACCATAATCGATGGCATAGGCCGCCGCCGCCTTAAGGTATCCGCGGGCTGTATCCCCGATGAACGGAATGTAATCAACAAGGGACACTACAGATGCCTTGGCATTGGCGTAGGCATTGGACACACCCTCGTAGATGGCTTTGAGCAAACCAAAGAATTCGCCCCAGAATCCGGGTTCGCTCTTGATATAATGGATAACCGAACCGACCGGTAACCGTTCGTCCAGCAATGCCTGATACTCTTCTTCTGTCATCTTAGCTTTCGTCAGCGCGGTTTTATAGTTAGGTATCCGATATCCGTCCGTGTCTCTGACTGAGAATGTCATCTCCGTCGCTTCGATGCGGCGGGCAACCTCAAAATATTCGTCATAATCGTCCGGCTGCCATTCGACGGGGGTATAGCTCCAAAACTGCACGTAAGGCGCATCCGATCTGACGATCACTTTTTTTACTTCGTTCTTGGCTGCAGACGTGACCCGAAAGGCGATCGTGAGCGTCTCGGAAGGATAGGGACGGAGTATGGAGGGGTTTTCAGCATCCGGCACGTAGAATATGCCGCGGACATAGTAATAGATGCCTCCCATAGCCTCCAGTTCCTGCTCAGAAGGAACAAATTGTTTATACTCTATGCCATGGAACCAGGGTGTTATATACGCATAATTACCCGAAGAATCGAAAATATCCGGCGCTACATCCATATAACTGTACACAAGTCCTTCTGGCTGCACAAACCCCAGGGTAACCGCATTAGTATATGGGGATGTGGCAACCTGCAATTCTACGCGCACGGCTTTTTGGATGATATCCGAGGCCTCCTGCGATTTGATTCCCTTAAAGAGCACCCTGTCGGAAACTTTGGACAGGTCGGCGTTATAAACATCGGGAGTTATGGGCTTCCATGTACTTTCATAAGTTTTATATGGAACAGGCATCGACATATGGATCCTGATCGGAGAGCTTTCCGCATAAGAGACAGACTGCAGATTGCTGATAATATCCGGCATGCCGTAAGAAAAGGAAAGCCCGCGGCCAGGATCGCCGATACAGTTTCCGTCCTCATCCAGCGCCACCACGCGCAAATAGAGTTCATATACGCTCTGCCTGGGTAAAAACCGTATGCCCGCAGCACGCTCGCCATCGGGTTTCGCAAACTCCTCACAGAGCATCTTGAGGTCGACCGAAAATTCTCCCCCCGTCTTTTCCAACTCCCCGCCAGCGAGGATACCGTTTTCCTGACCAAAACTTGCCTGCGTTCCCACAAAAGGAACTCTGGACAATTGCCATATCAGTTTCGCCGCGTTTTCCGCATGGTTTTCGGCATGGAACCACACCGGAAGCCCGGATTCGCTGCTAATCCGCAGGCCGGGTATATTGACATACTGTACCTGGGGGTCCACATAATTTTCTACGAGCGGCGGCAATGTCACAGGCGCGGAAACAAGGACGAATTCAAACGTGTCCGCAATCAGGTATTCCTTGTCGTTCACCATAGCGGCAACGCGAAGGATACAATGCTTTGACGGGGTGTCCGGAAACGTCAGCGTATAACTCTCACCGGAAAGTCCTTCTTTGAGCACATCAAAGCTTTTTCCTTTATCGGTGCTCAGAAGAACAGAAAATGTAGCCTCTCTCTCGGCTGTATACTTCCATGCGAGGGTAAACTTTTCGCAGGTAAATTGGGGAATTTCCACCCCGGGGTCGACGATGAACAATTCCGGCAGTATGTCCGGCAGTGTAATATCGGATGGATCGATCCCCGGCATGAGGCCTCCTATGATAAGATCCGACGGCATCGGCGTTGGCGTCGGCACAGGGGTAGGCGTCGCAGTCGGCGGGATACTCGGCGAGGGGTACTCATTGGCAAGGTCCTGGGGACGCGGAGCACCCGGCCGACTGCCCAGATTGGATATCCTCAGCGTGACTTTGACATCCAGTACTGGATATGCCGGGTCATTTTCGTGGTTGTAGGCACCGTATCGTTCTTGCGCGTTCATCTCGTTTTCGGATGATATTTCGGCATTCAGCTCAGTTTCGAAGGGTGCCTTCGGAATTTCTGTTGGTGTTTCTTTCGATTTAAAAACCACAAAAATGACTGCCCCCGCTAAAAAAACAAGCAATAACAAAATGCAGAGCAACACAATGAACCCGCGTTTTTTATAATTTTTATTCACTCTCGTTCCGCCCCTTTCTTTTTCATATGCAGCATTCATGCTGCAGTCAATCTCATTTCGGATACGCGCCGGTACATTTTCTGTATCTCGATCGCCCAGATTATGAACCTTGAAAAGAATGATGACCTATATCGGCAGCTGTATTCTTTCAGACACGATCAGCCGCCGCGCTTCATCATTATCTTTTTTGACACATTTCTCCGTTCGCATTCGGAAACTCGGCGTTATCGGTGGCGTTCATAGCGTTTTTAGGCCCACAAAACAGCCCAGACCAGACAATCTCTTTAATCTCGGCAACAATCCAATATCCCATGTTCTTGTTTTACATATACTGTTCCTTGCTGGCGCAATACATTAGATTTACTGATCCTGGGTCTATCAGAGTGGATGACACGAAAGAATGACGTTTATTTTTCTGCATTATACTCCCGTTTATTACAGCAGTCAACAGCCGGAAAAAGGGAAATTTTGCTTTTAAATGCGATATCGGCAGACGGATACACCCAAAAATCCATGCGAATAACAGAGACGGGAGCCAGTCCCGTCTAGCCCGGCGCGTGCCTTTGCAAAAAAGGTTCAACGAAAGCAACCGCTCCGATGGTACGGTTTTTTGTCTGCCAAGACTATCTTTCGTATGGACGAAGGTTACCGGAAAAGGCTGAACAAAGGGCTGCTTGTCCCGCCGTGTTTTGCGGCGGAGCAAGCAGCCCTTTGCCGGTTTATTCAAGGATCATGCCGGTTCGGCTTTATGCGGAGGTGGAATCTTCCAGAAGCCGCATAAACTCCTGCCCGGTGATGTTTTCTTTTTCCAGCAGATACGCGGATATCGTGTCCAGCGCGGCGCGGTTGGAGGCTAACAGGTCGTTGGCGTCCTGCTGACACTGCGCCAGTATGATCCGCACCTCATCATCGATCAGGGCCCCGGTCTGTTCCGAGTGGTTGGCGACGTTACGGCCGTCCAGATACTGATTCTGCGTGCTTTCCAGACCCATGGGGCCAAACTTATCGCTCATGCCGTATTGGGTCACCATGCCCCTGGCCATCCTGGTCGCCCGCTCAATGTCGTTCGCCGCGCCTGTGCTCACCTCTCCGAAGACAAGGGTCTCGGCGGCGCGTCCTCCCAGCAGGGACGTGATTTGCGCAAGGAGCTCCGACCTGGTCATCAGATAACGCTCTTCCTCCGGCATGTTCATGGTATAACCCAGACTTCCCATCGTCCGCGGAACGATGGTGATCTTCTGCACCGGCTGGCTGTTTTTCTGCAGAGCGCTTACCAGGGCGTGCCCAACCTCGTGATAGGCCACCATCCTGCGCTCCGTGGGATTCATCACGCGGTCCTTCTTTTCCTTGCCGGCGATCACGACCTCGACCGCCTCCATCAGGTCTCTCTGGGCGACCCTCTCGCGGCCTTCCTTTACAGCCAAAAGAGCCCCCTCATTGATCATGTTGGCAAGGTCGGCGCCGGTCGCGCCGCCGGTTGCCAGCGCGATATCGCGCAAATCGACATCGGTATCCAGCTTGACCTTCGCGGCATGTACTTTCAGGATCGCCTCCCGTCCGAGGAGGTCGGGCTTGTCAACGATAATACGCCGGTCAAAACGCCCGGGGCGGAGCAGCGCCTTGTCCAGCACCTCGGGCCGGTTCGTGGCGGCCAAAACAACGATGCCTTTTCCGCTGTCAAAGCCGTCCATCTCAGCCAGAAGCTGATTTAAGGTTTGCTCCCTCTCATCATGGGACCCCAGTTGGTTGTCCCTGCTCTTGCCGATGGCGTCGATCTCGTCAATGAAAATGATGCAGGGAGCGTTTTTCTGGGCGTTTTCAAACAGATCGCGCACACGGGACGCGCCTACGCCGACAAACATCTCCACAAACTCGCTGCCGGATATGGAATAGAAGGGAACGCCCGCTTCTCCCGCGACCGCCTTTGCCAGAAGGGTCTTTCCCGTTCCGGGAGGCCCCACCAAAAGGGCGCCTTTGGGCTGCTTCGCGCCGATCGCGCGATATTTCTCCGGATTATGGAGAAAATCCACCATTTCCATCAGGCTTTCTTTAGCCTCGTCCTGCCCGGCCACATCATCAAAGGTGACGCCGGTGTTCTTTTCCAGGTTGTACTCCTTCGCCTTGCTTTTTCCCACGCCGAAGATGCCGCCCAACCCGCCGCCGGACGAATTTTTGCCCATCCGTTTCATGACATTGCGGATCAATAAGGAGTAGATCAGATACATAATGAGGGCGGGGATGACCCAGGTGGAAATAAAGCTGATAATGGGCGACGATTTGGTCTTGCTGACAACCTTGCTGAAAGAGACTTCATTCTTTGAAAGCCTGTTTACCAAATCGGGATCATCCACCCGAACCGCCGTGTAGCTGGTACCCAGCACCAGAGCCGGCGGCAGTTCTTCCTCCGGTACGGTCGGATACAGGATCTCTTTGACCTCGGCAAAGTCCGCGTCCTTGTCTATCGTGACTTGGAGGGAATCTTCGCCAAGCAGGACCCGGTCCACACTCCCGCTTTCCACCAGCGAGATAAACTGACTGTACTCGATCACCTGAACCGATTTGCTCATCTTGTCCGCAAAAATTATGTTGATCAGGAATGTGATCAGAAATACGATCGCGAGGATAGTGAAAATATTCGGCCCTTTGGGCGCATTGGCCGCAGGACCGTCATTCCCTCCGGCAGCACCCCTGTAATTCCCGCCCGTACCGCCCGGGGACATCCGGTTTGGACTATGATCCCGGACATCGTCCGGTTCGACATCCGCCGTATTGTTCCTATTGACTTCGTTTTCAGGGCGCATTGCCATTCTCCTTTCCGGTACGACACAATAAAATGCCCGATATAAAATTTTCCGCCAAAGGATTTTTTCGCCGAAAAAAACCTTCCCTTAAGTATATCATGCCGCCGTCGTAAAAAACAATCCTTTTTTTCAAAAAGCGGGATGAAACCGGAAACCGTCCGCGCGCGGAGGAGGGACGTATTATGGGAACAAAACCGGACGCGTATGCCTCTAACTCTCTAAAATAAAAAACCGAGAATATTGTGAGATATCGTCGCCTATCAGTTTCTCCCGCCGGACGGAAACCCCTCCCCGTTATACCGCGAAAAGGGCGCAGGAATTTACGAATACTTCACAACCTGCCTCTATTTTTATGGTATGATGGAGATGTGCCGGGCAGGGGAGAAGGCTGCAGTTATTCCGAGCCCCGTGTCTGTTCCGGCGACATTGCCCGCAGGAGGAACGCATGTCCTTTCGTGAGAGATTTTCCAGATTTATGGCAGGACGCTACGGCGGGGACGACTTTTCCCGGTTCCTGTCACTGGCTCCTCTGGTATTTATACTGCCTGCCGTCTGTCTGACGGCAGTAGCCGACGGGATCCCTTCCATGCTGCTCTGGGCGACGGGGCTGGCGCTGCTGGTCTGGGGGACTCTGCGGATGTTCTCCAGGAATATCGAGGCACGCCGCCGGGAGAACGCGCGCTTTCTTTCCATAAGGGGGAAGGGCATGCGCTCCTACCGGCGCATGGTGGATAAGCTGAAGAATCTGGGGAAATACCGGTATTTGAAGTGCCCCCGCTGCAGGGCGGAGCTGCGGGTCCCCCGGCATAAGGGAAAAATCCGCATCACCTGCGCCAAGTGCGGGGACAAATTCCTCCGAAGAACATAAAAACAGCCGTTCACCCGCGGGTGAATGGCTTTTTCATAGGAAAAATCTCGCATTTCAGCCTGCCATCCAGGCGTTGACGCGAAAAATCAGTATGTGCAATTTTCATCCGCGCGGGAACGGATACAGCCGACCGTCGGACGCCGGCTTCGATCCGCCGTACCCGGCATCGCTTCTGTTGACCGGCTGATTGAGGGGAGTTCCCCGCCGGGGACGAAAAAAACAAAAAGAGCGTTCGGCGGAACGATGGGGATCGCGGACAATCTCGTCCGGTATCTGCCGCGGAAAAGCGCCGGCGGAGAAATATCAGGGTATTATGCGCGGTGAAAATTACCGTGACCCGCTGCGGAAAACCATTGACCCGGCGGAATAACCCCAGACGAGCCCCTGCCGGGCAGGAATTTCCCCTTCCCTGCCGAAAAGTTACCCAGGCAAACAGGAGGCGGGATATGGCGGCGATCGGTTTTTTTGATTCCGGGATCGGGGGGCTGGCGGTGCTGGCCCGGGCGGCCCGACGGCTGCCCGGGGAAAATTTCCTGTTTTTGGGGGATAAAGTCCACGCCCCCTACGGAGGAAAGAGCCGGGAGGAGATCACCCGGCTGGCGGTCACGGCAGCCGACCGGCTGGCGGAGCGGGAATTAAAGGCGCTGGTGGTGGCCTGTAATACCGCTACCTCCGCCGCCATACAGACACTGCGGCAGAGGTATCCCTTTCCGGTCATCGGCATGGAACCGGCATTGAAGCCCGCCCTTTCCCGGGAGGACAACCGACGTATACTCGTACTGGCCACCCCCGCTACCCTGCGGCTGGATAAATTCCGGGCGCTGCTCCACCGTTATGAGGAGTACCAGGAGCGGGTCATTTCCCTCCCCTGCCCAAAGCTGTCCCTGTTGGTGGAGGACAAGGGGCCGGACAGCCCGGAAACAGAGGCCTACCTTCGGGAGTTGTGCGGGAACATACCTCCCGGGAGCGTGGGAGGCGTGGTGCTGGGCTGCACCCATTATATCTTCCTGCGCGATACAGTGCGCCGCGTGCTGGGGGATGTGGAGCTGTATGACGGGGTGGAGGGCACGGTGAACCAGTTGGCGCGGCAATGCGGCCTGACGATGGGAGGCGAGGTCCTGCCCTGGCAGCCGCGGACCGTCTTCCTCACAGAGGACAGCGCCGGGGAGCTGCCCCTCTTTCACAGGTTCATGGAAATGGCGTGGGAGGGGGATGCCCGTGATCCGTAAGATACATCGGCTGAACAGGGGACTGCTGGAGGCTTATCTCCGGGAAAACGAGGTCTCCCTCCTGCCGCTGGCGGGGAATTATTGGGCGGAAGGGCTGCGGCGAAGCCCCGGACGGATGCGGGCGGGACGCTATGTGCTGGCGCTCCGGGAGGGCCGGCCCGTCGGTGTGGCCGCCGAATTTAATGACGGGAACTGCATGGTCTTTACCCGGGAAGAGGAAGCCGCCCGGGAGCTGGCGGAATACGCGGAGAGATGGTATTTCCACAGCGTTTGGTGCTTCGGAATGACGGAGAAGGCGGCTGCCTGTTTCCCGGTCTATGCCGGGGACAGACAGATGGTCTGCCTCCCCCATGAGATGTGGGTCCGCCGGGAGATCCCCGCCTGGCAGCCGCCGGAGGGACTGGTCTTTTCCGACGCCCGGGAGCTGACACGGGACGGAAAGGCGGTCGCCTTTATGCAGAATATCCTTTGGGAGTGCTTCGAGCAGCGGGTCTCCCCGGATATGATCATCTCCCGGCTGAAGCAGCGGGAAGCCGACGAGCCCCACCTGCTCTGCATGGCCGGGAGACGATATGTCAGCCAGTGCCATATACAGGCGTGGGGAAAGACCGCCGCCCATATCGGCGGGGTAGCCACTCTGGCTTCCGCCCGGCACCGGGGTTACGGCCGGGCCGTGCTGGAGGAAATCTGCCGCTATATCGCCGGGAAGGGGAGGCTGCCCACGCTGACGGTACGCAGGGATAATGACGAAGCCATGAAAATGTACGAAAACGCCGGCTTCCGCCGGCTGGAACCCGTATGGGTCTGGGAGGTGCGCTTTGGAGATTAAAAAGGGCCGCTACCGTCATTTCAAGGGGCGGGTATATGATGTGGTGGGTTCCGCCACAAACTCGGAAACGCTGGAGGAGGTCATCGTCTACCGGTCCGCGGAGGATGGCACCCTTTGGGTGCGCCCCGCCTCCATGTGGAACGAGACCGTCGCCCGAGACGGAAAACTGATGCCCCGCTTCACCCTGCTGGAGGAATCCGATTGAAGCCCTCATGCCTCCGCGGAGGATTCCGATCCAGCCCGCCGAAATGGAAATTGCGGGAAAAGGCCGCCGGCAGGCGGCTTCTTTTTTAGAGGGACGCCCACCCCGATATTGTACTCGAAAAGGCGGCTCCTCCTCCCGCAGGGGAAGGGGAGCCGCCCGGCTTAAGGGTTTTAACCGACGGTGATCTCCGTTTCGGCGGAGAGGCCGTTCCAGGTGACCCTCAGGGTCGCCTTTCCGGCATCCCGGGAGGAACGGATATAGGCGGTGCAGCGGTCGTCCGCTACGGTGGCTTCATTGCCGAGGAAGGTGTCCCGGGCGTCCAGCATCCCGTTGCCGACGGCGGCCAAACTGCCGGCGCCGGAAACCTCGCACAGGACCTTCTCCTTGGCGGCCCAGGGGCAGGGATTGCCTTCCGCGTCGGCCAGGGTGATACGGATGGGAGTCACCGACCAGCCGTCGGCAGGCAGTTCCGTCAGATCCGGCGTCAACACCAGCCTGGCGGGGGCGCCGGGGGTACGGAGGACGTTCTCCGCGACGACCACGCCCTTGTTCCGGGCGACGGCCCTCAGCTCACCGGCCTCAAAGGGCAGCTTCCAGTTCAGGATACGGTTGGCATACCTTGCCAGCTTCTTCACGCCGAGGCTGCGTCCGTTGCAGAACAGCTCCACCTCTTCGCAGTTGGTATAGGTCACGACCTCCATTCTGCCCTTGCCTACCCAGAAACGGTCAGCCGCGGGAGCGCCCCACATCCCCAAACGCTCCTTCCGCTCCCGAGCGGTCTGCCGGTAGACCGCGATATACACCGAGGGCACCTCCTTTTTCCAGAAGGTACGGTAGAAATCGGCGACGGGCTTCGCATGGCCGGTAATATCCACCAGCCCGGCATAGGAGCCGTGGCGCGGCCAGCCGTGCCAGCACTCACCCAGATAGTCGATCCCCGTCCACAGGAAGTTGCCCATCACCCGGTCGTCCTTTTCCACATCGAACCAGGGGCAGTATTCGATCTTGGCATCGCGAATGTTCTTGTCGCCATGGAAGTAGACCCAGTTCTCGGTGCCCAGTATCAGCGCCTCGGGATCGATGGCGAACACGTCGTCATACCAATGCTCGGCGTAGTTCACACAGAGAAAGCCCAGCCGGCCCCGCTGTGTCAGCAAACTGGCGGCGATATCCTTCTCCTCCGGCTCATCGGGCAACCGCCCCATCAAGCCGGCAAGCATGGGAGGACGGGTGGGATCCTCTTCCCGAACGGCGTCACAGAGCATGCGCATGCGGTGCATCGCATAGAACTCCCCGGCGTAATCGTTCTCGTTGCCCACACTCCACATCACAATGGAGGGGTGGTTAAAGTCCCTTGCGATCCAGTTGGCCAAATCGTCCCGCCAGTTCTCCGGGAAATTCACATAATGCGGGGGCTCCCATTTATCGCACAGCTCATTCATCGTCAGAAAGCCCATGCTGTCGCAGAGGTCCAGCAGCTCCGGCGCGGGGGGGTTATGGCTGAAACGGATGGCATTGCAGCCCAACTCCTTCAGCGTGCGGAGGCGGGTCTCCCATAGGGTCTCCGGCACGGCCGCGCCCAGGGGGCCGCCGTCATGATGGACGCAGACGCCCTTAAACTTGGTCGGCACACCGTTCAGCAGGAAACCGGTATAGGGGCGGTATTCGATACGCCGGATGCCGAAGGGCACCTCAAGGATATCCGCCGCCTCACCATCGCGGGAAAGTATGACCTCCGCCGTATACAGGGCGGGATCCTCCGGGCTCCAGAGCCGGGGCTTGTCCACGGGGATATCCAGAACAGCCAGGCCTTCCCCATCGGACAATACCGTCCGCAGACAGCCCTCCGCCACGGTCTCCCCGTCAAACTTCAACCGGGCCGCGCAGTCAACGGCGCCGTCCATCCCCTCCAGCCGCGCTTCAATATGCACCAGGGCGCCGTCAGCGGCGGCGCAGGGGGTGGTCACCCGCACACCCCAATGGGCAAAATGCGTATCCGGGTCATTATCCAGCAGCCATACATGCCGATAGATACCGCTGCCGGTATACCAGCGGCAGTTGGGAGTGTCCCAGTTGTCACAGCGGACGGCGATCAGGTTTTCCCCCGCCCGCAGATAGGGGGTGATGTCAAAGACAAAGGTGAAATAGCCATTATCCTCTCTGCCCACATAGGCGCCGTTCACCCACACCTCGGTCTTCCGATAGGCGCCGTCAAACTGCAGCAGATATTCCCTGCTCATGTCCCCGATACGCAGACGCTTGCGATACCAGCCGATACCGCCGGGGAAATAACCGTTTTGCCCGGCATTATCATTTACGCCGGAACCGGGCTCCACCGTGTTGGTGGCGGGGAACTCGATCGCCCAGTCGTGGGGCAGATCCAACTTCCGCCAGCCGCTGTCATCGTACTCGGGAAGCTCCGCCCCCATCGGATGGCCTCCCCAGGGTCCTCCGTGTATAGGTCTGTTCACCAGCTGAAACAGCCAGCCGCGGTCAATATTGGTTTTCATGCGCGATCCTCCTTTCGGACAGGTTTATAGTATCATCATAGATGGGGCAGGCGGAATATGCAAGCGTCAATAAGGACAAATAAGAGACCCGGAGTTTGGAACTTTCCATGCCGAACGCTCCGCAGGCCCTGTTGTGGTATCTGCCACTGCCGGATACAAGGGGTTGTGTGCCGGAAAAAAAGCGCAATCATTCGGAAAAAATCGCCGAAAACTGTTGACAAGCGGCGGTTTTTCTATTATTATTGATGGGCTACCGTGTAGCTCTGTGCCCACGGAAGGTTGACTTGTGCAAGTTTCCGGTTTACCGGAGGAGGAGGATTCATAGATGCGCACACGTATTACTCTGGCCTGCAATGAGTGCAAACAGCGGAATTACGATACCATGAAGAATAAGAAGAATGATCCCGACCGGATCACGCTGAGCAAGTATTGCCGCTTCTGCAAAAAGGCGACCGAACACAGGGAAACCCGCTAAGGGAGGAAGTGCCATATGACCGATAAAAAAGTCACCGCGAAAACAGCGGGGAAGAAGTCCGTAAAGGCAAAGAAGCCCAACGCTTTTATCCGTTTCTTCAAGAAGCTCGGAAAGTATTTTTCCGAGGTAGTCGCGGAACTCAAAAAGGTTACCTGGCCCACCAGCAAGGACCTGCTGAAGTCCTGCCTGGAGGTTGCCGCTTTTGTGGCGCTTTTCGCGATCGTGGTCGGTCTGGTGGACTGGGGCCTTGGCGCTTTGCTGGGCCTTGTAGCCGGCGCCTGATCCCAAGGAGTTTGTAATGTCGGAAACGAAAACCCCCCGGATGGCCTGGTACGTTGTTCATACCTATTCGGGATATGAGAACAAGGTCAAAGCCAATCTGGAAAAAACAATAGAAAACCGCAACCTCCAGGAGATGATCCGGGAAGTCCTGATCCCCACGGAGGAGGTTTACGAAATCAAAAACAACCAGAGACGCATTAAAAGCCAGAAGCTCTTTCCCGGCTATGTGCTGGTGCAAATGGTCATGACGGATGAGACCTGGTACATTGTCCGGAACACTCGGGGTGTTACCGGGTTCGTAGGCCCGGGAAGCCGCCCCGTCCCCCTGACAGAGGAGGAGATGGAATATATGACCCGGGAGCGCAAGCCGGTCCTGGTTGAGTTTGCGGTGGGGCAGCATGTCAAGGTCCTCACCGGTCCCCTGGAGGACTTCGAAGGGGTTGTGGAGGAAGTCATGAAGGAGGACAGAAAGCTGCGCGTGGTGGTTTCCATGTTCGGTCGGGATACCCCGGTGGAAATGGACTTCGACCAGGTGGAGCCGTTAAGTTGATGAAACGCCCCCCGGGGCTTTTCAAGTGGGAGGGCGGCAGAACCGCCCGCCAATACCACCGATAGGAGGAATATTTCCATGGCAAAGAAAGTCGTGGGTCTGGTCAAGCTTCAGGTTCCTGCCGGCAAGGCCACCCCCGCCCCGCCCATCGGCCCGGCTCTGGGCCAGCAGGGTGTCAACATTATGGGCTTCTGCAAGGAGTTCAACGCCCGTACCGCCAATCAGGCCGGTATGATCATCCCCGTGGTTCTGACCGTATATCAGGACCGGTCATTCACCTTTATCACCAAGACGCCTCCCGCCGCCGTTTTGATCAAAAAGGCCGCGGGCATCGAGTCCGGCTCCGGTCGTCCTCATGCGGACAAGGTCGCCAAGATCACAATGGCCCAGGTACGGGAGATCGCCGCCCTGAAAATGCCCGATCTGAACGCCGCGTCGATTGAGAACGCCTGTTCAATGGTGGCCGGCACCGCCCGCAGTATGGGCGTAACCGTGGTGGATTGAGGAGGGCGACATGAAAAGAGGCAAGAAATATCAGGAAAGCGTTAAACTGTTTGACAAGAACACCGCCTACAGCGTAGAAGAGGCGATCGATCTGGTAAAGCAGTGCGCCAAAGCCAAGTTTGACGAGACCATTGAGGTTTCCGTCCGGCTGGGTGTTGACCCCCGTTACGCCGACCAGCAGGTTCGCGGCACCGTCATCCTCCCCCATGGCACCGGCCGTGTGACCCGGGTGCTGGTGCTGGCCAAAGGCGAATTCGCCGAGCAGGCCACCGCCGCCGGCGCCGACTATGTGGGCGCCGAGGAGTACATCGAGAAGATCCAGAATGAGAACTGGTTTGATTTTGACGTCTGCGTCACCACCCCCGACATGATGCGTCTGGTCGGCCGTCTGGGCCGGGTGCTGGGCCCCAAGGGCCTGATGCCCAACCCCCGTACCGGCACCGTGACCAACGAGGTCGGCAAAGCGGTCTCCGATATTAAAGCCGGTAAGGTGGAATACCGGGTGGACCGTACCTCCATCATCCACGTTCCCGTGGGCAAGGCCTCCTTCGAGAAGGAGAAACTGGTGGAGAATCTGGATACCCTGATGAACGCCATCGTACGGGCCAAGCCCTCCGCGGCCAAGGGGACCTATCTCCGCTCCGCCGTGCTTTCCAGCACGATGGGCCCCGGCATCAAGGTCAACACCAACAGGTACTAATCTTCCGATTGTTTCCCGGGGGCGCAACCCCGTCCCCGGGTTTCAATACACTCCGTACAGCCGTAGACAGCGGGCGCCGCAAGGCTTAATTTCCCGCCGAGGTGGTGCAGTAAAAGTTTACGCGCACGCCCTGTGACTGTACCACAGGCGTTTTTTGATGCCTGATCCTAACAAGGAGGTAAAAGGATGTCCGACAACAAACAGATCAAAGCCGCGTCGATTGCCGATATACACGACCGTTTTTCCCGCTCCCAGAGCGCCGTACTCGTCAACTATATCGGTTTGACCGTCGCCGAGGTCACCGAACTGCGCAACCAGTTCCGGGCCGCCGGGGTGGATTTCAAAGTGTACAAAAACACAATGATCCGCCGCGCCGCGCAAGAACTGGGCTATCAGGGGCTGGATGAGCATTTGAACGGCCCCACCGCCGTGGCTTTCTCTTACGAGGATCCCACTGCCGGCGCAAAGATCATCACCGAGTATATTCGCAAGGTCAGAAAGACCAATGTGAAGTGCGGTATCGTAAACGGTAAGTACACCGACGCCCAAGGCGTGGATACCCTGTCCAAAATCCCGTCCAGGGAAGTGCTGCTCGCTCAGTTGATGAGCGTATTCAACGGGCCGGTCCGCGGCTTTGCCGTGGCATTGAAGGCCATTGCCGAAAAGCAGTCTGAGGCTGCCGGCGTAGCTGTCGAAGCATAATAAGGAGGATATTACTATGACCAAGCAGGAAATTATCGACGCCATCAAAGAAATGAACGTCATGGAGCTCTCTGAGCTCGTAAAGGAAATGGAAACCGTCTTCGGCGTCAGCGCCGCCGCCCCCACCGCCGTTGTGGCCGCCGGCCCCGCCGCTGCCGCGGAGGTTGTCGAGGAGCAGACCGAGTTTGACGTGGTGCTGGAGGAAATCGGCGCCGAGAAGATCAAGGTCATCAAGGCCGTCCGTGAGATCACCGGCCTGGGCCTGAAGGAAGCCAAGGACCTGGTAGACAACGCGCCCAAGCCCGTGAAGGAAGCGATCTCCAAGGAAGAGGCCGAGGAAATTGCCAAGAAGCTGTCCGAGGTCGGAGCCAAGGCCGTTGTGAAATAATTTCACCCCCACATACAGACCCGCGGCGCTGCGGGTCTGTTTTTATCTGCCCGGCAGAAAGCAGAGAAGGCCCCCCTTCCCCCTTTTCATTGACATTCAGCCGGTTAATCCTTATAATTTATAAGACTTTATTTTCGGAGGAACGTATGGAGAAGTTCACGGTCCGCCAGCTGCGGGACAAATACAGAGAGTTTTTTGAGAGCAAGGGGCATACGCGGATCCCTTCCGCCTCCATTATCCCGGAGAATGACCCCTCGGTGCTTTTTACCACCGCCGGGATGCACCCCCTTGTACCCTATCTTCTGGGGGAACGCCATCCTGCCGGCACCCGGCTCACCAACTCTCAGAAATGCGTCCGTACCGGAGATATTGACGAGGTGGGCGACGCCGGACACCTGACCTTCTTCGAAATGCTGGGGAACTGGTCCCTCGGGGACTATTTTAAGCAGGACATGATCGCCTGGAGCTGGGAGTTTTTGACGGAGGTGCTGGGGATCGACCCGGAAAGCCTGGCCGTATCGGTTTTCGCCGGTGACGAGAACGCGCCCAGGGACGAGGAGTCCGCCGCGCGGTGGGAGGAAATGGGCCTGCCCAGGGAGCGGATCTTCTACCTGCCCAAGGAGAATAACTGGTGGGGCGCCGGGGAAACCGGGCCCTGCGGCCCGGATACCGAGATGTTCGTCATCCGCCGGCAGCCCTGCGGCCCGGATTGCACACCCGCATGTGACTGCGGCGCCTATCTGGAGATCTGGAACGATGTTTTCATGACATATAACCGGCAGGACGGCAAGCTCCTTCCCCTGCCTAAAAGGAATGTGGACACCGGCATGGGACTGGAACGGACAATGTGCATCCTCAACGACACTCCCTCGGTGTACGAGACAGAGATTTTCGCGCCCACCATCGCCTGGCTGGAGGAGGCTTCCGGCAAGCCCTACGGCGTGAACGATAAGGATACCCGGGCGATGCGCATTATAGCTGACCATATACGTACCGCCACCTTTATATTGGCGGACGATAAGGGGCTGACGCCCGCCAATGTGGACCAGGGCTATGTGCTGCGGCGGTTGATCCGCCGGGCGGTGCGTATGGGCATGCAGCTGGGACTGAAGCCCGGCTTTACCCCCAAGCTAGCGGAGCTGGTCATCCATCACCCCATCTATGAGGGGGAATATGATGAGCTTATCCGGAACGAAGCCTTTATCAAGGAGCAGTTCCGGCTGGAGGAGGAGCGGTTCCAGAGGACACTGGCTTCCGGCATCAAGGAATTTGAGCGGTACTATTCCCGGCTCACCGGGCTGGCTGCCCAGATCGACTCCTTCGCGGCGCCGGTGACCCGTCTGTCCCGGGAAGCCGTCGGGCGCATGGAAGCCGAAACCGAAGCCCTGCTCGCCGCCGTGGAGCAGGCTTATAACAGCCAGGGCAAACGCATCGAGGGAATCCGCCGGAACGCCCCCCGAGCCACCGACTATGTGGACGAGGTTGCCGGGTTGGCAAAACAACTGCGGAGCACGCTCCGCGCGCTGAAAGAAAAAACCGCCGCCGCGCCGACGGGCGCCGATATAACGGGGCGGGTGATGGACGGCCAGATTGCCTTCCGCCTGTACGATACCTTCGGCTTCCCCATCGAAATGACGGTGGAGCTGGCCGGGGAGCGGGGTATGGAGGTGGATGTGGAGGGTTTCCACGAGGCCTTCAAAAAGCATCAGGCTACCTCCCAGGCTGGTTCGGAGCAGAAGTTCAAGGGGGGCCTTGCCGACCATGACGCCGCCACGGCCCGGCTGCATACCGCCACCCACCTGCTTCACGCGGCGCTGCGGACGCTGATAGACAGCAAAATCGAGCAGCGGGGGTCCAACATCACACCGGAGCGGCTGCGGTTTGACTTCTCCTTTGGCCGGAAACTGGAGGATGAGGAGATCAGCGCATTAGAAAAATGGGTAAACGACGCCATCGCCGCCGACGCGGCCATATCTTGTGAGGAAATGTCCCTGGACCTGGCCGAAGCCTCCGGCGCCATCGGCCTTTTCGGCAGTAAATACGGCGACAGGGTGAAGGTGTACACAATGGGTCCCTTTTCAAAGGAGATCTGCGGCGGCCCCCATGCCGCCCGCACAGGGGAGCTGGGACATTTTATCATACAGAAAGAGCAAGCCTCCTCCGCCGGTGTGCGCCGGATCCGCGCGGTCCTGGAGCAGTAGGGGAGAAAACCTGCCCCGCCGGGCGTGTTTCCGCGCCCGGTTTTTTTCAGAAGCTGCCGGCGGAAGCCGGGAGGAAAGCCCCGGAACCGGACGGAAAAGCAAACCCCGGCGGACGGAAAACCGCCGGGGTCTTTTTGTGTCCCGGGTTCAGGGGTGGAGCCGGGTAGGGGGCAATATCTCATTCCGCAGGGCATTTGAGGTCGAGGTCAGCGTGAGATTGGGATTGTAGTAGGGATCCGTCAGGCGGTCTCCCCATTTTTCCAGCATGAACTCCGCTTCCTTGCGGAAACGCTCTTGTTTTTCCGATGTGTCCTCATAGCCCCGGGATACCGACTCCCGGTGGACGCCTTCGGCTTCCGGCACATACAGTATGCGGTGACCGGCCTGCCTTACTTTTATGCAATAATCCACATCGTTAAAGGCCACCGCCAGCGCTTCCTCCAGACCTCCGAGCTGCCTGTACAGAGAAGCAGGCGTCAGCAAAAGCGCTCCGGTAACGGCGCCGACATTCCAAAGCACCGCCAGCCGGCCGTAGTATCCGTTTGCGTCCCCGGATACACCCACATGGATATGCCCGGCCACACCACCTATTCCCGTCACTACGCCGCCATGCTGCAGCCTGCCGTCGGGGTACAACAGACGTCCCCCGACGGCGCCCACGCCCTGTATGCGCAGCCGAACAACCATCTCCTGCAGCCAAAGGGGAGACCGCATCTCCACATCGTTGTTGAGCAGCAACAGCAATTCCCCGGAAGCCCGGGCAGCCGCGAAATTATTGACCGCCGCATAATTGAAGGGTTTGTCCCATTCCAGCACCCGTATGCGGGGATCCTGCCCCAGCTCCCGGTACAGGGCAAAAGTTTCCGGCTGTACGGAATGGTTTTCTATGACCAACGCCTCCCAATCCGGATACGCCGCTCTCAGCAGGCCGTCCACGCACCGGCGGAGGTCCTCCGCATGATCCTTATTGGGTATCAGCACCGAAACCCTGGGAAGACAACGGGGAACAAACCGGGTATGATATCCTTCCGGGGCGTAGGTGACCTGTTCCACCTCCATACCCAGAGCCGTCCAATGCTCCGCGATCGCCCTGATCCCGGCATCCACACACTGCTGCTGCCGGGCCTTGGATACCGAGGAGGAAAATTGCCGCCAATGGTACAGCACCCGGGGAATATGAACAAAAGCGGATGTGCTCCGGCTGAGGCGCAGCATCAGCTCATGGTCCTGGGAACCGTCGAATTCCGGCCGAAGAAGCCCTGTTTTACGCAGAAGAGCCGCGGAAACGGCGGAAAAATGGCTGATATAGTTCATGGATGTCAGGGTTTCCGGCGAATAATCCGGCTTAAAGAAGGGGCCGTAGGGGTTTTCGGTATCCTGCTCGTCTATTTTGTCCTCATCACTATAGCAGACCTCCGCGCCCTCCTCCCGGAATGCCCAGGCCACCTCAAAAAGGGCGTCGGGGGTAAGGATATCATCATGATCCAAAAAGGCGATGATCTCCCCCCGGGCGGCCTCGATCCCCCGGTTGGTATTGCCGGAAATCCCCAGATTATCCTCAAAAAACAGCACCCGGATCCGGCTGTCATCCGCGGCCAACGTCTCCATCCGCTTACGGAGCCCCGGAAGGGAACTGCCTCCGTCCGCCAGTATCAACTCCCAGCAGCCGTAGGTCTGGTTCCTGACCGATGCCGCCATCTCCTCCAGATACGGCTCCGGGGTGTTGTATACCGGCGTCACAACGCTGATCAGAGGCGGGTCGGCGAAACGATATTCCCTCTGGACACGCATATCCTTGCCGGTGAGCTGCCTCTTCTTTCTCCACTCCCCGTATTCCTTCGCCGACGTCATATCCAGGATGCGCTCCAGGGTTTTTCTGAAGGTGGCCCTTAGGCCGAAATTCCGTAAAAACCGAAGGGCCGCCGGGATCCTTCTTATGATCCGCCCCATCCCGGTAAAGATGCGGCCGGCTTTTAACCGCAGGCGGTCCGCCCCCGTAAAAGCCGCAAGACCTGCCCGCATGAACCACCGGGCCACCGGGTTGCAGCGAGGAGGAAGGTGCTTCCGGTAATACGCTTCCAAGCCCTTCGCCGCAGAAACCCGGGAATGCCGGCCGTCAGACTTTCCCGCCGGCGCGGACGAACCCTCCCGGCAGGGGGAAACCACGGTGCCGCAGTACAGCGTCAACGCGCCGGCGCCGGCCGCACGGGTACAGAAATCCATATCCGCTCCCCATTCGGTAAAAGCGGTGTCCAGACCCTCCAGCTGCCGCCAAAGCTCCCCCCGCACCAGCATGCAGCGCAGGGAAAGACACTCCACCGCACCGACGTCTTCCGGAGACAGCCAGGTATGATGATACCGCCCCGGCCCGCGGCGGGAGGGAAAGCAGCGGTCCAGCTTCAAAAGACGCGCTATCACACTGCCGGGAGAGGGGAAACCGCGTTTGCAGGAGGGGTCAAAGCTCCCGTCCGGCCGCAGCAGCCGGGGCCCGGCTAATGCCGCGCCCGCCGTTTCCGCCGCCGTCAGCAGCGCTTCCACATCTTCTTCCTTCAGTATCCGGTCACCCCGCAGCAGCAGCAGCCAGTCCCCCCGCGCCTCTTCCGCCCTTCGCTGCAATGCCTCCGGGCTTTCTCCAACCTCCCGGAGCAGCTGCCAATCGGGCTGCAGCGCCGCGGCCTGCGCCAAAGGATGCCGGCGCCCCCCCTGCTCGTCGTCACCGTATAAAAGAACAGTCAGACGCATATGATCCTCCATAAAACCGAGTTTCCGGGTTTTCCCGTTTCGCCGCCGGCCGGCGGAAGCCCCGACTATTTCCTCCCCAGCCGGCAAAGCAATGCCGCCGCCTTTTTTTCGGGCAGCAGCTTCACCGCAATGTCCAGCAGGGTATACCGGGGTTCGGAAAACAGCCCCCCGAGCAGCTTGAAAAAGCTGCCTTTTTCCCCTTGGAACCAGGCAATCCGCGCGTTTCCCCAGGCATGCGCCGCCCGCACCTCCGGATCGGGATATTTCCCGGCCAGCGCCGACATCTGCCGGGCAAAGGGCTCCACCCGCCGGGCGATATACGACTCCCGGTCTGACACCCTCCGGAGCCTGCCTGTTTGATTCCCCCCGTGCAGGCGGTACCGCAGCAGCGGCCGGGGCTCCCGCGCAAACCGGCCCAGCCGGGCGCAATGGATGGCCAGCAGCTGATCGTGCACGCCCTCTTTCCAGGGCAGCGACGCAAGGGCATCCTCCCGCCGGACCGCCAGCGCACAGCCGGGGATCCAGTTATGATACAGGAGTTTCTTCAACAGCCCGTACCCCTCCCGGACAGGCAGGCGCAAAGACGGCGCGGGCATCCCCTCCCCGTCAATACAGCGCAGCCCGCAATATCCCAGCGAGACCCCCTGTACCAGCAGAGCGGCAGTAGCAGCCGCCTTTTCCGGCTCCCAGATATCGTCCTGGTCACAGTACAGCAGCACCTCCCCCTTCGTTTCCCGGGTAAGCAGCGCAAAGGTGGAGACGGAACCCAGGTTCTCCCCGTTTCTGGCAAAGGAAAAGGGCCGGTGATAATGATCCGCGATAAAGGCGCGAAGCGCCTCCCCCGTCCACCCGGGGGAGGCATCGTCCCGTATCTCCAAAGAGAGCTCCGCCGTCTGGGCGTCCAGTGACGCCAGCTGGGCGCTCCACCACAGGGGATCGGGATCATAGACCGCCATCAGCACGGAAATTTTCATCATTCCTCCCATAACCGGCATTACATGGTGGCTTTCAGCAACTCCGCCACCGTCCAAATCTGGAGCAGCGCTGCCGGCGCGATCCATAAAGGGAACCGGCTTTCAGGCAGGGACAGCTTTCCGCAGCCGAAAAGCAGCAGTACCACGGGCAACAATGGTGTAAAATACCGCCCCTGCACCCCTTCCACCAGCACCCTGGTGTTGCTGGTATTCCCGAAAAGGAGACCCAGCAGCAGTATCAGCCCCGCCAGCAGGTAGCCGCCCAGCAACAGCAGCCGCCGGGACAGCTTCAGCGTCCTCCTCTCTCCCAGAACAGCGCACAGCAGCAGCAGGCCAAGCCAGCTCCAGGACAAAGGGTCTGACAGTGTCAGCGTCAGCCCGCTGAGATATTTTCCGACCGCTCCGAAAAGATAAAAGTCCTTGTAGTACCAAATCGTATCCAGCAGGATACGCGCCAGCTTCAGCGGCTGACGCAGCAGCTCCGCCGGGCTGTAGTTGTACTGGCCCTCCCAGTTCAGCCCGCTGTTCGCCGCGTAAAGAGACAAACCCGACAGCAATGCCGCGACCCCTGCGCAAACCCCCAGAATCGCCGCCCAAACCGCCTTTTTCCCCGGTGACAGGCGGTGGCGGGGAATGGCGAGCATCAACAGCGCGGGCGCCGCGTAGGCCACCTTGGAAATCGTCAGAAGCACCGTCAAAATGACCAAAGCCGCCATCTCCCGCGCGGGCACCGGTCCCTCGCCCGTGACCAACCGCAGCAGCAGCGCAAGCAGCAGGGCGGACATGCCGAGGATCATCCCGTCATAGGAGAGGGTAACGGCGATCTGCAGCGCCATCGGCGTCAGCGCGCAGAGCGCCAGCAGCGGCTTGTACATCGGCGCGGTCCTGACGGCCAGCCACAGCAGCGCTGCGCAGGCCAGCAGTACGCTCCAGCGCCCAAAGAGCAGGAGCAGGGGCTGGGATACGCCCAGAGCGCGCCCCAGCGTCAGCCCCGCAACAGCGGGGGCATAATCCGGCAGCCATACCGCTTTCAGAGGGATCTCCGCCGTCCTGCCGGAGGGCCGCTCGCAGAACCGGGACAGCGCCCCCTCCATCGCCATTTCGGAGTTGACATGCACATCGTAGTCCGCCTGATTGTACAGTATATAATTGGCGTCCGCCCTCCCTTTATCCCCAAAGAAAAGGGTGTCGCTTATATGAAGGGCGCGGAAATAATGGGTCTCCTCATCGGGAGGAGAGAATGGCGTGAGCGCCAGGCTCCATACCAGCCCCAGCCCCAGAAAAAGGCAGAGGAACAGATACTCCGGCTTTGCCCCGGGGCGGATCCCCGCCCAAATCCCCGCGGCGATACAGGGCAGGATAGCCATGGAAAGCAGCGCATACTTCCAGGGCAGCATCATTCCGCCGCCCTTCCGTATAAGCAGGAACGCCCCAACGGCCGCCACAGAGCATAACAGGAGGTAGACGGCAGGACTTATCCGCCGTATGACCCCCTGTGTTTTCTGTTTCAAGACCCTTTCCTCCCCCGTAAAACATACGATTTTCATTATAAACCATATGATAGGATTGTCAAACCGACTTTCGGGGTGACGGCCCCGCGTTTTTTATGGTATACTTACCGGGGAGGATCGCGCATGGATATGGACACCTTTGTCCGGCAGCTGCCGAAAACGCAGCCCGGCGGCCTGTATCTGTTTGCCGGGCCGGAAACCTACTGTATGGAGCAGGCGCTGCAGATCATACAGCAGAAACTGGTGCCCCCCGCTACCGAAGCCTTCGATTATCAACCGCTGCGGGGGGACGAATGCAGCGAGGCGGATCTGCTTTCCGCTCTGGAGCCCCTGCCCTTTATGGCGGAGCGGCGGCTTGTGGTCGTAAAAGACGCCCCCTGGTTTTTGCCCTCACGCAGGGACGCGGGGGGGAAAGCGGAGGCTCCCGCCGAAGAGAGCAAGCCCGCCAAATCCGGCGGAAAAGACGCTTTCCGGGAGCGGCTGGACGATATGCTCCACCCGGGGTTATGTTTGATTTTCACCAGCCAGGAGCCGCCTCCCCCTCGCTCCCCCTGGGTCAGCTGGGTAAAACAGAAAGGGCTGGTCGTGGAATGCAAGGCGCTGGACGCCGTTGCCTCCCTCCCATGGATCGGCCGTATGGCAAGGCTGGAGAAGACCTCCATCCCGCGGGATGTCGCTCTCTTCCTATGGGAATACACCGGGGGCGGGCTGCAGAGGATCGCCGCGGAAATGCATAAGCTGGCGGCGGCCGCCGGAGAAGGGGGCGTCATCACCCGGGAGCTGGTGCAGGCATGCACCACGGAATCTCCCGAGTATAAGATCTACC
Organism: Christensenellales bacterium; assembly: GCA_050948665.1. Classification (GTDB taxonomy): domain Bacteria; phylum Bacillota; class Clostridia; order Christensenellales; family UMGS416; genus JBMNEH01. Next base: position 2,340,877 of record JBMNEH010000001.1, read on the forward strand.
GTTTTCTGGAGGGGATCATGAGCAACCGTCCGGGCGAGGGTCTGGAAGGGCTTTGGCATATGCTGGAGGAGGGGACCCATCCCCTGGCGGCGCTGTCCATGATCGAGGGGCAGATCAAGGCCATCGCCTTCGCCGACTGGATCAGGGATTCCGGCTGGAAACCGGAAGAAGCGGCGGCGGCGCTGGACGTCCGGGATTTCGTGCTCCGGAACGCCCTGTACAGAAAGAGGCGGATCACCCCGGAAAAGGCGCGGGAACTGCTGCTCCTCTGCCGGCAAACGGACGAGGATATTAAAACGGGAAAAACCGGCGACCGGGAAGCGGTGGACGTCCTGCTCCGGGCACTGGTCTCCATATAGGAGGAAGGATGCGGAAGCTGTGGGAAAAAGCAGGGAGGCTGATGAAATCGGAGGCTTTCCTGTATCTGGTGTTCGGCGCGCTGACCACCCTGCTGAACTGGGGGGTCTTCTGGCTGCTGAACCGATGCTTCGGGAAAAGCTTCTACCTCTGGGCTAATCTGATCGCCTGGGTAACGGCGGTCATTTTCGCCTATATAACAAACAGGATACTGGTTTTCCGGTCAAAGAACCGCTCCGCCGGCAGTGTGGCGGCGGAGTTTCTGGAATTCATCGGCGCGCGGCTGGCCACCCTGGGTATCGAGGAAGCCGGGCTGTGGCTGCTGGTGGGACGGCTGTCATGCAACGAAAATGTATCCAAAGTCGGCCTGAATGTGCTGGTGGTGATACTGAATTTCTTTTTCAGCAAATGGATCGTTTTCCGGAAAAAGGAAAGAAAACCGAAAGATACGGAGGATCCTTCCTGACCGGCAGTCCGTCCCTCCCATGCCCCCGGAGAGCGGAAGCGCGGGGGCAGGCCAGCGGGCGATGACGCTCTTTATCCCGCCCCGGGAGGGCCGCGGCGGCCTGGCGCAGGGCGCCGGGCGCTCCGTGTTTATAAATAATCCGCGCCGCTATTGCCCGGGGGAGCCGCGAAGGCTTATAATAGGCGCAGGCTTATACGGAGGATGTTTTATGAAGCAAATCGTATCGATCATACTGGCGGCGGTACTCTGCCTGGGACTGGCCGGCTGCCGGCTGGAGGATGTGGAAGAGCTGACTAAGCCGGTACCCAATAAGAATTGGAAGGGCAGCGGTGTGTTGACCGGCACGGTCTATACCCTCAGCGAAAAGTGGATGACCAACCATCCGGAGTACACCGGCTGGACGGTAGACGGTGACCTGGTGGGCAACGACCGGGTGCGTATCTCCGCCGTAAAAGAGGGGAAACGGCTCTACGGTTACGCCGACCTGTACGGACGGATCGTGATCGCCCCGGCGTATTCGGACGCCGTCAGCTTTGATCAGGGCTATGCCGCCGTACAGAGGGACGGCCTCTGGGGGCTGATCAATACCGCGGGCGAGGCGGTACTGGATTGCGCTTATGACGGCGTGTACGGCGTGGGCGGCAACCGTATCGCCGTCATCACCGAAGGAACCTGCGTTCAGTATATGGATATGCGGGGCAATTCCCGCCTGCGGGTCAACAATATGTACGGCGGTCCCTTCTCCGACGGTTTCGCCTATGTGGTGAATCTCCGGACCGGCGACTACGGCTTTATCGACACGAAGGGGAACGTCGTTATCGATACCATATACGACGCGGCAGGCAGTTTTGTCGACGGGTACGCCATGGTCAAGGAGGGAAGCTCCGTATCCGTCATCAACAAGAGCGGCGCGGTGACCGGCAAGCTGCCCGGTTCGAACATCGGTGTGTTTATCGATGGCTACACCCTCCGGTACCTGTCAGACAGCAGCAGCCCCATCCCCACCACAAGGGTATACACGCTGTATGATCCCTTCGGTCAAATCTGCGGAGAATGGAAGAACCTGTTCCATATGACTGATTTTGAAAAAGGCATCGCCTTTCTCACCGCTCCCGCGGACGAAACCGGCGCCACAGCCAGGACCTACGGTATGGATATGGACGGCAACACCTATGCGCTTTCCCTGTCCGACCGCTACAACGGCTTCAGCTATTCCGACGGCGTGGCCTTCGGCATGATACAGAACGAGGACGGCACCGTCACCTACCATCTGTACATGATCGGCTGATGCCGGCCGATCCGCCGCCCTTCCGAAAGGAGGGGCGGTTTTTCGTCCCGACAATTGCCGGAACCGGGCGCAAAAAAGGCGGAGACAAGCGTCTCCGCCCGGGGCGCCGCAGCTCAGCGGAAATCCACCTCCACCTCGTTGCCGAGATCCACATACCAGGAGCATTTTTTATAGCCCATCATAGCATTCAGCGCTTCCGTCTCCGCCTGAAGGGAGATCAGCGTAATATTCAGGGTTTCCCCGTCCTCGGCGTTATAGGCGGCCTGCGCGTCCTTCACCAGCTGCTCCACCTTGGCATATTGATCCCGGACGTCCTTGCCGTACACATTGGGCAGGTAGGTGGGCGCCAATGTGGGAGAGGGGGTGGGGGTCAGCGTGGGGGTGGGGGTAAGGGTCAGCGTGGGGGTGGGCGAGGGCGTGGGGGTGGGCGAAGGCGTGGGCACCGGGGTGCGCAGCTCGCCGTCGGCGGCGATGGCCTTCCCCGCCGCGGTCAGCACCGACTGGGCGTTCTTCACATATACGGGGTAGCGCATCTGTCCCCAAAGGAGGATCGCCGCCTCCCGGGTATAGTTCTTTTCCTGCGGCACGTCCAGACCGTACACTTCTTTAATGATTTTCACCCGCTTGGCCTGATCAGTACAGACAAAGGTCCAGCCGAACACGTCCGTCGATCTGCCGCTCATGGAGAGCATATTGATATTCTCGCTGCGCAGGGAATAGGCGAAGACCGCCAGCGCCGCCGTCTGCTCAATGGTGGTGTTGGTTTCCAACTGCCCCTCAAAAGCCCTGTAATAAGCCGGGAGATTGACCAACAGGTTCTTTTGCTGCATGGTTTCAAATATGGCTACAAGGATCTTCTTCTGCCGGTTGATCCGGTTCTGGTCGCCGGACTGCTCCACGTTTTTCCGCACACGGATATAGTCGAGCACCGCCTGTCCGTCCATATGCTGGAGGCCTTTCTGATATTTCCGGCCCATCATGGTAAAAGCCACGTCCACGTCATATTCCACGCCGCCCATGGCGTTCACCAGGTCTTTCAGAACGGGCATGGTAACAAGATAGTAATAATCGACGGGGATGCCGCCAAGCATCCAGCTGGCCGCGGCGCAGCACTCCTCCGGCCCGCCGACATTGTAGGAGGCGTTTATCTTATAGATGCCCTTCGCGCCCGGCATTTTTATGTATGTATCTCGGGGAATGGAGATCATATCCACGGTATTCTCATTAAAATCGATCGCCAGCACCAACATCACGTCGGCATGGAAATCCTTCTTGCCCGACCAGGTCTCCCGCTCCGGAGCGTAGTCCACACCGATCAAAAGGACGTTGACGATACCATCCATTATAGAGGTGTCCGCTTCCGCCATCAGCTGCTCATAAGGCGTGAGGGTAGAGGTAGGCAACGCGCTGGAAAAAGGCAGCGGCGTTGCGCCGGGCGCCAATGTCTCGGCATTTTCCTGGATGGAGGATGGTCCCGGCGTACCCTCCAGCGTATCGGTAAAAAACCGACCGGGATCTTCCCGGAGCTGCCGGACCCAGTTTACGGCGAATGCGGCGCCCGCGCATATCCCGATCACCAGCACGCCGAGCACCGCCAAAAGGATGATCGTTTTTGTGCTCAGGCCGCTTCCGGTGACGGTATGCCGGTTTCTTTTTCTGACCATTTGCGAATCCTCCTACGGGATTTAGACGATAAAAGCCGTGAATAATTCCGAAAACAAGGGATCAGGGGCAGTTTACAGGAGAAAGCCCCCGTCTACGGACAATATCTGCCCGGTGATAAAAGAAGCTTCGTTCCCTGCCAGAAATGCGACGGCGGCCGCCACATCCTCCGGCGCGCCCAGCCGGCACAGGGGCGTCCGCTCCACCAGCGCCGCTTTGTCCTCCGGGGAAAAAGAGGCCATCATATCGGTGTCCACAACACCCGGGGCGATACAGTTCACCCGGATACCGGAGGGACCGACCTCCCTGGCCAAGGCCTGGGTGAAGCCGTGAAGGGCCGCCTTGGAAGCGGAATACGCCGCCTCACAGGAGGCGCCCAACACCCCCCACATGGAAGAAATGAATACTATGCACCCCGACCCGGCGGAAAGCATCCCCGGCAGCACGCCCCGCGCGCACAGAAAGGCCGACCGTGTGTTTACGGCAAAAAGCCGATCCCAATCCTCGGGAGAGGTGTCCTGCACCAGTCCCCAGAAAGAAACGCCGGCACCGTACACCAGCAGGGAAGGCTGCCCCTGCTCCCGGCGCACGGTTTCCAGCAGGGAGGAGACGGATCCCGGGTCCGCCAAGTCCCCGGCATACGCCCGGGCGCAGCAACCCGCCGCCCGCAATTCCGCCGCCAAAGCCTCCGCCTCGGAGAAACGGGAGTTGCCCTGAAGCGCCGTCCGCCAGCCATCCGCCGCCAGCCGCCGGGCGATCGCTCTGCCGATACCGCCGGAGGCGCCTGTAACCAAAGCCAGTCCCATACAGTACCCCTCCCGCCAGCTGAAGCATAGCATGACAGACGTTATCTGTCAATTCCGGCGCCCCCTTCCGCCGTATCGGAACGAAAAGAAAGAGACCCGGAATTGACAGAATTTCCCAAAGGGGAGTATAATAGAGCGAAGTTCCCCGGTCAGCCGGGAAAACCCCGAAAGGATGAATGGCATGGCGAATGTTTTGGATACCCTGCGCGAGAGAGGCTTTTTGCAGCAAATCACCTTTGAGGAGGACCTGTACAAGCTGTTGGACCGGGAGAAGGTCACCTTTTATGTGGGATTTGACCCTACGGCGGACAGCCTTCATATCGGTCATTATATCCCCCTGATGGCGATGGCCCATATGCAGCAGGCCGGACACCGCCCCATCGCGCTGGTGGGCGGCGGTACCGCCATGGTAGGGGACCCCTCCGGACGCACTGATATGCGCACAATGCTGACACCCGCGCAGCTGGAATACAACAAGGCCTGCATCAAGGAGCAGATCGGCCGCTTTCTGGACTTTTCCGAAGGGAAGGCCATCATGGTGGATAACGCGGATTGGCTGCTGGAGCTGCGATATGTTCCCTTCCTCCGAGAAATCGGCGTGCATTTCTCCGTGAACCGCATGCTGACCGCCGAGTGCTACAAAAACCGGATGGAAAAGGGCCTTTCCTTCCTGGAATTTAACTATATGCTGATGCAGGGGTACGATTTCCTGGAGCTGTGGCGCCGGTACGGCTGTATACTGCAAATGGGCGGTGACGACCAGTGGAGCAATATACTGGCCGGGGCGGACCTGATCCGCCGCAAGGAACAAAAGCCCGCTTATGCCTGCACCTTCTCCCTGCTGCTGGACAGCCAGGGCAGGAAAATGGGGAAGACCATGGGCGGCGCGCTGTTCCTGGACGCCGAGAAAGTATCCCCCTACGATTTCTACCAGTACTGGCGGAATGTGGACGATGCCGATGTGCGGCGCTGCCTGAGCCTGTTAACTTTCCTGCCGATGACGGAAATAGAGGCGCTGACCGCCCATGCCGATCAGCGGATAAACCGCGCCAAGGAGGTGCTCGCCTGGGAGATCACCCGCCTCATCCACGGCAGGGAGGAGGCCGACAAGGCGCAGGCGGCCGCCCGAGCCCTGTTCGCCGGCGGCAGCAACATCGACGCGGTCCCCACCGCCGCGCTGTCCGGCGAGAAGCTGACCGCGGGCATCCGGGTGACGGAGCTGCTGGTAGCGGGGGGGCTGACCAAGTCCCTGGGAGAAGGACGGCGGCTAATCAGCCAGGGCGCGGTCTCCCTCAACGAGGAGAAGGTCACCGATCCGGAAATGGTGGCCACCGCCGCCCATGTGGGCGAGAACGGCATCCTCCTCAGGAAGGGCAAAAAAGGCTATTTCCGCTTCATACCGGAAGAATGAAAAAGCCTCTTTCCTACCGTTCCCTGGCAAGGGAGGGGCGCAGCGACATTACGGTGATGAAATCCCGTTTCCTGGGCTACGCCGCGCCCACGCTGACGGTGGAGGAAGCACATGCCTTCCTGGCATCGGTAGAGCAGCGGCATCCCGACGCCTCCGCGCTGCTATACGGCTATGTCTGCGGCCTGTCCGGACAATACCAGAAATTTGAGGACAGCCATGAGCCCTCCGGAGGGCTAGCCATACTGGAGGCCGTCAAGAGGCCGGGCTTGATCGGGGTAACGGCGGCGGTGGCGCGTTACTGGGGGGGCGTTAAGCTGGGCGCTTCCAACCTGGGCCGTACCTTCGGACGGGCAGCCATCGAAGCGATACAGGACGGGCAGCCCTGCCTGTTCCATCCGAGCCTCCGGGTACGGTTGACGGCGGACTACGGGGACACCGGAAGGCTGGATCATTACCTGAGCAATTCTCCCCATTTGCGTGAAAACACCGTATACGGAGAGCGGGTGGAAATCACCCTCCTTCTCCGAAAGGACAGAATGGAGGAGCTGGAGGCAGCCCTTCGGGACATCACCCGGGGAAGCGGAGGGCTGCAGACGATAGAGGCGCTGTACGCTCCCTGGCCGGAATAGCGTCATCATGTCTTGGCCGATGGCCGGAAAGGATCATAGAATGGACGGTTTAACATTTGTACCCGCAAAGCACCTGAAAGAGAAGTATACCGACGCCAACAAAATCGGTTTCGGCAGGATCTTCACCGACTACATGTTCACCATGCGCTATTTCGACGGCGCCTGGCAGGACGCCAGGATCGAGCCCTACGGGGATTTCGCGCTGGACCCCGCCTGTATGGTGTTCCATTACGGTCAGGCTATTTTTGAGGGGATGAAAGCCTACCCCGCTGCCGACGGCAGCGTCAATCTGTTCCGGGCAAAGGACAATTTCGCCCGCATGAATTCCTCCGCCCGGCGGATGCGGATCCCCGAAATCGACGAGGGTTTCGTATTGAAAGCCCTGGAGGAGCTGATCCGGGTGGAAAAGGACTGGATCCCCACGGCGCCCGACACCTCGCTGTATATCCGCCCCACCATCATCGCCACCGACGCCCATTTGGGCGTGAAGGCCTCCTCAAGCTATCTGTTCTATATCATACTTTCCCCTGTCGGCCCCTATTACGCCGGCGGGCTGGATCCGGTAAAAATTTATGTGGAGGACGAGTACGTACGGGCGGTCAAGGGCGGCACGGGCTTCACCAAGGCGGCCTGCAACTACGCTACCTCGCTGCTGGCCGGAGAACTGGCAAAGGACAAGGGCTATACCCAGGTATTGTGGCTGGACGGCGTGCACCGCAAGTACATCGAGGAAGTGGGCGCGATGAACATCTTCTTCCGTTTCAATGACGCGGTGGTCACCCCGATGCTCCAGGGCTCCATACTCCCGGGGATCACCCGGGATTCCGTGCTGCGGCTGCTGCGGAAGGAGGGCGTCAAGGCGGAGGAACGGCTGATTTCCGCCGAGGAGGTTTTCGACCGGGCGGATAGGGGCGAACTGCTGGAGGTCTTCGGCTCCGGCACCGCCGCCGTGATCTCCCCGGTGGGCGTGCTCCGCTGGGAGGACAGGATCATTACGATCAACGGCAATAAAACCGGCGAACTGTCCCAGCACCTGTACGATGAGCTGACCGGCATCCAATTCAGCCGCCGGCCCGACCCCTTCGGCTGGGTGACGAAAATCTGACAGACACCCCAGGATCCCCCCCGGCATATGCCGGGGTTTTTTTTGCCTTGCTGCCGTTTAAAAATCCTTTGAACAAAAAGACGGCTGAGCCGCGGCGGCGCGGCTATACGCGCCCCTTCTTCCCGTCTCTGTGAAACAGCCGCGGGAGGGCTTCCGACATTCCCCGCCTTTGACGGATCTGTTGTTTTCATTTCGCCGCCGTGGTATACTGGATCCGGCCCAAAGAGGCGTGCCGGGTGTCTGCGGAAGCGCAGGTGAAAAGGGAAAACGGTGGAAATCCGTTACAGCCCCCGCTACTGTGAGATAGGACAATGCGCCATATGCCACCTGAAAGGGGAAGGCGGCGCGGAGGATGAGCATCAAGTCAGGAGACCTGCCCGGAAACGTTTTCACCGTCCTTTCGGAGGGAGAGGAAGGGGGAAGCTGTCGCGGCTTCCTTTGTCGTGCCCTCCCGGACGGAGGGTACGACTTTTTGTATCCCGTGCGGAGGGCGCGGGAGGAAAGGAAAAAAATGAAAAGAACCCTGACATTCCTGGCGGCGCTGCTGCTGGTACTGGGACTGGCGGCCTGCAAGCAGGCCGTCATCCCCCCCGCCGAGGCGCCGGAGGCCGCCGGGATCACCGTGACTGACCATATGGGACGTACCGTTGCCCTGACTGCCCCGGCGGAGAAAATAGTCTCGCTCACCCCTGCCAACACCGAGATCCTGTACGCGCTGGGCGCGGGAGACAGGCTGGTGGGACGGGATTCCTACTCCCTTTACCCCGAAGAGGCTGCCGACCTGCCGGTGGTAGGCGATTATACCGGGCCGAATGTGGAGGCTGTCATCGCCCTGGAGCCGGACCTGGTGCTGGTAAGCAATTATCTCCCGGAGGAAACCGTTGCGCAATTGGAGGATGCCGGCATTGCCGTTGCGGGGATCGAAGCCACCCTGTATGAGGATATCCCCGCTTCCATCGAGATGGTCGCCGCATTGACCGGCGCCGACGCCAAGCCGGTGCTGGATGCCATAGCGGCGGCGGAGCAGGGGGTGGCCGAACGGGCAGCCGGAGCCGCGCAGCCTACGGTTTATTATGTCATGTCCTTCGGAGATTACGGCAACTGGACCGGCGGCAAGCTGTCCTTTATCAATACGATGATCCGCAAGGCCGGCGGCGTCCCCGTCACCGACACAGTGGAAAGCGAATCCGCCTGGTTCGAATACAGCCTGGAGCAACTGGTGGCCGCTGACCCGGACATCCTCCTTTTTGATTCCTACGCGGGCGACCCCGCGGCATTGGCGGAAGCCGAGGGGTATAAGGAGCTTTCCGCGGTCAAAGAGGGGAGAGTCTACATCGTGGACGCGGATATCATTTCCCGGCCCGGTCCCCGGATCGCCCAGGCGCTGACAACCATCGCGGACCTGCTGCACCCGAAAACATAATATGAAGCGGGAAACGCGAAAACGCCTTTCCCCGGGCTGGGGCTTCGGCATACTGGCGGTACTGCTGTCCGGCATCGCGCTTTTCTCTCTGCTTTGCGGCACCGGCATCTCTTTGTCGGACAGTTGGAACGCCCTATGGTCTCCCGAAGCAAACACCGCCCGGATCATACTCTGGAAGATCCGCCTGCCCCGCATACTGCTCTCCATCATGACGGGGGCGATACTCGGCATAAGCGGCGGGCTGATGCAGGGGGTTTTTCAAAACCCCCTGGCGGATCCCCATATACTCGGGGTGTCCTCCGGCGCCAGCTTCGGCGCCGCCTGCGCCATGATACTCGGCCTGCAGGTATCTTTTATCGGCAACGGCGGCGTAACCATATGCGCTTTTCTCGGCGGATTCTTGAACATTGTGCTGGTCATGCTGTTCGGCAGCCGCAGGGGACGCACCCATATCACCACCCAACTGCTGGCAGGCGTGATGACCGGCACCTTTTTCTCCTCGCTGACCACGCTGCTGATGCGGATAAATCACAGCAAAATGGAGGCGATCGCCCTCTGGACGATGGGCAGCTTCTCCACCGCGGGCTGCAGCCACTGTATGTGGGTGGCTCCATTCCTGGTGCTGCTGCTGCTGGGGGGTCTGCTGCTGTCCCGGGATATGAACATACTCAGCCAGGGGGAGGAGGCGGCATTGCTGCTGGGGGTGCCGGTAAACCTTGTGCGGAATTCCGCCGTGCTGCTGGCAACCCTCGCCACCTCAGCCGCGGTGGCATTTACCGGGGTCATAGGAGGCGTGGGATTGATGATCCCTCACGCGCTCCGGGCGCTGTTCGGCCCCGACCACCGAAAGCTGGTGCCCCTTTCCGCCCTGGGCGGCGGTGTGTTTTTGCTGCTGATGGATACCCTCGCGCGTACCCTGGCCTCCCCCCTGGAGCTGCCGGTAGGCGTGCTGACGGCCCTTTGCGGCGGCCCCTTCTTCCTGTATATACTCCGGCGAAGGAAAAGGGAGGACAGCCAATGATCTCACTGGAGAAAGTGTCATTCGCCTTTGGCGACAGGACCGTGCTGCGGGATATCTCCTTTCGGGCGGGGGCGGGAGAGTGCCTGGTGGTGCTGGGTCCGAACGGCTCGGGAAAAACCACGCTGATACGGCTGCTTGCCGGCGTTCTTTTCCCTCTTGCAGGGAAAGTGCTGCTGGAGGGAAGGCCGGTTTCCCGCCTGCCGGCGCGGGAAAGGGCAAGACGCATCAGCTGGATACCCCAGAGCCCCCGGGCGGAGCTGGATTTCACCGTGCTTGAGACGGTGCTGATGGGGCGGCACCCCTATCACAGCCTCTTCGGCGGCGATAGCCTGCGGGACAGGGAGGCGGCGCGGCAGGCGCTGGCGGAGATGGGGGTGGAAGCGCTGGCGGAACAGCCGGTGACCCAATGCTCCGGAGGAGAGCTGCAGCGGGTCATGGCTGCCCGGATGCTGACCCAGGAGGCGCCCATCATGCTGCTGGACGAACCGGTATCCAACCTGGACATTCGCAACCAGGCGGACACGCTGTCCGCTGTCCGCCGGAGGACGGATGCCGGAAAGACGGCCGTCTGCGTGCTTCATGACCTGAACCTTGCCGCCCACTATGCCACCCGCATATTGCTGCTTTGCCGGGGAGAAACCGTCGCTGACGGCCGCCCGGAGAGTGTTCTGGAGCCCGGACTGCTCAGCCGGGTCTACGACATTCCCATACGGAAAGCCGACGACGCCCAGCCCCTGTTCGTACCGGATTACGGAAGCGCGCGATAAACCGCTTTTCCGTTCATGGCAAAGCGTAAATATCCCCCATGTTGCCGGGGGATATTGTGTTCTATAATGAGGAAACGGCGAACAGTTTAGGGAGGCAGACATGAAGATCACGGGTTTACGCACATACTTTTCCGAAATATGCCATTATGTACTGATCGATACCGACGAGGGCATTACCGGGCTCGGCGAGGCTACGCTGCACACCCGCCAGACGGCGGTGGACGCGGTGCTGCGCCAGCTGGAGAGCGTGATCACCGGGCAGGACCCCATGCGGACGGAGTTTATCTGGCAGGATATCTTCCGAGGCACCTTCTGGCGGGGCGGGCCCGTATTGATGAGCGCCCTTTCCGGCATTGATATGGCCCTTTGGGACATCAAGGGCAAGGCCCTCAACACCCCTGTTTACAATCTCCTCGGCGGCAAAAGCCGGGACAGAATACAGCTGTACACCGGGGTGTTCGGCCGCAGTGACGAGGAGGTAGCTGAAAACGCCCTCAGACTCGTGGAAAAAGGATATAAGATCCTCCGCATCTGCGCCTCGGACTACGTCCCCGGGGGAGTGACCGACCCATGGGAGCAGGTACGCCGGGCGGAGAAGCAGGTAACCGCTGTCCGCAAGGCCGTGGGCGAGGAAATCAACATTATTGTGGAAAACCACACCCGCTTCACCCCCGCTACGGCGGTGGATCTCGCCAAACGGCTGGAGCCCCTCCACATATTCTTCATTGAGGACCCCATACGTTCCGACAGCCCGGAGATGTTCCGGAATCTCCGCAGACAGACCAGTATCCCCCTGGGCACGGGGGAGAAATTCGGTACCATTTGGGATTATCGCTGCCTGATCGAGGAGGACCTGATCGATTATCTCCGAACCGATATCTGCAACGGCGGCGGCATCTCCGGCATGATGAAGGTTGCCCATTACGGTGAAGTCCACTATATGGAAATGGTGCCCCACGGCGTACACCACGCCGCCTTTATCGCCGCCTGCCATGTGAACTTCGCCGTGCATAATTTCTGCTGCCAGGAGGACTGGATCAGCCGCGGCAGGCCGGAATGGCTGGATTATGACGTCGAAATCAAGGACGGCTACCTGACGATGGGAGACCGTCCCGGCATCGGTGTGGAAATCGACCTGAACGCGCTGAAGCCTTTCCAGTTCCGGGAGCATCCCCACCGCCGCCGCCCCGACGGTTCTGTACAGGATTGGTAGAACGGTCTCAAAACCCCGGCGCGGGCCGGGATTTTATGGCACGGTGCCGTAAAGGCAAACCCCCTCCGCCGGGATCCCGCCGTTTACAAGCGATCCCGCCTCTGGTATAATGGGGCCGAGAAAAAAGGCGGGAACGCCCGCATATAAGATCGGAGGGATCTGCACATGCGTACCGTTCCGGTAGGGACCTGTATCCCCGGGAACAGCTTTGCAAAATGGGTACCCGGTTTGCTGGACAAGGGCTTTGAGTGCTTCACGGTGAATTTCCATATGTCTCTGGAGGGAGTGAAGCTGGCAGAGCTGGCGCCCCGGGTACGGGATATCCTGGGGGAAAGAGGCGCCGCCGTATCCGCGTTGGGCTTTTATTGCAACGCGCTGATGTACGAGGACCACGCGGCCCAGCTCCATGCCTGCATCGACATGGCGGAGAAATTCGGCACAAATATCGTTTCCACCTTCGCGGGCGCGTTTGAGGGGGAGAGCGTGGACGCCGCGCTGCCCAAATTCAAGGAGGTGTTCGGCGAGCTGGCCAGGCATGCCGAGGATAAGGGCGTGAGGCTGGCCATCGAAAACTGTCCGATGGACGGCACCTGGAAGCATGCCACCTGTAATATCGGTTTCAATCCCCGGGCATGGGACATGATGTTTGACGCCGTACCCTCCCCCGCGTTGGGACTGGAATGGGAGCCCGCCCACCAAATCGCGCAGTTGATCGACCCCATCGCCAATCTCCGGCAATACGCGGCAAAGATCTTCCACATTCACGGCAAGGATGCCCAGGTCAAACGGGATCTGATCGCCTCCTCCGGTATTATCGGGGCGGAAGCGCCGGTTGACTTCCGCTTCCCCGGCATGGGAGACACCGACTGGCGGCAGATCTTCACCATACTGTACGCCAACCAATACGAGGGAATGCTGAGCATTGAGGGCTACCACGATCCCTGGTTCGCCGGTGACTGGGAGATGACCGGACAGCTGCACGCCCTCCGTTACCTGAAATGGGCGCGGGGCGGGGAATTTACCCCCAACCCCTGGGCCTGACCCTCCGGGCGGCAGGGGCTGCCGACCGGGGGGAGATCACGCGGAAATTTTGATTTGGGAGATTATGCATGGATACAATGGTACTGCGGAGTTTGACCTATGGCATGTTCGCGCTGACCGCCTATGACTCCACCAACGACCGTCAGACGGGGTGCATCGTGAATTCGGTGATGCAGATCACCTCCTCTCCGGTAACACTGGCGCTTTCCCTCAACCACGACAACTACACCCATGCCTGCATCACGAAGACCGGGCGGTTCGCGGTATCCATACTGCCGGAGGATATCGACACCCGGGTGATCGGCGGACTGGGATTCTCCTCCGGCCGGGACAGGAACAAGCTGGCGGACATTCCCCATACGGAAAAGGCCGGACTGGCGGTGCCGGAGGGAGCCTGCGGCTGGCTGGCATGCCGGGTGCTGGCCTCCATGGAAACCGCTACCCATACGGTATTCCTGGCGGAAGTCGAGGACGGCGGCGTGTTGAACGACCACCCTCCGATGACCTACGCCTATTACCACAAAGTCGTTAAAGGCAGGAGCCCCGAAAAGGCGCCTACCTATATTCCCCCGGAAAAAGAAAAGAAAAAGGAGAACAAAATGATCTGGAAATGCACTGTTTGCGGTTACGAGTATGACGGCGATATCCCCTTTGAGGAATTGCCGGAGGATTGGGTATGCCCGCTTTGCGGCGTAGGCAAGGACATGTTCGAGCAGGTCGAGGCATAAGTCAGGGACCCGTATAAGAACCGACAGAATCCCCTTTGCGCGGGCAGTGCGATGAATCGCGCCGGCGCCAAGGGGTTCTTTTTTTGCCGTAAAAAACACCGGCTACGCGACGCTGTCGGATGATGGGAATAAAAACAGTAACAGAAAACGGACGGAATATCTTCCGATATCCCGTCCGTTTTGATCGGCGTATCCGCTTTGCAGGAAACAGCGGCAGTATTTCTCCCGGTTCAGGTCCTCAAAAACCGGGCGTCCTCCGGGGGCAGACCTTCCTCCGACAGATACCGCTCCGCCCGCATCCTCAAATCGTATTTGTCCCGGAGGACGCGGATAACCTCCATCATGGGGGAGGCATGGTGCCGGTCGATCGCCGCCTGGTCCCGCCACTGCACGACCAGCAGCACCGTTTCCCTGTCATCCGCGGGGAAAAAATAGCGGTATTGCTCGTTCCCGTCCTCCCGCCGCACCGCTTCCGCCGTGCCGCCGGACTCCATCTCCCGGGCAAATCGGCGGGCGCCGCCATCCTTTCCGGTATAATACAGGTGTAAAAGAATACTCACACGCGATCCTCCTCCCGGTCCCCCGGGGAAAAATGACGGGTTTCCGTTTTTCTCCTAATCCAGGACGCCGCGCATCGGGTTGTTTTTCATAGCCGGCTTCCGGTCATAATGGCTTTCCAGCGTCAGGGCCTGCCCGGCATCGGAAGCTTTCTGGAAGGCGGTCAGCAGCTCCAGCACATGCCGGGTCTGGGTATAATCCGCCCGGGACAAACGGCCAGTTTCCATGGCTTTTGCCATGTCCGCCAAGCCCAGCCCCCGGCTGTTCTCCCGGTAGTCAAAGCAGAGAGGCACCTCCCGCACCTCTCCGTCCTCAGGACGGAAAAGCCGCACCGGACCGCCGAATGTATTGGGATCGGGACAGAAAAGAGTGCCCTTCGTGCCGTAGATTTCCAGCCGGGCCTGGGTGGGATAATGGACGTCAAAGGTCGTGAAGATCGTGCCTACCGCGCCGCTGTCAAACTCCAGCGTGCCGGTGACATAGGTGGGGACCTCAACCGTCACGATCTCCCCGTAATGGGGCTGGCTGGTGATCGTGCGGGTGGGGAAATAACTCCGGGTCACACCGGTGACCTTCCGTACGCCCCCCATCAGGTTTATCAGCGCCGTCAGGTAGTAAGGGCCCATGTCCATCATGGGGCCGCCCCCACGTTTATAGTAGAAATCGGGGTCCGGATGCCAGGTCTCGTGACCGTGGCACACCATAAAGGCAGCGCAGCCGATAGGTTCGCCGATAAAGCCCTGATCGATCAGCATCCGGCAGGTCTGCAATCCCGCGCCGAGGAAAGTGTCCGGCGCGCCCCCGAGGAAAAGACCCTTCTCCTCCGCCAGCGCCGCCAGCTCCTTTCCTTCCTCCCAATCCGCCGCCAGGGGTTTCTCGGAATATACGGCCTTGCCCGCCAGCAGAGCGGCCTTTGTGACCCCGTAATGCTGGTAGGGGCGGGTAAGATTCAACACGATATCTACCTCCGGATCGGCAAAAGCCTGGTGCATATCCTCATACAGCCTGGGTATGCCGTACGCCGCCCGCGCCTTCTCCGCCCGCTCCCGGATGAGGTCGCAGACGCCGATAAGCCGCAGCTCCCGGAAGGTCTCGGTGATGTTTTTCAGGTAGATCCCGCTGATATCGCCTACCCCGATCATTGCCACATTTTTCATTGGAACCTCCTAGTACATTTTCGCCGTATTTTCGAAACGCGTCGTGGTCAGGCCATGCTCCAGAGCGTAAGCCTTTCCCTCCGCCGCCCATACCAGCCCCCGCTCCATCAGTATGCCGGCGTTGGGGGACTTGTCGAAAACATCGTCATGGTGTCCGAGCGAGGAATAGAACACCCGGCCGTTGCCCCAGAACTTTGTCCAAGCCACCGGCATATCCACCGGCTTGTTGGAGATATGGTAATAGGGCACCAGGGGGAAGCGGGTGGTTGCCAGCACTTCCACCGCCGGGTCGATATGCAGGTAGTAATGCTCGCTGCAGACGGGGAAATCCTCCAGCCCCTCCACAATGGGACTGGAGCCGCGGCGGACATTCACGATATAGTCGATACCGTCCCCGCCGGGATGGGACACCCACTGCCCCCCGGTGATGAACTGCCACTCGGTGTCGTTCCGGAAGGCGTCGCACATGCCGCCGTGGCAGCCGGCAAGGCCGACCCCCGCGCCCACCGCCTTGGCCACATTCCGGGTATATTCCGGCTTGATGGTTCCCATTGTCCAGGCTGCCACGATGCAATCCAGGCTCAAAAGGTACTCCAGGTCTCCCAGCGCGTCCTGACTGTCACTGATGGTGCAGTGGTAGCCGTGCTTCTCCAGCATACGGGCAAAACGGGCTGACGTCTGTACGGGCTCATGTCCGTCCCAGCCGCCCTGAAAGATAAAAACCTTTTTTTCTGTCATAAAAAAGCTCCTCCGTTTTTATTTGCTTTGTTATATTATCATTATAACACGGCGCGCCGGTGAATACCATCCGTCCGCGTGTAGTAATTCCCCGCCTTTTCCTGTGCTTTCTTCACAAGGCGGGCCAAAAGATGCCCCTCCGACGGAGAGGCATCGGTACGGAGAAAACAGCTTTACGGCAGTTTGGCAAATATCATGCGACCGGCAGAGGTCTGAAGGGAACTGCTGACGATCACGGAAAGCGTCTGCCCGATCTGAGAGGCGCCGTTTTCTATGACGATCATTGTGCCGTCATCCAGGTAAGCCACCCCTTGCCCGGGTTCCTTCCCCTCCCGGACGATCTTCACCTGCAGGGACTCCCCGGCTGTTACGACGGGCTTGACGGCGTTTGCCAGGTCGTTGATGTTCAGCACCCGCACGCCCTGCACCCGCGCCAGTTTGTTCAGGTTAAAATCATTCGTCACAATGCTGTACCCATACTTCTTTGCAAGGAAAATGAGTTTGGTGTCCACATCGGGGATATCGGCGGGGTCCTCGGAGAGGATCTCCACCGCGCAATCGGTCTCGCTTTGGATCCTGGCCACTACATCCAGCCCTCGGCGGCCGCGCGCCCGACGCAGCTCATCGGCGGAGTCGGAGATATGTTGCAGCTCCGCCAGCACAAAGCCCGGCACCAGCACGGGCCCTTCAAGAAATCCGGTGCGGATCACATCCAGTACGCGGCTGTCAATGATCACACTGGAATCCAGCAGTTTCCCGGAGGCAAAAGCGGGATTGGATCCCGAATCCTCCTTCTCTTTTCGGGAAGCGCGGAAAAGCTGCGCGAACTCCTCCCGTTTCTTGTAAACAAACCGGGCGGAGGTACTGCCCAGTATAATATACAGACAGACACTGATGATGATATCCAGCGGCGTGGGAAAAGTAGCAAAAAGCCGGGACACAAGGAAGGCCAGCACCAACCCTACGATCAGCCCCAAGGTCAACGCGCCCACGTCCCTCACGGACATCTTCGACACCCTTTTTTCGGTGTTTTCCAGCCGGGTCAGTATGTGGGAGGAGAAAAGAAAGATCAGTACCGCTGCCACCGTACCCGCGGCGATGGCTACGGTAGCCATCTTCCAGGGCGCGTCCAAAAAATCCTCCGATGGAACGAATATCTTCAAAAGCGCTACCGCGCCCAGCGCCAACGCGGCAAAAATACCGCCGCCGATCATTGCAATCAGAAACCGAAACAGTCTTCGCATAGTACCTCCTACCTTGGCAGCCACAGAGTGGCACGGGCTTTTTTCCCGGAAACAAGGATATCATATTGCTCCTCCGCCGTGAACACCGCAGAGAAGCCCCGATAAGCCCGGGCGCCCCGGGAAGTCAGCGTCGCCATGCGCCCCTCCCGGGTCAGTACCCGATTCATCTCCCCGGCAAGCCGGGCATAGAATCCGGCTTCGTCCTCCAGCTCCGTATAGCTGCCCCAGGGCGGGTCGGTGATCACGGCGTCAACGGAGCCGTCCGGCAAATACGTCAGATTCAAAGCGTCACACGCTTGCACCTTCGCCCCGGTTCGCCGGGCGTCCGCCAGTACCCCGGCATCAATATCGCTGCCGAGGATCTCCTTCGACGGCCAGCCCGCCCGGGCACGAAGAATGGCTCCCCGCCCGCAAAAGGGATCCAATACCCGGTCCCCGCCCCGGGGATGGGTCATCAAACAAAGCATCGCCGCCAAATCCGGCCGCAACTCCCCCGGCTTGAGGGATTTTTGAAAATCACGATGCTTCCCCAGCCGCAGCAGCAGAAAACCAATGCCCTCCTTCCGGTAATTCAACCAGAACTCCACATCCGGCCTGGCGCGATGCACGCGCAGGTCAAAGGCATTGGAAAGCAGCGTCTCCGCCCGCGTCATCAGCCCGGGAGACACTGAAACCAGCTCCCCCTCAAGCATCACCACCACACGGAAGGTCCGCGCTCCCGACGGCAGAAATTGCCGCGCCTCCTCATTCACACCGAAGCGGCTCATGCGCTGCAGCATCATGGGGAGGGGCGCGGTATTCTTTGCCCCGGGAAAGGTAGTAAGCACCGCAAAGGTATTGTTGGTAAAGGGAATGACCGGCAACCCGCCCTTTCCGGAGAAACGGTAAAGCGCCATTCCTTCCAGCACCCGGTCCACGGTACAGCCTGCCGCCCGCCGGGGCAACTCCCGGGCTACAAGGGCCTCAAAGCCGGGTACAAAGGTCGATACAAAATTCGGCATGCTTTCACTCCTTCAATTTTGAGAGGGCTTCCGCCACCGTCGTCACCGGCAGCAGCTCCATTCCCTCCGGGGAGCTCAACCCCCGGGTGTTGGCTTTAGGCAGTATCGCCCGGTTAAATCCCGCCCGCTTCAGCTCCCACAGCCGCTGAGAGGCCATGGACACCGGCCGCACCTCCCCGGTCAAGGCGATCTCTCCGAAAATCCCGGTCCCCCAGGGGGGAGGCAACGCATTCACAGAGGAGGCGACCGCGGCGGCGACAGCCAAATCCGCCGCCGGTTCGTTCAGCCGCAGGCCTCCCGCCACGTTCACATATACATCCTGATCCCACAGCCGATAGCCCACCCGCTTTTCCATCACGGCCAGAAGCAGCACCATACGGTTATAGTCTACGCCGGATGCCTGTCTCCGGGGAGAGGGAAAGGCCGTCTGGCTGGTCAGCGCCTGAATCTCCACAAGCATGGTACGCGCGCCCTCCGCCGTCGCTGTCACCACCGCACCGGGGGCGGACTGTTCACGCCGGGTCAGAAACATGCCCGCGGGGTCTTCCACCGGCCGCATACCGTCTTCTTCCATGGTAAATAAACCGATTTCATGGGAGGGTCCGAAACGGTTCTTGGCGCAGCGCAGCACCCGGCAGGACTGGAAGGTTTCCCCCTCAAAGTACAATACGGTATCTACCATATGCTCCAGCACACGGGGCCCGGCAATCGCGCCGGATTTGGTGACATGTCCCACCAGAAAAACCGTGCTGCCCCGTGTTTTTGCCAGCTGCATGAACTGGGAGGCGCACTCTCTCACCTGGGTCACGCTGCCGGGGGCGGAGGAGAGATCGGGGCGGTGCATTGTCTGTATAGAGTCCACGATTACATAATCGGGAGGATCGGCATGCAGCGTCTCCATAATATCGTCCATCGCGGTTTGGGAATAAATCAGGATATTCCCGGCGTCCACACCCAGCCGTGCCGCCCGCAGCGCCACCTGATGGGCTGATTCCTCCCCGGAAATGACCGTCACCCGCTTGTCCTGCGCTGCCAGAGTCTGCGCGGCCTGCAGCAGCAGGGTGGACTTTCCCACGCCCGGCTCCCCGCCGATCAACACCATGGAGCCGCCCACAATGCCGCCTCCGAGCACCCTGTCAAGCTCGCTGATGCGGGTGGAGGTGCGGGCAAACTGTTCCCGGGGCACCTGATTCAGAGGAACGGGCTGCTGCCGGGGAGAGGGCGTTCTGCCGGAAGCCGTTGCCCGTACCGGCGCCGGGGTTTCTTCCTGAAAGCTGTTCCAGGTCTGGCAGGAGGGACAGCGACCCAGCCATTTTCGGCTTTCATAGCCGCATTCCCCGCAGATAAAGACGGATTTCAAGGCTGACATGCGACTCCTTTCAGCCCCCGGAGGGGGCGGGCGAAGCGGTGGGAACGCCGCTCTCCTGACCCGGGGTCATGGCGGGCGGGGGCGTCGGCGTCGCGGCGGGACTCAATTGAAGCCCGGTAAGCGTGAGGCAGCGGAAAACATCCTTGCCCCCCTGTGTCCGTGTGGTATCCCACACAACGCTCATACCCCGGGCGCGGGGCATGATCCCCGTCTCCCCTTCCGCGGTAAGCCGTGCGGTTTCCCCGGTGGCAAAGATATAAATCCACACACTCTGATTTGCGCCGTAAGCCACATAGCCTTCTCCCATGGAATAGGTGGTGACATTTTGCGCAATGACCCGGGCGTTGCCCCGAATGTCGGCGTAACACAGGCGGTTCAGGTAGGATTTATTGGTGTCCAGCCAAACAAAACTCTCTCCGTCAAACATCGGCTCATGAACATAGGTGCCGGGAGTATAGCTGTGAGGGGCGATTTCTCCCGTCACGGAAGCTTCCTCCAGATTCAGCCAGAAAATGGCGCTGTTGCCTTCTGCGGTTTCCCCGGCCCAGGTTATAATGCCGTTCTGTACCCAAGGGGCGGAGAGCGCATAGGGCGAGTCGGCTTTAAAGTTGGCCAAAGCGATATTTTCCTGGGTATCCAGGTTGATCATATACAGCTTGTCCCCGGATTCCGCCGGCTCCATCCAGGTCAGCATCTCCTCCCACAGCCGCAGCCGGGGGCGGCCGGAGGGGCAGCTCTTGATCTGGGAAACTGCCTTTGTCTCCCGGTTCATTGCGTAGATATAATTTTTCAGCCCGTGGTCGGTCTCGACATAGACGATCCATTCCCGGTTGATCAGCGTCTCATAATAGGAACCGTTGTACAGCGAGGTTTCCGCCAGCAGACTTTCCGCGCCGCCGGATATGTCCTGCATATACAGCCGGGTCAGCACCGGCATCTCCAATCCGCTGGAGCCGGCGGAATAGACCGCGGTACCCTCCCATATATCGGGCATATCGATATGCTTCTGCTCGGAATGGAAGTCCACCCCATTGCCGGACAAATCCCGCAGCCGGTCGAACTCCGGCGTGGCATAGGGCAGCTCCAGCCCGCCTCTGTCATACCCAACGGGCATGGACGCCGGCTGGGGCGTGGGAGAAGGCGCGGGCGTCGGGGTGACGATTTGCGCCGGGGTGGGGGCAGGAAGTTCTGTGACTTCGGGCGCCGCGATTTCCGGGGCAGGAGGGTAGCTGTATGTCCGGATAATCCAAAACACGGCTGTTGCCGCCATCAGCAGCCCGCCGAATACCAACAGCAGCCGGCCGGCCAGCCGTTTACGCTGGGGTCCCTGTATGGAGTTGTTTTTCTTATTATCCGTCATAAATACACTCCCCGGCGGAGGACTCCGCCGTTTTATTATCGCGCTTTTTGCGTCCGCAACCTTGGCCCGGAAGCATTACGGCTCCGTCGGGTGAAGCGGGGACAGGGTCGCTACGACCTGCGCGGCGATCCCCTCCTCCCGTCCGGTAAAACCCATCCCCTCGGTGGTGGTGGCCTTCACGGATACCGCGGAAACCGGCAGTCCGAGCGCAGCGGCGAGTTTCTCCGCCATTTCTTCCCGGTAGGGCGAGATCTTCGGCCGTTGGCAAATCAGTGTCACGTCCGCCGAAAAAGGCTGCCAGCCGGCTGCTCTGAGCAGCGCAAGCGTCTTCCCCAATAACGCCAGGGAATCCGCCCCGGCGTAAGCCGGGTCGCTGTCCGGAAAATGCTGCCCGATATCTCCCAGGGCCGCCGCGCCCAGCAACGCGTCCATCAATGCGTGGACGGCCACATCCGCATCGGAATGTCCCCGCAGCCCAAGGGGGAAGGGCACTTCAACGCCGCACAGCACCAGCCGCCGGTCCGGTATCAATCGATGGGCATCAAAGCCGAATCCCACCCGTTGCGGGCGGGGCTCCCGCGCGTACAGCAGGGTGGAAATCATCCCCTCATCCCCGGGATAGGTCAGCTTCCGATTTTCCCCCGCCTCAAAATAATGGACGGAATATCCCGCCGCGGCGTAAACGCCGGCGTCATCCGTAGCGGCAAAGCCCCGTTCCCGTTCCAGGCGGTAGGCCTCCAACAGAGCGGCATAGGGAAAACACTGGGGGGTCTGCACCGCCCAAAGCCCTTCCCGGGACACATGAGTCCCCTCCGGCAACCGAACAAGGGTATCCGCCACCCGGGAGGCCGCTACCGCGGAGCCGTACAGGACGCATTCCCGCACTGCCCGGGTAAAGAGCCCGCTGCCCGCCAAAGGACGGGCGGCGTCATGAAGCAACACGATTTGGCACCCTTTAAGCGCTTCCAGCCCGGCAAGCGCCGACGCGCCCCGGGTACTGCCCCCGGGCACCACCGCCGTTACCTTGCCGTAAGACGTAAGATCCGCCTTCAATATCTCCGCGCCTGCCACAACGGCGATTTTATCTACCTCCGGGCAACCCTCCAGCGCTTCCAAACACCGGAGCAGGGCGCATTTCCCCGCCAGCGGGCGAAGCAGCTTGTTTTCTCCCCCCATACGGCTGCCGCTTCCGGCAGCCAGCAACACCGCCCCGGTCACCGCAGCACCCTGACCATCTCGGCGGCCTGCGCCTTTCCGGCGATCTCCGTCACAAGAAGGATCTCATATTTCTCCACCCGATTGCCTGAGGAGATCTCCAGCACATCTCCCTCCTTTACCCGGGAGGAAGGCTTCGCCGGGCGACCGTTCAGGGTAATCCTCCCGGCATCGGCGGCCTCCGCCGCCACGGTGCGCCGTTTGATCACCCGGGACACCTTCAGGAATTTGTCCAGTCTCATGCTTCCTCCTTGACCTTTTCCCACAGGGCATTCATATCGTCAAGAGACATCCCCGCCAGGTTCTGTCCTTTTTTCGCAGCCAGAGCCTCCATCCGCCCGAAACGGCGGATGAATTTATCGGTAGCAAGACGGAGTGCTTCTTCCGGCTCTACGCCCAGCAAACGCGCTACATTCACGACAGAAAACAGCAGATCTCCCACCTCATCCCGGGTCTCCTCCGGGTCCGCCGCCGCCAGCACCTCTCCGGCTTCCTCTCGTACTTTTTCCATTGCCAGGGCGGCATTTTCCCAGTCGAACCCCACATTCCCCGCCTTGTATTGCACCTTCTCCGCCCGGAGCAGAGCGGGCAATGTGGAGGCCAGACCCTCCATAGCGGCCGTAACGGTGGTATCCCCGGTTTCCCGGCGTTTCATCTCCTCCCACTCGACAGCCTCTCCCAAACCGAAAAGCTGGGGGTGCCGGCGCCGCATCTTTCTGCAGGCGGCATCCGCCACGTCCTCCAGATCGAAAGCGTCTTCCTCCGCCCCCAGGGAGGCGTGGAACACCACGAGCAGCAGCACATCTCCCAACTCGGCGCAAAGAGCCTCCATGTCCTCCCCGGCAATCGCGTCCTGCACCTCCAGCGCCTCCTCAAGCATGAACCGGGAGAGGGATTCATGGGTCTGTGCCCTGTCCCAGGGACAGCCCAGGGGCGCGCGGAGAGTCTCCACTACCTGCCGGAGAGTATCCACATCTCCCCGCGTATCGGGAGCAGGAGCCTCCAGCAGCAGCCGGGCGTTATGGTCAAAGCCCTGCTGCCGGTCCAATGTATACAGGGGGATCCTTTGACTCACCCCCTGCCCGTTGGTATACAGCGCCTCCGCTTCATCCCCCCAGCGCTCCGCCAATGTCAGCTTTACCTCGCCTGCGGTCACAACATCATCCAACTGGGTCACAAGCAGGGGGCCAGGCGTACGGTGCTTCAGCGCGGAAACATGGGCAGCGGGCAGCATCGTCAGTCCCGCCGACCAATCGGAATAGGGCGTCCCGGGAACCATCGCGGACGAAATACCCGGCACAAGCTCCGGCTCCAGCCCCGCCGCCATCAGCGGCGCGGCATCCTCTTCCAGCCAACCATGGCCCGGCACCGCGAAAATGAGGGGCGCCAACCCCGCCCGCTCCGCCGCTTCCGCCTCCTCACGCAGCATTTTCACCGAGGCTTCCGTAAGGGCATCGAAGTCTTCGGCGGTTTCGTACAGCGTATCAAGGGAAGTATACGCCACACCCTGCCTTTGCAGCCAATCCGCGACCGGGTGTCTTTCCGTCCGCAGCATCACCCTCCGGCCGGAGAGAAGTGCTTCCGCCGCCCGAAGGGTCAAATCCTCGG
The DNA here is from genome assembly GCA_050948665.1 of Christensenellales bacterium. Taxonomy (GTDB): domain Bacteria; phylum Bacillota; class Clostridia; order Christensenellales; family UMGS416; genus JBMNEH01. The sequence goes on from JBMNEH010000001.1 coordinate 2,365,044, forward strand.
GGTTTCCGGGGCCGAGCCCTATCATCTGTATTCGCATGGTCGCTCCTATCGCATATGTTTCCCAGTCGCCGGCTTCATCAGCTTCAGCCGCACCAACAGCCGCTCCAGCTTCGCACCCCCGGGAATCATGCGCAGCTCATCATGACCCAGCCCCCCCGTCAGGGGCAGCAGCAGGGCATATACCAACACCCCCACCCCCACGGCCAGCAGCGTCAGCAGGTTGGGATGCCTCCCCATACCGGTTTTCCGCAGCAGCATCGTCACTGACACCGCTGCCGCCATTCCCAGCGTGGCTAACCCCGGCAACAGCAGCAAATCACCGAAGGAATAACGAATATGCAAAGACCTGCGGACATAAATCAAGTTAATCACCGCGGCAACGGTATAGCAGGCGGAGGAGGCAATGGCCGCGCCGTAAATATGCAGCGCCGGGACCCGAATCAGTACCAGATTCAAAATTACCTTCACCACCGCTCCCGCGCTCAATGACAGTATGGGAACATAGACCTTCCCCAGACCCTGAAGGATGCCGTTCAATGTCTGCACCACGCCCATCGCCACCACCGCGGGCAGCATCAGCTGAAGCAGAAGGGCCGCGGTGGAAATTTCACCCGCCGTCATGCTGCTGCCGTACAACAGCGTGATGATCGGGCTTGCCAGCGCCGCCAGCCCCACGCCGCTGGGCAATCCTACCAGCATCGTCACCTTCAGGGCGCTCATTGTTTGAGAGCGGATCCTTTGCTCATTCCCGGCCCGCTTTGCCGCCGCCACCGCCGGTACAAGGGAGATGCACAATGCCAGAGACAACGCCCCGGGCAGGTTCACAAGGGTGTTCACCGCCCCGGTCAGGGTGCCGTACATAGCGCGGGCCTGTTCCACCGTGTAACCGATACTCTCCAGTATAGGCGTCACCTGCTTGGCGTCCACAAGGGAGGTCAGAGGGATAATAAACCCCCCCAATGTTACCGGAACGGCAATGGGCAACAGCCGCCTCAGCACCGCGCCGGCTGTTGCCCGGCGGTCACCGGGTTCCACCCGTCCCTCCCGGGCCATATGAATAAGGAAAAGCACCACGAGCAGCGCCAGCCCCGCAAATTCGGACACGGTCACGCCTATCATGGCGCCGGCGGCGCCGTACTCGATCCCCTGGGGAATCATACGCAGCGCCAGCATCACACCTACCGCCAGCTTTCCCACCTGTTCCACCAGCTGAGAGGCGGCGGTGGGCATCATCCGCTGCATACCCTGAAAATATCCCCGGAAGGCGGACATCACGGATACGAAGAAGAGGCTCGGGGCAATCGCGCCTATGGACATGGCCGCCAGAGGATCCTCCACAAGTGTTCGGGCGGCCTGCTCCCGGAACACGAACAGGAGCAGCGCGGTCACGCCGCCCACCAAAGCCAGCAGCCTCAGCGCCACCGCGAATACCCGCCGCGCGCCGGCCGCGTCCCCCTGAGAGAAATGCTCCGACACGGTTTTGGAGATCGCGGTCGGTATCCCAGAAGTGGACAATACCAGCAGCGTGGCATAGATAGGATACGCCTTCTGATAGATGCCCATGCCCTCGGTCCCCAGTATATTGGTCATGGGGATGCGGTACAGGGTACCGATCAGCTTTACCAGGATATTGGAGACGCCCAAAAGCAGCGCTCCGGCCATAAAGGACTGCTTTTTTACCCCGCCGGTTTTTTCCATAGCGTCCGCCTCAGTTCCGCAGGCTATGCAGCGGCGCCGGAATCCTTCCGCCCCGGCGGATAAATTCCGCGCTGGAGCAAGGATTTACCGGCATCACCGGACAATAGCCAAGCAGCCCGCCAAAATCCACCCGGTCTCCAGCCTTCTTCCCCACAGCGGGGATCAATCGGACAGCGGTAGTTTTCTGATTTACCATGCCTATGGCGGCTTCATCCGCCATGATGGCGGACAGCGTCTCCGCAGGGGTATCCCCGGGAACGGCGATCATATCCAGACCCACGGAGCATACGCAGGTCATGGCCTCCAATTTTTCCAGGCACAGCACCCCTTTCTCAGCGGCGGTGATCATTCCGGCGTCTTCGCTCACCGGGATAAAAGCGCCGGACAGCCCGCCAACCGAAGAAGAGGCCATCACGCCGCCTTTTTTCACGGCATCGTTCAGCAGCGCCAACGCGGCAGTGGTGCCGGGCGCCCCTACCGACTCCAGCCCCATCTCCTCCAGTACCTGCGCCACGGAATCCCCCATTGCCGGAGTGGGCGCCAGGGACAGATCCACGATCCCGATGGGAACCTGCAGCCGGGAGGAGGCCTCCCTGGCCACCAGCTGACCCATGCGGGTTATCCGAAAAGCGGTACGTTTGATCGTTTCCGCCACGGTAAGAAAATCCGCGCCCTTTACCTGCTCCAGCGCCCGCTTCACTGCGCCGGGGCCGGAAACCCCCACATGCACCTCGGCATCGGGTTCGCCCACACCATGGAAGGCGCCCGCCATAAAGGGATTGTCCTCTACGGCATTGCAGAAAATCACCAGCTTCGCGCAGCCGACGGAGTCCTGCTCCCGGGTCAGCCAGGCGGTCTCCTTGACGATATGCCCCATGCGCGCTACGGCATCCATATCGATCCCGGTGCGGGTGGATCCGATGTTGACCGAGGAGCACAGCCTCACGGTTTCCGCCAGCGCCCCGGGAATAGATCGAATCAGATTCTGATCCGCGGGGGTCATCCCCTTTTGTACAAGAGCGGAATATCCGCCGATGAAATCTATGCCCAATGTGTCGGCGGCTCTATCCAGCGCCCTGGCAATGGGGGTATAGTCACTGGTCTCGCAGCAGGCCGCCACCAGAGATATCGGCGTCACGGAGACCCGCTTGTTTACGATCGGGATGCCGTACTCCCGGGAGATGGCCTCTCCCACCGGCACAAGGCGGGCAGCAAGGCCGGTGATCTTATCATAGATCCGGCGGGCGCAAACCTCCACATCCCTGTCGGCGCAGTTCAGCAAAGATATGCCCATGGTAATGGTACGGATATCCAGCTTCTCCTCCTGCACCATGCGAATGGTCCGGAGAATTTCCTCTCTGGCGAACATGTTCCTCTCCTATATCCTGTTGGTGGCCTGAAAAATCTCCTCCCGCTGGAGACGGATCTGTACGCGGATAGCCTTCCCCACTTCCTCCATACGGGATTGAAGGTCGGAAAGGGTGTCCGCTTCCCCCGCTAACTCCACAAGCATCACCATCACGAAATATTCCTGCATGAGGGTTTGACTGATGTCCAGCACATTCACGCCGGCAGCCGCCAATTCCGTGGTCACTGCCGCAATGATCCCCGGCTTATCCTGCCCCAAAACGGTAACGATCGCCCGCATTTCTCCGTTCCCTCCGATAGAACTACGCACTATATCATACCATGGCGGCGGCAGTTTCGCAATCTTCCGCTGTTAAGCCATATAGGACCTTCCGTCGTCAAATCCTCTCCTCCCGGGAGGATGCCGCTGGAAACAGGGCGGGGATTTGGGTTTTGTTTGTCGATCCCCCCCGAAATCCCGCCGATTCCCGGCGATTCCTGCCATGAATTGCCCCATCCCACAAAGGCGCCGCCGGAATTTTGTTTGTTTTTCTCATTGTATTTTACCCGACCGAAGGGCTATACTATTATGATTCCGAAAGGAGGACGATTCCACGAACATATTAACGCGTATATTAAGAATGACCCGGAAGTTTAAGCTTCTGCTGTTCACCGGACTGGCGGCCACCGCCTTCCTGCTTACCGCGCGGATGGTAACACCCATGATCTCCGCGCGGATGGTGGATGAGGTCATTATGAAACTGGACCTGACCATGATGCCCAAGCTGTTGATAACGCTGCTTGGGTTAAGTGTGTTGTCTTCCAGTATGGTTTATTTCCGCGGGGTGCTGTTCGAGCTGATGAGCCAGAAAATCATATTCTCCATACGTACGGAAATGTTTGAACACCTCCACACCCTGCCCTTTGCTTTCTATGATAAGCACCGTATCGGGGAGATCATGTCCCGTATGACCCAAGACGTCGAAGCGATCCGGCATCTGATCGCCGGCGGGCTGGTAACGATACTGGAGCAAACCTTCTATTATGTCGGCGCAATGATCATGATCAGCACGATTTCCCCGCTCCTGGCATTGACGCTGCTCTGTTTGACCCCCCTTCTGGGATGGGTCTGCTTCCGGCTGAACAGGGCGGTACGTCCGCGGTTTGACGCTATGCGCGATCAGTCCGCCGTATTGAACACCCATACCCAGGAGAATATCTCCGGTATCCGGGTGGTCAAAGCCTATGCGATGGAAGCCCATGAGAAGGAACGCTTCCGGGAAGAAAACGAGAAGCACCGAGACTCCGGCATCGCCATCACGCGCACCTTCGCCAAATACCACCCGATCATCAATTTCATCAGCTCCATCATACCGGCGCTTATGCTGCTTATCGGCGGCTATTTCGCGGTGAAGGGGGTCATTACCGCCGGCCAGGTGGTGGCGGTATTCGGATATATCTGGATGGTCACCGACCCCATGCACATGCTGCCCCATATACTGAATATGCTGGTACAAGCCACATCCGCCGGCGAGCGCATATTCTATTACATGGACTTCGGTTCTGAGCTGAAAGCGCCGAAAAGACCGAAAAGGCCGGCAGAATACAAGGGAGAGGTCACCTTTGAAAATGTGTCCTTTTCCTATGGTGACGAGCTCGTGCTGAAAGATATCGATCTAAAAGCCGCCCCGGGAAGCACCATTGCCATCATGGGCGCCACCGGCTCGGGAAAAAGCTCCCTTGTGAACCTGATCAGCCGGTTCTATGATGTTCGTTCCGGCCGGGTACTGGTAGACGGTATCGACGTCCGGGACTATGACTCCCGGGAGCTTCGCCGGCATATCGGCATCGTACAGCAGGAGACCTTCCTTTTCTCGGACACCCTGCGGGACAATATCGCCTTCGGCCGGCCGGACGCCCCGATGGAGACAGTGCGGACCGCCGCGCGCATCGCGCAGGCGGAGGAGTACATCGACGCCCTGCCTGAGGGATACAATACCGTGGTGGGCGAGCGGGGATTGGGGCTGTCCGGAGGACAGAAGCAGCGCGCCTCCATCGCCCGCGCCATACTCCCGGATCCGGAGATCCTGGTGATGGACGACGCCACCTCCGCCGTAGACCTGGAGACCGAATCGGCCATACAGACCGGCCTGAAAGAGGTGCTCGGAAAACGCACCACCTTTATCATCTCCCACCGTATATCCGCCGTAAAGGACGCGGATGAAATACTGGTGCTGGAACACGGCCGGGTAGCCGAACGGGGAAAACACGCCGATCTCATGGAGAAAAAAGGTTTGTATTACGGCATATTTATGGATCAATACCGGGACTTTCAGGCGGTTATGGGAAAGGAAGCAGAAGCATGAGCGCAGTGAAAGCCGATAAACGTGACAAGCGGCTGCGGAATATCGACGACGAAGTCACCGAAGCCCCTATCAACCCCCAATATATCCGGCGGCTGTTTCGGTATGCCAAGCCTTACACGGGAAGGATCTTCCTCGCGGTGTTGGTGATGCTGCTGGCCTCTGCCTCGGGGCTGGCCATGCCGCTCATCGCGCAGATCGCGCTGGATGAATGCATTGCCCCCAGGGACTTCACAATGCTTCCCTGGCTGGCGCTGGCGCTGGTAGCTACCTCCACCATATCCGCCCTTTGCGTACGGTGGAAGATGCTGCTCATGGACATTACCGGGCGAAAAATGCTGGCCTCTCTCAGACAGGATCTGTTCAATCATATTGAGGAACTGGGTTTTGACTTTTTCGATACCCGCTCGGCCGGAAAAATCATGGTGCGGGTCATCAACGACGTCAATTCCCTGCTGGACCTGTTCACCAACGGCGTGGTCAACTCCCTGACCAATGTGGTGACCCTGTTCTTTATCGCGGGGCTTATGGTGTACCTGAACGCGAGACTGGCCCTTGTCGCCTTCTCAGTGGTGCCGGCGCTGGTGGTGCTGTTCTTTGTTCTCAAGCCCCATATCACCCGCACCTGGCGGAGGGTGCGGGTCAAAATCTCCAGCATGAACGGCTATCTCCACGAGTGCCTTTCCGGTATGCGGGTCACCCAGGCCTTCGCCCGGGAGCAGGTAAACGAAGAAAAATTCACAAATGTGAATAAGGACATCGTAACCTCCTGGCTGAAAGCCATCCGGGTGAACAACCTTCTCTGGCCGGGATTGGATGTCGTGTCCGTTACGGGTACGGTCTTGATTTACTTCTTCGGCGTCAAGTGGATGACCGCCGCCGGAGAAGCCGCCATTACCCTGGGCACGCTGACCGGCATGATATGGTATCTGGGCCGGTTCTGGCAGCCCATCAACCAGCTCTCCAACCTATTTACCCAGCTGCTGGTAGCCATGGCTTCTCTGGAGCGTATTTATGACATATTGGATACCCCGGTCGCCGTAGCCTCCGCCGCGAACGCGCCGGCGATGCCCCCCATCACCGGACATGTGGAATTCAAGAACGTGGTTTTCGGTTACGACCCGCAGCAGGTAGTGTTGAACGGCGTTTCCTTTGACGCACAACCCGGCCAGACGATCGCCTTTGTCGGCCCCACCGGCGCGGGAAAATCCACCGTGATCAACCTTCTGAACCGCTTCTACGACGTCCGTTCGGGACAGGTGCTGATCGACGGCACCGACGTCCGCACGGTGGATCTCCATTCCCTCCGCAAGCAGATCGGCGTCATGCTCCAGGACACCTTCATATTCTCCGGTACCATCATGGACAATATCCGGTACGGCCGGATGTCCGCCACCGACGAGGAATGCATCGCCGCCGCCAGGAAGATCAATGCCGATGACTTCATCATGCGTATGGAAAAAGGCTACGATACCGAGGTAAACGAACGGGGCAGCCGGTTGTCCGTAGGGCAGAAGCAGCTCATCGCCTTTGCCAGAGTGCTGCTGGCCGACCCGAAGATCCTGATACTGGACGAAGCCACCGCCTCCATCGACACTCACACGGAAATTCTGATACAACAGGCGCTGACCACCGTTCTCAGCGGGCGAACCAGCTTTGTGATCGCCCACCGGCTCAGCACCATCCGGAATGCGGACTGTATCATGGTGGTGGACAAAGGCGGTATCGTTGAGCGCGGCACCCACGAGCAGCTCATGGCTTCCAAGGGCGAATATTACCGCCTGACCAAAGCCCAGTACGACTTTTTAGGCCGTATGTAACATAGATTCCAGCCAAAAGTCCCGCCCCTGTATTGAGGCGGGACTTTCATAATCCGAGAATTCTGCGCAGACCGCCGCCCTCCGAGGGACATGCCGGCAAAATTGCACCGGGTAAAAAAGGGGGAGCCAAGGCTCCTCCCGGTATTGCGGGATCTAATCGCCGCCGTCCAGACTGTCCGCGGGTACGGGAACGGCGGATACGATGGCGCGCTTCCGCCATTTGCCCACCCTGAACATGACGGAAGAAAATACGGCGCCTATCGTCCAGGAAATCAACAGTGACCAGTAAAGGCAGGAAGGATCCCCCTGCGGCATTGCCTCTGTCCGGGTCAGCCAGGCAAGCGTATACGCAATGGGCACGCGGAGCGCCACGGTGGTTATAATGGAAATCATCATGGGGGTCAGCGTATCCCCGGCGCCCTGCATTGTACCGTTGAGCACCTGGGTAACGGCCATCGCCACATAGCCCACCGCCAGTATACGCATCATACGCATACCCATATCAATGATCTCCGGTGTGTTGGTAAACAAGCCCAACAGGCTGCTGCCAAACAAGAGGATGCAGACGGTGAGCGCCACGGAGAAAGAAAGGGACAACAGCAGCCCCTGGCTGACGCCCTTGTTTACCCGGTCCATTCGTCCGGCGCCGATATTCTGGCCGGTGAAGGTGGACATCGCCATCCCGAAGGTGAAGTTGGGCATCATGGCAAAACCGTCCACCCGCATGATCATCACCGCGCAGGACATAACGGCGGTGCCAAAGCTGTTCACAAGGGACTGTACCGCGATGGAAGCCAGTGAGAATATAGCCATGGTAATACCGGAGGGCACCCCAAGCTTCAGCATGCGCTTCACAATGGAGCCCCGGAGTTTAAAAATGTTTCGGGTGAAATGGATCCTGTCCCGCATCCGGGTAAGCCGGAACACACAGAGTATGCCGGAGACGCATTGGGAAATCACCGTTGCCCAGGCTACCCCCGCCACTCCCCAATGGAACGCCGCCACGAAAAGGATGTCCAGAAAGATATTCAATACGCAGGCGATCAGCAGAAAAACAAGGGGCATTACCGCGTCCCCAACACCCCGGAGAATACCGGCGAAGATGTTGTAATAAGCGCAGAATACCATGGTGCTGATCAGTATCGTCATATACGTAGCGGACATTTCCAGTATGTTTTCCGGAGTCCGGAGCAAACGCAGCAACGGCCGGACGATCAGCAGGCCCAGTGCCGTCATAAGGACCGATACAAACAGCGTCAGCACCATGGCATTCCCCACAGTCCGGGAGAGGTTCCCCTTTTCCCGGGCGCCGAAGTACTGGGCTACCATGATCCCGGCGCCGGTGGCAACGGCGGAGAACATTACGATGATCAGATTGAATACGGGCATGGTGGCGCCTACAGCCGCCAGCGCTTCATCCCCCACAAACTTTCCCACAACAATGGAATCCACCGTGTTATAAAGCTGCTGGGCAATATTCCCTACCAGCAGCGGCATCGCGAACATGAATATCCGGGTGAAGGGCTTTCCACGGGTCATATCCTGCGCGCCAAAGAACTTCTTCAGTTTGTCCATAAACATGATCTTCGGTTATCCTCCTCCGCCGCAAACAACCCTCTTATCATAGCACGGACGGCACCGGGTTGTCCATCATCTCCCGGGGAAAATTTCGACAAATATACGCCGAATACCGGCGAAAGCCCGCATATGTTCTCACCGCGCCGCCCCGAGAAAAAACCGCCCCCGGAGCAGCTCCGGGGGCGGTTCTCCGCGTTTACACCATGGAAAGAGGCATGCCGGACCTCTCCGCCATGTCACGGATGTGCTCAAGTCCCAAAACGACTCTGTTCTCCACCACCGAAAACTGCCCTGCCCGTTCCTCAGTCAGAAGATCGCAGAAAAGCATATCCCCTCCGGCTGCCAACGCCTCAAGGTTCCCGACGGTGTCCGACAGGCCTTTTTGGGGATCGGGGCCCGGTTGTTGGGCGGTGATCCGCACCTCCGGCATCATCAGCCGCAGCAGAGAAATCGTCCTTTGACACAGATCAACACTGCCGGGGCCGCCCTCCTCCGCAAGAGGTGTTCCGGGAACGGGAAGATAGGGGATAACGGGCGCCCAGCTGATCCCCAGGGCTTTCGTCAGCAGTATATCCTCCGCAAGCATGGAAAGCGTCTGGCCGGGATAGTCTATAATGCCGCCGGAGGCTACCTCAAACCCCAATTCCCTGAGAGTCTCAATGCGCTCCAGCCGCCGGCGGAAAGTTGTCGAGGGATTCAACCGGTTAAAGATATCCTCCTGCCCCATTTCAAACTTCAGCACATATGCGTCCGCCCCGGCCTCCCGAAGCGCCTTATATTCCTCCCTTTCAAACTCGCCGCAGGCCATGGATAAATGCACCCCCAGCCCGTGTACCGAAGAAACCACATCCAGCAGCTTTTCAAAGCCGTAGTTGGGATCCTCCCCGGAAATCAGGAAAACCCGGTGAAATCCCCCGTCCACCGCCGCCTTGACCGATGTGAGTATCTCCTCGGGACGCATACGGTACCGCGGCAGCCGGCTGCCCGCCCGCATCCCGCAATACAGGCAGCGGTTCCGGCAGACATTGTCAAAACCCAGCATGGCGGTAGCTGTCAGCACCTTCCGATGGGAGGCATGAGCTTCCCTGGCTTTGGGCGCCACCTCCCGGAGATAAGCCTCCCGAGGCATCTTCAATACTTCCAAAATCTCAGCTTTTTTCATAACTCCTCCGTTTTCTCCAGTTTCAGCAGCTGTCCTCCCCAAAACGCGGCCTCCTCCGGGTCATGGGTGATCAGCAGCAGGGTCTTGCCGGCGGTTTCCGCCCGTACCGCTTCCATTACCTGCCGGCGGGTGGCCCCGTCGAGCCCCTTGAAGGGTTCGTCCATCAGCAGCAGGGGACTGTCCGCTGCCAGTCCGCGGGCAATGGCGACCCGCCGCTTCATCCCTCCCGAAAGGGTATGGACCGGCTGCCGCATCGCCTCCTCCAACCCCAGCGCCTTCAGCAGGGCGGAAGCTGTTTCCTCTCCTCCCCGGGGCAGCACCATCGCCACATTGGAGAGGGCGGAAAAGTCCTCACACAGCCTGTCCTCCTGGAAAATCACGGAAACCTTCTCCGGCAGCCCTGTTATTTCCCCGGAATCCGGCGAAACCAGCCCCAACAACAACAGCAGAAGCGTGGTTTTCCCAATGCCGGAGGGACCCATGAGCACGGTCGTTTCCCCCTCCCGCAATCGGGCGGAAAAATCCGAAAGAACCGGTTCCCCGTCGTAAGCTTTGGTGACATGAGACAGCACAATATCCATATTATCTCCTTACCAGGCCGCGATAGCCAAGCTTCAGCAGCCCTACGGCCAGCTTTTCGCAGGCCACGCTGACACCCACGATCACCACAGTCCAGGCAAACAGGTCGGCAGAGGCCAGATAGACCTTTGCCTCATACAGCATTTCTCCGATGGAACCGGCGGGTATGCCGATGACCTCCGCCGCCACGCCGGCCTTCCATGCCAGCCCGATGCCCGCCTGAAACGCCGCCAGCAGGGACGGCCGGAGAGCCGGCAGATAGATATACTTCAGCCGCCGGAAATACCCCAGCCGGAAAACCTTCGCCATTTCCAGCAGCTTCACGTCGGTGCTTTGAAGCCCGCTGAGCAGATTAGTATAAACAATGGGCAGCACCATCAGAAAGGAGATCACCACCGACAGGTTCCCGGCGCCGGCGGCGATCAGGCACAGGATAATAAAGGAAGCCACCGGCACCGCTTTTATCGCCGCAATATAGGGTTGCAGCAATATTTCGATCCATTTCCACCGGGCGGAAAAGACGGCAAGCACCGCCGCCGCGGAAAAACCCAGCAGAAATCCCAGGGATATCCGCCCAAGGGAAAACCCCACCGTCCCCAGAAATCCCCGCGCAGGCAGCAGCGACCACAGCCGCTTGGCCACCGCGACCGGCGCGGGCAGCAGCAGACTCTGCCCCAAAGCCGCGGCAGCCAACTGCCAGACCAACAGCGCCGCCGTCACGGCCAGCAGCCTTTGCAAACCCGGGCTGTGCCTCAGCTTACCCCACATGGTAGAAATCATCCGACGGCAGCGCGCCGCCCACGGATTTCGGATTCTGTTCAAACAACACCCGGAGATAGCCTTCCATGGGGGAGACCATCTCCTCCCCCGCGAGAAAAACGATATTGCAGTAGGGCAGCGCCTTCTCCGCGACGGCAGCTTTTACAATGCCAAATTTCTCGATCAGCAGGGCCGCCTCGGCGTTGTTGGAATTCACATACGCCACGGAAGCGGCATACTCTTCCAGAAAAGCGCTGATCTGCCTGGGATAGGTGTCGGCAAACTCCGCCCGTACCACCAGCACACCGGTAATCAACCGGCTGCCGTTGTCCAGCGCGTCCCATACCTGGGTCAGATCCACCGCAACCCGGAGACCTTCCACCTGGGTCTGCGCAACGGTCACATAGGGTTGGGGGAGCATTGCCACTGCCCCCTCCTCCTGCGCCAAAAGAGCCACGACTTCGGTAGGTTCGCTCTTCCATGCAATGGTCAGGTCCTTATCCGGGTCAACGCCGTTTTCCCGCAGAAGATACCGCAGAGCATATTCCGGCGTGGAGCCCTTGCCGGTGGCATACACCGTCCGCCCCTTCAGATCCTCCAGAGAGGCGACCGTATCTCCCCTTTCAACGATGTAAATAACCCCCAGGGTATTCACCGCCAGCAGCCGCACAGAGCCCTCCGTGTTGTTATACAGCACCGCCGCCAGGTTCGCCGGCACCATCGCCATGTCCAGCTCCCCCTGGATCAGCTTGGGGGTCAGTTCATCCGCGGAACCGGCAATGGTAAAGGTATAACGGTTCCGCGCGGTGCCCTCTTCCGCCGCTTCCATGAGCTGCACGATACCCATGGAGGTAGGGCCTTTCAGTCCGCCGATCCGGATCTCCTCCGGCAGACGGACGGCTTCGGTCGCCGCGGGAAGGGTCTGCCCTGCGCAGCCTGCCGCCGCGGCCAGGAGAAGGAGCAGGGCTGTAATCATGATTAAAATACGTTTCATATCAAAAATCCTTCTTTCAAACTGTTTTTGCTTTTGTCGCAATCGTTTTGCTGCTGACGCCGGACAGCATGCCCAGCTTTCCCGACAGGGCGCTTGTGATATCCCCGGGAGCGTCCATCACCACGCAGATAATGGATATCCCCTTCTCCCGATAGGGCACGCCCATCCGCGCCACCACATACTGTCCGTACAGGTGCAGCAGGTCATTGACCAGGCCGGCGCTTTCGATATCCTCCACAAGGATACTGACTACCGCGATACGGCTCTCCATGTCTCCTCCTTCCCGACGATTCGGCCCCTCCGGCCCCTGTTTTCCGGCAAAAAAAACGTGCCCAAGGGGGCACGGAACAAAGCGCGCATATACTCGCCTTCCCGTCCGGGACGAACCCAGACCGTCAGTGCCGACTTCTGTCGTGGATAATCATACTATACCCGAGCAGCTTTGTCAAGTATGGTAACCGCAAAATTTTTCCGGAAACAAGAGGATAAAAAGGAAGGGATCTATCCTTTCCTGTACGGATGGCCGCCCATCTACCTCCCGCCCAGTGTAAGAGCCAGCTTCAGCAAGTCGGAATGGGTGGGGCGGGGAACCTGCAGCGCCTCATAAATGTCACAGTCGATGATCACACCTGCCCGCATGCCCACGACCCGGTCGGATACGCCGTTGTGGATCAGTTCCACCGCCCGCGCGGCAGTACGGATCGCCAGCACCCTGTCCCGCATGGTGGGGCGGCCGCCCCGCTGTATATGCCCGAGTACCGCGGCCCGGAACTCCATACCGGTAGCGTCTTCCAGCCGCTGTGCCAACTGCTCGCAGCGGCGGGGATTTTCATACTCTACCCCCTCGGAAAGGACGATGAGCCCGGTTTTCGCGCCGGCGGCATGGATCTCCTTCATACGGTTGACCACATTGTCAAAATCAAAGGGCTGGGTATAACAGGATTCGGGAATCAGGATCTCGTCCGCGCCTACGGCCAACCCTACCATCAAAGCGATATCCCCCCGGTGGCGCCCCATGACCTCCACCACGGCAAAACGATCATGGCTGGTCATGGTATCCCGGATGTTCATCGTCGCAGCGATCGCGGTGTTGCAGGCGGTATCAAACCCGATGGTCACATCGGTATAGGCAAGGTCGTTGTCAATGGTGCAGGGAAGACCGATACAGGGGATCCCCCGGCGGGTCAATGTCCGGGCGCCATGAAAAGAACCGTCTCCTCCCCCCACGATCAGTCCTTCGATACCGAAGGAGCGGATAGCCTCTGCAGCCGCGTCCCGCCCCTCCTCCGTCATCATGGCTTTACAACGGGCGGTACCCAGCTTTGTGCCGCCAAAATCGACAATGCCCTCAATATACCTGTCATCCAACGGATAAATGCGGCCATCCAGCAAGCCCTGGTAGCCGTCCTCAATACCCATGACCTCCATACCAAGGCTATGCGCATACCGCGTCGCTGCCCAAATCATGGGGTTCATGCCGGGCGAATCCCCGCCGCTGGTCAGAATACCGATCCTCTTCATCCCTAAAGTTCCCTCCACCAGATTTATTATACCATAAGCCTGCCTTTTATCAATGGAAAATGAGGATTTTCAGCCCTATGAGTATCAATATGACGCCCCCGACCGGCTGCGCCTTGTCAGCAAAAATCCCCCCGAGCTTATGTCCGATCCAGGCTGCCGCGCCGCACAGCGCCGCGGTGGTGACGCTGATAATAAGTATTGCCATCCAAATATTCACCGAAAGCATGGAGAAGCTCACCCCCACCGCCAGGGCATCAATGGAGGTGGCCACCCCCTGCACCAGCACCCGCGGGATAAAGGACATTTCCCTGGGGGATCTGCCCTCTTTTTCGGGGCGCAGCCCGTCCAGCAGCATCTTCCCCCCGACCAACGCCAATAACCCAAAGGCGATCCATCTAGCCCAGGTCTGGACGAACTCGGTCGCAAGACTGCCGAGAAAGTACCCTAAAAGGGGCATCAGCCCCTGCATCACCCCAAAAACCAACGCCATGAAGCCGATCCTCTTGAGATTTATCTTTTCCATTGCCATGGCGGAAGCGGCCGTTACAGCCATCGCATCCACAGAAAGCCCTTCACCGATGAATAAAATTTCATACCAATTCATCATCATCCTCCGGGATCAACGCACAGACTTACGGCAGTATAGCACAAAATCATATGGATGAAAAGCATAGCACAGGGATGTATGTGAAAACCGGCTCCGAAATGAAAGGCGATACGAAAGACGCGTCCTTTGGCGGAATGCCGCAATTACCATTGACAGCGCACCGGATATAAGGGTATTATATTTATCATGGAATCAGTCGTCGGAGGTGCGGAATGAAACGTACAAAGCGTACAACAGGTGTCCTTCTGGCAGCGATTTTATGGCTTTCGGGAGCGGTTCCCGCCCTTGCCATCCCTCTGGAGAAGCTTGAGGTCAACGGGCATTCGGTATACCTCCAAAGGGGAGTGACCTCCTACAGCGTGCCAGTGGAAACCGGAGAGATGGCGGAAGGGCTGATCATCTCGGCGTCCTCCGCAGTCCGTGTAGGCGGTACCGGCGTATTCGAACCGATAACCGAAACTGCCGAAAGGCAGGTGGTCGGCTTTGACGAGAACGGCAATGTGGATACCTATACATTGACCCTTGTCCCCTATATAAAAGCGGATGTCCCCGCAGGAGAGAAGGTAAAGGAGAACCCGTTACCCATCGTCGCGCTGACCATAGACGACGGGTACAATGCCGAAGCGATCACCCGGATACTGGAGATCACAAAAAAATGCGGCGTAGAAGCCTCGTTCTTCGTCACCGGCGCCTGTCTGAGGAATAACGCGCCGTTGTGGCAGCAGGCGGTGGCCGAAGGCCACGAAATCTGCTGGCACTCCATGCAGCACAGCCGTATCGACCAAATGACCAGCGGACAATTGAAGGCGGACCTGGACGCCTGGGAAGCGCGGGCGAAGGAATATCTCGGAGAGGATTATGTTGTGCCGGACATTGTCCGGCTGCCTTTCGGCGCAGGCCGGAATATCGGCTGGATCTCCCGGGTATTCGCCCAGGAACGGAAGCTGTCGGCAGTGTGGGATGTAGACCCCTTCTCCGGCACCGGCACGCAGGACTATAAGGCTTACGCCAAATATTTGCTGTATAAAACGAAGGAAAACTCCATCATACTTCTGCACTTCAACATCTGCGACGCAAGGGCGCTGGAGCTGGCGCTTCCCACCCTCTGCAAGTCCTTCAGCTTCCGGAAGATGAGTGATATTTATAATGTCGTGATCCCGCAGGACGCGGGACCCGCAGCCACACCGCCGCCGTTAGTGACCGAGGCTCCCGAAGCGACACAAACTCCCGAACCCCCCGAAGACCCCCAGATGCCGGCATAGCCGGAAACGGCGGGCATCCGACCGTATCGTTCCCTTGAGGATCGTTTTCCGAGTATGCTCCGAACAGCTTGAGGGATGGGGTTGCTTTTCCCGACCCGGACCCCGGGAAGGGGAAAAGACGAAAGTGAAACGGAGGCCGTTATGCGTTATCATATCGACACCATTCCCCTCTGGGATTCCTTCCATAAACAGGGAGAATGCCCCCTGTGCACCCTTCAGGAGCAACTGGAAGCCGATCAGGTAACCATCACGTTGGAGGGTTCCGCAATGGAGCCCGCCCGGCGTATCGAAAGCAACGCTGCCGGTTACTGCGCCAAGCACCTGCGTGCGCTGG